>OY763424.2:0-3248262 GCA_963667545.2 Oscillospiraceae bacterium
ACTCCAAAAGCGTCCATATGCGTTTTGAGCGAATGTTTTTTCCGTCCAGCGTTATGCCGTTGCAGGTAAGGCTGCAGCCGCCGAGCATCGACACCTGTATCGCTTTTTTATCGCTCATAGGCCGCCGCTCCCCTTACGCTTATACTTATTCCGGCATAATCTGCCGCAATAAAAGTATAAAAGAGCTCTTGCGAGAAACTTGTTCTTTCGTGAGTGGGGAAAACCGGTTTATTTTAAATTATCCTGCCGTACTACGGCAAAGCGGCGCGTTTTATCGCGGAACCTCTTCACTGGTTCAGGCTGTCAACATAAAATGTAATAGGTTCTGTGCAGAGGAAAGGTGAAGAAAGTTTGAAAAAGCGTAAAATCCTGTCGCTTGCCACATTGGTGCCTGCACTTGTTCTCTCCCTGTTTGCCGCCTGCTCGGGTACTGCCGAAAAGCCGTCAAATATCGTAGCCGAAAACATTCCTCTCGCCTCAGGTGCCCCGGAAAGCACGTATAGGCAAGCGGTAGCTTCCGGAACAAAGACGGAAACAAGCCAAACAGTCGTCCTCGACTACTCAAACACCTCGGACGGCTACGTTATGCTGAAATACTCAGGCTCAAATAAAAAAGTCAAAACCCAGCTCACGGGAGTCAGCGGATTAACCTACACCTACGACCAGTCGCTGACAGGCAGCTGGGACATCTATCCTCTCACTGACGGAAACGGCGGCTACAAAATCTCCGTTTTCGAGAATATTTCAGGCAGCAGCTATGCTACGATTTTCTCCTTTCGCGTGACGGTATCCTTAAAGGATGAGTTCGCGCCCTTTCTTCTCTCTAACAAATATGTGAGCTACTCAAGCACCGGCAAGGTCGTTAAAAAAGCCGCTGAGCTTTGCGCAGGTAAGACTGCCACGCTCGGAAAAATCAAAGCTGTATACGGATATGTCATAGGGAATTTCACCTATGACTACACGCTTGCCAAGACTGTGCAAAGCGGCTATATTCCCGATCTCGACGCCGACATGGATAAAAAATCCGGAATCTGCTTCGATTATGCCGCTGTGATGACAGCGATGCTGCGCAGTCAGGGAATCCCGACAAAAATGGTTTTCGGCTTTACCGGAAGTGTTTATCATGCATGGATATCGGTATACAGCTCGGAAAAGGGCTGGATGAATTCGGTTATTTATTTCAACGGCAAGGAATGGAAGCTGATGGACCCCACCTTTGCTTCCACGGGAAAATCCTCCGCCGCGATTATGAAATATATCGGCAGCGGCAAAAACTACACGGCAAAGTATCTCTATTGAAAGGGAGGCACAGCAAATGAAAAGACTCTCATCCAAAGAGCTTTCGGATTTCTGTCTTGAAGCGCGGCTTTTTCTCAACGCCGGTATCGAAATCGGCGAAGGTCTTGACCTGCTATGCGCAGGACAGCACAGTAAGTCCACAAAAGCGCTGTTTGATTTTTTCTGCGGCAGTGCGGGCTGCGATTTGCCGCTTTCGGATAGACTTGAGGCTTCCGGTCTTTTTCCCCGGTATTTCATAGAAACCGTTCGGCTCGGTGAAGCTTCCGACAAGCTCGACGAGGTTCTTTCTAACCTCTCGATATATTACAAAAAAAAGGCGGGCCTTTCAAACGCTCTCTACGGTGCGGTTTTTTATCCGATACTTCTCTTTGCCGCGATGTCAACGGTTTTAATTATTCTTGTCACTCAGGTACTGCCCATTTTTAACGAAATATACGCCCAGCTCGGAGCGCAGATGAGCTCTCTCGCCGTCTCGCTCTTTTATGCGGGCAGATGGCTTACAGCTGCGCAGACGGTGATTCTGGCGGCACTTGCAGTCTTTTTAATCATCGGTATTGCGGTGTATTTAATATCTCCGGTGCGCAGGACCGTGTCGAGAGGCTTTGACGCCCGCTTCGGCGGCAAGGGCCTTCTTGGGCAGGTATCCTCCGCAAAGCTTGCCTCTGCGATGTCAGTGGCAGTCTCCTCGGGACTTGAGCCAGTTCGGGCGCTTGAGCTGGCGGGAAGCACCTGTCAGAACTCAGGCAGTATGCGCCGGAGGTTAAAACGCTGCCGAGAGCATATTGAGTGCGGAGAAAGCCTTGAAGAATGTCTGTCCAAGGCCCGTATTTTTTCCTTACGCGAAAGCCGCCTTATATCCATGTCCAACGCTACGGGAAGCGCCGGCGACGCCATGAAGGAGATCGCCAGACACTCGGGAGAAAAGGTCTCCCTTGAACTTGACGCAAGGCTAAGAAGGCTTGGTTCCGCAATGCTTATTGCCGTTTGCATCATTGTCGGACTGACTCTTTTTTCAGTCCTGCTTCCGATAATCGGGATACTGTCCTCGTTGAGCTGACGTACGGAAAGGAGTCCTTAAGAATGAAGAAGCTGCATTTGCCGCCGCCCCTGCCCTTCGCTTTTCGCAGGATTATCTGTATGCTCTGTGTTTTCGTCGTAACGCTTGCGCTCGTGCTGACAGGACTCTCGCGCGCCGGCAGCTCTGTTAGCTCAGGCGGAACACAGGCGGCAGAGGAGGCCGTCCGTCGGGCGGCGCTTTGCTGCTATGCGTTTGAGGGAGCCTATCCCGAAAGCTATGAGTATCTGAAAGAGCATTATCCTCCCGGGATAAACGAATCGCTTTATTCCGTACACTATACCGCCGTCGCTCCGTCTCTGATGCCCGAGCTTGCGGTGGTAAGGCGCGGTGTATCGCCATGACCGGATTAAGACTTACGTCCGCTCCCGCGGCGGCTATCCTGATTCTCTATATCCTTTTCGTAGTCTCGGCTGCTGCATCGCTTTTTCTTGGAGTAAAAGCTCAAGGCAATTTGTGTACCATTTCCGGGCATTCGTTCGAAGACCGTATAATTCCTGCCTTTATCTCTCAAAAACTGCGTGAGAATGCCGGTGTCGGCGCTGTTTATACCGACGATTTTGGCGGGTCAAGCGCGCTTTACATCGAGTCTTCTCTGAATGGGGTTATATACACAGACATCATCTACGGCTATGACGGTCAGCTTTATGAGCTGTTCTGCAAAAAAGGCGCGCACTTTACATGCGCTGACGGAATACGGCTGATGGCCTTGAGTCAAGTCACTTTTTCCGAGCCGCAGACAGGGCTGCTTCACGCCGATATCACAGGCTCGGACGGTAAAACAAGGGCTTTGTGCGTCTTTTTAAGGAGCGGAGGCGGGATATGATAAGGCGCAACGGTTTCGGCACGGAGCTCACTTTGCTTGAGCTAATAATAGTTATCGGTCTGTTCGCAGTCTTCGCGGCAATGGATCTCCGTATTTTTGTCGCGGCTAACAGGCTTGAAAAGGAAAGCGACAGGCTAAGCCACGCCATCATCGCCGCCGAAAGTGCCGCCGAGTGCTTTAAGGCGGGTGAAAGCCCTGCCCTTTACTACGACTGCAGCTGGCTTCCGACAGATAAAGAGAGTGCCGAATATATCGTAACCGTCGACGCTTCAACAAATGGCGGGATAGAAACAGCGAGGTTCGCCGTAACGGATAAAAATGAAGAGCTTTTCGCGCTGACAGCGAAAGCCCTTTCGGAGGCCCCGCCATGAAAACCAACCACTTTTTTGGCGCGGGAGGCGCTCTGCTCGCTCTCATTTTTTCCATTCTCTGTCTTACGGTTTCAGCCCTCACGTCACTTTCCTCAGCAAGCGGAGACAGGGTGCTTGCTGATAGGGCCGTGTCTGTCGCACAGGACTATTATTCCGCCGACTGCCGGGCGCTTGAAATTGCGGCCGTTTTGGATGAGAGCATCCAAAACGGTGCTATTCCCGATACAATAGGAGAAATCGCCATAAATACCGAAGAAAACGGGCAGTATTCCTTCTCCGTTCCGATTAGCGATGGCCTTGCCCTAAACGTAAAACTCAAGCTGAATAACAGCAAGCTTACGATACTTTCCTGGCAGCAAGTCCGCACAGGTAAATGGACTCCGGACGAGTCGCTGAAGGTTTGGACGAATGAAAGCATCCCCTGAGTATTTTATCCGCGACTTAGAGCGGCGTTTTTGAGATTACAGCAATTTTTTTCGCTCTCTGTAAAGAGAAGGACAATATGTACCTGAAATAAACCTCCCCGATGTTATAAATACCCAATGGTAAAAGGGCGGAGTGCGGCTTTGCCCACTTATTAAACGGGGAGGAATATGTTTGAAGAGAGCAGGTCAAAAAAAAGTACTGTCTTTTGTCCTTGTGATCGTTATGCTCACAAGTCTGTGCGGTTTCTACGTTCAGGCAGAAGGCAGCACCGGCGACCAGTCGGAGCTGATTGCCGAAACAGCAAGCCCGGATACCGGACAGCAGGGAGGAACCGAGCAGCCCTTGGTTCCCGAGGAGCCCACAGGTCCCGAGGAGCCCGTAATTTCTGAGGAGCCTGCGTTTGCTGAAGAACCCTTGGTTCCCGATAAATCTGAAGCGACGGCAGAGGTCGCGGAGACTCCTATGATCCCTACCGATCAGACTATCAGCTGCTCAGCCACGGACGGCTCTGCCGTCACCATCAGCGGTAGCCTGCCTCAGGGCGCATATGTAACTGCCGTTCCCGTGACTGTCGAGCTGGAAGAGGGCTCCGTCCTCGCCGCATACGACATCACAATCCACTGCGCGGACGGTTCCGAGTTCCAGCCGAGCGAAGGCGATACAGTTCAGGTGAGCATCAGTTCCCCCGAGATATCGGAGGCCATAAACGAGGGAGCCGAGGATATTTCAGTTTACCACATGGAGAGCATAAACGCCGCGCCGGAGGAAATCGCCGCAACTTGCGCCAGTGACGAGACAGTCAGTTTCGCCGCCGAAAGCTTTTCTATCTACGTTATCACCGAATCAACCGGAACACTTGGAAGCACAGGATTTATTGAGGGTCCCAGCATCGTGAAGGCTGGCAGTACAATTGATTTAAAATCCGATAACGGTAATTACATCAACACACAAAATCATACATGGAAAAGCTCAGATAAAACCAAGGCCACTGTATCCGGTTCCGGAAGCAGCGCGACTGTAACGGGCGTGTCTCCCGGGGATGTCACCATCACGCACACATTCCAGAGAAAAAGCGCCTACAGCGGTTGGAAAAACGCCTGCGATTCTAAAACCATCACTGTCGTTGCCCCCTCCGTCACCGTCACGTGTGGCGCTGTCAGCGGCGCAGCTGTCCAGCTAATCGCGACCCCTTCGTACTTCACAAACACTCCGGACATTGTCTGGAGCATTACGTCCGGAGGTGCGGACGCCCTCGTTGATGCGGCGACAGGTCTCGTAACCTGGAACAGTGAGGCAGCCCCTAATGCTCAAGTAACCGTAACTGCCACCGCCATCTCCGGGAGTGAGAGTGCTTCCGGCAGTATTAAGCTCACAAACACCAAGTTTACTGTAACTTATAATGACGGTGTAAACGGATCTACCCTCCCAAATGTCCCGACCGACAGCTGCAGCTATTACTCAGGCTCAACCGTAACCGTGCTGGGGCCGGGCAGCATGACCCGCAGCAGCTATACCTTCGCCGGTTGGCGAAATGCTTCAAATACATATTATTATACCGGCAACACCTTTGAAATTACCGGAAACACAACACTCACCGCAGTATGGATTGAAAACAACAAGCGGTTCAATCATATAGACGTCGAGCTTTCCGGTGTCCTGACTGTCGAGTATCAGGAAAACGGCGCCACCGCCGGCGTAAAACATTATAATATCACTGTTTCCAATCCTCAGGTGAAGGTTGACGACGCCCCTTGGGACTGCACCCCGGACACTACGGGTTCTACAGAGTTCAGGTTCCTGAATCTGTATTCCTCCCTCACGTCAAAAATATACATTAAGTGCAGCATCACCGCCGTGAACAGGGATAATTCGAGCGATACCTTTACCAAAGACCTAAGTCTTTTGTACGACGGGGCCACACCTGTGGGCGCGGCAGCCATCTTCAGGGCGAATGCCCTCTGCCCCGACCATTCCGGCCTCGACTTTGCAATCAGCGAAAACGAGATTGAAAACACTTTGATGTATAACTATGAGGTGAAGTACGCTTATTACACGAGTACGGACGGCGGCACTCCCGCGCTCGACGGAGCAGGGACACCTTCAAGCTTCGGGCCTGTTGCCAGCGCTCCATCGGGGGCTGATATTCTCTCGTCGGCATCCGGCACTTCAGCCTATAATTCGAATACCTATACTAAAGGCACAGGCGAAACTGACGTTACCTCCACCGGTTCGTTTGAGGCAGGCGACCTCGCCTTTACCGTGAAATACTACCGCAGTTATACGACGCCCGTTACATATTATAGCGTCACATATACAAGGGGCAATCACGGCTCCTTCGAGGACCAGAAGCACGAGAATCTGAAAAGCGGTGACACGACTCCCAAATTTGACGGCGCTCCCAGTGACAATTCCGGCTGGGTCTTTACGGGCTGGAGCCCCGCAGTCAGCCAGACTGTTACAGGCAGTGTTACCTATACTGCACAGTGGAGCAGCGGTTATTATCCTCTCCCTCCACCTCCGCCCCCCGGCAACTCCTACACCATCAGATATGACCCAGGTGAACATGGTGCATTTATTTCGCAAATTTATAACCGAGGCTACGGCGCAGACACTCCCTCCTTTGACGGAGCTCCTAAGGGTGCTGCCGGCTGGACCTTTATAGGCTGGAGTCCCGTTGTTGATTCTGCTGTAAAGGGCGATAAAACCTATGTGGCTCAGTGGAGCATCAGCACTCCTCCAACCGTCATTCCCGAATCTCCTCTCTCCCTTGTTCCGTCCCCCGTTCCGACAACTCCCATCGCTGAAAACCCCGTCCCAGGTGCTGTCGCTCCTGTGACGGCACCGGCTGTCACGCCGCAAACCAGTGACAGCAACAACATTCTTCTTCTGGCGATACTTGCTGTTTTAAGCGCGGCGGGGCTCGGAACCGTCGGAATCATAACGAGGAAGAAAAAACACAATAAATAATCAAAGATAAATACCGCATAAAGAGATAAACGGCGTAAGGGGTTTCCCTTGCGCCGTTTATCGGACGGAGGAATTGTTAATGAACAAAATACTGCGTTCGGTGCTGATAGTTGTCCTCACCGCCGTGCTGATTTGGAGCCTTGCGAGCATCGGGCTGACGGTGGGCGATTATAAAAAGGCCGACGCAATTTATGAAAAAAGCCGGAGCGAGAGCTTTCATATAACTGAGAGTCCTGCTGACATTCCCGTTTCAAAAATACCGGAAGAATACTTTCCGGAGGTAAGCGTCGATTTTGACTCCTTAACTAAGGCCAACCCCGACGTTATAGGCTGGCTTTGGATACCCGACACGGAGATTAATTTTCCTCTTGTACGCGCAAATGACAACTGGAAGTATCTGAGCCTGAGCTACAATTTGCAGCGGACAAATTCGGGCAGTATTTTTATGGACTTCAGAAATTCCGAAGCTTTCAGCGATGACAACACGGTGATTTACGGTCACAATATGAAATCAGGCGGAATGTTTGGCAGGCTTAAGGACTTCGGAGGAACGGATTACCTGACGGCACACCCTGAGCTCTATATTTTTACGCCGTCTCGGATTTTAAAATACCGCATTTTTTCCGCCTATAAAACGGAGGCGGACAGTCAGAGCTATACCTTTTCTTTCTCCAAAGATTTCGTTTATAAGAATTTTATTGATTATATCGAGGACTGCGCGGGCAAAAACCTCTTTACCCCACCGGAGGAGACTACTCCTTTGGTAACGCTTTCCACCTGTACTTCAGTGCAGCGAAACGGCCGATTTGTTGTACACGCATATCTTGTGGCAGCAAAAAATACAACCGATGCTTCCGCTGTCAGCAAGACGGAGCAGGGATGAATCCCCGCTCCGTCTTGACATGCTGTATTAATTTACATTCCATTTCCAGTTGATGACTTCCGGCAGGTCCATGCCGTGCTCCGTGATATACTGCTGATGTTCAACGAGCCTGTCCTTCATCTGCTGTACAAGTGACGCTCCGCGATTTCCGAGCTGCGGTAGGCGATAAACGACATCTATTACGAGATGGAACCTGTCGATATCGTTCTGTACGCGCATGTCGAAGGGGGTCGTTATCGTGCCCTCCTCCTTGTAGCCGCGGACGTGGAGGTTTTTGTTGTGTCTGCGGTAGGTCAGCTCATGCACAAGCGTCGCGTAGCCATGGAAGGCAAAAACTATGGGCTTGTCCTTTGTAAACAGCATGTCGTAGTCATCGTCGGTCATTCCGTGAGGGTGTTCCGCGCGGGGCTGCAGACGCATTAGGTCAACGACGTTGATGACTCTTATCTTCACGTCCGGCAGAGCCTCGCGCAGTATTGTCACAGCAGCAAGCGTCTCAAGCGTGGGAGTGTCGCCGCAGCAGGCCATAACGACGTCCGGCTCCGATTCCTGATCGTTTGAAGCCCATTCCCAGATACCGATACCCTGAGTGCAGTGCTTGACCGCCTGCTCCATTGTAAGCCACTGCGGGCGCGGGTGCTTTGAGGACACAATGACATTCACGTAGTCGCGGCTTCTCAGACAATGGTCGACGGTCGAGAGCAGGCAGTTCGCGTCCGGTGGCAGATAGAGCCGCACCACATCCGCCTTTTTGTTCGCCACATGGTCAAGGAAGCCCGGGTCCTGATGCGTAAAACCATTATGGTCCTGCTGCCAGACGTTTGAGGACAGAATATAGTTGAGTGAGGCTATGCTTTGCCTCCACGGGAGCTGATTGCAGACTTTGAGCCATTTTGCGTGCTGTGAGAACATGGAATCTACAATTCTGATGAACGCCTCGTAGCTGTTGAAAAAGCCGTGACGTCCTGTGAGCAGATAGCCCTCCAGCCAGCCCTCGCACATATGCTCCGAAAGCATGGAGTCCATTACCCTGCCGTCGGGAGCCAGGAACTCGTCATCCTTGTTCATCTCGGCGTTCCACGCCCTGTTCGTCGTTTCGAAAACCTTTGTCAGTCTGTTCGACATCGTTTCGTCGGGTCCGAAGATGCGGAAGTTGCGGCTGTCCTCGTTGAGTCTGAAAATATCCCTCACAAAGCCGCCGAGCTCCGACATATCCTGTGCATTCACGGAGCCGGGCGCCGGCACCTCAACCGCATAATCGCGGAAATCCGGCATACGCAGGTCGCGAAGAAGCAGACCGCCGTTCGCGTGGGGATTTGCACCCATGCGGCGGCTGCCCTTCGGCGCGAGTTCCTGAATTTCGGGGCGCAGCCTTCCGTTGTCATCAAAAAGCTCTGTCGGTCTGTAGCTTGTAAGCCAGCTTCGCAGTATCTCGAGATGTGAGGGGTCGTCCATCATTATCGGCACCTGATGGGCGCGGAAGGAGCCTTCGATTTTGTTGCCCACTACCTCCTTGGGACCTGTCCACCCCTTCGGTGAGCGAAGGACTATCATCGGCCAAATCGCTCTTGCCTTGTCGCCCTTTTCCCTTGCGTTTTTACGTATTTTGAGTATATCCAAAACGGCCTTATCGAGAGTTTTCGCCATGAGCGCGTGCATTTTCATCGGGTCATCACCCTCGACGAAATACGGTTTCCAGCCGCAGCCCTCAAAGAACTTCTGCACTTCCTCGTGTGAGATGCGCGAAAAAACGGTCGGATTGCTGATTTTAAAACCGTTTAAATGCAGAATGGGCAACACTGTTCCGTCAGTTACGGGGTTTATGAATTTGTTCGAGTGCCATGCCGTTGCAAGCGGGCCTGTTTCGGCCTCCCCATCTCCGACGACGCAGGCGGCGATGAGGTCGGGATTATCCATTACAGCTCCAAAGGCGTGCGCGAGGCTGTAGCCCAGCTCGCCGCCCTCATTTATGGAGCCCGGCACCTCCGGCGCGACATGGGATGAGGTTCCGCCGGGGAAAGAAAACTGCTTGAAGAGCTTTTTCATGCCCTCAAGATCCTGACTGATATTCGGATAAACCTCGCTGTAGCTGCCGTCCAGCCAGTCCTGCGCAATCATGGCGTTGCCGCCGTGACCGGGGCCGGAGATGTAGATCATATCCAGATCATATTCATTGATTACGCGGTTCAGATGAGTATAGATGAAGTTCTGCCCCGGCACGGTTCCCCAGTGACCGACTATTTTCTTTTTGACGTGTTCGGGCTTAAGTTCATCCTTTAAAAGAGGATTGTCCAGCAAATAGAGCTGGCACGCGGCAAGATAGTTTGCGGCACGCCACCACGCGTCCATCTTTGTGAGGAGTTCAGTCGTTATGGGTGATTTTTTTAGTTTTTTAGCTTTATCCATAGGTCATCTTCCTTTCTGAGCGAAAAACGGATTACCTCTTCGAACGGCTGTGTTAGTATTACCCTATAACCATTATATAACACAGCATCCCCTATTAATAAAGCTATATTTTAGTATTGTATCATACGTTACATACATATCGTACAATATTACAAAAATGCATGCCAACAATTGGAATACTTGTTTCCTTTGGCGCGCACTTTTCAGCCAAATCCAGTATTCTTATAAATTTTCGATTTTTTAAAAATGCATCCCCCGTGGAGGCTTGCGCCGCAAAAAAGGCCGTGCTATACTTCAAAATGTAATTCAAACTCCTTTATCTCCTTATTATGTGTCTCCCATACAAAAAGAGAGCGGCAAGCAGAACCGCTCTCTTTTCGTATTTTTCTTTTCTCAGAAACCGCGGTATTTGTCTGGCCTGAGCATTTTTTCGTCCTTCATTGCGTATCGCACCTGATTGAGCAGCCTGTCTCTGTCCCCGGGAAGCGTTCCCTTGAGTACAAGCCGGTTCGAGGCATGGTTGCTTCTTATAACACAGGCCTTTTTGCAGTCCGCGTTCGTCAGAACAAGTTCAAGCTCGCGCATCACGTCCTGCGTAGTCAGCGGCTCAAATTTTTCGGTTTGGATATCCTCCGAAATCGAAGAACCCGGCGCTATCATGAGCGTCATAAGTCCCACATAGGAGGCGCTCATTTCGCCTATCATCTTCCCCGTTTCGACCGCGTGCTCCTCCATGAGCTCACGTCCGCCAAGTCCCGAAATAAAGGTCACGGAAACGGGTATCCCTGCATTCTCCGCGCGATGCACGGCTTTTATCATATCTTCCGGAGCCTCGCCCTTGTTGACCCTGCGCAGCACCTTGGCTGAGCCCGATTCCGCGCCAAGATAGATTATCCCCAGTCCCGCGTCGCGCAGCGCAATAAGTTCTTCGTCCGTTTTTCTCAGGATGTTATCCGCCCTGCCATAGATTCCGACGCGCGTGCATTCGGGAAATAGCGCCTTAGCTGCTTCGAGAAGCGGAAGCAGCCTGTCGGCTGCAAGACACAGCGCGTCGCCGTCCGCAAAAAAAATGCGCTCGACGCTTAGGTGCTCCCGTCTGGCTTCCTGAAGGTCGCGGTAAACCTCCTCAAAGGAACGCATTCTGAATTTTTTATCCCAGTACATCGGACAAAAGGTGCATCCGTTGTGTGAACACCCGACTGTCACCTGAATTATTAAGCTTTCGGCCTCGCTTGGCGGGCGATAAACGCTGCCTTCATATTGTATCATTTATTTTGCCTCTTTTCCTGATGAGCTTCTTTCCGTTCCGCCGGGCTTTACCCTGTCAATGAGTATACCAGCAATAACGCCGATTGCAATACCGGCAATTGTGCCCGAAACGAGCAGGACAGGCAGATAATAGGCAATTTGTTTTGTTCCGAGGAGCACCATCGCGCAGAGTATTTGTCCGATATTGTGCGAAACTCCGCCGCCTATTCCGACTCCGATATGGCTGAAGCGTCTTGTTTTCAAAAGCAGCAGCATCACGGCAAAGCTGAGCATTGCTCCCGAAAGGCTGTAGAAAAGTGCAAATGCGTTGCCGAACATAAAGGTCATGAGCAGCACGCGCAGTATTGAGATAACGAAAGCTTCCGTTTTTCCGAGTCTGTATAGCGCAAAGACAACGACGATGTTCGCAAGCCCCAGCTTAACGCCGGGTACTGCGACAGAAAAGGGTATCAGAAATTCGACATAGCTCAGCACCATAGCGAGCGCGATGAGCAGACCGTATTCCGCAATCTGTTTTCCCGTCATTTTCTTTTTCATTTTGCCACCGCGTCATATTCGGGTTTTTCGCCGCCCTTTATCTCGACAACGACCTTGTTCGGCAGGCAGATGATGCTCTGTCCGTCATACTCCGCTTTTCCCTGTTTTACGCAGAGCTTGTCTGGGCAGGAAGCCTCGGTTATCTCGGCCTTACCACCCTTTATAACGAGAATATTATAGTGTTCGTCGTCTCCTATGCGTATCTCGGCATCCGTATCCAGCGGATACGTGCCGAACACTTCGCCGTTCACGGTGACAACAGCGTAGGCTCCCTCGCTCTGCGTCATATGCGTTATGCCCCAGATAAGGGCGGCGACGATAATAACCGCCGCAAGAAGTATAATATCGTTTTTGCGTTTTTTCACAGTCTCCGCCCCCCATCTTCAAAAATACAGACGACCCTCATCAGTCACCTGCGGTGACAGCTTCCCCCTAGGGAAGCCTTTCAGCGCATCCGTGTCCAAAGCCTTCCCCTCGGGGGAAGGTGGCGTGGCGTCAGCCGTGCCGGATGAGGGTCGTTCTTTATGTGTTATTCCTGATCCATACGGTGTATGCCGCTGAAATCACCCTTCATTATACATTTGGTCGGGCAGACCTCCGCACAGTGACCGCAGTTCGTACACTTGTCATAGTCGATGTGGGAAAGGTTGTTTTCGACGGTGATAGCTCCGACAGGACATTCCTTTTCGCACTTTTTGCAGGCGATGCAGCCGTGAGAGCAGGCCTTTCTTGTAACTGCTCCCTTTTCGGTGTTCGAACAGGTAACGAGCATTTTTTCCACATCCGGCATGATACTGATGAGCTTATTCGGGCAGGCCGAAGTGCACATTCCGCAGCCGACGCAGAGGCGGGTGTTGACATGTGCGATACCGTTTTCAATGCAAATCGCGTCATTCGGACAAACCGATGCGCAGTCGCCGAAGCCCATACAGCCGAAAGTACATTTGCCCGTACCTCCGAAAAGAAGCTTTGCCGCCTTGCAGCTTTCTATGCCCTGATAGTCCATTTTATCGGAGGTAACTTTACAGTCGCCTCTGCACTTTATTACGGCAATCTGTTCAACGACATCCTCAAATTCAACGCCCAAAACTTCCGATAGCTTTTTGGCAACACCATCGGAACCCGGTACACATAAATTGGTTTTAATGCCCTCCTCTTCTACGAGGGCATGTGCGTAGCCGTCACAGCCGGCATACCCGCAGGCTCCGCAGTTTGCTCCCGGCAGACATTCGCGGACGGTGGGAAAGCGTTCGTCCTCCTTGACCGCCATGACCTTTGAAGCGACTGCGAGCATAACGGCGCAGATAATGCCTATTGCCGTAACCGATACTATTGCAAGTATTACTCCGCTCATTCGCCGGCCCCCCTTACGAAAACAGGTGCTCGATTACTCCGGCAAAGCCGAAGAACGAGACCGAAACGATTGAAGCCGCGACAAGCAGAATGGGCAGTCCCTCAAAGGACTTGGGCGTTTCCTCGCTCTCCATGCGTGAGCGGACGCCCGCGAACATGACCATCGCGAGGAAGTAACCAAGGCCGGAACCGAGGGAGTTAACCATTGAAGCCAGAAAATCATACTGCTTGTCAACGTTGAGAATGGTTACCGCGAGCACGGCGCAGTTTGTTGTGATAAGCGGAAGATAAATGCCCATCGCCGAATGGAGTGAAGGGATATATTTTTTGAGCACTATCTCAACCAGCTGAACAAGCGCCGCAATAACGAGAATGAATACAACTATCTGCATATAGCCCCAGCCGTGGGGATTGAGCAGGTAGTACTGGATGGGCCAGGTTACGGCTGTTGACAGCATCATAACGAAAATAACGGCGAGGCTCATGCCGGTAGCCTGATCGAGCTTTTTGGAGACGCCAAGGAATGAGCAGATACCTAAAAATTTCTGCAAGACATAGTTGTTTACGAAAACGGCGGACATAAGGAGCACAACAAGCCCTCTGAAGTCCAAATGCAGTAATCCTACCATCAGGCTTCACTCTCCTTTCCGCAGTCAGCTTCCGAAAGCTTTCCGCAGGCGGCGGCAGAGGGACAGCCCATGCAGCCGAATTCGGTTTTCTTGATTGCCTTTCCCTTGCTGAGCTTGTTTATCGCCGCTATCATGCAGCCGTAAACGAAGAAGCCGCCGGGGGCCAAGGTCATTATCGAAATGTTGTGGTTAATGAGGAAAGGGATCTCCATGCCGTAAAACGTGCCGTTTCCGAGTATCTCACGGATTGCCGCCATTACGAACAGCGCAAGCGTGAAGCCAAGCCCCATTCCGACACCGTCAAGCGCGGAGTCGACCACCGTGTTTTTGTTCGCGAACATTTCAGCGCGCCCGAGAATTATGCAGTTTACGACGATGAGCGGCAGGTATATGCCGAGGCTTTTATCCAGCGCCGGAGCATAGGCCTTGACGAGCATCTGCACGACTGTGACGAAGCCCGCTATCAGAACTATATAACACGGAATTCGCACATTGTCGGGTATAACCTTTCGGAGAGCGGAAATCGCGATGTTGGACAGAACAAGAACTACTGTCGCAGCAAGCCCCATGCCGATTGCGTTCGAGGCCTGAGTCGAAATTGCAAGTGTCGGGCAGGTGCCCAGTATGAGGACGAGAACAGGATTTTCCTTCAGAATGCCCGCTGTCAGTATTCCCAGCTTTTTCACTTATTCCGCCCCCTTTGCCATTTCATATGCCGTGAATGCGTCTTTTATTGCGCCTAAATACGCTTTAGAGGATATCGTCGCTCCGGATATGGTTTCAACGCCCGAAAGCGAGGAATCCTTCCCGGTAAACTGGTTCCTGAAATCCTCGCCGGTTGTTTTGGAGCCGAGACCCTGCGTTTCAGACTGCGACAGCGTTTTGCACGCCGTTATCTTTCCGTCCTTATCCATACCGCAGATGAGGTTCATATCGCCGCCGTAGCCCTTGGCCGTAAGCATAAACACATAGCCTACACCGTTGTCGGCTTTATAAACGGCGGTAACTGTGCTTGGAAATCCGGTGAGCTCCACCAAAGTGAAAGAATCCGCGTCCGGAAGCACTTCCTTACGCGCGGCCTCCGCATTGGTCTTTTCCGTCTGCTCGATTATCGGAGCCGTCTTTTCGTTTGTCAGTGCCAGCGCCGCCGAAATCACAAGGCAGATGAGCATAAGTACAATTATCGGTTTCAGATAATCTTTCATGCCTTGACACCTCCCAGCGGTTTTTTACGCGTGGCCTTGGAGATATATGGCGTCAAAATGTTCATAAGTAAAATCGAGAACGAAACGCCATCGGGATAGTTGCCCCAGACTCTGATGAGAACCGTTATCAGTCCGCAGCCCACGCCGAAGATGACGCGTCCCCAATCCGTTGAGGGAGTCGTGGAGTAATCGGTCGCCATGAAGAACGCGCCGATAAACAGTCCGCCGGAGAGCACTTCATAGACGGAATAATTGATATCTCCTTTCAAAAGGAACGTGAACAGAAAAACAGTTCCGATGAAGGCTACCGGTGTATGCCATGAAATGACGCGGCGAATAAGCAGATAGACACCGCCGAGAAGAAGTGCAACAGCGCTTGTTTCGCCGAGGCAGCCGCCTCTGACGCCGAGAAGCATGTTCGTAATAGACGGAAGCGTTCCGCCGCCCTCCATACCCTTAAGAATGGCAAGCGGAGTCGCGCTCGAAACAGCATCGGCGGTACCGGGTATAACCCAGGTCGTCATAGTGCTTGAAAACGCAATCAGCATAATAATGCGCGCTGTAATTGCAGGGTTCGCGAAGTTCTGTCCCAATCCGCCGAAAAGCTGCTTTACGACGATTATCGCCACAAGGCTTCCGAAAGCCGCCTGCCAGAGAGGAATGCCGACAGGCAGGTTGAAGGCGAGCAGCACGCCTGTCACACAGGCGGAAAGGTCATTTATCGTGGACGGTTTTTTGACGATTTTTTCAAAGGTCCATTCTCCCCCAATCGCGAAAACGACGCAGACCGCCGTTACTAGAAGGGCGCGCACTCCGAAAATCAGAAACGAGGCGACCAGCGCGGGGAAAAGTGCAATAAGCACGTCGCACATGATAGCCGCGGTGGTCGTGCTGTCCTTAATATGAGGAGAAACCGAGACAGTCATGTTGCTCATTTTTTCTCCTCCTTTTCAGCGTTCTCTTTCTTCTTCAGCATTTCGGCAGCTGCTTTCTGTGCAGTCTGGTAATCTCTCAGCATTACCTTCGCGAGCTTGTTCACCTGAACCAGAGGACGGTTCGCCGGGCAAACATAGGCGCAGCAGCCGCATTCCATGCAGAGATTCACCTTCAGCACCTCCAAATCCTCCGGCTTCTTGAGCTTGAACGCCGTTTCGATGTCTGTGGGCGCGAGATTCAGCGGGCAGTGCGCGATGCAGCGTCCGCATTTTATGCAGGCAGTCTCTTTTGGAAGCACCGCGTCCTTTTCGTCAAAGGCAAGGATGGCGTTCGTATTTTTAAGTATCGGCGCGTCGAGGTCGGGAACCGCTAGTCCCATCATCGGGCCGCCGTAGAGAACACTTTTAGGTTCGCTTTTAAACCCGCCGCAGAAATCGAAAACATCCTTAATTGGCGTACCTATCGGCGCAATCACATTTTTCGGGTTTTTGACTGCAGAGCCGTCTACGGTGATGCATTTTTCGATAAGCGGCATACCAGTCTTTATATATTTTGCAATAGCGGCTAGAGTCGTACAGTTTATAACAATCGCACCGACGTCGAGCGGCAGCTTGCCCTCCGGTACGATGCGTCCTATGGTATGGAAGATTAAAACCTTTTCGCCGCCCTGCGGGTACATAGCCGGCAGAGCCTTGACCTCAACACCACTTCCCGATGCGCAGAGCTTTTTGTAAGTGCTGATGCATTCGGGCTTGTTGTCCTCAATGCCGATGATAATGCGCTTAACCTGAAGGTACTTTTTGAGAAGCTCTATACCTTCCCAGACAAGGTCCCTGTCGTCCAGCATTGTTCTGGTGTCGCTTGTTATATAAGGCTCGCACTCGGCACCGTTTATAATAACGGCTTCGATTGCCGAAAGCTCCTTGACCGCGAGCTTGACGGCTGTCGGGAACCCGGCTCCGCCGAGGCCGACAACGCCGCTCAGTCGTACCGCGTCGAGAAACTCCTGAAGGCTATTAACCTTCAGAGGCGATATACTCTCGGATATTGTCTGCAAACCGTCGGTTTCTATAGTTATGGCAGGTATGAACTGTCCTCCCGACATCAGCATATCGTCAATCTTTTTGACCTTGCCCGAAACGCCCGAATACACAGGTGAAGACACAAAGCCGCACGCTTCAGCGATAAGCTGGCCTACTTTGACTTCGTCCCCTGTTTTAACAACAGGCTTGGCGGGCGCGCCGATATGCATGGACATCGGTATAGTAACAACTGCAGGAACAGGCATTTTTTCCGGTTTTGCTCCCGCCGTATTCTTCCGGTGCGGCACGCGTACTCCGTGAAGTGTTTTTGCTGACACGGTTTCTCCTCCTAACTTCATATCCCGCTTCTCTCTTCGCGGGTTGCGGTAATTTAATTTTTATTATATACAGTAAGCGCTCGGATTGTCCATACGAAATTCTATGTTTTTTGTTGAAATCCTTGACAATTTATTATAAGATTAATGCAACATCTACAAAGGAGATACGCTATGAAAGGCCGTCAAAGACGTAATATCTGTACTTTGGCTCTGGTTTTTACTATACTTTTTACAAATCTTAGTGCCTGTGCAAGCACCGATAAGGGAAAAATAACCAAAAGCGATTTTGTACTTAATACAGTAGCGACAATAACACTTTACGGCGGCGGAGACGAGGCGCTGATTGACGAGTGCTTTGATTTGTGCCGTCATTACGAATCCCTCTTCTCAAGAACTGATGAGTCGAGCGAGATATATAAGCTCAACCACCGCGAAATAAGCGAGGTTTCTCCTGATACGGCTGAAGTGATTTCTCTTGGTCTGGAATACAGCAAGATATCAAACGGAGCTTTCGATATCACAATCGAGCCCCTGTCCTCGCTGTGGAACTTCGGCTCCGACTCTCCCTCCGTCCCATCCGCAGCCGATATAGAAGCCGCCCGCGAGAAGGTCGATTACACAGCCGTAACCGTATCGGGCAATACCATAAGCTTTTCAAACGACTATGCGCGTATCGACCTCGGCGCAGTCGCCAAGGGCTGGATTGCTGACAAGGTAAAGGAACTGTTAGTGTCGCGCGGAGTCAAGCAGGCAATTATCAATCTTGGCGGCAATGTCCTGTGCATCGGCGGAAAAAGCGATACAGAGGGCTTCCGGATAGGCATACAGTACCCGTTCAAAGAGGGTTCGATAGCAAGCGTCTCGGTCAGCGACCTCTCAGTCGTGACTTCCGGCATTTACGAGAGGGATTTTGAACAGGACGGAAAGCTCTATCACCACATCCTTAATCCAAAAACAGGCTATCCTTATGACAACGATCTGCTCTCGGTTACGATTATCGGAGTCAATTCCGGAATCTGTGACGCACTTTCTACCACCTGTTTCGCACTCGGCAGAGACGCTGGTACAGCGCTGATTGAAGGTATGGACGGCTACTACGCAATTTTCATCACAAGTGACTACAGGCTCTGGTATACAAAAGGCGCGGAAGAGGCGCTTAAAATTGAGACCTGACCTTGAAACACAAAGCGGAGCGCTCAGAGCGTTCCGCTTTTTTGCTTTATGTAGTCGGTTTGTCCTTTGGGGTTTTCGTAAAGAGGTTTTCAACCCAGGTAAGCACCTTGCCTGCAGGTCCCTTATAAACGAAGAAATACACCACAACCGCGACGATGATGCCCGCAAATATATCGAGCACCGAGTGCTGCTTAAGAAACAGCGTTGCAAGTATGATAGCGATGCAGAGCACCCAGTTGCAAATCTGGAGCCAGACTTTTTTCCCAAGTGTTTTGCTCTTCGCGATTGCAAAACATGCTCCCAGCGCACCTACAACGTGCATACTCGGAAAAACATTCGTGTTGGTATCAAATTGCTGCATGAGTTTAACGGTCTGCGCGACAATATTGCTGTTATAGGTGTCGGGGCGCAAATTCTGTCCGTTGGGAAAGACAGAGCAAATCGTCGTACAGATGAAAAAGCCGAAGATAAGCGACAGCATATAGTGCTCAAATGCCTCGTGATCCCTGAAAAGAAACCATAGGCCTGCTGTTATCATGTAAAGGAACCATGAAATATACGGGAAAAGGAACCATTCGCAGAAGGGTATGAGGTTGTCGAGTGAGCAGTGTATTGTATAATAATCGGTTACGACCGAATGCTCCAGTATAAAGTACCAGAGAAAATGAAAGGGTAAGTACAGCATCATGATCCATTGTCTTTTTGTAGGGAAATTCCTGTTCATTCCGATTGACTCCTAACGCAGGATTAAATTTAACGTACCGCGCGTATACTAACACATCTCAGCTGATGTTTCCATATTTTTATTCGCCCTTTTGAGTGAAAAACTCCTGTACAGCTTCTGTAACCGAAGCGACCTGCTCCTCGTATTTCACGGTCGGCTCATAGGGTATCGGTTTTCCGACTTTAATAACCCTGTTCTTCCAGTCCACATATGTAGGATAAAAATTCACGATTTCCTTTTTGCGGGCATAGTAGAGCCTGCCGACAGACAGGAAACCATCGAAAATTTTTTCCCCGTATGTATGATAGCCCGTCGGATGCTCGGGGAAAAGTAAAAGATTTTTCCCATCTGCCAGAGTTTTAATGCTGCGGCGAAGAGTGTCAACGACTCCGGTGTCGTGATAGACCGGCACGCAGTCGGAGCCCCGCAGAATCAGCGGCAGGATGAGCGCACACAGGTAGGCAAGGGTATAGTCCAGTATTTTCGTATACCACTTGTCTTGCGGCCACCAGTAATCACCCCGGATATAGGACGGAAGCTCCTTAGCCGAAAGTGTCTGAGCGTTGATCCACGATCTTGTGTTCTGGCACAGCTCGAACTGTACGTTCATCGCTATCGGTCCATAGGTTCTGTCGTGATTTGCAACAAAGACCGAGGGTTTGCCTGAGAACGGTTCTTCCCAGATTGTCTCCATAGGCCCCGTGAAAAAACGTATTGCTTTACGCAGAAACCGAAACAGCCCGCCCTGCCTGTGCTCATCTCTTTTTTTCAGCGCTTTCGTCATGGATTCTCTCCTTGCAAGCGGTCAAAGCATTAAACCGCTATTTTTTGAGCAGTCTGTCCCGCTCCTTATAATCCGGCAGTACCGAACCAATCAGAGCATAGAAATCCTTTCCGTGGTTTCTATGTACTATATGGGCGAGCTCATGCACGACTACATATTCGACTGCTTCACTCGGGTATTGCATAAGTCTAAAGGAAAAGCAGAGCCTGTTTTTGGCGCTGCAGCTTCCGAAGCGTCTTTCCGCTTTAGTAATTTTAATCCCCGCAGGCTTTAACCCCATTATCCCCGCATATTTTTCAACAAGCGGAGGTATTTCCCTTTTCGCTCTGTCCGTAAGCTCTGCGGCAGTCTCCTCAGAGAGCGGGACGCGGCTTGCGGCTCGAAGCCTTTGTTTTTCCATATGACTGTCGATCCAGTTACTTTTGCTCTCGGCAAAGCTTTGTATATATGGCGTCGGACAGCGCTTCGGCGCGCGAATAATGAGCTTCGCGTCACTAGTTATCTCAAGAGAAAGCGTTTTCCTGTCCGAGCGAATAATCCGATAATCGTATGCCATGTTAAATAAGCTTCCACACTTCGGAGAGCTCCTTCGCCGCTTTTTCTGACTTCGCCAGTTCACCGGGCTTGTTTGCGGAATAAAAATATCCGAAAACCTTTTCCCAGCCCAGATACTCGCAAATGCATTCGAACTGAGTGTTTATCAGCTCATACTGTTTTCCGGTAATTTCGTCTTCTCCGACAGAGAAAAGTCCGAGCTTCTTTTTCTGCTTATTAAACAATTCGGTTCTTGAATGGAACTTGTCCAGAACCGCCTTAAGCTGGGATGATATGCCCCACCAATAAACCGGCGAGCCGAAAATAACCGCGTCCGCCGCATATATTTTGTCCATTACCTCTTTCGTGTCGTCCTTCATTATGCAGTCGCCGCCGTTTTTCTGGCAGGCATCGCAGGCGACACAGCCGCCGACCTTCAGCCTTGTGACATTCAATATTTCGACTTCGTTGTCCGTGTTATTCGTTATCCCGTCCGCAATGGTCTTCATGGCATAACTTGTATTGCCATTCATGCGAGGACTTCCGTTTAAAATCAGTATTTTCATTGTTTCGCCTCCATTATTTTTGGGAAAAATCCAATTAGTCCCATTAAAACAAACCCGTAATTATTCCGTTCTCGTCAACGTCAATATTTTCCGCCGCCGGTACTTTCGGCAGTCCCGGCATTGTCATTATATCACCTGTGAGCGCGACAATGAAGCCCGCGCCCGCCGAAACCTTCAGGTTTCGCACTGCGACCTTGAAGCCTCGCGGAGCGCCGAGCTTTTTGGGGTCGTCCGAAAAGCTGTACTGAGTCTTTGCCATGCAAATCGGTAGTCCTCCGAAGCCCAACGCCGTCAGCTGTGCCGCCTGCTTTTTTGCATTTTCGGTCAGCTCAACGCCGTCGGCGCGGTATATTCTTTTGCAAATTGTTTCGAGCTTTTCTTCGATGCTCTTGTCGCAGTCGTAGGAATAGGCAAAGCCGTTATCCTGCTCGCACAGCCGAACTACCTCTTTGGCGAGTTCGATTCCACCTTCGCCGCCTCGTCCCCAGACCTCGGAGAGCGCGACGTTGACGCCCTTTTCTCGGCATTTGTCGGCTATGAGCTTAAGCTCCGCTTCCGTATCGTTCGGAAAACGGTTTATTGCAACAACACAGGGCAGATGATAGACCTGCGTGATATTTTCAACGTGCTGCAGAAGGTTCGGCAGTCCCTTTTCAAGGGCTTCCAAATTTTCCGCGTTCAGTTCGGTTTTCGCAACTCCTCCGTGGTGCTTGAGCGCGCGTACCGTTGCGACAATAACAACCGCCGAAGGCTTCAAATTTGCCATGCGGCACTTAATATCAAGGAATTTTTCCGCGCCGAGATCGGCGCCGAAGCCCGCCTCCGTAACGGCGTAATCACCGAGCTTCAAGGCAAGTCTTGTCGCCATGACCGAGTTGCAGCCGTGCGCGATGTTCGCAAAGGGTCCGCCGTGGACTATTGCCGGGGTGTGCTCAAGTGTCTGTACAAGGTTTGGCTTGAGAGCGTCCTTTAAAAGTGCCGCCATTGCGCCCGAAGCCTTGAGCTGACCCGCCGTAACAGGCTTGTCGTCATAGGTGTAGCCCACAATGATAGCGGAAAGACGCTTTTTTAAATCGGCAATACCGCTGGAAAGGCACAGCACCGCCATTACCTCGGACGCAACCGTGATGTCAAAGCCGTCCTCACGCGGGCAACCGTTAGCCTTGCCGCCCAGCCCGTCGACTATAAAGCGAAGCTGACGGTCATTCATGTCGACCGCGCGCTTCCATGTGATTTTTTTCGGATCAATGCCCAAAGCGTTGCCCTGCTGGATATGGTTATCCAGCATCGCGGCAAGCAGGTTATTCGCGGCGCCTATCGCGTGGAAGTCTCCCGTAAAGTGGAGGTTAATGTCCTCCATAGGGATAACCTGCGCGTAACCGCCGCCGGCGGCTCCGCCCTTGACTCCGAACACTGGACCCAGTGACGGTTCTCTAAGTGCTACGACCGAGTTTTTGCCGATTTTCCGCAAACCGTCCGCAAGCCCGACGGTAGTAGTGGTTTTTCCCTCTCCGGCCGGAGTCGGAGTAATTGCCGTTACAAGTATCAGCTTACCGTCCTCTTTTTTTGAGTCGCTTAGAAGTGAAAGCTCGATTTTCGCTTTATAGCTGCCGTATTGCTCAATATACTTTTCATCGATACCGCTTTTTTTTGCGATCTCGGTTATCTTTTCGGGAACAGTCTCCTGAGCGATCTGTATATCGGTTTTATACTCCATAGCTTTTTCTCCCTTTTGCTTCCGATTGTAAATCTGGCAGCATAATTTTTCAATATGATGGCAACCGCTATGCGGCTATGATATATAATTTTGTCGCAAAAATCAAGAAGTACAAGAAATCTCAGCTCATAAGCGCCCGAATTTTAAGAAAAGACCGGCTTAATCTTGCTATTTTCTGCCACGCGGTATAAAATTATTAAAATATACTGAAAAGCACAGCCTGATTTGAAGTTTTTTGAAACCGCAGGAGGCAGCAATGGATAACAATACTCAGCCTAAGCTCACTAAAAAGCAAAATTTATGGATGGCCGTCAAGTTCGTCCTGTTTTCCGCCTCCGCAGGCGTCATTCAGTTTGGGTCATTTACTCTGCTTCACGAATTTACAAATATCGACAGCCTGACAAGCCTGGATAAACTGTTCGGGAACGATTACGGGCTGACCTATTTCATCGCGCTTTTCTTTTCAGTGCTTTGGAATTTCACC
The DNA here is from genome assembly GCA_963667545.2 of Oscillospiraceae bacterium. Lineage (GTDB taxonomy): Bacteria > Bacillota > Clostridia > Oscillospirales > Oscillospiraceae > UBA2658. Next base: position 23,525 of record OY763424.2, read on the forward strand.
TTCAACCGAAAGTTCACATTCAAATCCGCGGCAAAGGTTTCTGTCGCGATGCTCAAGGTCTTCGCCTTTTATCTTGTTTTCTCTCCGCTCTCAATCTGGTGGGGTGTCGCGCTTACCAAGTACGGCTGGAACTATTATATAGTCCTTATTCTGACGATGCTCGCGAACCTCGCCACGGAATATTTTTATGACCGCAATGTCGTATACGGAAAGACCGTTTACACTAACGAGGAAGGTCAGCGCGAGCTTCGCAAAAACGCCGAAGAAACCGAATGAAAAGGGAGGATTAAATGGAGCTCAACAAGGAAAACATTAAAAAAATAATCCTCATTCTGTGTGCGGCGATTCTTTTCTGCATAGGGCTTATTAACCTGAGCAGCGTCTGGGCTTTTCTTATGGGCCTATTAAAAACGCTGACTCCTATTATAATCGGTCTGTGTATCGCCTTTGTTCTGAAGCCGCTCACCACTGTACTTGAGAAAAAAGTTTTGGGCTTTCTCGCAAAGCGTTTCCCCAAAAGAGGAAAGAGCGTGGCTCGAGGACTCAGCATTGTGCTGTCGCTCATAATTGTCGCCGGGCTTATCGCACTGATTTTGCTTCTGGTCATTCCGGAGGTTCAGTCCGCTTTCACAATACTCGGCAACACCCTGCCCGCGTCTTTCACGTCGCTTTTTAACAACATCAATGACCTCCTCGCCAGATTTGACATTTCCTTCAGGATACCTGTCGGCGACAATTCCGGCTGGACAGATCTTTTGAATACCGCGAAAAAGTACATCCAAAGCGCCTTTGAAAGCGGAGCGCTGAACGACATTGCAAGTACGGCGCTCTCCGTTCTCGGCGGACTGATGAACTTCGTTCTGGGTATTATTTTCTCAATTTACGTGCTTATGCAGAAAGAGAAAATAAGCGCTTTTGTTACGCGCTTCATCAGAGCATTCACCAGTGAAAAGGTCGCGGCGAATATCTTTCACGTTACTCATCAGACAAAAGTGTCTTTCCGCAATTTTGTCACCGGACAGCTCACTGAGGCCGTCATCATCGGGTTTCTCTGCTTTTTCGGTATGCTGATTTTCCGCTTCCCATATCCCACGGCTACAGGTGCCGTTGTAGGCGTTATGGCGGTTATTCCGGTCTTCGGCGCATGGATCGGCGCGATTCTCGGCGCTCTGCTCTGCCTTTCGGATTCGTTCACACGGGCGCTGCTGTTTGTCCTTTTCTTCATCATTCTGCAGCAGCTTGAAAACAACCTGATATATCCAAGAGTCGTCGGCAAGTCCCTCGGGCTTCCCGGAATGCTCGTGTTTATTTCCGTTATTCTCGGCTCCAGCTTTGGCGGAGTCATCGGAATTCTTCTTGCCGTTCCGCTGTGTTCGGTCATCTTTGTGCTGACAAAAGAGGGGATTGAAAACAGGCTGAACAAGAAAAAGGCAATAATAAATATTGCCAATGTCGGAAAACCGCCGGACAACAAACACAAAAAATAACAAGTGGTGCGCTGCAAAACGAAGCTTTGCAGCGCGCCCTTATTTTTATCAGAAGGTAACTTCGCCGGCGAAGTTAGTCTGGAACATCTTACGAACCTCCTCTAAATCGGAGCTCTGTCCCAGCGCCCACATCAGCTTTGTAACAGCAGCCTCGGTGGTCATGTCAAGGCTCTGGACCGCGCCGGTCGCGAGCACCTTGCGCCCTACCTCATAGAGCGAAAAATCGCTCTTTTCGTAAAGGCACTGACTGCACACGACAACAGGAATTCCCGAATCCACAAGCTGCTTTATCGGCACTGACAAGTCACGCCTCAGATAGTGCATACCGCCCGCTCCAAAGGTCTCAAGTACCACTCCGCGGTAATTCAGCCCGCACAGGCAGTCGAAAATCGCTGGGTTCGTGCCGGGAATCAGTTTAAGAAGAAAGACATCGTTGCAAAGCTTGTCCTTAAGCTCGCATTTTTCGCCTTTTGGCGCAAAGCGTTCGGTGACGAGGCGCACGCCGTCCGCGAAAAATTCTCCCCTGTTTTGAGAGTTCACGCTCTCAAAGGCGTCAAATCCCATTGTGCGAACCTTGACGGCGCGGCAGCCGCGCATTAGCTTGTGGTTGAAGGCTATAGTTACGCCGACGACGTTGTGGTCAATCGCCGCGAGAGCGGTCGCAAGATTTGACTGCGCGTCCGACAGGGGCGAGCCGATAGGTATCTGCGAGCCTGTAAAAACAACGGGTTTGTCGAGGTTTTGCAGCATGAACGTGACCGCCGACGCGGTATAGGCCATCGTATCAGTGCCGTGGGTTATGACGAACCCGTCGTAGTCCGGCAGAGCTTCATAAACGCTGCGGGCAATGAGTCTCCATTCCTCGGCCTGAATATTCGAGCTGTCCAAATTCAAAATAGCCTTGTAGCTTATTTCGTAGTACTTTCCGAACTTCTCAAGCGCGCCCATAAGCTCGGGCGGCGCCGTCTGCGGAACCATGCCCTCGTCGCCCTTGCGTGAGGAAATTGTCCCTCCGGTTGCGAGGATTAAAACCTTTTTCACCTATTTATCCTCCTCAGCATTCATCAATGACGTATAGCTCCCGTTTTCTAACCCGAATATATAGGGCGAAGGAGGCAATTGCCGCCAGCAGTTCAGCGCACGGCAGAGACCACCAGACCATTTCAACATTTCCCGTGAGCGAGAACAGATAAGCCAGCGGAAGCGCACCCACAAGCTGACGCACGCTCTGAAGTATGAGCATATGCACCCCGTGCCCCAGCGCCTGAAACACCGCGCCGATAACGAACATGGCCGAAGCGAAAATATAGCCGAGACTTATCGTCTTAAGCGCCGCGACGCCCATCTCCATGGTTTCGGGGTTGTCTATAAACAGCGAAAGCACCGCTTTGGGCGCGAACTGGAAAAGTAGAATCCCGCAAGCCATAATACCTGTCGCGTAAATCAGCGCAAGGCGGGTTGTTTTTCTTATCCTGTCCGGTTTTTTTGCGCCGTAATTATAGGCGACAATCGGAATCATTCCGCTCGTCAGCCCGAACACGGGCATAAAGATAAAGCTCTGGAGCTTAATATAAACGCCCAGGACAGCGGTCGCGGCTGTCGAAAACCCGAGCAGGATTCGATTCATTCCGTAGGCGAAAACCGAGAACAGCGTGGATGTCAGAATGGCGGGAATTCCCACCGAGTAGATTTGACCGATTACCTTTATGTTCGGGCGAAAGCCCCTGAGCTTAAGCTCTATTTCCTTGTTTTTCGTAAGATTGAACGCAAGGTCGATAATCATTGCCAGTATCTGACCGGTAACCGTAGCATATGCCGAGCCCGCTATTCCGAATCGGGGAAAACCTGCCAACCCCAGAATAAGAATCGGGTTCAGAATGATATTAGTTACCGCCCCGGCTATCTGCCCTATCATTGAGTATTTCGTGAGTCCTGTCGATTGGAGCAGTCTTGTAAAGGTACAGTCCAGAAAAATACCGAAGCAAACAACCGTACATATCGAGAGATACTTGGTTCCTTCATCAATAATCTCGGCAACATTCGTCTGGGAAGTAAAGTACGCTCTCGCGAAAAGAAAGCCAAAAACCATAAAAACCGCCGTGTTTATAATAGCGAGAAAAATGCCGTTCATCGCGGCCGCATTGACCGCTTTCCGGTTTTTCTGTCCCAGTCGGCGCGACAGCAGCGCGTTCATACCAATCCCCGTCCCGACGCCGAACCCAATCATCAGATTCTGCACCGGAAACGCGAGAGACACCGCCGAGAGAGCATTTTCACCAATCTTCGCAACGAAATAACTGTCGACAACATTATAAAACGCCTGCACCAGCATTGAAAATATGAGCGGCAGTGCCATCTTCAGCAGCAGCTTGTTCTCCGGCAGCGTACCCATTATGTTTTCGGGTATTTTGATTTCTTCGTTCATATGCTGTTTTTTCTCTTTCTATCTGCTTAATCCGTAATTGCGAGAATGCCAAAACAGCATGTCCGCGAAAGTCCCCCGCCGATTCCGTGCTAAATGGAAAAACAGCACAATGTATTTTAACACCGATGCGGAACGAATTCAATAAAGATGTCGTCTGCCCGTGCCTACAGCGGCGTGGGGAAGGGTGAATTTTTGTTTTTGTGTTTGATTCTCCGTTAATCGGAGATAATTAATTCGTACATGAAAACAGGAGGCGGAGCATGGACTATCTGAAAAACGGAAAACGGAAGACAATAGGCGGCAGGGAGCTGACCTTTATCCGCTGCGACAGAGACGGAAACGTCATACCGGAGGAAGCTCTGAGGAATCTCAGCATTACGAACCCCACTATCGAGCACATCGTATCCGGCGTTGCCGGACGAATTACGCTGTCAGGCGATGAGAGCGGCACTTTCGAGGACGGTATCATTACAGGATAGTTTTTTTGGCGGAACAACCCTCATTCGTCGCGGCTTGCGCCGCGCCACCTTCCCCCAAGGGAAGGCCTTGGACGTCGAGCTCTTAACCATGGGCGCAGACGCACTGAAAGGCTTCCCTTGGGGGAAGCTGTCACCGTAGGTGACTGATGAGGGTTGCCCAAGGGAAGGCATACATGGCAAAAAGCAAAATGCGCAGGCTGACCGAGGATCCGAACAAGCTCGTTAAAATGGCCTTATATGTCAGGGTCTCCACCGACCGTCAGGCAGAGGAGGGCTATTCCATTGAGGTTCAGAAGGAGCGGCTCATCGCTTTTTCAAAGACGCTCGACGGCGAGGTATCCTATGAGTTTTATATTGACGACGGCTTTTCCGGGGCAACGCTTGAGCGTCCCGCGATGCAGAGACTCATTCTCGACGCTAAAAGCAAAGCGGTCACCCATGTCTGCGTATATAAGCTCGACCGTCTGAGCCGTTCTCAGAAGGACACCCTGCACCTTATCGAGGACGTTTTTCTCCCGAACAACATCGCGTTTATTTCGATTCAGGAGAGCTTCAACACTGCAACCGCTTTCGGAAGAGCCGTAGTCGGAATACTCTCCGTCTTTGCTCAGCTCGAGAGAGAAAATATTTACGAACGCACCCGCAGTGGAATGCAGAAGCGTGTCGAGGCCGGCTTCTGGCCCGGCGGCGGCGGTGTGCCCTTCGGCTACGACTACGACCTTGAAAAGGGCATTCTTGTCCCCAACAGCGACGCCGATACCGTCCGTCAGGTTTACAGCCTGTATCTAAAGGGCTACTCGCTCCAGAACATTGCAAATATACTCGGGCTGAAATACGAAAAGCTCGCCTCGCAGATTCTTCTGCGAAAAACGAACATCGGAATTATCGAATATAACGGCGTCGAATACAAGGGCCGGCACGAGCCGATTGTACCTCTGGAAACCTTTGAGAAGGCAATGACGCTGCACGCCCAGCGCTCGGAAAAGGGGCTCGTCGCCGGCACAAGGCACCTGCTGACCGGACTCATCTACTGCGGCGTATGCGGCGCGAAAATGCGCTATCAGAAGTGGGGAAATGCCGGGAACAAGCTTGTCTGCTACTCACAGCAGATTTCAAAGCCCTATCTTGTTAAGGATCCGGACTGCGACAACGAAACGGTGTGGGCGGAGGATATTGAAAGAGCCGTGATTGCGGACCTCATGGAGATGACGGCGGACGAAATAGGCTCCGAAGACTCCGAAAAACCAATTTCACTGTCCGAGACTTTGCAAAAGAAAAAGGCGCTTTCCGAACAGAAGCTGCGGCGGCTCTATGACCTCTACAGTGACTCCGGCAACAGTGTTCTGCTCGCAAGCATTACAGAGCAGACGGATGAGATTAAAAAACTGGAGCAGAAGATCAAGGACGAGGAGACCCGCGGGCTTTGGACAAAAAACGCGGAGGCTGCAAAAGAGCAGCTCCAGAATATACGTCAGACGTGGAACTACATGGACATTCAGGAGCAGCGCAATCTCATATGCTCGGTAATCGATAAAATCACGGTAACGCACAATTCGGTGAGGATGGATTATAAGTATTGATACTCTATATTGTTGTTGAAAAGCGCGCGTTCCGCGCGCTTTTCAACAACAGACATTCGTTCCGATGATAGCTGGAGAGATAAGACGCTATCTGCGCGACAACAGCTCGATAAGAGTCAGCCGGAGCATGCGCGACACGGCCTATAAAGTCCTTCAGGTCAAGGAGCGCCTTACGGCGGAGCGGCAGAAGGAGCCGGACATCGGCGAGATTGCGAAGATTTTGAAAATCTCGCGGCAGGAGGTGTATTTTGCGCTCGACGCGATATCAGAGCCCATTTCGATATACGAGCCGGTTTTCTCCGACGGAGGCGAGAGTATATGCGTCATGGATCAGATAGGTGACAGTAAAAACACCGACGATGCGTGGATTGAGCAGATTGCTCTTTCCGCGGCGGTTGCGGGACTTGACAGCCGGGAAAAACGTATTCTCGCGCTTAGGTTTTACGACGGAAAAACCCAGATGGAGGTCGCCTCCGAGGTCGGGATAAGTCAGGCGCAGGTCTCGCGGCTTGAGAAAAACGCCATAGATCAGATTAAACGCAGCATAGACGCGGGATGAATTGTCTGCGTCTTTTGAAGATAAAATTGAGTAATAGGACAATCCGCACCCCCCATATAAATCATAGGGGGTGCCTTTGTTTTTGCGCATTGAACGTTTTGAAAGGAAGTGTCCATATGGAATGCCGCATTGAGGATTTCCGCTACAAGGAGGTCGTGAACGTCTGCGACGGGCAGAGGCTCGGCTTTGTATACGACGCGCTGATAGATATAGTTACGGGCAGTGTTCTTGCGCTCATAGTCCCCGGGCGCTGCCGCGTTCTGGGGCTTTTCTGGCGTGAGGACGATTATATCCTGCCCTGGGAATGCATCAAGCGCATCGGCAGCGATATAGTTCTGGTCGAAGTTCCCGGCGAATACAGGCGCGGAAAGCGCGATAAGCATCCGTGGTTTACTTGGCAGTTTGACGATAAGCACAAGCAGTAAATTCATTTTTTAATCCGCAGGAAATATCTTCTGTCGCCGGAAAATGAAAGTTTTAAACAGTCGGACGTCATTACGTCTGGTACCATTGACCTCATTGTATTCCACAGATTTTCACTAAACTTATCCGTCTCCTTTGGAAAGTATCCCGAATTCGTACGCCATAAGGAAAAACTCTTGAATTTGCCATGTCGTGTCGGTATAATACATACATAAAAATGCAATTAGTGTATCTGTAACTTGCATTTTGCAGATACTATCACACAAAGAGAGGTAACGCACATGGCCGAGAGGCAGTTTAAAAAGGTGTTGGTCGCAAACCGCGGCGAAATTGCGATTCGAATTTTCCGTGCCTGCAACGAGCTTGGACTTCACACTGTGGCAATATACTCAAACGAGGATACCTTCAGCCTTTTCCGAACAAAAGCGGATGAGGCTTATCTTATCGGAGAAAACAGAAGCCCGCTCGGCGCCTATCTGGATATTCCCGCAATAATCGATCTTGCCAAGCGCAGGGAGGTCGACGCCATCCACCCGGGCTATGGTTTTCTCTCCGAAAACGCCGATTTTGCCCGTGCCTGCGAGGACGCGGGTATAAAGTTCATCGGCCCCACTTCAGATGTTCTCGACAAAATGGGCGACAAACTGAACGCAAAAGCAATCGCCATTAAGTGCAATGTGCCGACAATACCCGGCTGCACCGAGCCGCTTAGGGACGGGGACGACGCGCTCTCTAAGGCAAAGAGCTTCGGCTTCCCCGTCATCCTAAAGGCGGCGGCAGGCGGCGGCGGGCGCGGTATGCGTCTTTGCCAGACCGAGGACGAGGTTAAGCCCGCTTTTGAGCTTGTCAAGAGCGAAGCGAAGAAAGCTTTCGGCAACGACGACATATTTATGGAAAAGTATCTGCTTGAACCGAAGCACATTGAGGTTCAGATTCTTGCGGATGAACAGGGTCACGTCATGCATCTGGGTGAGCGCGACTGCTCGCTCCAGCGCCGTTATCAGAAGGTCGTCGAATTTGCTCCCGCCTTCTCCGTCCCGCAGGAGGTACGCGACAGGCTTCACGCGGACGCCGTCAAAATCGCCGAAAGCGTAGGCTACACAAACGCCGGTACAATCGAGTTTCTTGTCGACAAAAACTGGAACCACTATTTCATCGAAATGAACCCGCGCATACAGGTCGAGCACACCGTGACCGAAATGGTTACGGGCATCGACCTTGTTCGCGCGCAGATACTTGTCGCAGAGGGCAAGCCCCTCTCGACTCCGCTCATAGGTCTCAATAAGCAGTCGGATGTCGAGACAAACGGCTACTCCATCCAGTGCCGCGTTACGACGGAAGACCCCGCGAACAACTTTGCCCCAGACTGCGGCAAAATCACCTCCTACAGCAACGGCGGTGGCTTCGGTGTCCGTCTGGACGGCGGCTGCGCGGGCGCGGGGACGGTTATTTCCCCCTACTATGATTCTCTTCTGGTCAAGGTGACCTGCTGGGACAAGACCGTGGAGGGCGTTTGCCGCCGCGCAATCCGCGCAATCAACGAGGTACACGTCCGCGGCGTCAAGACCAATATACCCTTTATAACAAACATACTGCACCATCCGACCTTCCACGAGGGCAAGTGCCACACAAAGTTCATTGACGAAACGCCTCTGCTCTTCGATCTCAACATGTCCCGTGACCGCGCCACACGGGTTTTGAAGTATATTGCCAAGCTTCAGGTCGATGACCCAGATATTGACCGTCAGCAGTACAATATTCCGCGCACGCCGAATGTGGATTATCCGAAAGCACCGGGACTCAAGCAACTGCTGGACTCGGAAGGTCCGGACGCCGTCAAAAGGTGGGTGCTCGACCAGAAGAAGCTTCTCATTACGGACACGACAATGCGCGACGCTCACCAGTCCCTGCTGTCGACGCGGGTGCGTACCCGTGACATGGCGAAGGGCGCGGACGGCACGGCGGCTATTCTCGCGGACTGCTTCTCGCTTGAAATGTGGGGCGGCGCGACCTTCGATGTGGCTTACCGCTATCTGCACGAATCTCCGTGGGAACGTCTGGACATACTCCGCAAAAAAATCCCGAATATTCCCTTCCAGATGCTGCTTCGCGGCGCAAACGCCGTAGGTTACAAGAACTATCCCGATAATCTCATCCGCGAATTCGTCAGGGAAGCGGCCAGAAGCGGCATTGATGTTTTCCGCATCTTCGATTCTCTCAACTGGCTGCCCGGTATGGAAGTCGCGATGGATGAGGTACTTAAGCAGGGCAAGCTCTGCGAGGCCACTATATGCTACACAGGAGACATTCTCGACCCTAAGCGCGATAAATACACGCTCGAATACTATGTCAACATGGCAAAAGAGCTTGAAAAACGCGGAGCACACCTAATCTGTATCAAGGATATGTCCGGTCTGCTCAAGCCCTATGCTGCAAAGAAGCTTGTGACTGCTCTCAAAAACGAGGTCGGCCTGCCTATCCATCTCCACACCCACGACATAAGCGGGAATCAGGTCGCGGCGCTGCTCATGGCGGCCGAGGCGGGCGTCGACATTGTTGATACCGCGATTTCCTCCATGTCGTCGCTCACAAGCCAGCCCTCGATGAACGCCGTCGTCGCCGCCCTTGAGGGCAACGAGCGCGACACGGGGCTCAAGCTCGACGAGCTGCAAAAGCTCACCGATTACTGGGCAGATGTCCGCCTTCGCTACTCGAAATTTGACGGCGGGCTCAAGTCTCCCGTCACCGAGATTTACAAATACGAAATACCCGGCGGTCAATATACCAACCTCCAGCCGCAGGTTGAGTCCCTCGGTCTGGGCTCTCGCTTCGTCGAGGTTGAAGAAATGTACGCGACAGTCAACGGGATGCTGGGCGATATCGTCAAGGTCACGCCCTCCTCCAAGATGGTCGGTGATCTCGCGATTTTCATGGTTCAGAACGACCTTACTCCCGAAAACATCGTCGCCCGCGGCGAGGCTCTGACCTTCCCGGACTCCGTAGTGGACTATTTCAAGGGCATGATGGGCCAGCCAGCCTGGGGCTTTCCCGCGGACCTGCAAAAGGTCGTGCTCAAGGGCGAAAAGCCGATCACCTGCCGCCCCGGCGAAATACTCGAGCCTGTAGATTTCGACGCTGTCCGCAAAGAGGTCGAGACCTTCCGAAGCGCGGACGAAATCGATATGCGCGCGATGATTTCCTACTGCCTGTATCCGAAGGTGTATAAGGAATACTGCACCCACCGCAAGGAATACGGCTATCTGATGCGTATGGGCAGCCACGTTTTCTTCAACGGCATGGCTCTCGGCGAAACGAACAGGATAAACATTGACGACGGCAAAACGCTTATAATCAAGTATCTCGGTCTGGGCGACCTCAACGACGACGGCACGCGCAATGTCCAGTTTGAGCTTAACGGCATGCGCCGCGAGGTCGCGGTGCCGGATAAGAACGCCGTTGCCAAGGTAAAGCAGGCGGTTCTGGCGGATCCCGAGGATAAGAGCCAGATTGGCGCGTCCATTCCGGGTGCGGTAACAAAGGTCGAGATTAAACCCGGCGATAAGGTCGTTGAAAATCAGGTCATCGCCGTCGTTGAAGCGATGAAGATGGAAACGAGCGTCGTCGCGCGCCTTGACGGAACCGTCGACGAGGTTTTCGTTAAGTCCGGCCAGACGGTCGTCGCCGGCGAGCTGCTCGCAACTATCAGGTAAAAATTCTATCAAGCCAAAGTGTCGGAGCAAATGGCTTCGGCACTTTTTACATTCTGACCACAAGATGTAGTATGACTTTTTGCGCCGGCACAATCCAATTTATAATAAGCCGAAAAATAGTATAAAATAGTCAGAATTATCAAAGATTTTTTGAAAAACCGCTTGTAAAATCACAGTATCCTTGTTATAATACCAAGGCATTACGCACGGAGCTGGATTGTTTTCTCAGTGACTGTTTTGAGAGAAATCGAAGCGGTTGGGATGGCAAGTTGAGCGCTCCGGAGGAAAAAACAAAAATCAGGAGGAACAAAAATGTCAGTAGTATCAATGAAGCAGCTTCTCGAAGCAGGCGTACACTTCGGTCACCAGACCAGAAGATGGAACCCAAAGATGGCCGAATACATCTACATGGAACGTAACGGCATCTATATCATCGACCTTCAGAAGACAGTCAAAAAGCTTGAGGAGTCCTATGACTTCGTTCGCAGCATAGCTGCCAAGGGCGAAAACATTCTTTTCGTCGGCACCAAGAAGCAGGCTCAGGACGCGGTTCGCGAAGAAGCTCAGCGCGTTGGTCAGTACTATGTCAACGCCCGTTGGCTCGGCGGAATGCTCACAAACTTCAAAACCATGCGCACCCGTATCGACCGTCTTGCCCAACTCCGCAAAATGCAGGAGGACGGCACCTTCGATATGCTCCCCAAGAAGGAAGTCATCAAGCTCACAAACGAGATTGAAAAGCTCGAAAAATACCTCGGCGGCGTCAAGGAAATGAAAAAGCTCCCCGGCGCTCTGTTCGTCGTTGATCCCCGCAAGGAACACAACGCAATTGCTGAAGCACGCAAGCTCCACATCCCCATTATCGCAATCGTCGATACCAACTGCGATCCGGATGAAGTTGACTATGTCATCCCCGGCAACGACGACGCTATCCGCGCCATCCGCCTTATAAGCGCCGCTATGGCAAGCGCCGTTCAGGAAGGCCGTCAGGGTCAGGATGCTCCCGAGGTTGCCGCTCCCGTCGCAGCCGCAGTAACAGTTCCGGCTCAGGCAGATGCGGAAGCAGCTGAATAATAAAGAAACCCGCGCGGATACAGCTTTTTGATTTGCGCGAAGCATATAAGGGTTATTGACCCCACAAGATTTTAACAACACGAAAGGAAGAATAATATATGGCATTCTCAGCACAGGATGTTAAGAATTTACGCGAAATGACCGGCGTCGGAATGATGGACTGCAAGAAGGCTCTCACCGAAGCCGACGGCGATATTGACAAGGCTGTTGACTGGCTCCGCGAGAAGGGTCTTGCCGCTGCTCAGAAAAAGGCTGGACGCATTGCTGCGGAAGGCGTCGCTTATGCGGATGTTTTTAATGGCGTCGGCGTAGTCGTCGAAGTCAACGCGGAGACAGACTTCGTTGCGAAAAACGATCTTTTCAACGAGTTCGTAAAGAACGTAGCTCTTGTAATCGCGAAGGAAAACCCCGCTGACCTCACCGCTCTCTTTGCCTGCAAATACCCCGGTGGCGATCTCACCGTTGAACAGATGCAGCAGGAGAAGGTTCTAGTTATCGGCGAGAACATCAAAATCCGCCGTTTCGTACGCTACGCGGCAGGCCTTTCCGTCCCATATGTTCACATGGGAGGCCGCATCGGTGTCGTAATAAACATGGACGTTCCCGCAGGTTTTGAGGGCAAGGACGAAGTCATTGAGCTCGGCAAGGACCTTGCTATGCAGATTGCCGCGATGAACCCCGCATACCGCGACAAGTCTGATGTCGACCAGTCCGTTCTCGACAAGGAAAAGGAAATCCTAATGATTCAGGCCAAGGAAGATCCGAAGAACGCTTCAAAGCCCGAAGCAATCATCGAGAAGATGGTTGTGGGCCGTGTCAGCAAGTTCTATGAGGAAAACTGCCTGCTCCAGCAGTCCTACGTCAAGGGCGACAAGATTTCCGTTGAGCAGCACATTGCGGAAGTTTCAAAGTCCGTAGGCGGCAAGATAGCCGTTAACGGCTTCACCCGCTTTGAAAAGGGCGAGGGCATTGAAAAGAAGCAGGACGATTTCGCTGCCGAGATCGCAAGCCTCGTAAAGTAATTTTTATACAATTAAACGCACCGGTTTTCCGGTGCGTTTTTTCATATTAATCTCAAGTCAGAAAGCTGATTGCCGAGTGGAGGTTTTCGCATACGACCTCCTGATGCGCGCCTCCCGCTTCACCGTCGCGCGTCCATTTGACGGGCTTGTCGAAGGTGAATTTAACTCTCTTGCTCTGGAACATCATTACCTGATTGCCCTTGAAATTCTGTGTCAGCACGTCCGAAACGATTTTATTCATCTCAATGACATTGGCGGGGTTGCGGACGAGCGTAACCTCAAAGAGTCCGTCATTGAGCTCGATGCCCAGCTTCTTTAATTTCACGATACCGCCGACGGATTTTGTGTTTGAGACGCTGCCGAAAAGCAGGTCGTCCTCAATCACTCCCCCGTCGAATTCGACAATTGTATGATACGGAACAATTTTGGGAAGCTGCGACATGCCCTGAAGAACATATGCAAGGTGCCCAAGTGACTGCTTGTTTCCTCTGGGCGTTTCGTAGCTGACCTCTGTAAAGGCTCCGAACGCCGCGATATAGGTAAAATATTCGCTTTCGTTGAATTTTCCTACGTCCTGCCTACGTGCGCAGCCATTCGTAATGATTTTGGCCGCCTGCACGGGTTTTTTAGGAATGTTGAGTGATGCGGCGACGTCATTCGCCGTTCCCTGCGGTATATAGCCCAGCGGCGGCGGTGAAGAAAGCTGCGCGAGTCCCGCGACTGTTTCGCTGAGCGTCCCGTCTCCTCCGACACAGACGACACAATCGAAATCCATCGCGTTATCCAGTACCATTTGCGTCGCTTCCCCGATACCCGAGGTATAGAACACCGTGGGCACGAAGCCGCCTTTATATAAAACCTCCATCGCAGGGCCGATAGACAGCACTCCGCTGCCACTTCCCGCCGCGGGGTTTATTATAAGCATTAGCTTTTTATCCAAGAAACTCCCTCCAACTGCTTGTCCTTATATACAGCAGTATATTATTATATCAGGCTCTTTAAATAAGCTTTAATGTCTTTATCATAGACACAAAAAGCGGTTATGATAAATTTCTGCAACTTTATATTATAGTTCGTGTAGGCTATTATAGCTTTTTATGATGACAATGTCAATTTCCAGACGCAATCCCAGCTGCTTTCAACAGAAAACCTGTCGCAGATTTTACTCCGCGGCAGGTTTTCTGTCATTGCGTCGGTCCAAGAATAACGGGCTGGAGCTGTTTTCCTCCCAGCGCCGCCTCTATCGTCTGAGGTAGAAGCGAGAGATCTGAAATCATCGAAGTCGGCTTTCCTGCCGGATCATCCTGCCGGAAGGGCACAAAGAAGATGTTTTTACGGTTTAAAAGCTCACCTATGTTTTTTGCGTTCGCACCAAGAGCGTCGTTCGTCGATACAGCGATGACTATGGGTCTGCCGTTTCGCAAATGCGCCTTGCAAGCCATGGTTACCGCGCTGTCCGCTATCCCGCAGGCGAGCTTTGCAAGCGTGTTGCCCGTGCAAGGGGCGACCGCTATGATGTCAAATAGCTTTCCGGGTCCGACAGGCTCCGCGCCGGCAATAGTACAGATTATCTCTTTGCCAGTGATTTTGGCAAGGCGGGTCCTCACCGTTTCTGCGCAGCCGAAGCGGGTATCCGTTTCCGCGGCGTTTTCGGACATTACGGCCGTCAGCTCGTATGTTTCCGTCAGGCTTTCGGCTAATGGCATGATTTTGTCGAAAGTACAGTATGAGCCGCAGATTGCAAGCCCGAGTCTTGATTTCGGCATAAAAGGCACCCTCCTGTCGGTTCCCCGGTTAATTCAGCTTTCCCCGCGCTTTTCCCTCATAATATTCAGAACAGTTTCCTTGATTATTTTTCCCGCGGTAACGGGGGCGGTCTCCGCAGGAAGTCCCAGTGCCCAGATGGTATTGACATCTAGTCTCTTCGCAGCTTCAAAGTCAAAGCCTCCGGGACGGGACGCAAGATCGATGCACAGTACGTCTTTTTTAAGCATTCTCAGTTCTTCAACGCCCAGAACACGGGCAGGTACGGTATTTATCACCGTGTCAAAGCGCCTTAGCTCCGCGCCCAGTGTGCGCGTATCCAGCGCTTCGCAGTTTGATGCCCGGATATACGCTTTGTCTCCTTCTTTTCTGGCGGAAACAGCGACATGGGCACCGAGCGCCCTCAGGCGTGAAGCCAGCATTTTTCCTATACGTCCGTAACCGATTACGAGTATCCTGCTGTCCCATATCGTAATCGGAGAATTTTCAAGCAGCACTGAAATCGCGCCCTCGGCTGTTGCAAGTGCGTTGAGAGCAACGAGTTCTTCCCTCGTAAAATAATCTACAAAATCGATTCCAAGCTCTTTTGCATGTCTCGCAAGCTTTTCACCGGGCATACCACCGCAGATAACCGCTGTCTTCGGCAGGCAGCTCAGAATTTCCTCAGCGTCGTGCCGAAAAGCACTCAAGGGTGTATTCAGCCCGCCTCTCATGTCCAGAACAGGCAGAGGAAGTATTACGCAGTCGGCGTCCTGTGAGCAGTAGCAGGCGGAAATCGAGCAGCTTTTTATCAGGTCGGCAGGCGCTTCGTCCAGAGCGAAGCAGCGCACTTCGTGGCCTTCGCTCTCAAGCATGGCGGCAAGGCGGACGATACGCATATCGCCGCCGATCACGGCAAATTTCATGGCACCACTTCCTTCTTCAATATATAATATGACAGTTTTTTATTTAAGTGAGAACAGCTTAAATCATTCAATAATCAATATTGCAAAGTAGACACTACTTACACAGCTATTGTATAATCTGAATAGAAATCTTGCGCTGTTAATATTTTCATATTGCTTTTTTTGCTTCTCAGCATCTGGTTTTGACCACTCACCGATAATTCTCTGACAAACTCAAGAAAATATTGTACTCTTTAATAGCCGGCAGAAAGAGAGATGATTTTATTGAAAATTGATATCAAAATATCTTCGGATATCAAAGAACCGTACGCAATTATATATACAAATGAAATGACGGACGAAATACGAAGTATAGCTTCTGCGCTTGATTCATCCGGAAGCATTATTACAGTAACGGAAAATGAGCGTATTCTTGTGCTTCGTCCCAGAGAAATTTTTATGGTTCGTGTGGAAAGTGAAAAGACGGTTATTTACTGTCAGACTAAGAACTATCTTTCGAGTAAGCGTCTTTATGAGCTGGAAACGCAGCTTGGAAATGACTTCATGCGAATATCAAAATCCACACTCATTAATTTGAAAGAAGTCAGTTACATAGAGCCGTCATTTAACGGTCTAATGCTGCTGATTCTGAAAAACGGCTGCAAGGACTATATTTCAAGGAAATATCTTCCGGAATTCAAAAAATATTTAGGGCTTTAGGGGGCCTCATAACATGAAAAATGTATACAAATTCATTATTTTCGGCATCATGATTGGCTGCGCAATATTTGCTGTTGTCGGCATATTTTTTGACATTAAATATCACGGCAATTATTCTATGCATGACTGGTCATACACGAAGATGGTTATCGGTGCCATGCTTGTCGGCATAGGGTTTTCAGTTCCGTCTCTTGTGTATGACAGCGAAAAATTATCTCAGGTTGAAAAAATCCTTATTCACATGGGCATTGGCTGCACTGTATTTATTGCCGTAGCTTTCAGCGTCGGCTGGATTCCCGTCGAAGCCGGCTGGAAGGTCTGCGCTTTAACTATAGTCGGTTACTTGCTGTTCGCTTTTACCGTCAGATTCTTCTGCTCCCGCTATTTCAGACGGGAGGCAAAGCAAATTAATGAAAAAATACAAAAAATACAGAAGGATAAATAACAAATTTCACCTCCACTGATGACAAATTGTCGCAAATAAAATATAATGCCTTTAGGTAAGTGCTTAGAAACCACACACGCCTCGCCTAAAGGCAATTTTTATTCATAACATTTTCGGAGGCTGACATGGACAAAATAATTGAGGTTGAGGGCTTACATAAGTCCTATGGCAATATTAAGGCTGTTAATGGGTTGGATTTTTATGTTGAAAAGGGCAAGCTGTTCGCTTTTCTCGGCCCTAACGGTGCCGGAAAGTCGACAACCATAGATATCATCTGCACCTTTCTGAAGGCAGACAGCGGTTCCGTCACGGTGGACGGCTTTACGCTCGGCAGGGACGATAAGGAAATCAGGAAAATAATCGGAGCCGTTTTTCAGGACGGCGTTCTGGACGAGCTGCTGACGGTTGAGGAAAACCTCAGAGTCCGCGGCGGGTTCTACGGTCTAAAGGGCAAAAAGCTCAAAGAGGCAGTCGCAAAAACCGCCGAAGCAACAGGCATTACAGAAATTTTGAAGCGCCCCTACGGAAAGCTTTCCGGCGGACAGCGCCGGCGCTGCGATATCGCGAGAGCTCTCATCAATACCCCGAAAATTCTGTTTCTGGACGAACCCACGACAGGGCTTGATCCTCAGACGCGCAGATATGTATGGGACACGATAACGGGAATCCGCGAAAAAAATGATATGACCGTTTTCCTCACCACACATTATATGGAGGAAGCGGCCAGCGCGGACTATGTCATAGTCATCGACAAGGGTGAAATTTCCGCCAAAGGCACTCCCTCGGAGCTGAAAGAAAAATATTCCTACGACAGGCTCCTTATCTCTTCGCACAAAACAGCCGAAATCGAAGAGCGGCTGAAGAATATGGGACTCTCCTGCTCGGTGGTCGCGGATACGCTCACGGTGCCGCTCACTTCAACGCTCGAATCTCTTCCGATTATTGAATGCTGTCGGGATTTTATCGAGAGCTTTGAGGTCATCAAGGGCACGATGGACGACGCATTCATCTCTATCACGGGAAAGGAGATAAGGGAATGATAAGCTTTGGCATACGTAACCTTAAGGTCTTTTTTAAAGACAAATCCTCTGTTTTCTTCTCGCTGCTCGCCGTATTTATAATTATCGGACTTTACGCTCTTTTTCTCGGCGACGTCTGGACCAGCGGTATGAAAGGTGTTCCCGGTGTTCGTTTCCTTATGGACAGCTGGATTATGGCTGGCATCCTCGCCGTCACCTCTGTCACAACGACGATGGGCGCATACGGTATAATGGTGCAGGACAAGGAAAAGAAAATTACAAAGGATTTCGCAGCCTCCCCCGTCGGGAGCAGGAACATCACGGGCGGCTATATAATCGGCGCGGTGATAATCGGAATAATTATGAGCATCATAACGCTTGTCCTCGCGGAGCTCTACATACTGTCCGGCGGCGGCAGGCTTATGGATTTTGCCGCACTTTTGAAAACGCTGGGGCTTATCGTTATCTGCACGCTGTGCAATTCCTCAATGATTCTTTTCATGGTGTCGTTTTTCAAAAGCAGCAACGGCTTTGCGACAGCGAGCACGATACTCGGTACGGTTATCGGCTTCCTGACCGGAATATATCTGCCGATAGGTCAGCTTCCCGACGGCGTTCAATGGGTTGTCCGCTGTTTCCCCGTATCTCACGGAGCCGTGCTTTTCAGGCAGGTTATGATGGAGACTCCTCTTGCGGAGAGCTTCAAGAGCGCGCCCATAGAGGCAATAAACGAATTTAAGACTATGATGGGCGTTACCTTAAGCTTCGGCGGGGACAAGCCAGTTGCACCGCTTACCAGCGTAATTATACTGCTCGTTACGGCGGCGGTATTCTATACTCTGGCCCTGCTCAACATATCCAGAAAACAGAAATAGTATTAAACAGATAAAAAACACCAATAATTAATTGGGTTGATAATATGATAAGGATTTTTCAAATGCTGACATTCAAACCGGTTACACAGGCGGACGGTGCTAAGCTTCGCAGTTACTATAAGGACTGCGCATACGGTCTGTGCGAATATTCTGTTGGAACAAAACTGATGTGGAAAACCGTTCTGCACCCCGAATGGGCGGAGTCGGACGGCTGCCTCATTATCAGAAACCACATTGACGGGCGATACGTCTTCGATTACCCCGTGGCCGGACCGGACGGGGACGAAGAGGCCGCCCTGCACACAATAGAGAGCTATTGCATTGAAAACGGCTTTCCTCTTGTAATCTCCGTTGTCCCTGAAAGCAAGGCGCCCGTTTTGCTTTCACGCTATCCTTACTCCAAGGTCAGCAACATACGCACCTGGCGGGATTATATATACAACGCGGAGGATTTGCAGAATTTTGTAGGACGTAAGTACAGCGGACAGAGAAACCATATCAAGAAGTTTCAAAGGTCCTATCCCCGCGCTGTTTTCCGCCCGCTCACAGAGAGCGATTTTCCCGCCATTGAGCTTTTTTGGAAGAGCTTTGAAACCGAGTTCGGAAAAAATGATTACAAAGCGGAAAGAGAGCTGTCCCTCGCGAAGAAAATGCTGCATCTCGTTAAGAAGCCCTGGTTTCTTGCCGGCGGCATCTTCGACGGCCAAAAGCTGATTGCCCTTTCACTTGCCGAAAGGTGCGGCTCAACGCTCATCATTCACATCGAAAAAGCGCTCTACTCCTACGAGGGAGTATACCCTACACTCGTACAGACCTTTGCCCAGTACTTCGGAAAGGGTATAAGGTGCATTAACCGAGAGGACGACGCGGCCGACAGAGGTCTTCGCATTTCCAAGCTGCAGTATGAGCCCGCAAAGCTCGCTCCGAAGTATTATTTCGAGCCGTTAAACGAGCTTTTGTGCCATGTCAAGGAAATCCCTGTGCTTGAGACCAAGCGGCTTACTCTTTCCGCCATAACGGAGGAGGACATCCCCGCCTACAACGACCTTGTACTGGATGCTGACAGGAACCGCTGGTGGGGCTACGACGATGTCGCGGGGCTTGGAACGCCCGTTCAAAAAAGAAGCTTTTATGACGTTGCAAAGCATGATTTCGGACATTGCTCCGCTGTCAACTTTGCGGTGCGGCTGGACGGCAAAATGATAGGCGAGGCTGTACTATACCGCTTCAACTACAGAGGCGACGCGGAACTTGGCTGCCGCATCGCAAAAGAATTTTCCGGAAACGGCTACGGAACCGAGGCCTTTTCCGCTGTTGCGGACTGGGCGCTTTACAGAGTCCATCTGAACAGGGTTGTTGCCAAGTGCTACAGGGAAAATGAGGCATCCTTTAAGATGCTCTCCTCCTGCATGAAGAAGTCCGGTGAGGACGAAACCTTCTATTACTTCGAGAAATACGTATAACGCCTATATCTCACAAAGGGGGCGCCAATCTGTAACGGATTGGCGTCCCCCTTTAAGTTTAGCTATTTTGTATCTACATATTTAGATAACGCTGTTTTTCTTTTAAAAAATGCTGTTTTTCTGAACACCTCCGAAGTCTGCGCAAGCGGATGAAGGCCTATTTTATTTTTTTTGTTAAACTCCCTATATATCCTGCCATTTTCCGAGTAAGTCTCCCAGCCAGCCTTTCCCGTGGCTGCAAAGCTCGCAAGCTCATGGCTGAATTCTCTTTTTACGCGCTCGGCGCCTGACTTGTTGAGTGTCAGCGAAAGCGACTGTTTTGCAATGGTGCATTTGAGATTATTGAACGCGAACGGCATGTCCGTGCCGTGCATCGTGTAGAGCTTTTTAAGTCTCAATGCAATAGGGTGATAGGCGAAGCGGTACATCCAGACAGGAGCATTTTTGCTGTAGGCATCGGCGTAAAGCAGGCAGGGTACCCCAAAAAGTATATCTCCTCCCAGCTTGTCCTTTCTTCGCTTTGCTGGATAGCATCCGTACAGAGTCTCAATAACATTTCTGTCCCAGTCATTGTTCTGTCCGAAAAATTTTTCAATTGTTTCATCAGTCGTCGGGAAAAACGGAATCGGCGAAAACGCGTACATACTTCCCTCATCCGTTACATTGCCCACTATCAGCGGAATTTCTTTATTCTGCGATGAAGAAGCTGATTCAAACGGTGTAACCGGAAGAAAGCCGCCATCCACAACCGGCGCAAACGCAAATTCAAAGTTGCATTCGGTGCTTACTTCATCCTCAAGTTTTTTTGACGCCGTCGCAAGTTCGTCTGCGGTAACCATAAAAAGCTTGCGAGCGTCCTGTGTTTCTATCCCCATGAGGTCCAGAAATCTCGCGGCGTAGGCAGCAGCCTGCTCCTTGGTGTTGACGCTCAGCGGGTAGGGGCTCATGGCAATCGCTTTTGCGATATACTTTCTTGCGTCGGGAATTGATAAAAGCGCCGTCACGGAAAAGCCTCCCGCCGACTGGCCAAAAAGCGTTATGTTTTCACTGTCTCCTCCGAAGGCTTCGATGTTTTCATAAATCCACTTGAGCGCCAGCACCTGATCACGAAGCCCGACATTACTTTCAGCCTCAGGTATAACGGAACTGAAATCAATAAAGCCCAATGCGTTTATGCGATAATTGAAGCTTGCGACAATAATATTTTCCTCGGCTGCCAGTTTAGCGCCATCGTATAAATCAATACCGGCGTCGCCCGAAACAAAGGCTCCGCCAAATATCCACACCATGACGGGACACTTTTTCACCGTCTTTTCCGGTGCCCAAACGTTTATGCAAAGAGAATTCTCATCTGTAGGCACGCCCTCCTCGATACCGCAGACTTTTTTCGGCAGCTGCGGTGCAGGGGGCGGAAAAGCAGTCGTTTTTAGTACTCCATCCCATTTTCCAGCGGGCTTTGCGGCCTTAAACCGATGATTTCCCGTGTATTCCGCCGCATAGGGTATGCCTTTCCAGACGCGGCCGCCGTTTTCCGCCGCCCCCTCGATATAACCGTTTTCAACTAATATTTTAAGTTCCATATTCCTCACCCAATTTGTATCTATATACCAAACAAATAAAAAAGCCAGACCGGGACGCCGTCATGTAATATGCTGAAAAGGAGGTAACACATTTACACTCAGGCATCCGGGTCTGGAACGATAAGGGGTTAAATTATCTCGGAAAACGCCTGAATGCGGGTCTGCGCCTGCGCCTCGGCCTTCTGGTCAATCTCCATGTAGAGGCACGGAACACCCTTTTTTTCAAGAGCCTCTTTGAGCAGAGGATAGTCGTATTCCTCGGGGTCACAGAACTTCATCATGCAGACGATGACGCCCTTGACGTCATACTTTTCAACGTCGGCAAGAATCATATCAATACGCTTCTTTTCAGGGTCATACGCGAGCGAGCAGCCCTCAAAAATCTGCCACCACAGAGCAAGGCGGTGCATGGCGGAGCCGCCCTCAGATGGAACATCATAGCGGAACTGCCTTGTTTCCTGTGCGAGATCGTCGGCAGCAACGGATAAGCCATTTTCCGCAAGAATATTGAGCATTCCGTCGTCATCAGCCATTATACCAGTCAGAAGAACTCTTTTGCCCTTTTTGCTGACGGGCAGAGCGGACAGCGCATCACAAAGCTCATTAACAAGAGCCGTATGCGAAGGCTTTTCCATGAAAAGTCCGCTCTTTATCACCGCGTGGCGAATTGCGGGCGTGATTACGTCCGTGTGCTCGGAGGCGAGCTCAACGAAGCGGCGGAGCGCTTTTCTGTTGTCGTTGAAAACAACTATCGCATCGGAAATTGCGGCTTCCGACACCTTTGTGCCGGAAAGCTCTTCAAGCGCCGCGAGTACTCGTCCGTATTCGCTCTCAAGGAAGCTTACGCCCGCGTCGATTTTGCGCATCTGCGGATAGGCAAACTGGATATGTTTAATGGAAGGCACGGCAACCTTGAAGTTCTGCCCGAGGCATTTGAGCGTGTCGCAGAGGGTGGGAACAATAACGGCGTCGATATCCTTATATGTGCCGTTAAGCCCATATTCAAGGTCGCTCATCAGAACGCTGCAGCAAAACGCCGGGACATATTCCTTGGCCCTGCTGTTTTCAACGCTTCCGCCCCAGAGTCCGATGGGGAGCATTCCCGCCGCGTAGACAAGCTCCGCGGGAACATATTCGGGGAAGCAGCCGACAACTTTTTTGCCTGTACGTGCCTTAAATTCCTCAACCTCACGAAGGGGGTGCCTTGAAATATCGATCAAAGTATCTATTATTTCCTGATGATTTTTCATTTTTCAACCCTCCTTCTTGCTTTCCGCCATAACTTCCTTGAGGCCGTCTATTCTCGTCGTGAACTGAGCCTCCGAGAAGCCGCGCGGGTCGGCCTGATCACCGTCAAATATGGCGTAGGGCTTGCCTGTTTTTTCGCTTGTGCGCTTTGCAATTGTGTACTGCATCATGTCCCAGACCTTACAGCTTCTGTTCATGTGATAAAGCGCGCCGTCGCAGCCGCTTTTTTCCATCAAATCCGCTCGCGCGTCGACGTGGAACTCGACGCATCGGGTGTTTGCCGTTCCGGCGTAGCCCTTTGCCATACCCTCGAGCGTCGGCTCGTCGTAATATACCGCAAAAGCGTCGGGGTAGGTGCTGGCGTTCATGTTAATGCCGTTTTTGATGAGCGTTTTTGCTGTAAACCCTAAAAAGGGCCAAACGGCGATGCCGTCCCACATTACGCGGAATTCTTCTTCCGTCTTGAAATTTGTCTTTCCCTCATCGGTTAGCTTCTTGTGTTCCTTTGCAAGCAGCTCGAAAACTTCCTTTGTGCTTTCCTTGCCTCGGGCACAGACTATCATCGCCATATAGTTGAACATGTTGAAGCCGTTCATCGGCGAGGGCTTTTTCTTTAAATAGCCCATGGCCTCCTGCCAGGCTCTGGAGTTCGCGTTAGAGATTTTCATAACCTCGCGCAGCCTGTCGTAGTCCATCTTCTTCCCCGCGACTTTCTCTAGCTGCGTTATCGCATACTCGAGCTGACCTTTTATGTAGTCGATTCTCGCCTGATCGGGCTCGTACTGGTCGCTGAAGGGGATATCAATCATTATCATCGGTATATTGAGATTTTTGGAAAGGTTTTCATACCACTTGATGACTTCGTTGCAGATGTTGTTGCAGCAGCAGATGAAGTCCGGCATTGGGATAGTGAGGGAGTCTGCATAGCCCTCCTCGGCATAGCCGAGGTTGAGTCGCGCATAGGCGCACAGGTCTACGGAATAGCCCTTGCCCTCCGCTATATCAATGAACTTCGGGGATTCCTTGCGCGCCGCTACAGCGCAGCAGTGGTTTTCGGGATAGACGTAATCAAGGTCAAGCGCCTCGACTATTTCCTGAGGGAAGATAGATGTCAGCCAGCCAACGGGCTTGCCCTCCATCTTCTTTTCAAACGCATTCTGATAATGCTCCATCTGGAGCATGTTCAGTACTTCTACGGAGGTTTTTTCTTCGTCCAAAATAATTACTCCTTTACTAATTTGATTGCCTCGTCATAGGCGAAGATAGCAGCGCCCAATGCACCCGTGAGTTGCGGCATCGGCGCGGGAATTATGTTCATTTCAAGTATTTCCGACATGGCTCTTACGACTCCCAGATTCTGCGCGACTCCGCCGGTTAAAACGACGTCCGGCTCGATGCCGACACGCCTTGCCAGCCCCGCCACACGGTTGGCGACGGACATATGGATGCCTGCCGCAATATCCTCGCGCTTTTTTCCGGCTGCAAGCTGAGAAATGACTTCCGACTCCGCAAAAACGGTGCAGACGTTGCTGATTGATATCCGCTCCGTCGATTTTGCGGAAAGCTCCGCGAGCCCGCCGACGTCTACTTCAAGTATCTTTGCCATGACGTCAAGGAAACGGCCGGTACCCGCCGCACATTTATCGTTCATTACAAAGCCCGTCAAAGTGCCGGCAGGACTGAGCTTGAGCGCCTTCGCGTCCTGACCGCCGATATCGATTATGGTACGCGCGTTGGGCAGCAGAAAATGCACGCCCTTCGCGTGGCAGCTCAGCTCGCTTATCTGGTTGTCCGCCTTATCGAAGGTTAAACGCCCGTAGCCCGTAACGACTATGCGCGAGACGTCCTCGGCAGCGAGCTTTGCCGCTTTGAAAACATCCTCATAAACTCTGCCCGGGCCGCTTGTTCCGGTTCCTGTCTGGATAACCGAGCTTCCGGCTATTTCTTTTCCGTCCTTCAGCGCGACGGCTTTGCAGGCGGTCGAGCCGATGTCGATTCCAATCGTGTACAATACTGTTCTCCTTACCCGTTGATTACCTTTTCTTCTTTCATCTTTTCAATCTCTCCGTCGCTCATTCCTAATTCCTTAAGAATCTCCACCGAGTTGCAGCCGACGCCGCCGGGCAGTCTGTAGTCAAACTTGCCCATGCTCCCGAATCTCACGGGTGTCGTCGCAAGAACTCCTGTGTTGCCGTTTGTATACTCCATTTTTTCAAGGAAGCCGTTTGCAAAAGCCTGTTCGTCGTGAAGAACGTCCTGCCAGTTGCAGACTATTTCGCCCGGCACGTCGGCTTCGTCAAATATTTTTCTCCATTCCTTCGAGGTCTTCTGGATGAACTTCTCCTCGAACATCTTGACGATTTCCTCAACGTTCATAAGCATGCCCATGATGGAGTTGTAGTCCTCGTTATCAGCAAGCTCACCGAGTCCGAGAGCGCGGGCTGCTCTTGCGAAATATGTGTTAAAGTCCGGAGTTCCAAGATAGTACCATTCGCCGTCCGAGCACTTATATGTATTGACAAGCGGGGTCAGCGGATGAGTGCGGGTATAGGGATACATCGTGGCATAGTATTCTCCGGTAAGGGGAACTGAGAAAGCGTAAATCCCGACATGATAAAGGCTGACATTGACGTAGTCGCCTTTTCCGGTTTTTTCTCTCTGATAGAGAGCTGCCGAAATTCCTCCGGCAAGGTACATGGCCAGCTGGTTGTCACCAAACCCGGGCGCATTTATTGTCGGTGGGCCATCGTTATCCGCCATCGCGTGCATAAAGCCGCTGCGGGCAAAGTAGGCTGTAAAGTCGAAGCCCGGACGCGTTGCATCGGGTCCGAATTCTCCGTAGCCAAGAATGTGGGCAAAAACGAGCTTTGGGTTCTTCTCCTTCAGCGTAGCGTAGTCAAGTCCCATAGCTTCCAGAGCTTCCTTGCGGAAATTGGTGACAAAAACATCTGCCTCCATTATGAGCTTTTTCATGATTTCTTTTCCTTGCTCAGTCCTCTGGTTTATGGCGATTATGCGTTTATTTGCGTTTGTAACAAAGAAAGCGGGGTTTTCCTCGTCGTCGGTCGGGGCCAGCATGTTCATTCCTAGAACGCGGACAGGGTCGCCGCGGTAGCTTTCGACCTTGATAACATCCGCACCCCAGTCTCCGAGTATACGCGCACAGGTAGGACCGGCTACATAGGTTGACATTTCAACGACTTTCACGCCTGACAGTACCTTTTCTGACATAAACAAACCTCCATAAATTAGTTGATTTGAATTTCGTATTTGGTTCCATTAATATATTCAAAGCAAGTTCCGTGCCAAGATAAAATATTTGTCTCAAATGGCAAACATTTATGCATATACATTATCTTCCAGCTATTTTGTTGTGCATTATTTCTATTTCAGGCTTTGCAACAGAATAAAATAATTCGCATATTGCAACTGTTTTTTGCAATATGCGAATTATTTGTTTTTCGATTATTTATTTCTTCAGCTTTCTGTAAATCGTAGACGGCGGGACCCCCAGCGCGCTTGCGGCCTTCGGGACTGACTTGTATTTATCCAGCGCCATGTCGATGAGCTGTTTTTCCATTTCCTCCTGTGCCTTTGACAAGGTCGTAAGCTCTGTGACCTTGACTGTCTGCTCAGAAAAGTCGCTTCCGTCGTTTTCGATATCGAGCTTCAGAATCGGCAGTAAATCCTCCTGAAGCAAGGGGCCATCCTCGGACAGTATGACGATACGCTCGATAACATTTTTTATCTGTCTGACGTTGCCGCGCCATGGGAGGCAGCACAGGCAGTTATATGCCGCGGCGGATAGCTGGACGGCTCTGTTATATTTTTTGTTATAGAAGGAGACGAAGTGCTCGACCAGCGGGATAATGTCCTCTCTTCTTTCTCTGACCGGCGGGACATGAATCGGTATGACGCTGAGTCTGTAAAGAAGGTCCTGCCGGAATATTGACCCGTCGAGCAATCTTGACGTACTTAGGTTCGTTGCGCTGATATATCTGACATCTATTACGGATTCCCTTGTTGAGCCGATGCGGCGGAGCATACCGTCCTGCTGTACGCGCAGGAGCTTGCCTTGGACCTCGAGCGGCAGGTCGCCGATTTCGTCAAGGAAAAATGTGCCGCCGTCGGCCTCCTCCAGAAGCCCTTTCTTGCCGCCCCTTTTGCTTCCCGTAAATGCGCCATCTACGTAGCCGAAAAGCTCGGATTCAATCAGTTCCTTCGGGATTGCAGCGCAGTTTATAACGACAAAGGGTTTGTCCTTTCTTGCGCTGTTCCTGTGGATGAATTTTGCAATCTCTTCCTTTCCGACGCCCGACTCGCCTGTAATAAAAACCGACGCGTCGGATTTTGAGGCACGCATAGCGAGCTTTAGCGTATCCTCCATTTTTTTGCTGGAGGATATTATTGAGTCTGTTTTCTCGACCTCCGCGAGTTTTTGCACCATTACGGAATAATATTGGTTCAGTTTCTCCGCTGCGGCGAGCTGTTCTTCCAGCTGGATAAGCTTTGTCATGTCGCGTCCGGTGGCAACAATATATTGAAGCTGACCATTCTCCATAATAGGGATTGCCGTATAGAGAATTGTTTTGTCCACTCCCTTGCTCTCCAGCTTATAACGGATATTTCTCTGAATCGTGATTTTCTGCTTGGCGCAGAGTCCCACAACAGAGGTCCCGTCATATATGAGAGGCTCCAATACCACGTCAATGTGATGCCCCAGCAGATCCTCCGGCTTCATATCTGCCATTTCCCGCAGCTGGGTGCAGCCTGCCTTATTGATCATGATGACCGTTTTGTCCGCGTCGCAGATTGCGATAACGGCATCTATGCCGTCAATAACAGTTTGAAGAATGTTCTTTTCAAAGACATTTATGTTTTCGCTGTTCGGCTCGCCGTTTATAAAACTCACATCCTCACAGAAAATATTTGCAAACTGATAATATTATAGCATTTTGCAATAAAACACACAAGTAGACGGGTTGAAAAGCAAAAATCCGCAGACCTTTGTAATCACAAAGACCTGCGGACTATTTATGCATTTCTATATCAATATCAAAACCTGAAATTTGAATGAATAGTACTCGCGCGTTTTTGCTCTTCGGCAATAGCGTCGGGTGACATATATTTTCTCAGAAGCGTATTAATTCCGTAATTATTTTTGTTTGTCAGTATTGCGGGAATTGTTGTGTCCTCAACGGGATAATCCGTCACCGAGATTGGCAGCGGAACCAGCTCCGTATTGTTTTTTATCCATTTCTCGTTTCGTATGATAATGCAGTCCACGGTTCGATTATATAAGGTTTCAACCGTGCCCTCAAGCGGCATCATGACAAACTCGACTGCTTTACCCCTACACACCGCCTTTGATATCTGCACTTGGTCTATGGCTTCGGGGTCGACGCCGACCTTCATGCCGTCGCGTATTTCGGTGTTCTTGTTATCCATGAAGATAAGGCAGTAAGGCTCCTCATACCGGCAGTCGGGAAGGTCAAAAAGAAGCTCCATATTATCATTTTCCGCCAGTATATATTGTGCGGTTGCTTTTGACGTGACTATATAGTCAAAAAACTCCTTTGAGAGCATTTTCAGTCTGTTGCCGCCTCCGCTGACGTAGGCTATCGAGGACTCCACCGGTAGCCTCCGGCTGTCAAAATACAAAGCCGTTGCAAGACTTCGGAAGCTGTCGTTAAACGGTATCGGCATGGCTCCGACGATAGGGTCCCAGCCGGTGTGTTTGCACAGCTTCGGGTAATCGATACCCGTAATCACCGTTCCAAGCTTGCCGCTGCGGCTCAGGGAGACACAGCCCTCTTCCTC
This sequence comes from Oscillospiraceae bacterium, assembly GCA_963667545.2. Lineage (GTDB taxonomy): Bacteria > Bacillota > Clostridia > Oscillospirales > Oscillospiraceae > UBA2658. The sequence continues at coordinate 52,102 of OY763424.2, forward strand.
AAGCAGAGAAATCGCATTTTGAACGATGCCCCTTGAAACGGAAAATTTTTCAATATATTCAATTATCGTCGGCAGCCGGTCACCTATGTTCAGCGAGAGTATGTCACGAGATAAATTTGCTGTAATCGAACCGTGTTTGTTGAATTTTTTTTTGTTCATAAATACTCCTTGAAACATGTCGTTCAGTCCCAGAGTAATTATTTTACAGCATATTTTCGGGGTTGAGAAGCCCTTTTTCATCAAAAAAGTGTTTTATTGTCTCAACCGAAGCGCGGCGAGAGCACGCCAGAATGTTGAAAACATCTTTTTTTGTCTTTCCGATACCGTTTTCCCACGTAACGCAGCTGTTTTTCTCTGCAAGGGTGCCGGCAAGCTCCGCGATAAGTGCCCTGCCCTTTTCAAATTCCGAAAAGCTTTGCGGAAGAATACTTAAGTGCAGGCGTCTTGAGCGCAAATGTCCGAAAACGAAGCCTTTTAGCCCGCTTTCTTCAAGCGCCGAGCTATAAAAGCTCTCTGCTTCTCTCATGCTAAAAACTGTGGTTTCAAAATCCGTACCGAGCTTGAAAATACGGCTGTCATTTTGGCGTATCCTGTCCAGCTCGGAATTCACGGCTTCGGGTACGGCGTGCCGCAGCAAGCGGAATTTCTCGATTTCCTCCGCTGAGGAGCCCGCCCAGGTGTCCTCCTCCCCGCCGCCGTAGGAAGAAAACATTTCCAGTATCTCCGAAAGCTCCGCCTCAACTGTTTCGGCTGATTCTCCCTCAAGCCCCAAATAGACCGCGCACTTCGCATATGGCGGAAAGTCCGGCGCGGATTTCAAAAGCGTCACTTCTTTTTTGTATTCGTTTACGAGCTTCATCGACTCAGAGTCGAAGTATTCCTCAGCCGCAAGATGAACTCCGGTATCGCTTTCAAATTCAAAGCGCGCTTCGACTGCCTCCGCGAAGAAAAGTGCCTCGGCCCTGTCGAAGAAGAAGAACATGACGCCCCAGACTTCCGGCGCCGGTTTCTCAAGCTCCAGCTCCAGCTCCGTAACGACACCGAGCATGCCCTCGCTGCCGCCAAGCACATCGATGAGGTCGCTGCCCTCATGGACAAAGGCCGGCCCTTTGCATGAAAGCTCATTTTTCGGAAGGCTCTCAATTTCGAGCCGCCCAAGCTCCGGGACATCACAGCCGTTTTTGTCAAACACGCAGTCGCCGCGGTGTAGCTTGATAACGCTCCCGTTTGTGAGCAGTACACTAAGCTCCAGTACCTTATCACCCGTATCGCCATGAAGAGCGGAATTTGAACCTTTCGCGTTGCAGGAGAACATTCCTCCGAGGGTGGCGGTTTTTTCGGAGGGGTCGGGGAGAAAGCTTCTTCCAGAAAGCTCCGCTTTGTTTTTTTCGCAATACGCCAGAAGCTCCGAAAGTCTCACGCCCGGTTCAACCGTAACGGTCATCCTTGCTCCGTCCTGATTATGTCCTATAATTGCGTTCAGCTTTTCAGTTGAAATAACGTGACCGCCATTCGGAACCGCCGCACCGCAGATACCCGTCATTGCGCCCTGTACGGTGACTGACACACCTTTTTCCCACAGTCTCCGCGCCGTATTTTGCAGTTCTTCCGCCGAGTCAGGCTCATAGAAGGTATCGCAAAAGCCCGTCAGACGCGACTCGTCCCTAAGGTGTGCAGCGTCCTGTTCCGACAGTTTACTGATTTCCATAGCAAGCCCTCCTAAAACGGTCAGTCGCGGCTGATTTTACCCAAAAGTGCCGTCGCAAACTCGTTGCAGTCCGCGACGATACCTACGTCGCAGTTATTAAAAATAAGCGCGTTCGGGTCACGGTTCACAGCAATCAGAAGTTTGCTTTTCTCGATGCCCGCCATAAAGGGCGCAGCGCCCGAGGCTCCGAAGGCAATGCAGACTTGGGGTGCCAAAACAGCGGCGGAAGAACCTATCATCCTCTCTCGCGGAACTTTCCCGTCGTAGACAGCCGGTCTTGTTCCGCCGAGCGCTCCGCCCATCATATAGGCCAGCTCCGATAATTTCTGAAAGTTTTCCGCTTTCCCGACGCCTCTTCCGGCGGCGATAACGAGCTCCGAGTTTTTCAGCAGGTCGCTGTTTTCGGCGCATTCGTACTCGGCAGCTGTAAGCCACGACGGATATTCGGTTTTTGCTTCAAACCGTGCAAGCTCCGGAATTCCGGTATGTTCTGTCTCTTCTTTCACCGCTGACGGCCTCATTGAGAGCGCAAGCGGCAGCGTATCAAATTGAAATGTCGCTTGCAGGTTGCCGGAATAGGCAGGTTTTTTTACAGTTACGCCGCCTGCGTTGCCGCAAAGCTCGGTTACTTCCAGCATACAGGCTCCACTGAGAAGAACGGAAACGCGTGCCGCAAGGTCATTGCCTCGTATGCCTGAAGGAAAAGCAATTATATCCACAGGATTTTTGCGGAAGCACTGATACACCGCGCCTGCACAGCAGACAGGCTCTTTCAGGTGCTTTTGCTCAGTAGGTATAATTTCAGTTATTTTTCTGAAATTGAGTTTTCCCAAGCCCTGATTATCGGAAACACTTCCTAGAACCCAAAGCTCAGCCGAATTGTCGCCAGGCTGAACCGCGCATTGACGAAGAAGCGAATTCGCGGCTGAAAGCTCGTCCGAAAAGCAGACAACAGCAAGCTTCATCTTTTACTCACCTCCGGATAAGCCTCAAGCAGCTTTGCCGCCTTGGCCTCGCAGGTATCGCCCTCAATAAAAACACAGCGGCGTTCCGTCTTTTCGCGGTTCAGCGAGCATAGCTCTGCGTCTCTTCTGCTAGTATAAGAATGCTCCGACAGCTCATGGATTTCCGCGGACAGTGCTGAAACGGCGAGCTTTTGCTTCAGCGTCGCCATACGGAGATAGGGGTTTACGCTATTGCCTATTGCAAACAGGGCAGGAGCTTTCACTGTACACCTGCGTACACCGTTTCCGGTGTCGCAGGTCAGTCTCAGCTTACCGTCAACATACTGAAGCTCTGAAACATTATTTACGCAAGGCATTCCGAGTCTTTCCGCCAAGTAATACGGAGTTAGCCCGTTTGCTCCGTCCGCAGACTGTGTTCCGGTTATTACAAGGTCATATGCAGTCTCTCCGGCAAGCTCGCTGAGATATGCCGAAAGCCTGTCCGGTGAAAACAGCAGTTCCGCCGACAGCGTTCCCTGAATAATTCGCTCAACTCCAACGGCAAACAGGTTCTTGAAAAAAGAATCATATTTTCCGTTTCCAATCGTAATCGCGGTGATGTGTACAGTTTCTCCCTGCTTTTCGGCACTGTCCTTAATACGGAGCGCGGTTTCAAGCCCGGCTTCATCGAAGCAGCTTATGACTTTTTTCACATAGCTCAAGTCGACGCCCGACTTATTCGCCGATGCCCAGTCGTTCTCCATAACGAGGTCAAGGTCGCTCACTATCTTAAAGCAGCAAAGAATATTCAATGCCATTACCTCGTCAGCCCGTATTTCTTACCTTTGCGGTCGGCTATGTGGTAGAGCGGCAGCAGCTTGTCAAACACCTTGTCGAATACCTCTTCGCTCATTTCGTCGTAGAATTTGTGTGCCTGCATATCCGGCTCATAGCGGCTGCACTCGTGTACCATTGCGGCGCAGGCTTCCTCATAGTTCTTGAAATAGCCCAGCGCCTTGAACGCTACCATCGCGCTGCCTACTCCGCAGGCTTCGTGAGTCTGCGTGCGAACTACGGGGATGCCGAACATATCCGCTGTAATCTGGCAAATTTCGGCACTTTGAGAGCCGCCGCCGGCCACATATAGAGTTTTTATCTTGGTTTTTGCGCGTTTTTCCATTTTCTTCATTCCACTGTACAGACAGTAATTTATACCTTCGATAATTGCCCGGTAAACATGAACCCGTGTATGCACATCGGAAAAGCCTATAATTGCTCCCTTGGCAAAGGGCATGTTCGTGTCGGCTGTAAAATACGGCTGAAGCAAGAGTCCGTTGCAGCCTGCGGGAACCTCCTTGAGTCTCTCGTTTAACAGCTCCTCAGGGGAAACCTTCAGCGCTTCCGCCTGCATAACCTCCTTGGCGGCAAATTCGCGCTTGAACCAAGAAATAAGCCAGTAGCCGCGCAGAACCTCCTTTTCGGGATTCCAGCGTCCGTCGACAACGGAGCAGTACGCCGGCATAAAGGGCTCCGGTTCGACATAAGTCGAGGTTGAAAACTCTATGGTCGCGGTTGTCCCGAAGCTTATGGCTGCCTTATCATCGCTAATCACCGAAAGTCCGAGTGTCTCACAGTTTTTATCCGATCCTGTCGCAATAAGCGGAGTGCCCTCCGGTATGCCCGTCGCAAGCGATGCTTCTGCGGAAATTCCGCCCAGCACTGTTTCGGGCTTCACAATTTCAAACTTCTGTGAGTTTTTTACGTTAAAGACGCAGCTTGCGGGATTTGATTTTGTCATCCAAGTTCGCGTTTTGTTATCGAAAGGTATGCGTCCGCAGCAGCTCGCGTCCGTATCGACGATTCTTCCACAAAGCTTATAATTCATATATCCGGACAGGAGAATATAGTACCTTGTTTTTTTCCAGATTTCAGGTTCGTTTTCCTCTATCCAGTTGCAAAAGGAGGCCTTTCTCTGTAGCGTTACGGTGCTTTCCATATTTATTGCTTTGAAAAGCGCGCGCATATGAAACGGCAGCTTTTTTTCGCACTTTGCCTGACGGTTGTCCAGCCACACTATGGCATCACGGAGCGGCTTGCCGTTTTCGTCAAGGCAGATGTTGGTTGAGCGAATCGTTGCTACCGTCACCGCAACGATGTCCTTCCAGCGCTCGCCCGCCTGCTCCCTGAGTCTTATTGCGCAGTCACAGATTATTTCCCAGTAAAAATCCGGTCTTTGCTCAGCCCAGCCCGGGTTCAGAGAATAGTAAGGCTGTTCATATTGCTTCTGCGCTATATACAGGATGTTTCCGCGTGGATCGACCAGCACCGCCCGGGCGCTTTGTGTGCCAATATCAAAAGTCAGTACCAAAGAGTTATCCAATGTCAGCATCCCCCTGTTTTTATTTAGTATATATCAACATCGTCCGTTGCCACAAGGTCAACGTCAAAATTCATGAAGTTATTTACTATAATATCTCCACATTTAAGCTTTGTTTTGACAGTAATCTTATCGATTTCCGCCATTGCGTTTTTAATCTCGCCCTTCGGGATTGCGCCAGTAATCCTTACAGGCAGAACCGGGCGCTCATGAAAAGCAGTTGCAACGGTGGTAGTCAGTGTTCTCTTAGGGCAGAGAAGCTCGCTTTTGGCGTATTCCTCACCCTTTGGGCACTTGTTTCCTGTAACAGTAACCAGTCCTTCGTTTTCTTCAGCACGGAGGGTACAGCCGTTGGGGCATACAATACATATCATATCTTTTATCATCATTACGCCTCCCGCATCTCGAGCGAAATGCGTCCGCCGGCCTTGACCCCGCTGAAATCGACCTCTATTCGCTCCATCTCAGGCGGCTTCAGCTTTTGGAACTTTCTTTTATACACGCTCTCACCGTTTACCAGAACGCTGACCTCGGTTTTGTCTCTTACCTCTCGGCTTCTGAAAAACAGCACTGTTTTTGAAGCGTCTGAGTTTACATCCAGCTTTTCGGGTACGGCGTAGGCAAAGTTTCCGTCCGCTGTAATATCAACAAGCTCTCTTTTTTTGCCGCAATAGTCTGCCGCCGCGCTTCCCGCCGCGTCGCCGGATTCGGAAACATAGTCCACAAGGTCGTTCACATGCAGAGCGTTTCCGCAGACGAACACGCCCCCCTGTGAAGTCTCGTAATTCTGGTCGCAGACGGGGCCCTTTGTTTTGGAATCAAGCTTTATATCCAGAGTCTCGGCAAGTTCGTTTTCCGGAATAAGCCCGACCGAAAGAATGAGCGTGTCGCACTCGATAATCTGCTCCGTTCCGGCTATCGGCCGCATTTTTTCATCAACTTTCGCGATTTCGACTGCTGTTAAGCGGCTTTCCCCGAAAAGTCTCGTAACCGTGTGACTGACATGGAGAGGAATATCAAAATCGTCCAGACACTGGGCAATGTTGCGTGTCAGTCCGCTTGGTGTGGGCTTTACTTCAAAAACGCCTATAACCTCCGCGCCCTCGAGCGTCAAACGCCGTGCCATGATAAGCCCGATATCGCCGGAACCCAGAATCACACACTTTTTCGCGGGCAGCTCGCCCAGAATATTCAGGTAATACTGCGCGCTTCCCGCGGTAAATACTCCCGCCGGACGGGTTCCCTGAATGCTGACCTGCTTTGCCGTACGCTCACGGCAGCCCGTGGAAAGGACTAGCGCGGCACAGGTCACGGTTCGAATACCGTCGCGGCTAACAAGTGTTATGTAAAAAATATCATGCTTTTTTTCTATGCGTGTTACGAAGGTCAAAAGAGAGACTTCGACCTTTGAGGCTTTGACTTCGTTTATATAGCGGTTTGCGTATTCGCAGCCCGAGAGCTTTTCTCCGAAGCGGATAAGCCCGAAGCCGTCGTGTATGCACTGGTTCAAAATTCCGCCCATTCTCGCGGCGCGTTCGACCAAAAGCACGCGTTTGCCCTTTTTTTCGGCGGCAAGCGACGCCGCAAGCCCTGCGGGTCCCGCTCCGATAACGACTACATCAAAATCAGTCATCTCTGTCGCCTCCCTTGCTTCTTCCAAACAAAATTTTGCTCTTTTCATCCGCTTTGCATACTTCCTCAAGCGGAATGTTTTTTTGTTCGGAGATGATTTTGGCAACGTTCGGGCCGCAGAAGCCGCCCTGACATCTGCCCATACCCGGACGGCAGCGTTTTTTTACGCCGTCCACGCTTTCGCAGGGAACACTGCGGTTCAGCGCGTCGATGATTTCACCGCGGCTTATTTCCTCACAGCGGCATACGATTTCGCCGTAGTCGGGATTTTTTGCAATCAGAGAAGACCTCTCCTCGTCGCTCAGTCTTGCCACGCGCGGAATCCCATGCCGCTGCGGATTGAAGTTCTCGTTCTGCAGTACCTTGCAGCCGTCTTTCCGAAGCAGTTCGACGCACATTTTAGTTATGTCCAGCGCAATCGCCGGCGCAGCCGTTATTCCTGGGGACTGAATCCCCGCGGCGTGGACTATATTGCGCGTTTTGCGTCCCTTTTCAACGATAAAGTCTTCCTCAAAGGTCGGCGCGCGGACGCCGGAAAAATATGTGATCGTATCCCCGCGGGAGATTTTTTCGGTCGCTTTGGACTGCTTTTCGAAAACCGCCGCGATGTTTTTATCCTCCGTCGTGTAGTCCTCTTTTTTATAAGTTTCAACCGCGTCCGGCCCGACAAGGACATTGTTGTCGATTGTACGCACAATGCCGCCGCCCTTGGTGTTGCCTTCATTTTTAACCGAGCCGCGCAGGGTATAAGAGGTTAAAACGAAGCGCGCCGTTTTCTTGTCAAGAATCGTGTTCGTTCCCTTTCTCGGGTGAATCGAAAAGAAGCGGTCATGCGCCATTTTTGCGATTTCCTCCGAGAAAACGCCGGCGGCGTTTACAACCACCTTGGGATAAACCGTGCCGCGGTTCGTACTAACTGAGACGATTTTATCACTCTCCAGCTCCATACCGAGAACGGCGGTGTTGAGCGAGAGCTTTGCTCCGTTGTCAACTGCGTTCTCTCCGTAAGCTATGGTCAGATTATAGGGACAGACCACTCCGCCGGTGGGGAAGAACATCCCACATTTTACTTCCTCTCTGATAGCGGGCTCAAAGGCGTGAAGCTGCTTTTGATTAAAAATCCGAACCCTGCCCAAGCCCATAAATTTAAAGTAAATAGTTGAAAGATGTAAAAGCGGCAATAGCTTTCCCGAATCAAAACCAACCGACTGTCCGCAGCGCTCAAAGTCAACGTCCAGCTCTTTTGTAATCCTGTCAAACATACGGTTGCCCGCAAGATTGTATTTTTGTTTCAGACTTCCCTTGACGAGGTCTATTCCCGGATGTACGCATCCGTCGTTTCTGCCGGACGCGCCCAGAGCAAGGTCATATTCCTTTTCCACGAGCAGAACGTCCAAGTCCCATTTCATCAGCTCTCTGGCAATCGATGCGCCTACTATGCCCCCGCCTATTACGAGGACATCGGGATGCTGTCCGTCTATTGCCTTGTCTTTTATCTCCGGTTTGCGCATCTCGGGAATATCATCTCCCGTAAAGTGCACATCGTTAATAACGTGGATTTTTCCGTATTTTGTCGCGGCGCAGAAGCCCGCGTTCACTATATCGTCCCAGCTTGAGCTCTCGCCGTTCAGTACAAGTCCCTCCGGAGTTTCGGTAACCGAAAAATTCGAAAACCCGTTTTCTTTTAGTTTTTTATTTATCTTTTCAACATCCACAACAAACCCTCCATGCAATAGGCGTTTCATTCGCGCCCTTTCAGACGAGCAAAATTCCTTCATTAAGAATTCCGTTCGGGTCGAGCGCCTCCTTGAGCTTATACAATAGCTCATAGGAGCTGCCGTGCTCCTGCGGCATCCATTCGGTACGGTATTTTCCGCTGCCGTGGTGGTGGGCGATGCTTCCGCCGCGCTTCAGAGTTTCCTCCATTATTATTCTGATAACGTGCATATAGTCCTCTTTCACGGTGCCCTTTTCGCACACCTGGAACAGGAACTGGAAGTATATATTTGTGCCGTTAATATAGCTATGGGAGGAGTGTCCGCCGATTGCGATAAGGTTTTCAAGCTCCTCGGGCATTCTTTTCAGGACAGCCTCATAAATTTTTCCGATTTCCGACCATGCGGCGGAGATTTCGCAGGTATCGACGCAGGTGTTCATGGAATACATTTGAGCGCTCGTCTCCTCAAGCTCAAGGCTTATGTCGTTGCGGTGCTCGACCCATGATTCGACGGGCTTTGTGCCGAGGGAATTTGCTCCGTGCTTTTTAACTATAGCGTCAACCGCCGCGCCGGTCGCATCCGTGATAGGTTTCGGCCCCTCCGCCAGGAAGAGCATAAGCGCCTTGCCCGGGTCTGTTACTGCGTTGAAGAGCAGTTCGACCTCTAGCGGGTCGTGTAGCCTTACAACGGCGGGGCGGTAGCCTTCAACCATAATCTCACGGATAGCCTCCAAGCCCGTCTGCATATCGTCAATCTGGTAGGCGCACATCCAGCGCTCCTCGGGCTTATACCTGAAAATTTTCACGGTCACCTCAGTTACAAAGCCCAGAGTTCCCTCACAGCCCAAAAACAGCGAGCGAAGGTCGGGGCCCGTGGAGCGGCGCGGAACATTCTTGATTCTGACAATATCGCCGTTCGGCAGCACCGCCTCAAGCCCGACGAGCAAATCCTCAATTCCGCCGTAAAGCGTGGAAAACTGGCCTATGCTTCTTGTGGCGACAAGCCCGCCCATTTGCGCCAGCGGCAGTGACTGCGGGCTGTGCCCCGTGGTGTAGCCCATTTTGTTGAGGTGATTTTCAAGATACTGCAGCGGCGTTCCGCAGCGTGCCGTAACCTGCATGTCCGTTTCGTTCACCTCAAGAATCTCGTTCATCTCCGAACCGTCGAGCATGACCGCGCCCGCAACCGGCTCGATGCCCATTGTTACGCTTGAGCCGCCGGTTCGCGGGGTAACCTTGACCTTGTTTTCGTTCAGAAATTTCAAAACGTCTGAAGCCTGCTTTGTGTCCTTTACCTTTACGACGCAAAGCGCCTTCGGCGCGTCGAAAACTCCGTCATCCCGCTCATAGCGGCGAAAACCTATGTAGTCCTTGGTCGCTTCTATAATTGCTTCGTCACCGAAGCTCAGTTTATCCTGACCTACTATGGCTGCAAGACCTTCAAGAATTTCTTCGTTTTTCATAATATATACCCCTTTAATACCTAATTTACATTTTATTGTACATTTGATTTTACTTTATCACGAAGCCTATATCCTGTCAATTATTAAAAGCCGACTAAGTTTAGACTGTATTTTAGTCATCACGACTACCCCGGCTCTTAATGATTGATTATTTCTGGATAAAACGTTATAATATGCCTGTTGCTTACGGCTGAGCTTTTTAAATTTGAGCCGTAAAAACCGCACATGCCGACGACCTGAAGCTGTCGGCAAAAAGGAGCTTACAATGAAAAAACTCTCAAAGCGTTTATGGGCATCCTTTCTTCTTCTCGGTCTGATGGGGCAGTTTGCATGGACAATCGAGAATATGTACTTCAATGTTTTTCTGTATAACACGATATCGACCGACCCCTCCTACATAGCCGCGATGGTTGCCGCGAGCGCCGTCGTTGCAACGCTCACCACGCTCTTCATGGGTTCGCTTTCAGACCGCGTCGGGAAGCGCAAGCTGTTTATCTGCGGCGGTTATATTATTTGGGGACTATCCACGATGGCTTTCGGGCTTATAAGTGTTCAAAACGCGGCGGCGTGGTTTCCGGCGCTGAACGCCGTATCAACCGCGGCCATGCTGGTTGTTGTGATGGACTGCATAATGACCTTCTTCGGCTCCACCGCAAACGATGCCGCCTTCAACGCCTATGTAACGGATGTCACGAACGAAAAAATTCGCGGAAAGGTCGAGTCTGTGCTGGCTGTGCTTCCACTTGTATCCATGCTTATAATTTTCGGCGGCTTTGACGCCATGACAAAGCAGGGACACTGGAGCCAATTTTTCGGCATCTTCGGCTGCCTTGTGACACTGACCGGCCTTGCGTCCATTTTCCTTTTAAAGGACAGTCACGTTGAGACGAAAAAAGAGCCTTTCTTTAAAAACCTGTTCGCGGGCTTCCGCCCGTCCTTCATACGGAAAAATCCCGCTCTGTATCTGACGCTTGCGGCCTTCATGCTGTTTTCCTGCGCGGTGCAGATCTTTTTCCCGTATCTGATTATCTATATGCAGAATTTTCTCTTGATTGATAACTACGCCATTGTTTTGGGTATCGTGCTCATCCTCGCCTCCGTAATCAGCGTTATCGGCGGACACTTTATAGATAAAATCGGTAAGCTCAATTTTGTCCTTCCCGCGGCGGCGGTTATGCTGCTGGGGCTTGTCGGAATGTTCTTTGTTCGCGCAAGCGCTTCAGTCATAGCCGCAGGTACTGTAATGATGGGCGGCTATATGCTGGTAACCGCTGCGCTTTCCGCCTCCATTCGGGACTATACCCCAAAAGACAGTGTCGGAGAGTTTCAGGGCATCCGCATGATTTTTGCTGTTATGCTTCCGATGATAATCGGCCCCTCGATAGGCGCCGCCGTAATCAAAAACAGCGGAAACACCTATACCGATCTGGGCGTCGTCAAAAGCGTCCCCACTCCGGCAATTTTTCTTGCAGCGGCCGCGTCCCTTCTTTTTATTGTCATCCCTGTAATCTTTTTGAAACGGAGAGCAAAGCATGAAAACAGTCTGGGGAGATAAGCTTGACCCGAAGCACATTTTGGAGGAATATCCGCGCCCTCAAATGAAGCGCGAAAGCTATCTTAATTTAAACGGTGCTTGGGATTATGCGATTACCGATACGAACGAGCAGCCGGAAAAGTACGAGGGTGAAATTCTTGTCCCCTTTTCGCCGGAAAGCGAGCTAAGCTACGTCAATCGCACTGTCCTGCCGTCGCAGACGCTGTGGTACCATCGGGTGCTGCGGCTTCCAGACGGTTTCAACCGCGGGCGGGTGCTGCTCCATTTCGGAGCCGTGGATCAGGAAGCAACCGTGTTTGTAAACGGCGCGGAGCTTTATTCTCACGTCGGAGGCTATACGCCTTTTTCCGTTGATATTACAGCAGTTCTGCGTGAGGAAAACACCATTGTCGTTAAGGTTCGAGATTTCAGCGACAGCTCATATTATTCGCGCGGAAAGCAGAAAACGGAGCGCGGCGGCATATGGTACACCGCGCAGAGCGGCATATGGCAGACCGTCTGGATGGAGAGCGTACCGCAGGAATACATAGAAAACATAAAAATCACCCCGCTCTTTGATGAGGGCGAGGTGGAGCTGACGGTCATTTCGAAGGGCTCTCATCCCTGTCAGGCGCAAGCCGCGGGAGAAGAAATTTCCTTTTTATCTAACGAACCGGCAAGGTTAAAAATTTCGGCTTTTATCGCGTGGAGCCCCGAAAATCCTCATTTGTATCCGCTAACAGTTGCAATGGGAGAGGACAAGGTCGAAAGCTATTTCGGAATGCGAAAATTCTCTGTCGAGCGCGACGATAAGGGCGTGAAGCGGCTGTTTTTCAACAACAAGCCATACTTTCACACGGGACTTCTCGATCAGGGCTACTTCTGCGACGGACTTTTAACCGCGCCCTCTGATGAGGCAATGATTTTTGACATACAAACAGCGAAGGATTTGGGCTTTAATATGCTGCGCAAGCACATCAAAATTGAGCCCCTGCGTTTTTATTATCACTGTGACCGCCTCGGTATGCTGGCCTGGCAGGATATGGTGAACGGCGGCGGAAAATACAAAACGCTGACGATTGCGTCCCCGCTTATTACGGGCGTCCATTGGAAGGACAGCCGCTACAAGCTGTTCGCGCGCGAGGACAAAGAGGGGCGCGAACAATACAATCGCGAACTGGACGAGACCGTTCTCCACCTGTACAACGTGGTTTCCCTAGCGATGTGGGTGCCGTTCAACGAGGGCTGGGGGCAGTTTGATGCTCGGGCGGCGGTGAAGCGCATTTTAACTCTGGACGTAACCCGCACCATCGACCACGCAAGTGGCTGGCACGACCAAAAAATCGGGGATATCCGAAGTCTGCACGTCTATTTCAAGCCCTACAGATATAAGCGCGACAAGCTTGACCGCGCTACTGTGCTTTCCGAATTCGGGGGCTACAATTACCGCGCGGAGGGACATTGCTTCAACGACAAGGACTTCGGCTATAAACGTCTGAAAACTCCCGAAAAGCTTCTGGAAGCCTATGAAAAGCTCTATTATGATGAAATTCTGCCCGCAAAAGAAAAAGGGCTTTGCGCCACAGTTTACACTCAGCTTACAGATGTTGAGGACGAGCTGAACGGGCTGGTTTCATATGACCGGAAGGTGCTGAAGTTCCCCGCCGAAAGGCTGCGGAAAATAAACGAAAAGCTCCGAAGCTGAAGCCCCATATGCTATTATTTCGTAATTGATTAATAAGCTTCCAAAGCCTGTGGTACCGGTTACCGCAGGCTTTCTTATATTTTAGCGCAAAAATGAGCACAATGTAACTCGGATATATCTCCGCCGTATTAAAGTTGAACCGAAATATAACGCCGCTATGGAGATGAAACAACATGAAAATGAATGTTTACATTGTAGACAGAGAGAAGCTGTCGCGCTTTGAGGATAAGCACTATCAGGTAATGTATAAGGCTGATTACGGCTTATATCATGTGTTTCCCGGAAAGTATATGACCCTGAACGAGGCAAAGCAGGTATGTGAGGAAAACAATTATGAAGTGTTAAAAACCGGCACAGTGCAGGACTGTATTATTCTGTAAGCTAAATGCACTTATAAATATTGCAGGGTCTGTCCCCAAAACACGAAGCTGCCGTCTGTGCCTTTTGAGCGCAGACGGCGGCTTTTCTGAAAATAACGCTTAAACCTGTTATTTGCCTGTTCCGAAATCATACTCTCTGGTGGGTACTACAGTGTTGGGCTGTCTCGGTTCGGGCTGAGTTGCGTCGAACATATCGTAATCTCTGAAATCCCATTCCTCGATAAGTGGCGTTGTCAGAATCTGATCCTTCAGCCACTGGCGGAAATCGGGATGAGCTATCTTAATAAGCGCTTTGATGCGGTCAGTATAGGTTTTCAGGTATATATCGGCTATTCCCCACTCGGAGACTACGAACATGACGTAGTTTTTAAGCATTGATACTATACTGCCCTCAGGCAGCCAGGGTACGACATTGGAGCGGGTTTCGCCGTTTTTGTCGACATAGGTGGAGCGCAGGCAAAGAAAGCTTCTTCCGCCTCTGGCTCTCTGCGCGCCGTAAATATACGCGAACGAGCCGCCCATTCCGGTATAGGGCTTGAGTCCCTGCGCTTCTGAGCAGGCCTGTCCGAGAAGGTCGACCATAAAGGTAGCGTTTATAGCAACCAAATTTTCCTGCTCCATCGCGCCGAGCGGCTCAATACAGAGCGTTCTCGGGAGAACTCTGACATCGTGCTTCGTCGTTGCAAGCCATTTGAAGCATTCCTCCGTGCAGGCTCCCGGACTTGACGCGCGGATTTTCGATATCTTTCCGTTTTCGACCAACGGAATCATGCTGTCGCAGAGCACTTCGGAGAACACTTCAAAGGCGCCTGACAAATCCTTAAGATTTCTGAGGATTTCCTCTCCCAGTCCGCCGTAGCCTATCTGCACCTTGTCGCCGTCCTTGATATACGGAATGATGTAGGAGGCGGTCTTGACATCCAGCGGGGTAGGTTCTGGAATCGGCAGCGCCATCATCTCGGTGTTATTCTCGATTATATAGTCAAATTCGGTGATGTGAATGCCATTCTGCTCATTCGGGCCGGGCGCGGGATAAACTCCGGTAGCATCCATGAAGCCGAATTTCTTGGTAATACGCGGGTCGGTGTTCGTTGTGCTGTTTGTCGTTACGGCGTAGCAGCCCACGTTGCACCAGCCGTCCGAATCCGGAGGGCAAACCTGAGTCGCGGAGGTGTTGACTCCATACTCCCACATGCTGTTCTCATATGTATCATATCCGGCGCCGAAAACCTCGATTGTACGTTCGTCAATCGCCATGCGGTCAATCGGCAGATTGAAGATGTTGAGTAAGCGGAAGTGTTCCTTCGTGTCATGGTCGAAAATCATGTCGACAGGCACATTCATGACATTGTACCAGAAGGTCACATCGTGGTATTCTTCCCTGTTTTGATAGAGATAGTCGAGAAGAGCATACGGTATCATCGTAGCTTGTCCGAGATAAATTACGTCGCCGGGCTCAATTGCTTTTGCGGCTTCTTCAATCGTGACAAGGTGTTTTTTGTAATACTCTTTCCAGTCAGCGTCCAGATTCCTTATTGCCATTTTTTAAGCAGCTCCTTATATTTAAATTGTAATTCAGCTTTAGCTTCAGATGTGAGCCCTCTCGGGACCGCAATGCGAATACACTCCTCAGTCCTTGACGCTCAGGCCGAAAGTGATACCGACGCGCTGTCGGAGCAGACACAGTCGAAGACCGAAAGCGGTACCTCGGTTTCGCTCTTTTTTCCTGCCGCCGGTGAAAGCTGCTCATCAATTATGGCAACACGGCGGGTTAGTCCGGAATGGCTGTTTATCATAGGTATAATGTAAACTCCCTTGGTTCCGACATTGCAGAAGCCCTCGCTGTCGGGAGGGCAAAGCTCCGCGACCATGGTGTTTACTCCGTACTGTTTGCAAATCATGTCTATTACTGAGTTTGACTGGGACTTGAGAAACGCTCTTTTATCTCCTTCAAACGTCTTAATGAGTGCTTCTTTGAAGAAGGAAATTACGCGAAAACTGTTTCTGAAGCTGAGCTCATCCAAGATTTCGCACGGTGCTGTGCCTTTGTTGAGGAGAATCGTAACGTCGTGAAGCTCGTTTCTGCGATTTGCCAGAGCTTCAAGAAAAGCGCTGTAGCCGCCTGTTGTGTTGCCTACCCATATAGTGTCCCCGGACTTAATGGCCGCGGCTGCGAGCTCGGCAGATGCATATTCTACGTTTGTGTTTTTCATATTAATGCCTCCAAATATTTTTGTTTTTTGACTTCCGTTTCTGAAACAAACATACATTTTTTACAACGTACAGTAAAATATTTTGTAAATTATCTCCATATAACCTCCTCGAGAATTACTATATAATGGCGGTATTCATAAGCTTATAAGCCAATAATTATGTTGAATTGATTGAAATACCGATTGATTTTGTGATATTATCAATAGAAACAGTCCGCTTTTCAGAAAAGTAAAAACGACTTATAATAACGAGCCTATAATAATGCACAAAACAGAGCCCGATTTTTTGGAAGGAGCGTCTTATGGAAATTCGCGATTTGCAATACTTTTGCCTGACAGCGGAGCTGGAGCACGTTACGAAAGCCGCCGACAAGCTTGGCGTTGCTCAGCCGTTTCTCACCAAAATTATCGGCCAGCTTGAAAGCGAGGTCGGGGTTCCTCTGTTTGACAATATCGGCCGCAAGATCAAGCTCAATCATTATGGAGAGGTTTTTTACGCCCACGCGAAGAAAATACTTTCGGAGCTTGACAATCTTCGCAACGATATGGACGAGTCAATTGAGCGGTATGCGCACACCATAAAGATTTATACCAACATTGAGCTGCATTATCCGGAAATCGTCATGGAATACCAGAGATTGAATCCCGACATCAAGCTCGCCATTACCAGCGCGTCCCGTGAGGAGACTTTAAACGCGCTTAAGACTGGAGACGCGGATTTCGGTCTTTGCTCGCCGCCCTTAAACGATGACGACTCCGGTAAAGGCATCCGAACAGAAATCGTTTTTCGTGAGCTTTGCTGCGCAATGCTGCCGCCCGGGCATCCTATGCTGGACAGAAAAACTCTGAGCTTCGACGACATGGCAGGAGAAGCGATGGTCACAACGTCGGAGGAATCGGCGCTGAGGCTTAACCTGAATCAGCTTATGGACAAATATGACTATCATCCGAATATCGTCTGCGAGTCCAACGACATTAATTTGCTGATAAGGGCGGTCAAAAGCGGTCTCGGCTTTGCAATTTTGCCCCGTTCGGTGATGTTCAGCATTCCCTCAATAAGAAAATACTGCGTTGAATCTTCATACGAAGACACCTTCGGAAATGTCGGTCTGAGTTACAGCACAGTTCAAAGCGATGTCAGGGCCGCGTCAAATTTCGTCAACTTTCTAAAGCAGTTCACTCAAAACTACAATGAAAATTATTATCTGAAGGGGATTTCGGAATAAAAAAGCCGGTATCGCAAATTACGACACCGGTTTTAAGGAAGGGGCTGTAGCAACAGCCTCTTTTTTATACATATAACAGGGGTCTGCGGCTCTGCGGTCTGCATGATCGTACCCACGTGTCCGGCAGCATGGCATGTCCCCATGACCGCTCCGGCTCTCATGCTCCCGCCGCTTTTACCAATTGTTCACCGCGTGCTCGCAGAAGGACAAAAGTTCTTTGATGCGGATAATATGTCCGTCCGGCAGCGCGGCGGTGCCGCTGAAACGGCCAAACACCTGATGACAGCGGTTGTTTACAAAGGCAAATTTGGTTTTCGTATCGTTGTCAAACACGGGCGTCATGGTCATGTCAAAGCACCCGTCGTCGCTGACAAAATGCCAGGGTGCCAAGTGGTCGTTCTCGTCGCGCTCGACTGAAAGCACGCCGAGCTTATATGCTTTTCCGTTCCAGAAAAACATGTTTTCGGTAGCGTTCTCAAGATTTCCGAAGCCCCAGCCGATGTTGAAGCCGAAGCGCCCTCCGTCCGTGGAACCTGCGCCGCAGCCCCAGAACCATTCCTGATGAAAGGGCCACACACCGCGCCCCCAGTCCAAGAGAGCGGTTTCCTCTCCATCGGCTTCCACCAGCCGGTTTCCGAACTTTGCATGACCCGTAACGCCGTAAAAATGCTCCTTGCAGTTGAGGTAAAACTGTCCGGGCTTTTCAAAGGGTGTGGCGATTACCATGGCTTCATCGCCCGCAATATGCGGCAAAGTCATTTCAATGTCAACAGGCTCCCTTTCATCCGCAGCTGACAGGCGCAGCACGCGGCGATTCTCTTCCGTCTCAAAGGAAAGGGAAAAGCCCCTTCCTTCGGCGCACAGTCGGTGGGGCAGATTAGGGTGCGGCGGCATGGGCACACCGCGCAGAGGGAAGGGGCGCAGACGGCTGAAGGAGTGTCTCTCCCCTGTTTCGACCGAAAACAGGTTCGCAGAGAAGTTCGCCATGTAGGACACATGTCCTATGGTCATCTGCAGCACCCATTGCCCAAGCGACAGCTGGTAAAAATCCCACTCCTTGAGGCCGAACGGTCTGCCTGCCGCATTTTCCCTGTTATATATGTAGAGCATCTTTCTTGCATATCCCGGCTGAAGCAGCTTTCCTTTCTTGTTTAAAAGCAGCGTCGGGCTTGTGATTTCCCGCTGCGTCATTTTCTTTCACCCTTATCGCTCAAGCTGGTTCCGACCCTCTGTCTGTACATGCGGGCCGCAAAATACAGCGGAATAAAGGTGAAAATGACCAGCGCTGCCGCCCACATGTAAATGGACTCCGTCGGTATATTCTCAGTAATACCGTACTGGTTTACGATAGTGCCGGCACCATTTTTGATGATGATGTTGCCTATAACCGTACCTATCATCATTGGCAGCAGCGTGAAAAACGTGACTCGTATTCCCTCAAACTGGCCGCGGGCGTCCTCCGGATAAAGCTGCTTTACCCACATGGTAGTCGACTGTATTACGAGTACATAACCCGCTCCGACTAAAAAGACTGATACAAAAAGCGGCAGATTTGTAACGCTGAAAAGGTTTGCGGTATCTACAGTTGTGGGGCGGATGAAAATGCTGAAAGCTAGAAGCCCCACCATGTCGATAATAACAGCCAGCGCAGTAACAGAGGGAGTCTTGTTGCGGTTAATAAAGCCGATGGCGGGTATGACGAGGAGCGACGCCAGAATGAGACCCAAACCTTCAATCAGGCCCATGCTGCCCGCATTGAAGCCCATACGGTAGATAAGCCAGTTGCCCATATTTACGAAATAGAGGTTAAACGGAATAAAGAACATGGTTGCGGTGACGCACACGAGCACCAGCTCTTTCTGCGCGAAAAAGCCCTTGAAATTGAATACGGAACCAAACTGCTGCCAGAAGCTGCCCTCTTTATGGGGCTTCAAAGCGGGAGAGTCCTTCATAAACAGAATCGAAAACACCCCGACGGCTATGACAAAAAGGCCCATGGTCCAGAACAGACGCTGGTAGTTGTCGCTGCTGCCGATAAGCATCCCCCCCAGCACCGTGCCGACAATTGTGCCGATAATCGGTTGAATGGCCAAGGCCGCGCCGATTTGTCCGCGGTTTTTATCGGTAGTCATATCGTTGCTCCACGCGTTGTATCCTGAATCGTTTCCCATCGAGCCGAAAAAACTCATGACGTTGTCGGCCAGTATAACCAGCACAGCCGCCAAAACAGACACCTTCGCGCCCGTCCCCACGGTTCCGCGAGAGATGAACTCAGTCAAGCCGAACCCGATGGTGCATATTCCCCAAATTATGTACCCGATGGATACAAAGCGCTTGCGGGTACCTCTACGGTCGGACAGCGTGCCGAAAAGGAAGGTGGAAAACGTGGTTACCAGCGCGCTTGTGATGACCATCAGGGTAACGATGTTGGAATCCTTGGCGATTTTTGCGTAAACGAAGGTATTGAACCATTGGTTTTCGATGTTCCAACAGAGCTGCCCCGCAAGCCCGAGCCCCCACATCAAAATCCAAAACCGAGCCTTTTCTGTTTTGCTGCCTGTATTCATAGGCCCTCCCATTTATTCTCCTTCTCTCTGCTGTTTTTTATTTAAAAAGCTGCCACCCTCGCGGCGGCTTTTAGGGACAACGCATATATTTGAAAAGAAAAAATCTCATTGTAGCAAACGCTTTATAGCTCTTCTCCGTTTGAGGCAATCACTTTCTTATACCACGCAAAGGAATCCTTGCGGCTTCTCTCCAGAGTTCCCTCACCCTTGTCATTTCTGTCAACATATATGAAGCCATAGCGTTTTTTCATCTCTCCCGTGGTGAAAGAAACGCAGTCAATACAGCCCCAGGGCGTGTATCCCATAAGGTCCACTCCATCCTCATCCACAGCTTTTTTCATCTGCTCGATGTGGGCTTTAAGATAATCAATACGATAGAAGTCGTGACAGCTGCCGTCCGGCTCCCTTAGGTCTGCGGCTCCCAGTCCGTTCTCAACAATAAAAAGCGGCTTTTCATAGCGCTCGTATAACAGATTCAGAGCATAACGCAAACCTTCCGGGTCAATTGCCCAGTTCCAGTCGGTCTTTTTCAAATACGGGTTTTTATCCGTATAAGCACTCGCGGAAAGCTGTCTGGCATCAAGCTCCGCAACGCCTGTCATATAATATGAAAATCCTATGTAGTCAACGGTTCCCACCGCCAAAGCAGCCGTATCCGCCTCAGTAATATCAATTTCGAAGCCCTTTCGCTTAAGGAGCTTCTGAGAATAGGCCGGATAATGTCCCCTGCATTGTATGTCGCAGAAAAACCATGCTTCACGCATCTTCTGAGCCGCAGCCATTATATTCTCAGGCTTGCAGTCAAGCGGATAATAGGGCACCATTGCAATCATATTGCCAATTTGAAAATCCGGATTAATTTCGTGACCTGCCTTTACCGCAAGCGCACCGGCTACCAACTGATAGTGCGCACACTGATACATCACTTTTTCCGGAGTTGCATATTTGCTGAAAAGTACGCCCGCGTTTGTCCAGCCAAAGATATCCGTCTTGTAATTTATCTGGTTATTGATTTCATTAAAGGTCATCCAGCACTTAACCTTGTTCCGATAACGCTTAAAGCAGACCGTGACAAAGTTCAGGAAAAAATCAATGGTTTTTCGGCTAAAAAAACCACCGTAGGTTTTTGCCAAATAATACGGCATTTCAAAGTGCGAGAGGGTAACTACCGGCTCAATACCGTATTTAAGTAATTCATCAAACACTCTGTCGTAGAATTGGAGCCCCTCCTCGTTCGGCAGCGCTTCGTCACCGTGCGGGAATATCCTGCTCCATGCAATTGAGGTTCGAAAGCACTTGAACCCCATTTCCGCCAACATGGCGATATCGGCTTTATAATGATTGTAGAAATCGATTCCGACATGGTTTGGGTAGTAATTTCCCTCAATAACGCCGTCAGTGATAATTCTGGGAACTCCGCTCGCTCCGGCGGTCATAACGTCCGCAACGCTGAGGCCCTTTGAGGTTCCATACAGACCGCCTTCAATTTGATGCGCCGCCAGCGCTCCGCCCCACAGGAAATCCTTTTTTAACATATCTTCTCCTTGCAGCAGGTCTGAAATTGTCGCGTAATTCTGATATCATGACTTCTAATCGCTGTCATTTCCGCGGCGCTGCATGAAATTATACATTGCGCCGATTAAGTTGCACTCATCCAGATAGCGGCTCTTTACAACATTCGCGTGCAGCTGTTTGTTGAGTTCCATGCCCTTGTAATAGCGCTCCAATTCAATGTTTAAATCATCAAATATCCGGCTTTCGCGGCTCAGTCCGCCGCCTATTGCAACCTTCTCGGGAGCAAAACACACCTGAACATTGTGCACAACGACCGCAAGAGACGTTATAAAATTGCGGTATATGCTTTCCGCGTCAGCGTCTCCCTCCGCCAGCCATTTGAATATTTGAAGCCCGTCCGCTTTTATTTTCTTTAGCTCTCCGTCCGGATTTGCATACGGCATTCCGATTTTGCTGTCCAGCCATTGAAGCGTCTGCGCCGAGTCCTGAACCGAAAGGTCAAGGTTCTTTGCCTTGCACATACGGTATGTCAATCCATGTGCGGCAGCGGACATATAGGCGCAGCCCATGTCGTTTCGCTCATCCGGATTAGTAATGATATATGATAACTCACCAGCCGCGAAATCGCGTCCATTGTGAACCTTCCCATTCTTTATAATTCCTCCGGCAATCCCCGAACCGAGAACGATTACTGCTCCGTCACAGCAATCTGACAGCGACCCTTTCCATGCCTCGGCGAGAGCGGCACACTTTCCATCATTCTCAACGGCCATTCGAAGAGGACATTTCGGCTGAAGAAGTTCCAAAATATTGTTGTTGCACAAGGGTTTATACACTTTTGATTCAAAAAGGTATCCCTTATTCGGATCAATATAGCCGGGCATGCTTATTGTGATTCCTCGATTTGTTCACGGTACCTGCTGTATAGAAGAGCGACCGTGTCTGTAAACTGATCGATCGAAGCAAGCGGCGCCGGCAGCTTTCCCGACTCTTCCATCCGTGCCTGATCGTCAACCAAAGCATATTTTACGGAACTGCCTCCGAAATCGCAGGCCAAACACTTCATTTCGTTTCTCAGCCCCTAAACAACATAATAACTCGCGCGTAATCGTTTTTCATATCTTTTTTCGACGCGGTATCCTCTTGAACTATGATTAGCATATCAGACGCAAAAAGAATTTTATATCACGATTTTCACAATTATGATATAATCTTCATACACGTTTATTGTTGTGTAAATATGTGTAAAAACCGTCTCAATTCTGTGGATTTTTACGATTTTTCTCTGCCGTTTTTTAGGGAACAGGCCTTAATTATCGGGTAAGGACGGATATTATGCCTCAATTAGATAACAAAAAGCTGTATTATCAGGAATTTCTGAACAGGGAAAACAACATCAGGCATCACAAATACGATGAAGAGCTGCAAATGTACGACTTGATGAAATCCGGAGATATCCGCGCCGTTGAGCAAGCCCTGAAAATGTTCGGCTCGGAGCTTTGCGGACACCTATCGGACAATCCGCTGAAGAACTACAAGTATCTTTTTGTCGCTTCGATTACACTTGTGACACGCTTTGCCATTGAAGGCGGAATGGATGAAGAAAACGCTTACACAGCCAGCGACCTGTACATTCAGCAAGTGGATTTGTGCGAGGATAAGGACAGCATCCTTGGCGTATATAAGGACATGTTCACGTATTTTACTCAAAAGATGGCTGCTGTTAAGAAAAAATCGATGTACTCGAAACCCGTAATCCTCTGCATTGACTATATTTATTACCATCTTCACGAAAAAGTCACAATAGGCGTCCTTGCTGAATACGTGAAACTGAATCCGAATTACCTGTCCGGGCTTTTTAAAAAAGAAACCGGTCAGAACATATCCGAATACATTACATTAAGACGAATGGAAGCGGCGAAAAATATGCTTTTATATTCGGACACCAGCTATGCCGAGATATCCTCAATTTTGGCATTTAACTCGCAGAGCTATTTCACAAAGATTTTTCACCGAACATATGGTTTCACGCCGAAAGAGTATCGAAACAAGTTTTTCAGATCCGGCTTCGAGCACAACCTTGAGCATTAATAAAAACGGTCAGGATTTCGCATAATGTCGATTGTCATTACGTCTTTGCCGCAGTCGGCACTCCATATTTCATCACTCCGGCGGCGCACTCGCCTATTGCGCTCGTAAAAAGCGCTTCTCCCTCATCCACTTGCCCTTTGAGAGAAATTGTATAAACACCTGTAACTTTACTCCCGCAGTCCAAGCTTTACATTTCTACAAAAAGTAGTACAATGAGTGCGAACAAACCACAATTTGCAGTCTTTGTAAATTATAGGTCGCAATTAGCGAAGGCAAGGAGCGAGAATGGATTTCCACAGAATAAACAAGGTATATAAAAAAGACTTGAAACGTATTATTAAAAATCCTGTGGCAATTATCGTTATTATCGGCATATGTATCCTTCCCTCCCTTTACGCATGGGTCAATATAAAAGCGTGCTGGAACGTCTATGAGAACACGCAGAACATCCCGATTGCCGTCGTCAACAACGATGCGGACACATATTTTAAGGGCGAAAAAATCAACATTGGCAATCAGATAGTCGAACAGCTGAAAGGAAACAAAAAAATCAGGTGGGTGTTTACCACAACCAGTGACGCGGATCTGGGAGTTATGGACAGCACCTATTACGCCGCAATCGAGATTCCGTCGGATTTTTCGACAAAACTTCTAACCTTTCTTTCAGATAATCCGCAGAAGCCGGAGATAATCTATAAGGTTGACACCAAGGCAAACCCCGTCGCGGGAAAGATCGCTTCCAGCGCTAACAACTCCCTTGTCCAGCAGGTGACGAGCGAATTTATCAATACGGTCAACAAAACGGTTTACGATTACATAAACGAAGCCGGCGAGACAGTCGGCAGTGATAAGGAAGACCTTCTTAAACTGAAGGATTCCATTGTTATGCTCAACCGTAATATGGATACGATAACCGACTCGTTAAGCAGTATCGGGACGGAGTCAGGCAACCTCGGTGACCTTCTGGATAGCATAGACGCCTCAATGCCCTATGTGCAGAGCAGCCTGAACGCTATCGGTAAAATGAACTCCGACAATCAGCGGATACTCGAAAACACACAGGACTCGATGGATAGATCCTTGAAAAATATAGATATGAGCATGGACTACGCCAAAACCTCCAATAGCAAATTAAGTGCGCTCTTTGCGACTCTTAGCGACGCGACTGCCGATGCAAACAGCGCAAAGATAAACACCACCATACCGCTGATAAGCGCTCAGCTTACTTCGCTGAACTCTTCTGTAGACGCGACCATAACCTATCTGGAGCAATGCCGCGACAACGATTTCAGCGGTGACATCAACACCGCGATATCAGACCTTCAAAAGCTCAGGACAGCGCTCACAGAGCTTCGTGCGGCTCTAGTGCAGATGCAGACAAGCGTCGCTGCGCTGCATACGGACGTCGATAAGCTATATGACGCGCTCGAGACAAATCTGCCCGCGCTCAAATCGGCAATCACAAATCTCGATTCGTCACTGGAAACGGTTATAACAGACCTCAAAGCACTTGATGCGGTTACTCCCAACCCGGAGCTTGAAGCTGCAATAGCGGCGCTGCAGCAAATTAACACCTCAAAAATCGGGGACAGTCTGTCAAAGTTGCTGGACGATATACTGGCGGACAGAGCGGAGGTGGACAAGGCCCTTACGGATTTGAGCGCCTCTATAGCGAGCACGATAACACAGACTGACGGCGCAATCAAAAAGGTTGACGACGCAATCGTTATTTTGCAAAAGCTCGCAACGACCGACACGGCGAACCGAAAGCAGGAGCTCAACAACATAATAGCTGACCTCAGTGCGATAAAGCCCTACGTTTCAGATGAGCAGACTCAGCTTGCCACCATACGAAGTCAGCTTCTGTCCGCAAACAGCATTGCGAAAAGCTCGGCAGACCTTGTAAACAACGACTGCAAAAAAATTGCAAATCAGCTTGACAATGCGATACGCAGCTATGATTCCGATGTAAAGCAGGACTTAAAAACCATCGGTGATAACCTTGTTGTCAGCGTTAAGGGTGCCGGCGAGCTGATCAAAACCGCGCAGGAGCTGGGCAAACAGATAACCGACATGATAAAAACGGCAAAAGAGGGAACAGAACTCTCGGCTGAATTTTCCGGTGATCTCAACAAAAAGCTGCAGCAGTTTAAAACGGTGATAAGCTCACTCGGCGGAAAGCTTGAGGGGCTGGGCAACGGCGATATTTTAAACATCATCAGCATCATGCAGAACGACCCGACGCTGATGGGAGAATATATATCCAACCCGTTCGATATAAATGAGGAAAGCATTTATACCATACCTAACTACGGCACAGGTATGGCTCCTATCTATACAACTCTGGCTCTGTGGGTAGGCTGTCTGGTTCTAAACGCGATACTAAGATCTGAGTCAGCATGGTTCAACGGCATTGAAAAGCTTACGCTTCGTGAAAAGCACTTCGGTAAAATGCTGCTGTTTATCACCTGTGCTGCGGCGCAGGGGCTTATTGTATCGCTGGGCAATATTTACCTTCTGAAAATATATGTGGTCAATCCGCCGATGTTTGTCTTCTTTAGCGTGTACTCATCAATAGTCTTTTCAATCATCACCTTCACACTGCTCTCGACACTTGGAGACGTCGGCAAAGCGTTAGGTATAATCTATCTGATACTCCAGGTCGCGGGCAGCGGCGGCTCCTACCCGATACAGGTTGACCCGAGCATTTTCCGCATACTTCAGCCGCTTTTCCCGTTCACATATACGCTGAGCGGCCTGCGCGAGGCAATTGCGGGTCCCCTGTCGGCAGCCGTAACAACGGATGTTCTCTTGCTTTCCGCGTTTGCGGCGCTGTTTCTCGTCGGCGGATATTTCACTGTCGGCCCGCTGCACAGAACCTTCCACAAGTTTGAGCTGGGCTTCAGGAAGTCCGGTCTGGGAGAATAGCCATGAAAAAGATGTTTTATGCTTTCCTATACCTTTTGGACAAGGCTCTTCGCAGGGTGAGAAATCTTGTTAAGCCGGTATTTCTTCTTTTCCAGAAGGATTTCAGGACGATTTTCACAAATCGGCATACAGTCATAATCATTATAGGGCTTTGCCTTCTGCCGTCGCTTTACGCGTGGATAAACATATACGCCTGCTGGGACCCGTATTCAAAAACAGGGAACCTGCCTGTGGCGATTGTCAACAAGGATCAGGGCGCGGTTTTTAACGGCAAGGTCGTAAACGTCGGCGACAGCGTTATTGAAGAACTTAAGAAAAACAAGTCCATTGGCTGGGATTTCGTCGGTGAGTGGCAGGCAAGCTACGGTCTTAACGAGGGCACATACTATGCGCTCATTGAAATTCCCGACAATTTTACCGCGAGACTGGTCACGCTGACAAGCTCGACACCGCAGAAGCCGGTGATAACCTACCGCGTAAACGAAAAGCTGAACTCCATTGCGACAAAAATCACCGATGCCGCGAAAAATAAGCTGGTGAACAATATTAGAGCCAACTTTGTCAAAACTGTCACGACAGAGGCTATAGGCCTGTTAAAGACCGAGATGGACAGCTCCGATGTTGATGTATCCGAAATGAGCAGTCTGACTGATACCCTGACGCAGATAAACGACGATATCGGTAAGCTTAAACAGTATATAGCAAACACAAACGAGGATTCGGAGCATTTTCAGACCTTCATCAGCGACTGCTCCGCAAAGCTTCCGCTTATTAGCGATCAGATAGACAGTCTGCAGAACATACTGGAGGCGGACAAATCGCTCGCGCGGAAAACAGAAAAGACCATAGAATCAGTGTCAGGCGACCTCAACACTGACATTCAGCAGCTCACGATTTTGGACGGGTACAATCAGCAGCTTATCTCCGCCCTAAAGCAGGTAAACGGGAACGGCATCGACAGGGATACCCTTAACATCATGAAGCAGTGCAGCAGCATCTGCGCTTCCGGCGATATTTTGCTGCGGGCGGACGCCGAGAACATAACCAGCATCAACAAGGACTATAATCTTTCCGGCCTGACGCTCGTCGTGGATACACTCAACTATACGGACGGCCTTGTCCTCAGTGAAAAGCAGGCTCTCGACACGCAGATTCCGATTCTGAGTGCCGACACTTCGAGCCAATCCATAGACGCGGCGCTTAATAGTCTTTCCGGCATAAGCTCCGAGCTGTCGAAACGTCTGATAACGCTCTCCGGAGAGGTGCAGAACAGCGCGATTCCGACGCTGAACTCACTTGTCAGCGACTTTGAAATTGAGCTGGATGACGCCGTGAATCTTTCGGAGCTGAGCCGCGCGCTCGTCCCACAGCTTGAAGCACTCGCTGTTTTCAGCACGGCGAGCGGCAAGCTCACCGCAAGCCAGACCGGCGAGCTGAGTGACAAGCTGACCGGCATACAGAAGAGTCTTGACACTCTTATTTCCAAGCTGAACGGTCTTTCAAATGACGACCTTGATTACATCTCTGAGCTTATGACAAAGCCGCCCGATGAAATTGCCGACTTTATTTCATCGCCGATAAAGGTCAAAGAGGTCGATATTTACAGTACCGACACGTTCGGAGAGGGCTTGACGCCTTTTTATACGGCGCTGGCTATCTGGATAGGCGCGCTTTTGAGTTGTGCGCTGCTGTCTGTCAACTGCAAATTGCAGATTATCAAAGGCTACAGACTGAACTTTGTTCAGAGGCACTATGGGAAGATGTTGCTGTTTTTGTTCATTTCCCTGATACAATCAACAATAATAACACTGGGAGACGTATTTATACTAGGCGTGACACCGGCTGATTTTCCGCTGATGCTGGGGCTGAGCGCCCTGACTTCCGTTGTGTTTACGGTTATAATTTTCACGCTTGTTTCTCTTCTGGGCAACGTGGGCAAGGCTGTCGTCGTTGTAATGATGGTATTCCAAATTGCGGGCGCAGGAGGAATATACCCGATTCAGACGAACCCGGAGATTTTCGGACTTTTAGAGCCGCTCTGGCCGTTCACCTATGCCATTGACTATTTCCGCGAAGCGATTGCGGGGCCGCTGGAGAACAGCGTGGCCTTCAATGTCAGGGCAATGCTCATTTTTATGGGCGCGTTTTTGGTGCTGGCAATCTTCAAAAAGCCCTTCCATAAGCTGAACGAGTTCTTTGAGGAAATATATAAGCGCGCGGAAATCTGATTGCAAATCTTAAAAGCCATATTCAATATAGGGAACTGTCTTGCAGCGCGCCCCTCAAAGATTATTTCCAAAATAAAAATCGGAAGCCCACAACTGGAGGGCTTCCGATTTTCATTATTTATAGTTCTATATTAAATTGGATTTCTGGAGAAGTTTTCTGACGATGGTAGCCACCTCGGCTCTTGTCATGCTCTCCTTCGGCGCTATCGTCTTGTCTGGCCGCCCTGTTACTATTCCGGCCTTTACGCAAGCGGCTATGCTGTCCTTTGAGTAGTTTTGAGCAGTCCCGCCATCCGTGAAAGCGGATAGCTGCTTTGCTGTCTCGTCAGCCGAGAGCCCTGAGCCTATACCGGTGAGCTTCATAGCGCGGGCAATCATGGTCATCGCCTGCTCGCGGGTGACCTTTTCATTCGGACCAAATTTTCCGCTGCCGAGACCGTTAATAATGTTGTTATCCGCAGCTGTCTTGACATACCCGCTGAACCACTCGCTTTCTTTAACGTCCGAGAACTGGCTGCTGCCTGTTTCAGGCTTCAGTCCCAGCGCTCTTACAACAATAGCGGCGAACTCCGCGCGGGTAATGTCACGGTCAGGCTCAAATTTATTGTCGCCTATACCGCTGACTATCATTCTGGAGCCCATGTCGTCTACAGCTTCCTGTGCCCAGTGGGTCTGGACATCCGTGAAGCTGACCTTGTGGGACACCACTGAATACAGGCTGTTTGTAAGGCTGTTTATCACTACGTAGAGTTTTCCGTCAATACTTGTGATTTTGGTCGGAACTGTCCTTGATGTGCCGTCCGGCTCGGTTACGATACCTGTGGTTATGCTGTTTTCATCAACTCCGCTCGGTACAGCCAGCATTCTTTCGACATAGGCGCCGAAACTGTCGACCTCCACGGACTTGCCGTTGTAGGTGCAGGTGACATTGAACTGCACCGCAGGAACGACTACCCGGAACTTTCCTTTTTCTGCTGAGCTCTCAACCAGCTTGAGTTCCTGCTCCGAGGCGTCCGAAATTTTCACCCGAACCTTTATATCGCTGAGCTTGTCTTCCGCGCCGAGTTCCTTTGCAATATCACTTATTTTGATCTGTCCGGCCGGCAGCGTATAGCTTGCGTCTCCGGTTTTGACATCGAGTATTGCCTCTTTGTTCTCCATTGCTTTTACAAGCTGCCCGTTTAGTTCTCCGACCGCAGCACCCGAAGCGGCGTTGATTGTGACGGAAACAACAGAACCGCTGCTTTCTTTTTCAAGCTGCTTCATCAGCTTTTCGTTATCAATGGTAACTTTGGCATATTTCCCGCCTGTATCATCCTTTTCCGTTGATTGATATCCCACACTTTCGGATTTACCGTTGACCAGAACAGGTGAGTTATTCTCAATAAACGGAATCGGAGCATTGAACTTATAAGTTTTTTCCGTGCCGTCCTCGGCCCTTACAGTTACAGTGAGCGTATCTCCGCCATTGATTGCTATTTCATCTGACTCGGCACCGCTGACGAGATACTTCTTGTCCTTTGAATTGAGCGAATATGATATCAGGGCCGCGTTGTCGTCCTCCGCCGTTGCCTTAAAGCTTATTTTATCGCCGGAAGGATTAAGGGTGTATTCGCTGGTCTTATTATCAAATTTCGGGGCAACTGTCGCGCCTTCAAACGTTATCTCAGAGAGATTGGTGTTGCTGCTGGGTATCAGCTTTTCGACTGTGTTAAACGCGAGATTCGAATAATAAATTTTTCCTCCGTTTGTAAGGCCCTTGCTTCCGTTTACGAACTGAGCCGTCACCATATAGGCGTCGTCAAGTGCCTTATCCTTATTGTCGAAGGACACCACCTGCTCGACCGAGTCGGATGCCGCAAGACTGATGTCACTGACGGTTTTTTTAGCCAGCAGAATCGGCTCGGGTTTATCATCGGTAGGTTTCGTATAAAGCTTGAACTCTACATCGCCCTTGTTTGCGCTTTCGGTAAGGTTAGCCGCGTTAAAGCTGAAATCAAGGCTGTCGCTGTCCTTGAGCACCTTGGAAATCGACACGTCAAACGGTATCATGTCCCTATTCGGGTTCAGAACGCTGAAATAACCGTAATTGTTTATCGTGGAAGTTTCCTTTGTGGCGTTGGTCGACAGCTCAAGCATATAGGTCTTGAGGTAAGCACCGGCAAAGTCTATATCGCTGATTTTGAGCTCAGCTGTGCCGCCCGTTTCGCCGTAAGCCTCAAGCGAACCTATACTAATCGTCTTGACCGGTGTACCTGTCTTATTCCCGTCAGCATCCACCGCGTACACTTTGGCGACTATATTGTCGAGCTTTTTGTAGGAATGGTTGATTACATGGAAGTCCGCCACATAAGCATCTCCGGCCGTCGTGTCGTGTATTTTGCCGAGCCGCAAATCACCGCAGCCGACTGTCGTACTTGCCTCGTTGTTGGTTGAATAGGAATCTGTCGTTCCCGCTGCGGTTTTGACCACCAGCTTGATGTCCTTTTCCGCAAGCGGCGTCGGAAGTGTGTAGTCGACTGTGAAGCGCTGAGCCTTTGCTCCGGGAATAATCACCGCGTCGGGATAAGCCTGCGAGCCTACCAGCACATTTCCCGTATAGAGTTCAAGTGTCAGGCCCTTGGCGGCGAGCTGTCCATTATTGCTTACATAGGCAGCTATTGGAAGCTTTTCACCGCCGGTTACGACATTGCTCTCGTCGTAATAAATCTTTCCGTCGGCAACGGCAAGGTCTACCGAGGGCTCGATGTTATAAACCTTGAGCTTTGCCGTATCGGTGGACTCATCAAGCACGGTTCTCTGCGAAACAGCAAGATGCAGAGCGCCGTTTTCATCCATGTCGCCGTTGAAGTAATTGATATCCTTATCGTCC
Organism: Oscillospiraceae bacterium; assembly: GCA_963667545.2. Lineage (GTDB taxonomy): Bacteria > Bacillota > Clostridia > Oscillospirales > Oscillospiraceae > UBA2658. The sequence goes on from OY763424.2 coordinate 83,202, forward strand.
TGAGTGAGATTTGTGCTGAAACCGCCCCATGCCTGCTGGTCTGCGTCGTAAACTCCCGCAAACACGTTGCTTGTCGGTCTTGACTTGTCTTCTCCGTTGACTTTTTCAGTTACAGAGGCGCCCTCTGTGAACAGCAGCACGCTCTTGCCGTTTTTGCTCATCACTCTGAAATCCGAAGTGGCGGGGCTGAGATTTGAGGACGCGGGGAATACATCCCTGATGTCAGTCGTATCTCCGATATCGGGCATATAGTGGATGTTTCCGGACGAATACCAGTAGAGCGAGGTTTTCCCGTTGACATAGGCAAGCGTCGGCTTATCGGTGTATTCTCCGACCATCGCGCGTGAGCTGCTGCCGCCGACCTCATCGAGGAGGTATATGCTTCTGTCGGTCATGGTTGCAAGATTGTCGTCCTCATCCGAGAGATATGCAATTTGGAGCTTTCCGCCGTTGTAGATAGTCGAATAGTCGAGAATCGATTTTTGCGTTGTAAGAAGAGCTTCCGGCTTTGTGAAGCTTCCGCTGTCGAGCCGCACATATTTTATTACGTTGTCACCGTTGATACCCAGAATATCGTTGGCTGTGTTGCAGAGCCAGACAACCGAAACATTGTTGCCGCTCGCCGTCACCTGCGGCAGGAGGTTCGCTTCATAGGTATAATCTCCCGCGAGAGGTGTCGTCGTGTTGCTGATAGTTACCGGAGCGGTAAAGGCCGTGCCGTCGTACTTTGCGACCTTGATTTGGAAAAGCCCAGTGAAGTCCTGAAGTGAGGCAGAGGAATCGAGCTCCTTCGCAAGGCTCTGGAACGCCACGTAGACATTTCCGCTGCCGTCGACCGCAACGCTGTAGCTGCCGTCTGCTGTGTTGTCCTTGTCAATTAGGGCAGGTTCCGACCAGTTCTTGCCGCTATCAGTCGAGACCGAGTATTTGAGCGCGGTGCGGTTTTCGAGCGTTCTTGTTGTGACGTCGTCCTCCCAGAGCAAAAGCTGCTTCCCGTTGCCCAGGCAGACGAGGCGCGGCATCAGTTCGGGGTATCCGCTTGTCATCTTGACGTCGGTCACATTTCTCACGCTCGACATTACCGTATTTTCTGAGGTATTTGTAGAATAACCCTCCGAGCTGTAGTCCCGTGGCAAGGGCTCGAAGCCCTCCAGCTTAGGATCAATATCGGCTATGCTTTGCAGCGAGGCTGTCCCCGTACTCTGAAGTGACGCTGATCGTCCGTAGGTTTGGTTATACAGCGTCCATTGCCTGTTATAAAATCGGAAATTCTTAGTCCAGAACAGGACCTTAATTCGCAGTCCGAATTGCATCGCAAGTGAAATATCGAAGTTCACAGGGTCGGGGTATGTTATTGTTATCGGAAGCTGCCCGTCAAGAGTCGGTCCGATAGTCAGGAAGCCGCCGATTCCGACAGCGCCATAGCAGCCCATATAGGGCTTGAGCTGAGTGCTGCCGCTAAAATCCATGCTTCCGTTGTCGACAATCTGGAATTTTACGACCTGCTGGAGGCTTGCGCCCATGACGAGCTCGACATAAACAGGTATACCGCCCGGATAGAACTGCTGAGAATAGGTGACCCTACCGTCGCCCGTCACCTGCAGCCCGCCTGAATTTATCTGCATGTACACAACAGACAGAGGAATGCTGGGCACTCCGAGGTTTTTAAGTGCGCTCATCATTTCAGGGTCTATGCCCAGCTTATCTGCCATCGCCTGATCGGCAGAAGCCACATTCACGAAGATGGGTTTCTGGACAAGCGTACCCTCAACATAGCCGAACAGCTCAACGGAGACTTCCATTTTCTTTTCAAGCTTGTTCCCGTTCGGCTGATAGGTGAGCTGCTTGAGCTTGTCAGACATTGCTCCGCTGGTTATCGAGTCCTTTATGGAGTCGAGAAGCTCCTCGTTTTCCATTTCGTCGACATCTCCGCCGGGCTCGTCCTCGGATTTTTCCCAACTGTCGTCCTTGCCGCCGCCCTTTTCAAGGCCGGCCTTGTACGCGACAGTGATCTTTACGTCCGTGCCGTCCACCTCAATCTGAACAGGACAGTTCTTGGGAAGACCCATATCGAAGCCAGTGCTAAACATGTTGCTCTGATTTGTGTCACTAAAGTTGGTGTCGCTGTTAGACATATCGATATCGCCGTACTGCTTATCTAAATCGATAAATTCCCAGGCTATCTGCTTGGATACCGCGGCTTTAGGCTTTGGGTCGTCAGTCGTCGGCGCCGGGTACATGTTGGCGTAGAACAGGCCATTTTCGGTCTTTGTGGCGTCGTAGTAGCAGCGTTCCTTGATAGTGTAGTAGCTGGCCGACGCGGGCACGAATCTGAAACGCGCGCTGCCCTTGGAAAGGAACACGTCCCCCTTCGCGGTGTTTTTCCAGTCAATCCAGGCGCTGACCGTTGAAAGCTCCTTGATTGAGCTGGAAACGTAGCCGTCGCCAAGGTTGCCTATAAGTCCGCTGTCGCTGACCTTTCCTATGTATTCAAAATACGGCTGGCCGTTGTCGGACTCCATGTAAACCGTCAGCGAACCGGAGGAGAGCTCCGAAAGGGTAAACATTATTGTCCTGTAGCCGTCTTTTTTGACCTCAAAAAACGTTTCCGGCTCATCGGGGGCAAATTCCACGTTTGCATTGCCGTTTCCGTCGGTCGTCACTGTGTCGCCGTCGATAGTTATCGACACGCCGGAAAGCGGTGAATTTGAGCCCTTCCTCTTGACGGTAACGGTCGCTTTTGAGCTTTCGACCACGTTCAGAACCATTGTCTCGGTAAGCCCTTTGTGCGTTGACTTAACGGTTATGACAGTCATTCCCACTGAAAGAGCCTTAACAGCTCCATTGCTGCTGACGTACGCTACAGCCGGATTGCTGCTGGAATAGGTGACATTGGGGAAATCCGTGTTTTTGGGGTAGACAGTCGTTATCATCTGGCGCGTTTTTCCGAGCGTCATCTTGAAGAAGCGCCCCTTGTTGGCGATACCGACTCTCGTTTCGCTTACTACCGCGGAGGGCTTAAAGGAGGTGACAAAACCTCCGTCGACAGTTGTCGCGGTTATCGTAACGTCTCCGGCTTTAACCGACACCAGCGGCGTGACCCAACCGTTTGAAGTTACCTTTATCTTGCTCTGATCCGAGGAGCTCCACCTGATATCCCTGCAAAGCACGTCCTCGGGGCTGACAACGACGGGCAGGAGCACCTTTTCTCCCACCTCAAGCTCCTTGTTAATATCGGTCGCGTATTTCGGCGCTACCCCTGTGGCATGCTTTCCTGTAACTGTGACATCCGCTGTTTTGCTGAGCTTGCTGCCGTCGACCGTGGTGGCGGTAATCGTCGCCGTGCCGATTCCCACGGCATAGACGAGCCCTGTCTGTGATACCGTGGCGATACGCGAGTCCGAGCTTTCCCATTTTAGTCTTTTTATTGTTACTTCCTTGCCGTCCGTCCTTGAGAGCGTCGGCGTTATCTGCACTGTCGGGTTGCTGTTATAGGTCACATTCAGCGAAATTGCTGTTTTATCAATGCTGAGGCTGTCGGCGAGCAGAGGCACCGCCGACACCTTAATTCTGTCATAGAAGCTGCCGTCGTGGGAAAAGGCGTATATATAAGCCTGCCCGTATTGTTCGGCCTTTGCTATACCGTCCGATGTTATCGAGACTATATCCGGGTCGCTGCTCTTCCATGTATAAGCCTTGTCGTAGGCGTCGGTCGGCTGAACCGAGGCCACAAGCTGGCCCGGATTCGTGCTTTCCCCGACATCCAGAACGACCTTGTCGCCCGCATAGCCTGATTTTTGAGTGTAGACGATTTTTATTCCGGTCGCGTCCACGCCGGTTACGGTGACGGTCAGAGTTCCGATAATTCCGCCCTTTTGTGTAAGCGCCGTAATCGTGGCGGTCCCGGGCGAAACTGTGGTTATCGTTGCGTACTTATCTTCTTTTTTTGAGCTCACTTTGACGCAGGTTTCGTCGTCGCTTGTCCATTTGACAGCCCCTATATCCTCGCCCACTGGCGCGCGCACGGCGATAAGGTCCTGAGACGCGTAGGGGTCGAGCGTCAGCTTACCTCCGATTGACGTTGAAGTATAGTCTTTGTTGTATTTCTGGATATCGATTGATTCAAGATCAAAATAGGACAGCTTGAGCTGAGGATACTTTCCGTCTGTAAATACCCAGTTATCCGTACCCCAGGATGTTCTTAGATTATTCGTCACGGGAGTTGTGAACCAGCTTTCCTCCTGCAAATCGAAGCTGTGGTTGTCGTATTCATAACGTCCCGCCAGCGCGGTATCTGACTGGTCATAAGGGCTGTAATTTTGCGCGATATAGTTGAGCCTTTTCTTGAACTCGGTGGAGTCCGGATAGAAATAGTGGATATCGTTGACCCCACCAATATTTATACGGTAAGACACGGCGTCCTGCGGCTGATATACATATCCGAACACGCTGTTCTTGGTCGTGCCGTTAAAGCTGACCTTGTCTTTTGCGAAATAGTTGTCGGTCATATTGGCAAAGGAAACGACATTTCCGTATCTTTCAAGCGTTGTCATCTCTTGGCGGTGAATTTCTCCGGCAAAGGAGCCCGCCATCAGCAGCTTGTCCGGCGAATTGCCCGTGCCGCCCGTATCGATTTTCACAGTGCCGGAGTTATAGAGATTTTTAACATCGCAGGTGCGGTCATGCTCGAGAGGGCTGAGGCTGGCCGGAGGAGTGCCGGTATCGGTTATTTCGACATAGGTCGAGTTTGCAAGCTCCATGTAGCCGACAAGTCCGCCTACCTTGCTAATACCCGACATGCTCCTGCTTACGCTGGCGTTATCGAGATTATACTGCCCGTAGGTCGTGTTGGCGGAGTACATTCTGCGCTTTGTGTTATCGGCGATACCCGGGTCGGTGTAGGTCTCCGTGCTGTTGTAATAGGATAGAGCACCGCTTGAAATCGTGCTTCCGGCGTGCACCGTGATATCGCCGCTGTTGAAGCTGTCAGTGAACGCATCGCCCCTGGTCTCTCCATAGCCGCTGGTGTTCAATGGAATGGAGTTCAGGCTCAGATAGCCCGCGAGACCGCCGGCCGTAAGAGAGGGCTCGAAAACGTTCTTACAGGGAAGAGTAATGTCCGAATTCCAGACAAGGTCCTCAATATTCCCCGACTGGTCTTTCAGACTTGTCGCGGTACTTTTGCTCTCCAGAGTGATATCGGCGGCGTTGGAATTGCAGGAAAATGTAAGCGTATTGTCCGCATTGAATCCTTTTGCATTGTTGTCTCCGCTTTTGAAATATGCGGAGCCTATGATACCGCCTGCCACCGCGTTCGGTGCCTTTACGCTTATGCTGCTGGTCTCGTCGACCGTGCAGCCGGTGATTGCAAGGTTAGTGTGATCGTCGGCAAGATAAGGATTTTCGAAGTATGTACCCATACCGGCAGCCGCAACGACGCCGCCTACAACTACATAAGGCGTCGAATAGTTTGTTGGATTATATCTGTAGTCCGCATCAATTACAAAGTCCGGATTTGCCGTGTTAAAATCAATGTTTACCTTCATACCGACAAGATGGATATTCTTCAAAACAGCGCCCTTATACAGGTTGACGGTGCCGATTTGTTTAATGTTCTGGCCGGGCGATTCGAACATACCAAACGCGTATCTGTTGAAATAGACATTGTATTTTGGAGTTGTTTGTTCTTCATCCGTGTAGTAATACTGGGCCGAGCAAAGAGGATGGCCCACAGGATACTGCGTCGATATTCCGGCGCTGTCCGCCTTGGCACGGTCATAGCTCATGGTCATGTTTTTGATTCGAAAGCCGTTGCCGTCGTAGATGCCGCTGAAATTTCTTATCGGTATCCAGTTGATGCCGGCGAGATTGATGTCATTGTTCTGGAGAAAATACTTGCCGTCCGACCAGTTGGATTTTCTGTCCCGGCACATACTGGAAAGCCAGAGCAGATTGCCGCTGTCCTCGATGACATACGGGTCCGCTTCGGTTCCGGTGCCACTCGGCGCGCCTGCAGGCTCCCATTGGGCGTAAAGCGTCGTATCCCCGTCGCCGACCGTCAGCGTCTGCGGCGCTTGATACTTCGTACCTTTTCCGTCGGACTGGGTGTTCCACGTCACGAACTTAACAGGGTTACTGTCGGATGTCCGGATATAGGTGCCCGAAAGGCCGTCAAGCACCTCAGCGTCGTCGCCGTTAAAGTATTTTTTGCTGTCCGTCACCGCCGTGGCGCTGACGCCGTTCAGATTGTATATTACATGGTAGGCGCCGTTTTCTCCCGCCGAGGCAACAGTCTTGACTGCCGACGGAGTCCCGGGCAGCTCCCCGTTGTAGGCCGTTACCCTGCAAAAGTAGGTGGTCGAGGGTGTAAGCCCGGTGAGCTTGGCTGTAACCGTGCCCGCTGGCAGCTCCTTAGCCTGAAAGCCGGGAATGTAGTTTTCAAAATTCGCGTCGGTCGCCGCTTCAAGTACATATTTCGTCTCGCCGGAAACATCCAGCCAGCTGAGGTCTATGTAATATGACGACGCGTTGGAATCTGACCATACGGGTGCCGCGAGCTTGGGGCTCGCCTCGCCGCTGACCGCGAACAGGAAGCCCGCGCGGTAATCGACATAGCTGCCCGCCGTAAAATCGGGGTCGGCAAATATCAGCTCCTTTATCGGCCGCTTGGAGAGATCACCGGTTTTCGATTTTCCGTCTTCGGTATAGGTAATATTAGTGAGGTCAACAACTTTTCCGGTCATGTAGTGGTAATAGACGGCCTCTTTCTGAGGGTCAATCTTTTCGTCCGATTTTTTCGTGATGGCGGCACTCTTGTCGCTGAAGCTGGCCTTGGTTTTAGTCATATTGCCGCCTGTAAAGGCGCTGCGCGCCGCAAGATCGAAGGGAACGCTCTTGCCGTCCTTGTTTCCGTTTGTCTCAAACTGTGCGCTGCCGCCGAAATCGAAACCGCCGTTCACTGTCACGGAAGAACCGTCCACGAATTCAATTTTGAAGGTATTCATGTGCACCGGAACACCTGACAGTAAAAGATGCAGCTTTTTGTAGCCGGCGGGGTTCTTCAGCTTGACCTCTGCTGTCGTCGCGGCCGCGGGTTCTCCCTGCTTTATGGCGAAGGCGTTTGGATTGCTCTCGTTATTGGTACCGCAATATGGCTGAAGCTGGAAATATGTGTTGGTGCCCGCGGCGCCATCCAGCATATAGATGAGCTTGCCGTCATCGGGAAGCATCTGCAGCGCTTCGTTGTATTTTACGTTTGAAAACGGCAGATTAGTAGCCGTGTCCGCTCTGCCCCGAAAGCCGTTTGCCACAAATACTGTCTGGATAGAAAAATTCTCCGGCTCGAGAGACATTGTCGTGGTGGCCTGAGCCTGCGTGCTGCTGCTGCCTTTGGGGTCGCGGTCAAATATGCTGCCCTCGGCGATTACGTCGGCATTGAAGCCCGTAACCTCTACCGGCTTATATTTGCAGCCCTGGTCAAACAGGTTCGCCGTCGTGCCGGTGCCCTTATAGACAGTACCGTTGTAGGAGTAAGTGTTGTCCTTTTCATCCGTGTAACGTGGGGGATTCTGTATTGTGCGCGTCGTCGACTGAAGCGTGAGCCCGTCCGACGCTTCTCCCTCAAGTACCGCAGATTCGTCTGATGTGCCTTCCGCACTCACCGCTGTCTCGTCAGCTTCGTCATTGGCAAGTCTCGCTTCTTCTGTCGAAACGGCTGCTGGTGTCTCACCTGTGGCGGCCTCTGTCAGGTCCGCATCGGCATCGTCCTCGGTCAATTGTTCCGTATCGTTGCCGAAAAGCGAGAGAAAAGAGCCGGTATTGATTGTCTTGTTCAGAACGGTTTTGCCGACTGAATTCTGGACTTCCTGCGCGGTGTCAGCAGTAATGCCCGTCGACGCAAAAGCGCCCACGGGCATAATTGATACCATCATCGAAATTGCAAGAATGGATGCAAGCAACTTCTTTCGATTAATCCTGAGCCTCATAAGTTACCTCCAAAATTTATGTTTTTCTATCTGGCTGTAGCTGCTTTTTGCGGGGGGAGCGCTGGCTGCATAACTATAAGTTGTATCCATCTAGGCAGAGTCGGTCTTAATATCACAATATAGAAAACAGGAGCAGTTATTAAACAAAACTCGACGGTATTTTCATCTAATCGCTGCTCCGCATACTTTTTTCGATTCATTTTAACACTAACCGCCATAATATGCAAGAATTATTAGCGTTTCTTGCATATTATTAGCAATTATTATCTTCTTCTGTAATTTCTGACAAGTTATAATCGAGCTCCGTCCGTCAAGCGCAGCAGCTCGTTTCTCAGCGTCATAAACGTCGCTTTTAATTGACATGTTGGCAATAAATTGTTATATTATAAAAATGATAACTGGCTTTTCTGCCAGCAAAAGATTGGAGCTTATTATGAGACACTGCAAAAATGGACGGCTATCGCAAGCGTCTCGTAATATGAAATGCTTAGAAAACTCCGCCGGTGTATTCACACGGCGGAGTTTTTTCCGTTAATCGACAATTTGCAGCAAATACTCGTAATATTCGTGTCAAAACTCTTACAGCACGATGAAGGGAGTATGCAAAATCCAGATACCGCGGTATATGGATACATTATCAATAATGTATTGTATAGTCCTGTAAAAAGGTATAATATGTAAATATATTTATCTGCTTTATTTATAAAATAATGTAAATTCGGTTTAGACTTCTTTTTTTATATATACATGCAGGCGTGGTTTCGGCACTTTTGCTTATAAGAAAGCCGGAAACATCCGGTAATACGGTCCTAGCCATTTATCACACAGCTTACGGATTTGAATGCAGGGAAGGGCGAGGGATCGCCCAGAATAAACGCGGAGGCTCTCGTTGCGCCGTCCGAAACTTCAACAGTATATATTCCTGATGTATTATACGGCAAAATCTGGACAGCCTTCATGCGTCCCGAACTGTCATACTGCGCGACAGCGAGCTTTCCGTTTTCCGCGCTGAAACCGTCATCCATGTCAGCAAGTGTGACAGTTAGACTGCTTTTGTTACTGCTGCTCTGCTCTATATGAAATTTTCTTGTTCTGAACCGGCCGTCCCCGGATATTATGCCTTTCGAAATCAACGAAGCACCAAACTCATTGTTTATCGTTCCTTTGTTCTCTATAAGCGCGTCCTCGCCTATATCGAGTGTCCCGCTGTTTCTGACAAGCGCCTCGTCCGCGACAGTGAGCATCCCTCGAAGTATTATTGTGCCGTCGCTTGTTAGCGTACAGCCGGACGACACGTCTGCTGTAATACCGCGCGGAATGCAAAGCGCTGTATTTTCGGGGACTGTAAGAGTGTTTTCGAACACGGTATCTTTCTCAAGCGTGACGACGTTTTCCGAGACCTCAGCGGAACCGCCGCTGAGAGCATTTATAGCATTCGCAAGCGATAGTGCGCCGTCCGTCGCATCATCGGTTGTTACGGAAAGCTTAGTGGGAAGCGAGCACGGAGCCTCAGCGCTTGCTTTAACGCGTATTTCAAATGAATATCGAGTGTTTTTTGTAAGCCCTGTGAAAGTGTTTGAAACACTCCAGCCGGCTCCGCCGTCTGCGGAATACTCAAGTCCGGCTGTGCTTGGAAAAGCGATTGTGAACGCCGTTACTTTCTCAGTGCCTGTTATTGCCGGTGCTGCGGGCCTCGGAGCCAATGCCAGTTTTTCGGCTCCGCTGTCGGAAGTCCCGGCCCCGCTGCTCTTTTTCACTATTGAAAGCGTTGTGCCGAACCAGTCGCCGCTTATTGTGAGTTCGGTTCTGTCAGCCGTAAAGCAGCTGCCGCCGTTAATGCTGTAACTGCTGCCGACAGTAAAACCGACCAGCTTCTCATTTTTATATTCGGCGGTAATAGCCGGAGTTGCCTCCGGCGGAACAGCGAACGGAGCGACAGCCTCGGAACTGACCGCGCTTTGTGTGCCGGTACAGGTTTTGCGGTCTCCCTTGACGGTGACCTTTATATACTGCCCGACATATTCGAGACGCGAAAGACTGAGAACGGAATTTGTCTCACCGTTAATCGGCGTCCAGCCTTTAACTTCGCTTCCTGTATACCATGCCAATGATATTCCGCTTGCAGGAGCTGACACGCCGTTTATCAGCGTTTTGAGCGTTTCTCCTCCGCTGGGCTTACCGGAAATTTCAACGCTCTTTACCGACGTCATCCAGCGGATATCATAAGGTTCCGCAAGGTCGTCAGAGAGGTAATCGGCGCGAAGCTCACCGCTGTCGGGCAGAAAGTTCTCAAACCCGGTATAAGTGTCAGAAGCCGCCTCTGCGAATTTGGTTCCGGCAATAGCGCCGTCTGAAGAGCTGATTCCGGCCTTTCCGGTGAAATCGCCTGTAAGTGTAATAAGCTTGCCCGATGCAAGACGAATATTATCCGTTACTGAATTCGCCGTATTGTCTGTGACCTTTGTGCTGCCGCCTATGCTAAGGGATGAGGCGTTATAAATGCCGCCTCCCGATAGCGTGGAGGAGTTGGACTGTATTATCCCGCCGTTAAGAGTAAGCATTCCACTGTTGTAAGCGGCCCCGCCATAACTGTTACCGCCGCTGTTGCCGTAATACAAGCCTCCGGTTATTGTCAGTGAGCCGGCGTTATAAATACAGCCTCCGGCGCTATTAGACGAATCGGCAAAGTTATTAATACAGCTGTTATTGCTGAAGGTACCTCCGGCAATCAGCATGGTTCCTGCGGTGTCGTTATATATGGCTCCGCCGTTAGGCGCACGGTAAGTCGTTGAGATTTTATATCCGTCCGTCTCGTTCTTCTCAAAAACGCCGCCGTTTATTATTGTGTTGCCGGAGTTATATATTGCGCCTCCGTATAGGCCGGTATTACCCGCAAAGGTACCGTCGTTTATCGTCAGACTGCCGCCCGACCAGTTTGCGATGGCCGCTCCAAACACGGCCTTGCCGCTCGATGACGTGAAATAGCCGCCGTTTATCGTTACACTTCCGTTGTTATTGACAGCGCCCCCGTAGGAAATCAGGGCTGTAGTCTTTGGCGTCTGGCCAAGGAAATTCCTTACGGTTACACCGCTGTTGATTACCAGTGAGCCGCAGCTCTTTCCTCCGGACACATCCGCCGCCGAAACCTCAGCTATATGTCCTGAGACTTCAGTGCTGCCGCCGTCAAGAACAAGAGCATCCGATATGTCACTCCTGCCAAGCGTGAGCGTGACCCCGGGCTTCACATTCAGCAGATTTCCCTTGAAAGAGCTGTCTCTGCCCAGAACATAACCGCCGGGTGAAGACAAAGTGACGCTGACATTCACTGTTATTCCTGCAGAGATATTTGTATTTCTGATGAGGGTTATGCTGTCGCCGTCTTCGGCATTCGCAAAGGCCTGATTAATCGTTGCGTATTCTGTGTCGCCAATACGCGCTTGAATGTTTGGTGCTGCCGCTGTAACGAGTTCCTGTCCGCTGACAGCCAAGTCCAGATTATCGTCCTTCAGTTTGAAGCGAGAACGATCCGGAGTTACACCGGCGGCAAAACGGACAGCTGTTATCCCGTCTCCGCTTTCCTGCAATGTCAGCGCCGCAACTATATTGCCGCCCGACAAGGATGAAGCGATGTCTATAAACCTGTCGGTACACAGATAGATGTCTCCGCTTATACCGAGGTTTACACTGCCCCCCAAAATCAGTTCTCCCGCATCGTATATTCCCCCACCGCTGATTGCGGCCGAGGTTCCGGTAATAGTACCGCCGCTGATGGTTACGGTACCGAAGTTTTTAATCGCGCCGCCGTTGTCGCTGCAGACATTATTCTCAAGAGCGGCTCCGGAGGACAAGATAAGCGCCGCGCTGGCTTCCACGACTACGAGACTGTCCCCATTTTGCCCGTCTCCGCTGATGGTTATCGGAGCTTCACTGCCGCTCAGAGTCAGCTTTCCTCCGCTTTTGACATCAAACAGCGCGCCCGAAAAGCCCGAAGCCCTATTTATAGTAAGCTTTTTCATTGCGCAAACGTTTATGTTTTTACTGACAGCGACTGAGGCATCCAGCGACAAGTCCCAAGGCAGTTCAATTGTGTCGCCGTCGGAAGCGGCGTTCACGGCGTCCGAGAGGGAGGCATAGACCGTGTCGCCGATGCGCGCCTGCCATGTCCCGGTGTCAAAGTTTTTGAGATTCAGCATTCCGTAGCCGTAGTATTCGTCCCAGCCTGAAGTGCCCAAATCCTCTGCACAGGCGCACAGCATACGAGTCAGTTGGTATGCTGTCGGTCCCGTTCCTGTCGCGCTGCCGTACGCCAAGGTATACGCAGCCGCTGCAGCCGCTGAGACAAAGGGTGCCGCCATAGATGTGCCGGTTGAGCTTTTGACCGTGTTGTTCAGCCAGGTACTTACGATACCCGAGCCGGGAGCCGCCAAGTCAATTACCGAGCCGTAATTTGAGTAGTAGGGAGCCGTATAGTGTCCGGCGCTGTTTTTATTGGCCAGCGCGGCTACAGTCAAAGCGCACAGCGTATCGGCGGGCGAATAGTTTGACGCGTCAGCAGCGTCGTTTCCGGCTGAAACAACGCTCAGAACGCCTCCGGCGTAGGCGTCGTTTATCGCGTCTTCAAGAGCAGGGTATTTTCCGACCCCGCCAAAGCTCATGTTTATTATCTTCGCGCCCCACAAAACGGCTTTTTCGACGCCGACTATTGCCTGAGAGGTGTTTACCGTACCGTTTGCATAACCGATTTTTATGGGCATTATTTTTACGTTGGGCAAGCATGTATCCGCAATTATTCCGGATACATGCGTTCCGTGTCCGTTGTCATCTTCCGGAATACTGGAGGCATCGTTAATAAGGTTATAATCGTTTCCGTCGTTCATATCGGTAAGCCGGCCGGAGAGGAAGCTGCTGTCAGTATCCACGCCGCTGTCAAGTACCGCTACCTTTACCTCAGGCATGGCGTTCGTACTGCCATAGCGCGACAAAAGCATGTCATTGAAGCTGTCCGCGCCTATACCAGACGGGCCCCAGGACATATAGCTGTAATCGGAAGAGCCGGTATCCTCTAAAAGCATAACGCCATCGGCCTGGACGTATTCGACACAGCTTTGGGCAGAAAGTGCTGTCTGTGCTCTCGCCGCCTCCTCGGCGGTGGAATACTGAATAAGATAGTAACCCTTATATCCGCCCGCTATTTCAAGCGCTCCCTCCGCCTCAGGTTTTGAGGACGCCTTGACTATCAGTCGCGCCGACTGATATGTGTACGACAAGAGCATACCGTTATCAGTCTGCACAACTGTAAATCCAAGCTTATCAGCGGTCTCCAGCAGCGGAACCTCGGCAGAGCCCTCGTTTAAAACTGGGCCTGAAATCGGACCTGCCCCGCGAGCGGCAAACGCCCGTGTTCCCGGAATACTCATTTGAACACTGCCTCCGCCCGCGCTGATAGTCAGTTTCTTTCGGGAAGAATCGTATTCCGCGCTGCCATCGGCCGCCTCCGCAAGCGCGTCGGCGGAAACAAGGTAGTTTTTGGGGTCAATCCCACAGATTTTTTTGGCTTCCGACGCAGTCATAACGCCGCTTGAAAAAGCGACATTTATATCGCTGTCAAAGGAGAACTCCGTATCGTCTATGTATTTCCTGTAGTCGTATTTTGAAGCCATGGCAGCAGCCGCTGACGAGAAGGAATCGAGGTCTTCGGTGGAGGTCCCCGCCGCCCTTGCCGTACCCGGCAGCAGCGAAACGAGAAAAGAAATGCAAAGCAAAACGGGAATGTATTTCTTCAAAAAAGTCAAATCCTTTCGGAACCGGTCTCAGCCTTCGCCGCTGTTCCGGAAAAAGTAGCAGTCTTTAAAATTATTATATTGCTATATTCTGTTATGTCAAGTTACCGGCATCTTAGAGAAGCACCTCCCTTAACAGCACCAGAGAGCAGCTCCCCCGGCACCGGCACTACGCACTGATACCCAAGCTTGCGCGTGGCTATATCCGAAAACTACAGAAAGCAGAGTGAGTGTAAAATGAAAAACAGACGGAAGTACCTTGCGTTGATTATCGCGGCAGTATTAACAGCCGGACTATGTCTCCCCGCCTATGCGGCGGAGGAGTACACGATGGGCACGGCGGAGACAGAGTATGACGAAAGCCTGGTCGAGCAGCTGAAGGACGCCTCTGTCACGGAAAACTATGACGGAGGCGCGCCCGACCTGTCTCTGGCTGCAAGACAGAGGGTAACAGCATTGCCGGAGGCGGGTACATATGAGTACGGTCAGCTTCTTGTTAAGGTTGCAAACAGCGGCGGACTTCAGGCAGAGAGCCTTCAGTTCGGCGGAATAGCCGAATACGCTGAGCCTCTGTTTTCCGTTCCCGCAGCAGGCGAAATGGGTCTGGAATCCGGCGACAGTACGTCAGCGACCTGGTATCTGGTTAAGCTAAATGCCGAAAGCGATATGCTGGATGACTGGAACGCGCTTCTCTCCGAAAACGGAGTTCTCGCCGTAGAACCTGATTACGAAGTTCACACTGAGTCGACAGCGGACATAGGGAGTACCGACCCCTATGAGCACGCTCAGACCTGGCTTGATGATATGAAGGCACCGGAAGCCTGGTCGAAGCTGCCAAGCGAAAGCAAGCCCGGTGCAAACGTCACCGTCGCGGTTGTGGACAGCGGAGTGGACATCACTCACCCTGATCTTGTAGGCAGTCTCTGGTCCGACGGCAAAACAAATAACGGCTACGACTTTGTAAACGATGATTATACTCCCGAAGATCAAAACGGGCACGGGACGCATGTCGCCGGTATCATTGCGGCTTCAAAGAACAACATAGGTACGGTTGGTGTAGCTTTTGGCGCCAAAATCATGGCCGTGAAGGTTCTTAACGAAAAAGGCTCCGGTTCAACGTCGAGAATAATCAGCGGTATTGAATATGCGGTGACGAACGGAGCAAATATTATAAACCTCAGTTTGGGCGGCCTAGGAACTTCACAGGCCTACAGCGACGAGATAAAAAGCCTCAGCAGCACACACCCCAACATTCTCGTGGTCGCGGCGGCAGGAAACGAAGGACTTCCGACCGCAAATGCCGGAGATGACTATTACGGGGCCTATGCCGCACCGGCCGATGTTCCCGGGGTTCTGACAGTAATGGCGATGGACAGTAAGCCGGCTGATAACGGGGATTGGCTGGCCAGATTTTCAAATTACGATGCGGACCCGATCAAGGGCTATGAGTATGAGCTTATGGCGCCCGGCGTAAGTATTCTCAGCACCCGCATGGGCGGCGGATATACATATATGAGCGGCACCTCCATGGCCTGCCCTACCGTTGCCGGTGCTGCGGCGGTTCTGATGGGTTTGGGCTGCAGCAGAGACCAGACATGGAGCTATCTCGCAAATTCCGGTGAAATCAGACAGGGGAAAACGCAGCCTAATAATTTACTGGGCAGATATCATATTCTAGACCTGAAAGCGGCTATAGAGTCAATGAAAGCCGGAACGACCTATAGCCCGTTTATCGCGAACGCGGCTGTCACTGCGGCATGCAATAGTGTTACCGTTGACGGAACGCAGGTCACTCTTGGCAGACTTAACACGAAAACGAACGTGTATTTCCAAGATGAAAGCCTGATTTCGAGCATAAACCTTACCCTTGAAAATTTGGGTGCTGCATCGGGTGCCGTAACAGTCACGGGGACCATGGGTGGGGCAACTGTCAGCGGCAGCGTTTCCTCTATGAAAAGCGGGGACATAGTGACCATTCCCCTGACAATTACGGGCACTCCCTCAAATGCGGCGTCCGTTTCGGTTGGTCTGACGATTGTGCCGCATGATTCTAACGGCTACTCTCTCAGCGGCATAAATGTAGGTGGCTCTTTTAAGGCTTACGACTTTACGATGCCTAGTGGTATTACTTTTAATGACAGTCAGTATAGGCTCAGTAACACCTCAGTCACGATTGACGGCAGCGGCGGCACGGCTGCGCCAATTCTTTGTCTTACGCATAATCTCTATATTGGTTCAGGACAAACCTTAACTTTCAAAAGCGGTGCAATTTACGAAAACAACGAAGCGACAATTGAGATTGCAAACGGAGGAAACACCTCTTTTATTGCGGGCACTCTTTTAGGCAACGGTAATTTTAGATGTAAATATAACGAACCATTCACCGCCAATACCAATTTGCAGTTTGCCGGCTGCAGTATTCAGGACCCGTATATTGAAAGCGCAAACTCCATCGTTCAAACCCAGCTTTACAGCACCAGTAAAAGTACTGTAACATCCGAAAAGGTTGCTTCGCTGGGCATTACGACAAGCGGTTTTTATAGTCTTTCCTCATTAACAGTAACCTGCAACATTTTTGCTTATAGCCTTATGAACCAATGTGTCGACTCGACGCTGAATGCCGCCCAAATTGCAGCTTATAATACCTTTGTGGACAACGGCAACTATCTGTCCGACAAACCGCTCCAGCCGCTCACTGTAATAGTCCCTGATTATCAGAGCAGTCCTCTCTCCGGCTTTTGCAGCAGCTGTGTAGTTGGGCCAATTACAGTGCGTAAGAGTGATTCATCGCCCGCGCTGATTAACAATGTTTATTATCAGACCGTGAACGCCTCCGATGTGGATTTAGGCGACGGCAACCTGAAAAGCGTTCTTCCGTTGGAGACCTCCGACACAATTACCTGCGCGGAGGGCTCCAGCTTCAGTAGCGACATGCAGGCAATGTTTAAATTCAGTCAGTTGTGTCCATCATTTGTAATTGATATGTATCTGGTTCCGAAGTCTTATTCGACCAACGGTCTCAAAGTTCCCTATACACTTAAGTGTTATTTCAGCACACCGCCAAAAAGCGGCTTAATTTTGCGCTGCTATTCTCCCACCGACCCGTTCTGCACCGGTCAGGATATAAGCTCAAAAGCTTCTATTCAGAATAACGGCTGTACGTTCAGTCTCTGCACGGCACTGACGGATAAAGAAATGACAGAATACTGCGAGCTGGCTGACTATTATACCCAGAACTACACTTTTAACGACGGGTCAACGAATTACTACCGAGCCACGAGCATGGGCGAACAGTCGCTTTACCGTTTTCCGGCAAAATTCAGTTTTTATTCTTCAAATCTGGATGTTGACATTAAAACGAATCAGTCGGGGAATCCTGTTCTCACTTGGCCGACCGACGACTACGGCACCGCAGGAGGCTCCTATGCAAAGATTCTAAGGAGCGTAAACGGTGGAACCGCGTCACTGCTTGCCGACAGCGTGACCTCAGCGACATATACTGACA
Source organism: Oscillospiraceae bacterium (assembly GCA_963667545.2). GTDB lineage: Bacteria > Bacillota > Clostridia > Oscillospirales > Oscillospiraceae > UBA2658. The sequence continues at coordinate 100,472 of OY763424.2, forward strand.
GCAGCCTTATCGCCGGAAACAAATACACCTACACCGTGCAGGTTTACAATCAGAGCGGAACTCAAGTTCTTTCCGGAAGCGCGGACTATGCAATTAACAGCCCTCAGACCTCCGTCAGAATAACGCCGGCCAGCACTTCGCAGAGTTCTTCGACTTTGAGCATCGGGTGCGATAAGCCGATAAGCTTCTCTTTGCTCGAGCTTGGTATCAGCTATGACGAAGCAAGCTTTGATTTGAATTCCATCAGCTTTTCCGATGAGGTGAAGAGTTCCGGTCTGCCGTACGGCATAATTAAAACCGCGGACGGTAAGGCCACGCTTTATGTCGGGCAGAATTCGGGGAGCAGAGCAGTCTTTCCTGCCTGCGCTCTGGCAACCATTACCGCCGCAAATACGGACACCGTTAATACCGATGCTTTGCGCATCTCAATTGACAGCATGAAAATTGACGGGGCTTCATGCGGCTGGCATGCCGTGGGCTGCAACTTTATCATCCGGGCAGGTTCAAACAAGCTTGCCTATACAGACGACGGCAAGGCTGTTTCATTATGGCGTCAAGCCAGCGACAGCAGCTCTGTGCTGGTGTCCGAATATGACTCAGCCGGAAAAATGCTGCAGGTCTTAGCGCCGGACAAGGGTGTAACCAGCGATATCTCGAAGTCCGCCGCTTCATACTCCGGAGGAAAACGGCTGTCGGTATTTTATCTTGACAGTTCAAGTCAGGCTCCCTTGCGTCCAGCCGTGGGAATACCTCTGTCGTAAAGTCTAGGCATCATAATTAAATCGCTGAGGCTGACGTAGTCAGCCTCAGCGATTTTCGTTGCCCGATTATCTGAACATCTGTTTTAGCCGTCAGGTATCATATATGTACACACATGCAATTGTATGATTGGAGTTCGATGTATACATTAGATATACCTTATCTGTGGAAGCCGATAAATTCATGTCACTATCCGCAGTGATATCCTCCGCAATAATCTGTCTAAAATTTTGAATTCTGACATCAGTGACATCGTCGTAGTAAAACTTGGTTTTGCTGTCGAACATGTAGGTACCGCTTTTCGCGCCGGCAATTGTCATCTTGTTGCCGGAGAACGTGATATCGGTAACTCCGGTATAGAGCGCGCTGTAGTAGCTGGGTCCGCTGTAGGCAGCTCCTGTTTTGATTACGCCTCTGGCATCATATTCCTTAGCGAAATAGAGCGTGCCCATGACGAACTTGTCATAGCTTTTTACGGAGGCGCATCTTTCGCCGTTTTTGGTACCTCCACCGGAGGAATCATAGTAATTGCCGTCACTATCCCAACACAGCGTTGGGATGCTGGGGAAGAAGTAGTTGTCATAGGTTGAAACATCTGGCGAGGTTATAACGGGTTTGCTTACAGTATTGCCGTCGAAGTAAACATTTGTCTTGCCGTCGCTGTCCTTAACAAGAATATCGCCGTTTATCGTGCAGTTCAGCAGGCGGATATCATCCACACCTGAACCTGTTCCGCCGTATATTATTAGGTTACTGTTAAAAGTGCAGTTTGCGAACAGCAGAAAGTCGTTTTTCACGTCAGTGTAGTTTACTGTCACGTCAGAGCCAAAAGTTTTTCCGATGCTGAATCGTTGATTATTCAGCCCGGGAGTATACTCTACCGCGCTTGCTACTGTTATTGTTCCGACCTTTTCGGCAAAGCTGCCGAGAAGCGTGTTGAAGCTTGAGTTGATGTCCGAGTTGCACACATAATCGTTGTCCGTCAACCCCGCTACTTCGTAGCCTTTTATTTCTTGCATAGAAGAATTATGTGTCTCGATGGCGTCCGCCATGGCAGCAAGCTTTGCCTTCATCTGCTTATAGGACTGCTTTTCCCAGCCGTTCAGGTTTGTCGAGTTGCTGGGTATGACACCGTTTTCGATAAGAAAGTTAATTGCTGTTATCCCCTCTGCCTTGGCTCCATTATAGTAATCTGCAGCATAGCAGCCACTGTATGTGTCATGCGCGGCGCTGTTCAATAGACCGTAATCGGCGCTGTACCGGTTGTAAAGCTCGGTTGCAAAATCCTCAAGGCTGGCATAGGTATTGATTATTCCCGCGTTTATCGTCTTGACATGCGATCCCCATTCAGTACCTCCGTCAAGCCATCCGTAGACATTTACTATACCCAAAACCGAAAGGACTCCGTTCGCTGCAATTCCGTGATCTTTAGCAATATTCAGCGTAACACCCTCAGCAACGGTTAATGTTACTCCTTCCTTTATTACGACATCCTTGTTAAATACATAGGTCGTTGGCTGTCCATCTTTCTTATTCAGCGTTATGTCACTAGCAATATATATCTTATTTATTTGGCTGTTATCGAGATCTCCGAGTAAATCCGTTTCGGTTTTGGCCTTGGCTTCACCATTTTTCAAATCGCTTAAGCTCCACCCGACATTGAAGGTGTCCGCATCATTTTCTGAAATGGTATGCTTCACGGACAGAAGCACATTGAACGGAAGCGTCAGGGGTGTTCTGGGTATAAGCGTATAGTTGTTTGTATCTGTGGAGCTGTCCAAGTCGTAATTCAGTGATTCCCATATGTCCGTTTCGTTATTCAACTGTTTAAGCGTCAGTGTATATCCGCCGGCTTTGTATGCCGCTGTCAGACCGCTCCCAAGAGAAATTTTGTATTTATCGCTCATGGCAATACCGGTGAAACCGTTTATCGTTACATTTTTCTCCGAGCCCAGAGCGAAATATTTCACGGTGGCGGTTTCAAGCGAACCAGACTTGTTGCCGATATTGAACACGAAGTTCTTGTTTTTATCGTTGACTCCTTCATAGATGACGGCGATGTTTTTGTCACCCAGATTAATATTTTGGTCAACATCGGAGAAGTATCCGGTCAGGATAAAGTAATTTCCGGTGAATATCGCATCCTTAACATCAACTTTTCCTGTTAAGACAAGGTCCAGTTCCGTATATGTATTAGGATCGCTTTCGAGTGAGCCTGTGCCGCCTGTGATGCTTCCGGTCAGCTTAAGCGTACTGTTGGAGTAATTACGCAGGTTTAACCCGTATTCATAGTTCGGTGTCCATCCTCCGGCTATGTTCAGCGTCACTTCATTTGGACAGTCTCCCCCGACACTTATTGCGCCGAACTTCGTCAAACAGTTCGTCGGTATAGTTACACCCGCTACACCGCCGCTGACGCCAAGAGTCGGCATCCTCTGGTTTTCATTGTACTTATCAAACCACATGCCTGCGCTGAACAAAGGAATTTGTAACGCGTGCCCCTGTCCGTCGTAATTTGCAAAGTCGAGAGCGTTAACCGCAGCGCCGTTCACCGTAAGTGTCCCTTTGCTTGTCCCGCAGCTCGCATTAAAGCCTACATGGTCCGAATTGAACTTTGTTCCGCCCGGTACACAACTGAAATTCAAGTTCTCGTCGTTATAATGGTTTGCTGTTACCGGCGTAAGGCCAACTGCAAAGCCAGACTTAGCTCCGGTAAAAGTGCAGCCATTTTCAAAACTGACATTGCCGCCGCAATCAGTCAGGATATTAAGTACCTGCGTCGTGGAGTCTTTATCCTCAAAGCTGCAGCCTCTGAAACTGATATTGCTCCACTGGCTCCTGCCCAGAGTCATCGTATTCTCGCCCTCAAATGTCGCGCCTACAATATTAGGATTGTCACCAACGTAGATTTTGCCATTGCATGCAGCCTGGAAGGCTTCGAGCAAAATTGATAATTCCGAATTACCGTTTTGGTCCGTGGCGGTAATCCCTATCGGAGCCTCACCATCGAACCCAATCGTAAGCACGCTCTTGCCTGTGTTGTTGTTCCATTTGATATTTGGAGAATACTTGCTGCCAAGCGCAAGAGCAGTTACCATACTCAACAGTTTCGTTTCAAACGCAGTACCATATGAAATATTGTTGTTGTAATCAACCTGAGCAAGATCGAAATTCTTATAGTAGTTCTTAAAGGTGACGCCGAGCTTATCCGCGATTGTTTCAAGTGCTTTGACAACCTCGTACATTGTGACGTTTCCTTCGGTCATGTCCGTCATCAGCCCGTTTTGCGTTACAAATTCTGCCGCAGTTCCCGCACTGGTAAAGTGGGCATTATTTTTGTAGGCGTCATACAGCGCCTGCGCGAATTCGGTGCGTGTCGCATTGTCGATCTTGCGTTTCATGTCATCCCAGCGAACGGTCTTACCGTCGTATGAGGCGTCAAATACCAGCCCATCCGCATTGGGAAGCCCATAAACATAAGTCCTGCCGTTTTCATAATGTATAGACGTACCCTTCGGCGTAATCAGGACGTGGTCGCCATTTTCATTTTTTGACATTTGATATAGGGTGAGCGTATACGAGCTTCCCGTCAGATCGCCGGAGCCGATGTCAATGGCAGCGCTCGAGTAGGGTCCTACGATAGTCGGGGAAAGCCATGAACCGTCTGCTGCGAACCTTATCGCACTCTCGCTGTTCGCTCCGATTTCCGCCTTGTAGCTTGTCAGGCCCGAAATGTCCACTCTGCCGTTGAGATACATGCTCAGCGTACTGGTCTTTGTCTGGTCGCCGGCGGTGCCTTTGACAATAACGCCGTACTCATCGCTGCTTTTATCGTCGCTGATATTGAGGGTTCCGCCGGAGCTCTTTACTGTGCCCAGCTCTAGTGTAACATCGTTTTTTATATTATCCCACACATGGAACTCTCTGAAGTCGGCACCGTTTGCCGAAACCTTGACCGTACGCTGACCCGCGTGGTAGGATTTCGTATTCTGTTCGTTTCCGTAATCAAGCTGATATTTACCCTCAAAGAATTCATCTGCAGAAAGACTTGAAGCCCCGGTATATTGAACATCGTTTATTTTGAACGAGCCTCCCGCAATATAGCTCATAACATGCGCGTCGCAGCTCTCAGCCATAACGGCTACACTTCCGGTTGTACCTCTGAGCGATATATTGACCTCAGCCTCAGGGTCAGTTACAGCAAAATTTACTAAGGTATCCGGTTCGACATATATGCCGTAGGCTTGTCCGTTATAATTATGAACCGTGCAGTTTTCCAAGTTCGTCGTAAACCTTACTCCGCTGTTGACGATTTTGATACTCTTTTCAAACACGCAGCCGTTAAAATTTATGTTGTCTGTTAAATAACTCAGCGAACCATCTCGTACGACTGTGACATCATACTCAAAGGTCTTAAAGCTTATGTTCTGCTGCTCGGCTCCCGAATTGACGGTATAGGTCACCGGAGAAGTAACCACTGTGTTTCCAATTGCATTCATAAGGCTTGAAAGCAGCTTATCGAGTTCACTGCCGCCGCCGTAATTATAGTTGGAAATGCGGTCACTGCCAGCCTTATTCGTCAACCCGACACTTGTAGGTAGGTTTGAGCTGTCCTTATTAACAGCATCCCATATCTGCTCCAGCACCTGCATGACCGCGTTGTAGGTCATTTGATCATACGGCTTCAGATAGGTTTTGTTGTCGCCGTTTGTTTTGTTGAGAATGCTTCTGTCCGCCATATTTTTCAGGACGAAGCCTACGAACTGCTTCTCTTCGGCCTTCATACCCGACCAGTCGGCATATGTACCCGCGTACGAGTTATAATCAGTGTCAGCTGCGCCTGCAAGTCCGTAACCGCTGCCGAGAAGGCTGTAAAGCCCCTTGGATATATCCAGCAGACTCGCATAGTAGTGGTATGTCAGACTTCCGTTGCCGTTAATGGTCGTATGCTCGCGGTCATTGAAGTTAAACTGACCGAACACTTCAATGTTTCCGTTGTTTGTCAGTGTCGAGCCGCCGTTTATATTGACATGCCCCTGATTGTCGTTTTCGTTGGCAACTGTTACGGTTCCCTCGTTGTCAAGCGTACCGCCGTTGTTGACTCCGAGCCACGCGCCGTTCGTAACCTTCAGCGTTGTGCCGGAATTAACAGTAAGTGTGAAGCCCGATGAGATGCTCACGCTCTTTTCGAGCGTCATGTTCCCCGTTATTGCCAGATTAAAGCGCAGTTCGATATTTTCGCAGGTTTTGTCGGTCAGAAGAGTATTAAACTGATTGATATCTGCCGCCGTCCTGCTTGTCGAGACTATGCTCCCCGTACCATAGGAGGTGTAGCCATCTCCTGTGGTTGGTATCGGGTTATTGCTGCCCCAGAGGAGCGTTCCGCCGATGTTGACAACTCCTGCATCGGCAAATTTAATCGAGCCGTTGTTTTTAAGCAGCTTGCCGGGGTAGATATCCAGTGTTCCGGATACGACAATAGTGCCCTTTTCCTCTCCGCCATAGTTATAGAAATTTCCGTGCAGCTGCGCAACCGTACCCGCTGCTATGTTCAGCGTTCCTCTGTTCTCCATCCAGCCCATGAGGTTCATCCCGCCGCTTAAGGTCACTGTATTGCCGCTCAGTATTCTCAACCATGCGTTATCGGCAACAATCAGTTTTTTGCCGAGCGCAAGGCTTGAGCTTATTTCAAAGCCGTTTGTGACAAACAACGCGTCATAGCTGCCCGTCGCGGCAGAAGTAAACGCACTGTAGGACGAAACCTCAAGAGCCGTTTTTTGTCCCGCCACCGTACCGGTAACCGTTCCGGTACCGGTTCCGTCGGAAATTTTCGTCACGTTGCCGCCGCCGTCTATAGTTCCGTTGTTTTCGAGCGTGGAGTATGGCAGGACGTAAATGTCACCGCCGTCGGTTCCTACCGTTACTGTGCCGGCATTCCGGAAATATCCTTTGTTTTCGCCATATTTGCCGACCCAGATGATTCCGTCCGCCGTAATCGTGCCTGCGTTAAGCAGCTCCTGGTTTCCGGAGCACTGCACTTCCAGTTCGCCGGTTTTTGTCACGTTCAGTACGGCGCCGGACGCTACCGCAAACTGGTTGTATAGCTCAATTGAGCCGTACACGTTGACGGTGCCTGAAGTCAGTGTCACGGGAACCTGCGTTCGGAGGCTCTTGCCGCTTGGAACGTCAAAGCCGACAACACTGAGGGTGCTGTCACCGGCAAGCTCCACGTTCTCGCCTGTGTAGTGTGCCAAAGCGTACTTGAGCGCGGCCTCCGTTGTCGCCTGAGCCGCCTCATATGTCCAGCCGTTGTTCTGGTTAAGCGTCACTCCCGTGGTGACAGCAGGCACTTTTTCGCTTATATGTCCCGCTCCGTCATCATCATACATTGTGAAAAGAGATAAATTGTGAGTATTGTTCAAGGTCGGCGTTCCGGAAATTGTTCCGCCTTCAACCCTAAGTGTCGCAGTGTTATCTATAGTACCCGTGCCTGTAAGCACGCCTTTTCCCGCGATGCGAAGCCAGTTGTTGTTCTGCAGCCTGCCCGTTCCGGATACAGTTACGGTATAGTCAGAAATATCCATGGAGCCTCCATTATTGTAGACTCCCATAGTATTATTGCCGCCGTCAATCAATATGGAGCCTGACGAATTAATCGAGCCGCCTTTACCGCCGCCTCTGACTGCGCCGCCGCTTCCCCCGTCATAGTTATCCGTTTTTTGAGTGTTTGCCGGCAAAACGCGCAAAGTCCCGGCGTTATTTACCGTGCCTCCGCCGAGCACAAGCTCAGCCGAGCCTGTGCGGTTGCCGTTCGCCGCTGTATATGTGCCAGCCACATAAATCGTCGCGCTCTGCGCTATAGAAAGTGTTCCGCCGACTGTAAGCTTTGCCCCGCTGTTAAGCTGCAAGGTATAAGCATTCGGCACCGTCAGAGTAACACCCTTTGAAATCGTAATGTTTTTATTTATCTGAATTTTCTTTTCAGTATCCGTCGTGGAAAGCGTTATATCCTTTGCAATAAAAATTGTGCTGTTGTCTGCGTTGTTCAGGGCGTTCTTAAGCCCATTCATCGTGGTAACCGCCTGAACGCGGTCATTTACGCTCTGAGGAGCCAGCCCTTTTGTCTTATCCGAAACGACAAACGCCTTAACAATATCCGTTTCACTGGCAACGCTTACGCCCGAAACCGTCCAATTGCCTTTTGCGTCGGGCACTGAGCTCCCGATTCCGCCCATCCTGCCGATTTCATTATAGGATGAGGCATAGAGACTGTCTCCGCTCGATGCGCTGTAATCGTCTATGCTGCCTTCTACGGTATATTTGCCATCCGCAGCCTTCACAGACTCGATGTGCAGCGTTGCGGCAAACGCTTCACCCGTCAGTGAAAGCACCAGGCAAAGCACCAATACCATACTCAATATCTTTTTGATAAAAATCACATCTCTTTCAATTTAATATTAAGCTAAAGCGTTTTTTTAAGCCGCGTCCTTTTACCTATCTAGCGTAAAGGCGCTGCTGCCGCTCTTGCAGAAATAGCAATCGTTTATGTCGTCCGCCGCAGCGGGTAATAGCCAATTAATTAAAAAAGCACCCGAGAGGGTCAGCGCTCAAAATCTCGCTAAATCCAGACGGTGCTTTTCGATTGAAAGTTGTGGTATAGCCAAGCGGCTTCCCGGCCATGAATGTATCATATTCAGTGCCGGGAAGCCATTGCCCGCATTAATCTGCCGCAATTCCGCAATCTGTTCAAAAGATATCGGATTCAGCTTGGCGTTTAGCTTGCGTAGACTTCTTGTTATAAACTGTGCGGGAATTGGCTGCTTACTTAGCAGTATTCTTTGCAAATCGCATGATTATCGCGGCGACCTGAGCTCTGGTAGCGGCATCTTTGGGTGAAAGCGTAGTTGCCGTTGTACCGCTTATAAATCCGTTTGCGGCAGTCCAGTTCATAGACGCAAGCGCCCAGCCTGAAACACTTGAGGAATCCGCGAAAGCCGAAAGATTCGCCGATTTTGAAACATCGTGACCCTTATATTTTGCATAACGATACAGTATCGTCGCCAGCTGCTCGCGGGAAATACTGTCATTTGTGCCAAAGGTCTTGGCGTCATAGCCGGTGACAATATTATTGCTGGTTGCCCACCTTACAGCGTCTGTATACCACTGACCGGCTTCAACATCCGCGAAGGTATTTGCGCCCGAAACAACGGGTTTTCCCTCCAAACGGTACATAACGGTCACAAGCATAGCGCGCGTCATGGTCTTGTCCGGATCAAAGGCTGTAGCGGAGGTACCGGTGAAGAGGTTATTGCCGACAGCGTAGTTCACCGCTTCATAATACCAGTTGCCGCGGCTGACATCGGTAAAGCTTGCCGTGCTCTCGCTGACCGCGACATAATATGAGAAGTGTTTTGTCGTGAAGCTATAGCTTCCGTCGGGGTTTGCCTGCCCGGTCATCTTAGTCATGGTGCCGTCATCAGACAGGTAGTAAATGCAGATGTTCTTTGCGTCCTGACCCGTCAGCTTAGACGCCGGAATAGTGACTGTGGCGGTGCCGTCAAAGTTTGTAATTTTCTTCGTCTCGCCCGTGCTGTTAGAAGCAACAACCTTCAGATCGAAAACAGGATAGTTCCCTGCTTCGGCCTTCTGCTTTTCGGTAAGCGCTGCGGTGTCGGCAAGTCCGGCACTGATTCCGACTTTGTCATAGCCCGTGGCCTGTCCCGCTATCGTATCAACCGTTTCCTTGTCGAAAGCAATCTTTGCGACATCCGTTGCGATAACAAGCTCCGATTCGGTTTTTTCCGCTATGCTCGAAATGACGCCGGACGGCAGCTGCACTTCGGCGGCGGTAGTTTTTCCGGTTTCGGTTCCCGCGTCGATGGTGATTTTATCGGGTGTTCCGGTGGTGATAACGCTGGATACAGCGGTAACGACCTGTTTATTGGAGTTTGTTGTTGTGGTTGAAGAAACTTTGGAGCTTCCTATCGCATTGCCGTTTTTATCGGTAGTCGCCGCCGTTGTGGTCGATGTGACCGAGCCGTCATTGTTCTTCACTGTCTCCTTGGTGGTTTTTGTTACGCTGCCATCGGAGCCTGTATTTGTTGTTGTGTTGGAATTAGCGCTTCCGGTTACAGTACTGCCTCCATAATAAGGAATTGAATATTCGGTAAAGTTCACTGTAACAGCAATTGCGTTTGTACCGGAGCTGTCCGTTGCAATATAAAAGGTTTTGCCGTCTTTGATATCCTCTGATTTGAGCCAGAGTATGAACTGTCCGTTACTTCCGCCGACAGACTGTACCTCAGTTAAGTCATCGGCGGTAAGCTGGCTATAGGGCTTCGCAGAATCCGATTTATACCACAGCGCTGCTGTGCCGAGCGCGGAAGCTGCATTTTTCTGTACGCCGCCGAGAATAATGCCTACCCATTTGCCACTGCCCTGTGCCGTAACAGAGCTTGCATAGCTGTCAAGAGCTGCCGTTCCTGTGACGGCCACGGTAAACTCATTGACATTCGCCGATTTGCGGATAGCGGTTCCGACTGTATACTTGCCCTCGTTCTTGAGCAATGCGGCAATTGCAGCATCTTTTATATCAGCCTTATTGATGCCTGCCGCTGTGACCGCCATCTTGTCGCTGACTGTGACGGTTACCGGAGCCGCGCTTATCTCATTGTAGTTGGTGCTGGCAGCCTTCGTTGCTCTCACCGTAACGGTGCCTGCGGCTGTTCCTGCAAGCGTTGCGCTCGTCAGCGTCGCATAGCTGCCGCCGCTTGTGATTTCGTAGGTCACGGTTCCGTCGCCGCTGCCGCCGCTTGTGGTAGCGGTAAGGCTGTTGCCGACAAGCAGTGCGGTTCCGAGATTAAGTGTAAGCGCCGCCTGGTTGGCCTTGTTTATGGTGTAGCTCTGTGTTGCCGTGGCGGGGAGCTTATAGTTTGCGTTGCTGAGTGATGCCGCCGTTGCGGTATGACTGCCGGCGTTTGCATCGGTGCCGCCGGTTACTGTAACGGTGCAGGTATCGCCCGATATAAGGCTTCCTACCGTCGCGGTCACAGCGGAGGCGCTGCCGTCATATGTGCGCGTTGCGCTGCCGCTCCATGAAAGTGTAACTTCCTTTTGTGCTATCGTGAGCGTGCGGGTCATATCCGTGATTGCATTATAGTTGGCTGAGCCCGTAAACTTCGCTGTTACCGTGTAGGTTCCGGCGTCTGTCGGCGCGGTGGAGGATGCAGCGTAGTTTGTTCCGACGTAGGTATACGCAACAGTCACTCCTGTCGGCAGGGTTCCGGTTACCGCAACGGACTTCGCGGTCTTATTGTAAGTTGCATTGCTGTCTGCAAGGCTTACGCCAGACATAACATAGGTAGCCTTGGAGATTGTATATGCCTGTGTTGCAGCAGTCGGAAGCTTGTAGTTCGTGTTGCTGAGCGAAGCTGCCGTCGCGGTATAGGTTCCCGCGTTTGCTGCGGTTCCTCCGTTAACGGTAACGTTGCAGGTGTCATCCCCTTCAAGGCTTCCGGCTGTTGCGGTCACGGCGGAGGCGCTGCCATCATACACGCGCGTTGCGCTACCGCTCCAGTTAAGCGTGACTTCCTTTTGGGCTATTGTCAGCGTGCAGGTCTTGTCCGGAATCGTATTGTAGTTTGCCGTACCCGTAAACTTTGCGGTTACGGTATAGGTTCCGGCATTGGTCGGCGCGATAGTGGATGACTTGTAAGTGGTGCCGTTTATTCCGACATAGGTGTATGCAGCGGTCACTCCTGTCGGCAGGGTTCCGGTCACAGCGACAGGCGTGGTGCTCTGGCTATAGGTGATATTACTATTGGCAAGAGTTATGCCTGACATGTCGTAGGTGCCCTTGCTGATTGTGTAGCTCCGTGTCACAGCGCCCGGGAGCTTGTAGTTTGTGTTGCCGAGCGCTGTAGCCGTTGCGGTATAGTCTCCTACATTTGTCTCTGTACCACCCGTGACGGTAACAGTGCAGACATCGCCCGATATAATGCCTCCGGCCGCTGCGGTTACCGCGGAAGCGTTTCCGTCATATCCGCGGGTTGCATCACCGCTCCACGAAAGCGCAACCTCCACCGGCGTGACTACAAATTTTACTGTCTTTTCACCGATGTTAGAGACGTCCTCATATTTTGCCGTAACTGTGTAGGCTCCGGCTGTGAGAGGCTTTCCGTTCGAAAGTGAGGCAGTGTTGGGAGTAACGCTCGAGTCAACAGCATATGTGTATGCAATCGGCGCTGTGTAGCTGGTGCTGTCCGTCATGCTGGCGTGCTCATACAACCGAATATCACGGTTATAGGCGGCAGAGCCGTCAGCAAAGGTGATTGAGGAGCTTACGTTGGTTTTATTCACGATGTTAAACGTAAGTGTAACTGTTATATCATTGTAGTTCTGGAATTTAAATATGACTGTTTGAGTAGCACTCTGTCCTGTAACGGCATCGCCTGAAATCGCGTAGCTAAGCAAATTTCCGTCGAGAGTCGGAGTACTCGAGAAAATCCCGGTTGTACCAGACAGTGTTCCAATCACGTAGCTACGAGTTCCCATAACAACACTGTTGAAGGTTATATTATCGAGGTTATACGTATCAGACTTTGCGGTCTTTTGTACGTAGTTGAAGGTTTCGTCAAACGCATGCGGTGCAGTGGCTTTGTTAATTGTATAGTTGCCGAGTGAAAGCGGCGTCGAGGTAGCGTTGTAGTTTGTTGAGGCGGCAATTGATACCGTTACCGCATAGGTTCCGGCATCGACAGGATAGCTGGGTGAGCCGTTATACAAAACTGTTATCGTTCCCAAGCCCACGGAGGATTTGTCTGTAACGGTAAGGGGCTTTTGGGTGCCGTCAAAGGTAATGCCTGTCATATTGCTGCAACTAAGGTCGGACAGTTTCGGGTCAATCTTGTTGATTGTGAAGCTGCCGAGCGCAAGGTCCGAAGCTGAGTTGTAGTTATCGGACACCGCAACATTGGCTGTTATCGCATAGGTGCCGGCGTTGGTCGGCGCGGCTGTTCTTTTCGTATAATCGGTATCGCCGGTTCCGGTATAGCACACCGTAACGTTTCCGATACCGCTTGTGACCTTGTCGACAGACGCAGTACGAGCTGAGCCATTATAGTCCACAGCGGTCGGGGTGTAGCTCAAATTGCTTGCTGTCGGGGTAGCCTTGTTGATTGTGAAGGTACCGAGCGGAACGCCTATTGCCTCGCTGTAGTTTGTAGAATTGGCAATATCAACCGTTATCGCGTAGGTGCCGACGTTGGTCGGTGCGGTTGTGTTTTTCGTATAATTCGTTCCGTTTGTTCCTTCGTAGTAAATCGTAACGGCTCCAACTCCGGTTTTAGGCGTGATGGTAACGGATTGAGCCGAACCGGTATAGCTCTTAGCTGAAATATCGATATTAAGGTTTGCTTCTGCCGGAGTAGCTTTGTTTATGACAAAATCGCCAAGTGAAAGACCCGTTATGGCCTCACAGTTTACGCTTCCCGTCGCATCCACAGTTACCGCATAGGTGCCCGCCACTGTGGGAGCCGTTTCAGAGCCAGCGTAATAAACCTTTATTGTGCCGAGGTTGATTCCGTTCTTCGCTGTTACCGCAACACTTTTTGCGGTGCCGTTATAGCTTACGGGTGTCAAACTATAATCCAGCTTTTCTCTTGTTACGGTCATTTTGGCGACAGCGCTGTATGTAACATCTGCTGTTTTAAACTGACCTTCGCTGTCGGTTATTTTAACTGTCACGGTGGCTCCCGTTCCGTTTGCCGTGGTAGGTGTACCGGTAATAGCGCCGGTGGAGGCGTTGAGCGCAAGCCCCGCAGGAAGGGTACCTGCCGACACGGCATAACTCTCGCCGCCCGAGCCGACTGTAGCTGTGGGCGTAAGACCTGTAATCGCCGTTCCGACAGTCAGACCGTCCAGATTGCCGCTGTAGCTGATGGTCGGCGCAGCAAAGACTGTGACAGCCGCCGTAGCTGCCAATCCTGCCGTGTGAACGTTTGGAACCTCTTTGACGCGGGCATAGAAGAAGTGTGTCCCCACGGTAAGGACGGTGAAAGAGGGACTGTCCTGCCAGCTTGCTGCCGCATAGTTATCGGTACCAGCAGCTACGCCATACTCGACTGTTTCGCCCGGAATCGTCGCGTTGGCCTTGAGTGTCACCGCCCCGCCCTTTTTCGTTGAGAGGGATGGTGTAGAAGCCTGCGTTCCGCCATATGCCGGTACGAATCCTGTGTATGTAAAGGTTGGCGCGGAGAGAGTGTTTTTTGAAGGTGTTTCGTGGTTGTAGTATTGTTCTTCTTCAGCGGTATCCGTAATAATTAATGCCGCCGAATCACCAGTTGGCTCTAGTTCAGAAGCTAATGCAAAACGGATTGAGCTTGTTGTGATATCTGAAGTGCTCTTACCGGCTTTTAATCCAAGCCGTACAGACTCTATTGTTGTGGCTGTTGGATATGAATATGTATGCGTTGTATATGGTTGCATGCTTAAATACGCAGTATTTGGAGTAGCCCCAGTTATTGCCCGTGCCAAGGATGTCCAGCCTGACGCTTTCGCTGTAACAACCCTATCCTCAATAAATACTCCAGTTTCGCTTGTTGTAGCAACTGCGGCACCATCTGTATCTATTAAGTCGAATAGACTTGTGTCGTAGATAAGCAAAGCACTGGATACACCAGTTACTGTTGCACTATTCGCAGTTGAGATTTGAAAAGAGACCTTAATACTGTCCTTTTCGAGATATTTTTCCGTCGCAATATTGATATTGACGCCATAATCCGTTACAGCCGCCATAGCCGCAATCGGCAGCAGCGAAAGCAACATCATCAAGACGAGCAAACTGGATATTAACCGCATACTTTTTTTCATCAATAAATCCTCCAAATTTTAATTTACAACCATAATACTTAGCTATATACCACCGTACAGTTTGATTGCTGTTTTCCGAAATTAGCTGACTTTATTACGACTCCTAAATCCGATATGTTTATCCTATCGTCTCCTGTAAGCTCGCCTTCCGGGTTGGTGGCATTTGCGGGAGCCTTCCCGAAGTTTGTAGATTTAATTATTACGCCCAAGTCACTAATGTTGACCTTTTTATCACTTGTTATATCACCGTACGGCAGAGCAATTGTGCTTATCAATGTGTTTGCATTTTGGGTTAAATCCAACGCAGTATCTCCAACAACTACGCCTGTAATTTTATAAGGCACGTGTTTGGGTTTTGTAACCAGCAAATCATAGGTTCCCGCAACTACATTGCTGAAGCTGAAGCTCTGAGATTGCTGTCCGTTTCCGCTTGAAACCGCCGCAATCGTCGTTGTGTATGTGGGGTTTGTGGTGGTTCCGGCTGCGTAAAGCTCAATGGTCGTTGCAACCTTTGGATTGTTGCTTGTCACATTTCCGCTGACTGCCACGCCCGTGAGCGCAAAGCCTATCGTGCCGACGGTTCTGGGGCTTGTCCCGCCGTCAAAGGCCCCTCCCAGCAAAACGATCGCCTTGTCTGTGCCGGTCATAGGCTTGAGGTCAAAAACGACCTTGCCGTTTGCCGCCGCCACCTGATCGATGTATTTGATGGTTCCGGCGGTAATTGAATAGGTGCCATCGGTCTGCGTCACCGCGGCGGTGAGCACTATGTACTGATTCCCGTTTATAATGCCGCTGCTGTATTCCAGATGATATGTACCGCTTCCGGTTGAGGTCTCGTTTAGTTGCGCGGCAAACGCAGCGCCGGCTAAGGTCAGGGTGCAGAGCATGATGAACAGTAATAGCTTCCCTGCTTTTCTCATTTGCACTTATCCTTTCTTATGATACGAAGTCCCTGATTAAGGGCGAAAGTACATAAACCACATCGGAAGTCGCCTGTTTTTCAAGCGTTCCCCCGAGCTTCCACGGCTCGTCCGCCGGAGAAATAATGACAAGGTTGTTGGTACTGTCCCATTCCACGGACATATTGAGCGCCTCCGCGACAAAGCGGGCCGGTACTAAAGTGCGGTTCCAGCCGGTGTTGATAACCGGCGCCGTATCCATTGCCGCCTGCTTGCCGTTGATTGTATAGTTAAGCGAGCCCACGGTCATTTCAATCGCGGTGCTGTCTTTTTTAATTGTAATTTTGCTTGCGGCGCCGTCCCAGCTTACGGACGCACCCAGCGCCTCCGCGATGAAGCGTACCGGTACGAGCGTGCGGTTATGGCTGTCAATAGTCGGCATTACAAGCTTGTTTTCCGAATCTATATGAGTCAGCGTTCCGTCGTGTGCCGCGGCATAATTCCCAATCTGGAGTATCACGGTGCCGTAAAGCCTTGCCGCCACGGTTCCGGCCTCCGGTTTTTTCGTTACGGTGCCTGTGCCGGTGCCGGTATTGCCGGTATTGCCTGCCGTCGGAGTGGGTGTCGGTGTTACGGCCGGCTCATCCTTGTATATTGCCGAGCTGCTGCCTGTCCCCAACGTTGCCGGCATGGTGAACACAATCTGCGCGGACACGCCGCCGTCATCATTTTCGACTATAACTCCCTGCGGACATCCCGGTGAATACGGTTCGCCAGCCTTTTTCGTTGCAAGCTTCAGGGCGATATCTCCCGAGGCTATGCGCTTAAAGCGGAAGGTGTAAACCTTCAGGCCCTCTGCGCCGATAGCAGCTTCCGAAATACTGTTCAATACGCTGCCGGAGGTTCCGGGCAATATGTAAGCTGAAAAATCAATCAGGCCCTTTTCGCTGTCAATCGCGTTTCCGACCGTAGACATCCAGCTTGTGTTTGAAGTACGTGTTGCGAATGCGGAGAAATCGCTTGTTTTTCCGCCGTCGGCAGCGCTTACCGGCATGGCTTTTGCAGTATCATATTTGAGTGCAAATTGAAAAACCCGGAATCTGATATTGTAGATTGTCATGGATACATTGAAATATCCGTTTGAGTCCGGTTCCGTTGCCGCGAACTCAACCCTAGGCGCAGCGCTAGTTTCGGCAGCCGAAGCCTGCAGTTTCAAGGGCAGCAAAGATACGAGCAACGCCATGCCCAGCAGCATTGCCGCTGTTCTTTTTAACTTCAATACTAGCTCTCCTCTAAAAATCGATATTGAACTGCCATCCGGTTCGAGCCTCACATAACAACCGTTATTTTTGAATCTGCGACTTTTCGGCTTTGGCTGCAATCTGCTTGAATCGGTAATATTAATCGAGCCAAGCCCTGCAATTATCGCTGGGCTTGGCATTTTTCTGATGCTTGACTTTGGTGCATCCAATGCGGATTTTGCCCCGAAATGCTTGCCATATATAACCATATTTTTTACCATAATTAACTAATATATTTAGTTTATACTATTACAAAAACAAATTCAATAATGTTCAGGATTTTTATTCACTAATGCCTAAAACCGGCATTTTTGTTGGGCATTTTTACCAGTGTAAGCACTTATTCCATTGTCTCAGCTATGTGGCAGGTCGTCTCTGGCTTCGTTTAAGACCTTTCAAGCTAACGAGGACTGCGTCATGCATGGACTGGTTAAGGGTCTACCTGTTGAATACATGCAAGAATTTACTGTACATGATAAATTACCGCTTAATTTTAAAAGCGAAAATTAATGAGGCCGTGCATTCTTATAAACAGCCCTAATTACCTCATCGACAGCAAGCGATTCGGTTTTTTGCTTGCAGAGGTATTAAAGGAAAACAATAAATCCGAACCCACTTCCAATCGGAAACAGGTTCGGATTATCTTGACCGTGGCCGCTCCACTTCTGACTGTCAGTCAGGTGATTTTCCAAAGTATCGAGCTTGCAACTTCAAAGCCAAGGGCAAAAGAGGGAGAACATGCGGTGCGTCAAGTGCGCTGTTTTCTGCATGCCCATTTTTTCGAATACTCGCTCAGAACTGATGAAAATTACATTCATGGAATAGTTATAAACGAATTAACAATTTTTGTCTGTCCTGATGCATTTAAGTTATATTGTATGATATAATGTTTTCCTAAACACTCCAAGCCCGAATAATAAGTATATCAAAACGCCGCTATACCGCCATGATATAAGGTCTTCGAGGACTTCTGCAAAGATTATACTAAATGCTAGAACTATGCTTTGCGTCGCAGATACATTACTTACCTATTAAAGCGATTATGTTAGGGAGCTTTACGATGGAACATATTTTGGTCGTAGATGACGAAAAAGAAATTGCCGACCTCGTTGAGGTTTGCCTTCGCAACGAAAACTATGAAGTGTATAAATTCTATAATGCTACTGATGCTCTGGCCTGTGTTGCCTGCGATACTGTCAACCTTGCCATTTTGGATGTTATGCTGCCTGATATGAACGGATTTACGCTCTGTCAAAAAATACGTGAAAAGCACCTTTTTCCAATCATCATGCTTACCGCGAAAGTTGAGGATATGGACAAGATTATGGGGCTTACGCTGGGTGCGGATGACTATGTCACTAAGCCGTTTAACCCGCTTGAGCTCATAGCAAGAGTCAAGACTCAGCTTCGACGATGCAACCGATATAACTCCGCGGCAATTTTGCCTTTGGAGCAAAAGGAATATGATTTTTCGGGACTCTATATCTGTCAGGACACACATCGGTGTACGCTTAATGGGCAGGAGCTGTCGCTAACACCCATAGAATTTTCAATTCTTTGGTATCTGTGCGAGCACAGAGGATCTGTCATATCCTCCGAGGAGCTTTTTGAAACCGTGTGGGGAGAAAAATATCTGGATAACAACAACACCGTAATGGCTCATGTGGCGCGGCTTCGAGAAAAAATGCACGAGCCAAGCCGAAAACCGAAATTTGTTAAGACGGTCTGGGGGGTGGGGTACACAATTGCGTAAGGAAAACAAAAAGAAAAACGCCGTCACAAGAGACGTGTTCCGTTTGACTATCGGCCGGCTGATAGTAACAGAGGTCGTGTATACTGTTGTTCTTCTGATTTTATATTTTGGGGCATACTGGATTTGCAGCAGGGTAATTGTATGGGATGGCAGCGAGTGGTTCTATCAGCTGATGACCAGAGTTTTCAATGATCCTGTGTTTATGTTCTTCATTATATGGCTGATTGGCTCCATCGTCGTCGTATTTAGCCATGTTTACCGTATAACACGCTATTTTCAAGATATAACCTCCGCGGTGAGAACGATGGTTGCCGAGGATGATACTTTAATCACTCTTCCTACAACGCTTAAGCAGGTTGAGCTGCAGATGAATCAGGTCAAAAGTGAATCGACCAGGAATGCCAGAGCCGCAAAGGACGCGGAACAGCGAAAAAACGACCTCATCGTCTATCTGGCGCATGACCTTAAAACGCCGCTCACCTCAGTTATCGGATATCTCACGCTGCTTCGGGACGAAAAGGAAATTTCCCCCGAACTGCAGGAGAAATATTCAGGGATAGCCCTGAACAAGGCGTTCAGGCTGGAAGAGCTGATTAATGAGTTCTTTGATATTACGCGGTTTAGTTTGACACACCTGACGCTTGAGCCTGAAACCGTCAACCTTACAAGAATGCTGGAGCAAGTTACCTTTGAATTCAATCCTGTGTTGGCTGAAAAGGGACTTGTCTGGGATTTGTCGCTGCCGCCTGATATGGAAATTGTCTGCGACCCCGATAAGCTTCAGAGAGTTTTTGACAACCTCATTCGCAACGCCGTAAATTACAGCTATTCGAACAGTACAATCTCGGTCATCGTTGATTATGCCGAGGATGTCGTCATTCTTCGCATCATCAACAGCGGAAGAACGATTCCGGCGGAAAAACTCAGCAGGCTTTTTGAGCAGTTCTACCGCATGGATTCTTCGCGTGCAAGCGAAACTGGCGGTGCCGGACTTGGGCTTGCCATAGCAAAAGAGATAGTCACTCTCCACGGAGGCCTGATTAAGGCCGAAAGCGCTGATGAAAAGGTCGTTTTTTCGGTTCTCCTTCCGCGCGACTGTAAGAAAAACGTAAGATTTTAGTTCTAAAAACTTCATAAATTCCTATGTAAAACCGAAAACATTCGTCTCCCCGCTTTGTTACGATAATCGTACAAGGCGGGGAGCTTCTTTCATGCCATAAACAGGGGATTAAACAAATGAGTTTTAGAGAAAGAATTATCGACTATTCAAAGGGGGACAACCTGAAATTATTCTGGCGCTTGTTCTTCCTGCAAAGACGAGCAACGAACGCTATGGTGAAGGATATTTTAACCTTTTGGTGCAGTCGACTGGCACATAAGCACGGCGGTTATGTCGGAGCCGGCGCAGATATTAATGAGATTCCAAGCCTGCCTCACGGACTGCACGGAATATATATTTCGCGTTATTCAAGTATCGGAGCAGGATGCAGAATCTATCAGAACGTGACCATCGGAGAAATCGAGCAAAAAGCTCCTCAAATCGGCAGGAACTGCCTTATCGGAGCAGGCGCGGTAATCATAGGCGACATAACAGTTGGCAGCAACGTAAAAATCGGAGCGGGCGCGGTGGTTTTTACCGATATTCCGGACAACAGCACGGTGGTTTCGCAGCCGCCCAGAATTTTGACTAAGGAAGTAAAGGAGAGCAGCGTATGCTGAACATTGCGATTATTTTCGGAGGCTTATCAAGCGAACATCAGGTTTCGCTTCAGTCCGCTTATTCGGTCATTAAGAACCTTGACAGAAAAAGGTTTAACCCGATAATGGTCGGTATTACTACCGAGGGAGAGTGGTTTCGGTTCAAAGGTGATATCGGGAAGATAGCCGACGGAACATGGTGCAATCCTGCAGATTGTGTCCGTGCCTTAATTTCGCCGGATCGTGAGATGCACGGCCTGCTCGAAATCGAAAAAGATGCTATTTACGGTGTTCTGTTGGACGCTGCTATGCCGGTCATGCACGGCAAAAACGGAGAGGACGGAACAGTGCAGGGACTGTTGGAGCTTGCGGGGATACCCATTGTCGGTTGCGGTGTTTTAAGCTCGGCTCTCTGCATGGACAAGTTTAGAGCTCACCAGCTTGCGCATATTGCGGGCGTACCTGTGCCGCGCTCCTTTGTGCTTACTGGCGGGGCAGACTTGGAGCTTGCCAGAGAACACATGGAAATACTCAAATATCCCATATACATAAAGCCCGTGAAAGCCGGATCTTCCTTTGGAATTACGAGGGTAACAGAGGAGAAAGACTTGGCGGCGGCAATAGTCCTCGCTTTTGAATATGACAACGAAGTGATAATGGAGGAAAACATCGAGGGCTTTGAGGTCGGCTGTGCGGTGATGGGAAACGCCAAACTAATAACAGGTGAAGTAGACGAAATTGAGCTTTCTGAGGGGTTTTTTGATTTTACCGAGAAATACAATTTGATAACCTCAAAAATTCACGTCCCTGCGAGGATACCTAAGCAAAAGGCGGAGGAGATCAAAACCACGGCGAAAGTAATATACAAAGCACTTGGCTGCTGTGGCTTTGCGCGAGTTGATATGTTCCTGAAGCCCTCGGGCGAGATCGTTTTCAACGAGGTCAACACCATTCCCGGCTTTACGTCTCACAGCCGGTACCCGAATATGATGAAGGCTGCCGGCTTGAGCTTTACCGAAGTTATTACAGCGATAATTGATCTGGCGGTGGGCAATGAAAGCACTTGAGCTTCCACAAAACGCAATTCGCAGCGGCAGTTTGATTCTGGTAAACAGCGAAAATCCCTTCCATGAAGCTGAGCGTGAGCTCTCGCTTGTCTCAGTAGATGAGAAGAACCCCACAGTATTAATGGAACGGCAGAGCGCACAGCTTCTGTACAGGCTGATTGAAGAGGTGGGTGTACGGGAACAGATCGTCGCTGTCAGCGGATGGCGCTCGAAATCCGAGCAAACACAGATTTATGAGGACTCAATGGCAAAAAACGGCAGGGATTTTACGAGAAAATACGTAGCCCTGCCGGGCTGCAGCGAGCACCAAACCGGACTTGCAATTGACCTTGCCGTAAACAAGCCGGATATTGATTTTATCAGACCGGAATTCCCGTACAGTGGGATTTTTAATAAATTCCGAGAGAAAGCATTAAATTACGGCTTTATAGAGCGCTATCCGGAGGGCAAGGAACGTGTAACTGGAATTGCTTGGGAGCCGTGGCACTTCCGCTATGTCGGCTTTCCTCATTCAGCAATTATGCAGCAGCAAAAAATGACGCTGGAGGAGTACCATCTGTTTTTGAAGGCACACGAATGCGGAACAAATCCCTTTATGTTTCAGACTAACGGTCGCAGAATCGAGATTGCTTTTAAATTGGCCGAAAAGAAGAGTCTTACAAAAATCGCCGTAGATGACGGAGCACTGTGTTCAGTATCCGGCAACAATACCGACGGTTTTATTGTAACGGTCTGGAGGTAAGGAAATGTCGGAAGCAAACATGGGCCGTGCGTGGAAAGAACTGAATATGGATAATCTGCGTCACAACTGCGAGGTGCTGTGTAGGCTTTTGCCCGAAAACTGTCGGCTAATGCCGGCGCTGAAAGCAAACGCATATGGTCACGGTGCAGTCGAGGTCGCTCGAGAGCTGAACGCAATGGGCTTAAGCGCCTTTTGTGTAGCAACGCTGCATGAGGGTGTGGAGCTTCGAAAAAACGGTATAAAGGGCGAGATACTGATTCTGGGTTATACATACCCGAATGAGTTTTATATATTAAGAAAACATCGCCTTACGCAAACTGTGCTGGATAATGAATATGCCCAAGCACTAAACGGCTTTGGGCATAAAATTCATGTTCATATGGGAATAGACACAGGCATGCACAGACTGGGTGAGCGCTGTGAAAATATTGATAATATTATTGAAATGTTCAAGTACAAGAACCTGGTTATAGATGGAATGTTTACGCATCTGTGTGTGTCAGACTCAAGGGAGAATCCTTTTGTGGAATACACTAATGCCCAAATTCTACTCTTTTACAGTGTTGTTAACAGCATTAAGGAGGAGGGCTTTAAATGTCCTAAATTGCATATCCAAAGCAGCTACGGCGTATTGAATTATCCAAGTCTGAAATGCGACTATGCACGGGTGGGAATTGCCCTATACGGAATGTTGAGCACTCAGGAGGACACGGAAAATTGCGGCGTCGAGCTTCGTCCCGTCCTCTCAGTCAAGGCTCGCGTAAGTGTGGTGAAAAACCTTTCAGCGGGAGAATTCGCGGGCTACGGTATGGATTTTGCGGCACCGCAAGACATGAAAATTGCCGTCTTGTCCATAGGATATGCCGATGGAATTCCCAGAAGCCTGTCATGTGGTAAGGGAAGCGTTTTAATCGCAGGGAAGAGAGCTCCTATAATCGGTCGTATTTGTATGGATCAAATGTCTGTGGATGTGACCGATATACCGTTTGTAAAGCAAAATGATATCGCCGTTATCATTGGAAGGTCGGGAAACGAGCTTATAACAGCGGGTGACATCGCGAAACAGGCAGGCACGATATCAAATGAAATATTAAGCCGTTTAGGCGGCAGGCTGAATCTTGCTTGCAAAAATAGGAAGAATAAGTATTGGACTGCACTGCAAAAGTGATACCTAACAGTGCACAACTTGTGCAGCTTTATTGCTTCAAGATGTTTGGCGAATAAATTGCATCTGTCGGCTGTCTTTGTGAGTATTGCTTTTAAACTGCAAATTCAGTTACTCTATCTTTCTGAATTCCTATGCATATACTCTAACATACCCACTTTCACTTTTTCGGCGCAGTCCAATTCCGGATTCTATAATTTTATAATAATACGATTTGGAGCTTTTACTTGCTCAAATAGCGATAGAGGAAGGTCACGATTTGTGCGCGGGTGCAACCGTCAGCGGGGCTGAATGTCATCTTATCGGTACCGGTTGTGATGCCCTCGGAAACTGCCCACAAAACTGCATCGGCATAGTAAGCATCGCTGCTCACATCCCCAAAGGGGTTGGTCGTAGTAACAGCGCTCTTTCCCGACGTGCGCCACAGGAAGGTTACGGTTTGACCGCGCGTCACGGTAGCGTCGGGGCTAAAGGTGGTGGCACTGGTGCCGATTGTGATTCCCTTTTCCGTTGCCCACAAAACAGCCTTGTAATAATAAGCGTCCTTTGCCACATCGGTGAACGGGCAGCTTGTGGCCTCCGGTTCGGGACTGCCCATGGCTCTCCAGAGGAAGGTCACAGTCTGGGCACGGGTACAGGTCATATCGGGTGAGAAGGTGCTGGCACTGGTACCGTTGGTTATACCCTTATCCACCGCCCACAGGACAGCATCAAAGTAGTACGCATTATCAGCCACATCGATAAAGGGATTTTTTGACTGTTTAGCAAATATCGCCGATACTTTTACGCTGCTGTTTGGCATGGTAAAGCTGAAGATGCCGTTCTTGTTGTCGGTCAGAGCAAGGCTCTTGCCGTTTGCATCCGTAACGGAGAGGCTCTTTATCGAATAGCCTGTGCTCGGTGTAACAGTAAGGGTTACCTTAGCGCCCTGGGCAGCGCTTGCCCGGTCGGAGCTGACAGAGCCGTTTTCAGTGGTATTTACTGTTACGGAATAGCCGTTTGCATTGGGGTCGGTGAAGAAAACGACTTCCTGATAAGAAACGGCATAGGTGGAAAACTTGGCTGCATAAATGTAAATCAATCCGTTTTGGCTATCGGCAAAGTAGGTACCATCCTCAGCGGGTGTGATTGGCTTTGACTCTAGTTTCTTCAGCTTCTGTGCGTTGCCTCCGTGATAGCGCCAGACAACAACGTCGGTTTTACCGTTAAAACTGAAGGGCTGTACGATTTCAAGTACGGCGTTGTTGCTGCCACCAATATCTGATGCACCTTTTTTAAGGGTAATATCCAAGAATTGCGCCAGTTTTTGGCCGCTTGCCGCCGTTTTGATACCTGTCTGCTGTTCGTTATCCTTGTCCTCTGCCTTGGCGGTGACGGTCATGGTGATATTTTCATTTCCAGTTTCAGCCAGCTCATTCAGTCCGCCTACAACGACATCGGGTGCTTTTACACCACTCTCGCTTTTCACTTCAAGGACGCTGTTGATGGTGGCGGCAGTGGGAAGCGTAACGTTCGCAGTAACGTCAGCCTGTACTACTGCGACCAGCTGGGTAACGGTCTTGGTGTCCTTCGTGACGACCAGATTATAGAGACCCGGTAAAATGTTGCTTATACTGTATGCGCCGGAGGCGTTAGTTTTGGTAGATGCAATCACGGTGCTGCCCTGCTTTAGAGTCACATCAGCGCCGGAAACGGCTGCCTTGGGAGTTGCATCGTTTATAACCGTACCGTTAATGTTATAGCGTACGGCCTCGGTCCATGTGGCGTAAAGTGTTACAATGCCGCTGGCATCGGGTATAAAGCTTACGGTTGCTTCATCAGGATAGAAAGTACCCTTGCCATCGGCGCGCGTATTCCAGCCGGAGAACTTATATCCCTCACGTGTGAACACATTTTTTGTGAGCACTTTACTCTCGCCGTTCGTAATGGATAAATCGGCCATAGTTCCTTCGCCGCCGTTTACGATAAACGAAACTTTATAGGTGTCGGATTGCCACACGGCATAGAGTGTCACGCTGCCGTCTTTCATTGGGGTAATATTGCTGACGTTCGCCTGATCATTGTAGGTCGCGGCCGTGGCAGAGGGGCTGTCCGACCAGCCTACAAATTTGTAGCCTGTGCGGGTGATAGAACTGGTGTTGGACGTCAGCTTCTGAGCTACATCGTAGATAAAGGACTGGTCGCCCATGCTGCCGGTGCCGCCGTTTGCATGGAATTTAACGTTGTAGCTGTTCGCTGTCCACTGGGTGGTCAAAGCGGTACTTCGCCCAATGGTATCTACGGTTGCGTTTTCAGCCACGGGCGCGTTCTTGTCGTCCTCCCAGCCGGTAAAGGTGTATCCGGCCTTGGTAAAGGCGTTAGCGCTGATTGCAGCAGTGTTGCCAGTGGCGAAGATTTGGTTAGCCATGGTGCCGGTGCCGCCGTTTGCATTAAATGTGAGGGTGTACGCATCTGCATTCCACATGGCGTAAAGAGTAATGGTTTCGTTTGACTTAGCGGTCAGGTTTTTGACGCTTTCCTTGTCGGCATAAGTGGTGCCTTTGCCGTCTTTCTCGGTGTTCCAGCCTGCAAAGGTGTAGCCCTTATTGGTAATGGATGTATTTTCGGTAATCTTTGCCGCCGTGTCATAAGTCAGAGTCTGGTCGGCAATTGAGCCTGTTGCGTCGCTGCTGTTCTTGTCAAGCTTTACGGTGTAGGTGTTTGCTGTCCATACGGCATAGAGAGTGACGGTCGTACCGTTCACATCGGTTAGGTTAGTGACGTTTGCGCTGTTTTCGTATTTTTTTGTGCCTCCCGCGGTCTCTGCCCAGCCCGCGAAGGTGTAGCCTGTGCGGGTTATTGAATCTGTATTACCTGTCGGATTGTTTGTTGTCAAAGCCTTGGCGGCATCATAGGTAAAGTCCTGCTTGCCGATACTGCCGGAACCGCCGTTTGCGTCAAATTTCACGCTGTAGCTTATTGGTGTCCACTGCGCGGTGAGTGCCATACCGTCTGTGGCCGTAACGCTTGCGCCGTTGAAGTAGGAATGGTTTGAGCTATCCATCCACCCGGCAAAGGTATAGCCCTCTCTAGTAAAGACGTTGGGAGTCAGCTCCTGCTCCGTGTCATGGGTAAAGCTCTGATTGTCCATCGTTCCGGTGCCGCCGTTAGGGCTGAAGCTCACGGTGTAGGTTTTTGGTGTCCATAGAGCGTAGAGGTTTATTACCGAGTCAGCGACGGCGGTCAGGCTTTTAACTTCAGCCGTATCGCTATACTTCTTCGCACCGGTCGCGCTATCCGACCAGCCTGCGAAGCTGTAACCCTCACGGGAGAAGGTGTTTGCAGCCAGATTTGCGGCTGTGTTATAAGTTAGTGTCTGGTTTTTTGTGGTTTCTGTGCCGTAGTTCGAATGGAACTTCACATTGTAAGTAATCGGTGCCCACTGGGCGGTGAGAGTGACATTCTGGGTGCCCATAGTCTGCTGACCGCTCTTGTCCCAGCCCGTAAAGGTGTAGCCGGTGCGGGTGAGGCTGCCGGTATTTCCGGCCACGTTGAAGTTCTGCCCTGAATAGTAGCTGCCGCCTGTGGGAACACTGCCGCCGTTTGCGTCAGGCGCGGAGTAGGTGACGGTATATTTTGAGTCCTCCATAAAGGTAAGGGTTACGGCAAGGTCGGTTACATTAGTCGAAGGCATTTTAAAGGTGAAGGTGTAGGTATCCGAAGGAGATTCACTGAGTACAACATGTTTTTTCACCGTAGCGGGGGCTGTAATGCTGCCGGCCGAGGCTCCGGTCAGTTCTACAGTATAGGTCCCCGACTTCAGTGCCGTACCGGAGAGTGCAACGGTGGCGATGACGCTGTCGCCGGAATTCATGAACTTATTCGGCGAGACGCTCGCCGTGGCGGTGACGCCGTCCGCGGTTACGGGGGCGGGTGCGGCGACGCTGTAGTAGCTGCTCTGGTCAAGATAGGCGTAGACCTTGCCGTCGATACCGGAAACGCCGGTAATGCCGTAGGCATCGCCATGGCTGTCTGTAATGGTCATGCCATTTGAATAATCGTATACCTTTTGTGTGACCGCAATGCCCCTCCCGTTTTTTACGCCGGAGATAGGCGCATCCGTCTTGATGTTGCCGCCGTTGACGACCAGCGATCCAAAAAAGCTGTTGCTGGTGATGTTGCCGCCGTTCACGATGAGATTGGCGTAAAGGTTTTCTTTGGGGGAACTGTTTCCATCCATTCCTTTCCAATCGGTTCCATCACATGTCACAGTTCCGCTGTTGAGGGTGAAGTTGGTGATAGGATCGGCGGTTTTGTATGCCTCGACGTTCCCGCTGATACCGGGTGCGAAATTGCCGGTCGCCGCAAGGGAGCCATCGCCGCTGCTGCTCTGAATAATGAGCTTTGCGCCGCCTGTTTTCATCAGGCCCGGTCGGCAAGCTATATTTCCTTTCGTAAAAAGAATATTGGTGCCCGTTAAATCCAGCACCACTGTACCGCTGGCGGAGTCAATTTTGAAGGTATCAACCCATGTGTCTTGTCGCGTATAGTTTTTTATGCTCAAATTGTCCAGTATCAGATAGACACCTCGGGTGGCGGAGACGGTCACGCCCTTATCGTTGTCATCTATTGTTCCGGTAAGCGTGATGTGGGTGTTTGCGGGAATATTGTCATAGCTGGTTCCTCCCTGTCCTCCCTGTGTGACCTTTATGGTTTCATCAGCGGAACCGTTTTCAATCAGAATATTGCCTTTATTAATGTTTATTGCGTCGCCGGTATATTTCGCGGCAGCGGTGGCTGTTAGGGTAATGTTACCGGAAATGCCGTTGATGATATAGGTGGCCGCGTTGGACACGGTGTCGTTGCCGTCACTCCAGCCGCTGAAAACCTGATTCGAGCTTGGCTTGGCGGTGACGGTTGCACTGCTGGCAGCCAGATAGGCACCGCCGCCGCCGACGCTGTCGATTCCGGCTCCCTTTGACAGCGTTACGGTGTAGTATTGCAGCGTCACGTTGGGGGAGCTTTTGCTGACGGTGAAGCCGGTGTCCGTAGTGTCATCCAGCACCTTGTATGTCTTTGTGCGGTCAAGCCCTGTAAAGCTTGTTCCGCTGCTTGGACTTTTTGCTTCGTCGCTGCCGCTTTGCAGCGTAATTGTCCGCCCGCTTGCGCCATTCACGGTGATAACTGCGTCAAAGGTGTTTGACGCCTTGACGGTGAGGGCATAGGCTTTGCTAACACAGCTCAGGGAAAATGCGGCATTGGTGGAAAGCAGCGTGGTGCCATTATACCAGCCAATAAAGTCGTATCCGTTGTTGGGAGTCGCTGTAAAAGCGATATCCTTTCCGGATTGAACGATTGTTGTGGCAGCAACCCCGGTAACGTCCTCAGCCGTCACCGACACAGTGTAATACTGCACCGTCACGCTGTTTGCGCTGCCGTTAAGAGTCGCATCGGTATCCGCCTCGCCCACCAGTACCTGATAGGTTTTGGCGGGGTCGAGCTTACTGACGGAGCTATACACGCCGTTTGCTTCCGTGGTTGCAACAGGAGCATCCGCACCGGCCTTCAGTGTTACGGTCCGGCCGGTATAATGGCTTCCCGCGTCCAGCTTCAGGGTGATTACGCCGGTGTATATGGCCTTTTCGGCGGTGACCGCAATGGTTTTCGCCGCGCTGATATTGCTGATTTCGTAGGTGTTAAGACCCGTTGTCGTGCCGTCCCACACTGCTCTGTAATACTGCGCGGGAGTGGCCGTCAGAGTGACGGTGCTGCCCTTGAGGTACACTCCGCTGCCTGTGACGGTGGTGATGTTTGCAGTGTCGTTATTGGCTGCGGTTACGGTGTAGTAATAAGCCGTGGCTAAGTTATTTTTGTCAGTAATGACATTGTTTTTATCTACACATTGCAGCGTATCCGCGTCCCAAAGGTAGTACACGCCACTACCCGAGAGTTTTGAGAATGTGTATTTGCCTGTTGCGGCATCGAAGACTCCGCTTATCGTGCCGCACTCAGTCGCCGAAGTGGACAGCACAAGCTTGTGTGGCGTTTTGCCCTGTGCAGTCCAGTTGTTTCCGCCATCGAGCTTTACAGTGATGGCCGCATTGTATTTGTCCACCGAGCCCACGGCGGTTAGGCGAATCGGGGCGGTGATGTTGTTTATTGTGGTTTCCGCCGTGGTGCTGTACAGCGCGCCGTCGGCGGTCTTCCAGCGACTGAATACTTTGTCGGCAGCTGCAACAGCGTTAATAGCTACACTGCCCCCCTTGAAAACGACGGCACCGCCTGATACACTCAAAATATTTGCGCCCGCCGCTACCGTCACGGTGTAATAGTCCAGCGTAGCGGTGGTGCTGTTATTGGTTATGGTTTGGCCTGTCAGCGCGCCGTCTGCCCAGACATAATAGGTTACACGGGGGTCAAGGCCGATAAAGCTGACCTTTTCACTTGAGATGTTGCCGGTCTTTTTACCTGTGTCTTTGCTGTCCTTTGAGGTGGACAAGGTAATGACTTTGCTTGTGTCTGTCCACGCATTGTCGTCCTTGTTAACCGTCACCGTAGCATTATAGACATTCAGTTCTCCGACTGCCGTCAGCTTCAATGGTGCAGCAATATTACTTATCTTCGCGTCTACTTCCGTGCTGAAAACCTCATTTGTGCCGGTAGTAAGCCAATGTTTGAATTTATAGCCATCCTCGAGGGTTGCAGAGAACCCCATGGTTGAACCTTTGCGTAATGTGTCATATGGGATATTGGCAGACGCAATGCCATCGCCCTTTGTCAGGCTGACGGAATAGTAATCGACACGGACGCTCAAATTGCCTGTCGTGAGCACGTTTGCCCCAGTGGAGCCGATGCAGGAATATCCTATGATATCGGGCGCCCAGACGTAATAGGTCTTGCTCTCATCCAGACCGGAGAAGGTGAAAACACCGTTCGCTGCCCCGCCGTCGGGAAGAATGCTCTTTTCTGGGGCAAATCCAAAAATGCTTGTACTCTTTTCGGACAGCAAAATCGATTTTTTGCAGCCTGTCCAAATATCATCGTCGAGGTAAACCTTGACTGTTGCCATAAAGTTTGGCAGGGTAGTCATACAGCCCGGACCGGCAAGTCCGCCATTTAGAGCCTTTTCGGTTCCGTTCTTGTAAACGGCACTTGCTTCGCTCGCGGGCAGCCAGAGATAGACAACTCCGTTTGCATCGGTCTTAACGTCGGAGAAGCGGTAGGTTACATTAGGCGTAAAGCTCAGCTCGCCGTCGACAATGGCTGTGTTTTTCTTGCCGGTTATTGTTATGGGGTATTGTCTGAGCACTGTGTCCGCGCTGTTTTTCGGTGTAGTGCCCTGAATAATTTTTACAGAGCCGCCGTCAATTACAACGCTGCCGCCCGCGTTGTAATTAACAATGCTGTCGATTGTTCCGGAGTTTAATTTCACCGTACCCGCACCGTTGTTGACTATGGTGGCGGTCTTGGCTGAAAGTGTTCCGCCGGTGATGTTCACCGTGCCCGCGGCGTTGTTATACACCGCGCAAGCGCCGCCCGTTGTGGTGAAGCTGCCTCCACTGATGTTTAAAGCACCATCGGCGTAGTTTACGGCAACTAAGCCGGTGGAAGAGGTAAAGCTGCCGCCAGTGATACCGGCGCTCTTGCCCGAGGGTGCCATGTTGAGCAGACCGTAGCCCGAATCTGAAGAAGCAGTGCCGCCCGTCATGGTCATGTTGCTGCCATTGACCAGCGCGACGCCCGATTTGGAGTTGATGCTGCCGCCGTTCAACGTAAGCACGCCATCCGAGCGCAGTCCTGTACCTGAGTCTGAACTGATGACAGTTCCGTCCTTAACGCTTAATTCAGCGGTGGATAAAACCGCATAGTTGCTGACAGCGGTAATATTGCAGCCGCTGAGGCTGGAAGCCTTGGCGCTGTCACTAATATTCAGGGCAATACCTGAACCGGTATTTTCAATTTTGCCGCCTGTCATGTTAATATAGCCGTCGGAAGTAATGTAGGCGGTCCCATCAAAGTTGGAGGAAATAGTACCTCCTGAGATGGCCACAGGTGCTCCAAAGGATGTCAGCGCATATGTACCGTCAGCCGTCACGGTACCGCCGGAAACATTAAGTGAGCCACCGATGAGCTGCAAAGTATAGGTGCTTTTTGCGCTCATCGTGCCGCCCTTAATTTCCAAAGCACCGTTATAGGTTAAAAAAAGATAACCGTTTGTTGCAGCCGTGTTTTCATATTTACCGCTCTCAACAACAACCTTGCCTCCGGCATTGATTTGCCCCAGAATGGAATTGTTGCCGGATAGAGTAACTCCACCGGAGCCCTTGAGGGTCAGATATCCTCCGTTCACAAGATAAAACAGGGAACTGCAGCTGCTGTTGCCGGTTCCAACCCCGTTAAAATGGATGGTGTGGCCGGAAAAGTCCATGGTCACAGTCTTGTTTACGGTAATATAATTCAGAAATCCGCTCTCCGTTGTAATATCATCGGCAAGCTTTATCGTGTCACCGTTTTGCGCTGTGTTAAACGCATCGCGCAAGGCCTCCAGCGTATTGGAGGCGGGTGTGATGGTGTTTCCCGCCGCATGTGCCATTGTTGGCAGCAGACTTGCCACCATGCACAGGCACAGCAGGATGCTTAGAATTCGTTTTTTCATGTTCTCGCTCCTCTGATTTATTGCTTTCTAATTTGCTTTTTAGTTTGTTATAATATTTTCTTTGGCCAGCAGCACACACCTACATCCAGTGAGCGGGGCTTGTCCAGATGAAAGTCTGAACAGCGGCAATACCAGCACTGGCGTAACCCATCCGGAGTGCCGACTCTCGGTTCAAAAACAGGGCAAACCTGCTTTGGCCACACGTTTCCCTCCGTGTTGGGGGCAGACAGGGGCGCGTCCTCACGCCTTCGGTTATCCATTCCATCACGCTCCTTTGCACAAAATCCATGCGGTTTTACACACGAATTTCGGTTCAAAGAATACAACATAAAGAGCAAAAAATGAGCCCTTACACTTAAAAGGCTCATTTTTACACTTAAAAAACTTATATTCACTTAAAATTCACTCTTGACAAATGGTATTTTATGTATTCTCACACGAGAAGGCGCACCCGGAAAACGCCTTTTTCGATTTTATACAGCAGCTCTCCGTCGTACTTTTTTGCAAATGCAAGGACGCTTTTGCTCCCGATGCCATGGCCCTCCTCGCGGGCGACAGGATAGCCGTTTTTGTCAAGTACCGTGCCCTCGGCACAGGGGTTTTCTATCTCCAGCAGCAGCCGCCCAACACTTCGGCAGGTAAAGCGGAGATAGGGTGTCTGGTTTTTTGGCAGACGTTCGCAGGCCTGAATTGCGTTTTCCATCAGATTTGAAACCACCATGGATAGCTCCAGCGCATCCACATTTAAAATATCGGGAATATCCAGCTCGATTTCCGCCGGAATGCCCGCCTTCTGGGCAAGCTCGGCATAATGGCAGACAGCAGCGTTGACGGCGGGATTTTCACAAAAGACTCGACTGATTATCGGCGAAGCCTGATTCTGGCTTTGCAGCAGAGCGGCGGCCTCTGCGGCTTCTCCCCGCTCCAAAAGCTCCAGAAGCACGTTGTTGAAGTGGCGGCGGTCATGGGCCGCGCGGCTGTTTTGCGCCGACACCGCCTCCATCAGTCTGAGTCTCCCGGACATATTTCCAGCAGCCAGCTGCAGATATTCCCTCTCCGCCTGCATTTTCCGGTTTTCCTCGCGCATGGCATACTGCTCAGTGATGGTTTTAAAGGAGTGGATGATGGACACATAGACCGACAGGCCTAAGAGCATGACAAACAAAAGGGGTATGCCCGTCCGCGTTTCCTTGACATCGCCGCAGAAAAAATAGCTCAACAGACAGACCAGCAGCGCGGCAACGGGCAACAGGTAGATGTGCCAGTAGTCCAGCACACTTCGGTAAAGCGTCGACACCCACCTGTGAAATACGAATACAATAGCCGAAAACAAAATGAGTCGCAAATAAGCCATGCCATAAATCGGGCTTGGAAAGATATCCGACAGCATGTAACTCAAAAACACCACTATGGTATAGATATTCACCATAGTGACGTAGCTGAAGCACCACTGCATGATTTTATCGGCAAAAAGGGGCTTCAAACCGATGCCGATTACTATCAGCATCGCAAGGTCTACGTAAAAAACAGCAGTATAGTTTTCCGACAGATAAAAGTAACAGTTAGCGCCGATATTTGCCGCCAAAATAATGGCGGTTGCGATTATATATACCGCTTTGCTCTTGTATTTCGGCGTCGCCATGGTGGAAAGCAAAAGGACCAGCATCACATCGGTTATAACTGACCGCAAAAGATTCGGAAAGAGCGCTGCCATACTCAGTCCCCCTTTTCCATCAGATAATCCATATACGCATCCCGCACGGCGGGGTATTGCTTAGCCGCAATGGGGACGGTCTTGACGCCGCACAGCGTGAAGCTGTCCCTGGCGAAACGCTCCACCCGCCGCATATTTACCACAAAGGAGGTGTGGCATTGCAGAAAATGCCTGTCCATCAAGATAGGCGAAATATATTCCGTGAATTTCTCCCGAATGGTGCGGCTGGTCACTTCCTCACCGTTTATAAGGCTGAAAACAACAGCGTGGCCACGGTATTCACAGGTGGCGATGTCCGATAGCCTGATTACCCGCAGGCTGTCAGCGGTTTTGACAGCAAAGGTCTGTTCCTCTGCAATATCCGCTTTGGAGATGGCAAGGTTCAGCGTATCAAACAGCTGCTGCTTTTCAATTGGCTTAATGAGATAGTTGATGGGGCTTGCGGCGTATGCCTGCAGGGCATACTGCGGCTCAGTGGTGGCGTAGATAATCTGCGCCTCTCGGTCAAGACGGCGTATTTCTTTACCTAATTCCAGGCCGCTCACCATGGGCATGACGATGTCAAGTATATAAATATGAAAGCTTTCTGCTTCAATGGCGGTAAGCAACTCATCGGGATGGGAGAATTTCGTCATTTCAGCGTCAAGATTCTTGGCTGTGATGTACTGATCTGTCAGCGAAACAATGTTTTGCAGTTCGTCGGGCATATCATCGCAGACGGCGATGCGGAGCATGTGGGTCACCTTCTTTGGGTTTTTGTGTTATTATACACTTTATTGTAGTATTTGGTCAATTCTTTGCAGTTTAATCTCTCACCCAGCGGCAGACGGTATTCGTGTCAATTTCCATTTCCTCCGCCATGCTGGTTGCTGATTTGTGATTTCGATGATATAGGCCGCTGTCTGTTCCCTCATCTTCGTGGTGTACTTCGAGTTATTGCCTGGCATAAAATTCAGTCTCCTTTTTTTCTGAATTCCAGTACATATACTCTAAAATACCCACTCTCATATTTTCGGCGCAGCCCGCAATTTAAAGACGTACCGAAAATCTTTTTGGAAAATTTTCGGTACGCCTTTTTTTGATACCTAAGTATCTAATACTATTTATTTTTCAATTATGCTAAATCTTATTCTATATTGACTGATAGGTTCCTGCGCCACTTTCCTGCCCATATGACGGTATCAGAAACCACTGTAACTTTTCCACCGCAGCCCACATTTATCATCCCGGTATGATATACACAATCCATTACCTAGGAAAGCCAGGCTTAACGCTTTATAAATCCGGCCAGTATTTAGTGCCAATACGTTTGAATATATAGGAAAATCCAAACAAGAAAAGGATATATGCAGCTATCAGTGTATACTGAATCCAAAGACTTATGTACTTTGTCTCACAGGCAAACATATCAAAGATTCCAAACCCAATTGACACCAAGCCCATGATCAGTATTTTTGTACTCGTTTCATTTAGGTAACCATTAATATCCTTACAGTTCTCCGCATTCGCTCCATTAGGGATAAACATGTCTTTTTTAACAAGAAGCTTTCCGATTTTCTGGACATACCAGACGTAAATGCAATATACTCCTGCGAAAATTACCACCAGATTTAAAAAGACATCATAGTTATCCATATAAACATCACTCCTGTATTTCCCCAAATTAATTGTTATTAATCAAGACAAAAAGCGCACACAAGGAACCATCAGAAAAGGATTATTATTGGTTTGTTTCCTTATCTTCTTCCGTTATCTCATGCAGCACACGGCATGGATTGCCTGCGGCAACTACACCGGACGGAATATCGCGATTTACCAGACTTCCCGCGCCAATAACCGCATTATCGCCGATTGTAACCCCTGGGAGAACTGTTACGCTCGCTCCAATCCACACATTTTTTCCTACCTTAATGGGATAAGCGTACTCCAAGCCTTTGTTACGCAGCTCACGGTCAAGCGGATGGCCTGCCGTAGTAAAGCAGCAGTTCATCGCAATGAATACGTTATCTCCGAAGGTCACCTGCGCGCCGTCCAGAATCACACAGTTGTGGTTGATATAGATATTATCGCCGGCTGAAATGTTGCGTCCGTAGTCGCAGAAAAACGGCTGTTCTACAACAGGACATTTACCGATATTCCCTATGATACTGTGAAGCATATTTGTCCTGCTGTCAATATCACTGGGTGTAATCATGTTGTACCTCGCGCAAAGGTCCTGTGTATGACGGCGTTCACGCACCAGCTGTTCGTCGGAATTTGCGTTGTATAGCAGCCCCCTGGCTGCTTTTTCTTTTTCAGTCATAGTATACTTCCAATTTAATGTCTCTGCAAGCCTTGAAGCTCCGGCTTAGCTTTCCGGATTATGCGGCATCCACCTGCATTCTGTCATATCCATCTCCGTAAAGGTGGAGAGAAATGACGAGCTTTCAGGACTGCAGGAATACAATCCGAAGCTGATTGTCCCACTGCCCTCGTTTAAATGAAAGATTCTCATCTGTTTAAATGAAATACCGTCCAGAGAGTTTTCAGCGCAGTAGTCGCTTCCTCTGCGGCTCAGTCTGTACCACATGGTTTTCTGGTCGGCGCAAATATCTGTTGTTGCCCAGTCTGAAAAACCGTGATTCGTCACCACGCTGCCCAGACGTTGATACTCCTCGTTTTCAAACTCTGTCGATGCCTTGAACCAGTTATCGGTGTCCAGATAGATGATTACCCCGCACTGGTCGAACCTGTGCTTGCTTTCAAATTGCGTCTTTACCGTGAAAGAAAAATACTGTTCTTTAGTCCGCATTAACAGCGCAGGTGCATTTTCATTGCTGAAACCGTAATAAGTTCTCTGCCAAAGATCTGTATGCGGTTCGGTCTGCATCAAAATTTTCTCATCAGTGATTAAAAACTCCTTGAGCCGGTCTTTCCAGAATAAGTTCTCTTTTTTGAATTGCTCCATTATATCACTCCTGAGCCCATGCCGCCGGAGCGGTCCAAATGGGCAGCTCCGGCAAAGCAAGGCAAGATTTTTTACTACTGAGTCTATGAATATTAATTAGCCGTTGATGATAGGTGTTTCCTGTCCGGTACGGTCTACATCGTCCGGAATGCTCACTACTGTGCCGCCGGTCTCAAGCGTATTCTTTTCATATATAATTGCATCTTTGAGGAAGACCTTGTCTACTTTTTCGCCGTTCAGAAACTTCATAGCATTGCGAACTGCTATGTCTCCGCCGGTCGCATCGCAGATTGTCATCTGGAACACGCCGTCACGGACATATGCCTGTCCTTCGGCTTTAAGGCCATCGATACCGAAGAAAATCATTCCGTTAGCACGATCCGCAGCAACAGCCGCCAGATATGCGCCATGCGCTGTGGGGTCATTTCCGCCGAATACTGCGTCAACCTTGTCATAAACCGACAGAACGGATTCCATCTCGCTGCGTCCGTTGTCTTCAAGCCACTTGCAGTCGGAGGTGTAAATAACATGGATGTTCTTGTTTTTCTCAATCGCGCGGGTGAAGCCAAGATGACGGTCATAACCGCAGGTGCTGGTCATAAGTCCTTCAAGTTCCACGACATTGGCATCCTTGCCGCCAAAGTAATTCACAAGATACTGACCTGCCGCATAGCCCAGAGAGAAATCGTCGGTTCCTATGTACTGTGTGTAGGAATCGTTATCTATCAGACGTCCGACCAGGAAGACGGGGATACCGGCTTTATATGCCTGGGTTACAATCTCGGTCATAGGAGTAGATTCAACGGGGCTTATGATAAGCACATCTACGCCTGCGTTAATAAATTCTTCAACCTGAGAGCGCTGTGTAAGTGAGTCGCCGGCGGCATCTTTGTACTGTACCGTGACATTCGGATATTCTTTTGCCGCGGTTTCCACGTCGGTGTCCATTTGTGCGTTCCACGGCTCGGCGAGATTTGCGTTGCACATACCTATGACTATTTGTTTGCCGGAGGCTGATGCATCAGCCGAGGCGGACGGCGAAGCGGAGGCCGTTTCCGAAGCAGGAGAACTGCCGCAGCCCGTTAGGGTCAGTGCGAAAAGCGCGAGGACCAGAATGATTGCAAGATACTTTTTGATGCTCATGTTGTTTTCCTCCTAATTAATTATATTTCTATTTAAGCTATTTGCCCTTGATTTTTATGCCCTGTGCCAGAACAGCCACAATTATAATCATGCCGGTAATGATAAGCCTGTAGGCCTCAGGAACTGCGTTCATACTTAGTATTTTCTGCAAATATCCTATTGTCAGAACGCCCATAAAGGTCAGGCCCATTCCTCCTCGGCCGCCGGCCATGTTTGTTCCGCCGATTGCCGACATACAGATTGCCATGGTCTCATATGTAACACCGGCCTGCGGGTCGCCCTGCTGTGTCTGCGCGGCGGTACAGATACCGGCAACCGCGCACAGTGTTGCGCTGTACATATATACCTTCATCTTTGACCAGACGATGGGAACACCGGAAAGGCGTGCCGCTTCAAGGTTTCCGCCCATCGCGTAGATTTCGCGTCCCCAGCGGTGACGGGAAAGAAGAAGCCAGGTGATTAAAAGCAAAACTACGAAAATAACGGTAACGACAGTCAGGTTTCCGCCCAGTATTTTGTGATCGATCATTTTGAAAATTGACGGAAGCTTCATCTCTTCAACAGTACCGTCCGCGGTAATCATATTGATAGAGACCTTGGTGTTGTTTGTTACTGCACGCGCGACACCGCGCACGGCGTTTTCCAGAGCAAGAGTAACGATAAAAGGCTGCATTTTGCATTTTGCTATCAGGAATCCGGTAAATGTACCGATAGCGCAGCCAGCCGCAAGTACTGCCAAAATCGCGAGAATCGGGTTCATCTGATGGTGAATTGTCAGAATACTGAACAATACCGCAGCAAGACCCAGCGTACTGCCCTGAACCAGTTCAATGCCTCCGGATATTATTGCCAGTGTTTGTCCGATTGCGAGCATGCCGAATACGCTCAGTGACCGCAGCGCATCGCGGTGAGTGGCAATTTTAAAGAAAGCGCCGTTGGCATTGAAAATACAGCCAACTATCAAAACCATAAGAAACGAGGAAAACGCGCGTCCGCCGTCACTTGCAAAAATTTTCAGCAGACTGTTATTTTCCCTGAGATCATTTTTCATTGCTTTTCTTCCTTTCCCATAGCTGCTTCCAGCAGTTCTTCAGCGGTAACCTGGCCGCCTTTGAATTCTGCCGTGATTCTGCCGCGATGCATGACAATTATTCTGTCACTCATTGCCATCAGTTCCGGCATCTCGGACGTAATCAGTATGACTGATATTCCCTGGTCCGTCATATCATTGATGAGGTTATATATCTCTTCCTTGGCACCTACGTCAATTCCCTTTGTAGGCTCATCCAGCAGCATGACCTTGGGTTTTGCCACCAGCCATTTTCCAAAAATGACTTTTTGCTGGTTTCCGCCTGAGAGATCTGTCATCGGGGATTCATATGAGGGAACCTTGAAGTTCAGATTCTTACCAACCTGAAGAACTGTATCGTGTTCCTTTTTTATATCCCTCATGCCGTATTTTGTAATGCGCCTCAGCGTCGGCATAAGCACATTATCAATGACGTTCATAAAGGCTACACAGCCGTTTCCCTTTCGGTCGCTTGTCAGCAGGCAAACGTTGTTTTCAATGGCTTGCTTGGGGCTGGCTATTTTTATTTCCCTGCCCTCAAGCACCATTTTCCTGCTCATCTGCTGATTATAGAAGCCAAAAATCGACTGTAAAAGTTCACTTGCGCCTGCGCCCTGCAAAGCCTCAATGCCCAGAACCTCTCCCCTGCAGACATGAAGCGATACGTCGTCAACGATTTTTTTACCGGCTACGGAGGGATCCATCATGGTAAGGTGTTCCACACTGAAGAGTTCCTCTCCCGGTGTTTTTCCCTCACGATAGTTTTTTGTGGTGACCTCTCTGCCTACCATCCACTTGATCATCTCAGACATGGGCAAATCCTTTGCCAAAGCTGTGCCCACTTCTTTGCCATCCCGCAAAACAGTTATCCTATCCGCCAGACGCTCGATTTCTTCCATCTTGTGCGTGATATAGACGATACCGTAACCCTCATTTTTCAGTTTTTCAACAATACGGAAAAGCTGCTGTACATCCTTGTGATTCAGTGCACTGGAGGGCTCGTCCATTACGATGACCTTGGCGTTGATGCTTGTTGCCTTGCACAGTTCAATAAGCTGCTGAATCGAAACCGAATAATTCTCGGCATTTTTGTCCACATCAATATTGATGCCTATATCTGCCAGAGATTGCTTTGCAATGCCGCTTTGCTTTTTTGCATTCACAAATCCCGCTCCGTCCACCATGTTACGTCCTAAAAAAAGATTTTCCGTGACGCTGATGTATGGAATAATGGAAAGCTCCTGATGTATTACTGATATGCCGAGCCTGTTTGCGTCTGCCGGACTGGACGGTCTGATTTTTTTGCTCTCGAGGTATATTTCCCCCTCATACTCCGTATGCACACCGGATAGGATGTTGATGAGAGTACTCTTGCCCGCACCGTTCTCTCCGGCAAGCACATGCACCTCGCCGGGATAGACATTGAAATCAATGTTTTCAAGAACGCGTACTTTTCCAAAGCACTTCCCAATCTTTTTCATCTCTATGATCGGTATGGTTTTATCCGCCATCTTAACCCCTCCCAATCATTCACCCATAATCTGAACCCTGACCTGACGCTCCCGGGCTCTCGTTTTATCAAAATCAGCGAAATAGATTCTCCCGAATTCACCTAAAGTCATTTCGCCGTCCACTATCGGTATTGTCTCGCTCCGCCCCATGATTGAGGACTTAATATGCCCGTCGGTATTCAATCCCCAGAGCTTTTCCTCACCGCGCAGCTTTTGAGCCTGTTCTATATGGTGAACGCAGGGATGCAGGTACTGTCCCTCATATTCACAGGTAGGTATGATTTTTTCCAGACAGTTAAGGGTGTCCTGAAGGATATACGGTATCCCTTTATATGTTGTTCCCTCCGAATCCTCCTGAATGAACACGCTGCAGCTGGTATGCTGTGAAAAGACTGTGACGATGCCGTTTTTAATGCCGGATTCCTGAATACTCTTTTTTACCGAATCCGTCATATCGTCAAAGGTTACCTGCATTTTCGACTGTACGGACAGGACGTGATGTACAATTGTCATATTGTTCCTCCCTTGTCGTCCCACGCTTTCCGCACGGCGGCAATCATTTTTTCTGTCATTTCAAAGGGATTTTCAGCCTTCATAATTCCGCTCGTGCTTCCTGTTGCCTGCGCGCCGCAGGCGATTACGCCGTATACATCCGTTTCGTCCGTAATTCCCGCTCCGTGAAGGACCAGAATCTTCGGGTTTATATCCCAAATACTCTCGTTTATACGGCGTACCTCGGTTGCATCATCCTTTGTGCGTTTTCCGGTACCTATGAGCAAAGGC
The DNA here is from genome assembly GCA_963667545.2 of Oscillospiraceae bacterium. Lineage (GTDB taxonomy): Bacteria > Bacillota > Clostridia > Oscillospirales > Oscillospiraceae > UBA2658. Next base: position 141,527 of record OY763424.2, read on the forward strand.
GATTCCACGAGAATTACACTAGGACTCAGATGCGCAATCGCGAGAGCTTCCTCCGGCGTATCAGCGCACGCAACACTGGCAAGTCCCACCTCGTCCGCGCGTTTGATTGTGCGGTTCAATGCACTTATTGACAGCGGCTTTTCCGCGTGATTGAGCATTACACCGTGCGCTCCGGCCGCCTTTATGGCCTCCGGCAAAACTCCGCCAAGTCCTCTGCCCGGAAGCATATAATCCATATGCTGCGCAAGTATCATAATGTGGCTCGTGCACCGTGCGATGGGCTCGATATCTGTGTACTGTGCAGTGAACAGAATCTCCACCCCATATTTTTCAACCAGCTTGTCCGCAAATACCGCAAGCTCAAGCGCCATGTTCCCGTAGAGGTACAGCTTGGGGCCAATTTCGAAGAACGGAGGTGTTAAGTGAAAGGTTCCGAGCATACCTATACCTCCAAAAGTGGCTTAATACCCTTATATTTGCAGAACATTTGCAGCGAATCCATCAGTTCCGAATAGCACAGCGCATAATGGTGACTGCCCATGTTCTGCACAAAACGGTCAAAATTGGTTTCCGGAATCATCTCGGTAAACGAATACTGAGGAGAGCCGAATTCACTCGTTTTGCCGATATTGCCCAGAGCCTTTCCCGAAGTCGCGTGCAGTGTATAGCTTCCGTCCGCTTCCTTCAGCAGGCGGGCGGCAACCATGTGCCCCTCTTTTAGCCAGTTCTTGTTTGTTATGTAGTCCTTAAATGTGGCACCCAACCCAACCGGATGCTCGGGCGGGAGCTGACATACTATCCTGCCGTCCACGCACATATCTGAGGGGGCATAGCCGCAGGCGCCCCACAGAATTCTCTCTCCTGTCAGCTCGTGAGTGTCGGCATAGGCGGTGGTCTTTCCTCCGGACAGATAATGCAGAATCAGCTGAGTCAAAGTCAGGGGAATATCCGCTTCACAGGAAGCAACCATCTCGTCGCCTATTACGGAGAGTGGAATACAGGCGGTCAGGCCGTACTCCTGACTAAGCGCGAAGTGACATTTCAGTGTCAGGGCATCCGCGCCGTACTGCGTGCAAAGCTCTTTCATAGCAAGGTACATCCGTGTCACTTTTTCCAGCTTGTTTTCAATGGTCCCGCTCGTCATTGCAAAGATTTTTTCCGACGCTTTCCTGTATGACTCACTCTGTATATCAATCGCGTCCATGTGTTTTATCAGTGTATAGCTGTCAAGCTCGACGAGGTCCGGTCCCAGAATACTGCGCATTCTTGTCAGGTCCATATCTCCTATCGTCATGGAGCCGAACTGATAGCCGATTGTCAGTATGCGTGCCTCTTTCAGAAGCAAAATGGCTCTGGCAACATTGGCTACCTGCCAAAGCTTTGCTTTCAGCTCATCGTCAAAGCCTGTACCGGGAGAATTGTAAAGATATTCATGCTTAACGCCCAGCTCGCGCAGGGTGCCTTTAGCCGCGCCGGCACCTGCGGTGGAGCCAAAGTTTACCCGCTCGCCCTCATACATAAAGTTGCCGAATCCCCATACAATTACCGGCATATTAAAGAAATTCTTGGCAGCCCGTACCAGAGTACCAGGTTCGAACCATGTAGGCATAATCAATACTGTGAAATCAAAGGCATTGGGGTTATACTTCGCCGAAACCAGATCGGCATCCTTGTCGAACATCACTGCTTCCGTCAGCGTACAGTCTATACCAGCATCCTGAATCAGTTTCTCGGCCTGCTCTATGAAGCGGTCGACAAGCTCATCGGGATAACCTTCGCGAAATTTGAATGGAATTGCAAGTGCTTTAGGAGCTCTCATTTTATTTTACCTCACAACATTTTCCTGAAGAATTCAACATTGGCCGGCAACGTCTCTTCAGGCCTACCGCTGAGACTGCACTCCAGACTTAAATAGCCGTCATAATTGACCTCTTTAAGTGCGTCTATGATTTGCTGCCACGGCAGGTTGCCATAGCCGGGCATCTGGCGGGTATTGTCACCCAGGTGGACATATCGAATCAGCTTTCCCGCTTCGCGGATTTTCTCCGGTATGCTCTTTTCTTCCAGCGAAAGATGGAAGGTATCCAACAGCAGTCCGGCATTACTCATACCCACAAGCCTTATTGTGTCAAGACAATCGGCCACGTTGTTCAGATAGGGCGCCTCGTATCGATTAATCGGCTCGATAAGCGTATATCCCGCCGTTCCCTCCAAAGGCTCCGTTATGCTGCGGAACACCTGACAGAATTCTTTGTCCTTGCCTGCCGGCATCTTTTTGTAAATATCAAACAGCGGAAGAGGATCCTGAACACCGTACTGGTATTCCAACTCAGTCACCGCGCCTATCTCGGCGCAGAAGGCCGCCGCGTGTCTGTACATGCAGCGCGCCTTGTCACGCATGAAGGGATGCGCGTCGTCCATAAGGTGGCCGTAAGCCTCGTCTTGAAAAACGAACTCACAGGGTACAATGCCGGTGTTTTTTTCAAGGTCCATTATCTCCTGCTTGAGAGAGTCGTTCCACTTGGCGTAATCCACGAAAACACCCATTCCGTCGTAGCCCCAGGCTTTCAGTTTCTGTGCCTGCTCAGTCAGTGTTTCGCCAGGAACCATATAACATGTGCATGATAGTTTCATCATTTTCTCCTTCTTTACCACAGCGAGCCAATTGTAAGTAGGAGATTTGCATAATCCCTTGTCTCACCCGTCTGTATGATAAGCGCCGTATCGGATTTTTCTACTTCTCTGTAAAACGCGAAACGTTCCAGTGGTTCAAGCTTTATATCCGGGTTCACGTAACTTAGCATTTTTTTGTAATCCGTCCATACGGACGGCGACGGCATTCCGCCCGGTACGTCCATAACTGTGGCCGCTTCAACGCAAAGAATCTTCAGCAGAGCCTCCAGCACCTCTGTCGTCTGCATTTTGTTTGGTGCCAGATTGAGGTAGACGACCTGCGCGTTTGGGCCCTTTGAAGTGGACACCGGATAGTCGCCGTCCGCTATCAACACTTTTCCGCCGTGCCCGGCGGATGCCAGGGCCTTCAGAATTTCCGGATGTGTCACCGGAGTCTTCAGCATTTTATTATTTCCTCCCTTGTCCGATTACAGTATCATAAATGCTGTAAAGATTGATTTGTCAGGATTTATAACGTTGTAATTATTATGCTCACAAATTACAACGTTGTCAATACTGTGTTTCATTTTCTGCATATTGCATTTTATTCAAGAGTTTTTTTGTCTAAATTGCTTATTTCCGCAAACTTTAGAAAAAGCGATAAAGTCCTTATGTTTCAGCATTATTCCATTCAATATGGCTCTAATTGACAACGTTGTTTTTTTGTGCTATACTTCTTTTATCAGAATTTATAACGTTATTATTAAAGGAAGTAAATATGTCTAGCTCTCAAAAAAACATTACAATTAAAACCTTGGCTGAAGATATGAACGTATCTTTTTCTACCGTAGCCAAGGCCTTGAATTATGATCCAAAGGTAAAAAGAGAAACAATTGAACTGGTCAATCGTCGTGCCAAGGAGCTGGGATATCGTCCTAATTTCATGGCTAAGGGCTTAAAAAGCAGCAGTTCCAAGTGTATAGGCTTTATCCTGAACGATGTTGAAAACCCCGCACTTGCTTATATTTTTAAGCGCGTATCAGTTAAAATGGAAGAGCACGATTACAGCACCCTCATCTGCGATTCTCAGTATGACGCTTTGGTCGAACACCGAAACATACTTTCACTATTGTCCAAAGCGACTGATGCACTGATTATTTTCCTTGTGTCCAGCGATACCAGCAATATTGCGCTGCTAAATGAGTTTCCCGAAAAAGTTATTCTTTTGGGCGACTGCGGGGACTACCCTCAATTTAGCTGCGTAGCAATCAACTACGAGGCTGGCGGTTATCTCTCAGCAAAGGAGCTGCTGCAAAACGGCCACAGGGACTGTGTTGTTTTTGCCGAGCCAAAGACTTTTCCCGCAAGCCTGCAGTATCTGGACGGAATACGCCGCGCATATGCTGATTTCAACCTTACACTGGATGAAGACCGCATTTTTTACTCAGCACCTTCTATTGACAACGGCTGCAACTTGTTTATGAACCTTTGGGATTCTGCCAACAAAAAGCTCAAGATTCCCTTTACCGGAGTGCTAACCTTTTGTGATTCTCTTGCTCACGGTGTTTACAAAGCCTGTAAAATGCTTAAGCTTTCCGTTCCCACTGACATCAGTGTCATTGGCTTTGACGATAACCCTCTTTCAGCTTATTCCTATCCGCCTCTAACCACTATTTACTTGCCGAAGGAACAGATGCTTGATAGGTGCTGCGGGATATTGGATGCAAAGTTACTGAAAGGCGTAAGTGAACCCATGCGCTACTTTATTGACCCACATCTGGTTGTAAGGGAATCCGTAAAAGATTTGAAAGGATGACCTTAACTTATGTATTTCATCTCGGTTGATTTAGGTACAACGAATATAAAAGTCTGCTGCTATGACACGGCGCTGAATGTGCTTTCATGTGAATCGGGAAACGTTCTTTATAACCGTCATGGCGACTTCGTCGAATTCGATGCACCGCAGTATTATGGAATGGTCACTGACTTGATATCCAAAAGCTGCGCACACGCAGGACTTGCAAAACCCTACCCCGTGACCCAGATTATTTTTACAGGGCAGGCTGAATCTCTCGTTGTTCTGAATAAAAAAATGGATCCAGCCCGAAAAGCAATTTCCTGGCTGGACATGCGTTCCCGTTCTGAATGTGAGGAGCTAAAATCAGTATTTCCTTCAGATAAGTGCTACCCTATAACAGGACAGCCGGAAATCATACCCACCTGGCCCATCACGAAAATTCTTTGGCTGAAACACAACGAACCCGACACCTTTTCCGATGTTTTTAAATACCTTCTACTTAAGGATTATATCATCTATCGGCTGACTGGGCAGTTTGTGGGTGAATACTCAATTTATAATTTCTCTCATTATTTTGATATAGTACATAAAGTTTTCTGGTCCGAAATTTTAGACTACGTCGGGGTAAAGCCCAATCAGCTGCCCACCTTGGTGGAACCTCGCACTGTTGTTGGCGCTATAGTCCAAGATGGGGCAGCGCGAACTGGGCTTGCGCTATCCACTAAGGTAAATGTCGGGGCTCTTGACCATTTTTGCGGAATGATAGGTACCGGCAACATTCGAGATGGGCTAATAAGCGAATCTGCCGGCACAGTACTGTCAATCGCAACAATGGTTTCGAAACCTGATTTTAAGGCTTCCCGAATTCCTGTGCATTACGGACCCTTTGCAGATAAATATGTATATCTACCTGTCTGCGAAAGCGGCGGCATCAGCCTTGAATGGTTCAAAAACTCCTTTATGCAGGGCGAGAGCTACGCTGCCATAAACGAGCAGGCCTCTAAAAAAGATATTGACCCAGAATTGCTTTTCCTTCCTTATATTGCAGGTACAAACGCCCCCGAATTCAATTCAAATGCAAAGGGAGTATTTTTCGGTATTTCCGCTTCTCATGACAAATACGATTTCGCTCTTGCAGTTATGGAAGGCGTCGCCCATCTTCTCGCAAAAAACATACGTTTTATCAGTCAGACTCAGCCTGTTTCGGAGCGCATCATTTCCACCGGCGGCGGTGCGCGCAGCGAATTGTGGTGCCAGCTAAAAGCTGATATAACTGGAAAAACTGTTGCCATCCCTGAAGCCGAGGAAACCTGTTGTCTGGGCGCCGCGATTATCGGCGCAGTTATTGAGGGAGCATATCCCGACTTTGAGTCTGCTATAGCACGCTGTGTGAGCATAAAGAAGGAATTCACACCGCGTCATAACAGCCTGCTGGAGCATAAACAGCGGCTGTTTGAAGCGCTTTATAACAGTCTTGAGCCCTACTACCAGAGCAACTGACAAGGAGCGATCAGAATTTCACTAAGCCTTCCTTGAGCAAAACATCGTCGATTTTTGTTTGTAACCTGCTATATCCTATGTTAGAATTATTTATAAGTCCTAAAAGCAGCCTTTATTGAACATAAGGAGCAGACGGATGATCAGTATTGCAATATGCGATGACGAATTGCAGCAGCTTGAACGAGCTAAAAGCTTGCTCAAGCAATATGCTTTTGAACATTCGCAATATGAAATAAAAATCCATTCCTTCGCTGCCCCACTAGAGCTGCTTTCTTTTGTGTCGGCAAACGGTGGGTTCGATGTATTGCTGCTTGATGTTTATATGGACGGTCTTCTAGGCACAGAGGCAGCACGAGAACTAAGAGATGTGGGTGACAAGTGCCAGATAATCTTTCTGACCACCTCGCGTGACCACGCGATAGACGCTTTTTCATTGGATGCCGCACATTATCTGGTTAAGCCTTATTCCGAAAAGGAGTTCTTTTCGGCGCTTGACAAGGTAATGAACAAGCTCACGAAAAATGAGGAAGTTTATATTACAATCAAATCAGCGGATGGTATCATTCGCGTGGACTTGAATAAGCTCGTATACTCTGAAACAGATAACCATGTTCAGAAATTATATTTATCGGACGGCAGAGTAATCAGTGTTCGCAAATCCTCAACCGAGCTATTTGAATTGCTCGAAGAAGAACCGCGTTTTTACAAATGCGGCAGTACCTATATTATAAATATGGACTACATTGTAGAGCTTTCATCCAAAGGCGTGGCCTTTTCTTCCGGTGCTAGGATTCCGATTCTCAGCCGAAAATACACAGAGCTAAAGAAGCTGTATTTGGATTACAACTGCCGCTTATGAAAGGGGTAGCCTTATGCGTGTACTTTTAGGAGTATTGGTGCTCTTGCGGTTTTTACAGACGGCAGCTTACATCAGTCTGTTTTTATTTTCGCTCATAAAGCTGAAGAAACCGAAAAGAAAACGGGTTGCAATTACCGTTGCAATTTATATTGCGGTTGCCGGGGCATATTGTGCCTTTCTATTTACATATGGGCAGGAGATGGCGGAACACCTGATTATTCCCGTTGAAATTGGGTTGTGTCTGATTCTGCTTATCATCTGTTCCGCGGACAAATGGGCAATCTCGCTTTTTGTCATGTTTACTCAGTTCAATTTATATCTTGGAATATGCTACCTTTCGGATGTATGTACCACTGAAGCCTCAGGGCTCACATATCAGCTTGAGTATTTAATATACCGGACTGTGATGTTCGGCGCACTTTTGTTTTTCAATTTTAAATATCTGCGTCCTCGCTTCCGCAGGCTCCTGGAGGTTATGGGAAAAGAATGGCAGTTAATCACTTTGGTAGCCTTCTTCTTTTATGTTCTGGAGGCCGTTATTCTATATTGCCCGCGTTTTTACTGGTATGAGGCGGACAACCGTTGGTATCTCGTCGCAAGCTCTTATCTCGTGTTTCTGGGCGTCTACTGGCTGATATTTCAGTCAATAGGCACAGTTGTGGAGAAATATGAGGGCCGCGAGAGGGAGAGGCTCTTATCCCTGCAAAACAAGATGTGGCAGGAACAGCTAGAGGAGCAGAAAAATGCAGTAAATGCTGCCCGCCGCGACCGCCATGATCTTCGCCATCACTACGACACTCTCTTATCTATGCTGGAGGGCGGAAATACACAGGAAGCAGTGTCTTATCTGAACGCACAGACGCGGAGAACGGAAAGCGCAGTTTTGTCGTCCGTTTGCCAGCATCCTGCTGCAAATGCCATCCTGTCAAGATGGGCGGCTCGGGCAAGCGAGAATGGCATTAGAACTGAAATAGACGCGAATATTCCCGCAAATCTTCCTATGGACGAGGTCGCGCTGGCTGGCATTCTTGCCAACTCCTTTGAAAACGCCGTAGAGGGCTGCCTTCGTACACCTGAAGGTACGGTGAGATTTATTACCGTAAATATCGCTTATTCCGTTTATAACGGAGCCGGAAAGCTTCTCATTGTATTTGAAAACGCCTGTGCGGACAACATCGTCTTTGAAAGCGATTTCCCAAAATCGCAGAAGCCCGGTGGAGGAACTGGGACAAAGAGCATTCGCTACACCGCTGAGCGGTACAAGGGCATGGTGGAATTTGCCGCTGAAAATGGTGTGTTCAGGACGCGCGTGCTTCTCCACCTATGAAAGCTGAACTAATATTCGACATATATTGACATTTACGCCAAAAATCATACAATTACGCCACGGCCGGTTTTCGGCCGTGTTTTTTTGTATAATCCATACTAAGAAATTAGCCTTGAGGAAGTGACTAGGAAGATGAGAGAACCCGGCGACAGAACCGAGGAGCTAAAGGCGGCCGACAAGCTTGAAATCGCGCGAGGCGACGTCTGCGACGCTTTTGAACAGGACACAGAGCGGTTGTTCTCTAACCGGGAGTGCTGGTACTGCAAGCATGGAGACTTCGGTATTTTTACTGAGCATCCCACGCAAAACGGCATATGCAGCTTAAGCAAGATTAAGGAGGAAAAAACGAAATGAAAAAGAGGCTTTTAAGCATTCTACTGACAGCGTGTATGGTACTGACCCTGCTGCCCACAGTTGCGCTGGCAGCGACGGGGAGCGGTACTTTCGGTGCGTTTACGGTCACGTATGACGGCGACACGCCGACTTATAGCAGCCCCATCCTGACGCTTGGAAACGGGAGCTATACCATCAGCAGCACGATCACCTCTGATCGGATCTCGGTGGCCTACGGCAAGACGGCAAACGTCACCCTTAACGGCGTGAGTATTGATGTGTCAGGAACAAACTACGCTTATGCCTTGCAGATATGTAACACGTCGGTGGTTCATTTGACTTTGGCAGACGGCACGACCAACACCTTGATAGGTGGAGCTAGCAAAGCCGGTTTGTATGTGCAAAACTCAGCAACCGTTATCATTGATGGTAATGGAAGGTTGAATGCTACAGGAGGTGATTATGGCGCCGGTATCGGTGGTGGAGGGGATTCCAACGGTATAGTCACCATCAATAGCGGCACGATCAATGCTGTTGGCGGTAAATACAGCGCCGGCATTGGCGGTGGCGGAAATGGAGCGCAGGGAGGCAAAATCACGATTAGCGGCGGCACCATTACCGCCAAAAGTGGAGCCGGCGGAGCCGGAATCGGAGGCGGATTAGACGGATATAGCGGAGAAATCATTATTAACGGCAATGCGAATGTTACCGCTTCTGTAACTAACTTCGAGGGAGCCGGTATCGGGAGCAGCGGAAACAAAACATGCGGCACAATCACGATTGGCGGGAGTGCGGTTGTAAAAGCTACAGGCGGCTCCATTTCGGGGTGCAACGGGGGAGCGGGCATTGGCGGCGGAGGCAAGAGTGCGCCAGGAGGTTCAATCACAATTGACAGCACCGCAACGGTTGTTGCTATTTCCACCGGCACGCAGGAAGCCATAGACAGCACCGCCACAACTACAATCAGCGGCAATATTCTAATGGCCAATTATTCGGCATCCGTTGCGGCAAATACCGAAACAACAGTTAAAAACGGTTGGGGCGTAGCCCTTGCGACGCCAATTACAGTTACACCGACAGCCGACTATACATCAGTCGCCTTTTCCGTGCCGGGCGCTGCGGAATATACGCTCTATCAAAGTTCCGCAAGGCAGAAAGGGACACAAAGCGGCGTTACCAGTCCACTATTCATAGTGGGAGCGGGGTTAAATACCTTCACGGCAGTTACCACCGATGAACCTACGTATGCTGCTGCCGTAACGATAAACAAGGAAGGAAACCCATGGACAGGCAGCGGCAAGAGCATAGCGCTTTATCAAAGCGGCACAAAGAAATATAACATGACCGTCAGCGGCGAAACGGCAAGCGTTTCTGCCGCAGAAGGAAGCTACGACATCTTTGAGGGCATTTCGGATACCGGAGTGAATATTAGCGTAAACTCCGGCGGAGGCAACGCCATGGTGAATTACTACACACTTACCTTAGTAGCAGGCGCCGGCACCGCATCGCCGACAGGCGGCGGTGTTTACCTGCCAGGCAAAAGCGTTGCTGTTGATGCCGCAGTCAGCACGGGATACGCATGGAGCAAATGGGCAAGCAGCAACATAGGTTTGCTGTTGGATCAAGCGACTCAATCCACCAGCATAGCGACGCCCGCGTCTGCGATAACGCTGACCGCCACAGCGACGCCGATTCAATATACCGTCACCTATACTCTAAACGGGGGTACGGTATCCCCTGAGAACCCAACGGGCTATACTATTGAAACTTCCACCTTCACCCTGAACAATTTGGCTCGTTCGGGTTATTCATTCTTGGGCTGGACAGGCAGCAACGGTACGACAGTGCAGACAAACGTCAACATTCCAAAAGGCAGTACTGGCAATAAGTCCTACACAGCCAACTGGAAAGCAGATAAACCCACTTCGGCACCAGATGCTTCCATCGTGACGGCAAAGACAGACACGAGCCTTACCATTACAACGCAAGACGGGTATGAATACAGCGTGGACGGAACAAACTGGTACAGCGGAACAAGCGGAAGTTATACCTTCACCGGTTTGGCACCAAACACAGCATACAGTCTCGTCTGCCGCAAGGCGGCGGTGAGTACAGGAGACATTTCCTCGGCAAGCGATGCGTCGGGAGCGCTGTCCATAAGCACTAAGACGGCATCGGCATCGGTATCAGTTCCCGATGCTCCCGCGATCGGCACGGGTACGGACATTCCCACCAGCGGTAGCATCACCATCAACACGGCGGCGGGCAACGAGTATTATATATCCACCAGCGCTGCTGCCGACTGGAGCGGAACGCCCAGCGGTTATTTTAAGGCACCCGCCAACGGGACTCACAAGTTTAATAGCCTAAGCCCCGCGACGCAGTACTACATACATGTCCGTGTAGCTGAAACGGAGAACGCCATGCCGTCTGCTTCCAGCAGCGTGTCGCAGTACACACTGCCCGAAACACCTGCCGCAGGTACAGGCTACAGTATTAACTACGCAACAGAAAAAATAACCGTTACAGGCGGTTATGAGGTAAACACCAGTGAAAGCTTTGGCGCGGGTACTGCGATAACATCTTCCTTAAACCCAAACACGACCTACTATGTCCGCGTGGCGGCAAATGGAGGTACTCCTGCGTCCGAAGCGGTCAGCTTCCCGACTCCTGCGCGCCCTGCAACCCCCACAGCCATCACAGCCGATAAAACTAAAAACAGTATCACGATTACCCCTGTTGCAGGACAGGAATACAAAATCGGAAGCGGCGCATGGCAGGATAGCGGCAGCTTTTCAGGCCTTTCCGCTGGTACGGATTATACTGTTTACACAAGAGTGAAAGCGGTGAGCAGTGGCAGCGTTTCCTTTGCTTCTGAAGCGTATTCGGCAACAATCAAAACCAAGACTGACGGAAGCTCAGGCTTTACCTTGCCCACAATTTCAGTATCACCGACTTACGCCCCCGGCAAAACTCTGGCGGACATCTCCCTCCCGACCAGCTGGGCTTGGAGCGCTCCGACGACTGTTCCCACAGTTTTAAACACCGGCTACGGCGCGGTTTATAGTCCCACTGACGCAGATACCATAGATTATTCAGGCGTTGTGGGGTACGCAGTAGACGGCGGCGGTAAGGTCACCATTACGCGCGTTGTTCACCTTACGGTCAATCGTGCAGCACCCACAGCGGCAGACTTTACTTATACCACACCTGCGTCGCTTGATTACAGCGGCACAGCTAAGACTGCGACGGTAGCTGTAAAAGGCGTCATTTCAGGCATGGGGGCTGTCACGGTCAAGTATTATGATAAGGATGGTGCCGTTGTTGATGCCCCCACCAATGCAGGAACCTACACGGTAAAAATTAGCCTTGAACAGGGCAACAATTATGCGGCGGTAACTGAGCTCACCGACAGCGCTTGGACATTTACCATTGCTAAGGCCGCGCAAGCACCACTCTCCATTACGAAAAAGCCTGCAAGCATTATCTACGGTGATACCTTCACGCTTGAAACCACGGGAGGCAACGGTACAGGCGCTGTGACATGGTCATTGGCCCCGGGCGGCTCGGCGACAGTGGACGATCTTACCGGTTTTGTTACAATCACAGGTGTTGTCGAAACCACAATTACCGTCACAAAGGCGACTGACGGTAACTACTCAGCAGATGTGACGGATACTTATACCTTTACGCCCGCAACGCGGCTGATTAAAGTTGATGCACCTTCAGCCACAGGCGGCTGGACTAAAACTTATGACGGCAAAACAGCCTTTGACAAATCAATTATCACCTTTGGCGGCATTACAAACAAAGTGGGTTCAGATGCTGTAAACGTATCGGTGCAGAGCGCAACTTATGACACGGCGGATGTTGGTTCAGGCAATAGAGAACTGACAATTACATATGCAATAGACGGAACGGACAGCGGAAATTATTCGGTGCCTAGCAACACGGTCATCAGTACAGCTTCCATCACTGCTGCTACACCTGCAATCACAATTAAGAACAAGGCAGAAAGCTACACCGGAAAGAAAATTGAGATTGATGCGGCAACCGTGAAAGGCGTTACGGGCGGCACAACACCGGATGGTGCTATTACCTACACCTATTACACAAAAGACACTTGCACAGATGCCGATAAGACCTCTGTGGGCATGTCCGGTGCTGACGCCATCGGCGGCGCGCCAAAAAGCGGAGGAACTTACTACGTGAAAGCAACGATTGCCGCGAGCGGAAACTATACGGCGGCCACCAGTGTGGCAGTTACGCTCGCAATTTATTATCCGTACATCGGCGAAGTCAAATCCTCGGCTCCTGTCATCGTGGACGGCAAGATAGTTGACATGGGAACATTCGAGGTAAAGGACAAAACAACTACTGTGACGGTTGACCAGAATAAGATGACTGAGCAGCTCAAAAGCGCCAAGGACAGCGTGGTAATTCCAGTTACCTCAAAAACTGATACTGCCGCAGCACAGTTGATGGTTCAAAATGTTGAGGATATGGCGAAAAAAGGAATGACCCTCACTGTTCAGGCGGAAGACGTTAACTACAGCCTCCCAGCGAACGCAGTTGACACAGCCGCACTGCTCACGGGACTTGATGCCTCCGACTCCACTAAAGTTACCTTTACCGTCACCATGGCCGAGCTTTCAAAAACTGCCGTTACCATCAAGGACGGCACGCTGATGGTTGCCCCCATGCAATTTACCGTCACAGCTGCGTATAACGGTAAGAGCGTTAACGTCGAGAACTTTGAAAGTTATGTCCAGCGTGAAATTGAGCTTCCCAGCAGTGTTGACCCAAAGACCATCACCACCGCCGTGGTTGTGGAAGCGAACGGTACCGAGCGTCACGTTCCGACCGAAGTGTATTCAAGGGGAGGTAAATGGTATGCTAAAATAAACTCCATGACGAACTCCACCTATGCGCTGATTCAAAGCAACACAAGCTTTACCGATACCACAGGAAAATGGTATGACGCCGTTGTTACTGAGATGGCGAGCCGCAAGATTATCAGTGGCATAGGTGAAAATATGTTTGCAGGCGACCAAAATATCACCAGAGCCGAGTTTGCGGCCATCCTCGTCCGTGCGCTGGGCCTTCCCGCCAATGGAACAAGCATCTTCAGCGACGTTCCCGCATCCGCGTGGTATTCGGGCGCGGTAGCCACGGCGGTGCAATATGGGCTTGTGGCTGGCAAGGGTGACAACAGGTTTGCCCCCGACGCTTATATCACTCGACAGGAAGCAATAATCATGCTCCAGCGTGCAGCTAAGCTTACCGACTACACGGGAACGACCGGCAGTCTGGAGGGCTTCACCGATGCAGGCAGCGTCGGCACATGGGCACAGGACGCGGCAAAGTGGAACGTCGGTAGCGGTCTGATCGTCGGTTCCGGTGGACTGCTCCGCCCCAACGATAATATCTCCCGCGCCGAGAGCGCGGTCATCATCCTTCGCCTGCTACAGAAAACCGGACTGGTAGACGTGAGATCAGAGGCATAGGTCGGCAAGATTCACAAGAAACAATTTATCCATATTTTCTGCGGTAAATACATTCCTTTTTTATCGTGGCAAAGAAACTCTCAGCGCAGGAATTATCATACGGACAGCCCGGTCGGCTCATGCTGCTGCAGATACCGTATTGCTCCAGCATATGGATAGCTTCGGCTGCTGTATTGACAGCCCCTATCGCTGTGAAATACGACTCCTGAAACATCGGGATTTCGAGCCAAACCATTTGACAGAGCACGCTTCGCAAGCTCAGCATCAATTTTCTTGCTGAGCGGGTATCCTATGATTTCTCTGTTGTACAGGTCGATAACTGTTGCTAGATATACCCAGCCGAGGCTTGTCTTTATGTAAGTGATATCTCCTGCCCAGACCTTGTTTCGCTCAGCTACCTGAAAGTGCTACGAAACAAGGTCTTTGCTATACTGCCCCTCTGTTTTTCCGTTTCTGTATGGACGGTATTTTACGTTTGTAACAGGATATAGTCCGTGTTCCCGCATCATGCGCCGCACAGAGTATTCACTCATTATCAAGCCTTGCTTCCTACCTTTCCTACCTATATGATGGTATCAGAAACCACTGTCAATTTTCCACCGCACTCCACTTCTTACAATTCACCTACAAATAACACAAGTCCGCAAACCCTTGGAATTCCTAAGCACACTGAAAAACCCCTGCTTTTTTCTGAAGCAGGGGTTTTCAGCATAATTATTCAGTTTAATCTACAGTTTAAATCGCAAATGAAGCGGCAAAATCAAAGAAAACAAAAAGCCGGCTTTATCAAGCCGCATTTTTCTCCATTAATTTTACCATTCTCTTTACATTAACAGCGAAGGCGGTAAAGAATGTCTGTAACCGCATGGCTTCAAGATCCGCGGAGTCTGCTGTGCACAGTCCGTGAGCCTGTTTGAGTTCAGCATTTTTCTCTTCTATTCGATATCGGATTTCCAGCCGCCTGACAAATTCCTCCGTCTGCTCGAATTCCAGCCGTGCCTTATTTCGCTCGTTTAAAACAGTGACGCAGTATGTGTTTTCAGATTTACGAACAGCCGGGCATGAAGCTTTTAACGGACAGTTTTTACATTTTCTCTTGCTGAAAATATATCTGTAAAAAGTATTTCCGCTTTCAAGTTCCCTTTTATCCGCACGTGCGGCCAATTCGCCTGCCGGACATTGCATGGTCCCGGCATCCTTGTTGTACTCAAAGCCGTCGTTTTTCGGAGCTGCCAATCCGGCAATCACAGGATTGGATTTGGCAATCAATGTGATTTCGTCCCCACAGTATTCAAGATTATCCTTGCTGACAAATGCCATATCTCCGATGACTTCTTTTACCTCGATACCGTTTGTCTTCGACTTTTCAATAAGGGTTTGGAGCTGCTTGCCGTCGGGCGCTTCTCCGCTCGTGACTTCTATTCCCGCAATAATTCTTTCTTCTGTCATTGCAAAGTGGTTTTTGTAACCATAAAAGGTGCTGTTTGCTTTTTTGTGACCAAAACGAGCGTCCTCGTCATCTTTAGAACGGATTTCTCGAATACGGTCTGTTTCCAATAGTTCTTTGATGCGTTTATAAAGCTCAATTAATTGGGCGTTTTCGCTTTGCAATATTTCTGTACCCACATTTTCGAGCAGCTGACGTGTATATTCAATTTCATCTGCCAATTCCGCAGTTGCGCTTGGCTTTTCAGGAAATTTCTCAGCTAGCTCCACCATCTCCCGATATATCTCTCGGCGCAGTTGTTTGCTCAGTTCCCGCAAAACCTGGGTTACTGTTTTTGGCCGCACCGACGCATTCGTGTGAGTGGAATCCACAATTATTGCTGTGGACTTAATAAGTTTCTTTTCTATTGCCTGACGAATGGCTTCTTTGAGCATTTCATCAAGAATATCCTCTGTAATGCGTGTTTTGCGGAATTTTGTGAGCAGACTGGGGTCTATAATTTCATCTTCCGGGTTCATATCCAGAAAATATTTGTATGCCATATCTGTCTGTGCGCTTCCTATCAGTCGCTCATCCGACAGATCATACAGCTTCTTCAAAAACATCAGTTTGAACATCATCTCGGGCTCTTTGGCTGGGCGACCGAAATTCTCACAATACTGTTTCCGAAGCATCGGATTTACAAAGCTGAAATCTATGTTTTCCTTGATCTTACTCAATATATGATCTTTGGGCACAACAATGTCATATAGGCCCTGATATGGCGATAATATTAGTTTCATCTGCCCACTATCTCTAAGCATTCCCAATTCCCCCAGCGCTACTCTTTATGCTTAATTATACCATAAACATGCGAAAAAGTCCGACTCTCGTTTGAGAGTCGGACTTTTTCAGTGCGCTGAGGAATTCCAAGGGTTTGCGGACTTTTTATGGCAGGAGCAGAAGGGATCGAACCCTCGGCCTACGGTTTTGGAGGTTCATACGGCCGAACGCGCAAGTATCTGACAACAGGGTATAACTCGCGCAGATTTTTCGGTACAAGATGCATCAAGATGTTTGGGGGGAAATACGCTGCGGACGTCTTTATAAGCAGTTTTTTCTCTGCATGCCTATGCATATGATTTTATCGGATGCCACTGTCATCTTTTCGACGCAGTCCAATTTCCAATTTTTCATTTAGTTATCAACCTGTATATTCTTGTTTTCCACCAGCTATGCAGACCAACACTGCGCGGCATGGCAGTAAAGCCCATATCGTTCAAGCGATATAACAAAGCAATAAAAGAACTTGGCTACTCGGAAACCTTCAGTTTGCTGAGTTTAGGATCTTCCATACCCGTCAGAATCAGCCCTGCTTCCTTCATCGCGTGAGCGTAATCAATTATCTCTTTCGTTACAATCTCACCGGGGCATAAAATCGGTATTCCTGGAGGATATGACATTATAAATTCTGCGGAAATCATGTTCTCGCTATCATTTAAAGGCACATTATATGTCTGCCCAAAAAAAGCTTCTCTGGGAGTCTTTGCTTGGGAGGGGATAGCGGGTATAGGCAAATTATGATGTTCATTTTTATAATACATATGATTTTTAGAGATGTCCTTTAGCGCCGCCTCCAACTTTTCAAGGCTTTCTTTGGTATCGCCATGGCTCCCCACAGCTAGGACATTATAGAAATCTGACAATTCCATCTGTATATGATATTGCTTACTCAGCAGTTCTTCCATGTATCTGCCGGAAAGTTGTAAATCCCAGCAACTGATAGTTAAACGGGTTGGATCCATGCCGGTCATTCCAAGCTTTTCAAGATGCTCCTGCCCGAACGTGTAACAACCTTCAATTCGGTTGATGCGTTCGCGGGCATCACGGTATATTGAAACCGTATAATCCCAAAGAGCTTTTCCGCGAAGAGCCATGTCACGTCTTGCGCAGTCCAGCGACGCCAACAAGAAAAATGATGGGGATGTTGTCTGCATCATATTTAGGACAGCAGCGACCCTGTCAGGTGAAACCAGATTTCCGCCCACATGTAGCATTGAGGACTGTGTAAGTGATCCTAACGTCTTATGTGTACTCTGCGCTACTATATCCGCTCCTTGAGACATTGCATCCTCCGGCAATTCAGAGCTAAAACGGAAATGGGATCCATGTGCTTCATCGACAAGAAGCGGTATGCCTCTCGCATGAGCTATCTCCGCAATACCGCGGATATCGGAAACGACACCATAATAGGTTGGGCTCACTATAAGTACCGCTTGGGCATCCGGATGGAGCTGTAAAGCTTCCTCAACCGTTTGAGCTGTGACTCCATGTGCAATACCAAGTTCATCGTCTATAATTGGCTGGACATAAATCGGGATGGCACCTGATAAAATGATTCCGGCCATGACCGACTTGTGTACATTTCTTTGCACGATGATTTTATCGCCGGTCTTGAGAACACTGAGAACCATGGCCATAATAGCGCCCGAGGTACCGTTAATGGCAAAAAAACTTGCCTTTGCTCCATACAAATCTGCAGCCAGTTCCTGTGCGCGTAAAATCGGTCCCCGTGGATGCTGCAAATTGTCGGTCTGCGGCAATGCGGTGTTGTCAAATCTGAGCGCACGTTCGCCTAAAAGCTCTTTCAGCGCGTAATCAGCACCCTGTCCCTTTTTATGGCCCGGAACATGGAACTGCACCAAATCAGAATCTGCGTAGGCATTGAAAGAATCGAAAATCGGAGTCTCATTTTGGTTTAATCTGCAACAGAAAGTCATCGGCGCGCCCTCCGCTGAAAATGCAAAAAGTATTTTTTATGCATAAAACAAGGAATCATTCAGATATGATTCTTTTGATAAGTTTCTCTTTTTCAAGGGCTTCTTCCGGTTGCAGAAAGCCGAAGTCATAGCGAAGTACCAGACTGGAATGGGGCGCTATCTCTTTACGGAGTTTGTGCTTTACGGCGTATGCGCGTCCAAGATGATTGCCGGTGGTCGGCAGGGCAAATCCGAGCGCGTCCTCGTCACCTGTTCGCGCTGTCCAGCGCAGGGCATTTGGCAGATATGCGGTATTAAAACGGACATAGCAGGCCCGGCCATCCGGTAACAGCTGCATGGAATGCGCCCATCCAGCTTCATCTGCCGAATAGCGCGCACACGAACACAATTCCGGATCATAGACCTGAGAATTTCCGTCAATCAAATCGCCTATGGACGGATCAGTCTGAAGTCTGGTCGTATATTTGTCCAGTCTCTCAGCCCGAGCAGCCTCTATATCTTCCCCGAAATCGCCACGGAAAATTTCAATATTGTCGCTGTCCTTTTTGACGCTGTACAAGATTCGGGCGCCATCGACCGGCTTCCAGTTGATGTGTGCCATATACATAAACAAAAACGGCTGGCTGCGTCTGTTCTCGATTGTGTCTCTGGCCTGAAGGAGTTCTTCTCCCTCATTCAGCCGAAGAGAAGGCGTGTAGACATAGTACGTCTCCAGCCCATTGCGATAAACAAATTCGCCCGAGGCCCTAATAAAGCGTCCTTTATCATATTCTCCAATTTCCAGCCACGCTTTGTTATAACGTGCATTTGGCAACTCTCCATGAAGCGGATGATCGTCCTCTTCGGAAGGATTTCCCATTGCGGTGAGCCCGCAATGTATAAGGAACGCGCCATAAGTCAGGTCAAAGACCGAGGTGTCCTCAGGCTCATCGAATATAGATTTCATAGTAAAGTCTTCGCCGTCAAAACGTATTCGCCAGATTTGCTGGCCCTGAAAGGGCAGAAGCGTAAAGCTGCATAATCCGTTTGTAATATCAAGAGCACAAACTCCGGTCGAATAACGGTAGGCAACAACCTTGATCAGTCCGGCTTCCGCCAGCGTTATCGGTTGCCGAGAAAACTCTTCCGGTATTAATGTAATTCTGGTTATCATGGCACTAGCCCCCTTAATGATTTGCCAACTGAGAGTGAAATCAATGTACTAGTCAGCGCGGAGAGTACAAAGCCGATTTTATATTTCTCTAGAGGTATTCTTCTATCTATACCATATACCGCATTGCACTCTTCACGCAGACAAGGGTAATGCTTGCCTTAAGGCACAAATCAGCCATGCTTCCGACATCAACCCTCCCGCTATGCCTAAAAGCTTCATATTTTTTAAAGATATAACTTTCACCGCGGCGAAACCTGTCAAACTATATTTGAATTGCCTTCATTACGCCCAGAGATACTTGTTTCATCTTTCACATCAAAAAAACGCCGACTTATTACTCCGGCAGCGATAAACATGCAGGAGCAGTGACAGAGCGAATAGCAAGGTTCGGTCATCAATCTGGAGGTCTGTTGCTGGTCAGCAGCAGAGAATTATCATATAAGCAAAGATGGCTCCTCGTCTATTCTGGTCGGCAGTGTTTTATTTGTCAGATAGATCATCATGGGTTTCCGACAAAGTCGCTGAATACCGTCGCAAGCCGTGTCCGGAAAAACATCGGCGCGCTGGGTGTTCAGCGTGATAAATCAATTTTTACAAGCGGTTCCGCTTACACCAGATTCTTCCTCGCACAGAGCTAAGGGGCAAAGAAAGCCTGTATGAGAAATCAGACGGCATAATACTGCGATTGAAGCTATGAAGCCTATGGGGACGGTCAGATTTTCGGTCCTTATCACCCTCTCTATGCGGGGAGACTTCTATTTCTCTCCTCTCCCCGCTTAAACATCTTGCAAAATCCCGAATCAACCCTGCTCAAGCCCTACGTTGTGTAGCGCTTCTCGGATCTTTCTTATTGCTTTGAGATTAAAGAGAACAGGTTCCGTACGATACTCGTCAAACAGTTCCACCGAGCAATATCCGTTATAGCCATAGTGGCCAAGCATTGTAAGCACTTCCTCAACGGGAAGCTCACCGTCACCCAGAATCAGGTGGTCCTCCTTATCCTTAACGCAGTCCACCAAATGTACGTGGACCAGATCCTTGCCAAGCTTTTCAAAATACTCGGAGGACGGCTCTCCTACCGTAAGGGGTGCGGCCAGATCCAGCATGGCTTTGACTTTTGGAGAGTTAATTTCTTTTAGTGCGCGTACCGTATCGTCGGACCTGACAAGGATGTTTCCCTCCCATGGTGTCACAGTTTCCAGAATCATGACAACTCCATCGATGGATTCTGAATACTCGGCCAGTATTTTTATGTATTTAATAAACTGTTTCCAGTCTTCATCAGTCGAGTATCCATAGCCGGCCTGAAGCGCGGCCATCACCATATATGGGCAGTGTATCGCCTTACACAGATCGATGCACTGTTTGAAATACTCCATACTTTCGTCAATCCAGCGCTGATCCCTCCAGAGAAGGTTTGCCATCTCAGGTTCAAAGGATACGATTGGCAAATTATACTTGGCAGAAAGATCGTTGATTTTTCGGATATCTTCCGGTCTCATATCCGAAGCTAAGGCATGAGGACGTCCGCCCCATATCTCGATGCCGTCATATCCGTACTGAGCTGCAATCTCGAAGCTCTTCTCAAGCGGATACCGATGCATGCTCGCGGTAAAGAAAGAAATTTTCATGGCTGCCTCCTACTTACATTTATTGATTAGAACTATCTCACCAGTTTATGCAAAGCGCTTCAGGGCCTCGTCCATTTCGCCGAGAGTCAGGTATTTCCCAATTACGCCATTTGAGCCGGTCTTCTGTACAACCCAAGCGCAGTATTTGTTTGCGTACTCCATGGATTCCTTCAGGGACTTGTTCCAGGCGAGATTTTGCACAGTGACAGCCAAAAAGGCATCTCCTGCGCCGCTCTCATCAACCATTTTCACCGGTATGCCCGGAATCTGCAAAGCTCCTTCTGGGCTCCATGCACAGGCGCCATTTCCTCCGAGAGTAATGATAACTGTCGGCACCTCATACTTTTCACTCAGTTCTTTTGCCGCTCCAACCCAGTCGTTAATTTCCTGTTCTGCACGGTCTAGAAGGATTAGGGTCTCCGTCTCATTGATGCAGAGCGTATCTACAAAAGGCAGTTTCGGCAGGACTGTATCTTTTTCAATTGGGCTGGAATTTAAAAATACTTTTATACCCATTTTCTTGCCCAGACGAGCGCACTCCAACGCCACATCCACCGGAATCTCAAAACCGGTAATCAGATATTCCGCTCCCTGCAGCTGTTTCAGATGTTCTGTCGCTTCTTCAGAGGTTATGTCACTGCCCGGAGAATCAAAGTTAAATATAAGGTTTTCTCCGTTTTCAGCCAGAAGAACGAGACCCAGACTGGTTTTGATGCTATCCTGTAACCAGAAATGTTCGGTATGGACCCCTGCATCCTGAAGCCACTTCTCGTTAAGAACTCCACCCTCATCGTTGCCCACCTTGCCGATATAGGAGACGTCACCGCCAAGGCGGCCGATTACAATAGCGCAGTTGACACCTTTTCCGGAATCCTGCGCATAACGCAAGTTTTGGGGAATAGCCGTCTCTCCTTTGCGTGGTATACGTACAACATCGCAGTATTGTCCGATACCATTTCCATTTATTACGACAATTTTCGGAATGTGACTCATAGCATTTCCTCCGTTACTGCCGCGGCTTGATACCCAGTTTTTCCACCAAGCCATCAAAGGCCTTCAGCTCTTT
The DNA here is from genome assembly GCA_963667545.2 of Oscillospiraceae bacterium. GTDB lineage: Bacteria > Bacillota > Clostridia > Oscillospirales > Oscillospiraceae > UBA2658. The sequence continues at coordinate 163,520 of OY763424.2, forward strand.
AGGTGGAATATGGAGCATACCATCGGGATGACGTGTTCCCCTGACATCGATACGCGACGTATATTTCATTGCATATATGTAAGCGGCCGAATCCGGAAACTGCTGCATGAAGCTGCGAAGCTTCAGGACCAGTCGCTGGGCCTGCCAAGCTTTCTCATAGTCGCCTAACATGAAGTTGTCATAGATGTCTTTCATCTGATCAAAGAATGGAACACTCATAAAGCTGACAGTTGCTGTGGCGCCCAGAAGCAGATGCATGTAGAAAGTAGCATCACAACCTGATATAAAGCTGAAATTTTCTTTTAGATCATCCAAAGCGTCCATGCACTGAGTCAGGTGCACGGGATTGCGCGTGGCATCCTTGTAGCCTTTAAGATTTGAATACTCATGGGCCAGACGTCCCAGCATTGCCGGGGATACCAACTCATCCATTTCGCGGCAATTGAACACTATGGTCGGAAGATTCGTCGCTGCCAGCTGATCGGCCATATACTGATGCATGGCGTCGTCTGTCAACTCATAAAAAGGCGGCGGTGTGATAGAAAGCGCTTTGATACCCATCTTTTCATATTCCTTGATAAGCCACAGAGCATCTCTCAGACAGGTAACCAGCACAACGCCTATTACGAGGCAGTCGGTCCCTTTCACGGCCTCTTGGGCACATTGGGCAATATCTAGACGTTCCTGAAGCGACAGAGAATATACTTCATCACCAAAGCCGTTGACGAACAGACCGGACGCACCTCTTTGGGCAAGGTTGCAAAAAATCTTTCCTGTGGTTTCATAGTCCACAGACCGATCGGGATTATACGAAATCATCGGCTCAGAAATAATACCATTAAAGAATTTAGACATAGCAGCCTCCATATTAAATAGACTTATTTTTTAGAACAGAAGTGTTTCCTTATGCAGCGCGGTAAATATGCCGGGAATTTGGTCTTTCCATGGATAGTGTTCCAATGAACCGGATTTTGTGACTGTGTAAGCCGAATAGACGTTGGCCCAAGCCATGGCTTCCTTCATGGTCTTGCCACAACTAAGGCAATAGGTGACAGCGGCTAAATAGCCGTCACCCGCTCCTGTTTCATCTACCATGTTCACAGGAGTAGCGGGAATCATCCAGTTTCCTTCATCAGAAACACAAGCAGCGCCTTCCGAGCCCAATGTTATAATGATGCTACCGCATTTGTAGCGCTCCCGCAGTTCTGCTCCAAGCTGTTCCCAGCCCACTTCGTCCTCAGGCGAGCGGTCAAGCATATTAATGGATTCGTTCTCATTAACGCACAGCACGTCTACATAAGGCATTTCCGGCAGCTTTAAACCATCGCGAAGTGGGCTCGGATTTAAAAGCGTGTACATTCCAAACTCTTTGCCGGTCTTGCAGGCTATTAGACCTGATTCCACTGCTTGTCCGAAACCGGATACCAGAAAGCGGGCTCCCGCCATTTTTCGAATGCAGCGATCCACTTCGTCCGGTTGAACACCATACAGGTCGTTGTCAAAGTCCAGCAGCATGTTTTCTCCGTTTTCAGCAATGATACATAAGCCCAGACAGGAATCAATTGAGGGGTCCATCCAGTAGTAGCTGGGGTCCACGTTTGAATCTGTTATCCACTTATAGCCCAATTCACCGCACTGGTCCCTGCCGCATTTGGCTACGAATGCAACGCTGCCGCCCAGCCGTCCGATGGCACATGCCACATTTGTGCCTTTACCTGCATCCATTTCGAAGCGACGGTTATAGGCAATGCAGGTTTCTCCCGACTTGGGAATCTGCTTCACATCGCAGTACTCGCCAAGTCCATGGCCGTTTACAACGATAATATCAGGTATCTTTTTCATTTCTTTCTCCTATCAGAATATCTCATCTGTTAGAGGAGGCTGTGCAGTGTATGTATCAGTAAGCACGACGACCTCCGGAATATACTTTGGAAACAGCGTAGCAGGATACTCAACGGTTGGTTCGCTGAACATGAGCATACGAATTGCTGTCCTTTTCCAGTCGCCTGTGGTGACTATAAAAACAGCTTTTTTTGCTGTCAGCATAGATTTAAATCCAATCGTAATCGCCATTGGTGGCACTATCTGCACAAAACCGCCGATATCCCGTTCGCTCAGGGAAATGAGCGTGTCTTCGTTGAGATTCACAATGCGGGTTTTTGAGTTTGCATACTCATCAACGGTAATGTTGTAATATGGTGAGTTGGGACACTCACAAAATGCGACAAGGCCCTTATAGCCCAAACCGCCGTACACAGTGTCCACTCCCCCGAGCTCTTCCACCTTGCGGTCTAGCGCATCAATATCATAGATACTTGGAAAAAACCGATTTTCCTCCGGAATATTCAGTTCCTTGTCAATCAGTCCGTAAAAGTCAGCAAGCATGTTGGCCTTCAGGCTGTAATAATTGTTAACTTCAGGATAAGGTCTGCCCTGCCAGTCCAAAAAATCATCCATATGAAATACATAGACATTTTTAAGGCTGATGCGCTCCCGATTAACACGCTCGGCAAAAACTTTATACTGGCCCATAGGACCCGCAGGCAGTACCCATTTTGTAGGCTTGCCCGCAATATTATTTGCAATGACCTCATCGGCCATCATATTGCCGGCAGTCACCAAGGCTTCTTTCTTTTGATCGAAAACCTGAACCTTAATCTTGGAATCAGGGTGATTTTCCAATTTCTCTGCCGGTATCCGGCACCACTCGCTGAGTTTTTTTACGTCAATGGAAGATGGCATTTTATAATTACTCCTGTTACTGTATATTTGGTTTAAGACATGACAGTCGGCCGTGGCTTTTCTACCATTATCCTACTATCTATAGCTATTCTGACAAGACCTCATATGCTGCAGAGCTTAATGTTACTGAACTTATATAGCTTATATAGCATTTCATATTTTTACTATACCGCTTCGGTGTATTCATGTCAACATTAAATTGCTTATCTGGCTCATGGCACAACCATCGTTGACAATATTTGTGTAAGGTGTATAATAATAATTATAAATTTATACTAAGAGGTATGTCGTGAATACGAATCTTCCTATATACCAGCAGCTTTCCGATTTGCTGCGTGACAAAATATTAGACGGAGGATATACTTTTGGAGATACGCTGCCTTCTGAACGATATTTAGCTGATAAATATGGTATCAGCCATCTGACAGTTCGAAGGGCGCTTTCCGTTCTCCAGGAAGAAGGACTCGTCCTCCGGCAGCAAGGAAAGGGTACTTTTGTCTGCGCGCCGAAGATGACGATGAACATGCAGGTAATCGAAGGGTTCTCCAGTTTTCTGCAAAACCGTGGCGTTGCTGTAACAAACGAAGTGCTTTACAGCGGTCTTCGTCCGGCAAAGCATAAATATGCGAAAATTTTCGACATTCCTGAAAATGAAGAAGTTTTCGAATGCGTACGGCTTCGATATGGCGACGGCATACCCTTGGCAATAGAGTACAATGCTGTACCTCGACGCTACGCACCCGATATCGCGAAATATGACTTTAAAATATACTCCTTGTATAACATCTATAACAGCTATAACATCTGTATTGTTGAAGAAAAACAATCTTTGGAGGTTGTCAAGATACTCAACCCTCAGGCCAAGCTGCTTAATCTGGATGAAAGCTCGGATGTATTCCTGCTTACATCCACGTCCACAGATGCAAATGGCAATGTCGTTGAAAGCACACGCATATATAACAGTGACGAGCGTATTGTTTTCTTTGCGTCCTCTACCGGTGACAAGGAGTTGGAAAAATGAGCAAGTATACTCAGTTGACAAGCGAGGCCATACAGGAGAGTATTGAGGAATTCATAGATGTGCATAGTCTTAGCGCTTATGATGCTCTGCCATCCGAACGTGAACTTTCTGAAATACTGGGAGTTAACCGCATCTCTCTGCGCAAGGCTCTAATTAAAATGGCTGGCGAAAATCGCATATATTCGGTGCCTAGCCGGGGGACTTTCCTTTCACCCGCAAAATTCTATGAGGACGCCTCAAGCCACATTTCTTTCACTTCCAGCTGGAACGCGGCCGGGCACAGCGTTCGCAGCACGGTATTAAGTTTTGTTGAGGTAGAAGCCAATCTGAAAATATCCCAGACTCTTTCAGTTTCTCTCGGTTCTCTCGTATACGAGTTGCGCCGTCTAAGGTTAATTGATGAAGTTCAGATAGCTATCGAAACTTCCTATTTGCTCGTATCGAGTTGTCCCGGTCTGATAAACTTTGATTTCAACGGCACCCGTTCTCTGTATGCCACGCTGGAAACGGAATTCGGTCTTCGGATTATACAACAGCAGCAAAATATTCGCACGACCCGTCTGACTGAAGAAGAAGCTGGCATTTTACATTCTGTTCCCGGCTCCAGCGCATTTCACATTACCGCCGTCGGCCGCAGTGAAGACGGGCGGTCCATCGAACACAGTATTTCCATAACCCGCGCCGACAGCTATGCAATAAACTACCGTGCGGTCAGGTTCTGCAGCAATACGGACACTAGTCCAAATTAAAGCTGCTTCATCTTTCTAAACATGGCGGGAACGAGTGAAAACGACGTTCCCGCCGTTTTTATTGTCCATAATTACCCCGGTCGGCAGCTTCATCCTCTATTTGCTTTTCTGTAAGTAGTTTAATCTTTCCGGTTGTTTTGGCCATAAGGTACGTTTTCGCGCCTTCTTCAAGATAGACAGCCGTCTCAAGCGCCTCATCGAGATTTTGCCCGAAGGATATCACTCCGTGATTACTTAGAATAACCGCATTTGATTTTCCACAATGCTCAACCACTGCTTTCCCCATTCCTTCATCCGATGAAATCGTAAAAGGCGCTACCGGAACGTCTGCATTTGCAGTATCTATTATTGTGGTTAAACACGCCGGCAGCTTGTCCCCGATCAATCCGGCCGCCGTTGCATATGGCTGATGCGTGTGTATAATTACATTAACTTCCGGCTTATTATTAAAAATATAAAGCAAAGCCCCTAAGTCGGACGACGGTTTTCTGATCCCTTCCACTGTTTTTCCGTTTTCATCTACCAAAACGATATCCTCAGTCGACATATTGTCATATTTCATCGCCGAAGGAGTGACCAAAAAGCAGTTTTCTTTCACTCTCATGCTGACATTGCCGCCGGATAAAGCTATAAGCCGGTACCTTATCATTTCGTGTGCGCAATCAATAATCTGCTGCTTTTTAAGCTCATACATCTAATCACATCTTTCGTTATTAGTATTTTTCAAGCATTCGTCTTAAATAACCACAGGCCTCAGTGACTATCTCCATATAGGAAGGGTTATTTTCATTCCAGAGCTCCACGACCAGCGGTCCGGAGTATTTATTTCTTTGCAGGGTTTTGAATATTTCTTCGAAATTGATCACGCCTTTGCCGAACGGGATATATTCGTTATCCGGTGCCTCTCTCATATGAATAGCGGTTATTTTGCCGTTACCCAAATTAAGCTCCTCCAACGGGTCGAAACCCATCATATAGAGATTTGCAATATCCGGATATACTGTCAGCCATGGCGAGTCAATTTTCCTGACTATATCCATAGCCATTTTTACTGAGGTAATATGTTTTTCGACCGGCTCAATTGACAGCATAATTCCCTCTTGCTCGGCCATCCTTGTCCCTTTTTCAAGGTTTTCCAGAAATCTTGATTTGGTATCAGCCGTTTCCGTCTCATAAAAAACATCGTACCCGGCTATCTGCAGAACACGGACACCCAACTCGCTGCAGAATCGGACGCCTTTGCTCATAATCTGCATCGCCTTGTTTTCAATATCTTTATCGGCACTGCCCAAAGGAAAGCGGCGGTGCCCGCTTAGGCACACCGAAAAGAGCTGCAAGCCGTTATCGGAAGCTGCCTTTCTGCAAAGCTCAAAATCACTCTTCTGCCACTCCAGCCGGCTCAGCCTCTCATCAGTCTCGTCGATACTGATTTCAAAGCAATCATAGCCTGCTCTTGCGGCATCCGCCATTTTTCTTGCCAGCGGCCCGTTGAAAAGCGCTTTTTCATAAATTCCCAAAGGGTTTAATAAACCCATCTCTTATCATCCCTTAAACGTGGTTTTGCTTATCATTTTTCTATAAGCTTCCATCAAATCCGGTGCGCCAAAAAGCGCCCGCCCTATCACCGCAAAGTCCAGTCCTGCTTTTGCAAGAGGTGCCATAACTTCTTCGTTGATACCTCCGTCGGCCCAAACAGGAATGCTTGGCGGCAGCAGCCGCTTTGCTCTTTTTATTTTTTCTATACAAAACTCTTTGAATTTGAGATCTGAATCGCCCGCTTCGCAGGTTTGCAGCAAAACATAATCAATCTGGTCAATATATGGTTCAAGCTCTCTTACATCCGTCTTGTAGTTCAGCGCAAGCCCAGCTTTTCTATTGTAAGAGTGAATCAAAGAAAGCGTTTCAGACGGATAAAGCGTGGACTCAATATGAACCGCTATACGGCTGACATTGGCTTTACACAGTGGTTCAATATATTTTAAAGGATCCGTTACCATAAGGTGGGCGTCAAGATTTGCGTCTGTTGCTCCTGCAATCTCACTTACCATGTCAATACCGAAAGTAATATCAGGGCTGAAATTTCCGTCCTCTATATCCAGATGCAGAAATCCGATTTTGCTCGCTCGTTTTATCTCTGCTTTTATTTCCAGCAAATTTGCAGAGGCAATGGATGGAACAATTTGTATCATCGGGGCTTCTCCTTCTATTCTACGGTATAAAATGCGTCTAGAGATGACAAAGCTTTTTCATATGCCTCAAATTTCCTGAAGTAAATGTCTTTTTTACTTTTGTCTGGAAAATAGGTCTTTTTGCGATGAACCATCTTCTCCACTGCTTCCTCGTAATCGGCATAAGCGCCGCCCGATATTGCGGCACATATTGCCGCACCAAGGGCTCCCGGCTCCGAAGCGGAGGATACGTCAAGAGGTATCTGAAAAGCATCGCAAACCATCTGTGACCACAGCTCTGATTTCGTAATTCCCCCTGAAAGTATCGCTTTTGAAAAAGTTTTACCTTCTTCCATCAGTCGCTTCACATGCAGCATCGAAGAAAAAACGACACCTTCGTAAACAGCTCTGATAATATGTCTTCGGTTATTAAAGCTTGTCAGGTTAAAGAAAGCACCCTGTGCATCGGGATGCGTTGCGGACGCAAATATATAAGGAACGAAAATTACGCTGCTTTCCTCCGGAGAGATACTTGAAACCATATCGTCGCATTCTTTGTAAAGTTCTTCTTTGCTCGCCTCAGGCCGGTCAGGTCTGAGAAACGTCTCTATGAACCAATCAAGATTGCCTGTAGATGTCGGGCTGGATTCCTCCATAATGTAGTAACCCGGCAGATAGGATAACGCAATTGAATTGGCGCCTTCTATCAGTGTTTTCGTGAGGAGCTCGTTAATTGACCATGTACCCGCAATCATGCACAGAGTGTCCTCATCCAGGACGCCGCTTGCAAGAGCGCAGGCATTGACATCATAGCAGGAGCCGGCAACCGGAATTCCTGGAATTAATCCTGTCTCGGCAGCAGCCTTGCTTGTTAAAAGGCCGGATATACCCGTAATGTCCGTAAATACCGGCATCTTATCTATACAGTCTGAAAGTTGCAGCGCTTCAAATATCTCAGGGTCAAATTGCTGAGTATGTACATTCATCAGTCCACAGCAGGTTGCTTCCGTCAGTTCATAGCAGTATTCGCCCGTAAGCTTCATCCTTATAAAGTCCTTTATTGAAAGTACACAGCTTGTTTTTTCCAATATTTCCAGCTTATTCTCTTTGAACCATTTTAATAAGACGGCGGTCTGCGCCGACCAGAATTCTTGGTATGTTAGTGAATATATCTTGTTTTGGACACCTTCCTGAGACAACCTTTGGCATAGCTCAGCTGCTCTGTTGTCGCTTGATACAATAGCGTTATAAGTCTGTTTTCCTTCTTTATCTACAAGGCAAATACCGTTTCCGTATCCTGTCAGCCCAATGCCTAAAATTTCTTCCGGCACTATATGCGCTTTGCTGACGGCTTCCCTGATGATCTCCGCATTCCCTTTCCATATCAAATCCATATCGCGTTCTATCCATCCCGCACAAGGCTCAATTATTGGAATCCGTTTGCTCGCCACAGCCAATTCATTGCCGTTTAGATCAAAAACGGCACATTTCGCAACTGAACCTCCATTGTCTATACCTAAAAGATATTTCTTCATTTAATCAACTCCAAATCTTGCTTTTTCTTAACTGGCCACTTGATTTTTTAATTATAACATGGTATTATTATAAATGCAATTGGATGACTTGGTATTTATTAATAATATTTTGGTGTATTTATCTGGAGGAATAATATGAGTTGGTGTAAAGAAATGTTTGGTCATGAGAAGCCGATTATCGCGCTTCTTCATCTTAACGCTTTTCCGGGCGACCCTTTGTTCGAAGAAGGGGATTCAATGAGGAAAACTGTAGAAGCGGCAAGAAAGGACTTGCATGCGTTACAGGACGGCGGCGTTGACGGTATCCTGTTTTCAAACGAATTCAGTCTGCCCTATCAGAGAAATATTGATTATATAGGTCCGGCGGCCATGGCCCGCGTAATAGGAGAGTTGATGCCCGAAATCCGGATTCCCTACGGCATTGACTGTGAATCCGATACTTTGGCCGCAATTGATTTAGCCGCCGCGGTCGACGCTTACTACGTTCGGGCAACGTTTACCGGCGTATATGCCGGTGACATCGGTATTACCGAGCCTGATATTGCCGCAGTGCTGAGAAGGAAAAAGCATCTGGGTCTGAAGAATCTAAAGCTGTTTTATTTCTTAAATAACGAATCTGACGAATATCTTGTTAATCGCGAATTGACCTCAATAGCGAAATCAGTCATTTTCTCCTGCAGGCCGGACGGATTCTGCATAATGGGAGCTTACGCGGGGCAGGAAGCAAGCTCCGAGTGGCTGACCGATGTCCGCAAAATCGTCGGCGATGTTCCAGTATTCTGCGGCACCGGTTGCAGAGCGGATACAGTCGCCCAGAAGCTGGCTGTCTCTGACGGTGCATTTGTTGGCACTACCTTTAAAATTAACGGAGATTTTAATAATCATATTGACCCTGCACGCGTTAAAAAATTTATGAAACAGGTCGAAATTTACCGCAAAAGTTTATAATATATGTATAAAGACTTTATTTTCGATATTGACGGCACGCTGATTGATACTAAATATGCGCATATGGCGTCTTTGCAAAAGCTGGTTTGGGAAGAACAGCAGCGTCATGTCAGTTTAGAAACGTGCTTTGCCGCTTTCGGCTATACTGATAAAGCCGCCTTGGAGTCTGTCAACATTCCTTTTAACGAGAATTCACTGGAGCACTGGAACAGGCTCTATGACGAATACCAAGTTGATTGCAAAATTTTTCATGGTCTTGAGGCAATAATCGGAGAATTGAAAAGCTCAGGCTGCCGTCTTGGCATTGTCACCTCAAGAGGCAAATATGAGATCAAACCGCTTTGTGACCAGTATCCGGTGCTTAAATACTTCGACTGCATTATTACCGCCGACGATACTGCTCAGCATAAGCCGATGCCGGAACCTATTTTGAAATATCTTGAGAAATCCGGTGCATTGAGGACAAGCTCAGTTTATATCGGAGATATGAATTGCGATTTTCTGTGCGCCGCCAATGCCGGTATACCGTTTGCGTTCGCCGGTTGGGGCCGCTGTGAATGCCTTGAAGCTATCGGTGGCATTATGCTGAATAAGCCGGAAGATCTGCTGGCGCTGGCTTATGGGGCTTCAAATCTTTAAGGTACGGCAACAGGGCGGGATTAACCTCCGCCCTGTTGCTTTTCATTTATTGCTACAGTCCCTGTCTGTCAATCCATCTCGACAACCGGGCAGTTTCTGAGCCACTTTGCGGCCTTTGCCACTGCCGCATCTGGGTTGTCGAAATACATCTGATTATTGATCTCAACTGTAATTGTGCCCTTGAAATCATGTTCAGCAAGAGTTGCCAGATAATCCGTAAGCGGATTTTCGCCGTCGCCGGGTACTTTATGCCCTGTCGGATTTCCATCAGCTATATGGATATGGTTTATCATTCCACTGAAGGCATTATAATAGTCGGAGACGCTTTCTCCCGCCGCTGCCATGGCAACGCAATCCACGCAGGCGGTAAGATACGGGGAATTTACTGCGTCAATCAGGCCTTTTAATGTGTCTCGATTGTAGCAGATGTTTGATTCATACCACTGCAGCTGTTCCATAACCGATTTCACGCCGATTTTCTCACCATATTCGGTCAATTCCTTGAGCGCGTCAATTGAGCGCTTTCTCGCGGCATCCGCATCCTCGTCAAACATCGAATAACCCATCTGCATGAAATAGTATCTTGCTCCAAAGTCTTTTGTATCTTCAAGATAGTGTTTTACGATATCAATGCTGTTCTTACGCACGTATTCATTTGACGAGGCAATATTAATAGGATATAGACAACTTTGTTCCGCAGTAAATACCGACATTTTAAGCCCGCGGTCCTCCATCATCCGTCTGATTTCTCTGACACGATCATGGCGTTTTTCAGGCGGAGTGTCATATACGCAATACTGCATCGCGCCGCCCCAGAAATCTATGTACTTGAATCCGTTTGATGCAATTGAATCCATGCAGTAATCAAGACTGTACTGCTGAAATTGTACAGACATAATTCCGAACTGCGAAAACTTCAGCTTTTTCAATTTCTGGCCTCCTTGTCTAAATATTTTTTAAAATAGTCAATACTTGCCATGTAGCTTGCCTCCGGATCTCCGGCAAACTCTTCTGCAAGCAGTTCCATAGCTATATCTCCCGAATAATTGTATTTGCGAAGCGTATTGATATGCTCGTTTAAATCCTGTAAACCTTCGCTGCTCCACGGAAGCTGCTCGTTATCCTCAACACTGTCGGAAAGCTGAACGATTCCGATTTTGTTTCCAAAGAGCTTAAAGTACTCTTCAAGTGTTTCATGCGCAGCATACGCCGCGGAAGAATTTACACAACAGCCTATATTGTCCGCGTTGACCTCATCCATCATTCTTTTAACCGTAGCACTATCCATCATCAGGTCGGAAATGAAATTTGACACGCCCTCCAACAGGATCGTCACGCCATAAGTCTTTGCAATCTCGCAGAGCTTTCCGATTGAGTCGCGCGAATACTTCCACGCCTCTGAATGGGGGTAATTCATAAACGCCTTGCCCGGATATATAATAACTTTATCGCAGTCAAATACGCCGGCCCTCTCGATGAAAAAAGCAAGCTGTTTTATGCTTTGTTCACGAAGGTACGAATCGAGTGCCGCAATGTTGATAGGCAAGAAATTCTGCTCAGGCTCAATTGCGGAGACGCTGATCCCATGATCTTTTATCTTTTTGGCCAGTTCCTTTGTATTGAATTCCGCCGCTTCAAAAATAGTAAAATGTGGATGGCAGCCTGACAGCTCAATTTTCTTAACTCCGAGCTGCTGCGCGGAATTCAAGAAGGAATCAAAGCTGCAGCGGCGATATGTCATATTGTTGATCGCCACTTGGGACATAGTGATTTTTGACATTTACACTTTCTCCTTTTTCACAGATTGTTTTATAAATATAGAAATTTCTATTTCTTAAACCAATGAGCGCTGTCAAAGCACTTTAATGGTAATTTAGGGACCTGTTCTGACCATATATGTATTAGTTGGTCCTATTTTATTAATATCTATACCTTCTAATTGAAATTATAACATTGTCCTTCTAAATGTCAACATCTATAAACACTTTTTTACAACTTCTTAAACTTGTCATTTGCTGGCCCATATGATATAATTTATTTAATCTACCATATTCTTGTAAATGGAGGATGATTCCCATCAGAAAATATGCAGACCTCGTCAACTCCGACCTCGGAGAACAAATTGAAGAGTATATTTTACGAAATAAACTTCAGAGCGGAGACAGACTTCCTTCAGAACGTGAGCTAAGTAAAACATTGGATGTCAGCAGAATGACGTTGCGCGATTCAATCAAAAAACTATGCAACGTTGGAACCTTGGAAATAATTCAGGGAAAGGGCACCTTTGTCGCGCGCAAGCGTACTTGCCATAATCTGCTCGACTTTTCTCTTTATGATAACGATTTTTCTGAATCCAAAATTAAATATAAACTTATCAGCATAGTGAAGATAAAATCCGAAGGAGCGGTTTCAAGGCATCTTGATTTATCCAACGGTATAGAATTGTACAGTGTTAAAAGGCTTCATATAATTGATACCAGAAGAGCCGCAATAGAAACCGTATACTTTACTGCCGGAGTGTTTGCATCAATTAATGAACACAGTCTCGAAAGCATGCCTCTTTTCGAAATACTGCAGGGAAAGCCACAACTCACATTTAAACGGGCGACCATAGATATACGAATTGGAACCTCAACCTTTGAGGAGGCAGAGTGGCTTGGCATTTCGGAGGGTGGAGCCGTTACACTTGAAAAGAAAACCCTGTACGACGCGAACGGCATACCAGGCGCTTATGTTATTTTGGTTTCCCCCGCACAGGATGTTTATTTTTATGCCGATCTTACTTCTAAACAAAATACTGAACAAAAAAATAATTAGCCGGGGATATGCTCCCCGGCCAATTTGTTTTCAATATCTTATTTCAATTCTCAATATCTACCCCAATAATCATTTTCTCAGTATTGATAAACGACTTGGTATATTCCACAATACGCTGATTTTGGTCGTAAGTTATATCCTCTACCATGAATCCCCAGCTACCGTCAGGCATATTCAGCAATTTGGCCTCTTGGTTCGAAAATTCAACAAAGCGGAATGTCTCTTTAACACGATTTGCATAAACACCATGCTGATTTAACACATCATACAGTGAATGCATATCAAAATCAATATCTTCAACATCTTCAAGAACGTCATAGACAATATATGTGTTTTGAATAGCTACAGGCTCCCCGTCGCCCAGACGCAGCCTGACGAGTCTGTAAACATAGTCGTTTTCGCCGATATTCAATAATTCCGCATATTTGAGGCCCGCACTGCGCTTTTCCTTGTACAAAAGTCTGCATGAGTGTTTAATTCCGCTTCGGTTAAGCATCTCCCCAAAATTATCTACTACGTTGACGTCATAAGCCACCTGGCGTTTATTAATATAGGTGCCTTTTCCGTGCATTCTTGTCAAAATACCCTCTTCCACGAGCACTGACACGGCTTTGCGAAGCGTTTTACGGTCTACAGAATACAACTCAGCCAGTTCTCGTTCGGACGGAATACGCTGACCGTAACGCAGCTCACCCTGTGTTATCTTGCTGCGAATAACATTGCTGATCTGTAAATACAATGATTCTTTGTTAGCCATTTTCCGTCCCTTTCACCCGATGAGAATCAATATAGTGCAATTATTTTTAATTATGCCACAGCTTACCTTTATTTGCAAACAGAAAAAATGATTCGCGTCTCGTTGAGGCGCGAATCATTTTTCCATTAAGTAGTCCGGGTCAAATTATTCCGCACAGCAGATAAGCCACTCCCGCAGCAGCCATCGAGATGAGCATATACGGCATCTGAGTCGTATTCTGCTCATAGATATCGATACCACAGGCACCGCAGGCACACATTCCTCCATCGGAGGAGAAAGCGAGGCAATATCCGAACACGCCGGAGGACACCAGAGCGCCGACGCAGAGGAAGACATTGGCGCCGACACTTGTCGCCAGCGCGACGACTATAGGCATTGCTATCAAGTACAATGTCCAGTTAAAGGTTACAAGGAACTCGGTGGCGCAGAATAATATATATACAATAAACGGAAGCAGTGCGGGAGTTACAAAATTCTGCGTCAGACTCACAACATATTCGGTAAATCCAAGTTCTCCGCATATACGGCAGAGGGTAAGGCCAAAAACCATCATTATGGCGAGCTGTGTCATATATGAAAAGCCTTCAAACACACAATTCGTGGCATCATAGACCGTGAACACCTTTGTGATGATATAATAGACGAATGTTGCAAGAATTGCGGCAAATAAAGCATAGATCATGTTCCAGCTAAAAATCAGGCCAAAAATGAACAACGCGGCAATCGGCAGGAAAAAGTGAACCAGGTTGACATTTTTACGAGGTTCGGTTGGTTTTTCAACTTCTTCTTCCTCGTCCCCATATGTAGACTTATCAACTATTGGAGCGGGAGGTCCACCGGCAGCCACACGTTCATACGCACGTTTCATTTTCCCGAATTTCGGAATAACTCCAAAAATCACCAGAAGGCCCACTATATACACTGTAAATGGGAAAAACAGATACGGGAGGAGTTTTGTCATGTATACTGCAATACCCTGACCGTCGGCCGCAAGTCCGTTTTTCACCAGCAGCGCCGAAGTCCATATTACCCATGAGCCGATTGGAGCAAGGCACGCCGGCGTCGTTACGGATGACCTTATCGCATATGCCGTCATCTCACGCGGAATACCATATTGGTCATTTACCGGGGAAAGAGCCGCACCACCAGCCAGCGCTGACGTATAGTCATCAACACAAAGCGCAACTCCGACGAGGTAAGTTATTAAAAGCATGGTACGGCTGCTTTTAGCCTTTTTGGAAATCCAGCGGGCAAAGTATGTGCTTGCACCGCTTTTCTTCAAGATGATCACAATTACGCCAATCATCAGAAACAGCAATACGGTGTAGAAGTTATCGGGGTCACAGACCGAATTGAATGTCTCTTCAATATACTGGGTAAAGAACACCCAGTGGTACTCGATGATGACGGCCAGCATGCCGGACCACAGGAAACCTTCCAGAATGTGCTTTGTCATCAGTATAAAAACAAATATCGAAATAACCGGCAAGGCACTCCAAAAACCATAGTACGACCCTTTTGCGGGAGCCAGCAATATCGCTATTAAGTAACAGATCAGCATAAAAATATAGCCTATTGCCGTCCGTGTCTTTTGGTCAAGCTTTTTTGTCTTTGTCTTGCTTAAGCCAGAAGTTGAAGACGTTGTTTCGTCGGAAACATCGCTTTTCATATAACTATCTCCTTCTTTACATCTTTTAATTTACATGAGATATACCGTCTTGGGCAACAAAAAAACAAATCTCTGCCAGATTTCCGTCAGACAGAAACACAACACTTTTATATCCGCATTTAGCATTTGTGCAGACTTCCAAAGCTTACTTGGAAACAAAATCTGCCAAATTACGAGCCTGTCTCCTCCGGATACTATTATCTATCCGGTAACGCAAAGCTATAAATTGCTAATGCAGGACCGTCGCTCTTGCGTTCAGAATTGAATGAAAACAATACTTCACCGGCAACCTGTCACCGCCGCCAGGCAGTAAATAGTGTATTTCTCAATTCTTTCCGCCAGGTCTGAATTTACCGAGCGCGTCACCATCGCCTAATATTTTATTTACCATTTGCCCCTATTTTTATTATACATATACCATGCGTGCTTTGTCAATTAAAACATGACAAATTGGACATATTGTTAATTATGCTATTCAGATATTATGCATAAGTTCTTTTGTCGAGGAATACAGCTTCCCATAAATCTCCTTTAGATGCTTATAAGTTTTGTAATTATCAGGATTCGGTTCTAACACCGCTCCTGGCTTTATATAATTCGAAAGCTCGGCATAGCTTTTGATACAGCCCACTCCTATGGCTGACATCATCGCGTCTCCATATGAAGCGCCGATTGTAACATCGGCAGTACAAACGGTATGCCCTGTAACATCTGCTATAATCTGTAGCCACAGCGGGTTTTTTGTGCCGCCGCCGACCGCTGTTAACTTATCAATCTTCAGACCATGCTCCTCCATAATGTCTATATGCTGAGCTATAGAATAAGCCACCCCCTCAAGTGCGGAACGATAAATATGGGCCCGCGTATGATGGAGCTGCAAACCAAAAATAACTCCTTTTGCATTCTGATCATTAATTGGTGTACGTTCTCCTGCAAAATATGGAAGCGTAACCACTCCTCCGGAACCTGCCGGAATATCTTTGGCGTTTTCCGCCATCATGGCATAAGCGTCTATGCCCGTATTATCCTGCTTGTCAAGGAAGTCCGGATAGATTGTGTCCCGAAGCCATTTTGTCAACGCACCGGCTGCATTCGTGCCTCCATCGATGCTGAATGTACCGGGTATTATATAGTCCTCAGACCATATACGTTCATCCGTGACCATTTTATCTGAACAATAAATAATATAACAGGTTGATCCAAGCTGAATCATTAGGTCGCCCGGTTTAGTAACTCCGGTACTTATCGCTTCTGCGCCCGAATCGTCCGTCCCTGTGATAACAGGAGTACCCTCCGCAAGCCCGGTCTCATTTGCCGCCGTCTTTGTTATATGTCCCACGACGTCGGTAGTCTCTCTTCCTTCTGCCAGCTGATCTGGCCGGCAATAAAGTTCCTCGCACAGCTCTCCGTCCAGAGACAAATCCGACCTGTAGCAGGGCGCGAAAGATGACAGTGCCAGAAAGCGATCAATTACATACGAGCCTGTAAGCTTTGCCGTAATGTAAGAAGATGACGTAAGGAATTTAAATGTTTTTTTGTATATATCAGGCTCATTATTTTTAATCCATAGGATTTTAGGCATGCAGTCAGACGAGCATAAAGGACGTCCGTTAAAGAGCTGATTGCATCGCTCATCTCCATAGTATTTTTCTATAAATTCGATTTCGGCGTCGGCACGCGCATCAATACCATATAGAATAGCCTTACGTAAGGGTCTGCATTCTTCATCGACAGGCACTACGCAGGCGTTGAGCGCACTCACACCCATCGCTTTTATTTCATTGTTTTTTATACCGGATTTGGACAGCAACTCCTTTGAAACAGCGCAAATATCGTGCCACCATACTTTTTCCGCATCATGCTCGAAATAATTAGGCTTTGGATTCTCCATGCCATGTTTTGCTGTTGCATCCGCGATTATATTGCAGCGTTCGTCAATAATAACGCCCTTAGTCTCGTAAGTTCCTACGTCAATACCCAAGAAATAATTTGCCATTTATAATGCTTCCTCCAACCGTTAATATTAATCAGAAAAATCAAGCAGCCCTTAAAAAGACTAACTGCTTATATACTTTTAAAATGACAGTCGAAATAACCGATTAGAAACTCCCGTCTCTGTACATGCTACATGACACACATTGTTTCTTTGTAGATAAGGCACATTAAGAGGAATGTTCTCATACTACTTTTTCAGTAATCCATGGTGAGCAATCAAGGGATTCTAATCGCATTATAGTCAATCACTTGCAGCTTTATTTATACATTATGGACCAATTTTTATTTCTCTTATACCATAATAGCATCAATTGCTAATTTGTCAAGCCAATTTAGACATACAAATGCAGCCAGAACTAGTTAAGCCCCATCGGGAAAAAGTCAAAGGTTCCATCTGATGTTATCTAAATCGAGCCGGTTATATATTGCGGCTCATTGGAAAACAGCGGCAGCAAACTTGCGTTTGCCGCCGCTATGCTGTTGATACTATTCAAAAACTCAGACTCAGCAGACGAACCCTACCACCAAGAACAAAACCGCACTTAACGCTTCACATATAATCATATATGGCAGAGCAGAGCTAGAGGCCTCGTATACATCGCAGTGTGTAGCTGCTGCTGCAACCATTGCGCCATCAGAGTACATACAACCCATTGAGCCCCAGATACCGGAGCAGATAAGGGCAGCAATGGATATGTAAGGATTTGCACCAATCAAACTGCACATCGGGACAATAATCGGAAGCGCCATCATGTACAGTGTCCAGTTGAAACTGCATAGGAACTCGGTGATGGAGAATACCGCAAACACGATGAACGGAAAGAGCTTTGGAGAGAGAAAACTAGAGGTAACACTGATAACATATTTAGCAAAACCCATGTCACCAAGCTGGCAGGTAAAGTTGACACCAACCGCGAACAGCGTCGTCAGCATGAGCATATCATGCATGCCGCCCAGAAATACATCTTCAATGTACTCAACGGGAGAGCATACACCCTGAACTACGAAAAGGACGAAGGTGAAAGCCAGACAGGCTATAATGCCGACCATGATATTAAATCCGTAAGCAATAGATACGCCGACAAGAACAGCCACCGGCAGAATAAAGTTGATGAGACGTGGCGGAATATGCGTGAATATTTCGATGTTTTCTACAGTTGCATCGCCTGCTGCGTCCTTGCTCATTTTGACCTCAGGAGCGATAGGACCGCCATCTTTCACACGCTGTACGGCACGCTTCACTGGTCCGATATCGGGGATAACTCCCAGAGCATAAAGAATGGCTACAACAAGTGCGATAATTGGGAAAAACATATAAGGAACACACTTCATATATTCCACAACGCCCTGACCAGACTTTGCGAAACCACACTGCTCAAGCAACACGGCCACAAAGACGACCCATGCACCCAACGGCCAAAGATTGGCTGGAGCGACAGCGGTAAGACGTACCATCACAGCAGATTTCTCGCGAGGAACTCCATAACTGTCGTCCAGAGGGGTAATTGCTGTACCTGTTGTGAATGCTGATAGCTCATCATCAATGGAGATACAACAATCCATGACCCAAATAATAACCAGTGCAAGCTTTGAAGATTTGGCCTTTTTGCGAACGATGTCAGCAAATGCCTTTGCGCCGCCGCCCTTTGAGACGGCAGCCAGCACACTTCCTATGAGCAGATACATCAGAATCATACGGCAGTTATCATAATCCATTATAGCACCGATCTGCATCTCGGCCATTGCAGGGAAAAAGTCAAGTCTGAAGCGCATAAACACGACCAGTGCGGTGGCCCAGATGAAGGACTCAAGAAAGCCGTGGGTCAGAATGCAGAATGCAAACATCAGTGCAGGTAACAGGAGTGTCCATGCTCCGTAAAAAGTCGTCATGCCTTCAGGCAACGCCCCGTCATTGCTACTGATAAGTTCTTGGTATTCCCCAAACCTCATCTGCTCATGGGGAGCAAACAAGGCAACGACGATAAACGCAGCAACCATCAAGCCATAAGCTATTATTCTCTTTGTGGTAAAAAATTCCTTTAACGCTTCCACTTCAATCCTCCCTATTCTCTCAAACTAGACTTTCGGCCTTTTTCTCTAATTGCACCGACGGCTAAAATATCTTTCCCTTCCTTACGCAACAAGCCAGTTTCCGTATCTGAAGCTTTCTCTCCAAACTATTGAGGGTAAAACCTATTGGAACAGCCGTCAAGATATACCAATCTTGCGACTATAATACCTCTGTAAAATACAAATGTCAATAACGCTATATTGTACAATAAACTTTGACAATATTGTGTATATCGCCAAGCGAATTTTTGACGTTTTGTATACAAATTCTTAACGGTCTAAAAAAGCTCCAAGTCTCTGCTTAAAAATCTATTTGCTTATAAAATCGCAATATCTGTGATTTCAGGATATTATTATAATTAATTCATAAGAGGTATTAAATAAAGTATGCCAATTCTGTCGTGAGTTTTATCTGAAATTTTTATACCACTTTTCATTTTTGTTCTTTATAATTATTATCGACAGGAATGGTGATGCCGGATAGGTCAGTGTTTGCCGTGCTATATAAGAATGGCTTCCTTAAAAAAAGGAAGCCATTCTTATATAGCATTGACATTTCTTTCGTCATTTTTTCTTTGTATACTCTTGAACAAACTTGGGAAGCTCTGTAAGACTGCTCAGCACCATGTCTGCAAGAGCGCTTATCTCTTCATCCGGCTGAAGTATATCCGGCACCATAACAGTCACGCAATGTGCATCAGATGCACTACGCACACCGGCAAAACTATCCTCCACGGCAAAGCATTCCTCCAGCCTCAGGCCTACAGCTTTCGCCGCCTCAATATAGATGTCAGGCGCAGGCTTGCTTGGACCTACAATATCTCCGGTAATTATTGCATCAAAAAGCTCGAGCACTCCAATTTTACCCATAAGGAACTTAGCCTCTGACATATCATTTGATGTCGCAAGGCACAGTTTATAGCCTCTGTTCTTAAGTACTTTCAATGCTTCCACTGCACCGGGTTTTGGATTGACACCTACTTCAGAGATGTACTCTTCAAACATTTTATCGGTATTCTTGCAAAATTGCTTATAGTCTAAACACCCGTCAAAGACTTTTGCATAGAACTCCCTGATACAATTTTCATTCGTACCCACGGTCTGTAGAAAAATGTCCATATCCAGCTCAATGTTCTGCAATGCAGCGGCACTGCGCTCTATAAGGAAGTTAAAGCCCTCGCTGTCTATGTAAACGCCGTCCATGTCAAACAGCGCGCCCTTCAGTGTAATCTCCTGCATTGGTATTCACTCCATAACAGATGTAAAATTGAACTTTCGTCCACTGTAATATGATTTTGAAAACTCTATGAACCTGCCCTGTGTATCCAGCAGCAAATCTTCAGAAATAAAGCCATAGTCTCCCTCCTTGCAGTTCAGAAAACTGGCCTGCGGGTCGTGGAGCTTGACAATGGACAGCATCTGTCTAGCACGTGAACGTGCAATCCCGTTCTTTTCGTAAAGCTTGGTCAGCGTAAATACATTAAAATTATAGCTTTCTATATTGGGCAATAGATCAAAGGGAATCGTGGTATATTCAAGGGACAACGGCTCCCCATCGCCGAGACGCAGTCTTATTATCTGATACACCTCGTCCTCCGGTGGTATTTTCAGCTGTTTACTGTAGTAATAGCCTGCCTTGCGGCGCACTGTGTGCAGTACCTTTGCGCTTGCGGTAAAACCACTATCAGTCAGAAAGCTGGAGGTACCCTGTATAGTGTCCATGCCGGAATTGATTTTGGGCTTAGATACAAATGTACCTCTTCCCTGGCTGCTGATAAGTAATCCCTCATCTACCAGCAGTTTCAGTGCTTTCCTGACGGTGATCCTATTTACGCTGAAATTCTCAGCGAACTCTCTTTCAGTAGGCAGGCGGGAACCATATACGTAAACGCCGGTCTCCACCTTGCGGCGGATAGTGTCGGATATTTGTATATAAATAGGGTCTGAAACCATTCTGTTACCTCCTATATCATTTTATCAGGCTTCTCAGTTGCTGCTTGGGGTAGTTAGCCAAGCAGACACACTGTAGCGGTCGGCGCGATTTATTGCAACTGAATACTCAGTGGGTACGCCGTTGCTGTCAAAGGCGGTACCAGTAATATAGAAAGCCGGGGTATTCTGGTCCACTTCCAGCAATTTGGCTTCCTGCTCGGACAGGTGAGTAATAGAAAACGTCTGCGTCTGCTGGGTAAGTTTAATGCCATAGTCGTTTTCCAATACCGCATACAGCGAGTTGTGGGAGAAATCGTACTTCATAAGCTCCGGGCAGCGCACTATGGGGATGTTTGAGGTCTCCAAAAACACAGGCACTCCATCAAGAAAGCGGAGTCTTTTCAGCTCAAAAACGGCCTCACCGATGGGAATGTTCAGCATGCGTGCAGCTTTCGCACCGGCCTCTCTTTCAACGAAGCCAAGGACCGTACTGTTGACCTTATATCCATCAGCCTCCCATCCACTGGTGCATGAAATGAAGCTTCTTGCTTCCTCTACAAATTTAGGCGGTGCTATGAAATTGCCCCTGCCATGGCGGGTCTGGATCCATCCTTCGTCCTGCATGCGCATCAGCGCGTCCCGGAGTGTAACACGACTGGTATCAAGAATTTCAGCGAATTCTCTCTCCGAAGGCAATTTGTCACCCGGTTGTAGACCATGTATACCAATATACTCTTCAATTTTCTCCCGGAGTTCTTCACTTTGAGTCAATACATGTTTACCCATAATAAAGTTTACCTCACATTGTCTGTCATCATAAGCAAAACTAAACAATGGTATTAATTTTGATTGTGTATATTATACACTGTGAGCCACTATTTTGCAATAAAAACTAATTGTGGACCACAGAAAAGTGGTATTAGAAAAATGAAGAATTACGTACGTTTACCTTTTTGACATCACAAATATATTGCACATTTTTCTCCTTTCAACTTTGTCGCTATTTATTATTGACGGTACTTTTTAGCTGAGGTATATTATTATACGAAGTTGATTACTTTGTATATCTCCCAAGGAGGAAGAATTATGATTAATTTTAACAAGGAAACCTATCTTAAGACAGGTAAAAACACCGTAGCTCTCAAAAGTCGTGTGGATGCAATAGTCGACGCTATCAGCGTAAAAGGCTACAAGAACCTTTTTCTCATAGGCTCTGGAGGTTCTTATGCCATGTTCATTCCATTCGAGCACTACCTGACCACCCAGTCCCATATACAGGCCTATTGCCTCATCGCTGCCGAGCTTATGGCAACTGGTCATAATCAGCTGAGTTCTGATTCAGTCTGCATCCTCACTTCCTCTTCCGGTACTACTCCCGAGACAGTAGCCGCCGCTGAGTATTGCCGCAGCAAGGGAGCCACAACAATATGCATTTCCGGCAGTTATCAGGTACCCTATGCGAAGGACGCAGATTACCCCATCATAAACAAAATGGACGACTTTTCCGCTTCCGATTCGGACTATCTTCTGCTTTATATGCTGGTTTTTGCTTTCATGAACAAAGCAGGGGACTTTGATGACTATGAGGACTTCTGCAAGAACCTCAGCGTCATGCCTGAAGCACTTATCTCCGTCAAAGAAAAAAGCGACAGGTTCTGTGAAGATTTTGCTGAAAAGTACAAGGACGAGAACTATCACCTCCTGATTGGCTCCGGCAGTCTTTGGGGTGAGACCTACTCATACGGCATGTGTGTCATGGAGGAGATGCAGTGGATACACACCAAGGCCGTAAAGGCTGCTGAGTTTTTCCACGGCACCCTGGAGATTGTTGAAAAGGACACCAGTGTCATGTTGATAATGGGTGAGGACAACAGCCGAGATATGTGTGAGCGGGTAAGGCACTTTGCCGCAAAGGTTACTGACAATCTGACCATATTCGATACAAAAGATTATGAGCTTCCCGGCATAAACAGCAAGTATCGCCCCTTGCTCTGCCCCATCGTGATGACCGCGATCCTTGACCGACTCAGTATCCAACTTGAGGCAAAGCGGGGACATTCCCTCAGTATCCGCCGCTACTACCGTAAAATGGAATATTAATACAAGATTGAAAGTCAGGCAGCGCTATGAATAATAAAGCTGAACTAATTATCCGCTCCCGCTCCATTTTCACTGGCAGGACACAGGATGAGGTAATCGACGGATTTATTGCAATCCGTGAAGGACGCATCATGAAACTGGGCCGCGGCGATGACTATAATAAATTTAAATCTTCAGACACAATTATCCGGGACGTAGGTAGCAATACTGTTTCCTGCGGTTTTGTGGATAACCACGTATTCTTTACCGGCTATGTCTGGCAGCACCTAGGTTTTGATGCTTCCGGAGCCGATAATATGGAGCAGGCCCTTGAAATGTTGGACCAAGTTGCCGTCGGGGTTTCAGGGTTAATATGTGGACACGGTTTGAACATGGACGATTGGACCGAAGAAGAACGTAGCGGAAAGATACTTTCTGAAAAACGCCCTTCCCTACCCATTGCAATTTTTAATAGAGATCGCACTCTCTGCTGGATGAACGACAAAGCCCGTCAGCGTTATGGCTTTAACGGCGATGACTGCTACGCTGAGGTCTGTTACCGTCTCTTGAACGAGATCATACGCGACCGCACACTTGCAAGAAGCTTTTATAATGACTTCCAAGACATGCTGGCTGCAAAAGGGATCACCGCCATAAAGGAAATAGCCTTTGATAACTATAGCGGGTTTGCAGATGAACTGTATTCCATGGAAAGCCGCGGGGAGCTGAAGCACCGGGTCTTTCTTGTATCTCAGCCCGTTGGTGCCGGTGCGGACATGGACTTTGCCGCAGAGTGCAAAAAAAGATTTACCGGCGATATGATAAGCTTCATGGGCTTCAATATAATGGTGGACGGCGATGCGCAATCCGATGAAGCAGATCTGCTTGAACCTTGGCCAGAAGGATATGAGGGAACGAGAGTTGATTACTCCTCCCTTGAAAAGCTTGCTCTGGAGGCAGATAAACGGGATTTCCGTCTTTATATGCACGCTGAGGGCGATGGAGCAGTACGCCGGATACTTAATATTTACGATAAGTGTCACGGAAAGCATGTCATCACAGATATTGAGCTAATATCGGCGGCAGATGTAGATCACATGGCAAAGCAGGGAACCTCCGCCGTATGCTATGTGCAGATAATGAACTGCTATCCAAAGTACTCTGAATTCTATGGTCTTACCCGTTTTAATAAGGAACGGCAGCAGACTATATGGCCCTACAAGGCCATGCTGAATTCTGGGGTCAATCTGAGCTTTGGTACAGATCTACCGCTGGATGTACCAGATCTGGCCTCTTCTCTCAACTTTGCCTGCAATCGCCGTTTCCCAGACGGTAAGCCCTATGAAGGCTATCTGATGGAGAACGCCTTGACCCCTGCCCAGGTGCTCTATTGTTGGAGCCATAATGGCTACACAGCGGAACTGGCCGGAGAACAGGCAGGAACTCTTGAAGACGGCAAATGGGCAGACCTTATCATTCTGGACCGTAATCTTTTTGCCTGCCAAGCGGAAGAATATTCGGACGTCAAGGTAACATGCACCGTTGTTGCAGGCCGTACTGTATACGGAGGCTGAATATGCGAGTAATAGGTTACGGCGACAATGTCGTCGACAGATACATCAACAAAAACCTCATGTTTCCCGGTGGCAACTGCATAAACTTCGCAGTCTATGCTAAGTGCGCCGGTGCAGACAGCAGTTATCTGGGTTATTGGGGCGAAGACTGTGAGGCTTGGCTCATCCAGCACGCCATGGACGAACTGGGTGTAAAAACTGATCACTGCCGTATCCAGTCCGGAACTGTCACTGAGCGCTGCGATGTTGAGCTTATAGACGGTGACAGAGTATTTGTCCAAGAGGACGAGCGGAATAATCTGCATGGTGTCCCGCTGCTTGGTAAAGAAGAACTTGAATATCTTTCCTCCTTTGATCTTATCCATTCCGACTGCTATGCCGGAACCGAAATAGAGCTTTCTAAGCTCATGGGACTCGGCCCTCTGGTGGCTTTTGATTTTTCCGAGGAGAAAGAATACCGTACCGAGGAATATCTGAATTCTATCTGCCCAACACTTGATCTTGCTCTGTTTTCCTGCGAAAACATGAGCCGTCAGGACATTGAGGCCCTACTACACCATGTAAGCGGAAAGGGTGTGAGTTATGTTTTGGCCACCATGGGTATGCATGGTCAGCTTCTTTTTGATGGTAAACACTTCTATGAAGGTCATGTAAAAAAGGTTGACCCTATTGACACCATGGGGGCCGGAGACAGCTTCTTCACTTCTTTTATGGTTGCCATGATGTCTCGCGGTTGGAGCCGTGGCATACGTCTCGATGGTGGCACGCTTAAGCATTGCTTTGAATATGCCGCAAATTTTGCGGCGCAAACCTGCCTGAACGAGGGTGCATTCGGCTTCGGCACGCCTATTGAATAATATAAAACGAGGAGATGTAAGCGATGAAAGTTGCAGCGTTGGGCGACAACTGCGTAGATATTTACCCACGTCTGGGCCGGTATTATTGCACAGGAAATGTTGTGGACTTCATAGTCCACATGCAGCGGCTGGGAGCTCAAAGCTCTCTCATAAGCACCACCGGCGAGGATGTGTTCGGAAAGCAGCTTGCTCTTGAAATGGAAATGGAGGGCATAAACACCAGCCATCTCAAGATGGTTTCAGGGCCCACTGCCATTTCTAATATGGACCTTATCAACAAGGAACGCACTTACGGCGACTATCTTGAGGGAGTTATGGAAAATATAAAGTTTTCAGACGAGGACATTGCCTTTGCCTGTACCCATGATCTCGTTCATACCTCTATCTGGGGTAACGCAGCAGAGCATCTTCCCCGTATCCATGAGTCCGGTACTTTAACAAGCTTCGACTATGCCGACGAATTAGAAAATCCTCTGGTTAAAAAAACCATTCCATATGTTGACTATGCTTTCTTTTCATTTCAGGATGATGATGACATCACCCGGGCCTATCTTAAGGACAAGGTGGCAAAGGGTGCAAAGGTTGCTGTCGCCACCTTCGGAGATAAGGGCAGTCTCGCTTGGAATGGCAGCAATTTCCACAGCTTTGGCATTTTCAAGACCACTGTCGAAAATACTGTGGGCGCGGGGGACTCTTATATTGCCGGCTTCATGAGCGGCGTTCTACAGGGATGGCCACTTGAAAAGTGTCAGGCGCAGGGTGCAAGGATTTCCGCAGGAGTAGTCTCTATCTTTGACCCTTGGGAGAGGAGGCCGATACAAGTTGTTAATTGACGTACATGTACATCCCGCATTTATTGAGGAGTTGAGGCTTTCTCCTGAAAAGTATGAACAGAACCGTCAGCAAATGGGGCTTTACAGAACTAAGGAATTCAGCCTTGTTCAGTGGGATATTGACCGCAGGATTTCCGGCATTGACAGACTTTTTCTTCTTCCCCTAGCCCTCAGTGAGGAGCAGGGCGGGCCCCTAGTTACCAACGAGCAGGTGGCAAAGCTAGTCCAGCTCCGACCGGATGCATTTATAGGCTTCTCGAGTGTAGACCCCCACGACCCCAGAGCCGTTGAAAAGCTGGAATATGCCTTTACTGAGCTGGGGCTGAAGGGCCTGAAGCTACACCCATCTAAGCAGTGTTTTTATCCCTCTGATGATATTATGGCTCCAATATACGAGACCTGTCTTCGTTATAATAAGCCTATAATGTTCCACTCCGGAGTATCCATGGAACCGGGTACCCTAACCAAATACGCTCATCCCCTTCTCTTCGAGGAAGTGGCTGCCAAATACCCTAAACTCCGTATCTGTCTTGCCCACTTCGGCTGGCCTTGGGTTCGGGAGGTCTGTATGCTTTTGCTCAAATACCGCAACGTATACACTGACACGGCCATGCTCTACTTTGACGACCCACGTCAGTTTTATCACCAGTGCCTTGAGGTTGACATGGGGCCACATTGGCTTGATAGGAGCCTTCGGCATCAAGTCATGTTTGGGTCCGACGAACCAAGGCTTGAGCAGCAGCGAATGATTAAGGCGCTCAAGAGCATGGAGATGCGCGAAAGTACCAGAGACATGATCTTCGGTGAAAACGCCATTGAATTTCTTGGAGGTGAAATCTGATGGTCAAAATATCCGAGCTTGAATACCAGACAGAAAAATATAACCAGCTTATCCCTATCAGTGAATCGGTAAATCAAAAGGTGGCAGACTCCGGTATAAAAAATGGTGTGGCATACATCATCACCCGTCACACCACCACCGGTATCATGATAAATGAGAAGCTTGAATGTCTCGAGGATGACATTCTCGGCCAGCTCTCAAAGCTCTTCCCGGAGAACGGGGATTATTACCATGCCCGTTTTCTCGACGAGTACGGTGCCATGGCCGGAAACCCCACTGGACATCTCAAGTCAATGGTTTCCGGTAACCACTGTATTTTTCCCGTTCAGGACGGCAGACTTTTATGCGGTGCGGCTCAGGAGATATATCTTGCAGAATTTGACGGGCCTCAGGAGCGCACGGTATCTGTGGTAGTCATGGGCGAATAGACCGACAATGCTCCCTGGTTAGGATGTGACAAAGTCGTCGTCTATCCTGGCAAAAATGCCATGGATAAGCCCTTCAATGAAATGTTTAGTAGCGCCTGTGATTCTCTTCGGGAGCTATGCAGCTATGCAAAGGAAAAGGGCGTCACTGTGCTTCTTCAGAATGTATCTCACTGCATTTCCGGTATGACTCCAAACAGCGGTGCGGTCGCAGAAATACTTGAGCATACAGGCTGTGATGAGCTTGGGCTTAGCATTAACACCTGCGCTGTTTTTGCTGGCCACGAGACTTTAGAAAACTACTTTAACCGTTTCGGAACACGCATCAAGGCCATTCAGCTTTCCGACAACGATAATGAGGACGAACAGCTTGTTTTAGGCGACGGAAAACAGGACATTGCTCTTCACCTTGACACTTTGGAAAAATACTGTTTTGAAGGCCCCATTACCCTTGAGGTTACAACGGAGGAGGACACCGATGATCCAGACGGTAACTACACCAGAGCTCTGGAAGAGCTCTGGTCGCTGTGGAATTGAGGTAAAGATATGGATAAATTGAAGTTCTCTCAATTCGGGATAATGAGTGTCAACTATCAGCTCTATAGTCTTGAGTATGCGCTCAACTCTATCGCGTCCGCTGGCTTCAGGTACGTGGACCTCTGGGGAGGCGCTCCCCACTACATCTATTTCGCCACTGCTCCCGGACAACGCGATAAGCGCATAGCCAGTATCCGCCGTTTGCTGAATGATACCGGGTTGAAGGTATCAGTCTTTACCGCTGAGCAGATCTGCCTTTACCCCATAAACTTAGCCTCTTCCAATCCCTTCGTACACCGAAACAGCCTTGAAATTGTAAAAGGCTATATGGAAGACGCCAAGGCCCTGGATGCCATTTACTTTTTTCCTCAGATTGGTTACTGCTTGTTTGACGAGGATATAGAAGCCGCATATGAACGTTCAATCGAATCTCTCATCGAAATAAATGCTTATGCTGAAAAGCTGGGCGTCAAGATGATCATGGAGCAGCTTCAGCGCTATGAATCCAACCTCTGCTACGACAAAGCCACCTTGAAGAAGCTCATTGACGCTGTAGGCTCTCCCAATCTGACCGTCTGTGTGGACTGCGTCGCTGCGGCTACCGGGAACGAAACCGTTAAAACTTATTTTGAGACTTTTGGGCACATCAACCATCTGCATTTGGCTGATGGCAGTCCTGAGGGCCATATTCTCCCCTGCGAGGGCAGCAATCCTATTGAAAGCTATCTGGAAACTCTTGTGCGCCACAACTATAAGGGTACCATCACCATGGAGATAAACAATCAAATGTACTTTGATGATCCGGATGCTGCCCCCAGAAAGGCCGCCCAATGGCTCAGAGCTTGCCGCTGGGTTGATACCAATGCTTAATTAGCTCCCCTCAATAAAATACAGGGCCACAAGATGTGGCCCTGTATTTTATTGCTTTTTTCTATCGATGTTTGTAGCTTATTCTCAGTGTGCTGCCGCAAAAAAGGCTTTGGTATATTATAAACCTCTTTCTTGAATTAAGTTCAACCTCAATCTCCGATTTCCTTGCGGTACTCTCTGACGATATCCATAAACTCTTTTACGCGTGCAGGGTCTATATGCTCCTCAAAGTCACCTTCCGCCTTGAAAGTGGTGCCTACCAGAGCCCCGTCCGAAATATCGAGCTTATGCCTGATGTTGTCTTTATTACAGCCTGTGGCAGCAAACACAGGAACCCTTCCCTTAACTGCCTCACGTACGTCCTCAATAAGAGTGCTGTTGGCCTCTATGCCGGCATGTGCTCCGGTCATGCAGAAAGCATCTGGCCTACAATCAAAAATTATTGCCTTGGCAAGTTCCGGGTATTCTACTGGTACAATGTTGTCGTCAGACTCATTGTTTAGAAAATACATAAGTTTACAGTCATCAAGACCCAGCGCCTTTTTACGGCGCAGAATCTTTGAGGTATCTATACTGCTGATGCCCTCAACTCCGACGTATGCGCCTGTAAAGGTACCTCTGATGAACTTTGCGTCCACCGCTGCTGCCAGATCAAGCGCTGCCATTTGATCGCACTCCAGATCAATGCCGTAGGGAACCTTTATCTCGTTCATAAGCTCCCCTATAACTCTCGCCATACCACAGGGCTGAACATAGTCAATATCACTCTGGTATGGCAGGCTGAATTCATTGGAGAACAGTATGCCATCCACACCGTTGTCTTGTAAGGCATGAAGGTCCTTTCTTGCAGCCTCAACAGTCTTAGCCATCGAATCTCCATTTTTATAAAGGGGGTCGGCCGGGAACGCATTCATATGTAAAAGCGCTATAATAGGCTTCTCATGCCCGAACAACTCTTTGCACCAGCTCATTTCTATTTCCTCGTATTTTATTATTAGTAGTAGTTTTTAACGTCCCTCTCCAAGGACGTTATGCTGCAATGGAAGTAAAACTTTTAATTAGTTTTGTCTCCTGCAACCTTGTTGTTTATAGGGGACGACGGATACAGTCTCTTTGTAAACCTGCTAATCAGTATTATAAAATCACGCATTCATTACCGTTTCGACTGGTTCAGAAAAAGGCAAATCGTATACAGTTCATTTCCACATTAGGCAAGATTATACTTCCAACGCTTTAAAACTGGTTACGGCACCACATATGTTTTTCGTGTAGCACATATACACCAATTTCATTTATAGAGTACCACTAATTCACTTTGGTGTCAATTGAAACTTGGTAGATTTATACTGTAATTTTTATTTTGTTGCTTCACGCGAAAAAACAAGTCGTTTGGGTTAAACTTCTGCTCATATTTGATTTAAATTTTTCTCTTTTGCATTTTGATATCTATATCATTTTCTTTACTTAAACTCAAAAAATGCCTATGCTTTTACATTGGCAGCACGTCGGGATTAAATTTTATAACTATTTTTACGGTTCTGCATAGCCTGAATTTCTGACCGTTTTGAACATGAGCTTAACTGCCAGTTTTGCTATTCTTACTATTATCCTTCTTCGACTACTGCTTAAAAGAGTTCCTAAAGTAATATCATACATATTGTGGAGTATCGCTTTGTTTCGCCTTTTGTGTCCGCTTGCACTGATCCTTCCAGTCTCAGTTATCCCATCAGGATTGAGCAACGGTGAATTTGTGTCTTCTTGGACAAATGATTATTTCGGTGAGACTAAGATTATCCACGATAATACCAAAGAATATCAGCTGGCTGTCGTATCTGGAAGAACATCAATTAATGCAGATGATGGTGGCAGCTATATGATTACTTCCGGCGATGGTCTCTCAGAGCCGAAAACTGTAGGTAATTCTGTGATTCCACTATTGTGAGTTATCTGGCTTATTGGCATTGCTGGGATGCTGATCTATAGTGTCACATAAATGTATATCCTTAAAAAACGCTTTAAAAATGCGCTGTATCTCGAAGAAAATATTTACGAAACCGACAACTTAAGGACACCACTCGTGCTGGGAATCTTAAGACCACACATATTTATTCCGGATGGTCTGACACCGGACGAAAAAGGCTATATCGTCCAGCATGAGAAGACTCATATTCGCAGGTATGACCATATCATCAAGTCCTTAGCCTTTTTTGCTTTAAGCATCCACTGCTTTAATCCATTAGTGTGGCTTGCCTTTATTATGATGAGTTCGGATATGGAGCTTTCATGCGACGAGCGCGTTATCAAAGAGATTGGCGGCGATATTAAAAAGGCCTACTCCTTATCGCTCCTGTCGCTGGCAACGGAAGCGCATATTTTGAACTGCAGCCCTCTAGCTTTTGGGGAGGGAAACGTTCAAGGAAGAATCCAGAACGTGCTTAATTACAAGAAACCCGCATTTGGGATAGTTATCATAGCAGTGATTGCTGTTGTTGCTGTAGGCGTATGGCTTATGACCAACCCGGGCAGCGATAATGCTTCATTGCCGCCGTAAACCGACCACTCTGCAAGCTTTAATAATAATCAGATATCGTTTATAGCCGGTGCTGCGTCTTACCAATCGATGTTCAAGGCAATTACCGCCAAACTTACCAATAATAAAATGGAGGGCGGCGTTATGTGCGGTAAAGGTTTTTCCATTATCAAGCAGGTAGGTGAGAACTGGAAAACCGTACCTTTTTCGGAAGGAAGGGGATTCACTACCATTGCTATCAGCCTTGCTGTTGGAGAAAGTGAGACGTATACTCTTACGCCGGATATGCTGAAGGATGTTCTTGAGGCAGGAACTTACCGAATCGTTACCTATATTTCAGCTGGCAACGAAACAGAATCCAAAACGCCTTACGCCATCTTGGCGGAGTTCGCCATTGAAAGCAGTTCGGTCAATAACGGTTGAGCCATATACCTTTTTATCGGGAAAACAAGTCTCTTAAAACTCGTTACTGTTCATCCCCCAATTTTGCACAAAGAAATAGTGTTAGTAGCCCTCTTGGAGAGTGAAATTAGCTTATAGACGAAGGTCGACTATCACTCCAGCCTTAAGCAAAAGCATTAGCTCATCGTAACGCTTCGACTCCTTTTTGCTGTCAAAAACTATGCCATTGCTACTGACGCTCTGGATAATATGCTGACGCCCACTCTATTAAAGAGAGTTAATGAGCGAAAGGCAACTTTAAAAACGAGGCAGACAGACCATTTTATGGTCTTATCTGCCTCGTTTTTATGCTGTCTTGAACAACGCTTGAACATTTATTTAAATTAGAGTGAATTTAATAAAATAAAAACCCTTGTATTCTCAACGAATACAAGGGTTTTTGTGGCAGGGGCAGAAGGGATCGAACCCTCGGCCTACGGTTTTGGAGGTCTACACGGTTGAACCAGCAAGCGCTTGGTAACAGGGCACAACAGGTGCAGATATTTCGGTATAAGATGCATTAAGATGTTTGGCTGACGATTCCCAATTCTTATGCATATGGTGATACACGCCCACTATCATTTTTTCGACGCAGTTCAAATTGTTTCGATTGAATATTGCAAGCAATTTTCTCGGATGCAGACTGAACTTTTTTTAGGATGTTGGACAGTGACATGGTTTTCAATGCGCCGTTTTCGACCACATGCCTGCCATCGACGAAAACATCTGATACATCATTGCCTGTGGCACAAAACACTATATTGGAAGTTACATTTTCACACAGGCCGGTTCGGAGAGGCTGCATGTGCGGAGCATCTGTCCGTATCAAGATAAAATCTGCTTTTTTACCTTCTTCGATAGTTCCATAGTCTTTTTCAAGACCAAAGGCTTTCGTTCCGTTGACAGTTACCATATCCAGAATATCCGTTACATTTAAAGTTCGGATTCCACTATTGACGGTATGTAGCAAAGACATTCCCTTCATCTCGTGGAACAAATCGGAGGAGTTGTTCCACATTGCGCCGTCGGTGCCCAAGCATATTGTCACTCCGGCCTGAACCATTTTTGGAATATTCGCTATGCCGTCTGCGATCTTCATTTCGCATAGCGGCGTATTTACCACAACAGTTCCGGACTCCGCCAGCATACGAACTTCGTCGTCATCCGTATATACCACATGGGATCCGATCACGTTCGGTCCAAGAATGTTATTCCGCCGCAGGAAAGATACTGAGGTCGTACCGAATCTTTCCCGAACCAAATCCTGCCTCCACGCCGTTTCAGCCATATGGAAGGTCTGCAGAAGGCCGAATCGTGCACATTTCTCTTTTACATATTGCAGTCGATCCGAAGTGAAATTCTCTTCAGAGATGCTCCCTATTACAGGAATCAGACCTTTTTCCTCACAACTGCGGCGGAATATATCAATCTTTTCATCGGGGATAAACCGGTCGGAATCTACGAAATCTGTGCGGATATCCTCTGCCAGCGCGCCACGAATGCCCACCTCGGACATAGCCTGTGCCAATCGTTCGCCAAGCCCCCAGTACATGTTTTCCATGATGAAAGTGGTTCCAGACAGCAGGGCCTCACAGTAGGTAAGCTGACGTGAAAAATAGCGGTCTTCGTCATTTATTATTGAGTAAAACCAATTGCTGTCCGCAAACTGCCGATTTTGCTCCATAAGGGTCAAATCGTCTCCCATGACCCTGGCTAGAGTCATATCCCCATGACAGTGTCCGTTAACCAGCCCCGGCATCAATATCCTATCCGTACCCTCCAGCCAGAGCTCACATTCCGAAGGCTGAATCTTCTTTTCTGTGACCCAGACGATTCGACTTTCCTTAACACCGATTGAACCTATAAACGGCTTATATCCGTTGTGCGCAGATAAAATGACTGCGCCACTGACAGCAACATTAAATTTCATAGTATCACACCTACTTACAGAGCCAAAATATAAATGGCCTCAATATTGTCAGCGTTTAACGCTTTCAAGCAACCACGCCACCTTATGTACAAACGACTCGGAAATTCTTCAAAACTTACTTTTTCGAAATATCCACTCATGCCAATGCCGTTGTTTCCACAGGTTGTTGGCATGCTGAGCGTATAATTGAGCACTGCTTTGCTTTGCGATGACTCGTGACCTGCCCCCAAAGTTCGACCAGGTGAAATGTTAGTAACTTCCTGCCAGCTTTGCTGCATATTCCTCTGGGGTAAGGTTGCCGAGTGACGAATGGGGACGCAGATGATTGTACTCCATCCTCCACTGCTCGATAATATCTCTCGCTTCGTATAGATTGGAAAACCAGTTTTGATTTAAACACTCATCTCGCAGTTTCCCGTTAAAACTCTCTATGTAACCGTTTTGTGTAGGGCAGCCCGGGTCGGTGAAGACGTGTTCTACCCCTCTGTCGTGTGCCCATGCGTTTAAAACATTTCCCGTGAACTCAGAGCCGTTATCCGTCAGCATTTCTTTCGGCAGGCCACGGAACAGAGCGGTCCTATTAAGTATGGCGGCTACTTTTCGTCCAGTCAGAGATGTATCTACTTCCAAGGCCAGACACTCTCTGGTTGCTTCATCAATCAGTGTTAATATGCGTAGGTTTCCGCCGTTGCGGGTACGGTCGCTGACAAAATCCATGGACCAGCGGTGGTTCGGCGCAGATATTGTTCTGTCCGGCATTCCGCGCTTTTCGTATCTTTTCTTCTTGCTGCGTTTCTTGAGGCTTAAACCAGCTTCTCTATAAAGCCGATAGGTTCTTTTGTGATTTATATGAATATCTTCCCGTTCAAGCATAACATTCAGTCGACGATAGCCAAATCGCTTCCACCTTGCGGACAAGGCCATAAGGCGCTCCGTTATAAGAGCATCCTCGGTCTTTTCAACGGGTACATATCTTTTACTGCTTCGGCTTAATTCCATAAGCCTGCACGCCCGGCGCTCACTGATTTGGTATTCTTCCTGTATTCTACAGGAGATTTCACGCTTGTCGGCAGGCTTTATCCGTTTTTTGAGAGCACATCCTTCAAAATGCGGTTGTCCAGAGACAAGTCCGCAACCAGCTCTTTAAGCCGGCGGTTTTCTTCTTCAAGCTGCTTAAGGCGCTTTGCCTCATTGACTTCCATGCCGCCGTACTTGCTCTTCCAGCGGTAGAACGTCTGTTCGGTAATGTTGTGCTCGCGTACAATATCTGCTGCTCGTTTTCCGCCTTCGTGCTCTTTCAAAACCTTGATAATTTGCTCTTCTGTGAATCTCGTTTTCATGTCAATCACGTCCTTGTTTTTTATTATATCATTTCGTGACTAACATTCCTATTGGTTTAGTTTTTCGGGTTCAGGTCACTGCTTGCCGTCGGACGCTTCTCCGCTCGTGACTTCAATTCCCGCAATAATTCTTTCTTCTGTCATTGCAAAGTGGTTTTTGTAACCATAAAATGTGCTGGTAGGCGTTTTGTGATCAAAACGAGCGTCCTCGTCATCCTTGGAGCGGATTTCTCGAATACGGTCTGTTTCCAATAGCTCTTTGATGCGTTCATAAAGCTCAATTAATTGGGCGTTTTCGCTTTGCAGTATTTCCGTACCCACATTTTCGAGTAACTGACGTGTATATTCAATTTCATCCGCCAATTCTGCAGTTGCGCTTGGCTTTTCAGGGAATTTCTCAGCTAGCTCCACCATCTCCCGATATATCTCACTGCGCAGTTGTTTGCTCAGTTCCCGCAAAACCTGGGTTACTGTTTTTGGCCGCACCGACGCATTCGTGTGAGTGGAATCCACAATTATTGCCGTTGACTTGATGAGCTTCTTTTCTATCGCTTGACGTATGGTTTCTTTCAGCATTTCCTCAAGAATATCCTCTGTAATACGTGTTTTGCGGGATTTTGTGAGCAGACTGGGGTCTATAATTTCATCTTCCGGGTCCATATCCAGAAAATATTTGTATGCCATATCTGTCTGTGCGCTTCCTATCAACCGCTCATCCGACAGATCATACAGCTTCTTCAAAAACATCAGTTTGAACATCATCTCGGGCTCTTTGGCTGGGCGACCGAAATTCTCACAATACTGTTTCCGCAGCATCGGATTTACAAAGCTGAAATCTATGTTCTCCTTGATTCTTCGCAATACATGATCTTTTGGCACAACAATGTCATATAGTCCCTGATATTGCGATAACGCAAGCTTCATCTGACTATTATCTCTAAGCATTCCGAATTCCCCCAGCGTTTCTCTTTACGCTTAATTATACCATAAACATGCGAAAAAGTCCGACTCTCGTTTGAGAGTCGGACTTTTTCAGTGCGCTGGTAATTCCAAGGGTTTGCGGACTTTTTATGGCAGGAGCAGAAGGGATCGAACCCTCGGCCTACGGTTTTGGAGGTTCATACGGCCGAACGCGCAAGTATCTGACAACAGGGTATAACTCGCGCAGATTTTTCGGTACAAGATGCATCAAGATGTTTGGCTGACGATTCCGAATTCTTATGCATATGGTGATACACGCCCTCTCGCCTTTTTTCGACGCAGTCCACTATTTGAATTAACATATAAGCTTATAATTTAATTCTCTTTACTGTTACCATACATCAACGAGAACGAGGGAAAACTATTTACAGAGCAACGCACTCACAAACAGTGCCGGTCTTTACAATCTCGAAATCGTTCTCTTCACACAATTGAGTTGCTTCATTAAGTGACATAAACTTTCCGGGAAACAGATGATACAAACCATAATCCGCCTTGTACATAACTTGATAACGCTTATCCTCACAGGACGATAATTTTTCTCTATCAACAATGTAAACATCCATTTTCAGTAGTTCCTTTCGAAACGCGTGCGACTTGATTCCATCGGTGAGATGGCTACCACACTTCAACTCAACAATAATTCGGACAAGACATATTGGAGTTTCATTGTTCGTATTTCTGCCGTACTAACAAAGGAAGCCTGTTAACATATTATCCGATCACAACAAAATAGTGCCGAAAAAAACGTTACCATAAAAGAATTTCAATACTCGGAATTACTGCATTTTCAAGGCGTTCAGTATAATCAAATTTATTTCAATCGACGTCCTAGCAACTTTCCCACGGAGATCCTTTACCACATCTGAGTTCGCTGTTCAATATATTTAAAAAACCTACGCGCAGGAAAAGTGACTATTTGAAGAGATCAATCAAGATTAATATGTATGTTAAAACAAGGGTCATTTTAGCAAATGCTAAGCGGCATTATGTGGCAGATATGGGCAATGGGTCGTTTCAGCCCATTGCCCATATCCATAGTAATTCGTTTAGCCGATTTGAGTTAGCAACCTGTCAAGAATTGCAGCAACCTGAGCCTTAGATGCAAATGTCTTTGGAGCGAAGTAGTTATTTCCCACACCGTTGATGATTCCTTTTTCAAACAGTGCTTTAACTGCGTCAAGAGCATAGCTGTTTATCGTTGCCTCGTCATTCAGCCCTGTATAGTTCTTGGAATTGGCTAGATTGTACTTCTTGTCCTGCATCACACGGTATATTGTTGTTGCCATCTGCTCTCTTGTAAGGCACTCTGACGCTCCGAAGGTGCCATCACCCTTGCCCTGCATGATTCCATTTTTGCAGAGTGCCGCAACATATTCATAATACCAGTCGCTGCTTGATACGTCGGAAAACGCTGTAAGAGAAGCGTTCGCCTTATAATCGAAAGCGGTTGCTATCATTTTCGCGAACTCGGCTCTTGTCACGTTCGAATCCGGATGATAAAGTCCGTCATATCCATTTACAACGTCGAGTCCGACCAAGCTCATGATGTTGTCATATGCCCAGTTGCCGTCGATATCGGTGAGAATCCGTTTCGCGGTGAGCAGATATTCTGATGCATGTGTAAACGGCAGTTCTATAGTACCGTCCGAGGCCACCTTAACTGAGCCAAGATATTCGTACTGTCCGTTATTGATATAATATAAATACATATCTTGTCCATCATACGGCTTCTTCACTTTATCCGTACCGAACTGAAGGATCATCTTACCGGGAAGCGCGCCGCTGTGGTTAATTTTCAGCTCGACAGCCAGATCACTTTCATTTGCGCCCGTGGGAACAGTAGTTATTTCCTTTAGCAATTCCCATTTGAACGTCACACCCATATCATAGCTGGCATATGCGGTCGGGGCTGAAATATCACTGCTGTTGACTAACCACTTGTAATCACTTGCATCAAAAGCCATCGTTTGATCAGCTTTTTTCTCAAGAGCTGAGAAAATTTCGGACGCCACCACCGTTGAGCTTTTCATTGAGGCTTCAACAGTTGTCAATGTTCCTTCTATCTGAGAAATAATATTATTTTTTTGTGATACATCATATACTTGTGTTGTGCTTCCGGCTGATATTCCGCCACCTCCCGATGTTGCTGCCGACACAACAACCTCGACGGTCGCAGTATAGCTTCCACTGTTGGCGTAGCCTGTCGGGATAGTCCCCAGCACTGCCGTAAAGGTGTAGCTGCCGGCAGTACTTGCGCTGTAGCTGTCTGTGTCTGTCCACGAGGCAACCGGAACGCTAACTGTGCCGCCCGAATAGGTAGCCATTACTGTCGTTGGCAATACCGCTTTCACCGCTGCGGCATCTGCGTAGGTTGCGGCTCCGGCCGGACCAGCGTTTACGCTTGTTATCGCGCTGAAGCCAGTAATTTGGACGTCAGACGCGCTCACTACAACCTCGACGGTCGCAGTATAGCTTCCACTGTTGGCGTAGCCTGCCGGAAGAGTTTCAAGAACCGCCGTAAAGGTGTAGCTTCCGGCAGTATTAGGATTGTAGGAATCCGTATCCGTCCATGAATTGACTGATAGCATCATATGGCCGCCGCCTGAAAGAGCTGCCGTCACGCTCGGTGGCAGAATCGCTTGAACCGCCGCGGCGTTTGCATACGTTGCGGCTCCGGCTTTGCCGGCGCTTACGTTTGATATCGCGTCAAAGCCCGTTATCTGGACGTCAGGCGCGCTCACTACAACTTCCACCGTCGCCGTATAGCCAGTGGCGTTGCTAACGCCGGCAGGAATCGTCCCTAGTACCGCCGTAAAGGTATAGCTGCCCGCAGTACTCGCACTGTAGGTATCCGTATCTGTCCAGGAGGCGACTGGTATGCTCAACGTGCCCGAGGCTGTGTTGGCCGTGACGGTTGTCGGCAGTGCTGCTTCCACCGCCGCTGCGTCCGCGTAAGTCGCAGCTCCAGCATTACCAGCATCGATATTCGCTATCGCTTCAAAACCTGTGATTATAACCACTTCATCGGTCACAACAACTTCCACACTAGCAGTAAAGTTTCCGCTGTTCGCATATCCCGCCGGAATCGTACCAAGTTGCGCAAGGAAGGTGTAGCTACCAGGGACATCCGCCGCGAAGAGATCATAATATACCCAGGTATAGACCGGTACGCTCACCGTACCGCCCAGATATGTTGCGGTCACTGCTGTATAATTCGCGTTAAGATAGCTTATTACCGCACTGGCATTTTCGTAAATTGGTGCGGAATAGTTACCCGCGCTTATATTATTTATAGTGCTGAAGCCTGTTAATTCGGTCTCCGCAGCAACTACGACCTCTACTGTCGCAGTATAGGCCCCGGCGTTCGCATAGCCGCCAGGCAGAGTTCCCAGAACCGCCGTAAAGGTGTAGCTTCCGGCAGTATTCGGATTGTAGGTATCCGTGTCAGTCCAGGAGGAAACCGGTACGCTCACTGTGCCGCTCGAATACGTTGCCATTGCGCTCGTCGGCAGAATCGCTTGCACCGCCGCAGCATTGGCATACGTTGCCGCTCCGGCTTTACCCGCGTCTACGTTTGATATTGCGCTGAAGCCCGTCAGTTCGGTCTTCGCCGCAACGACGACCTCGATTGTTGCCGTATAGCTTCCAGCGTTGGCATAGCCTGACGGAATTGTGCCAAGCACCGCCGTAAAGGTGTAGCTTCCGGCAGTATTCGGATTGTAGGTATCCGTATCTGTCCAAGAGGTCACCGGGACGCTCACTGTGCCGCTCGAATACGTTGCCATTGCGCTCGTCGGCAGAATCGCTTGAACTGCTGCGGCGTTCGCGTAGGTTGGCGCTCCGACCTTGCCCGCGTCCACGCTCGTTATCGCACTGAAGCCCGTCAGTTCGGTCTTCGCCGCAACTACGACCTCTACTGTTGCCGTATAGGCCCCGGCGTTCGCATAGCCGCCAGGCAGTGTTCCCAGAACCGCCGTAAAGGTGTAGCTTCCGGCAGTATTCGGATTGTAGGTATCCGTATCTGTCCAGGAGGACACCGGTACGCTCACCGAGCCATAGTTAGTGTTAGCCGTCACAGTCGTCGGCAGAATCGCTTGAACCGCCGCGGCATTCGCACAGGTCGTGGCTCCCGCTTTGCCGACGTTTATTGTTGTTATCCCGGCAAAGACGCTTGTAATCTGGATGTCAGCTGCGCCTACTACGACCTCGACTGTGGCCGTATAGCTTCCGGCGTTGGCATAGCCGCCAGGCAGTGTTCCCAGAACCGCCGTAAAGGTGTAGCTTCCGGCAGTATTCGAATTGTAGGTATCCGTGTCAGTCCACGAGGTCACCGGGACGCTCACTGTGCCGCTCGAATACGTTGCCGTTGCGCTCGTCGGCAGAATCGCTTGAACCTCCGCGGCGTTTGCATACGTTGCGACTCCGGCCTTGCCCGCACTTACGTTTGATATTGCGCTGAAGCCCGTCAGTTCGGTCTTCGCCGCAACTACGACCTCTACTGTTGCCGTATAGGCCCCGGCGTTCGCATAGCCGCCAGGCAGTGTTCCCAGAACCGCCGTAAAGGTGTAGCTTCCGGCAGTATTCGGATTGTATGTATCCGTATCTGTCCACGAGGTCACCGGGACGCTCACTGTGCCGCTCGAATACGTTGCCATTGCGCTCGTCGGCAGAACGGCTTTAACCGCTGCCGCATTCGCATAGGTTGCAGAACCGGCCTTGCCCGCGTCTACGTTTGTTATTGCGCTGAAGCCTGTCAACTGGACATCAGCTGCGCTCACTACGACTTCGACTGTTGCCGTATAGCCTCCGGCGTTGGCGTAGCCAGTCGGAAGTGTGGCAAGCACCGCCGTAAAGGTGTAGCTTCCGGCAGTATTCGGATTGTAGGTATCCGTATCTGTCCACGAGGACACCGGAACACTTACTGTGCCGCTCGAATACGTTGCCATTGCACTCGCTGGCAGTATCGCTTGCACCGCCGCAGCATTGGCATACGTTGCCGCTCCGGCTTTACCCGCGTCTACGTTTGATATCGCGCTGAACCCTGTAAGCTGGACGTCAGCCGCGCTCACTACGACCTCTACTGTTGCCGTATAGCTTCCAGCGTTGGCATAGCCGCCAGGCAGAGTCCCCAGAACCGCCGTGAAGGTATAGCTTCCGGCTGCGCTCGGATTGTAACTATCTGTATCTGTCCATGAGGACACCGGAACACTTACTGTGCCGCTCGAATACGTCGCCGTTGCTGTCGTTGGCAGAATCGCTTGAACTGCCGCGGCATTAGCATACGTTGCCGCTCCGGCCTTGCCCGCGTCTACGTTCCCTATCGCGGCGAAGCCCGTCAGTTCTGTCTTAGCATCTACTACAACTTCTAATGTTGCCGTGTAGCCTCCGGCGTTGGCATAACCTGTTGGCAGCGTCCCAAGTACCGCAGTAAAGGTATAGCTTCCGGCCACATTCGGGTTGTAGGAATCCGAATCTGTCCAGGAGGACACCGGTACGCTCACCGTGCCGCCAAAATACGTTGCCGTTGCATTCGTCGGCAGAGCTGCTCGCACCGCCGTCACATTCGCATAGATTGCGGCTCCGGCCTTGCCCGAATTAAAGTTTGATATCGCGTTGAAGCCTGTCAGTTCAGCGTCGCCTACTACAACTTCTACTGTTGCCGTATAGCTTCCAGCGTTGGCATAGCCGCCAGGCAGAGTCCCAGCACCGCAGTAAAGGTATAGCTTCCGGCCACATTCGGATTGTAGGACTCCGAATCTGTCCAGGAGGTCACCGGTACGCTCACCGTGCCGCTCGAATACGTCGCCGTCACGCTCGTCGGCAGAGCTGCTTGAGCCAGCGCTACAGTCGCATAGATTGCGGCTCCGGCCTTGCCCGCGTCTACGTTTGTTATTGTGCTGAAGCCTGTAAACTCGACGTCAGCCGGGCTCACTACCACTTCCACCGTCGCGGTATAGTTTCCACTGTTAGCATATCCCGCCGGCAGCGTCCCAAGTATCGCATCAAAGGTGTAGCTTCCGGCAACATTCGATTTGTAGGCATCCGTATCAGCCCAAGCGTCGACGTTGACCAGCACGTATCCGCCGCCTGAAAGCCCTGCCTGCACAGTCGATGGAAGCGCCATTCGCACCGCCGCGACATCCGCATACGTTGCCGATCCGAGCTTGCCACCATTTATGTTTGCCATCGTTTCAAAGAAGCTTATCTCGGTTTTCGCCGCCACCACGACTTCGACGGTAGCCGTATAACCTCCTGCATTGGCATAGCCGCCAGGCAGAGTTCCCAGCACCGCCGTGAAGGTATAGCTTCCCGCAGTATTCGGATTGTAGGTATCCGTGTCTGTCCAGGAGGACACCGGAACGCTTACCGTGCCGCCCGAATACGTTGCCGTTGCGCTCGTTGGCAGTGTCGCTTGCACCGCCGCGGCACTTGCATACGTTGCCGCTCCGGCCTTGCCGGCGTCTACATTCGCTATCGCGCTGAAGCCAGTCAATTCGCTCTTCTCCGCAACGACGACTTCAACTGTTGCCGTATAGCCTGCGGTGTTGGCGTAACCCGC
Organism: Oscillospiraceae bacterium; assembly: GCA_963667545.2. Lineage (GTDB taxonomy): Bacteria > Bacillota > Clostridia > Oscillospirales > Oscillospiraceae > UBA2658. Next base: position 206,362 of record OY763424.2, read on the forward strand.
CGGCATCGTCAGCGTCCCTGTGAAGGTGTAGCTTCCGGCTACATTGGGATTGTAGGTATCCGTGTCCGTCCAGGAGGCGACTGAGACTATCGCAACGCCGCCTGAGTGGGTTACATTCGCGCTCGTCGGCAGAGCTGCTTTCACCGCATCGGCATCCGCATAGGTTACAGCTCCGACCTTGCCCGCATTTACATTCGCTATCGGGTTGACGCCAGTTATTTCTGTGCCGGCAGACAGCGAAACAGATACCGTTGCATCAGTCCCTATAGTCATATCCTGAGTAGCAGCATCATCAGTAGTAACACTTGTAATGTCGCTAGCGTCCTGAATACAGGTAAAATCATAGCTTTTAGCTGTAGCGCTCTTGGCTGTAAAGGTCAGTTTTATCATAGCTATCTTATTGTCAGCACCACCCGAGGCGCTCGTCAGAAATGTCCCTGCTTCAGAACCAATGTAGATTCTGCCGTTATCGCTCATATACGGACACTGGTAAGTCGCACCAGATGTCAGCGTATTTTCTCCCGAAACTAATGATCCGCTAGTATATGTAAATGCACTGTCGTCAAAGTCTATTAGCGCACCCCACATACCTATGCCACTTCCGTCAATTAGATCAAAGTTGTCTGTTCCGGTTATTGAGAATGTAATGTCCACCGTCTCGCCTGCCGTAACCGTCGTCTTACTTGCCGTGAGCTTTGCACTTATGTCTCCCACCGCGGCAGAGGCTCCAGTCGGGAGCAGCATCAGGCAAAAAGTCAGCGCCAAAGCGATTGCCGAGATTCTTTTGAGTATTGCTTTTTTCATTGAATATTTCCTCCACTTCTACTAATATATATTTTTACAATAAAGTCAGGACCAGATCGATTGCCGAGATTCTTCTGAGTATTGCTTTTTTCATAGAACATTTCGCCATCTCCTACAAAAAATTGTATATACACTTAAGCAGCCCTCTCCCCCTTATTTATTGAGTAATCCGCGCCTTTGAGCTGATATGGTTCTTGATCAGAGTAACGTCAGAATTGTTTATTTTTCCGTCACTGTTAATGTCAGCCGCAATCCAGATAATATCGTTTGTTATTAATGTCTTAGAACTTATGTGATTCTTCGCTATCGTGCGGTCGGAATTGTTGATTTTTCCATCACTATTGGTATCGCCCTTAATTAAAAAGTAATAGGTATTCACCGATGTATTAGTATTGTCGTACAGCATGACTTTAAATCCCGTTCCAACAACTGTTATCGTATCTGTGCTCTGAACCTCGACAAAACTGCCGGAGGAATACTTATACAGCTTAACCGTGCCATTTGTGACGGTAAAATAACTCATAACTTTTGAAACCGTTTCAAGATTTGGGTTCAAGCCCCGTATAAGATGATAAGTTGTTGAACCCTTTGTGTAATCGACAATTCTCAGATTGGGATGCGATGTTGCATAGTCTGATGCTGCATTTATTTCAAAGAGGCATGCTCCCGCGCCTACAATGACCTCCACTGTCGCGGTGTAGTTTTCTGTGTTTGCGTAACCTGTCGGAATCGTACCCAGTACTGCGGTAAAGGTGTAGCTTCCGGCCTTGCTTGCATCGTAAGTATCCGTATCCGTCCATGAAGAAACCGGTACACTCACAGTACCGCCGGAATAGGTTGCTTCTACAGCTGAATAGGTGGTCATCAAATAAGTTTGTACCGCTGCGACATCCGCGTAGGTTGCCGCTCCGGCCTTACCTGCATCTATGTTCGCTATTGCGCTGAAGCCTGTCAGCTCTACATTCTCAATAATGACAACCTCGACCGTTGCGGTTACGTTTTCGGTGTTCGAGTAGCCCTCCGGCAGCGTCCCCAGCACAGCTGTGAAGGTGTAGCTTCCGGCGGTTGCCGGGTCGTAGCTATCTGTTGCCGACCACGAGGAAATCGGTACGCTCACCGTGCCGCCCGAATGGGTAGCCGTCGCGCTGGTGATGTTCGCGTTAAGATATGCTATGACTGCCGCCGAGTCCGCGTAGGTCGCCCCGCCGACATATCCGGCGCTTACATCGGCAAGTGTATTGAAGCCTGTTATATGCGCGGCCGGCTTCGCGCTCATTTCGTTGGAATAATCGCTGGAGCCACCTGAGTTCGTTGCCTTTGCCGCAAAATAATATGTCGTTCCGTTAGTAAGACTCGAAACCGTGGCGGAGCTTGTTGAGCCGGCGTCATATGCGCTTGTATAGGTTCCGGCTGCCGTGCCGTAGTACACCGTGTATCCGGTCGCTCCCGAAACATCATCCCAATCGAGGGCGACCTGCCCATCTCCGGCCGTCGCTGTGGATAGCGTCGGCTCCAAAGGTGCAAAATTTATAGTATATGATGGCGGGCTATAAACTTCAAGAACAGCGCTATTATTTAAATAATAAGGAATATCTGACAGGAGTAATTCACCAGTTATTTCAGAAGTCGTTGATGTGGAAGGCCTAGCCAACACTGTAAAGCTAAGGGTATATACCAGAGTTTCAGAGGTTTTTATCACCTTACCGCCCGTTCCATGTGTATAAGTCAACGTTGTATACCCCTTTGTATGGTCGAAGGTACTGGGCGACTTTGAATAATCAGTGTATATTTCCGACGAGGTTATTCCGGCTCCCGGAGTCGCTCCGCTTAATTTAAAAACCGCTGTGTCATACCCTATTTGGAGTTTAAAGTTTTTAATCCCATAAGTAGTTCCTTCTGTAGAATTCAAATCCACATAAATAGGAAAACTTTTTGTACTGCCGACAGTCGCCGTTGTTGTAGACGGATTTAAATAAATGACGAGTGGACTTGTAATAGGATATGTTGCCTTTGCTCTTAAGGGTAAAAACTGAATTATCAGGCATAACGCCAGAATTGACGCCAAACAGCTTCTGCATCTTTTATTGTTTTTCACGCAGACCACCTTTCCTTACGTAATTATTTCTGGTTTATTGAGTAGGCCCCATACCCACCGACAACACGTCTTAATAACGTCACATCTGAACTTGTAACAGAGCCGCTTCTGTTTTTATTGCTCCACCGATTATTGAGTAATCCGCGCCTTTGAGCTGATATGGTTCTTGATCAGAGTAACGTCAGAATTGTTTATTTTTCCGTCACTGTTAATGTCAGCCGCAATCCAGATAATATCGTTTGTTATTAATGTCTTAGAACTTATGTGATTCTTCGCTATCGTGCGGTCGGAATTGTTGATTTTTCCATCACTATTGGTATCGCCCTTAATTAAAAAGTAATAGGTATTCACCGATGTATTAGTATTGTCGTACAGCATGACTTTAAATCCCGTTCCAACAACTGTTATCGTATCTGTGCTCTGAACCTCGACAAAACTGCCGGAGGAATACTTATACAGCTTAACCGTGCCATTTGTGACGGTAAAATAACTCATAACTTTTGAAACCGTTTCAAGATTTGGGTTCAAGCCCCGTATAAGATGATAAGTTGTTGAACCCTTTGTGTAATCGACAATTCTCAGATTGGGATGCGATGTTGCATAGTCTGATGCTGCATTTATTTCAAAGAGGCATGCTCCCGCGCCTACAATGACCTCCACTGTCGCGGTGTAGTTTTCTGTGTTTGCGTAACCTGTCGGAATCGTACCCAGTACTGCGGTAAAGGTGTAGCTTCCGGCCTTGCTTGCATCGTAAGTATCCGTATCCGTCCATGAAGAAACCGGTACACTCACAGTACCGCCGGAATAGGTTGCTTCTACAGCTGAATAGGTGGTCATCAAATAAGTTTGTACCGCTGCGACATCCGCGTAGGTTGCCGCTCCGGCCTTACCTGCATCTATGTTCGCTATTGCGCTGAAGCCTGTCAGCTCTACATTCTCAATAATGACAACCTCGACCGTTGCGGTTACGTTTTCGGTGTTCGAGTAGCCCTCCGGCAGCGTCCCCAGCACAGCTGTGAAGGTGTAGCTTCCAACCGTGTTCGGGTCGTAGGTATCCGTGTCTGTCCACGAGGCAACCGGAATACTTACTGTACCGGAGTCTGTGTTTGCCGTCGCGGTCATCGGAAGCGCCGCCATAACTGCCGCCGCGTCCGCATATGTCGCGGAACCGACATTTCCCGCCGACACATTTTCTATCGCCGCAAAGCTCGTTAAATTAATGTACGGCACCGTAATGATAACCTCTACCGTTGCGGTGAAGCTCCCACTGTTCAGGTAGCCTGTCGGCAGCGTGCCCAGCACCGCTGTGAAGGTGTAGATTCCGACCGTAGTCGCGCTGTAAGTATCTGTATCTATCCATGAGGCGACCGGAACGCTCACGGTACCGCCGGCATAATTTGCTGTTACAGTTGCAGGCAAAGCCGCTTCAACCGCAGCAGCGTCCGCGTATAGGGCTAAAAGGGTTGTTCCCGCCGAAACGCTGGGTACCTCGGCAAAGCCTGATATCTCTGCGTTCCACACCGCGTAGAGCTTAACATCGCTTGTCTGCATGACGAATTTATCGTCGGCGGAATAGCTTGTCCCCTGTCCGTTTGCCAGCGTGTTCCAGCCGCCGAAGACATAGCCGGCCCTCACAAGACTGCCCGTGTTTCCGCTCACCGTGACTTCAGCGCCCTTAACGTAGGTCGCGCTGTCGGGCACGGTGCCGCTGTCGCTTCCGTTCCCGTCGTATGAAACGGTATAGCCATTTACCGTATATTCGAGAGCGGCTACTTCGCTGTCCTCATATCCGGCAACTAGCGCGATAGCCTTAATCGTCACGTTGGCTGTGATAGCAATCGCTTCGGTATACTTAGTGCTGGCGCTCGTCGGTGTGCTTCCGTCTGTTGTATAGTAGATTTCCGCGCCTGAAATCGAGCACGTAAGAACAATGCTTTCGCCGGCTTCAATCGAGCCGCTCGCTATCGAAGCTGTCGGTGCCGAGACCGTTCCCAGTCCTTCGATTTCCAGCGTATAATCCGCGCTCGCGGAAAGCCCGTTTGCGCTGTCCGCAGCCGTAATCGTGAAGTTAAACGTCCCTGCCACAGACGGCGTACCGCTGATTGTCCTGGTCGAAGGGGTAAAGTCCAGTCCGGAGGGGAGCGCGCCGGAGGTCACGGAGTAGGTGAACGTGCCGCTGCCGCCGGTCGCCGCATCAATCGTCGCGCTGTACGAGGAATTATAGACTCCGCTGTCAAGCGTGTTCGCCGTCAGTGCGACTGGGATAACCGTCCATTTGGAATAAAGCGTTACCGCCGCCGTCACCGTGTCGGTTGAAAAATCCCACGCAGTCTCTAAGCCGGTGTCCTTATACCAACCGCCGAAGGCGTAACCCGCCTGTATAGGAGTCGGCGGCTCGGTTACCGTTGAGCCGCTGACGGCTGTGTCAACCGCGTATATTGTTGTAGTGTCCGGCGACATATATGTAATCGTCAAAAAGTCGCCGTGAATCGGATATCCGCTGTTCGTGCCGCTGACCACTCCCCATGCTTTCGCATCGGTTATCGCGCTTGCCGCGGTGTCCAGCGCCATCACCAAATTCCTTCCGGCGTTGTTGTAAGCGATTGTTCCGGTGAAATACGTGTCCGTGATAACGCTTGTGTTTTTAAGCTGTGCCGCCGTCAGGCCGGTCAAACCGTATATAATTGCTGTACTGCTTCCGTAGCCGATCGTTGAGCCGGAATACGCGTTGTACAGGTAATAGCAGTTGTATACGGAAATGCCGGATCCAGTGCTCCGGCCGAAAAACCCGCCGTACTTGCCGCTCGTCGCAGTCGTTGTCACACCCCCGCTCGAGTAGCAGTTATTAAATACACAGTCGTAGTTCGAACTATCATAAACATATGCCGCAAATCCTCCGGCGTAAACGGTGATGACTGATCCGCTTAATGCGACGGAGCCGACCGAATAGCAGTTATAAAATTTTCCCCACCCTGAACCGACAAACCCACCGGCAACTCTAATAGATGCTGAACACGAGTCCGTTATAGAGCCTGTCGAATAGCAGTTGGACATATCAACGTAATTCAAAATTCCGGCAAAGCCGCCTCCATAAACAGTACCGCTTGTCCCTGATGTGGTAACATTGCCTGTCGAATAGCAGTTTTTTACTTTATAATAATAGCCGTTGCTTTCGCCGGTAGACTCTGATATATTTCCGACAAATCCGCCTGCTGCTAGCACCGAATTCATATTTTCTCCAACAGCATTAACATCTCCCGTGGCAGAACAATTTGAAATTGAATCTGTGCCTGACATCGTGCTTGATACGCCGACAAGACCTCCAATACATCCGTTGGGTACGTTCATATAGATGGAAACAGACGAGCTGCATCCTGAAATACTTGCCAGCTCACAATCTCCTATAATTCCTCCGGCATATATCCCACCACTACCTACCCTGTTAATTGTATTTATTGAACCAGTAACGTTCAGATTTTTTACATATCCGCCATACGCATAGCCGAATAATCCGTAATATGTTAAATTGCTCGTTGAAACCTTCATCCCCGAAATCGTATGGCCCGCGCCTTCGAAGGTTCCAAAGAACTTATAGTTACTATAGCCGATTGGCGTCCAGTAATACGCGCTCAGGTCGATATCCGCGCCAAGCGTGACGGTGTAGTTCGAATAGCTCGTCCCGCTGTTCACCGCCACAGCGAGGCCCGCGAGCTGCGCCGCCGTCGTTATCGTGAGGTTCGAGGCTGTCGCATTCGCGATTGTTGTATCATAGTTCCCCGAATCACTCCACAGATACAAAAATATGGGGTAGGTGTTGTTTGTCCCGTTGATTACAGACCAGGTAGTCTTCGCGTTCGATATGCTTCCCGCCGCGGCGTTCAGCGCATAAGTGATATAATAGCCGGAGTATGAGGTGGTGCCGGTTTTATAATCGGTTGTGATAGCACTGGTATTCTGAAGCTGTGCCGTCGTCAGGCCGACAAGGCTCGTGAGCGTGCCGCTATTTGTGCCGTATCCCGTATATGAGCTGGAATACGCGTTATATAGATAGTAGCAGTTAGTGACGGTGCCGCGGTTGTTGCCCACGAAGCCGCCGCGGTAAAGTCCGCTGCTTCCTCCGGAACCTGTCACGGCTCCGGTGCTGTAGCAGTTGCTTGTGACGCCGCTGTTTATATACCCGATAAAGCCGCCCACGCAGTTGTAGGTCGAGGTTCCCCATGAGCTGACGCTGCCCGTCGCAAAGCAGTTGTACTCACCCGACGAGCTGTTCGTAACACCGATGAAGCCGCCGGTTCTTTTGTCATTGCCGGGTCCCGCGCTCACCGTGCCGGTCGCGTAGCAGTTATAACAGCTTGTATAATAATCTTCGCCGATAAAACCTCCGGTGTTTTCGTAACTTCCGCCGTTTGAGTAAATTGATCCGGTTGAAGAGCAGTTACTGACAATTATGTAGTAACTTGACGTGCCATATGAAAGCGCGACCAAACCTCCCGCGCGCAGGCTATAGGATGTCGCCGACGTTGTCGCGTCCACGCTGCCGGTGAAGGAGCAGTTATTAATAGTATTTCCAGCGCCGTTTACATTGATATATCCGACCAAGCCGCCCACATCCGCTTCATAGGTTGCGTAGACGGTTATCGTAACGGAAGAGGAGCATTTTGAAATAGAGGTTCCGCAAACGTAGCCCGCAAGGCCCCCGCAATCCAACTCGTCATATCCGCATGATGCGGAAAGGCTTCCCGAAATATTCAGATTGCTTATGGTTGCGCCCGAGCTTTTAACATACCCGAAGAGGCCTGCGTACCGCTCGCTTATCGTGGTTATATTCAGTCCGGATATGGTATAGCCCGCACCGTTAAAAGAACCCTGAAAATAGTTTGTGCTGTCGCCGATAGGTTCCCATATATAAGCGCTCATATTTATGTTCGCGCCCAGCGTCACGGTGAAGCCCGCATAGCTTGTCCCGTTGTTGACCGCGACCGCTAAGCCCGCGAGCTGGGCGGGCGTTGTAATAGTGAGGTTTGAAGCAGGCGCGGATGCTATGGCGGCGTCGTAATTTCCAAGGTCGCTCCACAACGTGCTAAAAACAGGAAACCCGCTGTTCTGCGCGCCGCCTGCCGACCATGGCCTTGTGCGAGCACGGCCTGATGCCGCGTAGTTCAATGCGTCAATAATAGAGTCGCCGATGTAGGAGGAGCTACCCGTTAGATAGGTGTTAGAGATAACGCCTACGTTCTGCAGTTGAGCCGTCGTCAATCCAAGAAGGTTGTTAAGCGTTCCGTTGTTGTTGGCTCCGTATCCGCTATACGAGTCGGAATATGCGTTGTATCGATAGTAGCAGTTATTGACTGTGCCCTTGTTATAGCCGACGAAGCCCGCGCGGTATAAATAACTTCCTCCGGAGCCCGTCACGGTTCCCGTGCTGTAACAGTTGCTTGTGACACCACTGGGCTGATATCCGATAAAGCCGCCCACGTTGTTGTTGGTCGCGGTTCCAGTTGAGCTAACGCTGCCCGTCGCGTAGCAGCTGTACTCGCCAGACGAGTCATCTGCAACACCGATGAAGCCGCCGATTCTTTTGTCATTTCCTTTTGACGCGGTCACCGAGCCGGTCGCGCTGCAGCTTGTATGGTCTGTATAACGCGCTTCACCACAAACCCCGCCTGCGTTTTGGAAGCTTCCTCCGCCTGAGATCACTTGCGCGGCCGTTCTACAGTTACTAATATTTACATAATAACCCGACATGCCGTATGAGTACCCGACTAAGCCGCCAATGCGCTCCACGTAGGACGTTGATGTGATGTATGCGTATACTGATGAGGGGCTGGTGTAGGAACAATTTTCAATATAGCATGCGGTGGTGCCGCTTAAGCCGGCATATCCGATTAGGCCGCCCACGTTCGCTTCGCCCGACGTGCTGACATACACCGGAACGGAGGAGCCGCAGTTATATATATTCATTCCGTTTTCGCATCCAACCAGACTTCCGCAGTACAGCGTGCCGCTGTACGACGCGGATATGTATCCGGAGGAAAGCGTAAGATTTTTCATCTGTGCGCCTGAGCTTTTAATATAGCCGAACAGTCCGACGTATTGGTAGGTTGTCGAAGAAATGGTGAGCCCTGAAATCGTATGCCCCGCACCGTTGAACGTGCCCTGAAAATATTTGCTGTCGGTCGTACCTATCGGTATCCAGTAATGGTCGGACAGGTCAATGTCCGCACCCAGAGTGACGGTGTATCCGGAATAGCTCGTTCCATTGACGTTCACCGCCACCGCAAGGCCCGCGAGCTGTGCCGCCGTCGTGATTGTCCGATTCGCGGCGGAGGCGGACGCGATAGTAGTATCGTAATTGCCGCTAGTGTTCCAGTTCCCGCTTGCGGCCATTGCCGACGGCTTAATATACATAAATGTAATCAGGCATATTATCAGTGATACAATCACGTGACAAATTATACCCGCGGTTTTTTTCATATCGTCGTCCCTCCAAACTGGTAAGTATTTAAAAATCAATTAAGCTCTGTTTTTATGGCAGGGTTCAATTCATTTGGGCCATTTCTCTGACCACCGTTTCTGTGCGGTGGTTCTCTTTGATGATGTAGTTGTTGGCATAATTCATATCGTCGATTGCCTTTGAAATGAACTCTTTATTTGTCATTCCAAACGGCATAATTACATATCTTATTGCGCGTTCCACACTGCTTGCTTTTGTGTTGTATTTTGCCGCAATAATTTCATAAATGTCTTTGTTTTTTAAAGCCATGTCCGGATTATTTACACCTATTTGTATTGCAATAATCAGATAGCGGTAACCTTTGCATGCATGTTTAACACCAATTCCGTTCAAAACCTTATAGACGTCATTCTGAATATAATTATTGTTAAAGACATTTTTAGTACTTTCGGAAGCTCTATTTTTCAATGAGCACAAAAGCTTTGTGATTTCTTGCGTTGGCATCGGTTTGTAAAAATAATTGCCTTGAATGGTATAGCAGCCTTTCTCCATCAAGAAATCAATCTGTTGTTTCGTTTCCACGCCCTCAGCCACAGTATTCATATTTAGCTGATTTATAAGCGCGATCATAGTTGTGGCTATTGCTTCGTCACTCTTATTTACTCCAATTCCATCCAAGAGACATCTATCGACTTTAACTGCGTCCACTGGCAGCATTTTGATGTAGCCAAGCGCAGAGCATGCCTTTCCTGAATCGCCTATTGTGATTCCTATGCCGAGCTGCTTCAGCTTTCTAATTGTTTCCGCAACAAAGCTATAATCCTTTAAAGGTTCGGTTACTGTAATTTCAATATTCAAATATTCTTCAGAAAGCCCGGTTTCCTTCAAAATTGCAATGATATTGTTAACTATGTCTCCGTCTTCAAATTGGCATAACAAATAATTAACGGCTACCGGAACCCATATAAATTTCTTTTTCTGCCAGATCTTGTTCTGCAGACAAGCCGTCCTTAGCGTCCATTCGCTTATCTGTGAAATTAACTCTGTATTCTCGGACGTAGAAATAAACTTTTCAGGGGAAATTACGCCTCCGCTAGGCTGGTTCCATTTGATCATGGCTTCCAACCCAACTATTTTTTTAGACCGAGAATCAACCCGCGGCTGATAACACAACTCAAGCTCGTTTCTTTCTAAAGCAAGGTATAAATTGTCACTCTGTTTTTCCCCATCATGCTGATTCTGGTCTATGAGCTTATCATTAAGCATTGTCTTTCCTCCATTCCTGTTCGAGCGGCAATACCGTCATTGCCTACATAAAATTCTCCGCAGAATGCTTTGAGAGAAAAAGTGTCATTGCGTATTTACCAAACCGGCAGAAAATGTCGAATAGGCACCTAAAAACACACAATAATATACATAAGAAACGATTAATTACGTCAAACGTACATATCTTTACAATCGTAACTATAGTGAATTATAACAATTGTCACGTCATCAAAATCTAAACATATTTCCTTTTTTATCTGTTTTACGAGAATTTCACTTTAATAACGACAAATAACCGCAACCAATAATGGCCGCGGTTATTTGTCGTTATTCTGTGTAATCACAGAGCACATATTAGATTAAATACACAATAGTTTTTTTACATTCACATTATATTATTGATTCTGCTGTATATCTGGTATATTTTCCCACAGTTTGCAATATCATTTTCCGCTCCGTACATATCCATCAGCAATTTGTATGCCGGTTCATAGCATGGCACTGTGCTTATCAACCTGTTCATCACATATCTGGCATCCGCCCGCCGACCTGACGTTTCAAGATTTTCCGCAATCCTCATGATAGTATTGGCAAATTGTTTTTCAAGAGCGTCCCGTTTGTTTTCGGCCCATAAATAATAATTTTCGTCGAGATAAGCTCCGGGATATCTGTTGAAAAGCTTCTCTACCAGATTCAAATTGGTACAATCTACCGTAATACTTTCCAGCAAGTCGCTCAGCGCATCGGAATCACATTTAATTTTTTCTGAAGAGACCTTATAATTCGATCCGTTCTCAAAAATGTCCACGGAATGCCTCTCCATATCCTTTTTCAGATAATATTTTGTCGTATAAAGAAGCTTTTTACCGTTTGTATAAGCTCCTTCAGGCCACAAAACATCAATTGCGTTCTCAGTTGATATCTCTCTTCCTTTTTGGTCTATCAAATATGCCGCGAGCTCTTCAACCTTCTTCGTTCTCCATTTTACTGCTTCACCGTTTTTATTTCTAATCTGGAACCGCTTCATCATGCACACCTGAACAGCGTTTTTATCTCCGCGCTCCATTAAGCTGCTGATTCGATCTATAGCTTTCTGGATTCGTTCCGTTCTAACTGGCTTTAAGATATAATCAAATGCCTCAATTTCAAAAGCTTTTACCGCATATTGATTATATGCCGTAACGAATATAATATTGATTTTAGGCAGCAGCGCTTTAATCTCCAACGCAATATCAAGCCCGTTTTTTCCCGGCACCTCGATATCAACAAACGCAATATCCGGCGTATATTTTATTATTCCATCCATAAGTGCCGGATATTTAGTATAACTGCCACAAATATGTACATTCTCAATTTTTCCAAGCTGTATCTGCAGCAGTTTAAGGGATCCCTGCTCATTATCAAAAAGTACAGCATCTAACATATGTGTCTCCTATCTGATTGTTAAGGATACTTTTGTACCTATTCCGTATGTGCTCTCTATAATCAAGTCTGTTCCGTATCCCTTTTTTAGTCTCTTCCTGACATTATCCAGCCCGATTCCTACGGTTCCCTTTTTTTCACCTGCCTGAATCATACGTTTCATATCGTCTGTTATTCCCACTCCGCTGTCTTCAACGCATATCGTATATCCGTTTTCTTCTCTGTAGCCGCTTATTTTAATACTTCCCCCTTCATCTTTCTTCGTGACCCCGTGCCGTACCGCATTTTCCACAAGTGGCTGGATTAAATATGGGGGGATTTTTATTTTTTCTGGATCTTCAAAATGCATTTCATATTCAATCAAATCCCCGAATCTCAACTTTTCAATTGAAAGATATGCTTTAATTAGGTCGATTTCACGCGTAAGCATTATTTCTCTTGTATCGGGAGGCACATCAAATGAATACTGCAAATAATCCGAAAGAGAGAGCATCGCTTCTGCCGCTTTTTCTCCATTTTCATAACTGCATGCTGCTAGTGCACTCAGGGCATTGTGTAAAAAGTGAGGGTTAATTTGAGCCTGAAGCATTGCTATTTCGTTTGAAATGGCCTTTTCTGTTGTGGATTTAAGGCACATCAACATATTTACTCTGGCAATAAGCTCTTCTTTTTCAAACGGCTTGAATATTACATCGTTTGCGCCTGCGTTGAGACTAGCTGTCGTACTGTCTCCCTGTTTTCGGGCTGTAAGAACGAGAATTGGCAGTTCAAAAACCGAAAACTGTTCTCGAATCTTCTGGCACACCTCAACTCCCGACATATTCGGCATCATAAGGTCGGTTATTACTATATCTGTTTTGCGTAACGATAATATGTCTTCGAGCGCCTCAAATGCGTTCGTAAAGCCCTTTACGGTGTAGCCCGCGCCGTTCAGTATACTAGCCGTTCCGATGAGATTGGAGTATTTATCGTCAATAGTCACGATATTACCAATTCCAGTTCCCATAAAGCTGCAATTGGTTTCAATTATTTCCGCACTTTGTTTAGATAAAAATATGGATTTTTCTTGGGTTATTTTCTTGCTTTCTATGCTATATATCGGCAGGGACAACGTAAATTCGGATCCTTTGCCTTCTGTGCTTGAAACGGAAACACTTCCCCCATGCGCTTGAGCAATTGCTTGAGATATACTCAATCCCAAGCCCAATCCGTCATAATAATAAGCCTTGGATAAATCTAGTCGTTTATAGGGTTCAAAAATGGTACTGATTTGATCTTTTGGGATACCGATTCCATTATCGATTACTGAAATATGAACATCGTTTTTATTTTTTTGGATACGGACAGTAATGGTTCCTCCTGATGGCGTATACTTGGCCGCATTATCGACAAGATTTACGATAATCTCCGCAATTCGGTTTTTGTCCACATTAACCCTTATGTCCTTATCAATATACTCTTTTTTTAGTACGACCCCTTTTTCTGCTATCTTAAACCTCATCTCAAGGAGTATGCTGTCAACAAGTGCCAAAATATCTAATTCGTTTTTATCAAGCGGCAGGCTTTGATTCTTCATCTTTGAAAAATCTAACAAATCGTTGACCAGTCGCGAAAGCCGCTGTCCTATATCGAGAACTAATTCCAAATTTTTTTTCGCAGAATCTGGAATCCTCTGTTTTTCATCATCCAAAACAGCTCTAGTAATCGAAATTATCCCGTTTAGGGGGGTACGCAGTTCATGAGAGGTAATGGCTAAAAACTCGTCCTTCGCCTTATTCATATTCTCCATTTGAGTTGAATAACTCAGCGCTTCATGGTAAGACTGGGAATATCTGGACGCAAGGATATAGGCTTGTATAAGGAGAGTTATAGTGCATCCAATTCCCAGCATGCTGATGGACGTCGTGACAATATCATTTATATTCAAAACATCCACCGTATATAAAACAATGTTCATAATTGAACAGCCAAGCATCAATTCCGAATGTGCTTCACACTTTATTAACCCCATAATTAATTTTATAATGACATAAATCTGGAGAAATATTATGTACAGCAATACATACTGTACTAAGCTTGTATAGATTCTTACGGGTGTAAATATACATAGCAGTGTCATCAAAACAGCAATTAATACTATTACTTTCATTACCATTTTGGTAAATTTTTTCGGGTATAATGCTCCTACGAATAACACCCATATGGTAACACTCCAAATACATGTCAGGTATTCCAGCAAAATTATCAAAGAGAATGGAATTATGGGAATTAAGCTTGTTATTATGTATTCACCAGTGACCAACGTTCTGATCAAAAACACACAAATTACTATCGCTGCATAAAGCATTTCTTTTTTTTTATCAAGTAAAAAAAATAACATGAAATAATATACAAACATGATTAAAGACACGCCAATATATATCATTTCATATCTTGAACTACTATCTGCCAACATCTGTATTTGTTTATCCGTACCAAACTCTATTTGGCGCCAAATTCCGCCACGTGCATATGTATAGTTTGACACCTGAATAACAATGTCAAATTCATCCGATTCAGGATAAAAAAATACAGCTTGTGGATTATACTCGGGCGAAGCTGTATCCGGACTGCTTCCAACAATTCCGCCATTTGCAACTATATTTCCGTTCACTGCAATCACATAAGACGTTGACATTGTATGTATCTTTAGCCCCATCCGCTTGTTTGCCTGTTTATCGTTTATTTTAACAGTTAGCTTATATGTTCCGTATCCCATTCCGCCCACTTTTTTACCATTATAAATGTAATCGTTCCAGACACCCGGTACGCGAAAATACCCACTCGGTTCAATTGAATCATTTTTTAATTTGTCCCATGTTAGGAGTTGGTTCCAATAAAAGCTCCACTCCCCATTAAGATATGCAATTCCATCCTGGTCGAAATCCCAGTCTTCCAAATTCAAGACTCCATTTTCAGCGTTTGTACTATTATTAAACAAACTGCCCGTTTCTTGAATAACGTTAGTTGCATATATGACCAATATTGCTATAATTATCGGGATAAAAACAAAAATGAACCTCTTAGTATGCATATAGGACTCACATTCTTTCTTTTATTGGCCCATATTTTCTATGGTATGTCAACAGCAAATCGGACAGAAAAAATAAGGTCTTAGCCTTAAATTCGGATGGGCTGAGATAGCCCACGGAGCTATGAATTCGGAAATTATTAAACCAGTTTATATAATCGCCAAGCTCCAGCCTCAGCCGTTCCAAGCTGTCAAAATTGCGCCCATAGACAAATTCCGCTTTGAATATTTTGAATGTTGATTCAGCTACAGCGTTATCGAAAGGACAGCCTTTAAGGCTGAGCGAACGCTCAATATTAAAGGCCTCCAACACCTCATCAATAATTTGGTTGTTGAATTCGCTACCTCGGTCTGTATGGAACAACTGGATTTCTCGGAGATTGGCCTTCACTGTGGCAAAGGCATCATAAACCAGATTAGCATTCTTGTTAGGGCCTGCGCTGGAACCAATAATCTCCCAGTTGAAAAGGTCTACCAGAATACAGATGTAGTTCCATTTGTAGTTTACTCTAACGTAGGTCAAGTCGCTTACGACGGCTGCGTATTAGACTTGACCATCAAATTGCCGATTAAGTATATTGGGAATAGGCGCCTCGTTACATTTACTATGATGTACTTTGAAACGGCTTTTTGAATACGCAGACTCAAGTCCTCGTTTCCACATTATCCGACATATCTTTCGCCTGGAAACTCGTTGACCACGTTTTTGTAGTTCTACTTTGATTTTTCTGCTGCCGTACACCTTGCGGTTGCTATTAAATATTTCTTCAATTTCTTCCTCGAGTGCATCCTCTGGCGGAGCGTCCTTGGCTTCATAATAGTATGTGCTGCGAGCAATGCTCAGACATTTTCACAGCGCTGATATAGAGTATTTGTGAGCATTGCTCCGAATCATTTCTACTTTTGTGCGAATATCAGCGCCGCTTGCTTTAAAACATCGTTCTCCATTTTAAGGCGCTGGTTTTCCTTTCGGAGCTTTATCAATTCCAGTTCTTCTGGAGTCCGGTTGTCGCATTCCTTTGTTGAACCTGTGGAATTGATGCGTTTTACCCATTTGTCAAAGGTAGTTGAGGATAAATCATATTCTCTGATGATATCGGCTCTGGGCTTGCCTGAGTTATATAGCTGCACCATTTGTTTCTTGAACTCTTCGCTGAAGGTTCGTCGCTCTCGTCTTTCTGTCATGTTGTTCACCTTTCGTTTTGATTTAGTTTAACATGACCTTATTTTTTCTGTCCAGTTTAGTGTAGCCTATCCACTATTCATTTTTCAATATCTTTGTCATAATTACGTAAAACTGAAAAACAGGTTATTTATCATTTAAGGGTGGTACTATATTCCTCAATTAAAAAACTAGTTTTTAGTGAATTATATCAGTCAACGTATCAACATATTCTCAACTTTATTCGAGATTTCTACCTTTTAGAACATTTTTCTACTATATGGGTATTTCTCTGCCGTTTTTGTCCCAGATATTCCAATTGATTTAGCGTGCTTGATGCAAATCTTGCCGTTCTCTGAAATCTGTTTATATAGTGCTTAATCAAAAATGTAAAATGGCCCTATAATTTGCAGGAAATCTCGCCTTCTCGCCACCAACTATCCAAAGTAGTACGGACATTCCAACCTCCGCAAAAGCAATTTCTCAAGAAGAGTATATATGCTATGTGTAAACAATTACAAGAATTATTCGACATTTTCTCATAATTTTTGTTAATTATCGACATTTAAGGTACTGACTTTCTTCTCTCTCATTTCGTTCATTATTTGTAAGCGTCAAGCAATGCAGCACATGGAAGAACAAGAGCGAAGAATATACAACCACGATAGAATAGGTTGAAAAAGTTATGCAACACAGTGGGGCAATAAGAAGTACATGAATATGAAGCATCTGGAGGCAGCTGTTGAGGACCACCTCCATTGCTGGGTGACGTCCTTCACTCAGAGACTGCAAACCAATTTGCTAATTTTATTGACACTACCCGGGCTATTATCAAGCGCTCACCCTTTTTCTTGATGCTAGACACATATTATCGCTTAAAAAACAAACAAACCGTCCGAAATCCACTAAAGAAGCGAATCTTCGGACGGTTTGTTCGTTTTTCATTGGTATTTAAGCTATTCCATCATTTGCAATCGCATTGCTCGTTATATCACCGCTTATTGACATTTTAAATGGTTGCTAAGTCACTTTGCCGCTGGCCGCACTGGTAACCGTTCCCGTATATCCGCTGGCGTTAACGCCCGTGACACTAACCTTTATATAATAATTCGATTCTGCGGATGTTAAAACATATGTACTGGATGTTGCACCAGAAATATTCGTGTATATTCCTCCCGATGTTGAACACTTCTTCCACTGGTAAGTATATACTGCGCCTTCCGGCAAGACTGCTCCAGCCGTCAACGTTTGCCCGACTGTCGTTGTTCCGGTAATTGCACCGATGGATGTCAGTGAGCAGCGGACCACCTTAGTGGTTGTTCTTGAGCTTGTCTTTGTCCCTGTATATCCTCCTGTACCGACAACCACTACCTTCAAATAGTAGTTATAGTCGCTTGCTGTCAGAACATAGGTGCTTGACGTAGCACCGTCAATATTCACGTAGGTTCCGCCCGAAGTTAGACATTTCGTCCACTGGTATGTCACTGTCGCCGTGGTGGGGCTTGTAGTTGCCGTGAGTGTCTGACCCACTGTCCTGGTACCGCTTATAGATACGCTCGAAATCGCACTTGAAGCCACTTTGCTGCTCGGTGCGCTCGTTACAGTGCCGGAATAATTACCAGTAGCTGTTGCGGAAACCTTGATGTAGTAATTATAGTCAGCAGAAGCGAGCAGATAGGTACTCGACGTAGCTCCTTCAATATCCGTATAGGTGCCATCTGAGGTCAAGCACTTTTTCCACTGATATGTTACCGTTGCCGCTGTCGGTGTTCTGGCTCCAGTAGTCAGAGTATTTCCAACCTTTGCCGTGCCGGATATCGAGCCTATCGCCGTTAGCGGAGTTGGTATCGGCCCCACATATGTGCTTGTCACAGTGCCATTAAAATTGCCGTTTCCTGTCACTTTGACCTTGTAATAATACGTTGCGTCGCCGCTCACTAGCGTATATGTGTTTGACGTTGCACCGGAAACATTCGAATATGTACCGGCTGCACTTGTCGCACGCATCCACTGATATGTAACTGTTGCATTCGCAGGGGTTATCGCCCCCGCTGTTAGCGTTTGTCCAACTATCAAAGTTCCCGTGATGGGGTCGGTTGCTGTCACGGTTCCAGTCGTTGTAGGTCCTTTATATTCGCTTGTTAGCGTTCCAGTGAAGTAGCCGGTTCCAGTCGCAACGACCTTAAAATAATAATTATAGTCATTTGAAACCAGTGTATAGGTACTTGCTGTTGCTCCGGAAATATTCGAATATGTACCGGTTGCACTTGTCGCGCGCATCCATTGATATGTGACAGTCGCATTTGCCGGAGTTATCGCTCCTGCTGTTAAAGTCAATCCAACCGATGCTGTGCCGCTTATCGCTCCAATTTCTGTTATGATTTGGCCTCCTGCCGGCCCTGTGTATCCGCTTATTGCGACACCCGAATAGCTGCCGGTACCCGTAGCAACAACTCTGAAATAGTAATTGTAATCATCCGGGACCAATGTGTAAGTTAATGATACAGCGCCTGAAATATCTGTGTAGGTACCAGTTGCGGTATCACATTTTTGCCATTGATATGTCGCAGTAGCGTCGACAGGTGTCAAAGCTCCGGCGGTAAGTGTCTCCCCCACTTGAGCTGCCCCACTTATTGCCCCAATTGTGATGCTAAAAGTGCTGGATGAATTAATTGCCAAGGAATATGGTCCTGTGCTGGTTACATATTTGGAGTATGACATGTTGACGGAGTAAAACGAAGAAATTAAAACTGATATGAGAAGCAAAGGAACGATCGTGTTTCGAAATTTGATATTGATCATCCAGCTATTCTTCTTTTTGTTCATTATTCCGCCTCCTTACATGTCAATTTTTATTTTTCAGGTACTATCGACCTGTTCCGCTTCAATTAAAATTTGTATGCTTTGCTCTTTGCCAATGTATTCGCCGCCATCCTCTGCCGCATCCCACGACACTGTTAAAGTGTAGTTGTGCGTTTCCTGCGCTCCATAGTTCATATACGTCCAACCCCCGCCCGCAGATGAATATGTGTCAGAGGGGTACAAAGTATATGTAAGCGGAAGTTCTTTGGTACTCGGGTTAAAGTAGACATCAATTTTGTATTTTAAAAGCACCTGATTTATGTTTGCATCTTTGAAGTTGGTAACATTGAATGTATAAACCAGCAAATCGCCCGGTTTCACCTCGCTAATACTTAACCCGTTATCAATCCCGGTAATCTCGGCACCGTTAAGTGTCGCAGTTAAAGGGACATATTTAATTACCGCTTGTGCTACGTTTGCTTCATCGCTTCCACTGATTGCTGTTTCAAAGCACGCAAAAGATACGCCTGTTGCGGCAAACGAAACAAGTACCAAATAGAATAGATATACAACCAGTCGGTTTTTCATAGAATAACCTCTATAATTTCTTACGCTTTATCCTTTCAATAACTGAAGGTATTTCTAATAAAAGGACCATACTAAATATGGTAGTTAATATACCAAATGGAGTACCAATAAATTGCACAATGTTCCCAATTAAGGGCAGTTTAAATACCACTTTTCCTTCAACTTCACTACTATCTATGGGTTCATCCGCAACATTATTGGCATCTCCTTTTGTGATATACTGAACTTTGTCAGATGCTATGATGCCAACGACCCTATGCGTAACAAGGCTTTTTCCCCAATGATAAGTAACTATATCGTTAACCTTATAACTGGCCTCCTCCTGGATTATCAGCATATCACCGACCTCCAAGTCCGGCTGCATACTGCCCGAAATAACCAGCACTTGTGCAAATCCGAATAGTTTTGGCAGTTCAATTCTAAACACAGTACGAGATATAATGAAATATAAATTAAACGCAAGTATCGACCCGAGAATTACGATTAATATTGTTTGAAATTTAAAATGTTTTCTCTGATAAAACATAGATTTCTCCGTTTCAGTCACCCTGCGCACTTATCAGTATATTTAAAACATATGAAGGTTTGCCGCTTTGCAAGCCAATCTGGGTGTCGACACTATCACTTGTTGTTACCCATTTCCATTCCAGCGTGTACTCTTTTGTCTCCCCAGAGCTTATGAAAGCACTATCAACTAATATTTCCTCGGAGGTTTTCCAGCCAGAGCCTCCTATGTAGTAGGAGCCGGAAGTTCCTGTTTTAATCCTATAGCGCATCGGTAGCTGAGGAGCGTTTCCATCCGAAACTTGGAGCCTTATGCTATATATAATGTCATATGACTCAGAATTTTCTAACTTGAAAATATAACTGCCTGAAGCGCCGGGCGAAATAACGTTTTTTCCATCGATAGTCGATACTCCGGAATTTCCTGCACGAGGAGCAAAAATATCTATTGCAGTCAGCTGATTCCATTTTTTTGATGAGTTATAGTAATCTCCGGCAGATATTCCCGGCACGCTAGCTTCGGGACTCGGCGCTGTGGTCGGGGTAGGAGTAGTAGTCGCGGTCGGAGTCTGCGCCGCTGTTGGCGTCGGGCTAAGCGTTGGTGACGGCTTTCCCGAAGGAGGCGGTGTTTCATTGGGCTTGCTTGAAGGCCCAATGTCAGTTGGTTTTGGAGTATCGTTGTTTGTGGGATTACTTGTTGATGAAGGATTACTGCTGTCCATCGTATTTTCGCTGACATCCGAACCCGTTTCATCTTCTTTCATATTTGTAATAATCAGTTTATCCCCATTGACCTTAATAGTTGCCTCAATGCAAAATACATTTCCTCGAATTTGTATTGAATATCGACCGTTATCAAGCGTTGGTTCCTTTGTTATCTCAACCTCAGACTGCCTCTCAACTCTAATTTTACAGGAGGCTACTTCTATTCCGTTTTGAATTACGCTAATTTTATGATTTCCCAGTTCAACATTTTCAAATACGAATAATCCGTTTATATCTGTTGTTGTATACCTCGGTTCACTTCTTATTTCGACAACTTCATTCGGCAACGGATTTCCGTTTGAATCTATGAGATTCCCTCTTATCTCAAAGTTTTCAGTTGAAGAATCAGTTTCAAACGCCTTATCCGGATCTAGAACAATAGTGTCAACTATCTGTTCAAAAAAGCCATTACCGTTGATGGTTTCAACTATCAAATTATTTACGAAGGCAAGCGTTAACAGGAAAGTAATCAATATCAACGTGGAGACGGAAAGGTAGCGTTTAACTTGTTTGTTCCATCTGTCAGTCTGTATGTCAATCGCTGTTATCTTATTAGGAACACTCAATAAAACACCACCTTTCCATCAGTTGGAAAGCGGATTAAACTCAATCGTTAGTCGGCTTTTCCGCGAGCTCACTAATTCCTCCGATATATCCGGAATAATTCCATCTGATATTTTCGATATAAGCTTTTGTCCTTATGAATCCAGCTGAGTTACAGTTGTGTCAATTGCAAGGCTGATAGAAGGAAGTGTTGTACTGACTCCGAGTGCGGTATCGTCAGCATCGGTTTGACCTGTTCCTGCACTATCAAACGCCCATGTCCAATGCAGTGCATATGACACAGTTACTGGAGTTGTTCCGTTGGATGCAGCCATCGCGGAGCCAGCTGTTGCCATGTCAGTAGCAAGGTCCGAAAGTGTTTTATATGTACCTCCGGTGTACGAACCAGAAAGAATTGAAGAATATCTCTGTGTTCCTGAACCGTATGTGTAGTAAATAGGAATGCTGCTTGCATTGGTTTCTGTAAGAGCAAAGGTTGCAGCAACCTTGACTTCACTCAGGTTTTCGACGTCGAGGTTTAATACGCCCGTTGTGCCAGGAGCAATGAATTTTGTTGAATTGACGCCATTAGCGAACACTCCGGTATCGGTATAACTGAAAATATTATACGTGCCGCTAAGAGACTGTTGCGTAAGGGTGTTCGTCCCGTCCTTAAGATTAAATGCAAACTTGGAAACGCGTACCGAGTCAGATCCTGACACCTGTTTTACATACTTCGCGTATGTGCCTGAAACCAATGATGCTGTAAGAAGGGTCATCACAAGGACTATTGACCCTAATCGTAATGTGAAATTCTTTTTCATTAGTATTTCCTCCTTAAATCTTGTTGCTTAAATACATGTTTTTTTGATACGCTGACTTTGAGTGGCTGCGATGCTTTTGATGTTGATTGTTCTTGTGCTTCTACGGTTTTTCTGACTGCACACTGTGCTGCGACTTTTGGTTCTGCTATCACGTGTTCTTTGACTGCATACTGTACTGTGACTTTTGGTTTTCCCACTTCAAGATTTTCCTCAGCTTTTGGTTCTGCGGCCAGCGGAATCACCACACCTTGCTGTTCTTCAGTCTTATGCTCGCTATTATCATTTTCCAGCGATGCAACAACTTGCCGCATTCTTTCAAGTTCCTGTTCAAGCTTTTTTGTCTTATCCTCATCCGGGTTTTTATAAACCCATCGGCGAATAATATCATACAGAATAAATATAATAAGTGGCAGTGCCACAAACAGTATCATTCCCAGCGGTTTCTGCATAAACAGAGCGATATCCCCAATTTTGTGAACATTAAGCAGATAAATTCCTTCAACCGAATCTTGGCTAACCGGGTAAATATCAGCCGTATTGTTGTTGTCCCCTTTTGTAACAAACTGCCGTATTCCATCCGTTTCAATAATCTTCTGAATTCTGTGGGTTATAATTGTGTCATCTTCTCGAAACGCAATGATATCGCCTTCTTTTAAAGTACTTGTCTCAACTTGCTTTACAAGTACAATGTCGCCTGATTCAATCATAGGGTTCATTGAATCCGAGAGAACAATAAATGGTTTGTATCCTAAAAAGCTTGGAACCATATCGGGATAGACGAAGGATCTCACGATAATCGTAACATTAATAATAAAAACAGGAATTAATACTACACACAGAATAATTCCTATGCCAGTCGCGACCCTTTTTTCTGCTTGTGTTTTCAAAAATAATCCCCCATTCAATTGCTAATAAGCAATACATCTAGATGATAGGCAAAGAAATCCAGCCACAATTAATCTGCGGCTGGACGATCATTGCAATTACGCTTTAGACTCCAAGCTTTGTGTCGCAGCTTTTCAGCTGTTTTACCAAGTATATAATTATGTCGTTTTATGGTAGTATTTCTGAGTGTTTTGTCGTACTATGCAAAAAAACTCCGCCCTGAAAACCAGGCGGAGTTTAATAACGCAACTTATTCTGAATGAACACCTTCGGATTATTGATTAAGCTTTATCGAATTAATAATTTGTTCCTTCCTTACGGTGTAATCACATCGTGCATTATATATATTTAACTAATAATAGAATCCACCCTTTACGTTTTAACAATATATATTATATATATCATAGTGCGCATTCGTTTTGCAATCGTCAATATCAACAAATATTGATGCCTATTATTCAACTTAATGTAGCAATGTGGCATTTTGGAGTGCGCAGAAAAAAGGTCAGTGGGTCTTGCAAAGTCATTTGCATACAAAACACTTGTTTTTAAGCAGCTTCGCCGCCCTGATTCTTTCTTCTATATGCAACAGGACTCCGATAACCCAAAACCGAATGCATACGTTTCCGATTGTAAAACAGCTCTACATACGAGAAAATATCTTTTTTAACTTCTTCAAATGTAGCATATTGCTTGCGGTAAATACATTTTTTTCAGCGTTGCGAAAAAACTCTCCATGCAGGAATTATCATATGGACAGCCAGGTCGACTCATGCTGCTAACTATGCCGTTTTCCTCCAGCATTTGCCGGTATCCCTGACTGCTGTACTGGCAACCGCGGTCGCTGTGAAAAATCAGTCCGCTCAGATTATCTCGGCCTCTGATTGCATTGCCAAGGGCATGTTTTACAAGCTCGGTGTCAATTTGTTTGCTAACGGCATAGCCGATAACCTCTCGATTATACAGGTCAATCACCTCTGCAAGATACACCCAGCCTAACGTGGTTTTTATATATGTAATGTCGCCAACCCAGACCTTATCCGGCTTTTCTGTTCTAAAGTTTTGTTTTCGCAGATTCTGGCTGTATTGTCCGGACTATTTACCATTGTGATAAGGCTTATACTTCGTGCATGTTTCGGGATAAAAGCCGTTCTCCCGCATTATCTTCCGTACGCGATACACGCTGATTTCAGTGCCCGACTGCGCCAAGGCTCGCTGCATTTTCCTGTAGCCGTAGGTCCTCTGGCTCTCTGAAAACAGCGCATCTATCTTCATAACCAACAGCTTCTCTTGCCAGCAGGTTTTCTGCTGGCGTTCTTGTCTGTCTCGCCACCTATAGTAATTGGATTCCTTCACTCCAAGTGCACTGCACATCCTCCGCACCGAGAACTGGCAGCGATGCTCATCTATTGCTTCATATTTCATTCTTGTGCTTGCATGAAGATGTGCAGGGATTTTTTTGGGATTTCTACCTTCTCTTTCTCTTCGGCCAGTCGCCGATCTCGCTGCGCTAGTTCAAGATTATTATCTTTTAAGGCTTTCTCAAATTCCTTGACCCGATATTTCAGCTCTGGCGCTGACTGCGGAGGCTTTCGCACCTGGCCTTTTTACTCTGCATAGCTTGGATGCTTATACTTTCTCCGGTAATCCCTCACCCATCGGCAGACGGTATTTATGTCGATTCCCATTTCTTCCGCCATGCTGGTTGCTGATTTGTGGTTTTCAATGATATAGGCTGCTGTCTGTTCCCGCATCTCCGTGGTGTACTTCGAGTTATTGCTTGGCATAAAATTCAGTTTCCTTTCTTTCTGAATTCCTATGCATATACTCTAACATACCCACTCTCACTTTTTCGACGCACTCCAATTCTGATTCTACAAGCTTGACTAAAATTGTCGATAATCACAAATTTAAACGACAAATTACGTCATTGATTGTGCTATGTGCCAAAATTCTTGTTGACTAGTATCTAAAACAATGCTATTATGCTAATAAATATCAATTGCTGTAAAAATATTCTATTAAATTACCGCCTATTGGGAGAATGTTATGAAAAAGGTTATTTTCATTATTACCGCGCTGGTGCTGCTATTTGTTCCGGTTTTTAAAAATCAGGCATTTGCAATTTTGAAGCCCACGGTGCCGATCAATGTGAGTGCTACTGCCTCGAGCCGCAGCATAACCGTGACATGGTTGGCGGTGAGCGGATCGACAAGCTATGACGTAAAGCTGAATGATGACGTGTTAAATACGACGGAAACATCTGCGACCTTTTTGGTCGTGCCCGATACTCAATTTTCTTATGCCGTCAGAACAAACAATGACGCTGGTTCAAGCGAATACAGCGAGACGCAGTACATAACATCACTGGAGGATTCTCCTAATGCGCCGGACGATGTAAGCGCGACCGCCACGAGCAGAACAATAACGATAACATGGTCGGCGGTTACAAAAGCGATCGGCTACAATGTGAAAATAAACGGCGCCGTAATAAATACGGCTGATACCACATATGTTTATGCTGCTGAATCGGAAACTCTATACTCTTATTCCGTATGCGCGATTAACAGCGCTGGCACCGGTGATTACAGCGAAGAGCAGAGTATAACAACGCCCGCAGCGGCACTTGCGGTGCCGACAAATGTAAGAGCGACTGTCACCAGCCACACCTTAACGGTAACCTGGACGGCGGTAGGCGGAGCAAAGAGCTACAATGTTAGAATAAACGACGCCGTGATAAACACAACGGGGACTTCATATGTATATGCCGCCGCGCCCGAAACGCAATACTCTTATGCTGTGTGTGAGTTAAACAGTCTCGGCACCGGCGATTACAGCGCGACGCAATACATTACAACGCAGTCCAAGCTGCCGACGGTGCCAACCGATGTGAAAGCCACGTGTTCGGGCAGCATCATAACTGTGACTTGGTCGGAGGTTATGGGTGCGACGGGCTATATCGTTAAAATAAACGGCATTGAGCATAGAACAACTATTCTTTCATTTTCATTTAATGCGACTGACATTAAACAATATTCTTATTGCGTTTGTGCAGTTAATGACGGCGGGGCCAGCGAATACAGCGCGATTCAGTATATTACAGAAGAAACGTTAAGTGTACCGGAAACGCCAAGCAATGTTACCGCAACGGCTACTGCTAACAGCGTTACAGTCACATGGACAGCGGTAAGCGGCGCAAGAGGTTATAATGTTAAATTTAACAAAAAGACGGAATATACAACAGAAACATCAATTACATTTTACGCTACTTACAATACTCAAAACTCATATTGCGTTCGTGCGGTTAATGACGCCGGTTTCAGCGAATACAGCGAGTTGCAGTTTATAAAAACGCCAAATCGTTCTATGCCGGCAGTTCCAACCAACGTAAGCGCAAAACTAAGCATAACGAAATTTATAAAAAGCATTACCGTGACATGGACGGCGGTAAGCGGCGCAATCGGCTATATGGTTTGCTTAGATCAGCAGAAAAAATTTACGGCAGGAACATCATTTACATTTGATGGGACTAATAATGCTCAATACTCTTATTGCGTTTGCGCGGTTAATGAGGAGGGTTCAGGTGAGTATAGCCAGCTGCAATATATATCAACAACAGCGTCCAGGCGGCCGGCGGTTCCGACAAATATCACCGCCTCTGTTAAGGACAACAAATTGACTGTGTCCTGGTCGGCGGTGAGCGGAGCGGATTATTATAATGTTAAAGTTAATGATAAAGAGGAGATAAGCACGGAAACATCAGTAGAATTTTCTGTAAAGACTTTTACTCAATATTCTTATGCAGTTCAAGCGGGAAATAACTATGGCACCAGCTCGTTCAGCCAACGGCAGTATATAACGACGCCAGCAAAGCCTTCACCTAATGCGCCCGCAGTTCCAACCAATGTAAGCGCGACGGCTTCAAGATTCTATATTTACATAAAATGGACGGCGGTAAGCGGCGCAACGGGCTATTTCGTTTGCGTAGGTGAACCTTGTGATAATGGAATTAAATATACAAAAATAAAAACAAAAGAAACTGAATATGCATTTAGTGTGCCGCCAGCCACAGCCCACCCATTATTTATAACTGACAAAGAATATTCTTATGCGGTTTGCGCGAAAAATGAAGACGGTTGCAGCGAATATAGCAAGGCACAGTATATTACGCCTAAGTATTTAAAGCCCGCGGTTCCGACCAATGTAAGCGCGACGGCTACGTACAACTCCATAACCGTGACGTGGCCGTATGTTATTGACGCTGATAGTTATGTAGTAAAAATAGACAGTATGGAAATGGGTAAAAGCATCTATGGGTATGCTAGATGTTTATACGGAATGAATTCATGCACAATTACGGTCGAGCCGGGAACTGTATACTATTATTCTGTCAAATCGAAGAATGTCATGGGATCAAGTGATTTCAGCTCGCCGCAAGAAATAACAACGCCTAATGCTTTTTGGACTAAGTCGAAAAAAAGATAGCACTTTTGTACCGATATGGGCGACTAAAATATAATGAATTATGCGGCTTTTAGACCGTCATATTTCAGACGATATTCGACCGGACTCAGATATTCCAAAGTCGCGTGCATACGTTTTCGGTTGTAAAACAGCTCCACATACTCGAAGACATCCGTTTTTAACTTTCTCAAGTGTAGCATATTTCCTGCGGTAAATACATTCCTTTTTTATCGTGGCAAAGAAGATCTCGGCACAGGAATTATCATACGGGCAACCTGGTCAGCTCATGCTGCTGCGGATGCCGTATTGCTCTAGCATATCACGATAGCTTCGGCTACTGTATTGACAGCCCCTGTCGCTGTGGAATATGAGTCCGGAAACATCAGGATTACGAGCCAAAGCATTTGAAAGGGCGCGCTTTGCAAGCTCAGCGTCGATTTTCTTGCTGAGCGAATACCCTATGATTTCTCTGTTGTACAGGTCGATGACTGTGGCTAGATATACCCAGCCGAGGCTTGTCTTTATGTAAGTACCTGCCCAGACCTTGTTTCGCTCAGCTACCTGAAAGTGCTGCGAAACAAGGTCTTTACTATACTGCCCGTCTGTTTTCCCGTTTCTATATGGACAGTATTTTATATTTGTAACAGGATATAGTCCGTGTTCCCGCATCATGCGCCGCACAGAGTATTCGCTTGTTATCAAGCCTTGCTTGGCCAGTTCACGCTGCATTTTGCGGTAGCCATAGGTCTCGCGGCTCTCTTTGAATACGTTCTCGACCAGTTCAAACCGTTGCAATTCCTTAAGTCTCTGAATCTCCTTTTTGCTAAAGTATCGCTGCCACCGGTAGTAATTTGCTTCTTTAAGCCCTAATACACGGCACATCTTTCCCACTGAGAATTCGGGCCTGTATGTGCTGATTGCCTCATACTTCATCCTTGTGGTTGCATAAAGATGTGCAGGGATTTTTTTAGAATTTCTACCTTCTCCTGCTCGTCCTTCAGCTCTTTTTCTCTCTTTTTTAATTCCTGTTCGAGTTTTTTAACCTTTTGCGACATATCCAGGCTTACACCGACGCTTTTTCGCTCTTCCTTACCCTCCGAATAGCTGGGCAGTACTTTTGCTCTGCGGTAATCTCTGACCCAACGGCACACCGTGTTCGTGTCAATTCCCAGTTCCTCGGCTACGCTGGTCGCTGACTTGCCACTCCGAAGAATATGTTCTGCTGTCTGAGTCCTCATTTCTTCGGAATACTTGCTGTTATTACTTGGCATGGTTTCTTCCTACCTTTCCTACCCATATGATGGTATCAGAAACCACTGTCAATTTTCCACCGCACTCCACCCTCCAACAGAAAAATGTTATCCCGACTTTTTTAGCAAAAATCCGCTTAGTTCAACGGTTCTTTTATGCCTGTCGGGATAACATATTAATCGGGATAACCAGTATTGTAGGCACTGCTCGTCTCATCCTAAAAAGACGCCATTATAGCTTTGTGTATTTTGAATCTGTGCTTTTATGATATGTTTATTTGATTTTTTCTTATAACAATGGATGGAATGCCTAACTCTTCGCGATACTTCGTCACAGTTCGACGGGAAATATCTATATTCATTGCTTTCAATGCCCGCCGCAGATCATCATCAGACAACGGGTATCCGGGAGCTTCTGCCTGAATACATGCTTTTAATTTTCCCTCAATTAAAGATCGAGATATAGTGTTTCCTTGCTCGTTTACGATACCACCCGTGAACAGTGATTTCAGGCTGACGGTACCAGCCACGCAATTCACATATTTTTCCTGTACGGCACGGCTTACGGTTGATATGTTAAGACAGAGCTCTCTGGCAATATCTGACAATGTCATAGGCGAAAGATTTTGACCATTTTCGAAATAACAGGGCTGTTTTTGTATAATGCAGTCTATTATTCGAGCAAGCGTTGAGTACCTATCGTTGACACTTCTGATCAATGAATGGGCGTTTTGAAGATTTTCTTTTAGATAGCGCTGCGTTTCAGGGGACTTTTCAGTTTCAAGCAGACTTAGATTTTCCCGACTTAATTCTAATTTCGGTATAAGACAGTCGTTCATTACAACGCGGAAGCATCCGTCATCTTTTCTTATGATTGCATCCGGTATAATGAAATATGCTTTCTGCCCTGTATTGAATCCTCTTGAGGGGATGGGGTTCAAAGCTTTGACTGCTCTGCATGCTTCGATAGTCGTTTCGGTATCAGCGGATATAAGGTTCGCAATGCCTGGCAGATTATTGTCAGCCAGAAGCCGCAGCCCTTCATTTACAATTTTAACGGTATAAGGGTTAAAGTCCTTACTGTTTATCAGTTGCAGGGTAAGGCATTCCTGCAAGGACCGTGCCCCGACGCCGGCGGGTTGCAAACCCTGCACGATATATAAAGCCTGCATTATGTTGCACAAAGGCAATTTCAACTCCTGCGAAAGCTCGGACGGGTCACAATCAAAATACCCTCGCTCATCCAAGCATTCAACGATATACCTGCATAATTTAAAAAATGAGGGGCTGAGTTCCATCTCGTCCAATTGTGAAAAAAGCTTGTCAGAAAAAGTTTCTTCCGAGTCAATGGAAAGATATTTCTCAGAGTCTATACGTGCGGCTGCTCTTTTAGTGAAGCTCTGATATTCAAAGCAGGAAATTTCATCAGCTTCACCGCCGCTTCCGATATTTTCTCTGATAAAAGAATCCGCATCCAGCTCGGAAAGCGATAAAGATTCAAATTCATGGCTGGAAGAATAATTGTCTGCGTCCAACTCCAGCATCGGGTTTTCGGAAATATTTCGGGTGACCAATTCACACAAATCATGTAAGGGCATTTCCAAAATTTTTAGCGATTGACGCATTTCAAGGCTAAGAGACAGTTTTTGTTTTAATTCTACCTGAACGTTTTGCCCTGTTTGTTTCATCTTTGTATTACCACCAGATCATCGAAATTCCGCCAGAGCCGCGAGAGCCTGATTCATCTACGGGGCAATATTGAATTTCTTCATTTTGCGCCAGAGAGTCGAGGCACTTATCCCGAGAATTTCGGTCATTTTTCTCCGATCCCAATCAACTTTTTCACCGACATGGCGAATCTGCTCAATTTCGTTGTCCTGCAGGCTAGCTATAATTTTGCCGCTTTCATAGCCGCTGTTCGGACCGTTGCCTGAAGGCATGGACATATTCAGCAGCAGGTCTGGATCGCAAATTATGCCTTCTTCAGTTATGTCGCATTCGACCGTACAGCGGGTAACAAAATTCTGCAATTCACGAACGTTTCCCGGCCATGAATACGTGGCCTTTCTTTTGATCAGGTCATTTATGTGATTGACCACACGGTTTTCTTCTTGCGGAGGTAACTCAATACCGTCAAGAAATACGTTCACCAGAGCGGGAATATCATCTTTCCTTTCCCTTAAGGGCGGTATGTTCAGAATCAGCGTATTGAGACGATAATAGAGATCGCTGCGGAATTCCCCAGACTGAACGGCACGGTTCAGGTCCTTGTTTGTAGCAGAGATAATCCGAACGTCTATAGGTATCTGACGATTTCCTCCAAGCCTCATGATCTCTTTGCTTTGAAGGACACGCAGCAGCCTGGCCTGTATATCCAGCGGCAGTTCGCCTACCTCGTCCAAAAAAAGCGAACCGCCGTTTGCAAGCTCGAAAAGGCCTACTTTTCCGCCTTTTTTTGCTCCCGTGAAAGCACCGTCCTCATATCCGAATAATTCGCTTTCCAGAAGGCTTGCAGGTATGGAAGCACAGTTGATAGCCACAAACGGGCCCGCCGCACGTTCACTGCATTTGTGGATGCTGTGCGCAAAAAGTTCTTTGCCCGTTCCGGTCTCACCATCGATAAGAATATTCATCATGCTTTTTGCGTATCTGCGGGCAAGGATTTTTGTGTGGACAATACATGGACTTTCGCCGATTATGTCATCGAACGAGTACTTTGTGGTGAGGTTGTTCTGTTTACTTTTTTCTCTGGTCAAGCTGACTTTATCATTTTTTTCGATACACATCAAAATAGCCTCCGTGTTCCCGTTGCTATTTATCATCGGAAAAAGCGTATATAGAAATGAAATGCTTGTCCCCGGTATCATATAGGTATCGTCTTTGATTGTCTCTCCTCGCTGAACTCTGTTTAAGTGTCTGGCAAAAATACTGTCCGCAAAGAACTCTTTTACATTGTTGCTAAACGCAAGGCCAGTGACTCTCTCGGCTGACGTATTTAAAGTGATAATATCTCCGTTTTGGTCGGTTACGATGTACATTCTGTCAAAGATATTCAACACACTTGTCAGCATGTTTTTCCGCTCATCTTTATAGTTTATCTGTTGTGCGATCAGCAGCGCTTTCTCAGCGGCATTTTTCGCCGTTTCCTGGCTGGTCAGCAATTCAATCGTATTCAGACCATACTGCGCCGCAAATTCCGTTGATGTTCTTCCTCCAATAACGCCGCGAACTCCTTTGGAAATTGCATTCTGCAGTAGACCGTCTAGTTCTTTGTGTTCTGTATAGACGATCATTTCAATTTTCTCCCCCCACAGTTCTTCTATCATCTGCAAGGCGGAAAGCGTGCGCCCGGCTTTTGGCAGCTCACTGATGCAGGCCAGTGGATAATGCCTTGGAGTTGCTTTGTTGAAAGCCGTTAGTATTTCCATCGGTCCGAAGTCGCAGTGGACTATGCTGATTGGTACGGCTTTTTCAACAAGATCCGCCGTCCTCTCTCTCGCGATAATGATTTTAACGCCTTCTTTAACCATCTTTGCCGCAACTTCCGCCGCCTGATAGTAATAACCCTGGCTGACGATGACTTCAATGGACGGGTCGTTCAGAAATGAGCAGACGAGCCGTATAAACTCCTGAGACTGAGAAATAACACCTATTTTAACAGACATATTAACATATCCTTTCACTATTGTTTTATCGGCTATATTATATCACAAGCCATTTCACTATGAAAGATATTTCATAGTGAAATTTCATATTGAAATAAGTACAGATAAAAATTATACTAAACCTCCTAAAAAAGCCAAATTCTGGCCGGGCACGATTTTTGCTTGTTATATAGATGAAGGCTTAACAAGTCTTTACTACTTATTTTATCTAGGAGGAAATCAATATGCCAAGTCCAAGAATCGAGCGCTTCATGAAGGATCATGTAACCAAGGTCTTTTGTAAAGACGGTTATGTTAATGATGTCCATCTTTCAATTCTGCGTTCAAGGGTCATGACTGAAGTATGGAAGGAAACCGAAGGAGAATGGCAGACCATTCGCAAAGCAAAAGCAATCTCAAAGTATCTTGATACTATGCCGCTCTTTATTCGCCCCGACGACACTATTGTCGGATTTTATGCGGAAGATCCGTACGCCCTGCCGATTTCAATAGAGGCGGCTTCAACGAAGATGGTCCGTTCTATGGTGGAGACCGGCCTGGTCAAGCCAGACGAAAAAGATGAATATCTCGAAATTGCAGACTATTGGGATAAGAGAGGAATGGGGTATCAGATCAAAGCCCTTCTGACCCCTGAAGAAATTGAGTGGGGAATCCAAAACAAAGCCTACGGCGAGTTCGCGGGAGACGAATACACCTCGCGTGCACAGGCAGAATATGACATTGTGCTGGAAAACGGTATGAGCGGCATACTCGGAAGGCTGAAAACCAAGTATGACGAGGTCCTCAAGGCCCGTGAGGAAGAAACCTCCGGCCCCAAAAACATTGAGCTCAACAAACAGAGGCTTGACCTTGAGGCAATGATCATGAGCGCCGAAGCCATCATCCATTTCGCTAACCGTTACAGCGCTCTTGCAAAAGACATGGCAGAAAAAGAGACCAATGCTGCCCGCAAAAAGGAACTGCTCGAAATATCCGAGCGCTGCGCCTATGTTCCCGAATTTCCCGCGCGCAATTTTAAGGATGCGGTTCAGAGTTACTGGCTCTGCTTCCAGGTCGTCCATATGATCGAATACCTGTCGCACGGCACCTCGCAGCGCCTTGATCAGACTTTCATTAAATGGTACGACAAGGATGTATTGGAAGAAAAGTCCCTATTGAGGGAAGACGCTCTCGACACTATGGAGGAACTACTCCTTAAGCTCGACGAGATGGGACGTCCTCTGCCGATTATGTCCCGTAAAACTTTGCAAGGGACCAATTTCATGGCTACGTACACCATAGGCGGGCAGAACTCTGACGGAACCGATGCCTGCAACGAAACGACGATGTTGATTCTCGACGCACTGGCCGACATGAAGATCAGCCATCCGGATTTCAAATTCAGATGGCATCCAAATGTCAACAAAAAGATCTATGCCCGTGCATTAGAAGTAGTGTCTCTGGGTATTGGACAGCCTTCGATTAAGAACGACGAGATGGTCATTAAGGGACTGGTTGATCATTTCGGTTTTACAGTTGAAGAAGCGCGCACATGGGCCGTCGTAGGATGCATATCTCCCGCGCCGACTATGCATTGGGGCCGCGCGAGACGTGACGCCTGGTCGGTATTCCCCATGAAGATGATGGAATTGGCGTTCTTCAATGGCATTGACCCGGTCACTGGATATGACTGGGACCTGCATACAGGCGATCCGAGAAACTTTAAAACCTTTGACGAGTTCTTTGATGCCTTTACTAAGCAGTTTGCCTTGGCCATGCGCCGCACTGCCCGTATTCAGGCAATTAAGATGGAAGTTGAAAACAAGATGTGCAAGCGTCCCTGCCTGTCTCTTCTCTTTGAGCGCTCTCTCGAGTCGGGCCGCGATATTATGGACACCTTTGATAAGGGTATGCCATGGGTCAACGATCCGGGTATCGTAGACTCGGTGGATTCACTTGTTGGTCTTAAGAGCCTAGTGTTTGACCAGAAAAAGTACACAATGGATCAGGTTTGTGCCGCACTGAAGGCTGATTGGGAAGGCTACGCGGAAATGCAACAGGATTTCATCAATGCGCCTAAGTACGGCAACAATGACGACTACGCCGACAGCGTTGCCGTCAGGACCTATACGATGGTGGCCGACGAGATGAGCAAAGTGACCGACGGACTGGGCCAGTCGCCAATGCCTTCAGGTCTTATCGTTACGTTTATGTTCTCTCTCGCACCATTCATGGGAGCACTGACCAACGGCCGCAAGAAGGGCGATCCGCTGGTAGACGGCGGCATCAGCCCGGCTGCCGGAATGGACAGAAACGGCCCGATGAACGCGATACTTTCTGCAACAAAGATAGATGCCGCCAAGCAGAAAGCAAACATCTTTAACCAGAAGCTGACGCCGAGTTGCATCAAGGGACCTGCCGGACAGAAAAAATTCCAGGATTATGTAACATCGATCATGGACCTTGGCCTTGATATGGTTCAGTTCAACGTTATCGACGCGAGCACGCTTCTTGATGCAAAGGCACATCCCGATAACTACAGAGATCTCGTCGTGCGTATATCCGGCTATAATGCGAAATTTGTCGAGCTCGATTTATTTGTTCAGGACGCTGTTATCGCGCGTACCCAGCACAGTCTGTAAGTAGCATAACAGTTATTATAGGAGGAGGCCTCCAAAAACCTCCTCCTACTGCGATAAGGAGAAAAAGTCATGCCAAAGGAACCTTCAAAAGGGCTCATCGTAAACTTACAGGATTACAGTGTTCACGACGGCTGCGGCCTGCGGAGTGTATTATTTCTGAAAGGTTGCGCTCTTAAGTGCAAATGGTGCCAAAATCCGGAATGTATCGATCATGATATTGATATTACATTTGCGTTGCCGCTTTGTACTAAATGTGGAAAATGTGCTGGAGTCTGCCCTTCGGGTGCAATTCAGCCCGGAGATTACAGAATAGATAAGGAAAAATGTATAAAATGCGGAGCATGTGTTGAGGCCTGCCCAAATGGCGCTCTGAAAAAGGCCGGTTTCTGGATGAGTGCCGAAGAGATCACCGATCAGATCGAAAGGTACAAAGTGTTTTATAAGAACTCGGACAACGGCGGTGTAACAATTTCCGGCGGAGATTCGATTTTTCAGCCCGATTTTTCGCTCGCAGTTTTAGAAGCTTGTGAGAAAAGAGGCATACATACCGCAATAGAGACGTCAGCTTACGCTCCGGAGGATGTGTTTATGAAAATCCTTCAGCATGTCAGACTGCTGCTTGCAGATATCAAGCATATGGATACGGTCAAGCATAAAGAAGGGACGGGCGTGTCCAACGAGCTTATACTGAAGAATCTCAGAAACTGGTCCAAGATGGAGAACCGCCCCGAGTGCGTAATAAGGATTCCGCTTATACCTGGTTTTAACGATGATGAGAAGAATATCTCCGAATCATGCGAATTTGTAAAAGAAATTGGGCTGAAGCAGATCGATCTGCTTCCGTTCAACATTCTCCCTTCAAACAAATACAGCGAGCTGGGCAAAAAGTGGGTGTTCGAGGGAGTAGACAGTCAAACAGATGAGAAACTGGAACAGTTGTCATCAATTGTGTCTTCCTACGGCTTGAAGACCACCATCGGCGGCCTTTGGTAATTAAGCTAATTAAATAAGTGGAAGGTGAATCTTCATGAGAGAAATAAACGCTAACACAATCACCGAGAAAGTAAAAGACCTTTTTCTGCAGGCTAACTATTATATAAGCCCAGATATACTGGCAGCGCTTAAAAAAAGACTGGAAAAAGAGGAGTCCCCAACCGGCCAAGCCATTCTGCAGCAGATCATCGACAACGACAAGATAGCAGCAGAAGACAAGGTAGCTATCTGCCAAGATACGGGGATGTCCATCCTTTTCATCAAATTGGGCCAGAATGTCCATATAGTGGGCGGAGATTTCAATGAAGCAATAAATAATGGAGTACGCGAGGCATATGCTCAGGGATATCTGAGGAAATCCATTGTTACGGATCCGGTTTTCAGCAGAAAAAATACGGGGGACAACACTCCCGCAGTTATCCATATCGATATAGTTCCGGGTGACAAGATAGAATTCGAAGTATCTCCGAAAGGCTTTGGTAGTGAAAACATGAGTGGCCTTAAGATGCTGTCTCCCTCAGACGGAGAAAAGGGCGTACGTGATTTTATCATCGAGACGATTCGAAAGGCCGGACCGAACCCATGCCCTCCGGTCGTTATCGGAGTCGGCATCGGTGGAACGGTGGAATTGGCCGCTAAAACTGCTAAAAAAGCTACTATCCGGGAAGTAGGCCAACACAACCCGGACCCGCGTTATGCAAAGATCGAAACGGAATTGCTGGAAGAAATCAACAAGCTGGGTATCGGGCCCGGTGGACTTGGAGGAAATACTACAGCTTTGGCTGTCAACATCGATTGGTTGCCGGCTCATATTGCTTCGCTCCCGATGGTTGTCAATGTATGCTGCCATGCAGCCCGCCATGCTAAAGGCGAGATATAAAATATGGGAGGAAATATAAATGAGCAACACAGTTAAAAAAATTACTGCACCGCTGACAGACGATACAGTGAAGGACCTTAAGGCAGGGGATAACGTACTTATATCTGGGGCGGTATATACTTCGCGTGACGCAGGACATAAACGCCTGATTCAGCTTTTGAATGAAAATAAAGAACTGCCGGTAGACCTGAAAGGACAAGTGATTTATTATGTCGGCCCTGCGCCTGCAAGTCCCGGGCATGCCTGTGGTTCCGCTGGACCAACTACCAGTTACCGTATGGACGCCTATACGCCGGATTTGCTGGATATAGGCATGAAAGGAATGATCGGTAAGGGACTGAGGTCCAAGGTAGTGATCGACTCTATCAAAAAAAACAAATGCGTATATTTTGCTGCGACTGGCGGAGCGGCAGCCCTAATAGCGAAAAGCATAAAATCTGTCGAGCTTATCGCTTACGAGGACCTTGGTGCTGAAGCTCTTCAAAAGATGACAGTGGTCGATTTCCCCGCCGTGGTAGTTATTGATTCGGAGGGAAACAATCTGTACGAGACAGGACCCGAAAAGTACAAAAAGATATAAAAACAGCAATCAATGTTTGTCCTAGGAAAATAAAAAGGAGATAACATAAATGGACATAAGGCAGGAATCACTGAAAAAGCACTATGAATGGAAAGGTAAAATAGAAGTCGTTTCCAGAGTTCCCGTAAGTTCGCGGGAAGAACTGTCTCTGGCCTATACCCCGGGTGTAGCGGAGCCGTGCCTTGAAATTCAAAAAGACTATGAAAAATCATATGAGCTTACGCGCCGAAGCAATCTTGTGGCAGTAGTCACGGATGGAACAGCCGTGCTTGGGTTGGGTGATATCGGCCCGGAAGCAGGGATGCCGGTCATGGAAGGAAAGGCCGCCCTTTTCAAGGCGTTTGCAGATGTGGACGCATTCCCAATATGCATCCGCAGCAAAGATGTGGACGAGATCGTACGTACTGTGTATCTTATTTCGGGAAGTTTCGGGGGTATTAACCTGGAGGACATTTCTGCTCCCCGCTGTTTCGAGGTGGAACGTAGGTTGAAGGAAATCTGCGATATTCCAGTTTTTCACGACGATCAGCACGGTACGGCAATAATTGTGGCTGCTGCGACTCTTAATGCGCTTAAGGTTGTACATAAGGATATCGCGGATATTGAAATTGTGGTAAACGGCGCGGGCTCTGCTGGAATAGCCATTGCAAAGCAATTGCTCAATCTTGGAGCGCAACATCTCACAATGGTAGATCGCTTCGGTATTATCTGCGAGGGAATGGAAGAATTAAATCCTGAGCAGAAAATCATGTCAAAAATCACAAACAGAGAACACAAGAGAGGAAAACTGGCCGACGCTCTGATTGGCGCTGATATGTTTGTCGGCGTTTCTGCACCGAATATCGTAACGGAAGACATGGTTTGCTCAATGGCGTCCGACTCTATCGTTTTTGCAATGGCAAATCCCACACCTGAAATTATGCCTGATCTTGCCAAGCATGCGGGGGCAAAGGTAGTGGGTACAGGAAGATCTGATTTTCCGAACCAGATAAACAACGTTCTCGCATTTCCTGGAATATTCCGCGGAGCGCTCGACTGCCGAGCAAAAGAAATTAACGAGCCCATGAAGGTTGCTGCTTCCTTTGCTCTGGCCGGATTAGTCAGCGACAGTGAGCTTACGGCTGAGTATATTCTTCCGAACGCTTTCGACAAGCGAGTCGGACCTACGGTTGCGGCAGCCGTAATCAAAGCAGCGCGTGAGTCCGGCGTGGCCAGAATCTAAGCATTTAGTCCTTTTCTTTGGCAAAATCCCTATCTCATGGTATTAGAAAAACAGAAGCGGAATCAAACTATAAAATAAGTAAAGTGAGTGAACAAAAATGAATGCTGACAATGCCCAAAATGCTGGTTCATGTGTTAAAGCTGGTCCCAGACTGGACAGACTTCCAATGACAAAACGCCACTTCGGTACCTTTTTTCTAATTGGTGGCGGCGGATTTTTCGATGCCTTGAGCAACAACATGTCCTCAACAGTATTAGCCGCTATGGTGGTAGCTAATTTTTCAAGTGTGGAAAAAAATGCAACTTTTGTTTCTCTGACATTTCTGGGTATTTTAATAGGTACAATTATTTCCGGATTCATAAGCGATAAATTTGGTCGCAAATCAACATTAAACTATGCGCTGCTGGTTTATGCTGTTTTAACGACACTGATCTTTTTTACTAAAACATTTGATCATATCTTAATACTGCGTGCTTTGTCTGGGTTGGGATTGGGAGCTGTTCTTGTTGGAAGCTACGGCATGTGGATCGAAATTTCGCCTAAAATGTCAAGAGGCTTCTGGTATAGCATGTTGTCCTTGATAATTATGCTGGGCTCGCCTATCGCGTCATTCCTCTCTCTGCTCCTGATACCAAGTCTGGGATGGAGATCTATGTTCTTGGCCGCAGGTATCCCGCCCCTCATTATCTGGATTCTCCAACTGATCTATCTTCCGGAGTCGCCGCGCTGGCTTGAGTCAAAAGGAAAATACGATGAAGCGGAAAAAGTGCTTGCAAAATATGAAAAGGGCGCCAAGGATTTGCCCGTGATCGAAGAAACGGAGACGGCAGTACCAGATTCCTCACTTTCCAAGGAAAAAGTTTCCCTTAGGGCTTTGTGGGCTCCCGGCATAAGGAAGGCTTTTATACTCGGCATCATACTTATGGTCACAATGAACGCCGCACTATATACTTTTCAGATTTGGGTCCCGACCTTTTTTATTAAAGACGGTTTATCTCAGACAAAAACACTTTCGACTACCTTTATAATAACGCTTGGATCTATTCCGGGAGCTTTGCTGGCAGCATGGCTGAGCGATAAGTTGAACAGGAAAACGTTGCTTTCGCTTGTCGGTGCCGTTTTGGCTGCGATATCTCTTCTGTATGCTTTTTCGACCACTATGACGGGCATCATAGTATTCGGCTTTCTGTTTTCGGCGTTCGGAACCGCATGTGCCAGCATCGTCATGAATTATGTTCCAGAGCTCTTGCCAACATCAGTTCGCATGAGAGGTTATTCGTTGTCCAACGGCGCAGGCAGGCTTGCAACGGTGGTATCTCCTTTCCTTATAGCATCCCTTTACAATTCACTTGGTAAAATAAGCGTATTTGTCATGGCGTGTTTGCTTTTCGTAATTTTGGCCGTCTGCGCTTTCATAATGGGCACCGATACCTCAAAAAAGAGCCTTGAAGAGATAACGATGCTTGAAAAGCGCTAGTCGAACTTTAATCAGGCAAATTCGTAATGAGTACATTGGATGCTTCGAAATATTGAACACACTTGAACTTCATCAGGCGTGGTTATCAAACAATAGTAGCTTGCCATTGTATCAATGACAAGCTACTATTGGCAATTCGAAATACAACATCAGCACCTTTAGGTTATCAGCCTAATGATGAACGCAGGGAACTTGACTGGTTAAAACGTTACTGGACTTGATGCCCCACCGTATCAGTCTGGTTCTTATGAAGCTAAAAGCCGAAGTATTTCCAAACGTGGTTCACCCTCGCTAAAAAGACTTTATTTCAGGTCATGTCCTGTATCATGCGAACATCGCCCTTTGACAATTCCGTGTTCCAGTTTTTTGACAAAAAGCGATCTGAAGGCAAACACTTCTGCGTTTACATGATGGCTGGCGCCAACAAGTTCCTTCGTATTTACTACGCTCGTGTCGAAGAATATCTCGAGAAGCTGGAATTCACTATCTAGCGGCATCCAAATCGACCAACACAAACCAGCGCAAATTTTGCTCTGCGGTGGTTTCTTTTCCATGCCTATTCCCTGTGTCCTAAAAACTTAATTTTTGGGCTTGACATTTATTTGCAGGTCTCACTTTTTCGACGCAGTCCATTTTTCCAGCATTTCATTTAGGGAATTTTTTGCACACGCGAGGCTGCAGCGCTCCCAAAACGAATCACAAATTCTTTATCTGGCGGGGGGCTCTATTTTCTGATTCTCTCAAGGTTCTTTCAGGAGTGACTGGGCGTTTCAAAGTCACTTCTTCAAGATTACATTAGGCCGATTATTTTCGAATTCAATCATCAGTTTTATATCAGATGCGCGTCAACGCCACCAAAGGATTCTTTCGGATAAACAAAGAACAGCTTATTGTCCCTATATTTCTTTGTGTCTTCGTCAATTTTAAATCCTCTTGAGTTTAAATACTCTATCGCTTTATTGATATCTGACGTCTTAATTGCTATATGGCCGTTCTTGCATTTATTGGCGGATTTCATAACCTCAATGGCGCTGCTTGCAAACACGGAAGAACTGCCAATCTTTAGCTCAAAGCCAAAAGCAAACCCAAACAAGTTTGCGACTTTAAGTGCTTCTTCCTCGTTTTCGCAGTTGATTCCAATATGTATAAGCTCAAACCCCAGTGTTTTTGAGTCTATTTCAGCCATATTTCAACCTCTGTACCCTACCGCTACCGTCGCCTCCGGCAAGTCTTTCAACTTTTGTGATCGTTACGAGGTTAGAATATCTCTATGTTCTCTGACGTGACCTTGGCGAAAACCAGTTTCTCGGCTGCCGGCTGCAATTTTTCTATTGCATAGGCACCCTGCATTTCTGCCAATGCCGCAGTCAACGTACTCTCGTCAGATGTGTAAAGTGTCACAAGCGTTTCGCCCTCTTGAACTTTTTCACCATATTTTTTCTTTAGCAAAACACCTGCTGTATAATCTATTTTGTCCTCCTTCGTTTTTCGTCCAGCCCCAAGCAAGACTGAAGCGATCCCTCTTTTCCCCGTATCCATGTGGCTGACAAATCCGCTTGTATGGGCGCGAACCTCCAAACTAAACGGCGCTTTTCCTAGCCTCGAGCTGTTTTCGATAATTGATGCGTCACCATGCTGTGAGGCAATCATTTCCGAAAACTTTCTCAGTGCGGACCCATCCGCAAGCGCCTTGTTTGCCATATTACGGCAAACCTCATAGTCACCTTTACCGGCAAGCTCCAACATATTTGCAGAAAGCGCTATGCAAATCTCACGAAGATCTGCGGGGCCTTCGTTTTTCAGCATATTGTTTTTAGCTGAATACGCTTGTTGTTATAAAACCAGATATAATCATTTATGAGATTTCTGTCCTCATCAAATGATTGTAGCTTGTGTCTGTAAATACACTCCGTTTTGAGAATGGAAAAGGTACTCTCATCCATAGCGTTGTCATAGCAGTTTCCCCTCCTTGACAAGGACGGAGTAATCGGCAGAACTTCGCATAAAGAGTAGAGAATTATCCGAAGTTAGGCGCAAAAAACGCCCAGAATCGGTAAATGATCTGAGCGTTTCATAACAGCAAAGCTGCGTATAACTTTGGAAAATTCCATAGCACGAAACCGCGGACGGAGTTGCGCCAGCTATGGGGAAAGCATCCGTGACTCCTCACAGAAATTCGGGAAAGTTGCCCCTGAAATCATCGTATTTTCAGAATTGCATTGCTAAATCATACATTATTCTGGTAAAATTAATATTTTGGGATATTCGCGATTACTTATCCTTGATTTCCTCAGCATAAACCAAAATAGCTTAGTAGCAATTGACTGCTTTGATTTTATCGTTGCGCTATAGCACAATATGAATTCATTGAATGCAAGAGAAAAGTCATCAACCTCGGCAAGAACTAAAGCTTTACTTCTACGCCTATATATGACGTCATAGATTACTTCTTTATCAACCTTCTGTCTTCCGAAGAGAGAAAATTCGCAGTAGCTCTACTTCCATCTCAAGCCGATTAATGCGTTTCTGGTAATCCTAAGCCTACTGTGTTACCCTTACATCTGTAGACTTTTTCTTCGGCCTGCCGGGGCGAACTTTCCCGCTTACCGCTAAGTCTTGACCGTGTTCAATGGGATACCAAGTTGGCTTGATATCGCGTTATAGCTGACATGGTCTTCGTAATGAAGGTAAATTACTTCTTCTCTCTGTTTTATCGATCGCATAACAACACCCCTCACATGTTCTATCCTACCATGTGAGGGGTGCATTGTCATTGTCCGTTTTTCGAGGTTCTGTTAAATAGGGATGCACCAGGACATTATGCCGCATTACCATATACAATTCAAAAAAAGTATCTCTGGCGCATTGTTTGACTCTAATGCGGTATTATAAAACTCATCCTTTTAAGGAACAGAAAAAACATGGCTGTACTGTCGCATTGCCGTGCTTCAGGAGATACAAAGCATGTTGAAAAGGTAACAAATGGTGCTTTGAGATTACCGGTATTTCCAAGAATATCGCAATGGGATGGGGTTAACCGTTCTGGTCTTCTGGCAGTCAAAAAGGCCACCAAAGGCGGAAATATTGATGTGCTGTCGATAAAACATTTTTACACCAGAGGCAGGACACGTCGGTAACACTTACGAAGTCTTACTTTTTAACTCTAGTCAAATCTGGGATAGTCAGATCGTGCTTCTTCGATGATTTCGCTGAAATTACCACCCAATATGGCATCCTTTTCATTATCCGGTATTTGAAGAGCTTCAATCCATTTCTTTTTTTGTGAGTAATCGTAAATCTGGCCTTTTCGTATCCCGCAGGGCCCGTCACAACCGTAAAGGCATTTCTGCTAGCCTAGATAGTGAACCGCTTTTTTCACATAGTACGCAGACAGATACTCGCTAGAAAGGTCAACATATACATTTGGTTTATCAGAAATGTATTTCCATAGGCTCTTCCAGAACGGT
This sequence comes from Oscillospiraceae bacterium, assembly GCA_963667545.2. GTDB lineage: Bacteria > Bacillota > Clostridia > Oscillospirales > Oscillospiraceae > UBA2658. Next base: position 250,165 of record OY763424.2, read on the forward strand.
ACGCCTGCATGGGTGTAGATTACTTTCAAATTCGGAAATTTCTCAGGGAGGTATTTATAACATTTAGGCTCCGCAGAGAGATGTATCAGCAAGGGCTTGTTCTCGCTCTCACAAAGTGCGGCTATTTCGTCCAATTCCGTTATACTGTGCTGATAACAAAAAGGATGAGATTTCACACCGATAAATCCGGGCTTGCTCAGATACCTCTCCGCCGTTTCAACCGCATTACCTCTTCTTGGATTAAACGTGACCCAGCCGTAAAACTTGTCCGGGTATTTTTCGATTGCTCTTTCTACGCTTGCATTGTCTGGATCGGTAAAAATAGGATATCTCTTCCCGTTGATTATATAGTTCTCTCCATCCACAAAGGTACTGTACGTTTTAAGCATAAGCGGCGATCCACAGTAAAGCATTCTTCTGCAAACGCTTCGTTCGAGGCGTTTAAGTATTTCCGAGCCTTCTTCATACATGGTTGCCTGAGTCGGTGCCAGCAGCGCCGCTTTATCCACACCTTTCTTCCACATGCAATTGACCATGGTATAAAGTGGGAGCATTTCTTAATCAATATGGAAATGACAGTCTATTACCATTGTTATAACCAGCCCTTTCAGTACGTTAAAAACAAATCCTAATAAAAAGGAGCATCTCGGATATCAGTTGTTGCAGATGTACACCTTTATCTGGTTCTTGGCGTCTACAGCCATCTTGAATCCCTGTTGGATGTCATCCAGCTTGGCTTTGCCAGTGATAAACAAATTTGCCGGCACTTTTCCTTCGGCAATCAGCTTTAATCCGCCGGGAATATCACCCTGCATCTGGGCCTTGAAGGTGACCTGCTTCACCATCCATGCGAGCGGTACGATTGTTGCGGTCTTCTCTGTCAACCCAACGAGTATAACAGTTCCGCCCATACAGACCATATCGACCGCCTGCTGAATCGTAGCCGGAGAACCGACGCAGTCAAACACAATATTCGCGCCTCCGCCAGTTGACGTTAAGACATCCATACGAACATCGTGCGATAGAGGATCCAAGACTTCGTCTGCTCCGAGCTCTTTGGCAATTTCGCGGCGCTCAGCAACCGGCTCACTGACTAGGATCTTGGATGCGCCAAACGCCTTCGCTGTGATGATCATAGATAGCCCTATAGCACCGCCGCCGATGATCAGAACGGAATCGCCTTTTTTAAACGGAGAATTTTCGATTGCTCCAACCGCAACACCGATTGTATCGGCAAGGGCTGCCTCCTCATCCGTAACATGTTCGGGAACGCGCGTCATGCCTTCCGGTGTCCGCAGCATATACTCGCTGAATCCTCCCGCATTTACATCCTTATGAAAGGCTAAAGCTATCGCAGGATTATCAAGGAACATCTGCATGAATTCAGGTCCCATACTACCTGCGTATTTATCCTTGACCGTCCGCTTCACCGCGCGGTCTCCGACTTTCCAATCGGTAACGCCCGGGCCGACTTCCACGACGGTAGCTACCCATTCGTGTCCCGGAGTGATTCCAGTAGGTGTCAATTCGTTTGCGTACAGATGCATATCAGATCCGCAGATACCGCAATATGTAACCTTTAGCAGGACCTCGCCTCCACCCGGAACAGGCTTCGGAACTTCCTGAACTTCAAATAATCCGGGCTTGACAAAAACAGCTTTTTTCATTTTAATAACTCCTTATTAAACACAATGCTTATCAACAAAATGACCTATTCTTTCCAATGCTTGCATTCCTTCCGGCAGGAAGGAAGCAAAGGCCTGAAATACGTGGAACATTCCGTCCCAAATCTCGATATTTGCACTTACTCCGCATTTAATCAGCCGACTGTACAGCAGCAGTGAGTCTTCCAGCAGTCTTTCGTTGCCGCCCACTTGAATAAGCATCGGTGGGAGTCCGGCAAGCTCTCCGTATATCGGAGAAATCAATGGATCGTTGAGAGGTGTGCCGCCCGCATATATCGCGGCCTTATAATTAAGGTCGTTATGTGAGACGTCGAGGCCTCTATATCTGCTGATCAACTCGTTTGTTGTCACGTCAAGCTTTACCCACGGAGACATGACAGCCGCCGCGGCGGGCATTGGCAGGTACTGTTCCTTGAGCTTCAACAGCATCGCCATTGCAAGCCCGCCTCCCGCCGAATCGCCGGAAATAATGATGTTTTCGGGCGAATAGCCTTCAGCGAGCAGCCACATATATGCGCTTACCGCATCGTTAAGCGCTGCCGGAAACGGGTTTTCCGGGGCAAGCCGATAAGCGGGGACCACGACTCTCGACTTGCAGCTTTCTCCAATGTCGGCGGCTAGCCCGCGATGGGTATTGACCGAGCCGAACAGATACGCCCCTCCGTGCAGGAACAAAACCACTCTTCCGCTTTTACTTTCAAGTGTACAAATCGACTCGCCCGGTATGCCGTTGATATTAACTGAGTCTATTTTTACTTCGTCCTTCAGCTTTACCAGTGTTCCCAGCTTTTCGAGTCCTGCGCGCCCCAGCTCTATATCGACATTTCCGTCTGGAATGTCATTCGAGCTCCCGCCAGACATCATAATGATGTTTTTGACGATTTCCGGACTTTGCTCGGAAATCGGGAAATTCTCTATCATATACTACTCCTTCCCAGACAAATTCTAGACCTCATCCGGCTGTTCAGGAGCAGATGCCATTTGCAAGCTCTCTCTTTCCACAATCTGCCTGCGTATATCATCGTGCCGCGCCTCTGTTATGTCATACTTCAATGTTGCGATTATTCCGACTATCAAGTAAAGCGTGTTACCGAATCCCATGATAAGGCGTATTGCATGCAGCGTAGATTCCGGCTGAGCCGCTCCCGACACATATCCGGTCTTTTGTAGAATGAAAGTTACAGGTAGGAGCGCTATTGCTCCGGCTATTGTTCCAAACAGACTCCATGTACCATAAAGCAGGCCCTCACGGCGCTGCCCCGTAGTAAGCTCGTCAAGATCGGCTACGTCAGCAAGCATGGACGACGGCAGTATATGGTTTGTACCCCAGCCAATTCCCAGAACAAACATGTTGAACAGAGCCAGCCAGATCGGCACGTTTTGGGGATAGAATGCAAACGGTATTGCTGCGAAGAGCCAGATAATAAGGCTGATTATGTGGGCGTTCCGTTTACCTTTCTTTGTAATTATCTTTTTGAAAAAAGGTGTGGAGGCTGCCCAGCCTGCGCAGGATGTAACCATAAAGACCGGCAGCAATCCGGGTTTTCCCAGCCAATATGAGAGGTAGTAGATCATAAAGCTTTCTAGAGTCATACATCCCAGCTTGTAGACAAAGTAGATCACCGTTACACTACGAAAAGGTTTGTTTTGCAATATAGGCTTAAACATTTCCTTTATGCCGTATACCTTCTCAAGTTTCTCAGGTGCAGCGCGCTCCTTGACCTTCAGTCCTACGAAGAGCATCAGCAACGCGCTTGCGGCCGCCATGGTTGCACCCATAAGAATAAAGCCCTTTTTCGGATCAGAGCTTGAATTAATAATGGTCGCCGGTATTACTGCAGCGATAAGAGAAAACACCATGCCTATCAATTCACGTATGTTTGATATGCTTGTTCTTTCGTCGTAATTGGTCGTCATCTCGAGACCGAGCGAATAGTATGGCACCGCGCACATCGTGGCCGCTGTTGTAAACATGAAAAAGATGAAACCATAATATAGATTTGTCACCGTAGCACGTTCGAACTTCATTGGAACCCAAAGCAGAAAGAAGAACAATCCGGTCGGGATTGATCCCCAAAGTATATACGGAATACGGCGGCCCCATTTTGAACGGGTCCTATCAGAGATGATACCCATGATCGGGTTGTTAATGCCATCCCACAGCCTCGGTATGAGTACGATTATCGCTGCTGCCACTGGAGATATTCCAACAACGTCAGTAAAATAGAAAAGCAGAAAGGTGCCAAGTATTGAATATGTAAGGCCTTCATTTCCTCTGCCAAGTCCATAAACGAACTTTTCAATAAAGGTAAGCTTACCGGAGTAGTTTTCTTCACGCAAGGGATTGAATTTTTGTTTCATCTGCAAACCCTTCCATCGGTATTTTTACATCATTGGGAACGGAGTAGTGCCTATTGTCCTTGCTAAAGAAATGGAGTTGTCAATTCTTACATTTATGAGATAAGGCTTATCTGACGCGAGCATCCTGTCGACGGTTCCTGAAAGCTGGCTTAGCTCGGTGACCATTTCGCCACTTCCGCCGAGCCCTTCAAACATCTTGTCGTATCTTGTTTCTCCCAGACATGTGCCCTCAAGCTTTGAGCATCCGTATGTTCTCGTGCAGAACTGCTGAATATTGCCCCATGCCGAATCGTTGGCTACTACCACTTTTATTGGTACGTCGAAGCGCAGCGCAGTGTTCAGCTCCATTACGGTAAAGCCTAGAGCTCCGTCGCCTGTGAGCAGTACCACTTGTCTGTCGGGAAATGCCATTTTGAAGGCTATGGCTGAAGGCAGCCCACAGCCCAAATGTCCGAGCGTTGGAGGGATGTTGAGTCCAAACTGATCATGGGCTTTCATGTACCATATTGAATAGATAGACGTTTCTCCGCCGTCAGCCACGACTATTGCGTTACGTTCAACTTTGCTGTCTAGCGTTACGCAGAGGTCAATAAGATCGATAGATTCCTTGGCAGACTTGCCGACTTTGTCGATGTGACCCTGCGCTATGGGTGAATGGTATGCGGGTGGCCAGCCCTGCATCATGTTGAGCTTTCCCACCGAACCAAGATAATCCAGCATCTGCTTGAGTACCATTTTCACGTCGCCCACTATTCCAATATCAACGCCTCTATTGTGTCCTATCTCTCCCGCGTCGATATCGATCTGAATGACCTTGGCATCTGCTCTTATCATCGGTGCTCTTCCAAATCCGAGGCTCCAGTCGAGTTGCGTACCGAGAACCATTACCGTATCTGCCATTGTAAGGGCATAAACGGATGTCACATTGGGCTTATCGTCAGATACAATACCCTTAGCATATTTCCACGTTACAACCGGTATACCGCTCTTTTCACAGAATTTGTTGAGCTCTTTTCCGGCGTCGGAAAAAACAGCCCCTGAACCTACAACAAGCAATGGGCAGGAGGCGGCAAACAGCGTGTCGACTGCCTTTTTGACAAGCTCCGGATCGCCATATGGCTTTGCACTTGTGCGGTAGTTTTCAACTTCGGGGATTTCTGACTCCTCAACTTTATATTCTTCCTCGGAGGATATGTTCTTCGGTATATCCAAAAAAGTAACTCCCGGCCTGCCGCTTAGCGCCATGCGGACGGCGGTCGCGGTCATCTCCGGTATTCTCGCAGCGCAGTGTACCGTCTGAGCCCACTTGGTTACAGGCTTAACAAGAGCCATATGATCAAGCTCCTGGGCATCCTCCATGTCTTCCATAAGATCCGATGAACGACCTGATATTACCAGCACGGGCGACTTTGCTTTTTGCGCCACAATTATTCCTGGCATCGCGTTTGCAACTCCGGGTCCCGCAGTCACTACTGCCACACCGATCTGATGTGTAGCGCGTGCCCAGGTTTCAGCCATATGTATCGCGCTCTCTTCATGGTGGGTCCCTATAAACTCAATTCCGTTTTTTGCAATGCCCTTGATAATTGGCATGTTGTGTCCGCCACACAGGCCGAAAACGCGTGTTACACCCTCCTGTTTCAAAACTCGTCCAACAAGTTCTCCTGCATAGATCTTCATAATTTTACCTCCTTTTAATATTGCCTTTTGATTTCAATTTTGAATAAATTGCACCGTTTGATTTTCTCAACAAATAGATAAGTATTTCAGAATCGCTGCAATTCTACCCGTCTCAAACAGTATAAAGGAATAATTTCGATAATTTCTATACCATTATTGCACAAATATGACCATATATTTTCTATGCGCTCAATTATTGACTTTTTTGAGAGTATTTTAGATAATAATTGATGTAATACAAACATTTACGAACATCGCTATTCAGACGGATATGCTGCTACAGCTGAATTCGAACATATGTTCATGTTATTTTTTGTACATATGTTTAATATTTTTGAATGAATTTTGTAGCAATAGACCAACATGTGATCCGATATTGTCATCTATTGATATCGAAATGTTCGAATGTTATAATTACAAAATGAGATTACACAGGAGAGTTACCATGATCGAAGAAGAAAGAATAAAGAATATTAACCAGTTAATAGTTCAGAACAAGGTCGTTAGCGTCAACCAGCTTGTCTCGATCTTTTCCGTAAGTCCGATGACGATTAGGCGGGATTTGTCCAAAATCATCGAGTCGGATCCCAATGTTAAAAGATGCCACGGCGGGGCTGCACTAATAACGGACGTAAAGGACGAGGATTCTTTCAACAAAAAGCTCGAGCTCAATATCGAAGGAAAACAAAAGATTGCCGAAAGGGCTCTGGAATTCATTCATAATGATGATCTGGTCTATCTGGATGCGGGGACCTGTGTCTATGAGCTTGCTAACAAGATCATCTCAAGTGGCCTCAATGTCTCAATCATCACCAACGATCTCAGAACGGCGCTGCTTTTTCAGAGCAGTCCCCTATCGGTCATCGTGATTGGGGGCGAGCTTGAAAAAGACACTGGTTGCGTACTGGGCTGCTATGCGATGGATTTTCTGAATATCGTACGCCCCAATATCGCGTTCATGGGTGCCAGCGCGATCGACGAGGATTTCAATGTACTGACGCCGACGATTGATAAGACATTTATGAAAGGCAAAGTCATCTCGGTATCGCAGCAGTCCTATATGCTTGTCGACAAAAACAAGTTCTATAAACACTCCGCCTACATCATTTATTCGTTGAGAGACTTTTTTGGTGTCATTACCGACAGGGTGTTTTCGGAAGAGGAAGAGCATTTGGCTCAGCAAAACAAGATCAGGCTGCTCCGCGTATAAATCTCATTGAACTGATCAGCAAATTATCCGCAATATTATTTAAAAAGGAGCAGAAATAATGGAAAAGAAAGTAGCAATCATACATACCAGTCTGGTATCGCACGAATACCTCAACAACTTGTTCAAGCAAATTATGCCGGAAGTCAAGGTCTACAACATCGTTGACGACAGCCTTCTGGACGAGGTCAAGACAAATGGTCACATAACCAGCAACATAATAAATAGGATGTGCAAGTATTATGATGCCGCTGCTTCACTCGGCGTGGATCTTATCCTTAATCAGTGCTCATCCGTCGGTGAATCGGCTGAAATAGCAGCAAAAACAGTTAATGTACCAGTACTTCGCGTCGATGAGCCCATGGCGAAAAGAGCAGTCGAACTCGGCACAAGAATTGGCGTCGTAGCCACTGTTGATTCGACTGTCGCACCTAGCTGCAACATCGTTAAAAGAAAAGCCGCGGAAATGGGCAAGCAGGTAGAAATAGTACCTTATCTGGTACACGGCGCTATGGATGTTCTGATGAAAGAAGGTCAGAAGAGGCATAATGAACTGGTTCTTGCAACAGTTAAAAAATGTGCGGAAGAATGTGACGTCATCGTGCTGGCACAGGGTAGCATGGTTGTTCTGCTTCCGGAACTGACAGAGATCAAAAAGCCGGTTCTGACCAGCCCCAAGCTTGCAGTCGAAACGATCAGAAAGATGCTTTATAACGACTAACCCCGTCCCTGTATTACCAAAAGACTTTGGAGCGAAAAGAAGGATAGGCCATGGCCTCACAGTATCCCATTAACCCGGATTTCAAATCGATTGGCAGAGTCTCTTTCATGAAAAATCGGTTTATCGTCTCTATTCTTAACGCATTGATTAAAGCTGATTTTGCACTCAAAGGGCCTGGGGAAGGTATAACGCAAACCAAATACAAAATCAGAAGTTATGACTGTAAGATGATCTCCGTTTATGTTTTCTGCCCTGCAAAGGTATCCAGCAAGAATCTTCCATGCGTCCTATATAACCACGGTGGGGGCTTTATTCTGAGAGCCATGGGATATCAAAAACAAGACGCCTGCAGAATCGCCGAAGAATTGAACTGTGTCGTAATCTTTCCTGATTACAGACTACTGCCGGGTCATCCTTTCCCGGCGGCGGTCGAGGACTGCTACCGTGCTCTGCTTTGGACAGATGAAAACGCCGAAAAACTGGGCATTAACCGGAACAACATTGGAGTTCTGGGCTCGAGTGCCGGCGGATGCATTTCCGCAGCATTGACTCTTATGACACGAGACAGGAACGGGCCTCCCCTGAAGTTTCAGATTCTTAAATTTCCCGCCGTAGACGTCGATATGAAAACGGAGTCAATGAAAAAATACTACGATACACCCAATTGGGACAGCGAACTCAATTATTACATGTGGAAAAGCTATCTCAGTAATGGTGATTTTGGAATGCCTGAATACGCCTCTCCAATGAAAAGCAAGAATTTCTCAGGCATCCCTCAGGCATACATTGAAACAGCCGAGTTTGATTGTCTGCGGGACGAGGGGATTGAATATGCCGAACTACTGAGGCAGAGCGGAGTTCGTGTCGTCCTGCGAAACACGGAAGGGACCGTTCACGGCTTCGACCGCGTTGTCTTAAGTCCCATCACACAGGAAAGTCTGAAGGCACGTATGGATTTTATGAGAGATGCAATCAACAACTTTGTCAATAATGCTTTGGAGATACGCCTATGAAAAACGGACAGCTTGTCAAAGAAAATGTGTTCATCGGTATCAAGACCTGTAATGAAAAACATATCAACGAGGTTTTGGGGAAAAGCCTTGAGACCCTGAACAAAAAGATTGTCGTTCTTGACGATGACCCGACCGGGGTTCAGACGGTACACGATATATCCGTATATACTGATTGGTCGGAGGAAAGCATTGAAGCGGGTTTTCGCGAAGAGAATTCGATGTTCTATATTCTGACTAATTCCAGAGGATTTACGGCAGAGGAGACAAAATCCGCACATGAGGAGATCGCTAAGAACATTCTTGCGGTATCAGGAAAGCTGAATAAGGATTGTATTATCGTAAGCAGATGCGATTCCACATTGAGGGGCCACTATCCTCTGGAAACGGAAGTTTTGAAAGAGACGATAGAGTCCTCTTCTGACATTCGATTTGACGGAGAGGTCCTGCTTCCGTTTTTCAAAGAAGGCGGCCGCTTTACAATAAGCAACATCCATTACGTACAGGAGGGAGAATTCCTTACCCCCGCGGGAGAGACCGAATTTGCAAAAGACAAGACCTTCGGATACCGCAGTTCAGATCTCCGTGAATACATCGAAGAAAAAACGGACGGAAGGTATAAAACAGAGAACGTCACCTGTATTTCCCTTGAAAGCCTCAGAAATTACGATATTTTCGGTATTGGAAGCCAGCTTGAAAAAGTCTCAAATTTCGGTAAAGTTGTGGTCAATGCGATAGATTACTGTGACGTAAAGGTATTCTGCATTGCCTTGATTAAAGTCATCGAAAAGGGTAAAAGGTTCATCTTCAGATCCGGTTCTGCCCTAACTAAGGTTTTGGGCGGTGTGAGTGATCGGGGCCTTCTCACACGAGATGAGCTTATCAAAGGAGACGGTAAAACAGGTGGCCTTATAATAGTCGGATCCCATGTGCAGAAGACCACCGAGCAGCTCGAGGAACTCAAAAGCTGCAGCTTCGTCAGATTCATTGAGTTCAACCAGCATCTTGTCCTTATGCCCGGTGAGATCGAAAAAGAAGTCGACAGAGTGGTGAGCGCCGTTCAGGAGAATATCTCCGAGGGAATAACGATGGCCGTCTATACCAGAAGGGACCGGCTGGATCTGGGCAGCGGAGACAAAAAGGAAGAGCTCAAAATAGCGGTCAGGATCTCCGACGCGGTGACAAGCATCGTGAAAGAACTTGAAGTCAGGCCAAATTATATTGTTGCAAAGGGTGGAATCACCTCCAGCGATATTGGTACCAAAGGGCTGAACGTGAAAAAGGCTCTTGTCGCGGGACAGATCTTGCCCGGTATTCCCGTGTGGCTTACCGGAAATGAAAGCAAATTTCCGGGCTTGCCATACATAATCTTTCCAGGTAACGTCGGAACCCGAACCGCTTTGAAAGAGGTCGTAGAAATACTGGATAAGAAATAGAATTAAGTGCTTGGAGAACCCGCTATGCTGGTTGATTTAAATGTACTGCTTCAGAACGCAAAGAACTATAAAAAAGCAATACCCGCTTTTAATGTCTATAACCTTGAAACTGTTCAGGCAGTGCTTGAAGCCTCGGAAAAACAACACGCGCCTGTTATTATTGCTCTCGGTGAGAGCTATATTCCCTATGCTCCTATCAAGGTAATCGCGTCCATTGTAAAGGACATGGTTTCTTCTTCGGACTTGCCGGTCGTACTGCATCTGGATCATGCAAAAAAAATGGAATCCATCTTCAGAGCGATACAGTACGGATTCACATCTGTCATGTATGACGGATCGGGGTTGCCACTGTCTGAAAATATACAAAACACCCTGAAGGCGGTGGAGTACGCTCACGCAGTGGGCGTAAGCGTTGAAGGAGAGCTGGGGTATATGAATTTGGAGGACGGGAGCCTCGAAGCGGGGGCAAATTCCAAGAAAGGATATACCCGTCCCGAAGACGCCTTGGACTATGTAAGAAGCACTGGCGTCGATGCGCTGGCGATAGCCATCGGAAACGCGCACGGTATATACAAAGGCGTTCCCAAGCTGGATTTCGACGCTCTGGAGAAAATACGGAAAGCAACGGATGTTCCGCTCGTTCTCCACGGATGCTCCGGCATACCGGACGATATGATTAAAAAGGCCGCTGAAATGGGTGTGTGCAAGATAAACGTGAATACCGAACTGTCTTTGTCGGCCGTAAAAGCGACCAGAACATTTCTGGATGCGGAAACGGACAAAGGCCTTCGGTATGAAAAGGTGCTGGCCTTTGCGCGAAACCAGGTATCGGCTTCGGCGGAACGTTACATAGAGCTACTCAAGTGAAATGATACTTACCCGCTTTACCGCATCTAAGGCATGTCCTTAAGAGCAGTTAGCGCCGGGAGGGGCCGTCATCAGGTTGGTGGCGGCTCATTTGGCGCTCATAAGGCTTATTTCACCAATGCTTCTTCTTTTATAGGCGGGAGTTCACAGTATCTTGATAAAACGCAGGCCAGAAGCGCTAACAAAACCGACATAATATTGACGCAATAATTGCAATGGATACCGATGAAATATCCGGCGACCGTGGGACCAAGGAAAATTCCGAAATATGTAAGAGACTGGAGCATACCGTTCGCCGCGCCCCGCAGTTCCTGCGTGACCAGTTTGTTTACCTGTGCGGGGATCCCAGGAGTAAGGCACATGTAGCCTGTCATTATCAGGATCGTACCGATGGTCACGAAAGCAATTCCATTAAATACCAGGAATAGCCAACCGATCAGCATAATAGAAAATGACAGCACTGCCACGCGACGGTATGATCCCCTGTCATTAATGGACGCAGTAATCTTCATTGCAACTATACCGATTGAAATTGCCGGCAGAAAGACCATCCACATATTTTCAGCGCCAATCAGGTAATCGATTTCTTTAGGAACGACAAGAAAAATCGCTTGAAAGATATAACTGTTAATGGCTCCGCATACCGACAGCAGGGTCACTTTTTTATTGCTGAGCAGGGATTTCATCTGCTTTGTGAATGGGACCTTCCGTACATCCGAGTTTTGTGTTCTTTCCTTGATAAAAAACAAGATTAGGAAAAACGTGGCGAGAATTAGTGCAGCGCATATGAGGAAAATATAGCGGACCGACATGACACCGTAAAGAAGCGGTCCTGCGACAAAGGCACCGACGCCACCGATCGCGACAATTACGCCGGTAATGCTCATTGCTCTGCCCTTTTTGTCGTCCTCGATATCATCGCTAATCCATGAATATGTAAGGCCCTGTATCGCCCCGCTCCCCTGCAGTGCCCGGGAAAGTACCAATAGATAGATATTGTCTGCAAGATAGCCTATGAAAAGGCCGCCTGCCAACAGCGCGAGCCCGGCCAGAATGACCGGCTTGCGGCCGGTACGGTCACTAAGGCTGCCGTAAGGAATCTGAAGGGCCGCGTTTGTAAGACCGTAAATACCCAGCGCAAGCCCGCAAAAAAATGGTGTACTCCACTTAAGTGTTTCTCCGTAAATATCTATAAACGAATTCAGCATAGTCATTGAAAGCGTCTGGAGACCTATAACACAACCGAGCGCAATCAGAAACCGTGTCTGCGTGACTGTGAATTTTCTATTATTCCGCATATATTCCTCCTGTGTCTGTATAAAATATGCTATACCAATATTCGAACGTTTGTTCAGATATTAGTATAGCCCGTGTTATATATTTGTCAACAGGAATTTTGAACGTTCGTTCAGATATTATTGACAACGCCGAGCATAAATCGTAAAATGTATTCTAAAGGGGATATTGAAATGGAAAAGAAACGTATTGTCAGCAAACTCAAACAGGCACGCGGCGTACAGACGCGGGAAAATATAATAGATGCAGCCGAACGCTATTTTTGCGAAAAAGGATATTTTGATGCGTCTATCAGGAAACTGGCCGAGGCCGCGAACGTATCCATCGGCAGTATCTATTTTTATTTCAAAGATAAGGACGAGATCCTGCTTGAAGTTACCCAAAAGCACAACGAAAGATTCATTAAAGCTCTCGGCGATTCTCTCAGTAAAGCCGACCATTATACAAGTGATAAGAGAGCCTGGCTGCGGAATTCAATTCTGAATTCACTCGAAACCTATGGCAATACGGCAAAACTTAGAGCTGAATTAAAGGCGCTCAACTTTGAAAATCCCCAGATCGCTCAGCAAAGGAAACTGCTTAAGGAACAGGAGGTCGGCCTGATGCTGGAGGCAATAAAGAACTCGGTAATCATGGCCGATCTGAAAGTAAAGAATCCGCAGCCCGCGCTTTTTCTGATTATCGACATGGTGGACGCCACTTATGACCGTATCTCAAGCGGGGATCTACCGGACTCCAAGGAACATATAATTGAGGAATGTATCGACGCCGTTTATAAATACATGTTCCTTTAAAAAACAGTTTACTTCTCTATCATTTTCCCTGGATTCGTGGAGTATGTCTAAAATTACTCTTGCAATAATTATAGATTTAATTTTTATAATAGGGGTTCTTATAGTACTATTTTTTGTTATTCGCCATTTTATACGATACAATGCCCAACTGAAAAAGAAAAAAACTCAGTCCCAAGAAGAAATAGATAAGATGAATATTGATGATTTATAATATACCTATTAAAACATTTTGCTATATTTTACAATTTACATTAAACGCATAAACGACATCTTTGGAACTGTCTTTTTACCGCTCAATATTATCTCCCGCTTGAACTACAGAACAATTTTTTCTATAATCCGGTAATAGTGCTTGTCCCGAACCTTTTTGAGCAATGATAAAAACTTGGCCTTTCGTTTTTCTTCACCCCTGCTTCACCTTTTGCTTCTCCAGCCAGACAGCAAAATCAGGCTTGATTACATAGTACCTTCTGCCTATTTTTACAGAAGGAAACGATTTGCTTTTAACTAACGCATAGGCTTTATCCTTACCAATACCGAGGTAGCTTTGTAGTTCCTTTAGCCAAACTGTTCCGCATCTTCACGTGTCAGAGATATGATAGGTATCCAAACGTTACCCTCATGTTCCGCAATTTCTTTTCTAACACGTGAGAGAACGATTTTTTCATCCGTCATAGAAAAAAGGCCGTTCGTTCCAAGCTTTTGAACGCCCGGGCGCTCTGCAATGTAGTTAACCAGAATAGACCGCTTTTCTGAATTGTCCGGGTTCACATCATCCTCAAACGAAAGATATTCGCTCTGTAGCTCCTCAACAAAGCCTTCTACATCTCCGACATTAGAGTAGTTGAGTTCTTTCGCCGCCAGTATCTCTACGCCCTCGCGAGTCGCGATGTAGTTGACGTGGTTGCTTCTGCGGGTATTATTGCCGCTGATATACGGACATATAAATATAAGCCTCGCCATTATCTAATACCATTTTGAAACCTTGCTGCTTCTTCAAGGCTAATCTTACCGAACGTCGTCTTCACATCCTTTACGCATTTACCTCGGAGATTCCGCAGTTCCTCTTCATTGTAATTAAGATTTGCTCCGATTACCTGTGTCATCATTGCAACCTCGACAGCGAGCTTGAATAAAAGGCTACAGAGTCTGTCCACGTTTTGTGTGAGCACACCGTTTATGAGAGAAGACAGCACACGGGACATGTACAGGTTTGAGTCTGGACTTCCCAGATACCCCATGTAGAACTGCAGTGCTTTTTCTACGAACTCGCTTCGGTTTTTGCAGTTATCCTCAGCAAGAGCTGCATCTATCCGGTCAGATACCTATGGAGATAAATAAAAACCGTATTTCTTCTTTTCGTCCTTCGTTATACTCCCTCCCAATCTGTATGTTTCCTCTAAAAGCTGTTCAAGCGCCTGATGTTTCGGCTTTCTTCAGAAAGCAGTCCCTAAAGCGCCAACTATTTTGCAAATATGTCTCTTTGAACAAGCCCCGCACTGTGGGGCTTTGTGGTTGGAACGGGGGGCTTTAGTCCCCAGTTCCTTTATTCTGTTTCATAATCGAAAATATGCTCTTGCCCTATCCCTCTCAATTTTGCCGTTCCAAAGCTCGGCTCTAGCGCTCCGAAACGCAGCTTCAGGTGACGGATGCCTACGCCCTCCACAAAATCGCACACAACGCCAACACGCGCCCGACGCTGCGTTATTCCGCTGTTATAACACCGTGCTTAATCGTCTGGGGCTTGACCGACGTAGCTTTACCCAGATGTTTTGGCTTGTTTGGGACGCAAATCGGCTCACTCCTGCCCGGGTACTTTCGTGTCTCCTTCATGCTATTTGTTCCTAGCTAGCAAAAAAGCGCCAAACACAAAGTTCGACGCTTTATTTATAGTGTATATTGATTTATAGAGATGTTGATACCTCAACAAGAAAAGCCAGGTGCGAAAATTGCTTTAACGCACTAGGCCATGTTTTTTATATATCGCAGAGTGTTGCTACCGCTTTTTTCGTTGTTTCTTCAAGAGCGTGGACATATATGTTGTAGCTTCATTTTTTAAAGATGCAATCAGATGTTTCACTCGTCGGAAAAGCAGGGAAAAGTGGGTAAAAAGCCGTACTAATCCGGAAATGGTAACAGTTCTTACAATACGCCTACAAATTACACAAGTCCGCAAACCCTTGGAATTCCTAAGCACACTGAAAAACCCCTGCTTTTTTCTGAAGCAGGGGTTTTTCAGCATAATTATTCAGTTTAGGCTACAGTTAAAATCGCAAATGAAGCGGCAAAAAACAAAGGAAACAAAATGCGGCTTTATCAAGCCGCATTTTTCTCCATTAATTTTACCATTCTCTTGATATTAACTGCAAAAGCGGTGAAAAAAGTCTGTAACCGCATGGCTTCAAGACCCGTGGAGTCTGCTGTGCGCAGTCCGTGAGCCTGTTTGAGTTCGCCGTTTTTCTCTTCTATCCGGTACCGGATTTCCAGCCGCCTGCCGAATTTCTCTGTCTGCTCGAATTCCAGATGTGCCTTATTTCGCTCGTTTAAAGCAGTGACGCAGTATGTGTTTTCAGATTTACGAACAGCCGGGCAGGAAGCTTTTAATGGACAGGTTTTACATTTCCTTTTACTGAAAATATATCTGTAAAAAGTATTTCCGCTTTCAAGTTCCTTCTTGTCAGCACGTGCGGCTAATTCACCTGCCGGACATTGCATGGTTCCGGCATCCTTGTTGTACTCAAAACCGTCGTTTTTAGCTGCAGCTAGTCCGGCAATCACAGGATTGGATTTAGCAATCAACGTGATTTCGTCCCCACAATATTCAAGATTATCCTTGCTGACAAATGCCATAACGACGATGACTTCGTTTACTTCGATGCCGTTTTTCTTCGACTTTTCAATCAGAGTCTGTAGTTGCTTGCCGTCGGGCGCTTCTCCGCTCGTGACTTCAATTCCCGCAATAATCCTTTCTTCTGTCATTGCAAAGTGGTTTTTGTAACCATAAAAGGTGCTGTTTGCTTTTTTGTGACCAAAACGAGCGTCCTCGTCATCTTTAGAACGGATTTCTCGAATACGGTCTGTTTCCAATAGTTCTTTGATGCGTTTATAAAGCTCAATTAATTGGGCGTTTTCGCTTTGCAATATTTCTGTACCTACATTTTCGAGCAGCTGACGTGTACATTCAATTTCATCTGCCAATTCCGCAGTTGCGCTTGGCTTTTCAGGAAATTTCTCAGCTAGCTCCACCATCTCCCGATATATCTCTCGGCGCAGTTGTTTGCTCAGTTCCCGCAAAACCTGGGTTACTGTTTTTGGCCGCACCGACGCATTCGTGTGAGTGGAATCCACAATTATTGCTGTGGACTTAATAAGTTTCTTTTCTATTGCCTGACGAATGGCTTCTTTGAGCATTTCATCAAGAATATCCTCTGTAATGCGTGTTTTGCGGAATTTTGTGAGCAGACTGGGGTCTATAATTTCATCTTCCGGGTCCATATCCAGAAAATATTTGTATGCCATATCTGTCTGTGCGCTTCCTATCAGTCGCTCATCCGACAGATCATACAGCTTCTTCAAAAACATCAGTTTGAACATCATCTCGGGCTCTTTGGCTGGGCGACCGAAATTCTCACAATACTGTTTCCGAAGCATCGGATTTACAAAGCTGAAATCTATGTTTTCCTTGATCTTACTCAATATATGATCTTTGGGCACAACAATGTCATATAGGCCCTGATATGGCGATAATATTAGTTTCATCTGCCCACTATCTCTAAGCATTCCCAATTCCCCCAGCGTTTCTCTTTACGCTTAATTATACCATAAACATGCGAAAAAGTCCGACTCTCGTTTGAGAGTCGGACTTTTTCAGTGCGCTGAGGAATGCCAAGGGTTTGCGGACTTTGATAATTGGCTGAGACGGACGGCATCGAGCCCTTGATTAATTTCAAGATGCATCGAGATGTTTGGCGGGCAAATCGCCGCCGCCGACACGGTCGACTATGTCATTTATCCCACATCTGCGGTTGACATAAAACTTCTCTCTATAGTTCAGGCAGACCGCCCAGCCGTTAGTGTATGCGCCTTTGCTTTCTCTTAAGCTATCAGCTCATTGAAGCGCTGAATAATAGCTGCGGCTTGCGCTCTGGTTGCGCTGCCTTGAGGCTCCAGGTAATCTGCTGTTACTCCGCAAATAAGTCCCTTACTGACAGCCCACATCATTGCGGTTCTGGCATAGGCACTAATGTTGTTTGCATCAGTAAAACCACCTAATCGGCTTTCGTTGTAGCTAATATCGTAGTTTTTGTATTTTGCGTAGTTATATAGCAACACTGCGATTTGCTCTCTTGTAATTTTGTCATCCGGTGAAAATTTCACGCTGCTGATTCCCTGAACTATTCCGTTCCGCACACCCCATGCCACGGCCGACTTATACCAGTCCTGCGTCAAATCTATAAAGGCTGTGCTGCCAGCAGAGATACTATCGTCGCTGCCAAATTCAATACGGCTGAGTATCGAAATAAACATGGCACGGCTTATAGGCGTGCTCGGGTCGAATACCTTGTTGGATGTTCCTTTGAAGATGCCTGCATTGACAACGTATTGAACTGAGCTGTAAAACCATGATGTTTCAGGTACATCAGTGAATACTGGCAGAGTTATAACAATTGTAGCGCTCCCGCCAACAGTCGGGACGCTTATTCCCCCGCCTGAGCCTCCACCGGAAGATACTGAAATGGTTATGCTCGCTGTTTTTCCGCTATAAGATATTGTGATTGCTCTGTCTGAAACACTTAGCCTACCGCTCGGGCTATAGGTGTAATCCGCAGCGCCCAATAGTGCCGAGGAGTCGTCGTTATAATACGCGGTCACAGCCATGCCGGAGGGCTGGAACACATCGCCTTCCACATAGGCAGTCTTGTTTGGGCTCGTTGTAACAGCAATGCTCTTCAGCGTCACGGGCGTCACAGTTACGTTGAAGGTGGTCGTCTTACCGCTGTAAGTCACGGTCACGGTACTGCTGGGAGCCGCCAGTGTTCCGCTCAGGGTATAGTCGGCAGCCGGTATTGTAAAGGTGCTGTTGTCGTTGTTTGTACCCGTTACAACCAACATGTTCTTCAGGCTTTCGAGGCTTGTGCTCGGATACACCGCCGTTGCACCTTGAGTGAATACTGCGGAAATGCTCTTCAGCGTCACGGAAGCCACGGCTACACTTAAGGGAGCCTCCTTATTGCAATAGCTGACGGTAATCGTAGTATCACCGTCGCTCAGCGGTCCGGACGGCGTATATGTATAATTCAATACATTATTGTTTGTTCCGTCGCTGAAATGAGCGGTAACAACCATACCCGTCGGGTCGAATGCCTGGCCTGCGTTATAAGAGGTCTTTGCCCCCGTAACTTCGATGCTGTCCAGTATCACGGTTGTCGTCGTCTGCTTGTATAAGTAGAAGGATTCACCTGTCTGTGCAGTTGTATTCACACGGAAATAATTCCCGCTACTTATATATAAGTAATAGTTGGTGCCTCCGCTTGTAACGTAAAGATGGTTATCGCTGGGATAAATCCAATCCCCAAGCGTCGAACTGGGCATACTCCCTGCGGCTAACCCATAGTTCGTAGACGAACCGGATATTTGAGCTCCGCGCGTAAGATACTTACCGCCATTTTGGAACAACATTCCGGTGCTACCTGTTTCTGCCGTCCAAAGCATATCTTTTGACACGCTGCTCGTAACCTCATCTCCGCTGACAGTAACGGTCGGGCTGGCGAGATAATTCGTGCTGGCAACACTGTTTTGAAGTGCCTTGGCAGTCCCGCTTTTGTTAGATACGATAACATATTTTGCCCCGGGCTCAATGGTGCTGGATAGTGAATAGGTCGTTGATCCGGCAGGAAAAACATTAATGGGCGTTGAAGCTGTCTTTCCCAAAAAACTTACTGCGACCTGAGAATCTGTAAGGGCAAGTGCAGCGCTTGGTAAGGTCGTGTATCCGGTAACATCAGCCGTCAAGCCGTTACTGAACATCGCGGTGACTACCATGCCGGTCGAGTCGAAACCTTCGCCCACGCTGTAAGCTGTTTTCGCAGGCGGCGTTGTAACGGTGATGCCACTTATCATTAACGGCTGTTTCTCATAGAGTGTCAGAGTATTGTACGTATTGGACGATGGGTAGATAAAATTGACCGTCGTGGATCCCCCATAGCACAGATTGTAATTCGTCGAGCTGAGTGAAACATACAGTTGTGTACCTTTGGAGGAAAGTGTGCCGTAAGTCCACGCTTGAGCTGTGCCGAGGGCCATCGTCCGCGAAGCTGTTGCGTTTACATACTGTGTACCGTTCTGTATATCCCAGCCGGACCCGTCCGCCGTTAGCTTCCATGTCGCTGCTGAGGCGTCGTCCACAGAGCTGAATATAAGATAGTCGCCGTTGATTGTCGGCGTAACGTATGACAGTCCGGTGTATGTGTTGCCGTTGGCTGTCCCCGTCGCGCCAGCGTTGCTCATTGCGGCCTTACCGTCGAGTACGACAGCGTATTCAGCGCCGGAAGTGATTGATGTCACCTTTTTATAGACATACAACATCGCAGAATTGACCGTAATCGGCTGAACGGCCGTTTTCTCTTGGTATGTTACGGTAACATAGGTAGTTCCGACAGAAAGCGGACCGCTTGGGTTGATCGTATAGCCTGTTACGGCGGTACTCGTTGAATCTGTGTAATAAACCGTGACCTGTAGTCCAACTGGGTCAAACGACTCACCTGCTGTGTACGTGATGTTCGACGGCGGGTTTGTTATAGCGATATGGTCCACCGCAGGAAGCTGTGTGGCGGAGGGCTTTTCATAAATAGTCAGGTTACCATCGTTGTTTACGGAGGGGTAAAAGAAATTCACCGTAGATGTGCTCCCATAGAACAGCTTACAGGTGGCGTTGGCACTCGTGGCGTCATCGTAGAGAGTGGCATATAACTGCGAGTTGCTGTTTAGTACACCGCATGTCCACGCTGTCTTACTGCCGGATTCCGCCAGCTCAAGTGCCCTGGACTTCTGTGCGTAAAGATAGGAGCCTTGATTGCTGATATACCACTGACTATCCGGACCAGCTGAGGTAAAAGTCCAGGTAGCTGCCGCGGCCTTATCCGCCGAGGCGAAAGTCAGGGCGTTTTTATCGCTGCTGATGGCCGCATTTGTATATCCGAGGCCTGTATAGCTGTATTGCGATGTGGAGCCCGACTGCGCCGTCGTGTTCATAGCTGCCCCGCCCATAACGACGGCATATTGGTGTCCGTCTGTCAACGACGTGGCTTTGCAATATGTGAGCGAAGAGTCGGGAGCCGCCGGGAAAGTATACGATACGATGAGCAAAGAATCTGAACCGGATACGACGGCTGCCTCATTACCGTTTATCTTCGCAGACGGAGAAGAGGAGAACACCTTGCTTTCGGGCGGCGTCAATGTCACCTGTGCAGTATAGGTAGCACCTTGCGCGAAGGCCGTACCAGTAAAAACTGTATTCCCGGAATACCATGTCACGGTTGACATCACACCGCTTGGAGAAACGACGGCATTAGTATCCGGTGCGGCTCCGCCGACTGGAGCTGTTATGTCGGTAATAGACACACTGCCTATAACCGAAGAAGGCGTTGAACTGCCTATGTCAACTGTCTTTTCAGTCAGTACGGTTCCGTCCTTTTCGTCGATTGATAAATCGACCTGCGACGTGCTACCATAATCGGCAATCTTGACTCTTACGCCTGTGCCGTCTGTCGTGGCTGAGTTGTTTCCGCTTCCCATATGGCCTGAATTACAGTATGTAAAATTAATAGTTACACTGCTATTGGTATCGGCAGCAACAATAGAATCTCCCGCAACCTTGATGGTGTTCATTGTACTGTCGGGAGAATGGTGGTTATGCCCCCAGAAAAATACCACGTTGGGATATTTGTTGAGAAGAGTAATTATTGTGCTGGCATTACCTGTTTTTCTGGCATCCATGCCTTCGCCCAAGTGCAGCGGATAGTGGGATATGATAAAAAACGGTTCAGTCTTGTCCGCCGCCTCGAGGGCCGCAGTTAGATCTGCAATGTCAGAATTCTGCGTTGAGAATTCATACGTTGCCGATGCCGCGCCAAAGGTGTAGATTGTATAGTCTTCGGCATCCGGATTGTTTTTAATTCCGGTGCGCGCGTTTTCCGTAGCGTCTTCGAACGCCTTCGCGGAACCCTGGCTCCAATCGTGGTTGCCCATTGTGAAAACAGGAGTTGTTGACGGATAGGATGTTGAAAAGACATTCTTTACCGCAGTAATATTGCTCGAGCTCCAAGAGTCAGCGTTATCTCCTCCAAAAACCATATATTTAAGCGAGTCGCCGTTGCTGGCAAGCCATGCAGAAACATTCGAGACGCTGCCATGGATATCGGAGCTTACTCCGATATAGGATATTGCGGTGTCCGCAAATCCGTATATCGGAAAAGCGCTTAAAACAAGAGTGAATGCGAATATGATTGCCAGAAAACCGCTTGATAGACGATGGATCCATCCTTTTTTAGTTTTGTTAATTCTCATTTGTACAATACTCCCCTTTATTAATCGGCTTAAATCTATGTAGAACCTACATCTCTTCTATTCCTGTCTTTTCGGCATTTCTAATTGTAGTAGAATAGCAGCTTCGAAAGGGGTCGAAAGGTGCTTCGATTTTGAAGCTAAGCACACTATTTTTGTTGTATTATTGAAAAATTATACGACTAAACGGATGTCTTTTTTGCCGCAAAAAAGAATGTACTGCAAATCCTACTTATTGCAGTACATCCTTCTGTTTTACAAAACTATATCGCTTTCAAACACCGGTTATTGACGTTGACGTAGGTCTGCCGGCTTCACAGACTATTTACCTTCTGTTACCTTATCCCTTGCGTAGACAGGGGATTGAGGGTCACTGAATAAGTCCTTTTTTGCGTCCGGTGTCGACCGCCGCCATACGCGAGGAAACACTGAGCTTGCTGAAAATATTCAGCACATGAGTTTTTACAGTTGCCTGAGATATGCATAGCTTGTCGGCAATCTCTCTGTTTGTGATACCCAGCGCCATCTCTCCGAGAACCTCAAGCTCGCGTGATGAAAGAGCGTCCTGTTCTTTGGTAGCCGCGGCTGTGCTGCCGCAGACCGATATTGCATCGCGGAGAAATTCAGTTTCCGCTGAACTGAGGATATTCTTCCCCCCTGTCTGTGACAGCAGTTCCTTCATGAGCGGCAAAAGAATCGCGCGGTCAAGATAAAACGGCATTAAAATGCGGTCCTCATAGGCGTAATGCACCGCTTCACGCATAAGGTTTGAAATTTCTCGCTGTACCGTCGCGGACTTTGCTCTGTCCACCAGCATCAGCACCTTCAGAAGTCCAGCTTCGACCAGACGCAGGCTGTTTTTATGCAGGCGCGAAAAGGTCAGTATTTCTTCTGTTTCGCCGAGAGACTCATCAAGCCTTCCGCGTTTATATAAGAACCTTGCCTCAAGCAGCCGCATAAAGGGTTGATTGCGGTACTCTTCCGTAGCTGCAATTTCCTTGAGAAATCTATCGCCCAGCTCTGCGGGCATCAACCCGGCGCAGTCAAGCTCATGGAGCAGGCGTCCCAGCGTCAGTATGCTGAAGCTCGGGTATTCCGAAAGTATAAAATCAACATATGCGGCTCCGTCTTCGTCATCACCCACTAGAAATTTCATTTCCGCCATATGATATAGCAGAGTTATATCTGAAATATCAATATGCGCGTGCTGGCTGTCCATAAGCTGCTCAGCCCGTTCCAGCGTTTCCAGGGCGCTGTCCAGTTCCATGCGCCGCATATAGACCCCCGCGAGTCCGAAACAGAAATTGATTCCGGCCGCGGAAAGCATCGACGGGGAGCTCAGAAGATCCTCGGCCTTTTTATAGCATGCCAGGCTCTCTTTCAGCCTGCCGGTTTCTTCATATACCTGAGCCAGCTGACCATAAGCAAAGAACCTGACGAAGACATTTACCCCGGAGTTTTCCAAGGCTTTTTTTATGCAGTTTTCCGCCTCTTCATATTGCAGCAGCTCAACAAGCGCCGCCGTGTTTTGAACGAAAGCCATAGCCTTCGTGGACGGCCCAAGCTTCAAGCTTTCAATCTGCTCCGCAGTAACCGCGCGGTATTTGGGAAGTATTCCGTTTAAGCCGGATATATACGGTTCCGCAAACTGCATGATGTCAAAAAGTCCGGTGTCCTTATAATGCTCTTTAAATTTCTCATATAGGGCACGGCAATGTTCGATATTCATATTACCGATATTATAGATAAAGCATTGGGAAGCAAGGTCAGCATTCTTAATTAAAAGGTCCAGCGGTACCCTGTCAAGGTAGCTCCATGCTTCGATTTTCCCGTCCATGGACTGCGCCACTCTGAGAATCTCTTCGAAAAGTCCCGCCGCGTTATATAGACGCAGCGCCTCCTCATAGTCCATTCGTTTCTCAAAAGCGGCTGCCGCTTTAATATACAGCTCCTGTTTTCTTTCAGGAGGAAGCTGCAAAAATCTCTGAGTAAGATAATCCGAGAATATATTATGATAGCGGTATACGCCGTTTTGTTCATCTATGCATATGATAAAAAGATTCTTCCTAATTAGATTATCAATCATATCGCCGAAATCGTGCTCGGAAAAGCTGTCAACAAGCACACTGCAGATTCCGGCATCGAAGTAGGAAAGAACGCCCGTACAGATAAGAAAATCCCTCTCATTGAATTCCAGAGCTTCAAGTACCTCGCGTGTTAAGTATTCCGCAGCTATGCCGCCTCCCGCGCTTAAAAGCTTGCCTGGGCTTCGCCCCGCGGCTTTCGCCGCTGCCGCGAGCTGAAGACCGCCTATCCAGCCCTCCGCATAATCGTTAAGTTCGGAGAGCTCCGCATCGCTGCCCTCCAGACCGAGAGTGTTTTTCAGGAAAGCTTCGCCTTCCTCGGCACTGAGCTGCATCTGGCTGCCGTCAATAAACAGCAGGCGCCCCGAAACAGCGAGAGGTCCGATATACACCGGAGGATCCTCTCTGGACAGCATGAAAAGATGGAAATTCGAGGGCATCGAACCCAGAAAAAATTCAAGCGTCCTTATTAGTCCTGCATCGGCAATGCAATGCACATCGTCAAGCACCATATAATAGTCCTCGTCGCTGCAAAGCCTGTTTATCAGCAGAACGAGCATGTTTTCGATGTGAGAAAGGTCGGGGTTCGAGCGCACCAGAGTCAGCAGGCTCTCGCCGTCCTCCCAGAAAGCGCTCACAGCGGCGGTAAAATAAAGCCAGAAGGAGTACATGTTTGCGTTTGACGCGTCGAGCGAAAGCCAGCAGACGTTTTTAAGCTGCTTTTCGCGTATGAAGGAGGACAGCAGGGTGGTTTTTCCGGTTCCGGCGCCGCCGCGCACAAAAATTATGCTCATATCTCCGCACTGCGAAAGCTTTTCAAACAAGCTCCCGCGAACCACGTAGTTTTTACGCGGCGCGGGAGTCTTCAATTTTGTTGAAAGTAAAAGCGTATCAGAGGATAGCTCCATAGCCGTTCACCCGTTCTTTGTGTTTTTATTATTGTATTACCGGCGAGCGGCTTTTTCAAGTAAAGCGTTCTATACTTTTTTGACGTACATACTCCGCAGAACAACGCAGGAAAGCACAAACAGCACAAGTATAAAAGCGGCCACATACGCCATTGGCCATATATGCTTTGCAGCCTCGCCGTTTTGCATATACAGCGCAAAATCCATGAAATCCTTTTGCGGAAGAACCATTGTTATTTTTTCGAGCACAGTATTGTTTTTAGTGAAGGAATAGAAGCTTCCGGCAAGAATCGACGTCAGAATTGTCACTGAGTTTCCAAGCATGTTGGCGTTGTCTGGCTTATGTATAAAGGTATGAAGCAAAAGCCCGAAGGATATACCCATGAGCCCCAGTATAAGCATTAGTCCCGCATACTGCGGAAGCGAAAAGCCGATGTTGCTTCCGAATAATTTCAGGATAACAAGCAGCAAATACTCAGGCAGCAGAATCGAAAGGCAGTAAACGACGTGGGCCGCGAGATATGCTCCGAAGGAGGCCGGTGTCGTTGCCACTCTTTTAAGCTGTCCCTGCTCCTTGTCGTCGGCAAAAACGAACAGATTACCGAACGAAATCATCAGCATAAACATCATCATAAAGCCGATAATGTTGACTCCGACGCCGCGAGCAGCTTTAATATCGCCTATTTGAGCGTTAGGATTTTCGAGCAGCAGGAGAATCATGTTTTTATAGTCCTCGCTGAGCAATGTCTCAACCGAATAATTTCCGTTCGCGTCAATTGTTACATAGGCATCGTATTTCTGCTCAACCAGAGCCGAGTAAGGCGGTTTTTCAGTTACCACTTTGATATCAAGCTGCTTTGTGCTTTGCGGGATAGCCGCTTCCGAGTTTTCCGAAATAATCGCCACATGGCCCTTGACCTGCTGAACGCCTGTCATATGAACGCCCAGAACTATCGACAGGAGTGTAAACGCGGTGACAAATATCAGCGGAACAACACGCGGCACGGTGCGCAGATAATCGTTCTTCAGCACTGTGAAAAAAGTCTTCATATGTAGTCCTCCGTTCTGAAAAACACATGGCAGCCAATCACAAGCAGTACGGAAATTCCGGCTGCAGTTAAAAATACCGGCCAGAAATAATGCAGGCTGTTGTCGCAGGCGAGTGTGAAAAAGGCTTCGTTCAGCCATTTTACGGGCGATATGCGTGATAAGGCAGCAAGCGTTTTACCCATGCCGTCGAGTGAAAAGAAGGTGCCGCCGAGCGCGCAGAGCACGCTTATAACCGTGCTGAGAAGCGTACTGGTCGTTTCTTCGCAGTGAAAGATGCAGCAAAAGAAGATTCCCAGAGCCGCCGACGCAAATTCTATAGGCGCCATAAGCAGTATAAACAATACGGGATTTGCCCCCAGCGTCACCCCCAGCAGCGGACTGATAATAATAAGTAATGTCGCGTGCAGAACATAGTCAAAAACAAATGACGCGAGGATTTTCGAGAAATATATATCGAAGCTGCCGGCGGGCGAATAGATTATCCGCAAATTGGGTCGCTTGATGTCGCGCTCCATAAAACAGTTTGAAGCGGTCATGGCACCGTTAAGCATACCGTATATTGTGAACGAAATAACGTAATACTGGAAGGCATCCTTGCCGTCCGCATACTTCCCGTCCGTCAGATATCCCATTATGAGTATGACAAGCACAGAAAAAATCGAGTTATATCCTACCAGGATGGGGTTTTTAAATAGGTTCAAAATGTCCATTTTAAGAATTGGCCAAAAGCGTTTCATGCTTATCTCCTCCCGCTCAGTCGCGCAGCTTGCGTCCGGTAAGCTTTAGGAAAACCATTTCAAGGTTTGCCGCTTCACTTGTGATGTTAAGAATTTTCTCGCCGCGGTCGGAGAGGAGCGAAATGATCTTGTCGAGGTTTTCAACGCCCTTAAGCGAATGAATTTCAATTGTGTTCCCCTCGATTTTCGCTGTCTTAACGCCCTCAATTGAGAAAAATTCCTCTTTGGGCACCTTTCCGTTCTCTTCGACAACTATAGTGTATCGTTTCTCGTTGTCCAAAGCCTCCTTCAGGCTCTCTGTCGTGCCCTCGGCGATAATGGAACCGTTATCCATGATAATTATACGCGAAGAGATAACCTCGACCTCCTCCATATAGTGAGTTGTGTATATCACGGTCATGCCGCTGTCGCGGAGCTTCTTAATTGAGTCAAGAATGTGGTTGCGGCTCTGCGGGTCGATTCCGACG
Organism: Oscillospiraceae bacterium; assembly: GCA_963667545.2. GTDB lineage: Bacteria > Bacillota > Clostridia > Oscillospirales > Oscillospiraceae > UBA2658. The sequence continues at coordinate 277,030 of OY763424.2, forward strand.
GTCGGTTCGTCCATTATTACGAGTTCGGGGTTGTGGGCAATAGCGCAGGCTATGTTGAGCCTTCTTTTCATGCCGCCGGAAAAGGTCTTAACCTTGTCGCGCCTGCGTTCCGATAGACCGGCGAAATTAAGCGCCTCGTCAACAGCGTCCTTCAGTTTTTTTCCTCTCAGCCCGTAAAGAGAAGCAAAAAACTTCAGGTTCTGCTCCGCGGAAAGCTCCTCATAAAGAGCGATTTCCTGCGGAACTATGCCCATATACTGCTTATAGCTCCTTAGCTGTTTTTCTATCGGTGCGCCTTTAAATGAAACCTCCCCGCCGTCACTGTCAAGCGCCGCGGTGAGTATGTTAATAGTCGTTGTCTTGCCCGCGCCGTTCGGCCCGAGAATGCAGAGCACCTCGCCGCGGAATACGTCAAAGCTGATTCCGTTCAGGACTGTGTTTTCTTTGAAACTCTTTTTGAGATTCTTTACTGTCAAGATTTTATCCATTAATTTCATCTCCTTGACTGTAATGATACATCAGCCGGCAAAAAAGCAAATCAACCGTTCGGTTGATTCGAGCGGTTGATTTTTAAATCCTGATTTAAATATGTAATTCTATCATTTCAGTTAATACTCTGCCATGCCTACTCCACTTTTTTGGCGCGGCACAATTAACATGAAATTATTGCTGCCATCTGTTTTGTAATTTTTTCTGCCCGTTCCAAGAAGTCCGGAGAAGGGACTTCAGAAACGGCAAATTACCCTATAATATTGCACTTCAACTCCATAAATACCCAGTCAAAGCTTTCCTTAATTAAATCATTTAATTCTTCATCATAGCAATTCGTAACAAGTAGTGCTACTTTTTTCCTTCAACGACAGAAGACTGATTTTCCATTCCTGCGTCTGTTACGAACCAACAGTGCCTGTCAACAAGCGCTTTCATTTTTGTCAATAGCTTTTTGTTTTTTAAATTATAACCATAAATTTACCGCTCGTTCTTGTAGTAGAAGATTGCAAGCTGTGTGCGGCGTTTAAAATCCAGCTTGTCCATTATAACGCTGATGCTGTTTCTGACCGTTCCTTCACTCAGAAAAAGCGCCGTGGCTATTTCCCTGTTGCTAAGACCATCGGCAACCAGCCTAATAACCTCGCTTTCCTTTTCCGTAATGCCGTAGGAACCCATGTTTTTGCCATGTTCCTCGCTAAGGAGGCTGGGAATTTTTGCAATTATATTGTCACCAAAAACGCTCTGTCCGGCATAAACCGCTTTCAGCGAAGGAACAATGCTTTCAAAATCCTGCTTTAAAATATAGCCCTTTGCACCCAGCTTCAGCGCTTTAATTATGTAGTCGTCGTCAGCAAATGTTGTGAGGTAGAGTATTTTTGCGTCGGGATGCCGGGCAAGTATTAGCTCGCCGGCTTCCAGCCCTGTCATTAGCTCCATCCTTATGTCCATCAGGAGAATGTCCGGCCTCAGCTCATCGTACAGGGACAGAGCCTCCTTTCCGCTGGAACCGCTTCCTGCTACGCTGATTTCACAGTCCGCCTCAATTATGGTTTTGAGCGATAAAGCTACAAGCCTGTCGTCATCAACGATTACTACTTTCATAATACCCATTCCTTCTTTGTGTTTCAGTAAAAGCGTTTGTGTCCGTTCGGCGTCTTTTATCCGCCCACATCTCTTGAAGATGTCCCTTTAGGTATTGTAACAAAAACCGTAAATCCGTTCTCATATCCGAAATTTGTCAGTCCGCCGAGGCTCATTGCTCTTTGTTCAATATTATTAAGTCCTATGCCGTCACCGACCGAACCTTTTTTAGTACCATTATCCTTGACGACAAGCTGATAGAGTGCCGGGTGCTCCCTCAGCGTTACTGAAACGAAGCTTGCATCGGAATGCTTAATCACGTTTGAGAGAGCTTCCCTGAGAATAAAAAGCAGCGCATACTTGACGTTTTTATCAGGGTTCCCGTCAATATCATAATCAAGGGCTATTTCGCAGAAATCGAAGCTGTCCGTCAAGGCTTTAATCTCTGTAAAGAGGTCGACCGACTCCTCATAAAGACCGTGTATGCTGTTTCTAACGCTGTTCATACCCTCGGTCAGCGTTTCCTTGAGTGTTGAAAGCAGCGTCTTTGTCTTCTCGTCCGGACAAACAGCCATGAGCGCCCCGGTCTGCAATATAGCGTTAGAAAGCAGGTGGCCGATGCTGTCGTGGATGTCCCTCGCGATTCGGTTTCTCTCGTTAAGAGTCGCTATATTAACCTCTATGTCCTGTTTCTCCATAAGCTCTCTGTTACGTCTCTCAAGCTCAAGATTAACCTCTCGGGCTTTGTCCTGAAGCGATAAGTGTTCGATTTTTGCATGCTCCAGCTCCGCAGTTCTGCCCTCAAGCATAAGGGAAAGTCCTGCAAGAAGCGGTATAAATATTAAATCAGCGACAGGAAGCTCGTTTCGGCAGAGAAAAATCGGGATTATCCCAAAAAGAGCAAGTGCCTTCCAGCCTGAAAGGTACACGTCGTAGCATAAAAGCGGAATGAAAAAGAGTAGCTGCGGATAAAGCACCGCGCCAACGCAAAACGCCGCATACGTCGTGAATGTCACGGCATTGGTATCCATATAGGTGAGAAAAGCGCTAAGCGAGACTGTAACGATCATCGGAACCACCGCGTATACGTCAAGCTTATAGCTTAGATATACAGCGGAACACAGTATAAATAACACCGTTTTATCAGCATATTTTTTCATTATAAGCCGTCCTGTCCGCGTTTTTTATTATAATACTAGCAGATTTGCAGCTTTATTTCAATCTGCAATAAAGGACATGTCTATATGACATTTGTCATATCGTATTCGGAGCATCATCACTTGCGGCCAGTTTTTTCTGAGGTAAAATAAAGACATATAAGCGAAGGGAGAAATTTTTGATGGTTGTCAAGGTTGATAATTTGGTTAAAAGATACGGTGAACTTATAGCTCTGGATCATTTCAATTTACAGGTTGGTGAGGGTGAGATTTTCGGGCTTTTAGGACCGAACGGCTCCGGAAAAACAACGGCTATAAACTGCATCCTCTCACTGCTCAAATACGATAAGGGAAGCATTGAGGTCTTTGGAAAGCCGATGAACCCTGATTCCTATGAGTCCAAGAGGAATATCGGTATCGTTATGCAGAATGTCGCCGTGCTCGAAGAGCTGACGGTTCAGGAGAACATCGAATATTTCTGCGGGCTGTACATTCAGGACAAAAAGAAACGCGCCGAGCTTGTGAAGGAAGCGATAAGCTTTGCGGGGCTAGAAAACTTCAAAAACTTTGTTCCTGCAAAGCTCTCCGGCGGGCTTCTGAGACGGCTGAACATTGCCTGCGGAGTTGCCCATAAGCCTAAGCTTATTATTCTCGATGAGCCTACAGTAGCGGTTGACCCACAGAGCAGAAACAGAATACTTGAGGGCATTCAGGAACTTAATAGAAACGGAGCGACTATAATTTACACCTCGCACTATATGGAAGAGGTCGAGCAGATTTGCACGCGAATAGCAATAATGGACAAGGGCAGAGTAGTCGCGTCCGGCACAAACGCTGAGCTCAAAGGCATGATAAGCGCCGGAGAGAAGATAACGGTTGAGCTATATGTACCGGATAAAATGCTGCCAGCTCAGGTAAAAGAGCTTCCGCATGTCCACTCCGCCGAAATAATCGGAAACAAGCTTATTGTAAAATCGGATTCCGGGAAGCACAGTCTCCCGCCGCTCCTCGATTTTCTCCGTGAGAAGAACACCGCATACGGCGCAATATACTGTGAGCTCCCAACACTGAACGATGTTTTTCTCGAGATAACCGGCACAGAGCTTCGGGACTGAGAGGTGAGATGATGTTTGGACACATCTATATAAATCGGCTAAAATGCCTGACACGAAACAGAAAGAACCTGTTTTGGACGCTAATGTTCCCTCTGATTCTTTCGTTATTCTTCAATCTTGCCTTTGCAAACCTTTTCAGCGGCACCAGCTTCAAGAGTATACCCGTCGCCGTCGTGGACAACGCTGAATACAGAAACGAAACTGCGTTTCAGTCCGCCCTGAATGCCGAGGACGACAGGGTCAGCGGTTCCGATAAGCTGTTCCATGTAAGTTTGATGTCACAGGAGGATGCCGCGAAGAGCCTCAAAGACGGCAAGGTCGAGGGTTATATTTTCTTTGACAACGGAGTGCATGTCGCAGTCAAGGATTCAGATACCGACCAGACTATAATTAAGGAGTTTGTGGACAGCTACCTTCAGATGTCCTCTTCCTGTAAGACCATTATCAGTAAAAATCCGGCGGCTGCGAAGTACTTTTCAAAGCTTGCGACAGCTGACTATATTAAGGCTAAGACCACTCCAAGCACAAACACAGACGGCAACGCTGCGTATTACTACGGACTCATCGCAATGGCCGTGATGTTCGGCAGCTTCTGGGGTAAAAGAGAGGTTCAGGATATACAGGCTGACCTTTCCCCAATCGGAGCGAGGATTAACCTTAGTCCGGTAAACAAGCTGAAAGCATTTATTACTTCCTGCAGTGCTTCAGTTACGGTAGAGTTTTTCTGCCTTGTAATTCTCATTATATTCCTGAAATACGCTCTGGGAGTCGGTTTTGGCAATCAGACCGTATACATCGTTGCTCTCTGTTTTATAGGAAGCATCGCCGGTATCTCATTTGGCGCGTTCATTACGGCGGTTGTTAAGGGCTCGGAAAATCTCAAGCATGCGGTCATGCTCGGCCTGAACCTGCTGCTGTCCTGTCTTGCGGGCATGGTATCTACAACCATAAAATTCACCATTGCACATAAAGCGCCCATCCTGGCCTATATAAACCCAGCAAGTCTTATATCCGATGCAATGTATTCGCTTAATTTCTATAGCTCGCACACGCGCTTCTTTATAAATCTTAGTGCGCTTGTCACCCTGTCAGTTGTATTCACCATGATAGTCTATTTTGTTTTGAGGAGGCAGAAATATGCAAGTCTTTAAAGCTTACTTTAAGATAGTTCGAAAACACCTTCTGCCTCTGTCAATATACGTTGCGGTCTCACTGATTCTGTTCGTGATGATCAGCGGTTCACTTAAGAGCCAGAGCTCCGCTCAGTTCAACGAAACCAAATGCACGATAGCAATAATTAACAACGACGGCTCGTCACCTCTCATTGACGGACTTACGGACTATCTTTCCACAAAAGCTGACATAGCAGTCTTACGTGACAACGAATCGGAAATCCAGGATGCTCTGTTTTTCGGAAATGTTTCATATGTCCTGAGAGTCCCCATGGGCTTTACACAAAGCTTTCTTTCTGGAAAGAATAACACTGCGCTTGAAAAAAGCATCTCGGAAAACTCGGCCTCAAACGTGAGTGTTGACCTTTACGTCAACAAATATCTTAATGTGGCTGCACTCTATGTGAATAACGTCGCCGGAATGTCGGAGAGCGAAATCGCCAGAAATGTTCTCAGTGACCTTAAAGTCACCTCCGACACCGTCTATACTTCCGATCTCGCTCAGGCAACGACCTTCAACCTGTCCTACTATTTCAGAATAATTGCTTATTCCATACTGGCAATCATGATAAGCGGTATAACGACCATCATGATGTCCTTCAGCCGTAAAGATTTCAGCATGCGAATTCAATGCTCACCGCTGAGCTCAAGAAAAATGAATCTTCAGATGGTTCTGGCCAACGGCGTTTTCGCGGTAATCGTATGGGCATTAAGCTGCGCATTCATTTTCATAACCTACGGCAGGTTCATGCTGACCGGCGGAATTATTCTCTTGTGCCTTAACGCGCTTGTATTTACAATTGCAGGGCTGGGCATAGGCTTTCTGGCTGGAAAATTTGTCAAGGATCACATTGTACAGAGCGCCGTTGTTAATGTCGTAGCACTCGGAACAAGTTTTATCTGCGGCGTGTTTGTATCGCAGGAACTGCTTGGCAAAACTGTATTGAAAATTGCTAGCTTCACTCCCGGCTATTGGTATATCAAGGCGGAGGAGGATATTAAGAATATGAGCGATTTTTCCTCTGCTTCTATCTCGCCGATCATTAACAGCATGCTTATTCAGCTCGGTTTTGCTGCGGTATTTATACTGATTGCACTCGCAGCTACAAAAAGCAGGCGCAAGCAGACGACGGGTTGATTCAGTTTCCAGCAAAAACTTGTTTGTTTTAACAAATTGCATAAAATAAACAAGCGTTAAGGCTAAAAATACTCATAATTAAGAACTGGTTCACGACTTAGAATGCAGTGAACCAGTTCTTTATTTTTATATAGAGAATACCCTTGCTCGATGGAGTACATTTATATGTAGCTTCTCATTTCTTTCTGAAATTGGACGTGTAATTACGGCTGCTCCCATAAGTCCGCTCACAATCAAACATATCGCCAAGAAGACTTTTCATTTCGGAGACAGGAATAAAATGAGGATCATATGACTGCTCCGAAACGGAAAGTAGCCCTCCTTCACGCAGGACGCGATGAAGTTCCTTGATGCACATTTCCTTGTCAGAAGATTCACCTAGCACCGCAATCAGGAATACTGTATCAAACGCGTCATTTTCAAATGGCAGCGCTGCCGCGTCAGCCTGAACATAGTCGACATTTGATACACCAAGCGCAGCTAAACGCTTCTTTGCCATATCTAGCATTTCCTGTTGAATATCAACCAGCATCAGCTTTCCGTTCGGAATATTTCGGGCGACAGCCGCACTGTAATATCCCGGGCCACAGCCGAGTTCCAAAACATTAGCGCTTTGCTTAAGAGAAAGATAACTCGTCAGTTTTGAGGGAGAGAGAATAAATTTCCTGAGCGGATTAAGCAGATGATCCGCTTTTTTATATGACATAGGGCCGGGGATTATTTCTTTACGTGACATATGAATGTTCCTTTCCTGTATAAAGCGGCTTGACCAATTTCCGTTTTATTGCGAACATCATACACCATATAGTTTAATTAGTAAATAGTCCGTTATATAAATTATTTACTTTTTTGACAAAGTTGTTTTCTGCCAGTTCGGCCTGTGTTATAATGCTTTTAGTAAAGTGTGGAAGGTGAAGTAATGGAAAAGGACAAAGGCATAGATACAGCGCTACTGATAGAGCATATTCACCGGATCTCACATCGGCTTGCTGATGTGTTTGAAATGTTTGAGCAGGGTTCGTCAGGCATAATCAAGGATCTGTCCAAACTCGAGATTTCTGTTATCGTTCGGCTTTATAAGAACCCCCAGATAATTATGCGGGATCTCAGCGAGGACCTGCATATATCAAAAAGCAGCATGACCGGCATCGTGGATCATCTTGAGGAATTAGGATATTTACGACGCGTTACGAATCGGAGCGACCGAAGGTCGTATGCGCTGGAAATTACAGAGGCGGGAAAACTCGCACAACTGCAGCACGAGGAATATGAAAAGCAGGCCTGTCTCCAATTTATTGACATCATGAAAATGTGCGATGTGTCGGAGGATTACCTTAATCAAACGGATAAGCTTCTTGATTTTATTCAAAAGCAGCAATTTTGACTGTTGGAGTGCTGTCAGCGCGAAAGTATAGCCTCTTTGCAGCATCATATATTAAATCTGCAGCAAACCAGGAAGATACTGAGGTATTATTACATATGTCGATTTTTTAAGCACAATTTGACGGTACTGAGGAGAACTATACTCAGTACCGTCAAATTATCAAAAGCATCGTGCAATGCAGAAATAGAAGCACTTACAAATAGATTTCCTTACAATTGATACAAATATTGAGCTGCAATCTGGTGATAGGGAAAAAGTGGTTGTAGGAACGTTATTGCTTCAGGAAACGGGTATAGTTTTACGACAGGGACAGAGTCAACTAAGTTCTCTTGTGTCGGTTGAATAAAGTCACATAACCCATTGATTGCTACAACGCAGTCAATGGGTTATGTTTCAGCATTCTTTGTTTTTCATGTAAACGCCTGAAAAAGCGCCGCTTTTCTCCTTGCCATGTTTCTCAATAAAGTTACTTGACAGCATCAGTCGTCTGATTTCCTCAACAGCTATCCCGTCATATGCCCTTTGAGGCTCCTTAATATACACTCGCCCTCTAGGCTTCAATATTCTGTAGAATTCTTTTACAATTTCCTCACGTATGTCTTTTGATACTTCATGAAGAGAGTAGTGAATGTATATCGCGTCAAACCGTCCATCCGCAAAATTCAGTTTAAGGAGAGAGTCAGCGCAGAAGCTTGCATTGTTGTATTTCCGCATCCGTTTTTGAGCCTTTCCCGTCCAATATCTAGATGTATCCACACAAGTCAAATGACCGCCATTTTGCAGAGCTTTTGCCAGATACTTGGAGCCCGCACCTGAACCGCTTCCGAAATCAAGCAGGTCTTCATTACCCTTCAAATTCAGTGTCTTAATATAGCGTATATATATAAATCCAAATAGGCGATTATTTCCGATTTCATCCGCTATTATATACAGCTTGCTCGGATTTTCCCATTTATCTGACATCAGCCGGCCTTCTTCCCAAAGTTTTTCTGGCTGAAATTATACATGAATTTGTAGTAACTCTTTCTTGGCATAAGATTCAGCATTAGCGTCAGCATTTTTGTATGTGTTCCCGGAATACTAATTACTTTGCCTTTCTCAATATCCTTCAGAGCTGTCTCAACCACTTTTTCAGGAGACATCCATCTAATTTGCCCCCTGTCGATCTGACGTGACTTGTCAATTCCCATCTTTTCGTGAAAGTCGGTGTGAGTTAGTCCCGGACAGACGGCCATCACTTTAACGCCTGTATTCATCAGGTCTAGGTGAAGCCCTTCTGTGAAGCTTTTTATAAACGCCTTAGCGCCTGAGTAAACCGCATTTTTTTGAACAATCATATATACGCTCTCGGAAGAAATATTGATAATTGTGCCACTGCCGCGTTCCACCATGCCTGGAAGGACAGCATGGGTCAGTTCCATGGGAGCAAGAACGTTTACCTTGGCAAGCTGCTCCATTACAGCCAAGTCAGATACCGGATACAAGCTATTTGCCCCAAAACCCGCATTATTGACTAAAATTTCGATTTCCCGCTCTTTTATGTAATCTACAACCTTTTTTACTTCTTCACAATCTGAAAGTTCAGCCAATATTACATAAACATCAACCTCGTATTTGCTCCTGATTTGCTCTGCCAAAGCTTCAATTACACCTTTCCGCCGTCCTGTAATTACAAGATCATACCCCTGTTCAGCAAATTTTCTGGCAAAAGCGGCACCAATGCCGCTAGTTGCGCCTGTTATCACTGCTGTTTTATTTTTCATTTTTTATCGCTGACCTCTTATATTTTGTTAATATTTTCTGCCAATACCTGAAGGAGTCGTATGAGCTCTTTGCGTTCACCAGTGGTTTCATAAGACCCCAATACTTTTTCCCACAAAATTTTCTCACTTTCCCTGTGTTCCTGCTGAGCTATTCTACCGTTCTCCGTCAGTTCGAGCCCAAATGAGCGCCTATCCCTTTGGCTTATAACTCTTCGTAACAGTCCGCGCTTCTCCAACCTATCAACGGCGCTGGTTAATGTACTGCCCGGTATTCCCAGAATTTCAACGATTTCTTTTAAAATCACATCGGGCTTACGCTCAATAATGCTGAGTATGCTAATTTCAACTGTTGATGCGCTCTCAAGTCTGTCTTTCCATAGTTCCTCGCTGGTTCTCTGCATCGATACTATAAGTTCATGCCAAACCTTATCAAGCGATTGAATTTCCTCTTTACTAATTCTGTCTTTCATTTTACCGCCTTTATTATTACGATTTTCGTATTATCCCAAATCGGAAGTATATGCTTTTGTGCTTATAATGTCAAGTGCAATTCTTCTGATAAGCAAATATTGGCAAAAGAGTATCCCAGCCTGTCTTTTATGCCAGTTTCTCCTTGTCGCAGCATACAGATTAAGTTACAGCGGCTTCATTAATAGATTACAGTTTATGTCCATATTATTAATTATATATTGATATTTATATAAGCTGTCACTAATATAAAGCTGTAGCAAGGAGGAATAAAAATGCAAGCAGCAATGACACAAAGAGATATTATGTTTCGCAAATTTCAAATTATGAAATTTAACAGAAAAAATATGGTCCCAGCTGTAACAATGACGACAAAGGTAAATGCAAGCCAGATACTGAAGCTTAAAGATTATTTAAATACCAAGAGTAATGCACCGCACATAACAGTAACCCACATTATAATCAAAGCGGTTGCTGATACTTTGACTCATTACCCCGTTCTGTACAGTTTCTTTAACGGCAACGATATTGTTGAAAATAAGGACCTGAATTTAAACATACCTGTTGATGTGGAATCTCACGTCGAGTATATTGTAGTACATGAGCCTGAATCAAAATCAATTGAGGAAATATCAGCGGAATGCCATGAAGAACTCAAGCGTATAGCATCGGGTAATGGTACCTTTATGAAATTCCTATTGCACCTAAATGAGATGTCGATAATACGTAAAATTATATATTTTTGCGGGCCGGACGGAAAGATGCGCTTTTTAAGAGAACACTATGGCCTATTTCCAATATCTAATATTGGCTCATTTCACATGGATAGTGCCACTTTGGCAATTTCCCAGCCGATGATTGCTGCACTTTGTATAGGCTCGATTGAAAGTGAGCTGGGGTACCCAAATTTGTCTTTAACATTAACCTTTGACCACAGAGCAATAGATGGCGCATATGCCGGGAAATTCTTATACGATGTCAGGACGCTTTTAGAACAGCCTGATTTAATTAGTTCTGATAGGTGGTGATATACGTGGAGTTGCTACAACTTAAGTATTTTCAGACAGCAGCAAAAATGCAGAACTTTTCTCAGGCGGCTGATGAACTAAACATCTCGCAGCCATCCTTAAGCATCACAATTTCCAGATTAGAAGATGAGCTGAAAGTCAATTTATTTGACCGGAAAGGGCGAAATGTACAGCTAAATGAGGCAGGAGCCGAGTTCCTTCGTAGAGTTAATAATGTTTTTTGCGAATTGGAAAGTGCAAAAAATGAGCTTTCCGACATTGCCGGCAATAAGAGCAAGCATATTTCACTTTCGACAACAGGCGCGCCATTGCTCTCAGGTGTTTTGAGAAATTACATTGAGTTGCATCCGGATATTGAAATAAATCAGAAATGCGGAGTATTTAAATCAGTCGAAAAGCAACTCGTTTCAGGTGAAATCGATTTTTGTATTACGCTTCCGGAGATACGGGGAAATAATATTGAATGTAAGACTCTCAAGGATGATGAAATTGTTCTGATTGTCCCGGAAACCCATAGATTTGCTCAAAAGGAATCAATCAAACTGGCTGAAGTCGCTGGTGACAACTTTATAGCACTGCCGCCAAATTACAATTTCAGGGAAGTGATGGATTCTATTTGCAAAGCAGCGGGATTCGCTCCCAAAATAACATTTGAAGTCGATGACATATTGATGCAGGAAATGATAGAATTGGGAAAAGGCATTACACTGATGCCTTTGTATATTTTAAGCCAGCCGCATGTCAGAAGACATAATCTTAGAATGTTGCGGATTACAGAGCCGGACGCACATATTCAAATAGGCTTATCTTGGTTGAAAGGCAAGTATTTTTCCGAAACAGCGAGAGCCTTTCGCAATTATATCATTCAAAATTACCAGCTATAGTCTCAATCCCTATGCCTATTAATAATAGAGCAACGAGCAGCCTTGCCGAAATGCAAGGCTGCAAAAGCGATATGGGCTTGGCTGCAAACACATAATATCAGCATGGCCGCCGTATCAAAACACATACTCAGCCTATCCATATAATTAATAATTGGCGTACCATAACTCCGGTACGCCAATAGGTATTCTTTTAATCCGAAATCGCTCCTAATATATCTTCAATCCAATTGAAGATACGGCCGTTTGCGTATAGTTTTGCGCCTTCCTGACAGTGCTCCTGCGCCCCGTCCTCCTCAGAGAACAGAATATAGTCCTTACGGCAGCGTAATGCATCATATAGCTGTTTGGCCTGACCCGGAAAATTATCCTCACTGTTGCTGTCTGTTACCAGTGTTGGGCACTGAATCTGTTCAGCGAGTCCCCCGAGATAGTAGTCCTTGGATTTCAGAATGAAGTCTCTTGGGTCTTTCGCGCCAAACACGTAAACGCCGTGCTTTGTTGCCCAGGCCGCCTGACTGCTTTTTGCCATCATTTGTGCCGACATGGCCTGATACTGCGTTTCGGGCATTGAAGCGACAGCATTGAAAAATGTCTCTCGGTCCATATCCTTTCCGCCGCGGAAGCCCATGAAATCATATACGCCGCTGTTTGCAATGCAGCCGGCGAGCCGATGCTCAAAGGCCGCCGCACGAGGTGCTAAGTAACCGCCGAAACTCTCGCCCCACAGGACAATTCGGCTAGGGTCGACACATTTCTGCTGGATCAGGAAATCCACCGCCGGAGTGATGACTTTTTCATAGTCAGGGCGGAACGGCATGTGCATTTTGTGGATAACTTCGCCCTGACCCGGCCCCTCCAACGTAAGTGTATTCATGCCGCGTTTCCTGGCGGCCAGCGCATATGAGTAAAATTCCTCCTTGGTACCGTCGAATCCGTTGAGCATAATCAAGGTCGCCGACGGTCTCCCGTCTGGGCGGTTGGCATTGTAAAAGTACCCCGGAAGCTCCGTATTTTCAAAGGGAATCTTCACCGGCTTCGCTTCACCGCTTAATTTAATCATACGGCCAAAACACGCAAGGCTGCTTTCTTCCAATGCCTCAAGCCTGCTTATGACATCATCTCCACATCCGTCGTACAGAGAAAGACTGGTATAAAATGTCGCGGCGCGGTAGTAGTTGGAGGCCCGGAGATAGCTTTCAGCGGCACTGATCAGATGCTCCTGTTTCTCAAATTCCTCGGCGTGGCGGCGTATTCTGTCTGCGGTAACCGCCCATTCCTCCCTCCAGCGCTCGATATCACCCTCGGGAATTTTCCGTGCCGTTTCGATAACCTCGTTAATATCCGCCTGCCCGGATGTAACTTCGCTCAGCAACCTGAGTGTTTGAAAAGAAAACTGGCTGTCTTCAAATATTACCTTCATTTTTATCGCTTCCATTATAGTTATAGTTTTTGATTCCCTGCTCCAGCTCTGGGGGCAGAGAACTGTGTAATTTAGCCCCGAAAATTCTCTCACTGAAATCTTGCACAGCCTCCGCCATCTTAAGCATCCCATCCGGGCTGTGCGTAAAAAATGCTGGGTCGAATACAAATTTCGTCGCCGTAAGCAGGAACAGCGCAGCCTGTTCCGGGTACGAAGTGTCAAACAGCTTTTCCGCCACGCCTTGCTGGATCAGCTTTGTATGAATCGGATGAAGCAACTGAATACGGCTTACGACATATTTTTGGTGTGCATAGGCATAGCGCGGTTCGTGCAGCACATCGAACAGAGGATCGTTTTCGCGGTTCATCAAAAAATCCTGTTGGGATATTAGATTTATTTTGTCAATGACACCAATGTCTTCCCTCTCGGCAATTCTCTTAATTTCCGTAAGGGTATGCTCAGTAATATGCTCAAGAACCGCTGCGAAAATCTCGTCCTTGGATTGATAATAATTATAGAATGTCCCCTGTGCCACACCAGCCTTTTTCACAATGTCACTCACAGCCGTTCTGTCAACGCCGTTCTCTCGAAAAAGCTGCTCCGCAGCGGTAAGAAGTTCTGTTTTTCTTTCTTCCGGTGATTTAGGCATTTGTATTCCTCCATTATTGACTGACGTCAGTCATTTTCTATTACGATAAACCCTCGACCACAATTTGTCAAGAAAAATTATAATATTAATTTATAAAATTTATAGTTTCCCATCATTTTACAAAAAAGGCTCACAGTATTAAACCTGCAAGCCATTTATGTTTTCCACCTAAGCAACGTTAAAAAACGGGGAAACTTCAAAATATTTGTCATATTTCATTGGCCCTTATTATTTCTTACAATTGCTACGCACAGGGGCTGCTTTGACTCAAACATACGGCTATCTACAAGCTCCAGACCGCTATCGCTCAGAAACGTCAGAAATTGCTGATTTGTCCACTCGTTTTCGGGACGAAACCCGATAGAGCCGATAAGCTTCAGGAATCTTTCACCCGAGCGGCTGCTCTCCCCGTTTACAAAGTTTGGAATGAGCAAAAGCCCTCCCGGCCGCACCACCCGTGTCAGCTCCCTGATAGCGTCGCTTGGCTGCGGGAGCAAATGAAGTACATTAGCGGCTACAGCCGCATCGAAGCTGTCGTCCGCAAAGCCTAGCTCCGTAATATCCTGAACCGAAAATTCCATATTGGTCAGTCCTAATCGACTGGCCTTTTTCTTTGCCTGCCGGACCATTTTCTCCGCATAATCGCAGCAGGTGGCCTTTTGAACGGACGGAGCCAGCTCGCAGGAGAAGCGTCCTGTCCCACAAGCCGCCTCCAGAATCCGGCTGTCCTTTGAGAGAAAGCCTGAGATGTATTCCGCCGCCTCTTTGTCGGCTGTGTCGCCTTTTTTAACAGCAGTATCATAAAATCGAGCCGTAAGCTCCCAAAACGATTTTTTCATATTGTACACTACTTTCCAAACTCAGCATGGACAATAAAGGACGTGTGTGTTATGGTCGCTAATCGCATGCCAATCTGTGTTATTAGTCCGAATTTGCCAGTGTTTATAATGTATCCACGCATATAATCTTTTTCCGACACGTTTATAATCATAGGAGACCATGACTCCAGTTCTTCCTTGGAGTTTTCAAGCGAGAAAAACGATTTTGTACCGTTCCCGGCCATTTTAACTTCTTTGTTTACGCCCTTAAGCCCCACAGCGTTTGTTGCGTCGAATACAATTATACCCCCAGAAAATCGTTTTGACATTTCGCAGAAAAGTCGGCGTACCTGATCTTTTTCAAAATAGTAAAACAATCCGCCAGCTACAAAGACTATACCATTCTCCGGCCTGAATTCAACAGAGTCGAACCATGACAGCTCATTTAGGTCACAGACAAGATTCTTCTCATTAAGGCCCATTGGGATATGCTTTTCCCGCAGGGCTATAACCTGTTCCATATCCAGATTGTACCACGGGTTAGCTTCATTTTTCATCTGACTACGCAAAGTGGACAGTCCTGATCCCAGTTCACAGATTGTTGCATTCGGATGTTGTTTAAGATACTTGTTAATTTCACACGAGAAATCATACTGCCTGACCGCACAGTTCAGCCAAGAGTATTCCCATTTAAACAGTTTACTGCCCGATAAGTCAACACCCAATTCTCCGATTATGCGCGCTGCGTCAAGGTCGGGAAATAACTCAGGGTATTTCCGCGCCGCTATCATCCTTCCCCATAAGGGGATACATAGAGTGTGCTGGACGGTGTCTTCTTGCAATATTTCTCTCATTTTGCAAAGCCTCCGGCTTTAATAATGTGCTTTTTCTTTCGGCATATGCCGCTCAAGCTCCTGCCAGACAGGCATTGGGAAATCGGGTTTTTGCGCCCGTAGACCATCAAAAGCTTTGCTCAACTCCCGCATTTCCGTAACTGCGTTCCGGCAGTGGTCGCTTGCCGCAAGCTTCCCAAGATTGGTTTTCGCCATGATACGTAGCATCACGTACATGAACCCACCCTTCAGCCCACGTTCATAATACGCCTCCGAGCCCTCCGGCAAAATCGGATAGCCAAGCACGGAGAGCAATCCATATCCCTCCAGAGCGGCAGCCATTGCCTGTTTAAGCTCTCTTCCGGAGGCTATTTTCAAATCGCAGTCATGCATATAGCAGATAAACGCAACTGGCAAAACGAAAACCAGATGCCCCTTGTACCACGCGTCCATGTCGGCATAGTAGTCAATTTTATATTTCGTCCCTGCGAAAATCTCACGAAGCTTTGTTTTCGTTTCCCCGTCCGGCTCATTGTGCAGAAATCCGCACTTAAGGCCGGATTTTCCAAAGGTGACGCAGATAACCTTCCCGTCCTCTCTCCTTCCGCCGGTCGCCTGAAAGCCAAAGAGGATTGTCTTAGGTGTTGTCCAATGCTCACGAATGTATGTGTCCATCTCCGCAGCCGAGGGATTGTTTCCTACAAGTACTACGAGAGGACTTGCGCAGGCGGCTAGGTCGTCCAGTATCGACCACATTTGCTGATATTGCATGACCGTGAACACCGCGTCATATTTTTCGTCTGGACCGAGCTTGTCAACGATGTGTGGATGATCGACAGTTGTTTTTTTCTGACGGTAGTGGTAAATTTCAAGCCCGTTAGCCTCAAAAGCTTCTTTCCATTTGCCGCGCGCGAGCAGCGTAACCTCATGACCCGCAGAACACAGCACATGAGTCAGATATGTCCCAATAACTCCCGCTCCGTAAACCAGAATCTTCATATCCTGCTCCACCCTCCGATTTATTTTATGCAGTCTAAACTATTGCCGCGCTCGGTTAGTCACACCTAACTACGCACAGTTTAACCCCTCCAAATTTACCTGTCAAGTACTTCGCATAAATCCTCTTCATAAAACCAGGGGAATTCAGTAAAAAATATCGACGACGTGCTTTAGCCTTGACTTTGGGTGCACCCGATATTAATATCCGCTAAGCGACTGCGCAATTCGGGCAAGCAATTTCCCATATTAATTAGTGTCTGCTGAACAAACCAAATTGGTTTGTTCAGCAGACACTAATTATAGGAGCAGTTTTTGTCAGCAAAAACCTCGTCCGATTTTAAATTCCTAATTAATTCAATTTCAATTCTTTTTATTGACTCGCTACTGATAACATGTTCAATTAGGCAGGCATCTTTAGCCGCTGTCTGCTCATCCACATTCATTAATATAAGAAAACTCTTTACCAGCATATATTTTTTTTCAAGATCTAAAGCAGTTTTTTCACCTAAGGCTGTCAAATGGATTTCTTTGTTTGCATCCAGCTCTATAAGCTTTTTCTGCTTGAGCTTTCTGACGGCTTCACAAACGCTGGCTTTTGAATAGCCAAGCATACCGGCTATGTCAACGGAACGTACATCCTCCTTGAGTTTTTGGAGTTCATATATTGCCTTCAGGTAATTTTCGCAAGATTCATTCGACTTCATATTTCAATAACACATGTTACAGGCGGTGGCCGGTAAAAAAGATGTGCTTAGCTCTGAACAAAAACCTGATGAGCAATCAGTAACAAGTACATTATTTGAAAGCGACATATAATAGCTCGTTTCATCGCAGATCACTACTATTTCTGCAACGACTGGCTTATAGCCAAACACCCTGTGTATTGCAATCGCATCGTTTTCACCGATGTGGAAAATGTTCTGTATATTTTCACCGCCCAACTGGTCTTTGACAAGCCTGAAAACATGTCGGCAGCCGGAAATGTTTTGGTCCGCCTTCACAAGGCCGAACAAATAATCAATCAGAACCATCGGAAGAACATCGGTTGCCTGTGGCGTTACCGAAAAGCTGAGTTTTTCAGGCTCTGCCGAAGTTGTTTTTATTTTCATCTAACTACCTCCATTGTTTACTGTCTACATGCTAACATCCTTTCTTAAATTCAATTTAGCGTGAATTTAAACGCAGTTTAAACCGGAATAATTTTCTTTGGTATTGTGACTGTAAAGGTGGTTCCTTCACCTAGCTTGCTGCTAACCTCTATATGGCCGGAATGCATCTGGATTATTTTTTTCACAATAGCCAATCCGAGCCCGCTACCTCCTGCGTTTCTGCTCCGCGCTTTATCCGCCATATAGAAACGTTCGAAAATATGTGTTACAGTTTCCTCCGTCATACCTATTCCGTTGTCTGATATTCTTACCTCAGTATGTGCATTCTGATTTGAAAAAGAAACTGTAATTTTTCCACCGTTGTTAGTGAACTTAATACTGTTATTGAGGAGATTGATCCAAACCTGACTGAGTAAATCTTCATCCGCGAAAACAGATGCAGTCTCTTCGCTTAGTGAAATTTCGATGTTTTTTATTGACCACTGAGGTTCCAGCAGCAATATTGCATCTTTTAGTTGCCTACTGAGGGAATATGTCTTTGGATTAATTTTTGCAAATTCCGATTCCAGTGTTGAAAGTCTCAGTAGGCTTTCGCCAAGCTTTGAAAGCCGAAGACTTTCTGATTCGATGATCCCAATGTAATGCAACTGCTCATCTCTGCTCAGTTCCTCATCCTTGAGTAAAGAAACAAAGCCTCTGATAGAAGTCAGCGGAGACTGTATTTCATGGGATACGTTCGACACGAAATCCTGTCGCATTGTTTCCATTCCGCCTAATTCAAATGCCATACAATTGATTTTGTCTACAAGGTCCAGCATATGGTATCCGGCATCGGAGTATCTATCTTTGTCGATTCTGGCCTCAAAATCTCCTCTTGAAATCTTGTCCAAAGCTTCTTCAATTTCGTCAATAAAGCCATGAAAGGAGCCTTTATGTTCTTCTTTATGGAGCATGTGGTGGATAATCCAATGGCGTATCACATAGAACATAAATAAAAGCAGTGTAAAGAGAACCAGCCCTGCGGCCGAAGATGCGGCCTGCCTTACAGCTGCATATGCAGAAATTTCCACGCCGAATAAAGGCGCAGTTAAATACTCCGCAGCCATTAAGCAAGCAATAATAATAGCCGCAAATAGGATAAACTGAAGAAGGCGCATAAAACAATGTTTCATTTTGCTACCTCAAGTCTGTATCCAACGCCCCTTATTGTGGTAATTTTAAAGCCATACAGTTCCTGTGGGAATCTGTCCCTGATGCGTCCAATGTGCACATCCAGCGTACGCTCGTTTCCATCGAAATCATATCCCCAGATGTCTTCAATAAGCCGATCCCGAGAAAATGTTTTTCCGGGAGTACCAGCGAGCATAAAGAGTAGTTCAAATTCCTTAAGCGGCAACGTGATTTCTTGGGTTTCTGTTCTAATCATGTATTGGGTTTGATCGATTATAAGCTTTCCTATTTCAATAATCTTTGAGGCACTAATATTACAGCGCTTCAGTAACGCTTTCACTCGCGCGGTAAGCTCGGCCGGTTCAAACGGTTTTGTCAGATAATCGTCCGCTCCCAGTTCAAAGCCTTTTATTTTCTGGCTCGTCTCTCCCTTGGCAGTCAGCATTAGTATGGGCATATCACAGAAGCTTCTGACCTCCCGGCAAAACTCCCAGCCGTCCATTTTGGGCATCATTATATCCAAGACGACTAAGTCAATTTTACTAGTTTCAAGCTTCTCCAGTGCGTCTTCGCCATCCGTAGCTTCCAGCACTTCAAAACCCTCTTTTTTTAGAATCAGCCGAATTAACTCGCGTATATTGGAATCGTCGTCAACAATCAGAATTTTGTTCACAGGGAAGTCTCCTTTTGGCGTTCAATTATCATGCTGATATTGTAAACCATTAATTTAAACGGACTTTAAACAATAGTGTTTTTTGATATGAGTATATAGCCACTAAACTCTATTGTCCATACGATAAGCTGAGGTAGCATGATATAAAGAGGCGTTCGCAGATTAAACTGTGAACGCCTCTTTATTGGTGAGTCCTTTTTGTGTGAAATCCTGCAGTAAGCTTTCATATGAAGATTTCTCCTTTATCACGCCTTCAAGACATGTAGTAGGAATACAAATTTGAAATCTTTACAACAACTATTTCAATGTAAAGTGAAATGATTTTATTAGAAACTCACCTGCTTTCTTGCCACGGAAAGCTCACTGTTCGGATAAGCTGCTGTATATTTCGCTCAGGTTGTCCTGCATACGTTCAAGGTAAGTCTTTCCATCCTCGGCGCTTTCAATCGTATATATAGTTTCGACCTTGGCACCTACCTCTTTAGCGAGCGCTTCCGACACTTCAGGGCTTGCCATCTCTTCTGCAAAAACTGTTGTCACATTGTTGCTTTTACAGTAATCTACAAGCTGGGAAAGCTGTTTTGCCGTGGGTTCTCCTTCGGCGAACACATCCTCAACGCTGTTTTGGCTGAGCCCGAAATCCCTGCAAAGATATGCAAAGGCGGCATGCCCCGTAACAAAGCTTTTCTTTTCAACAGACGCAAATTTCTTACTGTACTCATTATAAAGACTCTCAAGCTGCGAAATAAAGCTGCTGCAATTGTTCTCGTAATAGTCCTTGTTTTCCGGATCCGTCTTGACGAGAGCGTTTTTGATGTTGGTTGCTTCTGTCTCGGCATTTTTCAGACTAAGCCAGATATGCGGATCGTATTGGCCGTGTTCATTTATTTCTTCTTCATCAGTATTTGTGATAGGTGTTATCCCTTGCGAGGCAGCTACAACAACAAGCTCATTGTTGTTTGCGGCAGAAACCGCGTCTTCTGCCCACGATTCCATTCCCAGCCCGTTGTAAATAAACACCTGCGCTTCGCTTAGCCCGACAAGATCCTGAGCCTTTGGCTCAAAATCATGCGGTTCTGTGCCGTCGGGGATTATTGTTGAAATTTCCACCTTGTCACCGCCGACCGCAGAAGCGAATTCCTTTAGCGCGTCAAAGGAAACTGACACCTTTATTTTATTGTTCGCAGTTTTGTCCGCAGTTCCGGACCCGCAGCCGACAAGGCTGAGAATCAATGATAGGATAAGAGTAATAATAACTTCTTTTTTCATTCTGATATTACCTCCGGTTTCTAATTGCGAATGGTTCGCATTTGCATTTTCTGATTATACCAGTTATAATGTCTATGTCAAGTAATTTCAGCGCAAATAAAAAATACCTAATAAAATAATAAAAACTCCCATATCCGCTTTATTTAAAAGTATCCCGCTATTTTGCAATTCTGCTGATGAGCAAATATTGGCAAAAGAGTGTTCCGGCCTGGCTTATTATGCCAGTTTCTCCTTGTCGTAGCATACAGATTCAGTTTACAACGGCTTCATTAATAGATTACGGTTATGAAAAAATAGAAAAGCGGACCCAAGCAAAGAGGCTTTTCTGAAGCTCAATGATGTCCTGCTTATTAGGAAGTCCCTTTTATCGTTCATGCGTCCCTAATTACTCATTTCCTTGGAGCATATGAATTCACTGAGGTTATGGGATTTTAATATTGTCCGAAATTTCTCAGAATGGTATAATTAATAAAATTCGCTTATAAAGGAATGAGTGTCGTTATGGATAAGCAGGATAATAAATATAACGAGTATATCAAAATACTTAAAGAAGAGTTGATTCCTGCGACGGGCTGCACCGAGCCAATTGCGTTAGCATACGCTGCTGCAAAAGCCCGTGAGGTGCTGGGCGTCCTTCCCGAAAAATGCAGGGTCGAGGTCAGCGGCAACATAATAAAAAATGTTAAGAGCGTTATCGTTCCAAACACTAATGGGCTAAAAGGCATCGAAGCTGCTGTTGCCGCAGGCATCACTGTCGGCAGTCCGTCAAAAATGCTTGAAGTGTTATCCGAAGTGAAAGACATTGACAAGCCTAAAATTGCAGAGTATCGGGATAGCCACGAAATAAGAGTCGTGCCTTATGACGGCGATACGATTTTCTACATAGCTATTACGCTTTTTACTGGTGCTTCAAGTGCAAAAGTCGTAATAGAAAGCTACCATACCAATATAGTCCTACTCGAAAAAGACGGCGAAACGCTATTTCAGTCTGGTGTGAAAAACGAAAGCAACGTCTGCGTAACAGACCTTAGTCTGCTCAACGTCAAGGACATATTCGAATTTGCTGATACTGTTGAGCTGTCGGAAATTGAATTCATCATCGAGCGTCAGATAGATTACAACAGCGCTATCGCTGCCGAGGGCTTAAAAGGCGATTGGGGCGCCAACATCGGCAAAACGCTTCTAGGCACACTCGGCACAGATATCAATGTCCGCGCAAGAGCCCTCGCTGCCGCGGGGTCGGACGCCAGAATGGGTGGCTGCGAAATGCCCGTCATAATTCTTTCAGGCAGCGGCAATCAGAGCCTGACTGCTTCCCTTCCTGTTATCGAATTTGCTTCCGAGCTTAAAGTACCGCACGAAAAGCTCATACGCGCCGTGGCGTTATCCGACTTAATCGCCATCCATCAGAAGACGAGCATTGGGCGGCTATCCGCGTTCTGCGGAGCAATAAGTGCGGGCTGCGCGGCAGGGGCAGGCATCGCGTATCTCAGCGGAGGCGATTATGAGGCGGTCTCACATACCGTTGTGAACGCACTGGCCATCGTTTCCGGCATAGTCTGCGACGGTGCGAAAGCCTCCTGTGCCGCAAAAATCGCCATGGCTGTTGATGCCGGTATACTCGGCTTTAATATGTACAAAAATGGACAACAGTTTTACAGCGGCGACGGATTAGTCACTAAGGGCGTTGACAACACTATCGCAAATGTCGGCAGAATGGCGAGCAAAGGTATGCGTGAAACGGACAGAGAAATATTGAATATCATGGTAGGCCGAAACTGCTAGAACTATAACTACATATTTAAAAGTTCCTAACAAGACGGGAGACCCTTCGCATATGGTTGCAGGGTCTCCCGTTCTGTTCTTTATTCAGTTTTATATCACTGGATGAGGCCTTCTAAACGAAATTATTCGCGACCGCCTTTGCCTTTTCCCTTACTTCTTTCAGGTCTTGTTCGGTTGGCAGTCCCCGTATATCGCCCATGCGTCCCTGAGTGCTCATTTCCTCGGACCCAATAAATTCGCTGAGAATATACCACTTGTCTATAACATCGAAGCCCATGTGATCGAAAAACTGACCCATGTAGAGACCCGTAGGTATCGCTTCGTCGATTCCGGTGTGCGGCCCGGAATACGTGCAGAAAACTAGCCCCTTTTTCCCGATGCGAGGGCTGTTCGGAACGATTTTTCCCAAGCTCTTGTAATAGGCGAACTTCTTTTTCAGAAAATCGTTGACGGGCTGGGGAACGCTCCAGTTATATGACGGTGCGCCAACGCATACGAGGTCGAAATCGAAATAGTCAATATCTCCCGCTTCCTGAAACTTCAGAAGCGTTGTTTCCATTCCTCCATCATTGAGTCCTTCGTAAATGGATTTTGCGACCTTTTCGGTATTTCCGGTAAAGGAACAATACAGTAAAAGGGCTTTTTTCATAATTTGAACCTTCCTTTCCTCTGCGGTCAGAGTGTTCTGATAAACGGCAAAAACGCGCCTATACTTACAAGATTTCTACTTTGAAGACGGGCAAAGCCTTTTAAGTCCCAATAGCTGCACAGCTCCGGCCGCTGTTATTCCGAAGAAAAGAACTTCTTTACCAATATCAATGAAATTGACTATGGACCCGTTGCATATTGTGCTTCCGGTGCAAAGAACAACGTCAGCCCAATCAAGCACGACCTCTTTGTAATCCTCGATTCCGTGCTCAACTTTTATGCCGCAGCGTATCTGTCCGACATTCTTCGGGTTCAGGTCGAGAACGCGCACCGTAAATTCCTTTGAAAGAGCTTCAAGAATAGACGGCTGATAGCCTACAAGAGCGATTTTTTTGCCTTTATAGTTCTTTCTGGCATACTCGACGAATTCAAGAGCGCACTTTTCCGGATCTTCGGTTCTGCAGTGAACCGTATGCTCAATAAGCCCGAGCTTTGCCATTACCGCGTTTAGTGACGCAATAAATAATCCGCGGTTATGAGAGTCCCCGGAAAGATCGAGTCCTGCAATTTCTTTCAGAGTGCCTTTAAATTCGGCGGGAGCGTCTGTGAAGGCCTGTCCGAATGCTCCTTGATATTCCGCCTGCAGCATCACTTCCTGCCCTGTCAGTATGGGATAATCCTTTCTCTTTGTGTTTCCTATCGCTTCCTCGGGAGTCAGGCTTTTAGCCGTTATATTGACTTCGTCGGTATCCAGATTATATTTCTCGATAAGTGTTTGAAATTCCGTTTTGAGCTTCTGCATCAGTTCCATATCAGTCATTGATAATCACCTCGTCAACCCAAAAAATTTGTTTATTTCATCATCCTGATAGACTTCAAAAAGCCTTTCGCTGCTGCGCACTTCCTTAAGGCAGCCGTCATGCATTATGCCGACACTATCTGCGAGCTTCTGAGCTTCATTGAAATCGTGAGTTACAAATAAAATTGCGCACTCGAACTCTTCGTGTATTTTTAGTATTTCATCGTACATTGCCTGCTTTGTAACCGGATCCAAGGCCGAAAATGGTTCGTCAAGCAAAAGAATGTCCGGGTTCAGTACCAAAGCTCTTGCCAAAGCCGTACGTTGCTTTTCGCCCCCGCTCAAAGTGCCTGGGAACTGCCCAAGAATATGTGAAATTGATAATTTTTCAGAAATACATCTGACCTTATCGGAAACTTCATCCTTTTTCTTGTTTCGCATCTTAAGTCCATATGAAATATTCTGTTCCACCGTCATGTGAGGGAATAAACCATAATCCTGATAAACGAATCCTATTTTAAGCTCTGTCAGCGGAATTTCAAGAACCGGCTGTCCTCCCAAATAAACATTGCCACCGCTTCCTTTATAGAACCCTGCAATTGACTCAAGCAGCAAAGTTTTGCCCGCGCCGGTTTCTCCGAGTATAGCAAAAATTTCTTTTGAGTTTACCACGAACGATATATTTTTTAAACTGAAAGAACCTCTCCTCAGAGAAAAGTTCCGAACCTCTATTGCAGAATTCATATTTGTGATACATCTTTCATGCGTGTGTATTGGCTGCTGTTTCGGCCTATTATCGAAGTCAAGGTCAGAGATACGGCCGAAATAATAAGGAGAATAATTGCGGACGCCATCGCCATGCCGTTATCGCCGGTTGAAATATTTAAATATATACTTGCCGGCAGTGTCTCTGTTTTCATGCGTGTAACGCCTACCAGCATTAGTGTTGCCCCAAATTCGCCGAGCGCGCGAGACCACACTAGTATTACCATCATTATAATTGAGGATCTGCACAGGGGCAACAGTATTGTGCGGAACCTTTTCCAGCGAGAAGCGCCAAGCGTTCCAGCAATAAACTCCAGTCGGGTATCAACGGACGACATTGCGGTTCTGACGAGTCTTATGCCAAAAGGAAGATTTACCATCAGTTGTGCCAATATGATGCCTTTTCTGTCGAAAACTACTTTAAAACCGATGCTTTTCAACGCCATGCCGAAATCGGATGAAAAAACAATCAGAAGACAAAGCCCAAGAACAAGATACGGCAGAGAAAGCGGCATTTCGATAATAACCTGAATTATTCTTTTACAGGGCATGGAGGTTCTTGTAAGCGCATATGCACAGGGGATTGATATAAGCACGCACAGTATAGTCGAAATACTTGCAGTATATATACTGAGCCATATCGAGAACCTGACTTCCTTTGAATAGAAAGCCTCTTTCAGATACGGTATTCCGCCTGAAATGACAGAAAGGAGCGCACCGGCGATGAAGATAACCACTGCTATCGCAACAATGGCCGAAAAGATGTCAAAGGGATTTAGTCTGTCTTTTCTCATTGCTTATACGCTCCTTTCCAAACGGAAATTTTAGTTCAGAGTCTCATATCCGTAATTTGTCCAAATAGTTTTTACCGCGTCGGTATCCAGAAAATCGAGGAATGCCTTAAGTGCATCAGCATCGGCACAGTACGAAAGTGAAGCCGCCGGAACCGTCTTTACGTATTTATCCAAATCAGTCGTTTTCACGGCTTCGACTTTGTCGCCTGAGACATTTTCCTTCCAGACGATTATGGCGTCGCACTGGTCCATAGTCAGAGCGTTGAATATTTCGGGAGCTGTTGTAGTTCTTGCGACAACGTCTACCTTATCGAGAATCCCCGCGTCGGTAAGTGCTTTATCAGCAATCTTTCCGATTGGCGTTGCTTCAGCATCCCCGAGAACAACTTTGACTCCGCTTTTAGCGAGATCGGCAAGCCCGGTTATTCCAAGCGGATTTCCGCTCTTGACCGCCAGTACGGGAATATGCTTGACAAGGTCTTTACTTTCGGAAACGACATCCTTAACCGGTTTAAGTTCATCGGCGGAGCCGGCTACAAAAAGATCACCTGCTTTTGCGGTGTTGATCTGTGTCTGTATCTGACCCGCATTTGCGTATGTAACTTCCATCTTGCAGCCGGTCTCGGTCTGGAAAGCATCGGCGATTTTCTGGAAGGGCTTGGTCATTCCCGCACCGCAGTACACCGCGAGCGTGTGGCCGGTGAGTTCGACCGCTTGAGCGCTGGGTGAAGGACTTGCTGTCGTTTCTGCCACCGCAGATTCCTGAGGACTTGAAGTCGGCTCACCGGTGCTTTTGCCGCATCCCGTAAAGCAAATCAGCATCGACATGATAAGTGCCAGAGACAATAGTGACTTTTTCATTTTCTTCCTCGCATTCTTAGCTGTATTATAAAGTCCGTTTTCTGATGCCTTCATGGAAAACGAAGCTTTATTACTGTTGACAGGGTCTTTGAATAAGTTTCTTGCACAGTTGTTGCCATAGCATTACATCAAATCAAAACTAACTAAATGCTACTCAATTAAGCTTAATTATAATACTTATGTCTAAAAATAACTAGCAAAATTCTTTAAATAATAGGCAGAATTTTCGCCATGAGAAAAACAGGCCACGAACAAATCCAAGTCCGTGGCCTGTTTGAAAGCTTATTTCTGAAACTGTTTATATCTTAAATGTTAATGTCCGCATTCGTCGTGGTGCTGATGCTCATGACAAATTGAGCCTGTGGTCTTCAGCTCGCCCTTAAGATATTTTTCGACGGCAGCTTTTGCGTTTCCCGATGCGCCGACAATAACTTCGACATTTCTTTCGTTGAAGATGTCCACGGCGCCGCCGCCCATTCCGCCGCTGATGATTACGTTTACGCCGCGGTCAGCGAGATAGTTGGGCAGGAAGCCGGGCTTGTGCCCGGGATTCGGGAGAGACTCCTCCTTTATAATTTTTCCGTTTTCAACATCGAAAACAAGAAAAGCTTCGCAATGACCAAAGTGCTCCGTAACATTCTTGCCTTCTCCGGCAACAGCAATTTTCAACATTTCTTTTTCCTCCGTATTTTCTTTTGTTTCTGTGTTTTCTAATATTTGTGCGACGGGATTGAGCCAATCGCCTTCAACGAGTTCAATCAGGCCTTTATCGCAGGCGGCTGCTATCTTCGTGTCAATAGGCAGCTTGGCAAGGACTTTAAGGCTGTATTTATCTGCGATTTCGTCAATATGGCTTTCACCGAATACCTTGTAATTCTTACCGTTGTCCGGACACTTAAAATATGACATGTTCTCTACCAGACCAATTACCGGAATGTTCATCATTTCTGCCATTTTTACCGCTTTGGATACTATCATTGACACCAATTCCTGCGGAGAGGTGACAACGACAATACCGTCTACGGGAATGGATTGGAACACAGTCAGCGGCACATCGCCTGTTCCGGGCGGCATATCGATGAACATATAGTCGACATCGCCCCATATAACATCCGTCCAGAACTGTTTGACCGCATTCCCAATTATGGGGCCTCTCCATAATACAGGATCAGTATCATTAGTCAGCAGCAGATTTATGGACATGATATCGATACCCGTTTTACTCTTGACCGGATATATCCCATATTCGCTGCCATTTGCTTTTTCGCTAATGCCGAAGGCCTTTGGAATCGATGGCCCAGTAACATCCGCATCAAGAATCGCCGTATGATAGCCACGTCTGTTCATTTCGACGGCGAGCATGGAGGTAACCAGCGATTTGCCAACGCCGCCTTTTCCACTGACGACACCAATGACCTTTTTTATTGAGCTGAGCTCGTGTGGCTTCTCAATAAAATCCGATTTTTCTTTTCTGTCTGCGCAGTCTTCATTGCAGCTGCCGCAGCACTTGTCGCAGTTTTCACTCATTATGATTTACTCCTTACGTTTGTTCTGAAAACACCTGCATGGTGTTTTTATAAACCTGTTTTACTGCCTGTCCCGACGGGCAGTCCACATCGACGATAGTCAGACCTCTGTTTATTGCCTCAACTGCTTTCGGATCGAAGGGGATTTTACCAACAAGCGGAAGCCTTTTTAACCGGCAGAACTCTTCGATTTTTTCTGTGCTGGATAAATTCGTATCATACTTGTTTATGCATACGGCAATCCGAACACCGAACATATATGCGGTTTTTATAATTCTGGCCATGTCGCTGATTCCAGAAACCGAAGGTTCGGCGACAATTAAAACTAAATCTACTCCGCTGAGCGACGCTATAACGGGGCAGCCTATTCCCGGAGAGCCGTCTATGATCGAGAGCTCCGCACTTCCGGCGTTATCTCTCATCTGCCTTTTCACTTCGGTGACAAGCTTGCCGGAATGACCGCTGCCCATTTTCAGCTTTGCCGTTGAAAAAACTCTGTCGTCTTTGAAAAGCATTAAGTCTCCGGCCTTTGCGGGCTTTAATGATATTGCTCCGGTAGGACAAACATACTCGCATAGACCGCAGCCTTCGCAGTCGAAAGGCTTTACCTTGTAAGAAGCGGCATCGTTCGATATTGCACCAAAACGGCAATTCTCATAGCATTGTCCACACCGTGTGCATTTTTCGGCATTGATTTCAGCCCTAGGATTACCAAAATAATCGGCTATTGTCGGCTCTGTTCTTTGGTTTGTAACGATATGAAGATTTGGAGCATCCACATCGCAGTCGGCATAAACCTTGGCGTCGGAAAGTCTGATAAAAGCGCTGGCAACCGTTGTTTTTCCCGTGCCGCCCTTTCCGCTAAGGATTAGAAGCTGTTTCACGCGGTACCTCCTTCGTCACTTCTTGAAGCAGGGACGAGAATAAATCTCTGTATTTCGGGATTTCCTCCGTGACTATCTTTCCGTCGGAATTGAGTCTTCTAAGCTCCGCGTCAAACGGTATTCTTCCTAAAACGGGTATGCCGTGCTCGGCGCAGAACTTTTCTGATGGATTTTGATCTTCAAGACACTTGTTGAGAACAACGCCATGCGGCTTATTAAACAGGCTAACAAGCTCATATACCATGCTCAGATTGTGAGAGCCGAAAACCGTCGGTTCAGCCACCAAAATGCAGTTATCTGCATCCTTGATGCTCTCCATTACAACGCAGTTACTGCCAGGCGGGCAGTCGATTATTTTCAGACCTTCTACCGCTGTGGAGCTGCTAAGAAGCCTTTTGATAATCGGGACTCCGGATTCCTCACCTGTATACAAAACGCCCGTGTAGACCGTAACATTATCGCGGTTTCCTATTTGTATTTCTCCGACCACTCTGTCCGCTTCATTAATCGCTTTTTCCGGACACAGCATCGCACAGCCGCCGCAGGGATGGCAGACGTCTTCAAAAACCATCGGTTTTTCGCCTATGAAGGCGAGCGCATTAAACTTGCAGAAATCAACGCACTTTCGGCAGCCATTGCACAGAGAGTAATCTATCTCCGGCATTTTTACAGTTACATCTTCAAATTCGATGTCATCCGGCTCCAGAAACAGATGTCCGTTGGGCTCCTCGACATCGCAGTCAATATAGACAGCCTTTCCTGCCGATACAGCCAGGTTCACGGATACCAGCGTTTTCCCTGTGCCGCCCTTGCCACTTAATACCGCAATTTTCAAGCTGTTATTGCTCATGCCCATGATATCCCTTATGAAATTCGTTAAGTGAGCCTAGTTGATTTTGCTTGAATGCCTCAACATTTTGCTTAACAGTGCCCTGATTTGTCTTAAAAATACTGATTCCAGCTTTTTGGAAAACCTCGGCTGCGTTTTCTCCGCATCTGGGCGTAAGCAGCACGCTTACAGAATTATCAACTATAATCTGCGACGCTTTAATGCCGGCGCCGCCTTGACTTTCAGCCGCACTGTTGTCTAGGAAAGTGCTTTCATCGGTATCAACATTATAAATCAGAAAGTACGGCGTACGTCCAAAGGACGGACACACGTTCGAGTCCGGAATTTTTTCCTCTGCAGGTATTGCAATTTTCATAATGCGCCTCCGTTCATTTGTCATCTAAATTGATGTCAGTTTCTTTATTTGCCGCAAAATCGCGCCTGCATTTGTGTTTCCAGCATCCGCCACAGCGACAGTATTCCTCCTTACCCTCGCAGAGCCGGAATTCGCCGCCTTCAATGAGCATGATTTTACCGTTGACCAAGGAGTCCGCAAGCTTTTTTCTAGCCTCGTTGTATATTCCCTGAACGGTTGTACGGGCAACATTCATTTGAACTGAGCACTCCTCCTGTGTAAAGCCCTCAAGATCAATCAGTCTGATGGTTTCATACTCGTCAATGGTCATTCTGACGATGCCTTCGGTTACAACTGAAGAGTCAAGCGGACCGAATCTGCTGCTTGACGGCATACAGCATACCTTTCTCCATTTCATTGGCCTAGGCATTAATTCACCCCTCCTCGTTTATGACATATGTCATTATTACACGTTATTAACGTCATATGTCAATAACTATTTTCAAATTGGCCAAGAATTATTGCTGCAAGGTGATTGATAATGTAGAAGATACGGCTCTCGGGTACCTTAACCGAGCGCCGTATCTTTTTTTTAGTATTAAATTTCAGTCACTTTATCTGCCAGTACATTGCAGCAATCGTTGTGTTCGTTGTCTCATGCACATTTCCATTTTGGTCGACGATGCTCTTAAGATATTCTCGAATGACGGATTTATCTTTTTCGGTTAGCTCATGTATTGAATCGATGCGGTATGTATATTCCTCCACAGCCTTCTCCAGTGGCTGATCCATCTCCCAGACTTCATCCTCGTATTCAAGCTTCGGTTGTCCTCCAGTAAGCCAAGCAAGGTCAAAGGCATAAGCCAGAGTATCGTCAAGTGTCTTTGTGTCTCTGTCCGCCTTAACAAGCCTGTTGAGCTCGTCCAGAACGGAATTAACGCGCCGTGTGGGCTTGACCAGAAGCACCCAGCTCCGGCTAGCCTCAATAAGCTTCAAAAATGTATCCGCGGATACTACTGCCGGAGTCATATTTGCAAGGACAAGGTCGAATTTTTTATCCCAGTTCTTTTCCTTCAAGTCGACCGTGTGCCAGTCGTCAACCGAAAACTGTATTTTCGAGCCTTTGCGCCGCCCTGCTTCAATTGCCATCCGGATCATTTCCGGAGAAAAATCTGTAGCTGTAGCGTTCGCACCCATAGCCTCAAGCGCGAACGAAAACCGTCCGCCGCCGCAGCCAACGTCAAGTGTTGTGCAGCCCTTAAACACCATATTCTCACGCCGGATTATTCTCATGCCGATCTGCTTTTCGGCTGTTGCGGGTTCCATGGCTGAAAAATGTTCTGCCTTTCCGTTCCACCAACGTAAGCCAGATTCTTTATTATTCGCTTCCGGCTTCCACAGCTCTTTTATAAACTCTATATCCATGAAATCAGACCTTTCTCATTTCTGATTTTTCAGCTTACCATTAGATATTTTCATCTACAAGCCCCCCAGAGGGATAGTAACCAGCTTAAATCCCTAAAAACTTTAGGAATTTTGTATTTTTGTAAAAATTGCTTTCAAAATATGTCGGAAATATGTCGGATTTTGCGTCCCCCTCCGGGGCTTGCACTCAATTTAAGCGATAGTAAAATTATAATTAAGTCTGAAAGGACAAGGAAATCTAAAAAAGGACGGTTTAATTAGGATGTACGATATTGAAAAATGGGAAAAAGCAGCTGCGTTCCACGGTCACAAATGCGGCGGGCTCGCGATAGGCTTTAAGGCCGTTGAGGCTCTTGTGCAGCATTTCCCGACCGTTGCCGCTGAGGATGAGCAAATAGTATGTATTACAGAGAACGACGCTTGCGGAGTAGACGCAATACAGGCTTTGCTAAGCTGTACAATAGGCAAAGGAAACATGATCTATAAGCCTCTCGGGAAGATGGCCTTCAATTTCTATTTCCGCGAGAGCGGAGAATCTCTCCGTCTCTATTTCAAGGGCTTAAGCGAGGATATTCCTCACGACCAGTGGATGGACATAATACTAAGCGCTCCCGTCGAGGAGCTTTTCGTCTATTCAAAACCAACATTTGAGCTGCCTGAAAGGGCACGTTTATTCCGCTCGGAGACCTGCTCAGTGTGCGGAGAAAGAGCTCGCGAGGACAAATTCCGCCTTAGAGACGGCAAGCCCGTCTGCCTGAGCTGCTTTAATGAATATGACAGATAAGATGAGGAGAAATAAGATGGAAATGAAAAAACTTTCAGCATTTTTGCTTGCAGCAGCCTTGATGTTTACTCTTTTCGCAGGATGCGGAGCAAAAGCAGAGCAAGCTTCCACCCAGCCGTCCGCTTCGGCAGAGCAAACTCCGGCAGCGACAACCCGTACAATTACTGACATGGTTGGACGCAATGTCGAGATACCTGCAACTGTCGAGAAGATCGTTCCCTTAGGCAATACACCGCGTATGATCACTTATCTTGGGCTGGCATCCAAGGTCGTAGGAGTTGGCGGTATGGCCGCAGATAAAATTTCTCCCGTCACTGCTTATGCTTATGCAAACAAGGATTTTTGGGCCAACATTCCCGTTGTCGGGACTGACGCTGCTGGAGCGACGGACTATTATCCCGAACAGATTATCGCTGTCAAACCCGATGTGATACTCTGCTCATATACTGCAGAGCTAGCGGACGAAATCCAGACAAAAACAGGTATTCCGACAGTCGCTGTAGCTATGGGCACCTTGTTCGGTGACGATTACAATGAAGCGTTGCGCCTTCTGGCTGACGTCTGCGGCGTCAAGGACAGAGCAGAGGAGGTTATCTCCTACATAGACGAGTGCCTCAGCGACCTTAAGACCAGAACTGCAAATGTTCCTGAGGCTGACAAGCCAACTGTTTTAGGTGCTGCGGCAACCTTCAAGGGAGCGCACGGCATAGAGGGCGTCTATACTAAATACGCCGTATTTGAAGCGATAGCGGCTAACGACGTTACCAAAGGCACCTCAGATAAGTCTGGTGGTGTACTGGTCGATAAGGAGCAGGTTCTCGGCTGGAATCCTCAGTATCTTTTCCTTGACAGCGGCGGAGTAAGCCTCGTTAAGCAGGACTACGCGGCAACACCTGATTTTTACACACAGCTTACAGCCGTCAAGGACGGAAATGTTTATCAGTACCCCAGCTCTACAAGCTATTACTCGAACGTTGAAATACCCATCGTCAACGCTTATTATGTCGGTTCACTGCTTTATCCCGAGCAGTTCAAGGATATCAACTTTGAAGAAAAAGCCAACGAAATCTTTAAGTTTTTCCTGGGCGCTGACGATTATCTTAGTGTTATTAACGGAGCAGATGCCGGCTACGGCAAGGTCGATCTCGGTGCAAAATAATGGCAAACGACCACATTACTCAATTGCAGGCGTATGACACGTTCATCAGGCGGAAAAAGCTTACGTTTGCCGTAGCTATCATCGCAACCATTATAATTGCCCTTTTTGCCGTCAGCGCAGGGTCGCTGAATATCCCGTTATCTGAAGTAGTCAAGAGCTTTTGGGGCAAAGCGAATCCTCAGTCACAGATTGCCGTTATGGGAATCAGACTTCCGCGTGTTGTTGCGGCTATAGTCGTGGGTGCCACTTTGGCTGTCTCTGGAGCCGTCATGCAATGTGTGCTGCAAAATCCGCTTGCCTCGGCTTCAACACTCGGCGTCTCTCAGGGTGCAGCGTTCGGCGCTGCCCTCGGCATTATCATTTTCGGCGGAGGGGTCGTTAATTCCGACTCCGCCGCCACGGCGGTTTCAATCAACAATCCCTATATAGTCACCATCTGCGCTTTTGTATTTGGCTCGCTTTCTACTTTTGTTGTTATCCTGCTATCCCAGTTCAAAAAGGATCTCGGCCCTGGAGGACTTATTCTGGCGGGAGTTGCCCTTAGCTCTCTCTTTACCGGCGGAAGCACCCTGCTCCAGTACTTTGCGGACGAAACGAAAATCAGCTCAGTCGTATTCTGGACCTTCGGAAATCTCGGTTCAGCGGGCTGGACAGAGCTTCTAATTCTTACAATCGTGCTGCTGGCCTCGCTCGTGTACTTTCTGCTTAATCGTTGGAACTATAACGCGATGGAAAGCGGAGCCGATACCGCAAAAAGTCTTGGTGTCAACACAAGAGCGGTTATGCTTATCAGCATGGGCATCTGCTCTCTCGCGGCGGCAGTTGCCGTATCGTTTGTCGGTATTATCAGCTTTGTCGGACTTGTTGCTCCGCACATGATGCGCAGATTTGTAGGTAACGACTACAGGTACCTCATACCCTGCTCGGCAGTTGCCGGGTCGCTGCTTCTCATTCTGGCCGATACGTTTGGAAGGCTGATAATCGCGCCTGTTATACTGCCAATTGGGGCGATAACCTCGTTCCTGGGCGCACCATTGTTTCTTTATCTTCTTTTCAGGGGGTTCAAGAGCGATGGTTGAAGTAAAAAACATTAGCTTCGCGTATGACAATGCTGCGCGAAATATCCTAGAGAACGTGAGTTTCGACGTTCAGCAGAACGAATGCATCGCGATTCTCGGAAATAATGGAGCCGGAAAAAGTACGCTGCTTAAATGCATTGACCGTATCTGCCCTACCGATGTTGGAGTTGTGCTTGTAGACAGTCATAATGTATATAAAATGAGCAAAACTGAGATGGCGCAGAACATTTCTTATGTACCGCAGTATAGTACATACGCTAATATGACCGTTTTTGACTCAGTTTTGCTTGGTCGCAAACCGTACATCAAGTGGGATGCTACTGCTGAGGACAGGCAAATCGCATCGGACATTATTAAGAAGATGAAGCTGGAGGATTTCGCGCTTCGCACGGTATCGCAGCTCTCTGGCGGCGAGGCTCAAAAAGTCATGCTGGCGCGAGCTCTTGCGCAGGAGCCAAAGCTTCTGCTGCTGGACGAACCTACAAGCAATCTTGACCCCCGCAATCAGCACGAGGTGCTTCAGCTGGTGAAGAAAATTGCACAGGAGCATAATATCTGTGTCGCGATTATCATTCATGACCTCAATCTCGCTATACGTTACTGTGACCGTTTTGTTTTTCTCAAGGATTCACGTGTTTTCTCCTACGGCGGATTTGAGACTATGACACCGGAGAACATCGAGGAAGTGTACCAAATGCACGTTCACATCATTGAATATATGGGAATTCCGGTAATTATCCCCTTCCCCGAAGAGAAGGTGAACACAAATTCCGACAAGGCAGAGGTTGAGGACCCGCTATACGGAATCACAGCCGCCGCCCTTTAAAATAGTTAATTAAAAATGCGCATAAAAGGCGGGATGCTCTCTTTGCTTAAAAAGGGTGCATTTCGTCTTCCGCTTTTTTATACCTTTCTCGCCTTATATTAAAACATCTATGAAATCCTGTAGTAAGCTTTAGACAACAAATCACATTTATTATATAAAGCTTGATTTCGCTTTATTTATTAATAATTAAAAAATATAATCTATATATTAGCTGTATAAATAAATCCACATCCGCTGACTTTACAGCGAAAGATAATGGGAGGCTGTCATGGCAATTGAAATCTACATAGTATCCGGCTTTCTAGGTGCGGGGAAAACCACGTTCATCCGAAAACTACTAAAAGAGTCGTTTCAAGATAAAAAAGTCGTTTTAATTGAGAACGACTTCGGTGAAATAAGTGTAGACGCCGCCATAATGCAGACTAGCGGCGTTACTGTTCGAGAATTAAATTCCGGCTGCATCTGTTGTAGTCTTTCCGGTGACTTCATTAAGTCCCTAAAAGAGGTATCGGAGCGTTTTCATCCGGATGTTGTCATAATAGAGCCTTCCGGAGTCGGAAAGCTCTCCGAAATCGCTGCCGCCTGTGAGGACAAGCGTCTGAGCGGACTTTTTAAAACTAAGGCAAAAATCGCGATCGCGGACGCCAAACGCTGCCGTATGTATTCTGAGAACTTCGGAGAGTTTTTCGAGGATCAAATTAGGCATGCGGATACAGTCGTGCTCAGCCGAACTGAGGACGGGGAAACGGTAAAAAAAGCCCTCGGGCTTATACATGAGCTTAATCCGGAGGCATCTGTCTTTTCAATTCCGTGGGAAAGTTTCAACGCTAACAATGTGTTGCTGACTGCTGTGAAAGTTCCTGAAACGCATTCCCATGATGCTTGCCGCGGGCATGATCACGACAACTGCTGTGGGCATGATCACGGCGCAGAGGAAGTCTTTGATACCATAACTCTGCGGACAGAGCGCGAATATTCGCAAGACGAACTGAAGGCCTGCTTTTCGGAGCTCACGCAAAGGCTTAACGAAAAGCTTCTCCGCGCAAAGGGCATTGTCCAAGGCAAAAACGGCTGTCTGGAGCTACAGTATGTTCAGGATGAACTGAAAATCGCTCCAACCGAAACGACCGGCAACATTATCTGCTTTATTGGCAACGCCCTGAATATTTCTGAGCTCAACGCTGTATTTAACGGGAAGTGATAAATTTGCGCATACCTGTATATGTCGTCACAGGCTTTCTCGGCTCGGGAAAAACGACGCTTATTAACAGGCTGCTCGACAAGCGCACGCCGGAAACGACGAGACTTCTGCTTGTTCAGTTTGAGAGCGGCGAAGAGGACTTCGGCGGAAACGAATACGTATGTCAGGTGCTGAACTTCTCAAAAAAAGAGTTGGAAGCCAGCCCGAAAGACATTTCCGAAAAGCTTTCGAGTTGCATCGACGAGCTGTCCATTGACGAAATATGGGTAGAGTGGAACGGAATGGCCGCATTTTCCGAGCTTCAGTCGATTTTCCTTTCAACGGCGCTAAACCGCAGATGCAAAATCGTAAAAGTTGTACATATTGCAGATGCGGAAACGCTGGATACACTGCTTGGTAAAACCGGCGCGGCCCTGCCCGAACAAATTTCCGCCGCAGATTTGCTCGTGCTTCGGCACGGCTCTGGTTCACAAAGAAAAGCCGCCGCGCGCCTTGTTCGTTCTCTGAATCGCGGCGTTAAAATCGCGGCCGCGGAAGAAAGCTCACACATTTTAAAAACGCTTGCGCGCAGGGATTTAAGCTCTGCCAGCATACTCTGCCTAAGCATTGTTTATGCGCTCGCGCTTGTGTGGTTTTGCTCGCGTTATGTGAAAATATCGTTTATATCTTTCAACACGCTAGTGAATGTTTTTCTCGGCATTATCCTTCAGGCGGTGCCGTTTTTGCTGATAGGCGTGTTAATTTCCTCGGCGATTCAGATTTTTATTTCAAGTGAAGCAATCGAGCGAAGGTTCCCCAAAAAGCTGGGACTCGGCATGCTTACTGCAATACTCATGGGCTTCTGCCTACCGGTCTGCGACTGCGCGTCCGTACCGATTTTCAGAAGCCTTGTCAAAAAAGGCATTCCCGTTCCGGTTGCCGTTACCTTTTTAACGGCGGCACCGGTGATAAATCCTGTCGTCATGCTCTCGACCTATTACGCTTTCAACGGCAGCCTGCGCGTAGTTGCGGTCAGAGTCGTACTCGGCATTTCGGCCGCGCTTCTTATCGGCTTGTTCTTCTCCGCATGGCCTTCAAAAAACGAGCTTCTTTCAAGTGGTTTTGATGGCGCAATGTGCAGCTGCGGCTGCTATACGGGGCTAAGCGAGGCCAAAGGGGTCAAGGACAAGCTCAAACTATTCGCAAGACACGCGGAAACGGAATTTTTCAGTGTCGGAAAATTCCTGATAATTGGTGCTTTCATTTCGGCACTGTTTCAGTCCATAGGCACAAAAGCACTGTTTCTTCAGACCACCTCTGGTTATGCGCTCTCCCTGCTACTGATGATGGTTCTTGCGTTTCTTCTGTCCCTGTGCTCCTCTTCCGACGCTGTCATCGCGCGGAGCTTCAGCTCTGTTTTCCCCTCTGGCGCGGTCATGGGCTTTCTGGTTTTCGGCCCGATGATGGATATAAAAAATCTCCTTATGCTGTCGGGCGGTTTTTCTAAAAAATTCGTGCTCAAGCTGCTGCTCGCGGTTTTTCTGATATGCTATCTGGTGGTCATCGCCTTCGCACGTCCGCTTCTGGGGGTGTGATATGGTGAAGAAACTCAATTCTCAATCGGTGTTGGAGCTTATTTGTCTTTTACTCTTTTCGGTGATGATGTTCTATCTCGCATTCAGCGGCAAATATCTTTCATATGTTACTCCGCGAATGCTTCCGTACCTCTACTTCACCTCACTAATCATGCTAATATGGGCTGGTTTTAAGCTTCCGGTGCTGTTTCGTCCACAATATAAAATCCGGGCGGCACACTGCCTGATTCTGATTGTACCCGTTATGCTTCTGCTGCTGCCGCACAGCGCTGTCAGCGCGGCGGACGTTTCAACCGGGCTTGTGAGCGACGTAGGTCTGTCTCAAAGTGCAAAATCATCGGGCGGCGCAGCATCGGCGAAGGAAAACGCTCAAAACGGCTCAGAACAGAATGACGACAGTTTGGTAAAGCAGTTTGGACTTGAAAGAAACGCGGATGGGTCGATTACCGTTTCTGACGAGCAATTTTATCCCTGGCTTTCCGAGATATATACCAACAAGGAAAATTACGAAGGCGCTACCATTACAATAAAAGGCTTCGTTTTCAGGGACTCCGCAACCATGACCGAAAACGAGTTCGTTCCCGCACGTCTGCTGATGTACTGCTGCGCGGCCGACCTTGCTCCTTGCGGTATCGTCTGCGAGTATAACGGAGCTTCCTCCCTTGAGTCTGACAGCTGGGTAACAGTCACGGGAGTTATTCATATTGTTGACTGTCAAGGAGAGAAGCAACCGATTGTTTCAGTAACGTCTGTCTCCCCCGCTGTAAAGCCGAACGACGAATACGTCTATCCTTGGTAAAAATATTGCCACTAATATCTGCTGGAAAACGCCACATTGAAAGGCACCTTATAAAAAATATCCGCGTTCAGCGGATATTTTTTATTATTAGCTCATAGTTTTCACGTTTATGCGGAAATAGACACGAGCTGCAATCCTTGCGACCATCAGCTAGAAGCGTGAAATTACCGCCGCATTTTTCGCCCAGATGGTATAGTGGGCAGTAGCAGAACAGGCAGTTGAAATTACTTTTGTCCTCTGTTTTATGGCAGGGGAAATACTCGCAGGCAGTATTGCTGAAATAGGCGTAGTTTTTGCTTTTATTGTCATCATCTTTGTCCGGCATATTTACCCTCCAAATTTATTCTATTGTCCGTCGATAAGTCCGTATTTTACCTTAATACGGTCGAGCTTTTCAAGAAGCGGCTGAGATATGAACCACATAAATACGGCCGTAGCCGCAGCGTGAACAAGGTCAATGGGAAACCCGACAGCATAGGACAAAAGAAGCATTTTAAAAGTCGGGTTCGGCTGGTACATGAGAACCGTCGCTGAATTCATAAGCCCACCGTACACGGTAATTGCCACCAGCACGCCGAATATGCTCAAAGACAGCCTGCTTCTGCTCATTAGGCCCTTTTCAAAAAGCGCTCCCGCAAGGAAACCGGCAGCGCCCATTGCAAACATCTGCCACGGCGTCCACGGCCCCTGCCCGAACAGCATATTGCTTGCGAACATGGTCATCGCCCCGACGAGAAAACCAGTCTCTCCGCCGAAGGCCACGCCCGAAATGATTACGACGGCAAGCACCGGCTTAAAGCCCGGAAGCGCGAAAAACGCCGCGCGTCCCGCTATACCGAGAGCGCAGAGAATGGCAATTACGACAAGCTCCCGCGCCTGTGGCTTCCGGCTTTCAAACATCAGTCCAAAAGGCAATATGCTTTCAA
This sequence comes from Oscillospiraceae bacterium, assembly GCA_963667545.2. Taxonomy (GTDB): domain Bacteria; phylum Bacillota; class Clostridia; order Oscillospirales; family Oscillospiraceae; genus UBA2658. Next base: position 316,670 of record OY763424.2, read on the forward strand.
GTATGACCAGCAGTGAGATGAAATAATACTTTCTGTCGCCGAGAAAATAAATTCCGATAAAAACCGTAAGCGGAACGGCTATGAATATAACAAGTACCGCGAAAAGCGTGCGCTTTGACAGTCGGCGCTTTGCTTTTTTTATCTGCGCAAAATTGACTCTTTTGTCTGCTCTCTTGCCTATGCAAAACGCGAGAACTAGTAGCGACGCTATCAAAATCAGGTAAACTGAGCTGTATTTCTCATTATACCCCTCTAGCGCCCCGCTCGTCAAAATTTCCGTCACATCGACATTTCTAAGTGCGTAGACAAAAGTGCCGAGAGCTGCCGCCCCCGAAATGACGGCGAGCAGTCTTCGCCAAAGCGGAAGCTTTGGTGCTTTATATTCATCCGTGGGGGCTTGTGCTAAAGACTCAAAATAGCTGTCATCGGTTAAATCGACAACTTGCGGCAGAGCTTCGGGTTTTCCGCCGCATGACAAAATCACATCCTCCGCCGTGACTGCGTCGGGTATGATTCCGCGAGTCATTCGGCTGGCTGAAGTCGTGTAGAAGCTGTTGCCTCCGAAAAACGCGCGTGGTGTGTTTTCAGTGACAATATTGCCGTCAAAAAAGAGAGCGCAGCGGTCGGCGTGCTCCGCGCAGAACTCCACATCATGGCTCACCATAACGACGCAGACGCCGTTTTCGGTGAGGTTTTTTATTATGGCTGCAAAAACGCGCTTGAACTCAGCGTCCAAGCCTTTAGTTGGTTCGTCCAGTAGCAGCAACTTGGGGCGAAGAAGCAGGACCTTTGCCAGCGCCACACGCTGCATCTCGCCGCCGGATAGGTCGTAGGGATTGCGAAAAAGCAGCTCGTCAATTCGGCACAAACGCGCCATTGAGAGCGCCTGACGCCGCTTTTCATCCTCTGAAAAATCGGATTCTGTGAGCATTTCCATCAGCTCTTCAAAAACCGTCTTTTTCACAAAAAGCAGTTTCGGGTCTTGCGGAAGCGCTACGACAGGTGTTGTTATGCGCTTTACTTCTCCCCTGTACGGCTTCTTTTGGCCGGATACAAGAGACAGTGCCGTTGTCTTGCCGGTTCCGTTTCCGCCCAATATACAAAAAAGCTCGCCAGAGTATGCTTTGACGGACAGTCCCTTAATAACATCCGGCTCATTTTTGCCGTAGCGAAACCATACGTTTTGAAGCTCGACGGCGGGAATATCCGAACCAGAAGCGGAAACGCCCTCAGGCGGCAAGGCTCTAATCTCATGGTTTTCCGCATAGCCTGAGAGCCACGCGCGCCCTTCGGCGATGTTTTTGGGACAGGTAGTCTCAGTTTCAAGCGCCGACCAGATACGAACCGGCGTCGACATTGATAAAAGCATTGGGTGTTCCAGCGTCATTAGCGTCTCCCCTATTTTCTCGGGCGAGCAGTCGCAAATAATTTTACCCTGGTCCATCACGATAACACGTGTTGCAAGCGGGAGAATATCCTCCAAACGGTGACCCGTAAGAATGACCGTCGTGCCAAGCTCTCTGTTGATTTTTCCAACCGCCGATAGAAACTCCTCGGCGGCTATCGGGTCAAGCTGACAGGTCGGCTCGTCAAGAATCAGCACCGAGGGCTGCATGACCATCACTGACGCAAGGTTAAGAAGCTGCTTCTGCCCGCCGGACAGCTCCGAAACATTCTTATAAAACCAGTTTTGTATGCCGAAAAAGCTCGCCGTTTCGGCGACTCTTAGGCGTATTGTTAGTGAATCGACCCCTAAGCTTTCAAGTCCGAATGCCATTTCGTGCCACACCTTGTCCGTAACAGCCTGATTTTCCGGCGATTGCTGTACAAATCCGATTCGGGAGGATTGAAGCCTTATATCAACGTCATTTAGCGGTACACCCTCAAACATCAGCTCACCACTGTGTTCTCCGTGTGGTGTCAAAACTGTTTTAAGCTGGCGCAGGAGCGTGGATTTTCCGCAGCCTGAAAGTCCGATAAGGGCGACAAACTCGCCCGAATTTATCCGAAGAGACAGATTTCTCAGCACAGGCTCATTCTCCTTGGGATAGGTGAAGCTCAGATTTCGGATATCGAAAACTTCCATCTCCGTTCCTCCTTCGCACCGAGATATTGCGGCATAGCGCAGAGCGCGAGCCAGACAAGAAATACGCTGACAGTATAGGGTTCGTCAAGAGTCCCCGAAATTAGCGGATAATAGCGCCAAACAATACCGCCCGTAATTGCGGCTACGATGATATAGGCAGAGCAAAATAGTATGAAGCTCAGCGCATATGCGTCACGCTTCTCAAAGCGAAAAATTGAATAAAACGTCCTGCCAGGCAGACCATATCCCCTGCTTTTCATGCTGTCCGCTGTCTCAATGGCATTTTCCATCGACCATGTGACAGCAATGGACAGAATCTTGATCCCAAGCCGTGTCCGTTTCAGTATGCTGCCAGACGAAATATCCCGTCCAAGTGCTCTCTGCGCTTCCGCCACCGCTTTAATTCTCGAGCTGAAAAGCGGCACAAAGCGCAGTGTCATTGAAAGGAGCAGTCCCAGTGCTGGGGCAATACGCCCGAATAAATATACGAATTTTTCTGAGTTAATTACGCGATTGAAACAGATAAACCATTCGATGACTGTCACCAGCATTACGGCAGCAGATAATCCGTAAAGTATGGCTTCAAGCGTCAGCGGATTTCCGCTTGGTAACCATCGAAGTATCGTCACACCCTCATGGTTAAAAACAGGGTTGAGCCCCGCAGTCAGGAGCATCAGTGGCAGCAGGTATCTTATAGATGTGCGGAGAGCCTTGCCGTCTGTGACCCGCGCCGCATAAACTGCGGCGCAGATAAGCGCGGTCAGAAGCATAACGGGATGCATAGTAAGCATCGAAAAGACTATAACTGCCGTGAACCATACGAAATTGACTAACGGGTGATAGTCTGAAAAAACATCGTTCATGCGCTCGCCTCCCCTACATCGCGACCCATGTCGCAGGTGTAGACAAAGGCGATTACGTCGCCGTCGGAGAGCTTGTACTCGCCGCATCCGACACTTGGAAACACGCCGTTGACCGTGTACATCCAGCCGGATAGCTCACCGCAGTCGAGCTCATAAATATTGCAGATGCCTTCAATATAAACAGTGTTGTACATAGGTGATACTGAAAACTCAAGGTGCATATTGCGGGCTTTCAGTTCCCGCTGCAGCACGTCGAATACTGTGTCTCCCTCGGTGAACTTCACATCCGCGAGGCTCAGAAGCCAGCCGTCTGAGGGAATGAGCGTTTTCTTTCCCTCAGAAAGCTTGTCCATGTTGTCCAGTATAGTTTTACAGCTGATAGTTAGCGAACTGGTCGGCGCCTTCGTTTCGGGCGCCGCCGTATGCGCAGGAGAAACGGGGGCAGCGGCCTGCGCGGTCTTCGGAGAAGCCTTTTGCTGGTGCTTTCCCTGCCCCGGGACCTCCGTTGATGGAGCCGGCGACTCTGTCGTATCTGTTTTCCCTGAGGTCGTGGTTGTGGATGCTTCAGCCGGAGAACAAGCGGCTTCCGTGGTCGGAGTTGAGGAGTCGGATTTCGTAACAGTCCTGTTTTGTATGAGGAAGGATGCTGCGAGCGCGAGAACGATTACGGCAGCGGCTATGAGTCTTTTAATGCTTGGCTTCATAGCTTTCCCGCCTCTTTAAGCAAATCGTATATCTGCGAGGCTACCTCGCGGCGCGTTATCCTGACGGAGGAGGGCCTCCAGCTTTCGTCCGCTTTATCGCGCAGTCCCAGCAGCACCGAAGCGCGCGAAAGCATGATTCGAGACTCCACGTCCGTTATAGTGCCGTCCGGCGAGAAGGTCGTTGCGGAGCTTCCTTTGATGATGCCGCCTGCGTACGCCGCAGCGACATAGCCGGAATACCATGCGTTTTCCGGCACATCCGTAAATCTATCCGTCGTTTTCTTTTCAAGCCCCAGCGCCTTCACTACTATCGCGCAGAACTCCGCCCGTGTCATGGTTTTGTCCGGTGCGAAAAGCCCTCCGCCCATGCCGCTAATAAACCCGGCGTTCGCGAGATCCTCGATTTTATCCTGCTCCGCGAGACTCTTTATGTCCGAAAAGCTCACCATCCTGTAGAGACTGACCTTACCGCGCTCCGCACGAAGAGCTGCCGCGAGCGCAAGCAGAGCCTGCTCTGTAGCTGTCCCATTTGAGCCTCCACCCTTTATGTGTTCAAAGCTACCGTCCGAAAGCTGATAAGCAAGCAGCTTATTTATAAGAGTATTTCCGTTTTTCACAAAACGGCTGTCGTTTATACTAATGCCAAGCTCACACAGAGCGACAATGACCTGTGCACAGCTTTCCGAATTTGCCGTCCCGCTGCTTGAGTACCCTCCGTCGCTGTTCTGAAGAGCGGAGAGGAGCAGCAGCGCCCGGTCAACTGTTTTGGGAACACCGTCCATCGACCTATACTTTGAAAGCGCGCACAGCGCCATCGCTGTCATATCCGGGTCGGCGGAAGTACCAGAAAAAGCCCAACCGCCTCCTGAGAGCTCATGCAACAGGATGTATTTCACATACATATCCCTCGTTGCCTGCACATCTGCACCCATGCTTTCCGGCATCTCATAACGGCCGCTGTCAAGCGCGATGAGCGCCCATACAGGCCCGTTTAAACCTTGATACGCCGTTTTGTCATAGTCGGACAGCGGGAGCGTAAGGTCATAGCCGCCCACATCCGCAGCGTTCTGTCCTAAAGCAGTAAGTCCGAGAATTACGCGGGAATACTCAGTATATTTGCGTTCATTCAGCACTCCACCGCAGGCCTTGACCTTTTCGGACACTGACATACAGTAGTTCCTCAACCATTCCTCAGGCAGTTCCGCCCCGCCGCGGCTAAGTCCGAGCGCGGCCCATTCGCTTCCGTAGGAGGGCTTTTCCGCCGCTTTGGTGTAATAATCTACGCCGCTGTTATATGCGCTCTGAAGCCTCGTATCCGCTGAAGCGAAGGCGTTGGCATTCAGGTTCAGTATAAGTATCAGCGCGAGAATCGTGCTTGCGATTTTTTTCATATCCGCTTAGACTCCTTAGCCTTCCTGTTATTGCTGTAGTCATGCTTTTGTTTTTTCCATGAATCGCGTAATGACTGCCGCCGCCTCGCACCTTGTAGCGGTGCCTGAGGGCGAAAGTGTATCTGAGCTTGTACCGTTGATAATTCCCGCGCCCAGTGCCCATTGAAGCGCCGGATAAGCCCAGTCGCTGATTTTCAGCGAGTCGCTGTAGCTGAGGATGTTCGTATTGTCGCCCGCGCTCACATCGCAGCCCTTGTATTTCGCGTAGCGGTAGAAGATTGTAACCAGCTGTTCCCGCGTGATATTGTCGTTAGCACCGAAGCTTCTGTCGCCGTAGCCGTTGACAATGCCGTTTTTCGATGCCCAGATAACCGCGTTGTAGTACCATGAGGCGCTGTCCGCGACATCCTTGAAGCTGCTCGTTCCCGTAACATTGGGACTGCCCCCCATACGGTAAAGCACCGTAACGAGCATGGCGCGGGACATGACGGCCTTTGGCTCAAAGGCCGTATCTGTGGTTCCGGCCATCAAGCCTTTTCCCCAGGTATATTGGACGTACTGCACATACCATTCGCCGGCTTTAACGTCCGCAAAGCGGTATTCCACAGGAATATCCGCCGCTGAAATTACGACAAAGGTGGATAGCGACACGGTATTAAAGCTTAGCAAGCCATTCGTATCGACAGAGCCCGTCAGAATTTCATAGCTGCCATCGTCCTTCAGATGAAGAATTGAGAGTGTCTGATTTTTGTAGGCCGCACCGACGGCGACGCTGATTGTCATAGTGCCGAAGCCGCTTTTTATCTCTGCACCGCCCGCAGTTACTGAAACGTCAAGCGCGGCAATCGTTTTACTGTTTGAAACCACGGTAAATTTGCTTGTGCCAGAGGTTTTTACGACCTCAATACTAAGCTTTTCTCGCCCACCGAGCTTTTCTGACAGAGCCTTTGTACCCTCGGCAGTCAGGGATATATCTCCCGCCGCGGCATCGACAGAAAAGCCCTTGCCGGAGGTAACGATCTCGGAAAGCTTGTCGGGCGGCACTACTGCCGTACCCATATTATCTGCGTTAATGACTGCCTGCTGCGTGGAAGTGCTGCCGCTCGATGTCGAATACATAGCTGTGGAACCGTCCTTTGTATAAAACCAAAGAATACTATCACCCGCAGAAAGCGTACAACTCGAAGCGCTGACATTCGGCTTCGCACCGTTCACTGAATACAGCCATCCGGACATGCCGCCGTAATCCAGTTCTTTAAAATTGGAAATTGCGGAGACATAGTACCCGCCGTAAGTACTGTTCCATGCAGACGTGACGCTTAGGCCGGAATAGTTTTTAAGTACCGTATAGGCGGATATGCCGCTTGTATAGGCAAGCTGTTTGCTGTCAAGAAGCACGGAGTCAGGCCCATAGACCGAAAGATAGACATATTGCACCGACGGGCTTCCGCCTCCTGAAGCCAGAAGCGAAAATGTGCAGCTCGCGGTGTTCGAGCCTGCACCGACAACGACGGTATAGGTACCCTCGCTCCAGTCCGTACCCGTTTTAAAGCTGTACGTCTTATTGGAAGTTGCACTTGAAATCAGCTTTGTCCCTGTGGCGGCGTCTCCCCGGAAAACCTCTATCATCAGGTCGCTGTCTGCCGATAAAAGTACGTTTACCGTATCCCCCGCCGTGTAGGATGCTTGGTCTGTATCAACCGCCGGACCCGCCGCGAAAGCCGCAGGGCACAGCGACAGAATCAGGACGAACATTAGCAGGAGGCTCAATATTCTTTTCTTCATTTGTTTTTTCTCCTATATCTATCAGGAAACCGCAAGCGTGTCCACGGCAGAACCGTCTGACGCTTTGACAAGGCTTATTTCTATTTTTGCCGCTCCGGAGAGTTCGACGCTGCCGGAGACTGGGATGGAGTCCCTTGCATATGCGGCTGTGAAGAAATACAGACCCAGCCCGGTGGAATTCTTTGCCTGATATCTCAGATAGTAATTTCCGCTGTCAAGACCGCTCTTCGCCGCCGTGACATATTTTGCGGTCATAACTCCGCCAGAGGTGGAGGCCCACGCATAGAGCCGCCCCACCTTTACTACCGCCTGGCTGCCGACGCTGGTAATGGTCTTATCGTTTACGGTGTCTTTGATAACCACATAATAGTAATAGGTGCCCGGCGTAGCCGTATCGGGATAGAACATAAAGTTGTAGTAGTTTCCGTAAGTATTAACGTAGGAGTTGTAATAACTGATATTTCCGACAGTTCCGCTCGCGCCGGAGGTGGGGATGCTGACCGAGGTATATCCGCTGCCCGTTGCGCTGTAGGTGCCGCTGTAATACAAGGTGACAGCGAGCTTGCTCATGTCGCTCACGGTAATGTTAGTACAGGCGCTCATATACCGGAACATAGTCGAGGACACGCTGTCGTAGCCGTAGCGCAGGTTTGAGGCAGTTTCTCCCGCCGCACAGACGAGCGGGTGGGCATTTGTCCAGTTATTGCCGAGCATTGAATAGTCATAGTCGCCCGAAGAATAGAACGCTAGCTCAGAGGCGGAGGTCTTGTTAACCGCAATGTAGTATTCATATTCCTCCGCACCCTCTACTATGCAGAAAACATCACCGTCCGAAAACGATATTGCAGTATTCAAGCCGCCAATATATGAAGTCATATAATAGCCGTACGAATTCTTCCCCGCCAAATAAATTTTTACGGTTTTGGAGGCGCTGTGCGGGGTCGCTGTGACTTTAAAGCTCGTAGCGTCAGCGAGTGCGGTGAGTTTAAACGCACTGGCTGTGCTGTCATAGGTGAAACTGCCGCCGTCGCTGCCAAAGGAAAAACCCGTAACTGAAGTGGAGGTTCCCGCAGAGCTTGCGCCTGTCACGCCGTCAACGCCGTCCGCGCTCTGATATGCAACGCAGATGGTTTCGCCGCCGCTCACTATGTAACTACCAAGGCCCAAATTTGCGTAATAGTATACGCTTCCGACCTTGTGATAGAAAGACCAGTAGTTGTATCCGCTGGAGTAGTCGCTTGCCAACCCGTTTACGGCATTCAGCATATCAGATGAATAGTCATAGGAGACACTTCCGCCGTCCAGCACAGCTTTAACCGCCGTCCACGCACTACTGCCGGAGGGCACGACGACGCCGACAGTACCAGTCGGGTAATCGACGTTGTATATGTCGCCAGCATCAAGCACTGTATCCGAGGAAGCGGATATTGGCTTTTTCTCGGCATTGAACAGGTAACCGCTCCATGCCGGAGATGCATAATTTGAGTTGTTTTGGATAATCACGTTGACGACGACTGTGCCGTCTGCAAGTGTCGCTGCCGCACTTGCGGATACCGTGAGCCCTGAAAACAGGCACACCACCATAGCCAGGGTAATTAAAAGGGACAATGCTTTCTTCTTCATGCGTTCTTCCTCCAATAAAATAAATATAAAACAAAAGCGCTGCCGCTCAGCTTTGGAAATTCGCTTTGTTCCTGCGACTCCAAATCTCACCATGCGGCAACGCTCACTCCAGTTAGCGACTTACGGGCAAATAAAAAACGCCCGCAAGCCAAAACTGCAGCGGACGATATTAATACCCGCATTTTCTGGTTTCGGCAGAAATACTTCACCCGCCCCCACGTATCTGACTTGGCGTTCACACGCCGCACAGTGACCGACTCGTGGGTTCTTACCCCTTTCCATGTTCCGCATTGAAGCGGTGGGGCGAGCAATTTATTCACTTATTAATTATTTTAACACTCCACAAAAGACTTGTAAACCGAATATTCAATCTTTTAGCGTTTCTCCGGCTAACTCTCCAAAGCAAGTGAAAAAACGGATAGGCAAAACGGTAAGCGCCGAATGTCCATTCTGTTTCTGTGTATATTTACCATATTATAACCTTGTTATTGTTAATAGCAGCCTATAAATATGCAGAATAAGTACTCTAATCTGGTATTCAAATCAGAGTACTTATTCTTAAATGAAATGACCATTATCTGGTTGTATTGGTCGGTCATTGTTTTGCCAACAATTGGTGTTACTTTCCGGCCCGCTTCCCCAACCAGCTAACGAAATCAGGCTTGATTACATAGTACCTTCCGCCTATTTTCAGTGCCGGGAAGGATTTGCTTTTTAACTAACGCATAGGCTTTATCCTTACCAATATTGAGGTAGCTTTGTAATTCTTTAATCGTCATCAACTCTGGTAGTTGCGTCATGCTAGTTACCTCTCATTTTAGGATTGTATACAGGTTGGAGCTGAAGCTACCATTACCGCGGTAGCGCAGCTCCTTCTCAAAATACCCGCTTTGTATTAAGTCCTCTAATGCTCTCTTTACTGTTGATCTGGACATTTCCAAATCAGACGCTATGCGGTTAATGCCCGGCCAGCACGCTCCCTCTTTATTGGCTCTATCGCAAAGATACATATACACGGTTTTTGCACGATGAGGAAGGTCGTCTGTATAAATAGTACTGAAATAGCCCATTTTTTCTCCTGTTATTCATATCTCAGCATTTTACCGTTTGGTGTATGTGTCTCTCCGTCCACTTCTCCTGTAGTGCCATCGCTCACCCGCTTTGAACTTATCATAAGGCTCTTCTTTATAATGTTAATCTCCAACTCAAGTCGACTTGCATACGCCACTTCCCTCTGTGCTTTTTCTTGTACAGAGTACGGACTGGCGAATGTAATACCCCATTCCGAAAACAACCGCAGGCGTGTTTTCATCGGATGTGTACCAGTCTTCATAACGATGAAACGCCCTTTCGGTAGCGCTTTCAGCTCATCAGGTGTAAGCAGAGGACGCTCCATCATCTGCAGGCTCTGTGACGGGTCGTTCTTCCCCCGGCTGACACTCCCCGACATGACTGTTCTGCTTCCCAGCGCCTTAGATAGCGACTCTGCAGTCTGGCTGTTTGGCGCGAAGCCTCCGAAAACTATGTCCTGGCAATTATCGACTATTATTTCAGCACCCTCTCTTCCGTAATTCTTATGGAGCTGGCTTAGGCTTTGGATTATCGAGACCATTGTCAGCCGGCGCGAACGTGAGGCAGAGAACATTAGTTCCAGCGAGTCTATCGGCGGTATGGTTCCAAGCTCGTCACAGAAAAACACAACCCGGTTATTAAGCTTTCCCCCCTGCTCGTCAGCAACAGAAAGTATTTCACGGTATAATTGCTGTATCATAAGTGACACCATAAAGTACACATGGCCCAGTATTTCCAATTTGACATTGTCTATTTTACCATGATGCAATCAGGTTTTTCTTTCTTCCAATATACACAAAACGTTTAAAGTTATAAGAAGGCAATGTCAAATTTCCATGTAGTCCACTTTTTATACGATTTCCATTATTAAATTTCAATCAAACGGACTACGGTATTGCCGCACGTCTTGCATTTTCCTTCTAGTAAAAACCCTAAATTTATCGGCGCTTAGTGAATAATCAACAGTAATTTTTGGGGTTCAAATCTACAATCTTTACAAATAACATCAACCTTACATATACTTTACCGAAGTATGAATGCACAGTTTTGGTCGATGATATATAATTCAGATATAAGAAAAAGGAAAACTAAATTTAATCTCAGGATGCCCCACGCCTCTGCTCCGCCGTCTGCGACTCGGGACGACGTCAGAGGATGATATATAAAATATGATTCCCAGGAGGGCAAGCCGTGAAAAAAAGCTATGTGCTTGATACCAACGTCATTCTACAGTCACCATACGCCATATATGCTTTCGGGGACAATGATGTTATCCTCCCCCACGTTGTTCTTGAGGAATTGGACCGATTCAAAAAGGAGCCGACCGAAAATGGTGCGAACGCACGGCAGGCCGCGCGTATTCTTGATTGTTTGAGGGAAAAAGGCGATCTGACCAATGGCGTGGACCTTCCCGGCGGCGGACAGCTTCGGATTGAGCTTAACTACAGGGATGTAGAGTTGCCTGCCGGCTGGCCGAATGAAAAAGCGGATAACCGTATACTGAAAGTTTGCAAAGGAATTTCAGAGCAGGGCGAAAATTCAATTCTCGTTACCAAGGATATTTTCGAGCGCATTAAAGGAAGCATCATCGGGATTCCCGTACAGGATTTCCAAAATGAGCAGGTAGTATCGCCTGAGGGTCAGTATCATGGCCGTACCGTTCTTTACACAACGTCTAAAAAAATGGATGAATTCTATAAAAAAGGCTCTCTCAACATAAAGCATCTCCATTTTTACCATGAGGAACTTGGTCAGGAGCAGCCGTTTAACCTCACTATCAATGAGTTTGTCCTGCTCAAATGTCAGGATAACACCAAGCAGTCTGCTCTCGGCAGATTTGACGGTAAACAACTCGTTAAGCTTAACTACGCCGACGAGCGTCCCTTCGGTATAAAGCCACGCAATGTAGGACAAAGGTTTATGCAGGAGGCGCTGATGATGAATTCCGACGAGGCGCCGCTGGTAATCGTTAAAGGTGCGTCGGGCACAGCAAAAACCATGTTTTCGCTAGCGGTCGGACTGCAGAAGGTCATGAACAAGCAATACCGTAAGATCCTTGTGTGCAGGCCCAATGTCAAGCTCGACGAGGATATAGGCTTTCTGCCCGGAACGGAGACAGAAAAGCTCGCGCCCTTTATGCGCTCTGTAATCGATAATCTTGAAATACTCGTAGATAGTGACGAATCAGAGCGTTATAAGAACGAAAACGAACTTCGTGACAAAGTGGACGAACTCTTCTCGAGAAACATCGTCACCACCGAAGCCATCGCTTATATACGCGGAAGATCTATTCAGAATACATGGGTCATTATTGATGAGGCTCAGAACCTAACCCCGAAGCAGGTCAAAGGCATCGTGACCCGCGCTGGTAAGGGTACTAAAATTATTCTTATTGGCGATCCAGACCAGATCGACCACCCTTATCTCGACAGCCGCACAAACGGCCTGTGTTTTGCCTCCGAGCGGATGAAGGGCAGCCCATATTGCTGTCAGATGACAATGAACGACGACGAGTGCGAGCGCAGTCAGCTTGCCTTCGACAGCGCAGTCCGCATGAAGACATTCTGAACGGCTGCCCATAAATTTAATACTCCTCACCTTTTTCATTTTCCTCCATATAAGCAAATGGCATCCGCCTTAAACGGATGCCATTTCATTATTCTCTGTGCTGAATAAATGCGCCGATTCAATCGGCGGACTGACTGCGTTTTTTGTAGAACAAACGGAATAGCACTTTCCCGAAATGAGATAGCCCATTTTTTGTTTGCTCCGTTTGAGACGGATGCTTAATCTGCATACTATGAGTCTGAAAGTAAGCCTGACTATCAACACGGTTGCTGCTTTTATCTTTTTTTAGATATGTTCCATCGGGCTGAAGAACCCTCGCCTTTACATTATCGCGCAAAAGAAGGCCAAGTATAGCCGATATTTGACGCCTGGCAAATTCGTCATATACAGGGCAGGCAATTTCAACCCTGCGGGAAATGTTGCGGGTCATGAGGTCTGCCGACGAAATGTAAATCTTCGCGTCGTCGCCGCTGCCAAAGCAATAAATACGAGAGTGCTCCAGAAATCTGCCGACAATGCTAATAACCGTGATGTTTTCGGTTTTACCCGGTATTCCAGGCAGCAGGCAGCTTATCCCCCGCAGTATGAGTTCAATCCGCACGCCCGCGCATGAAGCCTCTTTAAGCTTGTCAATAAGGTCGCGCTCGGTCATTGAGTTAGCCTTTATTACAATGCGTCCCTCCGCGCCTTTTGATATCTGTTCGTCGATGCACTCAAAAAGAGCCGTTTTCAATCCGCCGGGAGCAACTAGAAGATTGCTGTAGCTGCCGTTGAGATTTGCAATGAGCATATTCTGAAAAAACATTGTGGCATCCCTGCCGATTTCCTCGTTAGTCGTCAACAGGCAGAAATCCGTGTACATCGCAGCCGTCTTTTCGTTATAGTTTCCCGTCCCGATTTGAGTAATATTTGAGATGCGGCTGTGATCGCGTCTGGTAACGAGGCAAATCTTTGAATGGCACTTGTAGCCTTCCGGTCCATAGATTATTCTGCAGCCCGCTTGCTCAAGCCTCTCCGCCCATGAGATGTTGTTAGCCTCGTCAAATCTGGCGCGAAGCTCCATTAAGACAGTAACATCCTTGCCGTTTTCCGCTGCCGCGCAGAGCTGCTCGGCAATCTGTGAGCCTGCGGCCAGACGGTATATTGTAATTTTTATAGAGACCACCTGCGGGTCGGCGGCAGCCTCTCTGAGCAGCTGAACAAACGGTGTAATCTGCTCAAAGGGATAAAAAAGAAGCGCGTCCCGCTGCACGACCTGCTCAATAATACTGCGCTTTTGATCCAGACATTCCGGATAGCGCGGCGCAAGCGGCAGATAGGTCGTTTCAGCGCGGATTGCCGGAGAAAGCAAATTTTCCAGCTCAAAAACATATTTCATGTTGATTGGGCACTGGAACCTGAAAACCTGAGTTTTTTTAATGCCAAGCCTGTCGCAGAGCAGCTCGAGTAGCTCGCGGTCCGGCTCACCTTGAACCTCAAGTCTAACAGGGGCAAGCCTATTTCTTTTTTTGAGCAAATGCGACATAAGCGTACGATAATCATCGCGCTCATCATCAAACTTTTCTTCGTCGAGACTAATATCAGCGTTACGGGTTACGCAAATAATACTGCTGTTTTCAATTTTATAAATTTTGAATATTTCCTCAATGTGCTGCAAAAGCAGGTTTTCTGTTCGCACAAAGCGGCCCGGAGCATCCTTCATACGTATTATGTCTGGCAATGCAGAAGGTATAGGCAAAATCCCCAGCGCGCTTCCTCCCTTCTCATTTCGAAGGAGCACCGCTATGTACAGCTCCTTGTTAATGAGATGTGGGAACGGATGCCTCGGATCAATTATCTGGGGCGAAAGCAGAGGCGCAATATTATCATGATAATACCGGTTTAAATACTTACGTTCCTCGCGTGAAAGCTCATCAGGCGAAAGATCGTATACCCCGTAAAAACGGAGCTCGGTAGAGACCTCGCGGTAAATCTTATCCCGCAGGTGCATCAGACCCGGAATCCTTTTCAGAATCTGTTCAAGCTGCTCAGACGGCGTCAGAAGTGTTTTGTTGTCAATGTTACCCGGCGCCATCAGAGACAGGTCGAACAGGCTTCCGACGCGAATCATAAAGAATTCGTCAAGGTTACTTGTGAAAATAGAAATGAATTTAAAGCGTTCCATGAGCGGAACGGTATTGTCCGTAGCCTCCTCAAGGACGCGCTGATTGAACCGGAGCCAGCTTAGCTCGCGGCTTTGCGTATAGGATATGTCGGGCTGCATTTTCGCTATATCTTTCTTGACAGAACCCGCTGGCACAAATAACCCTCCCTGACTCCGAAACGGCTGACTGTCAGCTTCTTGGCTCCGGTCTTTTTTGCTATACTGTCCAGAATCAAAACGCCGGGAACAATGGTATGTATTCTATCGGGACAAGTTTTAATAATTACGTTTCTGGCAATCTCGCTGCCGCCACAGATAAGCTTTCGGAGGTCCGAAAGCTGTTTTCCGGTAATTGATCTGTTTGCGCTGTCGAGTGTAAAAAGGCGGTTTGCAAGCTTGACTGCGGCTCTCGAAGTACCCCCGATTCCATAAAGATTCTCGCAGTGCGGAAAGTTATTAAGGCTGGTGTCTGAAAGCGCGGCATCTATATGCTCGACAATATTTTTAACCTCTTTTTTGTCGGGCAAAAGTTCATCGACATATTTAGTAAAAAGGCTCAGCGAACCGATAGGTAGGCTCTGGGCGCTTTCGACCTTCCAATTATCAAAAAACACCAGCTCCGTGCTGCCGCCGCCTATATCTGTAAGAACGCCATTTTCTGTGTTTATATCTGTTTTTGCACCATAATAGCCGAGAGTTGCTTCGTCCCAACCGGAAATCACCTCTATCGGATAGCCGGTAGCTTCCTCAATGGCGCTTACAGCCTCTTCGGTGTTGGATATATTCCTTAAAGCAGCTGTTGCAAAGACTGACACATTGCTGACAGCAGAATTTTCAAGCAGTGTACGGTACTCAAGCAGAACCTCGCTCGCGCGGTCAATGCCTGCCTTTGATATTGCGCCCTTGCTGACATAGCTTGCAAGCCCCGCCATTCTCTTGCCACTGTATATCCTATTATATCTTCCGTCCTCTGTTTCATATACGGAAAGGCGGATGCTGTTAGATCCCACATCAATTACTGCGTGTATCATTGCGGAGTCCCCTTCTTACATTTTACATGTTTACATATATTTTACCTTATATCGGCACATTGCAATAGCATGCAAATGTAATCAAAGTGTAAAATCCTTGTTTAGCATTATAGGTGATGTAAGAGCTGTACTGACTATAAATAGTATTAAAGATATTTCCTCGCAAACTCTTCAAAATTCCGAAAATCCCCAAGTCGTTCCTTCAGTGTATCGTGATCCCAGTCCCACCATGCGCATTTTTCAAGCTTTTCGATGATATCGTACGAAAAGCGCATTTTAATCGTCCTTGCGGGGTTTCCGACAACAATTGCATATGGCTCAACATCTTTTGTAACAATCGCTCCTGTCCCTACTACGGCTCCGTTGCCAATTCTTACCCCCGGCATTATGCTGGCATTATGACCGATCCAGACGTCATTCCCGATGACCACATATTTTGACCTTCGCCAATTAAAAAAGGCTTCATCGTCTTCCCCAAAGCCATATTCGGAGCTTCTATATGTAAAGTGATGCTGTGCCGGCCTCGAATAAGATGGATGATTCCCGGGATTTATTCTGACGAAACTGGCGATCGAACAGAATTTTCCTATCGCCGTGTAATCAATCTGGTTATAACCCGCGCAATATGAATAATCCCCCACGGTTACTTCATTTAATACACTATGAGAACAAATATGGGTATATACGCCAAGAGTTGTATCATTCAATACCACGTCTTTATCGACAATCGTCTCTTCACCAATTATATTCTGCATACAGCTTTTACCCCGCTTTCTTCCGAAAGGAAGTCTCCGATTCCGAACGGTTGCGGCTCATACCTGCCGTGGTAGTCGCTTCCGCCGGTCAGGAACAGCTCGTAATCCTGCGCGTATTCCTGTATTGTTTTCCTGTCCTTTTCGCTGTTTGCGTGATGATTGATTTCCAGCCCGTCAAGCCCTGCTGCTGTAAGGCTCGGAATAAGATAAAAATTCTGCTGCTGGCCGCTATGAGCCAGAACCGCCTGTCCGCCTGCTAATTTAATCATTTTCACCGCTTCAACGGCATCCAAATAATCAATGTCAAAAGCACAGACACCGTTATTTTTAAACACAGACCTATAGAATAGCCCGAACATTTCAGCGACTTGTTTCGTTGAAACAAGATAGTCCATGATGTGTTGCTTATATAAATACTTTCCATCCGCTCTTTGGAGTTTGTCCATATCTATGTGAAAACCATAGCTTTTAAGTATCTCGACCTGTTTTTCCGAATTATTATTTCGTGCCTCCAGAATATGTTGGGTGAGCTTCGATATGATTTCGGGTCTTTCAATGTTATACCCAAGGATATGTGCGCGCATGCCGTTATTCTTATCGACAGCCGACAACTCTACTCCGCGTATCACCTTCACCTTAGTATTTTGAGGAATCTGAGAAAAATGGGATACCGTATCATGATCCGTAATTGAAATATAATTTAGTCCCTTTTCTTCAGCCGCCTTTACTATCTCTTCTATACTGTCGCTTCCGTCTGATACTGTAGAATGTATATGAAAATCCGCCCTAATCACACTAACACTCCCTCCGAGATATTAAACACCATGTCGCAGACTCCCTCCATAAATTCGAGATCATGGAATATGCCAATCATACTTGTATCCTTGGATTTCATTTTAATAAGCATCTCCTTGACAAGTATTTTAGTCTTATTATCAAGAGAGGCCGTCGGCTCGTCGAGAAGCAGAAGTCTCGGGTGTTTGACCATCGCATGTGCGAGATTCAGGCGCAAACGCTCCCCTCCGGAAAACGTGTTGGGATAAATATCCCAGAGGTTTTCAGGCAGACGAAAATATGAAAGCATCTCGGAAGCGTCTCTGTCAGGCTTTTGCCCCTCCTCCCCCATTTCCAGAAGTGCGTTCATCACATGTTCCTTTGCTGTAGTGCGAGGCATGACGTTCAGAAATTGGGAAACATAGCCGATCTCATACTTTCTGAGATATAGTATTTCACGATCCGAGGCTGTCGCGAGATTCATTCTTCCGAATTCCTTGCTGTTGTACCAAATACTGCCTTGAACCGGCAGATATGTGTGGTTAATACATTTTAAAATCGTGGATTTTCCCGCTCCAGACAGCCCTACTATGCCTATGAACTGCCCCTCTTCCAAAGAAAAGCTTATATTTTGACATGATTTTATTTCTCTTCCGACATTGTGCAGATAAAAGCTCTTGCCAAGGTTATTAAGCTCAAGGATATTCATAACTACCTCCTGTATTCGACTCTTGACGTGGTTCTTCCGTCTACAAGCACATGCGTGATGACAGGATAGCCGTCAAGCACGTCAATAATCAAGAGATCCGCCCTTTTTCCAAGCTCTATTGAGCCGTAATCTGTATCAATCATCATCGCTTTCGCCGGGATGAGCGTCGCCTTATTGACCATTTCCCAGAGAGGGATATCGTATTTCTCGCTCATTACAAAGATGCTGTGAAGAATTGCAGGCGGGTAGTAATCCGAGCAGAGTATATCCGCGCAGCCCTCACATATTGCTTCCGCCGCGGACATATTGCCGGAGTGAGAGCCGCCGAGCAGAATATTAGGTGCACCAACGACCGTATAGAAGCCCTCACGCTTCGCGGCTTTTGCCGTTTCAATCAGGATAGGAAACTCGCTTATATCAACGCCGATTGCCTTGTTAACCTTCAGTTTTTCTTCCGTGTCGTCATCGTGGGACGCAACTGCAATTCCGTTTTGATGCGCAAGTTCTGTCAATTGCTTCATCTGTGCGGCTGAAAGCATCTCTTTGCTGCGGTGATATTCCAAAATTCCCTCCATTCCGACCGTTTCAATCTCCTTGCCGTGGTAGGGTGCTATCGCGCGCTCATATATTTCAAGATTCCTGTACTGTCCCTGTCCGGGTGAGTGATCCATAAAGGATATTTCATGGACCTTTCTGCTTTTTATCATTTCCGTCGCGATTTCCACAGCATCGGGATTATCAATCTCTATGCGGAGATGGAATCGATGATGGATAAGGTGGTAGCGATTATGTATGTTTTCAATAAGATCTGATATTCTTTTAACGTTTTCCTTAGAACGAAGCGGCGCTTTACCAAAGAACTCATCTTTTTGCAGAGATAGAGAATGATATACTGTTGTAATTCCCAGGTGCAGCAATTCACGCTCGCATTCCTTCAGTGCAAGCTCAAAATCCATTTCCGAAGTCGGACGCGGCTGAATGAACTGCTCGATTTTGTCGGAATGCACATCAATGAAGCCCGGCGCTATATAACGCCCGCGGGCATCGATTGTTTTTTCCGCGCCGTCGCAATTATCAGCGAAACTTAAAATTCTTCCATCCTCGATAAGAAGCACTTTGTTGTCTATAATGCTTTCGGGAGTTAATATTCTCCCGTTTTTTATTGCTATCATTATTCTCCTCCGTCAAATCAGAGAGTGTACAAGCTGTTGTGTATAGGCATGCTGCGGATCCTCGAGTATCTGGTCAGTCAGACCCGACTCGACTATTTTTCCATCAAGCATCACTACAGTACGGTCGGCAAGCATACGGATGACCGCAAGGTCATGCGAAACAAGCAGTATCGAAATACCGTATTTCGCCTTGATCTTCCTTATCAGGTCGAGCACCTTAGCCTGAACCGAAAGATCAAGCCCTGTTGTGACCTCGTCAAGAAGCAGCAGCGATGGATTGTTGGCAAGGGCTTTGGAAATCTGCACACGCTGCTGCATGCCGCCGGAAAAATACTTAGGGGCTTCTTTCATGCGTGATTGTAAAATCTCAACAGCATCCAATAGCTCAATCGCACGCGCAGTCATCTGTGAAGCGTTCCGGCTTCCCGCCGCGATGATTTTTTCCGCTATGTTTGAGGCAGACGAGCAGTTCATCCGCAAACCCATTATGGGGTTTTGATAAACCATGCCCATTAGATTATTCTTAATCATGCGTTTTTCCGCGGCGCTGGCGTCCCAGATGTCTTTCTCTCCGCACTTGTACTCCTGAAGATAAGCGTTTCCTGCTGTCGGTTCTATATCAAAATAAAGACTTCTCATCAATGTTGATTTTCCCGAGCCGCTCTCCCCCACTATACCAAGCACCTCTCCGGTATAGACTTCAAGCGAAATATCGTTCGCGGCCCATATACTGCCGCAGACAGTACAGCGGTTTTTTTCAAGATTGTCATGACAATGGGGGCAGCCGGCACCAAAGCGTACTACAAGGTTTTCGACCTTAAGAACTGGTTTTTCGTTCAGATACATCCTCGCACCTCCTGACAATATGAGGTATCGGAGCACTGATAGAATTTCTCTCCGGTAACGCTGTCGTACATTTCGTCAAGGTATGTATTCTCGCTGCCGCAAAGTCTGCACTTTTTACCTTTGAAGCTCTCTTTTTCAAACGGCACATCATCGAACGCGAGCGAAATGACCTCAGTATGCGGAGGAATGGCATAAATTTTCTTTTCACGTCCCGCTCCGAAAAGATAGAGACACTCGGCTTCGTGGAGCTTAGGGTTATCAAACTTTGGAATAGGACTTGGGTTCATGATGTAACGTCCTTCAACCGTACAGGGATATTCGGAGGCTATGGTCACCTTTCCATATCTTATAAGGCTTTCATAAAGCAGCAGCCACATCGGGGCATAGTCCTTTTCGGCGTGCATCTTCTTTGTGACTTCCTCCTTCGCTTCAACGATACGAAGGGGCTCCGGCGTCGGCACTTGCAGAACAAGTATCTGGTCGTTCCTCATCGGCGCCTCTGGTATCCTATGGCGTGTCTGAATAACAGTCGCTTCGCTCGTCTTGACCGTTGTTTCAACATCGGTGCAAAATCCGACGAATTTTTTTATATTCACAGCGTTGACGCTTTCGTCACTCCCCTGATCGATGACCTTAAGCACATCGTCCGGTCCGATAAGCGAGAGCGTGAGCTGAATGCCGCCGGTTCCCCATCCACGTCCGATTGGCAGCTCTCTCGAACCGAACGGAACCTGATACCCGGGAATTGCGACCGCCTTGAGCGTTGCACGTCTTATTTCTCTTTTAGAGCCTTCATCAAGAAAAGCGTAATTATAGTTTTTATCCATTGTCACAAGCCTAAATGATTCAGGCGTTTCCTCCTCTTGTTTTTCTGACGGCGTCGAGCTTGGACTGGAAGGTAACATAGTGCGGCAGCTTCAGGTGTGATAGAAAACCGTTCATCTCCAGGCTGTCGCCATGCGTCAGGACAAATTCTTCGTTCTGCGTCGGATTGGGGCCCTCGCCTTCAAGCTCACGGTCTATTATCGACATAGCAATAGCCTTGTTTTCATTTCTTCCGAACACCACACCGTAGCCTACGGCAAGCTTGAGCTTGTCCTTGTCATCCGCCTCAGTAAACGACTCGACCTCTGTAACAAGCACCTCGCCTATAAAAATGCTCTGCGTATCGTCGAACAGATAAGGCACGCAAAGCTCAACGTATCCGGTACGCAGCTCGCCGACTGTCGGGTGCGCGAGACCGTATCCTCGCAGAGCGGAATAAGCAAGGCCCGAAATAAAGCCTGTATCCGCTCGAGAGAGCGTCTGAAGCCTTGAACTTCTGACCGCAGGAAATTCAAGAAGGTTTTCGGTAACATCAAACGGCTTGGTATCGTCTGGTGAGCATACGTCAATGAGTCCGTCTTTTTTCAGCTCTTCAGACACCCTCGGACAACAGGCAATTTCCTCCGGAACCTGTTTGTTGAGTAATTCCTCTGCGTCTTTATGCAGTTGCGCGGAATCTTCACTGTTTATGTCAAAGTTCATAAGCCTGTGGGTGTAGTCATATGTCGCGCCTAAAATCTGCCCTCCTTTTATCTCCTTAAAAGCTGACGAAATTCTGCGGACTATACGCATATTATCCGTATCCACAACGTTCGTGTAATATTTTCTTGTCAGAGTCGAGCGATAGGCGCGCAGCAGAAATACCGCTTCCTCCACGCAACCCTCACACTGTTTCAGCGCAAGTGCAGCATAAGCTTTTGAATAAAGCCCCGCCTCGCTCATAACTCTGTCAACAAGCAGTGCGAGCTTGTTTTCAATTGCTTCAAGCTCTATGTCCTTTTCGGTACCGCTTCTGTAATAGTCAAGCAGCCTTATACTTTCCTCGATGGCCTCTTTGCCGCCTGACACAGCAACATAGCCCATTACACTACCTCCTTCAGCGTAAGGCGAGGAATTGAAAGCATCTCGCCCTTATCTGAGACAAAAATAAAATCGACGCCCTGAGGATACTCATAGAATTGCTCGTCACGGGTCTCAAGGGCAGTTTTTATAATTTCCGTAGCTTCAAGTTCTGCTTCTCCTTTAATCCCCGCTCCGCGCAGGCGGATGCGATAGGCTGCCTGCCCGTTGTTGATGGTTATAATAGTTGCTGATTTATGCGGGTCTCGAAGAGTTCCGCATTTGGCTCTCATAATAATGTCGGCAAGCTTTGAAGGATCGGTGACGAATATGTAATCGGCATTTTCCACCGTTTCTTTTTTTCCCAGAGTCAGAGAAACGATCTCTTCCGCGAGCTCATCGTTTCCGCAGGCGTTGAAGCTGACCTCGTTGTCAAGGAGTGTTATCGCAATTGCAAGCATCATTGAAAATCCGCCGTAAAGCTTATCGGCATATTGCTTTATATTAACTACCCTTGTTGGGTTCGACATAGCCGTCAATATTCGGCGATACATCGCCTGCGAGTCAAAAACCTCGTCAAATTCGTACTTTTTTGTAATTGCGGTCATTCCTTAGGTACCTCCTGATCCATAGAAGAAAAGCTCACCATAGTTTTTAGGTGCATCGCATTTTCCTTCTGCTCAAGTTCGATCTGCTTCATTTCAATATTCAGAAGTTTTGCTTCGTCCTCAAAAACTCCCTTGTTGTATGCAGCGTCGATAATTGCCATATCAAGAGTTTTTTTAAGGTCATCGCCCATTGTCACCGCGATGCCTTTGATGCCGTCAAGCTCTACGATTGCCTCGCAAACCAGCACTTCTCCGATATAGAAAAGGCTTTCTTTGACCGGCTCCCGCATTTTTATCATTGCAAGCGTTTTGTTGGGTTCCTTTATAATGACAATGCTGAACCGCTTTTTGATTTTCTCGGCCATAGCCGAGACATCCCCGGTATCCGCTTTCGACAGAATTCTAAAGAGTCTTTTTTTATCCATTTCTTCGTATCCTTACTTGACTTTTGCCTTAATTTTTGTAGCAACAGCTTCGAGAATTATCACAGATATTACAATCAGATATGTAATAAAACCCATCTCATGCAAATCGAGGTAAAAAGACCCCGACATCCACAAACTATATCCGATGCCGCCCGAACCGGCAGCTGCGCCAACTGCTACAGCGTTGATAAAATTAATCTCAAGGCGCATAAAGGTCCACGCGAGCATGTAAGTGATTGATGACGGCCAAATCGCCTGAAAAACAATCTGCCAGTAGCTTGCTCCACAGGACTTCAAGGCCTCAATTGTTCCATAGTCCATTTCTTCAATAGACTCGGCATAAGCCTTGACAAGGTATCCGGCGCTGTGGAAAGTAAGTCCGGCGACCGCCGCTACGCTTCCAAGTCCGGCAGATACGGCAAAAATTAATGCCCATAGAATTGTAGGTATGGCACGGATCAGCGCGACGATGCCCTTTACAAACGCGGCGACCCCCGGCTTCGAGATATTCTTCGCGCATAGCAATGACGCGAACAAGGCTATTACAGCGCCCAAAAATGTGGAGAGCAACCCAAGGCTGAAGGTGACAAGCAGATCCCAAAGCGCTTTTCCAACTGTGCTGTGCGTTAGCTTCGGCTCAAAAAACACAGTTTTGATATTATGGAGAGTGCTGATAATCGCCTGCGTAAAATCAATATTCTTGTAATCGAACGTTAGAAAACCAACCGCAGTCAAAACAAGAAGCATAATCATGGTGTATTTGACAGTTTGTGAGCTCTTGTCGCCGGCACTAATCTTTATTTTTCCGGATGGTGTCTTCTTTATATGCCGCTTCATATCGGTTTCCTGACATGGCAAGGAAAGAACGGCGGAATCATTCATTATAAAATCACCTTCCTTATACTGTTTGATATGGTCTCAATAATGATTACGAGTAAAACTATGGCAATAACAACAAGCCCTGCCGAAGCATAGTCAAGACGCTTGAAATACAGGTCAAAGAGATAGCCGATGCCTGTTGCGGTAAGAATACCGATAAGTGTCGAAGAACGAATATTCGTCTCTATCATATAGAGAATCCATGTGATGATTTCTGCCATCGTCGATGGAATTATTCCTTGAAATACTACTTGCATAAAGCTTGCGCCTGTAGCTGTCAGTGCCTCGACGCATGAAGCACTCACCTCGTCGATTGTTTCGATAAAGGCTCTGGTCAGCAACCCGAATGTATAAAAAAACAGCGCTAAGAATCCTGTCAAAACGTTTTGCCCGAAAGAAAAAAGAAGGAGCATTGCCCAGACGACATCCGGAACATTTCTGAAGAATGCCGCGATGATACGTACAATGCGTCCGACTACAGGATTAAGTCTTGTTGTTTTGGAACCTAATAGGGAAAAAAAGAAAGCGAAGATTCCGGAGGTAAAAGTAACCGCGATTGAAAGGAACGCAGTTTCATATAGTTTTGTCAAGATATTGGGCAGTCGACTAATTGCTTTTGCATTGGGGACTAGCTTTTCTGCCATCCACTTTAAGGCCTTAGGAAACGCAGCAACACCGGCTAGGGGATTAAACTCTGCAACGATCGACGCGCCGATAAAAAGCAGCACTACACTAAGAAATACTGCAGTCATTGTTACCTTACGCTTTTTGAAAATGTCCAGTCTTTTTTCCATAATCACACCATGACATCCGAAATCAAATCGCCTTCACTCGATTGATAAATCTCATGGATTATCCTTTTGTCGAGTTCGCTTGCAGGCCCGTCATAGACAATATGTCCGGCTGTGATTCCGATAATTCTCTGAGCATATTTAGTAGCCACATCAACCTGATGCAAATTCAATATGACTGTAATGTGCATATTTTGATTAATATCCTGCAGATGATCCATGATGATCTTAGCCGAGCTGGGGTCGAGGGACGCGATTGGCTCATCGCACAGAAGAAGTTTCGGCTCCTGCATCAGCGCCCGCGCAATCCCCACGCGTTGTTTCTGTCCGCCGGAAAGCGCATTGCACGGTTTATAGGCCTGCTCTGTCAGCCCCAGAGTACCAATGATTTTGAAAGCATCTTCTTTCTCCTTTTCCGTATAATGCCCAACGGCGCCGCTTAGCGTAGATTTATGACCAAGCCGCCCGTGAAGGACATTTGCAACGACACTAAGCCTTTCAACAAGGTTATAGTGCTGAAAAATCATGCCTGTTTTTGTCCGAACGCGCCGCAGCCTTTTTTTCGAGATGTCGGTTATATTCTCACCGTCAAAAACAACACTGCCTTCTGTTGCGTCGATAAGTCTGTTAATGCAGCGCATTAATGTGGACTTTCCCGCCCCCGAGGGACCGATTATCGCCACTATCTCGCCTTCTTCAATTGAAAATGAAACATCCTCCAGTGCCTTTGTGCCGCCACTGTATGTTTTGCTGACGTTTTTTAATTCTAATAAAGGCAATAAACTCACCTCCTACAAGTTGGGAATAAAATTATCTGCATTATAATGCTAATCTTTTAATCTAGAAAATCATCACCCGGACATAGTGCTGTTCAAGCACCATGTCCGGAGGACAGATTATTCAAGCGTCTATTTACTTAAGCATCTTGCGAATAGCGTCATACCAGGAGTTATCGACTGCTACAAAGCATTCTTTGTCGGTTTTCTTAAAGCTGCCTTTAAAGGTTGAATCCTTCGGAACAAAAACCTGTGGGTCGTTCGAAACCGTGTCTGAGGTAAAGAGCGTTTGAATGGCTTTTACATCGTCCGGACTGAGTTTCTCGGCATTGTAGGCGGTCGGGCCGTTCAGAACGGGCAAGGACTGAATAAGAACGAACTCTTTGCCGGCGACGGTGTCGAAGGGAGCTGTTGCGTCAGCGTTGATCTTCCATACAGAGCCGGCTGTCTTGTTGTCTCCGGATTCTGCTGTCGCGTAGTTGATTATTTCTGTATCACAGAACGCGGCAACATCCGCCTTGCCGGCAAGAAGGTTGACTGCTGAACCCTGATGTGAACCGCCGAACAGAACTTCGGAGAAGAATTTGCCGTCTCCACCTTCAGCTAAATCGTCCTGTGTGAGCTTATCGCTTGCAAAGTGTGCGATGATACTTGTCGTCGGGAACAGGAAGCCGGAAGTGGAGCTGTTGGAAACAAAGGATATCTTTTTCCCCTTGATGTTGTCTATTGAGTACTTACCATCTTTCATGTAACCATCAGCGCCAGCCTTGTTGACTGCGAGCCAGCTATAGTAGACAGCGTCGTCAAGCGTACCTGAGGCACCAGTGTTGACGAAGAGAGGCAGCACATTGGCATTCTCGTCCTGAGCCTGAAGGAAACCCAGCGCGCCCATAACCGCGCCTATCTGTGCCTGGCCGCTGGCGAGCGATTCAATAGCGATGTTGTAGTCGGTTGTGAGTTTTTCTTCGACCTTTTTCCCTGTTGCCTGAGCAATGAGATCCTCAAAGTGCTTGCGGGATGCATCGTAGTCGGAAGCTGATTCGTTCGGATACCAGACGACGGTAATTGTGTCCGCATACTTGCTTTCAGTTGCGCTGGGAGCTGCGCTTGCCGCCGGCGTACTGCTTGCTGAAGCACTGCCTGAAGACGCAGTGCCGCAGGCGGTCAGAGATACAGCCATCGCGGCTACCAACACCAGGCCTGCTGCTGTTTTCATGGTTTTGCCGATCTTCATACGTTTTCTCCTTATTTTTGAATATTAGTCATTTGAGCTTCTTTCTAAATTGTACATATCGAATGTAAAGGTCAATACCACTCATTGCCAAAATTTAGTTTAGCTTTAAGTAAATTAATCTGTGAGATAATGCAGCTTGAGCCTCGGGAGGCTCTCCTTATATTCCAATTTTAATGGAACAGGTCATAATAACAGGATTATGACGCACTTTTTTTCGTTTGTTTTTTGAATAGTAACAATACAAAAGTTTAACAAAAACTTGATGGGCAGTTTGTTGAAATTAACATCACCCATGCTATGATTATATTTAGAGGTGATTTATCATGAATAAGTATTCTCATATAATGGTCGGGGAAATTGTATATGAACATTTGAAGGAAGAGCACGGTATTCATCTTAAAAAAGAAAGCTTCCTTAAAGGAAACGTAATACCCGATTTCAGCTATTACGCAATCGCCCATCCTCATTTCATGAAACTCAGTTTGGGATTTGTACAAGCCGAAATCGAATCACTTTCTAACACTTATATGAAGTCCGCATTAGTTGGCAGCGACTATTCCTATCGTCTCGGGATAGTTTGCCATTATTATGCAGACTTCTTTTGTTATGCCCACAGCAGTAACTATAAGCAAATCATTGTCAATCATCTTAAGTATGAGAATTTACTGCATGAGCATTTTTTAAAAAGCTTCGATTCAATATCCAAGACCGATTCTTTATTCTCTGGAGATATAAGCAGAAGCCCAGAAGAAATAAACAGCAAAATGCTTCTATTCCACGCCCAATATTCCCGACTCGAGCCGTCATACGACAACGATTTGGAATATACCCTCAAAGCATGCGCAGAAACCGCTGTTTCTCTTGTCTTTTGTTCATCAATGCAGGAGGCAATCGCCGGGCCTCTTGATATATGCGGCGAGAAGGCCGCGGTATGAAGCGACCAAGCATAACGTATAGATCGGAGCAGGAAATATGAAGATTGCTTATTTTACAGACACTTACTATCCGGAAATTAACGGCGTTACAAACACATTGAATAACCTTATGGTTTACCTTCGAAAAACGGGCATCGAATACCTCGTGTTCGCGCCTGATTATGACGGCAGACGCGGGGACTTCGAAGAAAATGTAATACGCTTCAAGGGCTTCCCGCCTATTGTGAATCCAAACAGCCGTTTGGCACTCCCGAGCTACTGGACAGTTCGCAACACAATTCTGAAATTTTGTCCCGACATAATACATATCACTATCGAACTAGGGATAGGTCTGGTCGGTTTGCGCATTGCCCGTGAGCTGAATATTCCGATTGTAATGTCTTACCACACGAATTTTGACAGTTATCTCAATATGTATGAGTTCGGTCATCTGAAGCGGGGCTATTGGGGATATATCAAATGGTTCCACAGCTTTGCTCTTGCAAACTTATGTCCTTCATACGATACTCTCAGGATTGTGGAGAAAAGAGGCTTTCAGAATCTGGGCATCTGGTCCCGCGGTATCGATACGACCATATTCAGCCCCGATTACTGTTCAGAGGCAGTGCGAACTCGGTACGGATGGCTGGGAAAGACCGTATTTCTCTACGTAGGAAGAATTGCAAAGGAAAAAGATTTGGACACATTAGCCGAAGCAATCAAGATAACTAACACCAAACATGAGAACGAAGTTATTTTCGCCTTTACCGGAGAAGGCCCTTATATGAAGGAGCTTAAGGAAATGAACATTCCCAATGCATCTTTCACAGGTTTCCTGCAGAAGAGAGAGCTTGCGGAAGTATACGCCAGCAGTGATGTTTTCGTATTCCCCTCCGGAACCGAAACCTTCGGCAATGTTGTGCTTGAGGCGATGAGCAGCGGCCTGCCGGTTGTTTGCACGGACTCCGGCGGCATAACGGATTTTACTTCGCACCTTGAAAACGCGTATATATGCAAGTACCATGACGCCGAAAACCTTGCGCTGGGTATATCTGAAATGCTTGAAAATCCCGAGCTTAGAAACGAACTCAGAAATGGTGGGCTGAAAACCGCGTCAATAAGAAGCTGGGATTATATTAATGATGAGCTTATCTCTCAATATGAGACGGTTCTTGAAAAATCTGTCCGGCATAAAAAACTTGTGGGCTGACTAAGCAGCAATTGAAAGGAATCTATAACATGAAAATAGCTATTGCCGGAACAGGTTATGTTGGGCTAGTTACAGGTGTCTGCCTTGCTTCTGTGGGACATGAGGTTGTCTGCGTTGATTCGGACATTAATAAAATCAAAGCGCTTAAAAATGGAAAGCCTCCGATCTATGAGACCGGAGTTGAAGAGCTTATGGCAATCTGCAAAGGCAGGATTGAATATACCTGCGACTATGAAGCAGCATATCGAGACAGTCAGGTAATTTTCATATGCGTCGGTACTCCGGAGCGTGGGGACGGATATGCAAACTTGAAATACGTATATGAAGTTGCTGAGCAAATAGCCAAGACCGCAGCTACCGACTGCGTTGTTGTAGTAAAATCAACAGTTCCAATTGGTACCAACGACAAACTGAAAAAACTATTTCATTCTGATGCAACTCATCCCGTAAGTATCCAGGTAGCCTCAAATCCTGAGTTTTTATCCCAAGGAACAGCCGTACACGATATGCTCCACGGTGCTCGCATAGTCATCGGCGTTGAAAATGAGTACTGTGAGAGTGCTCTTCGGCAGGTTTATACCGGCTTCGATTCACCGATTGTCGTTACCGACAGGCGTTCTGCCGAGATGATAAAATATGCCTCAAACAATTTCCTCGCGTTAAAAATATCCTTTATAAATGAGATAGCAAATCTGTGCGAAATAGTGGATGCCGACGTCGATATTGTTGCATATGGTATGGGGCTCGACAATCGGATAGGAGATAAATTTCTGCGTTCGGGAATCGGATATGGCGGATCTTGTTTTCCCAAAGATACCAAAGCCCTGCATTGGCTTGCAAAGTACCACGATTATGAAATTAAAACGGTCAAAGCCGCAATTGAGGTAAATGAAAATCAAAAGCTGAAGTTAATTAAGAAGGCAAGGAAATATTACAAAAGCCTGGAAGGTCTCACCATAGCTGTTCTAGGTCTGACTTTCAAGCCAGGTACAGACGATCTGCGTGATGCTGCGTCCCTTCAGAATATACCTATCATGCTGGACGAAGGAGCAAAAGTGAACGTTTGGGATCCGGCTGGCTGTGATAACTTTAAAAAACTGTATCCAACCGAAGTGAACTACTGTGGCTCTATCGAGGAGGCTATTACCGGTGCGGACGCCTGCTTCATTCTTACCGAATGGCAGGATATCCGTGAATTCGATCTACGGAAATACGTCGGCCTTATGAAACGCGCGGTCGTTATTGATGGTAGGAACTGCTACAGTCTTGAAGACGCTCGCAGCGCCGGATTATTCTATGACTCTATCGGAAGAAAAGCCATTGTATAATATGTTCTGTAATGCCTCCCCTGATTGAAGCGGTTATCTATCTATATTTGAGAGCTTGCCAAGAAACGAGGGCAGCTACGGGAATCAGGCCGGTTTTTTACTGCCTGTACAGGCCGTGGAGAATCAGTTTTACATTTTTCTCGTATATACTTTTCTTGTTTAAGTGGTTTTTGTTGCTAATTTTTCCGCAGCCTTACAAACCGCTCGCTTTGTATTGTTTATTTCCCATTTTCTTTACACTACTTTGATTACGGATTTTATATTTAAAGGCTATTATTTCCTTAGTAAGCAAATAGCCCTTTTAAAATTAAAGGAGAATAATGAAGATGAAGAAAAAACTAACAGCATTCATTACAGCGGCTCTGATAATTGCGTCCCTGGTACCGAGTGCCTCCGCAGCCTCCGCAATCAAGCTCGTAATCGACAACAAGACCATCACTTCAACGGTTGCTCCCTATGTAGAAAACGGCACCACACTGGTACCCCTTCGCGTTATTTCCGAAACACTCGGCGCAGACGTAAGCTGGAACAGCACTAAAAAGCAGGCGACTATCCAGACTGCCGCCTATAAAGTGGTTTTTACTATCGACTCTTCCAAGTACACCGTTAACGGAACCTCCAAGACTCTCGTAAGTCCTGCCAGATTGTCTGACGGTTCAACCATGGTTCCCATCCGCGCTTTTGCCGAAGCAATCGGCGCTGCAGTTAATTATGACGCAAGCTCAAACACCGCTTCCATCAAATATTTCACAAACATGACCGGTACTCTTAAGGTTGACGGCTCCACGACCGTTCAGCCCATCGCGCAGGGCGCCGCAGACGCTCTCATGAAAATGAACAGCGGCCTGTCCATCACCGTTTCCGGCGGCGGCTCCGGCGCAGGAATCAAGGATGTTGCAGCCGGCACCGTCAACATAGGCAACAGCTCCAGAGAGCTTACAGCAGCCGAAATGGCCACTCTTGTTCCCTATGACGTTGCTAACGACGGCATTGCGATAATTGTTAATCCCTCAAACCCCATTACCAGCTTGACCGCCGAGCAGGCTGCCAATATTTTCCTCGGAAAAACTACCAACTGGAAGGATGTCGGCGGTGAGGACGCTCCTATCATAGTTACTACCCGCGAATCCGGCTCCGGCACACGCTCCACGCTCGAAGAGCTTCTCCTATCAAAGGCCTCCGTTGTTGCCACAGCTTCTCCCTACGCATCCTCCGCTCTCATTAAGCAGGCTGTCGCAGCCAGCAAATATGCTATCGGCTATGACTCCATCGGCTATCTCGACAAAACCGTTAAAGCGGTTTCTCTCAACAGTATTAAGGCCTCTTCCACCACGGTCATCAACAAAACATATTTGCTCAGCCGTCAGCTCTTCTGCTGCACCAAGGGCAGCGCTACCGGACTTTCCGCAATGTTCATCGACTACCTCAGAAGCGATGACGCTCAGAAGAACATAGTTGTTAGAGAAGGATACGTAATGCTTGTTGACTAACTGCGAATTTCAGCAGCAACAGGTCAAAGACGTGCTGTATTGCAGCGGCACGTCTTTTTCCTATAATAAGAGGTTGAAGAATATGAACAAGAATTCGGCTGTACCCAAAGTAATCGTCTATCTATTGTCTTCCATCAGTATTGCTGCCATTGTCTTTATGTTTATTTTCGTCTTTTATAAGGCCGCTCCTGTCATGAACGCCAGCGGACTTTCCTTAATTACAACAGGCGGCTTTGATTCTCAGGTTCAGGCCGCCTTCACAGCGGACGCTTCCGGTCAGACCATGCAATACGGCCTTCTTGGCCTAATTTACGGCACTCTGATGACGACTCTCATCTCTCTTGTGATTGCTGCGGTTATCGGTATAGGCGCCGCAATCACCATCTGCGAATACACCTCTCCGAAGCTTTCGGACTTCCTCGTCGCAGTGGTGAGGGTTCTGGCTTCCGTGCCCTCTGTTGTCTTCGGCCTTGTCGGAATAGTAACGGTCGTTCCGTTTTTCCAAAATCTTTTCAAGGACAATTTTCAACTTTTCGCTCAATGGAACTATGCGGGCTGGGACGGCCGCAATATGCTTTCGGCTATCATCGTGTTGACTTTTATGATTGTTCCGACTGTTGTTTCTCTCTCAGTCGACGCTATTCGTGCCGTGCCCGACAGCAGCCGAGAGACAGGTTACGCTTTTGGCATGAAAAAATTCCGCGTCATAAGCCGGATAGTTCTCCCCGGTGCGCGCAGCGGAATAATCGCGGGCATAGTGCTCGCAGCCGGCCGAGGTATCGGTGAGGCGATAGCCATATCCATGGTCTGCGGAAGTCTTGGCCTCTTGCCCACCGCAGCTCTCGGCTTTGTAAATTTTCTTGCTCCGACCCTGCCTCTGGCCTCCGCAATCATCAACAAATCTGAGGCGATGGGCTCAGTCGGTGTTGACTCTGCACTCTTCGCCTGCGGAACTCTGCTTCTGACAATTGGTGCTCTTCTGAGTATCGGCGCGAGGCTTATCAACAGGCGAATGAGAAAGGCGGACGGTTACGATGATTAAAAAACACAATTATTCTATTGTGAACGCCGCCGGACAGGCATATTCATATATTTCAATGGTCATGATTGTCTGCGTCGTTGCCTTCATACTGGTTGTTCTTTTGAAGGACGGCGCAAGCGTATTGTCATGGCATTTTTTATCAACCGAGCCGGACCCGTCGGCTCTTTCGGCTGAAAACGGAGGTATACTTACGCCTATTATCGGAACGGCTATCCTAACTCTGCTTGGCACTCTGGTCGCCTTTCCCTTTGCACTTGCAACAGCAATATACACGAGCTTCTACGCTAAAAAAGGTGTTTTCAAAACGTTAGTGGAAAGCGCGATTGATATACTTTCCGGTGTTCCTACCATCGTTATTGCGCTGTTTGCCCTAATAATTTTCACACTGCCGCAGTTCGGGTTTCTCAGCACGCTTGTTGTCGGCGTCGAAGGCTCAAGCAAAGCCTATGGAAGGTCTTTTCTGGTGGCGAGCATAACGATGGCGATAATGATACTTCCTTTTGTCATTAAGAGCATGACCGAGGCGCTAAAGTCCGTTCCTATGACCTACTATGATGCTTCGCTGGCCCTGGGAGCAAATAAATGGACTACTATAAGCAAAATTATGGTTAAAGCCGCCTCTGACGGCATTGTGACGGGTGTTGTTCTCGGGATGGGTCGAATCATCGGAGACACCGCCATAGTCTGGCTCGCGCTGGGCGGCTCTATAAGAATGACGGGGCTCAGGCCCTGGTACGCAGTACCCAACTGGCTGTCTACACTGCAAAACAGCGGCTGTACCCTCACCTCGTACATCTATTATACTTCTCCCGTCGGAGAGGGCAACCAGTTCAATGTTTCCTTTGGCGCGTCGCTTGTGCTTATCTGTATCATCATCCTGCTCAACATTGTCGTGTCAGTGATGGGAAAGGCAGGAAAAATCAGGAATGGAAAATGAATCAGCCATAAGCATAAAGAATGTCAGCTGCCGTTACGGCACTAACACTGTCCTGAGGAACATAAGTCTTGAGATTCCTGCCAGAAGTATTTACGCTTTTATTGGTCCCTCCGGTTGCGGCAAGACCACTATGCTGCGATCTATTAACAGGATGAACGATTTTGTAGCTGGATTCAAGCTGACCGGAGAAATCGAAATTGACGGCGAAAACATATATTCCAGTAGCTCTTCGGTATACGCCGAAAAACTGCGCACGCGGATAGGCATGATTTTTCAGCAGCCCAACCCGCTCCCCACCAGCATTATCAAAAACATGACCCTGCCGCTTGAGGAGCATTTCAAGGGCTCTCGGGTGTGTTTTGAGGAAAAAGCAATTTCCAAGCTTAAATTGGCCTCTCTCTATGGCGAAGTTCACGACCGCCTGAAAAAGCCCGCCACCGCTCTGTCCGGCGGTCAGCAGCAACGCCTCTGCATTGCGAGAGCACTAATGCTGGAGCCGGAGATAATACTCTTTGACGAACCCTGCTCGGCCCTGGACCCTATTTCGACCTTCAAAATTGAAGAGCTGCTATTGGCGTTAAAAAAGAATTTTACCATCATCATCGTCACTCACAATATTGAACAGGCCTGCCGTATATCCGACAACATAGCTTTTTTCTACAAGGGCGATGTAGTTGAGCACGGGCATACGGAAGATATTATCGGTTCACCAAAAAACGAGCTCACCAACAAGTATTTGACCGGAAGATTCTGAGGTCGGTAATACATTCTATTGATTCTGTCGGCTTTTTTGCAATAAACACATAGCGTAGTCCTCGCACTTATCTTTGAAAATGCTCTTTTCTATGTAGAGGGTTGCCGTACCTGTAATAAGCAAAATTGCGTCTTTGCAGTTTTGGAGGATTTCTTCTTTGTTTGGTTTCGCCGCGATTATTTTACAACTCGGTTCTAACTGCGATAAAGAGGGAATGCCTTATTCGAGTTGGCATAAAAATGGCGTGTATTCCGGTATGGTAATGAATCATATGGGAATGGATTATGTCGCTAACCTTCCCTAATTCTGTATACATATATACTTGAGATTGCATAGAATGCCCCTTCGTAAGCAAACAAAAACAATCATGTTTAACAGTAGGACCCACTGTGAAAGGTAAGGCTCCTTAGCGCTTCGCTTGCGTGGGTCAGTGGCAGACATCTGATAATGGTCGCCGCCCATATATGGGCAGCTTGTCCAGAAACAAAAACGTGTTGCGGCGGAAAGTCATCGGCAAAATCAAATATGTCGAATATCTCGCCACCTGTGCGTGATCCTTTGCGTTCATAGCCGCGAAAACACCGAAGGCTGAAAATATCATTCCGTTAAGTAGCATAATGAGCAGGAACAAGGGACTTACCGGTACTATTACTCCAAAAGCAAAGCTCACTAGCGAAATCAGCAGTCCTGCACACACACTTCTTAATCCTCCGTCCAGCACCTGTCCCAGAATATATTGCCAGATTGGAGTAGGCGAAATCAGAACCTGGTCAAGCGAACGGTCATACATTTTCTAAATATTTAAATGCTCTTTTAATAGCCGTTTCAGAGGCTCTATTTGGTTGTTCTATTAACGAAGAATTATGTAGATTGAAGCATTTACTATTTTATATTGATTGCGTGTTTACTAAAGCCCTATTCAAGATGCAATCAGATGCTTCACTCGTCGGAAAAGCAGGGAAAAGCGGGTAAATAGCCGTACTAATCCGGAAACTGTAACACTTCTTACAATTCGCCTACAAATAACACAAGTCCGCAAACCCTTGGATTTCCTCAGCGCACTGAAAAAGTCCGACTCTCAAACGAGAGTCGGACTTTTTCGCATGTTTATGGTATAATTAAGCGTAAAGAGAACCGCTGAGGGAATTCGGAATGCTTAGAAATAATGGGCAGATGAAGCTTACGTTATCGCAATATCAGGGACTATATGACATTGTTGTGCCAAAAGATTATGTATTGCGAAGAATCAAGGAGAACATAGATTTCAGCTTTGTAAATCCGATGCTGCGGAAACAGTATTGTGAGAATTTCGGCCGTCCAGCCAAAGAGCCTGAGATGATGTTCAAACTGATGTTTTTGAAGAAGCTGTATGATCTGTCGGATGAACGGCTGATTGGAAGCGCTCAGACAGATATGGCATACAAATATTTTCTGGATTTAGACCCGGAAGATGAAGTTATAGACCCCAGTCTGCTCACGAAATTCCGCAAAACACGCATTACAGAGGATATTCTTGAGGAAATGCTCAGAGAGACCATTCGTCAGGCAATAGAAAAGAAGCTCATCAGGTCCACGGCGATAATTGTGGATGCCACTCACACGAATGCGTCAGTGCGGCCAAAGACAGTAACCCAGGTATTACGGGAACTGAGCAAACAACTGCGCCGTGAGATATATCGGGAGATGGTGGAGCTAGCTGAGAAATTCCCTGAAAAGCCAAGCGCAACTGCAGAATTGGCGGATGAAATTGAATATACACGTCAGTTACTCGAAAATGTGGATACGGAAATACTGCAAAGCGAAAACACCCAATTAATTGAGCTTTATGAACGCATCAAAGAGCTATTGGAAACAGACCGTATTCGAGAAATCCGCTCAAAAGATGACGAAGACGCTCGTTTCGGCCACAAAACGCCTACCAGCACATTTTTATGGTTACAAAAATCACTTTGCAATGACAGAAGAAAGGATTATTGCGGGAATTGAAGTCACGAGCGGAGAAGCGCCCGACGGCAAGCAACTACAGACTCTGATTGAAAAGTCGAAGAAAAACGGCATCGAAGTAAACGAAGTCATCGTCGTTATGGCATTTGTCAGCAAGGATAATCTTGAATATTGTGGGGACGAAATCACGTTGATTGCTAAATCCAATCCTGTGATTGCCGGACTAGCTGCAGCTAAAAACGACGGTTTTGAGTACAACAAGGATGCCGGAACCATGC
This sequence comes from Oscillospiraceae bacterium, assembly GCA_963667545.2. GTDB lineage: Bacteria > Bacillota > Clostridia > Oscillospirales > Oscillospiraceae > UBA2658. The sequence goes on from OY763424.2 coordinate 352,685, forward strand.
AATGTCCGGCAGGTGAATTAGCCGCACGTGCTGACAAGAAGGAACTTGAAAGCGGAAATGCTTTTTACAGATATATTTTCAGCAAAAGAAAATGCAAAAACTGTCCGTTAGAAGCTTCATGCCCGGCTGTTCGTAAATCTGAAAACACATACTGCGTCACTGTTTTAAACGAACGAAATAAGACGCGCCTTGAATTCGAGAAGACAGAGGAATTCGGCAGGCGGCTGGAAATCCGATATCGAATAGAAGAGAAAAATGCTGAACTCAAACGGGCTCACGGACTGCGCACAGCAGACTCCGCGGGTCTTGAAGCCATGCGGTTACAGACATTCTTTACCGCCTTCGCTGTTAATGTCAAGAGAATGGTAAAATTAATGTAGAAAAATGCGGCTTGATAAAGCCGCCTTTTGTTTCCTTTGTTTTTGCCGCTTCATTTGCGATTTTAACTGTAGCCTAAACTGAATAATTATGCTGAAAAAACCCTGCTTCAGAAAAAAGCAGGGGTTTTTCAGTGTGCTTGGAATTCCTAAGGATTTACGGACTTTTTGTGGCAGGGGCAGAAGGGATCGAACCCTCGGCCTACGGTTTTGGAGATCTACACGGTCGAACCCGCAACCGCCTGATAACAGGGCACAACTCGTGTATATTTTTCGGCTCAAGATGCATCAAGATGTTTGGCGAACAATTATTAATTTCTATGCGTGTGCTCAACCACGCCCAACCCCATATTTTCGATACGGTCCAAATACTGCTTCTTGCTATTTGAACTATCGTCTTTAGCTTGAAATTTCGTGATATAGTAGTATCCTACAAAATTATGAGTTTCCAATGTGAACAGGAGCCCAATAAGCATAAGAAGGATAATAACTACAGTAATATCTGTAGTTTGTGATATTTTTGATAAGTATTATACGTCCAACCGAAGCAATAACACTAAGGTAGTAAACAAATATTGAAATGAAAAATCAACCATGATAAACTGAATATTAAAGAATGGAAATCAATTACAGACGAAGAAAAGAATTGGGAGATTCGCAATGATACAGAGAAAACACGGATACGGTATACTTGTTGCTGTATTAATCATATTGTTTGCGCTCGTATATTGCTTGTCGATTCCATCAAAAACAATTAAAGCGGAAGATGGTGTTGTCGATCTGAGTGAAATTGATTTCAGCCAACGCGAAAACTACAGGCTTAACGGTGAGTGGGAGTTCTATTGGAATAAGCTGTTAAGCTATGAAGCCCTTGACGGCTCAAAACCGGATTCTTATTTCTATATTCCGGCCACATGGAAAGACTACGAGCTTAACAGGAAAAAGCTGCCGTCTATGGGGTACGCGACATACAGACTTCACATTATCACCGACCTTCCACGCAATACCCAGCTCGGACTGAGACTTAATTCGTTTTCAAGTGCCTTTAATTTGTACATAGACGATATTCTCGTGGCGTCTGCTGGCAAAGTGTCTGATAATGCGTCCGGAGAAGTCGGAAAATATGAGCCGCAGGCGGTTTACTTCAGTATACCTGCATCGGAATTTGATATTATCATTCAGGTATCAAATTACGAATTCGAGAAAGGCGGTTTTTGGAACAGCATATATTTGGGAAACAGAGATAACATCATTAACCTAAACAACTATGTAGTCGGCATTGAGCTTTTTCTGATGGGTGTTCTCGCCATCGCCGCACTGTTTCATTTGTCCGTTTATCTTATGAAAGCCAAACTGAGGTCTTATCTGTATTCCTCCTGCTTATGCCTGCTCACGGCTGTAATGGTTGATACAGTGGGAACGAATACGATTGTCTCTTCAATTCCCGGACTTTCGCTGAAAACAGTAATATTTCTGTGGTATTTTTCAACCAACTGGGTTCCGTTTTTCCTGATGCTTCTGACGCATGAGCTGTTTAAATCGAAGTTTTCAGAAATTACGGTAAAAGCATATCTCATATTCTCATTGGTACTTCAGCTTTTTTTCTTGGTGACGCCGACAAGCATATATACACAGTTTGCCGATATTGGCGACCTGCATGATTTTCTCGGTTATATATTTTCGGCTATAATTGTTATAATAGGTATAAGGAAAGGATACCGTGACGGTTTTCTGAACCTTTTCAGTATGTTTATAGTCCTCATTTGTTATATTCACGACAGTCTGAATGTTTACGATTCCATTAACGATCCTGTCGGTGATGTATTGTATATCGGACTTGCCGCATTCATTTTTCTGCAGATGCTTGTACAGGACAGCAGGCTGAAACAGTTTTTTAATAAAATTTCTGCGACAGAGCTGAAATTCTTGCAGGCGCAGATCAAGCCGCACTTTTTATATAACGCTATAAATACTTTCATTGCTGTATCTTATGATGATATTGACAAGGCCAGAGAGCTCATGGCGGACTTCGGAGAATATATGAGAGAGAGCTTTGATTTCAAAAATCAAAGTCAGTTTGTGAGCCTAAGAAATGAAATCGAGCTTGCGGAATACTATATAAGCATTGAAAAAGCAAGATTCGAAGAGCGGCTTGAAGTTAAATTCAACGTCGATTGTGATTTACGCGCATTGGTTCCGAATATGATGCTTGAGCCAATCATTGAAAATGCAATAAACCATGGCGTACTAGCCAAAGCTGGCGGCGGACGTGTGGAAGTGTCAATAAAGCAGATAGGAAAAAAGCTGGAGTTCCGGGTCAAAGACAACGGTGTCGGTATGACTCCTGAAACGCTGCACAGCATCTATAAAAAGGAAAGCTCCAGCGGGGTCGGGCTTAATAATATAAACAGCAGATTGAAAAAGCTATATGGAAAAGGACTTGAGATAAAAAGTAGTCAGGGAGAGGGAACTGAGGTAATTTGGACTGTTCCGTTATACGGAAAGGAGGCGAATATGCTGAATGCTGAAAGCAATTTTAGTGGATGATGAAAGGCCTGCTCTGCAGCTACTTGAATTATTGCTGCTAAATTTCAACGGACTTTCTGTTATTGGAGCATTTACAAATCCATTTGAAGCCCTCGAAAAAATCGGTCAGTTGAAACCTGATGTGGTATTCCTGGATATCTGTATGCCGCAGCTTCAGGGGCTCGACGCCGCGTCCCTGATACTGGAAGGCTCGCCGAATACCAATATTGTTTTTGTGACTGCCTTTGACTGTTATGCTGTCAGAGCCTTTGAGCTTGACTCACTTGACTACATTTTAAAACCTGTCAGTCTTAGCCGTCTCAGAAAAACGGTTGAGCGAATTGAGCAGAAGCAAAAAGAGAAGAAAACAGACTTTGGTCAGCGGCTTCAAATTAAATGTCTCGGACAGTTTGTAGTCGGATGGGAAAACAGTACCCCGATTAAATGGCGCGCTGAAAAAGCGAAAGAGCTATTTGCGTTTCTCCTGAAGAATAAAGGTCGGGAATTGTCAAAAGAAGAACTCCTTGAGACTCTTTGGACGGATGAAATTCCCGAAAAAGCAATCAGGCAGTTGTATAACGATATCTATTATATAAGGAAATCCCTGAGGGAATATGGAATAGCCGAAAATTTAATCAGTATTGATAGCAGCTACCGTGTAAAACTTGGCGAGGTCGATTATGATGCGGAGTACTATTATGAGTTCGAAAAAAGAAATCAAGAGTATTGCATCGACGATCTCAAGAAACTGGTACAGCTATATGCCGGAGATTATCTGGGCTCTGAGTATTATGAGTGGGCTAACGTTGAACGCGAGCGTCTTCTGAGAATCTACATAAACTTGCTGTTTATGCTGGCTGATGAGCTTATCAAGGCGGGTAGATGGGAAGAAGCAGAAACCTGCCTGCTTAAAGCATATAATAAAAATCCTTATGACGAAAAGGCAACAAGGCTTTTACTGGATGTGTACTTTAATTCAGGCAATGCCGGCAAAGCGCGAAAGCATTACCGGATATACGAAAAATTATTGAAAAACGATTTGGCCGTCGCTCCGGCGGAGCAAATAAGAAATCTTATGAAAAGGTTTAAATAAATCGGGAAAAACGGATATTTCATTAAAAACGCGCTGTTCTGGTACAAAAGAACAGCGTGTTTTTATTATCGGTGTTTCACGCTTGATGAAAATCTGATGAAATGTCTATGGTAAAATATGTCGATAAATGATGTTAATTGTCGGTATTAGTTTGTTCCACAGGCGAAATTAGGAACAGAGCAGCATTCAGAGCATTTATTTTTATGACTATATAATTATCAAGGAGGCTGCAAAATGGTAAAAAGCACACGTAAAAAATACTTGGCGGTTATACTTTCTCTGGCAATGATGGTTAGTCTGCTGCCCGCTTTGGCGCTGCCGGCATTGGCGGCAGGCGATGTATGGGACGGGACAAGTGTTGATACACAGTGGTACACCGAGCATTCAGCTGACACTTCATTTACGATTGATACTGCAGCTAAATTAGCGGGTCTTGCTTCAATTACAAATGCGGGGACAGATACTTTCATCGGAGATACGATAACTCTCGGTGCTGACATTGACCTGAACGGGAAAGAATGGACGCCTATAGGAACCGACACTTACAAATTCGGTGGAACCTTTAAAGGTACCGACCATACGGTTACGCTTAATATATCCAATACAGGTAAGGCAAATGTAGGCGTGTTCGGGTATATCGGCAGTGATGGTACTGTTCAAAATCTGGTAATTTCATGTAACGTAAATAACAGCTGTGCCGGCGATGTTTATATAGGCTCTGTAGCGGCGTGGAATTACGGAACAATAGCAAGCTGTTCCGCAACCGGCAATCTGACAGGTGTTGCTACAGCAGCAACCGGAACACAAAATTCAGGCATCTATGTAGGAGGTATTTCGGCAATCAACTATGCCGGAATTATCAGCAACTGTGCCTCAAAGTGCAGTTTAAGCAGCAGCGGAATTTACGGAACGGTTTCAACAGAAACCAATCAACCAAACGCCTATTTGGGTGGAATAGCGGCAATGAGCTATACTGGCAGTATTGAATCCTGCTCGGCAGAATGCACCGTGTCAGGCAATGCTTCCGCTAAGGACTGCAGTTCTAAAGGACAGATAAACATCGGCGGACTTGTAGGCGGCAGCAGAGGAGATGGCGCTAAAAGCAATATAATTAAAAACTGCACTGCCAGTTGTACAACGACAGGTACCATATCAGCGGAAAGCAGCAGCATGACTCCGTATGCTTTTATCGGAGGGCTTGTCGGATTTTGCGGTTCCGCAAGCAGTATCGAAAGCTGCAGTTCTTCAGGAAGCGTAGCAGGAACTGCCACAGCTACGTCTACGGCAATAACGCGGGCTTATGTCGGCGGACTCGTAGGAATGAATCAGCTTTTAAGTACGATTAAAGACAGCTCATCTACCTGCTCTGCGGAGGGTACATCCTCATCTGGAGGTACAAAAGCATATACTTACGTCGGCGGACTTGCTGGATATAACTTCCAGTCTTCAATTCAAAACAGTCACGCAAGCGGAAATGTCTCTGGAATCGGTATTAGTTTATCTATCGGTGGGATTGTTGGGCAAAACCGAATCGGTTCCACCGTTACGGATTCCACGATTACAGGCTGCTGTGCCACGGGTAGCATTTCCGGAAACGGTACTGGTTCGACCTATTCCGGCGGTTTGGCGGGGTACAATAATGGAACCGTTGGCGAATGCTATGCTACAGGTACTGTTTCCAACAACGGCGCTTCAACTCCCTACGCCTGTTTTGGAGGCTTAGCGGGATACAGTTCCGGAAGAGTGGAAAACTGCTATTCCAGAGGTTCTGTTAATGGCAGTGCAACCGATGAGCTTTATTTAGGCGGTTTGCTTGGCTGTAACTATGGCATTACCAATACTTCATATTCCACAGGCGGAGTTTCCGGCAGCGGCAGCGGGATTAATTGTATCGGTGGGCTTGCAGGATATAATGATACCAGCGCCACGATTACCGCCGGGTATTTTGATAATCAGACCTCAGGCCAGACAACGGGGGTCGGTTACAATAACAATACAGCTTCCGGCGCTGTATCCGTAACCGGTCTTACCACAGCTGAAATGACCGGAACCGACACCGAGAACAAGATGCAGCTGGATTATAGTTCCAAATGGAAAACACAGGCAAGCTCAAACGGATATATTTATTATCCTCAGCTTAAGTGGGCATCCGGTTTTGATAGTGTAGCAGTGGCCGTGTACTACCCGGGAAATTTCTCCAGCCCCATAACAAGCCCCGGCTCCACCATTCTGGTAAACGGCGAAACACAGACGGCAGGAACCGCGGCAACAACTACCGATGCCAACGGAAAGTCGACGACTACGGTAACTGTGGATACCCAGAAACTCGAAAAAATACTTGATACAGCAACAAGCGGAGCAACCGTGACAATTCCTGTAACAGGCGGAGCCGATACCGCATCAGGCGTTCTGACGGGCGATCTGGTAAAGAGCATGGAAAAAAAGGACGCCACACTCGTGATTAAAACAGACTCCGCGAGCTATGCCCTGCCTGCATCAGAAATTGACATCGACAAGGTTTCTGTACAACTTGGAACCTCAGTTACACTGTCGGATATCAAGGTTAGCGTTTCAATTGCAGAGCCGTCCGCAAGTATGACACAGGTTGTAGCGAGTGCAACGGAAAAAGGCCAAATGGATATTGTCGTTCCCGCTGTGGATTTCACAATTAGTTGTTCTTACAACGGAAAAACCGTCGATGTGAACAGCTTCAACACCTATGTTGAGAGATTAATCGAAATTCCCGGCAGCATTGATCCTACAAAAATCACAACGGGTGTAGTGGTAAAGCCGGACGGAACAACCTACCACGTGCCGACGCAGGTAATACAGAAAGACGGAAAGTATTATGCTAAAATAAGCAGCTTGACGAACAGCACTTACACAGTTGTCTGGCATCCTCTTGAGTTTGCTGATGTCTCAAATCACTGGGCAAAGAGCGCAATTAACGATATGGGCTCAAGGATGGTTGTTACCGGCGATGACAGCGGAAAATACAATCCCGACAACTACATTACCCGGGCTGAATTTGCGGCTATTGCGGTAAAAGCGCTGGGTCTTGCTCCGGGCTCGGGAGAAAAAAGCTTCAGCGATGTCAGTTCGTCAGCGTGGTATTGCGGATATATTGAAACGGCGACAGCCTATGGGGTTGTCAAAGGGTACAGCGCGTCCAGCTTCTGCCCGAACGATTTTATCACCCGTGAGCAGGCGATGACCATGCTGACTAGAGCAATGAGTATTACAGGCCTCGAAGTTTCCTTGACGGAGAGCGATATTATTACACTGATAGGCGCTTTCAAGGACGGGACGGCAGTTTCAAGCTATACCAAAGGCAGTATTGCGGCCTGCCTCAAGACCGGTATTGTCACCGGAACAGGCAGCAGCGCGATTGCGCCAAAAGATAACGTAACCCGTGCCGAGGTAGCGGTAATGTTGGAAAGGCTTCTTAAGAAGTCCGGGCTCATCTAAAAGAAAAAGAAACCCATTATAAACGTAACCGTCAAATTACGGGTCACCTAACACTTCTTACAATTCGCCTACAAATAACACAAGTCCGCAAACCCTTGGAATTACCAGCGCACTGAAAAAGTCCGACTCTCAAACGAGAGTCGGACTTTTTCGCATGTTTATGGTATAATTAAGCATAAAGAGTAGCGCTGGGGGAATTGGGAATGCTTAGAGATAGTGGGCAGATGAAACTAATATTATCGCCATATCAGGGCCTATATGACATTGTTGTGCCCAAAGATCATATATTGAGTAAGATCAAGGAAAACATAGATTTCAGCTTTGTAAATCCGATGCTTCGGAAACAGTATTGTGAGAATTTCGGTCGCCCAGCCAAAGAGCCCGAGATGATGTTCAAACTGATGTTTTTGAAGAAGCTGTATGATCTGTCGGATGAGCGACTGATAGGAAGCGCACAGACAGATATGGCATACAAATATTTTCTGGATATGAACCCGGAAGATGAAATTATAGACCCCAGTCTGCTCACAAAATTCCGCAAAACACGCATTACAGAGGATATTCTTGATGAAATGCTCAAAGAAGCCATTCGTCAGGCAATAGAAAAGAAACTTATTAAGTCCACAGCAATAATTGTGGATTCCACTCACACGAATGCGTCGGTGCGGCCAAAAACAGTAACCCAGGTTTTGCGGGAACTGAGCAAACAACTGCGCCGAGAGATATATCGGGAGATGGTGGAGCTAGCTGAGAAATTTCCTGAAAAGCCAAGCGCAACTGCGGAATTGGCAGATGAAATTGAATATACACGTCAGCTGCTCGAAAATGTAGGTACAGAAATATTGCAAAGCGAAAACGCCCAATTAATTGAGCTTTATAAACGCATCAAAGAACTATTGGAAACAGACCGTATTCGAGAAATCCGTTCTAAAGATGACGAGGACGCTCGTTTTGGTCACAAAAAAGCAAACAGCACCTTTTATGGTTACAAAAACCACTTTGCAATGACAGAAGAAAGAATTATTGCGGGAATAGAAGTCACGAGCGGAGAAGCGCCCGACGGCAAGCAGCTCCAAACCCTTATTGAAAAGTCGAAGACAAACGGTATCGAGGTAAAAGAAGTCATCGGAGATATGGCATTTGTCAGCAAGGATAATCTTGAATACTGTGGGGACGAAATCACATTGATTGCCAAATCCAATCCTGTGATTGCCGGATTGGCAGCTCCGAAAAACGACGGCTTTGAGTACAACAAGGATGCCGGGACCATGCAATGTCCGGCAGGCGAATTGGCCGCACGTGCGGATAAAAGGGAACTTGAAAGCGGAAATGCTTTTTACAGATATATTTTCAGCAAAAGAAAATGCAAAAACTGTCCGTTAGAAGCTTCATGCCCGGCTGTTCGTAAATCTGAAAACACATACTGCGTCACTGCTTTAAACGAGCAAAATAAGGCACGTCTGGAATTTGAGCAGACAGAGGAATTCGGCAGGCGGCTGGAAATCCGATATCGAATAGAAGAGAAAAATGCTGAACTCAAACAGGCTCACGGACTGCGCACAGCAGACTCCGCGGGTCTTGAAGCCATGCGGTTACAGACATTCTTTACCGCCTTCGCTGTTAATGTCAAGAGAATGGTAAAATTAATGGAGAAAAATGCGGCTTGATAAAGCCGTCTTTTGTTTCCTTTGTTTTTTGCCGCTTCATTTGCGATTTTAACTGTAGCCTAAACTGAATAATTATGCTGAAAAACCCCTGCTTCAGAAAAAAGCAGGGGTTTTTCAGTGTGCTTAGGAATTCCAAGGGTTTGCGGACTTGTTGTGGCAGGGGCAGAAGGGATCGAACCCTCGGCCTACGGTTTTGGAGGTCTACACGGCCGAACCCGCAAGCGCTTGATAACCGGGCATAACTAGTGCATACTTTTCGCGTTAAGATGCATCAAGATGTTTGGCGGACAATTTCTAATTCCTATGAATATGCTCGAGCAATCCCACTCTCATAATTTCGATGCAGTCCATTATTTGAAAATTGAACCGTCAGCAATATTAGCAAATGATGGAATTTCTGACAATTTAGCTGCATTAAAAATTAAAGTGTTATCTTTGACTATAAATAGATATTTATATTTACCGTTATCTGTTTTAAGTGTCAAAATGCCATCAGCTACTTCATAAGAACCTATAGGAATATAACTGCTTAAAGCTGAGTAATTAAAGATGAATTGGTTATGTTCTTTCAGTGACACAGATGGCTTTACATGACCTGCCCCCAAAGTTCGACCAGGTGAAATGTTAGTAACTTCCTGCCAGCTTTGCTGCATATTCCTCTGGGGTAAGGTTGCCGAGTGACGAATGGGGACGCAGATGATTGTACTCCATCCTCCACTGCTCGATAATATCTCTCGCTTCGTATAGATTGGAAAACCAGTTTTGATTTAAACACTCATCTCGCAGTTTCCCGTTAAAACTCTCTATGTAACCGTTTTGTGTAGGGCAGCCCGGGTCGGTGAAGACGTGTTCTACCCCTCTGTCGTGTGCCCATGCGTTTAAAACATTTCCCGTGAACTCAGAGCCGTTATCCGTCAGCATTTCTTTCGGCAGGCCACGGAACAGAGCGGTCCTATTAAGTATGGCGGCTACTTTTCGTCCAGTCAGAGATGTATCTACTTCCAAGGCCAGACACTCTCTGGTTGCTTCATCAATCAGTGTTAATATGCGTAGGTTTCCGCCGTTGCGGGTACGGTCGCTGACAAAATCCATGGACCAGCGGTGGTTCGGCGCAGATATTGTTCTGTCCGGCATTCCGCGCTTTTCGTATCTTTTCTTCTTGCTGCGTTTCTTGAGGCTTAAACCAGCTTCTCTATAAAGCCGATAGGTTCTTTTGTGATTTATATGAATATCTTCCCGTTCAAGCATAACATTCAGTCGACGATAGCCAAATCGCTTCCACCTTGCGGACAAGGCCATAAGGCGCTCCGTTATAAGAGCATCCTCGGTCTTTTCAACGGGTACATATCTTTTACTGCTTCGGCTTAATTCCATAAGCCTGCACGCCCGGCGCTCACTGATTTGGTATTCTTCCTGTATTCTACAGGAGATTTCACGCTTGTCGGCAGGCTTTATCCGTTTTTTGAGAGCACATCCTTCAAAATGCGGTTGTCCAGAGACAAGTCCGCAACCAGCTCTTTAAGCCGGCGGTTTTCTTCTTCAAGCTGCTTAAGGCGCTTTGCCTCATTGACTTCCATGCCGCCGTACTTGCTCTTCCAGCGGTAGAACGTCTGTTCGGTAATGTTGTGCTCGCGTACAATATCTGCTGCTCGTTTTCCGCCTTCGTGCTCTTTCAAAACCTTGATAATTTGCTCTTCTGTGAATCTCGTTTTCATGTCAATCACGTCCTTGTTTTTTATTATATCATTTCGTGACTAACATTCCTATTGGTTTAGTTTTTCGGGTTCAGGCCATACAGTCTCTTCTGATTTTTGCAATACATAAGTACCAACAGATATGTGTTGTTCAGTTGTTTTAGAGTTCTTTGAACATCCCACTAAAACAGATGCAAGAACTAACAGTAAAAGTATCATAGTAATTGGCTTTTTCATATCATTACCTCCCTTATAACTGAATTAACCTTCTGTTTGTTTTTTATTACGATTCCGACCTAACTCATAACACATAATTTGGAGTCATTCGAATAATTGTTCGTAAAATCAACCTTTTGTTGTAACAGAGCCAATAATTACATCAGCTGGCTTCACGAGATACATTTTCGATTTTATGAATTCTTTTCTATTAAGCTATGTGTGTCATTTTTTAATTTAACAAATGGGAAAGCGAAATTCGACTTCAAAAATCTTCTCTGTATGTGTAATCAAGCAGAGGCCATTCATCTTTTCCATCATGGTCTGCATATTGGAAATACCGATGTGTGCTCCGTCCTGTTTAGTCGACTCGTTTTGGGCAGCGTTTCTAAAGGATAAGTTTACGGCACCATCCAGGACAAGCGTTTTAATCTGTATAGGTGTTGACGGATCAGCATATTTGATTATATTTGAGGCTACGTTATCTATCAAGCGCTTAACATATTGAGCATATACTGAAATCTCGACTTTAGGCCATTCCAGTCCCAAGTCAAAAGTAAAACCCTTTTGCCCAAGATAGGCGACGGCTTCTGATAGTACATCATGAAACACCTCGCGGAATGATTCCGGATTGCCTAAACAAATCATCTGATGTTTTGAGACCAGTGAGTATTCGAAGATGTTTTCAGATAGCTGTTTTATTTGACAGGCCTTTGCGTCGATTTTCTCCAAGTAATCATCCAACTTGCTTGGATCGTATTTTTTGTACCGCAGGATATCCGTATAAATTTGCAGAGTTGTCAGCGGAGTTCTCAAATCGTGGGACATCTCAGTAATCATTGTTTGATTAGAACGGAAGATATTTACTTCCCGCTCCCGCTGCTCTTTAAAAGCAAACCGCATGGAGTTAAGGCTCTTAGCCAAGTTGGTAAGCTCGTGGTCTCCTTTCAGTGTTATGGGCACATCCAGGTCACCGCCTTCCATAGCCTGTATCTCGACACAGAGCTGACATATATAGCGTACAAGGCCGCGGCATCCCCGCAGGAAAATGAACAGAAACAGCAGCAGAGCAAGGACCAGTGACCCGATGGTCAGATAGTTGAACCAGCGGTAGGTATCATCAGCATAGATTGCCACCTCGGTCATTCCATCCGCAAATGAAATGTGGTAATAAGACACCCAGTCGTAATAGGGTGCCTCCATTTCGTTTTGCCCGTCAATCAGTTTATCGGGCGCGGAGGATGTATAGAGCAGAATATTTGAACGGTAGATTTCCATTAAGATCAAGGGCTGCTTTTTCACCCAGCGGGTAAGTTGTGCCGTATCCTTTGTAGATAAATTGTATTTCTTAACATATTCCTGCAGGTTTGAGATTCTTTTTTCTGTGATATGCTCTTGAAAATTGGAATCTTCAAAATAATGCTCAATACAAGAGCGGCCTCCGAAATATAGAGAGCAGAACAACAATACGCCGACCGCCCCTGCCAGTGCAAGCAAAAAACTAAGCTGTGCTGCAAGGCCGGGCTTTTTAATCTTCATAACCATTTACCTCAAAGCGATAGCCCTTACCCCAAACAGTTTTTATGTATTGAGGTTCCTGCGGGTCATTTTCGATTTTGACGCGCAGCTTTCGAATGTGTACCATAACCGTTCCGTTTGAGATATAAAAATAAGGCTCGTTCCAGATGCTCTCATAGATGCTTTGAGTCGAGAATATTCGCTGAGGATGTTGCATCAGTAAGCGCAAGATTTTATATTCTATCTCTGTCAATTCAACCTCGCTGCCATGAATCCACACCTGATTATAATCCAAACTGATTTTGACACCGCGTGCAGAAAGCATATTGTCTTTGCTCATGGCACCGGCCTGCGCCTTGCCGCGATAGACACAATATCGACGGAGCAATGCCTTGACTCGGGCGCTCAATTCAGAATAAGAAAAGGGCTTTGGCAGGTAATCGTCTCCACCGGCGGTCAGTCCAATCAGCTTATCTGATTCTTGGGCCTTAGCCGTTAGGAATAGAATCGGAACAGCTGAGGATTTGCGTATTTCCTCACAGACACGCAGGCCTGACATTTCAGGCATCATAATGTCTAAAATCACCAAGTCTATGCTGTTGGACAGCAGTTCCAACGCACGTTTCCCGCTCTCGGCTTCCAAAATGGTATAGTTCTCCCCGTTAAGCAGAATGCGGATGCCCTCTCGAATGTCGGTATCATCATCTACAACCATAATTGTCTGTGTGTCCATTGTAACTAACCTTCTTTTGATGGAATAACACTAATACCCCCTACGCATTTCGCAGAGGGTATTAGAAATATATTTAGCCTGCCTTGCTCGTGCCTTTGCTTGCGGTATTGCTTTTGCTGGCGGCATCTTTCTTGGCTGCGTCTTTCTTGGTGGTCTCAGCCTTGGTGGTATCCTTCTTGGTTGCGTCTTTCTTGGTGGTCTCAGCCTTGGTGGTATCCTTCTTGGTTGCGTCCTTCTTTGTGGTCTCAACCTTGGCAGCATCCTTCTTGGTCGCGTCCTTCTTTGTGGTCTCAACCTTGGCAGCATCCTTCTTGGTCGCGTCCTTCTTTGTGGTTTCAACCTTGGCGGCATCCTTCTTGGTCGCGTCCTTCTTTGTGGTTTCAACCTTGGCGGCATCCTTCTTGGTCGCGTCCTTCTTTGTGGTCTCAGCCTTGGCAGCATCCTTCTTGGTCGCGTCCTTCTTTGTGGTCTCAGCCTTGGCAGCATCCTTCTTGGTCGCGTCCTTCTTTGTGGTCTCAGCCTTGGCAGCATCCTTCTTGGTCGCGTCCTTCTTGGTCGCGTCCTTCTTTGTGGCGTCCTTTTTAGTGGTATTCTTCTTGGTAGCGTCCTTCTTATTCTCGGACTGCGTTTGGCTCTGAGTGGTGCCTTCTTTTGCGGGCTTATTATTGTTTCCTGCGCAGCCCGTCAAAGCAGACACAGAGACAATCATGGCGAGGGCAATTGCCGCCGCGCTTTTGAACTTGTTGTTTACCTTGATACTCATTATAGGTACTCCTTTTCAATAAAATGTTCAGGGCGAACTAGCAGTTCCTGCCGCTTGAAGGAATTTTCTTGCGTTTAAAGACGAACGTAACGCTACCAAGAGCAAGAACGATTAAACAACCTATTATGAATGCTCCTTTTTTTGCCGTGCTCATCTTATGATTTCCTTTCAAGCGTTCTGAACAAGGGCTAGCTTGTTCCTGATATTTGCCATTCTATTGGTAAGTTCTTAATCCTTTAGGACTAAAATTCTTAATGATTCTTAACAGGGCAAGTTTTCTGCCAGCTTTCACCGCATGAAGGATTACATCATTTAGTCGCCTTACTTTGCATATTTATAGCTCAGTTTATTGTCTATGAAAAAGCTTAATATTCAACAGATGAAGTTCTGAATTATTCTTAAGATTATTCGTTCACCGCAAGAGCGAAGGATAGTCAACTTCGCGTTGGATAGATTAAGAATTATTAAGGAATAGGCTACTGAATTATTAAGAACTTTGTCAAATAATAAAAATAAACCTCCAAAGGAGGATTACAGCAGTCAAGGATGAGCAAATTTAAACTGTTACGTAAAATATAAGAACGAGGCGATACAAACATGAAAAAGAAACCGGATGTTGTGCTGGAGCCGGCGAGCCGCTCTGAGTTGGCGGAGTTCTGCAAGAATTTACAGGAAGCCTTTGCCGTTGCAGTGGTGGAAGCCTTTGGCCCGCAGAGTGGCGAGCCTATACCATCCGATCGTGATGTGTGGGAATCCTTTGATGCTCCTAACTCGGCAGTTTACCACATACTCTTGGATGGCCGGCGGGTAGGCGGCGTGGTCCTGGGAATTGATGAAAAGACCCAGCACAACGCTCTTGAGCTGTTTTTCATATCCAGAGAGCACCAAAGCCATGGGCTGGGCTTGAAAGCCTGGAAGGCCATAGAAGCGAAGTACCCGGACACCCTGGTGTGGGAAACTGCAACGCCTTACTTTGAGGAGCGAAATATTCACTTCTATGTGAACAAGTGCGGCTTTCACATTGTGGAGTTTTATAACCAACACCATATCGATCCCAACATAGCGCACTCCGAATGCCCGGATGGCGAGCCGACACTGGGAACGGAAACCTTCTTCCGCTTTGAAAAGGCTATGAAAAATAAGAGCACGGGACAATACTTATTGTAATGTCCCGTCATACAAAAGACTGCGCCGGTAATCCGAAATAGATTTCCGATGCAGTCTTCTTTTATTCTGCTAGCGGAAGAGTGATGGTAACGCAAAAGCAGCCATCTTTTTCTTCCGTCATAAAGGTACCTTTGTGGTACTGAATAATGCGGGCGCAGGTATTAAGCCCGATGTTTGTACTCTCTTTTTGATCCCGCTGGTCAGAGATGCTGTTTAAAAGCTTAAGCCGCACCTGTATTCCTTCCAGCCAGTAGGATAGCTCAACAGGCTTTTGAGGGTTAGCATATTTTAAAATGTTGGAGTAAAGGTTATCAAAGACTCGCCTCAAAAGGTCAATATTGACTTGGATTTGCCCCTTTAAATTTCCAAAATCACTGATTACCTGCAGTCCATTGCTCTCCAGAGAAAAGGCGTACTCGCCCCAGAATTGTTGGAATAGGCTTGCAGCATCTGTAAGCTCTGTACTGGACTGTTCCCACTCAGATGAATATACCAAAAAATACTCAAACAGCTTATCTGCCATGGCTTTGATCCGAAGAGTCTTTTCCAAGCTCCGACTAATGAAGTGGCGAAGCTGTTCCTCGCTCTCATACTTGCCCCGTTCCATCAGCTCCAGATAAGCGAGTAGGGATGTCAGAGGGGTTCGCAGGTCATGGGACATAGCAGTTACCAACTGGGAGTTTGCTGAGCGCATCTCCTCCTCTGTGGACTGGTGAATCACAATAGATTTGCGCATTTGGTCAATGCCGGCTGCCAGCTCGCCCAGCTCATCTTCGCCCTTTATGTTGACATGGTAGCTTAAATCACCACCAGCCAAAATGTCCAGTTCCGTCTTTAAGTGCTTGATGTATTTCAGCTTTATGTGGACGAAGGTAATAAAACACAGGGAAAAGACAACGAAGGATGCCAACCCAGAAAGGACAATAACCCAATAATAATAGGCATCGCCGGTGTAATAATAAAGAAACGCCCGAGACGAGGAACCGTCGCTGAAAACCAAGGTGTGTTCCATGTCGGGGTTTTCTATGGATGGATCAAATTCATTAGGATTAAGTGTCCCTTCGGAGAAGGTGACGGATTCATATAGAATACGATTACCCAGATAAATGGTCAGGTAGACTTTGTCGCCTCGGCTGCACCAGACATCAAGCGGGTGGAGGTTCTTCGGGGTAACCTGCTCTTCTTGTACATAATTTTGCAGATTTGAAAATTGCTTATCCGCCATTTTGTTCATAAACGGACGCCCATAGACCGTTTTATCCAAAACCTGATTTCCCAGTATAAAACAGAGGTAGAATACCAACGCCGCTGCTAGAAGGGACAGTAGCACGCTACAAAACAGCTGGGCGCTCAGACTGTGTCGCAGTTTACTCAATGCGATACCCCTTTCCCCAAACGGTTTGGATGGTGTGGCTGTTTTGCGGATCATCATCCAATTTGCGGCGAATATTTCGAATATGCACCATCACCGTATTGTTAGAGCTGTAAAAATAAGGTTCGTTCCAGACGCTCTCATAAATATTCTGGACTGAAAACACCTTTTTCTGGTGGGAAGCCAGAAGAAGCAATATGCGATACTCAATATCTGTCAATATGACTTCCTGGCCATTCTGCCACACCATACATTGACTGGGGTTGATTTGGATGGTACCGCAGCATCGGACGATACCACCCTGCTCAGTCTGCTTGGCACCATAAACATAATAGCGGCGCAGCATAGCTTTAACCCGTGAAATTAACTCGCTGTACGAAAACGGCTTGACTAGGTAATCGTCGCCTCCCACGGAAAAGCCTAGGGTTTTATCGGAATCCTGAGACTTTGCCGTTAGGAAAAGCACTGGGATGGCTGAGCGTTTCCGAATCTCTGCACAGGTAACATAGCCACTTAATCCCGGCATCATTACATCCAAAATTACAAGATCCACGGAATCATCTAACTGTTCTAGCACCTCTGCCCCGTTGGAAGCTTCCAGAACCTGATAACCCTCACTGGTTAAGAGGAGGCGCAGCACCTCACGGATTTCAGAATCGTCATCCGCATATAGAATCTTTTGCACTTCCATCGGTAATCACCTCACTCATCGTCCCGGCATTTCACATACATTCATTATATCGGGTTCCGAAAATATTTCATAGATACAATTTGCATAATTCAGATTTCTTAAGAAGCTGTATAGGGTGAAATTAAGAAGTCGTTATTATACTGAAGCAATATTCAGTGAGGGTGACCGATTAGTCGCTGCGCTATGAATCGCCCTCTGCCGCACTCCAGTCAAATAAAGACACATCGGAGGCCCGTGCATGGATCCAAATGCCAAAAAACTAAAGAACATTCTGACTGGCCTGCTGATTTGTCTGCTCGTATTGTCGGCAGTTTTCTTAATCAAGGGTTATTTGAGCGGGCATTTCAGCTCAGTTCAAACTTTACAGACATATATCAGCAGTTTCGGCATATATGCCCCCATTATTCTGACCGTGATTCAGGCGCTTCAAGTCGTTTTGCCGGTACTTCCAGGGTTTTTTGGGTGTATCGTAGGAGCCGGATTGTTTGGTGCTTTCGGCGGTTTTTGTTGTAACTATATTGGCATCAGTGCGGGTTCTATAATCGCTTTTCTTCTAGCAAGGCGGTTTGGCGTGGGACTTGTCAGGCAGATGGTCCCAGCAAAAAAATACGACGCCTGTGTAGAATGGGTGAACAAAAAGAAAAGCTATACCGTGGTTTTATTTCTGGCCATTCTTCTCCCACTGGCTCCGGATGACTTTCTGTGTTACTTTTCCGGTCTCACAGGAATGTCGGCAAAGAAGTTTATATGGATCATTATTTCAGCTAAGCCCTGGTGCATTTTGGCATACAGTGTCTTCTTCGCGTATCTAACATAGGAGGAATTTTATATGCTCGGTGTCTACAACTACACAGTCATTCTCACTTACCTTGGGATGCTGATCTCCTTTTCGGGAATCACGTTTGCTTTGAATGGATCCATTCATTCGGCATTGGTTTGTCTGATGATATCCGGCGTGTGCGATATGTTCGATGGCAAAATTGCATCAACAAAAACGAGGACGGCCAAAGAGAAGCGATTCGGAATACAAATTGACTCGTTGAGTGATCTAATCTGTTTTGGAGCCTTGCCGGCTGTTATCATTTACATTACCTCGTCGGGAAGCAACTCCAGTTTCTACATAGCAGGTCTGTACTTACTCTGCGCGTTGATTCGTTTGTCGTGGTTCAATGTGGATGAGGAGGAACGGCAGGCTTGCACTCAGGAGCCTAGGGAAGTTTATCTTGGCTTGCCGGTTACCACTGCAGCTTTAGTCATTCCCGCCTTGATTGGTCTGGGCCAAGTCAACAATTGGCCGTTGGACAAGCTGGGACCTGTGATTCTGCTAGTCATGGCTGTAGCCTTTGTAACGCCATTTAGACTAAAAAAACCTGCGCTGCCGGGAAAAATTGTTATGCTCCTCTGCGGAGGTGCAGAGTTGTTCATACTGTTTGCGGGGGCGAATTTATGAATGAAAACACAGCTGTCATCCGCTTTCTTTATGGAACGAAACTAGGCCGCGGCATCCTAATCCTGGTACAGAAGAGCCATTTGGACCGTTTCGCTGCAAACTTTCTCTGGTCCTCCTACTCCCGTCCGCTCATTGGCTGGTATGCAAAACACCATAGAATCCTTATTGAGCCATCACATCAAAAAGCATTTGGCTCCTTCCGCGATTTCTTTGTGCGGACGAGATATACGGAGGGTATTGATATTACGCCGGATCACCTGATAAGCCCGTGCGATGGTTGGCTCAGCGCCTATCCCATCCGTGAAGACAGTAGCTTTTTGATTAAGGGTTCCCATTATCGTTTGTGTGATCTGCTGCAAGACGCAGAGCTGAGCCAAAGCTTTCGCGGCGGTGACTGTCTGATTTTTCGACTGAGTGCCTCAGATTATCATCATTACTGCTATATAGATGACGGATATCAGGGAGAAAATCACTTTATTCCAGGTATGCTGCACAGTGTTCAGCCCATAGCATGCGAAACCTATCCGGTCTATATCCTTAATCGTCGTGTCTGGACACTTCTGGCAACCGAACACTTTGGTCCGGTAGTTCAGACTGAGATTGGTGCTTTAATCGTTGGTGGCATCTTTAACGAACGGCAGAACGCCCGTTTCCGAAAAGGAATTGAAATGGGACACTTCGAGCTGGCTGGTTCTACCATTGTACTGTTGTTTCATAAGGATCGCATCTGCCTGTTGCCCAACATGGTACAGGCGCTTGCTGAAGGCAAGGAAGTACGCGTCCAGCAGGGAATGTGGATCGGCACGCCACAAAAACAGCCTTCATGAATATTAAAAATTCCTACACCAGTCGAAACCAGATATGTACACTCCTAATTGTGGCAGTCGTTTGGAATCAGATCGTTTATTTGGGTGGAAACTTAATTGCTAGAAGCTTGCCTCACCATAATCTTGAGATTTGCCTTGACCAACTGGTGCCGTTTCTTCCTTGGACAGTATTCATTTATTTTGGCTGTTATTTTTATTGGGCAGTAAACTACACGCTTTGCGCTCGTCAGAAAAAGGCGCTGGCATACCGCTTTTTTTGTGCTGACTTTCTTGCGAAAACCGTATGCCTTGTGCTTTTCATTCTGCTTCCCACCACCAATATCCGCCCCAGTGTGAATGGCCAGACGATTTGGGACAATCTAATGCGATTACTATATCAGATCGATGCCCCCAGCAATCTATTTCCCTCCATTCATTGTCTTGTTAGCTGGCTATGCTATATTGGGATACGGGGAAAACAAAATATACCCAAGTGGTACCGCTGCAGTTCATGTTTAATGGCGGCTGCGGTGTTTTTATCCACATTGACGACAAAGCAGCATGTGTTTTGGGATGTTGCCGGCGGCGTACTGCTTGCCGAAGTCAGCTACTGGCTGGCCGGCCGCCCACCTGTTCTTAAAGTATATACCTACCTCATGGAAGGACTAATGTCGATAAGAAAGTTCCCATGTCGAGAATCGATACAACGTGATAAGTAAAATTCACTTAATGGTATAGCAATAAAAGGAGTAAGCCGATGAAAGGCACTTGTCGACATGAATTCAAGTACAACATATCCTTTGCAGATTATCAGATTTTGAAGCCACGCTTGAATAGCATTATGAAAAGTGGCCTGCGTCGAAAAAATGATAGTACTTTTAAACCGATATAGGCGATTAAAATATAATGACTTATGCAGTTTTTAGGCCGACATATTTCAGGCGATATTCGACATGGCTAAGATAGTCCAAAGATGCGTGCATACGTTTCCGGTTCCGGTTGTAAAACAGCTCCACATACTCGAACATATCAGTTTTACTTCTTCAAGTGCACGATAATTCCCGCGATAAATGCATTCCTTTTTTATGCTGGTATCAGAAACTACTGTCAATTTTCCACCGCACTCCAGTATTCTATTGTTCATTTAATTCCGCCCAGATATTACCTATTATATGGATGTGTCAACGCCGGGCAAAAATGACCCAAAACGCAGACTGCAAACGCTGGCAAATTCTAAATGTTGATCAACATAAAAGCACCTTACCTGAGGAATAAAATTTTTATACAGCTTCTACGGCTACACTTCCGCCCCTGACAATTTCAACCGGATTATCAAAACGCCCACTCAATAATTTTATCATCTTATCATTTTCGCTTTCTGTCTGTACACATTCCAACAAGACGGTTGTTTTGCTGAAATCCAGTACTTTTATTCCGTATACCTGTGCGAATCGAAAAATCTCGGTTTTATCAGCTTCCGAGCACTTTGTTGCCTTTAAAAACACAATTTCTTTGCTATGTATATAGATATCTGTATAATCTATTACCTTTATGACCTCGACCGTTCGGTTCAATTGCTTCTTGATCTGCTCAAATATCTGATCATCGCTATACAGGCTAATTGTCATCCTTGAAATTGTTTCATCCTCGGTGGTACCTACCGTAAGACTATCCAGATTGTATGATTTTCCTGAAAACAGTCCTGAGATACGAGCAAGCACACCGATTTCATTTTCTACAAACAGACAGAGCCATCGCTTCTTCACAAAAAACTCCTCCTTGGTTTAATACTCCATAATCATTTCGCTAAGCGGACTTCCTGTCGGAACAATGGGCAGGACGTTTTCCTCTGGTTCAATAATAAATTCAATCACAGTAGGGGCGGAGAGGTTGTTTTTCGCAGCCTGAAACGCCGCCTTAATCTCTTCTGTATGCGTCACACGAATACCGAATGCCCCGTAGCTTTCCGCCAGTTTGATAAAATCCGGAGTATACACCGGGCAGTTCTTTCCGGGATTACTGCAATCAGCCTCACAGCATTTTCGATACCGCAGGCAGGTACTGGAATACCGTTTATGATAGAACATTTCCTGCCATTGTCTCACATTGCCCAAAAAACCGTTATTAAGAATACATATAATCACAGGAAGCTCCTGAACGACGGCTGTTGCCATCTCCTGAATATTCATCTGTACTCCGCCGTCCCCGCAAATTACGATGACATCCTTATGGGGATTTCCCAACTTAGCCCCCAGAGCAGCAGGGAAGCCATAGCCCATCGTCCCCAAGCCCCCCGATGTCAGCAGTTGTCGGTTTTCATCCAGTTCCAGAAATTGAGTGGCCCAAAGCTGGTTCTGCCCCACATCGGTCACTACGATTGAGTTTTGAAAGTTTTGATTGATGTGTTCGATGATCAGCTGCGGAGTCAGGCCGCCCTTCTTCATGGTAAGGGGATAAGCTTCTTTCCATTCGGCAATCTGTTTCAGCCAATCCTTACAGTCCAGACGATTTACTTTTTGAAGCAATACTTCAATTGCTTTCTTCGCATCCGCAACAATCGGGATATCTACTGCAATATTTCTTGATATGGATGCCGGGTCTATATCAATATGAATCAGCGTCGCATTTTTTGCAAAGGTATCGGTTTTTCCTGTGATTCGGTCGTTGAAACGCGTCCCGATGGAAAATAATACGTCACACTCACTGATAGCCGCATTTGCGGCATAACCGGCATGAATTCCAATATTCCCAACATACAAAGGATGACTTGTCGGTATGGCGCCCTTCCCCATAATGGTTGTAACCACAGGAATTCCGGTTAACTCTGCAAGCTGCTGCATTTCTTGATGGGCTCCGGATATATTGACTCCGCCGCCAATCAAAAATAAAGGTTTTTTTGCCTGCTCCAGTGCTCCTATCGCTTTCTTAATTTGACCCTCATGAACTGTAGTGCTTGGCTTATATCCTCTGATATTAACATTATCCGGGTATATGTCATCCCCGTAGGCACGCTGAATATCCTTGGGAATATCCACCACAACAACGCCTGGTTTTCCTGTTCTGGCAATGTAGAAGGCTTTTTTAATGATTTTTCCTAAATCCTGCCGACTTCGGACAGTCACCGCATATTTACAGATGTTTCTTGTGATCCCTACAATATCAACCTCTTGAAACGCATCATTTCCGATTAGGTTGGTCGGTACCTGGCCTGTGAAGCAGACCAGCGGTACACTATCATAATTTGCCGTGGCAATACCGGTTACTAAGTTGGTTGCACCGGGGCCGCTCGTAACCAGACATACGCCGACCTTTCCCGTAGAACGTGCGTAACCATCTGCGGCATGAATTAAGCCCTGTTCGTGTCGCGGCAGAATAACCTCAATATCATTCTGACCATATAAAGCGTCAAAGAGGTCTATTGCCTGACCGCCCGGATACCCGAATAGTATATCTACCTTCTCTTCTTTCAAAGCTTTAACTAACAGCTCTGCACCTGTTATGTCCATATTAATACGGCCTCCTATTCCGCGTTTTGCAAGTGTACGCTTGCATTACATCTATTTTTTATGGTACCATCTATTCTGACGGTACCATTGAAAATGCTACTCATGTTGAATCCCTCTCAAAAACAGGGATACGCTGTTTGTAATGTATTCCTCTTGCTTTACACTTGATAATTTTTCTCCAAAAGAAGCTTTCAAAAATGTATAGCCAAAGGTGGATGAAAAAATCGTCATAGCCAGGCATTCAAAATCAAATGCTCCTATTTTTCCTTTCTCATGCATCGACTCAAAATACAGAACCAGCGACTGGAGAAAGGCCTCCGGAATCTTCATAATATATGGTATAGTAGCTTCATTAATCTGCGGAGCGCGCAGCCCGATGGAAAGGCTGACGAAATCCGGAGTGATTCGTTCCAAATAGTTACGCATGAACATCTCAAGATCTGACTGCAAATCCCACTTCACATCCTGAAAAACAGTTGGCGAAACATTTGCACGCCATTTCTCCTGTCCCATTCCCGAAAGCACAATATCCTTCTTGCTCTTGAATTTTCGAAAAATCGTACATTCGTTAATGTGCGCTCTATTTGCTATGTCTTTTGTAGTTGTCGCGACATATCCCTTCTCTTTCATAAGCTCCATCGTGGCATCAATTATTTTTTGACTTGTTCCATCCAATTAATTGCCCTCCTGATGCAAGTACGTACTTGCATTTTACTGCATTAAGACAATACTGTCAAGAAAATTTAGTTAAGCACGCTAATAGGAAGCGTTACTCATATGCGGATAGGCCTTACGTGGTGAAAAAACACATGAATTATGTCGAAAACGACAAAGACCCGCCCCTTTAAAAGTGCAGGCCTTAACTTAAGGACTGCATTCCAAGCGGCAAGCCAACAATCGCATACTACTTTTGAATCAAAATCGTCCAAGCTTGTATAGCCCTTGCCTATTAGGTCGTTGATCTGCGCATATGCCATCTTTTCCATACGATCGCCTTCTTCTTGATTTTTTGTAATTCTATCATGATTCGATGGCATATTTAAGGCTATTTTTTTCGTTACTCGTCATGTGTGCCGCTTTTCAACTGACTTAACGTCTCTTGTCTTTTTCCAAGGATAGATTCATCGTCAAATCACGGTCAGGCAACTTCGTCAGCAACCGGTCGTTTCTAAATCTCAGTAACAATTTCCATACAAGTTAACATCTGAAAATAAATATCTAAACCCTTTTTGCATACTTTGCGTCGTTGTAGTTGTCGATATAATAGTGTCCCTGTCCTACTCCTTTGCCGTCGTAGTCGCGCTGCCAGGTTACGAATTTATATCCGTAGCCTTTTTCGGTTTCTCGCCCGGCGAGGACGATGCTGTTAAACTCGGCAAGCAATCGGAAATCCTCATCCAAATCCCTTGCATTGAGGATAGGGACCTTTTCTATCGCCGTCATGTATACTTGATTGTTCGGATAGCTATCTATATAAAGCATGAAATTATTATACAAGAGGCCCGTCATTCAACAGCGGTGTCGAGTAGTATTTTTCTTTTCCAAGCTTTTTTGCGGCCCCATTTTGAATCATTTTTCCAGCAAATCTGTATATTAAAGGGGATATTAACGGTTTTGAGACAAGATTAAATGTGCCCTCCGATAATTCTTCCGCCTTATCAATTTTTTCTGAAATAATGCTTAACAGTTTAACAAGCTTTTTATATGTACCGCCCGCATCTTCAAGCTTTTTGCCATCAATAAGTGTTCCGGGGGATACACCAAATCCCCCCATCCAAATGAATCCGACTTTTTCCGCAAATATACGGCAGCAATTTATCGCAGATAGGTTCGCCTCCGGCTCAGAAAAACCACTGTTGCTGATGACAAGAAATTTTCGATTTTTATCAGATAATTTTTCTTTATTTTCATAAAGGAACTCGAAGAATTCTAAAACCAAACCGGGGACTGAGTTTTCGTATATCGGTAATGATAAGACTATTATATCAGTATTATTAATTTGTTCGATTAGGTTATCTTTTTTCCTGATTTCCTTTCTCAAATATGTTTTTGAACAAGCTTGGCTTTTCTTTCGTAATTTATCTATTAAGCAATCGGCAATTGATTCTGAATTCCCAATTTTATTCTTGGGACTGCCGACAACAACCAGAATATTATGATTCATTTTTTATCCCGCCTTACTGCATCAATGCTTTAATGCATGTAATGTCTGTGCTGTTTAATACAATTTTAATGTCGACCTTATTGCTTGCCGCCGACAAATTACAAGTTTTAATAAATTTTTCAAAGGTTTCGGAAACGTCAATATCTTCGTCATCACAAATGCCTATAAATACTAAATCAGGGTATTTATTATAGCGTCCTTTCATCACACTCTTTCCGTCTTTGGATACCTGAAAAGGCAAGAATAGCGGTTGGGTTCTATCTATAAAATTCTTTGTAATCAAATTACAACAGCCGAATTGAACCGGAGTGATAATAGCTACCTTGTCGCTTCTTATATACTGCCTTAAAATTTCGTTGTGTCCGTCATCGATTGCACAGAAACCCGGGTTAACTTCCTGACAGTAATCACAACCGGTACAGTAATTTGAGCTTTTCAGATTAATCCAATTATCTTCTTTTTTCAGGCCATTTTCGTTCAGATAATTTAACACTTTGTTTTGAAGCGGATTATCATTGGCGCATCCGTTAATTATTATTAATTTCACTTTAGTCCTCCTTGGATTTTTCTAACACACTCTTCACACCAGGCGATAACTGCCTCCGAATGCTTTATTCCATAGTCAGCGGTTAAGGCCCAAAAAAATGCTTCAGTTTTCATGTTATCTACAGAAAGATGGTCTTCTTCCAAGTGCTTTTTACTTTCCTGGCTAAGCTTCAAATCATTTGAAGCATGGGTCATGGTCTGCTCTAAAAGAAAAAGTACTTGACTTTTATCGATATTGGAACCGAAGAACAGCTTAACCAGCAAAGCGCTTCTAATATTCTCAAATTCGATGGGCTCGGCTAGCCATTTATATAATTCCTCTTTGCCTTTGTCGGTAATATGATAAACCTTTGCGTTAGGAGCGCAATCTTGCTGAAGTACCTCAACAGTAAGCAAACCCTGATCGCACATCTGATTTAAGGTCGGGTATATCTGGCTTAAACTTGAATTCCAAAAGTTACTTATAGATTCATCAAGATGTTTTTTTAATTGGTAGCCTGTCATACTTTGATAGTTTAGAAATCCAAGTAATGCGTGTTTAAGTGACAATTGAATCTCGCCCCCTATATAATGTATTATATATATAATACATTATATACTTATACGGCTAAATGTCAATATAAAATGATAAAAGTCCTCTTCGGTCATGCCCTCGGCGACATTTTTCCTTGCCGCTTCAAATAAAGAAAGCACCTCTGCTTTATCTGCAAATGCCAAGGGATTTTGTTTGCAGATACTATTCTGCAGCGTGTCAAAATCGGCAGAGAGTTCTTTTTGGGTATATGTTTTTGAGGCCGCCGTTTGAATATCGTAGTATTTTATTCCGTAACCATTTACTCCCAATACCGCTGACGATAAAACAAATATCGCTGTCCAAGCAAGCAGAATATACTTTTTTATCTTCTTGCGCCTAAAAATAAAAAAGCAGGAAAAGAACACTACTAAAAACATTAGCAGCGCTATCGCTATTGCCGAATAAAAAATTTCCCGCATAGTAGTTAACCCTTCCAAATAATCATAATATCAACCATTGCAGCACGTTTTTTCATGTTTGAAATTTTACCATATCCGATATGCTAAGCCAGACGCTTCCATTAAACCGCAAGGAGGTTCAACGCCGATTGATGGCGTTGAACCTCCTTGTAATCTTTGGCGGAATCCGCCGAGGCCGCGGTTAAAATAGGAAATACGGCTAAAAAACTTACAAGTTATCGCTTCATTTGCAATATATATCCCGTGCGTATAGATTTTGACAAAGTATCCATATCCAAGAATAACCAAATCAAATTCCGATTTCACGCATTTTCAGCGTGATTTGCTCTATTCTGGCGTCGATGCCCGCTCCGTCGAATTTGGGAAGGCTGATTTCGCTGACGATTTTTCCGTCGAGCATGAACATGACGCGCTCCGTGCGGGCGGCGACCTTTGCGTCATGGGTTACGAGCATAACCGCTGTCCCGTCGGCATTGATTTCGGAAAAAATATCCATGATTTCATTAGCGGATTTTGGACTGCGTCGAAAAAATGATAGTACTTTTGTACCGATATGGGCGACTAAAATATATCGAATTATGCGGTTTTTAGGCCGTCATATTTCAGACGATATTCGACCGGGCTCAGATAGCCCAAAGTCGCGTGCATACGTTTCCGGTTGTAGAACAACTCCACATATTCGAAAACATCCGTTCTAACTTCCTCAAGTGTAGCATATTTCCTGCGGTAAATACATTCCTTTTTTATCGTGGCAAAGAAGCTCTCAGCGCAGGAATTATCATAAGGACACCCCGGTCTGCTCATGCTGCTGCGGATGCCGTATTGCTCCAGCATATGGATAGCTTCGGCTGCTGTATTGACAGCCCCTATCGCTGTGAAATACGACTCCTGAAACATCGGGATTTCGAGCCAAACCATTTGACAGAGCACGCTTCGCAAGCTCAGCATCAATTTTCTTGCTGAGCGAGTACCCTATGATTTCTCTGTTGTACAGGTCGATGACTGTGGCTAGATATACCCAGCCGAGGCTTGTTTTTATGTAAGTGATATCGCCTGCCCAGACCTTGTTTCTCTCAGCAATCTGAAAGTGCTGAGAAACAAGGTCTTTACTATACTGCCCGTTTGTTTTTCCGTTTCTGTATGGACGGTATTTTATGTTTGTAACAGGATATAGTCCGTGTTCACGCATCATGCGCCGCACAGAGTATTCGCTTGTTATCAAGCCTTGCTTAGCCAGTTCACGCTGCATTTTGCGGTAGCCATAGGTCTCGCGGCTCTCTTTGAAAACGCTCTCGACCAGTTCAAACCGCTGCAATTCCTTTAGGCGCTGAATCTCCTTTTTGCTGCGGTAGCGCTGCCAGCGGTAATAATTCGCTTCTTTAAGCCCTAATACCCTGCACATCTTTCCCACTGAGAATTCGGGCCTGTATGTGCTGATCGCTTCATACTTCATCCTTGTGGTTGCATAAAGATGTGCAGGGATTTTTTTAGAATTTCCACCTTCTCCTGCTCGTCCTTCAGCTCTTTTTCTCTCTTTTTTAATTCCTGTTCGAGCTTCTTGACCTTTTGTGTCATATCCCCGCATACGTTTTTGCTTTTTGGCTGCTCTTTTCCCTCTGAATAGCTGGGCAGGCCTTTAGCTCGCCGGTAATCTCTTACCCATCGGCACACTGTGTTCGTATTGATTCCCAGTTCCTCTGCTACGCTGGTCGCTGACTTGCCACTCCGCAGAATATGCTCCGCTGTCTGAGTTCTCATTTCCTCGGAATATTTGCTGTTATTACTTGGCATGGTTTCTTCCTCCATTTTCTACCCATATGATGGTATCAGAAACCACTGTCAATTTTCCACCGCACTCCATTGCAGGATTTTTGCTATGACAGTTCCGTGGCCGGAAGCCCCGGGCCTGTCCGCTGTACATGAATTAAGCGAAGTTCATAACAATAATGCAGTTGCCCATTGTGCTCATAATCCTTTCAGCATTTCATTACTCATTGTCCGAAAAACCTGACAATAATTTTGGAATCCGTCCGGCCCGATTATATAGATATTGGGCATATAGGAAAATCTTTTTCTGGAATATGCAATGCGTTCCAGCCCATTGTCGATCGCCGTGTGATTGCTCAAAGCCACGTCTACGTTTTTGCTCGTTGCCGCATCAATGAAGTAATCTAATGATTTCAAGTATTGTCTCACTTCGGCCTTTGTCCACGGAGGTGTAGTCCCTCCCCACAAGGCTGCCATATGATTTTCTCCGTTTTCTTTTACGAGGAATATATAACTCATGCATCCCGGTGTATGACCGGGCGTACCGTAAACGTATATTGTCTTTTCACCTAAAATTATAGTATCTCCATCCAGAAGATAGTGGTCAATATTGAAGTCTTTCCATGTTTCTGGTCTGTCTGGTTTTGCCGGATGTTCCTGCCAGAAAATATCATCTACTTTGGAGAGGTATGTTTTAGCATGACATTGTTCAACGAACCACTTCCCGCATCCTGTATGGTCGACATGCCCATGCGTCAAGATCAGTTTTTTGACCTCATCAGAATTCCATCCTACATCCTCTATCGCGGCTACTATTGCATCAAATGCTTCTTTCGACGGCCAAATGGCATCAATGACAATCAACCCATCATTCGTTCTTAACACAAAGCAGTTTGTTTCTCTTTGGGCAACAATCAATAAGTCATCAAAAATCAGAGAATGGGTAAAAAAGGACATATCTTCCATTGCTTTGATGGTCTCACTTGTAAACACCGGTTTATTTAATATATTCATTTACTATGCACTCCTCTGTACAATTTGTATTTTATTTTTGTACAGAGGCAAAACGATTCTTTGGAGGCATATCATCACTTCCTTAAAGGGAGATGTTTTTCTGAATTTCAAAAGCACAGATAGTATTTTTCTGGTATGTCAATTATTGATAATGGGTAACTCACTGTATGTGAAAATTTGACACCTGGACACCAGACTCTGTATCTATCCGTGCAAGTATCTGTTTGATATGGGAGGCAGCTTTTCCCAGCTCTTCATCTAAAATCATATGACCACTATGCCTAAAATCGATGATTTCTAATTCTTTTACAGAAGATTTATATTTTAATATATCCTCATCCGTGAGATTGGTCGGAATATCCGAATCCTCGTCCGTTCCTCTAAACAACCAGACTGGGCAGTCTATTTTGGAGAACACATTGTAAAATTCTTTATAAGTTGATTCAAGTTCTATCCCTTCTAGCGCATGTGACTTAACATACCTATCTAGACGATATCCGTTATAGATCATGTTACTCCAGTATTGAGCAGCTCCTTTCTCTAATTTCGAGTGAATTGCAGGATAATCAATAATAATAATTCCTTTAGCTATATTTAAATTCTCCGATAAATAGCCAAGCATATAGGATACACCCTTTGAAAAACCTAAAAACACGGGTTTGTTGGTCGCTTCGTTTTGAAGCACGCAAGCAAGATCTGTAATATGATGGCTCCAGTCAAATCCTGACATTGGGGTGCCACTGCCTCCACGTCCTCGGTAGCTAAGCACTATACAATGTCTTCCTGTAAGACGTGAAACTAGCGGAAATGCCCGTTCCGCAGGTTCCCATATTCCCATTGATAAAATTATCGTGGCGTTCTCATTAACTTGATTACTTGTATAATATTCAATTTCAATTTCGTTATTGTTTATTGTTTTCCTTGTAAAATTCACTTCCATTTATACAATTCCCCTTGTTTAAGATAAATGTTTTCATCTACTGTGTTGCTTTCAATTCTAAAGATTGGACTGCGTCGAAAAAAAGATAGTACTTTTGTACCGATATGGGCGACTAAAATATAATGAATTATGCGGCTTTTAGACCGTCATATTTCAGACGATATTCGACCGGACTCAGATATTCCAAAGTCGCGTGCATACGTTTTCGGTTGTAAAACAGCTCCACATACTCGAAGACATCCGTTTTAACTTTCTCAAGTGTAGCATATTTCCTGCGGTAAATACATTCCTTTTTTATCGTGGCAAAGAAGATCTCGGCACAGGAATTATCATACGGGCAACCTGGTCAGCTCATGCTGCTGCGGATGCCGTATTGCTCTAGCATATCACGATAGCTTCGGCTACTGTATTGACAGCCCCTGTCGCTGTGGAATATGAGTCCGGAAACATCAGGATTACGAGCCAAAGCATTTGAAAGGGCGCGCTTTGCAAGCTCAGCGTCGATTTTCTTGCTGAGCGAATACCCTATGATTTCTCTGTTGTACAGGTCGATGACTGTGGCTAGATATACCCAGCCGAGGTTTGTCTTTATGTACGTAATATCTCCTGCCCAGACCTTGTTTCGCTCAGCTACCTGAAAGTGCTGCGAAACAAGGTCTTTACTATACTGCCCGTCTGTTTTCCCGTTTCTATATGGACAGTATTTTATATTTGTAACAGGATATAGTCCGTGTTCCCGCATCATGCGCCGCACAGAGTATTCGCTTGTTATCAAGCCTTGCTTGGCCAGTTCACGCTGCATTTTGCGGTAGCCATAGGTCTCGCGGCTCTCTTTGAATACGTTCTCGACCAGTTCAAACCGTTGCAATTCCTTAAGTCTCTGAATCTCCTTTTTGCTAAAGTATCGCTGCCACCGGTAGTAATTTGCTTCTTTAAGCCCTAATACACGGCACATCTTTCCCACTGAGAATTCGGGCCTGTATGTGCTGATTGCCTCATACTTCATCCTTGTGGTTGCATAAAGATGTGCAGGGATTTTTTTAGAATTTCTACCTTCTCCTGCTCGTCCTTCAGCTCTTTTTCTCTCTTTTTTAATTCCTGTTCGAGCTTCTTGACCTTTTGTGTCATATCCCCGCATACGTTTTTGCTTTTTGGCTGCTCTTTTCCATTTGAATAGCTGGGCAGGCCTTTAGCTCGCCGGTAATCTCTTACCCATCGGCACACTGTGTTTGTATCGATTCCCAGCTCCTCTGCTACGCTGGTCGCTGACTTGCCACTCCGAAGAATATGTTCTGCTGTCTGAGTCCTCATTTCTTCGGAATACTTGCTGTTATTACTTGGCATGGTTTCTTCCTACCTTTCCTACCCATATGATGGTATCAGAAACCGCTGTCATTTTTCCACCACACTCCAAAATAATAACGACGCAATTTTCTAACTATATAGCTCTGAATTAGCATCATTTTGGCCATAACTATGCAAAAAAGACACCTTTTCAGGTGTCCTTTTTGGCAGGGGCAGAAGGGATCGAACCCTCGGCCTACGGTTTTGGAGATCTACACGGTCGAACCCGCAACCGCCTGATAACAGGGCAGAACTCACGCATACTTTTCGCTTCAAGATGCATTAAGATGTTTCGAGGACAATTTCTAATTCCTATGCATATGCTCGAGCATACTCACTCTCGTTTTTTCGATGCAATCCAACTTCAGCTTTGTAAGCCCCATGCTTCGGGAACAAAACTTTTAGCGTTTCCTCCGCTTACAAATCTTTAATTAAGAAAAAGCAGACTGTTGAGTGGGTTCATCTCCAACCATATAGTCTGCCTTTGTTATTATTCAACAATGATATTGCCTACTTACTGTTATTATTGACCTATACATACACATCTAAGTACCCTGATTTGGTATTCAAATCAGGGTACTTAGATGTGTATGTAATGTCCGTTGCCCACTTCTCGTTAGGGTGGTCTGCTTTAAAATTACGCTCCAGAATGTAAGGATACCATGTGAGGGGTGCATTGTCATTGTTCGTTTTTCGGGGTTCTGTTCCGTCATCAACATACCCCGTCATGCGGGCACTTTTTACATCATTTCGATGGCTTCAAGGCTTTGTAAATCCTACTTCGTGTTTTTAACAGGGATTTTCTGCTTTTCAGACGCTTTACATGCAGATTGGATCTCGATCCAAGGGTATGGGAGCCGTACTGGACTTGAGCAGTTTTTCAATCGGCGTGGTTTTAAAATAATTCTCCACATATCGCTGAATATCAATAAGGTCTTTACACTTCTCATCGTTATTTGGAGTGCAGTAGTAAAGGAAGGCCCGCTCCGGGATGATCACCTTGCGTAGGACGATTTCCGGATTCGTGACTTTTGCGGCCATTGTCTGAGTAACAGGAGCAATCCCGAGGTTTTGTGTCATTGAATTAATGAAATTCAGGTTGTTGCTGGAAGAGATGAGGACCCGGAGGCGTATACCGGTCTTCAGGCAGAAATAATCCATTATACCCCTGATAGCATTTTCCGGAACGCCCGTGATGAGGTTTTCTCCGTCAAGACATTTGAAATCAATAGGCTCTTTACCCAAAGCAAGCGGATGGGTTTTGTGAACGGCAATAATCATTTCACCTTCTATGAGAGCGGTGCATTTTATCAGCTTGTGGTCAAGAGGGGTAACAAGAAACGCGGCGTCAAGCTCACCCTTTGAGAGCTTTTGAATACAGGTCGCCTGCGACCATTCTTCAATTTCAAGATTGACCTTTGGGTGCTGCTTCTGATAATCAAACATGAAGTCGCTGCTAAGGCTGTTAGTTACACCGTAAGCGAAGGCCACAGAATAAGAATTACTGATCTTTTTCTTATAATCGTTAAGCATGGACATAGTACATAAATATTCATCATACATTTTCTTGTAATGATAATACAGCAATTTGCAGACAGCAGTCGGCTCGACGCCCAAATTAGAGCGGTTAAACAGCACCACACCCAACTCACTTTCAAGCGCCTGGATCTGGCGGCTAAGTCCCTGCTGAGAAATATAGAGTTTCTCACTTGCTTTTGAAATATTGCGTTCCTGATAGAGGAACACGAAGGATTCAATTACCTTGAGCTGCAAACTCATCACCACCAGTCTTAACTACCATGTTTAAATATACAATAAATTATTGTGGAAGTCCATAAATAAATTGTGCAATAAGCACACCGTTTTGTTGTAGATGCATTAAAAATAGTTGTTTTACAAAAAGAAGCATTTTCTGTAGCATAAAGGGCAGTGATTCGGATTGGTATAACACTTGTCTCCGACCACATGGCCTATATTGCGACCGTACAAGCACACGGACCTGTCCGTATTATGCAGCAAATCGGAAGCAAAGAAAAATTACTGATTGCTTCCGCCGAGAATTTTGAAATTCTGGCGCTTTTTTTGCGCTGAATTTAGAAAAAACCAACAGAAGGAGAGAAGCAAACTCATGGGTAAACTCGTTACAAAAGCATGTGTCATCGGCTCCGGCGTCATGGGCGCAAACATTGCCGCATTACTAGCAAGTGTCGGAATGCAGGTGACGCTGCTGGACATCATTCCCTTCAACGGTCCTGACGAAAAGGAAAAGGCCGCAGGTCTGACCGAGGAGAGCCTCGAATTCCGCAACCGCCTGGTAAACGGCGCTGTCGCTAAGCTCCAAAAGGACAAGCAGATGCCTCTTCTCAGCAAGGGCGCAATTAAGAACATTCGCGTCGGCAACACCACCGACAACCTCGACCTCATGGAAGACGCGGACTGGATTATCGAGGTCGTGCTTGAGCGCCTCGACATCAAAAAGAATGTTCTTAAGCAAATCGATGCTCACGCAAAGGCCGACGCTATCATCAGCTCAAACACCTCCGGCGTATCAATTACGAAGATCGTCGAGGATATGGACGACAGCTTCAAGAGCCGTTTTATGGGCACTCACTTTTTCAATCCCCCCCGCTGGATGGGACTGTTCGAGATGATTCCCACAAAGTGGACCTCTAAGGAAACCCTCGAAACCATGGCGCACGTTGGCGGAGACCTTCTTGGCAAAACCTGCGTCTACGCGAAGGACACGCCGAACTTTGTAGGCAACCGTATCGGCTGCTTCGGCGCGGCTCAGGTCATGCAACTCACTGAAAAGTACGACTATGATCTGGCTACCGTCGACTACATAACAGGCCCCGTTATGGGACACCCAAAGTCCGCAACCTTCGGTACCGGCGATATGGTAGGTATGGATATCATAGCAAACGTCTCCAAAAATGTCATTGATTCCTCCAAGGATGCCAAGGAAATCGCGGAGTACACCATGCCCGCATACGTCATCGAGCTGATGGAAAAGGGTTTTCTCGGCAACAAGGCAAAGCAGGGCTTTTACAAGAAGGACGTAATTGACGGCAAAAAGGTCAAGTATCAGTGGAACTACAAAACCCACGATTATGACGTCATTGAGGACAAGGTTTCCCTTGATTCCGTCAAGGCGGCAATCAAGTCCTTAAACAAGTATGAAGCTATGGCCTATGGCGAAGAGAAGGAAAATAATTTCTATTGGGACTGCGTCAAGGGCATCTGCCTTTACAGCGCAAAGCTCGTTCCGGAAATTGCCGACGACTTCCGTGAAATCGATAAAGCTATCCGCACCGGCTATAACTGGGAAGATGGCCCCTTCCAGATGTGGGACAAGGTCGGAGTTCGCCGCGCTGTGGAGCGCATGCAAGCCGAGGGCGAAACCGTTGCCCAGTGGGTTCTGGATATGCTCGCAAAGGGGCAGGAAACCTTCTATACGGCGGCAGACACAAAGTGCCCCTACATCAGAATCAGCGAAATGAACATTGTCAGCGAAAATGACGACTGTTCTCTCCGTGACCTCGGCGACGGTGTTCTTGGCCTCGAAATCCACTGCACCGGCAACGCGATCGGCCCCAATGTCGGCGACATCGTATATGAAGCCATTGACAGAATGGACAGAGAAGACTGGAAGGGCATGGTCATCGGCAACGAAGGCAAGATGTTCTCCGCGGGTGCCGACCTCCTTACGATCTGGCAGATGGGCACTGATAAGGAATTCGATGCGCTGGAAAAACTCATTCGCAAGCTGCAGGGCGCGACCAGCGCGATGAGATATTCCAAGAAGCCCATTGTTGCAGCTCCTTTTGGACAGACTCTCGGCGGTGGCTGCGAGGTTATGATGCACTGCCCTAACGCTGTTGCTTTCTCTGAAACCTATTCGGGCCTTGTTGAAGTCGGTGTCGGACTCATTCCCGCCGGCGGCGGTACCACCGAGCTCACGCGCCGCCTCATGGAGCGCTGCTTCGGAGAAGCCAAAACTGACCGTTACAATGCTATAGCAACTGCCTTCCAGTGCATAGCTACGGCGAAGATGAATATGTCCGCTTATGAAGCTATCGAAAACGGATATCTTTCCAGGGGAACGATAGTCGAGATGACCAGAGAGAAGCTTGCAAGCGTTGCAAAACGTGAAGTACTGACTCTGGCTGACAGAGGCTATATGCCGCCCGTTAAGCAGACGGTTAAGGTCGTAGGAGAGTTTGGCTACGGTATGCTGCTCGCCGGAATAGAAATGGCTCGCGGCAGCGGCCAGATGTCCGAACACGATGAGTACATCAGCAAGTTCATTGCACGCGCCATCACCGGCGGCGATCTGCCCTACGGAACGGAAGTTACAATTGACCAGCTCCACGATATAGAATGCGAGGGCTTCCTTGCACTCGCGGGTACCGAAAAGACTCAGGATCGTATTATGGCTATGCTTTCAAACGGCAAGCCTCTGCGCAACTAAGGAGGGAAAACACAATGAGTGAATTAAAAGAAGCTGTAATTGTGGCATACGGACGCAGTGCTATAGGCAGAGCAAAACGCGGCGCTCTTAAGGATACAAGACCCGAAGTCTATGGCGGACAGGTGCTTAAGGGCGTTCTTGAAAAGATTCCCCAGCTAAATTCCAAGGACATTGACGATGTCATCCTCGGCTGCGCGTTTCAGGAAGCGGAGCAGGGCAACAACGTTGCGCGCTATGTCATGCTGAACGCGGGAATTCCCAAGGAAGTCCCCGCTCAGACAGTCAACCGTTTCTGCTCCTCCGGACTTCAGTCCATCGCAATGGGGGCAAACTCCATAATGGCCGGCCAGGCGGACATAATTCTCGCCGGCGGAGTCGAATCCATGTCCATGATTGCCATGGGCGGAAACCTTGCCACCACCGAGGTAGGACTGGCGCAGGCAGACCCGAAGGCATACACCCAGATGGGCATAACTGCCGAGAATATCGCGAAGAGATGCAACGTCAACCGCGAAGATCAGGATGTGTTCGGCCTCATGAGCCACAACCGTGCTGAAGCCGCTCAGGCGGCAGGCAAGTTCGACGACGAAATTGTTCCGGTGGACGCCGTTAAGGTGAGAACCCTAAAGGACGGCAGGGTCGAGAAATACACCGAGAAGTTCGACAAGGACGAAGGCATCCGCTACGGTCTGACCATGGCAGATATGCAGAAGCTTAAACCCGCTTTTATTCCAAAGGTGGGTACTGTAACCGCAGGAAATGCATCTCAGATGAATGACGCCGCGGCTGCGGTCGTTATCATGAGCCGTGAAAAAGCTGATGAGCTCGGACTTAAGCCAATCGCCAAGTTTGTGAGCTTTGCCGTAGCTGGCTGCGAACCCGATTACATGGGCCTCGGACCGATTTACGCTATTCCCAAGGCACTAAAAATCGCCGGTCTGAGCATGGACGATATCGACGTGTTCGAACTTAATGAGGCTTTTGCGTCTCAGGCTCTCGCGTGCGTCAGGGAACTCGGGCTTGAAAACCGCATGGACGATATCAATCCTTTGGGTGGCGGTATCGCTCTTGGCCATCCTCTTGGATGTACAGGCGCTTTCCTGACCTGCAAGCTTCTTTCAGAGCTTAAGCGCCGCGGAAAGAAACACGGAATAGTCTCCATGTGCATAGGCGGAGGCATGGGCGCGGCAGGCATCTTTGAGATGTGCTGAAAGTCCGAAAACTAATTTGTTAATCGGATTTCCAAAAATCAGTGCCAGCTGATTTTTGGGAGACGGTTTCCAATAGCTGCTATTACCGCGAAGTTCCGTTGCCGGGTATCGTCGGAAATTCTCTCGCCGGTGATACCCGGCAACAACAATATCAAGAAGCAAAAATACACGTGGTGTTCATACTTGGGAGCATAAATGAAAAATACAGTAATAACCGTTGCCGGTAAGGGCGGAGTCGGTAAAACCTCAATTTCCGCCGCAATCGTGCGCGAACTTGTAAAAAGCTTTCCGGAATCACGGATTCTCGCCATAGACGCCGACCCTGCGGGCGGGCTTGCAACAGCGCTTGACGTTGAAACAAAGCTGACGCTGGATGACATCCGCAAGGCAATAACGGAGGCGGGCGAGGGCGACAGGCAAAAGAAAAGAGCGATCGAGCTTTTGGGTGAAGCGCGTTTTCGGATTATAGACGCAATAACAGAAAAAAACGGGTTTGCCTTCATCGCTGTCGGAAGGCCGGAGGCGGCAGGCTGCTATTGCAGCGTAAACGCTTACCTCAAAGAGGTGATCAGCCTGTTCTCGGAGGGCTTCGACTATGTCGTGATTGACGGCGAAGCTGGCATTGAACAGATTAATCGCAGGGTAATGGAGAACGTCACGCATTTATTCCTTGTAACGGACACCAGCAAAAAAGGTACTCAGGTAATTCAAACAATAAAAAAAGTGGCTGATGAGCTGGTTATGTATCAGAAGCTGGGTGCCATAGTGAACCGCTTCAATGACGAGTCTATGAAAAAGTACATTAACACGGGAGATATACCCGTGCTGGCATATATTCCGGACGACACGGAACTGTCTCTGTTCGATGTTCTGGGGAAGAACATTATGGAGCTTCCGGACAATTCAAAATTCGTTTTAGGCGTCCGCAGGGCGCTTGAGGATTTGGAAATCATTGAGACAGGGGTGTTAAAATGAAGGATTTGCAGCATCTGTACTATTTTGAAAACCTGCTGGCAGATGCAAATAACGAGCTGGTCAGACAGGCAAAGAATGAGGGCGGGATAGCCGTTGGCTATACCTGTTATCACATGCCGGAGGTGCTTCTGAATCTGGAAAGATGCTTCTCCGTGAGACTGAGAGCGCCGAGAACCGGCTCCATGGAGCTTGCAACCTATTACATGTCCAACGCAACCTGCGAGTATGCCAGAGCGCTTCTCGAAAGAGCTCTTGAGGGCGGCTACAGATTCCTTGACGCCATGGCGGGGGTTGACGCCTGTGAATGCATGAACCGCAGTATGGAGAACATGCAGCTTCTCAGTACAAACGATCCGGACAAAAAGGGTTTCTTCTGGAGCAATATGGAGGTGCCAACTTCCGATAACGAGGACTGCGTCATGCAGGTCGTCGAACAGGTGAGCCGTAAAGTGCTCAAACCTCTGCAAGAAAATTATGGTGTTGACATCTCAGAGACCGAAATCCGCAGAGCGGTCGAAGAACACAATGAGGTTTGCAAACTCATAACCGAAATCGGAAATTTCCGCAAGCTAGATAATCCCACAATTACAGGCTATGAATTCCACATTTTAACCCTGACAAGCTACACCTGTCCTAAATACCTGATAATTGACAAACTCCGTGAAACACTCGAGGAACTTAAAACACGCGAACCTGACAAAAAGAAAAACTACCGCGTCAAGGTTGTTCTTGTAGGCTCTGAAATAGACGATCCCGAGCTCATTTCACTCATCGAGGACAGCGGAGCGCTGGTCGTCGCGGATCGTTTCTGCTATGGCAGCTTCCCCGGACGTCAGGAAATTATCTTAAACGACGCGGAGCCCGCACTGACACAGGTGTGCCGCCAGTATCTTCAAAGTACACTCTGCGTACGCCATACCGCGCAGCACAAGGTTCAAAAAAGGTTTGATTTCGCAGCGCAGCTCAAAGAGGATTACAATGCCGACGGCATTATTTATGAGCAAATTAAATTCTGCACCTACTGGTCCTATGAAAGAGCGCTCGCAAGCCATGTTATGCAAAACGAGTACGACATTCCGACGCTGTCCATTGACCGCCCGTATATGTCAAGAACGAGCGGGCAGCTCCGTACGCGTGTTCAGGCCTTCGTCGAGAGCATAGAGATAAAGAAAATCAAGGCGAAAAAAGCAAGGGAGGTGAATTGATATGGCCTACAATCCGAAAACCGGAAAAGGTCTTGGAAACCTATACAAGGCGGACAGACGCTGCACCGTGCGCCGCGAATGGAAGGGCTTCAGGGACACGTTTTACGATTACTTCCGCTGGCTGAAAATGCTTGGAATGCTGGGCGCTACCCTTGCTCCGGTTCTTCCGCAGATGATGAAGGGGCTCAAGCGCTATCGCTGGCTCGTTTCTTACATAACCACACCTGCATTTGTTGACCGCCACACTATAGGACTCCGCGGCTATGAGCTTCGTTACGCCCACCTGCAATTCTTTGTTGTTATGCAAAACTCGGCCAGAATGCTGCGCGAAATCCTTGAGCGCGACGAGAATCTTAATCCCGGGTCCAAGAGAGCGGCGGCGCTCCGAGCTAAAACCGTTATCTTTGATGAGATGATGCCGATTCAAATAATGAACGGCTTTCCGACACTCAAGGGCCTTCTCATAGAGATGCTGCCGATTTTTGAAGCCGGCGAAATCGATCAGCAGGCAAATATGTACTACATAGACGCTATTGAGCATTACGGACTGGCAGCTGACGTCTGCCCTCTTCCGTCTGCAGACGCAGGCTGCTGCGTTGTAGACGATTATCCCAAAATCGGCTCCGCTTATATTTCGAGCACCATGCCCTGTGACGGAAGCGCCGCCTCCACAATGTTCACCCACAGATATTTCAAAATGCCGTCCTACCAGATAACGCCCCCACAACGC
This sequence comes from Oscillospiraceae bacterium, assembly GCA_963667545.2. Taxonomy (GTDB): domain Bacteria; phylum Bacillota; class Clostridia; order Oscillospirales; family Oscillospiraceae; genus UBA2658. The sequence goes on from OY763424.2 coordinate 393,092, forward strand.
TTCAACGAACCGGAGGTTCAGGATTACGCTATCAGAAACCTTTGGGGCGCCGTCGAATTTATTGAAAAGCAGTTCAGCGTTAAATTTGACTGGACTGCATTCTTTGAGGGAGTCAAGCGCTACAACACAGAATGCAACTATATGATTGACAAGTGGGATGTCAACTGTACTCCCTATCCACAGGTCTGCGGGGCGGCCCTCGCTCTGCACAGAGAATATGAAATGCAGATTGCCAGCTCACTTGACCCCAATTTTGTCAAGTATGACGCCAAGGTATCAAAGCTAATGAAGAATGGGTATGAGAAGTCCAAGGCGGCTGACGACAAGGCGAAGTACCGCGCAATCGTCTGGTCCTGCCCTGCTCACTATTACTCAAACTTTACCTATTGGGCGCAGAACTGCTGGGGAATCAAAACTTTGGTTGATATGGAGTGTATGCTCGCATACCACCACTATGATGAGCACAATAAGCAGAAGGTCCTGCTTGATATGGCAAGAGGTTACGAGAGAATGACCATGCGTTCCCACTCAAACGGAGGCTATATCAACGCGCTCGATGAATGCTGGAAAATGTGCGAAAAGTTCAACGCCAATATCATTTTTATGTATAACCATGTCTCCTGCAAGAATTTTGCGGGCTTACAGGGACTTTTTGAAGATCAGGCGAGGGAACGTGGAATTCATCTTATCTGGATCGAGCACGACCTTATGGATCCGCGGACGGTTTCCAGAAAGGCTATGCGCGACCGCGTGAACAGATATATGTCAACGGTATTTCGAGCCGAGCCACTCGATCCGACACTTGTGGATTATGACGACGACCTTACATGGTAATAAAGGAGAGAACAGAGATGAAGTATTACGGTGGCTGTGATGTAGGCTCAACCTATACAAAATGCGTTATTCTTCGCGAAGACGGCGAAATTGCGAGCGCGGTTACGATCAAGAGCAAAATAAATTCCGAGCAAAGCGCTCAGTCGGCAATAGATCTGGCGGTTTCGGAGACAGCCGGAATTACGAAGCCCTCCGACCTTGCCTATCTAATCGGCACCGGCTACGGAAGGAACAAAGTCCCCTTTGCAGACGAGAATATTTCGGAAATTTCCTGTCACGCAATGGGCGTGCATGTCACGAACCCCAGCGTGAAGGCCATCATCGACATCGGCGGTCAGGACGTCAAGGGCATATCCATCGATACCGACGGCACCGTTTCGTCCTTCTCCATGAACGACAAGTGCGCCGCAGGAACGGGCCGCTTCTTCGAGGCGATGGCAAACGCCTTTGAGATGAGCATCGAGGATTTTTCAAACCTTTCTCTCACAGCGAAAAATACGATCCCAATCACCTCTCAGTGCACGGTTTTTGCCGAGAGTGAAGTCATCACACTGGTCGGTGAGGGTAAGCCCCGCGACGAAATTGCCGCCGGAATTGAGCTTGCGGTTGCAAAGCGCTGTTTCATTATGGCAAAGAAAGCGGGGGCGAAGAATAGTATTACCCTGACCGGAGGCTGCGCGAAAAATGCGGGGCTCAAGAAAGCTATTGAAGAGGTTCTGAAAATCAAGGTAATTGAGCTGAAAACCGACCCACAGCTGATGGGAGCATTAGGCGCGGCGGAATTTGCCCGTCAGAAGGGCATGGATAAGGAGTAAGCATATGGCATGGTACTGGATTGTCGCAATTGTTATCGTCGCGCTCTTCGCTCTGACCTTTATTATTTACATCACAAATGCCGACATGAAGCTCGTTGAAGTAACCTACAATAAGCTCATTGCGTTTCATGACAGCAAGGATGTAGACGAAAGACTGTAATGAAGATATACGACGAACTTATATGCAAAACTATGGAGCTTCTCAATTCCTATGAGCCGCGGACATATTTATACGACAAAAACAAATCAGCCGCAGCCGGCAATAAAAACGAGCTGATTCTGGCTGGAGACGCCGCATTCGAGCTGGGAGAGGGCGCGCTGCCCAGCGTATCCTTCACCGCGATAACCGACAACGAGGAGCTTGTGCCCTATGATCGTATTCTGCTTTTCGGAAAAGACCTGTGTGAGCTTACGGAAAGCTCGCCCTTCGCTCGGATTACCTTTTTGCGGACGGACAACATCGAAGAAAACGGCGATCAGGGCGCGTATGCAATTATTAAAAATATTGAGATGAAGAAATACAATATTTATCCGTCAGGATATATGATGCGCGCTTCGGCTCTGTCAAACCGCGAGCAGGTACGCGTTTCGAGAAGCGCGTTGAAAGCCGGACTGAGCTTCGAGCGCGTCGGCAACGCGTTTATAAACGAATATAAGGAAAATAAACATGTCAAAGCCGTGACAGTGTTTTTTGTCACGCTTCCGGATGCTCCGTATGCTGAGCTTGAAGCCTTGGCGGACTTAAGCGTCGGAATAACAAAAACCCTGAACCACATCCTTGCGGATATTAATATGGACTGTTGGGCCTGCGGGTGGAAGCCCGTGTGCGACGAGGTGGAGGGTATAAAGGAAATACACTCGATCATTTCAAAGCCTTGAAAGAGCAAATGTTAAGTTACAAGCACGGCAAAGACCGAAATAAATTATTAGAATGGAGAATGATTATGGCAGACTGGAAAGAGTACTACAAAGCGCATTTAACAACAAATACAGAAGCCGCAAAAGCCATTAAGCCGGGCGATGTTGTATGGATGGGACAAGGCCCTGAAGTTCCCTATGTAATGCTGGATGAAATGCACACGCATATGGAAGATTATCACGATATTATTTTGCTTTGGAATGTTGCCACCACGCCCTTCGACCTGCTCTTTGACAACGAGAGCAAAAAGCATTTCCGCCTGATCAGCTTCTTCAATCTTCCACTTGAGCGTATGTCCGGCGAAATGGGCATTCTCGAGTATCACAGCTGCGGATATGATCATCTTGACGGCGGCATTTTTGAGTACAAGTGCAACACCGTTGCAATTCACCTTTGCCCTCCCGACGAGGACGGCTGGTGCAACGTCGGTCACTACGGCGTTTCAACAACCTCTCTGGTCGCAAATGACCCGCGCATCACGAAAAAAATCGGCTATATCGACGCGACGGGCCAATATCCCATCCCGGGCGAACACAAAGATGTCGCAATTCATATAACGGACCTTGATTACATCGTGGAATACAATACGGAGCCTATTGAAATCCCGCCGTCTCCTCCAACACAGGTGGATAAAGACATAGCGGCACAGATAATACCTTATTTCAAAAAAGGTGACAAGCTTCAGGTTGGCTATGGCGGCTTGGGAGATGAAATTCTTACGCATCTGCACGAAGTGGGGCCTCTTGAGGTATATACCGAGGTCTGCTGCGACGCCATGATGGATTTGGTCGAGGAAGGTGTGCTCACAAGCGTGCTGGCCTGCAGTCCGGCCTGCTGCACCGAACGGTTCTACAAGTTCCTTTCGACAGACAGCAGAATCAAGCTCCTTCCGCGAAACAAAATGATTGAGCTTTTCGAAGTGGCGAAGCAGGAAAACATTTTAGCCATAAACTGCACGATGATGATAGACCTTTTAGGTCAGGCCTGCTCAGAAGCGCAGGGGCTCAAGCCGTACAGCGGATCGGGCGGGTCCTTTGCCTACATTTACGGCGCTATGCGCTCGAAGGGCGGGCGCAGCTTCCTATGTCTGCGCTCTACATACAAGGACGAGCAAAGAGTTCGCCGCAGCTCGGTTGTCCCATGGCTGCCCGAAGGCTCGATAGTGACCACGGCAAAAAATGCACAGATGTATATCGTAACCGAATACGGCGTGGCCGACGTGTACCTAAAGACCATGAAGGACCGTATCAGGGCAATCATAAAAATCGCCCATCCCGATTACCGTCAGGAGCTGAAAGATAAGATATTGACGACACCTCTGATGTTCGAGGACGACTTCGACGGTTACGACCTGTACAATTAGGCAGGAAGCACAGTGGTTCCACGCTTATAATTTAGATAGTCAATAGCTTTTTAGCTACTTGTCAGGCTCCTCATTCCGTTTGTTGAATCTATTATGTAATTTTTCTGTAGCCTATCGTTGAATGGCATTTCCAGCATTTTATGTAATAGTCCGAAGCCCATTTTTCTTTAGGAGACCGCTCATCGTAAGTATCTATCTCCTTTGTTTGTGTCTTCACACCGGTTTCAGCATCAATCAAGCGTCTTCCACAGTGTGGACACATTACCGTTGTCTTTCTCATCTGCATACCCCTCTAATAAGCACACTTAGTCTTTTTTCTTGTGTTATTTGTTAATTTAACAGCTATCGTTTTGCCTAAAATTTTTAGTTTACTGAGCCGGTATTCGCGTAGATGGATTGCGTCGAAAAAATGATAGTACTTTTATACTGACCTGCCCCCTAAAAAAGTAGTCCACTTAAAATGAGAAAAATGATATGATTAATATGAGGTGGACAAGAATGAAAAAGAGCAGATACACAGAAGAGCAAATAGCATTTGCACTCAAGCAAGCAGAATTAGGCGTACCAGTTGATGAAGTATGTCGGAAGCTGGGTATAGCAGAGCAGACGTTCTACCGGTGGAAGAAGCAGTATACCGGAATGATGCCGAGCGACATGAAGAAAATGAAACAGCTTGAAGAAGAGAATGCCAAACTCAAAAAGCTAGTAGCAGACTTGAGTTTAGACAAGCTCATGTTACAGGATGTAATCTCAAAATAATTGTAAGGCCTGCCGACCGGCGGGAGGCGATAGAGTATCTTGAGGCACGATATGCCATAAGTGAACGCCGTTCCTGCAGTGTGCTAAAAACAAACCGTTCCTCATACAGAAGAAAGCCGCAACGGGACGAGCAGGCCTTTTTAAGAATGCGTATTAAGGAAATAGCCTCAGCAAGAGTAAGATATGGGTATCGACGGATTCATGTCCTTCTGCTGCGTGAAGGGTGGGAGATTAACCACAAGCGTGTATACAGACTATATAAAGAAGAAGGGCTTAATCTACGAAATAAAACCAAACGAAAACGAATAAGCACACCAAGAGCACCAGAAAAAGGATTGGCATGTGCAATTAATGAATGCTGGGCAATGGATTTTGTCTCGGATCAGTTATATAATGGAAAGCGAATCAGGACGCTTACGGTTCTGGATATGTACAGCAGAGAATGTCTGAATATTTTCGTTGACAAGTCTATTAAAGGAGAAGCCGTCGCTTCCGTCCTCGACTTGCTCAAGGAAACCCGCGGATTACCCAAGCGAATCAAAGTAGACAACGGCCCTGAATTTATCTCCAGGGCTTTAGATGCGTGGGCATATTTCAATGATGTTAAACTGGACTATTCGCTCGACTACATAACCAGCGATATTACCGAAGCGGAGCGAAATTCAACAGACCCACAGACTATTCAAAAATGCATTCATGCGGGAGTCCTGCCGGCCTGTTACTCAAATACGGCGCTCGGTATCGAGCTACAAACAGAAAACAAGATCGGGTGCTTCACGCGCTTAGAGGATAACACGGTAATCTGTCCGATGGGGCACAAACTCAGTCAGGTTCGGTATCGCGAAAGCCACGGGACGAGGGTATACGGCAACCGCGACGCATGCCGCCAATGTCTAAATCGGTGCACACGCTCACACAAGCCGAAGTTTGTAGAGTTCGGGGAAAATACTACTAATATAACAGCGAGAATGTATGGGAGCGTACCTGTCAAAAATCCACTGCCGGAGGATGCGGAGCTAAACCCCTACAACCATGTTCTTGATCGCAGAAATCAAACGCCGAATAAGGTGATGTTGACCATACGCCCGGACAAGGAAAAGCTTCGTGAGCGGATGTGCCTGTCTGAGCACCCGTTTGGTACGGTGAAGTGGTGCGACGGCGCGCACTATGTGCTGTGCCGAGGGAAGGAAACGGCTTCAGGCGAGCTGGGGCTGAGCTTTCTTGCGTACAATTTGCGAAGAGTTTTGAACATTCTGGGGACAACTGCGCTTATAAATGCAATTGAGGGGTAAAATACCCCTCAATTTTTCAACAATTGCCCCAAATAGTTTGAGATTCGCCCTGAATATGCTAAAAAGGCCGGTTATTACCGGCCTTTTTAGACTTTTTGTGGCAGGGGCAGAAGGGATCGAACCCTCGGCCTACGGTTTTGGAGGTCTACACGGTCGAACCCGCAAGCTCTTGATAACTGGGCATAACTCGTGCATATCTTCAGGTCCCAGATGCATCAAGATGTTTGGAGGGCAATTCCGAATTCCTACGCCACATTCTTGAGCACGTCCACTCTCGTTATTCCGACACAGTCCACATTACGGAGAAACCCATATATGTCTTAGAAAAGACCCACAGATAAGCAGGCAGTCCAAAACGGGAAGCTCTGTCACCGTTGAGATTACAGGACTTTTAATTGGTGGATACGGACGGGATTGAACCGTTGGCCTTCTTACCGCTAGTCATACGCTCAGGCAAAGTATCGGGTTTGCGCCCTGATTAGCTGGCAATCATTTTCTTCGTTTTATTTATCGGTGCGCTCTGTTTTCTCAAAGCTGCAATCTGAAACTATTGTATTACCGCTGTAAGGATTGACATTTTGGTTCATTTCATAATTATAACTTGGCACTATTTCATGAATAAGGGAGCGTATATCACAGCTTTCGTCATTCATAACAGATTTCAGACGTTCAAGCTGAATACAAAATTTTTCGTCATCCATATCTATTGGCTTTTCGATAAATATTTTTTTATTCGACGTTTCAATGATTTCGTTGACTTCCACAAGGAGTTCCTCAGAAATTTTTTCACCCGGACGAAGACCTGTAATTTTAATATCAATATCCTTGTAGGGGACGAGACCGGAAAGGCGTATCATATTTTCAGCAAGGCTGAGTATCTTGACCGGTTCACCCATATCAAGAATAAATATCTCTCCGCCATGAGCATATGCTCCGGCTTGAAGCACCAGCGAGACGGCTTCAGAAATGGTCATAAAGTAACGTATAACCTCAAGATGGGTAACTGTAACAGGTCCACCATGTTCGATTTGATTAAAAAAAATCGGAATTACGCTTCCATTGCTTCCGAGAACATTTCCGAAACGAACAGCTACAAACTCCGTTGAGGATTGCCTATCATAATACTGAATAATCATTTCACAGATACGTTTTGTTGCTCCCATTACGTTTGCGGGATTAACCGCCTTGTCGGTTGAAATCAGAACGAAACGGGACACACCATATTTGTTGGCTGCATAAGCTACGTTCAGTGTACCCAAGACATTGTTTTTTACAGCCTCGTTTGGACTGTCTTCCATTAGCGGAACATGCTTATGCGCCGCTGCGTGGAAAACAACATCCGGCCTGTATGTCGAGAAAACATAGTCAAGTCTTTCTTCGTCACGGACAGAACCTATAAGAGTAACAAAATCGAGATTAGGAAAATCATCCTTTAGCTCGTTTTGTATATAATAGGCACTGTTTTCATATATTTCAAACATAATGAGCTTTTTCGGCTTATATCTCGCGAGCTGCCGGCAAAGCTCACTTCCTATAGAACCTCCGGCGCCTGTAACCAATATAGTTTTTCCGCATAAAAAGTCGCTGAGCTCATTAAGAGACAAATCAATTTGAGGACGCTTGAGCAGGTCGGAAATGTCAACCTTTTTCAGCATAGAAACCGATAGCTTTCGGCTCAACATCTGAAAGCAGCTTGGAAGTGTTTTTATTACGCAGGATGTTCCAAGACAAATATTTATGATTTCATGGCGTGTATTATCACTGGCGGAGGGTATGGCTATAATTATCTCATCAACATGATACCGCTCAGCCGCACGAACTATGCTATCCCGTCCTCCGACCACCTTTATTTTACCGATATAACTATTGATTTTTGACGGGTCATCGTCAATAAGACATACGACTTTAAAGTATTTAAATCTTCTGTCTCTTTCAATTTCGCGTATTAATGCGTTTCCAACATGTCCGGCACCTATTATCATTATATTTCGGGTTTTGCCGGCTGAAGAACTACCAACGTTTAACCGACGGACTGTTTGAATGAGCCGATAAGAAAAGCGAGAGCCCAAAGTAAAGCATGTCAGGAAAATCCAGACTAGCAAATAAAAGCTTATATAATAAGCCAAGCCGACAATGCTTCCTATAACAGCAGATGAAATAGATGAACAAAAAACTGCCGCAGCAATTCGCAGGGCCTCAATCAGGCTTATATACTCCCAAATTCTATTGTACATTCTGAAAAGAACGAAAATAATTAAGTCAACAGGGAGCCAGCATACGAAAAGCAGAACAAATTTTTCTGTGACCGCATACGGAAAAACCGAATAATCAGCTGAGAAGCAGTTGAAAGCACTCAGGTACATTGATAAAGCGGCGCACAGTATATCGACAACAACCAGCAGACTTGTTTTTAATATTCTATTAGCAGTAACAAAATGCATAATACCACTTCACCAAATTAAATATGTAAGGGTAATGAAAAGAGTTAAACTTTTTATATCTGATAAAAAAGATAAAGACCGAAATCTTCCGACTATGTCGGATAGGAGTTATTCAATATGCTTCGACCGACAAAATCAATCCTTTCAATGCAAGAGCGCCCGATTTTCTTCTCAATAAGCTTCATTGCGCTATCAAGGTCTGGTCTCCGTTCGGCCATATTGTGACAGTCCGAGCCTAAAATATGAATTTTATTTTTACTTAGCAATTTTAAAACAGCGCGTTTTTGAGAACCTTCAGTCAAAGCTTCGGCGTTTGTCTGGATAACAACCCCTAGGGCTAGAAGCTCTTCAATATCACGCTTTCTCTGCTGATAGGGGAAATATCTCTCTATATGTGCAAGTATCGGTGTTATTCCACGATTTGTGATAAGGCTTCTGACCTCTCTCATTGTAAGAGTTGACCATTCGCAAAAAGGCATTTCAAGCAGCATATATTTTGTATTGCCAATACAGAGCAGCCGGATTTCCCTTACATCGCTCATGCCCGAAAAAAAAGCGACTTCGGCACCCATCACAATTTGCGGGATATCGGCGGCTCCTTCAAGAAAACGAATCAATTCTTGCTGTCTCGCGCTACGCTTTGTCAAAAATTCATCTATATTTTCAAGCTTTGCAAAATAATGAGGTGTTGAAACTATAATATCGACACCCATAGCGTAAGAGAGCTTCAGCATTTGTACAGACTCGCTGAAGCGTGAACTCCCGTCATCCATTTCGGGTAGAAAGTGAGAATGAAAGTCAATCATCTGATTTACCTCCCGATAGAAGTCCGACTTTTCAATTTGAGCGCAACACGAGTTTTCACGAGCAATGTCGAAATTTTTAATCCCGGTAATACTTGCTGTATCTATCAAAATTCCGATGCTTTGCAACAAAACGATTATTTCTTTTCACACCGTTTAAAATGATTCCTATTATATTTGCATTTGCAAACTCCAGTTTGCTCAATGCTTTTAATACGCTTTCACGTTTTGACTCGCCTGCCCTTACGACAAGAATTAAGCCTGATAAATATTTTGACATTGCCGCTGTATCTGCCACAACATTAACCGGCGGCAGGTCTACAAAAATGTAATCATAATCCTTCGAAAGCTCCGTAATTAGGTTACCCATAGCTTCCGAGCCGATAAGCTCGGAGGGGTTTGGAGGTATGCTGCCTGATAAAATAGCATTTAAATTTTTAAACTCGGTCTTTTGAATTGCCTCTTCAGCAGTATTCATTCCAATCAATACATTGCTGATTCCCGGTATTGCATCCAGATTAACCAGCCTTGCCTGACTCGGCAGGCGGAGATCACAATCCATCAGCAGCACGCGCGCATTTGTCTGAGCAAAAGTAATGGCAAGATTCAAGCAATTTGTGCTTTTTCCTTCCAAAGGCTCTGCGCTTGAGATTCCAATTACTTTGCAGACTGATGAGGGAAAAGAAAACAGAACGTTTGTTCTGAGCGTTTTATATTCCTCTTTAACGGAAAACAACGTGTTTTCGTTGATAATCAGACTCCTGTCGTGGAGCTCAATCGGACCGGAAAATACTTTTTTTGAAAAAATCTTTTTTATCATTTTCATTTTTCCGCGCTCCTTACCACATGCGCATAGTGTAAATCAGCCTGATTCACTTCGTCTAAATCCGGGAAAATACCTAAAACCGGAAGCGTACAGAACTCTTTGATATCATTTTCGCTATAAATGGCGGTATCATACACATATATGACAGTAAGCGCGGCACAAGAGATCACCAGGCCAAGAAAGCACGCTATTACAACATTTTTGGGCAAGCTGGGAGAAAATGGCTGAGTTGGAACCGTGGCTCTGTCAATTGTTTTTACGGAGCTTCCGTTTACAATTACGGAAATATTGCCTGGAGCAAGCTCGGCTATTTTATTTGCAATAATTGCACAGCTTTCCGGTACAGTGCCTGTAACTGAGACATCAAATACCTCTGTTCCGTTAACCGCTTCCGCACTAATCATGTTTTTAATCTGCTCGGCAGTATATTCGAGGCCTGCAGCTTCTGCTATTATTTCGGCAAAAGAATTTGACTTGATAATTGTTATATAAGTGCCGACAAGCGATTTTGACGCGGATACATCGCTTGAAGTCAATGAACTGGTGTTTTCGGTCTTGTTGTTGGCATAAAGGCGAATTGTTGCGCTATACTGCGGGGTAATAGCGAATTTAGTTATAACAAAGGCTGCTGTGCCAAAAACTATTACAGTTATTGCCACAATCCATAGCTTTCTGAAAATGCATGCAAGCAGGGCATACAGGTCGATTTGTCTATACTCATCCAACATTTTTCCTCCTGACCACGAGCGAGCATATAAGTAAAAACCCTCTACAAACGCAGTATATTAAAAATCTTTATTATTGGTGAGTGTCAGCCGCAATACAACAGCCGCAAAAGGCCTTAAAAGCATTGAGATCAAAACATAATATTGAAACGCGAAAAGCAAAGCTTGCCATCACGCAGAGCAAAATTAGTTGGGAAACACAGACTGAATTGCACTGTTTAAGCATTTTCCCGATATTTAATAACGGAAAATAATCGCCCGCTCCCAGTTTGGACCTGAAGCGGGCAATTTCCATATTCCAATCCTTATTGTCATTCATCTTTAATTTTGCATATATTGAATATAGACGAGATTCAGTTGGCCGTTAAGGAGGTGTTTTAAGTGTGTTGTAATAACAGGCGCTGTATATCAATTGGCTTACTCATATTGTTTGGAATTTTGTTCGGTGTTGCAGTTGCGCTGATTTGGTTTTTCGGCTTTGCTGTATTTACCAGGGCAATGGTTCCATACGCTCTCGCCTTTGCCATTGTATTATTAACTACAACAGTCATCTTTAAGGCTGTATGCGGAAATCCTCATCGTGAATGTTATCAGGAGTTTCATATAAGCCCTACTTGCTGCAGTTTGAGCAAGTACTCTCCGCTAGTTTTTATATCCGCTACTGTTTGTATTGTAGGCTCCTTGATTTTTTTGGCAGTTGATTGGATTTTTACGTGGAAGGCCGTGCTGGCATTTGTCGATGCTATATCTTTTGGAATCATGGTATTTGGATTTTTTGGCATGATTTTTTGCATATCATTTAGTCGTGAATAAAAACTGACCTAAACGAGACGAAAGGGTGCTTTCAATCCCGCAGAAAACGGCAGGGACAAGGATGATAAGTTGTGTATCAAAGAAGCGGCGGTTCATGTGCTCATAAAACGAGACAGGAACCGCTGAGTCTTTTTTTATATGCTTGACAGTGAATTTCACGTACTGTTTTTTACGAGTTTTGGCTTTGCTGCCAGCGCCACGAGTCGCGGCACATATCTTCGATGCTCTTTGTGGCTTCCCAGCCAAGTACTCGCTTGGCCTTGGAAGGCTCGGCAAAGCAAGCGGCGATGTCTCCGAGTCGGCGAGGCGCAATCTCGTATGGAACACGAACATCAGCTGCTTTTTCGAACGCGCGAATCATATCCAGTACACTGTAACCTACGCCGGTACCGAGGTTGAACACTTCTATGCCCTGATGATTGTCAGTAAACTTAATAGCCGCAACGTGACCTTTTGCAAGGTCAACCACATGTATGTAGTCGCGTATACCTGTACCGTCGGGAGTGTCATAGTCGTTGCCGAAAATACATAGATTTTCACGTATTCCTGCCGCCACTTGGGTGATATATGGCATAAGATTACTGGGAATACCGCTTGGCTTTTCACCGATGAGCCCGCTCTCATGGGCGCCGATAGGGTTAAAATAGCGCAGCAGTACCACAGACAGTACCGGATTCGCCCGCGACGCATCTGTGAGAATCTGTTCAATAAAATACTTCGTTCGTCCGTATGGATTGCAGCAGCACCCAACCGGCATATCCTCAGTAATGGGTACTGTTTCCGGGTTGCCGTAAACCGCGGCCGACGAGCTGAATATGAGCTTAATGACATTATGCTTCGCCATAATTTCCAGGAGTGTCAGCGTAGTATCCAAATTGTTGCGATAATACTTGACCGGCTCCTTTAAAGATTCGCCAACAGCTTTGCAGCCGGCGAAGTGAATGACGGCATCAATTGCGTTACTTTTGAAAACCTGCTCCAAGAAATATCCGTTGCTTACGTCAAGATTATAAATGGGCACTTTTTTATTGACGATTTTTCCAATTCGGTTGACAACATCAGGACTGCTGTTTGAGAAGTTGTCGGCGAGAATAACCTCATAACCTGATAGCAGGAGTTCAACGGCGGTATGGGAGGCAATGAAGCCCGCGCCGCCCGTGAGCAATATTTTCATGCCTGCCTCCTATGCCGTCATAGCTGAAATGACTGCCAAATTTTCTTTTTTGGAGCTAATACTTTCTCCATACATTCCGGTCAACTACGTCGGTGTAGCTTTGAATAATCTTAACAGTTTTACTGCTCACATTCATATCCATGTAATCGCTGACCGGCAAACCCAAATGGCCGTTTCTGACCATTCCCACGGCCATATCAACTGCCTGTAAAACTTGCTCGGCCGTGATTCCGGCAAGTATGAAGTTGCCCTTGTCAAGTGCCTCCGGACGCTCTGTACTGGTGCGTATGCACACGGCGGGGAATGGCAAGCCGATAGAATTGAAATAGCTGCTTTCCTCCGGCAGTGCACCGCTGTCGGATACCACCGCAAAGGAATTAATCTGCAAGTTGTTGTAGTCGGAAAAACAAAACGGTTTGTGGCTTTGAACATTTCTGTTAAATTTGAAATTCCGCTTCTCGATAAAATTGGCGGAGCGGGGGTGTGTGCTGTAAACAATTGGCATGTCGTACTTTTCAGCTATGGCGTTGACCGAGCCGACAAGTTCAAAAAAGTTCTTTTCAGTATCAATGTTTTCCTCCCTGTGAGCCGAGAGGAGGACATATTTCCCGCGCTTAAGACCTAGCTCATCAAGCACTTTGCTTGACTTAATTTTTTCAAGATTAGCGTTCAGCACCTCAGCCATTGGTGAGCCGGTCACAAAGGTGCGCTCACTGGATATACCCTCGGCATTCAAATTCCGGCGAGCGCGTTCCGAATAGCACATATTCACGTCTGCTATGTGATCGACAATACGACGGTTTGTCTCCTCAGGCAGACACTCGTCGAAACAGCGGTTACCGGCCTCCATGTGGAAAATTGGAATGTGCAGGCGCTTAGCAGAGATGGCTGACAGGCAGGAGTTTGTGTCCCCGAGAATAAGCAGCGCGTCAGGCTTTTGCTCGGACAGCAGTTTATAGCTCTTGGCAATGATATTGCCGATTGTTTCACCCAAATCCGCTCCCACGGCACTGAGAAAAAAATCCGGCTGACGCAAGCCGAGGTCTTCAAAGAAAATCTGGTTTAGTTCGTAATCGTAGTTCTGTCCCGTGTGGACGAGAATATGTTCAAAATACCTGTCGGCACATCGGATGAATTCAGATAGACGGATAATTTCCGGTCTGGTACCTACAATTGTCGCCAGCTTCAGTTTTCTCATGCCGCACCTCAGAATTCGTAATGTGGATAGAGCATCCTGTGATTACTTATCCATTGTGACATCTCGGACACCATTGATTCGTAATCGGGAACATTATATTTAAATCTGTAGTTTGTTCTCACCAAGGATTTGTCGGATACCGGAGTATCTACAGAGCTGATATTGACTGAATCATTTCGCAGGTAGTGATTTAGCAGCAAAAGCAGGTCATATTTGCTTATTGGCTGTGAATAGACCATGTTATAAAGTCCGGCAGCCCTTTGCACGGCCGCAGCTTCAATGACCTTTGCCAACTGCAGCGTGGTCAAGCCGGTCCACATCACGTTTTTATAGCCCTTAATCTCTGTGTTCTGCTTCATAAACCAGTTTAAAAGGCCGATTCCGTTCGGATTTAAATCAGGGCCGATTATTGAATTTCGCAGCGTTATGTTGCGGTCATCGTCCAACTCGCCAAGCGCTTTAGTTCGGTCATAGAAAGTCTCGCCGTCACAAAAATCGGTTTCGGTATAAGCGCCTCGCCGACCGGAAAAGACGCAGTCCGTACTTAAATGTATTATCTGCGTATCCGTACCTTTCACTGATTTCGACAGAAAATGGGGAAGATAGGCATTCAAATATACCGCCTGTTCTTTGTCCTGCTCAGCAAATTCGTTAAGAATACCAACGCAGTTCACGACCGAATTAAATTTTCCGTCTCTAATCAGCGCAGATAGGCCTTCGGCATCTCTGACATCGCCGACAAAGGTATTACAGAAGGGCAGCTTTCTTCTGGCATAGCCAAGAACCTCATGACCCTGCTCCTGTAAGTATATAGCTATGGTATGACCTGCCATTCCCGAGGCACCCAGAACCAAAACCTTCATGCAAATGTGCTCCTGTCAGCTTACGCAGTTTAATGAAAACCAGCGCAAGTAATCTTTTAATCCGTCCTCCAGAGAAATCTGTGCGGTGAACCCAAGCTCGGTATTCGCTTTGCGGGCATCCGCCCTGCAGTGCTTTACATCAGCGGGGCGCTCCGGAGCATATTTTATCTCAACTTGACGCTTTGATATCTTCATCATTATTTCAGCCAGCCGCTGTATCGTAATACTGCCGCCGCTGCCAAGATTGTAGACCCCGGTTTTATTTGCACTTGTCCCTGCCAGATAATTCGCACGCGCTATGTCGCGCACGTTTACAAAATCGCGTGTTTGAGTTCCGTCACCGTAAATTGTGATGGGCTCACCTGCATACTGGCACTTTGCAAAAATGGGTATCACGTTTCCATAAACATCGAAACGCTGGTTGATGCCGTAAATATTAAAGTATCTTAGGCACACAGCTGTGATGCCATATATTTCGCTGTAGGACAAGATCATCTTTTCGGCCGCAAGCTTACTAACTCCGTACGGAGAGTCCGGATTCTGCGGATGGCCTTCTTCGATTGCGAAGGAAAGGGGCTCACCAAATATAGCAGCCGACGACGAATATACGATGCGTTTGATACCGTGCCTGCGCATTCCTTCAAGAATTTCAATAGTCCCAATCAGGTTGGTTTTTGAATCCAGCACAGGGTTAATAAGCGATTTTTGCCTGCCGACGCACGCAGCCAAATGGAAAACAATATCTGCCTCCCTGCATGCGACATCAACATCAGAGGACTTACAGACATCTCCGTAGATGAAACTGAAACCGCTGCTGTGTTCATAGCTTTCAATGTTGCGCCAACATCCGCTGGAAAGATTATCAAGAACTGTCACCTGCCAGTCGTTTTCCAACAGCAGCTTTACAACATTTGAGCCTATGAAGCCGGCTCCGCCCGTGACTAAAGCTCTCATGGCTTTGCCTCTTTCCAATTAGCGAGCTCATCGCGAATATATTGCAGTGACATTAGCTTTTTTTTTATACTGCCAATGTCCAAACGCGCAGCGTTATTGCTGTTGAACTCATTGAGAGTGCTGCGTTCCGAGTCGCCCTGGGTAAAGTATTTATCATAGTTGAGGTCACGGTTGTCTGCAGATACCCGATAGAAATTGCCCATATCCGTTGCTCTGCTGCATTCTTCATTTGTCAGAAGAGTCTCAAACAGCTTCTCTCCATGCCGAATGCCTATTGTCTGTATTTTGTATATACCTCCAAACAGTTCGTTGACTGCCTGTGCCAAATCGCCTATTGTACAGGCCGGAGCCTTCTGCACCAGTATGTCACCGGTGTGCGCGTTTTCAAAGGCAAAAAGAACGAGATTAACGGCTTCATCCAGACTCATAATAAAGCGGGTCATTGCGGGGTCGGTGACCGTCAGCGGCTGTCCGGTCTTAATTTTTTCAATAAAAAGCGGGATGACTGAGCCGCGGCTGCACATGACATTGCCATAGCGTGTGCAGCAGATAAGCGTTTTGTCCGGCGACATGGTACGCGACTTGGCAATAATGATTTTCTCCATCATAGCCTTACTCGTCCCCATGGCGTTGATTGGGTATGCAGCCTTGTCTGTGGAGAGGCAGATTACCTTTTTCACGCCCGCATCGATGGCCGCGGTCAGAACATTGTCTGTGCCGAGAACATTGGTCTTGACCGCCTCAAGCGGAAAGAACTCGCATGACGGTACCTGCTTGAGTGCGGCGGCGTGGAATATATAATCAACACTGTGCATTGCAGCTTTAACAGATGCCAAGTCCCGGACGTCACCTATATAATATTTGATTTTATCAGCATATTGCGGGTATGTATCCTGATACTCATGCCGCATATCGTCCTGCTTTTTCTCGTCGCGTGAAAATATGCGGATCTCGGCAATATCGGTTGAAAGAAAACGGTTTAATACCGCTCCGCCGAAGGACCCGGTTCCACCGGTGATAAGAAGGGTTTTATTCGTGAACATTCCTCTTTCACCTACTTTAGATCAACTTTGATGTGTATTACCATGAAAAATGCGTTTAGTCCCCCATCACATAGAAGTCAACATTTCACGAATGCCATTCACGAAATCCACATCCAGTTTTCGCATGATGCTACGAGTATCAAAATCGGATTTGTTATTAACTGCTTTTATTGCTTTCGAAATATTTTCGGGGCTATTGTCATCGCAGTAATATATAAGGTCGCTCACGATGGAGTTTTCCAAAACCTTAGTCCGCACCGATACGACCTGCAAACCGTTTGAAAAATATGACAGAATCTTTGAAGGAAAAGACGTATCGTTAAATTTCGCATGAGAATCCTGCGTGCATAGCCCAATATCACAGCTTTGAAGGAAGCGCAGATAATTCTCTCCGATATGCAGTCCATCATAGGTTGCCATGCACTTTGTATTTTGGGGAAGATTCTTGATCGCTTTATTAAGCATTCTTATATCCTCATCGTTGCCGAAACCTATAATATGTATGTGATAATTATCATCAAGAAACTCGGCAGCAGCAACAGCAGCAGCACCGCCCTTATATTGTGATAAAGTTCCAGCGTACACACAGTGTATCTTGGCATCGTCGGATTTACATTGTATTTTTTTTTCTATTTTATATGTTCCATAATTAATAATGCTTGGTTTTTCTCCGCAGTTCACTCGTTCAGCAAGGAACTCTGTCGAAAAAATATAACCATCCGCCTTTTCAATGTACCGACGTTCATTTTCTGCTGCCTTTTGTGATATCTCGACCAAATCTGAGTATATCTCATTTGTTTCTAGTATTACTTTGATTCTTTTTAGCTTTCTAAGCAGAGTGACGGGTGCAATATAATCCAAATTGTGGTACATGATTACGATATCAGACTTATTCACAGCCGTCAGCAGGTAAAAGAAAAGATTCGCTTGCATATGCCACCGTGCCAGAATTCCGTATCCTTTTATAGGTAGTCCGATTGATGAAAGAAATAGTATGTTCTCTCGTTCCTCTCGCTTAAGATACCCCTTGCCCTTACGAGCCAGTGCCGTCGAAACAAGACGAAATTGAACTTCAGCGTGTCCAAGTGCACCAAATATATACCTTATCTTACTCTGCGGAGCAACACTGTTCTGGCGGTTGGTCATATCAATATCAACATAATTATTTATGTAATGTACTTTCATATTGTCTTTCCTTTCATATCATCACGGAATCTTATCCTATGCATATTCCTTGTGCAACTCAATCGCCTGTAAGATGCAATACGGTAAAAAGACGATGATGTTTGTAATTATTAGACCAACCCACGAGCACCCTATGCGTCCTGCAATCATGACATACAGAAGTTTTACAACAATACCTACCGAATAACATATTGCCTGTAGTTTAAGCTTACCGGAACCGCAGACCATAGTAGAGAGCACCGAATGGTAAATATAGACGCTGCCAAGCCCCGCAAACGCTGCGGCATATCCGTAGTTAATTACTATTGCGTTGTCTCCCAGCCAGACATTGACCACAAATTGCAAAAACGGGATTATCATAAACTCAACGAATGCGGCGAGCAAAACAAGAATGTTAAGCCGCTTATACCACTTACGCAGCCAGATGAAATCCTTTTCGCTGATAGCCTTTGTCACAGCCGACCACATGGGCGTAAGCGCGAGCGAAAAGAACGAGCCCACAAGAAAAAACAGCTTGTTATAAATCTGATATTCAACCACACAGGCCGCACCATTGATTTGGGTAATAATGAATTCATTTGTTGCAATCAAAGCCATATACAGCATCTGATTGAAAAAGAACACGCCGCCAAGCGTTACCAATTCTCTTGCGACTGAGCGGTCGTAATATTTTACGCTTGGGGTGCAGTTTTTGAGCTGCTTTCTAAACACGATTATGGTTGTAACTATGAGAGGCAGCGCGGTAGCGGCTATATATACGCAGGAAAGGATTATGAGGTTTTTTTCATCACCGTAGGATGGCGCAAGCAATATATAGCACAATTGCAGTACGCTGGTAACAACGGCAATTAAATTAGTAGCCGCGGATTTCTGTAGGGAATACAGAATAGAGGTTATAAGACGCAGGACAAATTGAAATACGACCCCGACAAATACACAGGTAACCGCCGTACGCATTGTGCGTTCACTAATAATATCTTCCGTGATATTGAATACTGAATTCCAATTGATAAACTGAAAGGCAACAATTCCTAGGATAGCAAAAATGCCGGCAATGGCGGTGAATATTATATATGCTGAGGATAAAAGCTTTTTTGAGCGCTCCTCGTCGTCACGAACCAAACTGTCCACAAGCTTGTTCCGAAGTCCGTTTCCGACTCCGAAATCAAAAATAAACAGCCATATCATGATAGACAATAATGTAAACCACACGCCCAGAACTGTTTGATTCGGGAAATACCTCATATAAGCGGGCATTGTAACCAAACCAAGGAACAAAGAACCGCCCTTGATCAGAAATGCCGCAATAATATTTTTAACAATTATACGATCCTTTTCCCCTGCTGAAAGGAACTTACTCCGGATTATATTAAAAGTCTTCATCGACTGTTACCAATAACATCCGCCCTCTACATTCTGCGCACCCGCCGGAATCTCATCAGCGGAAGGCCTAACCCAATATTCGTTGAAGAAATCACCGGCACCCGGTTCGTTCTCCCATCGGCTTCCTATGATTCCGAATAGAAACTGTGTAACCCCGCCCATATGTATGGCGCACTTCCCTGCTTTTTTCAGCTTTGCCGCGAGCGGATAACCATAAGCACCGCAGCCAATCAGCGCCACGTCGAAATCGATTTTCATCGCCTCGTTATACATATAATCCAGAGCCTCAAACCAATTGGAGAAGCGTTCATCCCTTTGGCCGGCAATCGTCTGCACCGCTTTTAGCGTATACAGCTGAAACTCGGGCAGCATTTCAGGGTTACTGAACAAATGCTCGCGCTTTTGGTACTGACTGCGAATAGTAGCTTCAAACGGATGTATCACAAGAACCTTTTTCCCTTTAAGCGCTCTGGTCCACGGATGCTCAAATCTCCAAAAATCAAAGACTCTGATATGTGAAAGCGCCGCTTTATTGCTCATATACTTTTTGTAGTAATATTCGTCCATTATGAAATATGAGGCGCCTTCCAAATCACATTCGCCGATAGATGCGAGCATAATGTCGCTGAAACAGTCAAAGGTTTGCTGGTCAAGCGGAAATAAGCCGTTGGCATGGTTGCCGCGCTCGTAGATTTGAAAGTCCAGAGGCTCTTTATAACCCTTTTTGCTGAACATATTGTTCATAACACAGCCCATCTCGGTCGCACCCAGACGGCCCGCCATGAAGGGCTCATGTACAGCTATCCTATCAGCAAGATATTCATTGGCCTCACTGATTGGCATAAGCTCTTTGGCTGCATACTTTTTAATGTCCATGATTGTTGTGGTCGGATGAAATTTCTTGAAAGCTACAATTCTCCCGGACTTTATAATAAAATGCAAGAACAGCTCAGGGCTTCTAAACAGCATTTTAATAATATTTACCTTGCTAAAATACATGGTCGGAAGCTCCTTTTGCAAATGTCGATAAATTTGTGGGTTTAGATTCCTGTTTGCAGTCTATATACTCTGACAGTAATGGAATGACCACAAAAATGACTATAAGTATTTGGGAGGAAAAGACCGGATCAAAAACACCCACAAATACGAAAGCTAACATGGATAGCTTCATTGCATCGCGGGTTAATGACGGGGCGCTTTGGAGAAGTTCTCTGAACGAAGAGACCAGAAAAATGATTATCGGAGTTGCACGGATAATCCCGTAGTCACTTATCAGGTCAAATATACCGCTGTGACCCCGTATATATTGAGCGTTTGTCTCAAAGTTATATACACCGAGTAACGGATGATCAAAAAAAGCCTTGATTGAGGTTAACACCAGTCCGACGCGGGAAGTTGGCGAGAATGCGCTGAGTGAATCTGCCGCTAAGTATTTCGAAATTTCCAAAAGCTTTACGGCAGTAAATTCATTTGAAACCGAATGAGCTATATTAAATATCAGACCTGATAAGGGATCCTTAAGAACAAGCATTGCAGCTGTCAAGGATATACTTAAGGCAAATTTAGTCTTTGGTCTCAGGGGCAGCAGCGCGTAAATTGTGCAGACAATAGCCGTGATAATCGCGATGTAGTAAAGAGCGCGCAGTATGAGAACAAACTGCAAAATACAAAGACAGATAAAAAACAGCGGAGGTTTTTTCCAAATCTGTTTATTTACTGAAATGCTGATTAAAAAGCTGAACAGAAACGTTGTCGCGTAAATAAAGATATAACCACCCAGACCGGCGACCCCTTCCTTATATCCTGACGAAAAGGTGCGTGCGTACAGCGGGTCTACCGCAAGTAAACGAAAATAGACGAAAACCGTATAGCAGTAATCAGCAAGGAGGAGGACTAAGAGTATTTTAACGAATGCCTGATGGCCTTTGCGATAAGCCAGCATGATAGAATATTCCATAAACAGTAAAATAAAAGTTCTTGTCTGAGCTGTTAAGCCGTCGGCAAAGATTACATCAAATATCGCGATAATAAAGATAAACGCAATCAGAAATTTCCCTTTAAGGAGCAGCACGCCGATATATCCTCTCTCCTCCACCGATTTAAGCGCCAGCCATATAAAAAACAGCAGAATCTGAATATTGGCGGAATAGTGGCTTACAAGCGTAGCTGTGCAGAATGCACATCGCCAGAGTATCAGTGCCGCAAGCGGATACGAAAAACGAAAAGGCGGACGGTGTTTTACGTTAATCAAGTAGTTCCTCGTCATATTTCATCCTCATTCCTTGAACAAAGCCTGCTTGTTTAATTTTGCGCCGTCGGGGTCATCCAATAAGTTTTTAATTTCTGCTCTGAGAGTAGACAAGTTGTGATACCTGAGAGTGTTCAAATAGTTGCGGTTCAGTACACAGCGCATTTCATCGGTGTCTTTGATTTCATAGACAAACATAGTGCGTTCCGCAAGTGCCCCGGCGTCTCTGGGTTTAAAGGTAAAACCCGTAACGCCATCTGTGACGAATTCAGCTGTATGTGGAAAGTCGGAGATTATAACCGGTATTCTTGCCGCTCCCGCCTCGTAGATCGGACGGGCCTGATGCGGTGCAAAAGATGGAAATACAATAACGTCACAGGCGGCGAAGTATTCTTCTATTGAGTCGGTACCAGACTTAAAAATAAAGCATTGCTTGTTTTGGCTTTTGGCATAGCAGCTGCCGACTCTTGCGGCATAATCCAAGCCAAGCAGCAGCTTTGCCATTGCTTTTACAGACAAATAATCTTTAAGCGTTTTCTTTTTAGGTGCTTCAGGGCAAGGAAGAAATACCAGCTTTATGCCTTTATTATCAATGTAATTCATGGCGTCAATAATTGTATGAGCACCTTTGAGCTTCACTGCACCGCCAATATAGAGCACTAAATACGCATCACAGGGAAGAGCGAGCTTCTTTCTAACATCGTATTTGTCAATTCCATAAAATCTATCTAAATACACCTTGTCGAAAATTACGCGGGAGCGGGCATGAACGGCGGCTGTTTCAGCCTGTTCATGCATTGAGATGAAGGCAATATCAGAAAACCAATGGTCGAGACCGTATTTAATAAGTCTTGTTCGCAAACCGAAGAGCCCTTTCGGGTACACCTCTCGATGGAGGCAGATTGCTCTTATTCCTCGACGATAAGCAAGCCGTCCGATCCAAAAAAGTGTCATGCTGTTCACGATGACCACATCAGGTTTTTCTTTGTCCAGTACGCGGCCTATTCTGAAACCATCACCCAGCACCCGAAAATAATTCAGTAATTTTATCGGTGAAAGAGCGAACCCGTCTGCTCCACTGAAATGTGAAAAGACGACAGGCGAATTGAGTGCCCGTATTACCCGGATTCCCATACTTTCTATTCGGTCTGCAATATCCGGATGATTTGCGTTGTTATAGACAACGACCTCATATTTTGTTCTGTCAATGTTTTCGAGGTATTGCAAAAAGCTGATACCCGCGCCTCCGATTGTAGCTGACATGTTGAATAACAGAAGTTTCTCCATTGCCCACTCCGATTAGCAGCGACACTGCGCATTATGTACCATCATATGCGGCGTGTTTAATTTGCTCCATTATGACATCCCACATATGTTCCGAGTAAAGAGCTTTTATCTTTTCCGCGCACAGCCGTTTCCCACGGTTCGCAGTGCAAAAGCTTCTTATCATTTCCGCCGCTTCTTTTGACGAGTGCTTGCTCTGGTCAATAATCAGCGAGAGAGGATATCGTTCCAGAGCCTCGCTCCTGTATCCGCTGGGGGAAAACAGGATGATTGGGCGGCCAGTCGCGATATACTGAAAGGTTTTGCTCGGAGTTGCCCCGGCGAGGTCGTTTCCAAGGTCAATCAGAAAATCAGCCTTACACATTTCTTTTTGTATATCTTCCGCTGAAAGGTAGGTGTGACGAATAAACTTGCCGTCGGATTTTTCAATTGCTCGGTCAACGGTTTTCTGGCAAGCAGAATTAATGTATAAATCAAGCCGGTAGTCCAAATCGTCAGTCAGCAAAAGCGCATCAAGCATGTATTTGGGATTGCGTATTTTCTTATAAAATCCGCCGCAGTACATGAAAATAAGCCGGTCGGTGTCTTTATTCGCCTCTGTTTCAACTTCCGGAAAGGATATGAGATTTGGCAGAACCTGTGTTTTTTCTATCGGGTAGCAAGCAAAGCTTGCCGCGTCATTTTTGATGCCGATTGTTATGAAATTAAAATCCGCCGCGGCGAATATTTTTCTTTCCATTTTAACGGAATAACGCTCCCATAAAAGTCTTATTAAAAAATTCCTGTTTCGTACCAAGCCCGTAGTATATGTGTCGAGTGAAAAGGTAATGAATTTTGACGCTTTGTACTTGTGTTTCCAGCGCATGCCTGCGATGAAGGAGGAAAACGGTGCGCTTATGGCGCAAACGCAGTCAATAGGGTCGCGACTATTTATTTCTTCCATACAGGAATACGCTTTTTTTACATGCCAATTTAAGCCGCTGGGATAGAAAAAAAGACTTCGAAAGCCGCGTATAGGCTTATAGAGTACCTGCAGCGTTTTGTGAAATATGTGCTCTGATATCGGCTCAGCGCGGCTCGCGGCGGAGTCGATTTTTTGCTGAAAATTGTTGCCAAGTGATGTAACGGAGTACATGCGAATTCCGTCAGATAGCTCTCCATCTAGTATGTATTTATCATTCTGAAGGCATACGACGGTAAGGCTATTTCCATCCTTGAGCATGTTGCAGTACTGCTTTGTAAACAGTCCGTTAGGGGATGGATTAGGATAGAATTGGCTTGTTAAGAAGACTATATGCATAGAAATTACCAGCCAAATTAAGAATTCAAGCAGTATGAAACGGCCTTGCTCAGCTCGTTTACTGCCCACGGAATATTCAGCCTCATTGCATTATCGTGAGAGAGCCTTCCCATTTTCTTTAGCTTGCTGCGGCTTACAATGCAATTACTCATTGCCTCGGCAAGACTGTCCTCATCCTTACAGGGAACAACATAACCATTTTCCCCATTGATAATAATATCGGGATTTACCCCTACATTGACTGTTGTAATTATCGGCAGCCCACATACGGCGGCATGAACGCAAGCCAGAGAATAATGCTCCAAAATGCTTGGCAGCACATAAGCATCAGAGGCCAAATAGTATTTTCCTATCTCGTGCAGCTTGATAAAATTTGAAAACAAAACGCCTTCAACATTATTAGCTGAGATATATTCAAGTACTTTTTCCTTATCCTCGCCGTCACCTATGAGCAGAAGTCTGGCGTTGTCATGGCAGCGTTTAACCTTATAAAACGCCTTAACAAGGGTCAGTACATCTCTGACAGGCAAATAACGTCCCGCGTACATAAAAAGCAGTTCATCGGGAGAAACCGAAAGAGATTTTCTCAATTCGGAGGCGAAAGGCAATTGCTCTTGAGCCTCCTCATACAAGGCGTCTACGTCGAGACAGTATGAGCCGAGAAAAATACTGCTTTCCTTTTCGCCGTGATCGCAAAAATACTTTTTTGACGCAAGTCCCGGCACATATATGGCATCGGCCTTTCTTATTATCGCAGCCGTAAGAAAATGTCTGCGTATTTTTTTTAAGAGGCTCATTTTCCCGTCAGCAATTTCATCGCTCGAATACAGTACCTTAATTTTTTTGTGCAGGGCAATCAGCAGCGCCGCAATGGAGGGCATGCGCGAATGTCCCGGTATGAGAATCAGGTCATACTTCCTGCGCGATAAAATATTCCTCATTTCTTTAAAGCACTTAAAGCACTGGCGATATTCCGCATATTTCAGCACAGTACAGTTTTCCTCCGGCAAGCTTATATCCTGATATGAATGTCCCATATCGTAAGGGTAGTAGTATATAAAGTCGACACAGATCCTTTCGCGTTCAGCATCTGCAAAGCTGTACATTACAGGATCTCGGTACGGCGTCGGATAAATTGATAAAAACACGAGATTCTTCAAACAAGCTTCACCTCATTTTTAAAAGTGCATCAAATATCGAACTCCACCCAACATCGCAGTGCCGTTCGTTATACCAGCTATTGTTTTCTATGATTTCGTATTCAGTTTTGTTCTTAATCTGCATTTCCATGAGGTCGGCAAGCTTTTCAGCTGAATCGGCCTTAAAATACGATACATTCGGATATCCCTCAAGAATTTCGTGGGAAAATGGCATATCCGACGCGAGTATGGGCGATTTTACAAGTGCGGCTTCCAGCAGCGGAAGCCCGAAGGTTTCAAGCTTAGAGGGAAAAATAAGCGTAGATGCTGAGTATTGCCGCATGACGTCATCGTGAGCCATTCTGCCGACACAAACAATTTGTGGCATCTCATCGTAAGAATAACCGGGTATCTCCGCCTGCGTATCTATTGTCAAAACGACTTGAAATCCGGTGATTCCACGCTCTGTCAATATTCCGGCGGCCGCAATAATAACTTCATGGTTTTTATATGTATTGCAGGCGGCAGGATAGAAAAACGAGCTGCGGCTTGTTTGGCTGTCCTCGTAATATGCGTCAAAATTTAAGTTGAATTCCGGCTGAGCGACTAAAACCTTCGAAATGTCCGCTCCCGTCTTTTTACATATTGCGTCTTTCATCCATTTTGTTTGAACCACAACTGTATCCGCTCGCCTAATGCTGCGAAAAATCAGGCGTGAGATAACATTTTGATAAACCCATTCAGTCCGATTTTTCAGTAGGCTGAATTTTATACTGCTAAAGGGTATAGACTGGTGGACATACAAAACCTGCTTTTTTTCGCTTGCCGGAACACAAATGTTCTGCAAAGATACCACTGCATCAACTTTTTTTTTGCGGCACAGGCTTGGAGCCACAAATTTATCAAACGCCAATCTGTGCAGCCAGCCCTTTTTTATCCAAAAGTAATTTTTCACATGAATATTGCCTGTATTGCTAAAAATCGGCGTACTTAAAATTAATTCCCAGTCAATGCTTCTTTCCTGCGCGGCTGTGGTATAAAAACTATTTAGGATTTCCAAAGCTCCGCCTGTTTCTGCCGCAACGTCAAAAACAATTACTTTTTTTCGCTCCAGTATTTCTATGACGTTTTCCGTGACCGCGTGTATCGGCAGCAGCGCGTTTATTACATACTGCCATCTGCCGTTTTCAATCTCTGTCATATACCGTTTAATTCTAATAAGGCGTACATCATACGGTTCGGAATGAGGGTCGCTTTTTTCAATAGAGCGCCGCATGGATTCCTCAATCGGTAAGGTGAATATAATTGATTTATCAGGCTTTTTTATGAGCCTGAGCATTGCCTTCCAGCACAGCCACTTTTCAAATTCAATATCTTTATACTTAAGAGAAAAATCAATATAAGTATCCCATATATATCGGTCGCACAGTATTACGCTTCCGGTCATTTCAATCCAGCGGAAAACTATGCCGTAATATCTTATAAGGTCTAATATTGATGCCCACAGAAGCAGCTTTGCCTTTCTGTGGTTTCCGTTGATTTTTGCTCTGTAGTCAGCTTTCTCGGCTTCGGAAAGATGTTTATCCTTACGGATAAACGTCTTTATCCGTTCAATCCAGGAGGTGTAACCGCCTCTGCTCCAGATAACACGAACTCTGACTCCCTTGTCTTCATAATATTTTCTGATTATTTCAATCTGAGTTGATTTGCCTGAGCAGTCAATTCCGCTGAACGTAATCATAGCAGGACTCCATTCATATAAGGCTTTTTAAATGCAGAAGATACCCAAGTGTCTTGCTGCCGTATTTTCTTTTTATCCACTTGCTGTCAGGAAACAATATCCTGAAAAACCCGTGAAGACCACCCTTGTCGTCGCTTAAGGAATCAATTCTCAATTTATCAAGCCTGTTCGGATAATCCCTTAGCCGGTTATTCTGAGAATTGTATACAACTCGAAGAAGCTTTGACTTAACCTTTGAGTTACCTAAATTTAGAATTCTGTTGGGTATTTCAACACCCAGCAAGCTCTTTGACAGAAATGCCGCAGTAGAAATGCGAACGCGCATTTCGTCACGTATCGCCCACTTTTCTATCAGCGTCCAGTCTAGACCTCCGGTGGCAGCGTTTGCGATGTCGTAATACAGCCGGATATCCGGAGCCTTACAAAAGCCATGAACGGCAATATGCAGCATACATATGTACATCAGCGCCTCAGGCGGGGGTATTAAAATGTTTGTATTTTTATACGTTCTGCTATTGTTCCAATCCACAAACAGGCCTTTAGCCGTCAGGCAGGGCAGGTTTAGACGACAGGTTACGTCCCAGCTGATGCCGAAATAAAAGCCGGACGGAAGTTCGTTTTCATTTCTGAAACTGGTGGAAATCAGAATGTTGCCGGCGTAACGCTCCTCGTATGTATATCCCAATTTTTGAAACACATTATTGATTTTATCTTTTTCGCTTATATCCGCGTAGCTATCCACATCGCCAGAGCCGAACATGGCGAGATCCTGACCTGACGCTAAAAGTGCCCCGAAGTTTTCAACTACACCTATTTTAGTTACTCCGTTTGCGCGAAGCTCGGAATATACCGCGTCCAGACATTTTACTACCAGTTCATTACGCTCTCTGTATTCGTCGGCAACAGCCTTCCAATAGCTCTCGTTGATTCCAAGCTTACACATAAGCATGGCTGCAGCGGGAAGTATCTTTTTCTTTGTTGCTCTTTCGATAATTTTCGCGCGGCCTTCATCACCGTACAGCTCCGCAATCGCTGTTTTCTCATATTCGGTCAAGTCGATGTGCTTGAAAGCCGCCCTATACAAAATCCAGTATCTGTTCTCAAGCTCCATCGCTGCTCCTCATTTCCGTTCGATTATGTAGATTTCGGCTTAAGTGCTGAAAGCACTGTCCGCGCAATTGTTCCGGAAGCTGTAATATGTCGGTCAGATAAAACGCAAGATTTTCAAGAATGATTATAAAAGCTATAGCGCTGAGCTGATTTGCGGAATAGTCTTTTTTTTCGTCATTAATAAGAAAGCGGTCATCTTTCAAGACCATATCGCGAATATCAATTACGAACGCTCCGGAATGAAGTTTCCAAAGCAAGGTGGCGGGATCGTACCAGACAGAACGACGACTGTTTGTTTCCCAGTCATAAATTATCGTTTCGCCCTTCTCGCTTATCCAAATATTGCCTCCTTGCAGGTCGCCGTGACTCAGTACCGTCGGAATATTGAGACTGCACTGCTCCGCCCCGCGAACAGCGTATTCAATATAGCCATGAAACGCTTTTTTAGAACAGTCATCGTTTGAAAGCTCGGAAAGCATATTTTTAATATTGTCGCCGAGACTCTGGGCATATTCTCCGCAAGCCTCATACTGAAGTGTATCCTTTGCAACTACTCCCATATAAGCTAACGCGTCTGATGTTCCTTTTTCATAAGCCAACTGATTTCTCACTCTGGCCAAGGGTTTGCCGCGCATAATTCTTTCACGATACCAGCGCGGCCCGTATTCGAGAACCCGGGGTACAAAGGGATAGTCTGCCGACAGGCGAAAGCTTAGCTGACTTACCATGAAATCAATTTTATAATTATCTTTCGCCATGCAGTCCACACAGTCATGCTCAAAATCAAAAAAGCGAACAGAGCGGTTGCACGGCAATATAAAGATTGCCTCCGGAACTGCCGCCGCAGGCTCTACGAAAAAGCACTTGCCGGCCGCAAGTCCGTGCGAGGCGGTAGAAACAAAAACAGCGATTTTGCCAAGAAGATATTTCAGTACACTGCCGCGGATATTGTACTCGCTGTATAGGAACTCTCTCATGCCTCCCGTGACTTTTTTACCGGCGATAAATGAGGGAATGAAATACAAATATAGCTTCTTGCTGTCATATTTGTTATTAAAACCGACGCTCACTTCAACGCCGTGCACCTGCAAATAGTAACTGCGTATAGTCTCGAAAAGCACATCATAAAATGGCTCTCGCTTAAGCATTGATAAAATATCCATCTATTCTCCTCAATTCATAAGCCGACGCTTTTGAGAATTAACCTGCAGCAGAGTTCGGCATTGTAGAATTCTTCAAGGTAACGCCGCCCGGCAGCTCCCATTTTTGCGTATTCTTCGGAGGCAGTAATTATTTCTTCGCAGAGATTATTAAATTCAGACGGATTACTGCTTTCGCACCACCACCCGAAGCCGCCGTCCGTGATTATCCTGCCGACATCAGTATTACAGTCTGTGCAGGCAAATATCGGCATGGACTGTTCCATATAGGACAGCATTCTCGAAGGGAAATTCGGTATTGTGAAACGATGGTCGAGAAACAGCATACCGATATCGCAGGCTTTAAGCAACTCGTCGTATTCCGCTTTTGGAAGGCCTTTAATTAAAAGGATATTGCCGGGACTGCGCTCTTTGACATACCGCTCCAAAACATTGCAGCAGGTTCCGGTTCCGCACATGATGAAATAGCAGTCTCTGCGATTTTCTACCTGCCTTAGGCACTGTACCACAAACGGTATATCCTGAGGCGCACCCATGTTTCCGCCATAGATGAAGACGACCGCCTCTTTCGGGATTCCATATTTTTCACGCTTCTCCTGCCTGAGGCTTTCAGCTCTTGCAAGCTGCTTTGGAATAATGCTGTTTGGACAAACAGAGACTTTTTCCGGCGCAATCTTGGTATTATGCGCTAAAAGATAAGCCATGTTTGCGGGGGACATACAGCCTATCCTGTCGGACAGAGCATAGAGCTGTTTTTCTTTTTGCCTGAAATATCGGTGCAGGAGACTGCCTTTGAGCATCATACCGAGGTCGACTGCATTCTGAGGGAAAATATCCTTCAGCAGAAGATAGGCAGGCGCGTGATGATGCGATTTTTGATTTTTTACAACACCTGCAAGCGTAATCGGAGGGGTTGAGTAAAGGATTAAATCAAACTTAATTCCTGAAAAGTATTTTTTGACTGCCATATTGAATCTACGCCCAAGGCCGATTGTGGAGAGTCCTTTTTTTACCAGATAGACTCCGCTCATATTTCCGACTTCAACCTTTAAGTTTGTGTAGTCAACGAACTCAAGTAGCTGTGTTTTTTGCGCGAAACGCTTTTCATATGGCGACACGATATATGGGCGATGCCCATTATTGATGAACGTCAGCATTAAATCCGAGTAAATATTATGAATATCAATGCTGTCGAACTGACTCATAGTTAAAAAAAGTATGTTCATTTTCAGCTCCTATACAGAGGAAAGAACCTTGAATCCGCATCGAACTCAGGCTTTTGAGAATGTATGGCAACAAGCTTACTGTATATGTCAGCCTGAAAAACCTTCCTTCCAGTATAGAAAGGCAGCTCACTGCCGGGGGCAAAAGCCTTTTTATAGCGATATATCCCATCTTCGGGAAGAAAGCCTCCGCCTAAAACAAACACCCTTCGTCCGGTTTCCTTGCACCACCTGATTATCTCAAATTTGAGCAGGTCATTGGGACGCATCGGGTAAAAATCCTGCAGCGTACCGCCGAGAAAGGAATAGGCATAATTTTGCGAGCACAATACCAGCTCCGTTGCGATAATCCGTTCATTATGCCATACATGGAAAAAGGCAAATTTTCCTTTAAGCGTCCGCACGAGATCTTCAAAAAAAGGCCGTTCAAAGTAGTAATAGCTTTTCGCTGCGTTTCGTTTCATCGTTTCGTAGTAGATGTCGAGGAAAGCGGAAAGCTGTTCTCCGAACATATCGGCTGTTACGCTAAGACCGCTGTTTTGGGCTCGCTTAACATTTTTTCTTACTTTGTGGTCAAACTCCATCCAAATCTCATCTATAGCCGGGGCAAGATTGCAAACAACATTATCGGAGACATGAATGATATCGCCAGGATAGCGCAGGCGCATATTGATGTTGTCAAACAGATGGAATCTTACGAACTCCGCTATGATTTGGTTGTCATTGCAGTAGCCCTTCCATGCCTCATAATAATCAGATATCAGCCCCTCATTCGAATCACCCGCAGTTATCACGGGTCCTCCGTATCCATAAGGCGTCGTTACGTCATAATATTGCGCACCATCAACGAGCCATGGAACAGGTCGTTTTATAAACATGTTACATATCGTGCCATCCTTGCCGGCGTGTTCAAAAGTCTCACAAGCGCCTCCTTCAACTTGCTCGTAGAGTTTCCCATATGAAGGGTTAAAAAATATATCAAGCATGGTCTATCTCTGGGACAGACTTTCTCAATTGAACCCGCTCAGGCAAATATCCTTCGCGTTCATAGAGCTTTATTGCGTCTTTGTTATGCGCCTCGGCGTGGATATAAAGAGCGGTAAGCTTCATGTTTCCGGCTTCTTCTTCAACTGCCCTGAGAAGTTTCGTCCCTAGCCCACGGCCCCGGCAGGCGGCGTCAACCTGAATTGCACTTATATACAAACGAGGTTCATCCCTGAAAGCCGAGCTGTACGCCCATATGAAGCCGACGAGTTTGCCGCTTTCGTCTATGCCTCCAAACACAACGGCGGAATCCCTGCCGACATAGTTAATCATTTCGGAGGTTTTGTCTTCAGCATCGCTGAATGCAAATGAAGTTGTGTATGAATGAGATCTGACGTTGTCAAAATATAACGACGCGAGAGCCTGCCTGAAATACTCGCACTGCTCCTTTGAAAGCCTTACAACATCTATCTTTTCAAACATGGAATTACCCCCTATACACTGGGAAATAATTGGTCTTGCTATCGCCGTGCATTCCCGCTAAAGCGTTATAAATACTTTCGTTTCGTATTTTTGTACCAATATAAAATGGAAATCCTTCGCTGTGGGTAAAAGACATTTTAAAGTTCATCAGTGATTTTTTTGCGGCACCGACTCCGCCGAGATGAAGATACTTAAAACCGTTTTCTTTTCCCCATAACGAGGCTTCATATAGCAGCAGACTGTTCCCCTGATACTTTAAAGAAGAATAGTCATTCGCGGAAAGGTGGTAGTGCAGGTGGTCACCGAGGCCAATAAAAATACCTGAGGAGATTAACCGACCGTCAATTTCGGCATTGGCTATAAATACTCTATTTTTCAAAGCGGAGAAATGTTCCTGTATAAAGGGGGCTGTAAACTGATAGTACGCGCATATGCCGTTCTTTTTTACAGTGTCCCCATACAGGTCACAGAAATCCTCCGCACTTTTTCCGGAAAAATCAAAGTGAACAGAGACGCTCTCATTTTGCGCTTTGCATATTTCGTTGCGGCGCTTGGATTTAATTTCATCCATCAGTATATTTTGTACACTAAGGTCGATTGCAGCTGTACTGCCGTTATTTCGAAGACTGTAAATCCGGCCTAAATCCTCGTGATTTTTCAGCCATGGAGAAAAGCGTACATACTCGGCGATGATATCGTTTCGTTCACAGTACGTTGAAAAATCGTTGTCAAATGCCTGCAGCAGCTTATCTTTGCTCAAGCACTCCGAGATATACGGCCCGTTGAAGCCATATGGCGTGATGATATCAAAATACTGTTTACCTTCAGCCAGACACGGGACTTTTCGCCTGACATGGGGATAGATGACCGTCCCGTATTCGCACTGCATCACGTAGTAGCCGTAATTCTCACCGTCTCTTGGCGCGTATAAATACAGCCATTCCGGTAAGTAATAGATATCCGGATATTTCATAATTAAGTTCCTGAAAAGTAATTCTTGATTGAATCCGATATGCGTTCCATATCGGCAATTCCGTATCTCTGGTCACACGGGACGGCGAGTATATGTGAGTAGATAAATTTAACGTCGGAGGAGCATTTTCCCGATACCTGCGGCGGCATGGGCCAGATTACGGGCAAATATATATTTCGTTCTGCCATGTATTTTTGAAGAGCAGTACGGCCATCAACATACATGGCAAAATAAAGAGGTGCGCTTGACTGGCCGAACAGAGTCTCTGGAATACTTATCTGCCTTATGCCCGAAAGAGTATTTAGCAAATAGTCGTAATTTGCTTTTCTCCGTTGTTTCAGAAGCTCATAATCTATGCCCATAATCGCCTTTCGCGTTGTAGCGGACATGGAATATATCTCTGTTTGCCCGTCTAAATATGCCTCAGACATTGTAAACAGCGAGCGGTATTTTTCTTTGACGCTTAAATCGGGTGCGCAAGCGTATTCGCGTTTGAGCTTTTGCGCCTCGCGGCGGTATTCGAGATATTTAGTATTCTCGATTGATGGCGTTTCGATTTGAAATTCGCCAGAGCATACGGTTAAAAAAGCTCCGTCCGAAACGCCGTTCCATTTCCGCAGACTGCCAATGCAGAAATTGGAACAAGTACGGGAGCTGGTTAAAAACAGACTGTGTGTCATATCCTCAATTACAACAGCTCCGCTATCACTCAGCTGTGCGAGATAGTCTCTGATATTAAATATCGTGTCGAACCCAAAATACGCGTGAACCAGCACCACAGACGGCTTCGTTTGTTCTACCAAATTTGTAAATTCATCATAATTTACAAAAAGGCTTCGCTCCACATTGTAGTATTCAACGGAGTATCCGGCCTCAATAAACGGACGTATGACTGCCTCACAGGAGTATGCTGGAAGAACAGCCGTTCTATTAGGCGGGCTTATACTCTTGAGCACTAGACGAATAGCGCTGCGTCCAGAATCAAGATAGATTACCGCTGAGGAGTCAGGCAAAGCGCTTTGAGTCGTATTCAGTTCTTCAAAAAAGTTGCTCCCGATTTCATCAAAAACCGGAGGCTTTCTTTCAATGTTCAAAGGCCTTGACACATGACTGCCGACAAGCACCGTATTTCCGGTGACAACATCCTTGCGCCGGCAGACTATATGCAATGTCTGTATAACAAGCTTCACGTCCAGTGCGAAGCTGCACTTATCCACATATTCCAAATCATACGCGAACTTTTCTTCCCATCGGAGCCTGTTGCGTCCGCTTACCTGTGCAAGGCCGGATAAGCCGGGTCGTATATCATGGCGATGCTTTTCCGTCTCCGAATAATGCTGCAGATACTCCGGCGGCAGAGGTCTGGGCCCAATTACGCTTAACTCGCCGCGAATAATATTCAACGCCTCAGGCAGTTCATCCAGACTATAGCTGCGAAGAAAGCGGCCAAGTCCGGTTACGCGCTGTTCATCGGGCAGTAGGCCGCCGTCCTTGTCGCATTCGTCGGTCATAGTTCGGAATTTGTATAGAGTAAACGGTTTTCCGCTTTTCCCGATACGCTGTGATTTGAAAATCACGGGATGCCCCAGCCTTGTTCGGACTAAAATTGCAATGATGGCATACAGCCAGAAAAAAACTAGCATCGCAGCCAGAGCACAAACAACATCAATAATTCGCTTGAAATATCGACAGTAGAAGCCTTCTGTTCCTTTTTTCAAGGCATGCTCACTCCCAAAGCTCTTTAATTACGTTACAGACTCTATCCAAATCATCATCGGTGAGCTTTGTGTCGCTAGGCAGGCATACACCGCCATTAAAAAGCTTCTCTGATACACCGCCGTTGTCGATGTAATCACAGCTTTTAAAAAACGGCTGAAGGTGCATAGGTTTCCAAACGGGACGCGACTCAATATCGTCCTTAATCAGCGCATCCATAGCATCTTCTGCGGATATCCTGCCGCTGAGCTGAATGCAGGACAGCCAGCAGTTCTGTCCGACGATTCTGGGCATCATCTCGAGGCCGTCCAGACTGCTCAGATTTTGACTGTAAAAGTCATATATGTATCGCTTTTTTGCAAGACGTTCATCGAGAACTAGCATTTGTCCGCGTCCGATGCCGGCGAGAATATTGCTCATGCGATAGTTGAATCCCAGCTCGCTATGCTGGTAATAACGCGCAGGGTCGCGGCTCTGAGTTGACCAAAAGCGTACCTTTGCTATACGCTCCAACGCATCAGGAGTACCGCAAAGGAGCATTCCACCACCGGACGTTGTGATTATTTTGTTGCCGTTGAAGCTCAGAATACCGAAGTCGCCAAAGGTTCCGCACTTCCTGTTTTTATACGTTGCGCCAAGTGCCTCCGCCGCGTCCTCCAGCAGCACAGCTCCGTGCTTTACGCAAATTTCGCTTATTTCATCAAGTCTTGCCGGCGTGCCGTAAAGATGAACCAAAATGACTGCTTTCGCTTTCGGATATTTTTCAAATGCTCGTTCAAGGGCTTCGGGCGACATATTCCAGGTGTCGCTCTCGCTGTCTATAAATACAGGCGTGGCTTTTTCATATTTAACTGGGTTCACAGACGCGGAAAAGGTGAGTGACTGGCAAAGCACAATATCACCGCTGCCAATTCCTTCAGCGCGAATTGCAAGATGCATAGCGGAGGTTCCCGAAACCAGGGCGGCCGCGGCTTTTGCCCCTGTATACTCACAAATATCATCTTCAAAGCCGGTAACGTTGGCTCCCAACGGCGCAATCCAGTTAGTATCAAATGCTTCCTTGATGAATTTTTGTTCGAATCTTTCGTCACTCATATGAGGCGTTGCAAGTGATATGTGCCGCCTGCCAGTATTCATATTTCCCTCCCGATATGAGTATAGAAAAGCAGAAGCGAAGAAAATGCCTGCCGTAATACTGCAGGTAAACACTTCTAATATCATGATATGTAAGGAATGCATTTTTGCTCTTAATGTAAAGCCGCGGCTGACTCATATCCGCTTATATGGTTCTGTTGCAAAAAACAGATGAAAATATAGCGGTAGCTTTGTAATCTTGTTTTAGGCGCAACAAGAGATTGCATTTACCAATGCAATTTCATCCAATATTGATTTTGTGTTTGCCTGGCCCTTTCGGAACATATTCATAACTTCAATGCCTTGAATGGTGGCGCAGGCGGATTTGAAGTGTTTGAATCCGCGCATGTGATTGGTTATTCGCTTTATATGTCGATGATCCTGTTCAATGATGTTATTCAAATACTTAGATGAGCGGTGCTTTGTTTTGGGATGCAAGCGTTCAAGTTTAATCTCGTTCTTAATCGTCTTGATTGTTGCAGCATATTTATCCGTGGTAATAATACGGGGATTGCTATTATGCGGAGATTTCAATACCTTTCTAAAAAACTTCTTAGCTGCTTTGCAGTCACGAGTTTTTGATAACCAGAAATCAATCGTTTGGCTATCTCGGTCTACAGCTCGGTACAAGTACATCCACTTGCCGTTTATCTTTAAATAGGTTTCATCAACCCGCCACGAATTACCGATTTTCTGGAGATGTTTTCTTAAACCGTGATTGAGTTTAGGCGCATATTCAATAACCCAGCGATAGATAGTCGTGTGACTAATAGTTAAGCCGCGTTCTGCCATCATATCACTGAGATTTCGGTAAGAGAGCGGATACTTCAAATACCAACGAACACACAATGTGATGATTTCAGACTGATGATGTTTCCATTTGAACAGGTTATTCATATAAATATGGCTCCATTCTTTTGCATAAATAATCGTATTATACCATGACATTACAACCCTTCATGTTTTTGCAACAGAACCATAAAACGCATGGTTAGACAATTTTGCGTTATCTGTGGCAGAATAAACCCAGAATAAACCCTTTTGAGCATCTATACATAAAAAACGAAAACCGTGTAGTCAGGCCAGAAACGGCTAAACTACACGGTTTTTCTTGTGGCAGGGGCAGAAGGGATCGAACCCTCGGCCTACGGTTTTGGAGGTCTACACGGTCGAACCCGCAAGCACTTGATAACAGGGCGCAACAGGTGCAGATATTTCGGTATAAGATGCATCAAGATGTTTGGCTGACAATTTATAATTCCTATGCATATGCTAGAGCATGCTCATTTTTTCGACGCAGTACAAACAGTAAAAATATTTGCTCGAGCTTTCGTGGAGATCGGAATTATTTCCCCATCAGCTTATACAGCATCTGCGCCATTTCCGCTCTGGTGGTCGTATTCGTTGGAGCGAGCTTTCCTCTGCTACCGGAAATAGTACCGGTTTCCACAAAAAGCTTCAAGGCATCAGTTGCCCAGGAGGCGCTCTCGCCGCTGTCAGAGAAGGAGGACAGAGTTTTGCCGGAAGTTCCTTTGGGCAATTGGTTCAGCGTTTTAAGCGCATTATAAAGCAGGGTGAACATCTCCTGGCGGGTAATTGCCTTTTCCGGAGCGAACAGATTGTTGCCTACGCCGTTTGAAATACCCAGCCGTTTTGCAGCCGCCAGATAGTTTGTGTAATAGGTATTGCCAGCATCCGCAAAATTGGATGACGGGTTTTCGTCGGCAGAAATACCGTAGGCCCGCAGTAGCATAACGAGAAATTGTCCGCGTGTCAGTGCCGAGTCAGGGCTGAAAGCGCCATTACCCGTTCCGGTAGTAATTCCTCTGGCAGCGAGGAAGGATATGGCGTCATAATACCAGGTGCTGCTGCTCACGTCACTGAAGCTTACGTTGTTAACCCCCACCGCGTACAGACTGAAATGGGTAGTCGTGAAGGTAACGGTTCCGGTCGCCGCGTTGTAGTGCCCGCTGGGGACGCAGACGGCTTTGCCGCTTCCGTCAATGTACCAGATGACAATGCTGTCCGGATTATTAAGCTCCGCCGCCGTGGGAGTATACGGAATACTGACCGTCACCAGCGCATTGGGATTGTTCCATTCAGTCTGCTTGC
Organism: Oscillospiraceae bacterium; assembly: GCA_963667545.2. GTDB lineage: Bacteria > Bacillota > Clostridia > Oscillospirales > Oscillospiraceae > UBA2658. The sequence continues at coordinate 431,089 of OY763424.2, forward strand.
CGTCGATGGCCATACTGAGCTGAAGAAGCGGATGGCTGCCGAGCGCCGCCTGCCCACTTGCGGGCAACGCGGTCTTATCTCCTTGCCCGATAGAGATGCTGGCCTTGCTTCCGCTTGTACCAGAAGTCAGCATATTGCTCGGAACGGTAATACTGCCGTTGCACGTTTTGACGGTCAATGTACCTTGTGCGGCACCTCCGGATAAGTCAGAAACAGAAATCTTAGCGGAATAGGTGTGGACATTCGGTATGGAAGGCACTGTAATGACCGTCTCGGTCTGACTGAAGCTTTGCGAGCCCAGGTCGAACGACGCTGTTTTGGAACCATCGTCAACAGTAACGGGAAGCGAGGTTTGAGAGCCGCTTCCGCTCACATTTGCGTTGTATGCGGAATTCCCGCCTGAGAAACCGTCCCCGTAAGGTGTAGGCGAGCCGGCCGCCGTAATTGTCCAATGCGCCGGCAAATAGCTGCCCCAGGCGGAGGTATAAGCGGCGGTGCTGCCGCTTGGCACGTTGAGTGTGCCAGTCGAAGGAAGACCGCTGAAAAAGTCCGAACCGCCATCTTCAAGCACCGGTGGCGTTGCCGCAAGCGAGGTTATGGAAGCAAGGGTTGAGCAGCCCGCAAATGCACTGTCGTCTATGGAGGTCACACTGCTCGGTATCGTTATGGAAGCAAGGCTTGAGCAGCCCCCAAATGTACCGCTGGCCACGGAGCTTATACTGCTCGGAATCGTTATGGAAGCAAGACTTGAGCAATCAGAAAATGCATCACTGCCGATGGAGGTCACACTGTTCGGTATTGTGATGGACGTAAGGTCTGAGCAACTCTCAAATGCATCGCCGCCGATAGAGGTCACACTGTTCGGTATTGTTATAGAAGCAAGGCTTTCGCAGCCTTCAAATGCACGTCCGCCTATGGAGCTTACATTGCCCGGTATTGTTATGGAGGTAAGGCTTATGCAATACGAAAATGCCTCTCTGCCCAATCCGGTTATGCCTGAAGGCAGGACAACATGGCTTAATGAAATACAATTCTGGAATGTACCATTCGGGACAGATGACGTGCTGCTTACGCCGGAAAGGTCAACTGTCTGCACATGCACCATATTCACTATGTTGTTGTTTTCATCCTTGCTAACAGTATTGAACAGCGCCTGCCAATCCGCGTCGTTGAATGCCCCGCCGGACACGGTCAGGTTTTTTATGAGGTCATAGTGATAGTTCATATTGGGTATCATCGGTATACCGGCACTGCTCATGGCGTTTTTCAGCTCGTTTGAAAAGCTGCCATCCGCATGATTTGTAATTGTAAGGTCCACCGGTGGGAAATAAACTTCTATATTTACAACTTCAGGGCTTGCCATTTTATTCTTATGCAAGTCCTCGGCTATTACATACAGCTTGTATGCGCCCGCCGAAAGATCAGTCAGGTGGATTGGCCCATTGTTAAGCGTTTTTCCGTCTTTGGAGGTGTCGATTGTCGGAGCCGAGGCGCCCGCCGTGGCAACAGCATAATAGAAAACCCCATCCTCGTCGCTTGTAATCATTATATTTGCTTCGCTGTCAGAAACGCGGAATACGCGGTAACGCAGCAGCGGCGGAAGGTTTTCTATTTTGAGCCGTGTACTCGTTATCCGCAGATCATGGTCTATCGACCCATCGGACTTATCCCAGTCAGCTTCCGAGCCTGCGGGAACATGTATAATCGCGTTATTTGCTGTACCTATAAATGCATCGCTGCCTATGGTGATTGGAGTACTCGAGTTCACTGTGACGTCGCTTAGATTGGCACAGCCGGAAAATGCGTCATAGCCAATGGAGGTTACACTTGCGGGGATGTTGATTTTCGTGAGGTTTGTATCGTTCGCAAAAGCAAAGTTTCCTATCTGTGCAGTTTTCGGCGTGCCGCTAAACGTCACCGGATAAAGCTTGGTACAGCCGGAAAACGCTTCATTTCCTATGGAGGTCACACTCTGTGGGATTGTTATTGACGGAAGGTTGATACAGTCCTTGAATGCGCAATCGTCAATGGAGGTTGTACTTTCCGAGATCGTGATGGTTGTAAGGTTTGAACAGCCATTGAAGGCGTACTTTCCGATGGAAGCAATACTGCCCAATATGTTTACCGAAGACAGGTTCGTGCAGCCGGAAAATGTATTATTTCCTATAGAGGAAGTCACAAGTGCGGGAATTGTGATGGTTGTGAGGCCTGTGCAGCCGGAAAACGCGGAGCTTCCTATGGAGGTTACGGTACCGGGGATTGTGATGGATGTCAGGCCTGAACAGCCATTGAACTCGCCGCATCCTATTGAAGTCAGGTCGCTCGGCAGAATAACTGTTTTTAAAGAGGAATCATTGTTGAATATGTAGTCCGGTGTCGATCCAGTAAAAGACGTCCCAGACAGGTCTACCTTTGTGACGTTCTTAGACTTCGTTATTGCGTCATTTAAGCTAAACCAGTCAGTCGAATCCATTGTTCCATCGGCAACCGTTATACCCGTGATTGGTCCAGACAAACCTTTGGCGGCATCTGGAATTTCGTGATAAAGTTGACCGGTTGTATGACTGGAAATAGTAATATTCGGATCCGTTGACTCCGCAAAAATGCGTGTGGGCAGTATTCCGGCCATCAGTACAACCGCAAAGAGTACCGCCATTAGTTTTCTTATTTGCATGATGTATTCACTCTTTTCAATTCTTTCAAAATTTACTATGAGTCGCTTGGCTCATTAAGTTAAGCGGCACGCCCAAAAGGGCTTTTGTCACCGCAGAAAAGCTGGCAGCATACTCTTTACCAGCGAGAGATAGGTGTTTCCCTGAACCGGAATATACCCTGCAATCCACTCAAAGGGCTGTTTTAAACTTCCTCGTGGAAGAACGGAAAGCCGCTTTACTCCATCCGCAAACAGCACATCCGTGTAGTTCGGAGGACGGGAAAGGCCGCCTATTTCACCGACGATGATAAAATTGCTGTCAGGAAAAAGTGCCCGCATTTCCTTCACCGTGAGGTATGGAAATTTGCTGTGGCTGTTCGGCTCAATGTAACACCTTCTGGCTCTTATGGTCGAATCAGGCTGGTAAATCATTTCTATCACCCCTCGCTTAATATAACAGAAAAAATAGCTCAAAAACGGAGATGCCGAAATTGACTCCTCTGTCGCCGAAATCGACATAAAAATACCCTGTCAAAAGCCTTTGTCTTTGACAGGGTGTCAGATGGCTACGAAAACCACACCGCAAAAAGCAGTGTATAATTGATTACTCATTATTGGTGCCGGGCTGCAATTCCCCGGACAGCGAAAAAGCGGCCATTATGGTAAACACCGTCCCGCTATGTTCTGTTTTGAGAAAGCCCCTGTAAGTGTCCACTACTCTTTGGATATTCCGCAAACCGTGTCCATGATCCCGGTCGCTTTTCGTGGAGAGATATTGAGCTTTTACCTGATTCAAATGTCCGTCATAGGAATTTTCAATTTTGATCAGCAGCTGTCCACCGGATATTCTTGCTTCCGCAGAGATGAACCTCGCTTCCGGTTCGGAAAGCTTTCCGCAGGCCTCCAAAGCATTTTCCAGGGCGTTGCCCAACACGACGCAGAGGTCCCCGTCGCTGACCGAAAGCTGCTTCGGGATGGCACAGGCACAGCGGAACGTGATATCGCGCTCCCTGGCCTTCAAAGAGTAATACCCGAGAATGGAGTTTGCAACGATGTTATCGCAAAATACCGGCAGCGGCTCGGTTTCGCTTTTGTCGGCATAGTCGCTTAAAAACCGATTCAGTTCCTCGTATCGTCCCTCACTGGAGAGCTGCGTCATCACGCCCACAAAATGGTGCATGTCGTGACGCATGGCACGAACCTCATTGATCTGCGCGCTCAGAGTATCATAATAGTCCGCCTGCATGGCAATCTGTTTTTTTACCAGTGCCAGCCGGGAGGAAGATAAGGCAAGCTCTTTGTGTACGTCCACAGCTCGCAGAACTGCAACAAGGCTGAGAATCATCGTGTAAACCGAAAACAAGGTGAGCAGCGCCAGAGATAGATTGAAGTAGCTGTTGCCGTTGATGTAGTAGCAGTTCAAGATCAGCCCTGTAATTGCAAATACCGTTCCCCAGTAAATAAGCAACCCGTATTTATTCAGACGCTGCCGATTGAACCATATCTTAAAGAAGGAATAAATCTCAATTGCAAACGTGGCGGCAGGCAGCGCAATTGTGAGGTACCGGTCGTAAAAATCGTTTGGCACAAAAAGGTAGGCTAAAAACAGCGTGGTGTAATAAATGAAGAAGAGAAGCTTTTCTTTCCTAGAAAATCCGATTCCCAGCAGCCCTTCAATCAAATAAATCAAAAGGTATTTAAATGCGAAGGAGATGAGAAACATCAGCGGATTAGCGGCCTCGTAGGATATGCCGAAAAACACCGTGTTCTGCCACAGACTGTAAAACTCCGTGGTCAGCATTATGCGCAGCAAAACTAGAAGACCAATTATCGGAAGCCAGAAGGAACGTTTGCCTTCCTGGAAGGATAGGAAGTACGTGATAATCAGAATAAAGAAGGAGAACAACGCCATTCCAAAAAGGATAAGCCGCATTGTGTTCCTACTGCTGTCATCCCGTATAGCGTAGTCGTATACTTTTAAAACAGGAGCCATATACAGTCCAGAAAAACGGGTGGTAGCTACCTCAATCACGATTTCATGCTCCGCCGCATCGGATAGAGTCACGGGGTAAAGCTTTACCCCAGTCGTGGTAAAAACCTGATCGGCATTTTGGGATACGACTCCGCTTTTTGCGGTAAGAGCACCGTCAATGAATATGCGGTACGCGCTTCCAAAGTCCGGTATGTAAATGGTAACAGGCAGAGAAGACTTCAGTCCGCAAAGTGTGAGCCGGTAACTTGCGCAGCCGCTTGACGGCAGATAAGCACCGTCGATTTTGTATTTTGACCAGTAATCCGGTACCCGAATGAGAAAATCGGGACTTCCCTTCTGATCGGGCTCGTCAGCTATTAGGCGGTTCCAATAAAATGCCCAATCCCCATCCAGAATGTTGTTTTTAGCAGGGGTAACTCCTGTTAGGTCTAAATTGCCTGATTCTGCTGTCGGCAGCCCTGTCAGTTCGTGATAATGCAGGGTATATATTATCGGCAGATGGGAGGATAGGAGCATAAATAGAAGCCCCGTGAGCAGCCATGCTTTCGTGCGCTTAGATTCCGTCATTGGGTCTACCTCCGCCCATACTGGAAAACAGGTGTGCGTAATACTGTTCTTTTGCGGACTTTATATATTTGCGCGATATGCCAATCGGAATTTGCCTGATTTGAAAGTAGCTCTCGCCCATTTTGGTAATGTGAGAGATATTTACGATAAAGCTCTGGTGACAGCGGATAAAGGACTGCTGCGGTAATTCCTTGATTACCTCATCCAATCTCCAATAGGCTTGCAGGACACTGCCATCATCAAGGTGGAATAAAATCAGCTTGTCCCGACTTTCGATATATAATATATCGTGGCAGTCCACGCTGTACGAAGCTGATTTGTAGCTGAAGCTGATTTTATGAGACTTCTCCCGCCCGAGTTCCTCAAGGGCGTGGTCCAGTACAGTGTTTAGCCGCTCCCTGTCAAGAGGCTTGAGAATATAGTTGAAGGCGAACACCTCATACGCCTCGGGGTAATGCTCATTGCTGGACGAAATGAAGATAATTTTTATATCTTTATGTTTGGCACGCAGCTCCCGCGCCGTCGCAATGCCGTCTATCCCCGGCATGTATATATCCAGAAACAAGAGGTCGGCGTTTAATCCTCCGCACAAGAATTCCTCGGTCAGAGTCTTTCCGTCAGTAAATGAAATTATTTCAAAGGAAGGGTCATAGGCGTAAAGAGCACCGGATAGAAGCTTAGCATCTTCAGCTGTGTCATCGCATATAACAATCTTTACCGTCATAAAAACACCTTCCCATAAAACAATGGTATTCTACTATATTTTTATCAATCTGTCATGATATAGCATAAATAGCAAAACAGATAACCATTCACCTGTTTTGTAAATGGGTACCTGTTTTTCTTGTCGCTCCGTGCCGGTCACCTTCGGTTCATATCAATTATGCTACGTTATATAACGTAATCAGAGTCAGTTCTTTTTGTAAAGTTAAATATTACGCGCAGTTAAAATCTTTGCCTCTGAGGCTAATTTGCTCGGTTGCTATGGCTATAAAGTTTACTTTCCTAATTATACCATTGTCATGCTTGAATAACAAGAAAAAGCGAAATTTGACAGTATTATTCCTAACTTAGTATTGCTCAGCAGGTGTCTTTGCATTTTGAATGGTTGCAGTTTTTGATATCTTAGGGTTAGCGTTAATAGTCTTTTTCTAGCGACTAGTAAACATCTTCAATTTTGTCCTTCTTAAGATGAAATCAGATGTTTCACTCGTCGGAAAAGCAGGGAAAAGTGGGTAAAAAGCCGTACTAATCCGGAAATGGTAACAGTTCTTACAATACGCCTACAAATTACACAAGTCCGCAAACCCTTGGAATTCCTAAGCACACTGAAAAACCCCTGCTTTTTTCTGAAGCAGGGGTTTTTCAGCATAATTATTCAGTTTAGGCTACAGTTAAAATCGCAAATGAAGCGGCAAAAAACAAAGGAAACAAAATGCGGCTTTATCAAGCCGCATTTTTCTCCATTAATTTTACCATTCTCTTGATATTAACTGCAAAAGCGGTGAAAAAAGTCTGTAACCGCATGGCTTCAAGACCCGTGGAGTCTGCTGTGCGCAGTCCGTGAGCCTGTTTGAGTTCGCCGTTTTTCTCTTCTATCCGGTACCGGATTTCCAGCCGCCTGCCGAATTTCTCTGTCTGCTCGAATTCCAGATGTGCCTTATTTCGCTCGTTTAAAGCAGTGACGCAGTATGTGTTTTCAGATTTACGAACAGCCGGGCAGGAAGCTTTTAATGGACAGGTTTTACATTTCCTTTTACTGAAAATATATCTGTAAAAAGTATTTCCGCTTTCAAGTTCCTTCTTGTCAGCACGTGCGGCTAATTCACCTGCCGGACATTGCATGGTTCCGGCATCCTTGTTGTACTCAAAACCGTCGTTTTTAGCTGCAGCTAGTCCGGCAATCACAGGATTGGATTTAGCAATCAACGTGATTTCGTCCCCACAATATTCAAGATTATCCTTGCTGACAAATGCCATAACGACGATGACTTCGTTTACTTCGATGCCGTTTTTCTTCGACTTTTCAATCAGAGTCTGTAGTTGCTTGCCGTCGGGCGCTTCTCCGCTCGTGACTTCAATTCCCGCAATAATCCTTTCTTCTGTCATTGCAAAGTGATTTTTGTAACCATAAAAATGTGCTGGTAGGCGTTTTGTGGCCGAAACGAGCGTCTTCGTCATCTTTTGAGCGGATTTCTCGAATACGGTCTGTTTCCAATAGCTCTTTGATGCGTTCATAAAGCTCAATTAATTGGGTGTTTTCGCTTTGCAGTATTTCCGTATCCACATTTTCGAGTAACTGACGTGTATATTCAATTTCATCCGCCAATTCTGCAGTTGCGCTTGGCTTTTCAGGGAATTTCTCAGCTAGCTCCACCATCTCCCGATATATCTCACGGCGCAGTTGTTTGCTCAGTTCCCGTAATACCTGGGTTACTGTCTTTGGCCGCACTGACGCATTCGTGTGAGTGGCATCCACAATTATCGCCGTGGACCTGATGAGCTTCTTTTCTATTGCCTGACGAATGGTCTCTCTGAGCATTTCCTCAAGAATATCCTCTGTAATGCGTGCTTTGCGGAATTTTGTGAGTAGACTGGGGTCTATAATTTCATCTTCCAAAAAGCTGAAAAAGGCCACAACAGATACTTTTTCCGATAAACTGTCAAGCGTTGGTTATCGTTTTACCTATGAAGAGGAACAGGTGTTTTTGATATTTAGAATGATAGAAAGCATTAAAGAAGCTCTTATGTATTCGACAACGCTGAATCGTGATAGATTAATAAATCAGTGTGCCCATACCATCAAAGAGATGCTGGTGAAAGATGATTTGAGCAGCTAATCATACCAATCTCTCCACCAATCAGACAGGGCTTCAGAATTTCGCGTCATTGTCTGTTGCAAAAGAAGGGAGGGCGCAAATCGATTGTTCGGACTTATCACATGGAATATCGAATAATACTTGTACTCGCTATGAAAAATGGCAATTTGAAATGCCTTAGACAATTCAAACTAACACAGTTGCGCCTTAATGTAGTGGAAAGCGCAAAACTATTTATGTCCGCGGGGAGAATTCTCCCCACGGACATCATTTTTACATATGGGCTAGATAATACTCCGAGCCCCTAGTCATATACGAAATCAGCTCTTCACCCTGGCCGCTGCTTAGAAGGTCTATGAAGGTTTCCAGATGAGCAATGCTCTTCGGAACGCCGTACATACGGAGAGAAGTCTCCCAGAAAAAAACGCTTACATCCTTAAAAGCGTTGAGCACTAGCGGTAAAATCGTGTTTTTGCTGCGAAGACAGATGGCTAGATGAAAATCAAAGATTTTGAGCGCAAGCTCATGGCGGTCTACATAGCCCTCCTTCGGTATCCATTCCTTTATATCCTCAAGCATTTTTCTTAGGTATGCTATATCTTCGTCGGTATGGTCGGCGGCAAATCTGCGCACTGCCTGACCCTCCACAGCAACGCGAAGCTCCAGAAGCGAAGCGACATTCTGCTGGTCGAGCTTTCCTCCGCTGAATTTTATTATCGCGTTAAGCGTTTCATAGGTCCCATTTTCCGCATAGTTTGCAACAAAGGTTCCCTGACGCGCATTCACTCGGATGAAGCCCATACGTTCGAGATCCTTGAGCCCCAGATGAACTATCGTTTTGCTGACCTTCATTTCTTCGGCGAGATCACGCTCGGAGGGAAGACGGTCTCCGACAGAAAGCCTACCCGATAAAATCATCCCTTGTATCTTTTCGACAAATAATTCTTTTACCGTTGGTGCAACAATAACTCCGAACTGCATAAATAGCCCTCCAATTATATGGTTTGACCACGACCACTTAATTACGATACCACGACATCCTATATATATCAAGAATAATATTGACTTTTTGTAAAATAAGTTTTATTCTGACTGTGGCGTGGTTAGACCACGCAGGAGAACATTTCGAAGTAAAAACCTTTAAGGAATACACTCGCATACGAAGGGCAGCAATGTCCCTATGCCGATGGGCAAGAGAGACGAGCATTACATAAGAACCGGCAAAGCAAGGCCGGCAGCATGGAAAAATTCAAACAGTAGCGAAAAAGCCCAAGAAAACTGTTTGTTGCGCGAAATCCCGAACATTGAGGAGATTGGCAAAACGGCACATGGCAAAATGCGAAACAAATATCCTCTTTAACAAGGAAAAATAAGTTATGCACGAATTAGGAATTATTTTTAGTATAATAAAATCCGTTGAACAGGTGGGGGCGGAAAACGCTCTCACCAAGGTTGACACCGTAACGCTGGAAATCGGCGAGGTATCCGGCATTGTTCCAGTGTTTCTCACCGACTGCTGGAAATGGGCAGTGGAAAGTTCCGAGCTTTTGAAGGGCTCAGAACTGAAAATTGAGCAAATCGACGCAATTACCTTCTGCGAGAGCTGCCGGCAGACCTATGCCACCGTACCTCAAGGTAAGATTTGTCCCCATTGCCAAAGCAGCAAGACCTATCTTGTCACGGGAAATGAGGTCAATATCAAGGAGATTGAAGCCCGGTAGCCGCAGTCTTCTAAAATTCAAACACAGCTTAATAAAAATAACATCGCAGTGCCGTTCGGTAACATCCGGAGTTCTCTTTTTGATGAAGTATGAGCGCCAAATCAGGTCTAGGCGCTCGTGTGCAAGAAAAAAACATCAATATAATAAATAAAATATGGAGGAATGAAAATGGCAGTAAGACAAAACTTAATCGAGATGTGTAAGCACGTTAGCTGCGGACACTACGAGATCACTCCCGAGTGTGCCGAGTACAGGCTCTTCGAGAATTGGATAACAGATGACCAGATAAAGGTCATGATGGCTATGGACATGATGTCCCCCACAACGGCCGAGGCCGTTGCGGCCGAGGCCGGAATGAGCGAAATCGAAGCCTACAAGGCACTTATGGGTCTGGCAGACGTAAGTTGCATTGCCCACGCCAACGTTTACGGCATGGAGCTTTTCATGCAGGTATTCTACGCCCCCGGCATCTGGGAGTTCATGACTCTCGATGACGAGAACTGCAAAAAGCACAACGAGATTCCCTTCACTTTCAAGGACCACGCGACAAAGTCCATGGAGAATTACGCCGCCCGCACCCCTATGGGCGCCGGCATTATGCGTGTTATTCCCATCGAGGCTTCTGTTGACGCCAAGAATGAGATTTTGGATTCCGAGTCTGCTACCAAGCTCATCATGGACAACGCCAACAGCATAGCCATTCTTCCCTGCCAGTGCCGCCGTGTACGCCGCTACACCAATGAAGGTGCAGGCGACCTCGAGGGCGAATCAAACCTCGAAACCGGCATGTGCATGTATTTCAGCCTGCCGGCACAGCACTTCATCCAGAACGGTCTGGGTCAGGCCATCACTGCCGAGGAAGCAATTGAAAAGCTTAAATATTGGGAATCCATCGGCTGCGTTCACCAGATAACCACCCTGAGGACCGGCGAAACCACCGGTATGTGCAACTGCATGCCCGGCACCTGCCAGGCAATCGGCGTTTCCTCCTACTTCAACACTCCAGAATTTTCCCGCTCCAACTTCGTGGCTGAGGTCAACACCGAAAACTGTGTTGCTTGCGGTGCCTGCGTTGAGTTCTGCGCAAACAACGCTGTAAAGCTTGGTCAAAAGCTCTGCACTAAGACCCCCATCGTCGTTCCCGAAACCGAGTCTCCCACCAACACCGAGTGGGGTCCGGAAAAGTGGAACCCCGACTACCGCACCACCCGCGAGAACGTCATGCCCACCGGCACGGCTCCCTGCAAGACCACCTGCCCGGCTCACATCGCCGTTCAGGGCTACATAAAGAAAGCCGCCGAGGGCGACTATCTCGGCGCTCTTGAGGTCATTAAGCGTGAAAACCCGTTCCCCGCTGTCTGCGGTCGCATCTGCCCGCACAACTGCGAGAACGAGTGCACCCGCGGTGCCTTTGACGACGCCGTCTCCATCGATGAGATTAAGAAGTTCATCGCCGACAAGGAGCTGGACGGCGACTTCACCTTCGTTCCCAAAAAATATCACAACTACGGCAAAAAAATCGCCATCATCGGCTCCGGCCCTGCAGGACTTTCCTGCGCATATTACCTCGCTCGCGACGGCTACAAGGTAACCGTGTTCGAGAAGCAGCGCAAGGTCGGCGGCATACTGACACTAGGCATCCCCAATTTCCGTCTGGAAAAAGGCATTGTAAATGCCGAGATCGACGTTCTGCGCCGCATGGGGGTCGACTTCAAGTGCGGTGTTGAGGTCGGCAAGGACGTCACAATCGACGAGCTTCGCCGTCAGGGCTTTGAGGCTTTCTATGTTGCCATCGGCGCTCAGGGCGGGCGCAAGCTTGGCATCGATGGCGAAGGCGCCGAGGGCGTTATCGCCGGCGTTGACTTCCTTCGTAACATCAGCCTCACCGGCAGGCCTGCGCTCGAGGGCAACGTGGTCGTCATCGGCGGCGGCAATGTTGCCATTGACGTAGCCCGCACTGCAGTTCGCAAGGGCGCTGACAAGACCATGATGTTCTGCCTTGAGTCCGCAGCGGAAATGCCCGCGCTCAATGAAGAGCAGGACGAGGCCAAGGCTGAGGGCATCGAGATTAACAACGGCTGGGGCCCGAAGTGCTTTGAGGTCTCCGACGGTCATGTTACCGGCGTTGTGTTCAAGAAGTGCGTTTCCGTTTTCGACACCGAGGGTAAGTTTGCTCCCAAATACGATGAAAACGACACTATCACCGTTCCCGCAGACTCCGTTCTTGTTTCCGTCGGTCAGTCCATCGAGTGGGGCAAGCTCCTCGACGGCGAAAAAGTCGAGCTCGGCCGCGGCAACACCGCCGCTGCGGACGGCTTCACCTATCAGACCGCACAACCCGACATCTTCGTCGGCGGCGACGTGTTTTCCGGCCCGAAGTTCGCTATCGACGCTATCGCAGCCGGCAAGCAGGGTGCTGTTTCCATCCACCGCTTCGTATGGCCCGGACAGAGCCTCGTCATCGGCCGTGACCGTCGTCACTTCACCGCTCTTGACAAGGACGACCTTGATAAGGACGCCATTCAAAAGGGTTGGGACAACACCAAGCGTCAGAAGCCTGCGCGCGACGAGAGCAAGGCCAAGACCAACTGTGACGACCGTATTACCTTCACAGAGGAACAGCTCAAGAAGGAAGCTGCCCGCTGCCTGGGCTGCGGCGCCTCCGTTGTCGACACAGTCAAGTGCCTTGGCTGCGGAGTCTGCGCTCAGATGTGCAAGTTCGACGCAATCCACCTCGTTCGCAAGTACAACGTCGAGAGCGTTCCCTTCGACGACCGTCATGAGGCTTTCGAGGCCTATGCCGCTCAGCGCGCAGAGTACATTAAGATCAAAAAGGCAGCAAAGTAAATCATACAAAACAAACATCCCCGGCAGAGCGATAAGCAATGCCGGAGATAAGCTTTGATTCTGAGTGTCCAAGGTCGCTCTCAAATTAAGACAAAGATGTCTGCCAGGCGATGGACAATGGAATTGTCCTGTGTTTTACTGGTTTTAGCACATAAGCCAGATTGACCCCATCCAGCGCTGCTGGATACGGAGAAACGAGAATTTACGCAGTTTTTCTTAAAGTTTCAAAATCATTTGGGGAGAGATACCCGAGCCTTTCCTGCAAACGAATACTGTTGTAAAATACCTCAATATAATCAAAAACACTGAGCCTTGCTTCGGCTCTGGTCTTGTAATCTTCATGGTAGACAAGCTCAGTTTTTAAGGTGCCGAAGAACGATTCCATTGGAGCATTGTCCCAACAGTTTCCTTTCCGGCTCATGCTTTGGACAAATCCGAGCCTGCCCAGCAAATTTCGGTAGCGTTTGCAGGCATACTGAACACCTCGATCGGAATGCAGGATAACGCCCCTGGGTGGCCTGACTCGACCGACAGCCTGTTTGAGCGCGTCGATCACCAGAGTTTGCGTCATTTGTATGTCCATGGCCCAACCTACAATTCTGCCAGAATACAGGTCCATCACGGCGGCCAGATACAGCCAGCCTTCCCGTGTGCTGATGTAGGTGATATCTGAAACCCACGCCATGTTAGGCCGTTCTACCTGAAAATTACGGTCAAGATGATTAGGAGCAACGGGATAGTCGTGGTTGGAATAAGTGGTCGCCTTAAACTTCCGAATCGTCTTCGGAATCATGTTGTTTTCGGCCATGATGTCTCGGACGCGAGTCCTGCCAATCTTCAGCTCATATGTTTTGGTAAGCACCTTTGACAAACGGCGTGGCCCGTAAGTCTGCCTACTCTTGTTGAACTCGATCCGTATGAACGGTAAATAACGATCATTTTTCCGCTCTCGTTTCGTTTTTCGTCCGTTCTTCAACCATTCATAATATCCGCTTGTCGATGTTTTCAATGCTTTGGCCATCCTCGTCACCCGAAAGGTGCAGCGGAAATCATACATGAACTTGTATTTCATCTTTGGCGTTTTGCAAAGATGGCCGCCGCTTTTTTTAATATTTCATTTTCCTCTCGGAGCTCCTCGTTCTCCCGTTTCAATCTTCGCAGTTCGGCATCCTCGGGCTTCAGGTGTCCTGTTCCCGGAAATGCTTCTACACCGTCTTGGCGGTATTCACTGATCCACCGATATAGGGTCTTGTTAGCAACACCCAGCTTCCTGGCAACGGCAGCCGCCTTTTCCCCCTGCTCTTCCACAAGGCGGATTGCTTCCCGCTTAAACGCAACGTCATACGACTTCTTTTCCATTTTTTCAACACGCAGCTTTCTGTGATTATTTTATCTCTTTTCTGCGTGTCCGGCAAGCTTGGTATGGGTCAAGATTCATAACGCCGTCATAGCACCAGTTTGAAGGTGCGAGATCGAAAAAGACCTGTCCGACGACATTTGAGGGAAGCGTTTTTTCAAGCAAAACGGCAAGCTCCGCGTTTGTTACTGTTCCCTGTGGATCGAAAACAAGATTGTCTGCGTTATAATAGCCCTTTATACCTGCTACGCTTGCCGCGGCAATCTGGTCTCTGTAACTTTCTGTAATGCTTGCCTGATCTGTATACTGGGATAGAACGGAATTAACATCTGCGGGAATGGCTAAACTAGTCATTTTGGCATAGGCGTATATAACAACCTCGCGAGTCGCGGGACTACTGTTGGAAGCAAAGCTTACTGGGAGAGTGCCGGCTGGTATTGAATTATTGCACCTTTTGTTGAGCAGCCCATTAAGCTCCTCGTTAGTTACAGATGAATTTGGTTGAAACTCGAAGATGTTGTCACTGTCGATATCTGTTCCGCTAATAACACCTCTGTTATAGAGATTCATAACGGAATTGTAATACCAGTCACCGGGCTTTATGTCATCAAAAATGTTGCCTTTGCCAACCCCGCCGCCGGACATGAGCGCACGGTAGATGAGTACAGCCATTTCGGCTCTATTAACGGGTGCGGTTGGATTAAAGCTGCCGTTTCCATTGCCTGAAACAAAGCCCATTTCCGTTGCAAGAGCAACAGCCGGTTTATATGTATCTCCAACGCTTGCCCAGTCGACGCTGTATTTCTGTGCGGCGGCTGTCTGATCAACGCCAGAGGTATCAAGACCAAGCACATTCACCAGCGCATAAACGATCTCCTCACGCGTGAGAGCACCAGCGGGATTAAATTCACCTTTCCCGTCACTGTTGGTATCCGGGCAGTAGAAATATCCCTTAGCCGCCTCTATGCATTTGTTTAGCATGGAGTATTCGCTTGTTCCGACATCACTGAAGCTGGAGGGTGCATTTGCATAAAGTGAATCCCTCAGGTTGAAAGCGCTGCATAGCACCTTTGCAAATCCAGCTCTAGGTACTGCACTGGATGGATTAAATGTGGTTTCACTGGTTCCATTTACGATTCCGGCCGCTTTTAATACTGAGAGAGCAGGATCTGCCCACTCATAACCATCCAAATCATTAAAAGACAGAGATGGCGTCGATGCTTTAGCGGAAATGCAGAATACTGGCAACATTCCCAGAACAATGCTTAATGACAGAAAAGTGGTAAGAAGTTTGCTATGCTGAAATTTCAGTACCATAATATTTTCTCCCTCTAGCTGCTTTTTCCTTCTTCGTTATCATTTCCAGGAACAGCTATGCATTTTACTGGTTAATTTTACTATGCGATTAGTATTGTGTCGATAAGTTCCAAATCAAATGAGTGTAATAATTGAATAAAAGAGAGAGACACATTTGTCTATCTCTTCAAAGTTGTTTGCGGGCTGTTATCATTCAAAACTTCAATCGTATTTTAAGCATATCACTAAACTGCTGGCGCGGTGGTTTTAGAACAAAACAACTGCGTTTTCTATAACCCTGCTGCAGAAACGGCAGGGTTTCCTTTTCTTCAACAAAGGAAACATCACCTTTTTAGGAGACAATTCCATGACAAATGAGGACGTCTACCAGCGCGCTTTTGACGAGGTTAAGCTCCGTGGGCTATCGCCACACACAGTCGAAGAATATCTATAAAACTAACAGCATTTTTGCCCTATAGTAGTTCATTGCTTTTCCGTATAATGGACTGCGCTGAAAAAGGTCATAGGGTTCTGCAAAGTCATCTGCATATATAAAGCTAAATCCCAACAACCATGTTCTCGATCGGAGAAATCCAAAGCCGCTCAAGGTGATGCTTACCATACGCCCGGACAAGGAAAAGCTTCGCGAGCGGATGTGTCTGTCTGAGCACCCGTTCGGTACGGTGAAGTAGTACGACGGTGCGCACTATGTGCTGTGCAAAGGGAAGGGAAAGACCTCAGGCGAGCTGGGGTTGAGCTTCCTAGCGTACAATTTGCGGCGAGTTTTGAACATTATGGGGACAACTGCGCTCTTAAAGGAAATTGAGGGGTAAAATACCCCTCAATTTTTCAACAATTGCTCCAAATAGTTTGAGAATCGCCCTGAATATGCTAAAAAAGCCGGTTATTACCGGCCTTTATAGACAAATTGTGGCAGGGGCAGAAGGGATCGAACCCTCGGCCTACGGTTTTGGAAGTCTACACGGTCGAACCCGCAAGCGCTTGATAACCGTACACAATTGTATGCTTTTAAGTTTAAGATGCATTAATGTGTTTGGAGGACAATTTCTAATTTCTATGCATCTGTTCGAGCAAACCCGATTCCACTTTTTCGACGCACTCCACACTACATTATATTGCTTTTTCTATTAAAATATCGTACACTTTTCCTTCCTGCATGCCGTACGTTTTGGCGAAGTTTCTTTCATTTAGCCCGATGGCAACATAAAAAGCGAGGTCGTTAAACAATAGATATTCTCCAACCTTGACATCGCCGAAGGTCTGACAATATGGCATAACGCCATTAAAAACCTGCGCGCTATCCAAACATATAGTAACGCTGAGCTTGTCCCCATGCACAAAGCCAGCTTTTTTGAACTCGGTATTACGTATATTCGTTTCTAAGGTGCCAAACGGATCCCATGTCTCGATTACCCCCTTGGCGCAGCCGATACGCACCTCCGACTTAAAGAGCTGGTGTTTTACCATTTCCTCAAGAGGATAAGCAGGACCTACCTGCTCGTAAGTTATGATACCTGCGGCAAGCCTTGCCCCGCAGTAAGAAAACAAATCGCGTCCGTGGAATACGCTCACTTCCTCCAGAGCCGGAAAGCGGTTGACGCTCTCGTCAATTTCGCGCAGCTCAGCAACTCCGATTTGCTTGTCAATAAGCGTAAGCGTACCATTATCCGGCGTTACAATATAGGTTCCGTTTTTGAGTTTTGCGACAGAAGCCTTGCGGTTGGTGCCGACGCCGGGGTCAACTACGCAGACAATAACAGTTCCGGCAGGCCAATAAGGGACAGTGTATTCAAGGCAGTTTGACGCGACTCGAATATTGTAGGGCGGCAGCAGGTGCGTGGCATCATATACTTCCAGAGAAGGGTCAACCTGCTTGCAAACGCCGTGCATTGAGGCAACAAATCCGGAATCCAGCCCAAAATCAGAAAAAAGCACCAGTGTTGGTTTCATTTTTTTGCTCCTTATTATCTCTCAATAGTAATAAGCCAATTTGGTCCGCAGCTGATATCATAGGTTTTTGTCATATTAGCCATGTTCGTTGCGATTTGAATGGTTTTCATCTCACTGTTCATTAAAAGCGGTTCTCCCTCGCCGACATGCCCGAAAGTCGGCTGGTATGATACCTTTTCCGCGTAAACCTTGCAACCTTTGTTTTTAATTGTAACGTCCAGCACATCGCCGTATTTAATGCCTTGCTGTGCAAACAGTTCCATAGGGATATTGGTTGAAATAAGTCCAAAATGAAAATCAGCCGTTTCAATCATGCCGGAAATTACATTGCCGTCAACACGCGGCGCAGTAATCTTATGCTCCACGATTTCGTCAACAGGATATGTTTCGCCGACCTGCTCATACGATATGATCCCCGAAGCCAGTCTTGCGGCGGTATAAGCAAAAACATCCCGCCCATGAAATATGTTGACTCCCTCGCTGCCCGGGAAGCGATTGATGCTTTGGTCTATTTCGCGCACCTCGGCAATTCCCGGGTGTGCCTTCATATGGGTAAGGCTGCCGTTGTCCGGAGAAACAACATATGAGCCGTTTTTTAGCTTTGCAACGCAGCCTTTACGGCTTGTTCCGACGCCCGGGTCTATCACCGAAACAAATACGGTTCCCTTTGGCCAGTAATCCACAATGAAAGCTAACGCGGTTGAGGCTAGATAAGTGTTGAAGGGAGGAATGTTATGTGAGCTGTCGAAAAGGCGCAGCTCTGGATCAACCATCATACACACGCCTTCCATAGTACATGTCGAAATATCTTTGGTAAAATCTGTTTGCATTACAATTGCTGGTTTCATTATGGACATCTCCTTATACTAAACTGTAAATTCAACATTATAGAAATCCGGAGCCAAATAAAACTTATACCTTGCAAGTCCCGTCCCATCACGCCCAAACAGCAGTTCTTCGATGTACTGAACCGGATATCCAACGAGCTGCGGAAGATACGCGGCTATATTTTCCTCGGCGGTAACGATTTTTACGGATATCTTTGCGCTGGAGGCTAATTGAAACATCTGACGATTGATGAGGTCGTCAATTTTTTCTGAGTCGCTTAAATCAATATTCAGCTCACTGATATGCTTTACTGGGATTTGTACAAAAGCATATCCCACAGCCACGTTTTTGCTGATATAGACGTTGTCGCTCGCCATAACAATATCGCTGGCGCTAATGCTCAATTTGCGTTGAGCGACCTCGGTTGGAGGGCCGTAGTTATACGACGTGCTTATTTCGCTTATTTTTTCAATCGCACAGTCGAGAATTGGGTTAACATGGCAGCCGGAAGGCAAAGTCCGAAGCGCGTCATAAATTATAAAAGTTCCTTTTCCCTGCTTTTTCTGAATCATACGGTCCTCGTCCAGAATTGTCAGCGCCTGGCGAAGCGTGTTGCGGCTTACTTCGTACTTTTCAGCCAGAAGCTGTTCGCCTGGGAGCTGTGTACCGGCAGGGTAAAGTCCGCTCACAATGTCGGCGTAGAGCCTGTTATAAACGCTGACGTAGGAGGGAATCTGATTATTGCTTGATTGTCTAATTATGTGGCAAGACATATTCAACAGCTCCTTCATTGATTATAAGTAACAGTGGTTCGCTCAATGGTGTTCCAGTCTTCCACACGAGTAAAGCCTATCGACTCAAACAAGTTTTGTCCGGATGGGGCGGCGCTCAGAACGCATGGCTGTAGTCCCAAGCTTAATATTTGACGGCTCAGCGCGACAACAACCGCGGAAGCATGCCCCATGTGCCTGACCTCCGGTGCAGTAGCAACTCCTCCTAGGATAGCGCCGTACCTAGAAGGAGTCGTGCTGTTAGCATGTGAAATAAGCTTTCCGTTCTTTTCATAAAGTAAATGTATACCGTCGCCGGAATGAATGCGGTCATAAAGCATATCGCGCGATGCATACATTGCGGCAAAGCCCTCGATTCCACATAAAAAATTGTGAATCAGGTCTACATCACCGCAGTCAGCCGTCCGTAAAGGCAAGGCTGTTGGTTCCGGCAATAGATAGTCATTAGGCATGCTATAGAATCCCTTTTTAACTAAGCTCCAATTTCCGTGCTCCAGAGAGGATAAACAATCCATATCGGCGCCGCGCCCCATTACAAGCAGTATATCGAACTGTTCAATAAGCAGCTGCACGAACTCGGCATCCAAGTGGTTGCAGTGACTGTATACAATAATATTTTGGTAAAATCTCAAGTAAACTGCCTGTAAAGCACCGTTTTTCTCCTCAAGCCATACCTGCTGGAAGGGTTGGTTAAAGCCATATTTCTCAATATCGGCCAATAAAAATGTATTAATCAGCGGCTGCTGCTCCAAATAAGCTAAAAGCTTATCTCGGCAGCCTTCATGTGCAGATCTTATGCACATCATATCTTCTCCTTGCGAACACATACAAATATAGTCACTAGTTTTCAATCAAAAAGGATACCACATCAAAGGCTTCTGTATCGTTATGTAAGCGATGTAGCCGGCTGTAAAAAGCGCGGTTAAAACCACGAGTCCCAAAGCGATCTTGTCCAGTGTCTCATATGGTGTTTCAACGTACCATGTACGTTTTTTATATTTGCCGAAGCCGCGCAAATCTAGTGCGTCGGCAATTGTTCCCACGTTATCAAAGGTATTAAGCACCAACGGCCCCGCAATTGAAACGGTACCTTTGATTTTAGCTCCGAGGGTAGTTTTCTTCATATCCAACTCCATGCCGCGTGCCTGAATTGAGTCCGAAGCATTACGATAATTCTGCAAAATATCAGGCAGATAACGCAAGGCAATGGAAAAGACCATCGCTATCTTGTAGGGCATACCTATACGGTTAAAGCCTGCCGCTAATTGAGTGGGTGTAACCGAAAAAATAAGCCACAGTGAGACAACAAACATTGCAGCAACTTTTAAGGTTCGTACTGCAAAATACCAGAGGGTTTCCGCCGGCATTACCAGCCGTTTGCTAAAGCTGAAAAGTACGGTGCTTGTTCCCACAAATTCGCTGCCGATATATGGGTTAAACAAATAAAACAGCACCAAATTGATGAGGTTGAGAAATAGGGCGACAGCCATCAATGTAAATACCAGCTTTGCTCTGGGCTTAAGCGAAATAAGAGCGGCTGAAAACATCAGTGTAATAGTCAACAGTATGCGGCAATCGAAGGTAGCAATAGTCAGAATTGTGAAAACGATGAACAGCAGCACCTTAATCTGACCGCATAGGCGCTGCAGCGGGAGATTACCGGGAACAAAGTGCACAAGCCCGTTATCGCTCATTCTGCGCCACCATCCTCTCATAATGGATAAAATGTTTTACGAAGGCCTGCGGTTCTATATCCATCCGTTTTGCCAGCTTGCAAAGAGAAGTCTCCTGCAAATGGGCATCGAGCAGAACCTTCTCATCGCTAAGCACACTGAAAACATCGCCATCCGCTATTTTTTTGCCGTCTGCCATCACAATGGCTCGGTCTGTATATTCAATGGCAAGATGCATATCGTGTGTTATAAAAATAATGGCCAGATTCATTTTGCGGTTCAGTTCATCCAAAAAAACCATAATCTCACGGTAATGATGAAAGTCCTGGCCCGCGGTTGGCTCGTCAAGAATCAGCACATCCGGCTGTGTTACCAACAAAGACGCTATTGTAACACGCTTTTTCTGACCGTAACTCAGAGCGGAGATGGGCCAACTTTTCATCTTTGCCAAGCCGCATAAATCAACGACCTGCTCAAACTTCTCTTCTATAACATCATCGTTTACCTTTCGTAATTTGAGTGTCAGTGTTATCTCGTCCCGAATCATGTCTTTAATAAGCATTTGGTTCGGGTTTTGCATCACATACCCCACGCGCTCTCCGATTTCTTTAATTGAGAGGGTACTGCAATTCTGCCCCTGCAGCAGCACCTTGCCGCTGCTAGGCCGACGTATTCCGATAAGTGTTTGCGCAATGGTGGATTTGCCGGCCCCGTTTTTCCCAATCAGTGCCACGCGTTCGCCCTTGTTGATGCAAAAGCTGACGCTGTCCAGAGCCCTGAGCTTTCCATAGTTAACGCATACATTCTCAAATTCGATCAGACATTCGCCCGAAGTGTTTGGCGGAGTTTTCACAGTCTGTCCATACCACACTTTCAAAGCCGATTCCTTATTGCTCAGATTAATTGTCTGTATCGATTCAGGATTATCTTCAGGTGTAATAGCGCACCCTGCATATTTAAGTGCCGTTATATACAGAGGTTCGCGAATTCCGTTTTGCTCAAGCAGCTTGGAGCAAACCAGCTCCGCAGGAGTGGTATCGGCTATAATTTGTCCCTGGTCGACCAGAATAACCCGATCTACCGGGCAATGCAGCACATTCTCCAGACGATGCTCAATAATGATTATGGTCTTGCCCTGTTCCTTGTGGATTTGGTCGATAAGCTCAATCGCCTGCAAGCCGGACATTGGATCCAGCGCCGCGAGAGGCTCGTCGAACAAAAGGATTTCAACATCGTTATGCAGGACACCCGCGAGAGCCGCTTTTTGTTTTTGACCGCCCGACAATGAGAACGGAACATGGTCAATGAAATTGTCGATACCGACGATGCCGAGCGCCCGTTTGACTCTCTTCAGCATTTCCGGGCGGGCGACTTTATCGTTTTCCAATGAGAAAGCAACATCCTCACCTACTGTCAGTCCGGCGAACTGACAGTCTGAGTCCTGCATGACGGTTCCCACATGTGTGCTGAGCTGGTGAATGCCCATATCTCGTGTCTCTATTCCGGCAACCTTGACGCTTCCCTGAATCTCCGCCTTCGTGGAAAACGGGATCAGCCCGTTCAGGCAATTCCCCAATGTGGATTTTCCGCTGCCAGACGGACCTAGTATCAAAACCTTCTCACCTTGGTTTATAGTGAGGTTAATGTTTTTCAGAGTCGGACTTTGCTGCGACTTATAACGTAAGGTAAAGTCCTTAAACTCAATTATTGGATTCATCAAGCTCAGTCCTCAGTTAAATTCATCTTTTTTAAATTCCGACTCGCCATCAGCTTTAAAATAGGGATTCCCAGAATGACCGACATAAGGCCATTGGTCAATCCGGCAATTAAGCCCTGAATCCTGTTGATTTCCACTTCTCCCTGATACCAGATTGTGGTGAATATGGGCGTGATAATAACGTATGAAAACAGCGGTCCGAGCAACGCTAGTATGGCGAAAGTAATAATTTGTTTCTTTGTGAAAATGCCTTCGCTAATCTTTGCTCCGTATATTGGAAGCAGCCCAATGATAAAGCCGTAGAAAAAGTCTGCTATTGTCCAATCGAACCAAAAGCCCCAGCCGCCAATCATATCAGCGAGAAAATTACCGAACATCATAGAAATTCCACAAGCTGTTGGCCCGAACAAAGCGCCAACAATAACAACGACCAGCGGTGCCAAGCTGAATTGAACCTGTGTGAATATCGGAAACTGTATGTAAACAATATTCACTGCGAAAAGAATTGCGCCTAATGCTACCCCGACCACTGTTTTGGTGTTCCACTCGCCCAGCAATTTCTTTCCTATGGCACTTTTCATGTCAGGTCCCCCCTATAATCACATTTATTATTTTGTCAGTATACATGTTCACTTGTTCAACATGTACCACATGTTGAATTGTACAACATCCATCTGCGGAATTCAAGAATAATAATTAACAATTATAATGGTTCGTTTTCATTATAGATTAATAAAACACGCCTCTGCCTTGAGTTCAAATCGTCAAAATGAGGTAAACTCGTTTTCTTTTTTTTAGAAGCCGCCTTGTATCGTTCAAATAGCCGGACACCATAACAGCCCGCTTTTCTTTTAAAAGCGGGCTGTTCGTATGCAAGTGTTTCGGCATTTATAGGTGGACTGCTTTGAAAAATGTCAGTGGACTGCGTCGAAAAAAAGATAGTACTTTTGTACCGATATGGGCGACTAAAATATAATGAATTATGCGGCTTTTAGACCGTCATATTTCAGACGATATTCGACCGGACTCAGATATTCCAAAGTCGCGTGCATACGTTTTCGGTTGTAAAACAGCTCCACATACTCGAAGACATCCGTTTTTAACTTTCTCAAGTGTAGCATATTTCCTGCGGTAAATACATTCCTTTTTTATCGTGGCAAAGAAGATCTCGGCACAGGAATTATCATACGGACACCCCGGTCTGCTCATGCTGCTGCGGATGCCGTATTGCTCCAGCATATCCCGATAGCTTCGGCTACTGTATTGGCAGCCTCGGTCGCTGTGAAAGATGAGCCCGGTAACTTTGGGATTTCGAGCCAAAGCATTTGAAAGGGCGCGCTTTGCAAGCTCAGCGTCGATTTTCTTGCTGAGCGAATACCCTATGATTTCTCTGTTGTACAGGTCGATGACTGTGGCTAGATATACCCAGCCGAGGCTTGTCTTTATGTAAGTACCTGCCCAGACCTTGTTTCGCTCAGCTACCTGAAAGTGCTGCGAAACAAGGTCTTTACTATACTGCCCGTCTGTTTTCCCGTTTCTATATGGACAGTATTTTATATTTGTAACAGGATATAGTCCGTGTTCCCGCATCATGCGCCGCACAGAGTATTCGCTTATTATCAAGCCTTGCTTGGCCAGTTCACGCTGCATTTTGCGGTAGCCATAGGTCTCGCGGCTCTCTTTGAATACGTTCTCGACCAGTTCAAACCGTTGCAATTCCTTAAGTCTCTGAATCTCCTTTTTGCTAAAGTATCGCTGCCACCGGTAGTAATTTGCTTCTTTAAGCCCTAATACACGGCACATCTTTCCCACTGAGAATTCGGGCCTGTATGTGCTGATTGCCTCATACTTCATCCTTGTGGTTGCATAAAGATGTGCAGGGATTTTTTTAGAATTTCTACCTTCTCCTGCTCGTCCTTCAGCTCTTTTTCTCTCTTTTTTAATTCCTGTTCGAGTTTTTTAACCTTTTGCGACATATCCAGGCTTACACCGACGCTTTTTCGCTCTTCCTTACCCTCCGAATAGCTGGGCAGTACTTTTGCTCTGCGGTAATCTCTGACCCAACGGCACACCGTGTTCGTGTCAATTCCCAGTTCCTCGGCTACGCTGGTCGCTGACTTGCCACTCCGAAGAATATGTTCTGCTGTCTGAGTCCTCATTTCTTCGGAATACTTGCTGTTATTACTTGGCATGGTTTCTTCCTACCTTTCCTACCCATATGATGGTATCAGAAACCACTGTCAATTTTCCACCGCACTCCACTACAGGAAAAGTCCCGATGTTAGAGCTTATAAACGAGAAGCTATTGGCGTTGCCGACGCAAGCAGTTTTAGAAAAGTACCGCTGGGAAACGCGGGTAGTAACCCGTGAGGGTTTAGTAAGCTTTGACGGTATACGCTATGGTGTTCCATGGCAATACAGTGGCAAAGAGGTTCGTGTCCGACTGTGTGACGGCAATGTAGAAATATATTTAGGTGAGGTGCAAATTGCCAAACATGAAGCAAAATATAGTGGTGGTCGCATTGTCTGGCTGACCGGACAATATGCCGGTCTTGCCGAGCGAAAAGGAGTGGCTATGCCATTACCTTGTGCACATTTAATGGATACATCCGTAGAAGTCCGTAAGCTCAGCGTTTACGATGAACTGTTGGAGGTGGCTTCCAATGGTTGAGCTTGAACATGCAAGGGAGCTACTTGACGGAATGGGTCTTCATACCGCAGCATCACTTTTAGATGCACAGCTTGAGCGGTCAACTCACACAGAGGATACCTATGTCCATTTTCTTGATGAGCTTTTAACGCTGGAGCATACAGAACGCAAGCGCCGTAGCGAGGAAACACGCATCAAGCTTTCACGACTTCCCCACAGAAAGACACTTGATGAATTTGACTTCGGGTTTCAGCCGAGTATTGATAATCGTCAGGTTAATGAACTTGCTACGCTTGCGTTTGCCGCCCGAGCCGAGAATGTTATTCTTCTGGGTCCTCCCGGTGTAGGGAAAACGCATCTGGCTGTCGGCCTTGCAATGAAGGCTCTTGAAGCGGGAATGGTTGTTTACTACGCAAGCCTTGCTCACCTAATTGTCGACCTAAAGAAGGCCGATGAGCAGAACCGTCTGGAACAACGTTGGCGGGTGTACTTGCGACCTGATATCCTCATCCTTGATGAGGTTGGATACCTTCAGCTAAACCGTCAGGAAGCCGAGCTCTTATTCAGACTAATATGTGAACGCTACGAGCACGGCAGCATCATCTTGACAAGCAACAAGTATTTCAGCGACTGGGGCGAGTTGATGAATGACTCGGTCATCGCCACGGCAATACTTGACAGGCTGCTCCATCATTCGCACGTTATTAACATCTGTGGTGGAACATACCGACTGAAGGACAGGCTCAAATCCGGAGTTATCCTCTCTCCGCCGGCGGACATTCCGGCGATAGGATAACCGGCGCTTAAAGTCCGGCGTTTGTTGCCGGCGGTTTGGGTCATTTTTAACCGGCGTTTTCGGTCAAATCTAAGTCGGCGTTGACAGTTTTTAAATTTAGGACTTTGAGTATAGAGGTGAAGATAACAAAAGCATTAAGCTAATCTCAGTTGTACCCTAATCAGCTATTAGGTTAAGCTGTCTTATATCTTAACGAGTTCACCTTGAATCTGATACGGTTGCTGCTTCTTCATATATGTATCTTTTTCCTCCAGTGGTTTACGTGCGTTGCTCAGCATTAGCTTAATGCGGTTCAATTGATTAACTTCGCTGGCCCCAGGATCGAAGTCTAGTGCCACGATATTCGCGCCAGGGTAAATTTCACGCAGTTTGCGGATGACGCCCTTTCCAACTACGTGATTTGGTAAACAAGCAAAAGGTTGGACACAAACGATATTCTCCACGCCGCTGTGCAGCATTTCCGCCATTTCACCAGATAAAAACCAGCCTTCGCCGCATTGATTACCCATTGAAAGCATCGGATGAGAAAGTGCCGCTAATTCATCTATCGTTTCAAAAGTGGTAAAACGTCTGCTTTTCTCAAGTGCGCGCTTTACTGGACGACGCATCCATTCCGCTGCAGCGATACCAAGACGTCCCCACAATGCGGTTGTCCATTTACCACCAAGATATTTATATTTGAATGAGCTGTTTAAGAACATATATTCAAAGAAGGTTACCATATCAGGCACGACAGCCTCAGCGCCCTCCAGTTCCAGCAGATCGACAAGGTTGTTGTTTGCTAATGGCATATACTTGACAAGAACCTCACCAACTACAGCTACACGCGGTTTAATTATACCCTCATTAATCGGCAGCTTATCAAAGCGATCCACGATGGTCTCAATATTGCTGCGGAATTGACGGCGGTTGATACCCGGTGCGGTCAGGCTTTTAACACACATAGTTTCCAGCTCTTCATGGAGTTTGTTTGCGGAGTTGGGCACCAGCTCGTATGGACGCACTCGGTACAACGTCTGCATAAAGAGGTCTCCGTAGATCAGCGCTTCCACGCTTTTTAATATTAGCTTTAACGGCAAGTGTAACCCGGGGTTCTTTTCCATACCGTTCAAATTGAAGGAAATAACCGGGATATGCTCAAGACCGTCTTTTTCAAGTGCGCGGCGAATGAAGCCCACGTAGTTGGAGGCCCGGCATCCTCCGCCTGTCTGTGTCATAATAATAGCCAGCCTGTTTAGATCATATTTCCCGGAATTGACTGCGTGCATAATCTGCCCTACTACAGTAATTGAAGGGAAGCAGGCATCGTTATTGACGTATTTCAAACCACACTCTATAGCTTCACGGTTGTCATTTTTAAGTATTTCAAGTTTCATCCCATATTGGCGAAACACCGGCTCTATCATAGAAAAATGTATAGGTGACATTTGTGGTGCAAGAATGGTATATTTCTCTTTATACATTTTCTCAGAAAATATACTGCGGTGATATTCAGCAGAATGGGTTTCCCTATTTCGTTTATGTTCATTACGAATGCTCAACGATGCCAGCAGTGAGCGAACTCGTATACGTGCAGCCCCCAGATTGTTAACCTCGTCTATTTTCAGCACGGTGTATATTTTCCCCGAACCGTTAAGGATTTCAGCCACCTGATCAGTGGTAACAGCGTCGATTCCGCACCCAAAGGAGTTTAGTTGGATTAGATCAAGTTCGTCACATGTGCTGACGTATTCCGCTGCCGAATATAAGCGCGAATGATATAGCCACTGATTGCTGACCCGCAGTGTTTTGGCTGGTTTAATCATATGAGATATGGAATCCTCCGTCAGCACCGCGAACCCGTAGGAACGAATCATTTCCGGAATACCGTGGTTGATTTCCGGATCGGCATGATATGGCCTGCCAGCCAGAACAATACCATGAGCGTTGTTTTCTTCAATCCAGAGCATAGCCTCAATACCCTTGTCCTGTATGTCTGAGCGGTAATGCTCCAATTCCTGCCAAGCCAGTCTCGATGCTTTGCGGACTTCCTCCGCCGAAATACTGAAGTGATCGGCTAAGACTGTTTCCATGCGGCGACAAACAGTTTTCTCGTCCTTAAAAGAGATAAATGGTCTCAGAAAACGTACGCTCTCCTGTTTAATGCCTTCAATGTTATTTTTAACATTCTCAGCGTAGGTCGCAACAATTGGACAGTTGTAGTCGAACATTGACGCAGGGTTTTCTTTTGTTTCTGATATAACGCAGGGATAGAATATAGTTTTTACGCCCTCATTCAGCAGCCACTGCACATGGCCGTGGGCAAGCTTCGCCGGATAACATTCCGTTTCACTGGGGATGGAATCCATACCCAGTTCATATATTTTGCGGGAGGATAGGGGCGATAATACTACACGAAAGCCCAACCTTCGGAAGAGTATGGCCCAGTATGGGTAGTCCTCGTACATATTAAGCACACGTGGCAAACCAATAATACCGCGAGGTGCATCAGTTTCCGAAAGTGGCTCATAATCAAATACACGATATAGTTTGTATTCAAACAGGTTTGGAGTATCATTTTGTTTTTTCTCTTTACTGAAAGCGCGCTCACAGCGATTGCCAGAAATGAAGCGTCGATCCTCATCGAAATGATTTACCGTAAGTAAACAATTGTTGGTGCAGCCTCCGCATCGCTTACCGGAGGTTTTACACTGTAATGCGGCAATTTCATCAAAGGAAAGCATAGAGGAAGTTCCTAGCTTGTAATGGTCTTTTGCGATCAACGCCGTTCCAAAAGCTCCCATAATGCCAGAAATATCCGGCCGTATTACTTCCATACCAGAAATATTTTCGAAAACTCTCAACACTGCATCATTAAGGAAAGTGCCACCCTGAACTAGTATTTTATTACCAAGCTCCGATGCGTCAGTAAGTTTTATTACTTTATATAAGGCATTCTTAATCACTGAGTATGCGAGTCCAGATGAAATGTCCTCTATAGACGCGCCTTCTTTCTGCGCCTGCTTGACGTTTGAATTCATAAACACGGTGCAGCGGGTACCAAGATCAACAGGTGCTTTTGCAAACAAGGCAAGCTTTGCAAATTCTTCTGCCGTATATCCCATAGAATTTGCAAAGCTTTCGATAAATGAGCCGCATCCGGAGGAGCATGCCTCGTTTAGCATAATGGTGTCCACTACTCCATCTTTCAGCTTTATGCATTTCATATCCTGTCCGCCGATATCTAGGATGCAATCGACATCAGGTTCAAAAAAAGTAGCCGCGCGATAGTGTGCGATAGTCTCAACCTCGCTTTCGTCCAAAAGAAAGGCTGCTTTGATCAAGGCTTCTCCATATCCGGTGGAGCAAGCTCGGGCTATATGCGCATTTGGTGGCATCAGCTCATTAAGCTCCGCCGTAGCACGTATGACCGTTTGGACCGGGCTGCCGTTGTTATTGCTATAAAAAGACCATAACAGTCGGCCATCGTCGTCAATCAGCGCCAATTTGGTAGTAGTGGAACCAGCATCAATTCCGAGGAAGCAGTTGCCTGCTTCAGATAGTTCTCCACGTCTTACATGATTTTTAGCATGATTTGTTTGAAATATTTTATATTCTTTTTCTTCCTCAAACAAAGGCTGTAGGCGGAGAAGTTCGCGGTCAAGCTCTACACCTGCCCTTAAACGCGAAGCCAGATTATAAAGTTGAATCGGTTCGCCTTTTGCCTGCATTGCTGTGCCTATCGCAGCAAATAGGTGAGAATCATCAGATACGAACACCTGATCCGGAGTCAGCTTCAATGTGCGAATAAACGCTTCCCGCAATTGATCGAGAAAATGCAGCGGTCCACCAAGAAAAGCCACGTTGCCGCAGATCGGTTTACCACAGGCAAGACCGCTGACAGTCTGGTTTACCACAGCCTGGAAAATAGATGCGGCAAGGTCTTCCCGGGTAGCACCTTCATTAATCAGCGGCTGAATATCGCTTTTCGCAAAAACACCGCAGCGTGCTGCAATCGTATACAGCGTTTTATAGTCTTTGGCGTACTCGTTCAAACCATCTGCATCAGTTTGCATTAACGCCGCCATCTGGTCGATGAAAGCTCCGGTGCCACCTGCGCATATGCTGTTCATGCGCTGATCGAGGCCGCCGGTGAAATAGATAATTTTTGCGTCCTCGCCGCCCAGCTCCACAGCCACATCGGCACCGGGGTAAAACCTCTCCAATGCCGCATGGTCGGCTATGACTTCCTGTACAAAGTCCAGTTTCAGCAGTTTGGCTAGTGTGATTCCGCCGCTTCCGCAGACGGCTACCATTACTTTATTTGTACCGGCTATAAATTCAGCTTCTTCCAGCATCTCTGCCAGTGTTTCCTGAATGTTCGCGTTATGCCGCTGATAGCTGCTATAGATCTGCCTATCATCTGAATTTAACAATACAGCTTTTACCGTCGTTGAACCTATATCTATTCCTAATCTAAAATTATGTGCCATTTCGGTTGACCCTTCCGTTTGCGATTGACATTATACGACAACATGTTGTATAATTCGATTATAATTTCTTATAATTAACATATCAACCATCAATATAAAGTTAAATGTCGGATGTGAAACCTATGAAAAAGCAACCCGAAGTCACTGCCCAAACACGTGAAAACTTGCTAAACGCTTTCTGGCAGTTATATCAAAATAAGCCAATAAATATGATTACCGTACATGACATTACACGTAAAGCTGGCTACAATCGCTGTACTTTTTATTCGTATTTTCATAGTGTTCAGGATATTTTAGAGCAAACGGAAAGCTCACTTATTGAATATATCAAGGACAATATTGCCAATCTTTTACTTCCCGCAATACTAAGCGGTAAAACGCCAAATCTTTCAGATGTGTATACTCACACCAAAAGAGAATATCTCACAGTAATGCTTGGTGAAAACGCGGATTCGCGCTTCATTGGGAAACTCAAAAAAGCGCTGTGCGAGGTGTACTTGGAATCACTCGCCTTGCCAAAAGCAGATGTTCGTGTTGAGTATATTCTTGATTTTAAAGTTTCAGCTCTGATTTCTGTACTTTCACGCTGGTACTCAAAAGCTGACCTTCCAGAAGAGGAAATTGTCTCGCTTATCAGATCGCTTCTTGCCGGAGAGGACCTTGCCTCTTCCATAAATGTTTAGCAACTATTGCATAGAAAACCATCACCTTATATCTCTATAATTACAGACAGCAATAGAATTATCTTTGATAAAGAATAGTTAATTGTTCTTTTTATAATAGAGTTAAATTTGTCAACGGTCAATTATATCTCGGCGTTAACAAATTAGAGTCGGTGGCATAAAACCGATCCCCGAAAGTCTTGAATTATCAAAACTTCGGGGATTATTTCGTTTATTCCCACCCAATTATCAATAGTGTTCAACTGGTAATTGACCGTGTTTTTGTGTGTTTATCAGTCTTCGCAAAGTTACACTAAGCTATAAAATATTTTGAGTCAAAGTGTAGCCAGTAATTCAGCTCAAAGTACTTAGTGTACAATACATTAATAATTAGGCTTTGCACCCCCTTCGCTGTGCGTAAACATTAAACGAAATTCATTAGTACCATAATGCAAAGACGAACTGCTTGACTTCATAAACATAATAAGCAGTTAGTATCATGAGCAGTGTGATATAAAGTCAAACCTCGTATAAAGGCGATGAATCAATTGGCTTTTAATAAGCTAATACTGCCGGATGAACTTTTGAGTATCACTTTATTGTTTTTTGTCCCTACTTGTCCCATCATCTTTTTACAATCCGTATTTACATTGAAATCAGACTTGAGCTTCCCGGATGAAGTTGTCGCGTCAAGCATAAACTCGGCAGTATCGGGAAGTTGTAATGTTATTGCCCCTGATGAAGTTGCTATATTAAAGACCTGCCCTTCTAACTTTTTGCAGGATACCTGCACTTTTCCTGAGCTTGTTTTTAGATTTAAGCTTCCGCTGGCCTTTTTCATAATAATGCTGCCGGAAGTAGTCTCAATGCCGGCTTTCTCGGTAATACACTCATTAATGCAAATTTCAGATGATTTTCCCGTGATTTTCAATTCCATTGCATTTAAGCTATCAATACTGATATTACCTGAAGAAGTATTTAGAATAATATCCTTTGCGTTTAATTGCCCGGCAACAAGATTCCCGGAGGTTGCGCTAATTGCAATATTTTTATCGAAGTCATTGGGTATGTAGATCTCCAAATACAGGTCTTCAGGCGTGGGATCAACATTTCGGGGTACAGGGTTATTCTCGCATTTAGCTGCAATTACAACCGAATTATTATCAATTTCTGATGTAAGTTTAATATCCTGCTTTGATTTACCGTAGAGATGAAACCTTACCTTACCAAGCGTGTCCTCCTGCTTAATGCAAATATGCTCTTTTGTCATATTAACCTGTATTTCATTGATCTCCTCCGATGAAATACTTTTTTCGTCATTTACCTCCCTAAAGGATGCAAATATTTTCGATCCTAAAATACCCACAATAGCTATCACTCCAATCAAAATTATGCCAACAGTAATTAATGCTTTAGATTTTGTTTTCATGGTCTTATCTTCTTTCCACCTAGACTTATTATTGGGAATGAATATTAATGTATTCATTCCGAGTAGAGTAAAAAAATAAACAGCTAGTGTTTATTTTTTCTGGCAATCTGTTAAACCGCTCATAATGAATTCCTCAAGATATTCTAGAATGCGTGGAAAATGCTGAACTCCCAGTTCTTCCTTATGAATATCAATATATGGAATTGAATTGAAAATCGCGAGTAGCATGTCATCTTCTATGTCGTCCCTGATTTTCCCCTCGGCTTTCCATTTTTTTATTAAATCTAATATGCTGCTGTTCATTATTTCATTAATGCTCTTTAATCCTTCATGTTCATAAAAGTCTTTTTCCAGTCTGCTGAATAAATCCTTATTATACCATTCCCTTAGTATTGGATTTGCTTTCATACCATCGAGGTTTTTTGCAATAATATCTTTAACTAGCTTCAGGGGGTCTTCGTCCAAGTCAACCGATTCCATAATGTTCTTTTTCAATGCTTCATTTTGCTTAAGAAAAATCTCCATGAAGAGGTTTTCTTTTGAGGAGTAGTATTTATAAAACGTGCCTATCCCTATCCCAAGCGTCTTGGTTATATCAGAAACATTGGTATCTTTAAATCCGTTGGAACTAAACAATATTTTTGCAC
Source organism: Oscillospiraceae bacterium (assembly GCA_963667545.2). Taxonomy (GTDB): domain Bacteria; phylum Bacillota; class Clostridia; order Oscillospirales; family Oscillospiraceae; genus UBA2658. Next base: position 463,978 of record OY763424.2, read on the forward strand.
AATTAAAGATGTTTGTTTTTATATCTTCCACTCTATGAACCTCCGGAATGAATATATTATAATTCATTCCGGATTGTAGCACGGAAAATTCATCCTGTCTATACCTAATAGAAATTTTTCACGAATAAAGCGCTCTGTTGCCGTCGCTGTATATCCGGAATAGCGGCTGATAATCTTCTCCAGGGCCTTCTCGTCACCGGCTTTAAGCTCAAGGGCGATTTTTAATATCTTCTTCGTCTCTTATGTCCAAACACCTCGGTTTATGAACGCATTCCCTATTAATAAGATAGCTCTCGGGTCAGCTTTCTATGTAAATATTGGTTTTTTAAAATGATCAGCAATTAGGTTAGTACAATAATGCGAAGCTTGACAAGTTGAAGCTCTATCAACCGCCCCGCTTTGATTATCAGAATACCTAATATGCTTTTGGAAATACTATTTGCGAAGGAGCGTGTTAAAATGAATGGAAATACCGAGCTTTTAAACTTTATCTATCAGAATTCACAAATGGGGGTAGACACGATTAACCAATTGATAGACATTATTGAGGATGAAGAACTGAAAAAACAATTAAAATCTCAGTTTAATGAGTATAAAGAAATTCATAATGCTGCACAGAACGCGTTGAATAAAAATGGGTGCGACGAGAAGGGGATTAGCACATTAGACAAAATTAAAACCTATATAATGATTAACATGCAAACACTGACAGATAAAACATCTTCCCATATTTCGGAAATGCTCATTATAGGAAGCAATATGGGCGTCATTAATGCAGTGAAGAATCTCAAAAAGTATCAGAATGCAGAACCTGACATCGTAGGAATTATGGAAAGATTGCTCAAGTTTGAAGAGAATAATATTCAACAGTTAAAAGAGTTTCTCTAACAAGCTGCGAGCACTCTTTACACAAACGCTCTGAAATATCAGGGCGCTTTTTCACGTCCTTTTTAGGTGAGATGATTGTCTATGAAATTTCTCGTATTGTAAGTTCGGATTAATGTTCTTTGCACATCATAAACATAATGGGCAATTCAAGGTAAAAGGCTATGCTTATACGCTGCCTAAAAAAGCCGAGTCTGGTAAGCTGCACAATCATAAAAAGTTCATATGTAATATCAATTACTCTTCAGGCTATTTCATGATTCTGAGATTATTCAAAGCATCCAAGCTGTTTTCAAGCACGCATCCAACAATTTTACAGCTCTCCATATCGGGACAGTTACCGCAGGTACTAAAACCTTTTTTTGTCACGCACTTTCGAATCTCGCACATACTGCCACAATATGGAGTTTTCACGCCGGCAGCACGGCAACCCATGCAATTGATCATTTCCGCAGTAATCTGCACATGGTTCATTTCACTCCAAAGATTCGCCGTCTTCTTTCGCAAAGTATTGTCATTGTTGACAGTAGCAATGCGCGCGTCGCATCTTTCGCAGTCTAGCCCACAGCAGGCAATCAGTTCCTTCATATCTTCATCCCTCCATTTCTTTCAGTAAGCACAGAAAATCAAGTTTGTCGAGCCGTTTCCTGATCAACCCATATAAATTTCCTGCTTGTCCATCAAATAAACATAATGCGAAGTTTATAATACGAATGGATCTAACCATTTGTGCCAGTCTGTCACTATTCCGAAGTGTCTGGTATGCATACCCTGTTATGTGCATTTTTCATGCATCTTGCTACTTCATCTTTGATGTTTTGATATTTGATTCTTTTTGCCGTTGCCCAAAAAGCCTCGAAGTCAGAAAGATATTCTCCCATATATAAATCGAGAACACGCTGACCGTCAGAAAGGTTTCCGGTGCTTTTGAAGCTTTCTGACACTTTTTCAAACAACTCAAAATCACATTTAATCTCATCTCGGCTGACAATGTATTGCCGGTGATGGCAAATAATGGCGTTTTCAATACCAAGTTCGGCTAGATCATTGTTGATATAGGATAGATATACACCAATCAGTTTTTTTACGTTATTTGATTCGGTGTCAGGCCATACGGCATCACAGATTTGTTCCTTCGTCACTCCTTGAGCTCCGGCACTCAAAACAAATGCTAGCAGTTCACGCTCCCGTTTAGTCCTCATTTTTAATGGCCGCTGCCTTTCGCGCGAGGCAAGAACGGCAAACCCTCCAAAGGTTTTGATATAGGCTTTTTGGGGCTTATAACCGCAGAATTCCATCATTTCCTTAGCTATATTATCTTCTATCCCATAACTGTCCGCAAACTGCAGTATGGGATCGTAGTCCTTTCGTGCGCTGAAATACTCATAGATGCCATTTTCATAACATAGCCTGAGATACTCACCGGTATATTTTGCCGCATCCTCGTACTGTTTTGCCGTTAACGAAATTCTTGCCAGCATTCCGTAAGAAACAGTTGAATGAAGATACGTTTTAGATTTTACCCCAACCTCGATGCATTCTTTTGCGCATGTGGCCGCACTTGGATAGTCGTGAGTGGCAGCAAAGTATCCGAGCAGACGTGCGAGGACGATGCTCTTAAGATAGTCTCCGGCCAAGGGATACTCAGCGGAGATTTCATCCAGGATTTTTTTCTTGGGCAAATCAGAAAACATGAGGCTGTAAGTGAGCCTGAGAAGTTTGGCCCACTGTATCTGAAACTCGGTCTTTCTAAAAAGAGGAGCATACTCATTTGAGAGCTCAAAATACTTTTTCGTAACATCATAGGAGGCGCTTTTACCGTTTGATATGTCTATCGAAGTGTTCTGATAGTGAATTTCGGCGGCAAAGAGATATCCGGACCACATTTCCTCATATTTTCCACCTGTTCTCATTTTTCGTAATTCTTCCGACAGGACGGTGAGAGAACGCTCTCTTTTGCCAAGCATCTGATAAGCCTTTGCAGCATAAACACCTATGCTGTGCATATCGAGATGTTCCCGTTCATCTTCGGACAGCTCAAGAGACTTTTCATAGTAATAAACAGACATACTCATATTGCCTTTAAAGAAACTAACGGCGCTCATATACCGCTCAAACCAGGATTTAATTCTTAGATTTCCAGCTCTTGAACATTCCTCAATCATATGTTGCCCAAGATTAAATGCTTCATCTATCTGTGAGTTCCAGCACAGGTTATAAAGCTTTTCGATAACAATTGAATAACCTGTTTCGGAGACAGGATTATCAAGCTTTAATAACAGCTCATCGAGCAGCTCATTCGATTCTTCGAAAGACGCACAGTTTCGAAGCACTCTCGCCTTATGAACCATCGCCTCAGTATAGAGCGCCCGATTCTGCGGCTCAAGACCCGGTATAGCCTCGTCCAGACAGGCTTTAGCCTCAATGAAGTTTCCAATGCTTGATAAATAAGAGCCCTTTGCCAGCAAAAGCTCCAAACTTGCCGGAGCGATGTCCTCCCCAAGAGCAGTAAACCACAACCGAAGCTCGTTGTAATTTCCGGTATTCAGCAAATCTCTGTAGCTTGCCAGAATTATCCTCTTTAAAAACTCCTTGTCATTCAAAATAACGGCATACTCGACCGCTTTTGAGTAATCTCTATTTTCAAAATAATACTGACCCGCTTTTTGTCTTAGCGCGAGATGCAAAGCGTCATCTGCTGATTCCAGAAGGCAGGCACGGAACAATGCGTGATAACGGTAATATCCGTTATCGGTTTTAGTTATAAATATATTGCGGGACACAAGGCTATCCAGTATTAGCCTTGTGTTTTTTCTGTTCATTACCGTATCGAGCATTTGAGAATCCAGCTCCTCAAAGCAGGCTGTGGCGTTAAGAAAGCTAACTATTTCCGGAGACATTCGGTTGACGCACTCATAAAAAAGATAAGAATACAGCGCCTGCTTCCCCTTAACAGTAATATCGTAAGGCGCTACGCCGTTTTCAAGCAGCACCTTGAAGGAGTTGACGGCAAGCGGCCATCCTTCGGTAATATCATATATTTCATCTTCGTCCAGTCCGGTAAGCCGGACGGTCTCTTCCTTTGAAAACGCAAGCTCTTTTTGCTGAACCTCAAACACTTTTCCTTTCAGATACAAAGGCATAAGCTCCTGCCACTTTTCCTCGCGGCTGCCGAGTAAAAAGCGAATACCAACAGGCGAATACTTCAGAAAGCAGGCTATCAGCTCCTTAGTTTTCTGGTCTCTTACCGTATGTATATCGTCAAGAAAAATATCAAAGCTCCGGCCGAGATTCTCAACGCTTGAGATAAGAGCGTTTGAGAGAATAATAATAAAATTCTCCTTTTCCGAAAAGGGCATAAACTCGGATACGGCAAATTCATATTCCGGTATTGCATGCCGGATTGCCTTATTAAACGAATCAACAAACTCAAACAGATCACTTTCTCCGGCCAATGTAAGCCAGACAGGGTTGTCCGACAGCGCCGCAAGCTGCGACAGCAGCGTGGTCTTGCCGTATCCCGGCCCCGCGTGAATATATATAAAATCCTTACTGCTACCCAGCACGGAGTCAATTAGTCTTTTTCTTGTAATTTCGCCGGCAGTCGCTTTCGGTACTGTCAGCCTTGCGCTTGATATGCCATTCATTTCTATGCTGCCTCTCAAAAATGATAGCCCTATTCTATACCGTAAAACGACTAACATCAATGTAAGTTATAAATATATTTGTCGATTTTTGTAAAATGTTAGTCCTTTTGATAGTTGTCGAAGTTTAGAATTAGCTTAGGAAAATACAGCGCGAAAAAAGAGGTGAGGTTTTTTGGTTCAGGAGGATAACGATATAACGCAATCCGGCGGTACAGAACCCAAAAAACGCGTTGCCTGCGGCATAACGGAAGAAGGCTTCCCATGCAATGAGATTTGCTGTAAAAGCTCTGGCTCGGAACCGGGACAGGCATGTACAAAAATCTGTGCAAATTTCAGAAGCTGGACCTCACTTCCGGACAGCAAGAGCCTTAAGGTGACCGCAATTCTTGAGTGCGGATTGTATGGATATGGGAAAAGAATCAGTAAATAGATTACATATGGGTTGGAGGAATAACTTTTTATGAAGATGAAAAAGAGAGTAATTGCCGCGTTTATAGCACTTTTATTGGTAACAGGTCTTATGCCTGTAATCAGCCTGCCGGTAACTGCGGTGGCTTTAACGCCGGACTGCTACATCACGTTTGACGGTACAAACTATCACCTTTCTTTAAGTGCCGGCGGAGCTGCAACTGTAAGCGACACCAGTCTGGAAACTGTGCTGAGCGCCTGTACTGACACTAACGGCGACGGCCTTGTTATTCAGCTCGGCAGCGCTGAAACACCGCTTGTTGTGAACGGCGTTGATACACCACTGGTAAGTGCTACATATACGGGTAGCGTGACCATAGCATGCTCGGAAAAGGACAGATCCGTAGTGCTATATGTGCCGTATGATAAGACCGTAACCTTCAGCGGACTTTGCGCGGGCATGAAAAGCGACGCCTACGGCTGCAACTTAGTGAAAGTGAATAGCGGCGGAACGCTGAATGTTCAGGGCGGGTCAAGCCTCAGTATGCCGCTTTCCAACAGCTTCGGAACTTGTATAAATAATGAAGGAACCCTGAACATCGACGGCGCCACCGTTTACGGATATTATTACGGAATCTATACTACGGGAACTCTAAATATCTCTGAGACAGATCCCGATACAAAAACGCTGATTTCAGGCGGCTCATTCGGGGTTTATACATATGGATCAACAGTCAATATGAGCGGCGGCAACATCGCGCCCGCGTCGGCTTCACTTCCGCAGCAGTTTGGACTTTCGGCAAGTGGTGGGACTGTAAACATCAGCGGCGGCAGCAGCATAAGCTGCAATAACGGCGGAATTGCGATCATGTGGAGCGGCAAAAGCAGTGATGTAATGACGATTGACGGGAGCGCAAAGGTAGCGACAAGCGATGCTAACAGCAGTGCTATATCGACTTCCGGTTCGAGTAAGCTAATCATAGGCGGCAATGCTGAAATATCGGCAACGGAGAAAGCGTATGCCGCGGTATCGAATCAAGGAGTCCTGGAAATCAAGGATCATGCAAGCGTAATCGGCACTACCTTTGCTGTGGGTAATTCATCAGGCGGAACCGTGAACATGAGCGGCGGTTCGATTTCGGCTACCAAAGGAAATACACTGGAGAACTCCGGCACGGTAGGCATTACCGGCGGAACCGTCTCTAATGCCTGCAAAAGTGAAGGTTATAGTACGGTTACAAGCGCAATCAATAACAAGGCAGGAGGAAGCGTTACAATAGATGGCCCCGATGCGGTAGTTAAGCATACGGCAGTAAGTTATTTCGCTGACTACGGCATTCGCAATGAGGGAGCGCTGAGCATAAAAAACGGAGCTGTGTCGTGTGCCGCCGCTGTATATGATTCAGCCGCGGTAGGCAATTTCGGTGCAGGAACCGTTTCGATTACAGGTGGCAGCATTACAGCCACAGGGACAAGCGGAATCGCAGTCAGCGAAGATTTTGCTGCTACAGGCTTGATCACAGTTTCCGGTGCGCCAATTATTACATCGAATTCCGAATATACGATTGTGTATAAATACCATTCACCGGAAACTGCGGCTATTAATTATTTCGGCAAAACGTATTACACCGGCAACATCACCAACATAACAATAACCGGCGCAGCGGACGGCTCTAACCATCATGTTATAAACTCGGTAAATTACGGCAGCGCGAGCTTAAATACTCAGATTATGGATCCTAACTACGGCTTTATTGCTTGGACAAGCGATGCCGGAAAAACCGACTATCTCAGCACAACCGACGGAGTCGCCATTTCAAGCCTCAGCTCTGCGAAGGACCCTTCCTTTACTGCTGTATATCTGCTTGTGAAAGAGCTTCCGAGTGCACCAACTGAGGACGAAGCCTTCACCGATTCGGATAAGGCCCCAGACAAAGTCGGCGGCAATATCACATGGAAAGCCCCAAGTAATATTGGCGACATCGACGGCTATAAAATCTACTGGGGTTCAAGCGAAAGCACGGTTCTCAGCGGTTCGAGTATCATTGATACGGTTGGTAAAGATGCCAGCTCTTATTCGATAGCAAATGGAACAGCGCTGCTGGAAAACGCTGCTTTTTTCCTCATTTACAGCCATAACAGCGTCGGCAACAGCAAAAACTGCCTTGCGGTTCCGATTGTTGATGACTACAGTCCCTTCGCTATAAGCGGAACAGTCAGCAAGGGAACTTCAGCTCTTACAGACCTCAGCGGGATAACAGTAACCCTGTATTCGTCGGGAAAAAGAACCGGTTATACGGCAGTGACCGATAAAAGCGGGGCATATCAGATTAAGGATGTAGTAAAGGGGAAATTTACGGCTGTTGTCAATGCCGTTCCGGACAGCTACGCAAAGTCGGAATCAGCCGAATTTTATGCAAATGCCGACTACAGCGGGGCTGATGTCTCCCTTTCCGACCCTGTCAATGTTGGCTACCCTTATTTTGTGATAACAAAAGGTGCTGCCGAGACAGAATATTACTATGTCTACGAAAAAGAGACTCACAGCGGCAGTTTTGTACCGTTCTGCAATGAAGCTGACGCATCCGAAGAAAATGGTCAGAATACTGCATATTCAAAAGTCTCGGACGCTATCGTGGAAATCTGCGATGTGGTTTCCGACGGTTTCGCCACGCTGTATTTCGGCAAGACCGGGACAAATCCGAATAATCTGTCGGGTATGCTTGATACGAATGAAGACAGAATCTATCTTGATACTACGGGAACATACGTGATAAAAGGCGGGCTTGAGGGCTCGAATGTTAAAAAGGGCTTGATTATTCTCAAAAAAGCATCACTTATTGTTGACGGGGCGAAGATTAACAGTATCAATACGGATACTATTTCAAGCTCAGGCGGCGGAAGCATAACGATTAACAGCGGAGAGGTAAGCTGTTCTACAAAAAGCGCCGACGACGATCCGGTGTCCGCAATAAATACAACTAAAAATAACGGAGATATTATTATTTCCGGAGGGTCGGTGTTTTCCGACAGCGACAGCGCAATCTATAATAATGGAACTGGCTGCGTCCTGATATCCGGAAAGGACACGAAGGTTGCATCCGCTAACATGCCGGCTGTCCTATCTCAAACTGTTAAAATCAGCGGTGGCACAGTTTCGGGCAAAATGGCAGCGATTTACTGTTCGTCAGCCGATATCAGCGGCGGAAATATAGAATGCTCAAACGGCCCCGCTCTTGCCTGTATTGGCGGCAGCTCAACTGTTTCAGGAGGAACACTGACAAGCACCAATACTGCGACAACCATGGATATGGATTCCCAAAGCATGCCCGGCACGGTTTTCTGCTGTGATCAGGGCGAAGAAAGTAAGCTTGTTGTCGGCGGAGGTACAATCAAGAACGATGGCGATTCCGGCTATGCCATTTATAACTTTGAGGACTCTGATTACTCGCGGCTTTATCTTTCGGGTACTCCGGTTATTTCCGGTCCGACGGATATATTTTCAAACACGGTGACATACGCGGATGACGGCACATCCTCTCCGAAAGCATATGACGGCGATGCTCTGACTCTGTTTTACGGCTCCAATATAGAACCAGACGGCAGTACATTGGCAGTAAGCAGCGTCATTTCGGGAACAAACAGCAATCTGTTTTCCATAGTAAATGACGGCTATTATCTCAAGCTCAACGGCAACGACCTTTTAATAGCTGTCAGTTCCGGAACCGTGACCTTTGATTACAATTATAAAGGCGCAGCTAAGCCTTACGCTAAGTATCCGGCGGGAGACGAAGACAAGGTTGCAAAGCCGAAAGATCCCATACTTAGCGGATATACCTTCGGAGGCTGGTTCACAGATGAAGCCTGCACGACGGCCTTTGATTTCAGCACAAAAATAAGCGGTGCAAAAACGCTGTTCGCCAAATGGACCGCTTCTGATGCCTCTGTACCATATGGTGTTTACCCGTCAGTCTCGGTGGAAGGAACCTCGCTTGGAGTTGGAGTCGGGGGTGTGGAGCAGAAAATTGGTAAGCTTGCGACTTTTACTGACAGCAGCGGCGCAAAAACTGCAACCGTCACCGCTGACGAAAAAGAACTTCAGAACTACATAAGCCAGGCCGCGAATGGCAGCAGCGTTGTTTTCACTGTTCCTCAGAATACGGGAGCAAGCCAAAGCCGGGTCGAGCTCACCGCGCAGACCGTCGATGAGCTCTCGGACAGAGGAATGTCATTTACTGTTCAGAGCGGAGATGTAACGCTTGATTTTCCAAGCTCAGCTATCGATACCGATTCAATAGGAAAAGCTCTCAGCGCCTCCGGTCAGCTCGACAGAATAACACTCACGGTTTCCGTCTCACCGGCCTCCGCAGACGTGGCTGAGATTTTAAAGAAAGCGGCGTCAAGCGGCGGCTTCGAGACGCTCGGCAGTCCGGTGTCGTTTACACTTACAGCGGCTTTCGGCGGCAATAGCCTTGAAATTGAGCAATACAGCGGTTACGTTTCGCGTACTCTTGAGCTGGATAAGGCTACAGACCCGAAAAAGATCACTACGGCAATATCGGAAAATCCCGACGGAACGATTCGGCACATACCCACATATGTATATAAAGGCTCTGACGGAAAGTTCTACGCAAGAATAAACTCTCTTACTAACTCCGCATATGCTCTAATATACAACGACGAAGCCTTTGCAGACGCTTCCGGCAAATGGTACGAGACTCAGGCTCATGAGATGGCTTCAAGAAAAATTCTGACCGGGTATAAGGACGGAGTTTTCGGCGGAGACAGCGCGATAACCCGCGCGGAATTTGCGGCAATCATAGTTCGGGCGCTCGGCTTGCCCGAAAGCGGCGGTAGCAAATTCGGCGACGTCGCGTCAAGCGCATGGTATAACGGATATGTGGGGACAGCCTCAGAATACGGCATTATAAAAGGACGGAGCGCGGCAGAATTTGATCCCGACTCCAGCATTACCCGCGAAGAGGCGATGGCGATGATTGCAAGAGCCGCCAGTGTTTCGGGCTACAAAGGTACCGACGCAAATATAGGTGCCTATTCGGACTTGAACAAAATCAGCTCATGGGCGAAAGACGCGGTAAGCTTTAACCTAAAAAACGGCCTTATTGTCGGCTCCGATGCCATAATCCGCCCGAACGCATCGATAACCCGCGCCGAAACAGCAACTGTTGTTCTACGGCTTTTTCAAAAGGCGGGTCTTGTCGATATCCGCAGTAAAGTGTGAATAAATACTGATTAAACAGCATTGAGATATACTGGGAACTGTTTACAAGAAGCAGCCATAAACCTACATTTATATCAAGTAACAAAGGTTATAACTTTACTGTTTTTGGTATGAAAATTAATAGATGTACCCCCCTGTAGGGGGCGAGTCTCATGATACTTACAAAATTAGGATTAGAACAGAGCTATCGTTTCTGACAGCTCTGTTCTAATTTTTGGACTTTGGGGATAGGATTGGAGTTGTTATAAACTTTGGAGGAAGTTCGTTAGGACTATAGTGGGAAGCTCAGTTAAAACCATCCATATCCCCAAGTTCTAAAGAATCCAAGAAATTAGTAATATTCTTTTTGCTTTGACTCTACCTTTATTAATGAGCTTAGACTAGTTTTTCAATTAATTGTCAACACTCATTCCAAAAGGAGTGAATATATGCAAACCGACAAATCATGTCAAATACTTGAACAGTACCTAGCCTACCTAGTTACAATTAAGGGACGTAGTAAGAACACTGTTCTTGAATATCGTTTAGATCTTTTGCAGTTTTTTCGATATATCATAATTTCAAGAGGCGAAGAGCACACTGATTTCAAGTTTGCAAATATAGAATTCATTCGATCCATCAGTCTTGGAGATATGTATGGATTTCTTGCTTATTGCCAAGATTCTCTTCTTTCTTCTCCAGGTACCAGAGCCAGAAAGATTGTTTCTATCCGGCAATTTTGGAAATATCTCAAGACTAAAGCTCATCTGCTTGAAAATAATATTGCAGAAGAACTGGAAACACCCAAGCTACCAAAACGCATCGTCAGATGTCTGACATTGGAAGAATCAGTGCGCTTGCTAATTGAAACAAGCTCCAACTCCGTACGAGATAATTGCATTATAACAATTTTTTTAAACTGCGCTTTGCGCTTGTCGGAATTGGCCTCGCTAAACATAGACCAAGTGAACTCAGATATATTATCGGTCGTTGGTAAAGGCAATAAAGAACGAAAGATATACATGTCACCAGCAGTTAAACAATCTTTATCACAATGGCTTCCTCTCCGAGCATCATTGAATGTAAGTACAGATGCTCTGTTTATTTCTAGAAATTTGAATCGTTTAACAACACGAGCAATACAAAACGTTGTAAAAAAGCATATTGTTGCAGCCGGACTAAATCCAGAAGGCTTGTCAACTCATAAACTTCGCCATACTGCAGCAACGCTAATGTATAAATATGGCCATGTTGATATACGCTCACTTCAACAATTATTAGGACACGAGAGCATTGCTACAACAGAAATTTATACCCACGTCGACGATGGTCAATTACAAGCAGCCGTAAATGCCAACCCTTTAGCCATGATGTTCAGCTGAGCATCATGGCTTTCATGTCATATGGATAATGCGAAGTTTGGCAAATAGTTTGAGCCACTCGTTTTGCCAATAACACAGTAGCTTCTTTCGCTTTTTCAAGCGCATTTTAGAAGATGCCCGGTATCCATTTTGCAATCAGCATCCCGACCGCAAAAGACGCGACATTTGCAGCAAAAGCAAATAACCAAGGATGTGCATTTCTTGTCGGATTTTTCTCATAACGGTACAGCAGCTTGGCAAAAATAATACCCTCAATTACAAAAATCACTATCTCCATCCACACATAATTTAATATAAATGCCAACTGTCCCTGACTGTAATTAACGATATTAAGTAATACGTTAAGAATAGTCTGCGTTACAATATTTGTAATTCCAATTATAATAATCTGCGTTTTGGAACGGAATCCAAAAAGCCATGCGGTGCCCAACTCTATGGCAATAGTTGCCACAATTCTGCAAAGCAAGGAGATAATTTCCCATGTGAAGTCGTATGTTCGGGATATTGGTATTTCGTTGGCAGTAACAGTGGCAGACTGTATATTGATACCGGTGGCATCAACTGTGTAATAGCTATCAAAAGCATAGCGTTCATAGATGTCGGCACTGACAATAAAATGATCATATTCCGGGAAGTATATTAAAATTTTGAACATGTGAGGAGGATAATATGTCCACTTAAATACGTCAGTTCCAGAGCAATCAGAATAAAAGTTCAGAAAGAAGAAACGATCGCTGTCCGAATATGTATTGAATTTTTCCCAGGCTATTTTATCGCCGTACCAATCTAAAAACGTGCCGCTCATACTCCATGGGCCGGTAGAGTCAGTATTAGCAAGAAGGGTGACGTAATATTTTTCGTCCTCCAGCCCTTTGAAGCTTACTGTAACAGATGGCTTGGGCCAATATCTGCTGAAGCCGTTACTGCGAACATTGGGATAATTAAAGCAAAAAACAACACCGCTGCCCAAATATGTTTTTTCATATCCACCCTCCTTCTTAAAAATATTGATTCGGCGTGTCAACATAATGAGTAGTAAATGTTTCAATTGTAATAGGAAACTTTAGATGAGATGACGCTTGTTGATGCATAACCGTTTTGAGCTAAGAATAGGTCAATATCACTATTTGAAATTTTATTTTTAGGGCCGAGCCACAATTCTCCAACCGGATCTTGTGAAAATTCAGCAAATGAAATGGGGAGGTATGGAATTATGTCGTTATCAGATATGTTAAACTCGATTTTGTTCTTTAAGTATGCTATTGTTTCAGAGAATCCCTTTGGCCCTCCATGAACATCGTCCGACCCGTTTACCCATTTGGGGTTTTTATATGCTTGATTAGCTAAGAATAGTCGCCATTCTTTTTCTTCTTTGAATCCAGAATCCTTATATTTAAGAGAACTTATATAGAAGTTTTCAAGCATACCATTGAAATTAAAGGTCAGCTGACCTGCCCCCAAAGTTCGACCAGGTGAAATGTTAGTAACTTCCTGCCAGCTTTGCTGCATATTCCTCTGGGGTAAGGTTGCCGAGTGACGAATGGGGACGCAGATGATTGTACTCCATCCTCCACTGCTCGATAATATCTCTCGCTTCGTATAGATTGGAAAACCAGTTTTGATTTAAACACTCATCTCGCAGTTTCCCGTTAAAACTCTCTATGTAACCGTTTTGTGTAGGGCAGCCCGGGTCGGTGAAGACGTGTTCTACCCCTCTGTCGTGTGCCCATGCGTTTAAAACATTTCCCGTGAACTCAGAGCCGTTATCCGTCAGCATTTCTTTCGGCAGGCCACGGAACAGAGCGGTCCTATTAAGTATGGCGGCTACTTTTCGTCCAGTCAGAGATGTATCTACTTCCAAGGCCAGACACTCTCTGGTTGCTTCATCAATCAGTGTTAATATGCGTAGGTTTCCGCCGTTGCGGGTACGGTCGCTGACAAAATCCATGGACCAGCGGTGGTTCGGCGCAGATATTGTTCTGTCCGGCATTCCGCGCTTTTCGTATCTTTTCTTCTTGCTGCGTTTCTTGAGGCTTAAACCAGCTTCTCTATAAAGCCGATAGGTTCTTTTGTGATTTATATGAATATCTTCCCGTTCAAGCATAACATTCAGTCGACGATAGCCAAATCGCTTCCACCTTGCGGACAAGGCCATAAGGCGCTCCGTTATAAGAGCATCCTCGGTCTTTTCAACGGGTACATATCTTTTACTGCTTCGGCTTAATTCCATAAGCCTGCACGCCCGGCGCTCACTGATTTGGTATTCTTCCTGTATTCTACAGGAGATTTCACGCTTGTCGGCAGGCTTTATCCGTTTTTTGAGAGCACATCCTTCAAAATGCGGTTGTCCAGAGACAAGTCCGCAACCAGCTCTTTAAGCCGGCGGTTTTCTTCTTCAAGCTGCTTAAGGCGCTTTGCCTCATTGACTTCCATGCCGCCGTACTTGCTCTTCCAGCGGTAGAACGTCTGTTCGGTAATGTTGTGCTCGCGTACAATATCTGCTGCTCGTTTTCCGCCTTCGTGCTCTTTCAAAACCTTGATAATTTGCTCTTCTGTGAATCTCGTTTTCATGTCAATCACGTCCTTGTTTTTTATTATATCATTTCGTGACTAACATTCCTATTGGTTTAGTTTTTCGGGTTCAGGTCAGATAATATCTGCACCACATATCCTGGCCATTTTGCATACGAAGTTTCGACTAAGATTTCTGTATTTTCCGATTGCATCGGGATAGACAGTTATTCTGATATCATAGTCTTCATTGCGGATAAATTTCGTTATTTCTAGCAAGGCGTCGAAACCAGTTACCAAAACATCTAATTTGACAAACTTTATATCATGTTTTTGCGCAAACTTGACTCTTTCCCTCATTTTATCAAGAGGGCCGGTGATGTTAGCGGAGTAGTAGGTTTTTGGGTATTCTTTCTTCAGCTTTTCCGCCATAATCACCCTATCACAAAAAGGGCAATACACAGGATCAACGAGGCGTTCATCGTCCTCAATAATATCCACTCCACCCTTTGCGGCCTCGGAGAAGATTGCTTTAAACTGATCAATCGTGCATCCCATTCGCGGTTTGATGGAGTAAGCCAAAAGCGGCCGATTCAAATCTTGGTTATTCTCTTCAAATAGCTTATACACGCCATCAATTCCATAATTAGGCCCAGGGAAATATTTTGATGTTTCAGCATCAATACGGAAATCATCGACATCCAGCCGTTCTATTTTGCTATTGAGAAGGATATCGCCAGCAATAGTACCAATAAAGTGATTAACTCCTTCAGCCTCAAAATTAAAAAAATCGTCGCAGAATTTTAGTTCAAAGGAACTGGGGTCATCCTCTGTAAGCGGTTGAACTTTCGGTCTATATTTTTCCCAATTATCCTCCTTAAGAAGTTGTTTCACAGCTGAATAATCTGATGCCCCAGAACCCCAACAAACATCGTTTACAAGTTGAGTTTTGATATCAACTATAGAGATGGTATTATCTATTGCTTTACTGTCTCTAGGTATAAGATTTTTATATTTAACGAAAATCGCCATGGCTACGCCTCCTCAAAGTACACGATTGTCATCGTACTCTCATCAGTCAAATCTGGATAAAAACGAAGCAGGTCATCTTTTAGTTCCTTAACCAAATCATATCCTTCTGTTGTAGTGCTATCATCAGTTAACTGGCCATACTTCGTTAGCTCAGTCCTTCTAACTTTTAGAAGCTCGCATCTGGTTCTTGAGTCATTGAATGCGCTGTAGAATCCAGGAGCATAGTGCCTAATGCCGTTTCTAATAGTAGAGGACTTACGGCCGTCCTTGAGCATAGGCAATAATTTGTCTTCGAAGATAATTTCACCAATGGTATCAATCTTTTCAATCCTGATTGCCACAAAATCAGATAATCCGTCAAAGGATATATCCATTAAGCTGCAGATATATTGAGCCGCTTTCATTTCATCTTCTGCAACTACAATTCTGTTATATGGAATGTCGGAAAAAACTTCCTTTAGTGAGGTAAATGTTTTGCAATCCGTGACCTTACCCCAGATTACACCGTTTTTAGCAATATAGCCGCGGCGGAGTTCTACTGTTTCACCAATGTAAATGTTATCTGGATTAAATACGTGTGAACATTTTCGCAATTCCCATTCTTTTTTACCAGTTTCAAACCATATGAAAGGCTCAGTGCAGAGCGGGATGAACAACCTTTTCATTTCATTTTCCTCAAGTCTCTATAGCAGTAGATTTTTTTGTTGTAATATACCCCTCATCTTCTCTATCCGGAAAGACTATTTGTGGAGACTTTAAATATTTCTCGTATTGTGTGAATCCAACACTGCAATATAAATTTCTATCCTTAGTGAAGTTGTGAACCTCATCAGCAGAAAAGGACATAAACACTTCAATGAAATCTGCATGAGGTAACATGACCCCACGTGCTATTCTGCACATTGTGTCTGCCATAGCTGTAGCTATCCCTTTATTTCGTTGTCCGTTGTCCACAACCAATCTACTTATCCATGCGATACGAAGCTGATCGACTATATCTGCTCTGCTGGCTGAGTTCCAATTATTCAGCAGATCATTTCTTCCGGCAGCTTCGGCTATTTTTGTTCTTCCGATAGGTTTAGCATAGTACAATCTGTCCAAGCAGCCACAGGCAACAGGTTCCTGCTTCCCGTCCATATAGGCATTAATTAACAGGCCACGAGGGGGCAATCCCATATAATGATTTAAAAGAAGGCTCTTTCCCGCACATATTTCCGAAAATCTGTGAGCTATACGGATGTCCAAAGAGATTCCTTTGTTAGTACAAACCTTCCAGGGCTTGAGCGACATAATTTGACTTTCTTCGCCATTAAGTTTGGCAATAAGGGTTTCTCCGTCTAAAAAGAACTCAACACCCCTATCCTTTTGAATTAGGCCTTGTGGTAATAGAAAAAATGTTTTTTTCCCATCAACATTACAAATTAAATATGAACCTTTCAAATTTACATCACTCAACTGATTCATAGAATCTCTTCCTTTCCAGTGGTATTATCAGCCTTTTTGAGATTTGAATACAAAAACAGTTTATGCTTATTTTTAAAAGTAGCAAACACAAAAACCGAATGAAGATGAGCTTCTCATAATTGCTATAAACAGCAAAACAGTTCACTTTGTTACGCCTTGCCAAGAAGGTGTTACAGTTTACGAAGTTACAAATAACATCCCATTTGCTGTCCTAGCTCAAGTCAAGAGTGTTCAGGGATAATACTTCTGACAATCTATCAATTAGCCGCTTTTCTTCTCCGCTTTCGTTTGTTCTAAGTCTCAAAACCGGAACACCACATTTTTCCAGTATACTGTTCTTTAATGAGTCACGCTCTGCTTGACGAGTTCCTTCTTGATGATAACGGAAGCCATCTACTTCGATTACAAGCACTGGGTGCTTATCCATCTTGTGATATAACAAAAAATCCATATGCGTTAATGGGTTCCGTGCAAACATTGCTTCATCCTGTGTAAGAAGGGAGTAATCTCTAATAAGCGTATTTAGCGGAGTATGCACAACACAATCAACCGATTTAAATTCAGGCTTTTTTAGCATTGACTCAATGATTGCATAAATCAGATTCTCAGAATCATATTCGGAAATACGGTTGTGACTCTTAAGGAAATCTCTACGCTTTTCCGAATAGCCCTTATATAAAAGATCAAATACAGAAAACACGTTACTATCTTTGATTTCAAAATTGTTATATTCAATATATTTTGAAAGGGCAGCGATGTTTGTAAGCTCATTACCAGCATTACCTGACATTATGATACTAAGGCACTTAACTGCACGGGAGACGGCCACATTGAGCATATGCGGATCATCTACAAAATCCGTAATGGTATCATCAACTGTTGATAGTACAATGGCTTCTTTTTCTCGTCCTTGAAATTTGTGGACGGTATCAATCTCATAAACGTCGGGAAGCTGCTTTTTTAAGGCCGAAACTTGATCCCTATATGGAGCGATAATGCCGATGTCCTTATGTCCTGATTTCAAAAGCTGAGGAAGGATTTCCTGCTGGACTGCATCTATCTGTCGTTGATTTAGGTGTCCTCTAGCGTGACTTCCTGGTATTGTGCGCAACACCGACAACACATCGTTTTCGCCGTTGTCCTTTGTCAAGATAATCAATTGATCATCATAAAATTTCTGATTAATAAAGCCTGCAATTTTAGGATGACAACGATAATGCTCTCTTAACAAAACAGATGGCACATCTTGCCATACAGCCGTCACTGAGGATAAAAGGCTATGGTTAGAATAGTTGTATGCTTTATCAAAAGTATAGCGACTCCATATTTCGTCAGCAACTTTTCGTGTGGCTTCATGAACAACATTGGGTAATTGTTTTTGGTCTCCAACAATAACAACATTTTTTGCGCACGAAAACGCAAGAGCCCCAGTTACTACATCGACCTGCGAGGCCTCATCTACCAGTAAATAATCATAGATATACTCACCAGATAGCGTTGTCCGTACCGAATATGTAGTACTTAGAATTACGGGATAATCTTTAATAAAACGCTCTTGTTCGCTACTGAATGCAGTTTTATCAAATATCGGACGTTGATTAGCCTTTATGAACCGTGAAGACAACTCAGCTTTTAGTAATTGCATAGATTTTTCGGAAAGCTCTTTTAGCTTTTCCTCAAACTTATAGTTATCAAGTTTATGTTGCAAAGAAGCCTTCTCTATAGTCAGTTCTGAAATTTTTGCGGTATAATATGCTTTTTGAAGTGCTGGTATACTAAATTCGGCAGGCTTTTTCAGCAAGCGTGTACCTGACAGCCCATATTTTAAGAATGATCGAATCCGTTTCAAAATTCTAAGCGAGTCACCTGATTCTGCCTGATACTCACATTCGAGCCATAGCCCAAGAGCCTGTCCTGGCTTTAATTTCCGTATACTATAGTCGATATCACGTTCTGTTCGAATGGCTTCAAAATACTCGTTGAAATACTGATTTTCTCTTCGGATGGCAGCTTCTTCTCGCTGTATTTCAGCTATACGGTTTTTTGCACGTAGCGTTTCATTTAGATCTTCAATGAGTTTTTGTATCGCGGAAATAAGGAATTGTTTTTTGTCGAGGTCCAGTTTCCAATTTTGCATATCTGGGTAATGACCATCTTGCTGTAATAAAAATGCTTCTTTATTTGCGCGATTACCTAGAAATGCAGTTAAAAACGAAAGGCCATACTTATCTAGCTTTTCGACCACATTTGCAGTGGCTGAGTTATTATTCGATACAACTGCTATTGATTTACCCTGCATTAATGCATTAGCAATAATATTCAGGATAGTTTGTGTTTTGCCGGTACCTGGGGGCCCCTGAATAACACTAACTTGCGAAGAAAAAGCATTCTCTATCGCTGTTTTTTGGCTCAGATTAAGGCCAAAAGGATAAATAAAACTTTTTAGGTTAATTATATGCGAATCTGGATCTTTTTGAGATAAATACCTTGCTAAAACTGTAGTATCACTAATTTGTTTAATGCGCTCATACTGCTTGCTAAGAATTTTTACATCGTCTTCATTCGTAAGACTGATGGCATCGGCAACAGTATGAAAATATGCCATTAATTCTTGAGACTCATTGTCAGACAGGCAGTTTTCTTCAAATTTCAATTGGCATTTTGGGAAGCTGTGCGCCTTATAATCGCCTCGTTCTATCCATACCCATTCGTCAAAGTCATAAATCGCAGTAATGCAGCTTATTACTTTTCCTTCATACCGGATTATGTATCTTTTAGGATCCAATGTTTTTACCAGATGTAGCCAGCGTATATTGTTGGAATTATAGCTATATACTTTGGGCCCAGTTTTATATGTTATGTCATATTTGCCGCCAGAATAATGGAAAGACTCGATGGAGTCTGTTTTATCTTTGCCATTGACAATGAGCAATTCTTTTCTGGCGTCCAATTATATCCCTCCACATCTTCTAACAACTAATTAGAACAAATACCCACAATCAATTAATCGTCTTTGACATATATCTCTTTCTTTATCAGACAAAGAGCACTAAAGAATTATCTAAACCAAACAAAACACACACTCAACATTTCACCGAAATGCGTGTACACCAACGTCTCATTATGTTATTGCTAATATGCGCATTTTCAAATTACAAAAATATAACCGCTCAGCCTTGGGCAGAGCGGTTAAAAGCTACGCACTGCCCATTACAATCATGTGGCTAATTTGCGCGGTTGCTAGGCTATAAAGTTAACTTTCCTAATTATACCATTGCCGTACTTGAATGACAAGAAAAAGCGAATTTCGACAGTAATATTCCTCACTTAGATTTGATCAGACGGTGTCTTTACATTTTTAATAGCTGCAGTTTTTGATATCTCAGGGTTACCGCTAATAATCTCATAGAAATAATTCTATCGATTAATAAACATCTTTAATTTCGTCCTTGTTAAGATGCAATCAGATGTTTCACTCGTCGGAAAAGCAGGGAAATGCGGGTAAAAAGCCGTACCAAACCGGAAACTGTAACACTTCTTACATTTCGTCTACAAATAACACAAGTCCGCAAACCCTTGGAATTCCTAAGGATTTACGGACTTTTTGTGGCAGGGGCAGAAGGGATCGAACCCTCGGCCTACGGTTTTGGAGACCGCCGCTCTACCGGCTGAGCTATACCCCTATATTAAATTGGTGGGCCTTCAGGGACTCGAACCCCGGACCGACCGGTTATGAGCCGGTTGCTCTAACCAACTGAGCTAAAGGCCCGTGTCGTGCCTCACCCTCTCCTTAATCCTCGGATGGTGATGGCGACATCAGGAATGGTGCTTAAATGTCTCATACAAGTATTGCCGTCACGATATTCGTGACGGCAATACCGTTTGAGTGGCTCCCCCTGTCTGACTCGAACAGACGACCCTGCGGTTAACAGCCGCATGCTCTACCGACTGAGCTAAGGAGGAATATGAGAGCCTAATATACTAGTATATTAGGCTCATTTAATGTTGGCGTTGACCTATCTTCCCGGACCGTCTCCAGTCAAGTATTGTCGGCACAGGTGAGCTTAACTTCCGTGTTCGGAATGGGAACGGGTGGACCCTCACCGATAAAAACACCAACTATGTAAATGGCCGTAGCCAAATACTACAACATAAGTATTAACATGTCAAGTAGATATATTCTAAGTTTTCCATTGGGGTGTTGTGCACACCCCAATGGGTGGTACACCATCACGGGCTCGAACCGTGGACACCCTGATTAAGAGTCAGGTGCTCTACCAACTGAGCTAATGGTGCATATAGTCAGTAAATGCTTACTACAAATTTGTGGTGACCCGAGGGAGAGTCGAACTCCCGATTGGGGCGTGAGAGGCCCCCGTCTTGACCACTTGACCATCGGGCCATAAGATGCTGACATCATAGGCGTGCGAAGCACACCATAATCCGCCTCGCAGAGTGGAGGGGGTATCGAGCCAAAGGCTCGTATCTAGGGGGAACTAGTTCCTCCTGGAAGGCACATCTTTCGCGGAGCGAATGCTTTTCCTCAGAAAAGCTATGCGCCTCTGCACCCTCAAAACCAAACAAAGTAAAGTGTTTCTTTTTACAAGGCCGCCTGCATTCTTCTTGTAGGTCAAGCCCTCGGGTTATTAGTATCGGTCAGCTGAACACATTACTGTGCTTACACCTCCGACCTATCAACGATGTAGTCTACATCGACCCTTACTCTCCGAAGAGATGGGAGATCTTATCTTAGGGAAAGTTTCACGCTTAGATGCTTTCAGCGTTTATCTCGTCCATACTTAGCTACCCAGCTATGCCGTTGGCACGACAACTGGTGCACCAGAGGTATGTCCATCCCGGTCCTCTCGTACTAAGGACAGCCCCCTTCAAATCTCCTACGCCCGCAACAGATAGGGACCGAACTGTCTCACGACGTTCTGAACCCAGCTCGCGTGCCACTTTAATCGGCGAACAGCCGAACCCTTGGGACCGAATACAGCCCCAGGATGTGACGAGCCGACATCGAGGTGCCAAACCTCCCCGTCGCTGTGGACGCTTGGGGGAGATCAGCCTGTTATCCCCAGGGTAGCTTTTATCCGTTGAGCGACGGCACTTCCACTTGCATACCGCCGGATCACTAACTCCTACTTTCGTACCTGCTCGAGATGTCTCTCTCGCAGTCAAGTTGGCTTTTGCGTTTGCACTCTATGCACGATTTCCGTCCGTGCTGAGCCAACCTTTGAGCGCCTCCGTTACTCTTTTGGAGGCGACCGCCCCAGTCAAACTGCCCGCCTAACAGTGTCCCCCGACCCGATTCAGGGCCGCAGGTTAGAAAACCAGCAATACAAGGGTGGTATTCCAACAGTGCCTCCACGCAAGCTGACGCCCACGCTTCTCAGGCTCCCACCTATCCTATACATGCATTACCAATCTTCAGTATTAAGCTACAGTAAAGCTCCATGGGGTCTTTCCGTCTAGTTGCGGGTAACCGGCATCTTCACCGGTACTACAATTTCGCCGGGCGGGCTGTCGAGACAGTGCTCAAGTCGTTACGCCATTCGTGCGGGTCAGAACTTACCTGACAAGGAATTTCGCTACCTTAGGACCGTTATAGTTACGGCCGCCGTTTACCGGGGCTTCAATTCAAACCTTCGCTTGCGCTAAGCTCTCCTCTTAACCTTCCGGCACCGGGCAGGCGTCAGCCCCTATACGTCATCTTTCGATTTAGCAGAGACCTGTGTTTTTGGTAAACAGTCGCTTGAGCCTTTTCACTGCGGCCTACCGTAGTAGGCTCCCCTTATTCCGAAGTTACGGGGTCAATTTGCCGAGTTCCTTGACAACCCTTCTCCCGTTGGCCTTAGGATTCTCTCCTCATCTACCTGTGTCGGTTTGCGGTACGGGCACCTTAGATATTCACACAGCTTTTCTCGCCACAGAGCATCGCCGACTTCCCTACTGATGTTCGGTCCCTTACGCCCCGGTCAACCAACGCCGGGGTTCGGCTATCTCTATGTGTCCCTGTGCTTAAATCCTTCGGTGGTCACGGAATTTCAACCGTGTGTGCATCGACTACGCCTTTCGGCCTCGCCTTAGCTCCCGACTTACCTTGGGCGGACGAACCTTCCCCAAGAAACCTTAGATTTTCGGCCATTATGATTCCCACATAATTCTCGCTACTCATTCCGGCATTCTCACTACTGTACAGTCCACACGTGCTTCCGCTCATGCTTCACCCCGTACACTACGCTCCCCTACCATGCATTACTGCATCCCAAGCTTCGGTTATATGCTTAGCCCCGTTGAATTTTCCGCGCAAATCCACTCGACCAGTGAGCTATTACGCACTCTTTTAATGAGTGGCTGCCTCTAAGCCAACATCCTGGTTGTTTTCGCAAATTCACATCGTTTTCCACTTAGCATATATTTGGGACCTTAGCTGTGGGTCTGGGCTGTTTCCCTTTTGACAATGAAACTTATCTCACACTGTCTGACTGCTGTACATCAATTATCCGGCATTCGAAGTTTGATAAGGTTCAGTAAGCTCATCGCCCCCTAGCCAATTCAGTGCTCTACCTCCGGTAATCTAATACAACGCTAGCCCTAAAGCTATTTCGGGGAGAACCAGCTATCTCCGAGTTCGATTGGAATTTCTCCGCTATCCACAAGTCATCGCCGGTCATTGCAACGAACGTGCGTTCGGTCCTCCATTACCTTTTACGGTAACTTCAACCTGCTCATGGATAGGTCACCCGGTTTCAGGTCTATGGCAACTGACTTCATACGCGCTATTAACACTCGGTTTCCCTACGCCTCCGCTACTGAATAGCTTAAGCTTGCCAGTTACTATAACTCGCCGGACCATTCTACAAAAGGTACGAGATCACCCCTTAACGGGCTCTCTCTGCTTGTAAGCACAAGGTTTCAGGTACTATTTCACTCCCCTCCCGGGGTTCTTTTCACCTTTCCCTCACGGTACTTCTCCTCTATCGGTCATCAGGTAGTATTTAGGCTTGGAGGGTGGTCCCCCCGTCTTCCCACCGGGTTTCACGTGTCCGGCGGTACTCTGGATACCCACTAAAATAACTCGCCTTTCGCCTACGGGTCTCTCACCCTCTGTGGACGGCCTTCCCATGCCGTTCGGCTAGACTATTATTCCGTTATGTGGGTCCTAACCCCGAAGATCCCGAAAGACCCTCGGTTTGGCCTCCTCCGCGTTCGCTCGCCACTACTTGCGGAATCTCTGTTGATGTCTTTTCCTCGTCCTACTTAGATGTTTCAGTTCAGACGGTTCCCTACGTACTACTATTTTATTCATAGCACGTTGACAGAGTATTGCTCTGCCGGGTTTCCCCATTCGGAAATCCACGGATCTCAGCTTATGTGCAGCTCCCCGTGGCTTATCGCAGCTTGTCGCGTCCTTCTTCGGCTCCTGATGCCAAGGCATTCCCCTTGCGCTCTTTATAGCTTGACCTATTAGAATAATCCATTCCTAGATTAGTTCTCTTAAGTTTAGAATTATGCAGGCGTCACAGAAGATTTGTTTTTGAAATTGTATTGTTACCCAATTGTTATTGTTCCACAATTTTCATTTCGCTTTATTTCGGACACGGTTTCCCGCATCCTTTAAACAACCGCTCGTTTTCACAAGCAGTCGTCCTCTCTGTTGCCTTGCTTTATTAAATCACATTTACTTTGTTCAGTTTTCAAGGTGCAGTGTTCGGAATTAACCGAAAAAAATACTCGAGATTATCAAGTATTGTTCTCCGAAAAACGGAGTGGTGGAGATAAACGGAATCGAACCGTTGACCCCCTGCTTGCAAAGCAGGTGCTCTACCAGCTGAGCTATACCCCCATGTAATTATAAAATTGGTGGGCCCAAGTGGGCTCGAACCACCGACCTTACGATTATCAGTCGTACGCTCTAGCCAGCTGAGCTATGGGCCCAGACCAAAAAGGATACACAATGTATACCCTCTAAATTAAACAATGTATGAGAAAGATCTGAGGTCTGACCTAGGAAGATACGCAGACTTTATGTGACCGGCTTAGCCGATCATCTGCGAGGTCTCCTTAGAAAGGAGGTGATCCAGCCGCACCTTCCGATACGGCTACCTTGTTACGACTTCACCCCAATCATCAAACCCACCTTCGGCCGCGTCCCCCTTGCGGTTAGACTACGGACTTCGGGTGTTCCCGACTCTCATGGTGTGACGGGCGGTGTGTACAAGGCCCGGGAACGTATTCACCGCGGCATGCTGATCCGCGATTACTAGCAATTCCGACTTCATGCAGGCGAGTTGCAGCCTGCAATCCGAACTGAGACGCCTTTTAGGGATTTGCTCCACCTCGCGGCTTTGCTTCCCTCTGTTTTGCGCCATTGTATTACGTGTGTAGCCCAGGATATAAGGGGCATGATGATTTGACGTCGTCCCCACCTTCCTCCGTTTTGTCAACGGCAGTCTCGTTAGAGTGCTCTTGCGTAGCAACTAACAATAAGGGTTGCGCTCGTTGCGGGACTTAACCCAACATCTCACGACACGAGCTGACGACAACCATGCACCACCTGTCTCAACTTTCCCCGAAGGGCACCTAATGCATCTCTGCTTCGTTAGTTGGATGTCAAACCCTGGTAAGGTTCTTCGCGTTGCTTCGAATTAAACCACATAATCCACTGCTTGTGCGGGCCCCCGTCAATTCCTTTGAGTTTCAATCTTGCGATCGTACTCCCCAGGTGGAATACTTATTGTGTTAACTCCGGCACGGAAGGGGTCAGTCCCCCCACACCTAGTATTCATCGTTTACAGCGTGGACTACCAGGGTATCTAATCCTGTTTGCTCCCCACGCTTTCGCGCCTCAGCGTCAGTTAGTGTCCAGCAAGTCGCCTTCGCCACTGGTGTTCCTCCTAATATCTACGCATTTCACCGCTACACTAGGAATTCCACTTGCCTCTCCACCACTCAAGAAACGCAGTTTCAAATGCAGTTTGAGGGTTGAGCCCTCAGATTTCACATCTGACTTGCATTCCCGCCTACGCGCCCTTTACACCCAGTAAATCCGGATAACGCTTGCTCCCTACGTATTACCGCGGCTGCTGGCACGTAGTTAGCCGGAGCTTATTCTGCAGGTACCGTCATTTTTTTCGTCCCTGCCAAAAGAAGTTTACAACCCGAAAGCCTTCTTCCTTCACGCGGCGTTGCTGGGTCAGGCTTGCGCCCATTGCCCAATATTCCCCACTGCTGCCTCCCGTAGGAGTCTGGGCCGTATCTCAGTCCCAATGTGGCCGGCCAACCTCTCAGTCCGGCTACTGATCGAAGCCTTGGTGAGCCATTACCTCACCAACTAGCTAATCAGACGTGAGCCCATCCTTCAGCGATAAATCTTTGGTATCAAGACGATGCCGTCCCAATACATTATGCGGTATTAGCAGTCGTTTCCAACTGTTGTCCCCCTCTGAAGGGCAGGTTGCTCACGCATTACTCACCCGTCCGCCACTAAGTCATCCTTCCCCCTTGACGAATCTCAGGTTCGGGAGCTTCGTTCGACTTGCATGTGTTAAGCACGCCGCCAGCGTTCATCCTGAGCCAGGATCAAACTCTCAATAAATGGTATCTAAACAGCCGAAGCTGCTCAAATCAGTTACTGAATGCTCAATTTCTTGCTCACTCAAATAGAATTTTTTAACGTCTTTCTTTGACGTTTAAAGCCCTCAAATTTTCAGGTGCTTATTTGCATAAGCTGTTCAAACTATGGTTTATAGTTTGTCATACATTGTTTAATTTACAAGGTACACTTGCCGGCTTTTTCTTCCGGCCCGCTTTTACCGCGGAGTTACATAATAGCATATTGCTGCTGCTCTTGTCAAGCCTTTTCTTCAACCTCTTACCGGTTTTTCGGCTTCCCCCGTGGCGAGAGCTTGTTTATAATAACACCTTGAATATCTCTTGTCAAGCCCGTAATGCGCTCTTTTTTTGCCTTTTTGAACTTTATTTTACAAGGCGTTTTCATTTGCTAAATATAGTGTTTAATTCAGCGTTGATTCCCTTTATACAGTATTTTTCCAATCACATATCTCTATATGAGAAAAGGGACGCGCCAAAAAACGCGTCCCTTGCAATACATTAATATATAATGCTGTCAGCTTGCTGAAGAAGTCGTCGTTGCCTTGGAGAAAATGTCCGCCAGGTCCATCTTATCATAGGTCTTTGTTGTTTGGACCTTGCTCTCGTTCGCCCAGTTGTCGGCCTCAGCGCTAAACATTTGCTGTGCGACGTAAAGGGAAAGCGGGGACATCTCGGTCTCGCTCGTATACTCAACAGCGGCTGAAGCCTTGAGTGGCAAGCGTAGGATTATATGGTAGCCGTAGTCTGTCTTGACAACATCTGAAAGCTCGTTTTCTCCGAGCTTTGTTGCCGCAGCCTCAAAGGTAGCGTCCATTGTACCGGCTCCGGACTTGAAGGTATAGCCGTCTGTATAATACTTGGTTCCGGGATCCTCGCTGTCTTCCTTAATAAGCTCGTCGAACTTAGCCTCAAGCTTGGTTTTGTCGGTTATTCCCTTAAGCTCGGTCAAGAGTTTATCTGCTGTCGCTTTCTTCTCGGCAATCTTATCATCCGGAAGCGCAGCGCCCGAATCGTCCTTGGTTGAAAGGAGGATATGCTTGACGCGCATATAGCCCATTTCGGTGGCCTTAGCGATAACCTCGTCCTCGCTGATCTTTTCGCCCTTCGTTCCGAACATTGTGCCTAGCATACGCTCATAGAGCTTATTGGCCTCGCTCAGGTGATTGAACAAATCCTTGGTCAGATATGCTTTCTTGAGGTACTCGATGAACGCCGCCTCGTCGCCTTTACCATAATTATCAACATTGCTCTGCCACGCTGTCTTGAGTGCCGCTTTATCTTCGTCCGTCAGCGCGACACCCATATCCTTCGCCTTGCTCTGGAGAGCGCAGTAGTGCTTTATGGTGTCGAGCGCGTTTTCCATCACGTATTCGCGGTTGGTTTTGCCTGAGGCAAAGCTGCAGTCGGCATCCCAGTCCTTTATATCTCCGCTCTGGCTTTCAAGATTGCTTACATCAAACTCATACCAATAGAAAAGTTCGCTCCAGGTAACATCTATACCGTTCACCGTGAGCATAACCTCATCCGGAGCGTATGACTCATAGCACGGAGTGTAGTCCTTCGTGGTTTTTGCTGTATCGGCTGAAGGCGAGGGGCTTGCGCTCGCCGCATCCTCGGAAAGGGACTTGAGCTCGCTTGACTGGCAGCCAGCAAACAGTCCGAGGCAAACCGTTACCGCAAGGACGAAAGGAATCAGTTTTATTTTCATCGTGTTCTCCTTAGTTCTCCTAATTATAATGTATAAGACTTTTTTGATAATAGCACAGTGCGGCGTGTGGAACAAGTCGGAAATTGTAAATATTATTCTGCTGCCGGTGCCGTCGCGGCCTTATAGTCGGCTACAAATTTTCTCGCCGTTTCGATAATCCTTTTGCCGGAGCGCAGATTAACGCTGATACATGGCTTCGCGCCCGGCTCGACCTTGACCCTGCCCTTGTATTCCGACTGTGCGTGCAGGGAGGACACCTTCGCCATGTTGAACTCAGTCAGAGTAAAGAGCAGGACTCCTGCTTTCTGTGAAATCTCGCTGATGCCCGCCTCCTCTGCCTCTCCTCGCAGGAGCGCGACGTGTATGAGAGAATTGACGCATGACGGCGGTTCTCCGAACCTATCTATGAGCTCGTCCGTGAGATCGTCGGCCTCTTCCTCGGAGCGTATCATCGCAATTCTCCTGTAAAGATCCATTCGCTGCTCGGAGCTTGCCACATAGCTGTCAGGGATGTTTGCTGATACGGCAAGGTCAGCAGCGCACGAGGTATGCACCCTGGGCTTTTGACCTCTTTCCTCCAAAACTGCATCCTCAAGCAATTTCATGTATAAATCATATCCTACATCGAGAAGATGCCCCGACTGCTCAGCGCCGAGAAGATTGCCCGCGCCGCGTATCTCAAGGTCCCTCATCGCGATTTTAAAGCCCGAGTTGAACTCCGCGAATTCGCGTATAGCGGAAAGACGCTTTTCGGCAATCTCGGTCAGCACCTTGTCCTTGCGGAAGGTGAGATAAGCGCTCGCCCGCCGCGACGAGCGTCCGACTCTGCCGCGGAGCTGGTGCAGCTGGGCAAGTCCGAGCTTGTCGGCATCCTCAATAATCAATGTGTTGACGTTAGGAATGTCAATTCCGGTCTCAATTATCGTCGTGCAGACCAGCACCTGAGTGTCTCCCGCAACCATGCTTTCCATCACACTTGAGAGCGTCTCTTCGTCCATCTGCCCGTGAGCTACAGACACGGTTACCTCCTCAAGCATTTTCTTTATGCGCGACGCTGTGCGTTCAATGCTCTCAATTCTGTTGTGAACGTAATAAATCTGTCCGCCCCGCAGTATCTCGCGCTTCATGGCGTCGCATACGACGCTCCAGTCGTGCTCCATAACATAGGTCTGGACCGGCTGTCTGTCCTGCGGTGGCTCCTCTATTGTCGACATATCCCGCAAACCAGAAAACGCCATGTTGAGGGTCCTCGGTATCGGCGTTGCCGAGAGTGTAAGGCTGTCGACCTGCCGGCTCATCTCCTTCAGCCGCTCCTTGTGGGAGACTCCGAAGCGCTGCTCCTCGTCCACCACTAAAAGTCCCAGGTTTTTGAAAACTATGTCCTTCTGGAGAAGTCTGTGCGTGCCGATAACAAGGTCTGCCTTTCCGCTTTTCATGTCCAGAAGCGTTTGCTTCACCTGCGCGGGAGTGCGGTAGCGGTTAAGAAGGTGAATGCTCACCGGAAAACCGTAAAAGCGCTGTAAAGAGGTCTGATAATGCTGTTGAGCGAGCACCGTTGTCGGAACAAGCAGTGCCGCCTGCTTGCCGTCAAGTATACATTTCATTATTGCGCGAAGCGCAACCTCTGTCTTGCCGTAGCCCACATCGCCACAGAGAAGTCTGTCCATGGGCTGAGTCTTTTCCATGTCGGCTTTGATTTCAGAAATACTCCGAAGCTGGTCGTCAGTCTCCTGATAGCCGAAGTTTTCCTCAAATTCTATCTGCCACGGAGAATCCGGTGCGAAAGCGTGGCCCTCCAGCTTCTGTCTTTCGGCGTAAAGCTGTATTAGCCCTTTGGCAAGCTCCTTGGTCGCAGCCTTGGCGCGTGCCTTTGTTTTTGTCCACTCGACTCCGCCCATTCTCGAGAGCCTGACGGGGCTGTCCTCTCCTCCGCCGATGTATTTCGACACAAGGTCTAGCTGCGTCGCCGGAACATAAAGGCTGTCCGTGCCTGCGTAGCAAATCTTTATATAGTCCTTGTCGATACCGTCCACGGGCATTTTGAAGATGCCCGCAAAGCGTCCGATTCCGTGATATTCGTGTACTACCAAATCTCCCACCGAGAGATCGGCATAGTTCAAAATGCCCTGTCTGTCCTTGAGGGCTTTTTTCTTTTTCGCTTTGCGAATCCCGCCCTGAACAAGCTGATTGTCTGTCAGAACCGCAAGCTTTGCGTCGGGATATTCATAGCCGGTTGAAAGCGCGCCGACTGAAATGACGCAGCTTCCCTCCGGAGGCAGCCGTTTCAGCTCGGTGTCAAGAGAAACCTTGACCCCTTTACCGACAAAATGATCGCACAGAAGCTCAGCGCGCCGCTTATCTGACGCGAGTACCACAACACTGAATTTCTGACTAATATAATGCTTAACGTCATCAATCGCGGTTTCCGCGCTGCCACCGTAGGACGGAAGCTGCTTGACCGTTGCCGAAACTATGCTTCTCGGCTCGACAGGGTAACGCC
This sequence comes from Oscillospiraceae bacterium, assembly GCA_963667545.2. Taxonomy (GTDB): domain Bacteria; phylum Bacillota; class Clostridia; order Oscillospirales; family Oscillospiraceae; genus UBA2658. The sequence continues at coordinate 494,357 of OY763424.2, forward strand.
CTGAGGTGAAATTGTCCGCCATCAGGAGCGCAAAGTCGCGAAGCCTCTCTCCGGCCATCTCCCACGGAAGGAAAAACTGCGCCGCTTTGCCCGCAACGAGTCCGCTTTCGAGGAGTATGCTCAGGTCCTCCGCATGCTGTTTGAAAAATGCGGTTGCTGTCTCTGTGATTTTTGCGGGCTTGTCGAGAAAAACGAGCGCTTCCTGCGGTATATAATCAAGGGCTGTGATGAAGCTGGGATAGATTATACCGGCGTATCTGTCAGACGCCGCAATGCTGCCTGTTTCCGCAAACTTCTCCGCATCCTCACGCAAAGTTGCCGCGAGCTTTGTGTTTCCGCGTTTTTCCGCCTGCTTAATAAGCTCGTGCAGTTTGTCTAAAAGTATCCCACTATCACCAAAAGTTGGCAGTATTTCTCTTGACGGGAGAATTTCGCAGCTTTCCAGCCTCTCCGTTCTTCTCTGACTGTCCGTATCGAAAAAGCCCATGGAGTCCACTTCGTCGCCCCAGAATTCACATCTGACGGGGCTTTCATACGCGGGGGAAAAAAAGTCCAGTATGCCGCCGCGCCGGGAGAACTGCCCAGCGCCCTCAACCTGCGCGCTGCGATTATAGCCGCAACGTATTAGAGCTTTTTCAACCTCCTGCGGCGGGGAGCTCTTGCCGTCCTCAATCATAAAGGCGGACTCCGCCAGCTCCTCCGGCGGTATTGTGCGCTGAAGCAGTCCCGTGACCGTACATACGACGACGGGCGCTTTGTTTTTTAAAAGGGCATAGAGTGTCCTGATGCGCTTTTGTTCGCTGTCACGCGAAACACCCTCCGCCCCGTAGAAGTTCATATCACGTGATATCAGCATCTCGCAGGGCTCCTCCAGATACAGCTCCAGATCGCGTCTGAAATTATCCGCGGCGGTTTCATCCGCGCAGACGACAAAAAGCGGTCTGTCGGTTTTAAGCCTGAGTCCCGCGGCTATGTTAGCTCTGCTGGTCCTGCCCGGTCCGACTATTAGGGCAGGCAAAGCGCCCCCTTCCACATAGTCCGGGAGGAGGTTCAGATTTCTGTCATTAAATATGGCCTGTGCCAGAGTTCGCATTTTAAGTCCTTTCGTTTCTGAAACACGGATATTCGGGCATACGCAAATATCCCCGAAATAAAATATCCGGGGTGTTCATATTTTACCCCCGTGAGAAGCTTAAAGCAAGCCCAAAATGATGAACAAGTTTCTATATACATTATATATATTTATGTATAAAAATTAGCTTGTAAAGACGACGTATTTTTGTTATAATAAGTTAATTATAATGTGGTATCTGCAGAACAAACCTAAATTGGTTTGTTTATGCGGTATAAGCCGCGTGACAGCCTGAAAAGGGAGAACTTGTATTGATGAATTCAGTCAACGACATCTGGACCAGTATTATGGGGCTTCTAGCAACGGAGCTCACTAGCACTTCCATAAACACCTGGTTTTCCGACTGCAAGCCCGTAGAAATATCCGACACGCGACTTGTGATTTACACACCGACGGAGTTTAAGCGCAACATCATAACTCAGCGCTTCGCCGGAGCTATTACCTCCGCTCTGTCGGAGCTCTTTTCATGCCCGTTCGACCTGCTTGTTCTGGCCGAAGACGAGCTTGACGACTATGAGCAGAGCTGCGAAAGCGATGACAGCCTGCCTGAGGTCGCGGGCTACACCTTTGATAAGTTCATCGTCGGAAACTCGAATAAGTTTGCTCATGCCGCTGCGGTCGCCGTTGCGGATAATCCCGGCGTAGCCTATAACCCCCTGTTTATCTACGGTAACTCCGGACTCGGAAAAACTCACCTTCTTCTGTCAATCGGGCAGAAGATTCACGAGACAAACAGCCAGGCGTCGATTGCATACGTCAAAGGTGACGACTTTATTAACCAGATGGTTCAGTCCATTAAGGACAACACACAGGAGGAATTCCGAAATAAATACCGCTATGTCGATTTGCTTCTTGTCGACGATATACAGTTCATCGCCGGTAAAATCGGCGTTCAAGAGGAATTCTTTCATACCTTCAACAACCTCTATGAAGCCGGCAAGCAAATTGTAATAACCTCTGACCGTCCGCCGATGGAAATGGTGAAACTTGAGGACAGGCTCCGCACCCGCTTTGAGGGCGGTCTTATGGCGGATATCCAGCCCCCGGATATGGAAACACGCATGGCCATCATCCGAAACAAGGCTGCACAGCTTGGAATGGTCCTGCCGGATGAGGTGGTCGAATACATCGCGGACACTATTAAATCCAACATCCGCCAGATTGAGGGCGTTGTTAAGCGCCTTACGGCTTATAATTCAATTCTTAACGATGAGATGAATATAGGTTCCGCAAAAAGAGCCATAAAAGACGTAATCCGCGTAGGCGAATTTGTTCCGACGCCGGATATTATCATAGAAGAGACAGCTCGTTATTACTCGCTTGAACCGGTTGACCTGAGAGGACAGCGCCGTTCTAAAAATACCGCAATGGCGCGTCAGATATCCATGTACCTGATGAGGAGTCTCACAAACCTTTCCCTTAAAGACATCGGCGAGCAGTATGAGGACAGAAATCACTCCACTGTTTTAAGCTCTATAAGAAAGGTTGAAGAACTCATTATTAAAGACGCCTCCGTAAGCAGCACCATACGCGATATTACAAGTAATATAAATACCTCACACGGACAGTAGTAATTTTTTTCTTAATAAGTTATCAACTTTTTTCTGTTGATTGATGAAAACATGTTGGTTGAAAACTTTTATTTTTTTTCTGTACTAATTTGAATGTTTAAAACATCGTCATTTTGCACTTTTTTATAAACACAATTTTCTCTTGTATTTCATTGCTTCAGGGCACTTTTCAACACTTTTTTTTACTACTACTAACTCTACTAATTATTATTCTATCTATCTTACTATCTTTATCTATAGATAAAAGCCGAACAAAAACAAACGGAGGAAACGCTATGAAATTTACCTGTGAAAAATATCTGCTTCAAGCGGCGGTTACAACTACTTCCAGAGCCGCCGCCTCAAAAAGTCCTAATCCGGCTCTTGAGGGGCTTCTGGTAGAAGCGGCCGATGGAGTCAAAATTACCGGCTATGATTTGGTAAAGGGCATCTATACAAACTTTGCGGCCGATGTGGCGGAACCTGGCTCCGTTATTATTTCCGCCAAACTTTTTGATAATATCATACGCAGTCTGCCGGACGATATAGTCACGGTTTCAACGGACGATAATAATCTTACACGCATTATCTGCGGAAACGCCGACTTTTCAATAATGGGGCTATATTCAGAGAGTTATCCTGAGCTTCCGTCAGTTGAACATCAAAAGTCAGTATCTATTCCTCAAAAAACAATGAAGGAAATGATAGATCAGACAATTTTTGCAGTCAGCGATAATGAGGCAAGACCGGTATACACCGGGGCACTTTTTGAAATAGAGAGCGGAAAACTGACTGTTGTCGCGGTGGATGGCTACAGGCTTGCGATGCGCCGCGAAACACCGGACTCCTCCGATATGAGCGACTGCAGCTTCATTGCGCCGGGTACGGCACTCTCGGACCTTGTAAAAATTTGTTCGGATGCCGACGAAACGGTTAAGATAGTTGTTGGAAATAAACACATATCCTTCTCCGTCGGTAACTGTGTTCTGATAACCAGAAGACTGGAAGGTGAATTTCTAGATTACAAAAAGGCTGTTCCGAAGGAATTTACTTATACACTTAAGGCAGAACGCACTAAGGTACTCAGAGCTGTAGACCGTGTTTCTCTCATTATAGACGACAGAGTCAAAAACCCCCTTCGCTGTATTTTCGGCAGAAACAAGCTGAGCCTTTACTGTGTGACCTCGGTCGGAAAGGGCGAAGATATATGCGAGTATGAGGGCGACGGAGAAGGACTCGAAATCGGTTTCAATAACCGCTATCTGCAGGACGCCTTGAAGGCCGCTCCGGCTGAAAAAATTGAGATAGGACTAAATTCAGGCTCAACCCCCTGCGTCATCGTTCCGGAGGACGGAAGCGATAAGTTCCTGTACATGATTCTGCCTGTCAGACTCAAGGCATAAATATTCAGTTTACAACCCGAAAGGAAAAGGTCATCAACATGGCTTCATCACCGGAACCTATAGAAATCAAAACAGAGTTCATACGACTTGACGCGCTTTTAAAATTTGCTTCAGCTGTCGAATCGGGAGGAGCAGCGAAACTTCTGATTCAGGACGGACAGGTCAAGGTCAACGGAGAAACCTGCACGCAGCGCGGAAAAAAGCTCTATGAGGGCGATACTGTTACAGCGGAAGGAAATCAATACATTGTTCGCGGAGGCTCAAAATGATTGTCAGGTCCGTCCGAATGGAGGGCTTTCGCAACTATCTGGACGAAACCGTCGAACTGTCGCCCGGAATCAATGTAATAACGGGCGAGAATGCGCAAGGAAAGACGAATTTTCTTGAGGCGGTGTACCTTCTCAGCTGCGGGCATGGCTTTCGCACACGGCTTGACAGCGAGCTCATAGCCTTCGGGAGTGAGTATACGAGAGTTACGGGAAGAGTATTTTCGGCGGAGCGCGAGCAAAACATTGAAATCGGTATGAGAAGCGGATCAAGAAAACAAATAATTGCCAACGGCGTCCGTACAAATGCGTCAAACCTGAGTGAGATACTTCGCGTGGTTCTGTTTTGCCCTGACGATCTGAATATGATAAAGGACGGAGCAAAGGCACGACGCCGTTTTATGGACATGGCTATCTCTCAGCTCCGCCCCTCTTATGCGGCGCTCATTTCGGAATATACGCGGCTTTACGAGCATAAAAAACGTATTCTCTCCGACTGGCGGGAGAAACCCTCGCTTATCGATACGCTTGAAGAATTTTCAGACAGCCTTTGCCGATGCTCGGCGCAGATAGTCAGATACAGGGCGGCATTTGCCAGAAGGCTAACCGAAACCGCGGTGCCGATACACAGCGAATTTTCGGGAAATGGGGAAACGCTTTCGCTCGTTTATCAGACCGTAGGCACGGTTACGGATCCCTTTGCCGCCGCAAGCGAGATTTATTCTGAGCTTTTGGAGCACCAAAAAGCTCATAGGGAAGCCGAAATCGCTTCGGGAAATATCCTTTCCGGAGTACACAAGGACGACCTTGATATCGGAATAAACGGCGTAAACGCACGGCTATACGCCTCTCAGGGACAGACGCGGACAGCCGCTCTCTCGCTGAAAATGGCAGAGCGAGAAATTTCTCTTCAGGACACAAATGATTGTCCGATTCTCCTGCTGGATGATGTTTTAAGCGAGCTTGATGCAAAGCGTCAGGAATTTGTTCTCAACCGTATCGGCGGGGGACAGACACTTATAACCTGCTGCGAGAACGGACAGCTCAGCTCCCGCACCGGAGGGAAAATAATCGGAATTTCAGAGGGAAGGACAGTCAGGCTTTAAGGAGAAGAAAATGTATTTGCATCTTGGAAAAAACGTTGTTGTGGCTTATTCGGAAATAGTAGCGGTGTGCGATTTGGACAATTCGTCCCATTCGCACATAACCCGTGCCTATCTAACAGCCGCGGAAAAGAGCGGCGAGGTCGTCAATGTCTCGGACGATCTGCCAAAATCCTTTGTCGTCTGCCAGAAGGAAGACGGCAGTCAGACACTGTACCTGTCCCAGCTCGCGTCCTCAACGCTTTTAAAGAGAGCGAACACGCTGAGCTTTGAATAATAACGACCCCGACAAAACGGAAGGAAGAAACAAATGGCTGAAATCACAGACAAGATTACACAGGAATACGACGCCTCACAAATACAGGTTCTCGAGGGGCTCGAAGCGGTGCGTAAAAGACCGGGCATGTATATCGGCTCGACCTCCTCAAGCGGTCTTCATCACCTTGTATACGAAATAGTCGACAACGCTATCGACGAGGCTCTTGCAGGCTATTGCACCCATATTGAGGTGTCGATTGAGCAAGGAAACACGATCCGCGTTTCCGATGACGGACGAGGAATTCCGGTCGACATTCAGGAGCAGACAGGAAAACCGGCGCTGGAGGTTGTTTATACGGTTCTGCACGCCGGCGGAAAATTCGGAGGCGGAGGTTATAAGGTTGCGGGCGGACTCCACGGAGTCGGCGCATCAGTTGTCAACGCCCTTTCCGAATGGCTTGAGGTCGACGTACACAAGAACGGCAATATTTATCAGATGAAATTCTCCCGCGGAGATATAACGCAGGAGATGAAGATAGTCGGCACGACCGACAAGATCGGAACCGTCGTGCGCTTCAAGCCTGATCCGCAGATATTTGAGGAAACCGTATTCGATTATGAGACTCTCCATGTCCGCATGAGAGAGCAGGCCTTCCTCAACGCGGGACTCCGTATCTCGACCGAAGATAAGCGCGTAGAGGAGTCTGTCCGGGATAATATGCACTATGAAGGCGGAATCCGCGAATTTGTAAAATATCTGAACCGGAACAAAACCGCCCTGCACAACGATGTCATCTACATGAGCGGGAGCAGGGAGGACAGTATCGCTGAGGTCGCGATTCAGTATAACGACAGCTATAATGAGACAATCTTGTCCTTTGCAAACAATATACACACGCCCGAAGGCGGTATGCATGAAACCGGCTTCAAGACTGCGTTGACACGTGTTATAAACGCTTACGGACAGAAAATCGGAATGCTCAAAAACGATGAAAAGGTATCGGGCGAGGATTGCCGCGAGGGGCTTGCCTGCATAATCTCCGTTAAGCTGACTGACGCGCAGTTTGAGGGACAGACAAAGGCAAAGCTCGGAAACAGCGAGATACGAACCCTCATCGACAACATAGTGTTCGATAAGCTCACGGTTTTCCTTGAGGAAAACCCCGCGGTCGGAAGAATTATCCTGGATAAGGCGCTTACCGCGAACCGTGCGCGTGAGGCGGCTCGCAAAGCAAGAGAAAACATCCGCCGTAAAAACGCACTTGAGGGTTCAACTCTTCCCGGCAAGCTCCGCGACTGCAATGACCGCGACCCCTCCCTAACCGAGATTTATATTGTCGAGGGAGATTCCGCGGGCGGCAGCGCAACCGGTGGGCGAGACAGCCGCTTTCAGGCCATCCTTCCCCTCTGGGGCAAAATGCTGAACGTTGAAAAGGCGCGCGCCGACAAGGTCTACTGCAACGACAAGCTCATGCCGGTTATAACGGCACTGGGCGGCGGAATCGGCGAGGATTTTGACGTTTCAAAGCTTCGCTATCACAAAGTCATCATCATGGCCGATGCCGATGTCGACGGCAGCCATATCAGAACGCTTCTCCTGACCTTTTTCTTCCGCTTTATGCAGCCGCTGATAGCGAACGGCTATGTTTATGCCGCGATGCCGCCGCTTTATAAGCTTGTGCGCGGCAAGCAGACCCGCTACGCCTTTTCAGACGAGGAGCGCGACCGTATCTCCGCCGAAATGCGCGGCGAGGACGGCAAGGGAAAAATCGACATCAGCAGAAACAAGGGTCTTGGCGAGATGGATCCTCACGAGCTCTGGGACACCACGATGAACCCCGAAACCCGTACCTTAAAACAGATTAAGCTCGAGGACGCGATATCGGCGGACGAAACGTTTACTATCCTAATGGGAGAGAAAGTTGAGCCTCGCAAGGAATTTATCGAGAGAAACGCGAAATATGCGGTGAACTTGGACATATAGCCCGCATTTTTCATTAAAATAAGGTGGTCACATATAATGGCAAAAGATTATAAGCCGGAGGACATCCGGTACCCGGAGCAAAAAATCATTTCGTCTGAGCTTGTCGGCGAGATGCAGACTTCATACATTGACTACGCAATGAGCGTCATTGTCGGCCGCGCACTGCCGGACGTCCGTGACGGCTTAAAGCCCGTACACCGCCGTATACTTTACGCAATGTACGAGGATAACCTTACAAATGACCGTCCCTTTAAAAAGTCCGCGACCTGTGTCGGCGACGTGCTGGGACGTTATCATCCGCACGGTGACCAGTCCGTATACGATGCGCTGGTTCGCCTTGCGCAGGACTTTTCCATGCGCTACACACTTGTGGACGGACACGGAAACTTCGGCTCCATCGACGGAGACCCTCCGGCGGCTTACCGTTACACGGAAGCCCGACTTTCGAGGATTTCAGATGAGCTTTTAAGGGACATAGATAAGGACACCGTTGACTGGGATCCGAACTTTGACGAAACCCGCAAGGAACCGCGTGTTCTGCCCAGCCGCTTCCCGAACCTGCTTGTGAACGGTTCAAGCGGTATCGCTGTCGGAATGGCGACGAATATTCCGCCTCACAGCCTACGCGAGGTAATCGGTGCTTGCGTCTGTGTTCTGGAAAACCCTGACGCTGATATTTCCGAGCTCATGGAGCATGTTACGGGACCGGATTTCCCGACAAAAGGCATCATAATGGGAAGAGCGGGCATCCGCGCGGCTTACGCAACCGGAAAAGGCCGCGTAGTAATCCGCTCACGTACAGAAATTGAGGAATACGGACAGGGGCGCTACCGCATCATAGTGACGGAGCTGCCATATCAGGTCAACAAGAGAACGCTGATTGAAAACATCGCCGATCAGGTGCGCGACAAGAAGCTGGACGGCATCTCGGGGCTGCGCGACGAATCCGACCGCAACGGCATGCGCATCGTCATTGAACTTAAAAAGGACGCGAATTCACAGGTCGTTCTAAACCGTCTGTTTGCGCAGACGCAGCTTCAGTCGTCCTTCGCAATCAATATGCTTGCGCTCGTAAACAACCAGAGCCAGCCGAAAATTTTGTCTCTGCGACATATTCTGGACGAATATCTTACCTTCCAGAGGGAAATTATCGTCCGACGTACGAAGTTCGACCTTCGAAAGGCAATGGAGCGCGCTCATCTGCTCGAAGGACTTCTCATTGCACAGGAGAATATCGACGAAGTCATTCATATAATCCGCACGAGCTATGACGACGCGAAACAGAACCTGATGGACCGGTTCGGGCTTTCCGAAGTACAGGCGCAGGCAATACTCGACATGCAGCTCAAGCGCTTACAGGGGCTTGAAAAAGAGAAGCTCGAAAATGAATATCACGAGTTGGAAGATAAAATTGCCTATTTTAATAAGCTATTATCCTCCGAAGAGATGCTGAGAGACCTTCTTAAGAAGGAGCTTATGGAAATCAGCGACAAGTACGGTGATGACCGCAAAACCGAGATTCAGGATGTTGAGGACGATATTGACATTGAGGACTTGATTGACGAAGAGGAGTGCGTCTATACCCTGACGCATGCCGGCTACATCAAGCGTCTGCCGGCGGACACCTACAGAGCGCAGCGCCGCGGAGGCAGGGGCATCACGGCTCAGACGCTCCGCGAGGAGGACTTTATCGAAACCGTATTCACTGCCTCAACTCACGACTATATACTCTTCTTCACGAATTTCGGCAGAGTCTACCGCAAAAAGGGCTACCAGATTCCGGAAGCGGGCCGTGCAGCGAAGGGTACAAATATTGTAAACCTGCTGCCCATCGATCCCGGCGAAAAGGTTAGCGCTATGATTCAGACGCGCGACCTTGAAGCTAAGGACGAGTATCTCGTTATGATAACAAAAGACGGCACGGTTAAGAGGATGTATCTCAACGAGCTAAAAAACATTAGAAATGTCGGCATACGCGCAATAAATATCGAGGACGGCGACGAGCTTATTTCGGTTCGAAGGACTGACGGCAACCAAAATATACTTATTGCCACACACGATGGCATGGCAATCTGCTTTGACGAAAACGATGTCCGGCCTATGGGCAGAACCGCTACGGGTGTTCGCGGAATCCGTCTGCGCGAGGGAGACTACGTTGTAGGCGCGGCGCGCGCAAGAGAGGGCGGAGCCCTGCTCTCCGTCACAGATAACGGCTACGGAAAGCGTACCGAAATCGAGGAATATCTGCGCGGCAGCGACGGTACGCCTCAGCATCGCGGCGGCATGGGACTTCGTAACTACAACATCACCGATAAAACAGGCAAGGTTGCGGATGTCAAGGTTGTCGACGGAAACGACGACGTTCTGCTTATATCCGACGACGGAACGATAATACGCATGGGTGCCGACGCAATAAGCACCTTCGGCAGAGCCACACAGGGCGTACGTCTGATGCGGCTTTCCGAGGGCTCAAAGGTCATATCCGTTGCCAGAACCGATAAGGAAGAAGCAGTAGAAGAAATCACGCAGACTTCTTCGGAAGTCTGATAACCGCTTGACGGCGGGGGGCTTCAAGGTGGGTACAATCCTCCCGCGCGAAGCCCCCCAGCTCTCCGAGGGAGATTAAGGGAACTACTATGAAAAAGATTACTATTTACACCGACGGCGCCTGCTCGGGAAATCCCGGGCCCGGCGGCTGGGGGGCGCTTCTCCGCTATCAGGACAGTGAGCGCGAGCTCTCCGGAGGAGAAAAGCAAACCACGAATAATCGAATGGAGCTTCTGGGCGCGATTTCTGCGCTATCCGCGCTGAAGGAGCCCTGCGAAGTCGAGCTTTTCACGGATTCGCAGTATATCGTAAAAGCGATTAACGAGCGTTGGCTTCAGGGCTGGAAGGCGAAGAACTGGACGCGCAAGGGCGGCGAGCTGAAAAACGTCGACCTTTGGCAGGAACTCGACAGGCTGCTGGCACAGCATACGGTCAGTTTCCACTGGGTAAAGGGGCATGCCGACAATGAATTCAACAACCGCTGTGACGAGCTTGCGGTTAAGGAACGCGACAGATACGCGAGATAAAAAAATCCCTTCGTTCATTTTGAACGAAGGGATTTTCGCTTGTTATCAAAACTCCGCTGAGCCGACGGTTCTCGGATGCAGCTCAACATCGCGGATGTTGCTTACGCCTGTTAAATACATGATGAGGCGCTCGAACCCCAGCCCATAACCCGCGTGACGGCAGGAGCCGTAACGGCGCAGGTCGAGATACCACCAGTAGTCCTCCTTGTTGAGTCCCAGCTCATCCATGCGCTTTTCCAACATTTCAAGTCGTTCTTCGCGCTGACTGCCGCCGACGATCTCTCCAATCGCGGGGACAAGACAGTCTGCCGCCGCGACGGTTCTGCCGTCGTCATCCAGACGCATATAGAATGCTTTTATCTCTTTAGGATAGTTAGTCACGAATATAGGCTTCATAAATATCTTTTCGGTCAAGTAGCGCTCGTGTTCAGTCTGAAGATCAGTTCCCCACTCGACTTTATAGTCAAACTCGTCGTTGTGCTGCTTCAGTATTTCAACGGCCTCGGTATAGGTGACCCTGCCGAAGTCGGAGCTTGCGACATGGTTGAGGCGTTCAAGCAGCCCCGTATCCACGAAGCTGTTGAAAAACTCCATATCCTGCGGACATCTTGCAAGCACGGTCTTAATAACGTACTTTATAAGCCCTTCGGCGCTGTCCATATAATCATTAAGATCGGCAAAAGCCATCTCCGGCTCAATCATCCAAAACTCCGCGGCATGGCGAGCGGTGTTTGAGTTCTCGGCACGGAAGGTGGGACCGAAGGTGTAAACGTCGCCGAAGGCCATGGCGAAGTTTTCGGCGTTCAGCTGACCGGAAACGGTGAGATTCGTTGCCTTACCAAAGAAGTCCTTGGAATTGTCAACCTTACCGTCCTCAGTGCGGGGCAGCTTGTCCAAATCAAGAGTTGTGACGCGGAACATCTCGCCCGCACCCTCGCAGTCCGAACCGGTGATAATAGGAGTATGGACGTATACAAAGCCCTGCTGCTGGAAGTATTCGTGGATTGCTGCTGCCGCAACGCTGCGTACGCGGAACACAGCGGAAAACAGGTTTGTGCGCGGACGCAGATGCGCAATCGTACGAAGATACTCAAGGCTGTGACGTTTTTTCTGAAGAGGATAATCCGGCGAGGAGATACCCTCAATTTCGACAGTATTTGCTTTGAGCTCAAACGGCTGCTTCGCGTCGGGTGTGAGTGAAAGATTTCCCTTAACAATAAAGGCGGCACCTACGTTTTGACGGGCAATTTCGTCATAATTATTCAAGGTATTTCTATCAAAAATGACCTGCAGGCTTTTGTGCGAGCTGCCGTCATTTAGCTCTGCAAAGGCAAAATTCTTCATGTCTCGAAGGGTGCGTACCCAACCGCAGACCGTGAGTTCTTCGCTTGTAAAAGTGGAGGCGTCCGCATACAGCGCGGAAATTTTCGTACGTTTCATAATATGACACTTGCCTTTCTGGTTTTTAGCGCCGATCAAACGCGACACAGGAGTAATTCTTCCTTGATAATTCGAGTATAATGAAGTATTATACCAATTGAAATAAATTATTTCAACAGTATGTTGAAATAAAACGTGACGGAGCGATTAAAATGGAGAAAATATATAACAATATAACCGAATTGATTGGAAACACACCGCTGATGGAGCTTCACGCATTCGGACAAAAGCATTGCCCAAATGCGCGGCTCGTTGCAAAAATTGAGCGCAGCAACCCGGCGGGGAGTTCGAAGGACAGGGTTGCCCTCAATATAATAAGAACTGCGGAATGCGAGGGCAGACTCAAAAAGGGCGGCATGATAATCGAGGCGACAAGCGGCAATACTGGCGTCGGCCTTGCCGCGGTCGCATCTGTTCTGGGGTATGAAGCGGTTATCGTTTTGCCTGATAATATGAGCGCGGAGAGAATCAAGCTTATAAAGGCATATGGAGCAAAAATTATTCTCACAGAGGGCGCGAAAGGCATGACTGGCGCAGTTGAAAAGGCGGAGGAGCTTCACCGAGAAAACGAGGGCAGCATCATTGCGGGACAGTTCGGTAATCCGGCGAATCCCGAGGCACATTATAAGACCACAGGGCCGGAGATATGGCGAGATACGGATGGCAAGGTCGACGCTTTCGTGGCGGGAGTTGGTTCTGGTGGAACAATTACGGGCACAGGAAGATACCTTAAAGAAAAAAATTCTCTAATTAGGATAATTGCTATGGAACCAGATAGCTCCGCCATGCTTTCGGGAGAAAAAGCGGGGGCGCACAGGATACAGGGCATCGGCGCGAATTTCATCCCAGCGGTGCTGGACAGAGCTGTATATGACGAGATTATTCGGGTAACAGATGACGAGGCGTTTGATGCAATGCGCGAGCTTGCGGAAATTGAAGGACTGCTTGTGGGCATCTCTTCAGGCGCGGCGGTAATCGCCGCAGCCAAAATTGCGTCTAGACCTGACTTCAAAGGAAAAACCATCGTGGCTTTGCTCCCTGACACGGGAGAAAGATACTTGAGCCTGCTATGATTTGAATTATAATGCGCCGCCTATTCATACCCACCGCCATATGAGGCGGCGCATTATCAGGCGAAAGATGTCGATACTTTGCTAGTTAACGCAGAAGTAAAAGCCTTGACTTTTAGTATGGTACGTGTTATGCTGTTTAAGCTCTCAAAAAAGAGAGAGACATTTGAATATCGCGGAGTGGAGCAGTCTGGCAGCTCGTCGGGCTCATAACCCGAAGGTCGTAGGTTCAAATCCTGCCTCCGCAACCACTATAACAGCCGGTTTTCGATGAAAACCGGCTGTTATTCTAACTTTTTAGCATGATTCAAAATGCCTGATGAAATCCGTTTCCGTTATATTTCCGTTACTGCTATTATTTTGATTGGTACAAACCCGAAAAATATGAAACTATTTCGACGTTTTTGAATAATTTGTGGTTCTATTTACAGACGTGCCTTCACATAATAATTTGAATTCTTGCAGCAAAAAGGGGTAGTCCTCAGACTGCCCCAGTTATTTAAAACTACAGTAGCTCACTTTCTGCTAATGACTGTTCTAGATAGCACATTATATTATCGCCAAAAAGCAACTTGATTTTTAGAGACCTTGCGTCTTTATATTCAGGTAATTTGCTGAAGGTAATTGATCTTGTATTTAAATAGTCTAATTCGAAATTTGAAGTGATTGTGGTTACGGTCTTTTTTCCGTTTACCCAGTCGAATTGAGCACGAGCCCTAAGCGTCGACAGTTTTTCAAGGCAGTTATTCTTCATCTGCCGCTTGTCATATTGTTGCTTATCATATGTATTTGAAAAAGATATGCTTAGCGTGCCATTATGATAAATGTAGTCGGATACGAACAAGCCGTTCTTTTCAAACATGCCGTCTTTGCAGACTTTAATCTTGTCCTTATACTTATAGAATGCAGTGGATGACTGTTCTCTCAATAAATTTAATAGCGAGGTTCTCTCGATATCGTTTCTACAAAGGATGAACTGAAGACAGCTGTCGATAGAGAATGAATTAGGATACAAGATTTCAGCATGCCTGTATTTTAAGAGCTCTCGATCCTCACCTATCGGTCCACAGCTATATATCTTGGCAAAGTCAAGTTTTTCAAACTCGCTTAACCCGTGATGCTTTTCTGTTCCATGACCAGACTGTGCCTGTTCTGAAAATTCGGTCAGAGGCATTTGAAGCAGTTTTTCCAGATTAAACAGCAGGAAGACCGGAACTGGAACATTTGCGTTTTGGTCTCCATAATATCTCAATTCTAAATGTTTATAACCCTCATTGTGATATTGGGTAGGGGTAAGCGGCCTAAAATAGAACCTGACATTTGCTAACGCTTCGGTTTCTGTCATATCAATTACTTGACGACTTGCATTGTCGTTCTTCATCAGGCTCATTTTTTGAGCGTCAACTCTGCTGTATAAGTGCCCTGAACTGAGAATACTGATGACATTGGTTACGTCAGTATAATGATATGCAAATTTTGGCCACCAGGTAAACTTGCTTTTGTTTTTACAGTTCTCTGCAATTATTTCTGAATAGTCCATCATGAATTCCCTCGCAAAGCATACAGCCGGCCAGAGCCTTCATTAAATTGATAGCCCTCAGTTAGTTCGCCTGCAGCAGAAACCTTTACCCTGACAGGGGAAAGATATCCATAGGCGCTTAGCAACGCATAAATCAGTTTTTCAGAGAGTGTTTTTCCATTCACAGAAAAAACAGAGGCATTTCGGATGTCGTCCCATACCTTATAAAACTCATCTTCGTTGACGTGTTCCTCGGTTTTGTCGGTGCCGTTCTTAAATACAAGCCCGTTGTCCCAGATAACTGTCCAATCAGTACCACTTGCGCGGAATTCAAAAGGCATTAGTGAGCTACTGCAGCAGATATCATCTTTAACCCCATTGAAAGACATATCCTTTGCATTGCTTCGCAGCCAAGAAACTGTATCGTCAACAGCTTTGTGCTCGGGCACGCTCTCCGTGCCAGCACCAAGATAAATATATACGTCTATCGGTAACGAGGCGAGATGTTTTTCCATTATAGGTCTTACATCCTCCCAGTTTAGCTCCCCGTTTCCGCAGCCAAGGCGAGGAAAAGCAATCGAAGTAATGTTTTTTTCAGCATATGAATTTACGAATTTCATCAATCCTGATTCAATATATTCAAGTTTAGACGGATAACGCCAATGTTCTTTTGTTGGAAAGAGAAGTATCCAGTGATCAGGCGCGTAATATAACATCAACTTCCCGATGGTCAGTTGCTTTTTTTCACAAGCAGTACGATATGCCGAGAACATTTCTGGATACCTGTTTTTGAATTCAAGCGCAAGCCCTTTGCCCATGACGCCTATTGTGTTTACGGTGTTTACTATTACTTGTGCGGGGCTTTGAAATATATCTCCTTCTAAATATTCAATCACGAACGTCACTCCTTTCTGAGTTATTCAATTACAATTTTCTCCCCATTTGGGAGAACGAACGAACATTCGAGCTTACATCCAGTTACCATTGCAATATCGTGCAAATCTTCGATAGAAAAGCTCCCTCTTTTTATCTTTTGGCAATAAGCCTGAGGCGATTTTTCCAGCCTGCGGCCTATTTCCGAAAAGGTCATGTCAGTTTTAAGACACAACATCTTTAGCTGGGCATCTATTCTCATAACAATCACTCCCCGCTTATATTCTAAACGTAATAGTTTATGTTGTCAACTATTACGTTTAGAATATTACTGTTTTTCTTTCAGCGGATTAAGCTTCGCAGATAGAATATCGGAAGCTATTTCGTCGGCTGACTGTATTGCGTGCGAGTATATTTTCGTGGTCGTAGATACGCTTGAATGTCCGAGACGCTTTGACACTGTCGGTATATTTACTCCATTAGCAATAAGCAGAGAAGCATTGGTATGCCGAAGAGAATGTGGGCTAAACTTCGCTAATTGATTTCTTTCAACGAAACCGGCGATCCATTGTGTTATACTGTCGGGGCTCATCGGTGTTGTGTCGTCCTTAATAAACAGCCTGTCATTATCAACCAGCTCCTTACTCCCATCGGCGTAGGTAGTCTCGATTTGATACTGCCACTTACTCCCCATGCCTTTCTGTAAAGCGCACCACCATGTACGATATTCCCTGAGAAGAATAAAGGCTTCTTCCGGTAATTTAATTGTTCTTGTCGACGCGAAATTCTTCGTATCCTTTGTTATTATTCCCATAGAGTGAACATACTGGCTTGTACGGGTTATATGTATGACCTGATTCTCGAAATCTATGTCCTTCCATTCAAGCCCCATAAGCTCACCCCTTCTCATGCCAGAGTAAATAAGAAGCGTTGTTGCCGCTCTCCATTTTATCGGTTCATTTTCAAGCATTGCGATTACTTCGCTTGCTTCATAATCCTCAAGGAATACTGCCTCCTTACGGAGCACGCGAGGCGCCCGAGTGTAATCCCTATCGGCAATATTGAACGGTATAAGGCGGTCCCTTGTTGCCTGTGACAGGATCACAGAAATAAGCCGGTGATAATGGAGAATCGTTTTTTCGCTTAACCCTGCCTGCCCGCGAGTAATATCGAACACTTTGCTTATGGGCAGCTGCACGGCAGCAGCAATCTTTTCCGCTGACTCTATTGAAACCCTATCCCCTTTCGTGGCAGCGCTCACCGTTGTTGCCGAAACTCCAGACAGCTTCGAAATACCCGCTTTGTTAAGAGCCCGTTTGGTAAGAAGCTTATCCAGATTATTTGATGTTGCGAAGGATCCACGCTTATTGATGCCGGGCTCACGTAAATTGCTGTAAAATGCAAGAAGATGGTTTGACTGAAGTTTCTCGAGGCGGATATGCCCTATAGCCAGATTAATTGTAAGTAGCATATCCTTGTATCGCTCGTATGTTTTAGGCGAAAGCTGAGGCGGTTTGTTGTTGTCGAGCCATCTGTTGGCATAATCTGCAAAACGAGTTGATGTATCGAAAACAAAGCCCTTTTTCACCTGTTCCTCGAAGAGAACAGCCTGCCGTTGCAGTTCTTTCTCTATCGCCTTCTCTGACATGTTCTCGTCGGGCTTCCATGTCATTGTTCGCTCAATCTGTTTACCCTCTAAGGTATATCCGTCTGAGACGCGGAGGTAGTATGTAACTACCCCCGCTTTTGATACGTGCTTTTTGACCGTTGCCATTGTAAATTACCTCACGCTGAAAAACGCTCGGAAATTGCTCTGATGCGAGGGGGCGATTCTAACGCAACAGTCTGAGGGGTGTTTAGGTAGTCGACCAAGCTGTCCCAGTTCAGAAGAAGCTTTCGTTCGCCAACTCGGATACAAGTGATCTTTCCCTGCTTACCGAGCTGCCTAATGAAGTTCTTTGAAACGCCGATATTGTTTTCCTTGCATCTACGATAGGTTTCTTCAACTGTTAACATTTCAGGTATATTATTCATAATATTTCCTCCATTGATTTCATTTATTTTTATGCCTCCGCGGATATTTTAAGAGACAATATCCGCGGGCGGCTTCGACTTCAATGTTATAGTAACTTTTGGAATCACACGGATGTGATGGATTTACAGCAGCCCTAATACCTGCGGCAGGGCTGAAAGCTTGATAGCTTGAATAGTATCAAGTAAATAATATACGACAGGAAAAGCCGGTTTTTTCAGTCGCAAGCCCATGCGATATTGTGGGCCTGGGGAGAACTACCGGTGCTTGCCGATTGCCAATGGCAAAACCACAATGGAAACCAACAACTATATGTTGATTCAGAATGACCAAGCATGTATAATAGTGGTAAATTTTTTAATATGTAATATTGTTGCACTTACAACAGTTTAATGCCAATGAAACCACGGATGCCGGAGCCTCCCGCATTACGTGTGCGCGCAAGCTTCGGAAATTTTAATGAAAGCTGTCGACCGAAAACTCCGATGTCTGTCAATGCTGTCAGAGCGTTTTCGGTGCAGTAGAATTGATACGCCTCAAATAATGCTTTCGTGCTTTCGCAGGAGTCCGGATTCTCTTCACAACAGTCAATTACGAAGTCTTCGATGTAATCCGATGTAAGGCTGTAGCCCGAAATGAACCCGGGGCTGCAATCAACTGGAGCAAATTCGAAGTTGTTCTGGATTAGCTCCCGTAACGCTAAGATAGCCTGTCCAACAATGTAGCCTCTTTCAGCATACAGCTTCTGCGCTAAGTCTGGAATTTGCTTGCTAGGCTCGATGGGGTTATTGAACGGCACGACCACGAGGCGAGATATGAGTGCTTCATCATAATGGCCACATAATGGATAGTTTGACACAAACAATAGCGTTGCTTCATTAACGAAAGTAAATGGATCTTGATATTTCCTTTCTGCCCTAAGCAGGTCGCCGCCCGTTAACTGCTTGATAGCCGCAATTGTTGGCTGAGATAATGGAATTTTAGCGGCATCGGGGCAGTAGCATAGACGTTTACCTGGCAGGCACCCGAACGTCCAGCGTGAGGACAATTCGTTTGGATCAGTAATACTATACACAGCCTTTTCGCCCACTATCAGTCTAATCAAATTTACTCCTTGCGATTTTCCTGTGTCATGGGATCCGTAGTACAGGAGGATCTTCTTGAGTCGATAACCACTTATCATCGCTCCGAGACTTTGTAAATAGCGTTTTCGTACTCGCTGATCTCCCCCAGAAAAGCTGTTGGCATAAGCTTCAAAAACTTCACCTTTCCCTTTACCGATATCTTTTACTGATAAATTAAGACACGAGAAGAAGTAATTGTCAGGCGAAAGCGCATGTTCTTTCATTGTCAATACGTTAAAAATACCATCCTCAAACGCAATTAAATGAGGGGCATAAGCCATATCCTTTTGTTCGACTTTTATACTTTGCCGAAGCAAGACCTTGTTATATAACTCTGTGATGCCCCGGTCATTAAGCCCGGCCATCACAGCTTGGCCGCAAATCGAAACGAGCAATTGATATAAGTCCATCCTGTTAATTGACTCCCATATTACGGACTCGCAATAGTACAGCACTCGTTCGAAAGTCATTAGCGGTAGCTGATTTACGGCTATAGAGGCAATAGTGTCAATCGCATTTGACAGTTCCTGCTTTTCCATAATTGGGCTCGCCTTTTTCAGAAGATCCTTCGTGGAGACAGGCTTGTCTAGGCCTACTTTCCATAGCAGCTCGAATAGTTCCTTTTGCTTATCACCACCAGGCGGTCTCTTTGGGATTCCAATCGGCGTGTTTGCATGAGGAAGCGAAGTAGCCCTCTCAAAGCGGTAACCATATATATCGGTCAGAGCAGCCTCTCCCATGTCTGACGGGAGTCCAATGGCCTCCGCGCTATCTAGAGTGTCACAATATGCTTCTTGCCCCTTAGTCATTCCCAATTGCGTGCTTGCTTTCGGAAGCGAAGTGGCTTTCTCAAAACGGTAACCATATATGTCGGTCAGAGCAGACTGCCCTTTGTCTGGCGGGAGGCCAGTGGCCTCCTCGTCATCTAAAGGGGCATCATATGCTTCTTGCCTTTTGGGTATTCCCAATTGCGTGTTTGCTTTCGGAAGCGAAGAGGCTTTCTCAAAACGGTAACCATATATGTCGGTCGGAGCAGCCTCTCCCATGTCTGGCGGGAGGCCTGTGCCCCCCGCCCTCTCAAAATAATAATCATTTCTCATACGTATGCCTCAAATACTGTTGCAAAGAAGTTCAAAGCTTTCACGTGCAAATGACATCATTCCAAGGTCCGACCCACAAACAATACCGCCTGCTAGCCCATCTGAAAAAAATCTTGACATTGCTACTATATACTGTTCGTTTGTATCTTCATGCTTCATAATAAAATAGGCAAATAAATGAATATCATTTTCTTCGGTCAGCACAGCAGAGTCGTCAATTAAAGAAAACGTTAATATCTGCTCGTGACTTTCAAACAGAATATGCATTTTAGTAGGGAAAACTGTGCCAGGCGGGAGAATAGTTTTCTTTCCACTAAGGGTGTCTTGAATGTAAATTCCTCGCTCTACTACATTAAAAGTTCCTCCTTCCGTGACAAAGTCATCTACTCCATCTTGAGTACGGTATAGATATGTTCCTGGTTTGTGCTGAAGGATTCTCTTCATCATTTGGGATTCCAGTGTGCTACTTGCTGGGTCGAGTCTTGAAAAATTATTCATAATTTTTCTCCTTTTTAATTTAAATTTATCTATTTAAAACACCTTCTAGGCGTAAGAAAAGAGTATCATAAGCTAATTTGGTGCCGAATTCATTTGGTCGCAAATTAGGTGTTCAAACTATATGTTATATTGGGGACAAATTATGGGAAATTATCGAGAAAAAATCAAAATATGGTTAGATTCCTGCAGACAAAAGAGAATCATTTTAAACTATACAAGAATCCTGGAGGATAATAATGTTTGCGAAATCTCAGCAATTGAAAACAAAAATCAAGAAAATAATTTTTTTAACCTTGATTTTTTAATGTACTTTTGTCTATATAAGCGGTTAACAACCGAATATGAACATAAAAAGTGCTGCCCAGTAAAAGGACAAGAGTTGTTATGTGAGAAGTTTCAAAGAGTTACGGTGGGGGGGCTTTTTGCAAAAAAGAACGAGTGCAATCCAGCCTATACGGATAAAACGCAGTTTGTTGAGCAGGTAAATGATTTAATTAATGCGATTATTTTGGATCATAAATTTTATCAGTTACTTCCGTTACTGAATGACATGCCTATTTCACTACAAAAAAACGATAATATTCTTGTAAGCTTGGGAGAATACTACAATGAGGCCGACACTAATAATGAGGATGATAATGATGAGGCTGAGTGCAGTAATGGACACACAATCAACGGCTATAAGAAGCGTTCAAAATATGACATAGCTCAGATTATTACAGGAATATATGCTGTTCTTACTGAAATTGGTCATAATCAAAGCAAATTTGAAATTGTAAACCCTATTCACTTGGTTCCATTGTGGATTTTCATTTCCATGAACTTGCCAAAAAATGAATTACCATCGTTGAAACACCAAATAGTAGAAGACAAAGGCGTTACATACATGCAAGGATTAATTAAACAAGTTCCATATTCGTGGGGCTACGATGTCTCCGCAGGGACCAAAGCCACAACTGATCTTGAGAAGGAATTGGAGAAATTACAGAATATCAGAGATCGTTTTTTGCTAGTTGAAATTGAATCTCCCCATGTTAGAGTATTTGCGGCGAGGGATGGCGGCACAGAAAAATATCGAAAAAAATTCGAAAAGCGTAAACGAAAGTCTGATGTCGCCAGGTTTGGAAAAAACTCATTTGGCCTTGGCCCCGACGACCCCAAAGATTGGTTTGATTATTTTTATGAGCAGTTTGCGCTACGTGATTTAAATGAGAAACAAGAATCATTAGTCAGCCTGGCAGTATTTCAGGAAATAATGGACAAAACAAAAATTGAAACAGCAAAAGAGCTTAACTTTTTATCCGGCTCAAACACCTGGCCTATCAACGAAACAGTTAACATAATTGCGTTCGACTTGCTAACAGGATTAGTAACCGTACTTGATAGCGTATTAGAAATGAGTAATTGCATTGTGAGAAACCAAATAGTTCTTTCCAAAACCAGATGGTTATTGATGGATTGGAAATGGCAGCTTAGCCAAGATGAGTGTAAACTTTTTGACGAGATGATTTTGAATAATGGCGATAAGGACAACAATATCAGCATGAAGGATTTCTGCAAGATTGATCCTCTGAAAGAATATTTATCGTGGCAGAGAAAAAAAGTCGATGAATGGAATAGGGTAAATAAAAAAAGGCCAATTGCGCCCATGCAGCATTAGCGGTAGAATCTTTTCAATAAGTTAGCGCATGTCCTAACTGCCCAGAGAAGAATAGCCAAGAATTACAGTGACAGATGACGGATGACACTCCCAAAACTATGACAATATTTAATTATTGGCATACATATGTAATAGTAAAAAAGTAGTTATATATTTGTCACCTGTCATCTGTCATGCACAGAATAATGGCTTTTTCAGATTCTGCATAGCCACCTAAGCAGTTCTTGGCATCAATAAAGACCGATATGGACTGCACGCAAAAAATAAAATCGCTGAGGACTGATTTGTGTCAGTCCTCAGCGATTTCTTGTTTATATAGATTTTTCGGTAGCCATCTCAGGGTTTTAGACAGAATAGCGCATACAGCGGTATGCTCTTGATGCCATTCTCATACCCAAAATTCTTTGCAGATACACGGATTGCAAACGGCGGCTTATAGGTATCAATGTACTTCATAAGGCTTTTGGCTTTTACATTAGTCGCGGACTTTGCTTCCAATGGAATAATATCTCCCTGTCGGTTCTGGAACAGGAAATCGAGCTCGGCTTTTCCCGGCGACTCCCAGTAATAAGGGGCAACGCCGTTTACGACAAGTGCCTGCATGATATAGTTTTCCGCTAGCGCACCCTTGAATCCGTCAAAGGACGACGGCGAGTTAATAATCACATTAGCCGCAATATCGAATTTTGAGCAGAGCAAGCCTGTATCCATCATATAGACTTTAAAGGCGGTGTTGTCTGCATATGCCGCCAAAGGCATTTTACCTTCGGTCACCTTAATGCATTTGTGAATTACTCCTGCTGCTTTCAGCCAATCCAACGGAGTTTCATATTCATAAGCCCTGGCTCCGGATTTTATGACTTTGTATTGGAACTTGTGATTATCCTTAGCCAGCTGAGCTGGTACGCTTGCCCATGCCGCCAAAATCCTCGTTGTCTCCTGCGGTGAGGCATACTTTGCCATATCTGCGATATAGGCGTCGTTCAGGCTTTTCTGCGCCGCAACCACGAAGTTGAAGTCTTTCTTCGACGCATATTCCTCAATGGCTTTCGGCATACCTCCAACCACCAAATATGTTTTGTACAGATCCATTGCTTTATCATGCAGTGACAGAGGTGAAAAAGCGTCATAACTTTCATATATTAAATCACAGATGCGTTGTTCTCCTAAAGCCCACAGGAATTCTTCAAAGTCGAGAGGATACAGCGTCAGCATCTCAACCTTGCCGACAGGGAAGGAATAATGCTCTCTATTGAGTGCTACTCCAAGCAGACTGCCTGCTGCAATTATATGGTATTCCGGCGCGTTTTCGCAAAAATATTTCAGGCTGGTAAGCGCTCGCTCACAAGCTTGTATCTCATCAAAAATAATCAGGGTATCGCCTTTAAGAATCGTTTGCCCAGACTTGGCCGAAAGCTCACGAATGATTCTCTCGGGGTCGAGATCGCGGTCAAAAATTGCCGTAGTTTCCTGTGAATCCTCCATGTTGAAGTACACAGTGTTTTTATAATGGCTCTTACCAAATGATAAAGCCGTGTATGTTTTACCGACCTGCCTAGCTCCATAAAGGACAAGCGGCATTTTGTTAGCATTGTTTTTCCATTCTATAAGTCTTTTTACAATCTTACGTTCCATATAGTGTATTCACCTCACACTTATATTACCCAATGCTGCTGTCAAAGTCAATCTTTTCTTGTCGAACCGTTATTATTTATGAGCAAAGGTAGCAACATCCTCCCTTCTTACTCTCCAAAGCTTTCCTATGCGGAAGGCGTGGAGCTCGCCGGAGTTGACTAAGCGATAAAAAGTGTTCTTGCCGATGAACAGCAACTGCATAACCTCCAGCGGCGTTAAGTATTCGTCTGCTGTTTCAAGCTCTTCCTCAGAGACGTAGTTGTAATCATAAAACATATTCAAAATCCTCCTTGTTGAGATAATTAGGGAGTATTTCCCTTAATGTATTGTTTAGTGTTATTTCTTCCCCTCGAATCAGTATATTATTTCAATATATAAGCACAGTTCCCGTTATTTAAGGCAAATACGGTAACTGTGCTTTTTACATTTTTATTGGGAATTTTAATGTTTTCAATCAAAAAACCTGAAAAATCCCACTCAAATTCATAAAAATCGGAAAGGAGCAATAATCCATGTTGAAATTAATTCTACGTGCTATTACCCGTGTACTACGAGAAATGTCGGCAAAACTGCTGACAAACTCCGTATTTGCCTGAAAACACTGGGCAGAAAGGAGACAAGATAACCAATGATAACCTAATCACCAGTAAGAACATCTTGAGCATACTTCTGGCGGCTGCTGCTACCGTGCTGTGCGCCGTAATAGACTACATTATTAAGGAGGGCGATGACGAACATGGTAGTTCAGACAATTAAGCCCCGAAAGGAGTTAGAAATCGGTGTTTGAGAATGACCGTTACATTACCAAAGGTGTGGGAGCAGACATCCCGCTCTGGCTGCAAAATCTAATGTGGCTGGCAGTGGACACCATGGAGGTTGAGAAAAAGGACTATCTGCAGGTGTTCAATTTGTCTTCTGAAGCCGGAAAACAGAAGATAGTCCATATTCAGGAAGAGCCGCCTTATGAGCATGAATACATTATAAATACAGACAGCAACATAAATGCCAAGGTCTACGTTATCGACGACGGTGACCATTCAACCATGCTGCTGTCCGAAGAATACTAAGAACAAGGAGTTTTACATATGCCAACAGAAACCATTGAGACCGCCGTAGCGGTTATAGATGAGAATCAAACCTGTGTCTGCAGCAGCTGCGGATGCGAGTACACATCAGAGGTTGGGGTGGTTTTCGATGATCAGGACCTATGTCCGGACTGTGCTGAAGAGCTAACGGTAATCTGCGTATGCTGTGGCGAACGGCTCTGGAACGATCAGAATGCCGGAGACAGCAACATCCCTCTCTGCACCAGCTGCTATGACCGAAATTACACGACCTGCGAGGAATGTGGAGCGATTATTCATCTAAATGACGTATACAGCACAGAGGACGATGACAACTATGATTACTGCTACAGCTGCTACTGTCACCGTCAGAACGAGCGCAGGGTAATCCACGACTATTACTACAAGCCCGACCCAATCTTTTATCCCTGTTATGATTCCTCAATATTATACCTCGGAGTGGAGCTTGAACTTGATGAAGGCGGCGAAGATTCGAATAATGCCGAAGAGCTTCTTAACATTGTCAACAGCGGAAACGAGCATATCTACTGCAAGCATGACGGAAGCCTGGATAGTGGACTTGAGTTTGTGAGCTATCCGGCAGACTTGAACTATCATAAAAACAGCATTGCGTGGAAGGAACTCTGTGAGCGGGCGGTGCAGATGGGCTACAAGAGTCATATGTGCGGAACTTGCGGCCTGCATGTACACGTCAGCCGAGAAGCTCTTGGTGAGACCCTTGAGAAACAGGAGGGAGCAATCGCCAGAATACTCTATTTTGTCGAAGCTCATTTCAATGAGATGCTCCGCTTCTCGCGCCGAACCGAAGCACAGCTGAATAAATGGGCGCGAAGATACGGCCTCAAGGAGTCACCCGGCCAGGTGCTCGACCATGCCAAGAACAGCAATCTCGGCAGATATACCGCAGTGAATCTCATGAACTATAGCACAATAGAGTTCAGGCTCTTCCGCGGGACACTCAAATATACGTCATTTATAGCCGCTTTGCAGATGGTAAACGAAATCTGTAAGGCGGCTATTGTTATGTCCGACGATGAATTCAGAGGCATGAGCTGGAGCGACTTTGTCATGCAGCTTGACCGTGAGAATAATCTCGAGCTCATAGAGTACCTGAAAACAAGGCGGCTGTATGTCAACGAGGAAATAATTGCCGGGGAGGAAATATAATATGTGCGGATTGTTTGGATTTTCAGATTACGGTCACAGCTTAAGCGGCGGACAGCTCAGCGACCTAATCGATGCGCTGGCTATGGAATCGGCTGTACGCGGAACCGATGCTACGGGAGTTGCGTACACAAGCGGAGGCAAGATTGTTATAAAGAAGGATGCCAAGAGCGCCTATCAGATGGACTTCAAAATTCCAAAGGACACAGGCGCGGTCGTTGGTCATGTCCGGCATGCAACTCAGGGCGACTGCAAACTTCGTTATAACAACCATCCCTTCTATGGTCGGTTGAAGAACGGCGAGATGTTTGCGCTTGCACATAACGGCATCATCGCCAACGATAAGACCCTCAGGAAAGAGCAGAAGCTCCCGAATACGAAGATTGAAACCGACTCTTTCATCGCAGTTCAGCTTCTGGAACGGGGAAAGAACCTTTCCTTCAAAAACATCGGGAGCATGGCGAAGGAGATAACGGGCAGCTTCTCTTTCTCCGTAATAGATACAAAAAACAACATATACTTAATCAAGGGCGACAGCCCGCTCTCAATAATCCACTTCACCCATCTCGGGATATTCGTTTACGCCTCGACTGAGCAGATACTCTGGAGAGCTTTAGCCTCCTCTTCGCTCTTAAGAGAGGTCAAGGCGGGACTATTTGAAGAGGTTAATATAAAGCAAGGACAGATACTCAAAATATCCGCTTCAGGAGAATTATCCTGGGGCGAGTTTGAGTGTCTGTCCGATTACTATTCCTCCGGCTATTATGGTTGGGGGGATTTCGACTGCTTTAAGCGCAAGGGCTCCGGTGATATGGAAAAGGAATATCTCGAAGAGCTCAAGTCCATCGCCGGTTCATTCGGCTATTCGCCCGAGGAGGTAGACTATTTGCGTGAATGCGGATACACCTTTGAGGAGATTGAGGAGTTGCTCTACTGCGAGGAATATGTTTGTAGGTAAAAGAAACTGGGCTTACGAATATAAACGTAAGCCCGGATCATTATTACATCGTTTGCAGAAACTCTGCAAGCTTCTTCCGCTGCTCAGGTGATAGCTTGAATATGGCCTCATCAAGGCTGTCGGTGCATGGTGATGGAGCACCGTCATCAAAGAATTCCTTTAGGTTTATTCCGAGCGGGAGGCAAAGCAAGGCAAGCGTATCTACTGTCGGCTTTTTCTTGCCAAGCTCTAGCTCACGGACAAAGCTCTGTGAGACTCCTGATTCAATCGCCAGCTTGTTTACGGTCAGGCCCTTCTTCTCTCGGAAGAATCTCAAACGCTCGCTAACTTCCATACTACACCCCTCGCTTATATTACTACAGCGTTAGGATAACAAAAGAAATGCCAAAAGATTACAACTATAGCATTTACAAATAATCGCGATAGTGATATTATTGTGTCGCAATCGCGTCGAAAAAGACATAATGAGGAGGATTCTAAATGAAAAAAAGAACAATTAGCTTATTTCTGTCCCTTATCCTAATCTTTTCCCTTTGCGTGACCACAGCATATGCTGCATCTTATAGCCCTGGGCAGGAAGCTCAAATCGCACAGCTTGAAAAAGAAATTGCTGATTTGCAGACCAAAATGAACGCTTATGGTACTTCTGTCGGTGTTATAGGAACCGTTGTTGACACCACTTCTTACTATATTATTAAAGGTTTGGGGGTTGACACAGGCAGCATTGTCGGTGGTAACAAATACAGTGTGATTGATAATCCGCAGGATGGATATGAGTATTTCGGACAGTACATGGGAAGACACAAAAAGCTTGGTACTATTACTATAACACTAAGCGGTCAGTCAATCACTTGCAACCATTATGGTACAATGGGCTCTAAATATTATGAGCTGCTTAAAGCAAAAACTGCAAAGGAAAAGGAGCTCGATGCAATTAAAGCAAGTCCGGCTCTGCTATCAGCTAATGACCTAAGGATGTATAGTGGAGGATCCCTAAATCAAATCGTAATGCAGGTCGATAATAAGTATTTAACCATTTATGGTATGGATTATGTGTTTTCGGATGCAACGCCTGCAATTGTCAACGGAAGCACTTTGCTCCCGATACGAGCAATCATTGAGCCTTCTTGTGGTACTGTAAATTGGGATGCTTCCACAGGAACCGTCACAATCCAGTTGGGTGAAAAAACAATCGAGCTAAAAAGCAACAGCACGTCGGCGCTTGTTAACGGAAATACCGTTGCGATGGCAACTCCGGCACAAATCATCAATTCCAGATTAATGGTACCGGTCAGGTTTGTGGCTGAGAATCTTGGAATGAAGGTCGACTGGGTAAGTTATGACAAAGTTATAATCATTACCAACCCCAACTATGAATCTTCTTTATTTGCTGAGAGGCTAGCTCTTTCCGGGGATTACTATACCTATACAGATTATACCGATATTTCGTGTTCATACTCATATCCCGCAGCATGGGGCAAGCCAACAATACTTCGAACTTACTGTGGAAACGGAATCTATGCTGATAATATAAAACTCACCATGCCTTATGCATATCTGAAAATTAACTGCGAATTGTCTCCGTCGACTGATTTGGTAAACAAGGTAAGAACCCCAGGAAAGGACTATGAAACGGTTCCGCTAACCGATAAAAACACTTGCATTGAAGCGATCGTAAAAACTACCGATGCTTATAGTAAAAACAGCAATACCGGAGAAGTTCTGATATTGGCGACAAACGGATATGTTTATACTTTTAGCTGGATGCTGAATAACATGGACTCCGGGTTGGATCAGACCATGAGCGATGTCCTGAATATTATTAAGAGCTTTTCAAAATCAGAAGGAGTCGGATAAAAGGCCTTTTGCACCGTCCAAATAGATATAGAAAAGCTAAGCCACTATTACAGGGCTCCATCACTGAATGGGGCCCTATTATTTCGGCAGGAGTATGCCAGAAATCTTACGGTACGCGTCCCAATAGGGTATACCCTTAAGGGATAGTGAAAAAGTGTGTCAATTGATTTGGAATCGGCGTTTTGGGATATCCCATTATGAACGGCAATTCTATTGACACACTTGCTATATTTGGAGGCAAAAATGAAAATAGGTTATATTCGGGTTAGCACCGAGGAGCAGAATACCATCCGTCAAGAAGTTCTAATGCAAGAGCTTAGTGTTGACGAAATTTACATTGACAAAGCGAGCGGGAAAAACACCGACCGACCTCAGCTGAAAAAGATGCTATCTTATGTTCGACGTGGCGATACGGTTATTGTTGAGAGCATCAGCCGATTTGCCCGCAATACGAGAGACCTTCTTGAACTGATAGAAATACTGTCAGCACAGGAGGTCTCTTTTATATCCAGAAAGGAAGCCATCGACACCAATACCCCAACAGGGAAATTTATGCTGACCATTTTTGGTGCCGTTGCCGAGCTTGAGCGTGAGTATATACTCCAGCGCCAGCGTGAAGGCATCGCAATTGCAAAGCAGCATGGTAAATACACTGGCCGAAAGAGAATTGAGTCACCGGAGTTTGAACGGGTTGCAGCGAAATGGCGCGCGGGTGAAATTACCGCTATCAAGGCAATGGAACTACTTCATATGTCTAGGAATACCTTTTATAGAAGATTGAAAGAAGAATAGCACACGTTGCTATTCTTTTGTGTTTAACGTTTTTAGAAATTACCTTTTGCTTGTTATTACGGTCAGATAATAAAAAACTAGGAATTATTCTCCCAGAAGTGCAAATACCAAAATTTTATTATGGGCAGTGTGTAGCTTATTACTGCTCTGTCTTGGGGTTGAGCTGCTTTTTTGTCCAAGTTATTGATTAGAAGTAAAATCTAAGTTATACTGGATAATAATGCTAGATAGAGTTTTTGGAGGATACTTGATATGAACGCAAATATTGAGATGAAGACCATAAATGAATTGAATGGTATTTGCTTCTTTATACCTTCTTATCAACGAGGATATCGTTGGACGAAACAGGAGGTTAGGGCACTTCTTGACGATCTTAGTGAATTCTCAGATGATAACGGTAAACATAAGTATTGTTTGCAACCGCTAGTTGTAAAGCCGCTTGACGACGGGAGATATGAGGTTGTGGATGGTCAGCAGCGGTTGACGACAATTTACATATTTACGAAATTAGCAGCCGATGAAATGAGGTCTGCTAAACCCCCTTTTAGTTTGGAATATGAAACTCGCAAAAACAGCGGAGCTTTTTTGGATGAGCTGTCGTCAGATAGCGCTTTTGATGAAAGTAATATTGATTATTTCCATATATCAGCCGCACGAGACGAAATGCTATCGTGGCTGAGCGAGCAGCCAAATAAGAGTATTGCTATCACAAGAATGTTCGAGAAAATCCTTATGCACACTTTTTTTGTCTGGTATGAATTACCTCCGGAAAGTGATGCCATTAAGATGTTTACCAAAATAAACTTAGGAAAAATATCTCTCACTAATGCCGAACTGATTAAGGCGTTATTGATGAGCAAAGAAAATTTCGAGAACGATGACATAGCACAAAAATGTTGTATTGAAATCTCAACGGCATGGGATAGAATTGAGCAAGGACTACGCGAAAACTCTTTTTGGTTTTTCCTTAATCAAGCAGAAAACCCTGGTACTAGAATAGATTTACTTTTTGAGTTGCTTGCAGATAAATACAACGCCGAACTTGCGAAACCGATTCCAGAAGCAGTAAAAGACTACTTTCCTTTCTTGGTATTTGCTGAATCGCAGAAAAATAACAGGAACTTTGTTAAAAAGGCGTGGGACGACGTAGATGCGTTATACTCTGAATTTCAGAGCTGGTATGGTGATTTGGACAGATACCATATCATTGGGCTACTAATAACTTGCGATACATCCATTCAGAAAATTCAACAAGAAACACGCGGGCTACGAAAAAGTCAAGTACGGGAAGCATTAATCACTCTCGCAAATAAGGCTATAGGCCCGATAGAGTGGGATGTACTTGAGTACACGGGGCGATCTACAGACAAAGCCAAGCTCAAAAAAATCTTGCTCCTGTTCAACATCGCGACATTAGTATGCAAAGGCGAAAAACAGTATCGTTTCCCATTTGACTTATATAAGACTGGTAATTGGGATCTAGAGCATATTCACGCTGTTAAAGACGATCTGCCTCACTCTTTGATTAGCACAATTGAATATCTTAAATCGCTGAGCATTGAGTTTCAGGGGTTAGGGAAATCAGATGTAGCAAAGGAGATTACTGATTTTTTAGAAGGCGGTGACGTCAATGACCGGAATTTCCGCGCCTCGTGCACAGAGTTTTACAGTCAGTTAAAAGAAAAACACTCCGCTATACTCTCTGAAGATAATGATATTCGTAATTTAACTTTGCTTAATGCTGAAATAAACCGAGGTTACGGCAACGTAACATTTATGCAAAAACGAAAAACTATTATTGAGCGCGAGGGAAACGGCCTCTTTATTCCAATATGCACTAAAAATGTATTTTTAAAATACTACTTAAATCATGAAACATCGGGAAATGAAAACTGGTTGCGCTGGAGTGAGCAAGACCGTGAAGATTATGCACAGGCCATGAGATCTGTTATAGGAACATTCTTATTGGGGGATGCGGTGCAATGAAAGTAATTAATACACTAACTGAGCTTCTTTCTTGTTATGATATTGAGATCCCGATGCTTCAACGCGACTATGCGCAAGGCAGGAAAGACAAACACAGTTCTTCCGTCCGCGAAAACTTATTGGAGGACATAAAAACATCTTTGGAAGATGGCAATATACTTGACCTCAACTTTATATACGGAAAAACGGAAAACGGAAAATTCATACCACTAGATGGGCAGCAACGCTTAACCACTCTTTTTCTCGTTCACCTTTATGCGTTTGCAAACGATGAATCGAAAACTGAATTACTAAAGAAATTCACGTACGAAACTCGGAGAAGTTCACGATCATTTTTTGAGAAGTTGGTTGACCATCGGGCAGCGGTATTTGCGTCAGATACTATGCCCGCTGAGGAGATATCTGATTCCGACTGGTATCAGGCCGATTGGGATAACGACCCGACTGTTGAGTCTGTAAAAACAGTTTTAAACGACATAGTGAGAATTCTTGGAGGAATCGACGGCATCGACGAAAAACTGACTAATCAAGAAACGGAACCCATCCGATTTAGCTTTTTACCTATGGACGAACTTGGTATGGAGGACAGCATCTACATCAAGCTAAATGCTCGCGGGCGCATGCTAACACCATTCGAAAACTATAAGGCTCAGTTAATTTCGCGTGTTCAGCGCTTATGGGAAGACAAGGAGTTATATATTGAACCTCATATTTTTGAACGCCAACTTGACTGCATCTGGACAGACTTTTTTTGGAGTACCTACCGAGGCAACTTCGATGCGGCATTTAAGGGATTCTTTGACGTGCTCTTTACCAATTACGCAAGCATAGTCGAAAATGGTGGTTATGTAAGTACTGTTGAAGCAAAAGATGTGACAGCACAGATGATCGAAGCGGCCTATTATACTCTAAATTATCTTAGTTCCAATGATAGAAAAGACGAAGTGTGGAGTTTTATATCCGACTGCTTAAGAGGACAGCCGTCATTTACTCAGCGAATTCTATTTTTTGCGGTAAGTGAATATATGTTGCAGGCAAAAGGCAATGTTCAGCAGTCTCTCGACCAATGGGTCCGCATAATACGTAACATCATAAATAATACAAGCGAGGATGTTTTGGGACGCGCTGATAGATTTGGTACGGCGCTCCAAGCTATTGAAGAGTTATCTTCTCACTGGAACGATCTACTTAATTATTTCGCAAACGAAACTGTGAGCCTAAAGTCTTTCTCGCCCCTCCAGATTGAGGAGGAGCGTATCAAGGCGAAACTTATTTCTCGTAGTTCCGATTTCGCTGCAAAAATACTGTTAGCCGAGGACCATGGTTACTTCGTTGGTCAGTTGCGTTCAGCGCTCTCGTTAGCTGGAATAAATTACAATGCCGCAAAAAATGACGATAATCTTAGTCTTGAAGAAAAAATGCTAACCTTTGACGCGTATTGGAGTAAAATCTCAGCCTTGTTTAACAACAATGGCCCAGTATACGGAATACTAATGCGTCAGGCTTTACTTTCATACCAAGACTATACGTTAGCGACAGGAAGTTACCATTCATTCGGTGTGGATAATCCCAGCGACCCAGTCAGTCTTAAAGCTTTATTTGCCGATGAATCAAAAAAACAGCTAATTCGCACTTTGCTGGATTCTTTCCCAACTGCACAGGCAAATGATATAAAAATCAGCTTAATGCAAACCGTATCCAATACGAACTTACTCGAGAGCGACTGGAGGTATTGCTTTATTAGATACCCTGAGCTTTTTGTAAATATGAGCAAGCAATATATGCGCATATATAAAGGTTCAAAAACTCTTATTGTTAAAAACAAGGCGACGAACGGTTACAATTACGAAGTATTTACTTCCGCCTTAAATCAAATACTTATATCCAAGAACAAAAAACGTGTTTACTATTGGTCTATGGGAAGCTTCGGTGACAATTATGTACGAACCAAAGTAAACGGAGAAACTGTAGATATCCGCTTCCTTAATGGCAAGTTTGTAGTATGTAGAAAAGATGGGGATGTCAATAAGCAGGGGGCAATCATATTTGAAACACAGAACAATCCGTTGAGTAGCATTGTATCTTATCTTGATAATAATCCGTAATTATTGCTATACAGTTAAAGCTGATACTGAGGTATTGATTGTTGCAAAAACCTTCGTTAATGAAACAAAAAAACCAGCCCCTGAAACGGCCGTAAAAAGAGCTGTTTCAGGGGTTATTTCGTTGCAAAACCCGTATCAAAATCTAAGTTGCACTTTACATACGTTTATGAGACAAGGAGGAACTATGAAGCACTATATTTTTGGTTATCCTCGTGTCAGCACCGAGCAACAGAATCTTGATCGTCAGCTTGATATGCTCAACAAATATGGCGTTGACAAAATTAATACCGAAAAGATGACTGGAACCAAGAGGGACCGCCCTGAACTGAAGAAGCTACTTGAACGAATGACCGAGGGAGACACTGTCGTGATTGAATCGCTCTCGCGCCTCGGCAGGAGTACTAAGGATCTGATTGAACTTGTAGACCTCTTCGATAAAGAAGGCGTCCAGCTTGTCAGTCTGAAAGAATCCATAGACACATCGACACCGGCGGGGAAGCTGCTATTTACGCTGATGAGTGCAATAGCTCAGTTCGAGCGTGATGTAATTGCTGAGCGTACTATGGAAGGCTTGGAAGCTGCTAGGGCCAGAGGCAGAAACGGCGGGCGTCCACGAACAGATGACCACAAGCTCCAGCAGGCAGTCAAACTCTATAACGCTGGTCAGCACACGGTGAAGGAGATTGAAGAGCTGACTGGGGTAAAGAAAGCCACGCTGTACCGGAATGTAAATATGTGAGCTGGTGGTAGCGCCACAGAAAAAGGCCACTGACTGTGATGGGGCAGCGGCCTTAGCTAATTAAATGCGATAAATTTCATTCCATCAGCGTGTCCGATTTATTGTAAAACTCTTCAAGTTTACCTAAAAAATCGGATAACGTCATTTTTTCGTGCAGATAATCACTCAAATACTTTAGAACTATTTTGTTATTCGGTATTTCCCCCCTAAAGCGCTTTAAATTCTTTTAATCTATTAGAAAACTATTAATCCATGTAAATCCTAATGAAAACACTTGAGCCAAAGCTTCAGCATCTTTATACTGGCACACTTGTTATTTTGGGAGAAAATGAATATGAAAATAGGTTATATCCGAGTCAGTACCGAAGAGCAAAACACAATCCGTCAGGAAGTACTGATGCAGGAACTCGGTATTGACGAAAACTATATTGACAAAGCCAGCGAAAAGAATGCCATGCCGACAAGGCACAGCTGAAAAAGATGCTGTCCTATGTCCAGTGTGGAGATACAGTTATTGTGGAGAGCATAAGTCGTTTTGCAAGGAACACAAGAGAGCTCCTTGAACTGATAGAAATTCTGTCAGAAAAGGAGATCACTTTTATTTCAAAGAAGAGATGTAATGCGTCCGACAGCTAAAAACTTGACAATTATAGCTTTGAATGCTAAAGTAAGTAAATAAGTTTATTTACTTAGGGGGTGCGTTCATGGATGGCTCTTCTTTCGGCTTGTATTTGAGGTCGTTAAGGACTTCAAGAAAACATAGCATAACTCAAGAAGAGTTAGCATGTGCAATTGGCCGAAGCAAAATGACAATCAGTCAGTTTGAACAAGGCAAAAATGCACCACCGCAAGGTGAACTCTTAGACAATATTATTACTGCTTTATCGCTCGATGCAGCGGAAGAAAGAAAACTTAGATTTCTTTCTGCCGAACACCGCAGGACGATTCCCGGGGATATTGAAGAATACTTTTTCAAAAACCCATCGATATGTGAAGCAATACGAATTGCGCAAAAAATACAAATGAAAAATTCGGATTGGGACAAGGTGGCTGAACTGTTCGGAGGTAAGGTGAGATGAGGAAAACCGCCGAGCAAATCAGCTACAACATGAGGCAAGTTAGGAACAAAGACTCAGCAATTGAGTTAATGCTCCGGCGTGAGCTATGGAATCGCAATATGAGATATAGAAAAAACGTGAAGCAGGTTTTTGGAAATCCGGATATTGCTTTTATCGGAAAACGAATAGCGGTTTTTGTGGACAGTGAATTTTGGCATGGCTTTGAATGGGAAACAAAAAAGGTTGAAATTAGGAGTAATCAAGGCTTTTGGATCCCAAAAATTGAGCGAAACATTCAACGAGATATTGAAGTAACTGCAAAGTTGGAAAGCAATGGGTGGACAGTTTTGCGTTTTTGGGGAAAGGATATAAAACGAAATGTTGCTATTTGCGTTGACGCAATAGAAAAAATATATAGGGAGAAATAGAAATGCCATTTAGGACCATTGATTTATGCGCAGGAATTGGCGGTATACGTAAAGGATTTGAGTTAACGGGCTATTACGAGAACGTTGCTGCTTCTGAAATCGACGCATTAGTTTGCATGACCTATGAGCATCTATATCATGAGAATGCTCACTTTGATCTAACGCAAGAGGAATTCAAGCAGCTTCTCGATAATACTGAATATGATGTGCTACTTGCGGGGTTCCCCTGCCAAACATTTAGTCGTGCAGGTTTGGGGCTTGGATTTGAAGATGCAACAAAAGGAACAATTTTTTATCATATCGCAGAAATCATAAGGCGAAATCGGCCTCGAGCTATTTTCCTTGAAAATGTTGACAATTTGGTTCGCCATGATAAAGGCAACACTTTTAAGATCATTATTAATATGCTGGAAGTCGAGTTGAACTACAAAGTCATCGGAGTATCCTACGATTTAGAAGGAAACCCTATTTACCGCGGAAAAGACTTTATCCGAAATTCAAGATATTTCGGTGTCCCTCAAAATCGTCCTCGTACTTACATCATGGCGTTTGACAGACAACGCTACGGTGCAGAACCTTTGCTGGGGATAGAGAACTATTTGCCGGAGAATAATGATCTCGAGTTATATGAAGACCTAAACGATTTACTTGAACTTGGTGCAGAACCTCGCCGTTATATGGCTTCTGGATACTTAGATACTTTAGTTCGGCACCGGGAACGCGAACACAACCGAGGTAATGGATTTGGTTATAGAATAGTTAATGCCCAAGGAATTGAGCATCCTATTGCGAACACGATTATGGCAACTGGCGGTTCGGGCAAAGAACGTAATCTTGTATATGATCCTCAGGAAGGTATCGCAGGGTTACAAATACCCACTAAGAAGACTGAGCTAAATAACCGTGGTATTCGAGTTATGACGCCACGTGAATGGGGTAAATTGCAAGGTTTTGTTAATTACGCGTTCATCGTTAACGGCATAGACACGTTTTCGTTTCCGGATGGAATTACGGACTGCCAAAAGTATAAGCAATTTGGCAACTCGGTAACAATACCTGTAATTAAAACCATGGCAGAATTTATGACGAACTGTTTCAGAGTGCTTGGCGACATCCCAAACGAATAATAATTACAAAAATGTAGCGCCAAATATTTGGCGCTACATTTTTGTGCCTACTAGCCGCAATTGCGGCCAACTGCGTTAAGATGGTGTGCGATATATAATGCAAATAAATATGAAAATATATTTTCAATAAATATCATAAATATATAGACAAATGTGTTTTTATCCATTATAATGAAATCGAAAATAATAGAAAGGGTGAATATTATGGCGACAGAGACAAAAAGAGAAAGATTCGTTAGACTTGCAGAGGCAAGAACCAATAAGATATTAGAGATGATGCGGTTACTCGGTAACTGCTCTAGCAAAGTAAACTATGAGTATACAGACGAGGATATAAAGAAAATATTCAACGCCCTCGAAAGAGAGCTTAAAAACACAAAAAACAGGTTTTTGGGAATTGATGCAAAAGAAGAGAAGTTTACTCTCGAGTAAGGAGTGTTGATGATGGCTACAGTCGGTTGGAGATTCCCACCGTTATCTGGGGGTACCAGGCAAGGATACACAAATAATGATATTGAGGCATTCAAAGGTGAAGAATTGATAGACAATCTCGCAAGAGAAATTTGTCAAAACTCGCTTGATGCTAGAGTTGGAAAAAACGGTTCACCAGTCACAGTCAGTTTCGAACTCAAGTATATCCGGACTGAGAGTTATGACGTTTTCGGGGGATATGGGAAATGTATTGAAGGTTGTAAGCAGTATTGGGGTAATAACAAGGATGCGAAGCTTTCGCGTTTTTTAACAGATGCGGATGAGATGCTTGCAAGAGACACTATTCCTGTTCTTATTGCTGGAGATTATAACACAAGCGGTCTTAGCGGAAGCCGAAGCCGGGCTCTGTCTTCTCCGTGGGAAGCATTGACCAGTTCGGATGGAATGTCCGTTAAAAACGACGAGACAAGCGGTGGATCATTCGGCATAGGCAAAAACGCTCCATTTGCTTGTTCCGCATTGAGTATGGTGTTTTATAACACCTATGCCAGCGATGGTGAAAAAGCATTTATCGGCGTTTCCAGAATGGCGACCCTTTATAACGAAGAAAGGAAAGAAACGCAGCGTGTCGGGAGATACCAGAACAATGATGATGTAAACGAGACATGGCTTCCGATATTAAGCGAAGATTCGGATACTTTTCGTGATGTTTTCACTCGCACCGAAAAAGGAACCGATGTAATTATTGTTGGGTTTAATCAGGAAAATGATTGGATGAACAGCGTTTGCAAGGCGGTTTTGAAGAATTTTTTTGTTGCTATCAACGAAAACAAGCTCATTGTTGAATTGAAAGACAGCACCAAGAGGCGGAGAATAGATTCCACCTCCATCTCTCAAATCGTTTCCGATTTTGCTGACGACAAGGAGATGTTAATTACCTCTCAGCTTTATCAAGCTTTCACCTCTCCAGACAGCAAAGTGGCGCTCTCGGTTTTGGAGGAATCGGATGCCGAAATATATATAAAGTCTGATAGCTCTTTTTCTCGGACAATCGCTAACTTTAGAGATACAGGAATGCTGATTTGTCTGAAAAGTCGCAGAATTTTTCAACATTATGCGGCGGTCCTGGTAATCAGGGGTGAAAAGCTTGGTGAACTTTTAAGAGCGACTGAGCCTGCACGCCATAACAAATGGGACTACAAACTGATAACAGGGGCTTCCGAAAAAGATAAGAGAAAACTGGCGCGCAATTCGCTCAAAACAATTGATGATTCTCTGCTTGAGCTGTTGAAAAAGCAGTTTGAAGTAGTTACAGAAAACTCGGTTGATGCTGCTGGTGTTGGCGAATATATCCCAGACGATTTGGACGGACTTGGCGGTGCATCCGAAGGTGACGATATTCTGAAAGCCAAAATTAAAATCGGTAAGATAAAAACAGTCGAGACTAAATCGGGAACAACAGTAGTTTCTGGAATTAAAGAAGAAGGCGTCGAAGAAAAAGGCAGTGTACATAATAATGAAAACAATCCTAATCCGATGCCACCTAAACCGCATCCAC
Organism: Oscillospiraceae bacterium; assembly: GCA_963667545.2. GTDB lineage: Bacteria > Bacillota > Clostridia > Oscillospirales > Oscillospiraceae > UBA2658. Next base: position 533,367 of record OY763424.2, read on the forward strand.
CAGTTGTAAATCCCGACAACTTTGAAGGTGAACAGAAAGAAGGAGCCAGAGCCGGTAATGGTACAAAAACGGTTACAATGCCAAATCTCTCAGCGCAGAGAGCTTTTCCAATCAATTCATCGATGGGATTATATAAAATTGTGATTAAGCCAATTGAAACATATAACAACCTCTATATATCTTGTTCTGCGCTTGGCGAGGACGGCAAAGCTGACACCCTTGACATGGAGACATTTACTTATAACAGTACTCCGATAAACATAAAAGATGGCAAAGCTGGCCCTATTAAGGTAGAAGCCGATATACCAGCTACTTTTTTTGTAAAATTTGCAAACAAAGAAAAAATGGTTTTGAACCTTCATATTTCGGAGGTGCCTAAGAGATGAAATCCGTAATGAATGAATTTCCTAACCCAGTATTATCTGTAGGAAGGGACGATTATATTGAATCGTGTATCTTCGGTACAGTATTTGAGGAAGATAATATTACTGTAACAACAGATGACATCGTTATTCCAATTAAATACTTATTGGTTTGCGATGGCCTACAGCAGTTTATAGAACACGGGAAGGCCATCCCTGTTATTAAAGTAAAAAGTAGCGCTTCATCATACAGTCGTTTGTTTCCGTTCTCACCAAACGAAACAGATATGGAATTACATATCCCAAAATTCAGTGTTGTAAAGCGCATTGAGATTTCTGGATCTATCGTTGCTTCGGAAGCCATCAATAACTTCAAATGTGAGGGAGAATTCAACGAATTATACTTTGGGTCTTCTACTTTCGAAATTCGCAAGGGAGATATCTTGGCTAGAGAAGACAGTCGTATTATTTATATTGACGATACCGAGCTTGAGAAGCCGATATCCTCCATATTCAACGTCAACAAGGTGCCGAATCAAGAAGAAGATATCATTCCAGAATTCTCTGATGAAAAAATTGATATTAACCTTAGGGAAGAACTGTTCAATATTTATTATAAGTTTAAGGATTTTAATAACGGTGCTTTAAGGAGATATGTCACAGGAATTGTCGTATACCCTGTGCTAGTTGAGGCTGTCACAAGAATATGCGATTTTTATCAGTACAATCTGGATGATGGAAGTGATGATAAAAGATGGTTTCGGGCTATCGAACACAAAGCCGAAAAAATTGGTATACCTCTTGTAAACTATATGGACTCGCCAGCAACTTTGGCCGATAGATTGCTCGGAAACATCTCTTTTGATGCTTTGAGAAGCTTAAAAGATACACTTGAAAGTGAAATGAACAGCGGTGAAGTTCAGATTATCGGAGGTGTTGACTAATGTTACTTGGCTATTTCTCTGAAGAGGGCTATGAAAAGCTGATTCATGACATTGACAAAAATGCGGATAAATATGCGGGAGATGACGAATGGCTCGATGATTATTTCGGTGACACCGATGGTTATTATAAAAAATCAAAGACAATAGATGTTGCTATGTTTGTTCCGAGCTATGCAAAAGGTGAGAAAAGTGACGCTCAAAAGTCCCCTGAGGACCTTGTCAACACCAGACTGTTGTATGATGCCTTTAAAAATCTCACACCGCTTCAAGCCTCTAACAAATACATGTGGACTTATCTTTGCCATGCTGTTCCAGAATACAGAGCATATATCCGAAATCGCTGGATGTCTTCGGAAAGAAGTAATACGATAAAAACACGATTTTTCGTTACAGGATCCGATAGTCTATTGAACGATAATGCGTTGTCGAGACTTTGGTGGTATGGTTACCTCACATATGACCCCAACGCCTCCAACCATTATGAGTTAACTGAAATCCTTTTTACAAACCAGACCATTTGCACCGATGTTATGGATACCCTTAATCGAATGAATTTTAATCGTATTAAAGGACTTCTCTTAGCGATTAAAGATTTCCAAGAATTGATTGGAGACAATGAAGGAATTACTGAATACTTCCGCGAATGCAAAAAGTATTTGAATCACTATGCGGCTGTCACAACATTTGATTTTCTTGATGCCGAAGAAATTCGCGCCCTTGCATTTAATTACATGGTGAAATTACGAGATCAGAAGGGCTCAAAAAGACGCAAAATGAACTAAAGCGGGCAGGCGGTACGAGGGAATAAAATATATTCGTTGCAATTAAGCATTATGCGGAGTTTTTGGAGCGCGAATTGATCCTAATTAAACTATAAATGAATTAATATACCGAATATTTGCTTGTAAAATAAACAAATTCTGCTATAATTAATTTAAATTGAGCCCCGATGTTTTTGTAAATTAGCCGCAAATGCCGTTTCTTTGATCGATTCAGGCAGCGTGAAACTGGACCCACTCTGCTCTCGGTAGGGTGGGTCTCTTCGTAGTGTCATACGTAAAAATAGAGAATAGGATTTATCAATAATAGGAAATAGATAATTATTTTTTAAAGGATGAATGCAATGGAGATTGATAGCGTTTTTAAAGAACTACGAGAAAATCCGAGCAGGAATTCTTTTGAGAAAGTTGTTAACATCTTTGAAAACAATGATGTCCCTGATGAATTGATAGCCTCACTGGCTAAAACGATGGCAGATTCGGGATGCATTTTCAAACATGAGGAACCAGTTTTTGATGTTGCATCAACTGGAGGGCCAAGTTCACTAAGTACACTTTTATGTCCTCTTTATGTCTATATGCTGGGCTTTAATGTAATTAGCTTAGGTGTGCCGGGGAGACCAGCTGGGGCAGTAGATGTATTGTCGCAAATTGATGGATACAAAACAAATTATAGTATCCAAGAATTTAAAGAAACCATCGCTTCTCCATTCTATTTGCACATTGAAGCTGATGAGAATATCGCACCGTTAGATGCGCTACTTTTTGATTACAGAAAGAAAATGAATAAACTTAACACCCCTAATTTGGCAATTGCGAGTTTGCTGTCCAAAAAAATAGCTTGTGGAGCAACAAATATAGGCTTGGATGTGAGAGTAGCGGCACATGGAAATTTCGGTGAGACGAAAAGTCAGGGCGTCCATTATGCTGAGAAATACAACAGAATTGCCAAATTATTAGGAATTAAATCTGTTTGCTTTTTAAGCAATGCTGCAAAGCCGTATCAGCCTTATATCGGTAGAGGAGAGGCTTTGGCCGCAATTGCTCGTTTACTTGATGGAGTTAATGATGACTGGATGATATCCCACGACAGCTATTGCAGAAAAATCGCAGCTATTTTAACAGAACGTTCAGGAGTTCAAAGCCAGCCAAAGTATAATAATCTGTTTGATGCATTTGAAGGCAATTTGAAAACGCAAAGATCGACAATTGAGTCGTTTTATATAGCAATAGAAAAATACGAAAAGCAAAGAAAGTGGGAAATTAAAACTACAGAAAATGGGTTCGTGAATTATAATCTTAATATCATCAGAAATTTTATCGTTGATAAGCAGAATTCCAGAACCAAAAACTGTAAATATAACGACCCGTGCGGTGCGGTTTTGCAATTCAAGCCAAACACATATGTCAGAGAAGGTGAAGTAGTTATGATAATAAGATGTGAAGAAAGTATTGGGGACTCTGATTGTGCGAGGTTCTTTATTATCAGTAATGAACCATTATTATTTGATGAATATTTCGAGGTGGTTTAAATGGGAAAGTATTGTTGCTTTTTTGATCCTCAAAAAAGTTTTGAAGAAAAAGAATTGACAGATTTATGCCCAATATGCGGAAGACCTTATAATTTTCCTATGCTTAATTATCCTGATATAATTAATAATGGAGAGCAAACATACTCGGTTGTTAAGTCTTTAGACCGAGGATTTTATGGCGTAACTTTTCTATGTGAAAAAAAGAAGAGATTCGATACTGAAAATGTATTGTTAAAAGTTATTCCAAAAGCTCTATATACATTTTTCGGGAAAGACTTTGAAAGCGAATGTTATAAGCATAGGGAAGTCTCAAAAAACACCGAACATCTGGTGCAAATTGAAGATGCTTTTGAAACTGATATAGTATTTGGTAAAGAAACTATTGCTTGTTATGTTGCCGAGCTGCATTATATTGAAGGTAAAGTATTATCTGATTTTGTTAAGCATGATGAAAATGTTAATCCATTAATATTTGCTCAGATAGTAGTTGACTTGCTTAGAATTTGGAGTGAATTGATTTTTAAAAAAGAATACCATAATGACTTGCATTTAGGTAATATTATGGTTGAATTTATTGAAGAAACGAAACAACGAACTGAAGCTATATATGATCGCATTCGCCTTGTGGCCATTGATTTAAACTCGGTTGCAGATGAGAGCCAAAGCAATTTTGATAAAGGCCGGATTGGAGATCAACAGTATTTAGCTAACCATATCAAGATTTTAACTAATATTTTAAGAGATAAATATTCCAATTTGGATGAAAGCATTGATACAGACTATCGTTTAATAGAAACGTTTGAGAAGATCTACAGCATATTATCCATACAAGCGCCATACTCCGACGTCCCAGACATTGATGAATTAATTGATATGATAAAAGAAGAACTAAAAAGTGATTTGAGTTATTCCCCTTGGAAAAAAGTGTTCTCACTAACACGGATGAACGATGGGATAAATGCTCAGACGCTTTCGTCATGCCATATTCCGATTCTCTTAGTTGATCCGGATGAAAACTGGATAAAAACAATATCAATTTCCGGACCTCAGCTTATAACTGGGATGCGAGGTTGTGGGAAAACGATGCTACTGAATGCATTGGATATTCACGCAAGATTATTTAATAATAATGGAGCACAATCTAATGAGAAAATCGTTGAGAGAATTTTGAATGATAATTATATCTCTGTAATAGCAACCTGCAGAGATTTAATTGGTGTTGCCGATGTCCCCGAGAAGATGATCATTAAACTCGTTTTTCTATATTCAATACAGATTATTAGAGCTGCCAGACATTTACATGATGTTGCGCCCGAAAAGGTAAAAAAGGATTATCACGAACTAATAGCTGAATCAATTGAAACTATATTTGACATAGCGCTCCCTTTACAAGCCCGTTACTCTCCACAGACACTGGAGAAGCATTTCTCTTTGAACATAAAAAGGATTACAAGTACATCAGGTGACTACTCATTGAAAATGTCTACTGTAGATGCTTTTGAATTATTGGCTGATACATACATTGCTGTTTCTGAAATATTCAAAAATAAGCAGGTGTTTTTCCTTTTGGATGATGCAAGTACAAGATATCTTGATGTCGATCACATTTCATATCTTCTGACTAACGTATTATTTTTAAGTCAAAAATGTGCGTTTAAAATTACTACCGAATTGCAAACGTTGAATTTCGGATTTAGGTCACCCGGAAATATTGAAATGGCTCATGATATTAGAGATTATCAATTGTTTGATTTGGGGGCGGATGTATACGAACGAACAAATGACCCGGTTAAAAGTAAAAAGTTCATCACCGAAATTATCTCTAAGAGATTGCGTGTTTATAATGCCCGTTCATATGTTGATCCCATTACAGCCCTAGGCGATTGTTCATTAGCTCAGATTGCAAAAACAATTATTGAACATAAATCGTCTCGTGATTATAAATCCGTATATTATGGGGTTACTGCATTAACGGCACTATGTGTAGGAGATATTGGAGATATTATATTTCTTTATGATTCGATCATATTAAGTAACCCGCCGAAAAATAGCTATCCTATTTCTCCTGAAATTCAAACAAAGTGTTTTCAGCAATTATGTAGTAGACGAATGTATAATCTTGAAAGACGTAACGGGATATTGAGGGATTTCGTCAAAGAATTTGCCGAAGCTTCACATAAAGCGTTGGTAGATTCGTATAGTGCAATGACGAAAGATGGCACTCCAAGCACTAGAATACGCCAATATAATGGCCTCTATGTGAGAATAACAACCGGAGATATTCAGAAGCAGCGAGAAACGCTGCGCATGTTAATTGATTCCGGTATTTTTGTGTTTGCAAACGGAAACGGATGGCCCAGAACGAAGTCGAATGATAATGATCCACTGGTTCAATTTAAACTGGTGTTTAGAAAGCTTTTTGGCTTATCCAATTTAATTGGATTAGCAAATTCTGATCGATTTGAATTATCGGGAGAATCACTCGAACAATGGCTTAACGCACCCAGTCAAGAAATATTGTTAAGAAATATTGGCAGAGCAGTAGATCAAGAAAAAGATGAACCAACAAATAATCAAATTGAACCTTTCGATGTAAAATCAGAGCTAATAGAAATAACCGGTAATCAACAACAATCATTATTTGAAATTAATGAGACCGAGGATGTTTCGAATGAACCGATAAAACAACAACATTTAGACATGCTTATTGAAGAACTTTCAAATCGTGCAAGTGTTCAAATCTTTGACTTTTCATCTGAAAGCAAGCATTTTGATGTTGGCATATTTGGCTTGGGCTTCGAGGAAAGATGCTATGAATCGGTTAAAAGAATAATCGAGAGTTGCACTTTTAAGAAAGTTATTTTAATTGAATATCCGGAGAAAGGAAAGAGCAAAGAAATTAAAAAACTGCTCAAGAATTTCGATAATAAGGGTATTGATGTAATTTATGTAAAATATGATGACTATAATGGTGTTTTTGATTATCTATACGAGGCCAACAACATATTACTGGATATTACAGGGCTTTATAAGCCAATAATATTTGACGTTACAAGAAAAGCTTTAATATTCAGGAAAAACATATCAATAGTACATACTTATGCTGATAAATACTATCCTTTAGATTCAGATATAGAAAAAAATATTATTAATAGAGAAGAAGATATTGCAACAAGGTTTAATGAATTAATGAAAGGTTTGCTCACTGGAGAAAAGGACGGCTATGATATAGTTCCGTTAATAGATTCGGATGTGACTAATTCAATTCGACCATCAACGCTAATTGGCTTCGTTTCTCCGAAAAATCAAAGAATTTTTTCGCTGCTGGACCAAAAAGAATTCGAAAACGTTCAGTTGTTGGTACCCAACGGGAACACTTCAAGAGATATATTGTCTCAAACAGCTGGAGAAGTTGCTGCAACGAATTATTCTAATATTTGTATCAACAGATTAGATTTAAGAGACCCACAAGTAATTTTAAAAAAACTATTTGAAATCTATGCTATGCAATATATTGACCAAAATTCTGTTGTCGAACTTACTCTAACGGGCTCAAAACTTCAAGCCGTAGCTTGTGCAGTATTTAGTTCAGTTTGTAAAGTGTCACAATGTTGGTATGTTAAGCCACGCAGTTTTGACGTCGAACATTTCACCTCTGGTGTGGGTAAGACTTTCGTATACTCAATTAAATAAGTAACTGCCAAACAAAAAAGCATTAATATTAAACTTACATGTTTGAGGTTACATATCTCAACCGGTTAAGATTCCTGTCAAAGTTGCAGAACAAGGAAAAAGATCCAAGCGGAATTGAGTTAAAATTCCGCTTGGATCTTTTTCGGTTCGTGTAGCTAATTATCATGCAACATTCAAAATTTGAAAATATGGATTTTAAAATATCATAGGAAAGCTAAAAAAATATCTTCTTATACGAAGTTCAAGTCCCCTTTTCTTAGTTCAAATCCGTTTCCGTTATATTTCCGTTATTGCCGCAAAAAGTTACCCTAAACCATAGTGTTTTATGAACTATATGGTAACAGAAAACGTTGTATTTAGGAGGTTTTTGCATGATATGGGCACTAATAATCAACTGATAACCACACTCATAACCCGAAGGTCGTAGGTTCAAATCCTGCCTCCGCAACCACTAAAACAGCCCCGAATCGATGATTTAGGGCTGTTTTTATAACATATTTGGCAAAATGAATATGAATGTTGACCCCAACTTGACCCCGAGGGTGGCCTGAACCCGAAAAACTAAACCAATAGGAATGTTAGTCACGAAATGATATAATAAAAAACAAGGACGTGATTGACATGAAAACGAGATTCACAGAAGAGCAAATTATCAAGGTTTTGAAAGAGCACGAAGGCGGAAAACGAGCAGCAGATATTGTACGCGAGCACAACATTACCGAACAGACGTTCTACCGCTGGAAGAGCAAGTACGGCGGCATGGAAGTCAATGAGGCAAAGCGCCTTAAGCAGCTTGAAGAAGAAAACCGCCGGCTTAAAGAGCTGGTTGCGGACTTGTCTCTGGACAACCGCATTTTGAAGGATGTGCTCTCAAAAAACGGATAAAGCCTGCCGACAAGCGTGAAATCTCCTGTAGAATACAGGAAGAATACCAAATCAGTGAGCGCCGGGCGTGCAGGCTTATGGAATTAAGCCGAAGCAGTAAAAGATATGTACCCGTTGAAAAGACCGAGGATGCTCTTATAACGGAGCGCCTTATGGCCTTGTCCGCAAGGTGGAAGCGATTTGGCTATCGTCGACTGAATGTTATGCTTGAACGGGAAGATATTCATATAAATCACAAAAGAACCTATCGGCTTTATAGAGAAGCTGGTTTAAGCCTCAAGAAACGCAGCAAGAAGAAAAGATACGAAAAGCGCGGAATGCCGGACAGAACAATATCTGCGCCGAACCACCGCTGGTCCATGGATTTTGTCAGCGACCGTACCCGCAACGGCGGAAACCTACGCATATTAACACTGATTGATGAAGCAACCAGAGAGTGTCTGGCCTTGGAAGTAGATACATCTCTGACTGGACGAAAAGTAGCCGCCATACTTAATAGGACCGCTCTGTTCCGTGGCCTGCCGAAAGAAATGCTGACGGATAACGGCTCTGAGTTCACGGGAAATGTTTTAAACGCATGGGCACACGACAGAGGGGTAGAACACGTCTTCACCGACCCGGGCTGCCCTACACAAAACGGTTACATAGAGAGTTTTAACGGGAAACTGCGAGATGAGTGTTTAAATCAAAACTGGTTTTCCAATCTATACGAAGCGAGAGATATTATCGAGCAGTGGAGGATGGAGTACAATCATCTGCGTCCCCATTCGTCACTCGGCAACCTTACCCCAGAGGAATATGCAGCAAAGCTGGCAGGAAGTTACTAACATTTCACCTGGTCGAACTTTGGGGGCAGGTCAATTGATGTAAAATAGCCGCATTTTATCGTTCAGATTATTGTGCAACATGTAAATACTTCATCTAAATTTCTTTGACTGTTCAAAGAAATTGGCTAGTAATTCTATATAATAGTGTAGCATATAAATGGTAATTATCAGAGGTAGAAAGTTTCCTGTGTTGTTTCAATGCAAGTGAGGATTGCGTAATGCCATAACTATCAGCCCAGTAGCATCATGCTACTGGGCTTTATTTTAATGTCACTATCTGTAAACAATGGACATAAACTTATTTTCAACATATTATCAATTATAACCTTCTTGTTCTTGTTATTTTGGCAAATCAATGGTATAATTAACCATAATTTTAAGCAACAATTTAACTCGGATTACCACGCAACCCAGCCGATTACTTAAATAGTACAGGCAGTGTGCGAAACTTGGTGCCCGCTCTGCCAATCGGTAGAGCGGGCTTGTGTTTTGAGATAGTATGGGAAGGTACTAGGCGAAGTTGCTTTCAAGCAGCTAACTTTGCAGTACCCATTGACCATTTTTCAGCATAGTCCATTTTTGGTTTGCAAATATTATAGCCCTCTATTTTTAAAAATAGAGGGCTATAATATTTCAAGAATCTATGTGGTTTATTTTGAATAAACGATTTTGCCGTTAGAAATAGTATTGATTATCTCCGTTTCAGAAATGTCTTTAGGATCGATTTTCGTTATATCCTTTGCGAGAATAACAATATCTGCTTTTTTGCCGACCTCAAGAGAGCCAATTTTATCCTCCATGAACATTTGCTTGGCACCATTGATAGTAAAGAATTTAAGCATATCCATGACTGTAACGGTCTGATTGGGGTTCCTCAGATAAGTGGGATTGCCCTGTTGTCCCGGATATGGCGAGCATTGGGTAACGCCGACTTCTATGCCGGAAAGAGGCCTGTTGTCCGAAGTTACGGGCCAGTCAGCGGATCCCGTAATAGTAATACCCGCATTTACCATGTCCCTGACTGCATATTCTTTCATAAAACGGTCCGCTCCGAGATTTTTCTTTTCGAGTCCAGAGAAGGTCGGATCAAAATATGCCCATATTGGCTGCAGTGCTGCATACACACCAAGATTCGTCATTCTTGACATATCGCTCTTGTCAACGAAATTTGCATGGACCATAGTATGTCTTGAATCACGTTTGCCATTCTGCTTCTGCGCATATTCAAAGGCATTAAGGTCCATATTGGCTCCACCATCACCCATTGTATGGATAAACACCTGATATCCCGATTTATCAACAAGTGCCACAAATTGGTTTAGCTGATCCTGCGTACAGTACTGCGGGCCTCTGTAATCGGAGGCCATTCCTGCTGCTGCGTCGTATGGATCCACGAGAAGCGCTGTCTTTCCTTCCGGAACACCGTCAATGAGAAGTTTGACCTGACTGACATGCTGAAAATCCGAATTATATTTCTGCGCTGCATTCAAATCATCCACACACTGCTTAGCACCATCGATCGTATATGAAGACGCGAATTCAGCAAAGTTGACACGCATGGACATATCGCCTGTCTTGGAATAATCGTCCATGTATTTCCACAGTTTCGGGTTCGGTACTTCGCTCGTTCCTCCATTGCAGATAGCTGTGAGTCCTTCGGAGTTCATTTGCGTTTCAAACTCTTTAAAGGAATCAATACATTGCTGCTCCGTGACTTCTTTTGGGGGATCTATGTTTTCAACCTCGCTAACCAACGACAGACAGTCAGATAGATATCCGGTCGGATTTCCATCCTTATCTTTATAAATTGTGCCGCCTTTTGGCGCCTGCGTATCTTTTGTTAAACCAATATACTTCATTGCCGCAGTATTGAGCAAAGCACCATGTCCAGAACTGTCATGAATAGCTGCGGGTCTGTCGGTTACAGCAGCGTCTATCATTGATGCTTTCGGGACAGAATCAGAAAATGCTTTAATCTGCATCCCGCCGCCTTTTATTACCTTCAGATCAGGATGTGCCAGCGCATAGGCTTTTATAGCATCCGTATATGCCTGAACGGTCGGAGGATCGATGCTTCCCAAATTTATTTTTTCAGGATCCGGAGCAACTTTGGCATGGATATGCCCATCAACAAATCCGGGCGTTACCATTTTACCTTTAAGGTCGACCACTTTTGTGCCGTAACCGGTGTATTTTTGCACTCCTGCATCGTCGCCTACATAGATAATTTTGTCATTCTTAACGGCGATAGCGGAAACGATGCTGCCTTTTGAATCCATAGTGTAAATAGCGCCGTTTTTCAAAATCATTGTCGCTGCCTGAGCGTTTTGCAAATCCAGTGCTCTGCATAGGATGACAACAGCCTCGGCCCTTGTAAGATGATTGTTAGGCTTGAAAGAACTATCGGGATATCCCGTTATTACTCCACTGGTATATACTGCCTTGACGGCATTTTTGCTATAGTCAGAAATTGTGGAGGCATCAATGAAGCCCATGGATAAATCCGAATTATCAGCGATACCGGCAACCTTTTTCACTATCACTGCTGCTTCTTGGCGAGTAATCGGAGCATCAGGTTTCATCGTGCCGTCAGGGTATCCGCCGATATATCCGGCCGCCTTAGCCTGTTTGACAGTCTTATAATACCATGCCGAGCTTGGTACATCTTTAAAATCAATGTCGGCTTCTTTGGTAAGATCAAAAGCCTTGTTGATCATTTGCATGAATTCGGCTCGGGTGATATCATTGTCCGGTTTAAAGCTCCCATCAGCGTAACCTTTGATGGCACCTTCGCCAATCAATGCGTTAATTTGGTCTTTCGCCCAGTGATTTGCGATGTCGGAACTCTGCTGGGCAAATGCTCCGACTGGTAAGAGAGTGAAAATCAGTGCAAGCGCACAGATGCAGGACAAGATTTTTCTTTTTCGCTCCATAATAATATCCTTTCTAGTAATTATTCTTCATGCTATAAAAAATAGCTTAAAGGTTCTCTTGTAATTTATTTTGTTTTCTTTCTTTCTCCCGCTCTATAAAGCATCAGGCCGGTGATCGTAGTGAGAAGAGTCCCTATTATAAGCGTCCAAAGCGGAAGTCCGCCTGCGGCGCCCTTAAACTGGAAGAATATGCAGATGCCGACAGAGAGCTCTGAAAGCACGACGCAGAGCGTCATGCCGAATTTCCCGCCGGGAATCTTATACGGACGAGGCGCATCTGGATCGCTTATACGGAGCTTGAGCGCCGCCGGGAACATAAACAGGTACGACAGGAAAAAGATCAAAGTGCCAAACGAGAATATCGTCCAGAAAATAACGTTGGCGTCGCCGCTGATGGCGAAGTTCAGGACAATCAGCAGAGTGGAGACACCGCCGAGAATGTAATAAAGGTTGTCAGGCGTACCGTACTTTTTATTGCGGTGGCCAAGGAATTTGCTTCTTTCATCAAGCTTTGCCGCCATAAGCGCCTCATTGGCTCCCAGTGTCCATGTGATCATATTTGAAACCAGAGTCAGAAGAGATATAACCATAATCACATAGAAGACCGGTGTAGCCGCGGACCCGAATACTGTGCAGAGGTTCTTAAGCGCGCCGGAGAATCCGTCCACCGTGCTGATCTGATCCGCAGGGATGGAGGCAAGTATTCCGAATGTACCGAAAATAAACAGCGCGGCTATCATCGCTCCAGACAATATCGTCATTCTCGGGATCGTCTTGCCCGGATTGTGTATTTTGCTTCCTATTGACGCGATCAGCTCGAATCCGAGCAGATTATACACAATTACAGCTACATACTGCGTAGTATCATTAAACGTGGGTACAAAGCTGCGGAGGCTGAAGTCATTGGCCAGTCCGAACTTTATTCCGTATGCGACTCCCATGATTCCGAACATGAGAACGACCACAACTTTTAGGATAGCCGCGATGGAGGAAACCGTAACGGACAGCTCGATACCCCGGATGCCTATCCAGACGACCAGCCAGCACATAAACAATGCAATTAATGCAAGTACCCACATGCTTGCCGACGGAGCAAATGCTGTGGAGAACCATTTAGCAAACGCCACAAAAACGGCGGGCATCCAGAATCCGACGTTGACCCAATAATACCAGCCGACAAGAACTCCCGTTTTTTCGCCGAATGCGCGTGTAACCCAGCTGCAGATTCCGCCGTCGTCAGGATATGTGCTTCCGAGCTCTGCATTAATCAGTCCATACGGAATAAAGAATATGATTGCCGTTATGACCCAGATGGTCAGCGACGGTACGCCGAGGATAGCCGGAGAAACAAATGAATCAAGAACAAGAATGCTGCATATTGTGAACAATATGCTCTTCAATAGGCTTAATTTTTTCTTTTCCACGTAAAAATTCCTCGATTCTTCTGTAGGATAAAAATGCTCAACGTTCTATTAGAAGCCGCTATTATTTGTAAAAGCAATGGTTATTTTTCGCCTCAATAAAAGGCGGCCAGTGATCTTGCTAAAGATTTTAGGACAGCTACTTTCAAGAACTTACACAGCTGACCCTCGTCGGGCGCGGTATCCAAGCCGCGCCCAATGACAGGAGGAAAGAACCTGGAATTGGAAAATTACTCGCCGTATACAATACGTCCGTCGGAAATTGTGTAAACGACCTTAGTGTCTGAAATGGCGGTAGGCTTGCATTTAAGGATATTTTGACCAAGTACAACCAAATCGGCCTTTTTCCCGACCTCAATTGTTCCGACCTCTTTATCCTCAAAGTTTTCAAATGCAATATTCTTTGTATATGCTTCGAGCATTTGATATGCTGTCAGCCCCTGCTCAGCCCAGCGGTGCATATCGGTGTCCTCTTCTCCGGGATAAGGGCTGTTGCGGGTCACGCCCACCTCAATTTCTTCGAGTACGTTATATGATGACGACGAGGGAACATCACTCGCTCCGGCCAGAACGACTCCGGCATCTTCCATTCTCTTTGTCGGATAAAACGCATCTGCACGTTCTTTACCAACAAACCCCGCTTCAAGCTGATAGTAGGAGTCTTTATACATCCAGAGGAACTGGAGCGCGGCCACAACCTTCAGCTTTGCCATACGCTGTATGTCGTCATCGGTAATAGCGCAAACGTGGGTAATGGTATGGCGTGAGTCTCTTGCGCCGTTTGCTTTCTGCGCTGCATCAATGGCAGTTAAACTGCCGTCTACCGCACCGTCGCCTATTGCGTGGATATGAACCTGCAGCCCTACTTTATCAATAGCAACAACCATGTTTTCAAATTCTTCCTTGTTCCAGATAGGTGCACCATACCAGTTATCACCTTTTCCTGCTGCCTCCGCATATGGCTCAAGGAAAACTGCGGTGCCTCCCTCTGTCACGCCGTCATAGAACAGCTTAACCGTACCGCCCTTAACAAGGGGCGTATCCCCGTCAGTGGTTTTCTTTATTTCGGTTACCACATCTTCGGGCTTTTCCCCCGGCCCAACAAATTGAGCCGCTCGCACACGGAGAGTAAGGGTTCCTTTTGATTCCATCGCTCGGAACTGATCCACAGGCATACCTATATCTGTGATGCCTGTAATTCCGTAAGAATTTGCCTCTTTTTCGAATTTATCAAGTGCAGCTTCAATCATTGCATCGGAATAGTTTTTCTCGGGCAACTTGCCTGTCAAAAGATCAGTTGCAGCATCATTCAGCATGCCGGTCGGTTCGCCGTTTGCGTCACGCTTTATTAGGCCTCCGTCCGGGTCAGCGGTCTCCTTTGTTATGCCGGCAAGAGCCAATGCGGCCGAGTTTACCCATATGGCATGGTGAGAGGCGTCATTAATGACGATAGCCTTATTCGGGCATATCGCATCCAAATCAGCCTTCTGGGGTCCAGGATTGCTTCCGTCCTCTTTCTGATAAGCGTTCAGCATGAACGGTCCGCCCTCGTAGTACGGCATATCTGGATTTGCCTCTACGAAGGCTTTTATTGCTTTAATGTACTCCTCGTTTGTCTTGCAATTGCTGAGATCAATGTTATACAATTTGTTCATCCAGTTTGCTGGAGGATGTATATGTCCGTCCATGAAACCGGGTGTTACCATCTGCCCGTTGAGATCGATTACTTTCGTCTTGTCCGACACGTACTTTTCGGCTCCGGCGTCATCGCCGACATAGACAATTTCGTTGCCGCTGATTGCCACGGCCTGCGCAGTGTCGTTTTCATTGACCATCGTTTGAATTATTCCGCTTTTGAGAACCAAATCTGCAGATTGCTTCGATTCATCAGCTTTACTGGTGCTTCCGCCGCAGGCGGTAAACAGTGTTAATGTCATACTCGCAGCCAGAATTACCGCAGTATTTTTAAGATTGTGTTTAATTCCTTTCATT
This sequence comes from Oscillospiraceae bacterium, assembly GCA_963667545.2. Taxonomy (GTDB): domain Bacteria; phylum Bacillota; class Clostridia; order Oscillospirales; family Oscillospiraceae; genus UBA2658. Next base: position 548,735 of record OY763424.2, read on the forward strand.
TGTTCTCCTTTCAAAAGATAGTTCTATCTGCTTATTTCTCCAAGAGGTCTAATTTTGCTTAGGATTTCTCTGTCCTGCTTACTCGGATCGCTCTGCAGCGTCCACTGCGAGTCAATGAGCATTGTATCGCGGGTGCTTGCATTATAAGACTGCCATTCGGGGATTAACTTGTTGTTGGGATCGCCTGTTTTCGCAAAATAATACCATGCCGCAACAGCCTGCTTAGTCAGCTGATTGGGAACAATATCTTGATCGCAGAATGTACGTATATGATCGTCAATACCATAGCCACCGAGCCAGTATTGTCCAAGCTCTCCATATCCGAATGCGCCGCTGTCAAAAAGTACAGGCAGCTCGGAGCAATGAGGCGCTCTGCCAAACGGAGACAGCTTGGGAGAACTGAGTCCTTTTGTGAGTTTAGATGCGTCAGGAGCCCAGTTCCACCAGTACATATAAGTGTTTTTATTGTACTTTGACTGAGCCTCGGCATAATAAATGCTGCCGATACGGGTTGCCATATCATTGAAAAGGTCCGCGGCTTTCTGTGTGCGGTCTCCTGTTGCAAGATATTCATTAATAATTTTATCGTTTCCGATAGTCGAAACAGCGTATTTCGGCGTTCCCAATTCGTTGTAGTGTGAATAAACAAGGGACATTATTTTATCAGATGAGGCTACTTGAGGATAACCGCTCGTATCAAAATCATGAGTATCGACTTCTCCTGTAGTGGTACCGATCATTAAGTCGATGTCTTTGGCACTGCCGTCAACAAACTGCTGCCAGAAATCCTCTGGCACTACATTCCCATCCAGTACCCGCGCGGCAAGCGTACCGTAATTAGGCCCATAATACGACCACATATTTTTCTCAAAATCCGCGTCTGTAATAGAAGTCAACTGGTCAATACTTGTAACACCCAGGGCCTCAAAGATTTTTTTGGACATTTCTGCCTTAATCTCTTTGGTTGTTATACCGAAAAACGGAGAGCCGCTTTCCATAATGCCTCTATGAAAATACTTCCTCGCTTCAGGCACCGTCATCAGGTAACCAATGGAATGTCCTCCGGATGACTGGCCAAAGACAGTGACATTGTTTGGATCTCCGCCGAAAGCTGAGATGTTTTTATTAACCCATTTCAAGGCCTGAATCTCATCCAGAATCCAAAGAGAAAGGCTGTCTTTATAATCGCTCGAATAGCCCTTTAATGATGAAAGGTCCAGTGAGCCGAACATTCCGAGTCTATAGTTAAGGTTCACAATAACCGCATCTTCGCCCACTGGCATATTATTTAGAAACCCTTTGCCATTATATGTAACATTGTTGCCTCCTCCCTGAACAAAAGAGCCTCCGTATAGAAAAACCATAACCGGCTTTCCTTTTTTCGATGAATTTTTTGTCCAGACATTACAGTTCAGGCAATCCGTAGCCGTATTGAAGGATGCGCTTTCTGTTGGGTCGTAAGGCTGCAGGCAGGATGGCCCGAATTCCTTTGCCCTGATAACGTCTTTTGAAGTTGTTGTTACATCTTTCGGAGCCTTCCATTTTTCAACCGGCGCAGCAAATGGTATTCCTAGATATTCTTCGACATTGTCAAACTTTTGTCCGACATAAGTTCCATTAGGGGCCACGACTGATGGGGCTGAGGGCATAGCAAGTGCTTTACTTAATAAAGTAACGGCCTCAGCTCGAGTGAGATTGCTGTCGGCTTTAAATGTTCCGTCTGGGTAACCTGACATAATACCATTATCATAAGTGGCTTTGACTGCTTTTTTGCTCCATTCAGGCAAGCTCGAAGCATCTGAGAAATTCTTAAATGAGGTTACATTTGCGGCTATATTTGCGACTTTGGTTATAACTACCGCGGCCTCCTGACGGGTAATCAGATTATCAGGTTTCATAGTACCGTCATCATAGCCATTGATATATCCCGCAGCCTTAGCCTGCTTTAAGGTTTTGGTATACCATGCACCATTAGACACATCTTTGTAACTGACATCTGCTTCGTTAGTGAAGTTATATGCCCTGTTTATTATTGCCATAAATTCAGCGCGAGTTATGCTATTGTCTGGCCTAAAACTGCCGTCTGCATATCCTGTGATAACACCCGTACTAATCATTTTGTTAATCTGATCTTTTGCCCAGTGATTTGATATATCTGGTGTCTGATGGGCATGGGCTGCCGGTACTAGTGTAATAGCAAGCGCTAGTGCGCATATGCAGGATATGATTTTTCTTTTTAATCTCATTAAATAATGTCCTTCCAATTTTCATAAATAGAATCTCAAGTTAACCATCACGATAGGAGCTGATAGCTACTTTTCCGGCTGTGAGATTTCGGTCCGTGTTACGACTTTCTGTCCGCAGCAATAAGGAATGATACCGATAAAACACCTATTCATGGTGACAAGAAGATTAATATTTCATTTTGTTTCCTCCTAAAAATATTCATGTTTAAACATGAATGACCTCACGACATTAGAAAAAGCTTTTTTCGGAAAAGGCAAAAAAAATATCAATACAAATTAGCTTTGTATTGATATACTAAAAAAGAAGCGGCTAACCGCAACTCGTTTTTTACTCTCTCAATGGTAATATATTTAATTTTAAATTAAACTGTGTTTTTCACAGTCCCAGTTTAGTAATAGCATTTTAAGCTCAATTTGTCAAGGCAAATTAACAACTATAACCATACAATTATTACAGCTGCATGCTTTGCACCACTTCAAGCACAATTCTGTCAGTAAATTCATCGGCGTCAATGTCTATTTTTTTTATGCAAAGGCAAGCGTCGACGGCTTCATTAACAGTCGTCTCTATTTCTCTGGCAATTATTTCATAGAGAAGTCTCCTGTTGCGCTCAACAATAGAACTGTTTTTCTTTTCAGATAACAAAGTTGTATCCATTTGAGAAAAAGCGCCACAAATAATTAGTTCGATGGATTCCTCATAAAAATTGATGGTAAGCATTCTCGGGCCTTTGCCTATCTTCTCCTTTAGAAGCTTCGAAAGCTTAGCTTTAAGAACCATTTCAATCTCATTTTTGTGCGTATGACTGTTAAAATACAGTTTTTGATTCAAATGAGTTGATTCTACAGCCAGATTTTCTGCAATATTATTGAGCTGTTTTTCAAATTCATCAATTTTGATAGGCTTTAATATGTAGCACTCTATCTTATAATCCACCACGTTTTTTATCGTCTCTAAATTGCTGACAGTGGTTGTAACAATTATTTTGCATCGCTTATCCGTTTCCCTGATTTTTTTGATTAGCTCTACTCCTCCGTCTCCCGGAAGCAGCAAATCAGCAATGACTATATCCGGTTTGGTCGAATAGTATTGCTCAAGTCCCTCGTCGGCATCAATTGCCGTTGTGAGCATGCCAACACGTCTGGTTAAAAAGCGTGACATTGCCGACCTTGTAGCATCGTCATCTTCAATGTAAAGGACTTTAAGAAAATTCAGCGGAGTCTGCATACTTCTACCTCTTATCATAAGCTGTCAGTATTATGGTATCTGTTTCCTTCCCACTATTTACGTCTACAGATGTTACCTTCACACTGCACCCAACAAAACCCGACACCATATTTTCTATGTTTTGCTCAATCGTTTTGAAAAAAAGCCTCCGGCTCTCATTTACTTCTCCCCAATTCTCATAGCTCTTCAGCATTGTTTTCTCCATTGAATTCAAAGATTTCCTAGCAATTATTGTGACTGTATCTGTACCAATTCTAACATTTACTTCCTTTCCGCCGTTACCAGAAGCTGATTTCAATAATGCGTTATATGCCTTTCTTATATCTTCTTCAACGAGAGGCTTGTTTTCGACAAACTTAATGACTCTTCTTTTCCGGTAGGCAACGACTTCTCCGGCAAGGGCGATTAATTTAAGCTCAAGTTCATTTGGATTTATCGGTTTGTTCATGTATGCATCAATTCTCAGGTTGACTGCATCCAGAACTTTGGAGACATCATCCACGGTAGATGTAACAACAATTTTTGTATATAAATCGTTTTTTCTTATTTCCCTAATTAAATTCCAGCCGCTCATATCAGGCATCAGAAGATCTGTGATAATGATATCCGGATTGTATTTTCTATACAGTTCCATTCCTTCCTTTGCCAGAGCGGTGCTGTACACAGAGCCTGCTCTGCGCATAAGGAAGGTTTCCATAGCCTTTCTCGTGTTTTCATCATCTTCTATATAAAGAATAGTTACGTCCTTAAGGCTTCCCATCATACTCTCCTAAAGCTACAATCCTATTTGTCCTTAGATATCAGTGTTATCTGGCAGCACACACCTTCATTAAGATTAAATATTTCAAGCTTGCCGCCCATGTGCTCCTCAACAATTTGCTTGGATATATATAAGCCTAGGCCCGTTCCACCGCAGTCTTCTTTAGTTGTAAAATAAGGTTTGAAAACCTGGTTAAGTATTTTTTCAGGTATCTTTTTCCCGTTGTTAAAGATAGATAAAACTGCCAGAGTCCCTCCGTCTTCACTTTGCCTAAGCAGTTCATATTTTATTCTTATCGTTCTTTCATCTGTTTTTGAGTTAATAATCGCATCTCGGGCATTTGTTATTATATTAAAAACACTTTGGGTAAACTCGTTCGGGTATCCGAATGAGTTTAGGTTTTCTCTGCCCTCCTGAACTACAGAAATACAGTTAATTTTTATGCTCTCATCAATTAAACGGAGGGCGCGTTTAACTTGATCATTAATACAAAAAACAACCTTTTCTCTGTCAGGCTTCAGGTAATTCGTAAAATTCTCAAGTGTTTCCGACATGGAATCGATAGACAGTCCGATGCTATCCTTATATTGCTTAAATCTGGCTTCATCAAGCTCTTTCAGTTTCAAATCATCTTCAATATTGGCAAGAGTTATAGATATACTGTTCAGCGGCTGCTTCCATTGATGTGCCACATTGCCTACCATTTCTCCGAGCTTCGCCTGCCTTGATTGATTGGCGAACATAATGTCCATTTCCTTATATCCATTTATAAACGGCGTTAATGACCATCTTGATATGCTTATTATTAAAATCACAGTAGTAACAATTAAAAAGGCCACCGAGACTATTAACAGCCCGATAAACCGATCAAATGGTGCATTAATGGCCCGTTTCGGCACCGCAACCTGCAGTACCCAGCCATTACTTAGGGTGGAAAAACCGCCGATGTATTCTTTTCCCTGATATGTATAGGTAACTGTTCCGTGTTCTGTGTCATCTACTGCGGATGTGTCAACGTCTTTTTTGCTTATAGTTGTTGTTTTTTTTATCAAGGTCTCAGCTTCTGTTCCGGGTGTACCAGCTATGTAGTTTCCCTCTTTTCCTAAAATCATTGCCTGCCCGTCATCATGTATTTTCATGCTCTTGACAGTTCTCAGAATATTTGAAACAGACATATCAGCTCCGATGACTCCGATAAAATTACCATTACTGTCATATACAGCCTTCGAATATGTTACAAGATCGTCGTTAAGGACCGAATCATGGAAGGGATCCATCCATGCCTGCCCGCTTTGAATAGCGCAATAATAATAGTCGAAAAAACCACTTCCGTATTTCTTTGTAACGTCCTCAGGTGTTTTAGAGTTGGTCGGAATTCTCACTGCATTATCTTTGCTGTCTTTATGTAGCCATATTTCATCACTTGTGCTGTACTCGTCAAGATCAAAAGTAAAATAGACGCTTAATAAACTATCGTTTTTCTTGAGTAGCATCTCAAGGTAGCTATAAAGGTCGTTCCAGTCCTCCTGAAACTCCTGTTGATTATCTGAAATTCGCCAATTCTGAAATACTTTTCCTGCATATTGAGAGGCGATGCCCACAGTGTCTTCATGTTTCTGCAGCAGTATTGTAAACTCGTTAGCATACTTACCAGATGAATAATAAAGCTCATTTTGAATATAGTTATTAACCATCTTTTGGTTATTAATCATGGTTACTGCAAAGTAAGCAAAACCTACAAAGCAGCAGATTAAGGCGACAAGTAGATATAATTTAAGAATTGCCTTCTTCATATACGACTCCATTTACCATATGAACGACTTTCACTTACAAAAACTATAATAGATTAAAAAGACAATTTGTCAAATTTTTTATGGATTTAAATGGACATTTAAGAGACATAGCTGATAACTGTTGTGGTCAAGCATTATTGTAACGCCTCTCTCTAATGTGGTATATTAACAGAAAGAAAGGGAGAGGGATTATGAGCCAATTTTCAGAAGAGATAAAAAAGAAAGTCATGAAGCAGCACATCCAGGATGGCAGAACCATAGCCAGCCTGAGCGCCGAGTATGGCGCATCCAAAGCCGCCGTATCAAACTGGGTGCACAATTACCGTGAAGAATGCCGAAATAATGATGAAGCCAAAAACGAATACTAACTCATGCAGGAGGTTCGTAAACTACGCCAGCAATTAGAAGAAGCCGAAAAGGAAAATCGCTTTCTAAAAAAAGCAGCGGCATTCTTCGCAAAGGAAATTGATTAGAGGCTTATCGATTTATCACGGAACATCAAGACGAATTCGGCATCCGCTGGATGCTCAATAGGATGAGAATTCATCCAAACGCTTACTACAATTATTTGAAGCACAAAAAGGCGGCTTATCATGCTGGTAAAGCAGAAATATGCGATGAAATAAAAAGTATTTACCCCGAGTTCGGCGGTATTCTCGGGCACCGGAGCATGAGAATCTTCCTGCTGCGTAAGGGTGTTATTCTTAGCAAAACCACGGTTTTTAAGTACATGAATAAAGAGCTTCGACTTCTTTGCATATGCCGTAGACGGCGCCCCGGCTACAAGAAAGGACAGGCTCACAAGATTTTCCCTAACCTCTTGAATCAGCATTTCGAGGTTGCGGAGAAAAACAAAGTCTGGTGTACGGATTTTACATACCTGTTTCTTTCAAATGGCGCTCTGCGATATAACTGCACGATTATTGACCTTTATGACCGCAGCGTCGTTGCGAGCGAAACCGGCAGATGGATTACCAGCGAGCTTGCAGTCCAGACCGTGGATAAAGCCTTGAAGTCTCAGAAAGTCAAGCCGAAGAGCCTTATTTTGCATTCCGACCAGGGATGCCAGTTTACTTCGCTTAGTTTTATTCTCTATTGTAATGAACACGGTATTCAGCAGAGCATGAGCCGAGCAGGATGCCCCTATGACAACGCGCCGATGGAGCGCTATTTCAACAGCCTGAAGGCAGAATTGATTAACCGTTTTGCTTTTAATACAGATGATGAACTCAATTACGCCATTGCGGAATACGCGTATCTTTGGTACAACCAAATCCGTCCGCATTCCTACAATAATTATCTTACGCCATTTGAGGCTAGATTTACTTTAGGCTAAATTATACAGTGGCGTTACAATAATGCTTGACCACAACACCCACTGACTGCTTTTCTATTTGGAAATGGCATAGCCCTCTATTTTCGTAAAAATAAAGGGTTACAATAATTCTTATATATGTTTGTATTGATACCATTGGTTAAAAATACCGCCAGGAAGAAAACCAGAAAATTTATCAACGAGCAAGGTGGAATGACACCGCGAGTTTTACAATCGGTAATACTTGTTTGAATTATGATTTAATGTTAAACTAGATGTATAATCAAATGGAATTGCATTTGAAGCTTTTAGAAACAAGTAAATGTTTATAAAAATTTATAAATTGCATATTCAAAATGGAGGGCAACAAATTATGGATAATAAAAATATTGAGGCTAAATTTGTGCTTGATCCAAAAATTATCCATAAAGCCCAGGTGATGAACCCGTTTGAAAAAGTCAGCAATATCGTCTTTTCAATTCTTGAGGATGCAATACTTAGCTCTGAACTTGAACCAGGATATAGGCTGAACGTAACGAAAATTGCAGATACGTTACAGGTCAGCGCAACTCCTGTGCGCGAAGCAATAAATCAACTCCAAGCTAGAGGTCTCGTTATTGTAGAGCAAAAGAATGACAGTCGATACAGCAATTATTATGTTTTTGATATTAATAACAGTTCAATCCAGGACTTATTTATTGCGAGAAAATCCATCGAAAGTATGTCAGCTTACCTCTGCGCACAGAAGAATTGGAAGATTAATTTAGACGAATTAGGTAAGCTTGCAAAAGACTTTCAAAGTACATTGGTTGAATATTCGATTCACCCACCGGAGACATTTGATCCTGCGCATATGGCTGATTGCGATCGCAGATTTCATTCTCTTATTGTTGAGTCAGCGGGAAACAAATATCTTCAAAAAATGTATGAAACACTTGGTAAAACACTTAATTACCTTTCAATACGTATTAGTCAATTCCTATATGTAGAAAAAAACAATGACAATTTTTTGCTATTAGCAAATCAACATATGGCGATATACCGTGCCATTAAATTAGGGTTTCCTGACATTGCCAGAGACTCAATGGATGAGCATATAGATTACTGCGTGAATATATGTCTTCAGAATAGAAATCTCGCTTTAGGGAATAAGTAGTCTATTATTTACAAACACAAAAGTAAGCGCTTTCTCCGTTTTTGGGGAAAGCGCTTACTTTTGCACATATGATCAGCAAAATAATTGAATAACACGAAAATGTGTTTCAGACGAAATCTATTTAGTGTGATTTCGGTCGTAAATTGTTTTTTTAGAAATAGAATTATTCGCAAAATTACGTGATATCATTTGAAATTTGAGTTTCCATAAAGATATATGATAAATTACATTTGAAATAGAACGTTTGGGGGAGTACTACCCCAAAAGAGAATGTTCATTAACAACAGCAACTGTTTTGATTCTTGGAGGATATATGAATTGGAGAGAAAAATGCAAAGACAAGCTGCTTACGACATCAGAAGCAGCATCAAAAATTGAGTCAGGTGATGTTATAGTAACCAGTATGGCATGTGGTGTGGCTTACGAATTATTGAACGCCCTTGCTGATGAAGTGCCGCGGGTTAACAATGTGCGCCTATACACTGGACTGTGCACTAAGCCCATAAAACCATTTTTTCAGGAATATAACGACAATATCAGTATTTGGAGTATGTTTCTCGGCCCGCAGGAGAGAGCCTTCCAGATGATGGGTTCGAGGATAGTTTATCAGCCTTTGCACTTGTCTGACACTTCGCTGGATAGAAGAGACTACCACAGTGCCAATGTTATAGCCGTAGCCGGCACTCCGCCAGATGAAAACGGCAATATTAGCCTTGGACCGTGTCCTATGACAAACGAATACCTTGATGACAGAAAGGTAATAGTGCAGATAAACGAGAAACTTCCATATGTTTATGGAACGGACTGCATGTATCCGGCGGAAAAGGTAACTTGGTTTGTGGACGGGACAGAGGAAATACCTGCATTTGACCCTATCCCACCCACTCCGGAGGAAAGCAAGATTGCTGGATTCATTGTAGATCGGGTGCCGGACGGGGCATGCATTCAGCTTGGAATCGGTGGAGTATGCTCTGCGGTTGGCTCATTTCTTAAAGAGAAAAAAGATCTTGGAATACACACGGAAATGTTCGTTGAGTCAATGGTGGAACTTATGGAGTGTGGAGCGGTCAATAATAGCCGTAAAAAACTTTGCAAGGGAAAGTCAGTATTTGGGTTTGCATTGGGTAGTGAGCATATGTACGAGTTCATGGATCACAATACTGACATGGATGCCAGACCCTTTGGCTGGGTTAACGATCCGAGGATAATTGCTCAAAACGACAATATGATTTCAATTAACAGCGCGATGCAGTTGGATCTCTCTGGTCAGGTATGTGCTGAGAGCGTCGGATTAAAAGAGTACAGTGGAACTGGGGGACAGGTTGATTATGTGCGCGGGGCACACTGGAGTAAAGGCGGCATGAGCTTTATTGCATTGCCTTCAACTCGCACAGACAAAAACGGAAACAGAATTCCACGAATAACGTTAACCCTGCCGCTGGGAAGCGCTGTAACAACGCTCAGATCAGATGTGCATTATGTAGTAACCGAATACGGCTGCGCGAATATTAGAAACGAGCCGCTGGATAACAGAGCAAAAAAGCTTATCTCTATTTCGCATCCGGATTTCCGTGATCAGTTGACGTTTGAGGCTAAAAAGGAGGGAATCATCATATGAACTGCGTCTGGAAGCAGAGAATCGAACCTTTCAGAATATGGGGAAATCTCTTTTTCTGTGGAAGCGTAGCATCATCCTGCCACATTATAGACACAGAAGATGGGCTAATAATGATTGATCCGGGACTGCCGGAAACATTTTATCAAGTAATTGAATCCATGTGGGAGCTTGGGTTTAAGCCATCCGAAGTTAAATACATCCTGCATACGCATGGCCATTATGACCACGCGGGGGCAACACGTGCTATGCTTGGTCTCGTACCGAATGCAAAGACCTATATAAGCGAGGATGATGCAGACATTGTACGAGGGAAAAACAAGCTTTCTTTATCTGAGGCTTTCGATACTGTTTTTGATGGATTTTTCGAGCCGGACGTTTGCCTTTGTGACGGGGATACTGTAAAGCTTGGCAACACGGAAATTTTCTGTGTTTCAACACCGGGTCATACACAGGGGACAATGACATTTTTCTTTGACGCCGTAAAAGAAAACGGTAATAAAAAGCGATGCGGTATGCAAGGCGGGATAGGCGTCAATTCGATGATGTTGGATTACTATGCACAATATGGACTTGATCCAGCTCAGCGAGAGCAGTTTGTACCCGGACTAGAACGAGTGCGTAATGAACATGTCGATATATGCCTTGGCAGTCATACTTACTGCAACAACACACAGAGCAAGGGTAAAAGAGTACTGGCTGGAGAGACTGATGCGTTTGTGAATGAGGAAGAATGGGCTCAGTTCTGTGATAAGGCGATAAAAAGTTTCGAGGCGATGGTTGCTCGCGGGCAGTAAATAAGCATTAATTCATAACTGTGATAAAAGATAAGAAAATTGCGTTATTCTATGATCATAATTGAATAATAGGAGAATGAATTGAAATGAAAGAAAAAAGATTTACATACCATTGGGTAATTGTTCTCGCCGGCTTCCTTCTCATGGCTGCGTCAATAGGCATTGTTATCAACTGCTTCAACCTTTTTTCAGTTAGTCTTATGTCAGAGTTTGGATACTCAGCAAGCGCTGTGCAGTTGATTTTTACAATAGCAATGCTTGCAAGCTTAGTAGGCGGTGCTGTTGCAGGCAAGATAATTTCGAAAATCACTATGCGCGTAGCAATGCCAATATATGCAGTACTTTTATCCGGTGGATTCTTTCTGTATTCCATGAGCAAAAGTTTATCAATGTTCTATATTTTATCTATCATTGTTGGCGTCGGTGCAAGCGGAGTATCGCTCATTCCGTGCGGAGTTCTTATAAACAATTGGTTTCATGATAAAAAAGGCTTAGCAACCGGTATCGCTTTTACAGGCAGTGTCGTTGGCGGTCTTGTTTTTGTTCAGATAACTAAATTTATAATAGCGTCCTCAGGATGGAGGAGCGCATATATGATACTGGGCATAATCTCCGCTGCCATATTGCTACCGACAACAATATTTCTTGTTCGTGAAAATCCCGAAGATAAAGGCTTGATGCCTTTGGGTGCTAAACTGGCTGATGATGGTTTGGAAGATGAAATTCGAGGCATTTCAACTGCAAAATTCGTTAAAACAAGCTCCTTTTGGCTACTTTTCTTCAGTCTGTTCTTTATCGGTTTAATCAATATGGGCATGCTCAACAATTTAAGCATATGCCTTACAAAAACCATGGGACATTCGGCTGAATCTGCAGCAAATATATTGTCCATTGTAATGGGAGTACAGATCTTCGGTAAAATTCTCCTTGGAGCCATATACGATAAAAAAGGAATCAAGTTTGGTACAGGCTACTGTACGGTTCTTTTTGTCCTCACAGTTATATTATTTATGTATTCGAATGTCAGTTATTTGGCAATTGCCTTTGGCATATTATTCGGGCTTGTAGGCTCTATGACAACAGTTACTCCGCCATATCTCACAGCACTAATTGTAGGGAGAAGAAATTACTCAACAATCTATGGACTGTTAAGTCTTTCTTATGGATTGGGAGCTGCAATGGGACCTGTTATAGCTGGCAAAATTTATGATAGCACCGGCTCCTATAATCCTGCGTGGATAGCTTTTGGGGTTATCTCCCTTATTGCGGCGTTGACGATTGTGCTAGCAAATAAGAAAGGAAAAGGTTTCAGCCAGATGACAGTCTGACTTGAAGATGATTTAGGTCTCTAATATGGCATAAATTTGCATTTTATTACTCAAATTAAATAGAAAAGGAGAATACATATTATGGAAGGACTACACAGCTCTCCAATGAAAAGTGACATCGGGCGTACTGCCTGTCGATCACTGCTGAAAGCTGCCGGTTATTCAAATGAGGACATCGCTAATCCATTTATTGGCATCGTAAATTCCTGGTCGAATATGTTTCCTGGACACTGTGGACTTAATCAACTGAGCCAAGCAGTGGCCGATGGCGTATATGCGGCAGGTGGAACTCCATTTACATTTTCAACGATTGCCATCTGCGACGGCCTGTGCAACGGTATGGAGAGCATGAAGTATGCGCTCCCCAGTCGCGAAATAATTGCGGATTCTATCGAGGCTGTAGCCAATGCACACAGTTTTGATGGACTGGTGTTCGTATGCGCTTGCGATAAGATCGTACCGGGGATGATGATGGCAGCTTGCCGTCTGAATTTACCGTGTATTTTCGTAAATTCCGGTCCAATGATGCCTGGGAAGATCGGAGATCGTCGTATTGATCTTAGCAGTATGGGAAAAGTTGCGGCAGATTATATGATGGGGAATATCACGAAGGAAGAGTACGACCATATCGAAAACTGCGCCCTTCCGGGGTGTGGTTCCTGCGCTGGAATGTATACTGCCAATTCAATGGGCTGCATGACTGAAATTTTAGGGTTAGCCTTACCGGGCAACGGCACAATTCCAGCTGTGGATGCAGGCCGCCAGAGGCTGGCTCGTTCCTCCGGTCGCCGTGTTGTTGAACTTATACGTGAGGATTTTAAGCCTTCGGATTTTATTAGCGAAGAGACATTCAAGAATGCAATAACTTTGGATATGCTAATTGGCTGTTCGACTAACACAACTTTGCATCTGCCCGCAATCGCACATGAAATGGAAATAATAATTGACTTAGAGGACTTCGATCGGATTGGCGCAAAAACCCCCAGCGTCTGCCATATCGCGCCCGCAGGGGAATATTACCTGTCTGACCTGTATGAGGCGGGCGGAGTACAGGCCATTATGAAAGAAGCGCTGGACGGAGGTCTTCTGAACGGAAGTTGCAAAACTGTTACAGGACTTACTTTGAGCGAGCAACTGGAAAATGTGAGCGTTTCCAACAGTGATGTGATTAGGCCACTCAGTAATCCTTATCTCCAAAGCGGAGGTCTAACAATTTTGCGTGGAAATCTAGCGCCGGAGGGTGCAGTAATCAAGGCAAATGCAGTTGATAAATATATGTTTCATTACATGGGGACGGCACGCGTGTTCAACAGTGAGAAAGAAGCAACAGCTGCCCTTATGGAAGGAAAATTCCAAAAAGGTGATGCTATTATAGTCCGCTATGAGGGACCCAAAGGCGGTCCGGGTATGCAGGAAATGGCTACACTGATAACGACGATGCAAGCTCTTGGTTTTGATGAGGGAATTTCGTTAATTACCGACGGCAGATTTTCCGGCATTACACGCGGCGCTTCCATTGGTCATGTATGCCCTGAAGCATTTGATGGAGGCCCAATTGCCCTCGTGGAAGACGGCGACACAATCGAGTACGATATACTTAACAAAGAATTGAACATTCTAATTTCTGATGAGGAAATGTCAGCTCGAAAGAGGCGCTGGATACGGCCCGAGCCTAAATATACTAAGGGATATCTGGCAAAATACATTAAGGAGGTCTCCCCTGTTTCTGAAGGCGCAGTAACGAATCACTAAAAGTCCTGAGAGATTAAGCAAGAAAGGTGGCTTGTTTAAATGGAACTGTTAAATATAAGGGAAAGGCTAAATGAAGGACTAAGAACGCATTACGATTCATTGCCTGATGCTGATCCGAAGTCTATTCCCGATCTTGCTGCTGTACGCGAGGTGGCTCATATGATGGAAAAGGCCAGCATTAAAGAAAACCCCAATGTACATGTTTATGAAAAGTATATTGATGGTCACCCAGATAATGAAAAAATCAGAATTCGTATCTATGAGCCTTTAAAGAGGACTGAGCATCTTCCTTGCCTCCTGTTTTTTCACGGTGGAGGCTACGTGTTTGGTGGTATAGAGCGGCATGAAACAATTCTTCAACATTATACCGAGCAGGTAAACTGTATTTGCGTATCTGCAGAGTATAGACTTGCCCCAGAAGCTAAAGCGCCGGCTGCGGCTGAAGACGGATATGCAACTCTCCAGTGGCTAAACAGGAACGGACAGGAAATTGGTGTAGATGTCGGCAATATCGGTGTTGGCGGTTTCAGTGCCGGTGGAGGTATCGCCGTTGCAACGGCAATGATGGCGAGAGATAAGAATGGTCCTGAAATTAAGTTTCTAATGCCAATTTATGCGGCACTCGACAGCAGGAATATAACGCCTTCAAGTAAGCAGATAACCGATCCGAAGGTGTGGTCGCGTAGATACAACCAGTTTGCATGGCAACAGTATATAGGTAATTCTGAAAATCCCGACATATATGCAAGTCCTGCGCTTGCGACTGATTTCTCTAATCTTCCGCCAACATATCTATATGTAGGTGAACTAGATCCGCTGAGGGACGAAGACATTGCATTTATCAGCAAATTACTTGCTGAAGGAGTGCCCTGCGAGTTCCATCTGTATCCGGGAGTACCGCATGCTTTTGACCTTGATGTACCCGACGCGGAAATTAGCAGGCGGGCGACTGCCGCTACGGTCGAATTTTTGAAGAGGGCAGTCAAATAGTTATTTGTATTAAAAAAGCAAAAATATAGGCTAATACATAGGAGATGATTTCATGAAAATAGTAAGCGTTGTGCCTAACTTATGCAAGAGCTGTGGCATATGTATTAAGTTCTGCCCTAAGCAGGTTATTAAGATCGGCACCGAGCGTAACAAAAAAGGCCACTACTATCCGGCAATTGACCTAGAGGAATGTGTGGGCTGTGGAACGTGCGCTGTAGTTTGCCCTGAAGCCGCGATTGAGATTATGAAAGGGGAGGAATAAAATGTCCAAGGTATTCATGAAAGGCAATGAAGCCGTCGGTGAGGCTGCCGTCCGAGGCGGCGTCCGCTTCTTTGCTGGCTATCCAATTACTCCTCAGAGTGAACTGCCAGAATATCTTTCATGGCGACTGCCTGAGGTTGGAGGCACATTTATTCAGGGAGAGAGTGAGGTCGCATCAATAAACATGGTTTATGGTGCGGCGGCAACCGGAGTCCGCGCGATGACAGGCTCTTCAAGCCCTGGGATATCGCTTAAGAGCGAGGGAATTTCTTATCTTGCTGCCACCGAGTTGCCCGCGGTTATTGTAAATGTTCAGCGAGGCGGACCGGGCCTGGGATCCATACAGCCGGCGCAGATGGACTACCTGCAGGCTACCAAGGCTCCGGGTCACGGCGGCTTCCATATGATAGTTTTTGCTCCAGACAGCGTACAAGAGGCAGTTGATTTAATTTATGACGCGCCAGAATACGCGGAGCGTGACCGCAATCCCGTACTTATACTTATGGACGGTTGTATTGGTACAATGATGGAAGAGATTGAGCTTCCACTCATGAAGGAACTGCCCGCTTCACCGTGTAAGCGATGGACAGTTGGCAATGATGGGTCTAAACGCAGCGGGCATCTCCTTACACCTATATATTCAGAGACTGTACTGGAAGGAAAGAACAAATTTGCAGCAGCTCGAATAAAGCAATGGGAGCTTGAGGATGTCAGAGTTGAGAAATTTATGACAGATGACGCAGAGTGGGTCGTAGTGGCTTACGGCATCTCCGCACGCGTCGCTAAGCAGACTGTAATAGATCTGCGGGAGCAAGGAATAAAAATTGGACTGATCCGGCCGATAACAGTGTATCCGTTCCCCAAAAAGAGCATAGCTGAACTTGATTATTCCCGTGTTAAGGGCCTTATCGACATCGAGATGGCGATACCGGCACAGATGCGCGAAGATATAGAGCTGCAGGTGCAAGGCCGTGCCCCGGTTTATGAGTATGGGCGCAGTGGTGGAATGTTGATTGACGATGAAAGTACAAGAGAGGCCGTTCTCGCAATAATCAACGGAGGTGGACAATAATGCCCGAAAAAATATATACCAAGCCCAAATGCCTACTGCCGCTGTCAAGCGGTTTTTGCCCCGGCTGCTTGCATTCGCTAGCTACAAAACTCATAGCGGAATCAATTGATGAACTTGGAGTGGCAGAGAATGTTGTCAATGTGCTGCCGGTTGGTTGTTCCACAATGAACGATCTTTACTGGAAGTTGGATATGATTGTATCCGCACATGGCCGAGCCCCCGCTGTAGCCACCGGTATCAAACGCTGCCGACCGGATGCACTCGTTTTTGCATATCAAGGTGACGGCGATCTTGCCGCAATTGGTCTGTCTGAGATAATGATGGCAGCGGACCGTGGCGAGCACATAACGATATTTTTTGCTAACAATTCCACCTATGGCATGACAGGCGGCCAGATGGCGCCGACAACTCTCGTAGGACAGAAGTCATCGACATGCATTTATGGTAGGGATCCGGATACAATGGGCTATCCTCTCAGAATGTGCGAAATAATTAAAGAACTGGACGCACCTGTTTATGTAGCCCGCTTTTCTCTCAGTAATCCTGCAAATATTCGCAAGGCAAAAGCGGGTATAAAAAAAGCAATGCAGAATCAGATAGAAGGATTCGGTTTCTCATTTGTAGAGTTACTTACGAACTGCCCAACCAACTGGCATATGTCACCGGTAAAATCCCTTGAGTTTATGGAGGAGAGCACGATGAAGTATTTCCCCTGTAAGGTGTTTGTCGATAAGACCGGAAAGGAGGCTTCATTAGCATGAAGTTCACACTTATTATTTCCGGTTCTGGCGGACAAGGTGTAATGTCTATTGGCATTTCTCTTGCGGGAAGTGCAGTCGAGGGAGACAGACACGCTACGTTCATGCCTCTCTATGGCCCCGAGCAACGTGGTGGAAGCGCAAAATGCACAGTCATTATTTCAGACGATGAGATTATATCTCCTCTTCCAAAGCAGTCTGACGGCCTTATTGTTATGAATGAGTCGTCCTTTAGAAAGTATACTCCGGAGCTACGCGCAGGAGGCGTACTGGTAAGGAATTCAAACCGAGCCTGCTCACCCGTAAAACGAACCGACATAGAGGTGATTGACGTTCCGGCTGACGATCTGGCTCATGAGTTAGGCAGCGACAAAAATTCTAACATTATTCTCATAGGCGTGATGATTGGTTATTCGGAAATGATGGACCCAAAGGTGTTCATGGATAGCCTAGAGCATAAATTTGTGGGTAAGGGTGCAGGTGTAGTTGAGCTTAGTCGGCAAGCGCTCTATAAAGGTGTAGAGATAGGAAGAAGTGCAAGAAGTTAAAATTAGCAAAAAATCTCGCAGGATATAAAATTATAAGTATTAAGGAGAAAACAGAAATGTCAAAGTATTCTTTTGAAACTACCACAATTGGTGAGATGCTGGATACCCCTGAAATTAAGGCACTCATTGAAAAAATTGTACCCGAAGCTTTAGAGAGCCCCACACTTGAGCTGGGACGTTCTTTCATATTCAACGATGCGCTGCCTTATATCTCTGAAATGGTTAGCGATGAACAGCTTGAGCAATTTAAGACTGAACTCGAAAATCTCAACTGAGAAGGGTAATAGAAAAGTGCCGCCTTTCAAAGGGCGGCACTAAATATTTTATTAATTTATGAGAAAATTTGATTCAAATGTGCAACATTTAAAGTACTATATTCTGAAAGAAGTAGCTAGACTAGAATTCAACGGTGTACTTGAGGAGAATGTTCTTGGTATTCCCCAAAAAATAGTTCCAATAAAAACGCCAACAATGAGATGTTGCATATATAAAGAAAGGGCAATTCTGGCTGAAAGGGTCAAGCTTGCAATGGGTGGAGACAATTCCAATCCGAACATTGTAGAAGTCATAGACATTGCCTGCGACGAATGCCCGGTTGGTGGATATGAAATAACCGAGTCATGCAGAGGCTGTATTGCCCACCGTTGCGAAGAGGCGTGCCCTCGTGGCGCCATAGTCTTTGATCATAATCAAAAGGCTGTTATCGATAAGAATAAATGTGTTGAATGCGGGCGCTGTGCTAAAGTATGCCCTTATTCCGCTGTAATCAGCAGAAAACGCCCATGCGAAAATGCGTGCAAAGTCAAGGCAATAAGCATGGGCAGAGACAGAACGGCAAAAATAGACAATAATAAGTGCGTAGAGTGCGGTGCCTGTGTATACCAGTGTCCTTTCGGCGCAATTGTGGACAAGTCTTTCATTCGTGAAGTAATCAAAATAGTTAAAGAAAGCAAAAACAACACCGAGTACAACGTATATGCAATTGTTGCGCCCTCAATATCGAGTCAATTTACCTATGCGAAACTTGGGCAGGTCATAACAGGTATAAAGCAGCTTGGGTTCTCCTCAGTTGTCGAGGTCGCGTTCGGAGCTGATATGGTGGCCGATGCCGAATGTCTTGAGCTGGCTGAAAAAGGAATGCTTACAAGTTCTTGCTGCCCTGCTTTTGTAAAATATCTTGATTTAAATTTCCCCGACCTGTCGAAATACGTGTCACACAACCTCTCCCCTATGGCTATTTTAGGAAAATTTATAAAATCCACTGATGAAAATGCAAAAGTCGTTTTTATCGGTCCTTGTACTGCGAAAAAATCAGAAATACGAAAGAAAGAGGTCAGTACCTATATTGACAGTGTACTCACTTTTGAGGAACTTCAGGCGCTTTTTGATGCAAAGGGGATCAATATTACAACTGCTAGCGAGGATGTTCTCGATAACGCCTCATATTATGGTCGCATATTTGCCCGCAGCGGAGGGCTTACTAACGCCGTGTGGGAAGGGCTTAAGGAAAACGGCATTACCGGATTTGATTACAAACCAGTATCATGCGATGGACTTGAGGAATGCCACGCAGCTTTGCTTAAAATGCGCGCAGGAAAATTGGACGCGAATTTTATTGAGGGCATGGCGTGCATAGGTGGCTGCATCGCTGGTGCTGGTTGTCTTACCCACAGCGAAAAAGGTAGGGAGCTGGTAGATAAATACGGCCACGAGGCTTTAAAAAAAGCAATAAAGGGTTAATTGCCATTTGTTCTGACTGCGGTAGAAATATGACAGTGGTATCTGATGCCGTCGGGCTATAAGGAGCTGGAGCGGGGAGAAAGACTCTCTCAATTTCAAAGGACAAGGCTTTATCATAATTTCAAATACTTATGCGGCTGCTGTGTACTAAAGATTTTCATAACAGCTTACTCGTTTTTACTACCCCAGGTTTACCCCAACCCAAACTATTGCAATTAGGACAGTATGGGAAACTTCAAATATTTATACGGAATATTAGGGCGAAACCCCTCAAATTACGCATATTTAGGCACAAATAATTAGCAATAATTTGTGAGCTATCGCTCATAACCCGAAGGTCGTAGGTTCAAATCCTGCCTCCGCAACCAAAAGAAACCCTGTAACCGCAATGGTTACAGGGTTTTGTCTTTTTATTTCAATAGCTTAAAATTACGGATTTGGCGCACATTTAGCGCACAACCTCAAAAAATCAGCGGATACCTCCAAAATGAGTATAGTATCTGCTCTTTTTTTATGCCTTCAGTAGTCCTATAATCCATCGCTCTGGATACTCCTCGGCATCTTCAGGGAAAATCTCACGCTTATTTCTAATTTCAAAAGTTTTGTGAAAGGGACTACCTTTTGAAACTATAACTTTGTCGTTACAATCACTGAATTGGTCGGCTGTGATGTCAATTACCATGCTATCATAAAACCGTTGATCTCTTTTCCAGCTGAAATCCCGCTTTGATTTTTAGGAATGGGCGCCGTCAGGCGCCCAGCGTCTAGAATGATTTGCTCTTAAAGTACCCAATCATTATCAATAAAAATACGGGGATTAATTCGCATACCCAGAATTGGTGTCAATTTTTATTGTTTTGCTTGCGTCATCCCACGTTACGCCAAAATCGATTGCCGCGCCGACATCACGGAGCTTAAAGTAATTATTCCCGCCTATTGTGTATGCTGTAAGGCTGATTTCCTTGCCGTTTAGTAGGATTTTAGCACCTGACAACTTCGCGGCGACGTCTTTTGTACTTCCGGATTTCGTCAGTTCTCCGCCGACCGTGGTATAAGGCTGACCAGTCGTCAGTGATATAGCATTATTCGGCCCGTCCCAACCGACTTCAACCTGCTTAGCAGACCCACTGAGCACCTTTGCCATATCACGGAGCTTGAAATAGTTGTTTCCGTTGATGTTATACGCCTCAAAAGCCACAGTCTTACCGTCTACTAACACGGGGGAGTTAGTGACCTTAGCTACAACAGAATCATCAGTAGGAGTAGATGTGGGAGAACTTGATCCGGTATATTTTATCAACCCATATTTACCATCCTTACATACCCATGCCAGGCCATCTATAAATCCAGAAGGAACATTCGCCGAAGAATCTGAATCTGCAAAAAATTCATCATCATACTCAAATGGAGTTATTTGGTTTCCATTTGCGTCAATGAAACCCCATTTATTTCCTTTTTTTACATAATTCAAACCACTTATTTTAGAATCTCTTAAATCGTCATATTTTGTATTAATTACGATCTTGCCCGAGGTATTTACGAATCCCCACTTATCATCTTTTTGAACTGCCGCTAAACCGCCTTCAAAAGGCCACATCTCTTGATACACAAAGGGAACTACTACGTTACCCTTAATATCCACGCAGCCCCACTGTCTTTCATTATTTTCTACAACAAATCTCGAACTATCGTTCGAAGATCTACTTGAAAAATATTTGTCATCCAAAAATTCATAAGCGAGATTATAAATTGTAGGCACAAGTAAATTACCCTTTAAGTCAGCATAGCCATACTCATAATCTTTCACTAAAGAGACATAATCATCATCTGTTTTCGAGTTGGAAACACTCTCATACACGAAAGGAAGGACTACATTTCCCTTTGTGTCAACGCACCCAAATTTTCCGTCTAACTCAACGAATGCAAATCCGTTTTTATAACTAAAAATGCTATCGTATTTAAAGTCTAATACTATATTTCCTTTTAAATCCAGTAATGCTTCTTTGTCACCCTTTGATGCTATCAAATAGTTATTATCGAAATTTGGTGCTGACGTTCCTAAATACTCACCACCCCAAGAAAAATCTGTCTTTTGTAAATGATCATAAATATAAGGTATTATCTGATTTCCTTCAACATCAACATAACCTGTCGAGTTGGGTTCTAGCGGACTTGTGCCCGGGGCATACACAATGGCCCCTGTTCGAGAACATTCACTTGAAACTACTGTATTACCTATATCATCAACTTCGATTGCTGTACCAGATTCGCTCAATATGTAGTAGGCTACACTTGATTGGTCTGGACTGATTTTTACGCCAACGACATTGCCGGCATCAAAATTACCCACAATATTATTATATTCGCAAGGAATTATAACTTTACCCGCACTATTAATTACACCCCAACGACCTTTTTCGCCCATTATAACACAAAATCCATTAGCAAAACCATGATCAGCGCCATGTGGAAATGTTATTACTAAGTTCCCCTTAACATCTACAAATCCCTTATCCACTGACGCCAAGCCATCACTGTAGTCTAGTATATATTCGTAAGTACCTATAGGTACAACATAAGCACCTTCCTTATTAATAACCCCTAATTTTGTTTCACCTTCTCCTTCTCCCGTACTAAAGGATTTACCCACCACAGCCAGACCATTTTTGTCAAAACCTATCGACGACACATAGTCATATTGCGGCGATATCACTGTTTGAATACTGGTTGCCGCAGCTGCCGATGCGGTTGAAGGGACTAAACCTATCAACATCAACAATGCCAAACCACCTGTTAAAATCTTCTTACCTTGCATTAGCATAACTTTTTCCTCCACTTTATTAATTTTTTTCCGCACCATTTGGCTTTTGGTGCATAAGAGCCTTTGCTTTTTTCAACGATAATTGAGCTTTCACCTCGGCGAAGACCATGTAGACATCAAGCGCATTCATAACATCCCGGAGCTTGAAGTAATTATTTTCGTTCATTGCGTATTGCTTTAAGGGTGTCTCTCAAAACGGCGCATTTGTTGGCGTCATGATTGGTCAACTCTAAAAGTTAATCTATTCCAGCGCGCTGATAGTTGAACGCCAATTTGTGGTATAGCATTTTTGGCGTTTTCATCAAATGCCACAATTGAATGCTGAAACGACCTTATCCACAACACAAGTGCAGCAACAAAGACAGCAAGCGCATCAATATCAGGCATAAGTTGTCTCCTTTTTCACAAAAAAACGAGCTGACGCCTGAGGCCCTGTTTGTTCGCCAAAAACTTTAGATGCAGAAATTATATCAAATTATTCCATGAAAAAATGCCGTTTACATGAAACGGCATTTTTTTGTCTTGAAACGACAAATTATACTAAATAACTACATATATTTGATTTTTGATATGACTATATCTAAAGCTTGCGGTATAGTACAAATGCTAAATTGTAAAAGCAGGAGCAGTATGCTGTGAAAACAATCTGTTTGCGATGATAATATTGCAGATTTTTCAAATTTGGTTCACCGCCGAAGACGGAGTCTTTTGTACCAGCATCATCTTGCAGGCAGAAAACTATCAAATTTGTACTAAATTCTCGTTTTTGCTACCCCCAGTTTTACCCCAACACAAATTATCGCGATTGCGGCAGTGAGGGAATTGCTGTTGTTTATTCAAAAATTTGGACTCAGGCTTAGTACTACAAAATAAGACTTGTATTAAAGACTCCATCTTCGGCGGCAAAAGAATACACTCCTCCATATTTCTGAGCCACCGCAACAATGCTTTTTATACCCAGGCCATGATCCGCCACTGTGGTCACCGGCATATCGTGAGCGAACTCCACGTTGCCGGCAAAGCTGTTAGTTACTTGTATAAAGAGCTTATCGCTTCTGCTTTTGCAGATTATGCTAAGTTTTCTGTCAATAACGCTCGAAACTTCCTTGCAGGCATTTATTGCGTTTTCTATAACATTTGAAAAAACAACGCAAAGGTCCATGTCCGAAACGGTGCTTTTCTCGGGAAGATCGATCTGGGTATAAACATTAATGCCCTCATTATTTGCTTTTTTGATGTGAGAGGATAGTATCAAATTTACCGTATAGTTATTGCAATACTGTTCAATCACAGTTTCTTCGATAGCATTGCCTACCTCCACAATATATTTCTGAGCCGCAGCCTTATTGTTATCCGCAAGATAACCGTCAATTAGCTTCAAGTGGTGACGCATATCATGGCGATAAATGATTGTTTTTTCCTGCGATTCTTTTAGTGCATCCAAATGCGTTTGCGCCGCTAATACCTGAGATTTCAACAAATCCTGTTCGTTTTGAAGAGCAAGCTGTTCTCTGTTCAATCTAAAATATCTTAGAATCATGTAATAGGACGCAAAAACCAAAACAAAGTATAACACAGCATTCAAGGTTACCGGTTCGGCTTCTATAACATCCAAATTAAAAGAACTGACAGAATAAAGAAGCATTGTGTAGGCAAGCGGGATAATGCAGAACCCTATCCACCCTTTGTCCGTGCTGCGCAGCGTATAAAGAATTGTCGGACGAAGGAACCTGTAAACGATATACCATACAGGCAGATACATGATGTAGCAGACAATGCTGACCGCTTCTTTACTAAGGCCAAAATAATAGGCAACAATGAGTCCCGCGACGGTGATGGACAGCGTTATTGCGATAACTGTCAGATGCACGAAAAGCACCTTAATCAGTTTGAATCTGGATACATAAACAAACGCTAAAAGCACCGGAAGCTGAACCAGAAGAGGATAAAGCTTAAGAAAACGCGTATATCCCAAACGGTGAAAAATAAGCGCATCGCTAATTATAACCGCAATTGCAAATATTCCTATTTTATAGCGGTTCTTCTTCAGCTTTTCTTTGCAATCCAGAAGCATATACATCACACTGATTGCGAAAACGAGCTGCAAAAACAGCCTAAAATAATCCAACATATGGTTTCCTCCAATAAATAATAGTGAAAATAAGATTATTTCAGGCTTCTTCCAAATTTCTAAAGTCTTTAAAGGAAAATGATATATACGCCGATTTAACTGCGCCAAAATTCGCCTTTGCTATCGGCACCAAGGCTCGTGATTGCATTTTGATTTCCCTTTGACCGAGCGTGTCTATGTGAGCCATATTAATTATATAAGAGCGGTGAGGCTTTATAAAGCAAGGTTTTGAGAGAAGCTCCTTTTCGAGCTTAGTCATAGCCCCCACAGTTTCAATAACCGTACCGTCAGTTATATGAAAGTGTATTGTTCTGCCAATAACCTCTGCAAACTCTATCCTGTTTATATAAACTCTGGTAAGACCGGATTTGCTTTTAATTAAAAAGCTTGTCTCCTCTTCAGTTTCCATTTCGCCAAACACTTTATCCAGAAGAATTGTCAGCTTTTCCTTCCAAATAGGCTTCAGAGCATAATAGTAAGCTCCCACTGAATATGACTCAACCGCGAACTCGGGTGAGGATGTTAAAAATATGATTTTAATGTCTTTATTGAACAGCCTTATTTCATTTGCCGCTTCCATGCCCGTCATAAAAGGCATAAGAATATCCAATATCACCAGATCATATCGCTGACCGCTCTCCATTGCCGCGACTAAATCCATGGCGCAGTTAAATGCTGTTGCCTCAATTGTTTTATTGTCACGCTGCATATCTCTATAGTCATTTATCATGGAAACCAGATTCGTAAGATCTGCTATGCTATCATCGCAAACCGCTATTTTTAACATAAGACCGCCCCTGCTTTGCAATTTTGCATTTTTATTATACCACTATATTTAGATACAGTCATATAAAAATGAAATATATGTCGTTATTTAGAATAATAAAGGAATTGTTGTCGTTTCATTACTGAAAAACGCCGTTTCGTGCAAACGGCGTTTTTTTATGGAAAAATTTGATACAATCTCAGCAGACATTTTTTGCGCTTAATTCCTATGTCAGCTAATCTGTTTTTTCGAAACGGAGGACAATCTATGCCCAATATAATAGCAATCATTGTCCTTGTTGCAGTACTTGTGTTCTGGATAAAGTCCGTTCAGCGCTCCCTTGCGGTACTGGACAAAAACGTTAACAACGCCATATCACAAATCAGCGTTCAGTTATCCTCGCAATGGAATTGCCTGTCCGCGCTTTTGAATTTGACCGCAGGGTATGAAACTTTCGGTTTTACCGCTTTATCAGAAGGTATAAAGGAAAGGTGCAGTATTACTCTTGACTCAAAGCCCGAAGATATAGAACATCAAAAAACCTTCATTGCGGAAACGGTGAATAGCATTCTGACTGCGGCAGAAGGATATCCCGAACTAAGAGCAAATCCTGACTACGTCACATCTATGGATGCCGTTAAGCAGTATGAAAAGATGATAAACACCAGCCGCCTGATTTATAACGAAAGCGTGACACGACTAAATCGCGCAATTCGAAGGTTCCCTTCATCGATGATAGCAGGTATTCTCGGATTTTCAAAGAGGGCTTTCTTGAAGGAGGTTGACGACGGGTCTTAGCGAACTGAGATGTATTAACTTTAACTGAAAATTATTCAAAA
This sequence comes from Oscillospiraceae bacterium, assembly GCA_963667545.2. GTDB lineage: Bacteria > Bacillota > Clostridia > Oscillospirales > Oscillospiraceae > UBA2658. Next base: position 574,652 of record OY763424.2, read on the forward strand.
TCGACTTAATGAGATTAAGCAAGTCCTTCATGACCGCGGCTCAGACTCGATTACAGATGAATTGAAGTTCTATTTCAATTATCGTACATACGCTTGAAACCAAGGCAAGCGAAACATACAACGACGTCTACAACGTTTGATTTGAAGAAAAGAGGAGTATTAATCAATGAGCAAAAAGATTATTAGCATTTTCCTAACCCTTTGCCTGCTGCTTTCACTGCTGACTGTAACTGCATTTGCAGCCACAACTCAGGCAAGCAACGAGACTGGGCTTACAACCGCTGTGGCAAATGCTGCAGCCGGCGACACCATCCAACTGATGGGGAGCATAACTCTCACTGCTAAAGTTACAATCAGCAAAAATTTGACTCTGGATCTTAACGGATATACCATCACAGGCGCTGCTACTGACTATGCGTTTGAAGTAAGCAGCGGAACCCTAAACATTACAGACACAAGCGCTGGAACTGGAACAATCAGATCCTCATCAAGTACATACGCACCAAGCACAATTTATTTGAGCGGCGGCAATTTGAACATAAGCGGCGGCACAGTGGAAAACACCAGCAAAGGCCAAGCAATCTATAACGAAGGCGGCGGCACTGTAAGTATCAGCGGCGGCACTGTGCAAAACACGGGAAGCAGCTATAGCCCTTATAGCCTTCCATTGATTGAAAACTGTTCAACCGGCAATATTACCATCACCGGCGGTACGGTGCAGTCAGGACTCGTCTGCGCAATTTATAACCATAGCACAGGCAAGATTACCATCAGCGGCGCATCCACGCTTGTTAACAGCCAGGCGAGCTACGGAGGTGGTCGTGCAACCATTAGATTATTAGGCGGCACGACCAGCGACACTGTGCTGGACATACAAGGCGGCACGGTAAGTAACACTGAAACAAGTTCTAGCGCTGGATTCGCTGTTGATAACCATTTCAACGGCAATATAAGTATCAGCGGCGGCACTGTGCAAAGTACAAGCTTATGCTCGATTTTAAACTCTGGGATCGGCAAGATTACTATCAGTGGCACATCCACGCTTGTTACCAGCGCGGACACCTCCATCTATGTCGGGAAAGGCACCATCTCCTTAGAAAGTGGCACGACTAGCGACACTGTTCTGGACATCCAAAGCGGCACGGTAAGTAACACCGCAGCAAGCGGTGACAAATACGCCGTTTATAACGGAGCCTCCGGCAAAGTGATTATCAATTCCGGCGCTGTCCTCACCGGCAGCCTGTATCCCGTTACGGCCACGCCGACGGCCACCACTACCACAGTTGACAAAACAGCAGCCCCACAGGTCAGCGTGGCGTTTGCGCTGACAAACGCCACTCAATATGCCAATGGCATCACTTGGCTGGTGTATGACGCGAGTACAGGAGGAAGCTTGGTTACCGGCGTCACCGGCTCCAACGTAGGCAACACCTTGACGCTGACCCACGCCAGCAACCTCCCTGCGGCCGACTATTATGTGGCTGCCTATGACCGGGACAGCGGGCTTGGTGAAAGCGGACGTTTGAAACTTACGGTCGGCGCGTATTTAACGAAGGAATCCCAGCCCAACGCGACCTTCACCGCAACGGGCCCGGATACCGGCACCCTCTCCGGCGTAGCCAATGGCATGAAGTATCAGATTGGCAGTGGAGTATGGACCGATATTACCGACAGTACTAACATAGACTTGACCGGCCTTTCCGCCTGCACCATCTCGGTGGTACGAAAGGGCAACCTCACCACCACAACGGACTCCGATGCCCAGAGCATAGCGGTCACCAAGGCGGATGCACCGACCACGGTGGGCAAGACGGACTGCACCACATTAGCCAACAACAACGGCAAGCTGACCGGCGTAACAACGGCAATGGAATATAAGCTTTCCACAGCTTCCGGCTGGTCGAACGGAACCGGCAGCGAAATTACCGGCCTTGTAAACGGTACTTATAATGTGCGTGTCAAGGCGACCGGCACCGTGCTGGCGTCCGACAACCAGAGCCTCACGATTGCAGCCTTTGTCGGGACGCAGGCGGTCAAGCCCAACGCGACCTTCACCGCCACGGGCACGGATACCGGCACCCTCTCCGGCGTAGCCAATGGCATGAAGTATCAGATTGGCAGTGGATTATGGACCGATATTACCGACAGTACTAACATAGACTTGACCGGCCTTTCCGCCTGCACCATCTCGGTGCTACAAAAGGGCAACCTCACCACCACAACGGACTCCGATGCCCAGAGCATAGCGGTCACCAAGGCAAGCCTGCCATCTACGGTGGGCAAGACGGACTGCGTAACAGTAGCCAACAACGACGGCAAGCTCACCGGCGTAACAACGGCAATGGAATATAAGCTTTCCACAGCTTCCGGCTGGTCGAGCGGAACCGGCAGCGATATTACAGGTCTTGCAAACGGCACTTACTATGTGCGTGTCAAGGCGGCCGGCACCGTCCTTGCGTCCGACGCGCAAAACCTCACGATTGCAGCCTTTGTCGGGACGAAGGAATCCCAACCAGCCGCGACCTTCACCGCCACTGGTCCGAATACCGGTACGCTCTCCGGCGTAGCCAGCGGCATGAAGTACAGGATTGACAGCGGAAGCTTTATCAATATTACTTCAAGCGCCGACATAAGCCTGACCGGCCTTTCCGCCTGCACCATCTCGGTGGTACGAAAGGGCAACCTCACCACCACAACGGACTCCGATGCCCAGAGCATAGCGGTCACCAAGGCGGATGCACCGACCACGGTGGGCAAGACGGACTGCACCACATTAGCCAACAACAACGGCAAGCTGACCGGCGTAACAACGGCAATGGAATATAAGCTTTCCACAGCTTCCGGCTGGTCGAACGGAACCGGCAGCGACATTACCGGTCTTGCAAACGGTACTTACTATGTCCGCGTCAAGGCGACTGGCACCGTGCTGGCGTCCGACAACCAGAGCCTCACGATTGATGCCTTTGTCGGGACGAAGGAAACCCAGCCCAACGCGACCTTCACCGCAACGGGCACGGATACCGGCACGCTGACCAATGTGACCGCTGGGATGAAATACAGCGTGGACGGCGGCACCGGTTGGACGGCCATCAACGGCACGAGCATGAACATCACCGGTGTGACGACAGCAAACGGCGTCAAGGTTTATCAGCCGGGCAACCTCACCACCACAACGGACTCCGATGCCCAGAGCATAGCGGTCACCAAGGCCCTTACGCCGACCGCGGCGGGCAAGACGGACTGTACCACATTAGCCAACAACGACGGCAAGCTCACCGGCGTAACAACGGCAATGGAATATAAGCTTTCCACAGCTTCCATCTGGTCGAACGGAACCGGCAGCGAAATTACCGGCCTTGCAAACGGTACTTATAATGTCCGCGTCAAGGCGACCGGCACCGTGCTGGCATCCGACAACCAGAGCCTCACGATTACCGCATACAGCGCGCCTCCCTCCGGCAGTAGCTACACTCCGCCTGCTCCGGTCACAGAGATTAAAAACGGCGACAGCACGACTGGTTCTAACCTCGGGCAACTGGTTTCCGGCGGAAAAACACTGACGGTGGAATGTGACAAGGGCGCAAAGCTCGTGTTCGCCACCGAAGCTCTCAAGGGCATCGGCGGCCAGACCTCAAGTGATATCAAGGTGGAGATGAAGGACGTATCCTCCACGCATCAGGAAAGTCTCCCCGGCAAGCAGGTGTTCTCGCTGATGGTTTCCTCCGGCAGCAGCACCATTACGAATTTCAGCGGCGCAGTCACCGTCACCCTGCCCTATACGCTTAAGGACGGGGAGAGCGCGGATGAGGTCACCGTCTGGTATCTCGCAAACGACGGCACGATGACCGAAATTCCCTGCACCTACGATTCCACTACAAAGCTTGCGACATTTAAGGTTACACACTTCTCCCTGTATGTGGTGGGCGTGGACACACCCTGGGTCAGCCCCTTCACCGATGTAAGAGACAGCGACTGGTTCTATGGTTCGGCGGAGTTCGTTTCACGCAATGGTATGATGCAGGGCATTGAAGGAAGCGTTTTCAGCCCCAATACAACAGTTACGCGCGGTATGCTCGTTACCATTCTCTGGCGTTTGGAAAAAGAGCCCACAGCGGCAAAAACGATATCATTCACCGACGTTTCCGACGGCAAGTGGTACGCGAAGGCTGTGGCATGGGCGGCGGCAAATAATATCGTCACCGGCTATGCAGGCAAGTATAATCCTGATGACGCTCTCACACGCGAGCAGCTGGCTGCAATTTTGTATCGCTACGCCGCATACAAAAACTATGATGTTAACGCAGGGGACAGCCTATCCGCTTTTACAGACAAGCCTTCTAATTGGGCACTTTCAAGCGTAAATTGGGCTGTAGCCAAGGGTTTGATAAAAGGCAACGGCGGCATCCTTGACCCAACAGGCAGTGCCACCCGCGCTCAGGCAGCCACCATTCTGCAAAGATTTATAGAAAACATGCAGAGTAAATAGTATTATGATACAAAAGCAGAGGGACGGACAAATGCCCGCCCTCTGCTTTTGCGCAAGAAGTTTTATCAAAAAACCCAGCTCTCAAGCGGCATTGCTTGCCTTCATATTTAATTCTTGTGCTTACATGAAGATGTGCCGGGATTTATTTGGGATTTCTACCCTCTCTTTCTCCTCGCCGGCCGCCGTTCCCGCTGCGCAAGTTCGAAATTCTTCTCTTTTAGGGCTGTTTTCTAACTTTTATAGGCAATTGGAGAGGCTAAATATTTGTTACTACCCCAGTTTTACCCCAGTTGAGTCAGAATTTTCGTTATTATTCCGTTACAGTACCCCTACACAGGGCTATGGTTCTATATCAAATTAATGCTTAATTACGCACTTCCCATTGCCAATCACTTACATTCAAGCCCAAGGTGTACGCCTTGGGCGATACAACACTTAGTCCGTCAGAATACTCTTTCTCAGGGTATAGCAGGTGAGCCAATTGACGAGTCCGCAGTTTTGACGCCGGAATGCTGTCCAGATTATTCTGTAAGCCAATGCTGGGAACACGATTGTCAATGAAAATGTATACAAAGTTGACTGGCACGTAGCATCGGTCGAAGAATTAGCCCATCCATGATTGATTTAGTTTGTGATACGTCGCATTTAAAACAAGTATTAAATTAATGTCTAAACAAAACTAATGGTTAAAAATTTGCAGTCACAAAACGGGGCGTTTTGGACTGCATCTAATGTAACCGAACATGCCACTAAGACAGCCCTAAATCGTTGATTTAGGGCTGTCTACAAGCTGAGCCCTCTATTTTGAAAAATAGAGGGCTATTGGCCATGCGCCAATGCGCCAATCGTCATACACGGTGTCGGCTACACCATATCCCTCTGAACCGAAGGTAATGAAAGCAATCGTGTATTCGGGCTGATAACCGGACTGTGCCAAATCGATTACCATATCCGTCATTTTATCTGAACCCTCTGGGTTATATGGCATAAATTGATTAATTTAGGAAACTCCGATAATAGTGCTGACGCTGGCGCGGGTAAGTAAAACTTATTGTGCTTTACGCGGTGTGCTTTGTTCCATATTTTGGGGCACGCTAAAAACGTATTGACATGTATATACCGGTATGATACACTGTTTGCGTCAACAGATTAGTCCAGAGGTACAAGGTGCCTACCAGGGGACTCTATATTAAAAGTGTAAAAGGGGATAAAAATGAAAATAGCAGTGGGCTGCGACCCTAACGCGACGGATTTTAAGCTACAGATAATACCATTCATTAAAGAACTGGGACATGAGGTGGTCGATTTCGGCGGCGACGATCAGATATATGCTAACGTAGCGATTGCCGCGGCAAAAGCAGTTGCAGGCGGAGAATGTGAAAGAGGCATACTTATTTGCGGAACCGGAATAGGGGTCAGCATTGCCGCCAACAAGGTGAAGGGCGCTTATGCGGCTGTGGTAAACGACATATATCAGGCCCAGCGGGCGCAGCTGAGCAATAACGCGAACATCATGACAATGGGGGCTCAGGTCATCGGCATAGAGTCCGCAAAGTGCTTTGTAAAAGAGTATCTGAGCGTTACCTTCGACCCCAAATCCCGCTCAATGCCCAAGGTTAAAAGAATCTACGATTATGAACAGGAGAATAAATAGATGACCAGCTCTGAACTGACGCGCCTGAAGCTAACGGCTACAAGCTGTCGTCTGAATGTGCTGCGCTTACTTAAAGCCAGCGGTCACGGCCATATAGGCGGAGCTTATTCGGCCATCGATATTGTAACGGCACTTTACTATTATAAAATGCGGATTAATCCTGAGAATCCGAAAATGGAGGAGCGTGACCGCTTTCTGCTTTCTGCCGGACACAAATGCTTGGCACAGTATTCAGTTCTGGCGGAAAAGGGCTATTTTCCAAAGGAGATTCTTGATACATACGGCAGCCTTGGAAGCCATATTCCCGGGCATCCGGACATGCACAAGCTGCCCGGAATTGAGGCAAACACAGGCGCTCTCGGGCATGGCCTTTCAATTGCGGTCGGTATGGCGCTCGCTGTTAGGCTGGATAGAATGGATTCAAAGGTCTATGTGCTCATGGGTGACGGAGAACTGGCTGAAGGCTCCAACTGGGAGGCAGTTGCCGCCGCAGCGCACTATAAGCTGAGCAATCTTGTTGTATTTGTTGATTTTAACGGGCTGCAGATCAGCGGTCGCGTTCAGGATATTATGAATATGACACCTATTGCGGATCGCTTCAAAGCGTTCGGCTGGGCGGTTAAAGACATCGACGGCAATTGTATGGAGGAAATTATCCGCACACTGGATGAGCTGCCTCTTAACGCCGAATGTCCCACGGCTATTGTTGCTCATACGGTTAAAGCAAAGGGCTTAAGCTTCGGTGAAAACAAGCTTTCGTATCATTTCTGGACGCCTTCCGAGGGGCAGGTTGAGCAGGCTGAGGAGGAATTGCGCGCTGTAGCCGCCGGATATGGAAAGGCGCTGAAGGAGGAAGAAAAATGATTGGAGAGCGGGAAGATCCGCGCAAGGTCTTCGGCCAGGCAATATGTGCTCTGGCGCAGGACAACGAAAAAATCGTGCTGCTCTCAGCCGACAGCGGAAAGAGCTCCGGTTTCGGCGATTTTATGGAGAAGCACCCTGAGCGGTACTTTGAGTTTGGAATCATGGAGCAGGCTGTCGTCGGTATAGCTTCCGGTTTTGCTACCGCAGGGAAAATACCGGTATTTTGTGCGATTGCGCCGTTCGTTACAGCACGCCCCTATGAGATGTTCAGAAACGATCTAGGCTATATGCGTCAAAATGTAAAAATCGTTGGCCGGAACGGCGGCATAACATACTCGGACCTGGGTTCTACCCACCACTCTCTGGATGATTTCGGAATTATTCGCATGATTCCGGGCGTTGTTATTCTGTCACCGCAGGACCCGGGAGAAATCAGATCGGCTTGCAAAGCAATGCTGGAGTATGACGGGCCTTGCTACATGCGTATCGGCAACGATAAAATTCCGAACTTGTTTGAGGATGGCGAATTCGTTATAGGAAAGGGAAGATTGATTCGCGCCGGAACTGACGTAACTATTATCAGCACAGGCAGCATGACAAAGAGCGTAATCGACACGGCGGAAGAGCTTGAAAAAGCGGGTATCAGCGCCGAGGTTATTGGTATGCCGGCTATCTGCCCCTTGGATGAGGACATAATAATTCGATCCGCTGAAAAGACAAGGCGAGTTGTTACCGTTGAGGAACACTATGCATATGGTGGCTTGGGCACAATGGTTGCGGACCTTCTTTGCTGCCACTATCCGGTGCCTGTTAAAAAGCTTGCCATTCCTAACGAGTACGCAAGCTCCGGCCCTTATGACCAGGTCCTGGCCCATTACGGGATGGATACGGACGGTATTTTCAAATCGGTATGCGAGTTTTTGAGCTGAACGAAAAAGCTCTATAAAAAGAGGGTAAAGAGACAGGCTGTCCGCCAATGCTCTTTGCCCTCTCAATTTTTGCTTGGTTTGTGACCGCATGCTGAGAGGGTGTGTTGACAATATCGACTAAATTTGACGCTGCAATTCATAAATTACACCAAAGTTGGCGTAGTTGTATCGCTTGGTATTGACATGTATATACACTATGAGTATGATACTAATGCTAACCGGTATATACATGGTAGCACAGGTGGACAGCAGACGCCTTTATCGGAAGGTTTGCTGCGCCTGAAACAACTATATCAGACGGAGGAATTGTATTATGACTATTGCAAGCTTGTTCTATGCGTTCTGCGGCGCTGCGTTTGCCGCGGCTATCGGATCTCTTGGCGCATTCGTATTTACCGGACTTCTGTGCATCATCAGCATCGCGGCGCTTTTTGGCGGCGCAGACTCAACCTTCTTTCTTTTTTCTATTACCTTTGGCGGGTATCTCGCTCCCTGCATAACCTTTGCCGGCGGTGCGGCGGCACTGCACTATGCACGCTGGAGAGGTTACCTGCCCTACGGTCAAGGCAAGAACATCGCAAAAGCGCTGTTCCCTCTTAAAAAAATCGATGTTATTGTCTTCGGCGGCTTTGTGGGCGTAGTCGGAAGTGTAATTAACTTTGCGCTGGGCAAAGTCGGCTGGGGCGCGGTCACAGATACCGGCGCCACTACCATTGTAATTATCGCGCTGCTCCTCAAGCTGATTTTCGATCATACGCTTACCGGCTCGCTGGATGATATGAGCGCAAAACTCGGCAGATACAACAATGAATCCGCTAGCTGGCAACCGGCCATGACAAAATGCTTTGACAAGGCCTTTTACGGCACTGTGTTCGGCGGCCTTGCTGCCTGCTGCACAGCCCTGATTCTTAAGTCCAGCAACCAGACGTTTGCCACTTACGGCATTTATCTTCCCTTTGCAATCTCCATTATAGTTCTGGGTCTTTGCATGATTGGAGTAGAAGCTCCCGTGACACACCATATAACGCTCTGCGCCGCATATTGCATGGCTTTCGGTGGAGGCAACATAGGCTGGGGCATTGTTGCAGGTATCCTGTCGGTCTTCCTTGCCGATTTCATGTCCAGAACTTTCTATGTACATGGCGATTGCCACGTTGACCCTCCGTCTATGTCGATACTCACCACCCCGATAATCATGATGTATTTGCTGCCCAAGACCGGAATTTACAAAATAGCTCCGGATATACTGCCATATGCCATTGTCGTGGTTGTGCTTATCACCTGCGCAATTGTACAGTTTGCCGGGAAAAAAGCCAAAGCAGCAGCCGTTGCCGCGTGATAAATACATAAAATGAAACCTTAAAAAACTTGTTTATTTCAGTATGACCGACTCAAGGCCTTTGCTGAATAATTAATCATGGAGGAAATAATGATAATCAATTGCAATTTGAAGAGTTTTGGAGCAAAAGTTGTAGATGGAGAAGAAGAGTTTGTAAATCGTATTATAGATATGCCGGTTTCCTTGGACGATTACAATAATCTCAGGGGTATCAAGTATATCGGAGTTACCGAACAGTTTAAAGACGTAATTAAAACCTTTTGTACACCTGCGGGCGAGACAACGGCCGGGTTCCGAAGAGAGCTTGTGCTCGATTCGGATGAGGTTCTTCGTGTTGACTTGGTAAGAGATATTTCATATGATAAAAATGGAGAACTAAGACCCACAAATGTTTTGTTTTCCGCTGACAGCGCAAACCCGTATGAAGTGGCGCCGATAAGCCCGCTGCTCGCCAACCTGACCTGTAATCCTGGCATCGTCTACGATCTATTCATAAACAATCCAAGTGCAAATGTCGGCGGCATGTATAAAACTAGGGACGAAGTCATGACAGAGCTGGCAAAGATCCTCGGGCCCGGCTGTGATGTCAGTGTAGAACTCAACAATCCTTTTGAAAGCGATTACGAAAAGATACTCGAAGAGGCGGACAAGTTTCGTAAAATATTCTCAAAATATCGTATCGTTATTAAAGTGCCGCACTGCGGTGCCGTCTCGCCCCAAAATGTTAATCAGCTTCTTACTGGCAATAAAAAGCTGGATCGCAGATACGATGAGGTTTCTACCGAGGATGCGCTCCGTGGTCACAATCTTGCTCTGAAGCTCCACGAAGAAGGCTACCGCGTTAATTTTACACTGATGTTCGAACCTTACCAGACTCAGCTGGCCTTGCAGTCCAGACCTTACTTCATCAACACCTTCCTGCGCCATCGCCTTGTTCAGTCAATTGAAATCAAAAAGCGTATTGACGGCTACAATTCTACAAAAAACGACGAGCAGCTGGTTACTCTCAGGGATTACTTCATCGCAAACGATTATTATAAGCCGGCCGACGCCGATACGAATCTGAAAGAAGTTTACAGTCTGGGAACGGACATCCTGAGATACAGGCATTTTGAGGACAAAGAGGGCAGCGACGGGCTGGACGGTATGCGCCACAATCTGCGGGTTTTAAAAAACTGCAATATGCCCGACACACGCCTAATTGTCTGCTCCATGGAAGGCCCGAACAATTATCCGGACATTGACAAGCTACTTACGGAGCCGGAGTTTTTAGACATGAACAAAAAAGTCGTCATCACGGCTCCGCCTGACTATCTGGCGCGTTTCACATCCACAAACCAAGTTACAAGTTATCAAAGACGCTTCATGAATGCGGCCAAAGGGCAGCAATGATGAAATATACATATTAGGAGGAATTATCATGATTAATCTCGCAAAAATGACAAAGTGGGAAATCGGGAAGTGCTTTGATCTTTCAGTTCTTCCGAAGAATACGACTAAGGAAGAAATAATAGCCGGCTGCAATGAAGCTAAAAAATATAATTGCGCTGCGTTTTATGCAGCCACTAACTATTGGATACCGCTTATTGCGGAGCAGTTAAAGGGAACGGATATTCATGTCGGTGTGGGGCTGGACTTTCCGTTTGGCGGAAATACAGCTTATCTAAAGGGTAAGGAAACGGAAGAAGCGGTCAAACTGGGCGCCGACGCGCTGGATATAGTTATGAATATTGGTGCGCTTCGTTCCAAGCTTTACGAGGACGTCAAGGAAGAACTGAGGGTGTTTGTAGAGGCAGCTCAGGGGAATATAACAAAATGCATTCTGGAAGTGAACTTTTTGACGGACGAAGAGATTCGCATTGCTGCGGAACTGGTTGCGGAAGCGGGCATTGACTATGTAAAAACCTCCTCCGGTCAGTTTGAAGGACCCACAATGGATCAGTTCCTGATAATGCAAAAGGCTGTCGCGGGCACCAGAACGAAGAGCAAGGTCGCAGGTGTAAAGTTCCCGCGTCCTCAGAACGCATATGCGTTCCTTCTCGCCGGCGCGGATCTTATCGGTACGCGTGCGGCTCCTGAGATAATAGACCACCTTGATATGATGCGCGAAATTGGCTTGGTTCCAGCATATGAAGCCTAGTACAGGCAGGTCTGCCCTAAGCAACGATATAGACACAATATCTGTCCGCGCAATTTAATTGTAAAAATATATAGTTAGGAGGCCAGAAATATGGCTAAGTATTTAGTTGGCATAGACGTTGGCACAACGGGGTCTAAGGCAATGGTCATAGATTTGAAAGGAAACATAGTTGGAAAAGGCTATTGTGAATATAAGCTCGACTATCCTCAGACTGGCTGGGTTGAGGTCGGAGCGCAATTTCTGCTTGATATTACCTTTGCAGCCGTAAAATACGCCGTAACCGACGCCAAGGTGGATAACAGGGACATCGCGGCTGTAAGCTTCTCAGTAAACCGCTCCAGCTTCTGCCTTGTTGACGATAATCTGAAGGTCATTGACGACAAATTCTATGTATGGTTGGATTCACGTGCGGAAGAAGTAATGCCGGAAATCAACGCAAAAATCAGTCCGGAGCGCCGCAACGAGATAACGGGAATGCCCGGATACAACATTTTCGCATTGGCAAAGTACTATTGGGTTATGAAAAAATGCCCTGAGGTTTATAGCAGGACAAAGTATTTTTCCACGGTCGAGAGCTTCATTATGTACGGCTTCGGTTCAGATGAGTTTACGGTTGAGATATCCGACGGCACGGTTACGGGGCTTATGGACGTAAACACCCTCAACTGGTCGAAAGAAATTATCGAAAAGCTCGGGTTTGATGCCGCAAAGTTCCCGCCCCTGTGCGAGCCTTGTCAGGTCGTTGGTACCATAAAAGAGGAAGTTGCAGCAAAGACCGGCCTTGCGGTGGGCACAAAGATTGTTTCGGGTTCGGGTGACCAGCAGGTGTCGGCTATGGGTGCCGGTGTTATCAGCGACGGGTCCGTATCTCTTACGATAGGTACTTTCGGTGTTCTGGCAATCGGTCTTGCTAAGCCCGATTTTGCCAAGCTGACAGGCATGATGATTCCCTCCACTCCGAAGCTCGGTGTGTTCCAGGTCGAGGGATCACAGGTTTCTGGCGCAACCTGCTACCGCTGGTGCCGTGATACTCTGTGTGCGGAGGATGTCGCGGAGGCGGAGGCACAAAATGTTGATCCGTTTGTCATAATGGGCGAGAAGTACATAAAAAAATCGAAGCCCGGCTCCAACGGCGTTCTCTTCTATTCGGCGCTGTTCGGCTCCGGATATCCCACCTGGGATACCAACGCGACAGGCATGTTCCTTGGACTGCGCTCATCCAACACCAAGGCTGATTTAGTCCGTGCGGTCATGGAAGGCGTCACGTTGGAGTCGCGACATATACTTGAAAGCGTTTTGGCTGCCGGTGTTAAGATGCAGGACTACATCACCGTTACCGGCGGTGCTTCCAAATCGCGGGAGTGGTGCCAGATAATTGCGGACATTATGAACCGCAAAATTCGTACGCTCAACGTACCGGACGCGGCTGTAATCGGCGCGGCCGGGCTTGCAGCCATCGGTGCCGGACTTTACAGCAGTATTGATGATATTGTTGAAAACATGGTGCATTTTGGTAACGTCATTGAGCCGATACCCGAGAATGTCGAGGTCTACAACAAGATGTTTGAGATTTATAGGGACTGCTACTACGGCCTCAAGAGCAGGGATGTTTTCACGAAAATGGCGGCGCTAAACTGATACGGCTCAATAATTTACGTTAAAATAAGACGGCAACTGGTAAATACTCCAGCTGCCGTCTTATTTTATGCTATTTATTAAAAACTGTATTGCAGACTAATTTGAATTTTATCACCGCGGAATACCACTTTACTGTATTCATAGAGCCGGTTTTCGGCGTCATAAATTTTGTCACACAGCAACAGAAGCGGAAAGCCCTTACGGACATCAAGATTGCTGCTTTCTTCGCTGTTTGCTAAAACTGATTCCAAGGTTTCGTTTACAGTCTTACGAATGAACCCATAAGACTGAGATAAAATCACGCACAGCTGTTCATTGCAAAAATCCTGCTTTTCCAGACCAGCGCAATATTTTACCGGGATATATGAAGTGTGCAGACTCAGAGGCTCGTTCTTGACATAACGAAGCCGCTTGATGATATAGACTTTATCGTCGCCTTCAAGACCGAGTGTTTTTGCGTCAGATGCGGACGGTTTTGCATTTTCCACACTGAGAAGCACGGTCTTGACCTCGTAACCCTGTTGCTCAAGCTGCTCGCGTATTCCTATATATGAGGTCGAATTTGCAACAATCTTTGGCTCTGAGACGAAAGTGCCTTTTCCCGGTATGCGGTACAGCTTGCCGTCCCGCACCAACTCCGTTATTACGGAACGCACGGTCATCCGGCTGATTCCAAACTCTACGCACAACTCGCTTTCGGACGGAATTTTAGTGTTGATGGGATAAGTTTCCGTATTAATTCTGTCAAGTAAAATATTGTGAACCTGAACATATAACGGTTCTGGGATGTTTCGGTTGAGCATATAGGAATTCCCCTGACTGTTAGTAAATCTTCTAATATTGCTTCATTATACAATGAATTAAGCGGAAAATCAATAAAAACGCAAAGTGGATTGCAGTGGAAATAAGATTTCAGCAGATACTGTCGAGCTAATCAATGAATCTCTGGCGGAATTAATAGCATTTGGAGAGCCAGCATTTATAGTTGATGTGAGTACAAGTTTTCATTACTCAGCGGTTCAGCAGTTTTATTCCAACATTTTGAGAATTATTGGGTATAAAAAATATTACAGGACATAATGGAGACTATGTAATTAAAGGTGTGAAAAAACAAAATGAAAAATCGGAAAATTTGTAGATAATGCCCAGTGAATGTTGACAGGTGCCTAAATTGGCATTATTATGTGATAATAAGAGAAAAAAGCAAACTAGCCAAAAGACTGGGACGCAAAGCCGTGGACCTAAGTCGGTGCGACAGCATCGATACGGTAGCCGGTTGCCGAAGATAATTTGCGGTGTAATATTGGTACCGTATTTGAAACATTCGGCAAACGGGTGTTTTACTTTTTTAAGCAGATTATGGGGTAAACATATGAATTGGAAAGCATTTCGACGAATATTACATAAACGAATAGAATATAAGAATATAGATAAGCTCCGCTGAGGTGATCAGCGGAGCTTATCTATTGGCTCGACAAAAATAGATGAGAATACCTGAAATATAGCGAAAGGCAACGAAGCCGGGCAAAATGTTGGTGAAGAGGAAGAACACAATGAAAAAGAACAGAAGACTGATGTTCACTACCACAGTAATTATGCTTGTACAGCTTGCGCTGCCAACAACTGCGCATGGACTAACAACTATGGAAGACACCGGTTGTGAATTGGTCGCTATGCTCAAAGCTATGAACAAAATTGGAAAGAGAACCAAGCTGTCAGACATCGCCAATTATTATTAAATTAATAACGGACAACCCAATAATGGAAAATGAAGAACAAGCCCATATAATATCGACGACTAACCAAGAGGTTATCGGCTATACAGTCACTAAACAGATTGATACCGAGCGTGTAAAACGCGCCCTTGACAATGCAATCAAAGGGCGAGAGAACCTGAATGAGCTGCTTTTTCACAGTGACCGAGGCTGCCGGTACAGCAGTCAGGGATATCGGCAAATGCTGAAGTAACACGGAATTACCAGCAGCATGAGCCCCGAGCTGTTTGTATGATAATTCCTGTATGGAGAGCTTTTTTGCGACACTGAAAAAAGAATGTATCTACCGTAAGAAATATGATACAATGGAAAAAGCTGGGCGGGATGTTTTCTCGTATGTGGAGCTGTTTTACAACCGAAAGCGTATGCATTCAGTACGAGGTTATCTGAGCCCGGTTGCATACAGAAGAAAGAATCAGGGCGGTGAAGCTGCTCAAAAACAAGTGTTTTCTATGCAGATGACTTTGCGAGACCCACTGCCCTTTTTTCAGCGCAGTCCAGGATTTTAAAGCAACTATATGAAGCGGGATGCTCAGTAGGATTTTATAGTAACTCAAGCGAAAAATGCACTGTAGTTTTAAAAACGGGGGACTGAAAATGTCAAAGCGGATTACAAGAATTTTATCAATCATTCTGGCTATCTCTCTATTTTTTGCCCAAAGCGCATTTGCAGCAGATAACCCAGTTAAATATGAATCCAATGTTACATATAGCGGTCAATCGGATATCAGTTCAGAAGGCGAAGTACAGCAAAGCGCAGACTTCGCTGACAACCGTGTGCTTGTCAAGGTAAAAAACACGATGGGGCTTATGTCAGAAAACATCCCCTACGGCGGACTTGATATTGCTTATAGTGAAAGATTGGACATGCCTGTATCAAATACAGGCATGAACATAGAATCCGTTTCAGGGGATGCCGGCATGTTGATGCTGCTGACGTTGAAAAACACCGGCAGAGACAAGGTTCTGGAGGCAATAAATCTTTTAAACAGCTTGCCAAATATTGAAAAAGCTGAGCCCGACTATGTTGTAAAGGCCGAAGTTGTCCCTAACGATCCATATTACAATAGGCAATACGGCATGGATAAAATTTCTGCACCTCTGGCGTGGGATGAGGGTATTGATTGCTCGTCTGTTGTTGTTGCGGTTATTGATACGGGAGTGGATTACAACCATCCAGATCTGGCATCTAATATTTGGACGAATCCGAATGAGATCCCGAATAATGGAATTGACGATGACGGGAATGGATTCATTGACGATGTGCACGGATGGAATTTTGTTAATAACAGCAACGAAGTCATGGACGACAACGGCCATGGTACCCATGTTTCAGGCATCATAGGCGCGGCCGGCAACAATGGCACCGGGGTGGCAGGCGTTGCTTGGAACGTGAAAATAATGCCCATAAAGACTCTGAATGCCAACGGTCGGGGGTATGTTTCCGATTCCATAAAAGCAGTGCAGTATGCCAATTCAATGAGGGTACCCATATCAAATAACAGCTACGGCGGCGGGGAGTACAGTTCGCTATTTGAAGATGCTATCAGCCAGAGCAATCGTCTGTTTGTTACCGCGGCGGGCAATGATTACGTAAATAATGATTACCAGCCGCATTATCCTTCCAGCTATGAATGCGGGAATATTATTTCAGTCGCATCCACTGATGAAAACAATCAGTTGTCAGATTTTTCAAATTACGGATCTGTTTCAGTCGATATCGCAGCTCCAGGAAGCAATATTTACAGCACGCTTCCCAATAATAGTTATGGCACTATGAGTGGTACATCTATGGCAACTCCATATGTAACTGGAGCCGCGGCTTTAATTTTAGCAAAAAATCCTTCCTTGTCCACAGCAGAAATTATTGAGCGAGTTTTGTATAATTCCGACCGAATTTCCGGATTGTCAGGCAAGGTATCTACCTGCGCAGAGCTGAATGTATATCATGGGCTTTCGCCGGTATCTTACACTCCGGTTGAAAGTGTATTGATTGATAAAGAGCAGACAGTCATGAAAAAAAGGGAGAGTATTACTCTCAAGGCAAGTATACTGCCGGATAACGCGACAAACAAAAATATTGAATGGACTTCGAGCAATCCCTCTGTCGCGCAAGTATCATCAATAGGTACCGTAAAAGCTTTAGCTAACGGTACCGCTGTAATCAAAGCTGCCTCACAGTATAATCACGAAATTTATGCTCAGTGTACTGTTACCGTATCGGGCGAGCTGGCTGTGGTGGAATTTGACGATATGAACTTTAAGCAAGCCGTAATCGACCATTTAAAATATCGGGTTGCGATCCCGTCAGACGAAGACCAGTATAAATATTTTAATTACACCATTGAATCCGATATATATCCGAATGATGTCCAGCTGATTACGGATTTATCAATCAGAAACTGTGGTATAAGCAGTCTGACCGGAATTGAGTATTTCACCTCACTTGTCTCTCTTGACTGCACCGACAATACAATCAGCAGTCTTGATGTAAGTATGCTTAATCAGCTAACAAAACTTGACTGCTCCTACAATTTGCTAACTAATATTGACTTTAATGAGAATAACGATTGGCAGACGTTCTCAATTTCGAATAATTACATAGACTTTCAAAATGGAACGGAGCTCAACCGCAAGCTGTCCGTTGTAAACGACAAAGCTCAGAGCTTCACTATTCTTCCGCAGCTTACTTACACAGCTGTAAATTCTGTTAATATAGGCGAAAGCTCGGTTGAATTGCCCAGGAGGTCAATACACGCGCTTACGGTTGAGGTCTTGCCGGCGGACGCCTCAAATAAAAAAGTAATATGGTCGTCGGACAACACCTCGGTTGCGACCATATCGGAAACGGGAATCGTTACCGCTAAGGCTGTTGGAACCACGCACATTACCGCGAGGTCCGACTCGGATCACGATAAATATGACGTTTGCGAACTGAATGTAACTTCCGATGGCACAACGCCTGTTTATTTTGCGGACAAGGCATTCAAAGAAATCACAATTGATTGTCTGAAGAGGAACGATTCCAAGTACAACGGTTATACAGTGAATTCCGATATTTATCCCGATGATTTGAGTATTATTAAAGCAATGGTCATTGAACCGGACAAACCATCAGATATTACCGATTTAAGTGCTCTCGCGTATTTTTCAGAGCTTACCGAGCTAAACATTCATTATGTTAAGCTTGATTCTTTAGATCTGACGCCTCTTTCCAAATTGGTTTCATCGCAAATTCTTGGTTCACAGCTCGGAAGTGTAAATGTAAGCGGGCTGCAAAACTTGGTAGTATTTGATACTCATTCTTCGTCGCTGAAAGAGATTAACGTTACTGGTGACCACAAGCTGCAGTCGCTATATCTTGATGACAACGACCTTACTCAGCTTAATCTAAACGGATTGGCCAGTCTTCAGAACCTTGTATGCTCCCAAAACCGTCTGACAGCTCTCGACCTGACCGGCTCCCCGCGCCTTAACAGGATTGACTGCAGCGACAACCAGCTTGAAAGCCTAGATTTATACGATTATTCCTTATTGGACAGCCTGGATTGCAGAAACAATAAACTGAGGAACTTGAAGATTAACTCCGAGAATCCGTGGTATATACTGCAATGCAGCAATAACTATCTGGATATTTCGGAAGGCTCCGAGCTCAAACAAACGCTTGACATCATCAGCAAAAAAATAATAAGCACTTTTTCATATCAGCCTCAGTATGAAGCTCCCATTCCTCCTGCAATTGAAATTACTCCGGCCAATTTGGTCTTGACGGACAAACAGATCGGTGCTTTGACGGCTAAGATCAATTTGGAATATGTTCCAGATAAAACTCTGGTATGGTCAAGCAGCAATGAAGGAGTAGCTACTGTTGATTCTCATGGTATTGTTACTGCAATAGCCAGAGGTACGGCCATAATTAGAGCGGCACTTATGAGTGATCCGAGTATATATGCGGAGGCAAACGTTGTTATACAAACCTCAGCCGAGGACGGTGACGGCACACCGGATAATCCGTACAAGCTGAGAAATGCCGACGATATATTAAACTTTGTCCGCAACACTACGGTTGGCGACTCTGATTCTGCAAGAAAATATCTAAGCTCCTGCTATATATTGGAACCGGACAACGGTGAATATATTGATATGCAGGGAGCTACCATTACTCCTGTAGGCTACGGAATCGGGAGTGATTCCACCGGAGGATTTCAGGGAACCTTTGACGGAAATAACAAGGAAATTCGAAACATTTCCATTAACCAGACTATACAGGGCACATACTCTTCATTTGTCATGGGAACAGGCTTTTTCGCCTATATTAACAGCGGTACGGTTAAAAATTTTGAGCTTAGCGGAGTAAATTGTACTATAAGCAGTCAGCAGGAATACACCTCCGGCTCAGGAGTCCTCGCAGGCTCTGCCCTGAATGATTCGCATATAATTAATGTCTGCACCGCCGGTACGCTGACCGGAACTGGAATCGTGCGCCATGTAGGTGGCCTAGTTGGATACAGCAACAAAAAAGGATCATTTGAAAGATGCTCTTCGTCGGTTGATGTGACTGGAGAGATGATGGTAGGCGGGTTAATAGGTGATGCCTGGGGTGAAGTTCAAATCACAGACTGCCATTCAAGCGGAACAGTCCACGGAAATGATACTGTCGGCGGTTTTGTCGGTTTTAATAACGCCAATATTTTCAGCAGCAGTGCCGCGGGAAATGTTTACTGCAACACGTATTATAGCGGAGGATTTGCCGGAAAAATCTCATGGGGCCAAATGGCCGACTGCTATGCTTTGGGAAATGTGCATGGGATGGATTATGTCGGCGGTTTCTTAGCGGCAACCACCGGAAACGCATTAGGCAAAGCAATCTCCTGTTTCGCGCGAGGCGACGTAACAGGAGATAAATATGTCGGCGGTTTCATCGGTGAAACAAACGAAATGGAGATTACTTGCTGCTACGCGACAGGTAATGTCACTGCGAAGGAATTCGGCGGCGGCTTTATCGGCTTATTTGTGCTTGGAACGATTACATCAAATTACTGTACTGGCAATGTCTGCTCAGATATTAGCGCAGGAGGATTTGCCGGCGGGTTTTCAGCCGGACTCGGCACCCAAAAGTGCGAGAACAACTTTACAGCATCCAGTGTTAGTGGCAATGATAAAGTCGGCGGGTTTGTCGGAGCATATTCACGCGGATTAATCTCAAAATCGTATGCATCAGGTGACGTAAACGGCACAACAAATGTTGGCGGTTATGCGGGATACCAAAGCCCCGATGTAACATATACATCTGACTACAGATATGAAAAGCAGAAGGTTATCGGGCAAACGAACACATACGGCACCGTAATTACCCAAACTCAAATTAAAAACAATAGCTTCGTTGGGAATATCCTTGGAGCACAATTCAGAATAAATGCTGCAGACACATCTTTGCATCCCAAGCTATATGGAAATGGCACTGCCGAGCTTGTTCCGGGACAGCCTGATATTCTTATAGATACGCCTTCGGCACCTGAATTTGCCGGCGGTGACGGCACGCCCGAACATCCTTATTTGGTGTCCACCGCTGAGCAGCTGAAACATGTCGACAAATACTTAAATAAATGCTTTTTACAAATTAACAGTATAGACATGACAAATCAGACAGCAGCAAACGGCTGGAATGTACTCTGCGGTACGGTTGGCTTCTATGGTACTTACGATGGAGGCGGCTACTCCATAAAAGGATTTAATGTTGATTTTCATTATGGGGATTTGGGGGGACTGTTTGGTCGCAATCACGGGGTAATAAAAAACATAAACATATTATCTGGTACAATTAAAAACGCTTTAAAAATCGGCGCAATTTGCGGAGAAAACGCAGGAGATATTCAAAACTGCTCATCCTCCGTGTCCGTGATTGTTGAAAACGGTGCAACAGAGTCCTTGATATACTGCGTGGGGGGAATAACCGGCTCCAACTTGTCTAATGTCTTTGACTGCTGTAATACCGGAGGCATATCGGTTTTCGATCCTGATATAGCCTTATTTGCTGGCGGTATTTCAGGCAAATGCCCGAGCGGCTCTTTGCAGCGTTGTTACAGCACAGGTATTATTAATGCTTCGGCTACAGTGCTGAGAAGTGTAGGTGGAATAGCAGGATACTCCACCGGAATAAATCTTACAAATTGCTATTATCTCAAAGATGTTTCCGAACAGGGTAGCCCAAACTTCCCCAATTCTACCGGGAAAACTATCGCGGCAACGGCAGATGAAATGAGGCGGCTAAAAACTTTTTACGGTTTTGATTTTGATAACACCTGGGAAATCTCACCGCAAAGGAACAACGGCTTACCCTATTTTAAGCGTTTCTCTATCGAGGGTAATGATGTTTGTGTTGTTAATATGCAAATAGCAGATGATAAATATGCTTTCTATATTGACACGAGAAACATTGATGCTTCCAATCTATTTATTGCTACATACTCTTCAGATAACCGTATGCTTCAAATTACCGTACCGGAAAGTCACGATGTTGTGTCAACCGGATATATACGTTATACAGTAAAAATCAGCTCTGTTGACGATGAAAAAACACTTAAGGTGTTCTTTGTTGATTCTGAAAACCTTAATCCTCATTCGTCGTCGTTCACTATGTCTCTGCCTAATAGTAAGTGAATAGGATTCCACCAAGTATTTTATGATGAGTTTCTTATCATTTCCCGCTTCCACATTTGCAATGAATACCTCGTATGGTTTCAGAGGTTTCACATACTTCATCTGATTGGCGAAGATGTCCGCTTCGTTCGAATAATTAAAATCATCGTAAATCAATACAAAAGGTGAAACGGAAATGATTCATATCCCTGCGTTAGCATTTTTGTATCAACTTGGGAGTACCCAAAAGAGCGGCTACAGGAATATACCAAAAGCGGATCTCTGTATCAAATAGTTTCTTGCCGGAGATGGAAACGAGACAACATAATATGCGAAAGTCAGGAGTCTGTTGTTTTTGTTAAAAAATGAGTCTATTCAGGATGTCCAGAATGACATCCCGAATAGACTCTGCAGAATATATGCAGATATTGGGGCCAATTTCATACCTGCGCTACCGACAAAATCTCAATCTTTCTGTTTGTTATGAGTGTTTTGCTTCTTTAAGCTTCTATATTTCTGGAATTAAATCGTATTTTGCTCGTTTAACTTACGCCTTGTTCGCGGAACCGCAAACATCAATATAATGCAGAAGAACGTTCCTGTAGCCCTCGGCCAGCTTGGCGTACATCCTGTACGCGCCCATTCCCATAAGATCCTCCTGAGAGTTCAGAGAAGCAATAGCCCCCTTTTTCAGATCGTTGGAAATGTTGAGTTTGCAGATGCCTTCCTCGCTGGCTTTGCGCAAGTTCTCATCACCGGTACCTGAACCGCCGTGGAGTACCAGAGGCACACCTATCCGTTCACGAAGCTCTTTCAAAAGATCAAAGTGAAGCTTGGGAGTGCCTTTATATGTACCATGAGCGGTTCCAATTGCAACTGCAAGCGTGTCTATGCCTGTTTCCTCCACAAAGCGGACTGCCTCCTCGGGCACCGTGAGGCCATGGCTGCCGTCATGCTCATAGTTTGTTGCAATGCCGACATGGCCCAATTCGGCTTCAACCCCAACCCCCACAGCATGGGCTATTCTGACTATATCTTTGACCTTTTCAACATTTTCTTCAAAGGGCAGAGTCGAGCGGTCGACCATTACGTCTGTAAACCCTGCGCGGATGCCCCACATTGCTTCTTCGAAAGTCGCGCCGTGATCCTGACACATAGCCACGGGCACCTTTGCCTTCATTGCCATCTCCTGTACGATATGGCCGAAAGTGACGATATCGGGATTGACCTTAAATAGGGAAATCATAATAACAGGAGAGTTCATCTGCTCGGCTGCTTCGATGCACGCGCGGACGCTGTGCTCGTTTTCGACAGCAGGCGCGGGTATGCAGTAGCCGCCCTCACGGGCTTTCTTCATAAGTTCAACCATTGAAACTAACATATATTACCCCTTTCCTGGTCACTGACCAGTGAAAATATCAGAATTTAACCATCACGCGATAGGTATCCATCGAGCAGGCGCGCTCAAAAGCGGTCGTCGAATCCTCTTTTTCATAGCTCTCCGTGAGCAGAGGTGTAAGATTCACAAGGCCCTTGGAGAGTATCCTCGCCGAGGTGTCAAAAGCCTTGATACTGGGGCTCTTGGAGCCAGTTATAATTATCTCGCTGTTATGGACGCCGTTGGGGCTGACCTGAATAGGCTCATCGGGATGTATGGAACTGTAAAAAATGCATCTGCCCATCTGCGCTGTCATGGCAACGGCCTGACCGGCAATAGCCGCAACCGGAGTCGTATTGAAAACGACATTCGCGCCCTCTCCGCCTGTGAGTTCCTTGACCTTTGAGACTACATCAACTTCTTTGGGATTGAGGACGACGTCAGCACCGTATCTCTTTGCCATCTCGGCTCTTTTCCCATCCGGCTCGCTGAGTATGACGCGAGCACCGGACATCTTAGCCGCGATGACGTGGAGGACTCCCATAATGCCGCCGCCGATAACGACGACATCGTCACCCAGTTCAATCTGTCCGCGCTCAATGCTGTTGAGGACGCAAGCGAAAGGCTCAGTGAATACGGCCTGCTCGTAAGGCGTGTCGGCGGATAGGAAGTAGACCTGATTAGTATTTACGGCTATGTACTCGCCCAGTCCGCTCGGCAGGAGCTTTCCCGCCGTAGCCGCGGACTTGGCGTATGCTCTGGTGCAGAGATTTTCCTGTCCGTGGCGGCAGTAATAGCAGGTTCCGCAGGACTGGAGTACACGCACGGCAACCTTCGCTCCGATGGGGTAATCAGCGGGATTCACTCCATCGCCCAGTTCCTCGATAAGTCCCGCAAACTCATGCCCTCCTACATAGGGAAGAGCTTTTTTTGTCATCTGCGTGAATACACGCTGTTCAAAGGTGCAGAGCGCGCACGCGTGTATGCGGATGAGTACCTGTCCCGCGGCGGGACTCGGCTTTTCGATTTCAAAGACCTCTGTCTTTCTTTCGGCTGTGATGGCAACAACTTTCATATTTGACCTCCGTTATATCCCATAATATGACTGCAAATAGAGCTCTCTCAGGGAGTCGTCCCCTTTAAAGCCCTTTATCCAGTAAATATGGCCGATATTCTTGACCATTTCCTCGTATTTGGGGAGATTGTCAAGATACTCTCTTTCGGGGACGCCTGTATCCTGAACGGTCTTTGGCATTCCCAGTTCGTCGTAAATGCTCCAAATCAGTTCAACCAGCGCGCGCTGTTTTTCTTCGGCGGTTTCGCCCGGAAGTCCGAGCTGCTCCGCAATGTCGAGATAGTGGTTTTCCGGCAGCAGATAAAGCATGGTGTAGGGCAGGAATACGCCGATAATCTGGCCGTGCGGAATGTGATAAGCCTTTGCAAACATATCTAGCTTATGTTCTAGTCCTCCACCGGCGTTGTTTATCTCATCGCCCGCAAGATAAGCACAGACGTGCATGGTGTTTCTGGCCTCTCTGTCCGCTGTTTTGTATGAGGCAGGCAGAGCCTTCAAAATCTTAACTGCCACCTCGGTACAGATCATCTTGTCGAGTATATTGATGGACTCGACGCTCAACGCGCCGATGACATGTGCCAGGGCGTCAACGCCGGCCTGCGCCACGACCTTCGGGGGCAGTGAGCTCAGCAGGTCGAATTCGAGAATGACCTGCGAAGGGCGAATGCACTTATCTATAACAAGAGCTTTACTTCCATCGTA
Organism: Oscillospiraceae bacterium; assembly: GCA_963667545.2. GTDB lineage: Bacteria > Bacillota > Clostridia > Oscillospirales > Oscillospiraceae > UBA2658. The sequence goes on from OY763424.2 coordinate 599,271, forward strand.
CTTTTTATATACAGCGGCGCCGGTGGCTTCGGCTCCGGTGCCGCTGGTGGTCGGGACCGCTACCATAACCGTTCTGCCGGAAAACGCTTCGATGGGCCTGCCGGAGGTGTAATCCTCCCAGCTTATTCCGGGATGCTCGCAGAAAGTCCAGAGCGCCTTCGCGGTATCTATAGTCGAGCCGCCGCCTATGGCAACTATATGTGTCGGAGCATAAGCCTGTATCTTTTCGATATAAGGGTCAATCGCGGCGTATGAGGGTTCGTCTCTGACGTCGCAGATTATTTTATATTCGACATTTACAAGTATTTTTTCGGTTAGGCCTTGAATAAAATCCGAGTTGAGCAGATATGTGTCGAGAACTATTGCCAGCCGTGCGTTCTTTATATTTCCGAGCGTTTTAATCGCTCCGTGACCCATGGTCACCTCAGGGGAGCTGAGATGTCTTGTCAATGTAATATCGTTATCTATGCAGTAGGGATTTAGTTTCTTCATGGTGTTCTCCTTTGCTCTGAGCGGGTTCTGTGCATTTCGGGTACCTGCCGCAGACGTTAATTTGTCGCCTTCTAATTAATTATCCGAATGCTGCCGGGGGCCGAAGCAATCTCCCCCGGCAGCACAGCCTGTTATATTTGACAGAGCGTTAGATAATACCCAGCAGACCGAATACCAGCCCCGCGGCAATCAGGATAAGCAGCATCTTCAGTGCGGAGATACCCTTGTCCATTCTCTTGTAGACGACAAGCGTCAGAATGAGTGGGAGAATGCAAGGCATGATGGCATCAAAGAAATTCTTTTGCAGGTCAAAGGCACCCGTCGCAAGCTGGAAGGTAACTGTCGTGTTGAGTGTGACGAACTTTGCAACCAACGCGCCCATGACCATACAACCCATTATTCCGGCACCTTCAATTATCTTGTTTATCACGCCGCTTTCTATGAACTTCATGATGGCCTCGTCGCCCTTTTTATAGCCCAGGTTGAAGCAGAACAGGCCAAGAGCAATAACTATTCCGATAAACGCTATAAGATAGAGTATCGGACCCATGACATTTCCGTTCTGTGCAAGACCCAGAGCGAGAGAGAGGAGCAGCGGGGAGAGTATCGCCTGAATGAAGGTGTCGCCGATACCGGCGAGCGGGCCCATAAGGCCGTATTTGATGGAGGGCATGGCCTCCTCGGCAAGTTCGGTTTCTCCGGAAGCGATGCGCTCCTCCATGGAGGCGCAGACGCCGACGATTGCGCTTCCGGTGCGCACCTCAGTGTTGAAGAACGCCGTGTGGCGCTGCAGAGCTGCGCTCCTGCCTTCTTTATCGTCTTTATCATAGAGGTCGTTTATTATGGGGCTCATCGCGTGCAGGAAGCCTGTGCCCTGGAGTCTTTCGTAGTTATAGCAGCTGTGAGCAAAGAAAAGCCAGTTCAGCAGACATTTGATGCGGGCCTTTTTGGAAACTCTTCTGATTGAGCCCTGTTCTTCCGCGACCTTTACCTCGAGTTTTTCGTCCATATTAGGCTTCCTCCTTCTTTGTGAATTTGAGCCGTACATAGAGTATGCCGAAGATGAGAGCGAGTGCGCTGGTCACGATGAGATCGAGCTTCAGATAGACTATAAGTATGAAGCCTATAAAGAAGAAGTATCTCGCGTCTCCCTTGTAAATGGCCTTCATGTTCATCGCGATGCCGATGACAGGCAGCAGGCCGCCGATTGTGGAGAGTATGGGGAGTATTCTTGTGCTGGAAAGGGAAGCGACGACGCCGGAGATTGCATTCACGCCGTAATAGCAGGCGAGTGTGCAGGGTACGACATAGATGAGCGCCAATACGATCTGCGGGAAGCCGACATTGGACCACCAGATCATCTTTGTGTTGCCCTCTTTGGCGTACTTGTCAGCCAGATGTGTGAACGGAACGGCAGATATCATTCTCAGCTGGAAGAGAACTGTTCCGGCAAGACCGATCGGAACGGCAATTGCAACGGCCTCGGTTGGGGAGAGTCCACTTACGATGGCGGCCGCGGTACCTATGATACCGGCCAGAGCCGGATCAGCTGGATAGGAGCCGCCTGTGGACATGGTGCCAAGATAGATAATCTGGATCGCGGCGCCGACTATGGTTCCGGTCAGCGGATTGCCAAGCACCAAACCAACTAGGAAGCCCAGCAAAAGAGGCTTACCGAAGGTATAGTATCCCGCACCTATGACCCATGGTCCGGCGTTAAGGTAATAGAATATACCGCAGAGTAACGCTTGCAAAAAAGTCAAATTAACCCCTCCTATAATAAATTTTCAACATTTACGGCTTTATCCGACGGAACCAGCTGATAGTACAAGGAAACGCCTTTCTGTATAATTCTCTTCATGCACTCTATCTCATCGGTACTGGCCGAAACATTCTTATTGAATTTCTTGCGCTGAGGTGTAAGGCCCATGCCCCCCAGAATGATTTTCGGAATTTTAATGCCACCGTCAATAAGCGCCTCGAGCACTTTAGGCACCTTGACAAGAATCATCAGGTTCTCTTTCTTTTCTGGCTCTGTTTTCAAGTATTCAATTGCGTCGCAGGTGGTTTTGATATTAACTGTGACGCCGGGGGGCGCTATCGCTTTCAGCATACGCGACATCATGGCGTTTTTGAAAAGTTCATCGTCGATAATAAGAATGCAGTTGCCGTGCGTGGCCGCTATCCACTGTGTCGCAATCTGACCGTGAATCAGTCTGTCATCAATTCTGACCAATACCAGTTCTCTCATTTATCTCACCTCGTTTTAATTTTCAGTACCGATGTCTTCCACAAGCTTGTTTATATCCTTGACTGCTTCGCGACCCATTTCTAAAACACTTTCACATATCTCGTCGATATTCATAAACTCGTAGCTGCCCAGCACTTCTATGACCATAGAGAGATTGATACCGGTTATATGTCGGAATCTATGATCCAGCATTGCCGCAGCCACCACGTTGCAGGGGCTTCCCGACTGCATATCTGTGAGTACGAGTACGTCCCCCTTCTGGAGGCTCTTCTCTATCGCCAGGGTCACTTCCTCAGCAAAAATATCAACACTGTCTCCGAGATTCAGACCGAAGGTCTGCACACCCTCCTTTTCACCGACTATGAGCTGTGCTGTTTCATAGAAAGAATGGGCCAGACTTCCGTGAGTGACTATGATAACTTCAAACAATATACAAACCTCACTTCTTTACAGCGTCAGCCGGCAATCAGATTTTCCGACATCTTCTGCAGGTATTGTTTTATTTCCTGAGCGTCCGACATCTGCAAAACCTCTTCGGCCGCTTTACCGGCGGTTTTCATATCCAGTCCGGACAGCATATGCTTCATACCGGCTACGCCGGACGCGGACATGCTGAAACTTCTCATGCCAAAGCCGATGAGCGGAATTACGAAGGATGGGTCGCCGCCCGCCTCTCCGCAGATGGAGACGCTCTTGCCTCTTTCCGAGAAGCTCCTCACCACATACTTCAGGAGGCGGAACATCGCCGGATGGTAGGGCTGATAGTAGCGCTTCAGCTCCGGATTCATTCTGTCCGTAGCCGTCAGGTACTGGCACAGGTCGTTTGTCCCGACGCTGGCGAAATCCACGAGCTCCGCGACATGATCAGAAATCAGCGCGACGGAGGGAATCTCTATCATGATTCCATATTTGACATCAGGGCTATATGTAATTCCATCTCTGTCAAGTTCCACGCTAACCTCTTTGGCAATCGCCAGTGCCTCTTTAATCTCCTCGATAGCGGACACCATCGGGAACATAATCCACAAATTTCCGTAATTCGACGCTCTGAGCGCCGCGCGGAGCTGAGTCCTGAAAAGATCCTTACGCTCTAAGCATAGGCGGAGCGCCCGCTTGCCGAGGAAGGGGTTGTCCTCGTGCGGCAGATCCATATACGGCAGCTTCTTGTCTCCGCCAATATCGAGCGTTCTGAGTATTACGGGCTTTGAGCCGAAGGCCTCAAGTACGGCTTTGTAGGCTTTGAACTGGACCTCCTCATCCGGAAGGCTGTCGCTCTCCATGTAGAGGAACTCCGATCTGAAAAGGCCCACGCCGTCCGAAAAGCCTGCTGAGGCGAGCTCCTTTGGCGCGGAAGATCCGATGTTTACCTTGACTTCAATTTTTATATTGTCTTTGGTCCGCGCATCTTTAAAAAGAAAACTTTGCGCCTCAAGTCTGTTTTTGTTGTATGAGGCCAGTTTTTCCGTATACGGCATCTTCTCCTCGTCTGTCAACTCAGCGAGGACGGAACCCTTCACCGCGTCAACGACTATCTCCTGGCCGGAGTGGAAAACGGAGCAGGCGTTTTTTATTCCCAGTATCGCCGGAATGCCGTGGCTTTTCGCGATTATCGCCGTATGCGAAGTCGTGCCTCCACGCTCCGTCACTATCCCCAGCACGAAAGCGGGGTCGAGCGAAACAGCGTCCGAAGGAAGCAAATCGTCGGTTACCACGATATACGGTTCATCAAAATCTCTCAGCGTTGTTTCGGGGATATTCTGCATGCAACGCTGTATACGATTATGGACATCCTGCATATCTGATACTCTCTCGCGAATCAACGTGTCATCGATATCCATGAGAATTTTGATGTATTTATCATATGTGTCCTGAACTGCCCATGGTGCACACTTGTGTTCATCAATAATTGCATGCTTTATGCCTTCGTATACCTCCTCATCTTCAAGAATAACCTGATGAGTACGGAGTATCTCACATTTCTCCGAATTCAGACCAGCGTACTTCTTCTGAAGCTGCTCCAACTCAGACTTTGCCGTTACTATCGAGCGTTCAAACAGAGACAAGTTCTCGTTTGTTTCGCTGTCCAAAATTGAGTTTTTAACACCGCTCGGAACGAATGGTTTATATATATAGACCTTGCCGATTGCCAATCCCGGCGAGCCAACGGTCCCCGCATATTCGGTCATTGCTTTATTTCTCCTCGAATCATATTTCGCCGAAACCGCTGTTAATGAGTGACAACAGCATACAAATTGCTTCCTCGGCGTCCTCTCCATCTGCTGTTATGCGGATCTTTGTATCTTTTGACATTCCCAATGTCAGTACGGACACAATGGATTTGGCATTGGCTTCACTGCTGTCTGTGTCCAAATTTTTAACGCTTATTCTGGCCTTGAACTTTGCAGCGGCTGTTGCGAACGTCGCGGCAGGTCGCGCGTGCAGCCCTGTCTTGTTTTTTATTATCGCTTCTCCTGTAACCAACGTTAAACTGTCCTTTCTGTTTTATATGCGTCAATTGGTGTTTTGCTGTCCGATGGAGAGTTGACTGCATATAACTTAATGCCATCAGCAAGCAGCAAGTTGATTGCGCATTTATTTATTTCAGAAATTTCCAATTTGTTTTTGAAGTATGCTTTGTCTGCAAAAGTAATCTCTGAAATTTTGATTTTGCCTTTTATGAGTGCAACAAAAGCTCTCGGCGATTTAGCAAGTATAAACAACCGATTCTCTTTATTATCAACCGTTCTTATATACTCCACAGCTGAAGAACAAGATAAAATCTCTACTTTAAGCCATATTGGTACAAGTGCCGTATAGATTTTTGACATGAATTTATCATTGGCAAGCTCATCATCGGCAATCACAAGATGCGACGGCTTTATTTCTGCAATCCAATCATTTATTACCCGGCCGTGTACCAGGCGCTCATCAACCCGCGATAATACTATGCTCAACTACTCAGCTCCTTTAAATATTCATTGACATCATACATTTGTGCCTTTGCAATTTCTAAAGATTTTTTGCATATATCTTCAATTGGCAGTGAAGAGGTTCTGTTCTTGAGTAGATTAATAAGAAGCGGCAGATTCATCCCCGTCAAGTGATTGAAGGAATACTTCTGACTCAAATTGCAAATCAGGTTAAATGGAGTACCCAAAGAAAAATCGCTCAGTATAACAATGTTTTCTTTTTCCTTCAAAGAAAGCAGAAGTTGCTCCAGATGTTTTATGAGCTCGTCTGGAGAATCTTCCGGATTAATCTCCAATGGATATAATCCCTCTTGCTTTCCCATTACCATCATCACATTATCAATCATAGCGGTTGAAACTGATGCGTGGGATACTAGGATAATCGTAAACATATCAATCACCTGACATCTCTGAAGAATTAAAAGATATACTTAAGCAGCTGATAATATCCAAGTTTTAAAAACCGATACGACCCGCCGGTATGATTGCAAATCGTACTATATCAGAGTGCTTTTTCCTTTGAATCCACAAGGTAACTACAACTGACCGCCGATTGACAGATATTTTTCTTGTGTTATTATAGTAAATAAGAAGTAATTTAAGCTTAATTAAAATATATCAGCTATAGAATAAATGTAAAGTAGGCACTTTTAAGTAACTCCGATTGTGCATATTCCACTAAATAGAGAAGGTGAGCATGTGATCAATGATGAACAAGATATGATCTCCAGTTTTGAAATTATACGGAGAATAACTGGTGATAAATGGAAATTCCTCATAATAACTTACCTATTTAACGGAAGTAAAAGATTTGGCGAGCTGCAATACCATATTGACTCAATAACTAAAAAAGTATTATCCGAGAACCTTCGGGACCTTGAAAGCTTAGGAATAATATGCAGAAAAGTATACCCCGGAATCATGTCGAAAGTTGAATACTCTTTAACTGACATAGGAATCTCATTACAGCCTGTCTTTGAGTCCTTGATCATTTGGAGCTTAAGTTATTCAAATTTGTTTCAAGAGAATCTTGGAGAAATAAAGCAAAGTAATCCGCCGCAGGATTAAATATAAAGCATAAGCATATTCTTTTTAGCAGACGCTGTATTGACAAACCCTCACGTATTTCAAGCTTATATATGGACATATTTTTTTGCGCGGACTTAATTTTGGCCCATTTGTTATCGATAAAATGAAAGTGAACGGAAATAGAGAAGCGAAAGCCGGAAAGCGCTTGAGAACAAGGGCTTTTCGGCATTATCATTTTACTGTGTATCGCAACTAAGACAGCCCTAAATCATTGATTTGGGGCTGTCTTTTTAACTTATTGAGCAAAATGGACATGAATGCTGATTCTGACCCCAACAAACTAAATGTTTCGTCTTTATAATTAAAATAAAACGCAAACAGTAAATGTTCAATTATTAATTCATTAAGTTCTTTGCGCATACGTAAGCTAGGCGAGATAGCGGCGGAAAACATTAGTTTATATAAAAAAACGCATGATTATTTATGAATATTCCCTAATTGCAAATTTTGACGATAAGTGATATATATAAAACACAGTTAGTTGTCAGACAACTATAATATTAATGTAAGACATCTTAAGGAGGAAAGTGTGATGAGAGTAAAAAAAATTCTGGCTTTGGTGATGGCCTTGGTTTTGTTGATTACCGCCGCAGGCTGTGCGTCAACAAAGGGCAAGACTGAGCCGGAAGCATCGGCAACAAAGGGCGAGACAACGCCGGAAGCATCGGCAACAAATCAAGAGGTGCCGAAAATCGGCCTTATAACCGGGCTTGGCGGACTTGGGGACGAGTCATTTAACGATCTGGCATATGCCGGAACAAAGATGTTTGCGGATGGCACGGTTCAGGTGGATGTAGTTGAACCGAAACAGCAATCTGACATTCAGACCTTGCAGCAGCAATTTGCGGAGGCTGGCGATTATGCCGTAATAATATGCGTCGGATATGAACACGCAGAGTCTCTGGCGGAGATTGCGGCCAATTTTCCGGATCAGAAATTCATTTTAATCGACAGCACTGTAGACAATGAGAACGTAGCTTCGGTTACTGTTAAAAATCAGGAAAACGCCTTCCAGATCGGAGCCTTTGCGGCACTTGCCGCAAAGCAGAACGGCCTGTCCGGTATGTCTGGCGATAACCACATCGGAGTGGTTGCCGGAATGGATAATCCCCTTCTGAGAACCTTTGTTGCCGGCTATATGTGCGGCGCAAAATATGTGGATGCCGATGTAACAGTAGACGTTTCTTATGTGGGAAGTTTCACGGACCCGCAGACCGCTAAAGAGCTTGCAATGAGCATGTATAACAACGGAGCCGATATCGTATGGCAGGCTGCCGGCGGTTCCGGACTCGGGGTATTTGAAGCCGCAAAGGAAGTCGGGCGTTATGCGCTGGGCTGCGACGGCAACCAGAATGCTTTGAATGCGGATAACATTATTGCAAGTTCAATCCGCCGCGTTGATAAATCCGTTTATGAACTTTGCCAGGCTGCAATCGATGGAACATTTAAAGGCGGCGTGCATTTATACGGAGCTCCGGAAGGAGCTGTGGAAATCACGACGGAAGACAGCAACGTCAAGATTGATTCAAGCATTACCGATACAGTTAACAAATTGACAGAAAAAATGGCCAACGGAGAACTCGTCGTTCCTTCGACTACGGAAGAGGTTGACTCTTTTATTAAGCAGTACGGCCATTATCAGGGCTGATAAGCTGAAAAATGTGGCAGGTTTTTATAAAACCTGCCACAGATATGGAGAAAACAATGGTACCTTTAATTGAAATGCAAAAAGTTACCAAGCGCTTCGGCAGCTTAACCGCGAATGATCAGGTCGACTTTACATGCTATCCCGGGGAAGTGGTAAGCCTGCTTGGCGAAAACGGTGCGGGCAAGACCACTCTTATGAATACGCTGTATGGAATCCAAAGTCTTGACGGAGGACAGATTCTTTATAAAGGAGAGCCTGTCGAAATATCAAGCCCCAAAGATGCTATTTCGCTGGGGATACAGATGGTGCATCAGCACTTCATGCTAATTCCGACGCTTACCGTTTCTGATAACATAATGCTGGGTAAGGAGAAAGCGCACTTTTTTCTTACCCAGACTAAGCAGGCAAACGAGGAAGTCCGAGAGCTGTCCGCAGAATACGGTCTCAAGGTAAATCCGGAAGACTTTATTAAGGATTTGTCTGTCGGCGGTCAGCAAAGGGTCGAGATTATAAAAGCGCTGTACAGAGGTGCCGAGCTGCTTATTCTGGACGAACCGACAGCCGTTTTGACACCGCAGGAGATAGATGAGCTGTTTGCAACCGTTGAGAAGCTGCGCAGAAGCGGTAAGAGCATAATCATAATTACACATAAGCTTAAAGAGACAATGGCTATTTCGGACAGGGTCTATATATTAAGAAACGGCAAGATGGTCGGTGTCCGCAATACAAAAGAAACATCTCCGGAAGAGCTGACCGAGCTCATGGTCGGTCACAGAATCTCTCCTATAACAAGAGAAAAGCACAAAACCGGCGAGCTTGCCCTACAGACAGAAAAACTGTCGTATAAAGATCAAATGGGGGTCGAGCGCCTTTCTGACGCTCAGCTTAACGTATACTGTGGGGAAATATACGGAATAGCCGGAGTTGAGGGAAACGGACAGAAAGAGCTTATCGATGTCCTGGCGGGCATTGAAAAAAACTGGGAGGGCGATATTCGCCTGTTCGGGAAACCGATAAAGGGAATGACGACCCGGGAAATCCTTGATTCGGGCGTGGCTTTCGTACACGCCGACCGCCACAGCCGAGGCTTGATGCTTGGAAAAGTAATGCCTAAGAACCTTCTGCTTGGCAGCCAAAGAAAATCCGGATTTTACAGCGGCAGGGCAATTAAGCTTTTAAACTGGGAAAAAATCAATTCGTTTGCCGAAGCTCTGATGGCCGAGTTCGATGTCAGGCCAGACAATCTTGATTTAAATGCCAGAGATTTTTCGGGAGGCAATCAGCAAAAAGCCGTCATTGCACGCGAATTTTCAAGGGGAGCAAAGCTTTTGGTAATTTCCAATCCAACCAGAGGCGTGGATATAAGCGCCGCCGACCTTATACATAAAAAGATGTTGGAGATGCGTGATAAAGGCGTCGCCATACTTCTGATTTCAGCCGATCTTGATGAAATTATGGAAATGAGCGACCGAATCGGCGTTATTTATGAAGGCAGAATCGCAGCTGAACGTGAGGCAGGAGCTTTCACGGAAAAAGAAATCGGCAAATATATGGGAGGAAATGCAAGTTGAACAGACTGATAAAAAAAGTAAGCTTTTCTCCCATACTGGCATTACTGATTGCGGTGGTAATCGGAGGGCTTTTTCTTTTAATTAGTGGCTATAACCCCATCAGCAGCTATGGCGCTATGCTTTCAGGAGCGCTGGGATCAAAAAGCGGAATATTGCAGGTGTTGCTGAAAACGACGCCGCTTATTTTCAGCGGACTTGCGGCGGCAGTTGCGTTCAGATGCGGAGTATTCAATATCGGCATTGAAGGACAGTTGTACATAGGTGCATTTACCGGTGCACTTGTCGGTATATATGTCAAGGGGCTTCCCGCGATAATCCATATTCCTCTTGTTATGGCGGCCGGTGCACTTGGCGGTGCGCTCTGGGCTTACATTCCGGCTATTCTGAAGCTCAAGCGGCACGCACATGAGTTTGTTACTTCTATCATGCTGAACTATGTTGCCATACTGCTGACAAACTTCATGGTGAATTATCCGTTCAAAGCGGAAGGCATGACTCCGGAAAGCGAAATCCTGCAAAGCTCGGCAAGGATAGCGCGGATTTTTCCGAAAAATCAGCTAACGTGGGCAATCCTGATAGCCGTATTCGCCCTGATAATTATCCAAATATGCTTCAAGCGCTCAGCTCTGGGTTTTGAACTGGAGGCCACGGGAACCAATCCCCTTTCGGCGCAGGCTTGCGGTATACCGATTCAGCGAACTCAGCTGCTGGCAATGCTCATTTCTGGCGCGCTGGCAGGTTTGGGCGGCGTTCTGGAGGTTATGGGCACCTATGGCCGCTTTATTCAGGAATTTGCCACAGGCATAGGCTATAACGGAATTGCGGTCGCAATTCTCGGAGGAAATACTTCTTTGGGCGTATTGCTCGGAAGTGTGCTGTTCGCTGTGTTGGGGTGCGGAGGTATGGTTATGACGAGAACGACCGGTATTGCTTCGGAATTCGTCGAGGTGGTTCAGGCAATCATTATACTTATGGTTTCAGCCCCCGCGCTGATTTCGGCATTCCGCCGGAGAGAGAGGAAGGTAAAATGAAAATACTGACTACTGTTGCCTTGCTTCTGGCGTCTAGTATCCGGCTGGCATCACCGATAGCCTATGCCGCCATAGGAGGATGCTTTTCCGAACGGTCCGGTATAACGGCTTTAGGCTTGGAGGGCATGATGCTCTCGGGTGCGTTTTTTGCGGTGCTTGGCTCCTATTGCTCGGGCAGTCCATGGATCGGGCTGCTGTTTGCCTGTTTTGGCGGAGCGTTAATAGCCTTAATCCACGCATCGTTTTCAATCCGGTTCAAGGCCAATCAAATCGTGTGCGGTATTGGAGTAAATATGCTGTCCGTCGGTCTTACTACAGTGCTTTTGAGCAAGATTTGGGGGGATAAGGGAAAGTCCGCGGCTGTGGCAAATTTCCAGACACTAAAGCTGCCGGGTATTTCGAAAATTCCTGTTATTAACAAAATATTTGAACAGGATGTTCTGATTTATCTGCTTATCCTGATCCTTATTTTGAGCTGGGTCGTGCTTTATAAGACGCCTCTGGGAACACGTATTCGGGCAGCGGGCGAGCACCCTGAGGCTGTTGACAGCCTTGGACTGAACGCCTGTGGAATTCGCTATGGCTGTGTTATTCTGTCCGGCGTACTCGCGGGTTTGGGCGGAGCGTGCCTTTCTATCGGACAGCTGAGTTTCTTTTCTCAAAACATGACCGACGGGAAAGGCTATATAGCTATTGCTGCTTTCGTTTTTGGCGGATGGGATCCAATTTCCGCGTCGGCCGTGGCGCTTTTATTCGGTTTTATGGAAGCTCTTCAACTTCGCTTGCAATCTGTGGTAAAATATACTCAATTGATTCAGATGATTCCTTATATCTTAACGGTTATCGTAATCAGCAGCCGCATGGCCAGCCGCGTATCCGCGCCCGCGTCGGTTGGGATACCGTATTACATCAAAATGAACAGAAGGAAAAAGTATGAAAAAAAGAGTATCTGACAGCGTAGTTGAATACATCCGCAATAAGGTTGAAACAGGCGAATGGCCTGCCGGCCAAAAGCTTCCGTCTGAGCCGGAGCTGGCTGCACAGCTCGGAGTAGGCCGATCTACGGTTCGTGAGGCCATACAAGAGCTGCTTTACGCAGGCTATGTGAACCGCATTCACGGAGTCGGTTCCTTTATATGCGAAAAAACCATCAATTACGGAATGAACGAGTATATGAGCTTGACCTCGTTGATTCAGCAGAACGGCTATACCGCAAATATTCGGCACATAAAGCTGGAGATTGCAAGTCCGAGAAAAAAGCATATAGAGCTGCTGGGAATATCCGAGCTGGAGCCTGTATATGAAGTTCAACGGGTATTTACGGCGGATGATAAGCCGATTGTTTTTGAACTCGCCGTATACCCCTGTAACCTGCTGCCGGATGTGCATGCCGAGGATTTTGAAGCTTCGAGCTTTAAAATGCTTGAAAAACGCGGTATGAATATCAGACACTCAAACGGCTGGGTGAGTCCCAAGGCGGCCGACAGCGAAATCGCAAAATTATTAGAAATTCCGCAGAGCTCGCCGTTGCTTCTGATGGAATCGGTTCTGTGCGATCAAAACGGACGGGCTGTAGCATATGTCAGAGATTACTTCACCGAAATGTTCAAATTCCCGCTCCACCGTATCAGAAACAGCAGCGCGGACAATCTGGATTAACACTACAAGGAGAATACCAATGAGGACAATTTTCTGGGAAAATGACGCAGTAAATATTATAGATCAGGTATTACTGCCATATGAATTTACAGTTATTCAGCTGGAAACAGTTGAAAAAATCGGAGAAGCTATATACGAGCTTCGCGTAAGAGGAGCTCCTGCCATAGGTATAGCCGGAGCTTACGGGGTTGTGACCGCCGTAAAAAATACAGAAGACAAAAATACCGCGGCGGCGCTGAAGGCTCTTGAAAACGCCTGCCCGTACCTGATCGGCGTGCGTCCCACCGCGACAAATCTTTCCTGGGCTGTAAACATTATGTGGGATTATGCAAAAAAGAACGATGGGGTCTCATACAATGAGCTGCTTAAAATTCTCTTGGAGAAGGCAAACAAAATGGCGGATCATGAAGTGGACGCGGCAAAAAGGCTTTCCGAATACGGAGCAAGCGTCGTCCCCAAGGAGGGTGCGAATATTTCGACTCACTGCAGCACCGGCCCGCTATGCACAGTTGATTACGGCCTCAACATGGGAGCCGTATATACCGCTATGAAGCAGGGGAAACGCGTACATGTATATACAGACGAAACCCGCCCGCGTCTGCAGGGAGCAAGGCTCAACGCATACGACCTTGACCGCATGGGCGTACCTTATACTCTGATTCCGGATAATCATGCCGCATATCTCATGCAGAAGGGTATGATCGACATGGTGTTTATCGGAGCGGACCGCGTCGCCGCAAACGGAGATACCGCGGCAAAAATCGGCGTATATTCCCTCTGCCTTGCCGCAAAAGCCCACGGACTGCCGGTTTACCTTTTCTGTCCGGTCGATACGATCGATTTCTCGATAAATTCGGGCAGCGAGATCGTTGTGGAGGAAAGGGACCCCGACGAGGTACGTAAAATAAACGGTCAGCTTATAACTCTGCCCGATGCGCCTGTCATAAATTATTGCTTTGACGTAACTCCCGCCGCCTATTTCACAGGAATCGTGACAGAAGTCGGAATTGCCTATCCCCCCTATAAAGACAGCCTGAGAAAGCTTAAAGAACTATACGATCTGGAGAATAATCAAAATGAGCAGTAAAATTGCAATTATCGGAGGAACCGGTATTTACGATCTTCCGGGTCTGGAGAATGCTCAAAAGCGCATTGTTGAAACTCCGTTCGGAGAAGTTCCTATGAAAGTCGGAATGCTGGGCGGAAAGAGTGTGGCTTTTATCACACGGCACGGAGAAAAGCACAACATAGCTCCAAACAAAATAAATTTCAGGGCGAATTTGTTCGCTCTGAAGGAATTCGGAGCAAAAGCGGTTATAGCGACCGCATGCAGCGGTTCCATAAGTCCGGATTTTCAGGTCGGCGATTTTGTTCTTCTGGAGCAGTTCTTGGATTTTACAAAAGCAAGACCGGCAAGGTTTTATGAGGACGACGAGTCCAAGCCGATACCTCACCTGGATTTTACCAATCCGTACTGCGGGAATATAGGCAGGATTGTACTTAAGGCGGCAAACGAAACGGGCGTAAAAGTTAAAAAAGGGGCAACCTATTGCTGTATGGAAGGCCCTCGTTTTGAAACCGCAGCCGAAATAAATATGCTAAAAATGCTGGGCGGAGATTTGGTGGGACATACCGGATATCCCGAAGTGGTTCTCGCGCGTGAAGCAGGTATGTGTTACTGTTCCATAGGTGTTGTATCAAATATGGCCGCAGGCATATCCAGTAATCCTATTACATTGGGAGAAGTTACGGAAATTATGTCGGCGCGTTTTGGAATGCTGCAATCCTTGCTGGCTGAAACAATAAGAACTATTCCGGATGAATTTGATTGTACCTGTCAGCATGGAATAGACACTACGTATGTTTCAGGTACGAGATGAGTATAGACCCTGATTTGGAAACAAACGAATAGACCTGAAATTGTAATTCTTAGGCCGTGAAACAGTGGAGAATCCTCAAAAACCGAGCTGATTGCCCGGCTTTTGAGGATTCTTTGGCCATTCTCAGGATGACAGGCTATTCTGCGACAGCCCCAACGATTATCCGTTCAATTTACATGATTATTTCACAGTTACTTCAATAAACCTTTGGACGATTGTTGCGACTTCAGCTCGAGTAGCTATCTGCTTGGGGACAAAACTTCCTCCGTCACGTCCCTTAAGGATACCGGTACTCTGGCAGTATAGCACCGCGTTTTGAGCCCAGTTTGAAATGGTGCCGGCATCGGTGTAGGTAAGCGAGGAGTTCAGATTGTTAGGAAAAGCGCCAAGGAAATCTGCGAAGCGGTAAAACATGGCCGCCGTCTGCTCGCGGGTGATCTGATCGCCGGGCCCGAAATTACCGTTACCATAGCCTTCAATGATGCCTTCCTTTGCAGCCCAGTCCACATATTTCCCATAATATTTATTATAATCGCAATCGGTGAAAGAATGAGTGCTCAGAGCGTCGATTTCGCCGTAACTGCGCTCGTACAGCCGACCAATGACGGCTGCGAGCATTGCGCGCGTCATACCCGTGTCCGGCTCAAACTTGTTATTGCCGGTGCCGCTAAATAGCTCGCGTTCGGCAACAAATCCGATATAGTCCTTCGCCCAATGCGATTCGATATCCGTAAATGATTTCGCATTCTTCTTAAAGAGTACCGCCACACCTGAAGGTGCGATATATTTGCCGTTCGCTGCGAAACCGATGAACACAGTGTTCCCGTTGGAATTAACGTAATAAGGCAGGCCCGCCGACTCGTCATAAGTACCGGTGCTGCGAAGTACCAAAGCGTAGGGCGAGAACTCCGTGGCGTCGAACACAAGATACCAGACGCCGTTAATCTGGTTAAGCTGGGATTTAAGCGCTGTAACAGTTCCATTGTCCGATTTGTGTAAAATTGAAAGCTGATCTCTTTCATTCAGCAGATTATCAGGTATCGGCAGGGAGACCGTCACGGCGTAACCGTCCTTAGGCTCCGTTTTCGTGTTTGTACCCTTGATGTACAGGGAAATATCAAAGGGATAGACCTTGTTTCCCGCCCCAAGACCGAAATTCGAGGCTTTTTCTTCCGTGTTCGTGACCTTTACCTCAACTGAATTGGAAAATGCGTTTGTCATATTTGCTTCCGCTTTGATTTGACCCTTGTTGCCGCTGAACAATTCGCTGTTAGTTTCGGTCACGGCGATGGTGCGGGAAGGTGTGTAATAGTAGTATCCTTCGTCGGTGCTGTCCGCCGTCCAAATTGCGTAAAGCGTCATATCGGAAAAAACCGTAAGCGTAGCTCCGCCGGCATAGGTCGTTCCTTTACCGTCGGCTGCCGTATTCCAGCCGGTTAAGTGATAGCCTGTCCTAGTGAGGCTTCCGGCAGCCGTCGCGGCGACAGTTTCACCGAAAGAAACGGCCACCGGGGAAGGCGCGCTGCCTCCGGTATTGCCATTGCCGTCATAGCTTAACGTACATCCGGACAGTATGGGCATACCGTTATTGATACCGGATTCAATAACCCAATTTAACCAAGTGTAGCTTGTGCTGAGTGTTGATATGTTTGTGTTTAAAGCCGCTAGCACGCCGTTTTTATCCTTAAGCTGCGCCTGAGTCTTTGCATAACATTCAGAAGTACCGGAGCCATAAGGGTTTGCCGGTATCGGTATCGTTTCCGTTTCGTCAAGCCAATAAGAATACGTGAGTCCTCCTCCGCCCCAACCAACCAGTCCTCCTGTGCGGCCTTCGGCGCCCGATGTAAGAGTTCCGGCATAATAACAATTGCTAACCGTATATGGAGCATAGTTTTCTCCGGTAATCCCTCCTATGTATGCGTCCGCCCCTCCGGATACATTTGCCGTTGAAAAGCAGTTATATACATCGGTATTGTTTGATCCGACTATGCCGCCGGCAAATGGCCCCTTATCAATTGAAACGCTGCCAGTGGTATATGAGTTGATAATCTTCCCGTTATTCGAACCGGCCAGTCCCCCAGCGCGCGCATACGCCGCTCTGGTACTGGTTACTTTAATATTAGCGTCGCAATGCGATTTGTTGATAACGCCGACCGCGTCGGGACTATTATTAACAAATCCCGCTATTCCTCCGATATATGGGGTAGATGTATTGGTAACGGTAACCGGAGTTCCGGTCACAGCAATGGCTTGATATTGGCCTCCGCTGAAGCAACCGACAAGTCCACCGATACTCGCGCTCAAGCCTGAAACGGATTTGAATTCAATTTTGCTCTCCGTAACGCGTATATTCGATACGTTTACATCTGTCAGTATGCCGGCAAGAATTCCGGTCGAAGTGGTCCCCAGCTCTTCGTTTACAGTGTTTTCTACCGTGATTTGGACATTTGAAAACGTCAGATCATGAATGGAGGCTGCTGTTTCGCCCGCACCGCCGCAGCCGATGAAGCCGACGTCGAGTCCGGTCCCATCGGATTCTATCTTAAGGTTTTTAATTGTCTGGCCGTCCTTGCCGTAGAGCGCAGCTGCCCTAAAGGAACTGAAGCTGTTACCGATCGGCAGCCAGTCGTGCCCGGTCATATCGAATACGCCGCTGGCGGCATCGAGGACAATTGTCATGCAGGAAAAATCTCTTTTTGAGGTCTTGTCACTCGTGGTAATGAGCGTGTCGTTATCGGTATAGTCGACCTGATACGCGACCCAGCCGAGCCCAAGTTCAGTCTTGATGGTGTACGTATCGCCGCTGAGAGTATAGTCTGTACCCGCTACGGCAGCTTTTCCCTCTTCTGCCCACGTGTCCGGCGCCTCTGCATGCACCGGAATCGCCACTGAAGGTAGCAACGATACAAGCATTGCAAGAACAAGAAATGTGCCCATTATTTTTTTCAATTTCATAACAATCCTCCGTCCCCTTTTTGCTTTTTTGAAATATCCGATCTCTTCCGGCTTTGTCTTTAATAATAATTGATATTTCGACAAATTATGATATTATTTATTATAAGCTGGTTCTTTAGAACCACGTCAAGGGGCTTTGTGAAAAATGAAAAAAAACATGCTAACGCCGCAGGATCTCAGATTTATGTTTGGGGTCACCCGCAATACACTCCGCTTTTATGAAAAGAAAGATCTGCTGAAACCGACGGTAATTGATCCTGAAACGGGTTACCGTTTTTACGGATTCGCAGAAATTGAAAGACTTCATCTTATTTTACGTTACAGGGAATCAGGTATGATGCTTGCAGAAATCAAGGACTATCTCGATGGCAAGGTTTCCGCCCGCGAGCTGGAACAGGAGCTTGAAAAACGGCTGCAAGCCGTTAGGAACGGGCTTGATATACTGAGGTCTCAGGATATCAGGGAAAACGAGTATATTGTTGAGCGTATTGCTTTGCCGGGCTGCGTCTGTGCGGTTGAACCCGTCGTCTGGACCGGATCGGAGGCATCTGCCTCCGAGTTCTGCAGTTTGCTTTTTCAGCAAAAAACCGAGTTTTTTAAGATTCATCATAAATATCCCGACTTTGTAGAATGGCTTGATGACGAACTCATCGGCAACGGTTTTCTTTCCGACAGGGTTCCTGTAAACATTTGTATTAAAGCGGACCCTATTGACCCACCCGGTAACGCAGTGAGCTATCCGCCCACAGAAGCGATTGCAACATGCCATATAGGCTGCTACAGCACCATTGCCGCCGCATACACAACACTTTTAAACTATATGAGGGACAACGGGCTTGTCCAGAGCGGACACGCACGGGAAATCTATCTTCTGGGCCCATATGCGGTTGATCAAGAGCGGTTCGTCACTAAAGTCATAATACCGGTTAGAAATGCACTGACGATATAGCCTGTTTGCAAGTTCTGTTAAATACTGCTTGCCGAATGCCCGAAAGCAATTGTTATTCATGCATTTTTCGGGGCTTTTGACCTCGATTTTTCAACTCAGCTTCCGTAGATGCAAAGGTGTGTGAAAAATCGGGCGCGTTCCGTATATGAAACGCGCCCAAAACGAATGGGGGATATTAATGTAAAGCGGTTTACGAACCGAAAGGCGGGACAGATGCCGAGGGGGTGGCAGCGGTTTCCGTCAAGTCCCTAAACAGCTTGACATCGCTTGTACCGGGGCTTATCATGAACTGTGATAAGCGTGATTTTTCAGTGCTCTTCAAGCATTTTTCCGAGCGTCGCATAGGCCTCACGCCTCGTCGCTTCGTCGAACAAGGGCCACGGGCCGACCTGACGGACATTGTAGGAAGCGGATATGTTTGCCATTGCGACGGTTTCCTTTGGAGGGCGTCCTTCGGCAAAGCCGATGAGCGCCGCCGCCGTCGAGCAGTTGCCGCAGCCTGTGGAGTCAACGCATTCATCGGCGCCGACGGATGGCATAAACACCGCCTTGCCGTCCTGCAAAAGAGCGGCGCCGCGTTCGCCCATTCTCAGAAAACATGGGACGCCGAGCCTGAAAATAGAATTATAAATTGCCTGCTCGTCCTCGACCCCAAAGAAGCCTCTGGCCTCGTGCAGATTAATGGAATAGATATCGACCTGAGCAATGCGATCGAGGATGCTGTCGTGTGCGAAAGTGTTAAACAGATCCTCGGTGTTAATCTCCCACATGAGCTTCCCGCCGGGAATAAGCGCTTTTACCTCGGGCAAATGGTCCACAATATAAGCGCTCAGGCTTGCCTCGATGTAAATGCCCTTGGTATTCTCGTCACAGCAGGAGGCAAACATATCTGGTGTGAGCTTGCCCTCCGCCCTTGCGAAATCGGCGTAATCTTCGCCGTATTTGCAATTTTCGCACCAGCTGCCGTCCTCGCTGTAAAACAGATTATAATAGAGGGTGTGCGGCAGACACTCCTTGACGGCGGTTTTGATGTGGTTCGGACCGTAGAAATCACCGTAATACTTATTAAAATCAGGTCCCGCCGTGCCGAGATAGACGAGATTGTCCCGCCAGAGCTTAATTCCAGCCGCCGAGTAGAAAGAGCCTCCGGGACTCTCCATTACGCAAGAGCCGTCCGGGTAATAGATGTCGGTTACCATTGTGTAGCCCGCAACAATGTATTCCATTATATACACCTGCCAATAATTGAATTTTTATATAGAGAGGAAAACAAAAATGCAATTTGAAAAGCTGTTTCCGAAGGGAAAACCCATAATCGGAATGATCCACCACAAGGGTACGGACAGGGAAGACAAGCTGAGACGCGCAATGCGCGAAGCCGACCTTATGGTCTCCTGCGGAGTGGATGTGCTGATGATAGAGGACTATTACGGCGATGCAGTCGACGTAGAGCGCACTCTGCGCTGGCTCCACGATGAGAGGCCGCAGTACTGCTACGGAGTGAACGTGCTCGACCAGCTCAGTTTCAGCTGCGATCTTGCCGAAAAATATGGGGCAAAGCTCGTGCAGGTGGACTCCATCTGCGGGCATCTCGGCCCTGAGGACGATAAGATATACGAAAAGGAGTGCATGGCCTGTCACGAAAGAGGCAGCTTCCTGCTTATCGGCGGCGTGCGCTTTAAATACAAGGAAGTGCTTTCCGGCAGGAGCGTCAGTGAGGATCTCAGACTTGGAATGGAGCGCTGTGACGCCATAGTCGTGACCGGCACGGGAACAGGCGTGAACACTGATATGGCGAAGATACTTGAATTCCGCAAGGCACTCGGCTCTTTTCCGCTGATTGTCGGCGCGGGTCTCACAGCTCAGACGGTTACGGAGCAGCTCTCCGTAGGCGACGGAGCCATAGTCGGCTCGGCCTTCAAGGAGGACGGAGTCGCTGAGGGCGACGTTAGCGAGCAGGCTGTGAAGACGCTCATGTCCGAGGTATTCCGACTGAGAAATAAATAACGGCCCTCCGTAAAAAGCCTCCGGCGCTGTACCGGAGGCTTTTTAATTTCAGCGCTGTTCTACAGCAGGGAAGTCGCGCGTTACATTCCTGACCCAATGCATGCGCAGCACGCGTATAAAGCCTACGGTGGCTTTTATAGGCATGTCCACCTTTAAGAGCGCAATTACCAAGATGGGGGAAAGGCCGAAATAAAACGTAGCCAGCGCGCCAAGAGGTATGGCGATGAGCCACATTGCGACGCAGTCTGTCAGGAAGCCTGTTTTGGCGTCTCCGCCGCCTCGCAGGATACCAACCAGACCGATTATCTCCCAAGCAGAGAAAAAAGTGACCGCTGTCATGACAGGAACCATATGTTTCGCATATGAGACAGTAGTCGGACTCAGGCTGTGGTACAGCCCGAGAAAGCTCCGGAAGCCCGCCGCCATGCAAATAGCACCGACGATTCCGATGCCGGTAGCCATGAGCAGAAGAGTGTACGCTTCATTCTTGACGTGGTCGAGTCTGCCCTCACCGACGGCTTTGCCGATTACGACGGTTGCCGCACCGCTCATGCCGTTCATCACTGCTATCATCAGTTCAAAATAGACGTAGATCGTGTTGAAGGCTGCGCTTGCGCTGACGCCGAGCTGACCCATAAGCACCTGTGGCATAGTCATCCCGAAGCTCCAGACAAGCTCGTGTCCCAGAACGGGACGCAGGGTTACCATATAGTCTTTTAAGAGCAGTTTGTTTTTTCTAAGGAGATCCCCCAGCCGGAAGCGTATGCGCTTTTCAATGCGGAGCATGTAGACGCACATGGTTATAAGCTCAATGAAACGGGCGGCTACGGTGCCTATAGCGGCCCCCTGCACTCCGAGCTTGGGGCAGCCCAGAAAACCGAATATAAAGATGTAGTTAAGCAGGATATTGATTCCGTAAGTGATGATATTGCTGACAATAACGATTTTAGTCTCAGCAACACCGCGGCTGGCATAAAAAAGAGAGGTGCTGATTGCAAAGGGTGTATACATAAGAGACACTATGCGCAGATAAACGGCGCCCTGAGCTATAACCTGCGGATCCTTGCTGTAAAAATGCATAATTTCACTGGGAAAAGCAAATACCGCTGCGCCGACTATCAGGCCAAACAGCGCGTTGAACCGCAGCGTAGTGGCCACGATCATTTTGATGCTGTTATAGTCCCCTTTTCCGTAATACTGACTAACCATGATGCAGCAGGCGGCGGCAAAGCCGTAACAGATAACGCTGAAGATGAAAAACACCTGCGAGGCCTGTGAAACGGCGGTCATCTGTATTTCACTGAACTGGCCTAGCATCAGTGTGTTCAAAGCGTCGACGCTGATAAGCAAAAGCTGCTGGAATGTCAGCGGCAGCGCGACCATCCAAAACGCGGAATAGAAGCCTCTATCCCTTATTAAAAAGCTCTGCTTCAAATAATTCCTCCTGCCTGATAACCAGGGATTTATGCTTGGCTCACTTTACGCTGTTCTTGACACAGGCAAGCAGCCATTTCTTAAAGAGGGGCAAATCGAGGTCATAGGCGACTTCGGCGTTCGGCTCACGGTTGCAGCGCTGATAGTAGTCCACCATCGTATGGCCGTAGGTGTAGGTGCCCTCGCACTCGACATCGACGAAATAGGAATGCGTCTTGACACAGTCCGAGCAAAGAGCGCTGCCCAGCGCGAGAGCGTCATGCATCATGGCGTCTTCTCCGCCTTTTTTTACGCGGTCGAGCATAAAGTCGAGGATATCCGCCACGAGAAGACCGGCCTTTGTTCCAAGCGCCCGCATAGCTTTGGCGTCCTCTTCATTAAGAATGCAGCGTTCAGTGACGTCCAGTCCCACCATGGTTATGGGGATACCGCTGGCAAAGGTGTACTTTGCGGCTTCGGGGTCGACCCAGATGTTGAACTCCGCAGTCGCGGACATATTGCCCCCGCGGATAGCTCCGCCCATTATGTAGAGGTGCTTGACAAGCCCCGTCAGTTCAGGGTAGAGGATGAGCGCAATCGCGATATTCGTAAGAGGCCCGACCGCTACGATTTCCAGCTCTCCTTTTGCCGCAACAGCGCAGGAATATATCAAATCCACCGCGTTCTTTTCGGAGAGAGGCATATCTGTATCCGGCAGAGTAATGCAGCCAAGGCCCGTTGCGCCGTGCGTCCCGTCGGCGAAATGTATCGAATGGGGTTTCAGCGGGCTTACTGCGCCCTTGGCGACCGGAATATCGTTGAAGCCAAGATAACGGACAAGATTGAGCGTATTGCGGGAGGTGTATTTCAGCGCGACATTGCCGTTCACTGCCGTCACACCGACGACCTCTGCGTTATCCGCGTAAAGTCCGGCTACAAGCGCTATTGCGTCGTCCGTGCCGGTATCACAGTCGATCAGAATTTTTCTTTTTGCCATGACAAACATATCTCCTATCCATATTGTTTTCTCAGCGCACTGCGGATGAGCATTCTTTGCGCAGAAAATGCCCAAAGGAGCTTGTCCTTGGCGTCGGTCTTTTTCCCAATTAAAGCTCCAGTACCCGGTCTTTTGAAAAATAATAGATGTTCTCCATTTTATAGCCAAAAGGCCTGCCCGGTATGTTTATGTGAGGCTCAAACGTAAAATACTTGATTTCCGACAGCTTATGAGTGTTGCCCTTTTCAATATAGATGCGGTCAGGGTCACGCGTGGCTATCGAATGGCCAAAATTACCGAGAAAGTCAAGGTTTCTGTATCCGAGCCCGCGCACGGCGTCATCCATTACAAAATAGAGCCCTTCGAAGGTCATATCGGGACGCGCAGCCTCAATCAATTTGCGGTGCAGAGCCTCCTCGGTCAGAAGGCCGCCGCGCCACTCGTTATTTTCAACCGCCGCCGAAGCGTCGACAACGTGCCCGTGTTCGAGAATGATGGTGCGGGCATAGTCGCCCCATATATCACCGTCGCTGGGACTCAGGTCCACAGTCAGAATATCGTCCTCAGCGAGTATACGCTCGGATGGGATATATACGGCGGCGTCTTCGGAGAGTATCGTATCTTCACCCGCGAAAGCGTAAGTTCCGACATCATTCCACCAGAAAGATGTTATTCCGCGGCGGCGCATATAGTCTTCGCCTATGCTTACCACTTCGGACACGCGCATGCCGGACTTCACAGTGTCGCGCAGCATAGTGATGGTTTCTTTTGCGACCGCCTGCACTTCGCTGTAGTTCATACGATTTCTCCTTTGCTTATCAGGGTATTTCCTTGACCAGTTCGTCGCAGAAAAGTATCTTTCCCGGTATGCCGACCGCCTTGGCCAGTTCGCCTATCTGCGGCTTTTTGATTCTGGATTCCTGCACGACCGCCTCGTTCCAGAATATATCCTGAGCCGTGCCGTCAGCTATTATATTCTTGTGCGCCATTGCGACAACGCGCTTAAAGTTGTCCGCGACGAACTCCATGTCGTGAGTTATGGTGATGACGCCGACATTCTCTTTTCCCAGCGTGTCTATCATGCTTTCAAGTATCTGGATGCCCCACTTGTCCTGTCCGGCTGTAGGTTCGTCGAGTATAAGATATTTCGGCTCCGTGGCCAGAACTGCCGCTATCGCGACGAATTTGCGTATCGGGTAGGGAATATCAAACGGGTTCTTCTTGAGATATCGGGATATTCCGGCCATCTCGACGGCGCGGTCGACGCGGCGCTTTATTTCCTTTTCGTCGAGCTTGCAGTAGCGCGGCATGTACTCGATTTCGCTTATTACGGTCTGATTGAAAATCTGATCGTCGGGATTTTGGAAGACATAGCCGACATATTTAGCAATCTGCGCCGTAGTTTTGCTCTTGGTGTTGATGCCGTCGACAAGGACATCGCCCTTGGCGGGCTTGTTCAGACCGTTCATCAGCTTGACGGCGGTGGTTTTTCCCGCGCCGTTCTGTCCGACTATGGCGACGCGCTCGCCCTCGTTTATAACAAGGTTCAGGTTCTCATTGGCGCAGTCCTTGCAGCCGGGGTAAGCAAAAGAAACATCCTTTAGTTCGATAGCCATATTACTTTTCCTCCGTCCTTGCTTTGACCAGCTCCGTGGCCTCCTCAAGAGTAATCGGAATGTGGGACAAGGGCTTTCCCGCCTTTGCCATCTCATGTCCGAAAATCGCGACCTGAGGGATCATTGCGCCGTGCTCGAGCAACTCTTCGTTGGTCAGCACCTCGCCGGCCTTGCCCTGAAATACGACGTGTCCCTTTTCCATGACCAGCACCTCGTCGCAGTACTGAGCAATGAGGTCGATTTTATGCTCTACGAGAAGGATTGTTTTGCCGCTCTGTCTCAGAAGATGAATGATTTCAAAGACGTTTCTTGTGCCTTCCGGATCGAGCTGACTTGTCGGCTCGTCTATGACCAGCATGTCCGAATCAAGCACTATGATTGAGGCGAACGCCACACGCTGACGCTGTCCGCCCGAAAGTTCGTTGGGGTTTTTTTGAAGCAGGTCTTCAATGCAAAGCTGTCTGCAGACCGTTTTGACCTTTTCGGCGATCTGGTGCTTTTCAATTCCGAGGTTTTCCAGACCCATTGCTATCTCTTCAAATACTGTTTCCTTTATGCCGCTTATCTGGGTAAACGGGTTTTGGAAAACGTAGCCGATTTTGACGGAAAGCTCGTCTATATCGACGTCTCTGACTTCGACGCCGTCTATATGGCAGGTGCCCTCCAGCTTGCCGTTGTAAAAATGCGGAATCAGGCCGCGAACGAGATTGCAAAGGCTCGTTTTACCGCCGCCGTTTTCGCCGACAATACCGTAGAATTTTCCCTTTTCAAAGCTGCAGTTCACGTCCTTGAGAGCCGGCTGCTTTGTAAACGGGTAGAAATATGTAACATTATTAAGCTCTATATACGCCATTGTTTATGACCCTTCCTTTCCTACCTGGCCACGACCATGTAAACCTTGTAAACGATAGCCGCTACAAAGTAAACATCGAAGATAACGGTAATGACCTTTTCTCCGCCTGGTACCGGTTTGAGCTCACGCAGAGAGGAGTGTTTAACCTTTGCGGAAAAGGCGCGCGCATCCATAGCAATCGTTTTTTCTTCGGTCGAGGCGATTGCGCCCAGAAGCAGCGGGCTTATAATCGGCAGAAAGGCCTTGATACGGTGAAGAACATTGCCCTCGGTTTCGATACCGCGTGCCTTCTGGCTTTCGAGTATTGCCTGAGAGCTTGCCTTAAGGTCGATGATGGTCTGGAAGGAAGAGAGTATAACGTAGGTCGTCGTGTGGGACACGCCCTTCTGCTCCAGAGAATACATCAGATCGCGCATAGGCGTGGTCGCGAAGAACAGAACGATGACTCCTGAGAATGCCAGCAGCTTGCCGCCTATACTCATTCCGTTTACAAGCGCTTCCCAAGTCCATTTCCATCCGAAGATTGAAAAAATAACTGTACTGCCGGGTACAGACAGTTGTCTGACAACAATCACAAAAAGAAACAGGATTATAATCAATTTTGAGAATATTCTATTAAAGTATTTGAGTTTTCCGACCAGTATTGAGATCGGATAGCAGAGCACACAGAGAGTCAGCGAATAAACATAGTTGTCAACCAGAAAACACGTCAGTCCGAGGACCAGAAAAATATTCAGTTTGCTGAGAGGGTCCAGATCGTTTATCTTATTTCCTGTTCTTTGGTAATCGTAAAATTTCTCGATGAAAGCATCGTTTTCCATAAAAAAACTCCTTTTCGGAAACTCGAAGAAAAAAGGAACCGTAGCACCCGCAACGAGAACGCAGCAGCACCCTTTTACGCGGCAGTTTCGCAGGTCGGCGCGCCGACGAATTTTGCCGGCACGCCGACCTGACAGCAGGAATGGCAGTTATGCTTCTTCCTTGTCTTCGTCCTTGATGTAAATTTCGCCCATAGGCAGCTTCGACAGGAAGCGGGTGGGCATTGCTCTCAGCACGCCAAAGACAGCCAGCAGAGTGATGAACTTGTCAAAACAGTCCATACCGAATTCAGCTATAAACTGAGCGGCGAACTTCGGGAGACCCATGTTATGCAGAGGAATTGCAAAGATAGCGCTGGTGCTTGCACCGAAATCGAAGCCGTAAATGATCCATGTCATGCAGGCGCCGATGCCGCCGCCAACGAAGGCAAAGGCAAAGGTTGTCAGAAGCGTCTTCCAGAAGGAAAGGAAAACGCGCCGCTTAGAGAACCATCCGGCCATAACGGCAAACGCTATGTTTAGGATTGCGTAGAAAATGGTCACAGGGCTGGAAATCGAGTTCAGGATGTTCGAAATCAGGCCGATGATTGCGCCCGGCCAGATACCGCAGAGAGCTGCGATTACGATGGTGCCGATTGAGTCCAGATACATAGGCAGCTTCAGCAGAATCGCTATCTGCCCGCCGATGAAGTTGACTGCAACACCGATTGGGATGAGCATCAGGACAAGCTTGTCAATTTTCTTCTTTTTGTTCATAACATTTCTCCTCTTTTATAATATTAGGATCGCCATGTATTTTAGATTCCTTTCGGAATACTAAAAGAAGAATGATTGCCGGACCGGAGCGTGATTCTACCTGATAATAAAGTCGAAAATGCCTTTCCACATCAGGTCGTAATACTCCCAGCCGGTGAACTCCGCCGGTCCCCAGTGGGGAGCGCAGTCAGAGGTGAAAGCGGCGGAACGTCCTTTGCCGAAGCTTCCGAACGCAATCAGCGGGTCTCCGCCTATGCTTACGGGTACCTCGCAGTTTTTGACGGGCAGCGTCCTGTTATAGCCGAGAAAATGAGGCCACGGCCCTTTTACGGCTTTCAGGGCTTCGTGTTCAAAGCTCACCGTCGGGACTACTCCCTCCGGATGCTCGGCTCTGTCGTCTATATCGAGACATTTGACCGGAAGAACCTCCTGAATCGCCGTCTGCCCGTAGCGTGCCTTGCAGTCGATGCCGGTGAAGGACAGATATCCCCCGACCATGACAAGTGCTCCTCCGTCCAGCACATAGTCGCGCAGCTCATTGCACCTGTTGGGGCAGATGATTCCCTGCTTGAATGTCCTGTCGGACAGAAGCAGGGTGTTCGACCCTATGTCGGACAGAACTATACACGCATACTGCGACATTTCCTTTTTATCTCTCGGAAAACGCTCTGCCACATACTGTCCCGGAAGATAGACGAGCTCATAGCCCGCGTTATCAATGGCTCTGGCTAAAAATTCGATGCCCTCCTCATATACGGAGGTATAGAAGGTGTCAAAGCCCTTCACATGTGTCGTAAAGCTCGTCCATGACTCGCCGGCGACAAGTATCTTCTTTTTTTTCATAACTCTCCTCCTAAAACGTTCAGCGGGCTTCACCGCACCAGCCGAGAATCAGATTGGCATAGATTCTGATGGCGTCCAAGTACTGCTCAACCGTTACATATTCGTCAATAGCGTGGGACTGGGCAAGCGCGCCGGGGCCGTACTGGAGCGTCGGGCACTTGGCAATGTTGTGCCATGTGCGTGAATCGCAGCCGGCGGGAGAGCCGACTATGGGCGTCTTTCTGCCCATCGCGTTTTCAAACGCCTCCTGAAAGCTTGCGACAAACGGGTGAGTAAGCTCCATTTCGAAGGGGTTGCCCATTTGATAGACGGAGATTTTCGGCTTGTGAGCTTTGAGCCACTCGTCGCCCTCGCAGCGGCGCTCGATGGCATCGGTGTATTCGCGTATGACCTGCTCCCTGCTCATAAGGCGGGGCAGATAGTGTACGCAGGTCTTGAAGCAGCAGTAATCGGGAACTGTGGAGCCCGCTTCGCCTCCCGTGATGACGCCCACATTGCTCGAAGGGGGCGGCAAAAGGGGATGCTTATAAGTCAGCAGCCAGCGGTGTTCGAGTTCGTCTATTGCGCCGATGACCTTGATTGCCTTTTCTATCGCGCTGACGCCCTGCAGCTTTAGTCCCGAGTGGACAGCAACGCCTTCAAATTCAACGCTGAAGAACACCCAACCCATGTGTGCCGCAATGAGCTCGTAATCGGTCGGCTCGCAGACAACGACGGCGTCCGCGCGTACCCCGCTGTGTGCCGCAACAAGAGAACCGTTTCCGCCGCCCTCCTCGTCACAGACAGAGGCAATGCTCACATCGCCCGGCAGAGGGATTCCCGCGTCCTGAAGCAGACGTACAGCCATAATGCCGGCCATGAGTCCCGCCTTCATGTCGCAGACGCCCAGACCGAATATCTTTCCGTCGCGTATCTCCGGCTGAAGCGGAGGGCTCGCCCAGCGTGCGGACTCTTCCGCGGTAGCGGGCATATGGTCTATATGTCCGTCGAACATAAGAGAGCGGCCGCCCTCTTTGCCGCGGAAGGTCGCATATACGTTGTAGCGGTTATCGTAGTTGTGGCCGGGATTTCCTTCCCCGTAAAGCTTCATGCAGTCCTGAATCGCAGCCTCGTTGAGAGGGTCTTTTGTAACGGAATCGGCGTGCATCCCGTTGAACAGGCCTATCAGGTATTCCTGCCCGTTGGCCTCCAGACCTCCGTCTATTCCGTGGCCTATATCGTGCGTGTCGTGCCGGACCAGTTCCATCAGGTACTCCAGATATTTGTCCCTGTTTTGCTGTATAGCGGAATCCAAGCGAGCTTTATAATCATCGTTATTCAATCGGTTTACACCTCTTCCTTATTTGCCTGCGATAAACTGTTTTTTGTCGTGCATCTCGGTATCAGCTTGACGTCCACAAGTATTTCCGTTCTGAAATCCCCGTCGTCCGATATGGCGTTTAAGAGGCATTTCATAGCTCTGGTTGCGATTTCGTGGATATCCTGCGAAATGGTGGTCAGTCTGGGCATGAACATACTGCCGAGATAGGTGTTGTCGAAGCCTATAAGCTGAATATCGTCGGGAATACGTATGCCCGTGTTGTGCAGGGCGTTCATCACCTGAATCGCGATATAGTCGTTCCAGGCAAATACCCCGTCAAAGCTTTTCAGGCTGTCCCTTATCTCACTCACGGAATCCCTGTCGTCCTCGCTCTTTGTAAGAAACGCGTCGCAGTCCATGTGCAGAGCTTCACATTCCTTGAAAAAACCGAATTTACGGTAATGCTGGCTTTCAGACTCGTTTTTTGCGCCTATAAACGCCACCTTCCGGCAGCCGCAGTCATACAGATGACGGGCGGCAATCTGTCCGCCCTTTTTGTTGTCTGAGCTGATATGGATTTTGGCGCCGTCCAGCACACGGTCGACACTTACAATCGGCATATCGCTGATTTCGTTGTAAACCTCGGCACAGTTGCCCGTCGCCGTGATGATGCCGTCCGCCTTGATATTTAAAAGCAGGTCAATAAACGACTTCTCTTTTTCAATGGTTTCGGCGTTGCAGAGGATTATCCTGTAGCCCAGCGATTCCGAGATGTTGTCCATGGCCTTGTACAGCTCGGTGAAGTAAAAGTTTGATATACTCGGAACGATAAGCCCAACTATATGGGAGGATTTTGTGTTGAGAGCTCTTGCGATAAGGTTCGGACGGTATGAGAGCTTCTTGACCGCCGCCGCGACCTTCTGGCGGTTTGCCGCGTTCAGCGGGACGTTGTTCATATAACGCGAAACGGTTGCGACGGAAACGCCGGCTTCTTTGGCAACATCCGCTATCGTAGACATTTGAGCTGTCACTCCCCTCACTGTTAAATAATCGGAACCGCAATGGCCCGTTCGAAAAACGTCAGTTCAGCTTAGAGCCGAGAACTTCCTCTTTTGTCGGTATCGATTTGGAAGCGCCTTCCCGGGTCACGGAAAGTGAGGATGCGATAGACGCGAGCCTGAGGGCGTCCTCAACGCTGTGCTCCTCCGCCAATTCCTCCATGAAAAACCCCGTAAAGGTGTCTCCCGCCGCTGTGGTATCCACGACCTTGACGTCGTAGATGCCGTGGCTGCAGCTTTTTCTCTTCCAGCGGCAGACTGCGCCGTGTTTTCCCAGAGTGAACACAAACATGCAGTCGGGGTATCTTCCGGTCAGAATGTCCATGGCCGCTTCGACAGTCCCGGCATGCGCAAGCTGGCAGCTTTCAATTTCATTCAGAAACATACATTCGGCCAGTTCCAACGGATAATTGTAAGCGGTTTCATTCATTGGAGCGGGATTGATGTAAATCCTCATCTTTTTCTTCCACGCGGCCTGCATTATATAGGGGATGTCATTTATCTCGTTCTGCAGGAGGAGGAAATCGCCCTCGCCGAAGCCTGCGAGCGTCCTGTCAATCTGCTCTCTGGAAATCGTGTGATTTGTTCCTCCGTATAAGAGTATGGAATTCTCCCCGGAGCTGTCGACCTGAATGATAGCGTGTCCCGTGGTTTCGTCCGAAAGCTCGATATATGAGGTGTCTACGCCGCAGTCCTCAAGGTATTGCCTGAGAAAAACGCCATCTTTTCCGATTTTTCCGGCGTGATATACCTTCGCTCCTGCCCGAGCCAGCGCTACGGACTGATTGAGGCCTTTGCCGCCGCAGTTGACCAGCAGCGAGCGGCTGCTGATGGTCTCTCCCGGCTGAGCAAAGGAGCCGATATTATAGACGTAATCAATGTTCATTGAACCGAAATTCAATATATTTTTCATGCATTCACTCCGTTACAAGGTGGAAGTATCTTAAAACAGCTAGTGTAACCGTTTACAGTTCGACTTAAGGATAGCATGTGGTGCGCCGTGTGTCAACTCAGTGGCAGGTAAAATAATACAACAAAATTGGCAAATAAGTTCATATAATATTCACAAAACAGCTCAAAATTGGCGGAGATGCTGCATAATTGGCACACTCCGGCCCACGGAATGAATAATTTAATGCGTTAAAGAAACGACAATTTTTTAAATATTAAAAACGGTTACATTAGTGATGTTGAAGAATGTCAGCTGCTGAAATTGCATATTGCATATGCCGCGCGTTTAATTTACAATGTGCTGAGAAAGAAAAAGCGGCAGCGCTCGCCAATGCAAAGAAGGTATGCAAATGGAAACTCAGGAAAAAGAAGCCGCGCTTAAGCTACTTGCGGCGCTGGTGGAAACAGATACCCAGAATCCGCCCGGCAGCGAGAGGGAGCTTGCCCTTTATATTGCGGGCTGTCTGAAGGATACGAACGCCGAAACAGAGCTCTGCGAGCTCGGGCAAAACCGCGCAAATGTGGTTGCCCGTATACGCGGAGAGGGCGCTATGCGTCCGCTTGTACTCTGCGGTCACATGGATACTGTGCCCTGCGGAGACTTGCAGAAGTGGCGGTATCCCCCTATCAGGCTGACCGAGAAGGAGGGACGGCTTTACGGCCGCGGGACCTGCGATATGAAGGGCGGGCTTGCGGCTATACTGTATGCGTTTCGGGAATATGCCCTTAAAGCGGAAAAGCCGAAGGGCGATATAATCCTTCTTGCCACCGCCGATGAGGAGGACGGGGGCGAGGGTGCGAAAGACCTCGCCGAAAGGCTGAACCTCGGAAATGCCGCCGCCGTTGTGATAGCGGAGCCCACAGGAAATCAGATAGGTCTTGCGTCCAAGGGCGTGATGTGGCTCTCGTTTGAAATCTCCGGAAGAACCTCGCACGCCGCCTATCCGGAGCGCGGAATAAACGCAGTAATGCTCGCTTATGAGTTCGCTTCAGAGCTTGCCAAGCTGTGCGGCGGGCCCCCGCACGAATACCTGACAGCGCCCACATGCACACTGACAGGCATATCCGGCGGCATAAAAACGAATATGGTTCCGGACAAATGCTCGGCAACGCTCGATATAAGGACAATACCCTGCATCGACCACGGACAGCTCCTTGACGGGATAAAAGCAGAGGCGGACAAGCTCTGCGCTAAGTATCCCGGAGCGTCCGTCGAGTTTCGGGCAGATAATAACCGTCCGGCTATCGGAACGGACAAAGACGAGGAGATAGTCAGAAAGCTTTTCACTATAAGGGATTCCGTCTGCGGCGGAAAAACTGAATATATCGGAACAGGTTTCTTTTCAGATGCCTCTGTCTTTGTCAAGGCCTGGCAGGTGCCCTATGTGCTCTTCGGACCCGGACTCCCAGAACTGGCTCACACTCCGAACGAATATGTCGGCACAGACGCGTATCTGAACTCGGTTCAGTGCTACAGGCAGCTCATAGGCTCCTATTACAGCTCTTGAAAAGGGGTGCTTGATTTGTATAAAAAAAGATTGGTTGATTTATCTCAGCATGTTGCTTTTATTCGGGACGGAAGCCTCAAAACACCCGACATCCCCGGTGCCGGAGGCGGAAGGCTGATTCTCAGACACGGTCTGGTCGTGGACCCTTTCAATAAAACCGAGGCGGTCAAGGACGTTGAAATCGTTGACGGCGTAATCGGCGGCGTTGCGGACGATATTCGTCCGGAAGCTGGGGACACGCTCGTCGAGTGCGAGGGCCTGATGGTCGTCCCCGGACTCATCGATATGCATCTGCACATAGGAGACCTGTTCGAGATAACTACGGATTCAGCCTTCTGCGCCGCGCAGGACGGCGTAACGACAGGTCTCTCGCCAGGAGCGGGCAACACATTTATGGCGCCCTCCCTGCTGGGAGCAGAGATGGACAGGGGAATGCCGCTGAACATCGGAACGTATCTCGGCGGAGCAGCGGTTCTTGGCACGATGCTTAACACGGAAGAACTGATCGCGCTGTTTCGCGGAGAGCTCTCTCCGGAAACGGCGGCACAGAAGCTCTCGCGCAATCCGATAACTAACCTGACGGCACCCCTCACCGTAGGCATCAAGGATCATATGGGCCATTATCTGATGAGCGATGAGAACATAGACAGGCTCTTCGAGATAACTTCGAAAGCACGACTTTTATACATGTCGCACACGCAGGACGCCGAGCATACGCTCAGGATGGCGGAGCTTTCAAAGGGACGGCCCCTGCATCTGGGACACGCGACCGCTGTGGGCTGTGACGGAAAGGACGCGGCGGACGATATGCGCTGTATAGTCGAGCTGTGCAGACGTCCTGACATCACAGGTGAATTCGTAACGACCATGCTCAGGCCGAACCGAGGCTGCAGGGAGGGACTTCGCATGTCACCCGAGGCTCAGCGCGTTGCGCTTGACGCGCTTAACGACGGCACTGTAAGAATACTTGTGTCGGACGGGCAAAATCAGTCGACTATGAAGGGCTTCGGAGACACGCGCGACAACATTCCGGCCCTGCTCGAAGTGATACAGCAAGGCGTTCTCAGCCGCTCGGAGGCCATTGCGTGTATGACGAAAAATCCCGCGGAACTGATAGCCGCCCGCACGGGAAACGACTGGTGGCGAAAAAGTATGGGTAATCTTTCCACAGGTTCCCCCGCAAACATTACTGTGATAGACAGTCAGAACAAGCGAGCGGCATATACCGTGGTAAACGGCGCTATCACCGCTTTTGAAAGCCGGATAGTCCGCAGCGGTCTCGGCGCGGGCCGCTGGATATCAAAATTCGGTATGGCGGCGCGAACCGGTGTCGGAGATATCTCAATGTTCGGCTGACCGAGGCGCCAAAATTCTGTTATGTCCTCTCGTGTATAAAGGGAGCGCTGCAAAATCTCTATTTTGCAGCGCTCCCTTTAGCTTAAAGATTGCGGCTTAAGCCGGGGCACAATCGAATTTACACGGCCGGCCTTGGCTGCTGTAAGCTGCAGATCGTCACGAAGATACGAAAGCAGCTTCTTATCATGCGCGACTTTATAATCTTTACCGTTGATATTTATTACATACATTTGAATGCCTCCCGCAATTTGGCTATTCTCACTCCAGAATAACGGTTCTGATTATATTGTAAAAAGATCGGCGTATACTTTCAACTTGTTCGTCAAAAGTATACGCCGAAATGATATTTATTGAATTGTGCAGTTAAACAAGATTGGAAGCTTCAAACAAACGCTCAAATTCGGACTGAGCGTAACGCAGGACATTTTCTTCAAACTCCTGATAGGCAATTATAAATGCCCGCCCCCGCTCAGTCAGCTGTGTGTTCCCGCCCTTGCTCCCGCCTTGCTTTCGCTCGATGATGGTATACCCTAATTCCTGCTCCAAGTTGTTGAGGATATTCCATGCTTTTCCGTTGGATAACGCCATATCATCGCAGGCCTTCCGAACAGAATTCGTGTTGCCAATTAAATATAGCAGCAGTTTTGCCCTTGAGTCGAAGAACGCTTTTTCCTTTTCAATTGAAACCTTTACAAATGAATTGAGTATCGACCTGTTGTGCTCGGCGAGCCTTGCCTGAAGCTGCTCTTCGTTGTGGATACTCAAGGTAATTCCTATATCGTCGACCTTAACCCACTGGCGCTCATCCTTAAAATCATTAAATGCGCCTCTCAGCCCGTTGCTCCCATTATAAGAAAGTACCCGGTCAACAACATCGTTGCTGATAACTATAGGATGCCCGCCCTTGTCACCATAAGACGGCGTCACGACCTTTGCACTGCTGTTTATAAGCCTCTTCAGGGTGCTGGGAGTAAACATCGGTACGTTGACAGGAGTAAAAACAATTTTGTCGCACTTGTCCTTGAGATACCTTAGCCCTATTTTTGCCGAATCGATAAGCTCAGGATTTTCGCAATTATCATTATGAATAAATATCAGACCATAGGAGGAAAGCTGATCTTTCACCGCGTCCTCATCAGCTCCGGTGATAATTACAATTGGAAAAACTCCCGCCTGCTGATAGGTAATAACGATTCGTCTTATGATTGGTATATTGCCTACCTGAAGAAGAGGAAGAGCCTCCTTTTTGCTTGCAGCTGCAATGATACCTCCGACCTGACTGATGTGCATAACTGTTTCACCTTCTCTGTCTGTATAAAATTAGACCTTAATCGGCTGTCACTAACACAGAAATCCGTTTTTACACTCTCAGCATACGATAGCCGATGCCGACATGGGTCTGTATGTACTTCGGTTCTGCAGGGTCCTTTTCGATTTTTTTCCTCAGCATCGTCATGTATACGCGAAGCGACGCGACATCGCTTTCCATAGTGCTGCCCCAGACCTCCTTGAGAATATATGTGCGGGTCAGGACTTTGCCGACATTCTGCGCCAGAACGCAGAGAAGCTTATACTCATAAGGCGTCAAATGCAGCTCCTGTCCCTCAAAATAGGCGCAGCCCAGAGCGTAGTCAATTTTAAGGTCGCCGTTCACAAAAACACTTCCCGCTCCGTTGGCGTCGCTTTTTGAATAGCTTGCCCTGCGCATGGCAACACGCAGCCTGGCGAGAAGCTCATCTACAGAAAAAGGCTTTGTCAGATAGTCGTCGGCACCGGCGTCCAGCGCGTCTATCTTGTCCTTGTCCTCGCTTCTGGCGCTGATAACGATAATCGGCGTCGTAGTCCACGAACGGACTTTTTTTATGATGTCGACCCCGTCCATATCAGGCAGCCCAAGGTCAAGCAGAATGACATCGGGGTTTTGTGAGGCCGCCTCAATAATAGCCTGCTCACCGTTTACGGCGGTATGGAGCCGATAGCTCTGAGTTGTTTCAAGTGTTGTGGCTATTAGGTTTTTAACACAGACATCATCCTCAACTATCAATATCAGAGGTTTATTCATGAATACTTACCTCCTTTGCCGGAAGAGTGAAGCGGAAGATAACGCCGCTTGGCTCATTTTCATCTGCCCATATTTTTCCGCCGTGGGCGTTTATTATGGATTTGCAAAGCGCAAGCCCTAGTCCGAGACCTCTCCTGCTGTCCGAGCTCACCGTCTTAGCGGTGTAAAACATGTCAAAAATCTTTTCTTTGGCGTCTTTTGGAATGCCCGGGCCGTTGTCGGCGACAGATACCTCAATAAAATCGTGCTTCTTTTCGGCTCTAATTTCTATTTTTGAACCCTTCGGTGTATATTTTATAGCGTTGTCGACGATGTTGATTATAACCTGCATTATAAGGTGCGTGTCCACATTTGCCAAAAGAATTTCGTCGCTCCTATTATAGCTTATCGTATGCTCCGTACCCTGACGGCTGATGTGTTTCAGCGCTTCTGCAATGACCTCATCAACAAGCTCAGGTTCCGTATCCAGTACTATCGTGCCGTCCTCAATACGGGTAACGGAGAGAAGATTTTCAACCAGATTAATGAGCCACTCGGCGTCGTCATAAATATAAGTGTAAAGCTGGCGGCGTTTTTCCGGCGGAAGGTCTGCCTGAAGCAATACGTTGGCGTTGCCGGATATGCCTGTAAGCGGTGTGCGAAGGTCATGTGATATTGAGCGCAGCAGGTTTGCCCGCAGCTGTTCCTTTTGCGCTTGAACCGCCGCCGCTCGCTCTCTATTTATAAAGAGTTCCTTTTCGAGCGCCAGCGCGCATTCGCCCATAATGGAAAGAATGAGATTGTTTTCGAAGGGCTCCAGCGACTCCTTGCCAAGCTCAATCCCCACGACACCGTAAACTCCGTTTATGCTTCGAATCGCAAGATACTTGCAAATAGACCCGCAGAGAGTATCGGTTGACGCGCCTGCCTGCTTGTTGTTGCTGAATGTCCAGTTTGCCACCGCCAGCTCGTTTACAGAAGTAATATCGGCTGCCGGCACTTCTTTTTCCGCACAAGGGAAGACTAAAGGAGCCGATAAGCCCCGCTCATCCGCGGGATAGACTACGATATTTCGGTTTAAAAGCAATACAAGCTGATGAGCCGCGATTTTATAAATATCATCCCTGTCTTTTGCCCGTTCAAGAAGCTGATTGGTTTCAAGCAGAGTTTTTGTTCTGCTTGCCGCAAGAGCGGATTGTTCCGCCTGCTGCTTTATTCTGTTGGCGAGATTCGTACTGACAAGCGCAGCCAGAAACATTATGACAAAAGTTACCGAATATGCGGGGTCGTCCGCCTTCAGCGAATAATAGGGTGCGGTAAAGAAAAAGTTAAAAACCACAACGCTGAGAATCGCTGAAGCCAGAGTTAAAACCTTTCCGCTTGTTATAACGGAAGTAATTAAGGCTCCGAGTATATACACAATAATAATATTCGATTCGCTGAAGCCGAGATATTTAAACAGGAAGCCGACCAGCGTTGACGCCAGTAAAACCGCGAAGGCTTTCAGTAAATCCATCGGCTCAATGCTCAGCTGGCGCTTATTGTACCTGCGCGCCTTATACGGCTTTATGTCCTTGTCCGGTATGATGTGTATTTCCAGATTAGGCGCAAGTGCAGTAAGCCTTTCGGTAAAGGAGGCGGCGGTCTGAAAAGCATGCCGCCTGTCGGCACTTCTGCCTACAACAATATCGGTGACTCCGTTCAGGCGCGCAAACTCGGCAATCTGGAACGGGACATCTTCCCCATATGCGGTTTCAACCTTAGCGCCGAGCTGCTCGGCGAGATGAACATTATTGCTGAGTCTGCCTCGGTTTTCATCCGAAATATCCGAAAATGCCGTGGTCTCAACGAAAAGCGCCGTAAACCGGCCTTTAAAAGCGGCCGCCATACGTGCCGCGGTGCGAATGATTTTTGCGTTTGAGGGAGAGGTGGAAATGCAGACGAGTATATGTTCGTCCGTATGAATTTCTTCCGCCGATAAGGGCTTTTTCTTTGCTGCAATGCGGTTCACATGATCGGCGGTGCGGCGCAGCGCGATTTCACGCAGAGCGGTTAGATTTTCAACTGAGAAGAAATTATTGACCGCGTTCTGGGCTTGCTGACCTCTGTATACTTTTCCCTCGTTCAGCCGCTGTATCAGCTCCGCGGGTTCTATATCCACAAGCTCGACCTGATCGGCTTTGTCAAAAACCGGGTCGGGAATACGCTCTCTGACAGTCACGCCCGTAATCGAAGCGACAATATCGTTAAGGCTTTCAATGTGCTGGACATTGACGGTCGTGTATACGTCGATACCCATACGTAAAAGCTCGCTTATGTCCTGATAACGCTTTTTATGGCGGCAGGTATCGGGATTCGTATGTGCAAGCTCGTCAACCAGAATCAGCGAAGGATGGCGCTTCAGCGCTTCGTCTATGTCAAATTCGCGCAGCTTGATGCCCTTGTATTCGACTTCAAGCGGCGGAATCCTCTCAAGCCCCTCCAACAGAGCGGTTGTCTGGGGCCTTGTGTGAGGTTCAATATATCCTACAACAACGTCAATTCCCTGATTGCGCGCGTCATGGGCGGCCTCAAGCATGGCGTAGGTTTTGCCTACTCCCGGAGCGTATCCGAAGAATATTTTCAGCTTTCCGCAGACGCGGTTTTCCTTATTTATCTCCGCTAAGAACTCCTCAGGCGTTTTTCTCTGTTCCGGCATGTCCTCACCTCTGATAATAATTATAGCACATTAGGCAATATGGTTTTAGCTTTTTATATAGCGTCAGCTTCCGCGTATTTCACAGCGGAAGCTGATGCTCGTTATATGATTCCGTCCAGCATAAGATTGACCCTTAGGACGTTTACGGTGTTTTCCCCGAATATGCCGAGGAGACGGTGATTTGTACATTTATCAATTATTGACTGAATCTCGTCCTCAGACTTGCCGGTGGCGTTTGCCAGCCGTGCAAGCTGATATTCAGCGGCCGCAACTGATATATCGGGGTCAAGTCCGCTGCCGGAGCAGGTCACAAGATCTACAGGTACCGCCGTTTCCTCCATATCCGGATTAGCGGCCCGTATTTTTTCAACTCGCTTTTCAACAAGAGCTTTGTACTTGTCGCTCGCGGGGCTGAGATTGCTCGGCCAAGCGTACATGAGCTTTTTTCCGCTTGCGTCGGTGAAGGTGCCCGTATCAATATTCATAATGCGTCCCCACATATGGGCATCGTCCGTGTATTGCTGAGCCAGAAGCTCGCTGCCGTACTTTTTGCCGTCGACCTCAATTATGCTGCCGTTTGCTTTATTGGAAAACAAAAGCTGGCTCAGTCCCGTAACGGCAGCGGTATAAAAAACGCCGCATACGAGAGTGAAAATGAGAAGCAAGAGCGCGGCTTTTGGCAAAATATCTTTGAAATGTTTCATAACCAGCCTCCTAAATAAGCTTCAGCGCGACAAGAAGCATGTCGATTAGTTTAATGAATACAAACGGGGCAACGATACCGCCGACTCCATATATGAGCAGATTTCTCGAGAGCAGCTTTCCGGCGGAAACCTCGCGGTATTTGACTCCCTTGAGTGCAAGAGGTATCAGCGCGATTATGATTAGCGCGTTATAAATTATCGCGGACAGCACAGCGCTCTCGGGGCTGTGCAGATTCATAATGTCAAGGCTTGCAAGCCCCGGATAGAGACCGACGAACAAAGCCGGTATGATGGCGAAGTATTTTGCCAGGTCGTTTGCGATTGAAAAAGTCGTAAGGCTTCCTCGCGTCATAAGAAGCTGCTTGCCAATGCGGACTATATCAATGAGCTTCGTGGGCGAGGAGTCGAGGTCTACCATATTGCCGGCTTCCTTCGCCGCCTGAGTTCCTGTGTTCATCGCGACGGCAACATCGGCCTGAGCAAGAGCGGGCGCGTCGTTTGTGCCGTCCCCTGTCATGGCGACAAGATGACCTTTTTTTTGGAAGTCCCTGATCATCTCCAGCTTTCCCTCGGGAGTCGCCTCCGCCAAGAAATCGTCGACGCCGGCTTCCGCCGCGATTGCCGCCGCTGTGAGCGGATTGTCGCCGGTAATCATTATGGTTTTGATACCCATTTTGCGCAGGTCGGCAAACTTTTCTTTAACGCCGTTTTTAACGATATCCTTCAAATGGATTATACCAAGGATTCTGCCGTTTTTAGCGACGACGAGCGGTGTTCCGCCCTGATTGGAGATTTTTTTGACAGCTTCATCACATTCCGCGCTGTAGACGCCGCCATTTGAAATTACATATTCGCGGATAGAGTCCGCCGCGCCCTTTCGAATCTCGTTTCCGTCAAAATCCACTCCGCTCATGCGGGTCTTTGCCGTGAACGGTATAAAGGTCATCTGCTTGTCGGAAAGACTTCTGCCTCTGATGCCGAACTGCTCCTTTGCAAGAATAACAACGCTTCTGCCCTCCGGCGTTTCATCGGCAATGCTTGAAAGCTGGGCCGCGTCGGCAAGCTCTTCGGAGCCGCAGCCGTCCACTGGGACAAAGTCGCTTGCCTGTCTGTTGCCGAGCGTTATCGTACCGGTTTTATCGAGCATCAGAATGTCCACGTCACCCGCGGCTTCTATGGCTCTGCCGCTCATAGCAAGAACATTTGCCTGATTGAGTCTCGACATTCCCGCAATGCCGATTGAGGAGAGCAGCGCACCTATGGTCGTCGGTGCAAGGCAGACAAGCAGCGCGACTAAAGTTGTGACGGAGGTCGGGTTTGCAATTCCCGCCTGTTTTGCCGAGAACATGGAATAGGTGTAAAGCGACATCGTCACCAGAATGAATATTATCGACAGCGCCACAAGGAAAATCTGAAGCGCTATTTCGTTCGGAGTCTTTTTTCTCTCTGCGCCCTCAACCATCGCTATCATCTTATCAAGAAAACTGTTTCCGGCCTCGTTTGTAACTCTTATAACCAGCCAGTCGGAAATAACGGTGGTTCCGCCGGTAACTGCGCTTCTGTCTCCGCCGCTTTCACGGATAACAGGCGCAGACTCACCCGTTATAGCGCTTTCGTCGACGCTGGCCGCGCCGTCTACGACCTCGCCGTCTGCGGGAATCTGCTCTCCGGCCTTAACGACAACCAAATCGCCCTTTTTCAGATTCACCGACGGGACCGAAGTTACCTCAGCCCTTTTTTCAAGTGAAGGTATTTTGTGCGCGTCCACATCCTTTTTTGCTTTACGCAGTGAATCCGCCTGGGCCTTGCCCCGACCCTCCGCGATAGCTTCCGCGAAGTTCGCAAAAAGCGAGGTAAACCACAGAATTATCGCGATAGCGAGCGTATAGCCTGTTCCGGCGTCCCTGATTCCGAAGAGTGAAAGGAAAAACAGAATAGTCGTAAGAATTGCCGATATATAGACAAGCAGCATAACGGGGTTCTGCGCCTGAGTCTTCGGGGCAAGCTTTATAAAGGAATCCTTTACCGCGCGGAGAAGCATGTTTTTATCGATCGAAGTGTTTTTAGTTTTTTTACTCATATATCCTCCTACGCGACCATACCGTAGTATTCCGCGATGGGTCCGA
The DNA here is from genome assembly GCA_963667545.2 of Oscillospiraceae bacterium. Lineage (GTDB taxonomy): Bacteria > Bacillota > Clostridia > Oscillospirales > Oscillospiraceae > UBA2658. The sequence continues at coordinate 640,810 of OY763424.2, forward strand.
GTGCCAGAGCCGGGAAGAAGCTGAGCGCTCCGATAAGCAGAACTACGAAAACCAGAAGAAAAACGAACATTGCGTTACTGGTTGAAAGCGTTCCGGCAGTGGTGGCTATCATTTTCTTTTTAGCAAGGCTCCCTGCTATAGCCAAGGTCCCGATTATAGGGACGAAACGCGCGAAGAGCATCAAAAGTCCCAGTATCACATTAAGGAAAACCGTGTTCGCGTTAAAGCCCGCAAACGCTGAGCCGTTGTTGCCTCCGGCGGAGGAGAACGCATAAAGCATTTCGGAAAAACCGTGCGCTCCGCCGTTTGACAGGCTTTCCGTCACATTAGGCACCGCCGCCGCTATTCCGCTTCCGACAAGTATCGCAATCGGTGTCGCAAGGCATACCAGCACGGCCCATTTCATCTCATATGGCTCAATTTTTTTGCCAAGATATTCCGGCGTTCTGCCAACCATAAGCCCCGCTATGAATACGGTCAGAATAGCGAAGGCGAGCATTCCGTAAAGCCCGCAGCCGACACCGCCGAAGATGACCTCGCCGAGCTGCATCTGCAGCATTGTTATCATTCCTCCAAGGGGGGTGTAGCTGTCATGCATGGAGTTTACGGAGCCGTTCGAAGCCGCCGTTGTAAACGCCGCCCAGGTTGAGGAGCCTGCGATACCGAATCTGGCTTCCTTGCCCTCCATGTTGCCGCCTGCCTGATTGAGCGTACTTACATCGACGGCTCCGTTCTGGGCGAGCTGCGGAGTTCCTCTCTGTTCGGGAACCGCAATACACGCAAGAGCTATAATAAGCATAAGCAGCATTGCGCAGAAAATCGCGCGTCCCTGCCGCTTATCCTTAATGTTCCTGCCAAAGGTAAAGCACAGTGCCGCCGGAATCAGCAGAATTGACAGCAGTTCCAGAAGATTCGTAAAAGCATTTGGGTTTTCGAGCGGATGCGCTGAATTTGTACCGTAGAAGCCCCCGCCGTTTGTGCCGAGCTGTTTTATGGCAACCTGACTTGCCGCAGGGCCGAGAGGTACTATCTGTTCGGTAATAATATCAGCCCCCGAAACAAGCACGCCATCTACTGTAACAGTATTTGAATCCGTGTCAATTACCGCGTTCTCTATGACGTTGCCGTCGGCATCAACGGCTATCGGCTCTAAAAGCTCGACCGTTTCTGCGCTCCTGAGTGTCTGCGCGACTCCGTTTCCGGCAAGGCACAGGGAAAGAATCAGCGACAGCGGAAGCAGCACATAAAGCGTTACGCGAGTCATGTCCGTCCAGAAGCTGCCAAGACCGTAGGTCTGCACCTTGATAAAGCCGCGTATCAGCGCGAACAAAACACAAATGCCAACAGAAGCCGAAAGGAAGTTCTGCACAGTCAGCCCGAGCGCCTGAGTCAGGTAGCTCGCGCCGGTCTCTCCGCTGTAGGCCTGCCAGTTGGTATTTGTAACAAAGCTGACGGCGTTATTGAAGGACAAGTCCCAGCTCATTCCGTGAACACCCTGAGGATTTCCGGGCAGTACACCCTGAAACATCTGGACGGCAAAGAGCAGCAAAAAGCCGATACCACTGAAAATAAGGACTGAAAAGAGGTACTTTTTCCAGCCCATCTGCTCATCCCTGTCAACACGCATGACCTTGTATATAAGGCTTTCGCATGGAACAAATATTTTAGAGAGAAAGACCTTTTCGCCGTTCATGACCTTTCCGATGTATGCACCCAGCGGAATCGCCAGCACTATCAGAACGGCAAGGTAAAGAATATATTGTAAAACCGTAGCTGTCATTGCTTTTCACCTTTCATTAAAATCAGAAAATAATACCCGAGAAGCGCGACCATAGCCGCGCCTATAACTATCACAACAACCTGCATATCAGTATGCCCCCCTTTTGTAATCAAAGAGTAGCATTAATCTGATAAAAATAGTGTTTGGAAAACATCCGCCGCATTAAAAAAGTATAAAAACCCGAATTTTAGTGTACTCTTTAATCTATGCAAACAGCCATAACAAGAAAGAACGCTTCTTCTCTTTCAGCAATTTGAAAGGGAAAAAGCGTTCTTCAGTTATACTATTCACCGTTGACCCTTAGCAGGGAAGGCTCGTTTTGCGCCTTGCTGTTTGCCAGCACGTACATCATCATATGATCCAGAATCATATGCACATCCTCTACAATCTGCATATTGTCAACCTTCACATGAACCGCATGATCAGCAAGCTCCAGCAGCTTTCCGCCGCTATAGCCGACAAGCGCCGCCGTTTTAGCGCCATGCTCTTTTGCGTAACGCAGTGCGCGCACTACGTTTTCGGAATTTCCGCTGCCCGAGATACCAATCACCAAATCCCCTTCGCTGAGCTTGGCCTTCAGAGGAAGCACGAACACATCATCATAGCCGATGTCGTTGGCTATGGCCGTCATAAGGGGAGTATTGTCGCTCAGACACTCAAAGTCGTATTTTACGTCTTGATTGAGGCTGACACCCTTGCAGAAATCGCATACAAAATGAGACGCAGTTGCGGAACTGCCGCCGTTCCCGCAGATAAATATCCGCCGATGCTTCAGGCGGGAGTCCTCCATCAGGTTTAACAGCGTGTTTACCGCGTCCAGATTAAGCTCTGACAAAATCCGTTTTTCTTCCTCCAGATAATCGGCTAACTGCTTCAAATAATTCATATAGTATCTCCGTCCTGATAGTATCAGCTAATCCATAGCTTAGTCTTTTTTTAACGCGGAATCAAACGCTATACAGGACGGCTCAAAAGCTGTCCTTTTTGTAAATTCAAAGGCCTCTCTGGCACCGAACATACGCTCCATGCCGGAATCTTCCCACTCCACAGAGAGCGGACCTTCATAGTGGATGGCATTCAGTTCGCGAATGATGCCGTCAAAATCTACATCTCCGTGACCCAGAGACACGAAATTCCAGCCGCGGCGCAGGTCTCCGAATTCAAGGTGGCTTCCCAATATCCCAGAGCGGCCGTCCAGACGAAGCTTTACATCCTTCATATGCACATGGTATATGCGTTTGGCAAAGTCCCGTATAAACAGGCACGGGTCAATGCCCTGCCACTTGAGATGTGACGGGTCAAAATTGATGCCCAGAGTAGGGCGGTGATCAAAAACGTCAAGCAGTTTCTGTGTGCTGTAATAGTCGAACGCGATTTCGGTTGGATGGACTTCCAAAGCAAATTTGACGCCGCACTCATCGAACACATCGAAAATCGGCGTCCACAGCTCCTTGATCTTGCCGAAGCCGTCATCAATCATCTGCTGGGTCGTCTGCGGGAAGGAATACCAGTAAGGCCAGAGGGGAGAGCCCGTAAACCCTGTGACAAGCTTCACGCCCATTTGCTTTGCCGCGTGAGCCACCGCCATCATCTCATCAACTGCCCACTTCCTGATTTCCTCCGGTTTGCCGGAAAGGCGCGACGGAGCGAAATTGTCGAGGCGGGGATCCCAATTGTCTCCTACGCATTGCCCCGCCAAATGAGCACCCAGCGCCCATACCTTCAGTCCGTTTTTTTCAAGAGTAGAGTTAATGTAATCCTGATAGGCTGCTTCCGCAATAAAGCGGTGGGCATCCAAATGGGAGTTGCAGGCTATTTCCAGCCCGTCATACCCGATTTCACCCATAACCCTGCACAGCTCTTCGAAGCTCAAATCACCGTATTGTCCGGTGGTGATAGTAATCGGTCTCATGTTAAACACCCTTTCATTCTACGGTTTCGGCTTTCCCGCTCTCTGCGGAACGCTGGTTGGCAAAAATGACTTTCATCGCGTGCAGCGCGCTCTCGCCGGAAATAATGGGCTGATGATTGTTTAACACAGCGTCCACAAAGGCGTCTATTATACCTGTGGTGGCACGCGAACCTGAGGTCTGCTCCTTGTTGGAAACCAGCTGATCCAGCTCGTAAGGAATGACGCTGCCGTCCCTTTTTTCAACAATCAACGAATATCGGGGGTCGTCGTACATCCGAATGACGCCGTTCTGGCAGTACAGCTTGGTGGAGTTGTCTTCCGCGCCGTAGTTTACCCAGCTTACATGCATGGTTCCCAGCGCGCCGGACTCCAAGGTGTACAGAGCTATGGCGGTATCGTCTACATCCACGAGTCTTCCGTCGGGATATCGCTTGTCGACAGTCGTCAGCACAGCGGAGGTTTTGACGATTTTCTTTCCTATAAGATAACCGATAAGGTCGGTCTTGTGTACCCCAAGGTCGGCCATAACACCGAACTGCGCGGTTTTCTTATCAAAAAACCAGGAGTTTGCAGAGCCGGTCCAGCCCTCCGGACCTGGGTGGGAGAAGTGAGTCTCAAAGGTGAGAACCTCTCCCATATCACCGCTGCTTATGATTTCTTTGGCCTTTAAGTGGGCTTTGGCCAAACGCTGGTTCAGACCAATCATCAGATACTTTCCGGTCTCTTTTGCGGCGCTTACCATGGCCTCGCAGTCTTCCTCCGTGGTTGCCATGGGCTTCTCGCACAGAACATGTTTCCCTGCTTTTAACGCCTGTATGCTGATTTCAGCGTGAAAACGATTGGCCACACATACGCTGACCGCATCCACGTCGCTTTCCAGCAGTTCCTCAACCGAGTGAAAGACCTTTCCGCCGTACTGCTTTGCCAGCGAGTCCGCCTTTTCGGTGAAAGTATCGTAGAAACCGACAATCTCGCAGTTCGGGTTTTCGCTGTATTCGGGAGCGTGTCGTACTTCTGTGATCTTTCCGCAGCCGATAATTCCTATTTTTATCATATTAATCCCTTCAGCTTTGCACGGATTTTTAAGAGGCATACTGCCGTTTGTTTTGAACATTCTGCATTAAAACCGCCAGTATGATTATAGCCGCGCTGATTGCGCCGTTCAGGTAAGAAGAGACGTTGGCCGCAGTCAGAATGTTGCTGATGATTTTAAACATAAGTACGCCCAGGAAGGTACCCATTATCTTGCCGCGTCCGCCGCTCATGGCCGTGCCGCCGATGGCAACGCCGGCTATGGCGTCCATTTCCCAACCGACTGCGGCAGAAGCCGCCGCAACCGCGGTCATGCGGGAGGCATAGATAAGTGCGGCGACACCGCACATCGCGCCGGTTATCATAAAGGTTGCGATTTTTACGCTGTCCACATTGATGCCGGACAAGCGGGCGGCTTTTTCGTTGCTGCCAACGGCGAAGATGTGCTTGCCAAGCTTCGTCTTTTTCATAATAATATCAAAAATTATAACCGCAACGACGAAGATAATCATTAAGTAGGGGATCTGAGCTTTTCCGCCCAAGGGGATCCCGCCTACCGACAGCTGGCGGAAGCGGTCATAGATGGAGCGGTCGACTGTGAAGGGGCCGCCGGCACCATAGTAGTTGACGATTGCACGGCAGGCGCTCATGGTTGCCAGCGTGGCCACCATGGCGGGCATACCGCCCTTTGTAACCAACAGGCCGTTGACAGCGCCGATGACCAGACCGAAGGCGATACAGAACAGCAGCATTATAAGGATGCTTCCGGTACTGTTAAGTACAAAAATACCAAACCCGCCAATGAGAGCGACCTGCGCGCCAATCGAAATGTCGATAAGCCCCGCGCCGATGACCATGGTCATACCCATAGCTATCAACCCAATCATGCTGCCCTGCACAAAGAGGTTGGAAATATTGCTCCATGTAAAAAAGTTTTTGTTGACGCATGCGCCGATAATCACCAGCAGGATGAAGGACATCACAAAGCTGTACTCGCTGGACATTGACCTGCCCAGAGATTTTACCGTATCAGCAGATAATCTTTTTTTCATCTTTCAAGCCCTCCAAATTTGCCCCTGTAGAATAGTACATCACGTTTTTCTCTGTGAGATCTTCCCGCTTCAGATGTGCATTACAGGCGCCTTTGTATAAAACTATGCAGGAATCCGCAACTTTGCGGATTTCCGGAAATTCCGCACTGAATATGATGATTGCTTTGCCTTCCTGCGCAAGCTTCAATATTAAATGGTAAATTTCGAATTTGGTACCCACGTCGATTCCCTGAGTGGGGTTATCCAACAAAAGAACGTCCGCATTCGTCTCCAGCCATTTCCCCAGAATTACCTTCTGCTGGCTGCCACCAGACAGTGAGGTAATCGGGTTCCGCGTATTGTCCACCTTTATGGACAAGGCGTCCCGCTGACGGTTAAAACGCGCCGTTTCCTTCTTTGCGCTTATAAACGGGCTTTTCGACTTTGCATTCAGATATCCCATCGACAAGTTATCCTGCACTGACAAATCATTGTGGATTCCGCGTTCCGCACGCATCCGTGGCACCATGCCCACACTGCGCTTCATGAAATACCTAACAGAGCGTCCATTTGCCTTGCACGGCATGGAATTGCCGTTAACCCGCACCGTACCTGAAAAAGGCACCACACCAAACAAAGCGTCTGCCAAGGTATCGCGCCCGGAGCCTTGCAAGCCGGTAATTGCCAAAATTTCGCCCTTATGTAGCTCAAAAGAAATATCCTTCAGCACGTCGTTTCGAATATGCTCCACTGACAGCAAGACTTTATCTGCCACACAGCTGACGTGGTGCTCAAATTCGTCGGACTGAAGGTTGTGACCGATCATCATTTCGGTCACCTGCTCCTCGTTAATATCTGAGAAATTGCCGTGGGCAATCAGTTTCCCGTCGCAAAGAATGTAGTAGACATCGCATATTTCAAACAGCTCCGGCATCTTATGCGAGATGTAGACAAAGCTGACACCTTCAGTTTTCAGCTGGCGCATGATTTCAAACAAATTTTCGATTTCAGCTGTCGCCAACGCTGTGGAGGGCTCATCCATGATAATCAGTTCGGACTGGAACAGCAGCGCTTTGCCGATTTCGACCAGCTGCTTCTCTGCCGCGGAAAGCATCTCAACGACTGCTTCGGGGTCTATATTAACTTGCATTCGCCGGAATACTTCAAGGCATTTTGCAATCATGGCAGCTTTGTCCAGAAATCCGGACTGCTTGTGTATTTCGCTGCCAAGAAACATATTTTCATATACACGGAGGTCCTTGCAGAGATTCAATTCCTGATGTATAAATCGGATGCCGCTTAGATTAGCCGTACGGACACCCCTCATGAGAGTTTCTTTTCCGTTAATTAGGATTTTGCCAGAAACGGGTGCAAAAACGCCGGCAAGCACATTCATAAGTGTAGATTTTCCGGCTCCGTTTTCACCCAGCAGACCGACAATCTGCCCGGGTTCAATCGTGAGGTCCACATTATCCACCGCACGAACAGGCCCGAATTCCATTACGATGTTCTTCATCTCTAAAAGCATGGCAGTGGTTCCTTTCCTATTGACATGTATCCAAAGGCACCGCGTGTCTTTCACGCCTGTCCGGTGTGCGCGAAGCCCTGTACCGGCGTTCGCGGGATAAGTGGAAGCAGTTCATGTTTTCAGATTCAAACAGGGCGGCCGGAAGTCAGCCGACCCCGTTTGAATCTGAAATAAAATTACGGCCTGGAAATTAGAAATTGCTGATAGAATATCTTACCTTATACTCATTGCTTGCTCTGTATGCAGCGAAGTCGTAGTGAGCATTGCCGGCATTGCTGATTGAGAAGGAAGGAATCAGGTAAACGCCGTCAGTCTCGGTAGCGGTGCCGCTGAAGGGTACGCCCATGGCGGTGTCTGCGGTGAAATCAACACACTCACGAATAAAGGAGGGTGCGAAGAACCATGTGACAAATTTTGTGCCGAGTTTTGTGTTCTCAAACTTCTTCATGGTGTCCTCGCGGCCGCCGACGGAGGTAATGAGCTTAATGTTCAGCGTGGCATCGCCTTTATAGGCATCAAGCGCGTTCATTATGCCGTCCACGATCTCGTCGTCATGTGTAACGATAAGGCTCAGAGACTCAATTTCAGCTTTGGTATGTGCGTTGAGCCAGTTTTCCATCTGCTCCTGAGCAGTCTCGGTTGACCAGTTGGTAACGAAGGTTTCGTTGATCTGCTTAAATTTGGGATCGATTACTCCGTCCATGCCGCTGGAACGCTGGGAGGTAACGGTGGAGCTGTCGCCAACGAAGCGCAGGTAGTTAACCGTGGTATCAGCCTTAAAGTAATCATTCAGATAGCTTCCCATTTCTTTGCCGATGCTGACGTTGTCGCCCATCATCTGGCCTGCAAGGCCATCGAAGTTCTCAATCAGACGGTCATAGACAACCAGCTTAATGCCGGCGTCCACAACGGTCTGTGCAGCGGAACGAAGAGCTTCGCCCTCGGTCGGCCACAGCATTATAGCATTGATGTCGCCTTCTGCGATCAGATTCTCGATTTCTGTGATTTGGTCAGAGGCTTCGCCGCAGGACTTGACAACAATTTCCAAATTCTTGTTCTTGTCCATAAGGTCCTTTGCTTCCATTTCGGCGTGTTTCACGGACTCTCCGGTAAAACCGTGATCACCGGACAGGATGACCAGACCTACCTTATAGGTGCCGCTTGCTGCCGATGCAGCCGCAGAAGCCGCAGGGGAGGGGGAGGTGCTAGCAGCATTGCTGCCGCAGCCGGCCATGAGTACGATAATCATTGCTAAGCTAGAGACCAGTGCCAGAATCTTTTTCATGATGTTCCTCCTTCAAATTTGGTGAATAGTTCTATTTTTCGGCTGTTTAGGCCGGAAAACACCGTTTAGGTACACGCTTCGCATGCACAGGTCGATTCTCTTGCAATAAAGCCGTGGGGGAGTATGAGGCTTTTATTATCCAAGGCTTCACCGGAAATAATCTGATTTACCATATCAATGGCCTTACGACCCAAAGCTCCGCAGGGCTGAATCACCGTGGTGAGATACGGGTGAATCATTTGTGTGTACATCACATCGTCGAAGCCTACGATTGAGACATCACCGGGGACAGAAAGCCCCAATTCACTGGCGACTACAACCGCGGCCAGGGCGATGGAGTCACCTATGCAGAACAGAGCATCCGGGCGATCTTTCCGCGAGAGTATGGTGCGCGCCGCACGCAGGCTGCTGGTATAGCTGTAGTTTTCATCCGAGTAGACCACATAGCCCTTAATCGGCTCAATTTCACAGCTTTGCAGTGCGTCACGATAGCCTTGCATTCGCTGTATTGTAGAGCTGACATGGTTCGACGAGGATATCATCCCAATTTTCCGGTATCCCAAGCCCAGCAGATATTCCGTAGCTTCCCGCCCGGCCTGATAGTTATCGATTGAAACATGCGGCGTATCACAGGGCTCCGCATATTCACAGCACTGAACAATTGGAAATTGGTCGCTGTAGCGCTGCAGCCACTTTTCGTCATGGTCAATCTGTAAAAGGATGGCGCCATCTGCCCGTTTGCAGTCAATGGCATCGCTGAGCAGGGTTTCTGGGTCACCGCTTTCTGTGTTGCAAAGGAAAATATTGTAGCCCAGCTCCTGCGCACGCTCATTGATACCTGCAAAAACATTGGCGTAATAGGGGTTCGTGATGTTGGGAAGCAGCACTAAAACCGTCCGGCTCTCGTTGCGCCGAAGATTCCGTGCCTGCTGATTGGGAACATAGGATAGTTTTTTGATAGTTTCCCGCACAGCCACGGCCGTAGCTTCCGTAACCAGATTGCTGTCGTTCATAACCCGTGAGACCGTAGCAACTGAAACTCCTGCCGCCCTTGCGACATCAGCGATTGTAACCATATATGTAATCCTTTACATTTGTCATGTTATATATATATCAAATAATGTAATCCATTTCAATATGCAATATAGACAATATTTTGAGCGCTTATTAGTGGACTGCGTTGAAAAAAGTTTGACCTGCAAATTGACAGCAGCACATTAAATCAATGCCTGCACTTGTTCTGTGCCATAATGGAAAGTGGACTGCGCTTTTTAGACGCAGTCCATAAATAATTCATCCTGATTCATCTAAACCCTCTCTTGACTATATTGTTGTCGCCCATACTAAGTCCAGCATAGGGATAACAGCATATCGGCATATCCGGTGTTACTTGCGATTACCGCGTACTCCGTATCCGCCGGAGTACGCTCCGATACCGGAGCTTACAACAAAAACATGAGGTATCATTTTGTGAATATCCTTTACAATTTGTCTTTCTGCTTTACGGGGAATAACAGTGTTTATTTTGAATTTCTTGCCGTCGTAGCCAAAGCCCTCAAAGGCTGTAAAACCTCTGCCGTTATTGATCAGATACTCTATTATTTCATTTCCGTCGTCTTCATCAACCATGAGCTGCAAATTTGTTTCGCCAAGCGCCAGTTTGTTTTCCAGAACAGAGCCAAAATATATACCGGCTGCGAAGCCCACGCAATAGGCAAAAAGCCAATACATATTGTCCGCAAGAGTCGTTATGACAGCCGAGGTTACAAGGCCCCAAATCACACATTCAAGAAATGCTAAAAGCGTTGCTCCCAGCCGTTGTCCCTTTACCTGCATTATTACCCGTATTGACTGTACCGACATCTCGATTATTTTTACTCCGCATATTAATAAGCAGGTCAGTATCTGAGGAAGGCTATGTAGAAGTTCTGTCATTGTTAAAAGGCCTCCTTAAAGCTGTTATATGTTTAGGTTATCGGGTCGTCGCCAGCGTCAATTTGACCGATCTTCGTTGCTGCCTGTAAAAAATTAACTTTGTACACGTTGATATTATATATGAATTTGACTTGCACCGCAAGAAGCATCTGACTTTTGCGGTGCTCCCCTTAGACGGAAAGATATAAGCTGCTCATTAACACCGTAACAAAAAGGGATTTTTTTAAATCAAAAAGCGCTTGGTATTCCTTTCATTGCATCACGGGCTTTTGCTGTCTTATCGGTTTTATTACAGTTGCCGTCATCTCTGAAAGGGGCTATAATTAAAAAGCGCAGACAAGTATCCTGCGCGTGCATAACTTCAGAAAGAAAGGCTCCGGCTCTTCTCGGCGCAATACGAGGCGGTTTTGTAAACACGGTGGCATTGGATTCCGGCACCGCTGAGCGGCTTTTGCGCTACGCCGAAAGATAGTTTTGGGAAAAGCAATGGTAAAACTTATCGTATCAGACCTGGACGGCACACTGTTAAACGACAAGAAGGAACTGCCGGAAGATTTTGGCGAGCTTCTTGACGAAATGAATCAAAAAGGCATACTATTCGCCACGGGAAGCGGACGGACATATGTGACACAGAAAAAGCTCTTTGAAGCTTTCTGTGATAAAATGAGCTTCATCTGCGATAACGGAGCTTATATAGTCGAGAATGACGTCAATACCTTTGTAAGTGTAATACCCGAAGAAGAATGGAAAAAAATAGTGGTTCTGATTGAAGCCGGGCTCCCTGAGGCTGTCACTGTTATCTGCGGGATAAACGGTACCTATTGCAGGGATTACAGCAGCTTGGAAGCTGCCGCGGAAATTATGTCGGCAAATTATGTGGGCATAGAATTCGTGGACAGGCTGACCGATGTGAAGGACAGCATTTTCAAAGTGTCTGTCTGCCAGCCTTATGCGGCGGAAGAAATGGTCTTGCCCCTTATAGAGAAGCATTGCAGGGGAAAAATCAAGTGCCTGAGAACAGATCCCAGCTTTGTGGACATTCTCAATTCGGAAGTTTCGAAGGGCGGAGCTATAGAATTTATAAGGCAGAAACATAGGTTCAATCGAAGCGAAACAATGGCTTTCGGAGATTACTACAACGACATCGATATGCTCGAACAGGCAGATTTCAGTTATGTCATGGAAAACGCTCCCGAAGACATGAGAGTACACGGAAGATATCTGGCTCCGGGCAACAACGAAGGCGGCGTGGCCACAGTCATTAAAGAGTACCTAGAACGTATTTAGCATATATTTCTGAAGGTTCAATAGGTGTTCTTCTGAGGAAGTGACTCGAACAACTCAAGGTCCGGCAGGAATAATCCGCCGGATCTTGAGTTGTTGTATTCGGGCAGTCATTTTATGGCGCTGAAACACAGATGCTGCCTTGAAGCATAGCCCGCTTTTTTGAACTCCGACCACAAAAAGTCGATTCGGGAGGGAGTGACCTTTATGAGATACATCGTAATCGGCAGCTTTTTCAGGTTCTCGGCCGAAAGCTTTTTAAATTCCAGCAAGTCCATATATTCTGCCGACCAAGGCTCAACGAGCTCCGCTGTGCCGGATATCTGCATTCCTCCTAACTGACTGAAGCCGGTATATCCGTCAAAAATGGCAAGGCAGACGTTATTATTACTCTCCAGCGCACTGAACTTCAACCCGCCCTCGGAAAAAAGCCAGAACATTTGGTCTTTATAATTATATTCAATGGGTGTGCAGCGAACAAAATCACCGCTGCCGGTTGCCAAGGCACAGGTGTTGTGCGCCAAAATGAACTTTTCGATTTCGACAAGAAGAGTGTCTCTGTCCATTAGAACGGCATCCGAGTCCTTTTCTGTCCAATATGAAGTCGCTTTTTGATAATCCATAAAATCACTGCCTTTCCGTAAAATTGAAGAAACATACTTTCCGCTTAGTCACCGATATAAGTAAACCGCGGACAAGTGATGCCTCCTCGTGTTACTTCTTCATTCCACATTGATTCGGGGCGAACCCAAACGCCACGCTCGCCGTATAGCGCGCGGTAAACCACCATCTTCTCCATTGTTTCGGAGTGAGTGGCAATGCAAAGAACTTCGTATTCGTTGCCCTTAAAGTGACGGTATATTCCTATTTTTATTTCAGTGTTTTTTAAATTATCCATAAACAAACCTACCTGTCGTATAGACTGCCTTTATTATTTATCAGCATTTCCCCGAGGTTCTATAATAAACTCTCCAGCGCGCTTTCAAACGCTGCGTCCTGAGCTGCGGTTCTTTTAGACGGGCCCTTGAGCCTGCCGCCTGAATTACGTATTTTCTTCGCCGTATGGCGGGCTAACAAAAGAGCATCAATGTTATCCGCGGTGTATTCCATACCGTCTTGGTTTATTACTAAGGCGTTTCGCGCAAGGCACATCGCGGCGAGGCCGTAATCCTGTGTAATCACAATGTCTCCCGCTATGACAATATTGACGAGAGCAAAATCCACGCTGTCGGCACCCTTTGAAAAAGTCAGAGTAGACGCGCCCGCCTTTTCAAAAACGTGGGAGGTGTCGCAGAGTATAAGACATTCGATACTATACTTTTTAGCCAGCCTTACGGCTATATCCACAACGGGACACCCGTCGGCATCAATAAGAATTCGCATATTTTTCTCCTACTTACCGTTGTTGACAATATTTTTTATACGCAAGAGACGCTTGTCGTTACCCTTAATAATAAACTCGAATATTGTGTGGGCGCAACAATTAACTGTAAAATTTCACGAAATTAATAAACGCCGATTTTTTATTGGGAATAGTTATTCGGCCGGGTCCGTATTTTTTATAGTGGTATGCCGCTGCTGCTTCGGCGATAGGACAACCTGCCATGTGTTCTTGGTTCAACCAGTACCACGGCGGTGTAAAGAGCTTGTTTTTAGATAAATTGTTGATTTTTGAGACTAATTTGTATCAATCTTAGTTGATTGAATAATTTCCCATAAAGTGGTATAGTCAGAATGATAATAGACCATTAGGGCAAAGATTTTTGCTCTTATAGCGCATAAGGCTCAAAAGCCAAATTAATAAAATTGCTGCACGATTGCCAAAGGAAGGAAATGGATTACATGAGCGGGATTGAAAAGCAGGACGCACCTGTACGCGAGCCAATATTAAAGCTGGGACAAATGGTCACCAATCGTCTGTTTTACAAGATTACACCGGAGGACCCCGAATACTGGGGACTCGCCGCTATAATGACAGACGAGGAAGCAGAGGTCGCGCTGACGATGAAGCGGCGCGTTCCCAGAACCTTCAAGGATATGCAGAAGCTGACCGGAAAGGAACCGGCGCGGCTGCAAGAGCTTCTCGACCACATGAGCGAAACCGGCATCATCGAATACAACTGGGAAAATCAGCAGCGCGAAAAGCAGTATGTTCTGCCAATGTTTGTGCCCGGCAGTGCCGAATTCACCAACATGAACGTAGAGCTGCTCAATGCTCACCCTGAGATGGCTCTCTTCTTTGAACGCATGGCTTTTCTGCCGCTCGAAAAGGTTACCCCCATGGTGCCTCAAGGCGGAGCCGGAGTCGGCATGCATGTTATACCGGTTGAAAAGGCGATTGCGACGGAAAACAAATCCATCGACATAGAGCATATTACCCACTGGCTCAAAAAATATGACGGCAAGTATGCCGCCAGCCCCTGTTCCTGCCGTCTTTGCCGAAACACTCTGGAGGAGGGCTGCGGCGACGACTACAACGACTGGTGCATAGCCGTCGGCGATATGGCGGACTATGTTGTTCAAACCAAAAAGGGCGGCCGCTACATAACTTACGAAGAGGCTTTGGACATTTTAAAGCGCGCCGAGGATAACGGTTTTGTTCACCAGATAACCAACATTGACGGTGAAGACAAAATTTTTGCTATCTGCAACTGCAACATAAACATATGCAACGCCCTGCGCACCTCTCAGCTTTTCAACACTCCCAACCTTTCCCGCTCCGCCTATGTCGCCCGCGTCAAAGAGGACAACTGTGTCGCCTGCGGACGCTGTGTTGAATACTGTCCGGCCGGCGCTGTCAAGCTCGGACAAAAGCTTTGCACCAAAAACGGCAAGGTCACATACCCGATGCAGCAGCTTCCCGATAAAGTAAAGTGGGGCCCTGAAAAGTGGTCGGTTGACTACCGCGACAAGAACCGCATCAACTGCTATGACACCGGAACGGCCCCCTGTAAAACAGCCTGCCCCGCGCATATCGCGGTTCAGGGTTATCTGAAAATGGCGGCTCAGGGCAGATATCAGGAAGCTCTTGCGCTTATCAAGAAGGAAAATCCCTTCCCGGCGGTTTGCGGGGCTGTGTGCAATCGCCGCTGCGAGGATGCCTGCACCCGCGGCACAATTGACGAGGCCGTTGCAATCGACGAGGTCAAGAAGTTCATTGCGCAGCAAGACCTCAAGGCCGATACCCGCTACATCCCGCCTGTTATCCAGCCCTCTCTCCGCGGTCTCTATACGGATAAAATAGCTATCATCGGTGGCGGCCCCGCAGGCTTGAGCTGCGCCTTCTATCTGGCCGAAAAAGGCTATAAGCCCACCGTATTTGAAAAGGAAGCACGTCCGGGCGGTATGCTTATGAACGGAATCCCGTCCTTCCGTCTTGAAAAGGACGTTGTTGACGCCGAAATCGGCATAATTAAGGCAATGGGCGTCGAAATCAAGTGCGGCGTTGAAATCGGTAAGGATATTACCATTGAACAGCTCCGCCAGGAGGGTTATAAGGCGTTCTACCTTGCCATCGGCTGTCAGGGCGGCCGCAAAATCGGAGTTGAGGGCGAGGATGCCGAGGGCGTTATTGCCGGTGTCGATTTCCTCCGCAGCGTAAACCTTGACGAGAACGGCACAAAGCTGAGCGGCAAGACTATCGTTATCGGCGGCGGAAACGTAGCCGTAGACGTTGCAAGAGCGGCGGGACGCTGCGGGGCCGAGAGCGTCAGTATGTACTGCCTTGAAACACGCGACATTATGCCCGCGGACAGGCAGGAGGTTCACGAAGCCGAAGAGGAAGGCATTGCCGTCAACTGCGGCTGGGGTCCCAAGGAAATCCTTGCCGAGAACGGCAAGGTCAAGGGCATCGTCTTCAAGCGCTGTGTGAGCGTCTTTGACGAGGAAAAGCAATTTAATCCCAAATATGATGAAAACGACCAGATTACCGTTGAATGCGAGAATATTCTGCTCTCCGTCGGTCAAAGTATCATCTGGGGCGATATGCTTTCCGGCTTAAAGGTTGAACTGGGACGCGGAAACGGCGTTTTAGCCGACGCTCTTACTTACCAGACGGCAGAGCCTGACATTTTCGTCGGCGGTGACGTTTATACCGGACCCAAGTTTGCTATCGACGCTATTGCAGCCGGCAAGGAGGGCGCTGTTTCCATTCACCGCTTTGTGCGGCCGCACAGCAGCCTAATAATCGGTCGCAACCGCCGCCAGTTTGTTGAGCTTGACAAAGACAATATAGTTGTTGAAAGCTTCGACAATTCTTCCCGCCAGCGTCCGGAAACCGCTGAAAACGCGGCGAAATCCTTCCGTGATACCCGCAAAACCTTCACTGAGGAGCAGGTCAAGGCGGAAACCTCGCGCTGCCTGGGCTGCGGAGCATCCGTTGTGGACACTAATAAGTGCATCGGATGCGGTGTTTGCACCACAAAGTGCGAGTTTGACGCGATACATCTCTACCGCGAAAATCCGGATTGCAGCAAGATGATTAAAGCTGAAAAGAAAGCCTCGGCCCTCCTTCCCTATATGCTTAAGCGAGAGGTCAAGATTCTTTTCAATAAAAGCGAAAAGTGATTTGATATGCATGAATTAGGCATTGTATTCAACATCATCGAGAGCGTCGAGAAAATCGGGGAGGAAAACGCCCTCACCAAGGTCTCGTCCGTTACTCTCGAGGTAGGCGAGGTTTCAGGGATAGTTCCCTCGTACCTTACGGACTGTTGGAAATGGTCTGTGGAAAAATCGCAGTTGCTGAAAGACTCTCAGCTGAAGATTGAAACCTTGAGAGCGGTCACATACTGCAACAGTTGCGATAAGACCTATCCCACTATAGAGTACAAAAAAATCTGTCCCTATTGCCAAAGCGAGGACACGTTTCTCCTTACAGGCAATGAGGTAGGCATCAAAGAAATCGAAGCAATGTAATAAAACGGAATCCACAGCCGCTTGGCTCTGGATTCCGTTTTTTATGCGCCGCAAAAGAGCCTTGGGACGAGCTTACTTTTAACTGAAACAGCGGTTAGAAAAAGCACTCGGCGTACCTTTTTAAATAAGCCCCGATTTTTGCAGCAGCCGCTGAACTATGACTGCGACCTCAGCTCGAGTGATGTTGTCCTTCGGGCAGAGCGCTGTACTTGTCCGGCCGTTGACTACGCCAGTGCTGAGACAGGCGGCTACGGCCTTTAATGCCCACGTGGAGGCCTCCTTGCTGTCCGAATATCCCGCAAGCAGCTTGTCAAGCTGACTCTGCGTCAAATCAGGACTGAGCTTTGTAATTGTCATTGCACGCGCTATAAACGCCATCGCCTGTTCGCGGGTAATGTTGTCGTTTGTGCCGAAGTTGCCGTCACCGTAGCCCAATATAAGTCCGTAGGACACGGCGGTGTCAATGTAACCGCAGTACCAGTCGCCGACGCTGACATCGCTGAAGGCAGCCGTTCCGGTTTGTGGAGCAAGCCCCAGAGCTCTTACCATTATTGCGGCAAATTCCGCGCGGGTGATGTTTCGCTCCGGCTCGTATTTGCCGTTTCCGACACCGGAAACAACCAGTCTTGATGCCATGTCGTTTATGGCGCTCTTCGCCCAGCTCGAAGCCGCGTCGGTAAACTCGACCGGATGATAAATAAGTGCGTAAGTGCTGTTCGTAAGGCTGTTTAAGACCGCGTAATATTTACTGTCGACAACCGTTATCTTGGTCGGAACATGGCGCGAGCTTCCATCAGAAGCCACGACGACAGCCGTAGTAATCTGCTTCGCCTGCTCAGCCGTAACTTCCACGGAACGGCTCACGAAGCTGCTGAAGGTGTCCACACTCACAGTTTTGCCGTTATAAGTACATGTAATAGAAAACTCCACAGGCGATACGACAAGCGCTGCCCCATTAACGGCTGCGCTGCTGTTTGAGATTTTTACATCAAAGGGAACCTTCTGAGCGTCCGCTGTACCGAGGGCTTCTCTGATTTCGGCTGTATCTACTGCGGCTGTCTTTAAGTTGTAAGTTATTCTGCCCGTCTGAACAGCAAGCGTCATGTTTTTTTGAGCCATATCCTCAATGTTTTTAACGACCAGTCTGGCTGTAACATCGGTGTTGGCGGAGACAGGGAAAACAGTGCTGGAGCCGTTCGCCGCCTTAGTAAGTCCGTCTGCAAACTTTGTTTGGTCAACCGTTGAGGTTGTGGACGCGCCGTTTTTACTCTCTGAACCGATGGAGTATTGCAAACCGTCTATGGTGAGAATCGTCTTGCTATCTGAGGTCGGCAGGTAAGTGATGGGGAGAGCGGCGCGTTTGTCGCTTACAAACACCGGATATCCGTTATTTACGCCAGTTCGCAGTTCCCATTTCTGATAATTAATAAAAGAAGTGGTATTTGTTTCTGCCCAGGTAGTCAATGACTGGCAGAAGCCCGAAGCCTGCATCTCTGCCGCAGTCTTACTCGAGCCGGACATCTGTGCGTTTGAATAGTCACGATATGCGCAGGGTGCCGCACCTGTCAGATAAAAGCAGTTATAAATCGAGGCGTCAGTCTTACCGGCAATTCCTCCCGCAAATTCACCGCTTACAGAGCCGATGTTATAGCAGTTTTTAATCAGAACCGTGGCGCTCTGGCTTGAGCTTGAGGAGTCATATAAATTGACTCCGCAAATTCCTCCGGCTGCCGAGTTTACCGCCCCTGTCAATATTGCTCCGGTGTTATAACAGTTGCTAACAGGGTTTCCTTCTGCCATGCCAAAAATACCGCCGGCAAAGGCGTATTGGTTTGACGTATTGTTAAGGGTAAGAGAACCGGAATTTGCGCAGTTATAGATACTTCCGTAGAAAGCGCCGGTTATTCCGCCAGCACATGCCGCCGCGTAGTCGGCTGAAGCGTAGATAACCGAAATATCCGCGTTGTTGACACAGTCGCGAAGAACGATATTTTCTCCATAACCTGCAATTCCGCCCACAATAAAGTCTCGATCTGTGATTGTTGCTGTAATCTCCGTATTGTTTACACAATTTTCAAGTATAAGCGATGCGCATGAACCAACAAAACCTCCGACATATTCCGCTTCATTTGTTTCGACGGTTCCGCTCACTGTGAGGTCGTTGATAGTAAGCGGAGTAGGGGACGAGTTGTCGCCGGCATTTCCAAATAAACCTGCGCTGACATATAAGCCCTGAATATTCATATTGCTGATGACACGTCCGTTCCCGTCGAAATTGCCCTTAAACAGATGGTCATTGCCGTCTGCCCCACCGTGCAGCGTATCAGAGGAGGAAATCCCAATCGGGTCCCACAGAAAGCCGCTTAAATTAATATCCTGTTTAAGCTCAAATGTTACTCCAGAAAAATCGATTCCGTCAACATCCTGCGCCCGCGCCAGAGCGGCAAGTTCCTGAGCTGTGTTAATTTCCACATTCGTTTCCGAAAAAGCTGTTGAAATCAGCTCTACATACAGCGCCTCGTCGTAGTTTCCTTCGCCAATCCAGTAAGCATCGTCGATGGTTTTTCGCAGCGCGTTTGCAGTATAGCTCTTCGGGCTGCTGATAGCGGTAATGGTAAAGCTTTTTGCAGCTGAAACGGTTGACCCGTCCGCGGTAAGCGTCCATTTACTCCAGTTGCTGCCAAAAAGAACCTCAGCGTTTACATTAACGTCACTTCCGCTCAAATGCGCGCCGCCTCCGCTTGTTGAGGCAATGCCGGAACCTGAGGCCAAGGTCACCGTATAGTAATTGACGAAAGCAAAGGTTTGCGAATCAGATACGCTTTGACCGGTATACTGATTGTTTGTCTTATCCCAAACATAGTAGGTGTTTCCGTGTGGGAGGTTTTCAAAGGAATAGGAACCCGTTGTGCAGGTGCCGCTTATCTCACCCGTC
This sequence comes from Oscillospiraceae bacterium, assembly GCA_963667545.2. GTDB lineage: Bacteria > Bacillota > Clostridia > Oscillospirales > Oscillospiraceae > UBA2658. Next base: position 660,449 of record OY763424.2, read on the forward strand.
AGCGAGCCGCTGGCTGTTGAAAGCACAAGCTCGGGTGTGCCGGTGGTCCACATTGAGTCGTCTTTTAAAACCGATGCCGCATAGGTCGCCGCGGTATAATCTGCAACACTGGCAAGCGTTTTCAGCCCTGTGGTCGTGACACTGATATCCGTACTCCAGCCGCTGCCGTATTTCTGCAGCTTACCGGCTGTTTTTAGCTGATAAGTCCCAGACGCGGGCAGTGTAAAAGCAATTGACTGGTAGCTAACGTCAGGCGCGGCGCTTGCCTTCAATGAAGAATCGGATTTTAGGTAAACACCCGTTGTCGTGCCGCTGCTTTTAACATCGCTGAAGTTAGCCAAAAGAACATAGGCAGTACCGCTGGCTGAGTCGATGGCAGAACTATACCCGGATTCAACAGCAAGCACAGTTGCGGAATTGGATATGGTTATACTTCTTGCCGAACTGGAACCGCTTCCGCCGATACCCGCACCGCTTGAGCCGCCGGTAGCCTTAACCGTACCGCCGTTAATAGTAATATCCTTTGCAGATGCAGAGTAGGAGCATCCTGTTCCGATGCCTGTGCAGCCGCCTTTGGCGTCAATAGTCCCTCCTTTAATAGTTATCGTGCCGTTGTCCGCGCCGTTGCCGCCGCCGATGCCTGCGGCATTGCTCGCGCCGGTGGCCGTAAGAGAGCCGGTTCCGTCTACAGTCAGCGACGATGTTGTAGGCACACGCAGCCCGGGGTTTCCGCCTCCGCTTACAAGCTTATTTGTTCCTTCAAGCGTAAGATTGACCGTGCCGCTGTCAATAGAAAATGCGCATATATCCTCCGAATGGAAATCTATATCGGCGGCTGGACGGAAACCTTCGCAATACTGTTGTTGAACGATATTGTGAGAACTACATAGTCAATGTTCTTTTATCGTCTTATATAAGAAAGGCGCAGGACGAACAAATTTCAATCATGTGCGAAGCTGATGTCCCCGAAAAAACCAATATCGACCCTGTTGAAATCGGACTGGTGTTTGCCAATGCGATAGAAAACGCAATAAACGCCTGCAAAAAAATCGACGACGCCGAAAATCGGAAAATTACTGTTGTATGCAGAGAACGAAACGGGCAGCTTGTTATCCGAGTAAGTAATCCTTACGACGGCGAGATCAGGTTTGACGGGGAATACCCGGTCGCCGAAAGTCCCGAGCATGGAACCGGCACCAGAAGCATTGCTGCGATTGCACGAAAAAACGGAGGCGTTTTTTGCTTTGCCACGCGTGACGGCGTGTTTGACATGACGGTATCATTCAATTACTAAACAGAAACAGGCTCTTGACTTTCGGAAAAATGATGCATATACTGGTAGTACCAACTGGTATTACCAGTATATGCATTTTTTATGGAGATATTTATATGGACACTCAGAACCTGACCGAAAGTTTTGTCGGCGCGCTGGAAAAGCGTATCCTTTCCGAAGAATGGCCAATCGGCTCCGTCATTCCTTCCTTAAGAGACCTGGTAGAGGAATTCGGTGTCAGCCGCTCGGTTGTCAACGTGGGAATAAACGAGCTTTCAAGCCGCGGCTATCTCGTCGCGTCGGCTCGCAAGCACACCGTGGTAGCGGATTGGAAATCCGAGGGGACGCTGGAAGTCCTGAACGGCCTCCTGCGAAACGACCTGATGGATGAGGGCACGCTCTCTTCAATGTTCGACTGCCGTTACCTCATCATGACGGACGCTGCGTTTCTCGCGGCCCGAAACCGAACAGAGGCGGACATGAAACGGATGCGCGAGCTTCTTGAAGCCGCGGACTATTCGAGCGGGGCGGATAATCTTTCTGAATATGATATGAAGCTCCACAGAGCGGTGGCGGCGGCTTCGGGAAATGTTCTGTACCCGCTGATTCTCAAATCCTTCGAGCCTTCCATAGAGCATCTGATTGCCAAGTTTTATTCGGACCCTGCGGTAATAACGTTTATAAAAGAAAAGCACGCGGAGCTGGTAAATGCAATCGGGCGCGGAGAGAGCCCTGCCGCAAAAGAGGCAATGAAGGCGCTGCTGCAGCACGGGCGCGAATCAAGGCAATGGATAGCCAAGGTTTTATAATATTCTGACAAAGAAAGGCGGACGGAAATGGAAGCAAAGTTTGACAGCGTAATCAAAAAGCCCCGAAATCTCTCGCCGCGGGTACAGTGCCTGCGCGACTATTATTTTGAGGGCGTGAATAGGGACTGGAACAACGAGTACAGCTGCTATTCAACAGGCACGGACTGGGACCTGCAGTTTAATGAAATCACCTATTTCATCGTACCGGAGACCTTCAGCTTCTTCGACACCTTCCTCCGCAGCATAAATCAGGCTGCGGAAGTAATTCCCCTGCCCGAAGGCTTTTGGGGCCTGAGCCTTCCCGAACGCGTGGCTGAATTCAACCGCAGGGCGATTACGGAGCACCTGCCGGCGGAGCTTCTGCCTGGCGATCTCTTATGCGGCGCTAAATTTAATCTTATGACCTCCATGTGTCTTACGAAAGAGGAGCAGCGGGAGCGCGACAGACTCACCGCCGCAGCAAGGGAATCGGCGCTTTTGCTTTTCCATCGCGGCTACGGCAACAGCGGCTCCACCAGCGGACACCTAATACCGGACTATGAATACATAGTAAAATACGGCTTTGAAAAGAAATACGCCGACGTAAAGGCAAGCTACGACGCCCTGCCCGAGACTGATAAAAAAGGCAAAAAAGGTGCGGAGCTCCGCGCTATGATGACGGCCTGTCAAACGCCGAAGGAGCTTGCTGAAAAATATGCCGCTCTTTGCCGCGGACTTGCCGCGAAGGAAACAGCCGAGTCTCACCGCGCTGAGCTTTCCCGTATGGCGGAAAACATGGAACGCGTGCCGTGGCAGGGTGCGAGAGACTTTTGGGAAGCGGTGCAGTCCCTGTGGTTCACTCACATGCTGGTCATGGCGGACGAGAACTATCCCGGCCCGGGAGTATCCTTCGGCAGACTCGACCAGTATCTCTTACCTTATTATCAAAAGTCCGCGGAAGACGGCATGACCGAGGAGTTCATGAAGGAAATTCTCGGCTGCTTCTGGTTCCACTGCAACACCGCCTACGACGCACAGATAAGAGTCGGGGGAAATCAGGGAATTACCGCCGGCTTCGGACAGCTTTTCAACATATCCGGCGTGGGACGAAACGGCGAGGACATGACGAACAATCTTACATATCTTCTGCTGGATGTCATCGACGAAATGAGCCCCATTCTTGAGCCGAAACCGAACGTCCGCCTGCATCGCGGCACGCCGGAAAAGCTTCTGGACAGGGTTGTGGACATGATTTCCGAAAGTCAGGGCGCGCCCTTTCTTCTGAACTTTGACGAGCGCTCAATGGCGGGGATGCTGCGCGAGGCAAAAATGTCCGGCGCGGAGAAGCTCATAAACGAGAGCAACGTTTATGACTATGCGTCCGTCGGCTGCCTTGAAAACACCATGGTTGGGAATGACCGCTCCGGCACCGTGGACAACAATATCAATCTCCTCAAGGCAATGGAGCTGGTCTACGGCAGCGGCCGCGACTTCATACCGTTCAGAGACGATATGACCGGCAAACTGTCGAAGCAAACTCAGGACGGCCCGAAAACCGGCGCGCCGGAGACGCTCGACACCTTCGACAAATTCTGGGACGCTTTTGTCGCTCAGATTAAGTACTGCGTCAAGCGTTTTGTGGATAATTACGAGCTTACAGAAGTTATTCGTTCCCGCTTCCAGCCTACGCCCTATCTCTCTCTGCTGGTGCGCGGCTGCGTGGAATCGGGCCGCGATGTAACAGAAGGCGGCGCGGAGCTTTCCTTCACGACACTGGAGGGTGTGACCTTCGCAACCACCGTTGATTCACTGCTGGCGGTGAAGTACCTCGTATACGACAAAAAGGAATGCTCTCTGCCGGAGCTCATAGATGCGCTGAAGCACAATTGGGAGGGCTTTGCGGTTCTGCAAAACAAGGCTCTTCACAGATCACCGAAATACGGACGCGACGACGGGGAGGCCGACGAGATGGCCCGCCGTGTCATGGAGCTATGGTCGTCGGAATGCTGGAAAAACAGGACAAAGTCCACCGGACGGCAGTTCCGTCCCGGCATGCTCTCCTGGAACTATTGGGTGGGTGCGGGCTATGTTCTCAAGGCTTCCGCAAACGGACGTAGGGAATCGCAATTTCTCTCGAACGCCATCTGCCCATCTAACGGAGCGGATATTAACGGCCCGACCTCCAACTCAAACTCCGTGGGCAAGGCACTGGGCGGCAAGGAGAAAAACGGCGACTATCTCGAATATGTGAATTACCTTCCCAACGGCGCGAGCCACACGATTACCTTTAATTCCTCTATGGTGGAGGGCGCGGAGCAGAAGGAAAAGTTTAAATCCTTCCTGCGCGGATACATAGAAAACGGAGGAACAGCTCTTCAAATAAACATCCTTGATCCTGAAATGCTGCGTGACGCGCAGAAAAATCCTCAGGATTACCGGCACCTGCTTGTGCGCGTCACGGGCTACAACGCCTATTTTACAAGCATAGGCCGCGAGCTTCAGGACGAAATTATCGCCAGAGAAAGTCACAAGGGGTTCTGAGCATGCGGATACTAAACTATCAGCGCATGAGCACGGAGGACGGCCCGGGTCTGCGCACGACGCTGTTTGTAAAAGGCTGCCCTCTGCGCTGCGCGTGGTGTCATAACCCGGAGAGCATATCGCCTGCTTTTTCGGTGGAATGGCTGGGAGTGAGCTGCATCGGCTGCCGCACCTGTGAAAAGACCTGCCCCAATGGCGCGATTGCTCCTGAAGCGGAGGAAATCCGCATTAATTGGGACAAGTGCAGCCGCTGCTTTACCTGCTGTGATGCCTGTCCAACAGGCGCACTGGAGCGCAGAGGCGAGGATATCCCTGTGCAAAAGGTCTTTGAGGAGTTAATAAAAGACAGAGCGTATTTCGGTGAAAACGGCGGCGTAACTCTCTCGGGCGGGGAGATTCTGATGCAGTCCGAAGAGGCGGCGGAGCTTCTAAAAATGCTGAAGGACGCGGGAGTCAAGACGGCCGTGGACACCAGCGGCTTCTGCAAAAGGGAGGATATCGACAGGGTACTGCCCTTTACGGACTTATTTCTCTACGACCTGAAGCTGGCCGACAGCCGACGGCATGAAGAACTGACGGGGGTGCCGAACGAGCGGATTTTGGAGAATTTTGAGTACCTTACGCAGCTGCGGCGAACGACAAAACCCAATATGGGACTTTGGGTAAGAACGCCGGTGATTCCGGAGGCGACGGATGACGAGGAGAATATCCGCGCAATCGCGGAGATAGTCCGGGACAGAGCGGACCGATGGGAGCTCTGTGCTTTCAACAACCTTTGCAGGGATAAATACAAACGTATGCACAAGAACTGGCAGTTTGCGGCAAGCGGACTGATGACCCGTGAGCGCATGGAGGCGCTTGAAGCGGCCGCGCGGGATGCCGGCGCGCAAAACGTTCACTATACCGGAAGAACGAGATTGGAGGAGAGTAAATGAATGACAAGGTAAAGTTCGAAGACATGAAAAAATTCGAGACCTCCTATAAAGTGGGCCTCGTAGCGACGGTTGAGAAAAACGGCGATCCGCACATCTCTCTGCTTTCGACGCTGATGGCGAAGAGCGAGCGGGAGATGATGCTCGGAAAATTCATCTGCGGCGAGAGCAAGGAAAATGTTTTGGAGAACCCAAAAGCGGGTTTCATCATTATGAGCCTAGAAAAAGAGTTCTGGACCGGAAGAATGAGCTATACCCATTTGCTTAATAACGGCGAAGACTACGAAATGTATAACCGACAGCCGCTCTATCGCTATAACAGCTATTTCGGCATCGACAGCGTTTATTATTTTGACCTTCTGGATATATCCGAAGGACGTAAGCTGGATATGGCGGGTATAGCTGCAAACTCGCTTCTGGTTTCTCTTTCGAGAGGCAAATACGCAAGCGACTCTCACTTGAAAGCCATGAAGCCTTGGGCGCTCGAGCTTATGCGGAAGCTGGATACGCTTGCCTTCGTCAGCTATGTTGACAGGGAAGGATATCCGGTTATCATTCCCTGCATACAGCTTCAGGCCGCGGACGCAAGTACGCTGGTGCTGAGAAACGCACCCTATAAGCTTGAGCTTTCAGCGATACCGGCCGGTGCCCGGGTCGCTGTGTTCGGCGCGAATCTGAAATTCGAGAGCGTGCTCCTCAAGGGAAGCTTTTCCGGCTTCAAAAGTGGCACGGCGACAGTGAATATTGACAAAGTATATAATTCCATGCCGCCCAAGCAGGGGTATATTTTCGAAGCAAAACGCTGAATAGCTTCTTGCCGCATGAGCCTGCAAGCCAAAATTTTCAGAATTTTTCAGAATTAAACTAATGGTGCTTTCAGTTTTAGAGGCTATAATCCGCCTTAATCGGGATTATGAGGTGGATTAAAGTATGAATATCATGATTTTGACCGGTAATTTCGGCATGGGGCATACCTCCGCGGCAAACGCCGTGGCGGAACAACTACGGGCGGAATTTGAGGACGACAACATTTGTGTCATCGATCTGTTTGAAAATGCCTTTAACACGCGTTTTTACAATATACCCTTCCGCCTGATGATAAATAAAGGCAAATTCTTCTATAATAAGGTATATCGGCGGACAGAGGATACGGGCAAAAAAAAGAGGCTGCCGTTCAGCGGGCATTTCTGCCAAAGTCTGGAGGAGCTGATTGCGGAGAATGAGGCGGACTTAATTATATCGACGCTGTGGAGCTGCTCGCAGATTGTATCGGAGTACAAACAACTGACAGGTTCTCAGATACCGCTTATAACCTACATAACTGATGTTGTGAGTCACAATGAATGGATACAGCCCGGAACGGATTACTATATGGTCGCCGCGCCAAAGGTCAAGGATGAGCTGATAAGCAAGGGCGTTGACGCAGGGCGCATTCTGGTAAGCGGAATTCCGGTACGCAGTGCTTTTGCGGGCTGTAACAGAGAAGCTGACGCAAAACAGGAAAAAAGGCTTCTCATTATGGGAGGCGGTCTCGGCCTGCTCCCGAAATCAAAAGCCTTTTACGAAGAAATCAACAGACTTTCCGGCGTAAAAACCACGATTATTACCGGAAACAACAGCGGACTGTATAACGCACTTTACGGACACTATGAGAACATAGAGGTACTCGGTTTTGTCAACAATGTCCATGAGTATATGGAAAACGCCACACTCATCATCTCAAAGCCCGGGGGAATTACGCTGTTCGAGGCGATAAGCTCGGAACTGCCGATGCTTGTATTCAGCCCCTTTCTCGAACAGGAGATACGTAACGGCGAATTCATAAACGAAAACGGAATAGGCGAAGCCTTGCCAAAGGATCCGTCGCTCTGGACGAAAAAAATCGGCGAGCTGCTGGGAGACCGCGAAAAGCTGAACGATATCCGAACCAATATGCGCAGCTTCAAGGGTCTCCTCGACGAGAACGCGCTGTACAGCTTAGTTGAGTATTTTGAAATGCAGAGTGTGAGCGTATGTTCATAGCGCTTGCGGCGTCGCTGGTTTCTATATTTGTGATATACGCACTTGCGCCTACGCTTCTTTACCGCTATGCCGCGAGACTGCCTTTTCGCGTGGCAAAGGGGGAAAAGAAACTGCTGCTCTCCTTCGACGACGGGCCGGACGCGCGATATACGGAAACGCTTCTGGAGCTTCTGAAAGATAACGGCGTGCGCGCGGCGTTTTTTGTTGTTGCCGAAAAAGCGGCGGAAAACCCTGAACTGATTGTGCGTATTCAGGAGAGTGGGCATATAATCGGTTTGCATTCGCTCGAACACCGCGACGCATGGAAAACAGCTTCTGCTTATCAAAAAAGAGAATTCAACCGGAGTCTGGTAATTATTAGAGGTCTCGGCTGCGCACCGAAATTTTACAGAGCGCCCTGGGGCCACCTGAACCTGAATACGCTCGCGCTCAGTAAAAAGCACGGTATAAAAGTGCTGCTCTGGACGGTGATGGCGCAGGACTGGGAGGCCGACAGCACCGCCGAAAGAGTGCTGGCACGACTGAGAAAGCGCGTCAAAAACGGAAGTGTCATCTGCCTTCACGATTCGGGCTGCGGAAAGGCGGCCGCGGAGGGAGCGCCCTCCCATATGCTTGAGGCGCTGAGAATATTTCTGCCGGAAATGCTGAGAGAGGGCTGGACCTTTGTCCTGCCTGAGCCTGCCAGAGAGGATGTGTCCGGTGCAAAAGAGTAAAAAAAGCTTTTGGAATGTTCTGTTTCTTTTACTGCTGGTTTTTTTGACGTTCTATTATATTCTCAGAAAGCATGAACTGAGGGCGCTGCTCGAAACGATGTCGCAAGCGAATCCCCTGTATATTGCGCTCGGGTTTGCGCTGATGTTCATTTTTGTCGCCAGCGAAGGCTATGGCATTAAGGTTTTGCTAAACTCGCTGAATTATAAGCTGCCGTATAATAAGTGCCTAAAGTATTCCTTCTTGGGCTTTTATTACTGCAACGTCACGCCTTCCTCGGGAGGTCAGCCGGTACAGATATACTACATGACAAAGGAGGGCATCGCGTTTGGCGATTCCTCGCTAAGCATAATGCTTATATCAATAGCGTACCAGATTGGTATTGTGCTCATCTGCATATTTGCTCTGATCATGAAGTTTAGTTTTGTTATGCATAATCTGGGCTCATTCGGATATTTTTCGCTTCTCGGCGCGGCGGTCAATCTGCTCATCGTCGGCTTTTTTATTTCTACGACTTTCCGGAACGCTTTTATTGAAAAAGCCGCCGCATTTGTTATAATGGGACTGTCAAGGATACGCCTGATTAAAGCTCCCGAGAAGAAGCTTGAGCAATTTCTGCGGCATCTGGAAAAATACAGACAGGGCGCGGCCCATCTGAAAAAGCATCCGAAGGTGCTTTTAGTGACGCTGCTTTCAATTGTAGTTCAAATATTAACGCGCCTTTCAATTGCCTATGTGGTTTACCGAGCGTTCGGGCTGCACGGGTACGGCTATCTCGATATACTCTCACTTCAGGCTTTTCTCGCGCTGGGCGTGGAGTATCTGCCGATTCCCGGCTCGGTCGGAGCGGCTGAGGCGGGCTTCTGCGCCGTCAACAGAACCGTGTTCGGCAGTGATAAGCTGCTGTCGGCAACTCTGCTGACTCGCGGAATCAGCTTTTACGCTTTTTTAATCATCAGCGGCGCCGTTTCAATCTACGCGCACATTTTACTGACTCGCGGCGCGCCTAAAGCTTCGGCTTCTGAGGGCTGAGGGCTTTGCAAACATTCTGTGACGGGTGGGTGAACCAAAAGATGGACGGGAAAAACATACTGGTAGCGGACGACAACGACGAAATCAGGGAGTTCATCCGTGTCTTGCTGGAAAGCGAGGGCTATGCTGTCATAGAAGCCGCTAACGGTGACGAGGCCGTTTCCAAAACGGACGACACCATCGATCTTATTATATTGGATGTTATGATGCCGGTAAAATCCGGCTTCAAGGCCTGTATGGAGATCAGAGAGAAGACAAAAGCGCCGATTCTCTTCCTCTCGGCGAAAACGCAGGATTCCGACAAGGCTCTGGGATTTTCGATGGGCGGAGACGACTACCTTTCAAAACCGTTTTCCTATACGGAGCTTTTATCGCGCGTAAAGGCGCTTTTGAGGCGCTACTGCGTTTATCAGGGGAAAGCTCAGGATGCGGAGGATGGCTTTATTAAACTGGGCGAGCTGCGCATTGCGTCAGCCGGCAATCAGGTTTTCGTGAACGACCGGGAGGTCTTCCTCACCGACATCGAATACCGGCTGCTCGCGCTCATGGCCCGCAATCACGGGAAAATCTTTTCGGCGCAGAACCTGTATGAAAGCGTGTGGAACGAACCGTATATGATTGCCTCCGGCAACACTGTTATGGCGCATATCAAGAATATCAGAAAAAAACTCGGAGATGATACGCAGAACCCCGGTATTATTAAGACTGTATGGGGAAGGGGCTATCGCATTGAGTAGAAACAGGCATTCTTTCCGCTTTTCTAGACTGGGCATTCAGATATTGCTGTATTTTCTTCTTGCAGCCGCCGTCGGCGCCGGTCTATATTTTACTCTTAGCCATTTCTCGGACAGCTTTATAATAGAGCACTTCGATAACGAGCAGGCGCTTCAAGGCCAGACTGCGCGGGAAATCGCAAGTTTTCAGGACTATGTCACCGCAAACGGGCTTTCAACCGGCGATGCCGCGAAAATCAATGCATGGATTTACGGCGAAAAATACGCGCTGATGCATATATACAAGGACAACTACCTTGTGGACAGCTACCCAACCTATGTCAAAGGGGTAAAAAAGCTGAGACCGGACGAATCCGAGCTCAACCACCGCCTTTACAACGTTGATTTCAAGAATGGCACGGCGCAGGTCGAAATCTATCTGCTCGCCGCATCACGCTACTATAATTTTGCCGAGATTGCCGAGCTGCTGATTGCGTTTGCCTGTTTTATCCTCATATTTCTGCTTCTTATTTCTACCAAATTCCGATATATTAACACGCTCCAGAAGGAAATGAAAATCATCGAGGGCGGCGATTTGGAGCACCCGGTGACCGTGCGGGGCAACGACGAGATTGCGATGCTCGCAAGCGGCCTCGACCAAATGCGCATATCCTTTGCCGAAAGAATTAAAAGCGAAAAAGAAGCCAGACGGGCCAACAGTGAGCTGATAACCTCGATGTCACACGACCTCCGCACACCGCTGACCATTCTAATAGGAGACCTTGACCTTATAGCGGATAAAAAATACAAGACCGAGGAACAGTTTAACCGCTATATCGAAAACAGCCGCAGGAAAGCCTACAGGCTTAAAGAGCTTTCGGACAGACTGTTCGAGTATTTCCTGGTGCTGGGCAGCGAGCGGCAGGAGCCGGAAATGGAGACCGTCAGCTGTTCAGAACACATCTATCCGCTTATTGCGGAATATACGCTTTCTCTTGCGGATCAGGGCTTTATTATTGAATCCGGCGTTTATTCGGATGACTTCGCTATGAAGGTAAACCTCATAGCCGTCCGGCGTGTGTTCGATAATCTTTTCAACAATGTCATGAAATACGCCTCACGCACTGAGCCTGTTACTATAAGCTATGAGAAATCAGATACCTTCTTTTCCGTGACCGTTTCAAATGGCAAAGGTAACTCGCCCCTTAAAACTGACAGTACGAAAATCGGCCTTGCAAGCTGCGCGAAAATCATGGAGCAGCACGGAGGAACCCTGACAGTTGCCCAAACCGATACGCAGTTTTCCGTAAAAGCCACATTTCCTCTATAGCTGAATCAGAAGAAGAACGGTAGATTACCGCGAGTATAAAATAGCAGAGGGCAGGTCCGATTTGTTTACGGACCTGCCCTCTGCTATTTCGCGTTAATGATTATTACTTATGCTTTTCTATAAACCGTTTAAACATTGTAGCGGCCTGAGCTCGGGTCGAGTCAGCGCCCGCAGACAGCATATTGTTTCCGGTACCGGTCATCAGCCCTTCGGCAACCGCCCACCGGACGTTTACGAGCGCCCAGTCGGATACATGGGAGGCGTCGGCAAAACTTGAGAGATTGTCGGAATTGGAAACATCATAGCCCTTATAGGCAGCGTAACGGTCGAATATTGCAGCTAACTGCTCGCGTGTTATGAGCTTGTTAGGGCCGTAAGTATCGGCGTCAAAGCCCTTGATAATACCGTTTTTGGCGCCCCAGGCCACGGCCTTGTCATAATAATCTCCGCTTGCCACATCCTTGAAGGTGTAGCCGGAATCGACTGCCGGTTCACCTTCAAGACGATATATTATGGTTATAATCATTCCTCTGGTAGTCGAAAGATCCGGACTGAACGTGCCGGCATCCGTACCCTTCATCAGGCCTGCGTTTGCAATGTAGCTTACCGCGTCATAAAACCAGTCAGCATTAGTCACGTCCTTGAAAGGTGAAGTTGAAGTGCCAGATGTAAACACGGCTTCAATCGTATGCGATGCGTATATATTGCTGAAGGTATAGCTTGCTACCGAGCCCACGTTTACACCGTCGACCAGAACCTTGCTAATGCTGTATCCGCTGTTCGCAGCTACGGTGAAGGTCTTGCTTCCTCCCGCCAGTACGCTGCAAGAGCTCGGGCTTATAGAACCGCCGATTCCCGAAGTAGCCTGAATTTGATAATTTATAGAGGATATTACCGGAGCGGAATAGGCAATGGCGTAGGTCGAGAATTTCTTAACGTGGAGTATGATGCTCTTTCCATCAGTGCTCAGATAAAGAAATTCTTTGTCCGAGTTGGGTGTGTTGGTTATCGTATCAATGCTTTCTATGTGAGAAATGCTGTCTTTGTGAGAACGGTATACGCAGTAATTGTCCTTTCCCTGCAGAGCCGTCTCGAGCGGGATAATGAGCTCTATCAAGTCTGAGGTTTCATTGAAGCCATCAACTTTGGCATTGTCTGTATATTTGCTGATATCAATCTGAAGCAGCATGGCAACAAGCTTGCCGTTCTTTGAAGCTGCTGCCGTTACCTCAGCGCCCTTATCAGCGGTTTTTTCTTCTTTTTCCTCGACTGTCAGGGTGATTACAGTGCTCGTACTCTTGTCGTCCGCGTGCTGCTTATTAGCTTCGGTGTTCAGCCCTCCTACGACTACATCGGGCGTATCGCTGCCATTAACTACAAGAGCGCTGCTTGCCTTGCCTGACGGAAGTATCACATTTCCGACGGCTTTATCACAGTTAATTACCTCAACCATGATGATGACTTCGATATCATCCTTTTTGACCACAAGATTATATATACCGGCTTCGACATTGGAAATTTCGAAATTGCCGTAACTGTCGGTCAGCACCGTCGGGCCGTACTGCTTGTTGCCCTGCCTGAGAAGCACGGTTGCGCCTGCGACGGGATGGCCGCCGCCGACATCATCAATAGCGGAGCCTCTGACGGTGTAGGTGGGCACGGCGTTCCATTTGGCAAACAGTGATATGTTATCTGTAAGCTTGTCGCTGAAGAAGGACCATGCGGTTTTATATCCCTTGTCCGTATACCAGCCGCCGAAATAGAAACCGGTTTTTGTTGGAGCGGTGGGAGCTGCAATGCTGTCCCCGTAAGCCTTGTCGGTAACGGGTGAAACCAAGCTTCCGCCCTGATAGTCAAAGGTTACGGTAATCTTGCTTCCGGAAGCAATGACAACAGAAGCTTCCTGACTCTTGAAGGCCTGTTTTCCGCTCTCCGTCACGGCTTTGTAACGTACAAGATAGGTTCCGGCAGCCAAGCCGCTTATTCCGGAGCTTGCCTGAGAGGCGGTGACGCTCGTCCAATCCGAAGCTGTGGAGAGCTTGTATTCCATTGCCTCCGTTACTTTGCTGAGTGTTCCGTCGTGTTTATTATATATCGTTTCATCGGTACCGGCAACAGCGACAGGTGCCGACAGCCTTGAGGGCAGAGTGAAGGTTTGATTTGCGCTTGCGGGAATTTCCGGTGCGGAACTCGCAGCCTCACGTACGTAATAGGTTGTTCCGGGTGTCAGGACGTCTCCGGCATGGAGCTTCGTGCCAAAGGAACTGTCCGTACTGACTTCATAGCCGCTAGAAACAGTGATGGTTTCTGCTGTGTAATCTACGGTGTAACCCTCGCCGGAGGCAGGTGTGGCCTTTGCGGTATAGCCAAGGCAGCTGGCGCTGTCGGAGAACATGGCGGTGTCTGTCTCTGCGACGCGCACCCAGATTTTGTACTGAGTGGCGGCCGTGAGAGCTGTTGTGCCGCCTGACAGCTTGGAGAACGTCTTGTCGCTTCCGTCTGCTGTTTCCCATGCGTCAGCCTCTGCGGCACCGGGAGCCGTAATGGAGTACTCATAGCTGCTGTTTGTATTAATTGTTATCGAGCCTGCGGTCTGCGACACGATAACCGGAGCAGAGGGCATGGCGGAAGAGGATTTCGTTGTTACTTTGAGAGTAGTGGATGGCGCGCTTGCGAAAGCAGTGTCCTTTATTGCCGCATACCTTATTGCCATGGAATATTCAGTGTTCGGTGTAAGACCAGTAAATACATTGGATGTCTGCCAAGTTACGCCGTTGTCCTTGCTGTACTCGGCACCTTCCACTTTGGCGAGAACAATGCTCGTGTCGGTCTTCTTGGTTACGGTGACGCTCAGATCGTTTGCCGGACGCGCAGGCACGGTAATCGTGACCCAGTCGCTCGCGGGTGTATCACCGGAGCTTTTAGCTCTCAGATAAAGCGTTCCTGACGGGGTGATTTTGGTAGAAGCACTTGTAATATTGTAGCCGCCTGAAGTCGCCGTAAAGACTTCGTAATCGGAGCCGAAGATTATTTGTTCTTTACTGTAATCATAGGAGATAACGCTGGAGGCAGGTGTGGCCTTTGCGGTATAGCCAAGGCAGCTGGCGCTGTCGGAGAACATGGCATCGTTAGTCTCCGCGACGCGTACCCAGATTTTGTACTGAGTGGCGGCCGTGAGAGCTGTTGTGCCGCCTGACAGCTTGGAAAACGTCTTATCGCTTCCGTCTGCTGCTTCCCAAGCGGCAGCATCCGTGGCACCGGGAGCCGTGATGGAATACTCATAGCTGCTGTTTGTATTAATCGTTATCGAGCCTTCGGTCTGCGACACGATAACCGGAGCGGAGGGTGCAGCGGCAGAGGATTTCGTTGTTACTCTGAGAGTTGCGGTGGGTGCGCTTGCGAAAGCGGTGTTCGTTGCGGCATATCGCATAACTATGGGGTATTCCGTATTGGAGGAAAGACCCTTAAATTCATTGGAAGTCTGCCAAGTTGCGCCATTGTCATTGCTGTACTCGGCGCCTTCCACTTTGGCGAGAGTAATACTAGTGTCGGTCTTTTTGGTTACGGTGACACTAAGATCGTTTGTCGGACGCGCAGGCACGGTAATCGTAACCCAGTCGCTCGCGGGTGTATCACCGGAGCTCTTCGCTCTCAGGTAAAGCGTTCCTGACGGGGTGACTTGAGTGGACTTGCTTGTTATATTGTCGCCGCCTGATGTCGCAGTAAAGACTTCGTAATCGGAAGCGAAGATTATTTGTTCTTTACTATAATCATAGGAGATAACGCTTACAGCCGGTGTCGCCTTTGCGGTATAGCCCAGGCAGCTTACAGCTGCAGACGGCATGGCAGTGTCTGTCTCCGCGACGCGCACCCAGATCTTGTACTGAGTTGCAGCCGTGAGTTCGGTGGAACTGCCTGTCAGTGTACTAAAGGCGAAGGTTCCGTTGGAATCAACCTTTGTGCCCCAGCTGCTCACAGACGTGGCGTTGTCGGCGGTAATGGCGTACTGACAACCGGAAACGGTGTCAATCGTTATCGAATTAAAGGTCTGAGACTTGATTACCGGAGCTGACGGTGCGGAGGTCGTTGCCTTCGTTCTGACCGTGGTGCTCGCTGTCGGCTCGCTCGCAAATTTGGTGGAAGTCACGGCGGCATAGCGAAGCTTTACGCTGTAGTCTGTGTTCTGCGCAAGGTCGGTGAACACATTGGAGCTCTGCCATGTGAGGCCGCCGTCCTTGCTGTATTCGGCATTTTCGACCCAATTCACAGTAAAGCCTGTGTCGGTTACGTTTGTTGCTACTATGGAAATGTCGGGCTTCGCCGGACGCGAGGGCACGGTAATAGTCGCCCAGTCACTCGAGAATGTGTCATCAGTTGCTTTTGCTCTCAGATAAAGCGTTCCTGACGGGGTGATTTTGGTGGTATCGCTTACGATTGCAGTTCCGCTTGAAGTCGCGGTGGAAGCCTCGTACGCGGCGGCAAAGACCAGCTGCTCATCGTGGTAATCGTAGGAGATAACGCTTGTATCGCCGCTTACCAGCGGCGTTTCGGGTCTGGCCTTAACTGTGATTTCGGTCCAGCCGCTGGTGGGAATGCTTCCGCTGGCCTTGAGACGAATGTAAAGCTTCTTAGCGGTCTCTCCGTAATTTGCGATATAGGCCGAGATGGAACCTGCGCTGGGGATAGTTACGGATGCCGAAGTATCAGCGGCGACCTCATATTTTGAGTCGTAGCTGACAGTTTCCGCGCGGTAATTAATTTTCGCGGAGCTTGCGTCAGGTGCCACTGAATATCCGTGCTCCGAGGAGGGCGACGACTCTGCGCTGGTCGAATATGCCGTTCCCGAAGCGGCCGCCGTTACCTTAAACGTGTAGGCACCGGTTCCGGCACCGATGATTGCGTCAGAAAAGCTGCATGAAGTCGTCGGAGAATTGACAGTTACGGCGGAACCACAGGAAACGCCGTCCTTGTAAAGCTGTATTTTGTATGCGGTCGCATTATTGACGGCTGTCCAGCCCGCAGAAGTACCGCTCCAGGTAAGACCGGTCGGAGTGCCGAGAGCGGCGATGCTGACTTCGTTCGAAGCATCGCTGATGCCGGACGCGACATACGGCTTGACAGTAAAGTAGTAGGTTTTTCCGTTGTCGAGACCGGTTATGGTATAGGTGTTTTTATCCCCGCCGACTACAGTTGCTGAAGTTTTGTCATAACTGTCGGAGGTTTCGGACTTATAGATATAATACCCGTCGGCGTCAACGGCGGCTGTCCAGTTCAGTACCGCACTATCGTCTGCCGACTTGACCGTCAAATCAGTCACTGCCGCAGGACAGGTTTTAACCGTGAGCACCGGGCTGATAGCAGAGGCAAGGGTACTGTCTGTCTCTTTCACCCGCTGGTAAGCGTCGTAGACAGTGTTCGCAGTACATCCAGTGAATTTGTTGTCGCTCTGCCAAGTCGTGCCTGTGCTTGGGTCTGTTTTGTTGGCGACAAGGATATATTCGTAGCCGGAGACAGGCGTGAGGATAATTACTGTGGTGGACTCCGAGGAAAGAACAGGGGCTATTCCCGTCGCGGGAGTGCTTGCGGCTTTGACTACCGCGGATGAATGAGCACTCTCCACGGCACCCAATGCACCGCTGTCTGTAATTCTGACAGCAATAACACTGCCGACGTCATCGGCGGTTGGCGTATATGTTGCGCCCTTAGCGCCGTTTATATCGGAGCCGCCGCGTGTCCATTGATAGGAAAGAGTGCCAACTGGCGTCCAGAATGGAATTGAGGCTTCAAGCTGCTGGCCGCATATCGCGTCGCCGGTTATCGTTGCCGCACCCGCGATATATGTGACGCTTACGCTGCCTCCGCCGCTTGTGACGGTGATGCTTTTGCCCGTGTCTGCGCCGTCAATATATACTTCATAGGTGGCAGCCGGTACAGAAGCGGTATAGTTTCCGGAAGAACCGCTCAGCGGATAGGTAAAGTTTTCAGTTCGCAGCTCGACAGAGCCGGGTTTGTTGACAGTAACAGTCGCTGTGTAGCTGTCGCTTATTACCGCGGAACCTGTGCCATACTTGTCAACACTGGCCATGGGTGTTCCGCTGCCCACTCTCTGGTTGCCGTACTCCACAAAATAGCCCACGGCGCGAAAAGACTGATCTGAATCAGCAAGTGAGGCGGTCTTACCATACGGTATGTCGTTCCATGAATAAGCGGTTCCCTTGCAGCCCGGACGGTCTGCTCCGAGGTGCAGTGTGGTGAGGCAGGTTTCATAACCATAAGTGTTGTCTTTACTATTGTTTGGCTCATGTGTCGAGGAGTTGGTAGCCCAGTTGAAATAAAACCCGCTGTTTTTTGCTGATGTGTAATCGCTGGCACTTGTTGCAGTCACCTGATCGAAAAACTTATCTCCTCTTTCTGGACCGCAGGCCCAGTACCAATAGGGGGAGGCGTCTGCAGCGGCGGTCTTGGTAGTGTCAAAATCGCTGTAATACAAGGTACCGCTTGCTCCGGTATTTAGAAGGCGTGTTCCACCGAGCCAGCCAATCTTGTCGCCGGAAAGAGAATTTACAAATTTATCTTCTTTGTCGGTCGCGATGGTCGCCAGATAGCCGCTTCTGCCCATAAATGACATTCCCATAGCGGCTTTATAAGCGTCTATCCAAGTTTGCTTATCGCCTGCAACCGCAAACGGTATGTATTGATAGTAGTGCTGAGTATCAATATTAAAGAAAGTATCATAGCTGACACTTTCAGTGGTGACAACGACGCTTACGGTCTGCCTGGCACCTGCGATGGTAAAGCCGATTCCTTGCAGATAACTCTGCACGAGAGAAAAAGAAGCGCCGCCCGCAGTGCTAATATTGATACGCTTCGTGTAGTCGTTGCCTGCAGAAGTATCAGATACTTTGAAATCTGAATAGGAGCCTGTCGACGCCGGCAAAACGGCAATCTTGTCGCCGCTGGTTACAGTGTCGGTGAAGCTGACAAGAATAGTTTTTATTCCGCTTCCCGTAACACTGGCGCCGGTAAAGTAATAGGTAGAGCCCGACTTGGCTGCGCTGCCTAGGGTGACTGTCGGCGTCACGGAGTCCGCCGATGCCGTCAAACCCGTCGGAAGCAACGTCAGAACGAAAAGCATTGCCAGAACGAAAGATGTAATTTTTTTCATATATTTTCCACACCCGAACACATAAGATATTCTTTGCCGTCTGATTGCCTAATACGCAAAAAATAAGCCTGCTCTGCTAATAATACCGGCAGAACTGGCAATTACCGTCAAACAAAATTCGACAAGAACCCACAAAATAATACAACATCGACTAAATTATGTCAATAGATTATCGAGCAATAAAGATTATTGTAGGAATGCACTTAAAATGACAATAGAGTAAATCAATTAACAGCAATGAGCATAATAATTAATTTAAAATATTTTTTCACTATTGATATTTGAAGGTCAAAAAGTTTATTATTTAAAAAATAAAATTAGTAATTAAAACAGTTGTAATTTTTAAATGATTGTATATAATAAACTTAAAATACATTATAAGTTTACGGAGTTTACAATGACAAATGAAACTGAACTTTATAACGAAACGCTGAAGCTTTACTGGGAGCAGGGTCTTAAGTTCACTATGGACGATTTGTCCGAACGGCTGATGATAAGCAAAAAAACGCTGTATGAAATGGTGCGCTCCAAGGAAGACTTGGTGACGAAAGTAATCGAGCGTTATTTTGAGCTGCTGGCCGTCGAACAGGATGCCATACACAGCGACACCTCTATATCTATCCTTGAAAGGCTTGAGCGGCTTCTGTGTGCCATCCCGCCCTTTCAAATCAAGGAGTATCGCCTGAAAGAACTTAAGGCGACATATCCAAGCGCGTTCGAAGTGCTAAACGAAAAACTGAGCAAAGGCTGGGAGAGAACCTTTTCGGTTATTGACAAAGCCAAAGAGGAAGGCTTAATCAGGGATATTGACAACGAGTTTTTCAGCGAAGTATTCGCTGCGGCCATAGAAAGATTTCTACTTGAGAATTACATCGACTCCGAGCATTCCTTCAGAGAAAAGCTAAAACAACTGGTCAGCATGCTACTATTCGGAATTTGCAGGAAGGAGCCCTCCCCATGAAACATGAAACAAAAAAGGAAAGCACCCCCGCTCCGGAAGAAACAGCACAGCAAAAAAAGAAGAAAAGACATATCGGCCTGAAAATACTGCTTGCAATCGTTGTTTTAGCGGTGATAGCCTATGTGGTTTTCTTCGTACCCTTCGGAAAATACGACTTTTCTCCCGCGCCGACAACCGCCGTTCTGGCAGACGGCAGCTTTGACTACGGCATCCCTCTCGATTCCCACAGCCCGTGGGCGAAATTTCGCGCTAATGTACTTCAGAACGGCAGGTCGCCCGTCGTCCCAACGGAAAACTCTCTCAAGCCGTGGGTTTATAAGACGGGCAAGGGCATTTTCTCGTCGCCTGTCATCGATGGCGATGGCAACTGCTACATAGGCTCCGCGGACACGAATTTCTATTGCTTCAAGCCCGACGGCACGGTTAAGTGGCAATACAAAACTGGCGAAGTCATCGACTCCTCGGCGCTTTTGGACGACGAGGGGCATGTAATTGTAGCCTCGGGCGACGCGGTTACATACTGCTTTGACCGCGAAACCGGAAAGCTTGTCTGGAAATTTACCGCGGACACCGCACAGGAGCTCATGGAGAAATACGGTATCAAGACCTGGAACGTCAACTGGTTTGAGGGCAATGTCGGTATGCGGCCGGACGGCAACCTGCTTGTGCCGAACGACAACTGCCTTGTGTATTCGCTCGACAGAGAAACAGGAGAAAACAAAGCGGTCTTTAAGGCAAACGATTTAATCTGGTCGCTGCCCTCCATCAATACGGAGACAGGAAACATCTTCTTCGCAACCTGTCACCAAGTCCTCCAGAACGCATACAGCTACAATCTGGACGGAACAAAGCGCTGGCTGCGCGGCGGCTTTATGGGCACAGTGGCAGCGACAACTATGCTGACCAACAACTCCAAAAAGGGAGCGGTTCTTGTCGGCGGCTTTGACGGCTATCTTCGCGCTATGGCGCAGGACAGCGGTAAGCAGCTTTGGGCGTTCGGAACGAACGACCATATATATGCAAGCCCCGCGCAGCTTTCGGACGGCACAATCATACAGGCGAGTACGGACGGCACCTTATATGCCGTCAATCCCAACACAGGCAAGGCTGTCTGGGAATTTGATACTTTGGAGCCTATACGCTCTTCGCCTGCCGTGGACGGGAAGGACAACATCTATTTCGGCAACGGCGAAGGCAAGCTCTACTGCATAAACCCGGACGGAACTCTGCGCTGGAGCTATCAGTGCATCAGCGCAGACCGCAACGATTTAAACGGCTCGCCCGCGCTTGGCTTTGACGGGGTTTATATTGCCGGCGAAAGCGGAGAGGTGTTCTTCGTTCCATACGACTACCCGCTAACAGCGGAAGGCAAAAAGGACAGCCGCTGCTATACCGGCGGGGAAACACTGCCGTTGGATGGCGCGGACCTCGTTTTCACCACCTCCTTCGGAGCGCTGAAGTTTACACCGGACGCAGCCATCAGCGCAAACGAACCTGTCACGCTCTCTCTTATGGTTCGCAAGGACGGCGACAACGTACTGTCCGCGCTTGAAAGAAAGTCGGTCAGCGTAACGATTTCTGGCAACGAGGGTTACCGTGTGGAGGTTGGCGCAACCAACAGGTTTATAAATATCATCCCCAAGGAATACTGGACGCCGGACGCTAAAGGAAACATCACGGTTACCGTAAAGGCCAATTACAACACAAAGCTCAGCCGTGTAGGACTGAAGTTCTTCGGCGGAAAGAAGTCGGGTACCATTGAGAAGAGCTTTACCTTCAATGTAGCCGACAGCTCCGGAACCGGAAACCCGTTCACTTCAGCGGAGGACGGCGCGCAGTCTGTTATCGAGCTTTCGCGCCTTTCGATGCCCACGCCGTCGATGCTGCCGTCCTACAATCAAATCGGTTTTGACTCACTACATTATTTCGGCGGCGTAGTCGGTAAAAATTCAAACGGTCAGTCGATAGTCTGGGTAATCGAGGGCAGACAGGACGAAAGCGGCGAAGCATCCATAGCTCCCGATGCAAAAACGCGCTATCCCGTGCTTCTGGATTACAAGGACGGCTTAGTCACCCTTTCAAACTATAAAGGCTTTAAAATCAACTTTATAGGGACCTGGGATATGCCCTTTGCCTCCTACAGAATAAACACTGCACTGAATTCCGCCGGCGAATTCTATAAGCCGGCTACGATAACGGCTGTTACCAACTGCGACGAAATTAAGTATTACGGTCCCGGACTCAAGCTGATGGGCATGAGCGATTTTAAAACGGGACAGATGTTTGTCAGAGGCGCCTGCAATATAAGCTCTAGGGACAAAATGACGATGCCGGATGGCGTCGGAACTGTCAGTGTTGAAATGTCCGAAGCTTTTGTTACAGCAAAATTTACAGGCAGCTCCCTCAAAAAAAGTGAGCATGTTTTCAGCATTATGCTCACCGACAAGGACGGGAATCCTCTGCCACTGTACTATACCCAGAACACCTCGGCAGAAGCCAACGAAAACGGAACCGTAAGCTCCATAACCTATACCTTTGACAAGGGCGAGGACGCGGGCTCCGCCGTGAACGCCTACGTCATGTGCGATACCTATCCCGTCTTTATTGCGCCCGTCTCACAGGTGAAAAACTAGCATTATCAGGCTGAAAGAGCTAATAGCGTCATAAATAAGCTTAACCCCAATCGTTTACAGTACATTACTGGATAACGATTGGGGTTATTTATGTTAGAAAGAAGTATTATAAATTGGCAGCCGATTACAAGCCGCGCTGGCGATCTATATCAGAGGTTTAAGATAACAGGCGCTACTTATAGATATCGATACTAATTCTGCCGTCGGCGATTTCAATGATTCTGTCGGCCTTTTCGGCGATACGGCGGTCATGGGTAATAATGATAAAAGTAGTACCGAAACGCTCGTTAATATCCCGCAGAAGATTGTAAATAGTTTCGGTGGAGTTGGAATCCAGATTGCCGGTGGGTTCGTCCGCCAGAATAATCTCCGGATTGTTGAGCAGCGCTCTTGCGATAGCGGTCCGCTGCTGCTGTCCTCCGGACATCTGCGTTGCGTTGTTGTTGATGACCTTTTCGAGCCCCACAAGCTTCATAAGCTCGACAGCACGTTCCCGAACCTCGGGAGTGAGGGAACTGTTGCCTATCCGGTAGGGCATTAAAACATTTTCAAGAGCGGTAAATTCCGGCAGCAGATAATGAAACTGAAATACAAAGCCAATGTTTTTGTTTCTGATTTCGGCGAGCTTGTTTTTTGAAAGCTTTGTAGTTTCAACACCGTTTATGAGCACCTCGCCCGAGGTCGGAGTGTCGAGCGTTCCCATGATGTTCAACATGGTTGATTTTCCGCTGCCGGACTGACCGATAATTGAGCTGAAGGAGCCTTTCTTAAAGCTGGTATTGATATCGGTCAGCACCTGCGTTTTTACCGTGGTTCCGTAAGTCTTGTTTATATGCCTAAGTTCAAGTATATCTTTCATAATGCGACCCGATTATCAGACAGATAACCCGTCCTTTCTGTATATTTTGTCAGTACTCGCTCAATTGTTCCGTATAATGTCAATAGGATTGAGTTTGGACGAGCGGCGAGCGGGAATGAGAGATGCAATCATGCAGGCAAGTACCGCAATTAAACCCGACAGAGCAATAAAGTTCTTGTCAATGTAAAGCGCGACAACCGGCGTACCGTCGGCGTTGAGGGCAAAGGCAGAAAATGCGTAAGCGAGTCCAAGTCCAAGCCCGATTCCGATAATGGCTCCGAAAACGCCGAGTATTATGCCCTCAAACAGGAATATAAGACTGGCTTTCCCGTTTTTAATGCCCATCGCCTTTAAAATTCCGATCTGTCTGGATTTCTGCATTACTGTAATCGCGAGGATACTTGCTATGCCCAGAACCACGGAAATCATAACAAACACCTGAATCATAAGGCTCGAGATGCTCTGTCCCTGCAAACCGCTGAGCAGCGATTCGTTTTGAATTTTCCAGTTGGTAAGGCTCAAATCGCTTTCATTCAGGGCAAGCGAGATGTTGTTCATTACCTCGTCCGCCGAAAAAACCTTATCTTCATAAAGCTGCATTTCAATCGAGGAGATTTTATCTCCGGTATTGAAAAGGGTCTGCGCATTTGAGAGCGAGGTTATGCACCAGTTGCTGTTGACGGCAGCCACCTTGAGGTCAAAAAATCCACTTATTATGCAGGTATGCGTACTTTTGTCGGGCGCGATTAAGTCAAAGCTGTCTCCGACACTCAGCCCGTATTTATCTTTGAGTGCCTTTCCCAGCAATACCTCATTATCAGAGGCGGGAAAGCTTCCTTCTGTTATATATTTGGAAAGGCTGTAGATGTTCTCCGCGCCACTTTCTTCAAAGCCCCTGACAAGTAGGGACTGGGATTTGCCATCGTAGCTTAAAAACGCGGCGTTATCAAGCGCGGGACTTACATATTCGATTCTGTCGTCCGCCTTGCCGGCTTTTTCAAGCAGCGGTCCGTAGTCGGAAATCAAACCGTCGTTCGCCTCGGAAGTGATAGTAATTTGAGATGAGTTTCCGATGGTAGATTCGACCAAGCTTTTTTGAAGGCCGGTAATAAGCGAGCCGATAAAGATTTGAACGGAGACACCAATACCGATTCCCAGAATAATAATTATTGTCTGCGCCAGGTTCGATTTCAGGAAGCGGCGGGCAATCTGAAAACTCAGCTTCATCTTAAATCACCTGCCCCGTCTGTTATCTTTTTAATATCGTCAAAGGCTTCGGCGCGATAGTCGGCACCGAGAGCTTCAAAGTTACCCGAGGACTCACGAACTGCATAGCCGCCTACAACAATTTTCACCGAGCTGCCCAGCAGAGCTTTTAAATCGGCAATAATTTTTCTGGCCGCCACAAGAGTATAGTAATTTGTGACGCTGATAGCGATAATGTCCGGCTTTATCTGGCTCGCCGCGTTATAAAAATCGTCATAGGGCGTGTTGCCTCCGACAAATACGGCGTCCCAGCCGCAAAGCGTAAAGAAATCCGCTACCATACGGGCGCCCAGATCGTGATATTCCTCCGGCGGGCAGATAACCACAGCGGTTTTTTTCTGAGCGGAGCCTATCATATCCCGTTCCCTCACAACATAGGGGTAACAGCATTCTACGATAGTACGGACAATTGCTGTACGGACATGCTCTTTCCAAATGCAGATTTTTTTGTCATCCAAACGGCACTGCATCTGGTTAAGAGACGGAGTCAGAATCTGAGCATACAGGGTCCTGACATCCACTTTTCCGCTGTCCAGCAGGCCCAAGGCATATTGAACGGCCTTCTGCTTGTTTTCCGCTTCCAGAAGCTCTAAAAATTCCTCATATTCTTTCACTTTAAGCCTCCCCCTTTCAAACTGTTTTGTCTTAATACCCACAATTATAATCTGAATTCAGCTTATCATATCTTCTTCAAAATGGGAAGAAGTATAAAACAGCTTTGAATGTAGAAGCTACTTCCTCTTTGTGCCTGCATACGAGCCGTATCCGCCAGAAACATTAATTACGTTATAGCCGTTCTTTGCAAGCGAACCAGCTGCCCGTCTGCTTCTTCCTCCGGATTGACACATAACATAATAAGTCTTTTCTTTACTGAGGTATTTTTCGGGTTCGTCTATAAGCTCACCCATTGGAATGTTCTTTGCAGACTTAATACTTCCGCCTTTATATTCATACGGCTCTCTGATATCGATAAGCTCGATTTTCCCGATGAGTTCATCCAGATCATTTACGTTGACAGTCTCAAGTTCAGTTTTTACTAAAAAATTAAACATTTTGGATTCCTCCTGATTAACTAATTTTTGTACTGTAATAATTATATACTTTGATAAAAAAATATCTGTGATTAACTCACACGAAGGCTTTTCCTGATTAGAAAAGAGAACGGACTCGGGAAGTTTCCTCCCCGAGTCCGCTATGGTTTTGATTTTCCACTGTCGCTCATCTGACCGGATATGGGGTCAGATGGCTACCGACTTTAAATTATGCTTTTTCAGCAGCTCTGCGGACAGCGATGTTGTGCTTGCGCTCCTCTGCATACTTTTCAAATACTTCGTTCCTGCTGAAGAACTCAACACTTTCAACATTGTATACTTTCTTTAAGTGGATAGCGTCAAACTTGCACTTGGTGGTGCAGACTCCGCAGCCGATGCACTTGTTCGGGTCGACTATTGTTGCACCGCAGCCCAGGCAGCGAGCGGTCTCCTTCCGCATCTGCTCCTCGGTGAAGGTGACGCGGTCATCGCTGAAGCTCTTGGCCTTCTGTGCATCGTGTATAGGACGCTGGCGAGGAGTATTGTCATAACCTGAAACGATTGCATTCTTATCAAGGTTACCCTTGTCGAGTGCCTTGAATATGCGGCGGTTACGACCGATGGTCAGGCTCTGGCCTTCCCAGACAAAGCGATGGATGGAGATAGCGCCTTCCTTGCCTGCTGCGATAGCGTCAATAGCAAACTTTGGCCCGGTGTAGACATCGCCGCCGACGAAAACGTCAGGCTGAGCTGTCTGATAAGTAAAGCCGTCCGCCACAGCGGTATTGCCGCGTCCCAGCTCGACCTTGCTGCCATCCAGCAGGCCGCCCCATTCGATGGACTGGCCGACGGAAAGGAGAACATAGTCAGCCGGTACGGTGATGGTGGTGTTCTCATCATATTTCGGAGCGAACTTGCCCTCCGCGTCAAACACGGAAACGCACTTCTTGAACTCAACGCCTACGACCTTACCGTCTTCTACAAGGATTTTCTTGGGACCCCAGCCGTTGTTAATTTCGATACCATCGGCTTTTGCCTCCTCCTGCTCTTCCGGCAGGGCGGGCATTTCCTTTTCGCTTTCTAAGCAGTACATCTTGGTGGATTCTGTTCTGTCCATGCGTACAGCGGTGCGGGCCACGTCTATTGCCACGTTGCCGCCGCCGATGACCACGACATTGCCGGAGATGCGGATCGTTTTGCAAAGGTTTACCTTGCGCAGGAAATCAACGCCTGAAATTACGCCCTCGGCGTCCTCTCCCTCAATACCCAGCTTACGTCCGGCCTGAGCACCGATAGCGATATAGAAAGCTTCAAAGCCCTGCTTGCGAAGGTCATCGAGCGTGACATCCTTGCCGACCTCAACGCCGCACTTGAACTCGACGCCCAGCCTGCGCAGTACTTCGATTTCTGCATTGACGGCTCCCCTGTCCAGACGGAAGGAGGGGATTCCCTGAATCATCATGCCGCCGGGCTTCTCTTCCTTTTCAAAAACGGTAACCTTATAGCCGTCCTTGGCAAGATAATATGCACAGGAGAGGCCGGCAGGGCCGGAGCCGACTATAGCGATGGGCTTGCCGTAATTGTGCAGCTTTTCGGGGATAAACATTCCGTCAAGCTTGAGCTCCTGATCGGCGATAAATTTCTTTATCTCATCAATAGCAATGGCTTCGTCAAAGCTGCCGCGTGTGCACTCGTTCTCGCAGTTGTGGGGGCAGATGCGTCCGCAGATGGCAGGGAACGGGTTTTCCTTCTTGATGAGATCAAGTGCTTCAATATATCTTCCCTGAGAGGCCAGCTTTATGTATCCCTGAACGGCTATATGAGCCGGGCAGGCAGTCTTGCAAGGTGCGGTACCTGTGGGGACGACATTTTCGCGGTTGTCACGATAATCTGGGTTCCACTTTTCCGGACCCCACTCGGTGTCTCTCGGGAGATCGGCGAACTTATATTCAATGGGCGACTCTGTGCAAAGCTTCTGTCCAAGCTTAAGAGCGTTGTTCGGGCAGTATTCAACGCACTGACCGCAGGCGACGCAGGCTTCCTTGTCGACTTCGGCCTCATAGTTGCTGCGGGAGGCGTCAGGCGTATTGAAGTACTGAGTTGCACCAAGCGCCAGGCAGGTACCGGGCATGCAGTTGCATATAGCCACCGATTTTCCGGGCTGCAGAGTGGTTATCTGGTGGACACAGCCGATTTTTTCAAAGTATTTAAGCTTTTCATAGGCCTCATCCTTGGTAATCTGCTTGCCTTTGCCATTGGTAATAAACATATCGGCGGCGAAGCCCAGGAACATGCACATACCGGTTTCGAGATCCGCAGCACCTTCAAGGTCGCCGGCGCCTTCATTCATGAAGCGGCGAACGCGGCGGCACTGGCAGGGGAGAATTGCGATATGATTTTTGTTTGCTTCGATGTAGGTGCTCAGCAGCTCACTTTTTACCTGCTCCGTATTAACTGGTATAGCCTTTTCCACGGGGATAGCGCGCATAACACCGGCGCCCATAGGGATATTGTGTATAACTTTTGCATAGCTCTTTGTTGCGTGTCCGGCGAAAGACACGGGTACTTCGGGATGCTCCTCGCAGAATTCATTGTTAACGAGCATAAATTCAAAGGCACCGGGAGCGTAAACCAGAAGCACAAAAAGCTCCATGCCGCCCTTTTCAATCCTTTGTACAACGCCAATGTCCGCCATCTCGCGAAGCATCTCCGTGACTTTTTCCTCAGGCTCACCGATGTCGTATGCAACGGAAGCCGGGAGAGCCGGAGTCAGAAGTTCCATCGCCATGAGAACCTTTATCTGTTCATCCGTCATCCACTTTTCAAAAGTCTTGTACTCCGCACAATTTTCGTCGATCTCATAGTGGCCGTGAGCCATCTTTTCGCAGAGCTCGATCAGGTTTTGTCTTACTGCCATTTGTGTCCCTCCAATTATTTTCAATATTCGCTTTTTTGCCGGGGTCTGCAGACAATATCAAATTAATATACTACTCCTTGCCTAAGTATAGTCCATATTGACAGGAATGAAAAGCAAAAAATACCTCTTTTACTACAAAAAAATTGTTATTTTATGCTGTTCTTGACATAAAGCTATACAGCATTAAAGCCGCATCCTGACGAGTGATGACGTTTGTGGGGTTGAACCTGTTTTTAGAGTCGCCGCTCACAACGCCGAGAGCCTTCGCAATTGCCACGTAGCCGTAACAGTCCTTCGTTATCTTGCTCTCGTCATTGAAGCCGCACTTGTATATTCCGACAAGCTTAGCGGCGGAGCCGTATTCCGTCGCTCCAACGAGCAGCTTGACAAATTCGACGCGGGTCAACTGTTTATCGGGGGATTTTTCGGCCTTCGTCAGCATTTTATAATTGTATGCCATCTGGTAGAGACTGTCCTCATTATCCGTCGTATAACCTATGGCGGACATAAGCAGCGTCAGAGCGTCCTTTTGTGTCAGCTGAGCTGTCGGCTTGAAGCTTGTTCCGGTGAAGCCGATACCGTACTGAGCCAGCTTTTCAATCTGCTGCTTTGCGGAGCAGTTACCGATATCGTCGTAAGCAATGGTCTGCGCTGCGCTGCCGGCTTCGGTCAATGCCTTGCCGGTCTTTGCGTCTATACCCGAAACGGCGCTGTCGGATTCGTACTTATAAGCAAGAACCAGCTTTTTTTCCGGATTATATTTCGCTGTATCAGTTTTTGTGGTTTCCGCCGAGACGGGTACATACTGCAGTACAGTCTTGAAACAGGCGGTATAAGCCGACATTGCGGCGTCAGCTGTAACGATGCCGTCCTTCGGCGCGAAGGTAACTCCGTCTGTCCAGCTTGCGCCGAAGCTGTCTATAGTGCCGTCGTATCTGTTGACCGAAATCGAGAGCGAGTTTGCCGGGAAGAGTATGCCGTTTGCGGTCTGAGAATATACAAAGCTGCCGGTATCCGCTGCACTGTCAAATTCGTTATAGGCCGACGCTTTATACTTATCGGCGAAATACTTGCCTAAAAATGCCTCGGCTGTCGCCTTGCACTGATCCTTTGTCTGCGAAGCAGCTTCTTTACCAGCACTGTTGTAAGTATTCATTGAAATCAGCGCGCAGGTCTTCGCGTCAAGCGTTATGTTTTTGCTGAAATTGACAGGATTAATGCCGCCGGAAGATTTCATGCTGTTGTACGCATCAGGAAATCTCGCCTGAATAGTTGTTGCGTCGCTTATGTTCTTGACATAGTCGAGCGTGCACTGCACCGCGCCCGTCGATTTATCCATTGAGTAATGCGCTGAGTCCAGCGTGTAGGCGCTGTCTATCCCCAGAGAGCCTATCGCTCGTACAACGGTATCGAGCTGAGCCTTGGAATATACACCCTTGAGAGTGTCGATTGTGCTTTGCTCCACTTGGGTAAGACCGGATGCGCTCTTAGTATCCTCCAGAGCATTTCCGGCACGGCTGTTGATGGGGTAGGGGTAAAATCCGCCTTGAAAAACGTCAATCAGAGCGCCTGTATTTGCGTCGACTGCCTTATCCGCCGAATAAACAGGCAGATACTGAAGCAAGGCCGTCTTGCCGTCGCTGCCGAGGACGTACTGAAGCCTCAATACGACATTCCCTTTAAGAGTCAGCGTTGCCTTATCCGCGGCTATAACGGGCGTCGCCGAAGGAATTGAGCCGGTAAAACTCCGGCTGAACTCGTCTCTTGAAAAGCTGGATACGCTCAAATCGCTTGTCTGCACATTGACAGAGAATGTGAGAGGAGATTTCAGACCGCTGAGATTGATGGTGCCATTGAACTGATAATACTCCACATTCTGAGTGCTGAGACTTGAATTGCCCTTGCTGAAGCTGATCGTCTCGCCCTGAGACAGCAGCTTTTCAACAAAAGCCTTCGCCGCCTGCTGTGCTTTATCGCGGCTCACCTTCGGGAAAGCCGGCGAATAGTAGGGATTGCCGTAATAATGGTCGCCGTCCGTGCTCTTATAATAGGATAGAATCTTCCCGTTCGTGTCCGCGCAGACGCTGAGCGACTGCGCGTCCTTAGTCCAGTTCAGACTCCAATAGCTGAAGCTGCCCTCGGTTGAGAGGTTGCCACTGAAATCCGTGTAGCTGTCGTCTATGCCCAGAGTATTCTTGACAAGCAGCGTGACCTGTTTAAGCGCCGCGTCCTGGCTTTCCTCCGCCAAAGCCGGAACCGCAAGAGATAACAGGAGCATCACACACAAAGCAATTGAAACAATACTTTTCTTCATATAAAAAATCTCCAATCAGTTATTAACCATTTGCTATCGGTATTGCCTATATGACGAATAAATAACGGCTTTGTTACATGAACCTGAGAAAAAATTCTATTACAAGAAAATGCTTCAACAACTTTAATGGCAAATAGGCCCAAGAGCCCGAAAATATATGAAACAACAATTGAGTTATATACGTTATATCAGCCACAAGCTGCTTCATTTAAGCCGAAAGAAATAGTTCAAATTATTACAGCATCAAAAATCAGATTTCTGAAAAGACTCTGTCCAGATTATCGTCGATTATTTTGATTTTCTTTATTCTTGGCTGACGGATAAGCTTGCCTTTCATTATAACCATATAAGGCCGAGACAGAACAGACAAATCCTCCAGCGGGTTAGCGTCCGCGATTAAGAAATCGGCGCTTTTACCGACAGCGACCGAGCCTGTTTCACTTTCAATTCCGAGAATTTTTGCGTTGCCGAGGGTTGCGGAATACAGCGCGAAGGCAGTCGATACGCCCACATACTTATGGAAAAGAAAGAGCTCTCTCCACATGTTATAATGCGTAACACACGGGCAGGCGGTATCGGTGCCCAGACCGACAGGTATTCCGTTCGCCAGACACTCTTTTGCGGAATCTATGATGCCATCCATAACAACTTTTCCGTTATACTGCACGAGCTCGCTGCAGTTTGTCAGCTCGGGAGGAAACGCCGCAATGGGATAAGCTGGAGAAATGGTGCATATATTCGCCGCTCCATGTTCCTTAAACAATGCAATAATCTCTTCGTTGGGCTTTGCTCCGTGCTCAATGGTGTCGACTCCGCCTTTCAGCGCAACCAGCACACCTTCCGTGCTCTCCACATGAGCCGCTACTTTGAATCCAAGCTTGTGCGCTTCGTCGCAGGCGGCTTCAACAAATTCAAGAGGCATTTTCAATATGCCCGGTTCGCCCTTCACCGTTGCGTCCAGCACTCCGCCCGTTATCATCAATTTTATAAGGTCAGGCTTGCTCCGCGCGATTATCCTTATGTACTCACGGCATTCCTCGGGGCTTTTTGCCTCATATGCCAGAACTCCGGCCATATGCCCGCCGGGAACGGAAACTGCCATGTCGGATACAAGCATACGCGGCCCCGTCATTTTTCCGCTGTTTATACGGTCACGAATCGTTGAATCTATAGTACCCAGACCGCCTACGGTTCGAACTGTTGTTGTTCCGGATAACAACTCCGTCAAGGCATACTTTTCACACATTTTCTGAAGTATAAAACGAGAAACCGGATTTCGCATCAGCTTCCTGACCGATTCGGGGTTCTGCGCTCCGCGCTGACTTGGTTTTCCGCTTCCCGGGATGTGAACATGCGCATTAATCAGGCCCGGCAATAAATATCTGCCGCCTAAATCGATGATTTCAGAATTCTTGGGAGGAGGGTTATTTCCTATAGATAAAATGCGTCCGTTTTCAATAACAACCGAAGCATTCTTCTGCGGCTCCATGTTCTCGCTGCCGTCCAGAACAACGCAATTAATAAATGTGATAAGGTTTCCCATTAATGCTTCCTCCTCTACAGTACTGCGTTTTCACAGTTGTGGTATATGCATGAAATAAGTATAATTAATGTCCACTTATTATAGCATAATCCAGATACAGATTTAAACGCTAAAACGCGGAATTGACTAATAATAAAAGGACTGCCGCAAGCGAAGAGTTTCTCATAGCTTACGGCAGTCCCTATTAATGCTAAAAAACAGTTTTATTCCTCGTACATCGCAAGCTTGGACCTGACGCCGTTTGCTTTGCATACGGGGCGGAACTTCTGGAAAAGCTCGGTCTCGGAATGAGCCTGAAGATCATCAAAGCTCTCCCACTTTTCTATGAGCATCATGCTCTTGGAATTCTCGGGGCTGATGAAGAAATCGTACGCTATATTGCCCTTGTCGGCACGGGAACCTTCGACAAGTCCCTCGTCGCAGAGAATTTTGAAGAAGTCCTTCATGTCGGTGGTTTCGCTTGTAAAGTGGCAGTTGCAGATAACCATATTCCTATCCTCCGTAAAAAATGTCACCGTTAGGCTTTAACGCTAACATGATAACACTTATATATAACATTTGCAATGCGATTTGGATAGTTATTTGTTTAATTATCACTAAACTGCAAACAAATAGGGTCTTGAATATCCGGTGAAGCTTTAAGCAGGAAAAACTGAAAATTAAAAAGGGAGCCGCGCAAAAACGCAGCTCCGATTGTGTTTAGAATTATTTCTCCATGTCGTCGCGAATCGGGAATACATACTGTCTGAACGGTACGCAGGTTGCCGGCTGTCTGGGCTCGGGCTGCTTCTCGTCGAACATATCGTAACCCTGGAAATCGAATTCCTCAATCAGAGGGGTGGTGAGAATCTGATCCTTCAGCCACTGACGGAAGTCAGGATGGGCAAGCTTTATGATGGACTTGATGCGCTCCTGATAGGTCTTCAGGTATACGTCGGCAACTCCCCACTCGGAGACGAGGAACATGACATAGTTTTTCAGCATGGATACAATGCAGCCTTCCGGCAGCCACGGGAGAACATTGGATTTTCTCTCGCCGCTTGCATCCTTGTAGGTGGAACGCAGGCAAATGAAGCTGCGGCCGCCCTTGCAGCGCTGTGCACCATAAATGTAGGCCATAGAGCCGCCCATGCCGGTGTAAGGTCTGAGACCCTGCGCCTCGGAGCAGCACTGTCCGAGAAGGTCGACCATGAAGGTGGAGTTGATGGCGACCATATTCTCCTGCTCCATGATGCCAAGAGGATCTATGCAGAGGGTTCTCGGATAGAGACGAACATCCTTATCGGTCGTTGCGAGCCATTTGAAGGTTGCTTCGCTGCAGCCTCCGGGGCTGGATGCGTGGAGCGCGGTGACCTTTCCGGATTCGACCATGGGAACCATGTTGTCGCAAAGAACCTCGGAGAAAATCTCAAAGGTACCTTCAAAGCCGTTCAAAGCCTTGATAATGATTTCGCCCAGTCCGCCGTAGCCGATCTGGATCTTGTCGCCGTTTCTCAGGTAAGGAATAATGAAAGCGCCGATTTTTTCGTCGACAGAGGTCGGTTGAGGAGACGGAATCTCCATCATTTCGGTGTCCAGCTCGATTATGTAGTCAAAATCAGTGACATGGACATATATTTCCTCCTCGGGGCCGGGAGCCGGATAAACGCCGGTCTTATCGACAAATGCAAACTTTTTGGCCATGCGCGGGTCACGGGAAATGGTATTGTTTGTGCACATGCCATAGCAGCCGCAGTTGCACCAGCCATTTTCATTGGGAGGGCAATACGTGATAGCGGAGGCGTTGACACCGTTTTCCCACATTGAATACTCGTACTGGTCATAACCGGAGCCAAGGAATTCCAGTGTGTGCTCATCAACACCCATGCGCTCGATGGGGAGCTGATAGATGCTCTTAAGGTGGAAGTGCTCTCTGGAATCATGGTCGAAGACCATGTTTGCCGGACCGCTCATGACGTTGTACCAGAAGCCGAGATTCTTAAACTGTTCCTTTTTTGCATAGACTGCGTCAAGGAAAGTGAGAGGAATCATTGTGGCCTGTCCGAGATATACGACGTCGCCGTCCTGAAGTTTATCGACGGCATCGTCAATGCTGATCAGATGATCCTTGTAGTACTGCTGCCAGTCGCAGTTGAGGTTTCTCTTTGCCATAGTAAATAAACTCCCTTATCGATAAATTTGTGTGCAATGTGTTGTGCCGTAAACACATTTACATATCAATTCTACATCATGAAAATCTAATTTGCAACGAATTTTAGCTGATTAAAAAGCCAGAATTTTCAAGCGATATTGTACATATTCAATATAAATACATATCTAAATTATGATTAATCAGACATTTACAGCTTAAATGTCTGATGATATGGCATGAAATAAGGATAAAAAAAATGGAGCCGAGCGGCTTTTGCGAACCTGAAATCTCAGGCTTAAAAAGGCGCGACGGCTCCGTTTTTGGTCGGTATGATTTATCTCACTTCATAAACTGCTCTATAGCTTTATTAAGATCGATCAATTTCTGCGTATCATTTTTTACGACAGCTTCGGTGATGCATTCCGAAATGTGGTCCTGCAGAAGAACCTTGCCGGCGTTGTTAATCGCGGACCTGACAGCGGCCAGCTGAACCAGCACCTCCGTGCAGTCCCTGTCGTCATCAATCATGCGTATTACGGACTCCAGATGGCCCTTTGCTTTTGACAGACGGTCATGAACCGCTTTTTTGTTGGTGTGGACATGAGGATGCACAGAACCGTTTTCGTGTTCATCGCCGTGACAGTGCGCTGTCCCGTCGGCATGCACGTGATAGCCGAGTGTGTCGTGTTCCATTCCGTCCTGCATAGGGGTCACTCCTTTTTGGGTTGAGGGTTAAAACTCGGGAATGAGCTTTTTTACGATCGAAAGGACCGCCTGCGGGCAGGCACTGTCCATAGGAAGCTCAAAAAGAGTCCTGTCTTCACGGTCAAATTTGTTGACCATGGCATCCTCGGGCAGCTCGCCGAATACTTCGAGTCCGACTTTTTTCAGCAGCTCTTCCTTGGGCTGATCGTCACGGACACGGTTCAGGACAAGCCCGGTCGTTTTGACATCGATGTTGTTCTCACCGGCGTTTGCGACAGCGATAATTCCGGCCGCGGTCTGGAGGCTTCTTGCGGACATGTCGGCCATAACCAGCAGGCAATCTACGCTCTTCATAACGCGGCGATTGAGCTGCTCGGGCCCAGCTTCACCGTCGACTACAACATAGTCATAATCGCTCATAAGAGTATCTATACCAAAACGGAGCAGTTCGTTGCAGGCGCAAAAGCACCCCGGCTCCTCCGGACGTCCCATAGTCAGAAGGTCGAAACCATTTCCGTGCGCAAGTATACTGCGCATGAGGTCTTTTGTAGGTCCGTTGTTGAGCTGATCTCTGGCCTGACGCATGCCGACAAGCTCGCTGCGGAGCTGGCTGACCGTTTTATCGACCTTCAGACCGGTCGTGTAGCAAAGGCTCATTGCGGAGTCCGCGTCAATAGCGAGTACTCTGCCGGGGAAACGCTTAGAGAGCAGACGAATGAGAAGGGTCGAGACAACGGTTTTGCCTGTTCCGCCTTTTCCCGTAACAGCAATAGACTTTATTTTTTCCATATTTTTTTACCTCGCTTTCCAATGTGAATAATATGATTAATCTTCGACCACGGCCGCAGAATAAATCCTGCGGTCGTGGACGTGATCTAAATGTAGGTACTTATTTCGTAAAGTTCTCAGCGCCGACAACGGATTCCATGTACTCGCCGATCTGGGCACGGAGTTCGTCGTTGGACTTGTAGCGCGGGTCGATAGCGTCGACATCGACATAAAGGGTGGGGATACCGTACTTCTCCTGAATGTAGTCGGTGACGATCTTGCCGGAAGCCCAAGTGTGCTTGCAGCCGACGTGGCCCATGAAGATGGATACATTGACCTTGTAATCGTCATACATCTTATCGATGGTCTTCAGCCAGTACTCGGTCGGGCCGGTTGCGCCGTGGATCATCGGAACGAGCAGCATAGACTCAGCAAGCTGAAGCTTTACCTTCTCCCAGTTGTCCAGATCCTCGAAGATCAGGCCGTCCTGATAGCCGAAGCCGTCCATAACGGTGATTGCGCCGTAGGTCTTTTCCATCCAGTCCATGATGCCGGTGTTGGACCACAGCATGTTCTGCATGAGGCATACGCGATAACGCTCTTCGGGGCAGCGGGTTGCGGTCATTCCCATGTCAGTGAGCATGTTGCCCATCTCGAGCTGGGTTGCGAGCATTGCAGTAACCTCGGGAGTACCGGCCAGAGGAGCGATGATCTCGTTCAGAACGAGCATACGTCCAGGCAGTACACAGGGGGTCTTTTTGCGAAGGTCGCCGAGCTGTGCGAGAAGCGCATAAGCCTTGTTGGACTCTTCGGTGATTTCTTTAAACTTCTCGTAACGAGCGGCGTCCCACTTAAGCCCGGTGAGTTCTTCCATGAAAGGAATGAAAGCCTGAATCTGCTCAGCTACATATGCAAAGCCCTTTGCATCGTGGCGGAAGGGGCAGTCAAAGGTGAAGCAGGGGCAGTCGAACAGACGCTCCATCATGGGGTATGCGATACGTGCGGAGTCGCAGGGAACGGTTGCGTGTACGAAAGCGTCAATCTTTACGCCGAACTCGCCCTTGAGTGCGCAGCCGAGCTGTGCCTTGTCGATAGCGCACATGCTGGTGGGAGCGTATTTCTCAGTCTCGTCTATGTAACGGCCGCAGAGGTCTTCCATGGAAGCGATACGGGTGGGGATAGTATCAAGGAAGAAGGGGACGCAATCGAATGCGCGCATAATCGTTACGGGCACAGGGCCGCCGAAAGCGATGAGCTTCTTGCCGGCTTTTTCCGCGTCACGGATTTCTTCCCAAGTGAACTTCTGGATGTCAACAGTCCACATGACTTCGGGCATGCCCTTTGAGAGCATGTGCTGATAAATGCTGTCAACCTGGTTGCAGGTCAGATCTATCATGTTAACCGGCATTGTAGGATCAAAGTTCTGAGTTGCCATTGTATAGTCCTCCTTCTCTTATTTCTCAATCATTTCGACAAAAGCTTCCGCGCGGATAGCAAGCTGTCCGGCGTTTGCCATCTGCTCTTCGCGCTCGACCTGCAGCATCGGGATGCCGACTGCCTTGAGGTCCGGCTCGAGGTAATAAGCCTCGCCGCCCCAGCACTCGCAGTTCTGCATCTTCTCGTAGACAACGCCCTGTATGCTGTATTCCTTGCAGGCATCAACGATTTCCTTGTGGATGGCGGGACGGTTGTCCAGAGAGCGCGGGCAGGTGTTGCGGGTGAGGTAATAGTTCGCGATTGAGCCGAGAACGTCCTTATCGTCAACAACGATCTTGCTGCCGAAAGCCTTGTTGCCGAAGCAGAGCTCGTCTGCAACAACAAGACCGCCTTTTTCCTCAATTACCTTGATGTATTCAGGGTTATCAAGAGCGGAGCCGATAATCAGAAGGCGGGCACGAGCCTTGATGGGTGCGCGGCCCTTGGCGTCGGCCAGGAATTCCTTGAGAGCAGCGATGAACTCGTCAATGGACAGGTCACAGTAAGCGAGCATGATTCTGAGCGCTTCCGTGCCGGTAACCTTCGCCTCTTTGCGGAGAGCGTTGAGCTGGGAAATAAGGTCACGGACTTCGTTGGTTTTTGCTACGGCAGCCTTCAAGGCTTCGTCGGTAATTTTTTTGCCGGAGAACGCGCCGAGCTTGTCTGCCAGATCCTGAAGCTCGGCCTTATAGTAGCCGACGGTGGTGGCGTTGGTGATACGGGGAGCGCCGACTTGGTGAATGAACTGGGCCTTGCCGTTTTTCTTGGAGATGTGCTCCCAGTTGTCGATAATACGGGTAGCCATCATGCAGCCGTCGGATTCTACCAGACCGTCAAGCTCATAGGTGCCGTTCATCAGATACTGGAGAATGCTCCTGGCGTAGCTGCAGCTGAAGCTGGACATCCAGGCTTCCGCGTCGCTCGAGTCAACGCAGTTTGTAGCTCTGAGACGTACGGGCATAACGTCAGCCGCTAAAAGGATTTCTGTGGGGACGTGGCAGCATACATAACCGACTGCCTTCTTGCCGGAAGCTTTCCAAGCTTTTGCAGACTCGCCTGAAATGTTGGTCTCGAATAATTTTTCGTAACTCATGTGTCTCCTCCTTTAATTTCTTAGGAAAAATAATTTCAATCTCATTAGGCGCGGCCATCCGCGCGGTGAGACAAAAATTCTACACTGGACTTCTCACCAAGAGAAGCCGATTGCGTTCGCGGCGCAGGCCTTTGTGCACAGTTCTTTTTCTCCGTCGGCCTTGCAGCTCGCGCAGCTTGTCAGCAAGGTGTTGCGGGCGTCTTCCCTTATCAGCACTACTTCATCGTCAAAATCGTCAAGCTCTGTTGCGAAAAGCGTTTCCGGGCAGGCTGAAATACAGCCCTTGTCCCTGCACTCCGCACACTTTGAGGTGTCAATCTTAATGTAGTAGTGGCCGGAACCATCTTCGTAGCCATAATTTGCTATCATGACATTAGCCTCCTTCCGACTTTTTGCGGTACATTGGGAGAATCCTCCCAATGTGCGGCCCGATATTTTATTGGTTTTCCTTTGCCCTTTTCTTTTCCACGAGTTCTTTTCCGATTATCGCCGCGCCGAGCGCGCCGGCAATCTGAGTGTCCATGGTGGGCGCGAGAGCCTTGATGTTCATGAGACGTTCAATTCGGCGCGTTACGCCGATGTTCTTTGCGATTCCGCCGGTGATGGCGAAATCAAGCTCCATGCCGTTGCGCTCAAGCAGACGGACAACGCGAAGCGCCATTGCGTGGCAATATGCCGCAAGAACCTTTTCCTTAGTCCAACCGGAACGCATGAGCTTTGTGGCCTCGCTCTTTGCGAATATAACGCAGGTGGAGGAAACGGGCGCGGGCTCTTCGTCAATCTGGAAAGACATCTCGCCGATATCCTCAACGCGGACAGCCAGAAGGTTTGCGATGACTTCCATGCCGCGGCCGGTTCCGGCAGCGCACTTGTCGTTCATCATAAAGGATGTTACAGTGCCTTTTTCATCACAATGGTTGGCTTTGCAGTCCTGTCCGCCCATGTCGAGTATGGTGCGAACGGTTGGCCCGTAGATGTAGTTCGCGCCTCTGGCGTGGCAGGTGATTTCGGTTACTGTCTTGTTGGAGAACGGTACATTGACACGTCCGTATCCTGTTCCTATTGTATAGGTCAGGTCCTCCAGTGTCAATCCCGTGTCCTTCATTGCCCAGTTGATTGCGTCGATTGCGGAATCAGGGCTGTTGGAGCCGGTTCTCATGTTCGAATAAGCGTAGGGCACGCCGTCCGCCAGAATAACGGCCTGGGTGCTGGTCGAACCGATGTCGACTCCGGCGGTAATGAGACTGCCGTGCCAATCGGGAATTTCGGGGTTTTTCCAGTTGGACTCGGTCCATCTCCAATATTCAACTTTCTTTTCTTCAGCCATTGTCTTTATCCTCCGTTTACTGATTCTCGGCAGCATAGATCGCCGCGCCGATTGCACTGACAAGCTGATTGTCTTCGGGAACCTTTATGTCTCTTCCAAATACCTTGGACATGCAGCTGACAAGTCCCTTATTGTATCCGGGGCCGCCAATCATCGTGAAATGATCGGTAAGACCGACTCTGCGAATCATCGAAGCAATGCGGTTTGCTATGCCCATATGTACGCCGTAGGCAATGTCTTCTCTGGTCTCTTTTGCGTGAATCAGAGAAATGACCTCGGACTCGGCGAAAACAACGCACTGAGCGTTGGTAGCCAGTTCCTTTGTGTGACGGAGAGAGAAATCTCCCATTTCTTCCGTCGTAATCTGAAGCGCGCGAGCCATTGCTTCGATAAAGG
This sequence comes from Oscillospiraceae bacterium, assembly GCA_963667545.2. Lineage (GTDB taxonomy): Bacteria > Bacillota > Clostridia > Oscillospirales > Oscillospiraceae > UBA2658. The sequence continues at coordinate 700,376 of OY763424.2, forward strand.
TTCCGGCACCGGAAGCGCATTTATCGTTGACCTCGTACTTCATGACGGAACCGTCGTCATTGAGACGGATGACACGGCAACTGTCAGCACCCATGTCTATAACCGTGTCCGTGTCGGGGATAAGATATCTTGTACCCTTAACGGCTGCTCCGACCTCATTGATTTCGCTGTCGCCCCACTTGACGATTTCACGGCCCACGCCCGTAATGACAAGGCGCGAAACGTCTTCTTTCTTGATGCCTGCTTTACTCAGGGCATTATCATACACTCGCTGAGCTGCCAGATCCGCGTCGAACTCCGTAGGGAGCAGCGCTTTTCCGAGGACCTTTCCGTCCTTCATGATGGCGGCCTTTGTGTTCTGACTGCCACAATCGATTCCTGCGGTTATCATATATGTTCCTCCTTAATATGCTATGCCGTCAAATATCGGAATTCTCTCTATCTACGGCATCTGATCCATACAGCTGATATTGAGCAAAAAATGTGCCAATTCAGCAGCATTTTACAATTTAGTAAGCTTCACACAAATAGTCAAATGACATTTTGTGAATCTTGTTCAATCAACGGCTTTTTCTGTCTGCGTATTGAAGAAGAGCTGATGAATTTGAACGAATGCGATATCTATTTGTATAAATTCAAGTCTGAATCTGTATCACAGGTGTAACTGTGTTGTATCAACGTTGTGCCACACTGTATAAAGACCTGTTTTCTATCAGAACCGGAACCTGTTTCATATCTGTTTTTTGCCCGTAATACGGTACTTTATTACAAAATAGTACCGTTGATTACTCCTGTGGATATCGCCCGCTGCCACTTTTTACTGAAGCAAAAGGGCTCATACCGGCACATCTTCTGCAATAAACGAAAATCGAGACAGAGAACAAATTTGTTCAGAGCTTTTCGTGCATACAGTAATTAATAGAAGCAATCGGCGAGCCAAATTATTTACTTCCATAAAATTAGTGATTAGAGCACAAACGCGTGCTCGAAATATTGGCATTAATGACGAATACTCTAACGCAGTCGATAGAAATGCAAAAATTGTTTATTACTATTTCCGAGAATTGCGGCACAGACGGCGGTCTGTTCCATTGCGGCAATTTGAGTCTTCAGTTGTTCCATACTGTTCCACAAAAACAAGGGGAGCGGAGGCAAGGTAAATGCCTCCGCTCTATTGGTGCTGAAAACCTTTGTTTTCGGCTTATTACTTGTTGACGACTGTGTCGAAATAATCGGAGAGAGAGCTCTTCATTTCGTCCAAGGACTTGTAACGTCCGTCGATACCGTCGATGTCGAGATACAGGGAAGGAACGCCGTACTTCTCCTGAATCATGTCGGTGACGATCTTTGCTACAGCCCAAGTATGCTTGCAGCCGATGTGACCAAGGAAAACGGACACGTCGGGCTCGTATTCGCTGAAGATCTTGTCTACGAGATAGGTGTAGTTCTCGACCGGGCCGGCAGCGCCGTGAATCATCGGGTTGTTCTGCATCTTTCTGCCCATGACAGCAAAGCAGTCATGACGATTTTCGAGATCCTGATAGAGATCGCCGTGCTGGAAGCCGAAAGCGTCCATGATTGCGACGGTGTCGTACTCTTTTTCCATCCAGTCCATGATGCCGGAGGAAGACCAGGGCATATTCTGGAGCAGGGCGGCGCGGTGCTTCTCACCGTTGGGGCAGGGACCCATTTCGAGCTCGATCATCATTTCGCCGACTTCGAGTTCCTTTTCAAGCAGGTTGCCCATTTCGGGATAGCAGGCCATTGCGTTGGAGGTTCCGTTCAGAACCAGCATACGGCCGGGCAGCGGGCAGGGCTTATGCTTGCGCAGGTCGCAGCACTTGCCCTGAAGCTCAAACGTCCTGTTGGAGTTTGCCATGGCTTCCTTCATCTTGTTCCAATCGAGCTTCGTGCCGGTGAACTCTTCCATAAAGGTGACAAATCTTTCGATCTGGTTGACCATGTACTCGGAACCACGCCAGTCTCTGCGATAGGGGAAGTCAAATGCGAAGGTCGGAACCTTCATCATTCTCTCCATGTTCGGATATACGACACGGGAAGAATCGCAGGGAACGGTGGAATAAACGAAAGCATCAGCCGTAACGCCGTACTGGTCCTCAACGAGGGTACCGAGATAAGTCTTGCACAGACCGCAGGTCGTGGGGGGCACAAACTTCTCGGCCGCGTCGATGAACTTGCCGGTCAGAACCGGGTTCGGGGAAAGACGGATGGGGACAGTGTCCAGATAAACGGGAACACAGTCAAAAGCAACAATGATGTCAACAGGGACCGGGCCGCCGAAGAAAACGAGCTTCTTGCCGTTTTTGTGAGCGTCGCGAACCTGATGCCACATATCGTACTGAATCTGGAGAGTCCAAAGGAGGTCGGGATTCTTCTCTCTCATGCGTTCGATCTGTCCCTCGACTTTTTCGCAGCAGAAATCGAATACGGACATTTCTCCGGCCATTACGGCATCTTCTAATCTAGTATCCTTAGGCATAACTTAGTCCTCCTTTTCAATCATTTCAATAAACGCTTCAGCGCGTATTGCAAGCTGTCCTGCATTGGCAAGATGCTCTTCGCGCTCGACTGTCAGCATGGGGATGCCGGCTTCCTTGAGCATCGGATCAAGGAACATACTCTCGCCGCCCCAGCACTCGCAGTACTGCATCTTTTCATAAACAACGCCGTCAACCTTGTATTCCTTGGCGGTCTCGACAATCCAATTCTGCATTCTTTCGCGGTTGTCCAGCATACGCGGGCAGACGATACGGGTAAGATAGTAGTCAGCTACAGAACCGAGAACGTCCTTATCGTTGACTTCCATTGCGTAGTTAAAGGGTCTTGAACCGTAGCAGAGAGCGTCGTGTACGAACAGGCCACCCTTGTCCTCAATGACCTTGAGGTAGCCGGGGTTATCCAGAGCGGAGCCGATGATCATGAGACGAGCGCGCTTGTCGGTGATAGGAGCACGGTTTTTCGCGTCTGCGAGGAAAGCCTTGAGGAGCTCTATGTACTCTTCAATGGGAACATCGCTGTATGCGAGTGTAATCTTGAGGCAGTCTTCGCCGCTGATTACAGGGTGCTGTTCCTTACGGAGCGCATAAACCTTCATAACAAGCTCACGGGCTTCGTTGTACTTCGCGATGGAAGCTTTCAGCTTCTCGTCGGTCAGCTTGTTGCCTGAAAGCTTCTCAAGCTCGGCAATAAGATCCTTCAGCTCGTCGACATAGAACTGATGTCCGAGATCCTTGTAGGTTCCGTATACGCGGGGAGCAGCAAACATCATATGGAACTTGCCGTTCTTTTTAAGGTCGTCGGTATACTTGGCGTTATCAAATGCACGCCATGTCATCATGCAGCCGTCTGTTGCGACGCAGCCGTCAAGATCACCATACACGCCGTCAAGCCAGTGTTGCAGAATGCCTCTGGCATAGCTGCAGCTGAAAGTGGACATCCATGTGTCGCCGTCGGGGCTTTCAGTGATGCCTGTTGCTCTGAGGCGGACGGGCATAATATCCAGCGCATGCAGGATTTCTACCGGGACGTGGCAGCAGAGAACACCAAGTGCTTTTTTACCTTGTGCCTTCCAGGCTTTTACTGATTCGTCTGAAATTTCTGAATTGAATAATTTCTGGTAATCCATGTGTCTCCTCCTTTTATTTCGTGGGCAATAATTTCAACCCTGCGAAAACAGCACAGTCTGCAAATCAAACCGGAACTGTTTCACAAGATAAAATTCTAATTACTAATACGTCTGGTATCAAGTAATTTTCGGGCTGTCCTTACCCGAAAGCATACGATTATGCCATATTACAGTCAATCATACGAAATATATTTTACAGTTCGATACTAAAAATGTCAATTCTCGAAAATATTTCTGTTGATTAAACGATAATTTACGCGGAGTTTTTGTGCAATTGAGCTAGGGTTTGTTTCACAAAAATCTCGATGTATAACAAAATAATTATGTATACATCTCACAAAATTTATGAATCGCTTCTAAAACATATGTACATATTTAAGGGAATCACTTCATTACCACGGTTTCAAAGTACTCCGCAATCTGCGCCTTGACTTCGTCGTTGGATTTATAACGTCCGTCTATGCAGTCGAGGTCGAGGTAGAGCGTCGGCAGACCGTACTTCTCCTGAACGAGGTCGGATACCATCTTCGCGGAAGCCCATGTATGCTTGCAACCGACGTGACCGAGGAACATGGAGACATTGGGCTCGTAGTCCCGGAAGATCTTGTCGACAAGAGCCAGATGGTTCTCGGAGGGGCCGGACGCACCGTGAATCATGGGATTGTTCTGCATTTTTTTGCCCATGATCTTGAAGCAGTCGCGCCTGTCGTCCATATGCTCATACATAACGTCGCCCTGGAAACCGAAGGCATCCATGACCGCGACAGCGTTGTATTCCATCTGCATCCAGTCCATTATGCTTGCCGCGCCCCAAATCATGTTCTGAAGCATAGCCACACGGTATTTCTCTTCCGGGCAGGCACCCATTCCGAGCTCGACCATCATCTGGCCGGCTTCCAGCTCGGCGGCATACAGATCGCCCATTTCGGGATAGCAGGCGACGGCATTTGTGGTGCCGTTTAATACCAGAAGACGTCCGGGCAGAGGGCAAGGCTTGTTCTTGCGCAAATCGGAGCATTTTTTCTGCAGCTCGAAGTTGCGGTTGGAGTTCTCCATATAGAATTTAAGCTTGTCCCAGTCGAGCTTGTGTCCCGTATGCTCTTCCATGAATACGATGAAATCCTCCATCTGGTCTGCCAGATACTCAGCACCGCGCTCATCGCGGCGGAAGGGGGTATCAAAGCTGAACGTGGGGACGCCCATCATTTTTTCCATTGCGGGATAAGCCAGACGTGAGCTGTCACAGGGGACGGAGTTATATACAAAGATATCGGGCTTTATGCCGTAAGCGCCTGAAACCCATGCGCCAAGCTCAGTCTTGTCAAGACCGCACATCGTCGGAGCGACATACTTTTCAGCCTCGTCTATGTACTGCGCGGTAAGCGTGGGGTTCGTGGAAAGGCGGAAAGGTATTGTATCAAGGTAGAAGCCGAAGCAGTCGAACGCCGCTATCAGCTCGGTGGGGACAGAGCCGCCGTAGAAAACGAGCTTTTTGCCGTTCTTGTGGGCGTCGCGGTAGTTATCCCACATGAATTTCTGGATTTCCATTGTCCACAGCATTTCGGGATGCTTCTCTCTCATGCGTTCCAGAGAGCCGTCTATTTTCGCGCAGGCGAACTCAGTAATGGACATTTCGCCCTTTAATACGAGTTCTTCAAGGTTTTTTACATCAGCCATTTCTTAGTCCTCCTTCTCTATCATTTCAACGAAAGCTTCGACGCGTATACCGAGCTGTCCGGCATTTGCCATCTGCTCCTCGCGCTCAACCGTCAGAATCGGGATTCCGGCGTCCTTGAGCCTGTTCTGGAAATACGCAGCCTCGCCGCCCCATATCTCGCAGTACTGCATACGCTCATAAAGGAGGCCGTCGACGTTCCAGCTCTTGCAGGCATCAATTATATAGTCGTCCATTTCGAAGTGCTTGTCCATCATTCTCGGGCAGACGAGACGATCGAGATAGTACTTTGCAATTGAACCCAACACGTCATTGTCATCGATTTCCATGGGCTTGTCAAAGCCTCTGCTGCCGAAGCACAAAGCATCCTGAACAACAAGACCGCCCTTTTCCTCGATGACCTCCAGATACTTCGGGTCGTCAAGGCCGGAACCGATAACCATAAGGCGCGCACGGTGCTCAGTAATAGGCTTCATGTTCTTCACATCGTCAAGGAACGCCTTCAGTAAATCGACATATTCGTCGATCGGCATATTTGTGACAGAAAGCGTAAGCTTCAGACAATCGGTGCCGCTGATTACGGGGTCCTTCTCCTTGCGGAGCTCATATATCTTTGCAATAAGCTCGCGGGCCTCGTTGTATTTCTTGACGGAGGCCTTCAGCTTTTCATCAGTAACCTTGCTGCCGGAGAGCGCTTCAAGCTCCTCGATGAGGCTCTGAAGCTCGGCCCTGTAGAAAGGATATGATCTGGGGGAAATCTTTCTGGGTGCGCCAATCTGACGGACGTATTTGCCGGTGTTGTCATGCTTGTTAATGTAAGCCGCGTTGTCATAGACGCGGGAGGACTGCATGCAGCCGTCTGAAGTGACAAAGCCGTCGAGATCCTTATAGGGACCCTCGAGCCAATACTGAAGTATGCCTCTTGCAAAGCTGCAGCTGAAGCTTGACATCCAAACCTGCGCATCGGAGCTGTCAACGCAGTTTGTCGCTCTCAGGCGTACGGGCATAATGTCCGCCGCATAAAAGAGCTCCTCCGGCACATGGCAGCATATAACTCCGACAGCCTTTTTTCCTTTCGCCTGCCACGCCTTGATGGCATCAGTGGAAATGTCTGATTCGAATAGTTTCCGGTAATCCATATCTCTCCTCCTTATTGTAATGGGACCAGTGACTTCAAAAAGCAGACAGCTCCCTATTTCTGTCTGCTTTTTGAGCAAAGCATAATATCACAAATGAATTATAACACTGCAAATTAAGGAAATAAAGCATATTTGTTTTCAAGGCGGCTACACTTGTTCACAAAATTTATATGCTTTTTTCGCCATATTGCCTTGTTCGAGACGTTTGTAATTAAGGTTTTTTCAGAAAAAAGGCACGAAAAAACGAATCTTTTCTGTTCCATTTCCATATCAAATGAGTTATAATATCAGCTATGCTGTGCAAATTCGACCGATTTTGGCAAATATCGCCCCAATATTCCATAAACTGTATATTATTTGCTGCTCTTTGTCAGCAAAGTAAGTATATCATTCTAATACTTGGAGGAACCCGCATGCTCACAGATACAATTCCAGAGAAAGCCAGAGAGAGAATCCTTTCACCAGAAATGCTTGATCTCGTTATGAGCGCCGAGGAAGCGGCCTCGATGATCAAATCCGGCATGACCCTTTGCACCAGCGGCTTCGGCACCGGATATCCCAAAGCGATTCCGACCTCGCTCGCCGCAACAAAGCACGCAACAGACCTTACTCTGATAAACGGCGCTGCCCGAGGTGAGATGCATCTGGGCGCGATGGCCTCAAGCGGCATACTTAAAAAATTCAGCGGTTTTCTTTATAATGAGAATGCACGCAATGTGGTCAATGCCGGAGTCATGGAGTTTGCCGACTATCATCTGGGGCAGCTCTCGACCAAAATTAAAAACGGGGTTTACGGAAATATTGACTACGCGATTGTAGAGTGCTGCAAAATCAGAGAAGACGGAAGCCTTGTACCCACGCTTTCCGCCGGTATCTCCGAGTCAATTGTGAAATATGCGGACAGGATTCTTATCGAGCTGAATCTGAACGTTCCGGCCGAGGTAGAAGGTTTCCATGATTTCGGTGTTGATTCCTTCACTATTATAAAATCACCCGCCGACAGACTTGGCGTGCCGTATATAAAAATTGACCCAAGCAAGGTCGCGGGAATCGTAGTTACGGATATTCCGGATACGGATCTCTTCTATCCGGATATCGCGCCTATATATAACCAGATAGCCGGCAACGTCGTTTCCATGCTCGACAAGGAAATTGAGCAGGGACGCCTTCCTGCGCAGTTCACATTCCAGTCCGGCATGGGCGTTGTTGCAAACTGCGTCATGCTCGGACTTATGAATAAGGGCTACAAGGGCCTTAAGATGTACACCGAGGTTTTATCCGACCAGGCGCTTTACGCCATAAAGGAGGGTATTATCGCGGAAGCGACTACCACCGCACTGGACATTACGCCGCTCTTCTTTGATGATGTGTTCAACAACCTTGAGTTCTATAAAAAACACCTTGTTCTCCGTGCCGTCGACCTCACTAACGGAGTTGCGCAGATTGTTGCCAACGAGCTTGTTTCAATGAATACCGCGTGGGAAGCCGATATTTACGGAAACGTCAATTCCTCTCACGCAATGGGTACGCAGATGATAAACGGACTCGGCGGCTCCAACGATTTCAGCCGCAACTCGAAGATTTCCGTTTTCACAACGCCCTCCACCGCAAAACGCGGGCTTATTTCCTGCATTGTTCCCATGGTTCCCCATGTGGATTCAACGGAGCACGACGTCGACGTTATTGCTACAGAATGGGGCTATGCCGACCTGCGCGGAAAATCACCCAAGGAGCGTGCCGCCGCGATTATAGAAAACTGCGCGCATCCGGATTACAGACAGCAGCTGCGGGATTATTTCGACGGTGCAGTAGCGCTGTGCGGCCCCTGCCAGACACCGCATGACCTGTTAAAGGCTCTTTCCTGGCATCAGAAATACCTTGAAACGGGCTCCATGAAGCAGGACTGACATTTTCAAACAAGCTAAAACCAAAATATAAAAATGCAAGGTGAAACATTGTGTATTGTGAAAGAATGAAGTGCGCGGGGCTCGAGGATAGAATAATGAGCGCCGAAAAGGCAGCGTCGTACATAAAATCCGGCATGACAATCGGCCTGAGCGGCTTCAGCACCGGTGCACCAAAAGCGATAACGCCGGAATTTATAAAAATGGGAGTCCGAGACCTAAGCGTCATTCAGGGCGCGGGTATCGGCTTACTAAAGGAACTGACCGAATCGGGCGCAGTAGCCCGTTATGCCGCCTTCCAGTGGAGCCGTGAGATGCACAACTCGATAAACTGCGGCAATATCGCCTTTTCGGATATTCATTTGGGTCAGTTGCCGAGTAAAATACGCAACGGAGTATTCGGAAAAATGGATTATGCCATAATCGAATGCTCCGCGATTAACGAGGACGGCGGTATAGTGCCGTCACTTTCGCTTGGCATAAATAATACTCTTTTCGAATGTGCCAAAAAAATTATTCTTGAGCTGAATCTTGCCGTGCCCGCAGAAATTGAGGGCATACACGATATATACGCAAACGACCTCAGGCCGCTTGACGGTATACTTGAGCACAGGGGTGAGACAGTCTTCCGCTGTGACCCCGAAAAGATTGCCGGTATCGTGATTACAGACGAGGAAGAGCCGAAGCTATCTTTCCGGGATACAAACGAGGTTTATCAGGACATCGCAAGGCAGGTTCTGAGCCTTTTGGACAAGGAGATAAGCGCAAACAGACTTCCGCGCGATTTCACTTTACAGGCCGGAGTCGGCGGCGTCGCGAACGCTGTGCTTCAGGGCCTTAGTGAAGGCGGCTACAGAGGTCTCAAAATGTTTACCGAGGTTTTAGCGGACGGCGCGCTCAGCTTCGTAACGAGCGGAGTTATATCGGAGGCTTCCACAACGACATTTGACCTTTCGCCCGCCGGACTTGAAACCTTATTCGGAAACACGGAGTTTTATAAAAAGCACATCGTTTTGCGTCCGCTGGAGATATCGAACGGCGTCGCGCAGATAAGCGCTATGGGACTCGTTGCTATGAACACGGCGCTTGAAGCCGATATATACGGAAATATCAATTCCACAAACGCTATGGGTATGAAAATGCTCAACGGCATCGGCGGCTCTAACGACTTTTGCCGCAGCGCAAAGCTTTCAATCTTTATTACGCCCTCCACGGCGAAAAACGGAGCGATATCGAGCATCGTTCCGATGGTGCCGCACATTGACTCCACAGAGCACGATGTCGATGTAATCGCAACCGAATACGGCTACGCTGATTTGCGGGGTAAATCACCGAAGGAAAGGGTACAGGAAATCATTGAAAACTGCGCTCATCCCGATTACAGACAGCAGCTCCGGGATTACTATAACGGTGCGCTCGAGCTCTGCGGCCCCTGTCAGACACCGCATGACCTTTCGAAGGCTCTTTCGTGGCATCAGAGATTCATCGAAACAGGCTCTATGAAGCAGAGCTGAAACCGAACAGTACAAATAATGCGCCGTCAACAGACGGCGCATTATTTGCGTTATATAAAGAATATTAAGGGGCATATTATCTTAATAGGATAATATGCCCCTTGCTTTATTTAGCCGCAGGTGAGCGGGTTTTTCATCTGCACTCTGGCAATGTCCTGCTTTGAGATGGTTTCCTTGCCTCTCATGTAGCGCCTCAGTATCTTCGGAACCTCCACAGAGCCGTCCGCGTTCTGATACTGCTCGACAATTGCGGGAAGAACGCGGCTCGTCGCAAGTCCGGAGCCGTTAAGGGTATGGCAGAACTCGACCTTTCCGGTCTCCTCACGGCGGAATCTGATCTGTCCGCGGCGAGCCTGATAGTCGCGGGCATTGCTGACGGAGGAGACTTCCTTATATCCGCCCATAGAGGGAATATAAACCTCAATGTCATAGGTTCTCGCCATCGATGCGGAGCAGTCGCCGGCTGCAAGCTTGACCGTGCGGAATTTAAGTCCGAGATTCTTTACTAGCATTTCGGCCTTTGTGACAAGTTCTTCGAAAGCTGCGTCGGAATCCTCAGGCTTTGTGACCTGGAACATCTCGACCTTGTTAAACTGATGCCCTCTGATCATTCCGCGCTCTTCGGCACGGTAGGAACCGCCTTCGCGGCGGAAGCATGGAGTATAGGAAATATACTTTCTGGGAAGCTCCGCTTCCGTCAGAATTTCGTCTCTGTGAATGCTGGCAAGCGCAGTTTCTGCGGTGGGCAGCATAAAGCGGCGCTGCTGATCCTCAGCGGTTTCAATCCAATAGACCTCGTCCTTGAACTTCGGGAACTGACCGGCAGTCAGGCCGCATTCATAATTCAGCATATGAGGAACCATCAGAAGCTCATAGCCCTCGAGCTCGTGTGTTTCAATAAAGTAGTTGAGCAAAGCCCATTCAAGACGGGCACCCATTCCGCGATAGATCCAGTAGCCGTTTCCGGCAAGCTTTGTGCCTCTGGGATAATCTATAAGTCCCAAATCGGTGCAGAGGTCAACATGGTTTTTCGGCTCAAAATCAATGATCTTCGAAGAACCGAAGAAACGGAGCGGGGCATTGTTTTCCTTTCCGCCGGGTTTAAGATCGGGATCGGGCAGATTCGGAAGCGAGAGCATAAGCTCGGTGTACTCGTCCTCGACCTGCTTCAGCTCATCGTCAAAGGCTTTGATCTCGGCTTTCAGCGTGTTCATCTGATTCATTACCGCAGTCGTATCCTCACCGGCTTTTTTCAGCTGAGGAATCTCCTTGGAGACTCTGTTCTGCTCGCTTTTTGCGTTTTCGGTTTTAAATATTAGCTCTCTGCGCTGACCGTCAAGCACCATAATCCTGTCAACCGCAGTATCACAATCAACAAGCTTGCTCTTAAGTCTTTCTTTTACTTCTTCGGGGTTATCTCTGATAATTTTTATGTCCAGCATTTTTGTCTGCTCTCCTTTATTAATATATATATATGATTCTCCCGCTGTTAAACCGCTAAAGCCGAGTATTCGGACACATAGCTCTGCGGAGCTTCATAGGTGCGAAGCTCATCCCTGTTGCGAAGCTCCACCAGATATGAAAGTAAAACCAGAACGATGACCGTTATAAAAAGTCCTACAAGATAGGGCATTATAGGATATGGCTTTTTTGTTGACCTGTTTTCCGGCCTTTTCATTGTTCGCGCCCCCCTTTTGAATTCCCAAATTCCAGCAGAGCGTCGATCAAGGCTTCTCTGTCATCACTACCATAATATTCCAGTTCAATATATCCTTTTTTATTGCTGTCCTTAATTGTTATTTTCCTTCCGAGCGCTGTTTCCAGACGTTTTTCGGTGTCGGCAAGGTAATTTATCTTTATCAAAAAGCTTTCTTCAGGCGGCTTTTCCTTTTTTGAAGACATAGAAGCCGTTTTTGACGCCAGATTTTCTGTCTGGCGGACGGAAAGACTCTCTTCAACAACTTTCGTGGCAACACGGAGTTGATCCGCTTCATCTTTAATTGCGAGAAGCGCTCTGGCGTGACCTGCCGAGATGTCGCCGTCCTCGACCATAGCGATAACAGGCGGAGTGAGGTTCAGAAGTCGAAGTGAGTTTGCAATAGCAGGACGCGATTTTCCTATGCTCTTGGACGCTTCATCCTGCGTCATTCCATATTCTTCAATAAGAGTGCGGTAGCCTTTTGCTTCTTCAATCGCGTTCAAGTCCTCGCGCTGGAGATTTTCGACCAAAGCAAGCTCCATTGCCCTCTTGTCGTCGGCTGAAATTACCCTTACGGGCACATCTGACAAGCCGATGAGCCTTGCGGCCCGCCATCTGCGCTCCCCCGCAATTATCTGATAGTAGCCGGAATCGAGCTTTCTAACCGTTATCGGCTGTATCATACCATATTCTCTGATTGAATCCGCGAGCTCCTCAAGAGCTGACTGGTCAAATACGTTTCTCGGCTGATCCGCGCGTGGCTCCACCTTTTCAATCGGAATGTTGAGCGCGCCGGAGAGTTCGTTTTCGAGTGAATCCTCGCCGAAAAGCGCTCCAAGCCCTGTGCCCAAGCCTCTTCTATGTGTTTTTTCGGTCATAACGACCTCCCAGTTGTTATTTACTGCTTTATTACCAGAACAATTTTTGCTTTTCACCTTGAGCGGCAAGAAATTCGCTCGCGAGTTTCAGATATGCCTTGCTGCCCTTTGAGGATTTATCATAAGCGATTACCGGCATCCCGTGACTCGGCGCTTCGCTGACTCTGACATTTCTAGGGATTTTGGTGTTATAGACCTTCTCACCGAAGAACTTTTTAATTTCCTCTTCGACTTCAAGTGATAGCTTTGTTCGCGGATCATACATTGTGAGTACAAAACCCTCGAATTTCAGAGCAGGATTAAGGCGCTTATTTACTGTTCGAACCGTGTTCACAAGATCAGTAAGCCCCTCCAGCGCAAAGTATTCACATTGCACAGGTACCAAAATACTGTCAGCCGCGCACAGCGCGTTTAACGTTAATAATTCGAGAGAAGGCGGGCAGTCAATAAATATGTAATCATATTTATCTTTAATAGGATCGAATGCCTTTTTCATAACAAATTCACGCTCTTGAACTCCAACCAACTCAATAAGAGCACCGGTAAGTTCCCTGTTCGACGGAATAAGCCCACCGAATTTTGTTTTTATAATAGCATTCTCGGGACTCTCTCCGTTCATTAAAATATCATAGGTGTTTGGGGCTGAGCTTTTATCAACTCCGAAACCCGAAGTACTGTTGCCCTGCGGATCGCAGTCGCACAAAAGTACCTTTTTACCACGAAGGTGCAGCGCATAGGAAAGGTTCAGGCAGGTTGTAGTTTTACCGACGCCGCCCTTCTGATTGACTATTGCTATTATTTTGCTCATATATCTTCTCCCTAAAGCGCGCCTTCTATATATCGTTGCTCATTATAACAGCATAGGTTATGGTTTTCAATGCTTTTTCTGATTTATTAGTATTTTATGTAAACAATTGATTTAAGAGAATGTTTCACGTGAAACAATTTATACATTTTCTCTAATAGAAAAAAGCATTGTTTCACGTGAAACATTATTCACCGGTCTAGTCAGCCGACCATCATATCAATATCTTCAACTGTTAGTCCCTCGTGCAGGGCAAGGTTGATTGCATACGCCACGACGCGGCTTGCGCAAACAACCTCGCTGTCAATATTTCTGGGAGTAACAATCATGTCATTGACGCTTGCGGCTTTCTCCGATATTTTACCGTCACCCATATCGACAAGCAGACTTCGTATATCAACAACTGTAGGAACTCCGATTGCTATTACGGGAACTCCCAGCACATCTTTGTTAATAGCGCTTCGCGAATTGCCGACACCGGAACCAGGTGTAATCCCGGTGTCGGTTATCTGAACTGTTCTGCATAAGCGGTCAAGATTCCTTGCCGCAAGCGCGTCAATCACAATTACCTTTTCCGGCTTCAAATTATCACATACCCATTTTATATAATCTGCACTTTCGATTCCGCTTGTGCCCAGAACTCCGGGACTGATCGCTGCAACAGGACTGAGAAATTCAAAATCTTTAGGTGCGTGCTCCTTGAGATGTCTAGTCACCAAAACTGATTCAGCGCAAAGCGGACCTATTACATCCGGAGTAATGTCCCTGTTTCCGAGACCAACCACAAGAGTACAGCCCTCGCCTTTCCTTTCTCCCAGCATGTTTCGTATTATGCCAGAAAGCGAACTGACGGTATCACTGAAGGTTTCACTCTCTCTTCTTAGGACAGAAGCAATTTCCGCTGTATAGTACGTTCCTATAGGCTTACCTAGAGCATTCTGACCGGCATTATTTATAACTACCAGTTTCTGGTACTTAACTCCTCTGTCTTCACCTTCCTCAAATGTTGTCCCTTCAACATCTCCGGTTTTCTCTCCCATTGCAAGCTCTCTGGATTCGGCGGCAAGGTCAGTTCTCTGCGCAAATTTTTCCACACATATGTCTCCCTTATAACTATATTTTGTGGTTATTTTTTGTCAGGAGCACGCAGTTATACAAGCAAAATCAAAATTAAAAAAAATGAAAATATTGCTTGCAAAACAAGAGTATTGGTGGTAAAATTAATTTCCGCGGAACCTCAGGTGACGCAACTATTATAGGAGGAGGTGGCAACTAGTGCCCAATATCAAATCTGCGGCTAAGAGAGATGCCCTTGCCAAAGCTCAGAACGCGAAGAACCGGGCGGCAAAGACTTTGCTTAAGACAAATCTGAAAAAGTTTGAAACGGCAATTGCGGAGGGCGATCGCGAAACAGCCGTCAGTGCCTATAAGGTCGCTGTCAAGACTGTCGATCACGCCGCAACAAAGCATCTTATTCATAAGAACTGCGCAGCTAACAAGAAATCCCAGCTCACAGTTAAACTGAACGGAATGCAGTAATCTTTTGCTTGATTGTAACTTTATCTGATTATAAAGTGCATGTTTTTTGGGTAAAGTCCGAGAGAAATGATTTTTCTCTCGGACTTTGCTATGAGCAATAGTAATATTATGTAAATTGGGTTTTTCGCATTTCTAAAAGAAATATAGGTTGCTTCCTGCAACATAATATTGTATAATACAATATTATGTTGGGTAGTGTATATAATTGTCGAAAACTATGCATTATTAGCATATTGGGCTATATATTACCTTATTTGAACGTCTTGACTTCATTACGAAAAATCAAATGGAGCGGAGAGATAAAATGATTCCCAAAAATAAAAAATATAAGCTTGGCGACATACTGCTGCAGCAGGGTTTTATATCAGACACTCAGCTGAAATCAGCACTGGAAGCGCAAAAGAAGACCAAGCAGCGGCTGGGAGATTATCTTATCGACTCCGGTATCGTTTCGGACAAGGATATCGCTCAAGCACTGCACATACAGCTCGGAATAGAGACTGTCGAACTCCGTGGCATAAGGTTACCAGAAAATATGCTTTCGCTTGTCGGGGCAAATGTTCTTCGCAAACACAATGTTCTTCCAATAGCCTTTGACGACAGCACTAAAAGCATACTTATACTCGCAATGTCAGACCCGCTGGATATTGTTGCTCAAGATGACATTTCAATTATTACAGGCTGCTTTATTGAGCCCCGCTTGTCCACCTCACGAGAAATAAATGCTGTTCTTGACAGATACTTTGGTGTTGATGAAACAATTTCCGCCGCTGATAAGTACACAAAAGATAAAGCGAACAAAGAGCAGGAGCAGATTTTAGCAACCGATGATAACGCAGACGTTATATCCGCTCCAATTGTTCAGATAGTAAAATCCATTATTGAACAAGCCGTGAGATCACGTGCTTCAGATATACACATAGAAGCACTCGAAAAGCAGCTTCGTGTGCGTTACCGTATTGACGGTGTACTCAATGAAAAAATGGTCTACGATATTGCGCTGCTTCCCGCCATATCTACAAGAATTAAAATTCTGGGCGGTATGGACATATCTGAAAAGCGCAAGCCGCAGGACGGGCGCATCACGGTGACTGTTGATCGTGCTGAATACGATATACGTGTTTCCATACTTCCGTCCTATTATGGCGAAAAAATAGTAATGCGTCTGGCGAATAAAGCTTCACTGACGAAAACTAAAGCAGAACTGGGAATGTGTGAGGACGAACTGAAAAAGTTTGACCATATTTTAAAAAACCCCAACGGTATTCTGCTTGTTACGGGACCTACAGGCAGCGGGAAGTCAACCACTCTTTATACAGCTCTTTCCGAGCTGAACAGCGAATCCGTAAACATCATAACGGTAGAGGATCCAGTCGAGGCGAGTATTGCGGGAATCAATCAAGTACAGGTAAATACCAAGGCTGATTTGACGTTTGCAACTGCACTCCGTTCCATCCTGCGTCAGGATCCAGATATAATCATGATCGGGGAAATACGTGATTACGAGACCGCATCGATTGCTGTTCAGGCTTCCATAACCGGACACCTTGTGGTTTCAACATTGCACACAAACAGTGCTGTAGCAACGGTGACGCGTCTTATGGATATGGGAATCGAGAGCTATCTGCTTGCGGACTCCCTTATCGGAGTTATTGCACAGCGCCTTGTCAGAAAGCTGTGCCCAAAATGCAAAAGGGCCAGGTCCGCGACCTTGGAGGAAAAGCGCTGTCTTCATAAGGATACCGACGAAGAAGTAATAATATACGAACCGGTTGGCTGCCAAATGTGCTCTGAAACTGGCTATTATGGGCGGACAGGCGTATACGAGATTATGGAAGTATCACAGTCGCTTAAAAGATTAATTTCTGCTAAGGATACATCTGAGACAATTCAGAACGAAGCTATAGCAGAAGGAATGAAGACATTGCAAATGAGTGCTTCAAAGTATGTGATAGACGGTATAACGACAATATCCGAAATGCTGCGTATCTCTTTTGAGGAATAATAAGTGCCACCGCTCAACACGGCGGTTTTGCTTATATCATTAGTTTTGGAGAAAACATGCTGACATTTAAAGAATTAATTGCAAAAGCAATTGAAATGGGGGCCTCCGACCTGCACATCACTGTAGGTGTCCCTCCCAGCGTGAGAATAAACGGTTCAATAGGCAAACTGAATGAAACTGTAATGACTCAGCAGGCTCTTGAGGAGATAGCTTCCAGTATTATTAGTGAGAGAAGCCGCGAAACCCTCGACAGGGTCGGAGAAACCGATTTTGCATATTCAATTCCTCAGTTGGGGAGGTTCCGTGTAAATATTTTTCGTCAAAGAGGGAGCCTTGCGATGGTTGTTAGAATCCTGAACCTTCGGATTCCGACACCTGAGGAACTTGGAATACCCCGTGTCGTTGTGGAAATGACAGACAAATGCAGGGGACTTGTTCTTGTAACCGGGCCAACGGGAAGCGGAAAATCGACGACCCTTGCATCTCTTATAGATACGATCAATAAGGAGCATAACTATCATATAATTACACTTGAAGATCCTATCGAATATCTCCACAAGCATAATAAGTCAATTGTTAATCAGCGTGAGCTTGGAACGGATACAACAAGTTTTGCGGCAGCATTGAGAGCGGCGCTGCGTCAGGATCCAGACGTTATCCTTGTCGGGGAGATGCGTGACCTTGAAACCATTTCAACCGCTGTTACGGCTGCGGAGACAGGGCATCTTGTATTTTCGACTCTTCACACCGTCGGTGCAGCAAACACAGTTGACCGAATAATTGACGTTTTCCCGTCTCATCAGCAACAGCAAATAAGGACACAGCTTGCCGATGTTCTTCAGTGTGTAATTTCTCAGCAACTGATTCCCAGGGCCAGTGGAAAGGGCCGCGTTGCTGCTATGGAGGTCATGCTCGCCAACAATGCCATCAGGAACCATATACGCGAAGCTAAGACCTTTCAAATACAGACCGTTATGCAAACTAACGCCAAGTTTGGTATGAAAACGATGGACGACGCACTGTTTGAGCTCTATTCCCGAGGAGAGATTAATGAAGAGAACGCCCTCATTCATGCGCAGGACAGGGCGGTTCTGGCAAAGCGGATCGGTTAGAGACTTCAGACACTTATTCTGCTTCAGAGGAGTGATTTTTTGGCCGTATATTCATATGTCATTATAGACAAAAGAGGTAAGCAGATTAAGGGCTCACTGGATTCCGAATCGGTAAACGATGCAATGGACGAGCTTCGGCAAATGGGAAATGTCGTTGTATCAATCGATGAAGCCGGGGCGTTCAGCAGGGAAGTTAAAATATCAATATTCAAAAAAAAGCCAAAACCACGCGACATGTCTGTTTTCTGTCGCCAGTTCGTCAGCATCATAAGCGCTGGTGTTCCTGTTGTGACAGCGCTGGAAATGCTCAGCGAGCAGTCGGAAAATAAAGAACTGAGTAAAGCGCTTGCAGAATGCAAGAAGACAATCGAGCAGGGTGAAACTCTTGCAAGTGCGATGTCTGCTTGGCCCGGAGTGTTCCCGCCCATGCTGATAACGCTGGTAGAAGCAGGTGAAGCATCCGGTTCGCTTGAGATATCCTTCACTAGAATGGCAGAGCAGTTTGAAAAAGAAGCAAAATTGAAGGCCACCGTAAAAAAGGCAACTGTATACCCGACTTTTTTGATTGTCGTCGCTATAATTGCCGTCTCTGCCATGCTGACCTTCGTTGTTCCGTCATTCGAGAGCATGCTCACTGATCTTGGAACACAAATGCCGGCAATAACAAAAGTTGTTCTTGCAATCTCAAGATTTATGCAGCACCGCTGGTATCTGGTTATTGCCGCTGTTGTAGCGATAGTTTTAACGCTGCGAGTTTACGCTCACTCGCCTTCCGGAAAGTATATTATCGACAAACTGTCGCTTAGTATGCCGCTAGTCGGTTCACTGACCACCAAAACAGCGTCGGCAAGGATGTCGAGAACGTTGGGCACACTGATAGGCGCCGGCCTTCCTCTGGACGACGCACTTAGCATTGTGTCAAACACCATGACAAACGTGCTCTTCAAAAACGCGATTATTGAAGCCCGCGATGCTGTTAGGCTAGGCTCTCCGCTTGCAGCCCAGTTCGGAAAGGACAATCTGTTTCCGCCCCTAGTCTACCACATGATAAGCATCGGAGAGGAGACAGGCTCGCTTGAAAACATGCTCTCGAAGCTTGCGGATTACTATGAGGAGGAAGCAGAAGGCGCTACCGAAAGACTAATGGCTGCGTTAGAGCCGGCGCTAGTCCTTGTAATGGCTGTGATGATAGGTACTATCATAATTTCACTAGTTCTTCCAATGGCTAAGATGTACAACAGCCTGGGAAGCATGTAACTTTTTATCCGAAACCGTATAGAACGTCTTTGCGGAATCAACCGCAGCGGCGTTTAAATAAATTAAATGGGAAGTAAAATTAACAAAGGAGAAACATTCTATGATCCAGAAACTCAAGAAGAACAACGCAGGTTTCACACTCGTTGAGCTGATCGTTGTAATCGCAATCCTCGGCATCCTGGCAGCAGTCCTCGTTCCCCAGTACACACAGTATATCGAAAAATCACGTCAGAAGACAGACTATGCAACGCTAAGTGAAATTCAGCACGCCGCTAATCTGGAACTTGCAACGCTGGAGACTGTTCCGGCGAACGATACTGTGCTTTTTGCATTTACAGTCAGCAGCGCTGGCGCTTTCACACCGGCGGCTACTCCCGGAACCCTTGCAACCGCTCTTGAAGCAGTAATTGGCTCTGGCACGTTAAAATCCGCAAAGTCAGCCGATTCATATACGCTGATATGCACGGGTGGCAAAGCGGTCTGGGGTGCCGGGGCAGCTAAAGTTACCGCGTTACAGGCCGGTAATGCATAATAACACCCCGACATCTGCTATTTGAAAGGAACCCACTATGCCTACTCTCACCCTTTTGATGTATATACTTGTGTTTCTGTTCGGTATTACAGTCGGCAGCTTCCTCAATGTATGCATACTTCGGATTCCGAAGGGTGAAAGCATAGTTACGGGTCCTTCGCATTGCACGAGCTGCGGCAAGAGGCTGAAATGGTATGAAAACATACCGCTCATCAGCTTTCTTGCCCTGCGCGGGCGCTGCTCCGGCTGCAAAGCCAAAATCTCTTGGCAGTACCCCCTTGTCGAGGCGCTGAACGGAGCGCTCTGGCTGCTCACGTTTTATGTGCTGGGCTTTACGGCGCTCGCGGCACTCGCCGCGCTTCTCGCCTCCGCGCTCATAGTTGTATCCTTTATCGACGCGCGCACACGCGAGATTCCTCCCAGCACAACAATTTTCATCCTTGTTCTCGGCGCTGCGGCAACGCTGCTTGACCTGCAAAATTGGCTTACGCACCTCATAGGCTTTTTCGCAATGTCTCTGCCGCTGTATCTCATCTTTGCAATATCAAAGGGAAACAGCATGGGCGGCGGCGATATCAAGCTGATGGCGGGCTGTGGGCTTCTGCTCGGCTGGAAGCTCGTCGTTTTGGGCTTCTTCTTCGGCTGTTTAGCCGCAGCCATTATCCATATAACACTTATGATTTTTAAAAAAGCTGGCAGAACGCTCTCGTTCGGTCCTTACCTTTCTATTGGAATTTTTGTGGCTTTTATTTGGGGAAGTTCTGTTATCAACTGGTATATGAATATGTTTTAACTGTTTGCGCCGCTCGAGGCGCTTAATTGGTATTTATACATTAATTTGGAATTTATGCCCTAATCCGGGCTTGCGATATTCATTCAGCGGTGTAATTAACTGAGAGGAGAATTTTCATGGCGGCTAAGGTACTGAACATAGAAATTGGCGAACGGGTGACCAAAGTATGCCGTACAGCGCGCAGAGGAAAAGGCGTGCGTGTTTTCAATGCCTTTATGTTTCCCACTCCAGATGGCTGTGCTTCGGACGGCACCATAAACAATTCTCAGGTATTGTCACGCGAGCTAAAAAAACAGCTTGCTTCGCATGGTGAGCAAGGCGTAAAAAATGTGATTTATACGCTGTCGTCCAGCAGGATAGCTGTCCGTGAAGTAAAGCTTCCCAAAATGAATAAAAAACTCATTACCTCCGCTGTTAAAACCAATGTCAACGACTACTTTCCGATTGACTTAAAAGAATACCTTGTTACTCATTATGTTCTGGAAAATGCGACAACTGCAAATCCTTTCTACAGGATACTCGTGATGGCAGTGCCTGAGGCGATACTGGAAGGTTACTTTCAACTTTCCGAAAAAGCCGGTCTGACCGTCAAGGCTATAGATACAAGCGGCAATAGCCAGTATCAGGTTCTCAGCCGTATCGGCCAAAAAGGCGTCGCAATGTATATTGATGTCAACGGTACGACGAGTATCATCAGCTTCATGCGCGACGGGAAGCTTCTGCTACAGCGCTCGCTTTCATTGGGCGCAGACGAACTTATTACCCACTATATGGCGTTAGCGGGAAAGACGGACGATCAGTACCTTGAAGCTCTTGCGGAAAGCGATGTTACGAGTCCTGGCTTTACAGCAAACAAGCTGCTTTCCCCAAGCGACATTCAGAGTGATCTTCGCCATCTTGTAAACGGCATCATGCGGTCTATAGACTACTTCAATTCAAGCCAGATGAGTGTTCCGATTACCCAAATTGCTCTGACCGGACTCAACCGGCATGTTGTCGGACTGCGCGAGATGATTTCCGAGGAGACAGGGATCGAAACACTGTATCTGGATGATATCCCAGATTTTGGCGGTATCGTTACTGGTATCTCACAAGCTCCCACATTTATGAGCTGCATCGGCAGTAGTCTGGATCCACTTAATCTTATTCCTCAGAAGCACCTCTCCTCACGCAGGAATGCAGTTGACGACAAGGATGCCACAATAAAGTCGGGTGTTATTGCATGTGCCGTCATTATTCTTCTTGCGGCGGCTTTGTCAGTCAACGCGTGGTTAAGCTATAAAAATTCGGTTACTGATTTGCAGAATACACAGGCGGAGATTACAAGCCTTGAATATACCCAGAAAACATACGATTACTTTATTTCTTATCAAAAAAGTGAAGGTGCGGTAGATGCATTCACCGGTGAAGCGAGCGCTCCGAACTCGAAGCTTATTGATTTTTTTGAAGAGCTTGAACAAAAAATGCCATCGAGCATACTGCTGATGTCGGCGGACTGTGATAATATAGGCGTTTCTATGAATATCACCGTTTCAAGTTATGTCGACGCAGCTGCCGTGATAACCAGTCTCCGCGCTTTCCAAAGTCTCTCCGGTGTCTCTGTAAGTAACGTTGAAAAATCGAAAAATGAGGCCGGAGAAAATATAATATCCTTCACAGCTCTCTGCACTTATGGGACGAATCCGTATTTGAACAATGTCAACCCGTACAGTGACTTGATTAACCCGTCGCCGTCGCCTTCCGCCTCCGAATCCGGCACTACGGCGGATTCGGGAACAGCCGCTGCTACAGAACCGGTTACAGCTACGGAAAGCCCGTCGCCGTCACCTGCACAGTAAGTTGGAGGAGGTAGATTATGAGAATTTCCAAACGTGACCAAAAGCTCTTGCTCATTCTTTTCGGTCTGGCTGTCTTCCTTGTTTCTTATCTGGTGATTTGTGATTCATATAACAATAAAAAGGCCGGGATAACGGCACAGACAGAAGCTCTTCAGCCTCGGCTTGATGAGCTCCGCGGATATTACTCCAATCTCGAGTCTTATCAAAAAGAAATCGACAGGATAGAGAGTAGTGTCAATTCCAATCTCTCGCAATACCCAACCGACGTCCGCAGCGAAGATATGATAATGTACGCCAATGAGCTGGAAGATAAGCTCGGCATCTCCGTTGACGAGCTTGATTTAAAAGACCCGCAGGTTGTAGCGCAGTTTTCGGTCCCCAAGAAAACAGCTGATAGCTATAAACTTGTTCCGGTTGCCGCGATGCAGTCGGGCATCGATATAAAGTGTCATTTAAACTATCAGCAGATGAAAAAGCTCATTAATTATATTTACAACAACTCCAAACAAACGACAATCGACAAAATTTCTGTCAGCTTTGACGCAGAAACTGGCGGATTAATCGGTACTGTCACGCTTGAAAAATACTTCGTAAGCAGTTCAGACTATAAATACACTCAGACTGAAATTCCGACAGTAAAACGAGGTACTGATGACCCGTTTGGTACATTTAAGGTGGTAGCCGGATCGACCGAACAGCAGAAGACTGAACCTGATACTCAAAATTGACAATGTGTTCCCGCCTAACTTCTTCGGGCGGGAACAGTGGCATTCTGACATTATTTCGGGAGGGGGACAAAATGAAAAAACCGGTGTTATGTGACAACCGAGGGATGACGCTTATAGAACTGCTGGTCGGAGTTGTTATTCTAGCTATTGTTGTTGTTCCCCTGATGCATCTATTTATAACAAGCGCGAATACCGAGAGAAAAAATGAGATCTATGGAAACGCGACAAATGTGGCACAAAACCAAATTGAAGAAATTGAAGCGGCCAACATGGAAGAATACATGGATGTAAACCATGCTGTTCCTGACGCGACTGCGCAGTCGTATACAATCAAGCACCCAGACGTACAAAACGGCGGATCATCCTTCGATGTTCTTGTTACGTTGAATGTGAATACTATAGCAAACACAACAAAGGTTGCGTTTGACAATCCGATGGATGCTATAGTTGATATGAATTCAGCTGATCAAAGCACGCTAAATGAATTGAACGCCGAGCTTACAGGCTTGACGAACGTAACACCTTTGCCTGTTCTCAGCAATTTGAATCGTACAATCACGATAAATGCAACAAAAGTGACTGACGGCTATTCGCTGGATGTGAATTTCAGCTATATTGGAAGCTTCTCAGGCACTGATATGAATGAAAAGACCATTCCTGTCAGCTTTAATTACAGTATTGGTAGCTCTGCAGATGTGAAAGCGTCAAGCTCCGTTTCACTTTATATGTTCTTCCAGGCCTTCTATTCGAGCAAGGATACCATAGTTATTAAGAACCCAGACTACACAAACAGTGATTTTAAGGTTTTTCTTGTAAATACTAATACTAATACTCCGGTACCCGGGTACAAGGCCGATATTCGCTATTTTTATCAGACTGATAAAAATAAATCGCTTGTTTTTACGAATATTTCGATTAGCAGCTACAAGGCGTTCTATACGGACAGTACTTGGTTTCAGGCTATTCCGACGGCAGACGCCGCATTGGTGGAACTGAAAAAGCTCGACCGCATGTATTCTGTGGACGTAAAGGTATATCAGTCTGGAACGAACTATTCGGGAACACCTTTAGCCGAAATGAGTTCCGACAAACTAAACAGATAATAGTTTTGAGGTGAGAGTCGATATGAAAATGCGGGGCAAGTTACATCTGGCTATGCGTAATAACAACGGAAGCGCAACTTTAGTTGCCGTTATCGCTGTTCTGTTTATAATTGCTATCGGTAGCTCACTTCTTTATGCATCATACATAGGTTACTCGGTATCCATTACCGAGCGTGCCAATAAAGAAAATTTCTACAGCGCTGATGCTCAGATGAAGAAGGTTATTATAGGCGTACAGGGTGTTCTGAGCAACTCACTTGTGCCGGCTTACACGACTACGCTTTCAAGCTATGCCAGTGGTGGAATGAGTGACCCTCAAATTGCCTTTTCACAGGCAACTGTCAATAATCTGACCGGAATGACGATAACCGCAGGTGGCACTTCGACTACATTATTATCAAAAAGCGGTGCAAATCTTAGATATTCTACGTTGGCTCTGGCCTGCTTTATGGGCACTCCTACCGCCAACAGTGACGGATCTGCCACAGTAACACTTGGCAATGGCAGCAAAGTTAAGTTGAGCGGCAGCGGAACAGTCCAAACTGCTATCGACGCGACCGGACTCGGGAATCTTACATTGAAAGATGTCAGTGTTGAATATACATCGCCAAAAGGTTATGTTACAAATATCACAACGGATATTAAAATCGGTATACCAGTGTTCTTTTCGGTATCTATCTCGTCAGATTCGAGCGGATATGCAATTATTGCCGAAAAGGGTCTCACCTGTGCCATCGGCGGCGCTAACTCTCAAGTGGTTGGCAGCGTCTACGCCGGCATCGATAGCAATCAGCGTGCGATATTTATCAGTGGCAGCGGCAACGTACTTACGCTCAGCGGCGGCAACGTATGCGCCCAGGGTAAAATTGAGGTTGATAACGGAGGAAAACTAAAATTCGACGCCCCGAACAAAGAACTCTGGGCAAATAGAATTACGCTCAGTGAGTCCGGATCGGGAAGTGCGGTAGCCCTTAACGGAAAAATATATGTGGCCGATGACCTTGTTTTTGCAGGGACCGATTCGTCCGCTGAACTATCTGGAGAATACTTTGGTTTTGGCTCGGGCAATACCCCTTCTACTAGCAGCGCAATTCTGGTTAACGGGCAGAGTTCAACTCTCCATATATCGGCGCTTGAACGGCTCTCATTAGCCGGCATCAGCTATATTGACATTTCTAATGCCTCATTGGAGAGCGGATGCATCGCATATACCTCTCCAATCATTATGGGAGAATCTATTGCCACAAAAGCGGATCAGCTCACATATCTTCTGCCCGAGGGATGCCTCTCTAATTACTATGCAAATCCCTGCGTTTTGGAAGCGGACAAAAAT
Organism: Oscillospiraceae bacterium; assembly: GCA_963667545.2. GTDB lineage: Bacteria > Bacillota > Clostridia > Oscillospirales > Oscillospiraceae > UBA2658. The sequence goes on from OY763424.2 coordinate 725,876, forward strand.
AATTCAGGCAGTTTCATAAGCCCTAAATGGAATCCAGACACAGTTCTTTGGACAATAGGCGGGACGGCAAAAACTCTAAAATACTATCTTGGTGATTCGGGGGAAAAGGGGACGGTCATTCCTTTGTATACCTCTGCCGGTACCAGTAAAATTGCATATACGTTCATTGTTTTTAAAACCCGAAGTGCTGCCAACGAGTACTTCAAGGACTATTTTACAGTTAACGCCCAAAGAATAGAACAGTATACCGATCTGTATCTGAAAGATTTTTCTGCCAATGCCGCAAATGTGAATTCGGCTGGCAATACCTTTTATAATGATGCCGGAAACAAACTAACGCTTTACGCCGCGGACTCGACAATCCTGACCGGAGATCTGAGTACCCGATTCAAGAATAAAACTTCTCCGTTCGACAGATACGTATTCAGGGATATGCTCACCGATAATCTGACTTTTAAAAAAGATGGAAAAACCGTGGCGGTAGTTACTAACGGAGACTATACGTTTACCGGCGCAAGCAGTGACCTGAAGCTGATAGTGGCAAAGGGTAATGTCAAAGTTCAAAAAAGCTTTACAGGGATGATAATTGCCGGAGGCAATGTAGCTATCGAAGGAACAAACACAACAGTTACAGCCGAGACGCTTACCTCAGACATTTTAAATGCAACAGACAGCAGCGGTAAGTCTCTCTCCGAATATGTTCATGGGTTATCAAGCACTGATTCTGATAATGCATGGGATATGAACAAGTTGGTCGTTTACAGCGAGTGGGAAGAAAACTAAGCCGATCAAAGGAGCACCAGGTATGAAGAATAATAAAGGCTTTACGCTCGTTGAACTTCTGGTTGTAATTATTATAATAGGTATAATCAGCGGAATTACAATTTATTCAATTAGCCTTATTGGTGTATCCAGCGCGGAACACTGCGCAACCCAAGTGAACGTGTTTATTTCCAAATGCCGAGCCGGCAGTCTTAGCCATGCCGGGAAAGCATACATAAATTTATATTTACTTGATGGCAAAGTAGTTGGAGAATATTACGAGAACGGTATGCTTTCCTCAACAGAAACTCTTTCCGATAAAAGAATTGGAGGAGTATCATATGTGGTTGACGGAACTTCTTCGAATCTTGGCGACTCAGCAAGCCCTCTGAAACTGTCGTTTAACGGTTCTACAGGTGCGCTTAATCCCCAGACACCGGGCGGGACGAATTACTGCACCAAAATTTATGTGTCCGGCGGCAACAGGACGTTTACGATTACGATTGCCCCTCTGACAGGGCACCACACCATGGATTAGGGGGCAGGCAATGAAAAACAACAAGGGCTTTACCTTGATCGAGCTAATTGTCTGCCTTGTGATTTTTGGTGTTATTATAGTCTCGATTTATGGACTTATGATTACCGGCTCAAAAACCTATGAGACTGTCAACGGAAGAGTAAATCTTCAAATGGATTCACAGCTCACCATGAATTTTATAAATGAATACCTTATGAACTGCAACAAAGCCGTTTCCAGCGATGGCTCAGGTAAGCTCTGCATTATAGACGAAACTTCCGGCACATACACAGCTTACGTTTTCCAGTTTGTCGATGCTGATAACACCCTCTATTTCAGCAAAAGTAAAAGTGTAACACAAAACGCGGACGGATCTTATACCTGCGTTATGGGAGTTCCCGAGATACTGTCTGACTTGATTGACAATTTTTCGGTAGCGCCTAAAGTTACTGTTGATGTGAGCACTACGAGAGTAAATCAAGTGGACTTGACGCTTTCGTTCTTAAATTACTCTGCAAACAAAATATGTACACAGACAGTCGCTCTGCGTAATAAACCCGTGTCTGCATTAGTTACGGTAACATGATATCATTTCGAGATATTTTATCTGAAAGATTATATATCAACGCGAAAGAGGTTGCTCAAATGAAATTTAAAACTCGCTTTATAAAAAAAGCAATTGCTGTTCTGCTGAGCTTTGCCGTAGTTCTGCCCTCTTTTGTTGGACTGGTTGGCAACAGCGGAGCAGCGGAAGCTATGGCTAGCCTGCCGTATATTGAGCAGATAAAAGCGGATAGTGATGTATTCAACATCCTTGAAATCGTTCCTGATGCCTCAAACGGGAGTATCGGCTATTATATTCCGGGCTACGAGCCTTGGCTCACGCTTGCCGGAACTCATACAAGCAGAGCCGATCGCAAGGCCTTTGTCGACGGCACCGGCAGCTATGCAGGTAGTGGCAGTCTTCGCTCTTATCTGAATAAATCAGGAACTGATCAAAATAATCCTCAGAACAACTATTCGATTGAGCTGTGCAATCCGAGCGGGGTCGCAGCAAGCGAGGACAGTTATCCGCTCAGTTATACCGGTAATTATCAGGAGGTTTACCCTTGGGAAAGCCACTTAGGCTATAATGAGATACCGCTTGCTCATGAGGAAGTGGTATCGGATATTAAGGGCATATTCGTCGCCCAGAAGAATGGCGACTATACCGAGAACAATACTTACAGTTTCCTGCCGGGGGGAACGGGCCAGTATGTTCAAGTAATCAGCAACTTCAGCACTACTCAGGTACCAGGTGCTTACTATTACAATGTCGCTTTTAACAAAATAATTTATAATCCTTCTTCGACTTTAGCAAAGTGGACACTGGTTTACAGGGTTGCAGATACTGGGGAAACTCCCGATCTGACAGTGAATATTGCTGGTGCCAATACGAAACTGTGCGTGGTCGGAATAGTCGGAACTGCAGATTTTCCAGGTTTGGACGCAGCAAACACCTATTATACTGCGAGCTGGGGAGCACCGTCCGCGACATATAACAGCACAACAGCGCCTTATCGAGCAATAGCAAACAGCTATCGCGAAAGAGAGAGCTCTGAATCGGGATATTACAGCAGAACAACGAATAATTTTAAATATGTCGGAACCGGCGGAACTTACAGCTTCACGCCCAGCTCAGCGGGAAACAGCAACACAATTACATACAGCACTGTCTATTGTACTGGCGGCTTTACAAACAACAACTGGTTCCTTCGATATGTGTTCGACTGGGGTACCGGAGAAAATATGCCTAATTTCAAGGTCAAAACAGTAACGCCGGACAAAGTTACGACCAGTATGGTGGACACCGCAGATCTGGTCGTGATTAACTATGGCCTTAATATCACCGGAACCACGTACGATGGCATATACCGCAACGACTTTAGCAATTCAACCGGCCTTCTATCCGTCAGCGCACAAGCGGAATTACTGGCCAAATGCGCCATCGCTGCTCAGACCGATAAAACTCCCATAATTTTTGATTACAACTTAAAAGACAGTTCTCAGACCCTAATCAATAATTTTGCGGACATTCTTATAACAAATGCCGGTATGTCCTCAAAGGACTATGACGCGGGAGACGACGGAGTAGATCACGTTAATTATGCCAGCGGCAACCAGTATTGCATCAATTCAGCTCAATTCATAAAAACGGAGACTGTTACATTACCGACCGGGGATTCAAGGACATATACGACTGTTTATTTTGGCCTGGCGCTGGCGTGCAAAGGGTTCAACGATTCCACCTTGACTTACGGAGATACAACGGTGGACACTAATCCGTTCTACAGCGTATACGAGGATATTTACTATGAAAATGTCCTTCGTCAGATTAAGGTGGATGCTACGGGTACGGCTGTGGATATGCTGGATGCCAATAAGATAGCAATGGCAACTTCGATCCGCTATATTATAAACAACGTCAAAAAAAGAACCGTACAGAACAAAACTGTAGTCAGAGTACTCGATATCGAGCCGAGAAGCGGGAGCCTCACGGCACCGCAGAAAACCATGCTTGCCGGTTGGCTCGGAGTAGCAAACGATTCCGCTCATCTGAACGTTACCACAATGTCAACGGCCGAATTTGTTGGAAAAAATAACGATATCCGAAATGATTATGACTTGGTTTATATAGGCGATGATTTGACCGGGTTTGAGACTACGACCATCAACGGTACTGTCTGCACCACCTATACCGACGCAAACATGCCAAGACTTATATATTCGAATGTAGGAGACACCGTCATATCCGGCTTTTCCTCGGGATATGGTCTGAGCGGCCTGCTCGAAAGGGACTATACTACAGTTAGATCCGGAAGTACTACCTATAATGTCATCAACAACAATGATTCAGCCCGAACCTTCCGTTATTCCGGAAACGATGTTTCGAGCACGGCAGCAGATAAGCTGAAAGCTTTCGCTGATTCCGGCTGTCCTGTTATAGTCGGCGACAAGCTCGTGCGGAATGAACTGCTACCCAGTGGCAGCTCGAGTAATGGTATTGCCTATGTCACAAGCTCAAAAATCGATTGGGATTTATGGCAACTGCTATTTAATTTCTTTGATTATATTATAAAGCTAATTAATTACTGCATCGACTCGGCTCAGTATACCCCCTCAGGCAGCACGGATGTTAACCTTCTTTTTAAGGTCAACCTAACAAGAGTTGCTTTTGGGGATTTCCCGTGGTGGTTTGGTGGCAGAGTGCGGACGGCCGAGTCAACTCTTTATCGCAACGGCAGTCCGGTTTCGGGCAGTACAAAAATTCTAAGCGGAACAAACACGGTCAATTTTGATCTGAGCGACTATGGAGACGGAGATACATTTTATAGCCAAATAAATGTTACTGGGATAACTGACGCCTTCGGTGCTGCTCACAATGGAGATATTACAAATTCCAGCCTTGGCAGGACTGCAACCTACACGCTTCACAAGGGTGCAAATCCTACATATGTGGACTCAAATTCATATATGTTCAACCTGCTGAATGAAATCTGCACAAGAAAGAACGTAAAGACCTGGACGGCAGTCAATAACAGCACGCTAAATAAAAGTCTGATAAAAAAGCTGGTTAACCTTTCTACTCCTCAAATTGAATTTCTAAAAAGCTCAACCGGCGACTACATGGAATATCCAACACCATATAAGCTGGAAGGCGGTACAATGACTGCGCTTGCCCCGACTGACGGCGCGAACAGGCTTCAATATGCGTTCACGATTCGGAACGACTCCGATCCTTTCCCTCTGACCACTCATTATAGCTGCAATCTGTATATAGATATGAATGGTAATGGCTCCTTTAGCGAAGACGAAAAAGTCACCGATGCCGGTATATTAAAATGGGACAACGGCTTGCTCGGATCCAGAGTAACAAACGGCCAGATGGTAGCAGGAGAAAAATACTATCTGTATTTTGACCTGCCGAGCAGCAAGACGGGGCTTGTTCCTTGGAAGCTTGAAATTGTTGATACTAGCTATACCTCTTATAACTGTGTAATTGACTATACCCGCGTGAAACCTGTTTCGGTGCCGACAATTAAGGTACTGCAGATAAAACCCAATACGACCTGCACAGTAGATCTTTCGACGAACGCGGATATTAAGGCGCTGCTCAACGCAGTCAATACAGATTTTAAAGTCAATGTTACGGCGGTCACAATAAATCAGGCAAAAAGTATTTCAACGACGGCGTTAAAGCATGCTGACGGAGACGGAGATACTACTTCCTATACCGATCTTAGGACATACTTGAATTCTTTTAATATGCTTGTTTTGGGATTCGGTGATAATTACGGTGACCTCGACTTTAATACGACTAAAATTATAAAACAGTATATAGTTGATGATAAAGGGCCGGTACTCATATCTCATGACGTGGCCTCGTATTTCTACCTGCCCAGCGCGGATTACGGGCTAAAAAAGAATAGTTCAAGTTATTCTAGTGTATACGGCACTAACAGCGCCGCGACAAACGGCTGGAGCGGATATTACGTCAATATGCTTCTGCGCAACGCAATTGGTATGGACCGTTACGGAATAACCGATTCGACCTATGGATATACGAGCAAAACGCCGTCAACAGTCGGCGGAACAAGTTCTCACGTCGTTGCAAACGGATACAATGGAGTAAATCCAAGTAACATTGAAAGCGCGGGCTTTGATGTAGCTTATCAAGCAAAGTATTATACGAGTGTTTCAGACATTCCTTCGACGAAAGCGACCGTAGCTGAAACACAGGGCCTGACCAACGGCATCCTAGCAAGATTTAAAGTTTCGGGTAAAATGCCATTTTATAGTGCGGCATTCAGCACTAACGATTCTGCCAACAAAGCGGGGTTCACAAATACCGTCTCGCAGGTGAACAAGGGCCAGATAACTATTTATCCGTATAATATAAATACTACTTCCTTTGGCGGTACTGAGGGAACAAACGATTATATTCATATAGGGCTAACACATCTGCAGTATTTCCAACTGAATATGGACAAACCAGATATGACAGTGTGGTATTGTATTGACGATCCGGCATTCTCTACAAAAGCCGATACTACTGATAATACTGAATATATGGGCTCCAACATCTATCCAAAAAATGACGTTGTAAATGATTACTACATTTATACCTGCGGAAACGTTACATATACCGGAATGGGACACACATCAAAGATTAGTGCATCTGAGGAGAAGCTACTAGTAAATACGCTAATTGCGTCCTACAGGGTTACAGAAGTTCCGCCAACAGTCAGCTTTTCAAATAAAAACGGTACGCAGAGAGGTATAGAAAGTTTCTTTATACCATACGACGGGAACGACTATCTCTCACCAACAGTTGCGGCTGAATCCCGCCGTATATATTTTACCGTTAATGATTCGAACGTTATAAAAAACAAGGTTATACTGCCAGTATTAAAAATTGGCGGAACTCAAGTCGACCTTCCGATATACGATGCGAATACCGACACGCAGGTTGACTTTACGAAGCCAGGGGCATCCCTAACGTCCACATACACATACTATGTTAAGCTGGAAGATGTGCTTACAATAATCAAAAGCAGTAGCCTTACAATAGGAAGTAATGGACTTGATTTTACAGTCAAAGTCACTACCACGCTTCCAAGTGGAAATGCACCACCCGGATATGCATCCTTGTCACTCAGAAGGCTTACATTGTTTACTTTAAACTAATAGGAGGCGTTCAAAATTTCGGATAACAGTGCTCAATCACTTTTTCAAAAGCTCATAGACTATTCAGACTGCGGGACAACTCCGATGCACATGCCAGGACATAAGCGCAATTCCGAAGGCATAAGGTTTTTGGAGGAGCTCGGCGCAAAATACGATATTTCGGAAATTGACGGCTTTGACGATCTCCACCACCCAAATGGAATACTGAGCGACGCTATGCGAAAGGCGGCATCCCTCTGGAAAAGCGAAAACTGCTTTTTTCTAGTAAACGGTTCGACCTGCGGTGTGCTCGCCGCCGTCAGCACCGCGTGTAAGCTCTGCGGAAACGGAAAAATCATTATGGCGCGCAACAGTCATCGCTCGGTATATAACGCTGTCGAGCTCAATGAGCTGGAACCGATTTACATTGCTCCACAGACCGTCGAGGGTTTCGGATTTTGCGGGAGTATCGCACCGAAGGACATTGAATTAGCGTTGAAGGATAATCCGGGAACTCCGGTTATCCTGACAAGCCCGACTTATGAGGGCGTAATATCAAATCTTTCCGAAATCGCCGTTATTTGCCATATGTACAACTCTCCGCTGATAGTGGATGAAGCGCATGGCGCACATCTTGATCTTTCGGCGCATTTTTCCGGCGGTGCGGTTCATGCGGGCGCCGATATCGTGATTCACAGCCTGCACAAAACCCTTACGGGGCTGACACAGACAGGGCTGCTGCACCTGTCCGGCGGGCTTATACCAAAGGAAGACATACTCCGCGAGCTTGCCGTTTTTGAGACTAGCAGCCCGTCATATCTGCTCATGGCTTCTATCGACGGAACAAGAGAGCTTATTGAAGAACGCGGCGGCGAGCTGTTTAAAGCGTGGAAGAACCGGCTCGATGGTTTCGATTCGCTTGTCACACCTTTACAGAACCTTCGCTTGCCCGGACACAGCGACCCCTTCGACTGTCAAAAAAAGACAGGCAAAGCCGGCTATGTCAGACGCGGCATCGAAACTGGCGCGGTCTATGGCTTTGACAGAAGCAAGATTCTGATTTCCTGCGAGGGCATGGATACCTCCGGTACAGTTTTGATGGACAATCTCCGCTCCCGCTTCGGTATCGAGTGCGAGATGGCAGCCTGCGGCTATGTCGTTGCGATGACGGGGCTTTTGGACAGCGATGAAAACATTATTAAGCTCGGAAAAGCGCTCTGCGTAATGGACAAAGAAATTCAAAGGACAGCGCCGCGCGTGCCCTTTACGGCTCCGAAGATACCACCGCGGAAAATGAGCGTTTCGGAAGCGCTGAAGAAAGAAACAAAATCTGTACTTATAAAAAGCGCAAGGGGCAAGGTTTCGGCCGAATATGTCTGGGCCTATCCCCCCGGGATACCGCTTGTTGTTCCGGGCGAGGAGCTGACGGATGAAACTGTCAGGGGCCTTGTAATTCAGCGCGAGGCCGGCGTTTCACTGCACAGCACCTCCGGCGGAATATCAAAAACGCTCTGCGTATTGGTATAAAGCATTTGGATTCAGCGGGCTAAAAACGCCGTCCGCCCTTGACAATTGCGCCGATTTATTCTATATTAAAACGTAAGCAGTAATTCATTAAGGAGTTGTCACCATGAAAAGAATAAAAACTCTCAGCACCCGCGACCTTAACAAGACCCTCAAGACGGGCGGCTGCGGCGAGTGCCAGACTTCCTGCCAGTCCGCGTGCAAAACCTCCTGCGGTGTTGCAAATCAGGTCTGCGAGAAGTGCAAATAAGCCACTTACGGTAATTAAATGCTGTTCGGTCTCTTGGTCGGACAGCATTTTTTCCTGTCTCTATGTTTTAATAAACTGTCATGTTTAGAGGTACAAATGATACATCAATATAAGCTTAACGGCTATAACATTGTGCTGGACGTTTTCAGCGGAGCCGTACATTCGGTGGACAAATTGGCGTACGACATTATAGGGCTTTTTGAAACCTGCGCCGAGGAGGAGCTTGTGTCCCGCATGCTCGAAAAATATACCTCCGACGCTGAAATAACCCGCGAGGAGATACTTGATTGCATTTCTGACGTCCGCGAGCTGAAAAACGAAGGCAAGCTTTTCACCGAGGATTGCTACGCTGAGCATGCCTGCGATATGAAAAACAATAGCCACGCAATCAAGGCTCTTTGCCTGCACGTCGCGCATACCTGCAACCTCAGCTGCGAATACTGCTTTGCCTCACAGGGCAAATACCACGGCGAGAGAGCGCTGATGAGCTTTGAGGTGGGTAAACAGGCTCTTGATTTTCTGATAGCAAATTCGGGGAAACAAAAAAATCTTGAGGTCGATTTCTTCGGCGGTGAACCGCTCATGAACTGGGAGGTATGCAAAAAGCTCGTCGCCTACGCTCGCTCACGCGAGGAGGAAACGGGCAAGAAGTTTCGTTTTACGCTTACGACAAACGGCCTTAACGTCGACGATGATGTTATCGAATTCGCTAACCGTGAAATGAACAATGTTGTTATGAGCCTTGACGGGCGAAGAGAAATTCACGACCGTTTGAGAAAAACCCCTAACGGTAAGGGCAGCTACGACCTTATTGTCCCAAAGTTCCAAAAATTTGCGGAAATGCGCGGGGAAAGAGATTATTACATACGCGGCACCTATACTCATAACAATGTCGAGTTCACAAAAGACATTTTTCATATGGCTGATTTAGGCTTCACCTCATTGTCTATGGAGCCGGTAGTCTGCGCGCCGGACGATCCCTATGCGCTGACTCAGGAGGACCTGCCAATTCTCTTTGAGCAGTACGAGATACTTGCCAAGGAGATGATCAAACGCGACAAAGAGGGAAGAGGCTTCACCTTTTATCACTATATGATAGACCTCGAAGGCGGGCCGTGCATCTATAAACGAATTTCCGGCTGCGGCAGCGGAACCGAATATCTCGCTGTTACCCCCTGGGGCGAGCTTTATCCCTGCCATCAGTTTGTCGGGGACGAAAAATACAGCATGGGCAACGTATGGGACGGCGTGACGAATACGGAACTGCGGGAAAAATTCAAGAGTTGCAACGCATATGCGCGTTCCTCCTGTGATGACTGCTGGGCCAAACTCTATTGCAGCGGAGGCTGCGCCGCTAACGCCTACCACGCCTCCGGTAATATTACGGGTACCTATGAATATGGCTGTGAGCTGTTCAAAAAGCGTATGGAGTGCGCTATAATGATAAAAGTCGCCGAAAGCGATCAAGAATAAAAATATCCGGCGCGAATAGGAAATTATCCGCGCCGGATATTTATGCTTTATTCGTCAAGCGTAAACTGACCTTTTCCGTTATTTTTTGATGTGTACATCGCGTTGTCCGCGCGCTTATATACATCATCAAAGGTGTCGCCCCTGCTTGCAATACAGCAGCCTATCGAGCAGCTTAGGGGAGGAATGCCAATTTTGTCGATAAGATCATCCCCCGCCAGACTGTCCATAAGCTCTATAAGTCTGCGCTCAACAATTTTTCTGTCCGCGGTGAGAGTCATATAAACCACGAATTCGTCTCCGCCAAGCCGTCCGAGAATATCGCCGAAGCGGAAGGTCGTTCTCAGCTTGTCAGCAAAATATACGAGAGTCTTGTCGCCGCAGTCGTGCCCGTATTTATCGTTAATTTCCTTGAAATTGTCCAAATCGAGGAGCGCAAAGACCGAGTGCTCGTTTTCATCCAGCCTCAGAAGATATTCGTTTATCGCTCTTTCTGTCTCTGCCCGATTGCGCAGACCGGTAAGGCTGTCGGTTGTAGCCTGTTCATGCAAAACCAGACGTTCGTTTTCCTGTTCGTCTATGTCTTCAACCGTGCCAATGGTCAAAGCCTCGCCCTCTCCCTTGTCTGTCAGCCTCGTTCCGGTTACATGATACCATCGGTAGACGTCTCTGCCGCAAAAGCCAATCAAACGGACTATTACGGAGGTTTCCCCTTTGCTGCGCAGGTCGGATACCGACTGGTAGTACGCAGGTCGATCTGATGGATGAACATAGGTTCCGAGCTCCATAAGAGACACATAGGGCTTCGGGAGCTTCACATATTCGGACTCACTAATAAATTTCAGCCTGTCCGTCCTCCTGTCGTATTCATACGCGGCTCTTGCCGACTGTTTTGTTGCGATGCGGAACTTCATGTTGAAAAGATACATGTGCCGTGACACACTGTTGATATTGAAAGCACTGAAAGCGATTAAACACAAAATCAGCAGAACAGCCACCGCGCTGTATAGATTTACGTTCGCGAGAGCTCTGTCCATACCCAGATCAATATTTTCCGAGGGCAGCATGTAAACAACCAGCCAGTTGTTAATACCCAGCTCGCTTTGATATGCCGTCAGCTTTTTGCCGCCCGTTGTCAGTGTGACGTTTATCAGCTGGTCTTTCAAATTGCCGCTTTCTATGAAGGTATACTGTCTGTTCCTAAACCAAGGCGCATCGGAGCTCCGGCATACCAACACATCGCCGTTGTCAGTGACAATTCCAAGTCCGCCCGAGTCTTTCAGGGACATATTATCAAGCACATTTTCGAGCGATGCCTGACTGAATAGCAGCATTATTGCGGCCTTTGTGCCGTCCGGCTCTAAAAAAGCGGAGGCGATACCCATCCTGCTAATCCCGTCATCACATTTTTTAAGCTGAGAAATTGGGGCTTCTCCAGAACTGAGCGCTTGCTGAGCGGTATCCAAAAACAAAGAACCATACTTGGTATTTCCGTATGTCAGACTTCCGTCGTCGGCAAAAACCAAAATTGCGTCTGCCTTTGAGCGGGCGTATAATGAGGGGAAATAGCGCTCCTCCTCCTCTGCATATACGCCCATAAGCGAAAGTGTCAGTCCCGCGTTATAAACCGTTTCCGTCTTATTTTCAATGAAATCAAGAATATGCTGCTTTGCCATTGCGGTTACGCCCAGAAAATGACTTTTCTCGTAACTCAGCATGTTTTCTGTATATTTCGCGTTGGTATGGCGCACAAAAAGTGCTTGGGGAACTAGCAGGAGCAAGGTCGCTATAACTGTTACGACCAAGGTTATAGTGCCTCTTAATGTCTTCTTGGTTTCCACTCTTATTTCCTTCCCAATCGTTGAAACAACAAAATTTGAATTCGACCATTATTTGTATAATAACACCAAATATTACAGATTACAAGGCGCCGAGACAGGCGAATGACTATAAAAATACACGTAACAAAGTAGTTTGTACTATATTTATCCACCGCTTACATTCATTAAACAAATGCTTTGCCAAATAAACTTTTTCGAGTCCCTGTTTACTTTTTATACCTTGACTGTAAACAAAAGAAAAGGTATTCTAATAAAATATGAAACTGTATTTATTTAACCATGATTACCGCTATGCCGCGGAACAAATACTGCTGACACTGTTTCCCGATGAACGTCCTGAGTATCCACAGGAGGAGCCGTCGGGAGACAGGGCGGAGCTTTATCTGAGTGAAGGTGCCGAGAGATACACAGCGGTATGCAGGCTCTATATCGGCGGAGTAAAATTCAATGGCCGCGCGAGTGCTGCTACATCCGAAATCACAGACGAAATTTCAAAGGCAAAATATCTTCAAAGGATAATGAAGCTCTCGTTTTATCGGGCTGCGCTCAAATCGGGCAAAACAAAACCGGTCTGGGGAGCGCTTACAGGCATACGTCCGGGTAAGCTTCTTTCAAATCTGCTTGAAACGGGAATGAGTGACAGGGCCGCGCTGTCAAAATTCGTGCGCGACAATGATGTTTCCGGAGAAAGAGCGCTTTTGTGCCTTCATACGGCGCACGCGAGCCTCAGCTGTGCGAAAAGCCTTGATAAAAAAGACATTTGCCTCTATGTCGGAATTCCGTTCTGCCCTACGCGCTGCTCCTATTGCTCATTCGTCAGCCAATCAGTCCAGAAGAGCATGAAGCTGATTCCGGACTATCTCAATGCGCTTTACAGCGAGATTGACGCGACGGCGCGGGTAGTAAATGAGCTTGGTCTGCGCATCATATCCGTATACATGGGTGGCGGCACGCCGACAACACTTCAGGCTCCGCAGCTTGATGAGCTTTGTTCAAAGCTTGAAAATACCTTTGACTTCTCCGCCGTTCGGGAATACACGGTTGAAGCTGGCAGACCTGACACGATAACGCGAGAAAAGCTCGAAGCGCTTAAACGTCACGGCGTTACCCGCGTAAGCGTGAATCCGCAAACGATGGATGACGCGGTGCTTGAGGCGATAGGCAGAAAGCATACGGCGCAGGATGTTCTGGATGCGCTTGAAATCGTCTCCGGGGTCGGCGGCTTTTTTGTGAATATGGATCTTATTGCAGGGCTTCCGCTCGATACGCCCGAGGGCTTTAAAAAGACTCTGGATACGGTTCTCGCGCTTCATCCCGAGAACATCACCGTTCATACGCTCGCGCTAAAAAAAGGTTCGGAAATAATGCTGGGCGACACCCAGCGCCCTTCGGCAGAGGAGGTCGGCAAAATGATTGACTGCGCGAACAGCGCTCTGTTTTCCGCCGAATATGAGCCATACTATCTCTACCGCCAGAAATACATGTCCGGAGGGTTTGAAAACATCGGCTGGCAGCGCTCTCACACCGAGAATATTTATAACATATGTATAATGGAAGAACTCTGTTCAATTATATCCGTTGGAGGCGGCGCCTCAACCAAGCTTTGCCTTGGTTCCGGCCGCATTGAACGAATCTTTGACCCTAAGTATCCCGCGGAGTATATCGGCGGCATAGATAAAATAATCGAAGAAAAAAGAAAAATCCCGGAACTGATGAAATTTTAACCTTATTTAATCATTTTGGCGGATATTAGTGAAACAATCAAACAGCATGGGAGGTTTAACCTATGGCGTATATATTGGATGACATCAACTCAAGGGCAAAGAAAGATCCGGCAGCCTTTATACGCGAATGCGACGCGGAATACGACGAAAAAATATGCCGCGCTGCCGACCTGATAGAAAAACACAGAGAAGTGAGTCCCATTGTGCTGATGTCCGGTCCCTCCGGCAGCGGAAAAACGACCACTTCAATAAAAATCGAAGAGGAGCTTTTGCGGCGCGGAATAACTACCTATGCCCTTTCTATGGATAACTATTTTCAAACCGTGAATGCCGCTTCCCCGAGAATGGCGGACGGCTCCTACGACCCCGAGTCCCCCAAATGCGTGGATATGGAGCTGCTTACGGAGCATTTTCATCGTCTTGCCCGCGGCGAGGCGATAGAGGTGCCGAAATTCAATTTTTCAAAGCAGTGCCGCGCCGACGAGCCGTCAGCAGCCATCAGATTAGGCGGGAAGGATATAGTCGTGGTCGAGGGCATACACGCTCTGAACGACGAGCTGACGACGGCGAACCCTGAAGCGCTGAAGCTATACATCAGCGCGCGTACGAATGTTATCGAGGACGGCGAATACGTCTTCAAGGCAACGTGGACGCGCCTTGTAAGAAGAGTCGTGCGCGACAAACTCTTCCGCGGTGCTTCGCCGGACTATACCTTCAGCATCTGGGCAAACATCCGGCGCGGCGAAAAGAGCTTTATCAGTCCTTTCAAGGAAAAGGCCGACTTCAAATTCGACTCGTCTTTCCCCTATGAAATCTGCGTCCTTAAATCAGCCGCGCTGAAGCTTTTCGGGAGCATTCCGGAGGGCATAGAGCGCTATGAGGAGCTTTGCGAAATAGGCCCCGCTCTGGAAAAATTTGAGGACATCGACGCTAAGCTTCTGCTGCCGGACTCATTGCTCACGGAATTTCTCGGCGGCGGCAGGTATAAATACTGAAAGCGTTCCGTACAGTTTTTTGCGGAAATAACTAAATAAATACAAAGCACTACAGCTTGGAAAGGTGGATGACACTATGTCCACAAAAATCAGTTACTATTTTTCAAAGTTTGATAAATTCCCGTTCCCGGATTTTTTTGATTCAATCACCGAAACGTACGAGATTCTTCAAAAGGCAAAGACCTTCTTAAAAGAGCTTCTTGTCGAACCGGACGTCCGCGAAAACCACGGAGAGGTGCGAGGCGACGCACCGAATCTGCACGGCAACTACTACATCGGTGAGGGCACAGTCATATATAACGATGTGACAATAATCGGACCAGTATATATCGGCAAAAACTGCGAGCTGCTGCCCGGAGCGCTCATCCGTCCGAACACGATAATTTCGGATAACTGCAGCGTCGGGCACGGAAGCGAGGTCAAGCACTGCGTTATGTTCGGAGGCTCGAAGGTTGCGTCGCTGGTTTTTGCCGGAGACAGCGTTCTCGGCGCTTCCGCGCGCATAGGCAGCGGCGTTATAACCGCCAACCGCAAATTCAACCAGACTAACGCAACGCTCAAGGTCGAGGGTGAAAAAGTGGATTTGGGAGACAGCTTCTTCGGCTGCATTCTGGGAGACAGCTCGCGGCTGGGCGCGAACTCTGTACCTCAGCCCGGAACGCATATCGGCCCGCATACCTGGATTTATCCGCTGACAAATGTACGCGGCTTCATTCCGGCCTGCAAGAGAGTTTATCACGAGAATAGGATTGTGATGGAGGAAAACGAAATCGTGGAGCTGAAGCCTTGATGCATCTGATACAGAGCTTTGACACGAGTGCGCTTCTTTATATTCAGGATTTTCTCCGCACACCGGTACTGACCGCAATAATGGTATTCTTATCAAGGATAGGTGATTTTGGATTCGTCTGGATATTCATCGGATTCATCCTTCTCCTTCGGAGAAAAACGAGACGCGGAGCCTTCGATATGCTAGTCTGTCTCCTTGCGGCCTACATTATTAACGACCTTGTGCTCAAGGTGATTTTTGAGAGAATTAGACCTTACGAAGTAATTAACGAGCTTAAGATACTCGTTCCTCCCGAAAGCACATATTCCTTTCCCTCGGGACACGCAAATTCAAGCTTTGCCTCAGCTTTGGCGCTGACGCTTGCTTTTGGCAGGAAGGGTGCGCTTGCCTATATTCCCGCTGTTCTGATTGCGGTTTCGCGCTGCTATGTCGGGGTGCATTATCCGAGCGATGTTCTGGCGGGCATGATAGTCGGCACCGCAGTTTCTCTCGCCGTATACCTTCTTTTACGCAGATACGTAAAAGCGGATTTTTTAAGTAAACACAATTTTTAGAAATATAACCGCCGCAGTCAGATAGAGAAGATTCGCGGCGGTGCCGCTCTTTTTACCCTTTTATATTTGGAAAGCCAAAAGCGGTAACTTGATAAAACTGAGCTGCAATGGTATAATTTTATTATATATTCAGAAATGTTCGTAGCTTGCGACGATTATTCCAATCATAGAGATAGGAGGTAATGCCAATGGAAAACGGTTTCGGTGCACAGCAGCTGCAGGAGCAGGAACAGGTTCAGATTCTTTCACCGCGTATGCTGCAATCCCTGCGTGTTTTGCAGATGCCGTCCACCGAGCTTTACGACTATCTTATGAAGGAGCTGGAGGAAAACCCCGTAATAACCTTTGACAGCATAGATTACGCCGAAAAATGCCGACGAAATTCCCATTATGCATCGGGCGTAAACGACGAGGCTGCCCTTGCGGACATAATCGCGGACGACAACACTTCGCCGATTGTGAATCTGCGTCTGCAGTTTGCCATGCTAAAACCGCCTCCGGCAATCGAACATATAGGCTACGCTCTAATATATCTGCTTGATGAGAACGGCTACCTCTTTTACGATGACGTTGAGCGTCTGGTTCAGGCGTCGAATATTTCTCTTGACGATTTGAAAATCGCAATTGACCTTCTCCACACCCTTGAGCCTGCGGGTGTCGGCGCTTTCAACCCGCGCGAATGCATACTGCTCCAGCTGGAGCGGAAAGGACTCAAGGACAGCGACGCATGGAAGATTGCGCAGAATCATCTTGAATTGTTGGGCAAAAACCAGCTTCCGCAGATTGCAAAAAAATCTGGCATTCCTTTGCACAGAGTCGTGAACGCCCAACAGCTTATCAGAACGCTGAACCCTAAGCCTCTCATGATGGAGACGACACACAGAAGCAGCGAATACATCGCTCCGGACATACGCATTTTTAAAAAGGAAAAATCCTTTGCGGTGGAGCTCAACCAGCTCAGTTCTGACAGTATTATAATTGACGACACCTATTCTAAAATATTCAGGGAAACCGATAACGAGACTGTCCGCGGCTTTTTGGGCGAAAACATGAAAAAGGCACAGTGGCTTAAGGACAGCATCAGGCAGCGCTGTGAAACGCTCATGGCCTGCGCTTCTCAACTTCTCAAGAGCCAGCGAGACTTTTTTGAGGATGGGCCCGAATTTCTGCTTCCGTACAGCCGCAAGGATATGGCGGAGCAGGTGGGCAGAAGCGAATCCACGATAAGCCGCGCGCTAAAGGACAAATACGTGGAGTGCGATTGGGGCATGTTTCCGACGGACTACTTTTTCCCGAAATCTTCTGTTGAGGCACATCCGATGCTGACAAAAAACACTATCGAGAACAGCATCATGACAATTATCGGCAGTGAGGACAAGCTTTCTCCGATGAGTGACGAGGCAATCGTCGATTCGCTGAAAAACAAGGGCATTTCTGTCAGCCGCCGAACCGTTGCAAAATACCGTGACGAGCTGGGTATACCCGCTTCTTCACGCCGCAGAATCTACGTTTGAATTGTCGAAAAAGATAAAAAGATGGATACCGCGCAATGCGGTGTCCATCTTTTTTCATTATGGTATGTTCAGACAAGAAGCTCGACACGCTCATTCTGCATGGCTTTTATCATTTCGCAGTCACAGCCTCCGGCAATGTCCTTTGTGATACGGCGCTCCATTATAACCGTGTTCCGCCACACACCGAAGCGATCTTTCGCGATTCGTTCCCTGTAGCCTACCGCGCGGAACCCGCATTTTTCGTGAAGCCTGAGGCTTGCGGCGTTGGTCTGAAATATGCTTGACTGAAGTGTCCAGAAACCAAGCTCTTCGGATTGTGACGCGAGCGTATTAAGAAGCAGCTCACCGACCCCCTTGCCTCTGTGGTTTGCATCGACATAGACGCTGACCTCTGCGACGCCCTTATAGCATTCGCGGGACGAATAGGGAGAAAGTGCCGCCCAACCCGCGACCTCTCCGTCAAAATCGGCAATCAGCCTGCACTCCTTGATGTGGGATGCATCCCACGCATCAAATGACGGGCAGGAAGAGTTAAAGGTTGCGTTGTTGGTCTGTATTCCCTGATAATAAATTTCAACGACTTGACTCCAGTCGTCTTTTTCCATCGGACGGACGGTATACTCCATCGTCATCCCTCCTATTTTTGTGACATTGCTCACATTATAGCAGAAAACACTCCAAATACCATAGGGGAAAATGATGGGAAATAGAATTATTTATCTTCATTTTTATCTGATTTATGACCGAATTCGACCTTTATAGGGACAAAAGTTGCCAAATTATCCATTTTTCGAAGATATTACCTCGAAACAAAATAGTATTGGTAAAATCCATAGGCTTACCCTATAGGTGAAAACGGAAATAACGTGCAAGACTAATTGGAAATTCGAAATCGCTGGCTTTATAATAATATTTAATCCAAAGTATATTATATCATGACAAGTCGGCTGTCAGGATTTATTCGAGGTTTAGAAGATGAAAAATAACTTCAAGCACTTGTTTTCGCCGCTGAAAATCAGAGGGCTTACGATACCTAACCGCGTCACTATGATGCCGATGGGCAGTGATTTTGCGGGAAATGACGGCGAAATAAGCGATGAGCATATAAAATATTACGAGCTCCGCGCCAGAGGCGGCACGGGGCTTATTCTGGTCGAAAACGTCTGCATTAAGTATCCGGAGGGCTCAAACGGAACCACTCAGCTGCGTATCGACAAGGATTCATACATTCCCAGACTTTTCGCGCTGACGGAAGCCTGCCACAGACACGGCTCGGCAATTGGCGTTCAGATAAACCACGCAGGAGCCTCCGCAATGTCCGCAAGAATCGGAATGCAGCCCGTTTCCGCTTCAACGCTGCCCTCCAAGCCCGGCGGAGAGGAACCGAGACCGCTCTCAAAGGATGAACTTATCAGTATCGCAAAGGACTATGGCAAAGCCGCAAAACGCGCTGTGAACGCCGGGTTTGATCTCATTGAGATACATGCCGGCCATTCTTATCTTATCAGTCAATTTCTTTCTCCGACTATGAACGACAGAACAGATGAGTTCGGCGGCAGCGCGGAGAACAGGGCGCGCTTCTGCCGTATGGTTATTGACGAGGTTCGCTCTGCGATAGGCCCGCAGGTGCCGATATCTCTGCGGCTCAGTACGGATGAGCTGGTTGAGGGCGGCAATACCCTTGACGACTGCCTCGGGTATCTTGAATACCTGAATGACGAGATAGATGTATTCGACGCCTCGGCGGCTTTGAATCAGACGATTCAGTACCAGATTGACGCGAGCTATCTTGAGGACGGCTGGCGTTCCTATATGGCCAAGGCCGTCAGGGATAAGTTCGGAAAGCCCGTAATCACGATGGGAAACATCCGTGACCCTCAAGTGGCTGAGGACATCATCGCAAGAGGCTACGCCGACCTCATCGGCTTGGGACGCGGACTAATTGCCGATCCGGACTGGGCTAACAAGTCGAGATACGGCGACATACGCGATATAAGAAAATGCATATCCTGCAACACAGGCTGCGTGGCGAACCGCATCGGCGGAAATAAGCCCTTGCGCTGCGCGATAAATCCCGACGTAATAAACGGCGAGAGCTATAAAAAGCTCAAAGTTATAAAGCCCTGCAAAGTAGTTGTTATCGGCGGAGGTACCGCGGGTCTTGAGGCTGCCTGCACGGCCGCGGAGGTCGGGTGTGATGTCACGCTGCTTGAGAAAAGCGGTCACATCGGCGGACTATCCGTTGAAATCTCGAAGATTCCGGCAAAAAAACGGCTTGCCGATTTTCCGACCTATTTGAAGCATCGCGCATCTATGCTATCCAGCCTGACGATAAAAACCGGCACTGAGGCAAACGCGGAGCTGATTAAAGCCTGCGACCCTGACCTCGTTGTCAACGCGACGGGCTCGCTCCCGCTGCTTCCGCCGATTGAAGGCCTGCACGAAAACCTCGGGAAAGAAGGTTCGTCGGTATTCTCAATTATGGACTTTATAAGCAGTCTTGACTGCTACCCAGAGAACCTTAGCAATAAAAAGATCGCGATTGTCGGCGGCGGAGCGGTCGGACTTGACGTTATGGAATTTTTCGCGCTCAGAGGAGCCGAAGTTACGATTATCGAAATGCTTCCTGCAATCGGCAGAGATCTGGACGCTTCCTCGAGCTCCGGCATGAAGGAATGCATGGCAAAATACAAGGTCAGGCAGATGACAAAAACCGCTCTCTGTACGGTAAATCCCCATTCCTTTATAGTGAGGCATGATGATATTACGGAAGAGCTGCCCTTTGACTACGGGTTTGTCTGCCTTGGCATGAAGGCCTATGCTCCCATATGGGACGCTGTACAGCAAGCTTTTGAAGACACAGATACCGCAGTTATAAATATCGGGGACAGTGTTCGTGCAAGACGTATAATAGAGGGCGTTGACGCCGGTCGGCATCTCGTCCTGAACACCCTGGAACGTCTGGGTTTCATCGAATAACAGCTTTCTTTCAATCCTCTCCATATATAATTCTCCTCCTCGAAAACGGCAGCCTGACCGGCTGCCGTTTTTGTGGATATCGTGTTATTTCAGGGCCGAGGCAGCGCGCCGAATATTAACTGCTTGAATTATTAACTTTTGACCTGTATAATGACGCATTATGGACAAGGTTTGGCTTGCTGAAAAATGTTCCATGCGTTTTCAGGAGCCGGAGCGCAAAAAAACGGCAAAACTATATACACAGATATAGACTTACCGAATAACAGAGGGATACGCCTTTTATGGAAAAAAGCAGATACGGGAAACATTCCGGCGAAGAACCGGAGACTGCTGATGGACCTGCCAAAAAAAAGAGCAGTGCAAAAAAATATGTTCTGAGTGCCGCTTTTCTTGTCATTCTGATGGCGGCCACCTTCTATGTCATTTTCAAAGATACTTCTATAGACGAAATCTGGGGATTGCTCAAGACCGTAAGGCTGACTTATATGTTTGCGGGAATTCTGGCCATGTTCGGCTTCTTTATTTTTCAGGGAATAGTCATAGGCTTGTCGGCGGAATGCCAGCAGCTCAAGCTGACGCCGTGGGAGATGATGCAGTATTCCTTCGTCAGCTTTTTTTACAGCGGAATAACTCCCTCAGCCGCCGGCGGACAGCCTATGCAGTTTTATCATATGTGCCGCGATAAGGTGAGTCCCTCCAAGGCGACGCTGATTCTTTTTATTACGAATATGGCTTATCAAATTGTAATTGTGGTTCTGGGCCTTCTGACGTTCTTTTATAAACTAAGCTATATAGCCAGCGTCAGCAGAACATTAATTGTGCTCTTTTTCCTAGGGCTAAGCCTGAATATACTTATCCTGCTCATCCTGCTCGGCACGATGTTTTCGGAGAATCTGCTCAGAAAAATTCTGAACAAGGCGCTGACTTTTTTCACCAAAATAAAGATAATTAAAAACAGAGAAAAGGCGCAAACAAGCGTTGATGACTATCTTGAGGAATTCAAGGAAGGCGTCGAGCTGATAAAGACAAACGGAAAGCGCTTTACTTTGATTTTGCTCTGCACGGCGGCGCATTTTCTGCTTTATCATCTTGTACCGTTTTTCGTATACAAAGCTTTCGGCCTTTCCGGAGGTACAATTCTGGACCTCGTTGCAATCAGCGCGGTTTTATATGTCGCGCTGAACCTTTTTCCTCTCCCGGGTTCGATGGGGGCCGCCGAAGGCGGTTTCGTGATAATGTTCGGTCCGCTCTTTGCAAAGGCAGCTCTGCCCGCTATGCTGCTGTCAAGATTCATTAATTTCTATACAATGCTTATTTTCAGCGGGATCTTCGCTGCCTATGCCCAGCTTCGCAAGCCCTATGATCTGACAAAGGAACACGAACTGTAAGTAAAGAATAAACGAGCCCGCTATTAGCAGGCTCGTTTATTACAGCTCAGAAGCCGCTTTTGCTTTGTCCTTCCGCCGTTTGTCCGCATAGAAAAGCTCCTCTGTGGCAAGCGAAATTTTAGTAACGGAAAATTCACAGTCATACGGATAGATATAATAGGTGTCGTCAAGAGTGTTGAGGTCAATGCAGTCCCCGTGCTTGTTAAGATAGTTATACTCGATGTGGCAGGAATAAAGAGAGGGAACGGTTTTCTCGAGCCGATACGGATGCCCGCCGTACTTCCCCTCCAAAACAAAACCGTTCATGTCATGAGTGAGCGTTCCCTTGCCGAGCTTGATATAGCCCTTCGAATTCGGCAGCGAGCAGACTCGCACCGGCGCTTTGAAAAAGTAGCTTCCGCTCTCAATCTCACGGCGGACATTTGTGCGTTCCCATTCGTACCAGTCAGGAATATGCGAAAATTCCGTTTTCCCGCTTAATGCCCGAAGTTCGCCCAGCTCCGTCATCTCCCATTCCTTGCCGCAGCTTTTGCACTTCAGCTTTTTGCCGGACGAATCCATATGGTATTCCGCTCCGCAGCTCGGACACTGGTAAAGAACTCTGTGAAGGCCGACCGCGCGTAAAGGATATTTGACCCTGATATTATTTTCTTTTTGCCATGCAAAATCATCATAATCAAATTTTTCGCTAATTCTGCGGTTTATTTCTCCCACGGAGATATCTTTAAGCTCTTCCGCTGTTATAATTTGTGTCAGCTCCGCTTCTGTCCCCTTGACTCTGCGGTTTATGGTGTTCCAAAACGGAGAGTTGATATGATTTCCGTGGCAGATGAGAGTTACGACCGGAACTTTCAGAAGCTTAGCGAGCTTCCCGAGCGATTCCGGCAAAACAGCGTTTGTTCCGCAAAGCGAATACCGGGCTTCGGGGTAAATAATTGATACATCTCCGTTATCGGCGACTCTTTTCAACTGACGTATGAGCGTCAGATCGTTTGTGAATTTACGCTTGCATATGCAGCCGACCTTCCGCATCAGCCATTCGCGCCCGATGAAGCCGTCGATGGCCACGACGTAGTTTGCGCGCGTGGGGAAGATTGCGGCAGTCGCGACCTTGAAATCGTAGAAGGCGTTGTGATTGCACAAAAGAATATATGGCGGCTTAAGCCCTTTCATATTGACTTTGGTTATCTTTGTTTTATGGCTCCAGACCTCAGGAAAGCTGACGGCCCAGGTGAGAGGGCGAAGATAGTTCTGCTGCCTTTCGGCGGGTTTTGTCATGTTGAAGCGCGAAGTATAATCAATATCCAATGTCGTTTCCTTTCACTACATGTTTTATCTCCATGGGAAGTATCACATAATGTAATTATATAATACGACAACGCGATGGAAAAGACAATATAAAACAGGCGAAGCATGCTTCGCCTGTTTTATATTGTCTTTTTGCGGTATTTTAATAGTTTTCGGCCTTGATTTCAAAGTAAGAACGGGGATGAGAGCATACGGGGCAAATTTCGGGAGCGTCCGTGCCATATTCGAGATGACCGCAGTTGCGGCAATACCAGACCTTGATTTCTCCGCGCTTGAATACATCGCCGTTCTGAATATTCTCAGCCAGCTTGACGTAGCGCTCTTCGTGGGTCTTTTCAATCTTCGCAACTTCCGCAAACTGATCCGCCAGTGCAAAGAAGCCCTCTTCCCTCGCAGTTTCGGACATTTCCTTGTACATGTCCGTCCACTCATAATGCTCGCCCTCGGCTGCGGCGACAAGATTTTCAGCCGTTTTGCCGATTCCGTTCAGAGCCTTGAACCAAAGCTTTGCGTGTTCTTTTTCGTTTCCAGCGGTTTCCTCAAAAATAGCCGCTATCTGCTCGTAGCCGTCTTTTCTGGCCTGACCTGCGAAATAAGTATACTTGTTGCGCGCCTGACTTTCGCCGGCAAACGCCTTCCAAAGATTTGCCTCTGTTTTGCTGCCCTTGAGTTCCATAGTATTGCCTCCTTAAATTTTATTAGAATTATTATTTTTCCAAACAATGTGCGCAGGTTCCTTCAAAAAACAAGCCGTGCTGTTTAACGGTGTGACCGGATGTCTCCTCGGCTTTTCTGTCAAGAGCGCAATCGTAGCACATTCCCGCAAGATCGTATACGTTTCCGCAGGCGCGGCACATGAAATGTGCGTGCGGGTCAGTGTTCGCGTCATAGCGCTCCACGGGGAGGGGAAGACGCTGAACATTTCCCTCTTCAACAAGCTGATTCAGGTTGCGGTAAACAGTTCCCAGACTTAAGGACGGATTTTCCGGCTTGAGCCAATTGTAGACCGTTTCAGCAGTGGGATGTTCTGTTGTTCCGCGAACGGCCTCATATATGAGTTCCCGCTGCTTTGAAAAGCGCTTGATTGCCATGACAGCCTCCATAATCAATAACAGTAATCATTACTGATTGTAGTATAGCACGTCTTTTTTAAATTGCAATACTTTTTTTATTTCTTATCAAGAAAGATATTACCCTTAATATGGCGCGTTATACTCCGGCGGCTGTCTTCCGGTAAACGTATATATCGAAGGAGATTTCCGTTTCGAGGGTTTCGAGAGCCGCAAGACGGGCGGCACCCTCTTTCGGCGTTTTCCAAAAATACGGAGTCATCGTAAAAAGATCGCTGATTGTCTGCTTGTCCGGCAAAGCTATGACGCTCTCGGCATTTGCTGTTTTTATAAGAGTAAAGCCCTCGTATTCCGCGACTACTCTTTCGTTTTCATAGGGACTGTCATAAACCGCGCATTTAAGCTCCCAGAGGTGGCGCGGAGCGGGGACTACATAAATAAAATAACCACCCGTTTTTAAAACGCGGAGAAATTCCGGGACACAAAGCGGCGAAAAGCAGTTGAGCACAAGGTCTGCGCTCTCCTCCGCAAGAGGAAGATGATAGGCTGAAGCTACCGCGAACTCAGCGCTTTTCAGGCGTTTGGACGCAAGGCGCACAGCCTCCTTGGAAATATCTATGCCAGCAATGTTCGGAGCTTTTCCGTAGCTTTTCAATACATTATATATCCCCTCGGTGTACCAGCCCTCACCGCAGCCAGAGTCGAGAATCGCGGGCTCAGCGCCGGACAGTTCAAGCGTCAGCGCGGCCAGCGTCTGACGGAGCGGTTCATAATATCCTGAAGAAAGAAAGCGACTTCTAGCCCTCACCATATTTTTGTCGTCGCCCGGGAGCTTTGAGTGCTTATGATTAGCGGGCAACAGGTGGACATAGCCTTCGGAGGCGAGGTCAAAGCCATGCCCCGCAGGGCAAAGGTAGCGCTTTTCACACCGCTCAAGCGCTCCGCCGCAGACAGGGCAAATAAATAAGCTCATTTCGCCACCTCATTCTCACTCAATTTCCCAAAAAGTCTGCCCTGCCAGGTGTTTCTTTCCGCCATAAGCTGGTCTATTGTGCCCAGAACCCTAAGCTTGTCGCGGCTCCATAGCGGCGCGGCGAGAGTTCTGCGGTCGCCGTCGCCAGTCAGACGCTCTATCGTCGTTTCCGGCGGCAAAAGCTCCAGCTGACGTACAACAGTTTCGGCGTATTCCGAAAGTTCCATCGGCACATACTCGCCCCGCTCGTATATTTCAAAAAGGCGCGTACCCCTTATAACGTGCAAAAGGTGGATTTTTACACCGTCTGGGTGCATTTTACCAAGCACCCGCGCTGTTTCAGCCATCATTTCCCCGCTTTCTCCGGGCAGCCCGTTTATGATGTGAACCGTGACTCTGATTCCGCGGTTTTTAAGAGCGTAATAGCCTTCGCAAAAGTCCGCAAAGCTGTGACAGCGGTTTATTCTCGCGGCAGTTTCATCGAAAACCGTCTGGAGTCCCAGCTCCGCCGTAAAATGTGTTCTTGCATTTAACTCAGCGAGATAATCCAGAGTATCTGGGGACAGGCAGTCCGCGCGTGTAGCGACGGAGAGCCCGCAGATGCCCTCATGGGAAAGCGCGGCTTCGAACATTTCGTGCAGCTTCGTAAGCGAAGCATAGGTGTTCGAGTGTGCCTGAAAATATGCGATTGCCTTTGCGCCGGGCGACTTTGCGCGTATCCGCGCAAGCTCATCTGAGAGCTGTACTTCTATCGGCACTATGGGCTTAGCTGTAAAATATCCGCTGCCGCCATCGCAGTATATACAGCCGCCAAAGCCTTTAGTCCCGTCAATGTTTGGACAGCTCAGCCCCGCGTCGATAACCGCTTTATATACCTTTGAGCCCTGCCGGCTGTTCTCATAGGCAAGGCTTCTGTATCGCTTGTTGTCGCTTGAGTGGGGAAAAGGATTCATTGATACGATCCTCCGCAAGAATCTTATGCTTATTATACCTGCATAAAGCACGGTATTCAACACCGGCGGGCACAAAGGCTTCTTGCGCCGGAGCTTTTGTTGTGCTATCCTTGATAAAAACAAAGCAGCAAAGGACTAGAGAGAAGCAATGGACGTTGAAACAGGCAGACCCAAGGACGTAGAGGGGCGTATAGCTTCCGAAATACGCTGCTATGACCTTCTGGACGCTCTGCATATCGAATATACCCGCGTGGACCACGAAAAAGCCGAAACCATGGAGGTTTGTCTCGAGCGGGTGTCGGTTTTGGGTACGCGCATATGCAAAAATCTATTTTTATGCAACAGGCAGGAAACCGTTTTCTATCTTCTGGCGATGCCGGCGGACAAGCAGTTTCACACCTCGGTCGTTTCATCCCAGCTGGGCGTCGCCCGGCTGCACTTTGCGGACGAAACCCACATGGAACAGTTTTTGGACATTCGCCCGGGCAGTGTCAGCGTTTTGGGGCTGATGAATGACCGTGAAAACAATGTCCGGCTGCTCATAGACAGAGAAATATTAAAGCAGGAATATTTCGCCTGCCATCCGTGCATAAATACCAGCAGCCTGAAATTCAAAACGTCGGAGCTTTTCGAAAAGCTGCTGCCCGCGATGGGGCATGAGCCGACATTCGTCGATTTGTAGATATCATTTGAAGGGGATGCGAATGGAGAAGAAGAAACGCCGGTTCATTATTCTCGTCTGTTTTTTAATCCTGTTGGCGGCTTTAATATTAAGCCCTGTTTTCCCCTATGTCCGCAGTCTTGCGGTGATGTCTTTTTACAGTCCATACTGCGCAAAAAACAGCATTATGAAGTCGCAGAGCTTTGAGCTTAAGATACCGTCCGGCGACGGCTGGTACCCCTTTGTTATGACCTATGAGGCGGACGAAGCCTTTTCCTCATATATTGGCATTCCGGACACAAAGCTCACAATACTCTATAATTTTCCCGCTTTCTCGCCGAAGAACGGATGCAGCGGGCTTTTTGACGAGTCCTCGCCCTATTACAGCAGCTTTTACGGAGCATATCTCGTGAGGCGCGCAGACGGTCAGCCCTACGGCATTTCGCCTGATATGAAAGCCCCTGATGAGAAGTCAGTATCAGATATCGCGAAATTCGACCTGTTTACTCTCGCGATGGGAGATTTAGGCCTAACTTCGGACAAGCAGGTTTTCAAATACTTAACCGCCTCCGAGCAGGCGGACCAGAGCTTTCTCGGCTATGACGGCTGGACCAAGCTTTCATCGGATTTAACCTGCAACGGAATGAACCATAATAGTAAAGGCTTCGCCTCGTCCTACCTCCAGTACGGCTCGCCGAATTTTCCTGTTTCCTCGGACTTCGCGCCCATCGAAATGAAAAGTGCCGTCTATGCGAAATACTTTCCCGAATGGGGAACCACTGTATATTTTTATGTGATGTCGCCCTCCCAGGAGGTCTGTGAGGACTGTGTGCTGACGATTCTGTCAAAGAGTACATTAAAAAGCGGATAAAGCTCCTCAATAATAATGCGCCGCCGGATATTTAGTCCGGTGGCGCATTCCTGTTCTTATCCGTAAGCCAGCGCGTCGCTGTCAAAAGTTCGGGGGTCGCTGCAGGTTTTCAGATAGCTGTCGGTTACCCAGAACCAGGCCTCATTGCAGTAGTTCGCCCTGTCAGGAATTGGGTCTGCCCAGGTCGTGTCGATGTCGTAGTACGCTCCGTCCGAAAATATCCTGTTCCATGCGTGTCCCACTCCGTCCGCATGGCCTGTCATGCTCTCCATCCGAACTCCCGCGAGATTGCAGAGATAAGCGTACATTGCCGTGTAGCCCTGACATACGGCGCTGCCGCCGACAGCGGCATCATAGCCGGAATACAGGGTTGAGCTGGTGTCGTACTTTGTATGATAGGCCGTGTAGACATACAGAACATGAGCCTTTTCCTTGTCTGTCATACCGCTGCTGAGAGAACCGTCACTGTAAAGCGAGATCACGATCTGTGCGCAGGTGCTTTCAAATGCCCTTATTTTACTTATAGTTTCTGCTTCTGCCGAGCTTTCTCTGCTGGAAAGTGTCAGCGTAAAGGTGGGGTTTGTATATTTACCTCCGATAACCTTATAGCTTATTCCAACCTCCCACTGATTCAGAAAAGAGGCGTACTCCATGTAGTCAAATATAGAAAAATAATACGCATCCATTATGTCGTTAAAGTACTTGTCAATCTGGGTTTTAGTGAATGTGCCCTTAATCTGAAAAGAGTCTTTTAATTTTACATTCACCAGCATATAATCCCAGGCGGCAACAAAGTCGGCATAGGTTTTAAAGGAGGCCGGTCTTGAAACATTGTAGTGGCTCCTGTTCAGAACTATCCAATTGGGCTTTGCGACCTGCTGACTCAGCATGCAGAGCATTATGCAGGTGTCGCAGCGCTTAACGTTCTGCTCACCTCCGAAAGAAACGGTACCGTCCGACGCTGGAACGCCCTTGATGACGCCATAATCATAGAGCGTGTTTGCGGTTTTTGAATCGGTATCTGAAAAAGCGTTTGTGCTTGTTTCGGTTGAAAGCTTAAAAACCGCAGCTATATAGGAGCAGATCTGCTCTCTTGTGGCATATGCGTTCGGATCGGTACCGGAGGCTATAATGCCATTATCAAGCGACCACAAGAAAACATCCGAATACCACGGATCGGTTTTTCCGGAATAACCCGCGTAGCCTACTCCCGCCATCGAGCAGACAAGCTTCAGCGCTTCGCAGGTCTTAACTGGGTTCTGAGGAAGGAAGGTTCCGTCTCCGTAGCCGCTTATAACGCCCTGCGAGTACATCGCGCTCACTTCGTTGTAGTAATAGTCAGTATCCGAAATGTCGCTGAAGGAAGAGGCGGCTTCTGCCGCTGTCATAGGGACAAAACTCATAATGAGTGCTGTTATGAGAAGTGTGCATAAGAGTCTGCCTGCGGTTTTTCCTGTTTTCATGGTCGCCTCCTGTCCGAGGGAGTCTTTATTTAGCTGTGCACGCTATAAAGCTATTATAGGGCAAGCGCTAATATAATTCCAGCTTTTTTCCGGTTGCGGGGCAGTATAATTATGGAGCGGAAGATTTCAAACGGCAGATTAAAAGAAATATCAGGTTCGCCTGTGTTTAAAACTGCTTCTTTAAACTAATGATGCGGGAAGATTTTATTCAAAATCACTTTTTTACGAATACAGGCGAATTTGCGTTTTACCAATCGAATAAGTGTGCTATTATGGCTTTGTAGTATTTCCATTATTATGTAAGGAGTGACTGATTTGAACCACGAATTCAGTGTAAACAGCCCGTTTTTGTTTGCCGTGGCGGCTATCATTCTGGCGCTGGTCATGGCGCAGGCAGTTTTTTTTCTGGTACGCGCATGGCGACAGGCGAAGAAGCTGGGCATCGAAACGGCAAAGCTAAAAAGTGTTGTGAAGTCAAGTGCAATATTCACTATAGTACCTGCGTTTTCTATTCTAATAGGCGTAATCGCCCTCTCAAAAAAGCTGGGGCTGCCGCTACCATGGCTCCGTCTCTCGGTTGTCGGAGCTATCACCTATGAAACTCCGGCGGCTGCCGCCGCAGCGAGCGCCGTCGGCACGAGCATTGGAGACACTTCAACCATGCTGACAGCGAGTCAGTATACGACCATCGCGTGGGTTATGACTCTTGGCATCATGGCGAGCGTCATACTGCCGCCGATAATCGGGCGCAAGCTCCTCAATGGCGTCGGCAAGGTTGAAACGCGCGACAAGCTTTGGGGCGAAATTCTGATGTCGGCTCTTTTCATGGGCATGATTTCCGCATTTCTCGGCATGATTTTCGGCAATGTCAGCGTTGGGCTTACAGGCTGGATACCCGTCTTTGTTATGCTCGCGTCAATGCTCCTTATGCTTATATGCGCGGCTTTGATGAAAAAATTCAAAATCAAATGGATAGAGGACTATGCCCTGCCGATTTCCATGATCGGCGCGATGGCCCTCGCTATTCCAATCACAAACGCCGTGAACGCGGCTGTCAGATAAGGAGGGAAAAGTATGAAAACAAAGAATCTCAGCTATGATGCCGCGACAGACTTGTGGGGGCGGATATGGATGGGCGGAATGGGTGTCATGCTCCTCATGTTCCCGACCGCGGCCTGTCTTTACTATAATGCGTGGCCTGATGCTAAGCCCTTCCTTCAGGGACTTCTGGCGATAGGCCCGATGTACTGGGCTGTCGGAGCAATAGAAGTACTTACATATGTACCCATGTTGGGCGCGGGAGGCAGCTATCTGGCGTTCATTACGGGAAATCTTACAAATCTCAAGGTTCCCTGCACAATAACGGCTTTGAACAAAGTCGGTGCTAAGCCCGGTACGCCGGAAGGCGAGGTCGTGGGAACTATTGCCGTCGCGGTTTCGAGCATTGTTACGACTCTCGTGATTTTCATCGGCATACTTCTCATAGCTCCTCTGACTCCGATACTGGACAGCCCCGTACTCAAACCCGCCTTTGACCAGATACTTCCCGCACTGTTCGGCGGGCTTGGAATAGCACTTATCGGGCGCAACCTTAAGGTTTCGATAGCCCCGATAGTCTCGATGGTGATTTTGTTCGTGTGTGTGCCCTCTCTCGCGCCGAAGGGTGCGATATTCGTCCCCGTAGCCGCACTGATTGCGATTGCCGCCGCGCGTGTGATGTACAGAAAAGGCTGGCTTAAATAAACAGAAAAGAGGGATGTTCAAATGATTGGCTACATAATCGGCTTGGCGGTGCTCACCTTGGTTGCCGCGCTGATAATTGTTCTTCTTGTACGAACCGCCGGATTTAAGCCGCTTCCGCAGACCGACGTTCCACAGACGGAGGTCGAAATTGACGCTGAAAAAGCGGCGCGTGATTTTTCCGAAATGCTACGCTGCAAGACCGTGTCTCACGCGGATTCTTCGCTTGACGACGAATCGGAATTTTTGAAATTCGAGCTGCTTCTGCCAAAGCTTTTCCCGCATGTTTACTGGACCTGCGAATATGAGCGCCTCAATTCCCGCGCGCTTTTATTCCGGTGGAAGGGTAAAACAAATGCCGCACCAGTGGCTTTCATGGCGCACTTCGATGTCGTCTCGGCAAATGAAGCCGAGTGGTCGCGTCCCGCGTTTGACGGAATTATCGAAAACGGCGAAATCTGGGGACGCGGCGCACTTGATACAAAATCCACCCTGCTCAGCGTTCTATCCTCGGCGGAAACGCGTATGGCTGAGGGCTTTGAGCCCGAACGAGATATGTATTTCTGCTTTGGCGGAGATGAGGAGGTTATGGGAGGCGGAGCGCCCTCAATTGTGGACGAACTGCAAAAGCGCGGCGTAAAACCCTGCTTTGTACTCGATGAGGGCGGCGCGATTGTCGATAACGTATTTCCCGGCGTTGACAAGCGCTGTGCGCTCATAGGAATTGCGGAAAAAGGAAACTGGAATCTGAAGCTCAAAGCCGTTTCAAAAGGCGGTCACGCCTCGGCGCCTCCGGCGGAGTCTCCCGTTGATCTGCTGGCCTATGCCTGCCGCAGAATACATGACCATCCTTTTAAATTTCACCTTACGAAACCCGCGGAAGAAATGTTTTCTAACCTTGCGCCCAATTCAGGGTTTCTCTACAGGATGATTTTTTCAAACCTATGGCTTTTTAAGCCCGCGCTCGATCTGCTGACGAGAAAACAGGGCGGAGAGCTGAACGCTCTCGTGCGGACGACGGTTGCCTTTACTATGACGGAGGGAAGCAGTGGGGCAAACGTACTGCCCAGCGAAGCGAGTCTCACCATGAATGTCCGACTGCTTGAGGGCGACACGAAGAAAAGCGCACTTGAGCGCATAAAGAAGCTTGTGAATAAGGATTCCATCGAATACATACCGCTCGTAGGCTCCGACCCGTCAAAGGTTTCCCCGACCGAAACTCGAAGCTATTTCGCTCTTGAGCAGGCAATCAGGGAGAGCTTTCCGGATGTTCTCGTTTCGCCCTATCTCATGATTGCGGGCAGCGACTCGCGGCACTATCTTCGTATCTGCGACAACGTTTTCCGGTTTTCAGGCATGTATCTCTCCGGTGAAGAGCGTGAAATGATCCACGGCAAAGACGAGCGTATTCCGGTTTCAAAGCTTGTGGACACCATAAAATTCTACTATCGGCTGATAGAGATTGTTCAGGATATCTGAATTGACAAGGCGCATCGGGAGCTTGCCCGATGCGCCTTATTTTTTATTTTTTATTAACCACCGTATCCATGTATTCGGAAATAAGGTCTATGATTTCCTTTTCAGATTTATATCGGAAGTCAGTGTTGTCCACATCGAGAGTGAGTATCGGAATTTTGTACCGCTCCTGCACAACGTCAGAAACCATTTTTGTGGTAGCCCACGCATGCTTGCAGCCCCTATTCCCCAGGAAGATAATAACATCCGGGACATAATCACGGAGAAGGCTATATATCGACGCAAGAAGCTCCTCGCCCGTAACGCCCGCGCCGTGCGCCATGGAGCCCGACTGCAACCTTCGGCACATGAGGTCAAGACAGGCCTGTTTATTATCAGGCTCAGTAAAAAGCTCACGGGGGCCAAAGCAGGAGCCGTCCGCAACGGTAACCGCGCCGAAGCCTTCTTCGAGCACAGCTGTAATACCGATGCTCTGCCACAGCAGGTTGTGGAGCAGCAGCACCCTGTGCTTTTCGCCGTTCAGACAGGGGCTTACTCCGGAATCGATACGTTCCTTGCACAGAGAAATTTCAGCCTCAAGCAGCTTTACCATTTCCTCCGTAGGGCCGAAGGCGTTCATAAGCTCGTTCCAAACCGTTAAGTGCGAGGACATAGGGCAGGGTCTGGTCCTTCGAAGCTCTGCGCACTCTCTGAGAAGCACAGCGGAACGGTTATAAAGCTCCATACGGTACTTGACCTTTTCCCAATCGAGCTTTTTGCCCGCTATTTCCTCCATAAAGCCGATAAAATATTCAAACTGCATCCCGACATAGCGTGCGCTGCTTCCGTCCCTGCGCAGAGGAATATCAAAATGCAGACTGGGTGCATCGAGATATCTGCCGGTTTCCGGACAGGCGGCGCGGGCCGAGTCACAGGCAATCGGAACCGTCACATAGGCGTCGGGCTTCAGACCGAGAGTACCGGAAAGAAGGATACCCGTATTTGTCTTATGGAGAGAGCAGAGTGAAGCGTTCGCGTGCGTTTCGGCTTCGTTTATCAGCTTTGCCGTCAGCGCCTCGTCCTGTGAAAGGCGCGACGGCAGAAGATCAAGACAAAGAGGGACGCAGTCGAGCGCGTAAATTATCTCAAGCGGAACAGGTCCGTTTGTAAAAATCAGCTTTTTCCCGTTTTTATGCGCGTCCCGGACTGCTTCCCAATAGCTAAGGTCGCTCGGAGAGTACATTTTTTCGCGACCTAACGCCGAAACTTCGCATATATATTCGATAATGGTCAGTTTTCCGTCCTGAACAGCTTGTCTTTTCAAATCGTCCGTCATTCCGTGCTCCTCCAAATTTCTGAGTTTGCATTAATTATTTATTAGCTTCATTATCCTATATTAAGCAAAAATTTCAAGCCCTGTTTTTTAATCGGCTTTTTAGTTTAAAAAATAAAAAATTGATAAGCACTTGAAATCCTATAAATCCTATAGTATAATGGGGACAAAGAAAGGAGGCGACAAGAGTGAAGATTACTACCAAAGGGCGGTATGCGCTGCGTATCATGGTCGATCTTGCGCAGCAAACGACCGATGCGTTTATTCCGCTCAAAGATATCACAGAACGGCAGGAGATCTCAGAAAAATACGGCGAGATGATAATCGGGCTATTAAGCAAAGCCGGAATCGTCTACAGCTCGCGCGGAAAAGGCGGCGGCTACAAGCTTTCAAAGCCCGCCGACAAGTACTCTGTCGGCTCCGTACTCAAGGCGGCGGAGGGCAGCCTTGCTCCGGTCACCTGTCTGGAGCTGCCCGAAAATATCTGCCCCAATGCCGGACACTGTGAGACTCTCCCGATGTGGAAAGAGCTGGACAGGAGAATTGACGAATATCTCGAAAGCGTTACAATCGCGGATCTCGTAAAGCAGACGAAGGTATCGAAAAGCTGCGCTTGCATCGAATCACATAATTTGTGACAAAATATATCTCACCGAAAGAAAAATGCGGTTATCGGTATTGACAAGAACATAAACAAATGCTATAATCCTATTAGTCCTATAGGATATACAGACTTAACATGTATTGAATACCGGCGATGAATCACTCGTATAAGGCGAGAAGGATGTGTTGAAAATGGGAATCAAGGAGCTTCAGGAGGAGATTCTGAGGCTGAAAGAGGAAAAGAATATCTGCATTCTGGCCCACACCTATCAGGCAAGGGAGATAAGCGAGATAGCCGATTTTACCGGCGATTCCTTTGTCCTCAGTGTGGAAGCCTCGAAAGCTCCGCAGAGTACCGTTATCATGTGCGGCGTCCGCTTCATGGCGGAAACGGTGAAAATTCTTTCACCGGAAAAGACAGTTTACCTTGCAAATCCGCTCGCGGGCTGTCCGATGGCGGAACAAATGGACAAGGATCTCATCGAACAGGTTAAACAGCAGTACCCCGACTATACGGTAGTCTGCTATATCAACACTACGACAGAGTTGAAGACCGTCTGTGACGTCTGCGTGACCTCATCCTCGGCGGTGAAAATCGTCGGAAAGCTTCCTAATAAAAACATTCTCTTTATTCCCGATAAACAGCTCGGAGCATACGTTGCAAAACAGCTGCCCGAAAAGAACTTTAAGCTTTTACAGGGCGGCTGCCCGACACACCTACGTGCGGGAATGAGGGAAGTAAGAAAAGCTAAGGCACTGCACACAGAAGCGCTTTTGCTGGTTCATCCCGAGTGCCTTCCGGAGGTCACGGAAGCCGCCGACTTTATAGGCTCCACTACAGCAATTATGGATTGCGCCAAGAACTCCGACGCAAAGGAATTTATCATAGGAACAGAGCTTGCGATACTCAGCCATCTCCAGTATGAATGCCCCGACAAAAACTTCTATCCTCTGTCAATCGACCTTGTCTGCCACAACATGAAGGTCACAACGCTGACAGATGTATTTAACTGCGTTAGGGGCGTCGGCGGGGAAGAAATAGTGCTCGACGAGGAAACAAGATTAAAAGCAAAAAATTGCATCGATCGCATGATCGAATTAGGATAATAACAAAATTGAAAGGAAGAATCAAAAATGAACGTTTATGCAGACAATGCGGCAACAACGAAAATGAGTCAGACCGCACTTGACGCGATGCTTCCGTGTTTTACGGAGACCTATGGCAACCCCTCAAGCCCTCACCATATCGGCAACGAGGCCGCAAAGCTGCTCATAGCCGCGAGAAAGACTGTCGCCGACCTGATAGGCGCGGAGCCAAACGAGATAATCTTTACCTCCGGCGGCAGTGAGGCGGACAATCAGGCGATAGTCACCGCCGCAACGCTGGGAGCCAAGAAGGGCAAAAAGCACATAATTTCCACGAAGTTTGAGCACCACGCCGTCCTCCATACGCTGAACAAGCTTGAAAAAGAGGGCTTCGAGGTAACTCTGCTCGATGTACACGAAAACGGCGTTGTAAGGCTTGAGGACCTTGCCGCGGCGATACGGCCCGACACCGCGCTCGTAACCATTATGTACGCGAACAACGAAATCGGAACTATTCAGCCGATAGCCGAAATCGGTGCTCTCTGCAAGGAAAAGGGCGTCATCTTCCATACTGACGCCGTTCAGGCGGCGGGGCATCTTCCCATTAACGTAAAAGAGCAGAACATCGATATGCTGTCTCTTTCAGCGCATAAATTCCACGGACCCAAGGGTGCGGGCGTCTTATTTGTCAGGAGAGGTATTCCGATAAGCTCCATCATCGAGGGCGGAGCTCAGGAGCGCGGCAAGCGTGCAGGAACCGAAAACATGCCCGCAATCGTCGGCATGGCCGCGGCTTTCAAGGAGGCCTGCGACAATATGTCCGAAAACATGCCGAAGGTACAGGCTCTGAGGGATAAGCTCATTGACGGCATCCTCAAGCTCGACGAGGTCATTTTGAACGGAGACAGGGAAAAGAGACTTCCGGGAAACGTGAACGTTTCGATTAAGGGTATTGAGGGCGAGAGCCTTCTGATGATGCTCGATATGCAGGGTATCTGCGCCTCATCAGGCTCGGCCTGTACTTCGGGCTCACTTGACCCGAGCCATGTCCTTCTTGCAATCGGGCTTATCCACGAGGTCGCTCACGGCTCCCTGCGCTTAAGCCTCAGCGAATATAACACGGAAGAAGAAGTTGATTACATTTTGGAGAAGCTGCCTCCGATAGTTGAAAGGCTCAGATCGATGTCCCCTGTCTGGAAAAGAATGAAGGAGGTTAAATAACCATGTTATACAGTGAAAAAGTAATGGACCACTTCTCAAATCCTCGCAACGTCGGAGAAATCGAGAACGCGGACGGTGTCGGAGAAGTAGGAAACGCAAAATGCGGCGACATAATGAAAATTTACCTCAAAATTGACGACGGCATCATCACGGATGCGAAATTTAACACCTTCGGCTGCGGCGCGGCAATCGCGACGAGTTCCATGGCAACCGAGATGATAAAGGGAAAATCTATTGACGAGGCGCTTAAGCTTACAAACAAGGCTGTAGCCGAGGCACTGGACGGGCTGCCCCCCGTTAAGATGCACTGCAGCGTGCTTGCCGAGGAAGGCGTAAGAACCGCGATGTTGGATTATTACACAAAGCGCGGCGAAACCATGCCGGAGGAATACAGACCTAAGTGCGACGGCGACTGCTCGGAATGCGAATAATTTGTGTGTAACTACCCTGTACGCCCGCAGAGACTTTTGAGTTTTTCCTCTGCGGGCGGAAATGTTTCAATAACCCCCCGGGAGGGTTGAAAATATTGGCACACTGTCTTATAATATCTTTAGGAAGTTGCAATTTGATTTTGATTTCAGGAGGAATTTTTATATGCATGACGACCACACTCACATTCACGAGCATGAACATACACACGATCATTGCTGCTGCGGCGAAGAACATAAGGCTCAATCGGCGGACGAGGACCTTGCCCTTCTGAACTATATGCTGGAGCATAACCGTCACCACGGCGAAGATTTACATGAGCTTTATCATTCGTTGGAGGGCGCAGGCAAAACCGAAGCGGCAAAGCTTGTAGCGGAAGCACTGCACTATTATGACCACGGCAACGAAAAGCTTGCCGAGGCACTCAAGCTCTTGGGAGGGAAATAAAATGTGTCTTTCAACAGCGTATGTTGTAGGCGACGGCAGTGAAAAGTTCATCGCCGACAGAATAACAAATGTGAACATCGAGGACAACAAGGTTTGGCTCACTACTCTTCTGGGCACTCAGACAGCAGTAGAAGGTTCGCTTAAAAGTATCGACCTCAACAGGAATGTGATTTATATTGAGGCAAAGCAGTGATTTTTTCCAGTTTTCCATCTAAAATTCCGCTGTTTTTCAGTTTAAAGAACAAAACTGTTTCAATTCTCCGGAAAATGCCTTGACAAATCCGGGAATGTAACTTATTATTTCCTCAAGCAAGGGCGCTGTAAAGAAATTTACAGCGCCTATTTTTATTAAAACTAATTTCAAGCAGATACCGGAAAACATAATAGCGCTACAAATGCATATATTGGTATATATCGCATTGATTCATGACAATGGGGTCAAATCGAGCAGCCGGGCAAGCGGCTCTCGATTCGGCCCCGCTTTTTTTATTTAAAAGGAGGTTTCACATGAAAAATCAGTCATCCTCACCGCGCGTTGGAAAAGAAAAGCTCATTCCCATTATAACGCTCTATGTCGTGTCAATTTTGATCATTCTCGTCGGTACTGCCTTCAGCGTTTACAGTTTGGTAAACGGCATCACGCTTCCTGTTTTGTCAAGTCAGATTCCCGGAGCGGTTTTCGGAGCAGTAGTGGTCTTTCTGGGTATCAGGTATCTGATTTCGGTCAGCAAACTGAGGGCTGAGGTCTTTAAACAGACTTCCAGCTTTTCATGGAGCAATTTTAAAAAAGGAAAGAAAGCCAAATCCTAGTCGAAAACAAATCGCAATTTGTCAATTATATTAAAGATGGGGTGTAGAAAAATGAAAGCAATCAGAAAAATCTTTGGTGTACTGCTCATTGTCATGCTGGTCGCGTCCCTTTTCGTGATTACCGCATGTGCGGAGGGGGCCGACCCGACAGGCGCGTCATATGTCGCCGCCACAGGCAGCGAAACTCTCTCGGACGTCGCAACAACGGCGAACAAAGCGTATTTCGGCGCGAACTTCACGTGGGTAATGATCTGCGCGTTCATGGTCTTTTTCTTCCAGTGCGGCTTTGCAATGGTTGAAACAGGCTTCTGCCGCGGAAAGAACGCCGCGCACACGATTACCATGAACTTCATGGTTTTCCTCGTAGGCGCCGTCGGATACTTCCTCGTTGGCTTTGCTCTCCAGATGGGGGGTTCCGGCGGAGCTGTCGGTCTGGGTAGCGGCGGCTCGGCACTAAATGCTATGGTGTCAATTCCGGGCCTCGGCGGAATTCTGGGCTACAAAGGCTTTATGCTGGGCGGTACTTATGACGCCGGTATCTATGCGCTGTTTTTCTTCCAGATGGTGTTTATGGACACTACAGTTACGATTCCCACCGGCGCAATGGCAGAGCGCGTTAAGTATTCAGCGGTCGTAATCACATCGTTTTTCATTTCGATGTTCCTCTATCCGCTTTTCGGCAACTGGGTATGGGGCGGCGGCTGGCTCTCAGCTCTTGGCAAGAACTTCGGTTTAGGCCACGGTGTTGTTGACTTCGCGGGCAGCGCGGTCGTCCACTCAATGGGAGGTATGCTCGCTCTTGCCGGAGCAATCGTCATCGGTCCCCGTATCGGCAAGTTCAAGAAGGACGGCTCCGCAAGAGCCTTCCCTGGGCATGATATCCCGATGGCAATTATCGGAACAATTATTCTGTTCTTCTGCTGGTTCTCGTTCAACGCGGGCTCCACACTGAACGCTTCCGATTTCAGACTCGCTGTCGTCGCAACCAACACTATGATTGCAGGCGCTGTCGGCGGCCTCGTCGCAATGTTCTATATGTGGAAAAAATACGGCAAGCCCGATCCTTCAATGACAGCTAACGGCACGCTCGCAGGACTTGTCGCAATCACCGCTCCCTGCGCGTTCGTAAACGGTATATCCGCCGCTATCATAGGACTTATAGCCGGAATTCTTGTCTGCATCGCTGTTCCGATAGTCGAAAACAAATTCAAAATTGACGACCCTGTCGGCGCGATCTCTGTCCACGGTGTAAACGGCTTCTGGGGCGTTCTGTCTCTCGGACTTTTTGCTGACGGCAAATACGGTGACGGCATTAACGGCATCTCCGGCGGCGTAACCGGTCTGTTCTACGGCGATTCCGGTCAGTTTGTAGCACAGCTCATATGCCTTGCCATCCTCGTAATATGGGGCTTCGGCGTTTCCTACCTGTTTTTCAAAATTCTTGATAAGACATGGGGTCTGCGCGTATCTCCCGAAGCGGAGCTTGAAGGTCTCGACATTCCCGAAATGGGCGTCCTTGCCTATCCCGACCAGCAGATGATACGCGGCGACCTCGACTTTGATTCCGCAGACAACGCTCCGATTAAGCAGCTTGAGAGATTCGGCTACAACACTCCGAAAAAGCCCGCAACTCCCGCTGCTCCAAAGGTCAGCATCGACAAGGCTGTTCCAGTTGAGCTTGTTTCCAGACCCGCAAATCCAATGGCTTCCGATGTTAAGATTACAAAGATTGAAATAATTATCAAACAGAGCAAATTTGAAGCTCTCAAAACAGCAATGAACGAAATCGGCGTCGCCGGAATGACTGTCACTCAGGTTCTCGGCTGCGGAATGCAGAAGGGCAAGACCGAGTTCTACCGCGGCGTTGAAACGGAGGTCAATCTTCTCCCCAAGGTACAGGTCGAAATCGTGGTTGCGAAGGTTCCCGTCAGAACAGTCATTGAAACCGCCAAGAAGGTGCTTTATACCGGAAACATCGGCGACGGCAAGATATTTGTCTACGATGTAGAAAACGTCGTCAAGGTTCGCACCGGCGAAGAGGGCTATGACGCTCTGCAGGACGTAGAATAATTGCTTACTCATTGTTTTTCCCAATAACCGCACAGCACGAGCGGCAGCGGCCAACTCCAGCCGCTGCCGCCCGATTTATATGCTGTGCGTCCCGTTCTCCGACGGGACGCTTCAATTTTTATCCTTGCTTCACACCGACGCATAAAATATGCAAGGGGAGGTGATGCGCTATCGGCGATTTTAAATGCATCCCCAGTGCTCAGCTCGTTTACATAGCTTCAACGATTTCGATAGCCATTGCCGAAGAAATTCCGGATGACGAGGATCTGAACGTACTGTCCAATCTTGTCAGTGCAATCGGCAGCAATCTTTCCTTAATCGCCGCACAGCGACAAAAGTGCTGTCCCGATAAGGATTCATAGCTCAACAATTTTTGTGGCGATATTTTCGCAGAATCTTTTGTCGTGCTCAACGAAAAGAAGAGTAGGCTTATACTCCAGCAGCAGCTTTTCAATCTGCATACGAGAGATAACGTCGATGAAATTGAGCGGTTCGTCCCAGATATAAAGATGCGCGCGTTCCGAGAGGCTATTCGCGAGTAGGACCTTCTTCTTTTGCCCGCCGGAGAAATCCGCCATATCCTTATCAAACTGGGTTCTCGAAAAGTCAAGCTTTCTGAGCATCGCCCTGAAAAGACTCTCGTCCAGCCCATGTTCTGACGCATAGTCGGAAAGGCTGCCGGAAAGCTGCGACGTTTCCTGAGACACATAGGAAATGATGAGTTGGCTACCCCTATACAGCTCACCCGTGTAATCGAGCTGCTCGCCGTTTAAAAGCTTCAGAAGGCTTGACTTTCCGCTTCCGTTTTTGCCTCTGAGAGCTATTCTGTCGCCCTGCCTTATTTCAAAGCTCACACCCTCGCAGGCAATCCTTCCGTTATAAAATATGCTTACATTTTTTAGCTCCGCAAACCTTTCGGAGTGATATTTCAGCGTTACAAGCTTAAGTTCGTCACTTTCCTCAAGGTTTTTCAGAAGCCTGGATTTTTCTTCAATGGCTGACTCCTGACGCTCCTCAATAGCCTTTGCTCTTGACATCATCTTTTTGGCCTTTGCCCCCTGTAAGGGCCTGCGGCCGATGTTTTTCTCGGTGCCTTTTGGGTCAAACCCGATTTTTCGCCGTTCCGCAGATGCCGACCATTCGGACTTTTCTCTCGCCGTTTCGGTAAGTCTTTTTACTTCCTTTTTGAGTTTCTCGTTCTCAGAAAGCTCATAGGCATCCATCAGCTCTCTGTTGCGCCACCACGACGAGAAATCACCCTTTTGAATCTCAATATCGGCCTTGTTTATAGACATTATGTGGTCGACACAGCCGTCGAGAAACGCCCTGTCGTGCGAAACAAGTATGAAGCCGCGCTTTGAGTTCAGATAGCGGCTTACAAGTGCTCTGGAGTTGAAATCGAGATGATTTGTCGGCTCGTCGATGAGCAGAAAGCTGTTTTCACGCAGAAACAGCGCCGCCAGCAGAACCTTTGTCTGCTCTCCGTTTGAAAGTGTGGAAAACGGTCGGTAGAGCACGTCGTCGGAAACCTCAAGCAGATTCAGCTCCCGCATGAGCCGCCAGTCTTCAAAATCCCCGAGTATTCCGCCAATAACATTAATAGTATCCGCATCCCTGTCACCTACCTTGAAAGGAAAATACTCAAAAGCAGCGCTCGAGGAAATTGTCCCTTGGTATGGATGTTCCCCCATAAGAAGCTTTAAAAAAGTGGTTTTTCCTCTGCCGTTTCGTCCCGTAAAGCCGAGTTTCCAGTCAGTATCAATTCGGAAGCTGACATTTTCAAATATATTGTCGCAGCTGCCTTCATAGGCAAAGCTCAGGTTTTTAACATCTATCATAGACATAAGTTATATCCTCCAATAAAAATGGTTAGCCGCAGGAAAACGTTTCCCGCGGCTAACTATACCCTGTGCGCAAAAACACAGGGAGAGGATAAGTCAGGGAAAAAACACGTCAGCTTTCCTGCAAAAGCACAGCGAAACACGGCGGTGATGTCTATCACCGCAAAAAATCGCCTTGCCTTAATAACAGCAGGATTACTTGCGCATCTTCCCAACTCCAAATCAGATTTTATTTATGATAGCATATAAAAACGGATTTATCAAGCGTCGTTCCGCTTTTCGGCAAAGGGTATGAAAATTCCGTCGAGTGAGCCGTGCGGCAGTGCCGCTTCAATTCGCGGATACAGCTCCTCCGCCGTTTTCCGCAGATACCGTACCGAAGAAGCGTCGCTGATATTCAGTTCGCCGCAGACCTGAAGCGCGGCCTCAGTGAGCGCCTTTTTTGCCGGCGTTGCCGAAAGACCGTCGAAAAGCTTTACAAGACGGGCATCGTCCGAGACTGTAAGCTCGAGCGCGCCGACGTTTTCGCGCAAAAGAGCGAGCCCGACGGCGTTTGCAGCGACTGGTGCGTAAAGGTTAATAAGCAGTCCCCTGTAATCGGAGCAGTAGTTCTCCAGAAGGCTTTCAACCCGATTCTTTTCAAATCTCCGCACAAAGTCGTTTTCGATAATAATTCGCCCTAAATAGTCATTGATGTATTCAATGCCCAGCATACTTTCCTTTACAGGATTGCAGAGCTGATAATCTATATCGCAAGGAATTCTGTGGGCAAAAAAGCGGTAATCGTAGTGCTTGAAAAATCCGCAGATTTCCGTGAGTGTGTCTCTGTACGATATGTTTTCAGTCTCGGGCGCTGTCAGACAGGCTTTGTTGTATAGCAGCTTTCCAAGCTCGATTTTTTCCTCGCATACCGTCTGTCCCTGCTGAAACACATCCTCAAGATCGGCACTTACAAGGAACTTTTTTGTGTTCCGGCTCTGCCTGAGAAAAAGCTCAAGGCAAAAACTGATAGACTGCAAAAGCTCCTGTGCGGTTTCAATCCGCACGGAACTGCTGTCGCCCATTGTATAAAGCTCGGTGCGTCTCGCGAGAAGCTGCCAGAGCTTAGTTTGAATAGTTATTTCTTCTCCCTCGGTCAAAGGCTCCGATAGACCCGTGCCTGATAGGATAAGCTCGTTTTCTGACATAATGCTCCTCAGTCCAAAGTTTCGTTTCCGTCATTGACCTCTTCCATAAAGCTGTCGTGAGCAGGATGGCACAGCTCCTCCAAAGAGGTACCTGTAAGATATTCAATTGAGCCCTGCGCCTTGCCGTCAAAGGTATCTTTCATATACTCAATCAGTTCGTCATCCGAAATCCGGTCGTCGGATTCGTTCTTGAAGTAGTAAAAGGCATCCTGAAGCTCCAGAAGGGTTTCCTCATAGTTTTGATTATGAATATAC
This sequence comes from Oscillospiraceae bacterium, assembly GCA_963667545.2. Lineage (GTDB taxonomy): Bacteria > Bacillota > Clostridia > Oscillospirales > Oscillospiraceae > UBA2658. The sequence goes on from OY763424.2 coordinate 769,666, forward strand.
GGCGAGTCACAGAAGGCATAAATTAGCTTTTCAAGTATTCCTGCCCCGAACTCAATTCTACCCGTTTCTTTTAAAGCATCAAAACGCTTTTGCACCATATTCTGAATTTGGTTTTCGGATAAAACGAGCCCGTATTTCACGCTGAAGTCGTTGCAGTTCCGAAGCTCCTGCACTTCCACGAGCATTTGTGCCTTAACAGGTTCAAGTGAAAATTCTTTTTCCATAAACATCACCCCCAGAATAGAGTATGCGCTTAAAGAAAATCGAATACAAGGCTTGTAATTTTTCGGATTTTGTGGTAATATAAAACCGTAAATTAAGAGAAAAATTCGTGTTCTGCGGGTTTTTCTCTTCTTTTTTATGTTGGCGGAGGAATTTCCTAAAGAAGCAATCGACATATATTGCTCATGATTACGCACCGATTAAAGACGCTCAGGTGGCGGCTGCGGCCGCCATCTGAGCGTCTTTAATAAATTATATCAGAACTTGAGGCTCTCCGCCCATTCGGCTGCTCTCTTTTCAACCGCTTCCCTGTCCTGCTTCTGCGGTTCGGTGAAATTGATATCCCCGACGATTTCGTTGCCGTCAAGCGCTTTTTTCAGATTGACAACGCATTTTTCGACATCAGGCCCGCCGCTGCAAAGGAGGAGTGCGACCTTCTTGCCGGTAAATTTATGCTTTTTAATCAGCGTGTTTATCGGAGACGCGTAGGTCGAGGCCCAGACAGGCGTACCGAGCACGATGTTGTCGTAAGAGCGAAGGTCTATATTTTGATTTTTTAATTTTGGCGTGAGTTTAAATACAGCGCTCATGCCGCCCTTAAAAAATTTCGCAAAGCCTTCTTTCGGAAAGGGCTTTTCCGTTTCCAGCTTCAAAATGTCCGCCCCGAGCTTTTTCGCGATGATTCCCGCGACAAGCTCCGTATATCCTTCCAGTGAGTAGAACGCTACCAAGGTTTTCATAGTATGTTCCCCTTTCCATATATTAAATGTCATAACAATACGATAAAGCATAGCTCAGGATTAGTCAACTGTAATGGCGTTATTGTTACCCGATTAAGCTGCTAATCTTGTAAGTGCGGGCTAAAATGTATATAATTAGGGAAACCTTAATATTTTTTCAAGAATTTAATCACATTTAGGTGCAAAGGTTTTGATAAAATAATTTGATGAAAAATCCGCCCAAAGGAGTTTGTGATATGAACAGCAGTATCCTCGTTGTTGACGACGAGCGGGAAATTGCAGACCTCGTCGAGGTCTATCTGAAAAACGAAAATTTTGAGGTCCATAAATGCTATTCGGCAAGAGAAGCACTGAAATGCATTGAGGACAATAGCCTTGACCTTGCCATTCTTGATGTAATGCTTCCGGATGGAAACGGCCTGCAAATTTGCCAGAGCATCAGAGAAAAGTATACGTTCCCTATTATTATGCTGACCGCCAAAGAGGATGAAACCGATAAAATTACGGGTTTGACTCTCGGGGCGGACGATTATATTACAAAACCCTTTCAGCCGCTGGAGCTGGTTGCCAGAGTTAAGGCTCAGCTTCGCAGATACACGAAATACAATGTCGCTCCAGTGCAGGAGGAGGGCCTGATAATTCATGCGGGGCTTGTAATAGACGTAAACACACACGAATGTCTCCTGAATGAAAAGCCGCTTTCGCTTACCCCCACGGAGTTTTCAATTCTTCGCATATTGTGCGAGCAAAAGGGTAATGTTGTCAGCTCGGAGCAGCTGTTTCACGAGATTTGGGGCGACGAATACTTCAGCAAGTCAACCAACACCATAACCGTCCATATCCGCCATCTTCGGGAAAAAATGAATGATTCGGTTGAAAAGCCGAAGTATATCAAAACAGTATGGGGGGTCGGCTACAAAATTGAAAAATAATGTACTGCGGTCAAAACCCTATGCGGCGCTTATACGCAAAATGTTCCTGCAGACGGTAGTCATCCTGGTTGCCGCAATCGCCATTGTTCTGCTGCTGCGGTCCGCGGGAAGAGGATATGTCGGAAACGCTCTCACAATGCTCATTTCAAAGCTTCGCGGAGTAGGCTGGGATGAAGCCCTTGGTACTTATCAGTATTACATCAGAAACAATCTCGATAATATCATGGTCGCAACTATAGTCATTTTCTTTGTAATTCTTATCCGCGTCGCGCTGACCTGGTTCACAAAGTATTTTGATGAAATTGTCGCCGGCGTGGACCAGCTTGCAGACGGGTCTCAGAGCGTAATTGCCATGAGTCCGGAGTTGGGGTTCATGGAAGATAAACTCAATCAGGTGAAGAACACACTGGAACGCCGCGCAAGGGAGGCTCAGGACTCGGAGCAGAGGAAAAACGACCTCGTCGTCTATCTGGCGCACGATATAAAAACACCGCTCACCTCGGTTATCGGTTACCTGAACCTTATTGATGAAATGCCCGATATGCCGGCCGAGCAAAAAGCAAAGTACGTCCATATCACGCTGGACAAAGCCCTCAGGCTGGAGAGCCTGATAAATGAGTTTTTTGAGATTACCCGTTACAATCTGCAGACCATTCCGCTTAAAAAGGAACGCATTGATTTGTATTATATGCTGATTCAGATGGCCGATGAGGTCTATCCCTTGCTATCCGCCAACGGCAAACAAGCCGAAATCCATGCCGACGAAAATTTAACGGTTTGGGGAGACTCGGACAAGCTGGCAAGAGTTTTCAACAACATTCTGAAAAACGCGATTGCTTACGGCGACGCGGACAGCACAATTGAAATTTCAGCTGTGAGACAGGGCCGTGCCGTGCTCATTAGCTTTGAGAATACCGGAACCATCCCGCAGGAGAAGCTGGGCTCGATTTTTGAAAAATTCTACCGTTTGGATGATGCCCGGTCAACGGCTACCGGCGGAGCTGGGCTGGGTCTTGCAATCGCGAAGGACATCATCACTCTTCACGGCGGTGCTATTGGTGCTGAGAGCCATGACGGAAGGACCGCTTTCAAGATAACTCTGCCTGACGAACCCGATAATTCCAAAGTCAAAAACAGTATCTATATAAATTCTTAATATTTAAATAGCTATTACTTAAAAAAGGCCCTGTTCTTTTAAGATAGAATAATACTGCAAAAAGAAACGGGCGTTGGGGGATGGGTATTATGCATTATTTGGCTGAAACTGCTTCATATCTGCCTTGCGGCCTTGCCGCAAGTCTGCTTTTTATAATAATATACGAGCTTAAGCTGAAAGCGGCAAAGGAAAAGGACGCTCGGTATCATAGATTCATACTGCTTATGCTTGGCTTATATCTTACAATTGTCTTTGCGCTCACAGTGTCGCCTATTTACGGCTTTTCTCTGTCTCACATCGGACGCAGCGTCAATCTCAAACCGCTTCAGGCACTGAAGGATATATCTTTAAACCCGACAAATTTTTGGGGCAACATCGTTCTTTTCGTTCCGTTTGGGTTGCTGCTGGTTCTTGTGTCCAGAAGCTGCCAGCGACTTCATATAACGCTTCTTGCCGGCGCGGGGCTGTCGCTTTTTATTGAGCTGCTCCAGCTTTTCGGTACGAGAGGTACGGACATTGACGATATAATACTGAATACGCTCGGAACACTTTGCGGCTACATTTTAGGGAAGATAATTGTTGCTGCCAAGCCGAAGCTGAATAATAAGGTCGGCGTTTTAATAAATGTTGACGGCAGATACTACAGAAAACGCAGGGATGCCGGAAGCATTCCGGTTCTGTCTCTCCTCGTTTTGGTTTCCGTTATCATTACAGGCTTTGCCGCCAGAACAGGGCTAACAGGGCTTCCACTCGCATCGCTATTTAAAGGACAAACGCCTGAGGAGCGGTCCGCTCCGGCTTTTGCCGAAACCCCTCTCTCCGTCGATATCGCTGCTAAAAATGCTCTTTTGTGGGATTTAGATTCAAACACCGTACTGTTTGACAAGGACAGCAAGACACAGATAGCACCGGCCAGTACGACAAAAATGCTGACGGCTCTCACAGCCATGGATTATTGTTCGGAAAGCGACAGCGTCCTCGTCGGAGAAGAAGTCACGCGTATTGCGGAGGACGCGTCCAGAGCGTGGCTGAGTCCCGGCTGCGAACTGAGTGTCCGGCAGCTTCTTGACGCGATGCTTCTGCCCTCTGGCAACGACGCGGCTTACGCGCTTGCCGTTTTCGCGGGTAGGAAAATCTGTAAGGATGAAAACGCTTCGGTTGACAAGGCTCTTGAAGCCTTTGTCGGGGCAATGAACCGCAAGGCGTCAGATGTCGGAGCAAAAGACTCGAATTTCGCTGTTCCTGACGGATATGACGCGGACGGGCAGTATACAACGGCCTTCGACCTTGCCTGCATCGCAAGAGCGTTTATAAAGTCGGAAACACTCGCGTCCATCGTGCGCAGCAGCAGCATATCCGATGTCTGGAAGAGCGGTCAGGCAGTGACCTATAACAACACGAATGAGCTAATCAACCCCGCCAGCCAGTACTATTATGAATGCGTGGCAGGACTTAAAACAGGCAAAAGTGAAAAAGCCGGCTGTTGCCTTGTATCAAACGCTGAAATTAACGGCAAAACATATATCTGCGTTGTGATGGGCAGCACGGAAGATGGCAGATGGAAGGACAGTCTCGCGCTTTACAACGCGGTACAGGGCTGAGACGCAAAGCTTAACCGCATTATTATGAAAAAAAGAGATAAGGCCAATTTTGATTATTGGTCTTATCCTTTTCATGTACATGTTTTAAGTGATTGAAGACTATTTTGCATACACCACTTCAAAATCCTCAAAGAGGACGGGCATATCCTCCGAAAATTCATAGCCCAGCTCTTTGCCTTCCTCGGTGAAATAACGGGCATGTCCCTCACGCCAGGTTTCAAGGCAGTCATCCTCGCCTTCTCTTTTACATATATCAAAAGTGATGTCCCCAAATCTGTATACAGTCACCGCCGTCGTCTCAATGACGCAGCGCGGATGCCCGTCCCAATCGGTAACGATGCTCAGGTCACCTTTCTTCGGAGCTTTGGATGGATTGCCTTTAAAGGCCAGAAGGCTTGACGCGGTTGCTCGTTTTTTACCGGAAAGCACAAGCTCCAAGAGCGCATTAGCCGATTTTTCATTCAAATCAAAATAGAAGCTCTCAAGATATTTTGTGTCAGGGCGTCTTCCGGTATCACGCAGGAAGCTCTGCCAGAAGGTCTCAACAGTCATGATGTTCCTCCCCAAATATTCATAGTCCGATTATAATATTATTTGCCCCATAATGGCAACATGTTCGTTGCTTGATATTGCAGACAGTCGAGCGGTTAAGTCATTTTGTGGAGAAAAGATAAGCTGTTGAGGCGCTTCGGCTTGACAAACGTGCTATACTCATATAAACAATGCGTTCCGCAGCTTTGCAATGCCAATTCTTAGGAGTATATATTGCCTGATGAAAAAATCATACATAAAATATGTCGCGGCTTTGCTTCTTTTCGGTTCGAACGGAATAATAGCGAGTCATATATCGCTCACAAGCTATGAGATTGTCCTTTCAAGAACTCTTATCGGCAGTATTTTCCTCGTTTTGGTATACGCCCTTGGAAAAAACAAGCCACGTTTTTTGAAAGATAAGAGAACCGTAATTTGCCTTATTGTTTCCGGCAGTGCCATGGGCGCGAACTGGCTATTTCTTTATGAGGCATACAGACAGATTGGAGTAAGCATATCGACGCTCGCCTGCTACTGCGGGCCGGTGATACTCATGGCTCTAGCGCCGGCGGTGTTTAAGGAAAAGCTGACTGCCTCAAAGGTAATTGGCATTGTTTCGGTTTTCATTGGAATGTTCTGTGTTTACGGTACCGAGCTGATGAACCGCGGCTTTTCGTGGGGACTTGTTTTCGGTCTGCTTTCGGCCTTGATGTACCCTATAATGGTCATATTTAATAAAAAAGCGGAAAATGTCTCCGGCGCTGAGAATTCCATGTCTCAGCTTGTCGTTGCCTTTTTCGTAGTTGCCATCTTTACTCTGATAAAAGACGGAACCGTCCTGTCTATTTCAAAGGACAGCCTTTTGCCGGTGCTGTCCCTCGGCATTGTCAATACGGGGATAGGCTGCTATCTGTATTTTTCGTCAATTCAGATTCTGCCGGCAAACTCGGTTGCAATCTGCGGCTATCTTGAGCCCCTGTCGGCACTGGGATTTTCCGCTCTTTTGCTGCATGAGCGGCTGACCTTAATCCAGCTTATCGGCGCGCTTCTCGTTCTGGGCGGCGCGGCTTTTGCAGAGCTTTTTAAAGCGCGCAGTAAAAACCCTGCAAAAATAAAATAGCTTTCGCTAAAGACAAAAGCCCTGCGGTCATATCGGCCGCAGGGCTTTCGCGCAGGTGGTGGGACACTGCTTATTAAGGAAATATATGGGGGAGAAAGGCATCAAAGTAATTAGTGCTCAGCACTCAATTTTGGCGCCGCAGTTTGTGCGGAAAGAGTGAACCTTAAATATCATTATATATTAAAGTTCTTTGATATATATCAGTCGATGAAATTTGACAATGACAAAAAAATATGACACAAAATGTGACAATTTCTTGCTTATTTTAACATTCATCTGGTATAATATTGTAATAATAAAGCAAAAAATGGAGGGATTGCGTTGCTGTTTTCTGAAAAGCTTAATTTCCTCATGGATTTGACGAATACCACTAACAGCGCATTGGCTCTCAATATTAAGCTTGACCCTTCACATATCAGCAGGCTGCGCAGGGGAGAAAGACGCGCGCTCAAAAATGAGGCCTGCATAATGGCAATGGCAGCATATTTCGCGCGGCATTGCGAGCGGGACTATCAGCAGAAGGCCCTCTCTGAGGCGCTCGGTCTGGACTATTATTCGTGCGATGAAAAACGGCTTTCGGACTCTATCGCAAAGTGGCTGCTTGCTGGAGATCGAAACGATAACGATACCGTTGAGAGCTTTCTCTCGGGCTTTGCAAAAATTAAAAATAAGCATACAGTACCGGCCACTGCAGTTCAGCTTGGTGCGCCGGTTGAAAATGCCGGCAGCGGCACCGACGTTTTTTTGGGGATAAAGGGAAAACGCCTTGCCGTAATCAAATTTTTATCTTCGGTGATAGCCAAAGACAAGCCGCAGACACTACTCCTGTTCAGCGATGAGGCTACCGACTGGATGGCCGACGACCGCGATTTTGCCATGCAGTGGGCTTATCTGATGGCACAGTTTCTTTCCAAGGGCGGATCAATAAAGATAATACATACCGTCAGCCGCGATCTGGATGAGATGATGAGCGCCATAAGCCAGTGGATGCCGCTATATATGTTCGGTTCAATCGAGCCCTACTATTATCCAAAAAAACGCGACGGAGTTTTCAAACGCACGCTTTTCATCTCGCCGAACGTCGCAGCGGTCATATCAACCTCAGTGGGCGGTATGAGAGATCAGGCAGCTAACGTACTTGTAAGGGACAAAAACGCCGTTGCGTCATACGAGCGGGAATTTCTTGAATATCTGAGCATGTGCAGACCGCTTATGCGCGTTTTCACCTCAAGGGACGAGAAAGCGTACTTCGAAACGCTCAGCGAGTTTGAAAAGGTGCAGAGCGACGCAATAATAAAAACAGATTCACTTTCTCTCATTACCATGCCGGAAAACACGTTTTCATCAGTCGTATCACGGCTTGAGGGTGTAAGTACGGATTTTTATGACTATCACAGGGGAAGAACGGCTCTGTTCGAGAAGAATCTTCAGACACACTCGTTTACCGAAATCATTACACTGCCGGAACCGGAGACCGTAACAGAGGGCAAAATCAAGGTCTCGCTCTCAGATGTGCTTGTCAGCCGCTATGTTTTTTATGCGCCAGAGGAGTATATACAGCATCTGGAGCACATCCTGCTGTTATCCGGACAATATGACAATTTTCATATCAGACTGACAGTCAACCCCGCCGATGAAAGCTATATGGTATATGTTAAGGAGGATGTCGGCGCGATTGTTGCCAAGACCGCGGCGCCGCAGGTTATTCTCGCAATCAATGAAAACAATATGAAGGCCGCTTTCTGGGACTATCTGAAAAGCATTGTCGGAAGTGCTGAAGCCCTTGAGCACGCTAGGAAAGCCACAGAAAAAAAACTTTCCGACTATATCACGGAATTAAAAAAGCGCTTTTGTCCTGAAAGCGCTTTAGCTGCATTATAGCCGCGCGTGGCAAAGAAATTACTGTTTCGAGCTATCTATTATTGAATTCATATTATTCATATGTTATAATACATTCCGGGCGGTTTTTACACATATGGACCGCCAATAGGAAGTAAACGTATGAAAATTTCAACAAGAGGGCGCTATGCCCTGCGTCTTATGCTTGACCTTGCGCTTAACGAAAAGGATCAGTATATAACCATAAAAAGTATTTCAGAAAGACAGGAAATATCGGGAAAGTATCTCGAACAGATAATTTCGGTTCTGAGCAGAGCGGGCTATGTCAAGAGCGTGCGCGGCGCTCAGGGCGGCTATAAGCTCGCAAAGCCCTCGGGAGAGTACACTGTCGGTATGATACTTCGCCTTATCGAGGGCAATCTTGCGCCCGTCGCCTGCATGGAGGACGAGCCAAACCAGTGTGCCCGCTGTGAGCAGTGCGCGACGCTCAGCGTCTGGCAAAAGATTGATAAGGCTGTCAGCGATGTTGTGGACAATATAACTCTCGCAGATCTTGTTGCGGAGCAAAAAGCCAAGCGATGATTTAATATAATATGATTTTTGTAGTCGGACGGGCATGATAAGCCCGTCCGGCTTTTTTTGCTTAGGGTGTTGACTAATGTGGTCAACGGCGTTATATGTATATCGACCCATTTGGTCAATATACCGCAAGGATAGGTAGGGTGATTGCTTGATAGAAAAATTTATGAGCCTTGAGCCGGAGAAAAAGGACCGCATCATCAACGCCTCGCTGGAGGAGTTCGCAAAGAAGGGCTACAAGAACGCTTCAACAAACGAAATCGTTATAAATGCGGGCATTTCCAAGGGCCTGCTGTTTCATTATTTTGAAAACAAGAAAGGTCTGTTCCTGTTCCTTATCGACTACACAATAAACATTTTTGCGGACGAATTATACGGCAGAATAAACTATGAGGAAACCGACATCCTGAAACGCTGGGGGCAAGTTGTGCTTTTGAAAATCGAGCTTATTCAGAAGTATCCAAGCTTATACACATTTCTTCTGACAGCATTTTTCGATGACAGCAGAGAAATCAAGCAGGAGCTTGAAAGCATAGATAAAGGTCTTGTCGAGGACGCTTACAGAAGATTGCTCGCAAATATTGATATGACAGTGTTTAAAGACGATATTGAGCCTGAGCGGGCTATCAAGATGATTGTCTGGGTAACGCAGGGCTTCAGCAACGAGGAGCTTGAAAAAATCAAAAATAGTCCGGATTATAAAGCGAATTTTGATATGACAACAGTTAAACCGGAGTTTGACATATACATGGAGCTGCTTAAAAAATTACTCTGCAAATAATCATTTTGTGAGGATGAATAAATGAACGTTATTGAAATTGAAAATCTTACAAAGAATTACGGCAAAGCAAGAGGCGTCATTGATGTAAATCTTACTGTTGAACAGGGCGAGGTCTTTGGCTTCATCGGGCCTAATGGCGCCGGAAAATCAACGACAATTAGGACTTTGCTGGGGCTTATACACCCCACGAGCGGCAGCGCTAAAATCTTCGGCAAAAGCTGCTTTGACTCTCCGGAGGTACGCCGCGAGGTCGGATATCTTCCGAGCGAGGTGTTCTACTATGACAATATGAAGGTAATAGACCTGCTCAAATACTCCGCGAGCTTTTATAAAAAGGACTGTACAAAACGTATAAACGAGCTTTCCAAAATCATGGACCTCGATTTGAGCAAAAAGATAGACGATCTTTCCTTCGGCAACAAGAAAAAGGTCGGCATAGTTCAGGGACTTCTGCATGAGCCGAAGCTTATTATCCTAGACGAACCCACCAGCGGACTTGACCCGCTTATGCAGCAGAAATTTTTTGATTTAATAGCAGAGGAAAACAAAAAGGGCGCAACTGTGTTTTTCTCCTCTCATATTCTCGGAGAGGTACAGAAAATGTGCAGCCGCGTCGCGTTTATCAAGGAAGGCAGAATAATAAAGCTTGAAAGGATGAGCGCTCTTCAGCAGGACAGCTACAAACGGATTAAGCTTGAAGCAAAGGAGCCCATTTCAGATGACGCTTTCAATATTGCCGGCGTCAGCAGGCTGGAGCTTGACGGGAATTCTGCGGATTTTATATTCAAGGGCAATATCAACTCCATTATTAATATAATCGGCGGCTTTGAGCTGAAAAATCTTACGATTGACGAGCCCGACCTTGAGGAAATCTTCATGCATTACTACGCAAAGGAGGGCTAGCCGCTATGAATATGTATCTGCACGAGCTGAAATCACTGAGAAAATCGACTTTGATATGGGCAGGCTCGATGATAGCGGTAGCGGTACTCTATTTTTCGGTTTATACGGGAATTGTAAAAGACGCGGAGGGCTTTCGAAGTCTTTTGGCTGGATATCCGGCAGAGATTCGGGCTATGCTTGGAATTTCGCTTGACACTATAACTACCGTACTGGGCTACTATTCGATGATATTTTCGTTTGTAGCCCTCTGCGGTGCTATACAGGCAATGAATTACGGCCTGTCGGCGCTTTCAAAGGAGTCGCGGGAACGCACGGCGGATTTTCTGCTCGTGAAGCCCGTTTCGCGGAGTGCTATCGTCACATCAAAGCTTCTTGCGGCACTCACCATGATAACAGCAACCGATGTGCTTTATTTCGCGGGCGCTTTAATAACCGCCAACCTTGTGAAAACAAGCGATTACAGCTTCAAACTGTTTTTTATGGTTAGTCTTACACTGCTTTTCATCCAGCTTATATTTTTTGCGCTAGGCGTGCTAATATCGCTGTTCTTCAAAAAACTCAGATCCGTGCTTCCAATCTCGCTCGGCGTTGTGTTCGGACTGTATATTCTCGGAGCTGTCCTTGTGAAAAATCCAAACGACGCGGCGCGATATATATCACCGTTTCAATATTTCAATATAGGCTATATTCTTAATCACGCAGGTTATGAAACGTCCTATTCGATTGCCGGCGCCGTAATCGTTGCGGTAACAATCGCTGCAAGCTATGTCATCTATGTGAGAAAGGATATACACGCAGTAAGCTGATTAGCTTCGGGTGCGTTATAGGAGGTTCGATTGTGAATATATTTATACGGGAACTGCGGGCAAACAGAAAAGCCCTGATAATTTGGAGCGTATGCATGTTTCTGCTGGTTCTGAGCGGCATGGCAAAGTATACGGCCTATTCGTCGGGCGATCAGTCCGCCGCGATTTTTAACGAAATGCCGTATTCGGTCAAGGCTCTTCTGGGTATGGGCAGCTTTGATGTAACAACTATGTCCGGCTATTTTGGTATGCTGTTTCTCTATATAGAGCTCACGGTGGCTATACACGCTGCACTTCTCGGCGCTAACATCATAGCCAAGGAGGAGCGGGACAAGACAACGGAATTTTTAATGATTAAGCCTGTTTCCAGAAAGACGATTATCACATCAAAGCTGCTGGCGGGTCTCGTCAATGTCGCCGTTGTGAATGTCGTAACGATGGCGTCTTCCGTTGCAATGGTTTCCGCTTACAACAAGGGACCTGACATCACAGGGGAAATAATACTGTTTATGATGAGCATGTTCATCGTCCAGCTCATCTTTCTGTTCCTCGGAGCGGCACTCGCCTCTTTTACAAAAAACTCCAAGTCCTCGGGCTCTCTTACAATGGGACTGCTTCTGCTGGCGTTTATTATTTCGAAAATTACCGATCTGACAGATAAGCTGAACGCCCTTAATATACTTTCTCCCTTCAAGTATTTCAGCTATGCTGATTTAGCGGACGGAAAGGGCCTAAATGCAGTTATTGTAATACTATCCGTTTTGCTTATTACCGCTCTTGCGGCCTCGTCCTATATCTTTTATCCGAAAAGGGACCTCAGCGTCTGACTTCTGAAAAGCATAAATAAACGGCGCGGAACGACAACTTTCATCGTTCCGCGCCTTATTCATGCCGGTCCCAATCAGTCTGCATTGATTCAAAACGAAAACTAATCGGATAGACCCGCGCGGGATTTTTTCAAAAACTGCGCTATGTTTTCCTCTTCGTTTTTTCTGTTAAAGTCCTTTCTTCCAAGCCTGTCGCAAAGGCCGAGCAAAGCAATCTCATTAATATCGGTGTTTTTCTCCATGCCGGCTATATCTGCAAAGGGCATATCGTTCACAACAAAGAGTATCTGCATATGGTACCTGACCAGCTGCGACACCTCATTTATAAACTTGTCGTCCTGCGTAAATACCGATAAAAACGCTCTTGACAGTCCCTGCCCTGCCTTGTCGTGGTCATAGGCTGTTATTCTGCCTTTTCTCACCTGAGTGGTCGAAGCCTTTCCAATGTCGTGAAGTAACGCAGCCCACATAAAAGCAGCCTGATTTTTGCTTTTGCTTTTTTGTTTTGCCGCCTCATCCACAACTAATAGTGTATGATTCCAAACATTGCCCTCGGGGTGGTGTATGGGCGACTGCTCAACATTTTTGAGGCAAAACAGCATCTCAAAAGGATACTCCGAGAATAAGCTGTTATTATATACGGCATTCAGAAAGACGGAGGGCTTTTCGTCTTCAAGCAGATGCTTGTTAATTTCCTTAAACAGTTCAAAAGCTGTCATTTGTTCCTCTTTTCCGGATATTGCTTAGTAATCAGCTACAGTGTACGGCAAGAACCGACTGCCGTCAATGATAGCTTAACACGGTATGACCGAATAAATCCGTCCCTGCAGAGTCTGAGTTGAAAGCCATTTCATCGCTTCCTTTTCCATATAGTTACGGTCCGTCGGTTCCTGTTTAGACAGAATACAGCCTCTCGATAAGCTCAATATGTTCCCTCATTTGTTTTACAACACCTTCCGGAGCTATAAGCTTAACCCCGTTCCCGAAGCCACAGAGCCAGCCGAAAAACTGCGGGGAAACAGCCACCTCCGTGCGTATGCGAAAGTGCCTGTCATCTGCGGGCACGACGCTTACATCTTTGCCGAAGCGGTCAATTACAGCGCCGACCAGATTATTCGTAAATTCCAGCTCGACCCGTTCCTCTTGACCGGTAAACATTCCGAAATGTGTTCTGGAATAGGCGGCCAAATCGAGGTTTTCAAAGCTCTCGCGTCCGTCTCTTTTTTCACCGGTGACAGCAATTTCCGCCAGCTTGTCGACGCGAAAATGCTTTATGATTCCGGCAGCGCTGTCGAAGCCGAGCATGTAATAGTTTTCATCGTCCCAGGTCAGCGCGAAGGGACTCACGCAATAGGTGGCACCGCCGTGCCTGAAAACTTTGTCCTTATTAGTGGAGTAATCAAAATATTTGAAGCTGATTTTGCTGTCCGTGGCTATTCCGTTATGTATCTCGTCGACATTGTAATAAATCGACTCGTTCATGTTCTTGATACGGTTTTTTACATAGACCTGACGGTGGAGAAGCTGCGCCTCATAAACGCTCGCAAGACCTTCAATTTTTTTAATTAGCGCAAGCGTCTTTTTCTGAGTGATGAATTTGGAGGACTGTACGCTGTCCACAAGGAGCTTGAGTTCGGGCAGCTCAAAATCGCGGCTTGCAACATAGTATCCGCCGTTCGCTCCGCGCTGCTGTATTATATCCATACCGAATAATCTAAGCGACTCGATGTCCGAGTATATGCTTTTGCGCTCGGCGGAGACGGCGTTTGACTCCAGATGCGCAATTATTTCGCTCACCGGTATGGGATGTCCTTCGTCGGATTCTTCAAGCAGCAGCCGCATGATGTACAGGAGCTTTAGCTTCTGGTTCGGGCTTTTTGGCATACTCGGGTCCTCCCTTATTCGAAATATGCGTCGTGATGAGTCCAATTTATAGGACAGTCATAGTATAAGCCAAGGAATGAAAATTGACAAGGCTTTGTCGCTGTGACATTAAGCACGCGTTTTTTTCTTCCGATTTTCCGCCCGATAAGCCACGCGGAATACACCGTTTCGGCAAATGTAATCAGCCAGAAATACCACAAGCCTTCGAGATTGAGGTCTATAAACAGGCTGGTAAGGCACAAAACGGGCGAAATGACCGCAATAAAAGCAAGTGCCGCAATGAATATCAGTAAGCAAAGTATTTCGGACTTTGAGACCGTCACGCCTGATTTATAGCTGTTTCTATCTGAGGAAAACGAATTCTCAGGCTTTGGTGAAATATATTCCACGAACGGCGCAACAAGCGCTTTAAGTAAACTGACAGCATTTTTTCTCATAAAAAATCCCACCCTTAATTTCTTTATGGTGAGATTATATCTTAGCGTGTGTCCCAAATAACGGACTCACACACACAAATATGGGGGATGTTTATCTGTCTGGCAGGTTTTGAACGCTCAGTCTTTTTTGGGATTCATGCTTCCCATTTTATACCCTTCAAGGTCAAGTGAAACATACCGGAAGCCGAGCTCCCTGAATTTTTCGGTAAGCTTCGCTCTGAAATCCGCCTGAGCGATTTTTTCAATATTCTCCGGCGGCACTTCTATCCGCGCGAGATCGCCGTGGACGCGGACGCGCATTTGCCGAAAACCGTTTTCCATAAGAAAACCCTCGGCTTTTTCAATCATCCGCAGCTTTTCCTCGGTTATGGATTCTCCGCGAACTATGCGGGAGGCAAGACAGGCATAGGCGGGCTTGTCCCAGGTCGGCAAATTGAGCCGTTTTGACAGAGCGCGTATCTCGTCCTTTGTGAGCCCTGCTTCAAGCAGGGGACTTAAAACTCCGTTTTCCAAAACAGCTTTACGCCCCGGACGAAAATCGCCCAGATCGTCGACATTGGAACCCTCCGCAATCTGAGTAATGCCGAGTTTTCCGGCCTCCTCGATAATGCGCGACAGGACGTTCCGTTTGCAGTAATAGCAGCGGTCGGCGGGATTTGTCACGAATTCAGGCGTTTCCAGCTCGTTTATCTCGCAGACGACCTGACGAATTCCCTCCGCCTTACAGAAATCCTTTGCATCCTTAAGCTCGAAAGCCGGAACGGAGCGCTGGGCGGCGGTGAACGCCGTAACGTTGTCGCCCAGCTCGTCATGCGCTATCTTAAGCAGGAGAGTGGAATCGACGCCGCCGGAGAAGGCTATTCCGAGCTTGCCGTAATCCTTTATAATCTTTTTGAGAATATCATATTTTTCTTCCAAAGAAGCCATAGTGTGTTGTCCTTTCAATTGCCCGAAATATTTACAGCCTAATAAGCTCCGCCGCCTGAGCCAGAGTCAGGCCGTTTTCACGCGCGATTCTCGCGATATCCTCATATTCCGGCTTGGAGCTTCCGCCGGCGGTTTTTATCCTGACGGAGCCATAGGGTGTCCCGACTGTTTCGGCTGTACGCGGCAGTACTTCACGGCGAAAACGGGAAATCCGAACTCCCAGACTGGTGGTGTGCCTGAGCATGAGCTCTGAGAGCCTTTTCGTATCCTCGCATTTGCACAGACAGCACAGCATCACGCCCGGACGGGATTTTTTCATTCCTATCGGAACATAAAAAACGTCCAGCGCGCCGCAAGACAAAAGAAGCTCCATAGCAAAGCCGATGGCCTCGCCGGTCATGTCGTCCAGATTGCAGCAAATTTCCTCAATTGTCTCGGAAGAAGCCTCCGTTTCGCCGACAAAAGCTCTGACACAGTTCGCCGCAGGAAAAACTTTTGTTCCTATGCCGTAGCCCACGGAGCTCACCGCCATTTCCGGCTGAGATCCGAATTTTTTAACAAAATGCCTCAAAAGCGCGGCTCCGGTCGGAGTACAGAGCTCGCCCTTGATTTCGCCTGCATAAGTGGGTATGCCCATAAGGAGCTCGGCTGTCGCGGGAGCGGGAACCGGCAGAAGCCCGTGTGCGCAGCTGACCTGTCCGCTCCCGACATGGACAGCGGAGGCGCAAATCTCCTCCGGAGCAAGCCTTTCAATCAGCATACAGAACGCCGTAACGTCGGCTACGGCGTCAAGCGAGCCAAGCTCATGAAAATGGACTTCCCCGAGCGGTCTGTTATGAACCTTTGCCTCCGCCTCGGCAATGGAGCGGTATATACTTACAGCATCCGCGCGTATTTTTTCGGAAAGCGGCAGGTCGTTAATAAGCTGTAAAACCTCATCGAGGCATCTTTGCCCATGCCCAGGCTCGGAGTCATGACAGTGCTCGCGGGCGTTTTCGTGATGTTCCGTATGCCCGCTGTCGCAGGCCTCCTCATGGCCGTTTACATGGATATGGACGTGAAGGCCGTGTATACCGCAGGTCTCTGCCTCCTCGAGCGTCATTTCAACGCCGGGAAGGCCGAGAGCGTTGAATTCCGCGACAAAAGCCCCACGCTCGGCAATACAATCAAGCAGGGCGGCGCAGAGCATATCGCCCGCGGCGCCCATGCCGCAGTCTAAATACAATGTTTTCATTTATTGCCCCCAATATGGTTTATCATGCTCGCGAGATATCCCGCGCCGAAGCCGTTGTCAATATTTACGACACTTACGCCGCTTGCGCAGGAATTGAGCATCGAAAGCAGAGCCGCGAGCCCGCCGAAGGACGCTCCGTAGCCGACACTGGTCGGAACTGCAATGACGGGGCAGTCGGCTATTCCGCCTATTACGCTTGCTAAAGCGCCCTCCATACCGGCGACTGCGATTATAACGCTTGCGCTCATGATTTCCTTCGTAAAGGAAAAAAGACGGTGAACACCTGAAACGCCTACGTCATAGAGCCTGAAAACCTCGCTGCCCAGCGCTTCGGCTGTCAGAGCCGCCTCCTCTGCGACAGGAATATCGCTGGTGCCGCCCGTAGCTATTATGATTCTGCCGTTCCCGCCGGGCGCGGGAATATCTCCGACGATTCCAACCTTTGCCTCAGGATGATAATCAAGAGGATAGCTCTTCGCGACAAGCCCGGCCGCGTGAGAATCAAGGCGGGTTATCAGAATTGTCTTCTGTCCGGCAAGACGCATTGACTCGACTATACCGCATATTTGCTCCGGAGTTTTGCCTCCGCCGTAAATCACTTCGGAAATGCCCTGACGGATAGCGCGGTGATGATCCACCTTGGCATAGCCAAGATCATCGAAGGGCGTGAGCTTCAGCTCCAGCATGGCGCTCTCCGCGCTCAGACTGCCGTTTTCAACCTGATGCAATATTTCGGCAATACGATCCTTATCCATAGCAGCTCCTATCCTGTAGTATCTTTTATAAACACGGCGGACGAATTTTTGAGGCATTGATGTCTCTTTGCGTGTTTAATTTTACGTGGATACACAAAAATTTCTTCTCTAAGTGTAGCATATTTTCAGCTATAAATACATTCCTTTTTTGAATATCGGACGCATTTTGCGCCTACCGGACAAGTTTTCAAATAATCGCATGCATGACTTTTGTAAAGTTTTACTTTTTGACACATTGACTAGCCCCGCAATTTGTGTAAGAATGTAAAAAAACACTGCTCAGGCACGATATAAAGAGAGGAAAAACAAAATGAACAGCAACGTTACGCGCTCAAACGTTGAAATTATAAGCCAATGGGATAGGGACAAATTTAACATCCGCTATGCGCTTTTTGACTTCGACGGTACAATCAGTCTGATCAGAGAGGGCTGGCAGGATATCATGATTCCGTATTTCTGCGAGCTGCTCAAAGAAACAGGTACATCAGAAACGGACGAGGAGATTATACAGACGGTTCGCCGCTTTGTCACTGACCTAACCGGGAAACAGACGATTTTTCAGTGCATCCGCCTGAATGAGGAGATTGAAAAGCGCGGCGGCAGGCAGCAGGAACCTATCGTTTTTAAGAGAGAGTATCTGCGCCGCTTGGATTTGCGCATTAAGGAGCGCAAGGAAGCTTTGGCCTCCGGCACCCTCGAACCGGAAGCGTGGCTGGTGCCCGGAAGCAGGCAGTTCCTTGAGCTGTTGCAGTCCCACGGCATAAAATGCTATCTTGCCAGCGGCACGGACGAAGAGGACGTGCTGTATGAAGCAAAGCTGCTGGGGCTTGAAAACGCGTTTGAGGGCGGTATTCATGGTGCGCATGAAGCGATGACCGAGTGCTCCAAAGAGCTTGTTATACACAGTATGCTCGAAAACGAGCACATCCGTCCGGAGGAGCTTGTGTCGTTCGGTGACGGCTATGTGGAGGTCGAACTGGTGGCGCAGCTCGGCGGCCTTGCCATCGGTGCGGCCACTGAGGAAGCTAAGCGCGAGGGCGTGAACGAGTGGAAGCGCAGCCGCCTTATAGCTGCCGGCGCGTATGCAGTCATCCCCGACTTCCGCGAAGCCGAAGCCGTATACGAGCTAATTAAGTAATTAAAAAACAGTTCGACGCCGCCTTTGCCCCGCCGGATATAAAAAGGAGATATAAATATGCCGTTTGCACAGTTTGACCGTTCACAGCTTGAAATTTTGCCGCTCGACAGACGCATTCACGATGTCGATTTGGCAAAGGTGTTGAAGAATGTTAATGACGAGATACCGGAGTTCGACCATCCGGCCTTGCCGATACTGGCGGACGCCGTCGTTAAGGCACGCCGCGACTATGATGCGACAGTGCTCATGATGTACGGCGCGCATGTTATCCGCACAGGCAATGCCATGTTCATGATAGAGCTCATGAAGCGCGGACTTGTGACGCATTTTGCCACAAACGGCGCGGGCTCCATCCACGATTTTGAACTGGCAATGATAGGACAGACCTGTGAGAGCGTTGCAAAATACATAAGCGAAGGTCAGTTTGGCATGTGGCAGGAAACAGGCCTGTTAAACGAGGCCATAAAGGCCGGAGCCAAGGAAGGCCTAGGCTGGGGCGAGGCCGTGGGCAAATACATTTGGGAGAACAACTTTAAATACCGCGAAAAAAGCGTGCTGGCCATGGGCTATCACCTTCAGGTGCCGTGCACCGTGCACATAGGTATAGGAAACGACATCATACATGAGCATCCGAACTGCGACGGCGCGGCTATGGGAGCCTGCTCCTACACAGACTTCCTCATTTACGCTCAGAGCATTACAAAGCTTCAGCACGGCGTATTTCTGAATTTCGGCTCAGCCGTAGCGGGACCGGAGGTCTATCTCAAGGCGCTTGCAATGGCGCGCAACGTGGCTCGTCAGCGCGGAGAAAAGATAGTCGATTTCAACACGGCAGTATTCGACCTCATGCCGATTGACGACAGTGACAACTATGACACCACCCCGCCCAAGACGGACCCACGCTATTATTTCCGTCCGTGGAAGACAATACTTGCGCGCACGGTTGCCGATGGCGGACACAGCTGCTATGTGTGCGGTGAGCACAGCAAGACGCTTCCAAATTTGGCGCGGCGCATTCTTACTCTTGACGACGCGCGCTGAGCGCGGACGGTATTACGGAGGGCAGACACATGGATGTTACAAAGATTATTTCTTCCCTGAAAAACACGGGCAAGGTCAAAATCGTGGTATTCGGGGATTATGCGCTCGATAAATATCTCTACATAGACCCGGAGAACGACGAGCCTTCCGCCGAGACAGGCTTACCGGCCTATCAGGTACACCGCAAATTTCTATCCGCCGGTGTAGGCGGTACGATAACGAACAATCTGCGCGCGCTGGGCGCGCAGGTATCCTGCATCGGATTAATAGGCGAGGACGGCGAAGCGTGGGAACTGCTTAACTGCCTGAAGGCTGTCGGCGCGGATGTTACTCACATGGTGCGCAGTGACAGCATTTGCACCTGCACCTATACGAAGCCAATGCGCAAGGGCTCGGACGGCGTGTACCGCGAGCTGAACCGTCTGGATTTTCGCAGCATTTGCGAACGCCCGATGGAGGTGCAGCGCGAAATGCTGCGCGAGCTTGAGTCAGTACTGGACTGGGCGGACGGTGTTATAATCACCGATCAGTTCTATCAACGCAATGTGAGCGCTGTCACCGACTGGCTGCGCGAGAAGCTCAGCGAGCTTGCCGCCCGCAGAACGGACAAGATTTTCTTCGCCGATTCGCGCTCGTTTGCAAACGAATACCGCAGTATGATGGTCAAATGCAACAATATCGAGTTCTTCGGTATGCTCGGAGAGCCGGATGCGGATGTTACAAATCTGGACGCGATAATTAAAAATGGAGATACGCTTTACCGGCGCAACGGAAGACCGCTGTTTGTCACCAGAGGCGCTGAGGGTATTGTCGTATTCAACGGCAAGACCGAAATCGTGCCCGCTTTCCGTGTGGACGGAGAAATTGACATTGTAGGCGCGGGCGACGCGACGAACGCGGGGATAGTGCTGGGGCTTGCGCTTGGACTGACAGAGGCGGAAGCCGCACTTTTGGCGTGCTGCATATCCTCGATAACCATTCAGCAAATTGGCACGACAGGCACAGCTGAGGTTAAACAGGTGGCCGAGAGGCTGAGAACCGTTCTGACCTGATTCGGGGAGGATACCGATGAACAACGTCTACAAGCTCTTTCATGGACTCTATGTGGACAAAAGCCGTCTTATCGAGATGCTTAAGGCGTTCTATATGTTCACGCATTTGAAGATATCGTTTTTTGATACGGAGTTCAACCAGCTTCAGGAGTGGCCGCTGCCGCAGTGCGAGCTCTGCCAGCTTATACGCAGGGACGAAATTCAGACTTGTCTGAAGTGCGACGCGGAGGGCTTCATGCGCTGTCATGAAAAAAAAGATGTTCATTCCTATCAGTGCCACGCGGGACTGATGGAGATGATCATTCCCATAAAGCTTGAGGAAATGATTATCGGCTACATCATGTTCGGCCAGATGATCGGGGCCGAAAACGCCATCGAAACCAAGCAGCGTCTGTTTGAAATGCACAGGGAGCTGGCAAACGAGGATGAGCTGCGCAGAGTAATTGACCTCATAGATGTCCGGAGTGAGGAGGAGCTTGAAGCCGCCACCCTTATCGGCAAAGCCTGCATCAGTTATCTGCTCAACGAACGCGTCGTGAGCGTGGACCGCAATAATCTTGTGGATCGCATCGACGCCTATATCATTGACAATATGGCGCAGGGCTTTTCGGTTGAGGATCTCTGCACATACCTGAACATGAAACACTCCTCCTTCTATGCCCTTACCAATGAAGGACTGGGCTGCTCAATCGGCGAATATATCAAGAAAAAGCGTATCGAAACGGCGAAAACGCTGCTTAAAGACACAGATTTGCCGGTATCCATGATAGCTGAAAAGGTCGGGTTCAGCGACTATAATTACTTTCTTCGCTGCTTTAAAAAACAGGTCGGCGTGACCTGCCGCGCATACAGAAGAAATGTTTCTGACTGTCAACATATACAAAACGCATAACATTAAACTGGTAAAATGAACAGATTCCGTCATTCGGCATTAAATCTGTAAAAAAATTTCCTTTGTAGAATATTACACTTTTCTAAATAAAAATGCCTATACAGTTTCCTGCACATGGATTACTATGAATTTAGTAGATGACTTGGTAAAAAATTTGCCTGTAAGTCAATAGTCGCATGGAAGTTGTTAGGTGTTTTTTTATGAACAAATTGAAGGTCGGCCTTGTTGGCAGCTCGCAGCTCAGTTTTCCCGGAGATAAGGAAGGCACTTTCGGACGCTCTGTTGCCGAAGTAGTAAAGCTTGCGAAGAAATGGGATTTTGAATTATACGTCTATCCGAAACAGGTCATAACAGCGGATGACGCATACATAGCGCGCAGCGCACTGGAAGCGGAAAAAACGGATTTTGTCCTTCTCCAGTGTACCAGCTTTTCAGCCGGGTTCCTTGCCCCTGTCTTTGCGCGTACAAAGGACGCGAGACTCGGACTGTGGGCGATTCCGGAGGGCGCCGTTGAGGGTGCTGTTCCCTTCAACTCGCTTTGCAGCATCAATATGTACTCGGCAATTATCGGACATTATCTCGACGCTTATGAGATTCCGCTTAAATGGTTCTATGGTAATGCCGACGATACGCTCTTTATTGACCGTTTTCGCATAACCATCCGCGCGCTCAAGGCTATCAAGTACATGCAGCAGTCAAAAGTCGCTCTTGTGGGCGGTATCGCGCCGGGTTTTGACGATTTGTACGACGACGAGCGTAAGCTTATTAAGCTGTTCGACGGAATGCGTATCAACCGCCTGCATGAATACGACGAAATTAAAAAGCTTGCCCTGAGCATGGACGCATCGAAGGTTAAGGCCCGCATGGACGAAGAAACGGCGCAGGCTAAGGGCTTCCGCCATCCGACGGCGCAAAAAATGCTTGAAACGAATGCTCGCTTTTCACTGGCTTACGATCAGTTCATCGCGGAAACCGGCTATGACGCCGTCGCGATAAGCTGCTGGCCGAAATTCCAGGACGATTTTCTTTACAGCGTCTGCGCTGTCGTCGGCGAACTGAACGACAAGGGAACTCCGACCGCGTGCGAGGGCGACCTTACCTCCGCGATTTGTATGCTGCTTCTGAAATATCTGTCTGAGGATATTACTACGCTGATGGATATGTCCGCGTTCGACAGGAAAGACGATACGGTGCTTATGTGGCACTGCGGCCCCACGAGCAGACGCTTCTGTGAGAAGAAGGGCTTTGAATACGGGCTCAATTATTCCGGTACGGCGCATGAGCCAGACGAGAAGGAAGTCAGCGGCACGGGCGTTGTCCGCGACATGGTTTTTGACCCGGGCGAGATTACAATCGCGCGGCTTACCGGAGAAATCGACACGATGTTCCTCGCCACCGGAAGTATTATAGACACGGATAAACCCAGCTTCTGCGGCTCACGCGGCTGGGTTGGAAAGCTCGAGATCAACCGTAAGCCCGTCTCCTCTATTGATTTTCTGAACACCGTGCTTGTTTCGCGCTTCCAGCACCATTTCCCGATAGTTCGGGGAGATTACAGCAAGGAAGTGCTTGAAGCTATGGCTTGGCTGAAGTTGAAGAAGGTCGAGATTTCACCCTATCAGGATTATCTTGAAAACCCGGTGTGGTGGGCAAACAAATAGGTATCCATTTACATGGAGCCCCCGAAAAATTGTGATTTATTGTGTTCACATAAATAAATCAAAATAATTAAGGAGAGCAAAAAAATGAAAAAGGTACTAATCATTGTCTTAGCACTCGCAATGACCCTGGCTCTAGTAGCATGCGGCACTCCCGCAGCGACCACATCCCCCTCCGCCTCCCCCGCAGCCTCCGCAGACGCGGCTGCAAAGGACAAGTTCGTAGTCGGAGCACTTGTTTATAAGTATGACGACGTGTATCTGTCCTCCGTTCGTGAAGCTATCCAGAAGTATTCAGACGCCGCCGGCAACATCGAACTCAAGATGTATGACGGCCAGGGCGACCAGGGCAAGCAGCTCGATCAGCTGGACGCTATTCTTCAGGACGGCGTTGACTGCCTGCTTGTGAACATGTGCGATCAGTCCTCCGCGCAGACCGTTATCAACCTCGTAAAAGACAAGGGCATTCCCCTCGTATTCTTCAACCGTGAGCCTACTGACATAACCGTACTTAAGGGCTATGACAAGTGCATCTTCGTCGGCACCAGAGCTCAGGATGCAGGCGTCATGCAGGGAGACATGCTGGCTGATCTGTGGACCGCAGACAAGAGCTGGGACCGCAACGGCGACGGCAAGGTTCAGTATGTTGTATTCAAGGGCGAAGCCGACAACCTCGAAGCTATCGCACGCACCGAGTATTGCCAGTCCGAAGCAAAAGCCAAGGGCCTCGACATGGTTCCTGTTGCTGACGTTCAGGTCTGCGACTGGACTGCTGAAAAGGCAATGAACGCTATGGAAGCTATCCTTTCCGCTCACAACGATGTCGAAGCTGTTCTTTGCAACAACGACGATATGGCTACAGGCGTTATCTCCGCTCTTCAGAACCATGGCTTCAACACCGGCAAAGAAGGCGACAAGAAGATGATCGTTCTCGGCGTTGACGCAACCGACGCCGCAAAATCCGCAATTGCATCCGGCTATATGCAGGGCACAGTTAAGCAGGACGGCGACGCAATGGCAAAGGCCTGCATCGACCTCGCTGAAAACTTCCTGGCTGGCAAGGGCGCTCTTGATGGCACCAGCTACAAGCTCGACGAAACCGGTGTCGCAATCCGTATCCCCTACAGCCCGTTTAACGGCAAATAAGCAAAAATCTAATTGAAGAACAGGCGAGAATGCTTTTTCCCGGGCGGCATTCTCGCCTGTCCATAATGGCAGGATAGAGGTAAGGGATATGTCAGAAACCTATGTTCTTGAAATGTCCGGAATCAGCAAGAGCTTTCCGGGCGTAAGGGCTCTGGACGACGTCCAGATAAAGGTACGCAGAGGTACGGTTCATTCTCTTTGCGGTGAAAACGGCGCCGGAAAGAGCACCTTGATGAAGTGCCTGTTCGGAATCTATAATCGTGATTCCGGCACCATCAAGCTTGACGGACAGGAAGTGGATTTCAAGGATCCGAAAAACGCAATGGACAACGGCGTTGCAATGGTTCATCAGGAGCTGAATCAGGTGCTGCAGCGCAGTATCATGGAGAACATCTGGCTGGGTCGCGTTCCGCGCAATAAAGCGGGGCTTGTCGATCAGAAAAAGATGTACGATGTAACGAAGAAAATATTTGATGATTTGGAAATTGGCGCCGATCCCAGAGAGAAAATCGGTAACCTGTCTGTTTCCGGACGCCAGATGGTCGAAATCGCCAGAGCAGTTTCGCATAACATTAAATTGCTCGTTCTGGACGAGCCAACATCATCTCTGGCGGACAATGAGGTCAAGCAGCTGTTTAAGATTATCAACAAGCTGCGTGACAGCGGAGTTGGCATCATTTATATATCTCATAAAATGGAAGAGGTTCTGCGCATCTCAGACGACGTAACCATTATGCGGGACGGCAAATGGATTACGACCGAGAAGGCCTCGGATCTAACACTGAACAAAATAATCAGCCTGATGGTCGGGCGCAACATGGAAAACCGTTTCCCGCCAAAGGTCAACGAGCCTGGCGAAAACATCATGACCGTTGAGCATCTCACCAGTACATATATGCCGGGGTGTATCGATGTTTCATTCGATCTGCGCAAGGGTGAAATTCTCGGTATCGCGGGGCTTGTCGGTTCACGCAGAACCGAGCTTTTGGAAACGATTTTCGGAACGCGGCATCACAACTCCGGTACTATAATTGTGCACGATAAAAAAATCAACAACAAGACCTCGCGTGACGCGCTGAAAAACGGATTTGCAATGTTGACTGAGGAACGCCGCGCCAGCGGAATTTTCGGTGTGGATTCAGTCCTGTTCAATTCGGTTATCGCAAATATTACGTCATATAAAAGACTGATTTTTTTGAATCAGAAAAAGATGGATAAAGATACCGACTGGGTAGTCGAATCGATGAACGTCAAGACTCCGAGCAAGAAGACGAAGATAAAACTTCTTTCCGGCGGCAATCAGCAAAAAGTTATCATCGGCCGCTGGCTGCTTACAAAACCCGAAATCCTGCTGATGGATGAACCCACGCGAGGCATTGACGTAGGCGCGAAATACGAGATTTACCAGCTCATAAACAATGTCGCCAAGGAGGGAAAGGCCGTCGTCGTTGTTTCCTCCGAAATGCCGGAGCTGCTCGGCATCTGCGATCGCATTGCCGTCATGTCAAACGGGCATATGGCGGGCATTCTTGATATTCAGGACGCAACGCAGGAGAAAATTATGGAACTTGCAGTTCAATACATTTAAGAAGAGGTCAGGGATATGGAAAATACAAAAAATCTCAACTCCACAAAGTTAAAAGAGGGGCTTTTAAACAACGCACTGTTCATCATCCTAGGCCTCATGCTTATTGTTGTTATCTGCATGAAACCCAGCTTTATTTCCATTGATAACATCACCAACATTCTGCGTCAGGCATCTACACGAGGAATTCTTGCTCTGGGCATTGCCGGTATTATAATTATTCAGGGCACTGACCTTTCCGCAGGACGTATACTCGGCTGCTGCGCCGCAATCTCGGCAAGCCTGCTGCAGGCAACGACCTATGCCTCAAGAATGTATCCGCAGATTACGCACGGCCTGCCGCTGATTATTCCTCTGCTGGTATGCGTCGCTGTGGCAGTGCTCTTCTCCCTGCTGAACGGTTTCGGCGTTGCTTATCTGCATATGCACGCTTTCATAGTTTCTCTGGGTACTCAGCTGATTGCCTTCGGCGCTACCTGCATATACATCGACAGCCAGAAGGGCGGCGCGCAGCCCCTTTCAACCCTCGATCCGCGCTACCTCGATTTTGTTAAGGGTTCTCTTAATTTGGGCTTTATGCAATTGCCGTATCTGGTCATCTATCTGGTGGTCTGCGCAGTAGCTGTCTATTTCCTATGGAATAAAACGGTGTTCGGCAAAAACATGTACGCAATCGGCGGAAATCCCGAAGCAGCCGCTGTCTCCGGCATCAATATTAAACTGAATATTATGCTGGTATTCGTTCTTGCCGGTGTGCTGTACGGAATCGCGTCCTTCCTTGAGGCGGCCCGTATAGGCTCCGTCACAACGACTGTCGGTTTCAACTACGAGTTCGACGCCATTTCCGGCTGCGTCATAGGCGGTGTATCCTGGGCCGGCGGTATCGGAACAATTCCGGGAGTTATGCTAGGCGTTATTCTGCTGCAAACCATCAACTACAGCCTTACCTTCCTGAACGTCAACCCGTATTTGCAGTATATCATCAAGGGCATACTTATAATTCTTGCGGTCTCCATTGATGTCCGCAAGTACCTGGCTAAGAAGTAATGGAAGAAAAGGAAGAAAAGACAAATCCGAATCCGGACAAACCGGATGCGGCTGAGGGAAAAGCGGATAAGCCGCCTAAAACGCAGCATTATTCGCGGGAGAACCTCTATGGCCATATAGATTTATCTGTTCGCCAGATGGACCTAATTATTACCGTTCTAGTCATCCTCCTGGCTTTGGCGGTTATCATAGGAGTAATTGTAAAATGATTTACAGTTAAACGGATTGACCGGTACAGCTGCCTAAACCGGCAACTGTATCGGTTCTTCTATCTTTGTTGAGCTAAATTTTCTGGAAAAGGATAATTGAAATGAAAGACTATACAGATCAGATTAATACCTATTACGACCGCTTAAAGAGCACTATCGACAAAATTGACCGCAATGAGATAAATCGGGCAATGGAGGCTTTAAAGCAGACAAGAGACAATAAAAAATACATATTCATTATGGGCAACGGCGGCAGCGCATCGACCGCCTCGCATTTCGCAGGGGATTTCAACAAGGGCCTGAGCCTGAACCGTGACAAGAAATTCCGTTTTGTTTGCCTCAACGACAACGCCGCAACTGTGCTGAGCCTTGCAAACGATGTTGCATACGACGCAATTTTTGTTGAGCAGCTCAAGAATTTTCTCTCTGAGGGCGATGTCGTTATGGCGATTTCCGGAAGCGGCAACTCGAAAAATGTTGTCCGCGCAGTGGAATACGCAAAAGAAAAAGGAAATCAGGTAATCGGACTCACCGGTTACAGCGGCGGAGAGCTTAAGAAGCTGTCGGATGTAAAGCTTCACATTCCAATCGACGATATGCAGGTCGTTGAGGATTTGCATATGGTGTTTGACCATTTGATAATGTCGATTCTTTATAGGGAAGACTGAATCCCGTTAAAGACAATCCACCGTAAAGAGGAAGCAAAAAATGAAGAAAATACTATGCATTGACATAGGCGGCTCCAAGATGCTGTCTGGCGTCATTGATGAAACGGGAAAAGTTCTGTTTTCGCGCAAGCTTCTGCTGCGTCATCCGACAAAGCAGCAGGTGGCGGACGCCATACTTACCGAAAGCGAAGCCGTAATGAAATCCGACGAATGGAAGGACGGCGAAACAGACGATATAGACTGCGTCGGCGTATCCATACCGGGACTTACGGATCCCGAAAAGGGAATATGGGTCTACGCGCCGTTTTCGCACATAGAAAACTTCGATGTGCGTGCCCTGCTCAATGAAAAATACCATAAGCCTGTGTATTTGGAAAACGACGGCAATATATGTACTCTGGGAGAAAAACGCTTTGGCGTTGCCAAGGACGTGTCGGATTTTATCTGGGTGACGGTCAGCAACGGGATCGGCTCGGGCGTGTTTCTTGACAACAAAGTGTTTCGGGGCTTTTCAAACGGAGCGGGAGAGCTGGGCCATGTCAAGGTTGTCGATTACGGTGTAAAATGCCACTGCGGCGCGCGCGGCTGTCTTGAAGCCTATGGCGCCGCCCCGGGCATAGTGAGACGTTACAAGGAGTTAAGCGGCAGGCAGCACGAAATAACCGCGCAGGAGGTAGCTCAGCTTGCCCGTAACGGCGACAAAAACGCACAGCGGGTGTTTGAGGACGAGGGCTTTTATCTTGGCAAGGGCATAGCGGCTGCAGTCAATATCATAAATGTGCCGCTGGTTGTTATCGGCGGCGGCGTATCCGGTTCATTTGATCTGTTTGAAGCGTCACTCAGGTCGACGCTGAAGGATTTCATTTTTATGGACGCAAATAAGAACCTCCGGATAGAAAAAACGGGACTGGGCTACGAAGCGTCGCTGATCAGCGCGGGAGCCTGTGCCCTGTACGGCATGGAAAAGGAGGGGCTTTAATGAAGTTTTTAAGTGTGGGCGAGATGGTCATCGACTTTTTGCCCGGGGACGTGGAAGGAATATATATCCGCAAAGCGGGAGGAGCGCCTGCAAATGTCGCTATAGCAGTGGCGCGTCACGGCTGTGAAGCCGGCTTCTGCGGTATGATGGGAAATGACGATTTCGGTCATTTTCTTCTGAAAACACTGACGGATAACAATGTCACACCGCTTGTAACCGAGCTTACCGATATTGCGACCACGACTATGGCATTCGTAACGCTTGGCGCAGACGGGGATCGCAGCTTCACCTTCGCGCGCAAGCCCGGCGCGGACATGTTTCTGAAAAAAGAACACCTCAATCATCCATGGTTTGACGAGGCCGGCATAGTCCACGCTGGCTCCTGCTCCCTGTCCAGGGGTGACGCCAGAAATACCACAATTTTTGCTCTGGAGGAGAGCCGCCGCCGCGGCAAGCTTGTGAGCTTTGATGTGAACTACCGCGACCTCTTGTGGGACGGCGATCGCGCTGCCGCGGCAAAGGCTGTTATGGAAATTCTGCCGAATGTCGATTTGCTCAAGATATCCGAGGAGGAAGCCGATATGGTCGGCGGGGAAGAGACTCTCCAGCGTTTAATGGCGGAAAATGATATTTCGCTTGTAGTCGAAACTCTGGGAGCAAACGGCGTACGCTGCTTCTGGAACGGCAAGACGCTTGAACTGCTGGGTATTAAGGCTAAATGTGTCGACGCAACCGGCGCCGGAGACGCGTTCTGGGGAGGCTTTCTGGCCACGCTCATGAAATCGGGCGTACAGTCGGGCAAAGATCTGAACGAGAGCTTTTTACTTAACGCGCTTCAAATCGGCAATATTTCCGGATGGCTGTGCGTACAGAAAAAAGGTGCCATTGAATCCCTGCCCACGGCTGAGGAAGTAACGCATCATCTGGAGGAATTCTATAAATGAACGAAGCAATCTGGAACGAAAAATGCATCCTTTCCCCGTCGCTTATATCCGTCTGCGACATGTGCAATCTCGAGCACTCCGTAAAAGAGCTGGAGGACGCAGGAATACAGATGCTGCATGTAGACATTCTCGACGGGCATTTCAGCCCCAGCATGCCGCTGGGACTTGACACCGTACGTCAGCTTCGCGCAAAGACCGGCATGGCATTTGATGTGCATCTCATGGTTACCGAACACGATTTCTTTATAAACGAGTTGCTCGACATCGGCGTGCAGCAGATTGTTTTCCACGGCGAATATGAGCCGCATATCGACAACCGCCTCCGCATGATACACCGCCGCGGCGTACGGGCGGGCGTCGCGCTGAAGCCATCAACGCCGCTGTCAGCTATCGACTATGCATTGGAAAACTGCGACACCGTGCTGCTGATGCTGATCAACCCAGGTTTTGCTCAAAACAAGGACGAGGGACAGGTTACATATGCTGACCGCAAAATAAAGGAGTTGCGCCGTCTCATAAATCAGCGCGGTTTATCGACCAAAATCGAACTTGACGGCAGGATTTCCCGAGAAAACATGGCTGCGTACGGTGAAGATTACGCAGATATTTTTGTGGCGGGAAGCACCTGTCTGGATAAAAGGAATTTGTCCGCCTCGGCGCGGGAACTGCGCGCCTTCCGTGAGGGCGTACTAAGAGGTGAAAAGTATGGAAAGTAACGCAACATACGGCGAAGTCAAGGAGCTCGTTTTAAGCGAGCTGCGCGTTTCGCTGGACAGTATAGACCCATCTCAGGTGGATAGGCTCATAGACGCAGTGCTGGCCGCGGATCAGGTGTTTTTCGTCGGCGTGGGCCGCGTTTTGCTTTCGCTTCAGGCTATCGCAAAACGCTGGGCGCATCTGGGCATCAAAACCCATTTTGTCGGCGAGATAACGGAGCCTGCCATTACGGAAAATGACCTGCTCATAGTCGGCAGCGGCAGCGGAACGACGATGTTTCCCGCCGGTATCGCTGTAAAGGCACATGAAAAGGGCGCGAAAATAGTACACATTGGTTCTAACCCCGACAGCGGTCTTAAGGACATCGCAGAATTCATGGTACGAATACCAGTGCGCACAAAAGCTTATCTTGAGGACGAAATCGATTCAAAACAGCCGATGACCTCGCTTTTTGAACAGTCTCTGCTGCTGCTCGGCGATATAGTCGCAAAGATGATAATCGAGCGGAAACAGCTTGACATGAAGAATCTCTGGCAGTATCACGCAAATCTGGAGTGAGCGCTATGAAAAAAGAAGATTATCTGAGATATACCGGCAGCATGCAGCAAATTGCCTACGCGCGGCGAATTGAATACGGCGAGGGCAGAAGCAAGGGCATGCGCGCCGTAGAGGTAAAAAACGGTCCCCTGCGCTTTACGGCGATGGAGGACAAGGCTCTGGACATCTGCGAGCTGGAATACAAGGGACTGCAGATTAACTTTCTCTCAAAGCCCGGGCTCAACGGGCGCAATCCCTTTGACACTCACGGCGCGGAGGCGCTGCGCAGTATCATGGGCGGACTGTTTTTCACCTGCGGGCTTGAAAACATCTGCGCGCCCTTTACCGGTGCGGACGGCAAGGAATACCCCATGCACGGGCGCATTAGAACAACTCCCGCCGAGCATGTCTGCGCTTCTGCCGAATGGCAAGGCGATGATTATGTTATGACTGTCAGAGGCGAAATGCGCGAAGCGGAGCTTTTCGGCGAAAATCTTGTGCTTCGCCGGACGATAACGACAAAGCTTGGCGAAAGCGCAATTGCCGTCGAGGACGAAATATCGAACGAGGCTTTCCGCGAAGAACCGATGATGCTGATGTACCACTGCAATATGGGCTGGCCGTTCCTTTCGGAAAGAAGCCGCCTTATACTGCCGACAAAAAAGGTTACGCCGCGCGAGGAAATCTCCGCCGCGCACGCTTCCTCATGGGACGTAATGGACGCGCCGAAGGACAACGAAGCCGAGTATGTTTTCCTGCATGAGCTTAACTGCGACGAAAAGGGCGAAACCTTTGCGGCTGTCGTGGACGAAGATAGGCAGCTCGCGTTCGTCATTGAATTCAACAAAGTGCAGTTTCCATATTTCATGGAGTGGAAGTCTACCGCAAGCGGAGACTATGTGCTCGGCCTTGAGCCGTCAAATTCCTCAGTCTATGGCCGCTCTTTCCATGAAAAGAACGGCACTCTGCATATGCTCGCGCCGCAGAGCTCCGAAAAAAAACGGCTCACCTTCAGAATAGCCGAAGGCTCAGAAGCGCTTGAAGCGCTGGAATGCAGATGCGAAGAACTTCTCAGATAATGCGGATATATTTTTGCAATAAAATCAAAATATAAGGAGTCAAAAATTATGAAAAGATCGGAAATCAACGCTGTTATCAGACGCTTTGAAAAACTGCTTGCCGAGCATTGCTTTGAAATCCCGCCCTACCTGAAATTTACGCCTGAGGAATGGCAGACCAAGGGACACGAATATGACGAAATTCGCGACAATATGCTGGGCTGGGACGTCACCGACTACGGTATGGGCGATTACGCAACGCTTGGGCTTGCGCTTATAACCCTGCGCAACGGCAACGTGCATAACCCGAAATATACAAAGACCTACGCCGAAAAAATCATCATGTGTGACGAGGGACAGGTCTCTCCGATGCACTTCCACTGGAGCAAGATGGAGGACATCATAAACCGCGGCGGAAATGATATCGTATTTACGCTTTACAATGCCACAAAGGATGAACAGCTCGACACAACCGACGTTGAAATTTGTCAGGACGGACGCCGCTACATGGTCCCCGCGGGAGCGCCCATTGTGCTGCATCCCGGAGACAGCCTTTCGCTTTATCCGTATTACTATCATGAGTTTGTCATTCCCAAGGGCGGCAGCGTGCTTATCGGCGAGGTGTCAATGTGTAACGACGACAATACCGACAACCGCTTTTTAAAGCCTCTTGGACGTTTCCCGACTATCGAGGAGGACGAGAAGCCCTATCGTCTGCTCTGTAACGAATACCCGGCGGCAAAGGATTAATTATATTGAAACAGAGGAAATATTATGGTACTGAAATCTGTTGACGACAGCGCGTTTCGCACCTACGGGCGAATCATTACGGAGCTTAATTTTTCCGGACTGACGGAGGCTCTGCAAAAAACTCCGCGCCCTGCGGACTCGGTAATATACGTTGCGTCAGAGCCGGAGCTTGAAAAGCTTCCGGTCTTCAGTGAGCTTCAAAACCGGATTTTCGGCGAGCTGCCGATACAGCTCGGTTACTGCAACGGCAACAACTATTTATTGAACGCACTGGAATACCACCATTCAAGCGAGATAAATGTTGCGGCGACGGACGCAATACTGATGGTCGGACGCGTACAGGACATTACACCGGAGCATACCTACGACACGGCAAAGGTGGAGCTTTTCCGTCTGCCGAAAGGCACAGCTGTTGAACTCTATGCCACTACCCTGCATTACGCGCCGTGCAATGCCGACAGCGAAGGCTTCCGTGTCGCGGTAGTCCTTCCGCGCGGCACCAACTCGGAGCTTAACGCGGAGCACCCCGCAAGCGGCGAGGACCGCCTTATTACCGCGAAGAACAAGTGGCTTATCGGGCATCCCGATGCGGGGCTGCCGAGCGATAACTGCCTTGGCCTTGTCGGAGAAAACATCTCGGTCAAATCGCTTATTTAACGTGAACGGGCGAATACATCGCTATAAGGAACTTGAGCTATGAAAAAAGGAATCGCTGTTGCGGGCACTATGCTCGTAGATACCATTTACCCCATAGATCACTATCCGGAAAACGGCGGTCTTGCAACTATCGGAGATAGTATTACAAGAGCTACAGGCGGCGCCGTATGCAATGTTATCATAGATTTGGCAAAGCTCGATGAAGCGCTGCCCTTAACGGCTCTGGGCGTAATCGGAAACGATGAAAACGGGCGATTCATTGAAGAAAGCCTGTCGGCCTTCGGAAACATTGACCTGTCTCAGGTTGCCCGCGGGGGTATGACCTCCTTTTCGACGGTAATGAGCGATCTCCGTTCCAAACAGAGGACTTTTTTCAGCTTCAAGGGCGCAAGCTCAGGCTTCTCAGAGGCTCACATAGACTGGGAACGCCTTAACATCAGCCACCTGCATGCGGGGTATCTCCTGTTTTTAGACGAGCTCGACGGGCCGGACGAGGAGTTCGGCACAAAAATGGCAAGGCTTCTGGCCTCAGCAAAGAAGAGGAGCATAAGCACCTCCATAGATCTCGTCAGCGGCACCGCCGACCGCTTCAAGGCCGTTGTGCCTCCGGCTCTGAAGTACACGGACTACTGCATAATAAATGAAACGGAAGCTGAAGGCCTTACGGACATACCACTTAGAAGAAAGGGAAATGTCTGTGAGGAAAATATGCTTTTGGCTCTCCGCGCGATAAAGGACATGGGCGTATCCCGATGGGCGGTAATACACGCGCCGGAGGGTGGCTACGGACTCGACTGCTCCTTCGGTAAAATCGTAAGAATAAAAAGTCTGAGCCTGCCGGAGGGCTTTATCAAAGGTACAACAGGAGCGGGCGACGCTTTTTGCTCCGGTGTGCTTTACGCAGCCTATATCGGCAAATCTTTGACAGAAGCAATCGAACTCGGCACCGGCTGCGCGGCCTGCTCTCTTTCCGAGCCGGGAGCGACCGAAGGAATGCGCTCGTATGAAAAAGTGTTGGAGTTCTATAAAAAAATGAGATAAACGGAAGTGATATATTATGCTTGTAACTCTTGACGAAGTCTTGAAGGACGCTCAGAAGAAAAAATACGCGGTCGGGCTTTTCAACACGGTCAATCTAGAAATGGCCGTAGGCGTTATTGCGGCGGCTGAGGAGACAAAATCTCCCGTAATCATCGGAACAGCAGAAGCGCTGCTTCCTTACGCGGGATTGGAGGAGCTAGCTTCTCTTCTTCTTCCGATGGCGAAAAAGGCGAGCGTTCCGGTGGTTTTGCACTTTGATCACGGTCTCACATCGGAGATGATAATAAAATCTATGGCTTTGGGCTTCAGCTCCGTTATGTACGACTGTTCCACCTTCAGCTATGCGGAGAATATCGACAGGTGCAGGGAGATGAAGAGAATAGCCGCGGGTTTCGGCGCTACTCTTGAGGCCGAGCTGGGTCATGTGGGCTTAGCCTCCGATTCCGCCGAAGCCGACGGACACGACAGCGTTTATACAGACCCCGCACAGGCGAAGGATTTTGTTGAAAAGACCGGTGTGGACGCACTGGCGGTTGCAATAGGCACGGCTCACGGGGCATACAAGGTCAAACCCGTACTTGATATCGAAGTACTCAAAAAAATTGCCGCCACAATTGACACACCGCTGGTTCTGCACGGCGGCTCAGGTCTGACGGAGGAGGATTTCAAAAACTGCATAGCTAACGGCATCAGCAAGGTCAACATCTTCACGGACATCAACTGCGCCGCCGCGAAAGCCGCTTTTGACAGCTATAAAAACGGCTTTGGAATGACGGATATTATGGGAAGCATCGCTTCCGCA
Source organism: Oscillospiraceae bacterium (assembly GCA_963667545.2). Taxonomy (GTDB): domain Bacteria; phylum Bacillota; class Clostridia; order Oscillospirales; family Oscillospiraceae; genus UBA2658. The sequence goes on from OY763424.2 coordinate 804,861, forward strand.
GTCAAGACCGCGACAATAGAAAAAATGAGGATATTCGGCTGCTCAAACAAAGGCTGATAAAAAAATTACAATCTTATTTTTAAATAAGCAACATAAAAGGCGCTGCCCATTACGGGCAACGCCTTTTATGTTGCTAGGTTTTATACGGCAGAATGAATTAAATATTTAGTCGTCGCCGCCACCGAGGGCCTCGAGCTTGGAAACGGGAATAGGCTTGTTGTCTCCGTGCTTTACAAACATCATGGTAATGAAAGCAAGGAATACGAAGATGCAGCCGTAGGGGAACAGCGTTGTCATGCTGACCTTGTCCATAAACAGACCGGAAATAAGGGGCGTCAGGGTTTGTGCCGCCATGCTGGCGGTATAGTAGAAACCTGTATATTTACCGACTTCGCTGCCCTTTGAAAGCTCAACAACCATGGGATAGCTGTTCACATTAATTGTTGCCCAGCCTATGCCTGCCATAGCAAACAGGATGTTCATAACAAGCGTGGAGCTTCCCGCGCGGATGAATGACGCGGCGAGGAACGCCGTACCGAGTATGATAATTCCGGCGAGTATTGTTTTTTTTCTGCCGAATTTCGACGCGACAGCGCCGACGGGTATGTATGAAAGGATAGCGGCGCCCGTGGCGATGGTTAATGTGGTATTGTAGTCGAGATTCAGTACGCTGCTGGCATATACGGAGTATTTGCTCGTGACCGCGTTGTAGCCGAAAAACCAGAAAACGACGGAGGTCAAAATGAGAATCAGAGATGCTTTTTCGCCTTTTGACAGCTTTCGGCTGCCGGAAGCATCATCATCCTCGTTGTCAATGTTATATTTGCGGCTCTCTTTGTGCATCTCCTCGACGAGCTTTGGCTCTTTGACCTTCCAGAGGAAAATCAGGAGAGAAACGAGCATCAGCACCGCGATGCAGGTGAAAAACAGCTTATAGCTCATTAAAGCGTTGATTGCTCGTCCCGTTCCGAACACCATGCCCATGACGAGTATAATGATTCCTCCGGCCGCTCCCATAAGGTTTATTACGGCGTTTGCCTTGCTGCGGAGCGGTTTAATTGTAACATCCGGCATCAGCGCAACAGCAGGGCTCCGGAAGGTTGACATAGAAAGAAGAAGAACAAGCAGTATTGCAATGAAGATAATAAGCGGTGTTTTATCAGCCGCAACGACCGAGGCGGCATACGCCTGACGCGCGGGTACGACATAGTTGGTGTAATCAGGATTTGTTACGCCGTCCTCTGTGGACATCGTAATGGCGGTGTAGGCTTCCTTTGTAAACATATCAGCAATAGCGACTGTCTTTCCTTCGGGAGTGGTTATGGAAAGATTTGCGTCATATAGTGTTTCCTGTGCTGTGGAATTCGTGGGCGCAACAGCTGAGATATTTTTTAGCTGCATACTGTCTGCAAAGGATAAAAGGATAAGAAAAGCAGCAGCAATAATAGTGCCGACTATTATAAACGGAGTGCGTCTGCCGCGACGGCTTTTGCATTTGTCCGATAGAACACCGAAAAGCGGGAGCATAAACAGCGCCAGAATATTGTCCAGCCCCATAATTGCACCGGACCAGCTTTGGGACATACCGAATTTATCCGTAAGTATTTTTGGAATGATGGTATCATAGCCCTGCCAGAAAGCGCTGATAAGGAAAAAAGCAAAGCCTACTAAGATAGTGCGTTTGTAATTCAGCTTCATGTCGTCACTCTCTCTATGCAAAAATTTTTACATATAAAGTTTATACTATTTTTCCAATTGATTCAACAATAATTTGACTACAAAACAGCTGTGAGGTAAAATATAGCGGAATCGGAGGTGATTCGATAGTGAATGAAGAAAATTACAAGCTGTTTTTTTGTTCAGCCGGAGCTCTTCTGGCGGCCGCCGGCTTTGCCGCATACCTGACCGCGCCGGAAAAAGCCCCAAAGAATAAGCGCGCGCCGTTTGCGGGACGCAACTACGCACACAGGGGACTTCACACTCCGGATAAAAGCATACCGGAAAATTCTCTGCCGGCCTTCGCCGCCGCTGCCGGTATCGGCTACGGGGTTGAACTGGATGTACATATCACGCGTGACGGGGAACTTGCGGTTATCCACGACAGCGACACAAAGCGTGTCTGCGGAGTTGACGGCAATGTGGAAGATATGACGTGGGAAGAGCTTAAAAAGCTGAGGCTTTGCGAAACCGAGTACGGCATACCGCTGCTTTCGGAAGTGCTGGAGGTCATGGGCAGCGAATGTCCGGTAATAATTGAGCTGAAGCGCGGAGACCGCAACGACGAGCTCTGCAAGAAAGCATACACGCTGATGAAAAAATACGGCGGCAGATACTGCGTTGAGAGCTTCGACCCGAGGATAGTCGCATGGTTCCGGCGCAACGCACCGGAGGTTTTGCGCGGACAGCTCTCGTCTGACCCCATTGAGATGGCGAAGGACACCAGCAGGCTAAACGCGTTCATGGTCGGCAATCTGCTCACAAATTTTTTGGCAAGACCTAATTTCATAGCTTACGGTCTGGGACGTAAACCTCTTATTGTCAGACTCTGCGAAAAAATGGGAGCCATGAAGGTGGCGTGGGTTGCCAAGGATTGCTCTCAGGAAAAAACAAACGACGCGGTTATTTTTGAGCACTTCAAGCCGAGTGTTAAATTTTAAATATTGTTTAAAGAGGCTGCGGCAATCTTCATTTTGCCGCAGCCTCTTTATGTTATGTATTAAATTTTCAGTACTTAGCGGTTACGGCCTTAACCTTAGCGTCGCCGTTTGTTGCGTTCAATATATCGCGGCTCTCGCCCATAGTGCAGGGCTCGAGATTCAGGTTGTCCGAGAGCCATTTGTTGGTGCGCCCGGAGCTTTTCGTTAAGGTGGTATAGAAGTAATCGCTTTTATAATTATCGACCGAGAGGCGCTTTTCGACTGAAAAATTAATCGTGCAGTCATAGACATCGGCAAAGTAACTATCGTCGGTCACAAGCCATACTTTCCCGAGCGAACCGTTGTCAATATCCGGCAGCATGCATTCCGTATATAATTGATAAGCCTGTTCGTCAGACAGCTCGAATTGCTTATATGTTTTTTCGCTCTTGTCGAAGTAGCTGACGTAGGCGTCCGCTATCGAGTCGACCGAGACAGGAACCTCCAGGTTCTTCCGGTAATCAACAGCCTCCTTGACGTTCATCAAATCGTTCAGCGAATATATATCCCTGCTTGCCGAGGTGTAAATATTATAATCTCTGCAAAATGTCTTTCCGTTTTTATAGGTGTATACGAAGGCAACATAGTTGCTTGATTCATTATAGTTACCGGTGTAGGCTTCATTCGCATCCTTGTGTGAAATGATATCGCTTTGCAGCTTAATTGCTGCAGCAATGTTTTCGGGCTTCTCCAGCAGCACAGGCTCGCCGGCACACTGGATTGAAACGCCTTTGACCGCATCCGCGTCGGGCAGCTTTCTCTCAACTCCGAAAACGTCGAATTCTCCGCAAAACATCAGCGCGATAATCACAAACCCCGTAATGCCCATTCCAATCCAGTTGCGCCCCGAAAAAACATGGAGTGTTTTCTGCATTAGCATTTCGGCGGCAAAATACCCGACAAGAGCTCCGAAAAGCATGAACAGCAGCATAAACAGCATAGCTTCAACGCCGTAAAGCGTCGTGACTCTGCTGAACACCGTCTCATATATGACTATGCCCAGAACGAGCGCACAGCCGACTGACAGGCAATATTTGAAGACAGGCTTCAGCGGTTTCAGTGCTACCACGTCTCCGGCGGCTTCCATCCGGCGCTTTTTAATTATCAGCATCGCCAGTGCGGCAAAGACGATTCCGACAGCGGCATAGACGGCGAGCATAGTCCAGCCGGTATACCAATAGCCAACCGCAATCTGGGAGGTGCCGCTGTAGACAGGTTCAAGAACGCTTTCCAGATGCGTCTTTGTGAGCAAATATACGGGAGGTGAAAACGCCATGAAGGTATCGGCGTCTCTGACACTGACGCCGTAGATAAATAAACGCATTACTGTCTTAACAAGCAGCTCGACAACATAGACGGTAAAATTCAAAACAATATAGACCAAAGGCAGGGTGAATATGTTGCCGGTAAAGCTCGCGCACAGAGAGGCAAAGCCCAGAAAGAACAGGTTTGTCATACATACCATTGCTAGCCATGAAAGAGCATATCCCGAGCCGAGGGCGAGCATGCCGTAGGCAGCCTCAACGCAGAGCGTGATTAGAAAAACGATAATATTGATTATAAACATTGCCGCAAGTCCCGCTGTGAAAACGGAGAGGAAGACTCCCTCTCGTTTAATCGGCAGTGAACACATCATGGAGACACTGCGGGCGTTATAGAGATAATTAAACGCCGCCATGGCGATGAGCATACCGAAAATGCCGGACATTATCACACCGCCGTAAAGCCCCGCGGACAGAATATGCTGGCCCGCGGCCGCGACAAAGACGCGGATATCATCGGTATAGGTCATCGTCAGGCTGTTATACTGAATCATATTTGCCAGTGAAATCGGCAGAATGATAAGCCATACAATCAGATATATCGCAAAAATCGGCCAGTTGCGCTTAAGAAGGTTCAAAAACAGTGTGCGGTTAAAGTATGATGTCTTTGACTTCATAGTGCTCGCCTCCTAACTCGTAAATAAAGATTTCTTCAAGCGACAGGGGGATAACATCCATGAACAGCGGCTCGCAGGTTGCAAGTTTGTTCGTAATCTCCTCCGCCTGTCCCCGAACGATTATCGTCTGAAGTCTGCCCGTCGAGCTGTGGTGGAGTATTCTGAGATCCTCCGGCAGTGCTTTCCCGTCCGGCAGGGCGAGCTGAACCTTAGCGATATTATCCTGAAGATCGGATAGATTGCGCTCAAGCAGCAGCTTTCCCCTGTTCATTATGCCGACGTGATCGCAGACATCCTCCAGCTCACGGAGATTGTGTGAGGAAACAAGAACCGTCGTTCCATATTCCGCGACGTCCGCCATAAGTATGCTCCATACCTGACGGCGCATTACAGGGTCGAGTCCGTCCACGGGCTCATCCAGCACCAGCACCTTCGGACACATGGAAACCATGAGCCAGAACGCCGCCTGCTTCTGCATACCCTTTGATAGACTGCGCATCTTTGCGTTATCGTTCAGGTCAAAGGCTGCCCGAAGCTTCTCATAGCGCTCGACGGAGAAATTTGGACATACACCCTTATAGAACTTCATCATGTCCTTGATTGTAGATTGTGTGAAAAAGAAGACATCATCCGGAATATATGCTATGTCTTTTTTAATTTCTGGGTTTTCAAACACCGGTTTGCCGTTTACAAGCACTTCGCCCTCGTCCTGACGGTAGATGCCGGTTATATGACGGATTATAGTCGATTTACCTGCCCCATTTGGCCCGACGAGTCCGTATATCGCGCCGGACGGAACGTTTATAGAAAGCTCGTCCAGAGCCTTGAAGCCGTCAAAGCTCTTTGTGACATTTCTTACCTCTATCATTGACTGTCCCCCCTGTGTCCGTAATTGCTGATGTGACCGCATATCTCGTCTTTCGTCACACCAAGATGCAAAATGTCCGTGACCGTTGCGTCAAGGTGACCGTATAGCTCCGTTTTACGCGCCTCAATCGCTTCACCGCACTCGCCCACAAAGCTGCCCTTGCCCGGAACGGAGTAGATATAGCCCTCTGTTTCAAGCTCGCGGTAGGCTTTTTGTATAGTGTTCGGATTAATCGCAAGCTGTCCCGCCAGGTCGCGGACCGAGGGGACTTTTTCGTCCGCCTTAAGTACGCCCGTGATAATTGATCTGCGCAGACTATCCTTGACTTGTTCGTATATCGGACGAGAATCTCTGTAATTTATAGAAAACAAACAAGCACCCCCTGAGTTAGTTTTGTCTGTATTACTTGTACTAACACAGTCAATGTACGCCCTCCGCTTTTGTTTGTCAAGCATATTTAGAAAATTTGGCATTTTCAAAGCAAAATATGGCTATTAAAAAAATTTGCACGCGAATGAATGATGGACTATAATAACAGCTATGATGTTTTCACGTCCGAGCACGGGAGGGTTCACTTGCTATGGATTATGACGCTGGAAAATGCGACGTTGCGGTCATCGGAGCGGGTCACGCGGGAATAGAGGCGGCTCTTGCCTGCTCCCGTATGGGACTTGACACGATGATTTTTACAATTAATATGGATGCCTGCGGCAATATGCCCTGCAATCCCGCGATTGGCGGAACCGGAAAGGGACATCTTGTCCGCGAGCTTGATGCGCTCGGCGGAGAAATGGCCGTTGCCGCAGACAAAGCCTGCATACAGTACCGTATGCTGAATCTCGGAAAAGGCCCCGCCGTACATTCGCTCCGTGCGCAGGCGGACAGGCGCAAATATCAGAGCGTAATGAAGCACACTCTGGAGCTTCAGGAGAATCTGCGTGTAAAGCAGGCGGAAATCGTCGAAATAGGAACTGAAAACAGCAAAGTTTCCTTTGTGCGCACACAGACCGGCGCCGCCTATTACTGTAGGGCCGCTGTAATCTGCACCGGTACTTATCTCAAGGGCAGAACAATCATCGGCGACGTGCTGCGCGAATCGGGGCCCGACGGGAATTCGGCCGCAGTTCCGCTGGGAACCTGCCTTGAAAAGCTGGGGCTTTCAATCAGGCGATTTAAAACCGGTACTCCTCCGCGTATAAACCGCAGGACAGTGGATTTTTCAAAAATGGATATTCAGCCCGGCGACGAGGTAATTGTCCCATTCTCCTATCGCACTACAGCTAAGCTTGAAAATCTCGCATCCTGCTATCTTACCTATACAAACGAGAGAACCCACGAGATAATAAGAGCGAACCTGCACCGCAGCCCGCTTTACAGTGGAGTTATTGAGGGCGTCGGCCCGCGCTACTGCCCTTCGATTGAGGACAAAGTAGTGCGCTTTGCCGATAAGCCCAGACACCAGCTTTTTGTTGAACCGATGGGGCTCGATACCGAGGAGGTCTATCTTCAGGGCTTTTCATCCTCCATGCCGGAAGAAGTGCAGATTGCAATGCTCCATACCATTCCCGGCCTTGAGCACGCGGAGATGACACGTCCCGCCTACGCGATAGAATACGACTGCGTTGACCCGACGGAGCTTTACGCTACGCTGGAAACCAAGAAAATATCCGGACTCTACGGCGCGGGACAGTTCAACGGTTCCTCAGGCTATGAGGAAGCGGCGGCGCAGGGGCTTATAGCGGGTGTGAACGCCGCGCTGAAGATTAAGGGCGAGGAGCCTCTCATACTCAAGCGCAGCGACGGCTATATCGGCACACTCATCGACGACCTCGTCACCAAGGGCACAAACGAGCCCTATCGCATGATGACCTCGCGCACTGAATACAGACTCCTGCACCGTCAGGACAACGCCGACATCAGGCTCTCGCATTACGGAAGACGCATAGGACTCATTTCCGAAGAGCAATACAAGGCCGTTATGGAAAAATACGAAGCCGTTGAAAAGGAACTTGAAAGACTGGAAAACACCTATGTTCCGCCGACGGACGCGCTCTGCGAGATGCTTATATCAAAGGGGACGACTCCGCCTGTATCCGGCATAAATCTCGCGACGCTTCTGCGCCGCCCGCAAATCGGATATGACGACCTTGCGCCTTTCGATTCAGGGCGGCCCGGGCTTGCGCGCGCGGTTACTGAGCAGGCCGAGATACAGCTGAAATATGCGGGGTATATTGACCGTCAGCTCAGGGAGGTCAGGGAGTTTTCAAAGATGGAAAACCGCAAGTTGCCGCCGGACATTGATTATGGAACCGTTACTGGACTTCGCATCGAAGCGCGGCAGAAGCTAACGAAAATACGCCCCGAAAACTTCGGGCAGGCAAGCCGTATTTCGGGCGTGTCGCCCGCGGACATTGCGGCACTTATGGTTTTTATTGACAGCCGTAGGGGTGGAAAAACATTGGATTAAAATATGAACCACATAAATATATGGCTTCGCCTCATTGAGGCGAAGCCATATATTTATCTTAATAGTAGAATATTATCGTAAATATTGTCTCAGCAGATAATCGAGCCTGCGGGAACGGCGCCGTCGAGCATCAGCAGGTTGAGTGTTCCGTCCTTTTCGGCGGAGAGGAGCATGCCGTTTGACTCGTCGCCCATCATCTTGCGCGGTGGCAGGTTTGTGCAGGCGACAACAGTTTTGCCGACGAGCTCTTCGGGCTTATAGAATTTGGCAATGCCGGAGAATATCTGGCGCGGAACTGCCGAGCCGTCGTCGAGCTTGAAACGGAGAAGCTTATCCGATTTCTTTACGTTTTCGCATTCGAGTACCTTACAGACCGTCATACGAACTTTTGCGAATTCGTCAATCGTAACCGTCGGAATTGCGGGCGCTTCCGGCTCGGCCTTGGCTCCGCTCAGACTTTCAAGATAGTCGAGCTCTTTTTCCATGTCGATGCGTGGGAACAGGGTTTCACCCTTTTGGACAGTAACATTTGCGGGCAGTACGCCAAAAATATTCGCGTTGTCCCACGTCTTGTCCTTTTCCGCCGCACCGATTTGCGCAAAAGCCTTTTCACAGCTTTCGGGCATGACGGGCTGCAGCAGGGTGGTGGTTATACGTATGGTCTCGAGCAGGTTGTACATGACCGTAGCAAGGCGCGCTTTGTTTTTTTCGTCCTTTGCAAGCACCCAGGGGGCGGTTTCGTCGATATACTTGTTCGCGCGGGAGATAACCTTGAACACCTCAAGCACAGCGGACTGCGTTGCAAAGCTTTCCATATTCTGCTCATAGAGGCCGCGCAGATTTTTCGCCATGGAGACAAGCTCATCGTCAATGGGCTCAGATACGCGTTCGGTCGGCAGAGTTCCGCCGAAATACTTGAACACCATCGCGGTCGTGCGGGAAACGAGGTTTCCAAAATCGTTGGCAAGGTCGGAGTTTATGCGGCTGATGAGCAGCTCGTTTGAGAAGTTGCCATCCGAGCCGAGGGGAAAATCGCGCATCAGGAAATAACGCAGGCTGTCAACGCCGTAGCGCTCCGAGAGCAGATAGGGGTCAACCACATTGCCCTTGGACTTAGACATCTTGCCGCCGTCCATAAGCAGCCAGCCGTGGCCGTAGACCTTCTTCGGGAGCGGAAGCTCAAGGCTCATGAGCATCGCGGGCCAGATAATTGAGTGGAAACGCACGATTTCCTTGCCGACCATGTGCACGGCGGGCCAGTATTTATCAAAATCGTTATATTTGTCGTTGTCGTAGCCGAGCGCTGTGATGTAGTTCGAAAGCGCGTCTACCCAGACATACACAACGTGTCCGGGGTCGAAGGTAACGGGTATTCCCCAGGTGAAGGTCGTGCGGGAAACGCACAAATCCTCAAGCCCCGGTTTTATAAAGTTATTTATCATTTCGTTGACGCGGGAGGCGGGCTCAAGAAAACCGGGAGTCTCGAGAAGCGCCTGTATTCTGTCCGCGTATTTGGAAAGGCGGAAGAAATAGGCTTCCTCCTCTGCGTCGTGTACCTCGCGCCCGCAGTCGGGGCATTTGCCGTCCTTGAGCTGACTCTCCGTCCAGAAGCTCTCGCAGGGGGTGCAGTATTTGCCCTTGTAGGAGCCCTTGTAGATGTCTCCCTTGTCGTACATCTGCTTGAAAATCTTCTGTATCGACTCGACGTGATAGTCGTCAGTCGTGCGGATAAAGCGGTCGTTTGAGATGTTCATGAGCTTCCACAGGTCGAGAATTCCGCGCTCGCCCTCGACAATTTCGTCTACAAACTGCTTGGGGCTGACTCCCTTGGCTTTGGCCTTTTCCTCAATTTTCTGGCCATGCTCGTCTGTACCTGTCAGGAACATGACATCATAGCCGCACATTCGCTTATAGCGCGCTATAGTGTCCGTTGCTACGGTGCAGTAAGCGTGCCCGATGTGAAGCTTATCCGACGGATAGTAAATCGGAGTTGTGATGTAGAATGTTCCTTTGCTCATTTTGTTTCCTCCTGTATTTTAAGCACTTTGGATTTCGTGCGTGCTTTTCACATAAGTAGATTTTTTAGCCCACAACATCCGTTCCCGACACAGGATTGACCGATGCGCTCGGAGTCGGTGTAACGGGATGCGTAGGTGTCGGTGCTGCGCTCGGTGTAGGGGCTGCGCTGGGCGAGGCGGAAGCGGACGGACTCACCGAGGGGCTGGGGCTCGTATGATAATAGTATCTGCTCTTCGACTCGGCCTTGCTGCTGATAAGCTTTCCGTCCTTGTCATAGACGTTGCGGGTGGACTGCGCACCGTAGCCGTCGGCGAGCTTCCAGGAACTGGTGGTCATTTCAACCCTTATTCCGTCAGGATTCGAGCCGTAAATCTGAACGCTTACGGTGTTCTTGGCCTTGTCAACGGCAGCCAGTATCTTGATAGGATATGTGCCGTTGTTTTTAAACTTGAAGTCGGGCGTCGGCCAGCTGACGGTTGCGTCAAGTCCTGCGGGCAGATAGCTGACCCCAAAATAATGGCAGGTTCTTTCGGTAATCTCAAGGTTTGATATCAGCGTACAGTAATAGAGTGTAGAAGATACCTGACAGATACCGCCGCCAATCTCCTGAACCACCTGACCGCCCGAATAGGCGCCGGCCTCCAGATAGCCGTTAGCCTTTGTGCGCTGGCCAAGGGTCTTGTTGTATGAAAATTCCTCACCGGGATTCAATATTATGCCGTTGATGGTCGAAGCGGCTTTTGAGACGTTATTTACGCGGTTGGCCGAGCTGCCCTGAAGAGTAGTGCTCTTTTGAGCGAGAAGATCCGCAAAAAGCATGGAATTGAGCTTATCGGTTGTTATCTCGGGTTCTGTCTTAATTAGAGGAATAACGACTTCATCGCCGTTTTTAGCGTCATCCCAGAGCTTCTGCGCGGCGTCAATGTCAAAGCTCCTGCCCGTCACATGCGCTGTCGCAGCCTTTGTTGCAGGGTCATACACAGCGTTGACCGGCTCTTCGAAAACTGTGTCATAAAGTTCCTTAAGGTCGATTTTGTCCGTCTTTGAGCCTTCGACAGCCGTAGGATTATATTTGATGGGATCGTAAGTGCCCTTTACCAGCGCGTCCTTGATCATGCTGTACAGCTCGTCCGAATTGATCTGGATGGAGCTTGCGCCCTTGACGACTTTTATGCTGTCCTCGCCGATGTCGACGCTGGACTGCATAAGCTTAAGGCTGGACTGCTTTGCGCCCTCGTAAATCTTGCCACGAAGGTAATCCTCGTTGATACTCTCTCCGTTTGAAGCCGCAAGCTTCATACCGGAAAAAACACACTTTATGTAGTTTGTTGTGTTCGCAATGAAGGAACCGCCGTGGCAGGCGTTATAAGCATAGACCGCGGCATCCGGTGCCGAGAGATAGCTGCCCGCGTCCTTGCCGCTTATTGACAGCTCGCAGCCCGCAGGAAGGGAAACGGTGAGCGTTTTGTCATCGTCTGTGCCTATATTGTTTGCAACCAGAGCATCGGCCGCCTCTGAGGAGGTCATGCCCGAGAGGTCCGTTCCCTCCATGCTGACTTTAGGGAAAATGGTTTCAAGCGAATTCGCGTATATACCGAGTCCGGCAAAGCCCGCGAATACCACAGCCAGAACTATGGCTATGGCAACGATTGCCTTTCTTCCTCCGGTTCCATTCTGCCTTTTCGCCCTCGGAGCCTTTTTGACAGGTCTTTCCTGCGGCCTTATAGGCGTCGGCTGCGCAGGTCTGACCGTGCGGTTCTGAACCTGAGCTGGCTGTCTGTTCCTGTCTGATCTTTCGTGATTTCCGTTACTGTTTGATTTTCCGCTGACCAGTTTAATGTTGTCCACTTCCCCTGAATTTTATATGTCTTGCGTTGTCTATATTATTGACTATTCCTGCGGATTATCCTCGTCCGCTTTTTCTGAAGCCGGAGTTTCCGGAGCGGTATTTTCCGGAGTTTCGATCATCCAAGGATTTGCGTTCATTTTTGCCTGAGACTGAGCTTCAAGCAGAGTGCCTATCAGAATGTTCGAAAGCAGAAAGCCCGATGAAGTGAAGTTCCAGCTGTCGCCGTTTTGCCTTGTCCAGCCCTTTTTCGCATATTCGCTCAAGAGATATTCGATTTTATCAAAACCGCTTCTGTAAACGGTGGTGTATTCGTCTTTAGAAATACCGCGTATGGTTCTCATGCCGAGCATGATGTATTCCGCCGCTCTTCCGAGCTTGTCAGTTTCCTCGTATTCGTCGATTATATCCGCGTTTCCGGATATTCCTTCGATGTATTTGTCAAGGTCGCGGACATAGCTGTAGCGTATGCCGCCCACAAAGGAATGGGCGCCCGGACCGAAGCCCATATAGTCGTCCAGCTGCCAGTATTTAAGGTTGTGCTTGGACTCTTTGCCGGGCAGGGAAAAATTCGAAATTTCGTACTGCGGATAACCGTAGTGCTCCAGAATGTCCGTCATATAGAGGTACATGTCCGCCTGATCGTCGTCATCGGGCAAAAACGCGGAGTTGCGGTATTTGCAAATCGGTGTGCCGTCCTCAAGCTTCAGACCGTAGCAGGAAAAATGCTGGGGACGGAGAGCGAGACATTTTGAAAGTGTGTCCGCCCAGTCGTTTTTCGTCTGGCTCGGCAGACCGTAGATAAGGTCGAGACTAATATTGTCAAAGCCCTCGGCCTTCGCAAGCCGCACCGCCTGCTCCGCCTGCTTAAAGCTGTGCCGGCGGCTGATGAGCTTCAAAATGTCGTCGTTCGCTGACTGTACGCCGAGCGAAATGCGGTTTACACCCTCGCTTTTCAGCATACGAAGCTCGTCCGCCGTCACGGTATCGGGGTTCATTTCAACAGTGACCTCGGCGGATTTCAGAACCTTCGCCGTGCGCTTCAGTGTATTAAAAATTTCGCAGATATATTTTGCCCCGTAAAAGCTGGGAGTACCGCCGCCAAAATAAATAGTGTCGATGTAATACGGCTCCATCTGCGGAGCGGCTTCTTCGATATGCTTAATAAGAGCGCGCTGGTATTTTTCCATCTTGATTTCCTGACCGGCAAGAGAGTAAAAATCGCAGTATGAGCATTTGCTCGCGCAAAATGGTATATGTATGTAGACACCGAGCATACGCTCCATAATTTACGCTCCTTTCTGGAATATCAAAAATCATTTTATATAAAATGTGAGTCTATGTCAATGTAATGTATCGGCAGAAATGGAATTTGCGTCAGAACTGATGACCGCTTCCCCTTTTTGTCGGAGAAACGGTCATCGTTCATTCCGTAAAATGTTGAATACTAAAACAGTTCGCAGATGAGCTCGGTGTATTCAGCCGCGTTTTCAAGGGGCAGACCGGCAATCAGCAGAGCCTGAGCATGCAGAATCTTCGCAAGCTTTGCGGCCTTGTCCCTGTCGGTTTCAAAGGCTTCCTTGAGAGCTTTATAGGCGTGGTGCTCGCTGTTGAGCTCCAGAACTCTTTTTGCTCTGATATTCTGTGCTGCTTCGTTCTTCATGAGCGTAAAATATTTTTCCATCTCAATGGAAATCTCGCCTTCGGAGGTGAGATAGACGGGGTGACTTACGAGCTTGTGGCTCAAACGGACGTCCGATACGCCGTTGCCCAGAGTTTCTTTCACGAAGTCCAGAAGTTCCTTGTTTTCTTCTAGCTTCTTGTCAGCTTCGGTTTTCTCCTCCTCAGTTTCAAGCCCGAGGTCATCGTTCGTGATGTTGCAGAACTTTACGCCCTCATATTCCTTAAGCTGACGGATAATGAAGTCATCGACCTCGTCCGTCATATAGAATATCTCAAAGCCCTTGTCGCGCACAAGCTCAGCCTGCGGCAGACTTTCCGCCTTAGCAATACTGTCAGTACAGACGTAATAAATGAACTTTTGTTCCGTGGGCATTTTTCCCTTGTATTCACGGAGAGGCACAAGCTCTTTTTCCTTGCTGGAATAGAACATCAGAAGGTCCATGAGCATGTCCTTCTTTTCGCCGTAGTTCTCGACTATGCCGTATTTAATCTGCATGCTGAAAGCGCCGTAGAACTTCTCGTAGTTTTCGGGCTCCTCGTCCATCATTCTGCGCAGCTCATTTTTAACCTTTTTTTCAAGGTTTGTCTGGATAATCTTGAGCTGTCTGCCGCTCTGCAGGGTTTCGCGTGAAATGTTGAGCGGAAAATCGGGGCTGTCCACAACGCCGCGCACAAAACGGAAGCAGTCGGGAATTACATCCTTGCAGCGCTCCATTATCATAACGCCGTTTGAATACAGCTGGAGCCCCGGCTCGAACAGGTCGGAAAAGAAGTTTGTGGGCGCTCTGCCGGGAATAAAGACCATTGCCTTATAGGAAACCTGACCTTCGGCGCTTACGCGTATCGTCGACACCGGAGGCTCATAGTCGTAATAGATGTTCTTATAGAACTCGTCGGACTCTTCCTTCGTGACCTCGTCCTTTGAACGCTGCCAAATCGGAACCATGCTGTTTATAACCTGTTCAACCGTCTTGGGAACCTCTTTTGTGACAGGTTTTCCGTCAGCATCAAGTTCGCCGGTCTCGACTTCCTCAAAGTCAGTCGCGTCAATGACGATAGGCCAGCGGATAAAGTCGCTGTATTTTTTAACGAGCTGCCCGATAGACATATCGTTCAGGAAACGGGTATATTCGCTTTCCTCGACATCCTGCTTTATGTGCATGATAACGTCCGTTCCGACGCTGTCCTTTTGGCATTCTTCGACCGTATAGCCGTCCGTGCCTGTGCTTTCCCACTTATAGGCCGTGTCGGAGCCGTAGGCCTTCGTTATAACGACGACCTTATCGGAAACCATAAAAGCGGAGTAGAAGCCGACGCCGAACTGCCCGATAATGTCAAGGTCGGAAGCCTCGCCGGATTTTTCCATCTCGCTTTTGAATTTGAGCGAGCCGCTCTTTGCGATAACGCCGAGATTGTTTTCAAGCTCCTCTTTCGTCATGCCGATGCCGTTGTCGGAAACGCTGATGATGCGGTCCTCTTCCGAAAAGCCGAGCTTGATTCGAAAATCGGAGCGCTGCATGCCGACATTTTCATCGGTAAGCGAAAGGTAGCAGAGCTTGTCAATAGCGTCGCTCGCGTTGGAGATGATTTCTCTCAGGAAAATTTCCGGATGCGTGTAGATTGAGTTAATCATCAGCTCCAGAATTCTCTTTGATTCTGTCTTGAACTGCTTTTTTGCCATAGCTTAAAATTACCTCCTAGCAATAGAGAAAATATAGCGTAACTTATATGATATCACATTTTTACCGTTTTTCAACACTTATAAGGAATAAAAAGACAAATACAAAGGTCGTAATCGAAGTACTCGCGTTCATCAGATGGTTTCACTATATGGGTTAGAAGGATTTAGATATAATAACAATTGTGTTCCAAAGAAATTATGATATAATTATTATATAGGAGGGGCGGTTTCGGCTCCCCCGGATCGGCTCCTCTAACATCAAGGCATTGCGCCACAAGAAGGAGTTGTACATTATGAAATTCACAGTAACAGAAAAGAAAATTAAGGTACCAGATGAGATCAAAGAATATGCCGAGCGCAAGGTTGGCAAGATTGATCGCTTCTTCCGTGGAGATTCAAAAGCCTTTATTACATTCAGCTCCGAAAGAGGCAGATACAGAGCAGAAGTAACTATTGAAAATAACGGCATGTTCTACAGGGTCAGCGAGCTGACGGGCGATATGCGCGCCTCAATCGACTCTGCCTGCGCCTCAATCGAAAGCCAGATCAGAAAAAATAAGACCCGTCTTGAGAAACGCCTGCGCGAGGGCGCATTCGAAAAGGATGCGGCAGAGAGCTTCATTCCGGAGGATGAAGAAAAAGATTTCAATATTGTTCGCTCGAAGCGCTTCCCGATAAAGCCCATGACGCCTGAAGAAGCTATTTTGCAGATGAATCTTCTGGAGCATGAGTTCTTTGCTTTCAAGAACCAGTCGGAGGGCAACGCCTTTGCAATTGTCTATCGCCGCAATAACGGCGGCTACGGTCTGATATCCGACGTTGACTAAGCAAAAGTAAATATAAGTAAAGGAACGGGCACACGCCCGTTCCTTTTTATTAATTTAAAGCACAGGTATCTCCATTGTTGTAGAAAAGCATTAGATATGTTAGTATATTTTGGTTAGGGGGTATATAGTGAAAAGCTTAAAAAGAGTATTCAATTTGATGGTTGTGCTTCTGGTTGCAAACTGCTATCTACTTTACACTGTTTGCTCTGCAGACAAAGTATGGATAATTGTTTTTATCATATTGACACTCGTGTGCTTTGCTCGGCTCAATATCTTCGCTTCAGTGAGAAAATATCCGGATAAACGAATTAGAACTATGTCAGGCGGTGCGGAGCTTTTAGCGCTGTTTATAATTACAACATTTATTAACACACTCGGCGTAGTTTCTGTTGGTGCTGTTGTTCCGGGGCTACTCATGCTTTACCCGTTTTATATTCATTGCTTAGTCGTAATCATTGTCGAATCGACACTATTCTGGAATGGGATTATCCGTGTATACTGCACTTCTGTTCAGCTGGGTGTAAAAATTAGAGTAATTGGGATTCTGGTCGGATGGATACCTATTGCTAATCTAATTGCACTATTCAAAATTTTGAAAACAGTCTACAGCGAGTGTGACTTTGAAACAAAAAAAGCACAGTTGAATAAAGAACGCCGTCATTTAGAGGTTTGCAAGACCAAATATCCTCTTCTTTTCGTGCACGGAGTATTCTTTCGCGATATTAAGTATTTCAATTATTGGGGGCGCATACCGGGCGAGCTTGAGGCAAACGGCGCCAAGATATTCTATGGAAAGCAGCAATCCGCATCATCTGTGGAAGACAGTGCGGAAGAACTTGTGGAGCGGATTAAGGATGTTGTGAATAAAACAGGCTGCGAGAAGGTCAATATAATCGCCCATTCAAAAGGCGGACTCGACGCACGCTATGCCATAAGTTGTCTTGGCGCGGACGAATACGTCGCCTCGTTGACTACAATAAACACGCCCCACAGAGGCTGCATTTTTGCGGAATATCTATTGAATAAAGCGCCTGAAAAATTTAAAAATACGCTTGCCAACAATTATAATCAAGCCCTAAAAAAGCTAGGAGACCAAAGTCCCGACTTCTTAGCGGCGGTTACAGACCTTACCGCTTCACGCTGCGCTGAAATAAACTCCGTCGCAAAGGACAAGGAGGGCGTTTTGTATCAAAGCGTCGCTTCAAAATCAAACAACGCGCGAAGCGGGAAATTTCCGCTGAATATCAGCTATCCTCTTGTTCGGCACTTTGATGGTGCAAATGACGGTCTGGTCTCGGTTGAGTCGGCAAAATGGGGCACAAACTTTACACTTCTTGCCGTAAAGGGAAAACGCGGGATTACGCATGCTGATGTTATCGACCTCAATCGAGAAAATATCAACGGCTTCGACGTTAGAGAGTTTTATGTCCAATTGGCTGGCAGTTTAAAAACAAAGGATTTTTAAAAGAATACATTTTATTATTAAAGGTGCGATGCAGTACAGAAGTTTGCATCGCACCTCATTGTTATTAAGAGATAACTGTACCACGCTTACAGCAAAGAATCACCCATTTTTTGTTTATACACAGTGCCCCATTCCATCATGGCGTCTAAAACCGGCTTCAAACTATAACCTGTTTCAGTTAGAGAGTATTCCACACGAGGAGGTACCTCTGCGTAAACCTTACGGGTGAGCAAGCCCTTTTCTTCCATATCGCGTAAATTGGCGGTCAGCACTTTTTGTGTAACGCTTCCAATTGATTTTTTAAGTTCCCCAAAGCGTTTTGTGCCGCCCATTAGGTCGCGCAAAATTAAAACCTTCCAGCGGTCACTTATTAAAAGCAGAGTGGTTTCAACCGGACAGGCTGGCAACTCTTCCTTTTCAAGCATAATGAACACCCCCAAACGCTTGCTGTTATACGATAGTATCAATATGGGTACTATCGCACAATTTAGTGCTTACTTTACATTACGGCTCTATGAAATTATTATAGTATCACAAGCAAGCAATTGCAAGCTCAAAAATCATCTATACTTTTGGAGGTATATTATCATGAATGAAGTCGTGAAGTTCCTGTCTGAAAATCCTGTCCAGTATCTGGCTACCGTAGGTCGTGACGGCAAAGCAAAATGCCGCCCTTTTATGTTCTGCTTTGAAAAAGACGGCAAGCTGTGGTTCTGCACCAACAGCCATAAGGACGTATACAAAGATATGCAGCAGAATCCCTTTGTAGAGCTTTCCGTATCAAGCCCCAGCTACGCTTGGATTCGCCTGAACGGCAAGGCCGTTTTTGAGAACAACATGGCCGTCAAGGAAGGCTGCATGAACAATCCCATCGTCAAGGGCCAGTATCAGACTGCAATGAACCCCATTTTTGAAGTATTCTATTTGGCAGATGCCAAGGCAGTGATTGCCAATTTCTCCGGTAATCCACCCGCAGAATACTCTCTGTAATCAAAAAGCTGCACTACATCTGGTTGGCCGGTGAATAAAAACAGTGGGCTTTAATAGCATACACATTAATAAGTTAAGTGCCGGCGAAAAATTTTTTTCGCCGGCACTTAACTTATTCCGGAGCCTTCATGCTTTCGACCATGCTGATTCTGTGCAGCTTCCGGCTCATAATGAGGTTTACAAGGATACTGAAGAGCAAGGTCAGCGCGGCGGAGTAAACAAAGCTCAGCGCCTTGACTGTGCGGCCGAACATCATGCTGGTCAGCTCCGCGCTGCTGACGATATACCTGTGCAGAAAGATTCCCAGCACCAGCCCGACGAGCGTACCTATGACAGAAAGCACGACTGATTCGCGGTTGATATAGGCGTTGACCTCACGGTCGTTGAAGCCGAGCACCTTGATAGTCGCGATTTCCTTGACCCGTTCCGAAATGTTTATATTGGTCAGGTTATAAAGCACGACGAAGGCCAGCGCACCCGCACTCAGTATTATGACAAAGACAATGGTGTCAATCTTGTCAAGCGCCAGCGAAAAGGCGTCCTTTGAGTTTGAGGTGTAGCTGATTCCGCTGACAGCGCCTGTCGCGAGAATGCTTTTGCCTATATCGGTTTTTGCCGAGATACCGTTTTCGGTCAAACGTACAAGCAGAAGGTTTTGCTGTGCGCTGTGCCCCATAGCCGCTTCATAGGTGCCCTCGGTCATATAGATGTAGTTTCTCAGATAGTTTTCGCAGATACCGCTTATTTTGAATTCGCCCTTATCGCCGCTTTTGGAGGTCAGAGTTACCGTATCGCCAATCTTTACCTTGAGTATTTCACTCGCCTTTTCTGTGATAACGACGCTGTTTTCGCCAAAGCCGACAGCTTTTCCGTTTTCTCTTTCACGGAGCGTGACAAAGCCGTTAAGGTCGGAGGCGTTCTCGGGTATAAAGGTGTAGACCTCCAGTGAATTTTCTTTGCCGGATACATTGACGGCCTCGTAATTGACGACTGTGCTGCCGGAAACATTGTCGCTGTCCCCGAGCAGAGCCTGAAGCTGAGAGTTATCCATATTCTGCTCACCGTCGTAAGGAGCCATGATATCAAAGGACTGGATTGCGCCGAACTGCCTTTCGGCGATGTCCGAAAACGAATCGTGCAGTCCAAAGCCGGCAACCAGAAGGGCTGTGCAGCCGGCGACTCCGATTGTAGTCATAAAAAACCGCTTTTTGTATCGGAAAAGGTTCCGCGCCGTTACCTTATGGGTGAATTTCATGCGCTTCCAGATGGGCGTAATCCGCTCCAGCAGAACTCGTTTGCCGGGGTCCGGAGCTTTGACGAGCATGAGCTGGGAGGGCTTTTCCTTTAAGGTTGCCCTGCAGGCGTTTGTCGTCGCGAGAAGTGTGCAGAGGATTGCCGCTCCGCTGGTGCCAAGCACGAAGACCCAGTTTAAAGGATAATAAAAGCTTGGCAGCTCGTACATCATCGTGTATGCGTTCCAGATGACAGCGGGAAAGAGCCTCAGCCCGACGACCACTCCGACTGCGCTTCCCAGAACTGAGGCGGAGAGCGCATAGAGAATATATTTGCCCATTATGGCGTTCCGACTGTAGCCCAGAGCCTTCATCGTGCCTATCTGGAGCCTTTCGTCCTCAACCATACGCGTCATCGTTGTGAGGGCGACAAGCGCCGCGACAAGGAAGAAGAAGAAGGGAAAAATCTTTGCAATCGCGTTTACCTTTTCAATGTTAGCCGAAATTGAAGCGTAGCTGATGCTGTTTGCCCGCGTATAGACATACCAGTCGGGCATTTTAATTTTAGAAATCTTTTCTTCCGCGTTTGATATTTGCTGTGCGCCGTCCGTAAGGGATGTGTCCGCCTCGGCTTTGGCGTCTTCGTATTTTTTTCGGTTCTCCGCAAGCGTGAATTTTGAGCTGTTCAGCTTTTTCAGCTCGTCCTGATATTGACTTTTTGCCGTCTCAAGCTCCGCCCTGCCGGAGGCAAGCTTCTCACCCGCGTCCGAAAGCTCTTTTTCGGCGCTCGATTTTTTTGCAGCAAGGTCTTTGCGCTGCGCATCAAGCTCTGTCTGTCCTTCGTCTAGCTTTGCGAAAGCCGCGTCAAGACTCCCGAGTTTTACAGCGAGAGGCGGCAAATTAGTGGAAGCGGCACCGGTCATCTGAAGATACCAAACGCCCTGCGCAAATGCTTTATAGCCGTCGCTCGAGGATATACTCTGGATTTCAGCCTCCAGATTATCTCTTTCAGCGGCAAGAGCCGCCGCTTCGTCCGCGTATTCCGCGTGCCCGCTGCCGATAAGTGCTCCTATTTCGGCAAGTCTGACTGCGATTTTATCGAGCCTTGTGCTGTCGTCCGAAAGCTTCTGAAGCTGATCGGAAAGTGTGGGATAGGCGACAGGAAGTTTGCGCAGCTTGTCAAACTGCGACTGCTGGAGTCCGTCTAGATTGCAGGAGGAGAGCTCCTTTTCCGCTGATGCCAGGTTGCTGTTCGCAGTTTTGCGGTTATCATCAATTTTGCGCTGTGCGGCATCAAGCTGTGTCTCGGCAGCGGCAAACTGCGCTTTCATTTCACGCTCACTGCTGTTAAGCTTGGTGTCATTCTCGTTAAGCGTGTTTTCATTTTCATCGAGCTGTTTTTTTGCGTCAGCAAGCTGTTTCTCGCCGTCAGCAAGCTGCTTTTCACCGCTTTCAAGCTTTATTAAAGCGTCCGAGAGCTTATCATCGGCAGTTGCCTTCGCGTCGTTATATTCCGACTTGGCGTCGCTTAGCTTTTCGTTAGCATCGCTCACAACCTGATTATAGCGAATCCTGCTGCGTGCGGATGATATGGCTTTGATTTTTTCAGCTGTTTCGTCGACATGCGATTGATACTCGTCCGTGAGGCAGGTCAGGTCAAGCGCCCCCTTGACGGTAACGTAAACATCCGTGTAGACGTCGGTTTTGAAGCTTTCGTCCGGAACCAGCAGAAAAGCGTCGATGATTCCGCTGCCGATTTTTGTGTATTCCTTTTCGGCGGAGAAATACTGGCAGTAATCCGCAAACCCGACTATTATAAACTTTTTTGAATTCAGGAGCTCGTCCGAGTTCGTATCGTTTTCGGAAACCGTCAGCGTGTCGCCGATATGAAGCTTTGATTTGCCGCTGAGAGGTACGTTCACGACGACACATTCGCCCGGACTGCGCGGAAAGCGCCCTGAGGTGAGCTCAGGGCGGTTAAGCACGGTATCGCCGTCAAGATTAAGGCTGTGCAGACGAGTGGTGTAATCAACTCCGCTGACGGAAGTCAGCAGCGCGTCCGCTATATAACCAGGCTGAACCTTATCAACGCCCTCAATGAAGCGCAGTTGAGCAACATCCTCGTTTGTAAGGCCAAGATCGCCCATAACCCGTATGTCGTACATTGAATTATCGTCGAAGTATTTATCAAAAGAGTAGCGCATATCGGGCGTGGAGGACAGAAGCCCTGCCAGAAAGCCCACTCCCAGCGCAACGATAGCAAAAATAGCCGCAAAGCGTCCGAATGTGCCCTTAACGGTACGCAGAAGGTTTTTTCTATACGTTCTGCGCATTTACCACTCTATCCTTTCAACGGGCACGGGATTTTCGTTGACGTCAATCTTTGTAACCCGTCCGTTTTTTATGTGAATTACCCTATCTGCCATTGCGGTAATTGCGGTATTGTGTGTGATTACAATAACCGTTCTTCCAGTGTTCCTGCAGGTGTCCTGTAAAAGCTTAAGCACCTGTTTGCCAGTCATATAGTCCAAAGCGCCGGTAGGTTCGTCGCAGAGGAGAATTTTCGGGTTTTTTGCCAACGCACGGGCGATTGAAACGCGCTGCTGTTCACCGCCGGAGAGCTGCGCGGGAAAGTTGTCGAGCCTCTCGGAAAGTCCGACCTTTGCAAGAGTGTCAGCAGCGGGGAGAGGGTCACGGCAGATTTCACCGGCAAGCTCAACATTTTCGAGCGCCGTCAGATTTTGAACCAGATTATAGAACTGAAAAACAAAGCCCACATCATAGCGGCGGTACATTGTGAGCTTTCTTTGCGAAAATGAGCTGATTTCCTGCCCGTCAAGGAGTATGAGGCCCTCGTCACACGAATCCATTCCGCCAAGTATGTTTAAAACAGTGGTTTTTCCTGCGCCGGAGGGACCGACGATTACGCAGAACTCGCCCTTTTCGATATCAAAGCTGACGTGGTCGGCAGCGGCGATTGAGGTTTCTCCGGTTTTATAATATTTGCAGACATTTTCAAAGTGAACGAAGCTCGCCATAATAGTCTCCTGCCTGAGCGGGATATTCCCGCATAATACGTTGTCTGAATTTATCGAAATGCACGATTAATGCTCATATACTCAGAGATATTAATTGTAAAATTACTATGAAGTACAGTCAAGCGCATTTCATGTTTTGTTTTTTACTAAATTGTAAACTTTTTTGAACAAAATTACCCGCAGAAACGTAAAAAAACGTCACCGCGGGTATTATTGTTGCTTATCTTTCAACTTTTAAATTTAAGACTGATATCCAGAGACTTTACGCTGTGCGTCAAGGCACCGATAGAGATGTAGTCAACGCCGGTTTTTGCAACTTCTGACAGGTTCCTGTCTCCCATGTTGCCGGAGGCCTCGGTTAGAGCCCTACCGCCGATAAGCGAAACGGCCTGGGTCATAAGCTCAATGCTCATATTGTCAAGCATTATAATGTCCGCTCCGGCGTCCAGCGCCTGTCTTACCTCGTCCAGTGTTTCGGTTTCAACCTCGATTTTCATAACATGGGGAACAACGGCTCTCGCGGCCTCTATCGCCGATGCTATTCCGCCCGCAGCCGCGATGTGGTTATCCTTTATGAGAACGCCGTCTGATAGATTAAAGCGGTGATTATGTCCGCCGCCGACGCGCACGGCATATT
Source organism: Oscillospiraceae bacterium (assembly GCA_963667545.2). Classification (GTDB taxonomy): domain Bacteria; phylum Bacillota; class Clostridia; order Oscillospirales; family Oscillospiraceae; genus UBA2658. The sequence continues at coordinate 828,249 of OY763424.2, forward strand.
TTTCAAGCACTCGCAGACCTGGAGTGGATTTTCTGGTGTCGCAGATTTTTGCCATTGTTCCCGAAACCTCGCTTACCGCCTTCGCGGTCGCGGTAGCTGTGCCGGAAAGGCGCTGCATGAGGTTCAGCGCGACTCGCTCAGCTGTCAGAATCCCTCTGGACGGACCGATGACCTCGGCTATTATATCGCCCTTTTTAACAAAAGCACCGTCTCTCATTTTGGGAATAAGGACAGTCCTTTCATCCACAAGGAAAAACACCCTTGCCGCTATGTCGACACCGCAGATGACGCCGTCTTCTTTTGCGAGAAAATACGCCTCCGAACGGTTTTCCTCAGGGATGCAGCTTTGTGTGGTTATATCGCCTGTGCCGATGTCTTCCTTCAAAGCGGAGAGAATGAACTCGTCAAGCCCTAAATAGTTCATCCCGTCAGTCCTCCCTGTAATGAGCGCCGACGCTTTCTTTCCTCGCGATAGCCGCCTCCAGAATATTGACCGCCAAAGCGGCAATGTTGAGGGTCTCGATATAATCCCTGCCCGGGTAATAGCTGTTTTGAAGCTCATCCGAAATAACGGATATGCGGCTGAGCGCCAGCTTTAAGCCCTTCTCATTGCGCAGGACGCTTCCGTAATCGTTCATCAGGTTTTGAATCTCGATACGAAGCGCCGGAAAATCCCTCTTGACGACGGGCCTGTTTTCGTCAACGGGTAGCTTTGCCGGAGCTTTTTTGCCCATATCCGCCAAGCGACCGTTGATGTTCGCGGCGGCGCGCCTGCCGAAAACAAGGCATTCGAGCATCGAGTTTGAGGCGAGTCTGTTCGCACCGTGAACTCCTGTCGAGGCGGCCTCGCCGCAGGCATAGAGTCCATCGACCCTTGTTCTCGCGTCAAGGTCGGTCTGTATTCCGCCGATCAGGTAGTGCTGCACAGGGCAGACGGGTATCCAGACCTTGCTGATATCCATGCCGCGCCTCAGGCATTCATTGAAAATCGTGGGGAATCGGTGTTCAAGGTATTCGCGCGGCTCGGACGTGATGTCGATATAGGCATGTGTCTCGCCGCTGCGCTGAAGCTCTCTTGTAATAGCTCTTGCGACTATATCTCGCGGAGCCAGTTCATTGAGCTCGTGTGTGCCGAGCATGAAGCGCTCTCCCTCCGAATTTTTCAGAAGGCCGCCCTCGCCGCGGACAGATTCGGATATCAGAAACGCGCGGTTTTCGTGCTTATCCGACCAGAGTCCGGTAGGATGGAACTGTATGAACTCCATATCCTTGATGTTTGCTCCTGCCCGCACGGCGGCAGCGAGTCCGTCGCCCGTGGCGACAGAGGGATTTGTGCTGATTTTATAGACCTGACCGATGCCGCCCGTTGCCAGAACGACATTCGGCGTATCAATAATATATAAGGTATCGGTTTTATCCAGAACGGCACAGCCGGAAACTGCCCCGTTGTCATCTGTAAGGATATCCACACAAAAATTATGCGGCATAAAGGTGACATTCTGCTTGAGCGAAACGAGGTGTGCAAGTGCCTTGACAGTTTCGCGTCCCGTGGCGTCGCCGCCGGCGTGGACTATTCTTCTGCGCCGGTGTCCGCCCTCTCTGGTTATATCGAGGTCGCCCTCGTTGTCAAGGTCAAAGGGTACCTGCATATCAACAAGACTGCGAATGTCAGAAGGGCCTTCCGAAACGAGAACGCGCACAGCGTTTTCGTCGCAAAGCCCCGCACCCGCGATTATTGTATCCTCGAAATGGTATACCGGCGCGTCGTCGAGCGAAATCGCCGCGGCGATACCTCCCTGAGCGAGCCAGGAGTTGCTGACTTCGGCATCTTCCTTTGTAAGAATACAACAGGAATGCTTATCGTCAATATGCAAAGCGGTATACAGCCCCGCGATGCCCGCACCGATTACAACAACATCATATTGAAGATGCTGAGTCTTTTCGGTATACTCGTTTGTAGCAAATCTCATAGCCGCGATGCCTCACAAAAAATACTGTAATGCTTATTGTAACACATCACAAGGGTTTTTCAACAATTATATTAATTGTGATTATATTCGCAAACTATGCAGCAATGCCTAAATTTTTGAGCAGATGGCTTTTCCGGCATCGTCGCAGCCGAGAAGTGATTTACCCTCGCTCATTGTGTCGCCGGTGCGATAACCTTCTTTTAAGACTTCATTAACAGCAAGCTCGACAGCGTCGGCCTCCTTAGCCATATCGAAGGAGTAGCGCAGCATCATCGCGGCGGAGAGTATCATGCCGATGGGGTTCGCTTTATCCTGTCCCGCGATGTCCGGCGCGCTGCCGTGTATGGGTTCATAGAGCCCGCGAGTGCCGTCGCCGAGACTGGAGGAGGGTATCATGCCGATGGAGCCGGTTATCATGCTTGCCTCGTCAGATAGTATGTCGCCGAATAGATTTTCAGTCACGATAACATCAAACTGTGAGGGGTCACGAACAAGCTGCATCGCGCAATTATCTACATACATATGAGAAAGTATCACATCAGGATAATATTCCGCAACTTTCGTCACGACTCTGCGCCAGAGCTTGGAGCTGTCCAGCACGTTTGCCTTGTCGACAGAGCAGACCTTCTTCTGACGTTTTTGCGCCGTTTGAAACGCGACGTGAGCAATACGTTCGATTTCGTGCTCGGAATAGCCCATAATATCCTGCGCGTAATCCTCACCGGCCCGCTTCTCGGTTGTGTGTTCTCCAAAGTAGGCGCCGCCGATGAGCTCACGCACGACTACAAAGTCTATGCCTTTATCGACTATCGTGGACTTAAGAGGACACGCGCCGCGAAGCTCGTAAAAAAGGCGGGCAGGGCGCAGGTTAGCGTAGAGTCCAAGTCCCGCGCGCAGATTAAGCAGCCCACGCTCGGGGCGCTTGTCCTTCGGAACATTGTCCCACTTCGGACCGCCGACCGCCGAAAGTAAAACGCTGTCCGAAGCAAGGCAGGTGTCAAGACTCGACTGAGGCAGAGGTTCGCCAAAACGGTCAATTGCCTCGCCGCCCATGGGCGCATCCGTATAATTAAATGTATGCCCGAACTTCTCGGCAACCTTATCAAGGACAGCCACAGCCTGCGCCATAATTTCGGGGCCGATTCCGTCACCGCGTATTACCGCAATATTCTTTATCATTTTGCTTCTCCTGTTATGGACGCCATCAGTCCGCCCTTGGCAATCATATCCTTGATAAACTCCGGAAAGGGCACAGCCTGATAGGTTTCATTTTTAGTGACGTTAGTAATGATTCCGGTGTCGAAATTAATGTCAACCTCATCACCCTCGGCAATATTTTCGCTTGCTTTTTCGCATTCAAGGATAGCAAGGCCAATATTTATCGCGTTTCTGTAGAATATACGCGCAAAACTCTTAGCTATGACGCAGGAGATTCCGCTTGCCTTAATAGCAATCGGCGCGTGCTCACGGGAAGAGCCGCAGCCAAAGTTCAGACCGCCGACCATGATATCGCCGCCCTTGACTCTGCTCACGAAGGATTTGTCGATGTCCTCCATGCAGTGCGCGGCAAGCTCCACAGGGCTCTGAGTCGCGAGATAGCGGGCGGGAATGATGACGTCCGTATCGATGTGGTCGCCGTATTTTATGGCATTTCCGTGTGCTCTCATTCTCCCATGACCTCCTTCGGATGGCTGATATGTCCCGTTATTGCGCTTGCCGCGGCAACTGAGGGGGAAGCGAGATAGACTTCACTTTCAACATGTCCCATACGCCCGACAAAATTGCGGTTCGTGGTGGAAACGGCTCTTTCACCTGCGCAGAGTATCCCCATGTGTCCGCCGAGACAGGGTCCGCAGGTCGGAGTCGAAACTATGCAGCCCGCGTCCATAAATATCTTCGTGTAGCCGCGCTCGATGCACTCCATATAAATCTTCGGAGTTGCTGGAATTACGATTCCGCGCAGACCTTTTTTAATGTGCCGGCCTTTGAGAATTTCGGCTGCTGCCGCCATGTCCTCAATATTTCCGTTTGTGCAGGAGCCGATGACCACCTGATTAATTTCAATGTCCGTTCCCTCTGTCGCAGGGTGCGTTTTTTCCGGCAGATTCGGCCACGCAACGGTGCAGGGTATTTTCGAAAGGTCGAGGTCGATGACTCTTGAGTATTCTGCGTCGGAATCAGCTTCATAAGCTGTCCAGCAGCGGTCACAGCGGCCGGTCATATATTCGCGCGTAATATCGTCAAAAGCGAATATGCCGTTCTTTGCGCCGGCTTCAATCGCCATATTGGATATTGTGAGCCTGTCACTCATCGTGAGGTCACGCAGTCCCTCGCCAGAAAATTCAAGCGATTGATACAGAGCGCCGTCAACGCCTATCATGCCGATGAGGTGGAGAATGACGTCCTTGCCGCTGACCCATTTACCCTTTTTGCCGCTGAGATTAACCTTGATTGCGGCGGGCACCTTGAACCAGGTTTCTCCCGTAGCCATCGCCGCCGCCATATCGGTTGAGCCGACGCCGGTCGAAAACGCGCCCAGTGCGCCGTAGGTGCAGGTGTGGCTGTCCGCTCCGATTGCGGCTTCACCAGGAGCAATTAAACCCTTTTCCGGTATCAGCGCGTGCTCAATACCCATCTCGCCAACGTCGTAAAAATGCTCAAGGTCAAAGCGCCTGGCGAAGCTGCGGCATTTTTTGCAGCTTTCGGCCGCCTTAATATCCTTGTTTGGGGTGAAGTGGTCCATAACAAGGGCTATTCGAGTGTTGCCCGCAACCTTGTCAAAGCCGGCCTTGTCAAACTCATTTATTGCGACGGGCGAAGTGATATCGTTGCCCAAAACAAGGTCGAGCTTTGCTTTTATTAGCTGTCCTGCCGTGACTGACGGTAAACCGGCGTGCGCGGCGAGAATTTTTTGTGTCATTGTCATTCCCATAGCTTATTGTCCTTTCGCGGGTGTTTAGTTTTTCGAGCCCACTATCTTGTTAATTCCGTTGATATAAGCGCGTATCGAAGACTCTATTACGTCGGTGGAAAGCCCGCAGCCCGTGACAAGTGCGCTTCCGCAGCGCAGCTTGACAACAGCTTCTCCCATGGCGTCCTCACCGTCCGTAACGGCGTTCAGACTGAAGTTTTCAAGCGTCACATCAAGTCCGGTAATCTTGTCGACAGCCTTGAAGGAGGCGTCGATAGGACCTGAGCCGATTGCGACCTCCTCGATAATTTCATCGTCCTTTTTAATTTTAACGCAGGCAAGATTTGTTATGTCTTTTCCCGTGCTGACGACATGGCTCAGAAGCTCATAGGTCACCGCAACGGCGTGCGTATCGACGAGCGCGAGCGCCTCGATGTCGTGGTCGTTGAGGTTCTTTTTCTTGTCTGCGAGGGCTTTAAAGCGGACGAAAATCTCGTCGAGCTGTTCCTTCGAGACTTCGTAGCCCAGCTGACTGAGGCGGTCGCGCAGGGCGTGTTTTCCGCTGTGTTTGCCGAGAACCATGGTGTTCTGCGAAATCCCGACGTCTTCGGGCTTCATGATTTCATAGGTCAAGGCGTTTGCTATAACGCCGTGCTGATGGATGCCGCTCTCATGAGCAAAGGCGTTTGCGCCCACAATAGATTTACTCGGCGCTATCGGGACGCCCGTAATGGATGAAAGCAGCTTGCTCGTTCTGTAAATCTGGCGGGTGTTGACAGAGGTTTCCGCCTGATAGTATTCGCCGCGAGTCTTTAGCGCCATGGTTATTTCCTCAAGGCTCGCGTTGCCGGCGCGCTCACCGATGCCGTTGACCGTGCACTCAACCTGTGTCGCTCCGGCGCGTATGCAGGCGAGAGAGTTTGCGACGGCCATTCCGAGGTCGTCGTGGCAGTGTGCCGAAATATCCACGTTTTCAATGCCTTGGGTGTTTTCGCGCAGGTAGGTGATGAGGTCAAACATCTCCTGCGGAGAGGAATAGCCCACGGTGTCGGGGATATTCAGCACCGTAGCGCCGGCGTTTATTGCCGTTTCACAGCATTTGACGAGGAAGGCCCAGTCGGAGCGCGAGGCGTCCTCACAGGAGAACTCGATATCCTCACAGAACGATTTAGCGTAAGCGACATGCTTTGCAATGCTCTCCAGAACCTGTTCACGGGTCATTTTCAGCTTATACTCCATGTGTATGTCACTGGTAGCAAGGAAAATGTGGATGCGCGGGTACTTCGCGCCTTTCACGGCATTCCATGCGGCGTCAATGTCTCCCTGTGTGCAGCGGGCGAGACTTGCCACCTTGCAGTTTTGTACGGTCTGGGATATAGCTTCAACGCTCTTGAAGTCTTCCGGAGAGGCAATCGCAAAGCCGGCTTCAATTATATCAACACCGAGCGCATCGAGTGCCCTTGCCATTTGCAGCTTTTCGGGAAGGTTCATGCTGCAGCCGGGGGATTGCTCGCCGTCGCGCAGGGTGGTGTCGAACACCTTAATTTTTTTCATTTTATGATCCTCCTTATTCGTTTTGAAAAACAAAAAAGCTCCGTCTTCCTGAGAAGACGGAGCTGAAACTCCGCGGTACCACTTCAATTGACAGTTACCCTGTCCGCTTACGACATCTCAAAAGAAATATCGCCTCTTTGGTAACGGTGAGGAAATCCGTTCACACCTACGGCCGCAATGGCTTTCAGCTGACTGCTCGAGGGTGAGATCGCCTTGTCTAAACATACCGTTTCACACCGAACAACGGCTCTCTGAATGTCTTTGATAGGCTTTGTCCCTGTCATTGCATTTATGCTTTATTGTGCTAAAGCCTACACGAAGTTTCGGCTTTTGTCAAGAGGAGCGGCATAAAATATTTCAGCGTTGACCGAAGTCTAACAATTTCGACTAAATGCGGCCTGTTTCCCCTCCGGTTTCTTGTATACATATCCCAATATATGCGCAAAAAGCTATTATGAATATAAATCGTTTACGGAATTTAAATTATTTTAGGAAAATAAACAGTTGACAACTGGTATTTTTGTGATGTAACATGAAAACAATCAAATATTCCAAATGCTTTGATGGGAACAAGTAATTCGAGACACGAGCTTCAGCGAGCTGCCGTTTGGTGAAAGACAGCGCCGCGTTTCGGAAGAAAATCATCCCGGAGCAGTTTGCAGAAGGACGGTGAGGCCCGTCTGTGTAAGCAAAAACGGTAAAACGCCCGTTACAGCGTCAGACGTTTATAGACGTCCCAGAGTGGTTCTTTTAAGGCAGTGCAGCGCCTTATAAGAGCAATAAGAGTGGTACCGCAGAGGAGTTTTGGCCTTTGTCTCTTGATATTCAGATGAAAGAGACAGGGCTTTTTTTGTTATCAGCCGGCACTTCCGATTTAAAGTATTACACTGGTAAATATTTTTGACCACTAATAGGAGGAATGTGATTTGAAACTGACGGGAGCGGAAATAATCATCGAGACCTTGATCGAGCAGGGCGTTACCGATATGTTCGGGTACCCAGGCGGAGCCGCGCTCAACATTTTTGAGGCGCTGTATCACAGACAGGACAGGATAGCGTTTTACCTTACCGCTCATGAGCAGGGAGCAACCCACGCGGCAGACGGTTACGCGAGAGCGACTGGGAAAACGGGTGTAGTTCTGGCAACAAGCGGTCCGGGCGCGACGAACACGGTAACAGGAATTGCAACAGCATATCTTGACAGCGTGCCGATGGTAGTAATAACGGCGAACGTAGGCACACCTCTTATCGGAAAGGACAGTTTTCAGGAGGTTTTCATAACGGGCATCACCCAGCCCATAACCAAGCACAATTACGCTGTACGCGATATCACAAGACTTGCGGACACTATACGCGACGCCTTCAAGATTGCGGGCAGCGGAAGGCGCGGACCCGTGCTCGTCGATGTTCCGAAGGACATAACGGCTGCGGTATTTGACTATGAACCCGCGCCGAAGTGGTCTGAGCCGAAAGCGCCAAGCGCTCCGATGAGCGAGCTCAAGAAGGTAGCTGACCTCATAGCGAAAGCTCAGCGCCCCGTCGTTTGCTTCGGCGGCGGCATCATCAGCAGCGAGGCAAGCGAGGAGCTGCTTGAATTTGTCAAAAAAGCGAGGATTCCGACCTGCCACACGATTATGGGAACTGGCGTCATAGGCTTTGGGGACGATCTTGACATGGGCATGGTCGGTATGCACGGCAGCATGACGGCAAACCACGCAATTGACGAGACAGACCTTCTGCTGGCAATGGGAACGCGTTTCTCCGACAGAGTTGCGCTGAACCTGCGCGATTTCGCTCCTCACGCTACTATAGTGCAGTTCGATATCGATGAAAGCGAAATTCGTAAAAACGTACTGGTGGACCTCGCAATCATCGGCGATCTCAAAATGGAGCTTCAGAATCTGATTCCTATTGTCTCAGAAAAAGAGCGGCCCGAATGGCTTGAGCTGGTCGCTAAGTGGAAAAAGGAATATGATATTATAAACGGCAAGAATATAAGCGGTATCCGTCCGGTTGACATCATGGAAATCATCGGTGAAAAGAGCGGGGATGACGCGGTGATAGCGACCGACGTCGGGCAGCACCAGATGTGGGCGGCACAGTTCTGTAAAAAGACTCGTCCCCGCGGCTTCCTCACAAGCGGCGGACTCGGTACTATGGGCTTCGGTTACGGTGCGGCAATCGGCGCGGCAGTCGGGCTGAAGGACGCGACAGTGTTCCACATAACGAGTGACGGCAGCTTCCACATGAACATGAACGAGGCCTGCACCGCGGTTTCGAACAAGCTTAAGGTCATTACGGTAATATTTGACAACAAGGTACTCGGCATGGTACACCAGTGGCAGAACGACTTTTATGACAAGCACTTCGTTGCGACCGAGCCCGAACGTAAAACAGACTACATCAAGGTCGCGGAGGGCTTCGGAGCGAAAGGCTTCAGAGCGGAAACAAAGGCGGAGCTTGAAAAGGCCATAGACGAAGCCATTGCCTGCGAAGGTCCCGCTTGGATAGTCTGCCCCATTGACCGCAACGAAAAGGTTCTTCCGATGATACCGAACGGCGGAACAGTTCGCTCCGCGATACTAGTTTAGAGGGAGGATGCAAATATGAACGGCAAAAAGGCCATCATAGCAATGCTTGTTGAAAACAACGCGAACGTACTCACGCGCGTAGCCATGCTTTTCGGTAAGCGCGGCTATAACATAGACTCTCTCACTGTTTCCGAAACAAATGACCCTATGATTTCCCGAATTACGATAACCACGCAGGGCGACGACAGGATAATCGAGCAGATAATACTTCAGACGAAAAAAATGGTTGAAATTAAAGCGGTCCGTCTTGAGGATGAAAATGAGGCGATACTGCGCGAGCTGCTGCTCGTCAAGGTTGCTGCAGACGAAAGTCAGCGCGCCGCGATTCGTGACATCTGCGAGATTTACAAGGCCAGTATAGTAGACTTTTCTCCCGCGAGCATAGTCTGCGAGCTGACAGGAAAGCCCTCAAAAATAAACGGCTTTTTGGAGATTATCGGCAAATATGAAATACTGGAGCTTTGCCGTACCGGCGTAACGGCTATGGATCACGGCAACAAGATAATGGTCTGCGAGAACAAGGAAAGCCACAGGTCTTAACCTGTATCACAAAGTTTAGATGTTTTTTAAAATAAAAAAGGAGACTAATGAAATGATCAACAAGTATTATGATTCGGACTGCAACATGGAGCTTCTGAAGAACAGAACAGTTGCCATCATCGGATACGGCAGCCAGGGACACGCACACGCTCAGAACCTCAAGGAATCGGGCGTAAAGGTCGTTGTGGGACTTCGCAAGGATTCGTCCAGCTGGGAAAAGGCGGAAGCCGCGGGACTGACAGTTATGACGGTTCCGGAAGCCGCAAAGGCAGCCGACATGGTCATGATGCTGGTGCCCGATGAAAAAGCAGCCGACATCTATTATGAGGAAGTCGCTCCGTACCTCGCCGAGGGCAATGCTCTAATGTTTGCTCACGGCTTCAATATCCATTTCAACTTTGTCACTCCACCGAAAAACATCGACGTTATCATGGTAGCTCCCAAGGGCCCCGGCCACACCGTGCGCAGCCAGTATCAGGAGGGCAAGGGCGTTCCGAGTCTTATCGCCATTTATCAGGACTACTCCGGCAAAGCTAAGGACTATGCTTTGGCCTATGCTTCCGGAATCGGCGCAGGGCGTGCGGGCATCCTTGAAACCAGCTTCCGCGAAGAGACCGAAACAGACCTCTTCGGCGAGCAGGCTGTTCTCTGCGGCGGCGTGACCGAGCTTATGAAGGCAGGCTTTGACACTCTCGTCGAGGCTGGCTATGAACCCGAAATGGCATACTTTGAGTGCATCCACGAGATGAAGCTGATTGTTGACCTCATCAACAGCGGCGGCTTTGCGATGATGCGCTACAGTGTTTCAAACACCGCGGAATACGGCGACTACCGCACCGGCAGACGACTCATCACCGAGGATACGCGCAAGGAAATGAAAAAGGTCCTGCGCGAGATTCAGGACGGCACCTTCGCCAGCGAATTTATGACGGAGTTCTCCTCCGGCAGACAGGCAAAATTCCTTGCAACCCGCAGACTCGAGAGCGAGCATCCGCTGGAGAAGGTCGGCAAAGAGCTTCGCAAAATGATGTCTTGGCTTAAGAAATAAGCATACTGCTTAACCTTACAAGCCAATAGGCTTGATTATGCTAACAACCGTTTCTCTTTTCTACGAAGAAAAGAGAAATGGTTTTTAGCAATTTCCGTAGAGAAAAGACGCCAAAGGGCTCCGGCCCTTTGGAAAACCGAAGCTCAAGTGCCGCTTCGCGCGTGTGCTGCGCCGCCTTACGGCGGAAAACACCGCGCTCCACTTCGTAGTCGCGCTGGAATAGCGACGGTCAAGAAGCAACAGGCAAGAGAGGTAAAAGTTTACACGAGCGGAAAAGAGAAACGGTTCTTAACATCCAATGCAAAGGAGTTGCAGAATAATGAAAAGCGATAATGTGAAAACCGGCATCCAGCAGGCGCCGCACAGAAGTCTGTTCTATGCACTCGGCATGACGAAAGAGGAAATGCAGCGCCCGCTTGTAGGCATTGTAAGCTCCTATAACGAGATTATCCCCGGTCATATGAATCTCGACAAAATCACCGAAGCGGTCAAGACCGGCGTCCTCATGGCTGGAGGAACACCGATTGTGTTTCCGTCAATCGGAGTATGTGATGGTATCGCAATGGGACACGAAGGAATGAAATATTCTCTTGTTACGAGAGATTTGATTGCCGACAGTACCGAGTGCATGGCACTTGCCCATCAATTTGACGCACTTGTTATGATTCCAAATTGCGACAAAATTGTGCCCGGGCTCCTCATGGCGGCGGCTCGCGTGAACGTCCCGACCATCTTTGTGTCCGGCGGGCCGATGCTCTCCGGCAATTTAAACGGCAAGCGCACCTGCCTTTCTTCGATGTTCGAAGCTGTGGGAGCCTACCACGCTGGGAAGATGACTGCCGAGCAGGTAGAGGAATATGAGCTTGCGGCCTGCCCGACCTGCGGCTCCTGCTCCGGCATGTACACCGCGAACTCCATGAACTGCGTGACCGAGGCTCTCGGCATGGCTCTGCGAGGAAACGGCACTATACCCGCCGTCATGTCCGCGAGGCTCCGCCTTGCAAAGCAGACCGGTATGCAAATCATGGAGCTGCTCGAAAAGAATATCCGTCCGCGCGATATAATGACTGAGGAGGCCTTCCACAACGCCGAAATCGTCGACATGGCGCTGGGCTGCTCGACAAACACGATGTTGCACATCCCCGCCGTCGCGCATGAAGCCGGAATCAAAATAAGCCTTGACATGGCAAACGACTACTCCGCAAAGACTCCGAACCTCTGTCACCTCGCTCCGGCTGGGCCAACCTTTATGGAGGATCTGGACCGCGCGGGCGGTGTTCACGCCGTCATGGCGGAGCTGAATAAAAAGGGGCTGCTGAACACCTCGGTAATGACTGCCACGGGCAAAACGCTGGGTGAAAACCTTGAAGGAGTCAAAAACCTTGATACGGAGGTGATCCGACCGATTGAAAATCCTTATTCGCAGACGGGCGGAATAGCGGTTCTAAAGGGTAATCTTGCTCCCGAAGGCTGTGTTGTAAAAAGATCGGCCGTTGCGCCGGAAATGATGGTGCATCAAGGGCCAGCGCGCGTCTTCGACAGTGAGGACGAGACGATTGCGGCTATTATCGGCGGCAAAATAGTCTCCGGCGACGTTATTGTCATCCGCTACGAGGGCCCGAAGGGCGGCCCTGGTATGCGCGAGATGCTTAACCCCACCTCCGCAATTGCCGGTATGGGGCTTGACACGACAGTGGCACTCATAACCGACGGAAGATTCTCCGGTGCCACACGCGGCGCCTCAATCGGACACGTTTCACCGGAGGCAGCTCTTGGCGGGAATATCGCCTTAGTCCGCGAGGGAGATATGATTTCAATTGACATCCCAGCTCATAAAATTGAGCTTCTGGTATCGGACAAGGAGCTCGAAGAGCGCAGAAAAACGTGGGTCTGCCAGGCACCGAGAATCACAACGGGCTATCTTGCAAGATACACCAAGCTTGTCACCAGCGCCGCACAGGGCGCAATTCTCGAATACAGATAATAATACACAAATAAATACCCTGTACGGATACTATTTCTGTACAGGGTATTTATTTAATGCTATCTGTCGAACTGCTGTTGTTGACATACGGCTTTTTTGTGGTAAAATATGCGGTGCATCAGATATGCGCGCGTATTTTTGCTTTGGCGTATATTGTAATGATTTGATTTGGGGGTATTCTCATGGAAGAAAAGCCTTCTATGCTCCGCGCACTTTTCGATAAGTATCGCGAAATAATTATGTACTGCATTTTCGGTGTAATGACGACGATTATCAGCTGGGTCGTATACAGTATCTGTGAAAGACTTTTTTCTCAGGTAAGTATGACAGACCCTCATGCGGTTAATTTTTTCTCTTGGATAATCGAGAAGACCGGAGAGCATACGGATGTCAACACGTTCATCGTGATGCTTTTGTCGGGCGTAATATCGTGGATTATTGCGGTTATCGTCGCTTTTGTTACTAACAAGCTCTGGGTTTTCGATTCAAAGAGTTGGGAAAGCTCGCTTGTAAGAAAAGAGGCTTGGACCTTCTTCGGCGGACGAGCAGCGACAGGCTTACTGGAAGTCGTCGCGGTTCCGACTATCGTAAGCTGGGGCTTCAATATGAAACTTTTCGGAGTCGACGGCCTTCCGGCGAAAATTTTAGTTTCAGTCGCGATTGTTATTTTGAATTATATTTTAAGCAAGTTTATATCTTTCCGCGATCCAAAAAAGGAAACGGAATAAAACACACTAATAAAGAATGCCTCAGAATCTTAGATTCTGAGGCATTCTTTATTGATAAATTATTTTAGACAGAGTGTTTGCTTGGCTTTACTTTTTGTATGAGCTTGACAAGCTCATACCAGAGGACGGCGACCGCCGCGATACCGAGGCAGGCGAAGAACTGCGCAGCTGAAAGGGCGCCAAGCTTCAGGAAAGTGTTGAGCGGCGTATAAAGGATTATCACAAGTCCTGCGACGGTGACAAGACTGGCTAGCCACATAACCTTGTCGCAGGCAAGACGCATGATAGACTTAAATACGAAATCCCGGTCGGAGCTGTTTACCTGAACAAGGAACACATTCGAGAGCATAATTATCGCGAGTCCCATCGCGCGCGCAAGCGGGGCGTTATCGGGGTTTCCAACAAGCATATAGAAATATGTGCCGAAGGAGGCGGCGAAAATAACGAGTCCCTGAATAATGCTCTTTGCGAGTATCCCCCCGTTCACAATATTATCTCTTGGAATGCGCGGAGGACGGTCCATGATGTTTTTCTCCGCGGGCTGACGCTCCAGAACGATCGAGCAGGTCGGATCGATGATAAGTTCTAGCAGAACGACATGCAGAGGCAGCAGCAAAAGCGCGGTTGGAGCAATCCCGAGGAGCGGTGCGAGCAGGGAAGCAAACGCGATTGGAATATGAATTGTGAACACATAGCCCACGGCCTTGCGGATATTGTCATAAATTCTTCTGCCGTCTCTGACGGTATCAACGATAGTCGTAAAGTTGTCATCCATGAGAATAAGGTCCGCCGCCTCGCGCGAAACTTCGCTTCCGCGTTTTCCCATTGCAATGCCGATGTCTGCATATTTTAACGCGGGCGCGTCGTTTACGCCGTCACCCGTCATCGCAACGATTTCGCCGTTTTCCTTGAATGCTTTGACTATGCGCATCTTGTGCTCGGGTATGACGCGTGAGAAGATACTGACGTTTTTGACCTTCTCGCGCAGTTCATCGTCGGTCATCGCGTTCAGCATGTCACCCGTAATAATATTTTCATAATCCTTCATACCGATTTTTTTGGCGATTGAGGAGGCAGTGACACCATTGTCGCCTGTTATCATGACAACGCGTATGCCTGCCCTATTGCAAAGAGCGATATTGTCTTTTATACCCTCTCGCGGGGGATCGGCAAGCCCAATAAGCCCAAGCAGAGCAAGTCTGCAGCAGGTAATATTCTCCGGGACATCTTGCACAGTCGGTGGTTCCATCTTCGCGACAGCAATAACGCGGAGCCCCTCCTGAGACATTTCGAGTATCTTGTGATTTGCGGCTTCTCTCTCGGAATCGGACAAATAACAAAGAGATAATATCTTCTCAGGCGAACCTTTAGCGGCTACAGTGATTTTATTATTTCTACTCCAGACATGCCCCATCATCTTGAGCTCGTTCGTAAAAGCGTATTCGGAGATGAGGCCTCCCGAAAACAGGTGCTCTTTTGTGATGCCGTGGCTGTCGCAGTAAGTGAGCATGGCCTTCTCCATGGGGTCATAGGCTTCGGTTTCGCAGGCGAGCCCCATTGTTTCTATCAGCTCGTGCTCATATCCGGAAGCAAGCCAGGTGTCAGAAACGGTCATTTGATTCATGGTTATTGTGCCTGTCTTGTCGACGCACAAAACTGAAACAGCGCCCAGAGTCTCGACAGACGGGAGCTTTCGCACAAGAGAATGCTTTTTTGCAAGACGCCACGCACCCATTGAAAGGAATACAGTGAGGATTACAGGGAACTCCTCAGGAATCATTGCCATTGCGAGTGTAATGCCCGAAAGGACGCTTTCGATTAGTCTTGGCCCCGTAGCGTGGTCAGGGAGGTTAATATAAGTAAACACTCCTACAAGCGCAAAAAGAACGGCCGCAATACCGGCGCAGAGTTTGACAAGCTTACCCGTCTGCTTCTGCAAAGGCGTATCCTCAACCGGTGCCGACGCTACGTTCGCGCCAATCTTGCCGTATTCGGTAGCCGAACCGATTTTATTGACCAGCACGGTTGCCGTGCCCTGCGTCACAAGCGTTCCGGCATAGCAATAATCACGGCGCCAGTAGTCGCCTGTCTCGACGGCCTTATCGGATGTGATTTTCCAGACGCCCTCAGCTTCGCCTGTGAGCGAGGATTCGTCTATGCAGAGGTCGCTGCATTTGATAACGGCACCGTCCGCGGGGATTTTGACGCCCTCGCATATAAGCATAAGGTCGCACGGGACAAGGTCGGCGCTCGCAATGACCTTTTCTTCACCATCTCGAATAACTGTGACCTGCGGTGCGGACAGGTCGCGCAGTGCGTTCAGAGTTTTGTCGGTTTTCCACTCCTGAATGATGTCAATACTGATGATGCCGACGACGAAAATCAGCATGATTGCGCCGTCGCGCGGTTCGCCGAGAACAAAATAAATAATTGCAGCGACAATAAGCAGTAAAAACATCGGCTCACAGATTATGTGGAAAGCTTTTTTATAAAAGCTCTCCTTTTTCTGCGGCGTCAATTCGTTTTTACCGTATTGCTCCTGCAACTTTTCGGCGTCGGCGGAGCTCAGCCCCGCCATGTTCGGTTTTAATTCTGTCATAACAGTTACCTCCGTTTATGCCTTTCGGCACGCGTATGATAGCTCTATGGCACTTCATTATAAGGTCTATCCGTCAATGCGCGCAAAAAAGCGCGTATGCGGAACATACTACTGTCCCGCATTACGCGCAAATTACGCATCCTGCTGCCGCCTTTCCGCGGCCCGGCCCCACGACCGGAACACCGGTCATCGCCTGCTCAGTTTGTACTGTTGATCTCGCATTCCTTTTCGGGAAATGTAATGCAGTGCAAAGAGATTGTTTTTCGAAACTAACATATCTATATGTTATTGTCAAGAAGAATGTGCTTGGGCTTTACAAATGTTTTTTTACACAATGATGGAACGCATGTTTAAATAAAAAGCCGGGTTGTTGGCTGTACGAATCATTACTTAATGTCGTCAGCCGGAAACCGTACCTCAAAAAGGCTGCCTTTGCCAAGCGTGCTTGTCACACTGACGGTTCCCCCAAACTGTTCCGCTATCCATTTGACGATTGAAAGCCCGAGTCCGGGGCTTGAGTTGACGCTAATGGCCGATTGATTAACCTTGTAAAACCTGTTCCAAATCTTCGGCAGGTCCTCCTCGGCTATTCCGATGCCGCTGTCCTCGACGGACAAGAGCACTGCATGTTCCTGTTTCTGCAGATTCACCTTAATCCATCCGCCGGGGACGTTATATTTAAGAGCGTTGTCAATCAGATTATATAGGAGCCTCATAAAGAGCGTCTGGTCGAAAGGCATTACGACATCCTCTTCAATATCGGCAGATATTGTGACATCGAAGTTTTCTTTTCTTTCGGCGACCTCTTCCACAATCATTCGGGTCAGCGCGCTAAGGTCTATGGATTCCATTTCCTTCATTTTGTTTCCGTCAACACTTCGTGCCATCATCAGAAGCTGGGAAATCAGGGAATTCATCTTTTTTCCTTCAAGAAGTATTGCTGCAAGGTTTTCCTTGTATTCCTCTGCGGTTTTTTCTCCGGCAAGCGCCTCCTCTGCGTTCACTATGATTGCCGTGACGGGAGTCCTAAGCTCATGGGAAACGTCGGAGGAAAAACGCTTTTCTCGGTCAATCGAATCCTCGAGACGATCAAGCATTTTATCGAAGGTATCAGCCAATTGACCCACCTCATCGTTGCTTCCATCCAAATTGATCCGCTTTGAGAGATCACCCTGTTCAATCTGCTGCGCCGTTTTCGTAATCTGCTTGACAGGTGAAAGCATTCGCGATAGAAAACCGGTGCTAATCAGTATCAAAATAGAGAAAAAGATGAAAATGGGTATGGATATAAATAGTTTGGTTCTGTTATAGGCGAGTGCGCCTTTAATGATGTCAATTGATTTGACCAGTCGAAACCATCCGGCTTTTTTCCCGTTTATAATCAGCTCTTTGTCTATTACAATCCAACTGTGTCCGGACGAATCCTTATAATATATATCGTCAAAGTCAGGCTGCATATCCGCTTTATAGCCATCCGGCAGTTTCCCCGAGACAAGCTCATTGGCATCAGAATATACAGCTATATAAGTGCTCATTTGTATGAGGTCTATTTCGCTGTCCGGCTCATTCATTTCAGAGCCCTGCTGCAGCAATTTTTCTACCTGCTCAGCGCTTGACCGCAATTGAGTCTCGATTTCCTTGTATAAATGAGTTGAGGTTAATAGGAACATAACAGGCAAAACCAAGATAAAAGCGAGGAAAATGGACATGCTTTGCCATATCATAATTTTCCATTTAATATCCAGATTTTTCATTAAGACTCCTTGATGATGTATCCGCTGCCCCGAACCGTGCCAATGAGCTTTTTTTCAAAACCGTCGTCAATTTTCTCGCGTAAATAGCGTATGTAGACGTCCACAATATTGGAAGAGCAGTCAAAATCGTAGTTCCAGACGTGATCGACAATCTGTGTCCTTGTGAGCAGTCGGTTTTTATTGCGCAGCAAATATTCCAGTATTGCAAATTCCTTACTGGTCAGTTTGATATCTTTTTCTCCGCGCCGAACCGAATGATCTGACAGATCCATAACAAGATCCGCTATTGTCAGTTCATTTTTACGGTCGGAGTTCTGCCGGCGCATTAATGCGCGAATACGGGCCATCAGTTCATCCAGCGAAAAGGGCTTAATCAAGTAATCGTCTGCACCGAAGTCTAGTCCTCTGACGCGGTCTTCAACAGTATCCCTTGCGGTGAGAAGAAGTACCGGCGTCTGATTTCCGTTATTTCGCATGTTTTTTAGCACCGTCAGTCCATCGATGCCGGGCAGCATGATATCCAGAACGATACAGTCATACTCGTTATAGGAAATTAAAGACTGAGCATCGCGGCCATTGTCACTGATATCAACGCTGTATCTGCTCTTTTCAATACCCTTTGCCGTTGCGGTTAATATTGATTTGTCGTCTTCAACCAAGAGTATTCTCATAGTCGTCCCCTTATCGTGTCGTGTATATAATTAGATTATAATTTTGTTCGCAGAATGTCAATAAAAGAAAAAGATTGTAGATATTTACCAAAAAAAATAAATTTATTAGTTTAATCTTAATTTAATCTTTATGTGTTAGCCTTTAGATATAAATAGAGAATTTCATTTAAAATTGTAGAAAATCGTAAGTTATTGTTCTCCTCGTTTTACAATTAAACAACGACAATAGCAAATTTACCGAAAGGTAAAGACGCAAAGCCATGGGGTCTAAGGTGTTTACTATGACAGCCCGGTTGCCGAATTGTTTTTTATAGCTGCATCGCGCTATAACTCTGTTCGTGCAACAATTGGTTGCCGGACGGGGTTTTTTGTTTTTCTACGGTTTTAGTGCGAGAGAGGGTGAGCTGATGGACATTTTTCTGAAAGCTGTTTTGCTGCTGGCGGGAGCCGCTTTGGGCTACTCACTTCCCGATATCTCACAGAAGCTTGCCCAATACAAATTTCGAAAGAAGGGTATGCCGTTTGAGCCTGATGCGCGCTATATGGCGATGCCGGTTAAGCTCGGAGTTTGTATACTTAACGCAGCCACATGGACGTTGTCGGGGTTTCTCGCGGATAATTTTCTTATAATCTCTTTGGTTTCCGCGCTTTTTTCGACAGGTCTGCTTACGGCGCTTGTTGATATTCAAATCAGGATAGTTCCCAATGAGCTGCTGCTTGTAATACTCATTTTGGGGCTTGCGTTTCAGTCAGCTCAGTTCGGGTTTGCGGCGATAGTGCCCGCGCTCCTGTGTATGGCCGCTATGATGCTCCTGTTTTCCACCGTTGCCGGTTTTGTCGGCTTCGATAAGGTGGGCGCGGGCGACGTAAAGCTCGCCGGAACGATGGGACTGGCTCTGGGTTATCCCGCAATAGTATCGGGGCTTGTGATAATGGGCGCGGTTTTCCTTCTATTTACAATTGTAGGGCTTCTGGCAAAAAAGCTGACTTTAAAAACCATGGTACCCTTCGCTCCCTTTATGATGACAGGAATGGTTTTCGCTCTTTTATACAGTGTTTATTCGTAGCTTAAGGTCTCGCGCTGCCGGCAGATACCATCTTGAGTGGTGTTTACATATATCGATAAACAAATTTTTATAGGGGGTATTTTACATGAAAAAGTTCCTAGGTTGGCTCAAAAACGAAGAAAGCGGTCAGGGTATGGTGGAGTACGGTCTGATCATCGGTCTCATCGCGGTAGTAATTGTTGCGGCAATCGGTATCCTCGGACCCAAAATCAAGGATATGTTTACCGGCCTGAATTTTGGATCAAGTCCAGCTCCTGCGGCTTAATACCTGATGTTAAGCAAAAAAGCATAAAGGGAAAGCGGGCTCAGCTTATCGGTCTGAGCCTGCTTCTGCCCCTTTAAAGAGTTCGGCGATGTAATAATGATTTGAAACACGCGGACAGGCCGCGTCGGTCCACCTCAATACTGCATAGGGGACGGTGATGTTCGGGTGAAAAGCGAAAAAGGACAGGCTACGGTTGAATTTGCGCTGATACTGCCAATATTCTTGCTGCTCCTAGGCGGTATCCTGAACTTTGGCTGGATTTTCGGAAACAGGCTTCTGGCCCAAAACGCGGCAAGAGAAGCCGCGAGATACACAGCTATTCACTATAATGACAGCAGCACAGATGACGACAGGCAGGTGGCTGCCGGCATAGTTTTATCAAGAGCGCCGACTATCAATAACCCTGTCGTTACTCTGACTGTAGCGGGAAACACAATAACCGTCAAAGTCGTCAGCAGCGTAAATATGCTGACACCGCTTCTTTCAGAGCTTTTTCCGGACGGGAAGTGCTCGATTACAACTCAATGTGCCATGAGACTGGAATAAATGAAATGAGAACTTCCGGGGAGGCCATGTGCAGTGAAAAAAGTTAGGATTCTGGCTATCGTCTCGGCGGCGGTGACTGCGCTGTTGCTGTTCGTCTTTTTAAGCTCCCTAAGCCGGCCCAAGACCACTGATACGATGACCGTTTTTGTCGCGGCTGCGGATATTCCGGCGAATACGCCGATTACGGCAGAAATGATTAAGACAGCGGAGCTTACTCCTGAAGCCGTGGTTTCGGGCGCGCTTACAAGCCAGTCCGAAATTGTAGGCAAGGTTTCGAACACGGAGATTTTCTCCGGAGAGCAGATATTGGGAGTAAAGCTTATCTCAACGGGAGAAAGCGGGAACAAAACACTTGCCTACGCGATTAAGCCCGGAATGCGCGCAATATCGATAGCGGTTGATGAGACAAGCGGTCTTGCCTACATGCTTGCACCGGGAGACCGCGTTGATATAATCGGTCAATTTCTTGTTTCAGCTTCCAATGAAACTGCCGACAGCTCCGCCAAGGTCTCACATGCCGTGATGATTCTGGAAAACATCAATGTTCTTGCCGTCGACAATGTGCTTTCCAAGGACGGCAAAATAAGCGGCGATTCGCCGGTTTATACGACGCTGACACTGGAAGTCACGCCAAAACAGGCAATGGAGCTTTCGGAGGCGCAGTTTGAAGGACAGCTCCGCGCAATTCTGAGATCACCCATTGATACGGACGAAACCAGGCAGCCGGGGATAACACTTGACGATGTCATGGCAGGATAGACGGCGGGGATTAAAAAATGAAAATTAATATTTTGCTGATAAGCAGGCTGGAGCGTACCCTTGCTGAGCTGAGGCGCATGACAGAGGACGAGGAAATCATGGTCGTCGGCGTCTCCTCCGGCGGAACGGACGCCCTTGAGCATATCGAAAGCCTGTCGCCGGATATTATCATAATGTCTTACGGCACCGGAGACGACGATGTTCTCAGTCTGACCGAAAGAATTACGTTCTCAAGGCCGCGCTCCCATGTCATCCTGCTCTGCGAGCATCTGGATGTGGAGCTACTGCAAAGCGCGCTTTCGGTCGGCGCGCACAACGTTATAGGCTGTCCCAAGTCCTCAAAGGAGCTTTGCGACTATATAAAAACAGTCTACCATAATGAAAACGCCCGAATAGAATCACTCAGCGGAAAGCAGAGCCTGTCGTGGATATCGAAGGTAATTACGGTTTTCGGCGCGAAGGGCGGACTCGGAAAAACAACCCTGGCGGTGAATCTCGCCGTGAAGCTCGCGGAAAGCCGGAAAAAAGTCGCCCTTGTTGATTTAAACCTCCAGTTCGGCGACGCGAACGTGTTCATGGATATCGAGCCAGTCGATACAATTTCCGAGCTTTCACAAGAGGCTTCGCCCCTTAATATCGACCTGATAAGAAGCTATATGACTGTCCATTCCAGCGGAGTGCATGTTCTATGCGCACCGAAAAGCCCCGAATACGCGGAGCTGGTTTCGCCCGAAAAGGTGCAGAGCATTCTGGGGCAGCTACGAACCTATTACGATTATGTGATAATCGATACGCCGCCGACCTTTTCGGACATCACGATAACGGCGCTCGAGGTCTCATCCATGATTCTGTTCGTGACGGGACTCGATATCTCGATACTGAAAAATTCGAAGCAGAGTCTTAATATTCTGAAGTCGCTGCAGCAGATAGACAAGGTGAAGATCCTGGTCAACAGAGCCGTGAATATCGGTGCGATTACGCTCGACGACGTTTCAAAGCTTATCGACTGTCCCATTTGGGCAAAAATACCGAGCGATTACAAGGTGGCCGTGACAGCGCTGAATCTTGGCATACCCTTTGTTACCGGCGCGCCAAAAACCGAGCTGAGTCAGGCGGTATCCTCCGTCGCTTCCCTGCTGCTTGAAGGGACGGAGGATATAGCTGCTTTAAGCCCGAAACAGAAAAAGAAGCTGGGGCTTCAGGGTAAGGGTAGAAAAACCCTGCTGCCCGGAAAAGCGCAGTAAGCGGACATCACGCATCAGCGGCAGGAACGGAGCGGTTTATGGGTTTGCTTGAAAGAATTGAAAACAGGAAGGCTGGCATTCCGCAGAATACGGTTCCCGAAGCGCAGACACCTTCGGGCAAGACCGGTACTTCTTATGTTGACGAGTATTCCAACCTGAAGGAGAAAATCCACAACGAAATAATTGAGCTCGTCAATCAGGACGTTTACTCCAAAGGCAAGGCCGAGGGTGTCAGCGAAGAATATATAATGCAGTCCATAGAGGGCCTTGTGGACGATAACGCAAGCACGATACCTCGAAACGAGCGCTCCAAGCTAGTGAGGGATATCTATAACAACGTTGTAGGCTTAGGACCTCTCGAACCGCTGCTTGCCGACTCAGAAATCACGGAAATCATGGTGAACGGGCCTTACAGCGTCTATGTCGAAAAAAAGGGCAAGCTTCAGCTGTCCTCCGCGGTCTTTAAGGACAACGAGCATTTGATGAACGTGCTCAGCCGTATAGTATCGAGCGTCGGACGCCGGGTGGATGAGGCGAGCCCCATGGTGGACGCGCGTCTGGCGGACGGCTCGCGAATAAACGCGATTATTCCTCCGCTGGCACTTAACGGGCCGACGATAACCATAAGAAAATTTTCGAAAACGCCGTTTACGGACGCGGATTTGATACGTTTTGGCTCCGTTTCCGCGAAAATGATGTCATTTCTGGAGGCCTGTGTCAAGGGCAGGACGAATATCATTGTATCCGGCGGCACCGGCAGCGGCAAAACGACACTTTTAAATGTTTTGTCGGGTTATATTCCCGATAACGAGCGCATTGTAACAATTGAGGATGCCGCGGAAATTCAGCTGCGTCAGGGCCATGTCGTAACACTGGAGTCAAGACCTCCGAATCTTGAGAATGCGGGGCAGATTACAATCAGAGATCTGGTGCGCAACGCCCTGCGTATGCGTCCCGACAGGATAATAGTCGGCGAGGTGCGCAGCGGCGAAACGCTGGATATGCTGCAGGCAATGAACACGGGACACGACGGTTCGCTTACGACAGCCCACGCGAACACACCGCGCGATCTGATATCAAGACTTGAAACAATGGTGCTCATGTCGGGAATGGAAATTCCGGTCAAGGCCATCAGGGAGCAGGTCTCCTCCGCGCTCAATATCATAGTTCAGCAGGCGCGTATGAGGGACGGCTCAAGAAAAATTACAAATATCACCGAGGTCGTCGGTATGGAGGGGGACATTGTAACCCTTCAGGACCTCTTCTATTACAAGTCCGAGGGACTGGACTCCTCCGGCAGGCTTAAGGGTGCATTCCTATCAACAGGCATCCGCCCGGGCTTTATTGAAAAACTCTCCGAAAACGGAGTCCCGGTAAAGGACGAATGGTTTTTAAACTGAGGGGGCTTATGGAAATAATCTTAATGTCGATATTCGGCGGAGTTCTCGTCTATTCGGCACTGACGCTTCGGCTTTTATACAGTCCGAAAGCTGTCATGCGAAAACGGCTCGAGGAGTACTTTAAAAAAACCGACATCGATGAGATACAGGTCGAGGTGCTGAAAGAAAAGCGCAGAAGAAGGAAGACCAAGCGGCATGGGCTCCGCCTGGTCAGCAAGGAATTTGCGGCCTATCTCGCAATGTCGGGAGTCAGGCTGCGCCCGACCGAATTTGTCGTGGGTTGGGCGCTATCCGCGACCTTGCCGGCACTGATAGCGTTTTTTGTGAGCGGCAGCCTTGTTACGGCGATGGGTATTGGTATAATCGGACTATCAATTCCCCCCGTACTCGTACAGCGCTCAAGGAAAAAGCGTGAAAACGACTTTTCAAAGCAGCTGGGCGAATCTCTTTCGGTGATGGGAAACTGCATCAAGGCGGGTTTTACGTTTCAGCAGGCCATGGAGAGTATATCAAGAGAAATGCCGCCTCCGATTTCAACGGAATTTGAAAAGACTCTGCGGGAAATACGCTATGGCATCAGCTTGGAGGAATCGCTGAGGCATATGGTTGACAGGGTCAATAACAAGGACCTTGATTTACTGGTGTCCGCTGTTCTTATCTCGGCGCAGGTCGGCGGGAATCTTAGCGATATTATTGAAGTGATATCGGACACTGTGAGTGACAGGCTGAAGATTAAGTCCGAAGTTCGTGTACTGACGACTTCCGGGCGATTTTCAGGTATAATCATCGGCCTGCTTCCGGTTTTGATGATTCTGGTATTGATGGTAATAAACCCAAATTACTTTAATTCCTTTGCGGATACCGGAATTGGCAAAGCCATGCTCGCGGCCTCGGTGATACTTGAAGCCGCAGGTTTTCTCGCAATCAGAAAAATCGTGGATATCAGGTATTAGGGCTCTTTAGGCAAAAAAATCGTAGTATTGGGCGTGCCGTTTGCAGGAAACCGCCGTTAAACGGCACTTGCCGCCGCCTCCCATATGCGGAGGGATTCATAACTCATTTACTGCAAAGCGCGTATGGGAGGTGTTTTTACGGAAGCTTATGCCGCAATCTGCGCGGGTATCTTTGTATTTGCGCTGATAGTCCTGTTAAGCGGCTCAGGTCGTGCCCGAGAGGACCGCGTTCGAAAGCGAGTCTCCGATATTATGAACAGCGACGCAAAATACGCCGGCGTCTATGACGAGGATATGTCAAAGCCGCTTTATGTACGCATTGTTATGCCTCTTCTGAGGTCCCTCTCGGAAAAGCTCGCAAAGCACGCGCCTAAGGGAAAGCTTTTTAAGTCGGAATCAGGAAAACAGCAGTCGGACAAGCTGAAAAAATCGCTCCGTCAGGCGGGAATCAGCATGAGCGTGGATGAGTATTCCATGATAAGACTCTTCGTTATCGCGGGAGCCGCAGGCGTTGCAGCCCTTTTTTCCGTTTACCTGGGGCTTGGATACCGCTCTGTTTTCGGCGCGCTGCTTGGCGCTTATGCGGGTTTTGTGGCGCTGCGCTTTAATCTGACATTCAGAATTTCCGCAAGGCGGGCGTCCATGGAACAGCAGCTTCCGGACGTGCTTGATCTTCTCAGCGTAAATGTTGAGGCCGGTCTTGGCTTCGAACAGGCGCTCTTAATGGTTATAGGACATTTCGAAGGCCCTTTGATAGAGGAGCTTACCGTAACATACAGGGAAATCTCTATGGGCAGAACCAGAAGAGACGCGCTGGTTTTATTTGCAGAACGCTGTGAGCTTGAAGAAGTAAAATCCTTTACCGGCGCAATCGTTCAGGCTGAGCAGCTCGGTATTTCAATCAAAAACATACTCCGCACGCAGTCCGCCGCCATGCGCACAGCAAGGCGCGGAAAGGTTGAGGAAAAGGCGCAGAAGGTACAGATAAAAATGCTGTTTCCGATGATCGGGCTGATTTTTCCTGTGCTTCTAATAGTGCTTTTAGGCCCGGCTTTGGTTTCAATAATATTTACACTGAAATAAGGTGCTGCTATGAAGGTAATATGCGAGGGTAAAACCATAGCCGAAGACGTAGGTCTTGCCGACAGCTTTTTTTCAAGATTTTGGGGATTGATGGGGAAAAAGAGCCTCGGCGACGACGAAGGGCTTCTGCTCACTCACTGCGGCTCAATACACTGCTTTTTTATGAAAATACCGATTGACGCGGTGTATTTGTCAAAAAACATGACCGTTCTGGGCATCGAAACGCTTAAGCCCTGGAGCGTCGGAGACCATTTCAAGGGTACTGCAAACGTGCTTGAACTCAAAGCGGGCAAAGCTCTCGTAAAGGCCGGAGATGCTTTGGAAATCTACAGTGACGGAGGTAAAATTTATGCCGGAAGCAAAAAGTGACGCAAGCATAATGGAGGCACTGCGCTCAAAAATTGAGGAATCCGATATAAAGCAGTATCTTAAGAGCTCTCTGGGCGGATACACAAAAAGCTCCGTCCTTGCTTACCTGAATCTCCTGCGAAAGCAGCAGCAAGCCACACAGGATACCTTCGTGCGCAATCAGCAGCAGTTGTTCGATGAGAAGGAGAATCTTCGGAAGGCAAACGATGCCCTAAAAACAAAGCTTGCCCATGCTGAAAATGATTACAGCGAGCTTTCGAACTCAATTAAAATACATGAGATTGAAAATCTTGAGCTTACGCCCGCCGATATTTCGGCATTAAAAAGCAAAATTATTCTGTTCGAGGAAGAGCTTAATAAAAGCGAAAACGATAAAAAACTCCTTGAAAAACAGCTTGAACATAGAAAAAATGACTGTGACGATTTGCGGCAAAAGCTTACAAACTCAGAGCAGGAAAAGCTCTCGCTGAGAGAGCTTTTCAAGGCAGGTGCGCAAAAGGAAAAGGAGCTTGGCTCAACGATTTCGAGGCTTACAGGCACTGTTTCGGAAAGAGAGGAAGAAATAAGCTTTCTCAATTCGCTGCTTTCGGAAGGACGCACAGCGGAGCTTTCCTCGAAGGTCGGAGAGCTCACGGAGCAGCTGTCGGCGCAGGCGGAAACGCTGGTTGTCTTTAACCGCGAGAGTGAGCTGAAACAGCAGAAAATAGAAGCGCTGACCGTAGAAAACGAGACGCTCAAACAGCGCACCGCGGCGCTTTCGAAAAGCTATGGGGAACTGAACGGGCAGAATATGAAAAATCTGGCGGCGTGCAGAGCACTTACGGAGCAGCTTGAAAGCGAATACAAAAGGTCAATTGCGCTTATAAAGGAGCGCTCGGAGCTGACTATGGCAAGGCTCGAAACGGTCAGAAAGCTTGATGAGACAGGCACCAGGCTTGCGCTTCTGGAACTGCGGCTCAAAAAAGATGCAGCTTCAGCGGATACCGATGCCGTTTTCGAAAGCGCCGCCAAGACGGACGGGCTTAAACCCGATTATTGATGACAATTTCACCGCTCAGAAGACCGGCTTCTGAAACATACTTCCCATTAATGAGCCCCCGAAATCCTAGGACTTCGGGGGCTTGTTATATAGAGTTTTGTCTTATACTCAGGAGGCGTTTCCGCTTTCTTTATCCGATTCGGTCGGAACTCTTCCCTTGACAAAGGACGCAACCATCGCCGCAACGGCTACTGCAACGGCTACAAGCGCGGTAAGGTGCAGAGCATATATGAAGGCATTGCCTGCAAGCAGAGCTCCCGTCTGACCCTGTGCGGAGAATAGTTCTTCACCTTTGCTCTGGGCGTGTGAAAACAGAGCGCCGGAGACCGCGACTCCGAGCACCATTCCGATGTTCCGCATCGTAGCCAGAGTGCCGGAGGCCGTGCCTCTGTTTTTCAAAGGGACGCTTCCCATAATTGCGCTGTTGTTCGGTGTTTGGAACATGCCGAAGCCGGCTCCGGAGACAACCATCGAGATGATAATATAGACGTTTGAGGTGTCAGCTTTCAGAAAGCTCAGCATATAAAGCCCGCAGGCAAGAATGAGCGCGCCGACGGAGCTTATATATCTGCTGTCCACGCGGTCAGAGGCGCTTCCGCTTATCGGGGCGACAAACATCGTTGCAAGCGGCATGGGCAGATATAACAGTCCGCTTTGCATTGCGGTATAGCCTCGCAGAGTTTCAAGATAGAACGGCGTAAGGAATATCATAATGAATTCCGACATATAGACGAAAATCGCCGCCGCGTTTGACGCGGCAAAAACCCGGTTTTTAAAGAAGCTCATGTTGAGCATCGGATATTTATAGCGCTTTTCGTGAACTACAAACCATACCATAAGGAGAAAACCGGCAGCCATTGACCCTATAAAAAGCGCTGGAGGTATGGAGTAATCTCCGGAAATATCCAGAGGAAGCAGAATAAGCAGAAGCGCAAAGAATATTTGAAGGCTTCCCACAAAATCGAAAGGAACGGCTTCCGTCTTTTTTTCTGTGGGGATATTTTTAATTACCATGACAAGTCCGAAGATTCCTATGGGGACATTGATATAAAATATGCTCTGCCAGCCGAAAAGCGTCGACAGCGCGCCGCCGAGCACAGGCCCCGCGCATAAGCCGAGAGCAACCGCTACCGCTGTAATACTGAGCGCTTTTCCTCGGTTTTCGGGCGGAACCGAGTTCGTAATGATTGCGGGGCCTGTCGAGAATATCATACCCGCGCCGATAGCCTGAATGATACGAAAGGCTATCAGAACACTGATGTTCGGAGAGAGCGCGCAAAGCAGAGAACCCGCTGTGAATATCGCAAAGCCCGTTTGATAGACCTTCTTGTGCCCGTAGAGATCCGAAAGACGACCGAAGGTGAGAAGAAGGCTGCTTACTACAAGCAGATATGCGGTTACTATCCATTCGACCATGGACAGAGAAATGCCGAAGCTGTTTTTAATCAGCGGCAGCGCGAGATTGACAATGCTGCTGTCAAGAGAGGACATAAAGGTTCCTATGCCGACAGTAAGAATAATGATGGCTGTTTTTCTGTTTTTCATTGGTTTGCTCCGATTCAATAGAATATGAGTAATTGCTCATGTTGGTGATTATACTTCGCACCTCGCGTGTTGTCAACATAAATGTGAGCAATTACTCATAAAAGATTGACAAATTCTCTTTCCGGCTATAAAATCATATAAGGTGGTGATGACATGAAGCCTGACACGGATGAAGACAGTATTTCTCCGGCGAAGTCCGTAAGGAAGCCGACGCAATCCAGAAGCATTAACACAAAAGAAAAGGTCATTTCGGCAGCACTTGAGATGTTCTGTGAAAAGG
This sequence comes from Oscillospiraceae bacterium, assembly GCA_963667545.2. GTDB lineage: Bacteria > Bacillota > Clostridia > Oscillospirales > Oscillospiraceae > UBA2658. Next base: position 857,149 of record OY763424.2, read on the forward strand.
GCTATTACGCCACGACTACGAATGAAATAGCCAAGCGCGCGCAGGTCTCTATCGGCAGCCTGTATTCATATTTTAAGGACAAAGACACGATATTTCTTGAAATACTGGAAAAATATCACGAGAAGTTCACTTTGGCCAAAGACGAGCTGCTGGAGAACCCCGACTTTTTAATATCCGACCCAAGGACATGGCTGAAAGCGCTTATCGAAAACCTGGTCAAGGTTCATGAGGACACTAAGGAATTGAATCGGGAACTTATTGTACTTTCATATTATAATCCGAAAGTAGCCGAAATCCTCAAACACAACAGAGAGCGCACACTGCAGAACACTATCGGGTATTTTCTTAAACACAAAGGCGATTTGAAAGCGGACGATGCTGAAGCCACGGCGATAGTCGTTTTTGATCTCATATCAGCGACGGTTGACAGGCTTGCTTTCGAAAATGGATCGATTGAGCGAAATCGGCTTATTGACAAAACGGTAGACATCGTTGCGGTCTATTTCGGATTCTGATAACGTAACACACGGGAAAAGCAGAGCCTTTCCCGTGTGTTTTGCTATTCAATGCTTCGCAGAAACCTCATTATATTCTCTATTGTAAGGGACAGGTCATTTTCGCTGCGCAAAACCGCCTTTTCATAAGGAACGGCAACTCGGTTTATTGAAAAAATCCCGCTCACTCCGAGCTCATATGCACCAAAGATATCGTCGCCGATGTCTCCGACTACGGCAACAACGGGGACATTTTTCGCTTTGGCGCGCTTCGCAACACCGATAACCGCCTTTCCCCGCAGGGACTGTGTGTCGATTTTGCCCTCGCCTGTTATGACGAGGTCGGCATCCTCAAGGTGACTTTCAAAGCCAGCAGCGTCGAGTATAACGTCGATACCCATTTTAAGGTCGGCGTTTAGAAAACAGACAGCACCTGCGCCAAGGCCTCCGGCGGCGCCGCCGCCTATAATTTCACCGACGTTGTAACCGAGCTCGCTTTTTACTATCTTGGCAAAATGCCTCAGCCCGTTGTTCAACAGCTTAACGGTGTCCTTGTCCGCGCCTTTTTGAGGAGCGAAAACGAAGGCCGCGCCGGTTTCGCCGAAAAGAGGGTTGTCAATATCGCACATCGCCGTTACAGGAACTTTGAGTAAAAGCTCATGAGTGTCGATTGCCTCGATTTTGCAAAGCGTCCCACCTGTCGGGATGAATTCACGCCCATCCGCATCATAAAACTTTGCACCTAGCGCCGCCGCCATTCCGCAGCCCGCGTCGTTTGTCGCGCTGCCGCCCATCGCCAGAATGATGCGTTCGCAGCCACTTTCGACGGCGTTACGAAGCAGCTGACCGACGCCATAGGTGGTCGTAACAAGCGGATTTTCCCTGCCCTTCGCGAGCGGCAATCCGGCGCAGGCCGCCATTTCAATGACCGCCGTTTTGTCGGGCAGAATGCCGTAAAAGCTCTCCATTTCCTCAAAAAACGGGTTTTTTACGGTTGCTTTTACCTTTTTGCCACCAACGGACTCGAGAAACGCATCCACAGTTCCTTCGCCGCCGTCGGCAATCGGAATGGAGACAACCTGCGCCGCCGGATACGTTTTTTGTATTGCTTTTTCTGCGATTTCGCAGAATTTTTCCGAACTCAGCCCGCCCTTGAAAGAATCGGGCACTACAATGATTTTTTTAAGTTCTTTCATGCTCAGCCCTTTAATTCGGCATTCTCTTTTACCCAATAGTGTCTGAAATAAGGGTTCCCCTTGATTCCGCGGGGCGGAGTTGCTTCGCCCTTTTCAAGCATTTTATCGGCAAAGTGCTCGTCAAGCTCGATACATTTTCTCAGAACCGCGCCGGTTTCTTCCTTGGAAGCCTCTGACGGGTTTAACCTGCCATAAAGTTCGCGAATCTCCTGCTCTGTGGTGTCGCGTTCCTTTATGTAATCCGCTTCATTAAGCTGTCCCGTAAGCAGCATACGGGTGATTTTTTCACGTTTGGTCCAGTATGCGACGCCCGTTTCCTGTTCCTCCTCCTTGAAAAGCTCAAAATCGGAGTCGAAGACAAAGGGCTTGAAAACGGAAACGCAGGGCAGGGACGAGCCGGTGTAAAAGTATTCGCTTTTATCCTTCAGCTCCCCGACTAGGCTCGCCGTTGTCTGACTCGAAACCAGTCCGCCTCCATGTACACAGAGGTTTTTCATCGAACCTTTTCTATAGTTTTCTCCGCAATCGTCCTGATGTGTCCTCAAAGCCGCCGTCATCGTGTCAACTGTTATGCCGCCCTTGGCCCGCGCGAGAAGCTCCATTGAGAGCGGGCGGCGCTGCATACAGCCGGAAAACTGAGTAAACAGGGAATCGGAAAAGATTTTTTTAAAATTGAGGTCTTCTCTGCAAGTGCATTTTTTTCTCGCTATGCAGTCTTTTACCAGCTCGGGGTGACAGGCGTCAAAGTCATTTTCAATTGTTAGGCCATTCGATATGGAATAAAAGTCTTTGACTTTTTTCATTACCCAGTATCGGCCCGCGGTTTCGAGCACAAAGGCAGAGGTCTTATCTGCGACAATGAAGGCGTTGTGGTATTCCATTTTCTTAGTATATCCGCAGTTGCCGCCCTGACCGTAGCGTCCGAGCAGATAAATAATATAATCCACGGCTTCCTTCGCCGTTTTTGTCCTTTCGAGCGCAAGCCTTATCATGTCAATGCCGGTAAGGCCGGTTTTCGCGTATTTTTCCCTGGTAAAAACCGCTTCGTTTCCAATCATGACAGAATACTCGTTGAAACCCATCTCGCAGCCCCACATCCATGAGGGCTTGCTAATGACGATTTCGTTCGTTTCATCCGCCTGGTCAAGCTCGATGTATGTGATTTTCAGCTTCGGACAGACGCTCAGGTCGTATTTTTTACGCGGTATCCTCAGCAGAACCTGAGGCTCGTTCGGCTCTCTGTCGCTATTTTTCGCAAAAACCGTATGTCCCGACTTCGTTACGCCGCCTAAGGCAACCATAGTATCGCACATAGTATCCGCCCTCCGTGAAAATTCTTTAAAGCTCTGATTTTGTAATATTATACATCTTTCGCGAACAGGTTTACAACGGCAATTATTTTTATTAAATTTTTAAATAGCCCTTGACTTTGCCCTTACTGGAAGCCCTATACTGAATCCAGAACATGTTCTTATACCCAATTGGGAGGTTATTTGATGCTGACAATAGGAGAATTTTCAAAGCTGAGCAGGGTGTCCGCAAAGACACTTCGCTACTATGACCAGATAGGGCTATTAAAACCGAAATTTGTGAGCGGGGAGAACGGCTATCGTTTTTACGAAGCCTCACAGCTCCGTGACATGCTGCTTATTTCCAGACTCAAGCAGTATATGTTTTCTCTGCCGGAGATAGCCGCTGTCCTTGCAAAGAAGGATGATTTCTATCTGGCCTCACTCATACGCGAGAAAAGGAGTCTTCTTCTGTCGCAGATTTCCAATCAGGAGCACGTCCTGCTGCAAATGGAGCGGGACATTGAAAAAATCGAAAGGTGTGAGAACATTATGGAATCAAAATATCAGATTAAAACAGTCGACTTCCAGCCCAGAAACATTTACTCAATAAGACAGATGATGAGTATGAACGACTTCGGAGAAATCTTCGGCAAGCTCTACTCGGGGCTGGGCAAAAACAGATACACTCCGGCAGGCCCCTGCCTGTCCCTCTACCACGACGAGGAAAATTTTAATCGCGACCATACGGACGTTGAGGTCGGAGTGGTTGTCGCAGAGGAAAACGGAGACGGCATCCGCAGGATTGATCCGGGATTTTGCTGCTATGCCGCCCATGTCGGACCCTATGATGATTTTACGGCATGCTACACGGCGCTCGCGGAGTGGATTGAGAAAGAGGGCTATACGATTTCCGGCGAGCCCATCGAACTGTATGTAAAGGGCTGTGAAAATGGCATAAAGCCCGAGGAATATGTGACCGAAATATATTTCCCGATTAAAAAATAAGCTGACGACGTTCTAACTGCATTATGAAAAAACGCGGCTTGCCGGATTTATCCGACAGCCGCGTTTAAGTATCTTGTTACAGGGAGCGCTACTTATCTACCTGCACCCTTTTTATCATGCCTTCAACTGTTGGATTACAGTTAACCGGCAGAAGTTTAATATTTGGATTGTTGCGCGCGAAAACGACGAAAAGTTCATGTGCAAAGCCCTGCCCTAAGTTATCAACTCCCGCAAAGTCAAGCTCAGCCTCTTCAAACCGACTGATTGCGGAGGCCAGACGTTTTGCTTCAGACCTTGACACGGGATAGCCGTCAGGAAAAACGGTTGCAATGGGAATTTGAGTTTTATTGAATCCTTCGTCAACGCTTGTGTAAGCGTTGAAAACCGTTTCAAGTTTTTTCGCCGATGAATTTGATAATTCCATAAGGACAATTGTTCCTCTCGCGTCAGTGATTTCGCCATGTTCGACCTCAAAATAATTCTGCATAAACGCGCTACGAGAAAATATCTTATCGTCGGAGTGAATAACAAATCTATCGAAAATATTTGATGTAAAGAAAATCCCTTCACCCGAATGGTTCTGCTTGCTGGTCGTAAATTTCCCTGCTGCCAATTGCATGACAGCATCATTAAGAGATGTTTCCTCTCCTTTTGTCACAAAGTAATCTTTAATTTTATTGAATATCCCGATACCGTTATCGACAATCATAATTACTGTCGTAAGTCTATTTTTATTTACCGAACAAATTATTTCTTTCGCATTTGCGTGGTCGATAGCATTATTCAGCATCTCTGTGAACCCGTATCTCCATATATCATAGACATTTTTAGGTAGCTCGGCGAGATATTGCTTAATATCGGAGTTGAAAATCAAATCTTCATCCAGTGAAACGGATGTGTCATATATATTGGTGTGGCGCTGTTTTATTAGCTCATATTTATATTTTCTTGAGACCTCCGCTTTTTTGATAGCATTCTCGTTTTCGAGCTGTTTTATGTAATTGTAAACAGAGGTTCTTGATATATTGAAGTTTGTCGCCGTCTTTGCAACAAGATCACTGTCTTTTAAATCAATGTGCTTTAAAATATAGCTCTTGATATTTTCCCTCGCGGAGTTCGTAATCGACATAAAAGAGTCCTCCTGCATCTGTTCATATAAACATAGTATACCCAAATTCAAAATTATCAAGTCATATTTGTAAACATAATCGAAATGATAACAAATATAATTATGATAGTATTAAAATCAACTTAACAAAAGTGTAAAAAACGAACGGGCGAAGCAGCTTAGACTGCCTTGTCCGTTCGCTTTTTATAGCACAGCTGGTAGCTTAGAGACTGTTAGAAACAATCTTCCCGCGCGCGACTACCATTTTGAGATTCAACTCCTTATCAAGAACGACGAAATCCGCCGTTTTGCCCTCTTCAATGCTGCCGACGCGCCCGTCCTCACGGATTGCTTTCGCGGGGTTTATTGTCGCCGCTTTTATAACCTGCCGGAATGGCACTCCGAAGCTGACGAGATTTCTGACTTCTTGGAGCAAATTCGTCGTGGAACCAGCTATCGTCCCATCGGCAAGCCTCGCTTGACCGTTATTAACAAAGACCGTTTGACCGCCAAGAGGGTAGCTTCCGTCCGGGAGCCCGGCGGCGCGCATGGAGTCGCTAACGATTATTTCTCGCTCTTCGCCAAGAATACGGAACGCGACGCGCAGAACGGCGGGGTGAATATGGAAACCGTCACAGATAAGCTCCGCTCGAACGCGCTCGTCATCAAAAACAGCGCCGACAACTCCCGGTTCGCGGTGGTTAAAGCTCGGCATGGCGTTAAAAAGATGAGTGACGTGCGTAATGCCCTTGCCGAAGGCAGCCTTTGCCTGCTCGTAATTTGCGTCCGTGTGGGCAATCGAAACGGTGCAGAGCAATGATGCGTTTTCAATTAATTCGTCCGCTCCGCCGCATTCCGGCGCGATATCCACGATTTTAATGATGCCTCCGGACAAATCATAGAACTTTTTAAACTGCTTCCAGTCGGGATTTTTGACGAAATCGCCCTTCTGCCCACCCTTTTTGTTCATCGAAATATAGGGCCCTTCCATGTTTACACCGAGTATAGTCGCTCCTTCGGGAGGGGTTTCCATACAGCACTTGATGTTGATAAGAGCTTTTTCGATATCCTCGGCGGAAACAGTCATGGTCGTCGGACAAAACGAGGTTACCCCCAGCGAAGCGAGCTGCTTCGCAATAGCCGAAATAGCCTCCGGAGTGGCATCGCAGACATCATACCCCGCACAGCCGTGTATGTGTATGTCCACAAGTCCGGGAATGACAGTCAGGCCATCAAGATTATAGACCTCTCCCTGAGCAGAACGTCTGTGGCAAACAGACGTAATTACGCCGTTTTCAACGACAATATCCGCTTTTTCAAGTTCAAAGTCACGATTCATGACCTCCGCGTTTTTAAAAAGCATTTTTGCCTACCTGCTTTCAGTGTCGATTTTCTTTTTTCGGCTTAAACTCAAATTAAACCGTGTGAGCGCAGCTGCCTGAGAGCGTCCTCGTCCGCGACGACAGTAACATCGGGGTGCAGCTGTAAAATTGATGCCGGGACAAGCGGCGTCACTGGCCCGAAAAGTGCCTTTTCCAGAATGTCGGCCTTTCCGGGACCGCTCACGACCATCAGTATTTTTTTTGCGCGCATGATGCTTTTTATGCCCATAGTTACAGCAAAACGCGGCACTTCCTTCGGGTCGTCAAAAAACCTTGAGTTTGCAAGGATGGTCTCTTCCTTCAGCGCCACTCTGTGAGTTGTTTTGTCAAAGCTCTCGTTTGGCTCATTAAATCCGATATGACCCGTGTTTCCAAGTCCGAGCAGCTGGAGATCGATTCCGCCGAGGACGGTTATCGCTCTTTCATAGTCGGCGCACTCCGCTGTTATATCGCGGACAAGTCCGTTCGGAATGCGGATGTTTTCCTCCGGTATATTCACGTGGTCAAAAAAATTCGTATGCATGTAATAGTGATAGCTCTGCGGATGGTCAGGTCTCAGCCCGACATACTCGTCAAGATTCACCGTGCGCACGCCGGAAAAATCTATATCGCCCTTGTTGTACCACTCGATGAGCTGCTCATAGACACCCACGGGAGTTGAGCCTGTAGCCAGTCCCAGGACACTGCGCGGGTATAAAATTACCTGCGCCGAAATGATATTGGCCGCTTTGCGGCTCATACTGCGGTAGTCGGCAGCTTCAACTATTTTCATCCCTAGTCCCTTCTTTTCAAATTGAGTCTTTAAAATGTTTCTTTCAATAAGCTTTCAGCCATTGCTCGATAAAACCGCTTTTTTGACCGCCGGAATCGAGGCCGGCGATACGGAAAGCTCATCTATGCCGATTGACATATAAAAATCGGTAAGGGTCGTGTCCGCCGCGGATTCTCCGCAGATACCCACCCATATGCCGTTTTCGTGGGCGGCTTTGGCGGTCATTTCAATGAAACGGAGCACGGCGGGATCGGCAGGATTGAAAATGTCCCTGATGCGCGAATTCATGCGGTCAGCCGCCATCGTGTACTGAGTAAGATCGTTTGTGCCGATTGAGAAGAAATCCACCGCTTTGGCAAGCTCATCGCTCATAACAGCTGCGGCTGGGGTTTCGACCATTATGCCGAACTCCATATCCTTGCTGTAAGGTATGCCCTCTTTATCAAGCTCCTCCATGATATGCCCGACGATTTCCTTTATTTGAAGTACCTGTCCGAGATGGGTTATCATCGGAAACATCACCTGCAGCTTGCCATAGACCGACGCCCGCAGCAGCGCTCTCAGCTGTGTACGGAAAATTTCCGGTTCCCTGAGACAAATTCGAATAGCTCTGTAGCCGAGGGCGGGGTTTTCCTCCTCGGGTATATCAAAATACGGCGCCTGCTTGTCACTTCCCAAATCGAGCGTGCGTATTACGACGGGTTTGGGGGATAATTTTTGGAGTACCGCTTTGTAAGCCTCAAACTGCTTCTCTTCGCTCGGGAAGCTGGAGCTTTCGAGGTACAGGAATTCACTGCGGAAAAGCCCGACGCCGTCCGCACCGAAGGAACTTGCCGCGTCCGCGTCCGCAACGCCGCCGATATTCGCGCAGACCTTGACAATGTGTCCCTTTGAAGTCACAGCGGTCAGGTCGCGGTATTTTTTCAGGTCTTCCTTCTGCTGTTTGAATTTTTCAACTCTTTGGAGAAATTCTGCCCGCTCCGTATCCGATGGGGATACCAGCACCTCGCCGGTTTTGCCGTCAATGGCGAGCTCTCCGCTTTTAGGAAGCTCATCAAAGCTCTCGCCCATACCGACGATACAGGGAATACCCATGGTCTTTGCGAGTATGACGGAATGAGAGGTTACGCTGCCCTTTTTCGTAACGAAACCCGCGACCTTTTCCCTGTCCAGCCGCACGGTCTGGCTTGGCAGAAGATCCTCAGCCAGAACGATTACTTCGTCTTCAAGCCTATCGGTTGACTCATCTATGCCTTTGAGTATGCGGATAAGCCTTTCGGAAATGTCCCGAACGTCGGCGGCGCGGGTGCGCATGACCTCGTTATCGAGCGTGCCGAGAAAATCGATGAGCGCATCGGCCGAAGCCTTGACAGCGTATTCAGCGTTTAGACCGGCTGTTAGAGCAGCCTCCACACCGTCGCAGAAATCGGGGTCGTCCAGCATCAGCTTGTGGATGTCGAATACCTGAGCGGCGGCGTCGTCGACTGCGGCGGTCTTTTCAAAAAGCACGTCAAGTTCTGCAAAAGCCCGCTCTTTTGCGCTCTCAAAACGCTCCGTTTCCGCGTCCGGATTCCTGCCTTCCTGTTTTTCGACGGACAGATCAATTTGCTTAATATAGAATATATGCGCAATAGCGGCGCCTGCGGACGCGCCCACTCCTTTGAACAGCATTGCCGTCATCCTTTCTGAAATCAAGTTGCTATAAAATAGCCCGGGTTATTTTTTGTCCTTTTTATTCTTTGCTTTTATGCTCTTTTCCTGAGCGAGCAGCTTCTTGTTGCGATTGTTCATGACGGTGATAAAAACCGAAAACAGCAGGCCAAGTACGCCGAGCGCGACATAGAACGCGCCGGTCTTGGTATCGGCTGAGTTAAAGGCTTTCACCGCCTCGCTCACCGCAATGACGACGATTGCGGCGCTTGCCACATAGCAGCTCATTAGGACAGTGCCGGATACCTGTTTAATCTGTGCGTTCCTTTTCAGAGGTCCGGGTTTTGCCGGACGCTTCTTATCTCCTTCGAACATTGTGCACCTCCGATAAATTATTTTCGGCTTTGTTCTATATATAACATATCTTTTCATGAACTTCAAAGGTTGTTAAAAATTGACGAAAAACAACAAGGAAATCCCTTTTTATTTTACGAATTTCATATTATAATGGCCTCAATCGGAGGATTTTGACATGAAGGCTGAAGAGCTCATCATTTTTTCGGATATGGACGGGACCCTTCTGAGTGACTGGAATCCCGAACCCTATCTCCCAAAAGTAAATCTTGAGGCTATAAAGCGGTTTATAGCCGCAGGCGGTCTCTTTTCAATCGCGAGCGGCAGACAGTATCGCGAGACGCTGGAGTTTTTCGACGGATTGAAATTCTCAGTGCCGATGGTTCAAGGGAATGGCTCGGTAATATACGATTCCGAAAAAGAAGCGGTCATTGAAAAAATCGTGCTTGATGAAGCCGTAAAGCTCGAATGTCTGGATTACAGCAGACGACACAGAGGCGTCTGGCTGGTCGCCGCTGACGAAAATAATCTCTATCAGGTGCTTACCGGCGACAGTTCATGGGATTCGCAGCTTACCGACCTTGCCAGAGCGCCTATTACTGAAAAACAGTATCTTTCGCTTGAGCCGGTGAAGGTCTGCTTTGTTATAGAGGCCGAATCGGCGCTTCCGCAGGCAGTTTCCGAAATTATGAGCTTCAATAGCGCGGACAAGTTCATCCTTATGCAGTCGTCACCTGTTTTTCTTGAGGTGCTGGATAAAAGAGCGGGCAAAGCGGCAGGCGTCAAAAAGGCCGTGAGCATTGCAAACGCCTGCGGACGAAAGCTCGTTTGTATCGGCGATTACGATAACGACTGCGGTATGCTTGAGCTTGCGGATATATCGGCCTGCCCCATAAATTCGTCCCCTCGTGTGCTCGAAATGTCGGACATTGTAACCTGCAGCAACAACGAGGGCGCCGTAGCCGACCTGATAAACAGACTGGAAATTCTTTAGACTAATGAAAATATTACAATTAGTAGACGCTGATTAATTCGCCAATATTTGAAATACTAATTTGGAGGTAAGTATGGGAAAGGACTATTTGCGCATAGACGACAGACTCATTCACGGTCAGATAGTGACCGCGTGGTGCAAAACTCTGGAAATCAAAGAGATCGTCGCAATCGACGACAAGCTCGCTGCAAACCCAACGCTCCAGTCGATAATGATGATGGGCATCCCCGCAAACTACAAGCATCATGTGGTGACGTTTGTGCAGGCGCGGGAGATTTTCGCGCAGCAGGCTGAAGGAAATAGGCTCTTTGTCACCCGTATGCCGCAGGATCTCGGCAATCTGCGGGAGGAACTGCACAAATGCGAGACAGTATTCATCGGCAACGCGGCAAAGCGTCCGGACACGACCTTCAATCTGACAAAAGGCGGCGGCGGAGTCTTTTTTGCAAGCCCCGAGGACGTGATGCTCTTTGATGAGATTTCGGCTTCAGGCATCAAGCTTATCGCCCAAACCGTACCGAATACTTCTGCGCGCCCCTGGCCGGAGGTCAGAAAATCTATCAAACTATAAACGGCGAAAGCTTTTATAGAATAGAATTGAGGAGGAATATATCATGACAATGGCACAAGTGATCCTGATCGCGCTGTTCATTTACCTTGGTGCGATAGGATCAATTGTCGGCAACACGATTGGCTGGTACTGCCTGGGCAGACCGCTGGTTGCGTCATTCGTAGTCGGTATTATCATGGGCGATGTCCAGACCGCTATGATCGTCGGCATACCCCTCCAGATTGCTTATCTGGCAAACGTCACCCCCGGCGGCGCGGTCGCCTGGGACCTCTCCTATGCAACGTATATAGGAACCGCTATGGCGCTGGCAATGAAGGGTACCGTGTCAAATGATGCGGCGCTCATCGGACTTGCCTTCACCGGAGCCGGAATCGGCGGCGTGGTCGGCGGAACAATGTGGAACGTGCATTACGCGCTCGATGTTCTGCTCAACCGCTGGGCTGAGAGAATTGCCTTGAGCGGCGACGCAAAAAAAATGTGGATGCCGAACCTTCTTGGTGGACAACTGATTGGTTTTGCCTGCCGCTTCATCCCCGCGGTCATCGTACTGCTGGCGGTCAGAGCGGGCGCACAGGCAGGCATAAGCATTCCGAGCTGGTTCGTAACCGGAATATCCACCTTCGGCAGTATGATGGCTGCCCTCGGTATGGGCGTCATTCTCTCTTTCCTTATCAGGAAAAAGTACGACTGGGCCGTCTTCCTCATCGGTTTTGTTCTGGTAACATATTTTAATCTCGGAACGATGGCTGTCGCTGTAATCGGCGTTCTTGCTGCAATAATCTTCTATCAGATAATTGACAGAAAGGAGGTCGCTTAAGATGGCTAAAACACTTAGTGGAAAAACTCTGAGAAAATCCTTCAACAACTGGTTCTTTTGGAACGGCTGCTCTCAGCAGGCCGAGTCAATGCTCGGACTTGCCTTCGGACAATCCATGGCGCCAGTCATCGACGAGCTCTATGAAAAAAAGGAGGACAAGGCCGCAGGTCTTCGCAGACATATAACCCTTTTTAACACCGAGTCACAGGTCGGCTCCGTCTGCAACGGTATCGCAATCGGCATGGAAGAACAGCTCGCCAACGGCGTCGGCACCCCCGAAGCAATTCAGGAAGCAAAAGTCGCCCTCATAGGCCCCACCTCCGCAATCGGCGATTCCCTCTGGGTTGCAACAATTATACCGCTGCTTCTAACTATTTGCCTTTCAATTTCCAGCTCACTTACCAATACGGCATGGGTTGGACCTCTGATTTATATCATAGTATATCCTCTCGGCACCTATCTCCTCAGCTGGAAGATATTCCAGTTGGGCTATAAGGCCGGACTCGAAGGCGTTCAGAGATTCATGGTATCCGGACAGCTGGATAAGATTATTAGGGCTGTTACGATACTCGGACTTCTCGTTGTCGGCGCGCTGACCGCAAGCTTTGTAACCGCAAACCTCAACATCGATATCAAGACCGCTACACAGGTCTTCGATGAGGCGACGCAGACATACACTGCGGGAAGCATTTCCGTTTTCAATCTCGACAAGCTGCTCAATACAGTATTCCCCAAAATTGTTCCTCTGGCGCTGACAGTCTTTGTGTACTGGCTGTATACCAAGAAGAATTGGAAGCCGATAGTCATCATGCTTCTTATTCTTGTGCTGGCTGCGGTCCTCACTGCCATCGGATATATCCCCGGAATCGGAGCGTTTGCCGCGTAACTTTAGTAAAACTAGGAGAACAAAAAAATGTCACAGTTGGAGTATCTTAAGAAAATCACAGAAGTAATAAACAAAATCGGCGCTGAGCAAACAGAGAATATCGAAAAAGCCGCCGACATCTGCGCCGAGGTCATTAACTCCGGCAAGCTTGTACACCTGTTCGGAAGCGGCCACAGTGTCCTGCCCGTTCAGGATGTTTTCCCGCGTTACGGCGGGCTTGTCGGCTGGCATCCCTGCATGGACCCCAGACTCATGTGGAATAATGTCATCGGCCCCGGCGGAGCGCGCGAGCTTCTCTGGATTGAGCGTCAGGAGGGATATATTGCAAATTTCCTCCAGAGCTACAATTTCCAGAAGGGCGAAGCCATGATCGTGTACTCTCACGGAGGGCTTAATGCAGCCCCCATTGAGGCCGCAATGTATGCCAAGGAGCGCGGACTGAAGGTCATCGCAATTACAAGCGGCGAGAACTACGAAAAGGCCGCAGCGGTGCATTCCTCGGGCAAAAAGCTCGGAGACCTTGCGGATGTCCTTATCGACAACTGCTGCCCGTTGGAGGACGCTCTGGTGGAGATACCCGATTATCACCAGAAGGTCGGCGCATCCTCCACTGTGGCGACAATAACAATCTCCCAGTCCATTGCGTCGGAGACTGCGCTGCGTCTTCAGAAGATGGGACACAAAATGTTCATCTTCGTTTCGCCCAATGTCACCGAGGTTCCAAAGGACTATATGCACGAGGTATATGCCTCTTATACCGAAACCGTATTAAACAATCACAATATGTGATAGGCGCGGGATAAACAAAAAACAGGAGCTTGCCCCGGCAGACTCCTGTTTTTGTTTAAATCCCATTTGACATGTGCTAATATGATTATACTCTGATGAATAACGGAGGCTTTATTATGACAAAGGTAATAGTCATCGGTCACGCCGGTTACGGTTCGGCCATGAAGAGAAATATAAACATGCTGGTCGGAGATGTACCCGATTTCATTTTTGTGGACTTCAACGAGCAGGACGACCTTGAAATTCTTAAAGGAAACATCGCAAAGGCGCTTAAGGAAACAGAGGGCTGCGATGTGCTGTTTGCCTGCGACCTTTCCGGCGGCTCGCCCTTCCGCGAAGCCGCGCTTGTCTGTGCCGAACACGAAAATTATGCCGTTGTTGCGGGACTCAACACCTCGGCCTATACCGACATGGTTTACAGTCTTGACCTCACCCCCAATGATCTTGCGGAGCAGGCGGCTGACGTCGCGCGCTCGAGCATATTGATTTACTCTTCGGGTAAAAAGTAATGCTTAAGCTGATTTCGGCGGGAGAGTTCTGGGTAGCTTATAAGCCTTTCATCATCGCTTTCGCGGTTATGGTGGTTCTGGCGTTCATTTTGCTGCAATTTCTGGTTTATTTCAGACGTCAGGCGGAGCTTGAGCTTCAGAGACTGTTCGGAAGCAATACCGAGCTCTATCTTGAGCGTCTTGAAAATAACAAAAGACTGCGCTATATTTTCAGGAAGCCGCTCATGCTCCTTATGAAGCTCGACGGCTATCTTAAAACCGGAAATGACGACGCGATACGCGCCATCATTAAGGAAATGGACGGAATGAAGCTGGAGCCCAGAGATAAGGTTGAGTATTATCAGAAGCGAATGTCCTTTTTCGTGTCGGTGGGTGAAGCGGACGAGGCAAAGGATAGCTTTGAGAAGCTAAAGACTTATCTGCATTCGGTCAAGGCCGATGAAGAGGACAGGTACAGTACCCTCTTAGCCGAGGGAGAGGAAATAATCCGCGTTTATCTGGACAAGGACGTTTCGTACATGAACGCGCTCCGGAAAAAAGCGGAGCATACCGAGCATCCGATTCTGCGCGGGGTAATGTACTTCAGACTCGCGAAGCTCGCGTATTTCAAGGGCGACACGGAGCAGAGAGAGAAGTACCTCAAAACTGCAGCGAAGACGCTTTCAGGTACCGATTATGAGAAAATCATAGAGCAGGCGTATCTTACGCCGGAAATTCTCGAAGTTAAGTAAAGGAAGGGAAGATAACTGACATGGTGTCTTTTGACTATACTATCAAGGATTCAATGGGCCTTCACGCCCGCCCCGTGGGAATTATGGTAAAGGCCGTGGCCCCATATAAGCAGACCAAGGTGACCGTCACACACGACGGAGCCTCGGCGGACGGAAAAAGAATGTTCGCCATCCTCGGTTTGCAGGTAAATCAGGGCGAAACAATTACGGTTTCCGTTGAGGGCGAAAACGAACAGGAGCTCGCTGACGCTATCCACGGCATCTTCCAAACGGAAAACCTCTGAAAAACAGCTCAAACTATTTCAGACTAAATATATTTCGGGTAGGTGCCGCGTTTAGGGCGGCGAAAGGGATGGGTTTATGAGCCTTCTGGTGAAAATGCGGCAGATCAAGGATTTGTCTCCGTCGGAGCGGCATATTGTCGACTACATTTTCGAAAACCTCAACGACATTTTCAATATCGGCATTGTTGACCTCGCCGAGAAGACCTTTACCTCCACGGCGACTGTTAAACGGCTGTGCAAAAAGCTAGGCGTGGATAGCTATATTGACTTCAGACTCCGTCTGTCCTCGGAAATGTCAAATTACAGCACGGACTCCATTCTGGAGTCCGCGACGACGCCTGTCGGGCGCTATGACTCCACCGACGACATTATCAAGAAGGTTTCAAATCAAAACGCGAAGTCGATAATCGACACAATGAACCTGAACAGCGCAGAAACGCTGGACAGCGTGATAGTTGAAATGTCGCGGGCGGCAAGGATCGATTTTTACGGCGTAGGCCCGTCGAACGTGGTCGCGGAGGACGCGCAGATTAAATGTATGCGGCTTGGCATTCCGAGCTCGGCCTATAAAGACCGTGTTTCGATGCTCATAAACGCCAAGGCCTACACTCAGGGCACCCTCGCCTTTCTCATTTCCTATACGGGTATGACCGAGGAAATCATCGAAGTGGCGTCCGAGCTTGTAAGAGTCGGTGTGCCGACAGTGTCGCTGACCTCCTTCGGTGAGAATGAGACAAGCAAGCTCTGCCGATACAACCTGTTTGTGGACGCGAGCGAATCGTGGGACCGTCTGGGCGGAATGTCGAGCCGGATTTCCACGCTGAATATGATAGACGTGCTGTTCACGGCGCTCATAAACGCGAATTACGAAAAGCATACAAGCTCCATGGATCACACCAATGTGAGCAGTATGAGGCAGGAAAGCTGAAAAAGGCAGTAAAACGGACTCTGATGTAAATTCAGAGTCCGTTTTTATTTTTCACCGTTTCGGCTTGGGCATGGTGTGAATAGCCCGACCTTCAACATCCTCAACGGCTTCGGTTACGGCCTCCGCAAAGGTTGGATGCGGGCGGATAACTGCCGAGAGCTGCTTTAACGTCAGCTTGTTTACGATAGCCGAGGAAAGCTCGCCTAATAGGTCGGAGGCCCGCGCGCACATCATTTGGGCGCCGAGCAAGACCTCCGTTTCAGCGTCGAATACGAGCTTAACAAAGCTCCTGTCCTGCTGTTCGATGATGGTTTTTGCGTTGCCACTCATTGCGTATTTACCTGTTTTGACATTTATGCCGCCTGCCTTTGCCTGCTCAGCTGTAATGCCGACCGAGGCAATTTCGGGGCTTGTGTAGACACAGCTCGGCACGACTGAAAGGTCGACAGGAGGTACTTCTCCGACAATAAATGCAATTGCATTCTGCGCCTGCGCCGCCGCCGCATGCGCAAGCTGAATGCTGCCTTCAATAACATCGCCGATGGCATAGATGTTTTTCACGCTTGTTTCAAAGCACTCGTCAACTTTTATTCCGTGGCCGGTTTCAGGGCTTATACCCTCGCCGAAGAGCCCTTTTAAGTTTGGCTTTCTGCCGACGGAGACGAGAACGCCCTCCGCTGTCAGTTCCTGAGCGCCGTTTTTGCCGGAAAAACGACAGCTAAGCCCGCCGTTTGCTTCGGCTATGCGTTCCACCGAACATCCGGTATTTATAGCGACTCCGCGCTTTTTTAGTATCATCGCAAGGTTTTGAGAAATCTCGCGGTCAAGTGTCGGGACAATTCGCTCGGTCGCCTCAATAATCGTGACCTCACAGCCGAGAGAGCTGAATACTGAGGCAAATTCCACGCCTATCACGCCGCCGCCGATAATGATGAGACTTTTATAGTCAATTGCGCGTCCTTCCAGCAATTCGTCGCTCGTAATAACGCCCGGCAGGTCAATTCCGCCGATGGGCGGGCGCGCAGGTACAGAACCCGTGGCGATAAGTATTTTCGTGGTATTAAGAACTATGTTTTCTTCTGCCCTTGACACCACAACCGCTTCCGCGGAAAGAATTTTTGCCGTCCCTTGAATGATATCGATTTTATTTGCTTTTATAAGCGACTCTATGCCTTCCCTGACACCTGAAACGACCTCGTCCCTGCGCCGGTATATGGCTTCCATATCATAGCTCAAATTTCCCGCGTAAATACCGAGGCTTGCGCTTTCCCCCATTTCGCGGAAGCGCTCAGCGGAATGCAGCAGAGCTTTTGTCGGAATACAGCCGCGGTTAAGACATGTGCCGCCGGTTTCGCGGGCTTCAATCAGCGCGACCTTCATACCGCGCTGAGCGGCTGCTATCGCCGCTGTGTAGCCGCCAGGCCCCGCGCCGATTACAATAAGATCATATTCCTGGGGCATACTTTTTCTCCTTTAAAAAATGCGGAGTTATTGTTCCTCGGCTTTCCAGCGCAGGCGCGGATTGCGCGCCGCCTCAACCTCGTCCGGACGGCGTATGGGAGTGGTGTGGGGACTTGCGTGCGCTTTTTCAGGGTCTGCCATAGCCTCGTCGTAAACTTTTATAAAAATGTCGGCGACTTCGTCCAAAAGCTCCTTGCTCTCGGTTTCCGTGGGTTCCGCCATGAGCGCCTCGTGTACTATGAGCGGAAAATACATCGTTGGGGGGTGGATTCCCTCATCTAGCAGAGACTTAGCGATATCCATTGCGGTCACGCCGCGCTCCTTCGCCTCATGCTCGAGCGT
The DNA here is from genome assembly GCA_963667545.2 of Oscillospiraceae bacterium. Classification (GTDB taxonomy): domain Bacteria; phylum Bacillota; class Clostridia; order Oscillospirales; family Oscillospiraceae; genus UBA2658. The sequence goes on from OY763424.2 coordinate 874,714, forward strand.
CATAACAAATTCGTGCATGCAGACGCCGTCAAAAGCCATTGCGTATCTTTCCGACAGACGCTTTTTGAGGTAGTTTGCCGAAAGCACAGCATGCTTCGCCGCGTCCGGTACGCCCTCTTTTCCGAGCGTGAGAAGATAGGTGAGAGCTCTCACAATAATGAGAAAGTTTCCGTAAAACGCCTTGACGGCTCCTATACTCTGAGAGCAGTCCGTTTTAAAAGAAAACTCACCGTTATTGGATACTATATGAGGCTTCGGCAGATAGGGTGCGAGAAACGCCTTGCAGCCGACAGCTCCGCCGCCGGGGCCGCCTCCGCCGTGCGGAGTCGAAAACGTCTTGTGGAGGTTGAGGTGAACACAGTCAAAGCCCATGTCACCGGGACGGATAACTCCCATAACGGCGTTCAGATTCGCTCCGTCATAGTAGCAGAGCCCGCCGGCGTCGTGGACTATTTTTGTTATCTCAAGAATGTTTTTATCGAAAATCCCGAGCGTGTTTGGATTAGTGAGCATAAGCCCCGCCGTGTCGTCGCCGACGGCCTCACGCAGCTTTTCCAGATCGACACAGCCGTCAGTTCCGGAGGGTATGCTGATGACCGTCATGCCGCACATAACGGCGGTTGCGGGGTTAGTACCGTGCGAGCTGTCTGGTACGATGACCTTGACGCGCTTTTTGTCATTGCGCATTTCGTGGTATTTCTTGATGAGCAGCACTCCGGTGAATTCGCCGTGCGCGCCCGCGGCGGGCGAAAGCGTCATAGCGTCCATGCCCGTAATTTCGCAGAGCATTTTTTCCGTCTGGGCAAAGACTTCCAGCGCACCTTGAACCGTCGAGGCCGGCTGTAAGGGATGTATGTCTGCAAAGCCGCAAAGCGACGCGGTCTTTTCGTTGATTTTAGGGTTATATTTCATAGTGCAGCTGCCCAGCGGATAAAAGCCGTTGTTCACGCCGTAGGCACGGCGCTCCAGCTCGGAATAGTGGCGGCTCACGTCGTTTTCCGAAAGCTCGGGGAGCAGGGCGTCTTTTTGACGTTTAAGCTCTGCGGAAAGAGTTGTAACAGGTACATCACATTCGGGCAAATAAACGGAAGCTCTGCCCGAAACGCTTTTTTCAAAAAGCAGTTTCATTTCGCACTCACCTCCCTAAGAATGCTGACAAGCAAGTCAATTTCGACTTTTGTATTCATTTCGGTCACACACCAGAGTACGCCGCCATCCGGCAAAGGCAGACCGCCGAGTATGCCTTTTTCTTCGAGCGCGGACATTAATTTTTCCGTGTCAAGAGGGCATTTGGTCACAAATTCATGGAAGAACTCGCCCTTGTATCGAAGGGCAAAGCCCGAAACAGAGGAAATTTCCGAAGCCGCATAATGCGCCTTGGATAGACACTGAGAGGCAGCGTTCTTAATGCCCTCGTGCCCCATGGCGGCCATATAAACGGCGGCGGTCATCGCGCAGAGCGCCTCGTTGGAGCATATGTTGCTGCTTGCTTTTTCGCGGCGGATATGTTGTTCTCTCGCCTGAAGTGTAAGTACAAAAGCGCGGTTTCCCTCGGAGTCACGGGTTTCGCCGACTATACGCCCGGGGAGCTTTCTCATCATTGCGCTCGTTGCCGACATAAAGCCGAGATAGGGCCCGCCGAAGGAAAGAGGCATACCGAGCGGCTGACCCTCGCCGACAGCTACGTCGGCTCCGCACTCTGCGGGAGTTTTCAGAAGTGCCGCCGCAATCGGGTTCACGCCCATAATAAGCTTTGCGCCTTTTTCGTGTGCCGCCTGCCCGATTGTCTCAGCCGGCTCAATAAGCCCGTAATAGTTAGGAGAAGCAATATAGACGCAGGCTGTCGTTTCGTCGAGCATTCCGCGAAGAGCGTCAAGGTCCGTAAGTCCGTCTTTTTCGGGAATCAGGACAAGCTCCGCATTCGCCGCCCAGCAGTAGGTCTGCATTACACGGATTACGTCGGGATGAGCGCAGGAGGAGACAAGCGTCTTTGTGCGCTTTCTCTCGCGGCACATAGCGGATGCCTCCGCCGCGGCTGTAGCCCCGTCATAGACAGACGCGTTGGAAACGTCCATTCCGGTAAGCTCGCAAATCATGGTCTGGTACTCAAAAATCGCCTGCAAAATACCCTGCGAGATTTCCGCCTGATAAGGAGTGTAGGCCGTTACGAAGGTTTCCTTTGAAACGACGGAACTGACAACGGCGGGAATATAGTGCCGGTAAGCGCCCGCGCCGCGGAACACGGTCGGAAACACCGTATTTTCGGCTGCCAGAGCCTCCATTTTACGCAGAACCTCAAGCTCGCTCTTTCCGGACGGCAGCTTGAGCTCACTTTTCAAAACTAGCTCATTTGGGGCGGCGGAGTACATTTCATCAAGTGAACCGAGACCGACAGCGTCCAGCATCTCCTTCCGCTGCGTATCGGTTATTGCGAGGTAGTGACCCATGTCTATTCCTCCTTAGCACAGAAAGCCTCATATTCTCCTGAGTCCATCAGTTCATCGTTGTCGGAAATGACGGTTACCTTTACGAGCCACGCGCCGTAGGGGTCGTCGTTAATCATTCCAGGTGCGTCGAGCAGCGCTTCGTTTACTTCGATAACCGTGCCGTCGACCGGCGCAAGAACGTCCGAAACGGCTTTTACGCTTTCAACGTCGCTGAAAGTCTCGTCAACAGCAATTTCATCACCGACGATTGGGAGATTTACGAAAACAAGCTTGCCGAGTTTTTTCTGCGCGAAATCGGTAAGTCCGATTTTTGCCGTGCCGTCGTCAAAGAACTCTACCCATTCGTGAGTGCCGGAGTATTTAAGGTTTTTAGGTGTATGCATTTTGTTTTCTCCTTTTATTATATACTTATTAGGCTTTTTTGCAGAAGGGCAGGGGAACGATTTCGGCCGCGACCCGCCGTCCGCGAACCTCCGCCGATACCGAAGTCCCGATTGCGCTGCGGTCTTTGCTGATAAGCGCCATTGCATAGGCTCCGTTCAGATAGGGCAGGAAGGTTCCGCTTGTCGTTTCGCCGATTTTTTCGTCTTCGATGAATACGGGAGTGTGCTCACGGATTATACCCCTGCCTGTGACCTTCAAACCTACGCGGGTGATTTTCGGCTCTCCTCGCTTAACCAGTGCGCTTTTTCCGATAAAATCATCCTTTTGAAGCTTCACGCCGAAGTCAAGACCGGTTTCGAGAGGACTGACCGTGTCGTCCATCTCGTGACCGTAAAGAGGCATCGCGGCTTCAAGGCGAAGCGTGTCTCGCGCGCCGAGTCCGCAGGGAATCAGCCCCTCGTCCCTTCCCGCGTCAATAAGAGCGCTCCATAGCTTTTCGGCTTCTTGGGCTCCGCAGTAGAGCTCATAGCCGAATTCTCCCGTGTAGCCTGTCTGAGAAACAAGGCATTTAATTCCCGCTACGACTAGGTTTTCAGTAAAGGTATAGTATTTTTCGGGGAGCTTATTAGGGTCTGTCAGCTTCAAAAGGATTCCCTTTGATTTCGGGCCCTGAAGCGCAATCTGAGCCACCGAGTCGGAAATGTCCTCGAGCGTTGCCTGCCCGAAGATGTGGGTTTTCATCCAAGCTACGTCCTTTTCGCGGTTGGAGGCGTTTACAACCACCATGTACCTGTCCTGATTCATCCGGTAAATGAGCAGGTCGTCTATGACTCCGCCGTCAGGGTTGCACATGGGGCTGTATCGAACTCTGCCGTCCGTCATACTTGTGAAGTCGTTTGTAAACAGATAATTGATGTTTTTAAGCGCGTCGCTTCCACTGATAATGACTTCTCCCATATGGGAGACATCGAACAGTCCCGCCTTAGTACGCACAGCTATGTGCTCCTCAATAATATCGGTGTACTGCACGGGCATCAGGTAGCCCGCGAAGGGAACCATTGATGCTCCGGCGTTTACATGGCATTCATACAGCGGTGTTTTCTTCTCCATATTAAATCTCGCTTTCCTCCCAAAAAAATCGGAGGCGCACCTAAACTAGGTGCGTCTCCGTTGTGATACCTGAAAGATTCTTCCCCAAAAGGGAATTGCTTCGTCGGTGCCAATCTGATGGCTTTCCGGGGTCTCGTCCGGACCCGGTCCTTTTGCCTGAGAGTTTCTCGCTTGTTTCTCCTTCGGCGCCAGATACGTTATGTGTATCCAATCTCTCCCGAGCCCTTCATCCGAACTTTATTCTATTGGTTTTAGTTTAAACCTACGCTTTTATAATGTCAATACAAATGAGCGCCCGCCATACGCGCTTACGAGATTTTTTCAAACTGGCTGTTGTACAGCTCGGCATAGAAGCCGCCTTGATCAAGAAGCTCCTGATGACTGCCGCTCTCCACGATGTCGCCGTCCCTCATAACCAGTATGATGTCGGCATTTTTGATGGTGGACAGGCGGTGGGCGATTACGAAGGAGGTTCTGCCCTCCATCAGCTTATCCATGGCCTTCTGTATCTGAACCTCGGTTCTGGTATCGACGGAGCTTGTCGCCTCGTCCAGAATGAGCATGGGGGCATTTTTAATCATAGCACGCGCGATTGTGAGCTGCTGCTTCTGCCCCGCCGAAAGACTGGACTCATCACTCAGAACAGTATCATAGCCCTTAGGCAGGGTCTTGATAAAGTGGTGAATTCCCACAGCCTTGCAGGCCTTGACCACTTCCGCGTCGCTCACGCCCTCTTTGCTGTAAACGACGTTTTCCCTGATGGTTCCTTCAAAAAGCCAGGTGTCCTGAAGTACCATGCAGAACAGGTCGTGGACATTCTCGCGGGTAAGCTCGCTTGTCGGCATTCCGTCAATGAAAATTCCGCCGCTCTGTATTTCGTTGAAACGCATCAGCAAATTGACCATTGTGGTTTTGCCGGCACCCGTCGGCCCGACAATCGCTACCTTCTGCCCGGGCTTTGCGAGCGCCGAAAAGTCGTGAATGACGATAACCTCGGAATCCTCATAGCCGAAGCGTACATTGCGGAATTCCACTTCGCCCCTAACCTCGTTCAAATGGGTCGTTTTGCCGCTTTCGTCCGTCATTTCGTCTTCTTCCAGGAATTCAAACACACGCTCTCCCGCCGCGGCAGTGGACTGAAGGCTCGTCATCGCCTGCGCAAGCTGTGAGAGCGGCTGGGTGAAGAGCCTGATGTAAAGCATGAAAGCGACTATTACGCCGAAGGAGATGGTGCCGTTCATGGCGAGAATCGCGCCCGTTACGCAGACCGCAACGTAGCCGAAGTTGCCGATGAAGGTCATTAAAGGCATCATTAGTCCCGAGAGAAATTGCGATTTGAAAGCGCTCTCGCAAAGCTTGCCGTTAATATCATCAAATTTTACTTTTGCCGCTTTTTCGCCGTTATAAAGCTTCACGACATTGTGCCCGGCGTAAATCTCCTCGACGTGACCGTTCATCGCGCCAAGATTTCTCTGCTGCATGGCAAAATACTTCTGGGATCTTTTCATAATAAACGTCATAAGCACGAAGCCGATAATAGTTGCCGCAACTGCCGCCAGAGTCATTGTTACATTGGTTGCCAGCATCATCACAAGCGAACCTATAAACTGCGTGGTGGCCGTTACAAGCATGCCCAGACTCTGATTCATCGTCTGTCCGATGGCGTCAACATCGTTCGTTACGCGGCTGAGTATGTCGCCGTAGGAGGTTCTGTTGTAGTAGCTGACAGGAAGCCTGTTTATTTTGCCGGAAACATCCGAACGCAGGGTCCTTGTGACTCTCTGGGTGACGGTTGCCATTATAAAGCCCTGAGAATATGCAAGAATCAGCGATACTCCGTAGATTGCCGCAAGCGTGAAGCAGATTTTTCCGACTCCGGCAAGGTCTATGCCCGTCATTATACCCTTGGTAATAAGGTCTGTAATCTCACTGAGTTTGTTCGGACCTATGAGCAACAGTATGGCAGCCGCCATAGCGCAAACGAGCGCGATAATGATTGCGGGAAGCTGAGGTTTGCAATACTTGACAAGCTTCAATATAGTCCCTTTAAAATTCTTTGCCTTTTCGCCGGTGCCGATTGCGCCGGGACCATGACCTCTCGGGGGCGGGACGATCTTATTTTCACCGACTGTATATTCATTTTTACTCATTACGCGAGTTCCTCCTTTGAAAGCTGTGAAAGCGCGATTTCCTGATAAACAGAACAGCCTGTCATCAGCTCGTTGTGAGTGCCGATGCCGACTACACGGCCCTCGTCAAGTACTACAATTTTATCCGCTTCCTTAATAGTGCCGATTCTCTGCGCAACGATGAGCGAAGTGACTCCGGAGGTTTTGCCTTTCAGAGCCGAACGCAGCTCTTTGTCGGTCTTGTAGTCAAGTGCGGAGAAGGAATCGTCGAAAATATATATTTCCGGTTTTCTGCAGACCGCCCTCGCGATGGAAAGCCGCTGCTTCTGACCACCGGAGAGATTAGTGCCTCCCTGCGCGACAGCACCGTCTAGCTGACCGGGGATGTTCTCAACAAAATCGCTGCTCTGAGCGATTTTGATTGCGCTTTTGACATCCTCGTCTGTATAGGTGTCCCTGCCGTTATCACCGTAGGCGACATTGGATCTGACTGTTCCCGAGAACATAACGGCGCGCTGCGGAACATAGCCGAACTTGTTATGCAGCGCCTCCTGCGTATATTCACGGACATTGACTCCGTCAATCAGCACCTCGCCCTCGGTCGCGTCATAAAACCGGGGGACAAGATTTATAAGCGTACTTTTTCCGCTGCCTGTCGAGCCGATGAAAGCAACGGTTTCGCCCCTGTGCGCGGTGAAGCTCACGTCTTCGAGAACATATTCCGACGCGTCGGGATATTTAAAGCAAACATTGCGGAATTCAACTTCGCCCTCACTGCCCGCGGGAGAACGGGTAAGGGTTCCGTCGATTATTGTGGGCTTAGTTTCGATTACCTCGATAATACGCTTTGCGGCGACTGTGGCACGCGGCAGCATGATAAAGATAATGCTTACCATCATGAAGGACATAACGACCTGCATGGCATAGCTCATGAAAACGACCATGTTGGAAAACAGCGTAATTTTGTCCTGCATACCGGCGGAGTTAATGAGGTATGCGCCAATCCAGTATATCGAAAGGCTGAGACCGTTTGATATCAGCGACATTCCCGGCATCATAACCGCCATAATCCGATTTGCGAAAAGGTTATTAGATGTAAGCTCATCGTTTGCGCGGTTAAATTTGTCTTCCTGATATTTTTCGGCGTTATAAGCCCTCACGACACGGATTCCGGTGAGATTTTCTCGTGTGACTTTGTTTATATTATCGGTCAGACCCTGAATCCTTCTGAATTTCGGAACGGCGAAGGTGACAATGACGGTAATCATAATCATCAGAACAATGACCGCGATACCGGTTGCCGTAGTCCACTGCCAGCCCTTTCCGGCAATCTTGGTAATAGCCCAGACAGCGGTTATCGGGGCTTTGATTAAAAGCTGCAGCCCCATGGCGATAAGCATCTGAACCTGTGTGATATCGTTTGTGGAGCGGGTTATGAGACTGGCCGTAGAGAAGCCGTTTATCTCTTCCATAGAAAAGGCTTCGACTTTGTTAAACTGAAGCTCACGCAGCCTCATGCTTAAATTTGACGCAACGCGCGCGGCAAAGCCGGCGACTATGACGGAGGAGATAACGCTGCCCAGCGTGCAAAGCAGCATCCAGCCGCCGGATGTGAGAACATCGCTCATCGTGCTTCCCGGCGTTTTAATAAGCATAGTGATTTTAGCCATATAGTCGGGGAGCTTGAGGTCAAGATAAACCTGCCCGACTATGAATACAAGACTGCAAAGAATCAGCAGCCACTCTTTCTTTCTCATGTACTTTAGGATTTTTAGCATTCTTTTTATAACCTGCCTTTGATTTTTGATTTGCCTCAATATAGACGCGCTAAATGAACCATATGTGAACGGAAGGAATAAAATACACCGCGCCGGAGATTTCCGAAGCGGTATATCAGGGCTGGACATTTTGTTTCCTATTCTGTCATAGGCAGTGTGATAACAAAGTTCGTGCCGGAGCCGCTTTTACTTGTAACGAATATGCTTCCGCCCGAAACATCAAGGATTTTTTTCACCAGTGCAAGCCCGAGCCCGTGTCCCTCCACGGCATGAGAGGAGTCTCCCTGATAGAATTGCTCAAAAATCCGAGCCTGCGTCTGCTCGCTCATTCCCTCGCCGTTGTCGGATATTTTTACGGTGACGACGCCGTTCTGCGCGCGCGCCCAGATGCACACAAGCCCGTCTTCGCCCGTGAACTTGATTGCATTGTCTATAAGGTTACTCCACACCTGCGCGAGCAGCGCCTCGTTTCCGACATACACAAGGCTGGGAATATCCACATCCATTGCTATGCTTTTGGCACTCCATTCGGGCGAAAACAGAAGCACCGCCTGACGTATCTGCTCGTCCAGCCTGAAAGGCACAGCTTTTTCCTGTATTTTCTGGTGATCCAGCCTAGATAAACTCAACAGGTCACCCGTCAGCTTAATAAGCCTTTTGCTTTCCTTTTGAATCGTGACACTGTATTCGTGGCGGTCCTTGTCCGAAATTTCATCGCCGTCCAGCAGCTCCGCATAGCCGGATATTATTGACAGCGGAGTTTTAAACTCGTGGGACACATTTGAAATAAAGTCTTTGCGCAGGTATTCGTTTGCCTTGAGCTCCTGCGCCATCAGATTGAAGTCGTTTGCAAGCCGCCTGGGGCCGCCTTTTTTGTGCGCGCAGGTGATTGAAATGTCAAAGTTACCGGCCGCTATTTGCTTTGTTGCGTCGGAAAGCTCGACAAAAGGTGAAATGGCTCTGCGCGAAGCAAGTATAAATATGAAATTATAAAATACTATTATCAGAATCGGCGTAATTATTTCTCTCAGGGTCAAACCGAGAGCTACCATGTCCTGCTTGCTGTTGTCAAAAAAAGTTTTGGTTATCAGTATGGAAATCGGTATTGAAATCAGTGACGCCGCCAAAACAATAAAGGTGGTCATCAGTATCAGGCGGATTCGCATTCGTCTCATTTTTTCACCACCGCCCTGTAGCCCAACCCTCTCACGGTCTCTATTTCAAAGTCCTTTGAATCTGGAAATTTTTCGCGCAGTCGCTTAATATGAACGTCAACAGTTCGAGGATCCGTTTCACTTTCATAGCCCCATATCTCGTCCATCAGCGCCTGGCGTGTAAAAATCTTTTTTGGATAGGACAAAAGCATATGCAAAAGGAGAAATTCCTTTTGAGGCAGAGCCATCGACTGCACGTCTGATGAAACGGTCAGCTCATCCGAATCAAGAGTCGTTCCGCCAACCGTCAGGAGATGCTCGCCGGAGAGGTTTGAACGGCGCAGCAGAGCCTCGACGCGGAGCAGCATTTCATCAAAGTCAATGGGCTTTACCATATAATCATCCGCGCCGGTCTTAAAGCCCTTTCGCTTGTCCTCCAGAGCTTCCTTCGCCGTGACCATAAGCACGGGAATTGTAATTTTCGCGCTGCGCAGCTCACCCGTCAATTCGTAACCGTCCATTTTTGGCATCATTATATCCGCGATTATAAGGTGAATCGCAACATTTTCGAGTACATCCAGTGCCTCCAACCCGTTGCCCGACTCATAAACATTGTAGCCTGCGCGCTTGAGGTGGATACACATTAGCTCACGCAGCTTTTCGTTATCCTCGACGATTAAAATATTTATCATGGCGAACCTCCCAAGATAAGCTTATCTGTAATCAGATTATAACATATCCTTGCAATATGAAGTGAATATGAACAGGCTGGCTGAAGTGGGCGGTAAATCGAAAAACCAAACGAACATCTCAACATAATATAATTAAGGAGGTGTTTCTTTTGTTTCAGTATACAGTACGCTCCGGCGATACTATTTACAGTATTGCCGACATGTTCAACGTTCCCATTGATGTAATACTGTCCGCCAATCCGGGCTTATATCCCTATAACTTGGCGGTCGGACAGATTATTCTGATACCCACAGATTACTATCCCAGCTATCCGGTATATCCAAACTATCCGGTTTATCCGATTTTTCCCATAGTCCCTATGCCATTCAGACGTTTTTGGGGTTCAGGAAGACCCGGCAGACCCGGAGGCCCTGGCAGACCCGGCAGACCCGGCGGACCCGGAAGACCCGGAGGACCAGGCGGTCCCGGCAGACCCGGCAGCCCCGGGAGACCACGCAGATAACAGCTAAATTGGAGGAAGCAATATGATCAATCAGGAAAATTCAGATATGGAACCGATGAGAGACATGCGTTTAAACACTGAAAACGATATGACGGAGCTGACACAGGATTACCCCATGGTCTACAGGTCGGTATATCCGGAGATTTATTACAAGCTTATACCTTTTGTTTCAATGACCTGCGATTTGATTATTTCATACAACATGATGCCCACACAGGAAATACTTGAGGAGATGTCCGATGACATACACGAGGATTTTTGCCGGATGTATCCGGACATGAAGGAATATATGGGCAAAACCGAAGAGCAAGACGACACCCCTGTCTTCCGAAGCGTATTTCGGGATAACAGGGGATTTACTCCGGGCTACGGCGGCTTTAGACGCAGAGGGCTTGGCAGAGATTTAATCTACGCGCTGCTGCTCTCGGAGCTTCTGGGCAGAGGCGGCTTCATATATTAATCCGCCTGATTCGTTCAGGAATAATTCGGGGAGAGAGCAGCAAAACCGCTCTCTCCCTTATGCGTTTATTTGCTTGCTTATGGAACACTGAAAACTGCTTGTTCAGTCGGGCGGTAAGCTGATTTTAATTATTAGCTGAGCAATATCAACTCTTGCAAATATTGCCGAGGCTTCCGCACGGGTAACGCTGATACGGGGCCTGAAGCTGCCGTCAGCATATCCTTTTATAATTCCCTTTTCACTCAAAGCGTTTATTGAATCAAAAGACCAGGAATTACTTTCTATTGATACGTCCGAGAATACAGCGGCGGATTTGCCGCCGGTATAGCCCAGAAGGTTATTGAGCATAACCGTGACTTCCTCGCGGGTGACAGCTCGGTTAGGAGTAAATAGATTGTCGCCGATTCCGGCGATGATGCCGTTTTTTCTAGCAGTGTCGATGTATTGTTCCGCCCAGCTTCCCTTGCAGTCATCAAAGCTGTATGAGCTGTCAGTCTCGGCTGTAAGTCCGAGCATACGGACGAGAATTGCGGCGGACTGAGCCCTCGTCATAGGGGCATCGGGTAAAAAAGTGTCGGAGCTTATGCCGTTCATCCATCCGTTCATGTATGAAGTAAGTATACTCTCTCTTGCCCAGCTGCTTTGAATATCGCCAAATGTGCAGCCGTTGAGCCATAGCTTATAGTAATCCCAGGTTTGACTTGCCTCCTGACCGAGACTCCAGCTTCCCGTGCCCTTGATATCGTACTTCGTGACAAGCCCGAGCACCGCCTTGACTGACTGTTCGTTTGAGTACCATATCCTATATGTACCGGCGGCGAGAGCCTTCCCGGCGATTATTGGTTTCGTATCACCCGCTCCAACGGTTATAGTGGCGCAGGCTGCTTTGCTGACATTGTTAAACACCACTGTGCCGCTGTAATCCCTGATAAGGGCTTCAACCTTTGTGTTGCTGATTCCGTAACCGCTGGGAGAGCCTCCGCCGGAGGACCATATGCGGCCGTAAAACGGAATGCCAAGCACTATCTTCTCTTTCGGAACGACACTCAGGGCATACTTCAGGGACTTTTCGACAAAACCTATGCTCGCTACAGGCCCCGGCGCGCTTCCCTCATAGGCTTCGTCGTAGGTCATTATCATCAGATAATCGCAGTATTGGGCAAGCCCCGCGTAGTCATATGAACCGGCCCAGCCTGATGCGGTGCCGTAGGGATTTGCGGCAACGGCTGCTGTAACAGTCTTGCCGCCGCCGAGCTTTGAGCGCAGAAGCGCAACAAGACTGACGTATTTTGCCCGCTCGGCGGGCGTTACATTTTCAATATCGATATTTATTCCGTCAAGGTTGTAAGCGGAAACAGCAGCGGCAATATCACTGGAAAGCTTGTCTAAATTGTTGAGCGCCGCGATGCCCTTCGACCTGTCCCAGGAGTTCGTCAGATAGGGCGTAACAAGTACACCCTTTTGATGCATAGCCTGAATAAAACTGTTGCTTGCGTCGGAAGTAATAACGAGGTTTCCACTTGAATCCAGAGTAAAATAATCCGGCGCCACTTCGTTTAATGAGTTTCGGGTGTTATCCACCAGTGTCTGATAATTGCTGGCATTTCCGAAGTATATGTATGACATATTAAATTTGTACTCCAGGGCTGCGGCAGACAAACCGAAATTTAAAGTGATTGCAAAAATGGCAAACATACAGATGAGCTTTTTAGCTGATTTCATTATGTATCCCCCGAATGAAGATTACTTGTGTTCCATTTTCACCTAAACCGGCGGCTTTGTCCACGTGAAATAATTGGGTATTAAGCCAGCTTTAACCGAAAAAGCACACATTGGCAGATTTAAACATGAAAGTACAGAAAAAAATATTGGAAATTAATGTTTGTTTTCTTTGAAATATGTGGTAATATGAGTGCATACAAAAGTCGGGCGATATCAATGCGTAAATTCGGTTAATTAATACATATGAGGGGGATAATAATGGCTGAATCGGCAAAACTGGCACTTGCACAGCTCAGAAGCGCGGCAAATTTCAATTGGTACATAATCCCGATTATTATTTTTGTGTTCTATGTTTATTCGGTCGAGGTCGAAAAGAAAAACTGGAATGTTCTGTTCGCAGGTCTGGCATTCTGGGGCATGGATGTGTTCAACGAAATCTGGAACGGACTTGTGTTTCACTTTACCCAGTTCGCGCCGGTCTGGGGTACTCCGACTAAATCATCTTTTGAGATATTCATAGGCCTGAATATTGAAATCACGCTGATGTTCCTGGTCGCCGGCATCGCCTGTGCGAAAATGCTGCCCAAGGACAAAAAAGCAAAAATTCTAGGAATCCCCAACCGCGTTTTCCTTGCGGTACTCAATTCGATTTTGTTTGTCATAGTGGAATGCGTACTTAACCATATCGGCGTTCTTACATGGGAATACTGGTGGTGGCAGGCAAAGTTCCCGTATGTGCTGTTCCTCATCGGCTATATGCCTTTCCTTGTGGCCTGCTATTGGGTGCACGATATGGAAACGGTCAAGAAAAAGCTCATTGCCGTCGGCACGATTTTCGGAGTCGACGCCGTCGCAATCGTAGTTTTTTCATGCATACTCAAATGGATTTAAATTAAAACACAAAGTCAACCGTTCAACTGAACCGAACGGTTGATTTTTTGTAAAAAGTTCTTGATAAACAGGTTGTTATTTAGTGAAAGCTGTGGTAAAGTTTACAATGATAGTTGAACTATCATTGTAAACTTTACCTGTATTTCAAACAGAACATCGGGGGATAACGATGGGCAGGAAGAAGACGGCACTTCTCGATTATGAAAATCCGGAATTTATAGAATACAACAAGGAAAAATCTCACACCATCTGGCTGCCCTACGACAGCTTTGACGAAGCAGCGAAGCTGAAAGACTCAAAATACAAGCTCAGCCTAAACGGCGAATGGGATTTCAAGTGGATAAATGGACTTGAAGCTATGCCAAAGAGCTTTTTCAGGCCCGGATACGACAGCTCGGGCTGGGACAAGCTCGAGGTTCCCTCCGTCTGGCAGCTGAAGGGCTACGGAAAACCGTATTATCTCGCGTTCGATTTTCCACCGGCGCTTAGCAAAAAAAAGAGCGAAATTCCGAAAATCGACCAATGTAAAAATGAAAAGGGCTTATACAGGACGAGCTTCGTTTTGCCGCAGAGCTTTTCGGGAAGAGAAATTTTCATTCATTTCGGTGCCGTGAAATCAGCGTTTTACCTATATATAAACGGCAAAAAGGTAGGCTATTCGCAGGGTTCCATGACCCCCGCGGAGTTTGATATAACACAGTTCGTTACCGAAGGCGAAAATCTTGTCGCCGCAAAGGTCATTCGCTACAGCGACGGAACTTATCTGGAAGATCAGGACATGTGGTTTTTCAGCGGAATTTACCGCGAGGTATATGTTTATGCCGAACCAAAACTATATCTCCGTGATGCTTATGCCCGCGCGGTCCCCGACGCGGAGTATAAGGACTGGACACTGAAAATCGACGTTTTCGTTGAAAACAAAGAGGTGTCGGACTGCAGACTCAATCTTGATATCCTGCTTTGCGGCTATGAGGACTATCAAATTGAAGACTGGATTTCGGGAAGCTTTGAGACAGACAGAAAGTCTGAAAATTGCTTTTGCCTTGAAAAGCTGATTTCACGGCCCAAGCAGTGGAGCGCGGAAGAGCCGAATCTCTATAATCTTGTAATAGTTCTAAAAAATGCCGAGGGTAAGGTTATCGAGGCAAAAACCATACATTTCGGCTTCAAAAACGTTGAAATCCGGAACGAAAGAATCTTGATTAACGGTAAACCACTTATGCTTTGCGGCGTCAACCGCCACGACTTCGATCCGGATTACGGCTGGGCAGTACCCCGTGCAAGGTACCATCAGGACTTGAGCCTAATGAAACAGGCGAATATCAACGCCATTCGCACCAGCCATTATCCGAACGATCCTCTGCTCTATGAGCTTTGCGACGTCTACGGCCTGTATGTTTTGGACGAGGCGGATGTCGAGACTCACGCTGTTCGCAGGAAGAATGTCCCCGGCAGTAACCCTGTCTGGACTCATGCGGTGGTAGACCGTATGGAACGCATGGTGCTCAGAGACCGGAATTATCCCTGCGTTTTCATGTGGTCGCTCGGAAACGAGGCGGGCTATGGCGATAACTTTACGAAAATGAAGGAAGCCGCGCTGACGCTGGATACCACCCGCCCGATTCATTATGAGGGCGACATGGACATGTCCGTATCGGATGTGGTTTCGAGAATGTACCCCACAGTTGAGCTGCTTGAAACGCTTGGACGCCACGAAGAGGTCAAAATCGGACTTCTGGACAATTTTCTCAACATGCTCACGGCAGACAACAAGCCCTTGAAGCCTGAGCAATATCGGGGCAAGCCTGTGCTTGTCTGCGAATATGCGCACGCGATGGAAAACAGTCTGGGCAATTTTCGGGAATACATGGATGTTTTTGAAAAATACCCGAACATGGCCGGCGGCTTCATCTGGGATTTTGTCGACCAGTCGATTCGCCGCAAAACGCAGGACGGACAGGAACAGTGGCTGTACGGCGGTGATTTCGGAGAAGAGCTTTCGCACAGGTATTTCTGCGCAAACGGCATCGTATCAGCCGACCGCACGCCGCACCCCTCCTATTTTGAGGTCAAAAAAGTATATCAGCGCATCAGAATAAAGCCTGTCGACTTACATAACGGCGTCATCCGTATCGAAAACCTGTACTTCTTCAAAAATCTGAAGGAATTCAGGCCGGAATGGACTCTGACTGAAAACGGCAGAGCGGTATCGTGGAAGACGCTTGAGCCTTTGGATATTCCCGCCGGTGAAAGCCTTGAACTCAAACTCGATTACCCAAATTTTAAGTTTAAGCCGGACAAGGAATATCATTTGACGGTTGACTTTCTAGTACTTGACGAAACGCTCTGGTGCGAAAAAAACTACTCTCTTGCCTTTGAGCAGTTTGAACTGAGCTCCGACAGGCCTCAGGCTAAGCCTGACAGGAGCAGAAAGGTCGAGGCTTCTGATACAGGAACAGAAATTGACGTTGTGGGCAACGGCTTTCGTATCACCGTTTCCAAGAAGGACGGCAGCATCAGCGCGATTAATTACGGGAATGGAGATGTCCTGAATTCTCCACTGGTTCCGAATTATTGGCGCGCCTACACGGATAACGACCTGGGCTACGCAAATTTCAGACCAAGACTTGAAAACCTTCTTGCCTATCCGGTAAAGCGCTGGAGAAGCGCGACGGAAAAGCGCAGGGTGAAGTCAGTGGAGCTTGCGCGCTCGAACGGCCTTGTGTCTGTAACGGTAAGACAGAAGGTTAGCAGCTGCAGCGGAGATGTAATCACAATATACAAAATTGACAGCGCGGGTACTATCTTCGTCCGGCACGAAATATGCCCGAATAAGGATATGCCGCGCATAGGCTTCGCAATGAGTTTGAGACGGGAATTCACCGGCTTTTCATGGTTCGGCAGAGGGCCGCATGAAAACTACTGCGACCGCAAAACAGGCGCGCCTGTCGGTGTATATTCGCTTGACGTTGAGCGCCTCGGACACGGCTATATGCGTCCGCAGGAAAACGGAAACCGTACTGACGTGCGCCGTCTTGAAATCAGCGACAAACTCGGAAACGGCCTTTTGATAACAGGGGAGCTTTTTGGCTTCAGTGCCTGGCCGTATTCGCAGGAGGCGCTTGAAAAAGCAAAGCATTTGTACGAGCTGAAAAAACAAAACTTCGTCACTGTGAATATCGATCATTTGCAGTGCGGTGTCGGCGGAGACTTCCCGGGAGTCGCGAAGCTCCATGAGCCCTACAAGATTCATAAAGGGAAAAAATACGTTTTTGAATTCGCTATATCAAAGCTCAAGGCAAATTGAAAGCGGAAGAGAGAAAGTGAGTATGGAAGTAGGCGCAGAACGCAGGCTCGCGCTTGACAAACAGATTGAGGCGCGAAAAGAAGATATAATTGCCGCGGCAATCAGGGAATTTATCGAAAACGGGATTGAAAACGCGAGAATTTCGGACATTGCCAAGAGAGCGGAGGTCGGCACGGTGACTGTGTACCGCTACTTTGAAAACAAGCCGAAGCTTGTGGTCGAGTGTGCGGTGAGGCTCTGGCACTCCGAAATGAGCAGCTTGATGACGCAGTTTTATCCTGAAACCTACAGCGGTATGAACGGGTTTGCGAAGGTTTGCCAGATACTTGTAACAATCGGGTCTCTGTATGAAACACGCCCTGAGATGCTGCGACTGCTGGAACAGTTCGACAACTACGCCGTGAAGGAACAGCTTTCCAAAGAGCTGCTGCAAAAGTATGAAGCGGGTATAATCAACACTCGGGTGATGATGCTTGAGGCAATAAAAACGGGGCAGCGGGACGGCTCAATTCGTCCGGAAATTGATGCCCTTCAGTTTTATACAGCTGTAATACATTCCACAATTCCGCTCATTCAAAAGCTGCTGCTTCGCGGGGATGTAATACGGAGCGACAGGGAAATAGACCCCAAAAAGCAAATTGAATTACTGATTGATATGGAGCTATTCTATATTAAGGCATAAAAGGAGCGCGTTTTATGAGTATAGTCGGCGGTAAATTGGAATACAAAAAGGGCGGACGCAGGGTATCCGTAGATTTTCGTCAAAGCATGGAGACCGAGGATTTTAGTCTCAACATAAATGAAGCGTCATTAAACGACGGCACACGTTATTCCGCTGTGCTGACGCCGAAAACGGAGTTTTCCATAATCGACTGCTATCTACTGACAGATGAAGCTCTGACAGAGCGCAATACCGTATTTCTCAACGGTTATCAGACTTGGACGGACAGCTCTGAAGTGCCGCTCGGTAATTCGATTCCGAAGCTGAACCCGCTTGCGAGACCACTTATCGGGATGTACGGGGACTATTCCTTCTATAAATCCGGGCGCGGCAGGCTGCAGAGCTGGAGCTGCACTTATTTTCGAGATACCGATGAAGCTAAGGTTACGTTCTATGGTTCACTTTCTGAAAAATCCGGCTATACCGTCTTTGAGTACAGCAATAAAGAAAAAAATCTGCGTGTTATAAAGGACTGCAAGGGGCTTGTGCCTTACGTCGCAGTTCCATATGTCATGTTTGATGTTTTTGCAATATGCACTGAGGAAAATATAGCCTTCGACAGCTATTTTGCGGCGTCCGGCATAGCAAAGCCGCGCGTTAAGCCCTGTACTGGCTGGACTAGCTGGTATAATTATTATACCAAGGTGACGCAGAGCGACGTGCTCGAAAATCTCGCAGCGTTTAGCTCCAGAAAACTGCCCATTGATTATTTTCAGATTGACGACGGATTCCAGGAGGCCGTAGGCGACTGGCTGCGCATAAATGAAAAGTTTCCTCAGGGAATGGCTTATCTTGCCGAAGAAATACATAAGGCGGGCTACAAAGCGGGACTTTGGCTTGCGCCGATAATCTGCGAAAGAAAGTCGAGAATATATAAGGAGCACCCCGACTGGGTGCTGGATAAGGCCGGCTACAATCCCGGCTGGAGCGGAATATTCTATGTACTCGATTTTTACAAGCCAGAGGTACGCGCTTACCTCCGCGAGGTGTTTGATGCCGTCCTGAATAAATGGAATTACGATATGGTTAAGCTGGATTTCCTGTACGCTGCGTGCCTGCCAAAGCGCAGAGACAAAACGCGCGGACAGGTCATGTATGAGTTTTTTGAGTTCCTGCGCGACATTTCGGGCGACAAGGTAATACTTGGCTGCGGTGCGCCGCTCGGCTCGGCCTTCGGGCTTTTCGACTACTGCCGCGTGAGCAGCGATGTTGCCTTAACGTGGGAGGATAGGTTCCTTTCGGCAATTCACTACCGAGAAAGAGTCTCAACCTTCAGCGCACTGACAAGCACCGTCGGCAGGCACAGCTTAAGCGGCAGGGCCTTTTATAACGACCCGGATGTCTTTATCCTGAGGGACGGCGGAAACAGTCTGACTGAGGACCAAAAATACACTCTGTTTATGATAAACAGCGTTCTGGGCGGGCTTGTATTCACCTCGGACAATATAAATGAGTACACGGAAGAGCAGCTGGAGCTTTTTAAAACCTTGTTTAACGATGAAAAGAAAACGGTAGTCAAGGTCAAAAAAACCGAGGTTGTGACCGTTCACTACACCCTTGGACAAAATGCCTTCTGTGTGATAAGTAATATGAACTCATATGAGGTAACGTCTCAGGCACCAGTTTGTGGAATCCTGCAAAAAGAAAAGCTGCCCGTGAAGAAAAATGAGAGCATTGAGTTGCGCCCATATCAGACAATCTGCATCAAATCGGCGGAGGTATAAAAAGAAGTATGGAAAAGAACAACACGGTTTTGCCGCGGACAAAGCTGAACCGGCTTTACCCCGACATGAGCGGAGAACAAATTGAGAAGCGGCTCGCGCCGGCTGTTGAAGGCTTCAGTAGAATTTTCGGGAAAATGCAGCCCCGCCTTTTCAGTGCTCCCGGCAGGACAGAGCTTGGCGGCAATCATACCGACCATCAGCGTGGAATCGTTATCGCCGCGGCGGTAGCCCTTGATAATGTTGCGGCGGCTTTGCCAAACGGAGAGCATGTTGTGCGCATCTTTTCCGAAACTCACGGCGCGGCGAATATTGACCTGAGCGTGCTGTCGCCGCTTGAGGAAGAAAAGGGAACGCCCGCGTCTCTGGTGCGCGGCGCAGCGGAGTATTTCGCAAAGCAGGGCTTTGGGAAAATAGGCGGCTTTGACGCTTTCATATCCGGCGAGGTGCCGGTCGGTTCGGGGCTTTCCAGCTCCGCCGCGTTTGAGGTTCTGATGGCTTCTGTCATGAACGGATTGTTTTTCAATGGGGAAATTCCGCCTGAAACGCTGGCGCACGCAGGGCAGTATGCCGAAAACACACATTTCGGCAAGCCCTGCGGCCTGATGGACCAAATGGCGTCAGCTGTCGGCGGGATCGTGAAAATTGATTTTGAAAAGCCGGACGCGCCGCGCATAGAGCGCTTAACCGCGGACTTCTCGGCCTTCGGCTATGTGCTCTGCATCATCGATACGGGCGCAAAGCACGACCATCTGGGCGATGAGTATGCCGCGATTCCGGCAGAAATGATAGCCGTTGCAAAGCTTTTCGGCGCGGACAGGCTCCGTGATGTCCCGCCCGAGAGCTTTTATGCAAAGCTTCCGCAAATACGGGGACAGGTTTCCGACCGTGCCCTTCTGAGGGCGGTACACTTTTTCAGTGAAAACGAAAGGGCTTTTTTTGAAACTGAGGCGCTTAAGCGCGGAGACTTCGACGGCTTTCTGACGCTCGTGCGAGAGAGCGGGCGCTCAAGCCACATGCATCTGCAGAATATTTACCCGAACGGCTCGGTACAGGATCAGTCCGCCGCCGTCGCTCTGGCGTGGTGCGAGAGACTGCTTGGCGGAACAGGCGCCTGCCGTATCCACGGCGGAGGCTTCGGAGGAACGATACAGGCTTTTGTGAAGGTTTCGGAGTCCGAGAAGTTCAAAGCCGATATGGAGCTCTTGACCGGCGCGGACAGCTGTAGATTTTTACAGGTAAGGGATGCCGGAGCAATCGAAATCACGCTGTAAATAATCTTTAACGGAGATATAAGATGAGTAATATTGAGGTATCATCGGCAGTTCTGGGACTTGCAGACTATGCGCTTGAGAAGGAACTTTTGACGTCTGAAGACAGGATGTGGGCAATAAACGGCATGCTCGCAGCTCTAAAGCTGGACAGTCTGGATTCATCAGCGCCTCCGGCGGCACAGCCGCTTGAAAAGCTGCTCGACATTGTGCTGGACGACGCCGCAGGCCGCGGCGCGATTCAAAACACAACAGTGAACCGCGACTTGCTTGACACTGCCGTTATGGGCTGCCTGACACCGCGCCCCTCCGAGGTCGCCGGAGAATTTGCGGTGCTTTACGCCAAAAACCCGCAGAGCGCGACCGACTGGTTTTACAAACTGTGTATGGACTGCAACTACATTCGGGAATATAGGCTCAAAAAAGACGTAAAGTGGTCTTACCAAAGCAAATACGGCAAAATGGAAATAACCATCAATCTTGCAAAACCGGAAAAGGACCCTGCGGACATAGCAGCTGCGCGGAATGCACCAAAGACCGGATATCCCGCCTGCCAGCTGTGCCGCGAAAACGAGGGTTACGCGGGACGCTTGGATTACCCGGCACGGCAGAATCTGCGCATCGTGCCCGTTGAGATACTCGGTCAGCCGTGGGGCTTTCAGTATTCTCCCTATGTTTATTACAACGAGCACTGCATTGTTCTGAACAATACACATACGCCGATGCTCATTAACAAAGCTTGTTTCCGTAAGCTTTTTGACTTTTTGGATAAATTCCCCCATTACTTTATCGGCTCAAACGCGGATTTGCCGATTGTAGGAGGCTCGATACTGTCGCATGAGCATTTTCAGGGTGGACGCCATGAATTTCCAATTGAAAGAGCCGAAATAAAAGAGGAACTGCGGCTTCCACCTCACCCGGAGGTGACCTGCGGAATTCTCAACTGGCCTCTGTCGGCGCTGCGCCTTTCGGGCGCGGACAGCGAGGAGCTGGTTCAAATTGCGGATATTGTTCTTGAAACATGGAGAGCGTACAGCGACACGGAAGCCGGAATCCTCTCCGAGACGAACGATACTCCGCATAATACGGTAACACCAATTGCACGCAGGCGCGGCGGACTTTATGAGATGGATATCGTTTTGCGCAACAACAGGACAACCGAGGAGCATCCGCTTGGCCTGTTCCATCCACATCAGGAGCTGCATCATATCAAAAAAGAAAACATAGGGCTCATAGAGGTGATGGGACTTGCAATCTTGCCCCCGCACCTAAAAAAAGAGCTTCAGGTTCTAGGAGAGACCATGGTTTCCGGCGGCGATTTGCGTGCGCCTGATATCAGCCGTCATGCTGTATGGGCGGAAGAGATTTTGTCACGGCGGCAGGTGAGCCCGCAAAACATCGACGAGGTGCTGCAAGAGGAAGTTGGCAGCGTTTTCGTCAAATGTCTGGAGCATGCCGGCGTTTTTGGACAGAATTTAGAGGGTGAAGCTGCTTTCCGCCGTTTCACGAAGACGCTTTTGACACGTATGCAGGAGGCAAATGACTAGTTTACAGGCCACGCCGCAACAGGGCCGTAGCAGCGCGGCGGCATATATTTACAATAAATGATACTTATAAATACTCTTCAGTGTGCAAAGCTAGTGAAACCTTGCAACAGGAGAATAATTATCATAGACCTATGAATATGTGCTGTTTTATAAAATCCGAAACAAAGCTTATTTGGCTTATCAATGCCAAAAGCCCGCAAACCAAAAGATTTGTGGGCTTTTCGGATATAAAATCAAATTTGCAGCTTATCGTCATCGGTTTTTATCGTCTCAAACAGCTGCATCTGCATATGATATATGTTCATCAGCATCGAATAATAGATATCGCTCAGGCTTGTGTCCTCTCCTGCTGACGGCTGGGAGCTTTGTGAAGAATTGTCGGAGACCGCTTTTACAGAGCCGGCAGTTATGTCGCTCCCGCAGTATTCCAGAACTTTGCTGACGTAAGCCTGTGTTTCCTTGAACGGAGGAATACCGTCATATTTTTCGACGTTTCCGGGACCCGCGTTGTAGGCCGCGACGGCAAGCTCAATTTTACCTCCGAACTCCAGCAGCATTTGCGAAAGATACTTGGCTCCGCCCATGATGTTCTCTTCGGGGTCGTATGGGTCAAGCACTCCGAGCGATTTTGCAGTTGCGGGCATCAGCTGCATAATGCCCATTGCCCCGCAGCTTGATTTTGCGCCGGGATTAAAGTTCGATTCGGTTTTCGCGACTGCTTTAAGAAGGTTTACCGGAACGCCGTATTTTTTCGAGGCGGCCTCAAATATGCGATCAAGACTGGTTTCTGTTTTATCCGTCGCTTCGCTTAACACGCCGGCAAAGTCGGAAGTGCCCAGAATATTGGGGTATAGTATTTGATTGTTTATTTCCGCTCCGTTTGAGCCGATGCTGTTTATGCTCATATTCTTCACCGTACTTAAGGTTATAACAAGCCCGTCGTCTTGTCAATGAGAAGTATTGCTTAAATTTATAAAGTGGGATAAGCTTTATTGAGTTTATCCTGTCATACGAACAGGCACGAAAAACAGCTTTTATTGTTGAAACAACTTATATCTTGAGGGGCACAGCTTATGATAGTTAAAAAGAACAAAAACGTAAATATGGAGCGTTCACTGAAAAGCATTTACGATTGCGTTGATTCTGACCTTATTGTTGTTCGGAATGACAGCTGTGACATTTTACTCATGAATGACGCCGCCCGCAAACGCGCTGACGAAGAAACGCTTTCCGCCACGAGCTGCAAGGGAGGGTATTCCTATTTATTTCCGGAGCTCTGCAGCAATTGTCCTCACAGAGGGGAACAAAAGGCGGAAGCGGGAGCTTTTGATATTAAGGACAGAAACGGACGGGTTTTTTCCGTCACATGCAACACCATTGAATGGATAGACGGAAAACCGGCGACAGCATTTATCCTGCGCGATGTGGATGAGGAGCGCAGCCTAAAAGCAAAAATGTATAATCTCGCCTACTTTGACCAGCTGACGGGAATCCCCAACAGAGAAAAGCTGAAGGAAGATTTTGAAGCTGCGCTGAAAGAAAACAAAAATGACAGGTATTGCGGAATACTTGCCATGTTCGACCTTGATAATTTTAAAGTCATTAATGATAATTACGGGCACAATACAGGCGATGAAATGCTGATTCGCATTACGGCATATCTTGAGAGCAACGAGGATTTCAAGGGCCATCTATACAGGCTGGGCGGAGACGAGTTTGTACTGTTTTATAGGGACAGGCTGTCGGACTTTGAAGATCAGGCGGCCGTTCGCTCACACTATCAGGAGGTGCTTCAAAAATCGCTGCTTTCCTATACAATGCCGAACATTGAATCCGAGTGCACGCTGAGCATAGGAGCTGCCCTTTATCCGGCGCACGGTGAATCCCTGTCTGAACTTTTACGCAAGGCGGACATAGCGCTTTATAAAGCTAAAAACGAAGGCCGAAACCGTGTTGTGCTCTATGAAGACAAGTATGACGCTTCCAAAAAGTTCAAGGATATGTATATCAATATGCAGCCTATCCTGCTGAAAAACGGCAATACCTACGGATACGAGCTTGTAGATAGTGACAACAGTGAAAAAGACAACGACGGAACTCTCAGCCTTTCGCAAATTGACCGTACGCTGGACGCGCTCGGCCTCAATGATATTAAGGACAGCTCGAGATATTTCATATCTTTCTCAAAACAGCTTTTTAACAAAGCCGTTTTGAGAAACTTGCCGAGGAATAAATTTGTTATACAGATAAATGCGTCAGAGTGCTGTACGGAAGAACAGATGAAGCTCTACAAGCAGCTGAGATCAAACGGTTACCTGCTGCTGCTGTCAAATATCAACAACGTGAATACGGACAAAAATTTGCTCGACCTTGCCGACTACTGCAAGTTCGCGCCCGGAGAAATTGACGCGGGAGACCAGATCAGCCTTATTAGCGCAAACCCGACGAAAACCTTTATTGCGCAGAATGTGTCGACAAAGGAGGACTTTGAGCTTGCGCAGCGCAGAGGCTTCACGCTGTTCCAGGGTTACTTCTTTAATCAGGAGACAGTGGTGAAGAAAGAAAAAGATATTGAGCCTCTCAAGGCCAACTATTTCCGGCTGCTGCAATTGACGAGTACGGATAACTATGTGGATTTCAATGAGATAAGCGCGGTGATTTCATCCGATGTAGCATTATCGTATAAGCTGCTTCGGCTTTTAAACTCGGCTTCTGTCGGGCTGCGTACCAGAGTGTCCTCAATCCTCACAGCCTTGACCTTCCTCGGCGAGGAAAACCTGAAGCAGTGGATTTCTGTTCTGGCTTTGCGCGGCGTTTCCGATGAAAAGCCACTGGAGCTGGTGAGAATGTCCCTTATCAGAGCGCGTTTCGGTGAGAATCTGGCCTACAGCTTCAAGCCCCCGATGG
Source organism: Oscillospiraceae bacterium (assembly GCA_963667545.2). Classification (GTDB taxonomy): domain Bacteria; phylum Bacillota; class Clostridia; order Oscillospirales; family Oscillospiraceae; genus UBA2658. The sequence goes on from OY763424.2 coordinate 899,458, forward strand.
ATACAAAACACGTCTTCATGGTAGGACTGCTGTCGCTTCTGCATATCGCTCTTGATAAGACCAGGGAAGAGCTGCTCGACGAGATCCCCGTGGCGGATAAGATCAGGCAGTCCCTTCTGGGAAACGACGGCCCGTACTCGGAGCTTCTGGCGTTTTTCAAATCGTATGAATACGCAAACTGGGATGAGATTACCCGGTTTTCGGAAGAGCACAATATAGGCTGCTATACAATCAACAACGCTTATTCAAACGCTGTCAGATGGTGCAACGATTTGATTAACGCGTACTGATACCGGCGGAACAAAAAAATATAAGCCCATATGCGGAGACTACGTGCTTCGCATATGGGCTTTCTATATGAAACTGGCAAAGATGCTCGTAAGTTTAAAGCGGTGCCCGTCAGCACTGCTCCGCGTCTTCACCTCTGTTCAGGCTCATGGTTACGGATCTCATTTTGCCGATTTCCCTGTTTACATTCTTAATTGAGTCATTCTGCCTGTAAATATCCGCAGATACCGATTTAATGGAGTCACTGATGCTGATAACGTCTGCCACAAGACCGCCTATCTCCGAAGACACCATTTCAAATTTACTGCTGACGGTCTCATTGGTTTGCGTTTCCTGCATTACAACGTTTGCGACCATTTCATTGGCGCTGTTGATTTCATCCAGAGTAATCAGGAGCGTTTCCATACTTTCCATTCCCGCAATCGCCGATTTGGTCCCGGCGGCGGTTTTAGCGGCTACATCATCCACCTGCTTTGTCAGCTCTGTAATAATCTGCGAAATCCCCTTCGCGGACTCATTTGATTCATCCGCAAGACTTTTAATCTCGCTTGCAACCACGGCAAAGCCTTTTCCGTTGACTCCTGCCTGAGCCGCCTCGATTGAGGCGTTAATGGAGAGCATATTTGTCCTCATGGTAATTTTATTGATTTCTTTGAGTATTACATTGACCGAAGAAATTTTGCTGAGGAGTATATCTGCCGCCTCACCAGCCGCGGAAACGGTTTCTTTCATCGAGTCCAATGTGATTTTGACCTTGGTCGCGCCATCGTTGCCGTTAGCAACTGCGACTCCGACCTCCTGAAATTTCTTTTCCATCTCTTTGTTCAGGACTACATTTTGGTCCAATGCCTCAACTGTGTCCGAAACCAGGGTACCCAGCGCGGAAGCAGAGGAATTCATCGATTTTGTTAAAGTCTCCATTTCGTGCGTAGCGTCGCTGACACCCTGAATCTGCTCGGTCAGGCTTCCGATATTCTGTGAACTTTCTTCCATTGACACATTCAGCTGCGCTATAACGTCGCCGGTCGTTTTGGCGTCGTCTCTGATTTTGCTGAGCATTTTGTCGGAAGAGGCGAGAAATCGTCCGCCGCGATTGGTTGCAATTATCATCAAAATGCCGACAACGGTATACGCGAAAATGTCCTCTATGCATAGCCTCATGGTTGCCCCCGGACCGGAGACATAGACCGGATTAATAATGCCGGCTACAAGGCAAATGGGAATATAGATTGCAATAAATGAAATAATTATAGTCTTGTTAAAATACAGCAGAGCCATTCCCATCATGATAAAGGAGAGAATAAAGGTCGCGTCGTTTCCGCCCTGCGCTATTGAGGTCGCAAGGCACGCTATGGCTATGATAACCGTTATTCCGGTTCCTTTTACAATATCGTTGGCCTTCGAAAAATATAGTATTGTAATTATTACAATGCCGATTGCCATACCAATATCACTTATCACCGTCGGCCGAATTAAACCGCTTGATATAGTAATAAAGGCAATCATCAGTACTGCGCATATCCACAGAACAATTACGTTGATTTTATGTAGCTTCTGCATAAGTGATATCATTCCTTTCGTTATGGAAATGCAAAAAGTCGGTATCTCAATGTTATGCCGGTAAAATGCCTGTGTTTATCCTGATACTTTGGGATTAACATTTACGTATATATTTATTTTACTTTTTGCATAAAACACAAGCAGGCCAGCTTACAAAAATATAAAAAATATCCAATATACGCAATTATTCCTAAGAATAGAGAGCGGCAGACTGCAAAACCGCAGCATGTCACTCTCTCAAGGCAATTGATGAAGGCAATACTGTTTAAAAGAGCTCGAAACGCGAGACGGCATTTTTCAGACGTCCGGCCTGCGCTGAGAGTTCTTCGCCGGCCGCGGCATTTTCTTCCGCAGTTGCGGAATTCATCGCAACAATGGAAGAAACCTGTTCGATTCCGATTGAAATCTGCGAAATTGCGGCAGACTGCTCCTGCGCTTTGGAAGATATTTCTTCGACAAGCCTGCCTACTTCAGCGGATTTTGATGAAAGCTCGGCAAATCCCCGACTTGTCCTGTTCACAAACTCAGTTCCCTTTTCAACAGCTTTAATGGAGTTCTCGATGAGAGCGGCGGTACCTTTTGCAGCCTCCGCGGATTTTTGCGAAAGGTTGCGCACCTCGTCCGCGACAACAGCAAAGCCCTTGCCGGCGGTGCCCGCCCTTGCGGCTTCAACCGCCGCGTTCAGTGCGAGTATATTGGTTTGAAAAGCGATATCGTCAATGGTCTTGATAACCTTGCCAATATCTTTTGACGTCGCGGAGATATCCTCCATTGCCTTACGGGCAAGCTCCATATCCGCAATGCTGACATGCATTATGCTTTCGGCTTCAGCGGACAGCGCTTTCGCGTTCTCCGCACCCTCGGCATTTTGTTTAACGCGCTGCGAAACCTCAGAAATGGAGGCCGAGAGCTCCTGAATGCTGCTCGCCTGCTCGGTTGCACCCTGAGCAAGAGCCTGCGAGGAGGAAGCAATCACACCGACTCCATCATTCACTTGATTGGCGGTATTGGCAACATCGGTAAGCGTAGCATTTATAGCGTCGGAAAAATGAAAAAGCGCGTATTTGAGCGCTTCAAACTCTCCGTCGAAGTCCTGCTTAAGATTGACCCACATCTTCCCGTCGGTCATTAAGGTAAGAACATCCACGACTTCCGAAACGTAGCCTGAATATCCGCGAAGACGCATCGCAACGTCATCTGTCGCGGTAAAGAGCTGACCCAGCGCATCCTTGGTCAGGCGTTTTTTGCTGACCGTGGCCGAGTAGTCTCCGTGCATTAATTTCTTGTTTATATCGGAGATGTACTTCAGATCGCCGCCTAGAGAACGCACGAGAAATACTCCGTAAACTCCGGATAAAAGGGTAATTATACTTAAAGCAATCAGAATCACATCTGCCATACTTTTCGACTGTGTAAAAAGCATATAAAGCGAACAAATGGCTGTCAGTATAAGCGGTACTATCAGCAGCGCGAATTTCAAAGAAAATTTTGTATTTTTCATCGTTTGTCCTCCTCAACCACAATGACCGACGGTTATATCTGTCCTGTCCCCGGCTGTGATTATCAACCCATAATTTATTAATTCTATGGCAAAACAAGATTACAAGAAATAATGAGGCTGGTGCAAAGCGAAAATTATGTACCAGCCTCGTTATTATGTATTATATTTTCCAAAGGTCTGCAAATTAGTAACTGGAATACACTTACCGCAGGCCTGATGTCATATGGGTAACATTCCTCGACAAGGCCGCGGAAATTTTTACGGAACTTGAATCTATTAATTTCGTCAAATAAACAAACAAAAGTTTTTGTAGGCCAAACATATAATAATATTATTATACATGGGGAAGGCCTTTTGCGTAAACTTCATAATTCTCTTTGCTCCTGATAGTAACTTTTAATTTAGTCGTATTTGTGTTGATTTTTTTCTTTAAGTGGTTACAATTAAATACTTAAGCACAAGGGGGATGAGTTAAATTAAAAAGAAAAGGCTGTCTGTTACTCTTGTAATAATAGTGGCGCTAATCTTTGCTGCAATTTCATATAAATCCAACTTTATGAACATAAGGCACGAGGTCTGGGAAGCAAGAAAAGCCGGAATGCTTACGTTATTGGTAATTCAAAATCAACTAACGGGTTCATCGGAAAAACCGGCTTGCGTTCCGATTCTAATGTATCACAGCATTAACGATGATCCTATTGGAGAGCCTGACATCTCGGTGAAAACTAAGGATTTCGCTCATCAAATGAAATATCTTGCAGATAACGGATATACGCCAATCGACTTTAACGATTTAAAGGATGCGGGAAAATTCAAAAAACCGATAATTATAACTTTCGACGACGGGTATGCAGATAATTATAAAAATGCGTACCCGATACTGAAAAAGCATAATTTTAAGGCGACATATTTTGTGGTTTCCAGTTATATCGATCTGTCAGGGTATCTGACCGAGAAAGAAATGCTTGAAATGGGAGATATAATATCATTCCAAAGCCACACTGTAAGTCACAGACCACTATCTGAGCTTAATGCAGGTGATATTGATAATGAGATGTCAGTATCTAAGGAGAAAATTTTTAAAATAACCAATAAAGCGGTCAACGTGATAGCCTATCCGGGGGGTGATTTTAATGTCTCCGTACTTAAAGCTGCGGCTCGGTATTACCATTATGCCGTGACGACAGAATTCGGATATTGCTTCTCAGGAAGCCCGAATTACGTAATCAGACGCATTGCTGTCTCGCGCTTTGAAACAATGAAAGAGTTCATTTCATTTATTACCTAAATAATGACAATTTAACATACAGCAGGAATCCGGATAGGTTTGCTCTATCCGGATTCCTGCTGTATGAACTTTATCGCCACTCTGTCTGCCGGCAAATCGGATGCCGATTTGCCGGCGGAACACGTTAATCAATAAGTCTCACTTGTTGTCTTCGTGAAAAGACGTTGCCAGCTTGAACTGCCCGACAAGGCTCTTGAGTACCTCCGCCTGACTGGAAAGTTCCTCGCTTGCGGCGGCACTTTCTTCACTGGTCGCTGAGTTCATCTGCACAACGGAGGAAACCTGCTCTATGCCGATCGAAACCTGAGAAATTGCGGCCGACTGCTCCTGAGCCTGAACGGATATCGCATCGACAAGCCCTACGACTTCTGAAGCTTTTACCGCAACGTCCACAAAGCCCGTGCCGGTTTTGCTCACAAGCCGGGAGCCTTTTTCAACGGCTTCGATCGAGCTTTCGATGAGAGCGGTGGTGTTCTTTGCTGCCTCCGCGGATTTCTGAGACAGGTTGCGGACCTCATCGGCAACGACTGCGAAGCCCTTGCCGGCAGCTCCGGCTCTGGCGGCCTCAACTGCGGCGTTGAGCGCGAGAATGTTGGTCTGGAATGCTATGTCGTCGATAGTCTTTATGACCTTACTTATGTTTTTGGAGGTTGCGGAGATCTCGTCCATAGCCTGACGCGCAAGCTCCATATCGTTTACGCTGCCCTGCAGGATGCTTTCGGTTTCCGTGGTGAGCGCTTTTGCCTTTTCCGCGTCGTCGGCGTTATCCTTGACACGCTGCGAGATGTCCGCGATTGAGGCCGAGAGCTCCTGAACGCTGCTGGCCTGCTCGGTCGCGCCCTGAGCCAGAGACTGTGAGCCAAAGCTGACCTGTGAGGCTCCGGCCGAAACCTGTTCCGAGACCTGCAGTATGTTCTGGAAGGATTCTGTAAGGCCGCGCTTCAGGGTTCGAAACGAAGTAAGTATGTGCTTATAGTCCCCGGCATACGATTCTGTTTCCCTTGAGTAGACATCGAAGTTGCCGGCGGAGAACTCTGTCAGGAGGTAATCAATGTCACGTATTATCGCACCGGTGTGATGAAGGGTACCCTTAATGGAGGTTTTTAAAACAGCAAATTCGGAAGAGGCGGCGTCTATATCCGAGAGCGGAGTATTGACATCGCCGTCAGCCAGTTTAGTCAGTCTGTCAATATAAATCTTGAGCGGATTGACAACTCTGTTTGCAATATAGATGCAGCCGAACACTCCGACGAGGATAATAATTACGAGCAGAATCACGGAGCCGTATATAGTGGTCATTACTCCCTTGGTAAAATCCGATACAGGAGCGTTGATACATACGGCCCAGCCGTCGCTGCCGCTAACAGGCGCGTAAGCAAGGAACTTTCTTACGCCTTCGTATGTATATTGTCCGAAACCGGTTTCACCTGCCAGAGCCTTGGCGTGGAGCGCTGCCATATCCTGCAGTGAAGCGTTAGTTTTTACAAGTTCTCCAATATTGATTTTATCAATAATCCGCTGCTTATCCACATTTGCCAGTGAATTACCGTTTTTATCAATAAGATAGGCGGTGCCGTCTTGGCTGACATGAATGTTCTCGATAACGGAGTTGACCAAAGCCTGCGGCATTGTGAAGCAAACGACTCCGGTGACAGAGGAGCCTTTATTTCCGCCTGACCAAATGGGGGAAGAGATATTCATAACAAGCTCGCCTGACTTCTTATCAACGTATGGGGATGATAAGTATGTTTTACCTTCCTTAGCGGACGTAAAATACTCGTTTGAGGAAAGGTTCTCGCCGGTCGCGGTGCTTATGCCATCCGCTGTTAAAACGATACCGCTCAGTAAGCCGTATTGTTTGGCCTTTTTTGAGAGGAATGATGCCTTTTCATCATCCGTTGTATCTGAACTGCAGAGAATGCTGTTGGACGCAACTTCCTCAATCAGACCGTTAATTCTGCTGATTTTATTGGATACGTCTTCCTGCGCGATGCCGGCAGCGGCGGTCATAGCGTCGGAAAGGCCGGATATGGTGCTCCGATAGCCCATATAGACGGTAAATGTGGCTAAAATGAGGGAAGCCGTACAAATAAAAATGATTATCGGTACTGTTATTGTCGTTCTGAGAGTTTGTCTTTTCTTAACGTCCTCGACTAATGTCTTTGCACTTTTTTTATCCATTATTATACACCTCTACTAATATTTCTCTCTTAAGCCTGCTGCCCTTTGTATGTTTGATATATTTATACTATTGATTCGAACAGTTACAAGGATGATGTCTGAATTTGCTGTCAGATATTTTTTGTTATGAGAAATGATGGAACAAGGCACAAATTATGGCATAAGCCGAGACCTCATATGAGGCCTCGGCTCAGCTGATATTAACAAGTATATTATTTTCCGGATACTTTTGATAAAGAGCCGGATACAGGTATTTCAAAGTCTTCGCTGTTAGAAGTTCCCAGAACAGAGCTTACGGTTATTGAAAGATACTGTACATCCTCAAACAAGTCTATTTCGCACCCTTTTTCACCTAGCGAGGACGCTTCAAGAAGCCTTACACAAGGGCGGAAAATATTTTCCGTATGATTTTTGACAACAACTGCGGTTGAACCGTCAGACAGTTTTACGAGAGCGCCCGTGGGATAAACACTGATAAGATGAGAAAAGTCCCTGACCAGCTCACAATCAAACTGAGAATCCGAATTTGCAATTATATATTCAATTGCCTCTTTGGGATGCCAGGCTTTCCGGTAACTTCGCTGACTGGTAAGGGCATCATAAACATCGGCTATAGAGAGTATACGTCCGAAAAGAGGTATCTGAGTGCCGGTATAGCCGTATGGATAGCCGCTGCCGTCAATTTTTTCATGGTGACTCTGTATTCCCGGCAAGACTTCGGTGGAAAGGTTATAGCATTTGCGCATACGCTCAACGCCTTTTAAGGGGTGAGTCTTGATAACAGCAAACTCTTCCGGTGTCACAGCGCCGTTTTTATTGATTATCTCGATGGGAATATCAATTTTTCCTATGTCATGCATCAGCGCACATAAGGTAATGTCTTCCAATCTGTTGCGGGTCAGCCCCAGTTCTTCGGCCAGCATGGCACTGAGAATGCCGACATTCAAGCTGTGAGAATATGTATAGTTGTCGTAGCTCTTTATTTCAATCATATCCATAAGATGTTCTTCGCGGTTTAAAATGCTGTCAACAATTTTTTCGGCGATTTTTTCCGTGGATTTTACATTTGAATTGGAGATATACGGTTGATTGAAATAATTGTTATATAAGGAATGAAATTCATTTGTCATCTCAAGCTTCTGCTTAGGGCTTATTATACTCTTAGGCTCAATGTCATCCGTGCCTTCCATCTCGACATAAATGCCATCAATATCACAAGCGGAAAGACGTTTGATATAGCGGTCGGTCAGAATTTCTCCATCCTGAAGAAGAGCGAATAAGCCGCTTGGCGAAGAAACGCTTTTCGCAAGAGTCATTCCGGGGTTTACCCTGGAGAGAGGTATATAAATCACTTTGATGACCCCTTTTTCTCTGTAGATTCATAAAGTGCTGCCCAAAATAGCCTTTTATTAAACGAAAAATCGGTTACATTATAGTCCCACGGCTTATTAATACTACGTTACCGGAAAAAGTTAAGCCGATTTATAAAAAAATTCTACTTTATGTAAATTATATAAAAATAACCCAAAAATATAAGCGCCAAAGTCGTTGCGGTACAAGGACTTTGGCGCTTTGTAATTTGAATTTATTTTATTCGATTTTTGAGCCGGGAAATCAGATCATCTGTGATTCTGTCAAGCGGGAGCTGCTTAACGATGCCGCCAAGCTTGAAGGCCTCCATCGGCATACCGTAAACTACACAGCTGTCTTTGTCCTGCCCAATCGTATATCCGCCGAACTTGCGTATCTTCGTAATGCCCGAGGCTCCGTCCGAGCCCATACCTGTGAGAATAACGGCAATAGCGTTCTGCCCCGCAAGGTCGGCAACACTGTCAAATAGGACGTTGACAGATGGAGAGTGCCCGCTGACCTTTTCACCGACAACACTTCGGATATAGTAGCCGCTCTCATCCTTTTTCAGCGTCATCTGGTATCCGCCGGCGCCGACTATGATTTGGCCGGGAACTACTCGGTCAAAATCTTCGGCTTCTTTAGCGCGCATTTTACATATTCTGTTCAGACGGTCGGCATAGAGCTTGGTAAAAGTAGCCGGCATGTGCTGAACTATCAAAACAGGCGGAGTCGAGGCCGGCAGGTCCTTCACAACATTGACAATTGCCTCGGTACCTCCGGTGGAAGCTCCTATGGCAATGAGGGTATTGCTGTTAAAAGACAAGCTGCGGCTCGCCGATAAGCTTGAACTCTGCACGGCACCAATTAACGGCGCGGAAGCCGGAAGCTCAATACTCTTCACATTGGCTTTTGACGCGATTTTGATTTTTTCTATAAGCTTGACAATGAAAATTTCGGCGGAATCAGTAACGCCCGCCTCAGGCTTTTTTACAAAATCAACAGCGCCGAAGCTAAGAGCATCCAAAGCGTTTGAAGGCAGCGAGCTGACTACGACAATGGGCAAAGGATTTGTCGGCATAACGGTTTTTAACAACTCAAAGCCGCTTGCGTTGGGCATTTCAATGTCCAGTGTGACGACATCCGGCTTCAGCTCTTTGATCTTTTTAAGTGCATCCTCCACATTAACCGCAGAGCCTATTACATTGAGCTCAGGGTCTTTGCTCAGAGATATATTCAGTTTTGTTCTGAAAACAATCGAATCGTCGACGACCAATACTTTAATTGGCATTTTCGGGGCCACATCCTCATTTTTTTTGCTTTCGGTATACGGACGGAAACAGGTATGTATAATCGTTGTCGAATCTGCTTATCGTTTCCGAATGACTTATAAAAAAGTACCCGCCTTCAACGTTGGCCTGATAGAACTTTTTTACTATCTGCTGAGTGGTCTGCGGTTTAAAGTAAATCATGACATTGCGGCAGAAAATTATATCGTAATAATTACTGTACGGAAACGGATCCATCAGATTGAACTTCTTGAATGATACCATATTTCTTATATTGGATGCAACCTGAAAATTACCGTCAGGCAATTTTGACATATAATTTGTCTTCCATGAGGCAGGCATTACATCAAGCGAGCTTTCGGGATAAATCGCTTTTGATGCAATTGACAGCGCCTCGGTTGAAACATCCGTCGCGGTGATTGAAATCGACCAGAGATTTCTTTTAAAACCAACGGAGCTGTCGATTGCCATTGCAATATTGTAGGGCTCCTGACCTGTCGAGCAGCCAGCGCTCCATATTTTCAAGGTTCGTTTTGAGGTTTTTTCAAATTCGGGGATTACGGTTTTCGCAAGATAATCGAAATGATCCGTTTCTCTTGAAAAAAAAGAATAGTTCGTTGTGAGCTTATTCATCACCGCTTCCATGAGCTTTGAGGACTTGTCGGCCTTGAGCAAATCGATATACTGCGTGTAGCTTTGCAGCCCGTTTGCTTTGAGTTCACCCGCAAGCCGCGCTTCAATCAAATGACGCTTCTGCGAAAGATCGATTCCGTAATGCTCGCTGACAAACTTTACGAAATAGCTAAACTCATTGTCCGTGAGTTTTACTATTTTGAAGGCTTCTTGGGTATTCATAGAGGAATTTTACCTTTCGCTCAGGATACGGCTATTTCAAAGTCGTTTTGGAAAAATTTATCGCAGTCAAGATTAAGTACTATTTTGTCATCCAGCTGAGATACCGACGAGATGAAGTTTGATTTTTCACCGACTGTTTTCGGAGGCGGAATAACCCTGTCGGAAGGAACTGTAGCCACCTCCGATACCATGTCGACGATAAGGCCGACATGCATATCCCTGATATCAATTACAATAATGCAGTTTGTGTCCTCATATTCATGTTCCGGAATTCCGAGCTTTTTTCTGACGTCCAGAACAGGAATGACCTTCCCGCGAAGATTAATTATTCCCTTTACATAGTCCGCAACCCGCGGCAGCTTGGTTATCGACTGCACGGTCAGAATTTCAAGAGCCAACGCCAGAGGAAGTCCGTAGTAGGTATTGTCAATTGTAAACAGCAGGTATCTGTCATCGAGAAAATCGACCAGTTCCGCCTTTTTAACAAGATTCGTCATCAGACATATTCCTTCCTTAAATTTTAATTTTTGTGCTTATTGAAAAGCAATGAGATGTTTGATATTCTAAAATAAAACGAATTACGACAATATCAGTCGTTTCTCAGCGTGTTGACGTCCAGAATAAGGCTGATGCTGCCGTCTCCGAGCACGCTGCAGCCGGAAAGACCCTGATTTTTGAGATTATACTTCTTTAAAAATACTGGGAAAGGCTTTACAACCACCTGATATTCGCCCAGCAGCTCATCCGCAAACAGGCAATATCCGGAATTATTGCTGTCAACCTGAATCATAATTCCCTCCGTGATGTTTTCGCAGCCGGCATCAATATCAAAAAGCCTTTTTAATCTGGCGATGGGATAGCACTCGCCGCGCAGAAGAATCATTTCAGTGCCGTCGGTGTTGTGAATTATCTGGGATTCGTCGGAAACCTTAAACGACTGCCGGATTGCCGTAATCGGGAGCGTGAAAACAGTCTTTCCGACCGCTATGTTCATTCCGTCAACAATTGCGAGGGTGAGAGGAATCTTAATTGTGAAGGTGGTGCCCTTGCCCTTTTCGCTGCTGATGGCGATCGTTCCGCCGACCTGATCAATGTTTTTCTTGACCACGTCCATGCCGACTCCGCGCCCCGAGAACTCCGTTACACTGGTATTTGTGGAGAAGCCGGGGAGCAGTATAAGATTAAAGATTTCTTTTTCCGAGTACGCGGCTTCAGGCTTTTGCAGAATGCCGTTTGATTTAGCTTTTGCGAGCAGCTTTTCTGTGTCGAGACCGGCGCCGTCATCGGAAATTGTTATGAGTATTTCACCGCCCGTGTTCTTCGCAGAAAGCACTATTGACCCGACTTCGGGCTTACCGAGAGCTATTCGCTGTTCGGGCGTTTCTATTGCGTGATCCATCGAGTTGCGAACCATATGCATGAGAGGATCGACAATCGCGTCGTTAATGGTCTTGTCAACCTCGGTCTCTCCGCCCTCGGTGATGAGCTCTGCATTTTTCCCAAGCTTTTTGCCCATATCACGAACTATTCTGTCCATCTTATGGAAGGTTCCAAGCAACGGTACCATTCGAATCGACATTACGATGTCCTGCAGTTCGTCTGTCAGTTTTCGAAGCTCGCGAACCGACTTTGTAAAATTGTCAAGACGCAGACCGAGAATGTCGGGATTTCTCGCAACCATGGATTCGGCGGTAACGATTTCGCCCACGAGGTCCATCAGATGGTCGAGCTTAAGCTGGTTGACGCTTATCAGGCTCTGCTTCACGCCGCCGGCGCCGGCCTGTGTCTGGCTCTTGATAGTATCAATATTGGTGTCCAGAACGGACTGCGCGGTATCTCCCGAAATATTCTCGGCCGAAGTCTGGGCAGGGTTCTCCTCGGGCTTGCCGCTTTCTTCCGAAAGTATTTCGTATGACTTTATGCTCAGCGCGCTTTCGATTACCTTCAGTACCATATCAAGCGTATGCGAGGGCTTGCAGATAATCTTGAAGCCGTTTTTGATAATCTCGGCGGCGAGAGCGGGATCGGTCTCGGGACTAGCCGGAACAGAAGTCAGTTCCTCGCAATAGGGGCTGAGCTGTCCAAGAAGCATGAACGCGCGGACATTTTCCATTCCGCAGTCGTTTTCGAAAAATATCTGAATTGTTACCGCGCCGTCGCCGGAAACCACATCCGAGTCTTCGGGAACATTACTTGTCACGGGGGCGGCGGAGACGGGCTCAGGATTCTGCTTTCCTTTGATTATTGCAGCCTGACTTTGCAGTTGGGCAATAATCTCCGAAGCGTCGCCCTCGATATATTCGCGCTCCTGCAGTTTTTCAAGCTCTCTCTTGAAAAAGTCCGATGCCTTGAAAACAAGGTCAAATATGGAGTTGAAAACAAACCGCAGGCTGGACGGATTTTCCCTTAGAATGAAAAATACGTCTTCAACCGAATGAGCGAGTGTTGAAATCGTGTTGAAGCTCATCATCGCCGCGGAACCTTTAATCGTGTGTGTTATCCGAAATATGCTGTTTATGTTTTCGTCTGTAATACTCTTGGCCCGCTCAGAGTCGAGCAGTATCTCATCGAGCTGTTCGAGCATTTCATTTGTCTCATGAATAAAAGCTTCCATGAGAGACTCCATTACAAAATCATCGCTACTCATAAAATCACCTTTCTATAATAGCTGTCGCCGACACAGTTTGATTTGTAGTATTTATACTATTATTCAGCGAAAAGGAAAGTGAAATAATTGGTAATACGATTAAAGACGCGTGCCGTGTGCCCAAAGGAGTAAAAAAGCCGCTTAATTTGGCATTAATTTATTAATAAATAGTAATTCTCGAGCCTTAACCCGTTGTGTTTTTTTAAAAGCAGTAAATAAATACACTGTGGAATAGCACATAAAAGCAGTTAAAAATATGTTGACTATTTATGGCGAAGGAGGTGGGAAGCTTGCCGGATTTTTTAAGAGTCACCAAACCGATGGTTACGCAAAACCAGAACATACAGCCTAAGCCGGGCGCGGAAACAAACGGGACCTTTAACATACAAAGCTCGACAAAGGTCGTTCAGGCGCATAACCAAAGCGAATTGCTGAAACAAAACAACAGCTTGACCGACGGCAACGATGTACCCACCCTTTTACTGAACCTTCTCAAGGACCCGACCGTTACGGCATCATACTTAAAAAACATCTTTATGCTTGAAGAATTGTACAAGCTTCTGCCTGCCAATAACAAGACCGTTACGACAGATATTGAGGATATTCTGGGCACGCTGCTCATTAAACCCGAAGACATGACAGAGGAAATGCGCAGGCAGCTGCGCGGGTCGACCGCTTTTTCGGGAGAGCTGTTTGACTATTTACGTGAGTTAGGTTCTCAGAACAAGGAAAAGCCCGATGTGCAGCTTGCGATCGCAAGAGTCCTGCGCTCGCTCAACAGCATGGGCAACCAGCGTGAAATCCTTGATTCGGTTGCCAATAATCTGTCTTTTTTACGTGAACAGCTTTCATCGAGCAAAGTGCTTTCGGCAAAGCTTGATAAGCTCATTGAGGGCTTCGTCTCAAAGGACGCGCCGGAGAACTTTTCCGCCCTCAAATCGGACACCCTTGCTCTGGCGAAAACCATTGAGGACAGCATACTTTACTCTCCTGCGCTTTCCAAAACGATTTCAATTCTCACCTATAACCTCTCCCGATATAACGCGAACACCGATTTTGCCGCCGAGTCGGCTTACAGATTGGGACAGTTTCTTCCTCCCGCACAGAGAGCCGAACTCAAGCTGCTGCTGCAGTCCCACATCGATTTGAAAACGGGAAAAATCGGTCAGACCAAAACCGAGGATACAGACGGGGACGAGTCGAGGGTAATGTCTTCGATTATCAAGCTAATTTCGCAGCAAAGAGAAGTTGGCGCAAGTCCCGCAGACGCGTCAAAGCTGGAAAAGATGCTTTACAGTCTGCTCTCGTCGCCCTGCAACTTCACTCCGCTACTGCATTTTATACTTCCGATGCAGTATAACGACATGAGAGCCTTTGCGGAATTGTGGGTCAATCCCGAAAGCGACGAAAAGGATATGCCTGAGAATGCTTCTCAGGGAATGCACCTGCTTATGGTTATCGACGTGGAAGGCGTCGGACGCTTCGAGGCGGAATTTTCAGTATATAACTCAACGGTCGATTTTTCGCTATACTGTCCCAAGGGCTGTGAGCAGGGCTATGAGGAACTCATGAAATCGGTTCCGAAGCTATTTTACGGAACGAGCTATCATGTCGGCAAAACAGAAGTATTAACCTTTGAAAACACGCGTTCGCTCATGGACGTTTTCAAATCGCTGCCCTACAGGAGGGTCGGAGTCGATGTCAAAATTTGATAAAAAAGCCGTCGCCTTAAAATACGACAAGGACAGCGATTTCGCTCCGGTTGTTGTCGCTTCCGGATACGGCCAGATAGCCGAAAAGATAATAGATATTGCCGAAAAACAGGGCATACCCGTATACAGGGATGACAGCGTTTCATCAATGCTGTGTATGCTGGACGTCGGAAAAAGCATACCTCCGGAGCTTTACGAAATCATAGCAAAGATTTACTGCAGCATACTCATGTCCGCGGAAAAGTACAAAGGCATTGATGCTCAAAGAGATTAAGGCTGGGAATTGCTGATATTCCCAATATATAACTTAAGGGAGAAATGATATGGAAACCCATATAGTAAGAGCGCCTATACTTGACAGGAATCAAAAGCTTGTTGCATATGAGCTTGTTTATTATCAGGACGCGAGCACGTTGTATAATCAGCGCGACGCGCATGTAGCAAACACAATAGTCACATTCTTTGCGGGAGTCGACGCCGGCGGCTTTTTCGAAGGTAAAGAATGCTTTCTGACATTTACGCCCAATCTGCTGATGAAGGATATTCCTAAAATTTTTGACGAAAAAAAGCTTGTAATTCAGATTGAAGAGAATATTCTTATCAATCCGGACGCAAAGGCAATACTGAGCCGATATAAAAAAGACGGCTACCGCATAGCCGCCCTTGGCTTTGACTTCAATAAACGATATCTGGACCTGCTTCCCGATATCGACATCATTAAGGCAGACTTTTCCGATCCCAAGCATGAAAGCATAGAGGTTCTCTGCAAGCTGGCAAAGAACTTCGGAAAAAAGCTCGCGGCCTACGGCATTAACTCCCCCGAATCGAAGGAGCTCGCGCTGGCCTACGGCTGCGACTATATGCAGGGCGACAGCGTCTCCGTTATGATAACGACCAAGGTTCACCAGATGAACTTTATGCAGTCAAACTTCTTCAGACTGATGTCGGCGATAACCAAGGAAAACGCCGAATTTGATGAGATTGCAAAAATTATATCCATGGATGTAACCCTGTCATTCTCTCTGCTGAAAATGGTCAATTCCTCTTATTTTGCCCTGCCGAATAAAATCAGCAGCGTAAAACAGGCCTTGACAATTCTCGGACTCGGTCAGCTGAAGCAGTGGATATACCTGCTCAGCTTTTCGGATGACGGCGGAGTTACGGATCAGCTTATCAAACAGTCGTTCCTTCGCGCTGTTTTTTGCCAGGAGGTATCCTCCTTTATCAATGGCTTCCCGATTGCAAAACCTGAGGCCTACCTGCTCGGCATGTTTTCAACGCTCGGCCTGCTGCTTGAAGTACCGATTAAGGAGGCCGTTGAGGAGCTCCCGCTTTCGCCTGAGCTGAAGAGCGGACTTACGGGCGACGAAGGGCCCTGCGCGGAGCTTATTAAGCTGTGCACGCGCTATGAAGAGGGCAAGTGGAGCAAGGTAGCCTCAATAATACAAAAGCTGAATCTGCCGGAAGACGTTGTTAAAGCAAAATATATGGAATCTGTTGAATATGTAAACGGTATCTGGTCGGAGCTTTCGGTACCCGCTGCAGGTATTCGTTGATAAAAAAGAAAAGTTCCTTTCGGAACTGCAGAATTGCGCTTGGCGGTGATAATACTTGGAAATGAATCTTAATAATATTCTTGGCTGCATGTGCGAACTCAAAACGATGGACAATGAGTTTCTGGGAATCGGGAAAATCAGCTCTTACAATTTATCGGACAATTCATTGGAAATCGTCTCCTGCGACGGCAGCAGTATGCCGAGTATGCGATATGAGACAAAGGTCAAAATCAACGTATTCGGCAGCAAGCGCGGCTTCTTGGGACTCGAAGGCTATGTCTATATTGCGCATAACAGCTTCTGGAGACTATATGACGTAGCCAGTCTGGGTGAAAACGAAAGGCGCAGCTATTTTCGGATTAAGACCAGTTCACGTGCTGAGGCCGAGGAAATTACTGAGCGGGAACAGTCAGAAAATGACGGTGAGGAGTCAGACGCGCAGCCGGTAAAGTATCTCTGTACCGTTACAAGCGTCAGCATTTCCGGCGTACTCATAGTAATCGACAATCCGAGCTGCAATTTCCGTGTCGGGACAATGCTTCAAATCAACGCCTTTACTGTCGGAGAAAGCAGTCAGCTTTTCACTCTGAGATGCAGGGTGAAAAGAGCTGAAAACAATGAAAGGCTCGGTAAGCTTCTGGGCTGCGAATTCACAGATTTGAATGACAAGGAAATCCAGAGCCTGTGTCAGGCGATTTTTGCTCAGCAGCGCCTTGAAATACACAGGAAAAAAGGTTTCCATTAGTGTGAATATAAAAAAACTGCTTAGTTTTATCTTCCAAGCAGTTTTCCATGTGAAATATTCAAAGCACCATCAATCATGGTGCGGATGCGAACGAATTTGTATCGCAGCCTTTATCAGCGCGTCAATTATTAATTTTTTCGGTATTTCAGCCTCAACTTTTTCGATTTTTGAGGATTGAACGACCGCATAGCGCGGCGGCAGCGTGTTTAGGGCATAGGCGCAGATGTCGCGGCGGCAGCGATCGCAGCTGCAGACATTGAACCGCTTGATAACCGCGTCCACGTTCTTTAATACAAGGCTCTCCATGACATTAATCGTTGAAATTGCTTCCGATTCATAAAAACTCGGACTTCTGGCAAAGATTTTGTCTCGCAGAGCAGAAAGCGAATCAGGACTGGCTTCGGCTTCGGGCTGAACCGGAGAAGAGTCAGAACTGAAAGGATTACTGCTAAGAGCCGGCATAATTTTTGAAAACATCAAATCCTTGTCGAGCTCTTTTTTCGATTTTGCCATTGTTTAAATGATTCTCCTTTCGAAGAGCTCTTTCACGAGTGCCATGTAGTCCTTTACGGCATTATTATCCGGAGCATAGTCGACAATGTCCTTTTGCAGTGTGGTCATGGCTTTGCTTATGACATTGCTGTGCCTTATAACCGTATCCAAAAGAGGTATGTTCAGATGAGTCGCCAGCATTTGAGCCGTTTCCCTTGTCGTACGGCTGAGCGCTTCGCGGGGATAGTAACGCAGCAAGAACATTCCGGCTATCGTTAAATCGGGATTGAAGGCTTTTTTAATACGGAAAATAGTTTCGTGTACCTGAATGATGCCATGCAGACTGTACCCGTCCGACAGGCCGGGTATAAGGACTATATCGGAAGCTATAATAACATTGGACGAAAGCAGGCCCAGCTCCGGAGGAGAGTCAATCAGAATATAGTCATACATCGGAAGAACCGTTTTTAGGCTTTCCTTAAGCATATGCTCACTGCCCGGTCCGGTAAATTCGCGCTCAACATTGCCGAGTATCGCGTCGGCGGGAATGATGTCCACAACATTTGATTTTTGTATCGCGTAATGCGCTTTAACATTGTGCTTAATAACGTCGTATATCGTTGAGTGCTCTCTGGTGTCGGCATTCATACTGAATGAAAGATAGCCCTGAGGGTCAAAGTCAACACAAAGAACACTGTAGCCCATATGTTTAAGACATGCGGAGATGGCATTTGTCGATGCGGTTTTGCCCACACCGCCCTTTTGATTAATTAAAGAAATTACCTTTGCCATTTTGTTCATCACTCCTCAATTGCTGATATTATCATAAATAATTCTATATTTAAATAGTTTATTACATGTTTATCCGGTAAATTTAAGCAGACAGCAAGCGAGAAACCGACTGTGTGCCTACAGGCAAAGCTCTTTACATAAGCTTTTGGCCGGCAATAACGTGTGTTTCGCGGCCGGTAAAATATTCCTCTTGATACATTACCGAAAAAACATACAATAATTAATGCGTTGTTATGTGTAAGTACTTTAATTTTTTCATTTTAGATGTATAAATAAATTGAGATAAAAGTTATAAAACCATCGGATTTTTAAACCCAATTCTAAGTACACTTAGTTTTTAATTTATAAACAATATTTTGGAGGCGTTATAAGACATGGAAATCAAACCTATCCAGAACTATTATAAGACGCAGGCCACGGCAAATTCAACAAACGCCAAAAAGACCGTGGAGGAAAGCAGCGCTCCGGCAGCGGATACCCGCGGAGCGGATAAGATTGACATAAGCTCGGAAGCCAGCTTCAAATCGGAGCTCGGCAAATATGCAAAAACCTATGCGGCAAAAAGCACCGAAGCAGCGTCGGAAGAGCGTATTTCAGAGCTTAAGCAACAGTATCAGGGGGACACCTGCCCAATTTCCGGAAGCGATATCGCGGCGAAGATAATTTCCGGAATACTTGGACCCGGAGCTAAAGATTAAGTGGAGACAATATGATGGATTCTCGATATAACGAGTACATAAGCTTTTTATCCAAATACAGGGACGAGCTTTCGTCTTATCTTGAAAACGAATGCGAAAAGCGCAGGGCGCTGCTTGGAAACGATTATTTGAGACTTGAGAAGATGCTTAAGGTTCAGCAGGCGGAAACCATGAAGTTCCGGGATATGGAATCCAAAAGAGCAAAGCTTCAGTCAAAGCTCGGCCTGCCGGACGTAAAAGCCGCTGAGCTTCTTGAAAGTATCGACGACCCTGAAACGCACAAAAGCCTCAAAACACTGTTTTCTGAGATAGCCGGCTATGCGGAGCAAATCCGGGAGCAAAACAGGCAGTCGCTTGAACTCGCGGAATCAAACCTAAAAATTATCGATTTAGCTCGCGGAGGCGGCGCCTCTGAAGCGCGCAGCTCATATTACGGTCCCGAGAACAGCCGCCGCACAGTATATTCCGCCGGAGAAGCCTTTGAAGAGACGGTATAGGAGGATATTCAGTTGAGATCAACTTTTGTAGGAATGGAGACAGCCAGGTCCGCTATTGTCGTGAACCAGCTGGCGCAGGATGTCGTTGCAAACAATCTCGCCAACAGCGGAACTAACGGATACACAAGACAGCGCGTTGAAAGAACATCCGTGGCTGTGTCTTCCTATTCAAGCCGCGTGTCTTCAAGCTCAATGGGGAACACCGGCACGGGAGTTGCGGCGCTCGGAGTTTCGCAAATCCGCGATTCTTTCCTTGATAAGAGCTTTCGCGACGAATACTCTGTGAGCAGCGGCTTTTCTCAGACAACGGACATACTGAGCGATATACTCAGCGTTTTCCCCGACGGCGCGGACATTACGGATGACTCCGGACTGTTAGGCGGGCTTGAGGGATTATATAAAAATCTGAACACCTTTATCCAGTCACCCACCTCCGAATCCGAGGCGAATCTGGTCAAATCGTCATTTACGAATATAACTCAGGTGCTTAAGCAGCTGGACAGCGGACTGACCACGGTCTGCCAGCGCCAGACAGAGAATCTCCAGTCATCGGTGAGCAGAACAAACGACCTGCTGGAGCAGATTGCAAACTTAAACAAGAGCATTGCCGGCGACGCGTCGGTAATGTCCAACTCCCAGAGCAAGTATTTTGCCCCTAACGAGCTCCTTGACCAGAGAAACCTGCTGCTTGATGAGCTTGCATCATATGGCAATATAAATGTTACCAACAACAATGACGGTACCGTAAGTGTTGATATGGGCGGAAGGAACGTCGTTAATAAGGGCGACTGTGATTCCCTCTCGATGAACGTTGACAAAAACAACTATGTCGACGTCGTGTGGAGAACCACCGGCGACAGCGTCTCTATGACGGGCGGCTCCATTAAAGCATATGTGAACGTTATTAACGGCAGAGGCAACAATGTTCAGTCCAATAGCGAGACGCCCGTTCAGGGAATACCCTATTACCGCGACAGGCTCAATACTTTTGCCAGTAAATTGGCAGACGTTGCAAACTCAACCATTCCCGCATCGGTGGACGCGTCAGGTAAAGCTACTTCATATAAAACACTGCTGTCCGGGTTCAATTCGGACGGAACAAAGGCAAGTTCGGTCACCGCCGAAAATATTGCGATCAGCGACGAATGGAATTCAAGCGGAGCGGGCTACATCGTTTACAGCAAAAAAGAAAATGTCGAGGATTATGCTCAGCTCCTTTCAAACAAAATATTTAAAGACAGCGCTACCTTCAATTCCTACGGTGAAAGCTACAGCGGGACCTTTTCAAATTACACAATCGAAATGCTCGGTAAAATCGGTACCGATGTAAGCTTCAACAAAGGCAGAAGCGAGGCAACGTCTACTATTGCGGACGATTACCTTTCAAAGCGGGACTCAACTTCGGGAGTCCAGCAGGATGAAGAAACTTCAAATATGCTGATATACCAGAAAAGCTATCAGGCAGCCGCCCGCCTTATGACTGTCATGGACGATATGCTCGATACCCTGATAAACGGCATGGGACGTGTCGGAAGATAAGCCTTCCCGAAGCCGGGGATGAAAGGAGCTGCGACAAATGAGAATATCAGACAGGCAGACTGCCCGAGATTATCTGAAACATCTCGATAAAGCCAAATCAAACTATGCTGAAACCAACGAGCGCATAGCTTCCGGCAACAGGTTTACCAGCATAGCGGACGATGTTTCAGCGGCGACTAAGGCGCTTCGGGTCAGGGTAGACAAGGCAAAGACCGAGGAATACTACGATAATGTCAAAGCCGTAAATGAGCGGCTGTCCACAACGGAAAACGCACTGACCTCAATAAACGGAGTCCTTACAACGGCGCACTCAAAGGTGCTTGCCGCGCTGAACGGCACCAGCGGAGACTCGGGAAAAGCAGCGCTCGCCAACGAAATCGGCTCGATACGCGACGAGATTCTGCAGTTCGCGAATACGAGCTATAACGACTCGTTTGTACTCGGCGGCTCCAGTTCGGGTGATGCCCCGTTTTCAAAGGACAGCTCCGGCAATCTCTTATATAACGGAATCGATGTCAATATTATAAAGAAGGATTCCGCAGGATATTACTACATGGACGGGGCGGACAGAAAAGAGATTCCGATGAACGGTGACACCTATGTGGATGTGGGGCTTGGAATTACTATGTCGGGCTCTACCGTCGCATCGGATACGGCGATGAAAACCTCGTATTCCGGACTTGAGATTCTCGGTTTCGGCACAGATGCAGACGGAAACCCGAATAATGTCTTTAACATGCTGACCAAGCTGAAAGACAGCATAACAAATTACAATGCGGACACGGTCGGAAGCTATGATAAAAAGCTGGTCTCTTTTACCTCAAATTTCAGAGGATACCTTACTGATATCGGAGCTAAAACGAGCTTTCTGGATACGATTGAGAAAAGAACCAGTACGACTATAGATACATATCAAAGTCAGATAAGCCGGTTGGTCGGAGTCAATGACGCGGAAGAGGCTACCAATCAGAGCATGAACGATTACGTGCTGAAGGCGGTTCTGTCAATGGGCTCAAAAATCATTCCGGTTTCACTGATGGACTTTCTGAACTAAACGTGACCCCAGCTTACGAAGGGAGGAATAACAATGCAGCTACTTAAAATCTCAACCACACCGATGAAATACGAGCTTGAAGTCGAAAGCGCCAAGCTGGAGTATAAGCAGGATGTTAATCCTTCCTGCGATATAAACACGACTCCCTCACAGCTAGAAATGCACTCACAGAACGCAGAGGTGCACATTGACACATATGAGGCGCGAAAGTCTATGGGATTAATGGACATAGAGGACAGCGTACAGCAATATGCCGCGAAGGGCAAGGAACACATACAGAAGCAGACTCAGGAGTATGTTCAGTTCGGTGAAGCCATGGCAGACATTCAGGACGGCACGGAAATAGGTGACATCGTAAGACAAAAGATGCTGGAGCAGCCCGAACTCTATACAACGTTTATGCCGAGCGCTCCCGCCGAGCTTTCATATGTCCCGGCGCAGCTGGATATAAATTATAAGCCCGGCGATGTAAACTTGGACTGGAAAATTAAAGACAGCCCTATCAAGTACGAGCCCGGGAGCGTCCATATGAAAATAGTCCAGTACGCAGACATAGACATCCAATATCTCGGAGGGCCGATGTATGTGCCGCCAAGCGCGGCTCCGGACTATGATAAGAAGACGGACACAGAATAAGCTTCGCGTGACCGTTAAATACTGAAAGTCGGGTGATTGAAAATGAAAATAAAAACAAGGGACTTCGGGGAAGCGGATGTGTCCGAAAAGGATATATATCATTTCACACAGCCATTATTCGGATTTGAGCTCTACACCGATTTTGTTATCCTGAACGACAAGGAAATCGGAGAAAATATCATCTGGCTCCAGTCCGTACAGGAGCAGGGAATTTGTTTCATACTGATGGATCCGAGCGGAATGTCATCTTCGTTTTTACCCGAATTGCCTGCGGGCTCAGATGCGCTTTTAGGAGCCGGCGACTGTCTGTGCTGGGCCGTAGCCGTTGTGCCGGAGGATTTCAGAAATTCTTCGGTCAATTTGAAAAGCCCTGTTTTCATAAATCCCGAAACACATCTTGGCGCACAGATAATGCTTGAGCACGATTACCCCGTCAGATTCTTCTTTTTAAAGGAGGGAAATGACCGATGCTCGTAATTTCAAGAAAAACCGATGAGTGTATCATCATCGAACAGGAGCAGGGCGAACCGATTGAAATCAGACTCCTGTCAATCGATAATCAGGTGCGGGTCGGCATAAGCGCTCCGAGCGGATGTAAAATCTGGCGTAAAGAACTATATACAACCGTTGAAGCAAACAGAAAAGCGGCCGAAAACACATCGTTCGGAAGTCTTCGCAGCCTGACAACCGAAATGAGCTTCGGAAAAGGCAGCGAGTGAATGGGCGGAGAAATGGAAAACAATCAGCAATTAATGCAGCTTCTTTGCAGGAAAGAGGAACTGTTCAGCGAGGTCGAGAAAATTACCAATGGAATTTATGAAGCTCCGGTTGATATAATAAACGCGCTGCTTGAAACAAGGGGAAACGTTCTTGAACAGGCAAGTGAAGTAAGCGAAAAAATCAGCGCTCTCGCCGAAGGCAACGAGTACCTGAAAAGCGTCCTGAACTGCGCCTGTGATGTTTCCGACCTCTCGGGAGAAGCTAAAGAGCTGTTTGAGCAGGCGCTCCGAATCAGAGCGATTGCCAATCGTATTCTCAAAAACGAGGACTGTGTCCGCCAGAGAATCGAAAGCGAAAGAGATTCCTTGCTCGGGAAAATCGAGACTTTGAACCGAAGCAGCAAAACGGTCGCCGAAAGCTATAAGCGCTCTGTTGAGACGGCGCTTCCGCACGACTTCGGCGACGGTAAAAGCAAGAGCATATAGGAGACAGCCAGTCAATCGGAACCCTGCCTGCCGGACCCCGATTAAACGCTGATATTTGAGGTGACGATTTATGAGCTCCAGCATTTCAAATTCAAATTACTATAATGTTAGCAGTGCCACCAGTTCCAGCAGCAATAACGGCTTATCGGGGCTTATGTCCGGAATGGACACCGAGAGCATGGTTAAAAAAATGCTCAGTGCGACACAGTCGAAAATCGATAAGCAGAATCAGCTGAAAACATCCACCGAATGGAAGCAGACAATTTATCAGGGTGTCGTTTCCGATATCAATACTTTTAAAAGCAAGTATTTCGATTCCACTTACGGCTCGACGCTTGCGACAAACCTTGCAAGCTCCTCGTTTTTCAACTCGATGGTCTCAACGGTTACGAGCGGAAGCTCTGCGAAGGTCGTCAGCTCCAGCTCAAGCGCTTCGACCGGCGATATGAGCGTCGTTGTTTCACAGCTAGCAAGCGCCGCAAATATAGCATCCGCAGACAAAATGAGCGGAACGCAGACAATAACCGGCTCCGCCATGGATGTTGCCGCCATAAAAAGCACGATTGATTCCGGCAAGGAATTGGCCATTACGCTTTCGCTTGACGGAACAGCCAAGACACTGACTTTCTCAAAAGATGATTTTTCGGGCACTGTCGACGCGGATTCAATAAAAAGCGCTTTAGACGCGGAAATAACAAAGGCCTTCGGTTCTTACGTGAGCGCCTCAAAGTCTTCTGATAACAAGCTGACGCTGTCGCTCAATTTGAAAGATACAAACGGCAATATCGAAGAAGGCCATGAGCTCACGGTAACAGGGGCCGACGCAAAAAGCTTTGGAATTACACCGGGCGCCTCAACTCTGATTTCCGGCAGCACAAAGCTTGGCGACCTGACCGGAATTCAGGGAGCTTCATATTCTTTCACTATCAACGGCACGGCGTTTGCTTTTTCATCCAATGATACTGTTAGCGGCATGATGAACAAAATCAATACCAGCGACGCGGGAGTCAAGATCAACTATTCTTCCATGACCGACAAGTTCACCATGCAGACTGCCTCCACGGGAGCGCAGTTCGGCATTACCATGTCGCAGCAGAAGGGAGATTTGCTCAGCGCGATTTTCGGAGACAGCCAGGTCGCTCCGGCGTCGAGTGTGGTTTCCGGAAGCCTTCAGAATCCTTACATAAGCGGAACAGCGCTTGACAGCTCTTATACTACCGATGAAGCGACAATGGCCTTCAAGGTGAACGGGAAGGATTATACCTTCAGCCTTGCAAAGGGCAGTGCGGAGTATACAAAACAGGACGTCGAGTCGAAGCTGAACACGTGGCTGACCAGTACCTTCGGACAGACAAACGGAACTTCAAATATAAGCTATGCCGACGGAAAGCTGAACACAGCCGACGGCTATGTGGTCGCTTTCCAGAAAACGGACGTTGACACCTCCGATTCCACACTTGTCGCCCTGGGGGCCAAGCACGACCTGGGGCTTGCGTTCGGCTTAACGCTCGAAGCTAAAACAAACGCAGTGACAGGCGATACCGATATCGCGAACGTTACAAAGCTCTCCGGACTGACTTTTAACAAAGCGGACGGCTCGGCTGCGACAACACTTTCTGACATTGCTTCCTTCACCAGTGGGGGAAATACATATAACGTTAAATACTCCAACGGCTCACTTGAGCTGACAGGCAGCGGCTCAATAGACCTGACCGGAACGGGACTTGAAAACCTGTTCGGCACTGCTGTCACGCTTGGAAATGGCACAACGGCGACAGGGGCTGTTAAGGCGGGTACGGACGCGCTTGTAAAGATAAACGGTGTCAGCACCTCGCGCAGCAGCAACACCTTTACCGCCGGCGGAATTACGCTCACCGCCACGAAGGTGAGCAGCGAGGCAACCGTCATCGGAACGACACGCAATACCGATACGATAGTCAGCGCGGTTAAATCTTTTGTGACAGATTACAATACGATGGTTTCAAATTTGTACTCTCTGATAACCGAGGACCCGGATTACCGCGACTATGCGCCCTTGACATCTGAGCAGAAAAAGGATATGTCAGACTCAGAGATTACCGCATGGGAAACAAAAGCAAAAACCGGCCTTGTCCGCAGCGATTCTGATATCAGTTCCTTTATGTCTTCGCTCCGCACCGCTATGGACACGACCTGCAAGAATGCGGGAATTGCCCTTTACAGCATCGGAGTTGAAACAAGCGCATGGGATCTGACCGGACAGCTGTCGGTTGACGAGTCGGCACTGAAAAGCGCAATAGCCGCCGACCCCGAGGCGGTAGCAACCTTGTTTACCGATCCGACTGACGGTCTGGCTAAGCAGATTTCAACAATCTGTGATAAAACCGCCAAGCTCAGCGTTGCAAGTCCGGGTTCACTGGTCGCTCTCGCGGGCGCAAAGGGCTGGTCGGTAAACTCGAAGACAAACGAAATGTACAAGACAATAGATAGTATAAAAGATAAGCTTGATGATCTTCAGGATAAGTACGATGACGAAAAGGACCGCTATTGGTCAAAGTTTACTGCTATGGAAACAGCAATGTCCAACTATTCCTCTCAGAGCAGTATGATAACGTCAACGTTCAGCTAATGATGGCATCTAATATAAAGGCAGAGTGATTTTTTATGATGACGAACCCGTATGAAACATATAAGCACCAGTCGGTTATGACCATGACCTCTGGACAAATTCTTTTGCTGGTGTATAATGAGCTTATTAAGCAGCTTAGTATGGCGCAGAAGGCCTTTGAAAAAAACGACATACCGGAGATAAACCGCAGTCTGCAAAAATCACAGGCGATAATCTGTGAACTGAAAAGCACTCTTAATTTTGACTACAGTATTTCAACAGAGCTCAGCAATTTATACGATTTCTTTTATACGGCTGTGCGCAACGCCAATACGAAAAAAGATGCTGCCGAGCTGCCGACAATTATCGAGATGGCGACAGAAATGAGGAGCACTTTTGCGGAAGCGGAGAAGATGGCGCGCGAGTAAAGCGAATCCAAGGGGGTAACGTCAGGTGTTTTACGATTCAAGTAATTTTAAAGTGCTGAAGTCGGGCGTTTCTCTCGCGCTGATGCAGCAAAAGCTGAGTACGCAGAATATCGCAAACATAGAAACTCCCGGATATAAAGCCAAGAGCCTTTCCTTTGAAGGCGTATTGAGCGCTGCTCAGAACGGCAGCGGAAAGCCGGAAATAAGCGGTATCAAGGCTTCGATTTCTACCAGCGACGCTGATTCCACGCAGCCGGACGGCAACAATGTCGATCTGGAAAAGGAAAGCATAACTCTTTATAAGGCATATGCGCAGTACAGCGTGCTGCTGAACCAAATCAGCACCGAGTTTGATAAATACGGTTATGTGCTGAACTGCAATATGTAGCCGTTGATATGCGCAAGATTATCAGCAAAACGAACCATCGGAGGTAAATTCAATGTCATTCGGTTCATCATTGGATATAGTCGGTTCCGCGCTGACTGCGGAGCGCTTCCGCACTGATATTATCACGCAGAATATAGCGAACGCTCAGACGACGCAAACCTCGAGCGGCGAGCCGTACAGACGCCAGCAGGTCGTTTTCGAAGAGATACCGCTCACTTTTTCGGAAGAGCTTGATAAAGCAAAGTCCGGCGGCGGAGTACGTGTATCGGACGTCGTGAAGAGCGACGCCGAATTCAAGCTTATATATGACCCCACAAATCCGGAAGCTAACGCGGAGGGCTATGTTAAATCCTCGAATGTCGATACCACCGAGGAGCAGCTTGACCTCCTCGCTGCGAGCAACGCATATGAAGCCAATCTGACGGCGCTGTCAGTCGTTAAGGCCATGATAAACAAAACAATCGAAATGGGCAGCAAATAGAAAGCTGTCAATAAAAGTAGAAATCCCCCGCGCCGCAGAGCGGCGCGGGGGATTTCTACTTTTAAACAACAAGTTATACGAGGGCTTGTACAAATATGAAGACAAAGAGAGGGACGGTTCCGGAGAACCGCCCCTCGTAATTCATTATAACCAGTTAACCATAAGGCCACTTCCTCTAAGCTAACTTCTCTTACTGGAGGAGCTGGAGGATGGACTGCGGGTTCTGGTTCGCCTGAGCAAGCATTGCCTGAGCAGCCTGAGAAAGGATGTTCATCTTGGTGTAGTTCATCATTTCTTTTGCCATGTCTGTATCACGGATACGGCTGTTAGCAGCGTCCATGTTCTCAGTCGTGGTGTCCATGCTGTTGATAGCGTACTCAAGTCTGTTTTGAAGAGCGCCGAGGTTGCCGCGGTTTGTGGAAACCGTGTTGATAGCGGCTTTGATTGTGCTGATTGAGTTGCCTGCCGCAGCCTGTGAAGAAACGTCCATGCCTGCGGTTCCGAGGCCTTCAGCTGTGAGGTCTGCAACGTTAACAGTAACCTTGTTGAAGGAATCGTTGGAGTCGCCGACCTGAAGGACAAGGCCAGAGCCTTTAGCACTTGTGAAAGTAACCTTAGTATCGTCGGTAGTATCAACAGTCATGTTGTGAAGTTCCGCTGCGGCTTTTAAGGTGGCAAGAGTTGAGAAAGTTTTGCCGTCAGTACCATCAGAACCTGTCTTGAAGGTGAAATTGTTTCCGTTAACCGATATTTTGTCTCCGGCAGCAAATGTACCGTGTAGATTGGCGGTATATGCTAAGTCCTTACCTGCTACGCTTGAGCCTCCAAGTGTACCATCGCTACCATCCACATTTTCCGATAAACCAGTAATTGCAGCTTTGCTTACGCCTGCGGTCTTATTTGTAACTACAATATGGTTAGTTGCCGAGTCTACACTAAAGGTAAAGAGTTTGGACAAATCTGAATCTGCATTAGCCGCCGTTGTCATAGCTGCACCATTTGTAGCTGCTGTGCCGTTGGCAGGCGTATTAAAGGTGATATCCTTTGTCTGAGCAGCGCCGGTTGCATCTGTGTATGCGACCTTAAATGTTGCACCATTCACAGCTGCGTTGCCAGCATCAAGACTAACAGTGTTAGTTGATGTGAACTTTGTTGCAGATGCGGGAGTCTCTGTGCTGGCAACTACTGCGCCTGCACAGAGTCCGGCTGCTTTCAGGGACTGACCACCTACACCCAACGATCCGTCGAGCAGGTTTATGCCGTTGAAGTTCGTGGACTTGCCGATACGTGTGATTTCTGTGTTGAGGGAGTCTACTTCGGTCTGGATAGCGTCACGGTCGACGTTGTCCTGAATGGTTCCGTTCGCGGATTTCGTTGCAAGGGATACCATACGGTTGAGCATGCTGTGGACCTCTGTCAGTGCACCTTCAGCGGTCTGTACGAGTGAAATACCGTCCTGGGAGTTTGCGGATGCCTGTGTGAGGCCCTGAATCTGAGCTTTCATTTTTTCGCTGATGGCGAGGCCGGATGCATCGTCGCCTGCGCGGTTGATGCGATAGCCGGAAGAAAGTTTTTCAAGGCTCTTTGCAAGCTGTGTGTTGTTCGTGCCCAACTGACGATATGCGTTAGTGGACATTGTGTTGGTTCTTACGACCATACCCATAGTAAAATACCTCCATGTATTTTGTTTGTTTCGGAGCGCGTCCATGCTCTCCGAACGAAATGATTTTGTCCCGACCTTTGAGCGATCTGTGCACCGAGCACCCATAAATCGAAACCGTCTCGGCCGAATCAATCCGGTCAACATAGTTATTTCACGTCAAGTGAAAAACTAAAGATTTCTTTGCTGATTTTTTCAAGTGTGTTTAAATGAATAAATATGCATAATTATACATGATATTAAATGATATTTTGTATATAAATACAAATGCCGCAACTTTACCCAATTAAATGGACGCAAATAATGGAAAGAAAGATTTTGCCGAAAAGCAAGAATATTTTTTGATGTCACTAACTCATAGTTATTCATAACGACAACGCCGATTGTTAGCAATAAATATAACCAAATAGTTATGAATAATAGATAATATATAGAAAAAAGACTCTAACCTTCCAGATGTGGATAAGATTAGAGACAAATTAACCTGTCTTTCGACAAATTACATTAATTTACGAATATTTACTACAATTTTTTCTTTACAAGTTCATGCCGAAATGGTACCATTAATACGAACCAGTTATACTATGATTTAAGGTTTTCTAAAACAAAAAACTAAAAATTTCTACAATATTTTTTAGGGCAAAAAGGAGTGAAATAATGGAAAACTTTATTTCGGCAATTCAGCCAATTCAAAAAATGATTTTTTCAAAGATCGGAGAAGCGGAAAAGGGCTCCGAGTCCTCAGCGCCTTTTTTGAATATTTTAAAGGATGCCGTCAGTGAATATACGTCAAAGCAGGAGGCGGTAGACTCCGAAAAAGCAGCTTTGGCTCTTGGTGACTCAGATAATCTGGCGCAAATACAAATTGATTCATTGGAAGCGGAAACGGCGCTTCAAACAACCGTCCAGCTGACTTCACGAGCAGTGAACGCATACAAGGAAATCATGCAAATGTCCGTGTGACCGTGTTTTTATACATACAAATAAAAAAACGTTGTCCGCTGCTTGCTTTTTGGCTACGCGGAATTAAGAGGCCGGCGTGAAGAACAACATATTGCAAAACAGCTTTTCGAAAGCTAAAGCTTATATAAGCCAATTACCGAAAAAGACAAAAAGCAGAATCGGCATTTCAGTTGCCGCAGTTCTGCTGCTTGTCGTTGTTGCCACGGTTTTAATTAATCTTAAAAATACTAAATATACCGTTCTGTACACTGGACTGAGTACCAGCGAGACCGGAAGCATATACAGCGTTCTAAGCAATATGGGCGCAGATGTCAAGTTCGATTCTGAGGGCAACATTATGGTGCCTAAGGATGAATATGACATTTGGGTTCTTCAGCTCGCGGCAAAGGGCTATCCTAAAACCGCGCTCACCTATGACGTCTTTTCCAGCAATTCCGGCATGACGGCAACTGAGTCCGAAAAGGCTCAATGGCTCATATATCAGCTGCAGGACAGGATACAGTCGACGCTTGAAAGAATAGACGGGGTGGAAAGCGCAACCGTCACAATTACCGTGCCCGAAACCAGCAATTATGTTTGGGAAACGGCCTCAACAGAACAAAGTGCCACAGCCGGAGTGCTGCTCTCATTGGACCCAGGGGTTGTCATCAGCGGAGAGCAGGTTTCGGCGATTTGTACTCTAATAGCCTCAAGTGTTCCGAAGATGAAGCCCGCAGACGTTACTGTGGTTGACGCGGGAACAATGCTCGAGCTTTCGTCCGCGAGCGGCTCGAGCAGTGAAACGGGCGGAGCTTACAACATGGGCTTTGAGCTTATGGTGCAGACAAAAATCGAGGACAACGTAGTAAGGCTCCTTTCCCCGCGTTATGGCAAGGGCGGCGTGGTAGCGGTTGCTAAAGCAACCATTGACTATGACAAGATGATGACGGAAAAGATGGAGATGACTCCGAATACCGACGGAAAAGGAAATGTAACTCACAACGAGGGCTCCTATACTATCGACGGGACGAAAAAAGCGGGAGACGTCGTCGGGACCGAAAATAACACAGACATTCCGACGTACGGCTATAACAGCAACGGCTCCAACGGAATGACGGACTATTCGTGGAGCAACAACTATGATTACAGCTACATAAAGACACAGATAGAATCGGGCAACGCAATTTTGAAAAGAGCCACAATTTCGGTGATGGTAGATGAAAGCTCGCTGACCGATACCCGAATTAGCGAGCTGAAAAACCTTGTAAGCGGCTGTACCGATATTCCGGCAGACCTTATCTCTATTTCCGCTTTTGATAAAGCCGCCCTTAAAGAGGAGCCGAGCGCCGCGCCGTCGGCGGCTCCCGAGACAACTAAAAGCTCTCTCTTCCCGCAGCTGCTCAACTTTTCGACCGAGACTTATATCATAGTCGGCGCGGGCTTCGTTCTTTTACTGACGGGGGTTATCGTTCTTATCGTTTTAATTAAGCGCAAGAAGAGAAACCGCTACAAGGTGAAAGCCGAGGCTGATAAACGCGCAAGACTGGAAGAGGCGCGCCGCAAGCAGACAGAAATTGAAAATTACAAAAAATCGCTTGAGGATGTCGCAAAAGGGAAAATAGACCCGAAGAATGAGGCAATAGTTGAAGAAGTTCGCGAGTTTACAAGATCTAATCCCCAGATAGCCGCAAATCTCATACGTACCTGGCTTAAGGAGGACTAGCAATGGCAAGAGCATCATCCAAAAAGATAACCTCCTTGACAAAAGCAGCAGCTGTTATAGTCGCGCTGGGAAGCGAGCAGGCGTCAGAGGTTTATAAAAACCTGACCGAGGACGAGATTGAAACGCTGACAATCGAGGTCGCAAAGCTCGACAGGCTTTCCCCGGACGAAATGCAGGACATCGTTGATGATTTTTACGGCCTGTGTACCACGCAAAAGGTCATTTCGGAAGGCGGTGTTTTGTACGCCAGAAATGTCCTTGAGAAAGCTTTCGGCTCGCAACAGGCAACATCGTACATGGATCGTGTTTCGAAATCAATGCAGACAAGGTCTTTTGAGTTCATACGTAAGGCCAATTATAAAAACCTTATGATGATGATACAAAACGAACATCCGCAAACAATCGCGTTTGTGCTGTCGTACGCCTCAGCCGATCAGTCGTCAAAAATAATTTCCGAACTGCCAAAAAAGCTTCAGATTGATGTAATTAAGCGTATCGCGACACTTGAAAGCGTCAGTCCCGAGATCGTTTCCATAGTCGAAAACGCTCTCGAAAAGAGGTTCTCAACTGTTGTGTCAGTCGACATGACAGAAATTGGAGGAATCAACTTTGTAGCAGATATCATGAACCACGTCAACAGAACGACCGAAAAATACGTATTTGACGAGCTTTCAAAGAGTGACCCCACTCTTTCGGAGGATATAAGAAAGCTGATGTTTGTATTCGAGGATATCCTGAATCTCGACGATACAACCATCCAAACCGTTTTGCGCAGCGTAGATACTCAGGATCTTGCAGTTGCCATCAAGGGCTCCAGCGAAGAAATCAAGCAAATGCTTCTTAACAACATTTCTTCCCGCGCAAGGGAAAATATTCTTTCCGATATCGAATTCCTGCGTAATGTTCGAATGAAGGACGTTGAAAGGGCTCAGCAAAAGATTGTTGACGCAATTCGAGTCCTCGAGGAAAGCGGAGAAATATCGATATCTCGGGGATCGGAGGATGCAATAATTGAATAGCGCACATGTTTATAAGAGACATAACTTCGTTTCGAAGGACGAAAGTGTCCGTATTCCCGAGGGCGATGTTAAACATGATGCGATTAACCTCATGGTAGAACCAAATGAAGAAGACATATCGTCTGTTTCTTTTTCAGCCGTAAGCGATACTATTGCGATTAATCCAGACCCAGCAGGAATATCGGAAAATGACTCCGCGGGTTCCGACGATTTTGAGCACCAGCCGGAGACAAAAAAACAAAGAAAAAAGGTTTCGCATGCAATCGGCGACGAGCAGGCGGCCGATAAGGAAACGCTCTCGCTGATTTACAAAAATGAGTTGGAAGCACTTTCTAAGGCTGCGGCCGAAGCCGCAGCTCAAAGCGCCTATTTCGACGCTCTGAATAAAAAAAAGTGCGAGCTCAAGGAATGTATCTCTGACGTTCAGAAGCTGCTGAACGAGCTTACACAAAAGCATGAGGAGTTCATAGAGCAGTATACCAATGAGCTTAAATACATGGCGGTAGACATTGCCGAGAAGATGATACTCGAGAAAATCTCCGCTGACGACACCATACTGGAAAAGCTCGTGCTCCAAAGCGTCAAAACGGTCAAGAGCGCCGAATGGATAAGCATTGAGCTATCCGAGCGCCTTGTCGGACTCGTCGATTACGTAAAAAAAGAGCTCGAAATGCCGGAGTATAAGGGAAGAACCAGCGTTTATACGGTTACGGGAAAGGCTGATACCTGTCGTGTTACCACAGATGAAGGCACAATAGTCAGCACAATCAGCGTTCAGGCGGATAATTTGCGAAAAGCCTTTAATGAAGCTGATAAGGAGTAACACAAAGCAGGGAGAAAGAAATCGCCGTGAAACAGAGCTTATATGACTCAATGCAAAAATACTACAGGATCATCCAGCAAACCGATTTGCGTACTCATGAGGGAAAAATCAACAAAATCGTCGGTATGACTCTTGAAGCAACAGGTTTGAAATGCAGTATCGGTGATCTCTGCACAATTCACATCGACAAAAGCCGGAACGACGTTGTGTCCGAAGTCGTAGGAATCACAGAGAACAAGGTCTTCCTTATGCCGTTTCAGCAGGTTCAGGGAATCGGCTACGGCTGTGCGGTTACTACTAAGGGAGAAAAGCTTACGGTTCCGGTTTCAGATGCTTTGATCGGCCGAACCATAGACCCGCTTGGAAATCCGATTGACGGCGGTCCTGCTCTGCCAAAAGGTTATGCCATGCCTATAACCAAGAATCCCGAAAACCCAATGGCCCGTCCTCCCATTACGGAAGTGATGGAACTGGGGGTGAAAGCTATTGACGGACTTCTGACAATAGGCAAGGGTCAGAGAATGGGAATTTTTGCTGGCAGCGGCGTCGGCAAAAGCACGCTGATGGGCATGATAGCCAGAAATGTCCGCGCGGATGTCAATGTTATAGCTCTTGTGGGAGAGCGCGGACGAGAGGTTGTTGAATTCATCGAGAGGGACTTGGGCCCCGAAGGAATAACGAGATCCGTACTTGTCGTCGCAACCTCCGACCAGCCGGCGCTGATGCGCTTAAAATGCGCACATACCGCAACGGCAATCGCGGAATACTTCAAGGATCAGGGGCTCGACGTTTTGCTTATGATGGATTCACTCACGCGCTTTGCAATGGCACAGCGTGAGATTGGACTTTCTACAGGAGAAGCGCCGGTCGCCAGAGGCTACACGCCTTCTATATATTACGAGCTTCCCAAATTACTTGAACGCTCGGGCAATTTCAGAAACGGTTCAATAACCGGCATCTATACGGTACTTGTCGAGGGTGACGACACAAACGAACCGATTGCCGATACTGTCAGAAGCATAATTGACGGGCACATAATTTTATCAAGAAAAATCGCCGCAAAAAACCACTATCCGGCAATTGACGTACTCAACAGCCTCAGCCGTTTGATGTCCGGAATTGCTGACAGGGAGCATAAAGACGCTGCCAATAAATTGCGAAGTATGCTTGCGATTTATAAAGAAAACGAGGATTTGATATCGATCGGTGCATATAAACCGGGGAACAATCCCGAGCTTGACGATGCCCTGGAGCATATGAAAAAAATAAATGATTTTCTTATACAGAAGGTCGACGAGCCTTCGGATTTTGATGAAACACTGAAAACCCTGATTGAATCTGTAAGATAGGAGGGCTTAAGCTGTGACGCGATATGAATTTTCTTTGGAGCGCATCCGTGGCTATAAAATTCAAATTTTGGACAAGGAAAAGAAAATTCTCGGTAACCTTAACAGAAAAAGAGACGACATTGCCGAAAAAATCCGCTCGATGGAAAAGTTCATGGAAGAAACAACCCAAAAGGTGTCGTTTAAGCAGGCCGAAGGCGTCTCAATGATGGAGCTTGTTTCACTCAATTACCTGATTGAAAGTACAAGAAAGCAAATTGAGGCTCTGCAGATTGACCTGGAACGAGCCGAGGAAATCGCTGAAGCCCAGCGTAAAATTGTCTTGTCAATATACCAGGAGAAGACCGGCATGGATAAGCTCGAGGAAAAACAGCTTGAAGAATATCGCTTACTTGAAGCAAGGGCCCTTGAAAGTGAAGTCATGCAGGGAATAAATAATAGTATGGCAAGAAAGGTTACCGCATAAAGCTATATTCAATTGTGAGCGGAGGAACCTTCTCCATGCGATGAAAGGAGGTGAAAACATGCAAACTACTTCAGTCCAGATGAAGACCCGCACCGCACACGGAGTCAAGCAGGCAGCTTCCGGTACAGTCGGAAAGCTTGGGGACAACGCAGAACTCATTGATCCGTTTTTACAGATTATTACGAACCTTGTGGCGCAAATGCAGGAGCAAAGCCCGCAGCAGGACAGCATTTCGGAATCTGCCGGAACTGTTTCGCCCAGCGACGAGCTTGCCGCTCTTTTCCAAAGCTCGCCGGAAAGCCTTGCGGTACTTAAGAGCTTACTCCAGGCCGGAAGCCCTGACACGGATTCCGTTTTGAGTTCAGCAAACCCCGTAAGTACGGCGGCCATCATGAGCCTTCTGACAAAACCGGAAGCCTCGGCTTCAGCCTCTCCGAATATTCCAATCGGCATCGGAAATGGCGAAAGCACAGCGACTTCCGTAAAAACCGAACAGCCGGCTGATATTTCGGTTTTGCTTAATCTGCTGAGCAAGAGCGTTGACAAGACCGGAACCGAGGTAATCTCTTCGGATGCGCTGACCCAGCTGACCGATTTGCTTGGCTTGACAGACAGGGACGAAACGCAGGCCTTACTGAAAAACGCCGGTATCGAAGTAACAAGTGATGTTCAGAGCTCAGCGAAAACAAGTGATGTTCAGGGCTCCGTGCAAAACGGTATATCGGGAGCGGTCGTCAAGGCAAAGGAACTGCTTTCGGAACAAAAACAGCCGCAGCAGAGCGACAAGGACGAAATTGATGTTGACAAGCTCCAGAACGAACTTACAAAGCTTGACAAGACGGCGCCCTTTGAGATTCGCTTCAAGCCAGCCGGAAATACAGCCGACACCAAGGTGCTCGATCAGATTAAGGATGGAATCAAACAGAACATTTCTTTGGGAAAAAGCGAATTCGTAATCAAGCTCAAACCGGAAACTTTAGGGGAAATCACAGTTAAGCTTGTTGAGGAAGCCGGAAAAACCACACTCACGATCACAGCGGCGAAAGAAATGACGGCAAAGCTTATTAACAACGACCTGGACGCGCTGAAAGCGGCGGTCGCCCCCATGAAAGTTGAAGTGCACGACGCGGTCGTGTCTACGAACGAAACGGCAAACGGATCCATGCAGCAGTTCAACATGACGGGACAGCAGTTCGCGGGGCAGCAATTTGCTGGACATCAAAGCTTTCTTCGAATGTCTCAGGCGGCATCCGGGCAGGCCGACAGTCAGAACGCGGGTGACATTTACGAAGCGTCACAAGCTGTGCAGGCAAAATTCAAACCGAGCGATAGGCTTGATGCCTACATCTGAGTGAAAGGAGGTTAATAAATGAGCGAAGCAGTAAACGGCGCTGCGTCATCCGCATCAAGCAGCAGGAAAACCACAACCGGCAAAACTGGAACAACAAATCTTACGGCTTCGGATTTCCTGAAACTTTTTGTTACGCAGATGCAGAATCAGGACTTCAACAATCCCATGGACAACAATGAGATGATGAACCAGATAACGCAGCTGTCCAATATGCAGATGATGCAGGAAATGGCGACATATTCAAAAACCGGCTACGCGATGGGCATGATAGGCAAAACCGTTACAGCATCAAGGTATACAAACGGCAAGCTGGATACTGAAACAGGGACGGTTTCAAAGGTCTCCCTTGTAGACGACGCATATGTTCTGTATGTCAACGGGAAGAAGTACAGTCTGGACGAGATAATGGAAATCAAAAACAGCTCGGAGGATTCAAAGCTCGTTCCGAGCGATTATCCCCTCAAGGTAACATCCGTCTCAAACGATTCGGTATCCCTTAACTGGAGCGTTCCGACTGAAGACCCTGTGGAGGCGAACGGCCTTAAATATACCGTGTATTACTCAAAGGAAGGCCCGTTCAACACCGTTTCAGATGTCCAGAACGGAACCAAATTTGGAAGTGCGAATCAGACGGGACTTTTGGACGAAACCATTACTGGACTTGAGGCAGGTCAGGCCTATTACATCAACGTGCTGGTTCAGGATACGGACGGAAACAAGTACGTATACAAGCCGACGATAGTAGTAACGAACAAATGACAATGTTAAGAAGGAGCAAATATCATGGATGATATGCGCTTAAACATCAATTTCCCAATCGTTTCGGGAAACCCTCTCATAGAGCAGACGCAGAAGGTTGACACGGATGTCAACGAAAATGCGGATAAGGACAGCTTCAAAAGCATACTCACAGAAATGCTCCGCAAAAACAGCGAAGTAAACTTTTCAAAGCACGCAGTTAAGAGGGCGATTGACCACAATATTGAGCTGACCGACGATAATCTGAGCCGTCTGAACGAGGGCGTCAAAATGGCGAGCGAAAAAAACCTGGAGGAGCCGCTGATTCTTGTAGGAAACACCGCATTTCTGGTCAACATCCCGAACAACACAGTTATTACTGCTGTTGACAGCAGCGATATGAAAGGAAACGTATTCACAAATATTGACGGAACCGTGATTATTTAGCCGGACCTTTTGAGGAGGCTATGCACCCCGACTGACAGAAGGGTGCGGTACTTTTGTGCGGTTCCAAGAAAGGATTAAAAATGAACAGAGCATTATATTCAGGTGTGGCGGGGCTTAAAGCCCACCAGACCAAGATGGACGTTATCGGAAACAATATTTCAAACGTCAACACCTATGGCTACAAATCCCAGCGCGCGGTTTTCAGCGATGTGTTCTATCAGACGGTCGCAAGCGCGACAGCGGGAACGGCGTCTAAGGGCGGCACGAACCCTTCAGTCATAGGCTACGGTTCTCAGCTCGCCGCAATCCAGACTAAGATGTCACAGTCCAGCATGCAGTCCACAGGCTACGGGCTCGACGTGGCAATTACCGGCGAGGGCTTTTTCCAGGTCATGGACCCTGACGGCAATATCTTTTATACAAAGGCGGGGCTGCTTGACTACGACGCAAACGGCTACCTGACCGATGTCAACGGAAACTTCGTTCTAGGCGCAGCAAAAGCGGACGGCACCGCCGCTTCCGAAAAAATCAAGCTTGACAATCTGGGCGCGGTACCGTCCGCGTCTTCCAAGGCTGAGGTTACGATAAACGGTATCAAGTATGCCGTAACAGCCTCAACCGCAACCGAAAGCGGCAACGTTTCCCTCGCAATCGGCTCAAGCGACGATCTTCCCGCCGGACAGAAGGCGACGGCGACAATATCCACTACGGGCACAATAACGGTTAAGCTGAGCAGCACCGAAAAGTTTACTGACATAGCAGCGATAAACACAGCAATAAACGCGGCGATAACCGAGGCAAACGGCGGCAAAGCGCACGCGGCCGGCACCTTCACGATAACGGCTCCGGACGCGGCAGCCAAATTTCCGGCGGGCGGACTGACCGGTGCGGAAATCTGCGGTACCGACTACAGCGTACAGGAAGGTAAGTTTACAAGTGCGACACTTTTCAATGGGAAGATGACGATAAACGGCACAAGCAGCAACTTTACGGGAAGCGGCGCGTCAACCCTGTCAGCAACATACGCGGCTGCTGCCGGAGCCAATCCCGCTCAGTACACCATCACGATGACAATTGGAGGAACAGCTTATTCAGGGGTTCTTAAAAATGGAGAGCTTGCAAAGTCTTTGCTGCTGAAAAGCGCAGCGGGAGATTATGTTGAAGTATCAAATCCCGGTTTTAGCGAGCTGGTTTCTCAGGCGGGTGACGCAGACCATAATTCAGTTCCCGATGATATTGCTAATGGTATTACTTCCGGAACGCTTACAGCGACAGCCGCGAAGCCCTCGAACGAACTCGGACTTTCCTCCGTTTCGTTCAGCCTTGCGGGCGGCACGAAGGGCGGGGCCGTCACGCTTGACCAGCTGACAAGCATCGCGATTGGCGCGGACGGCGTAATTTCGGTTACGCATCCCGATTTGGGCACTGTCACGGCGGGAAAAATCTCGCTTGCCAACTTTGCCAATCCCGCGGGACTTCAGATGAAAGGCTCCAACTATTTTGCTTCTACCTCAAACTCGGGCAAGGCGATACTCTGCAATCCGGGCTCAAGCGGAACGGGTGAGCTGCAGAGCAACACTCTTGAACTGTCAAACGTCGACCTCTCCTCCGAATTCGCGGAAATGATCACCACTCAGCGCGGCTTTCAGGCCAACTCGCGTATAATAACCGTTTCAGACACGATGCTTGAGGAGCTTATCAATCTTAAACGCTGACCGAAGTGCCTCTGACGGCGGTTTTTACCGTCGTCAGAGGCAAGCGTAAATTTGGATTTGTTTCAGAGTCACGCAGAAAAGTTATCCGAAACATTGGGAGGTCGCGATGATTGTAGTAACAAAACTCAACGATACACCTTTCATTTTGAACGACGATTTGATTGAAACGATTGAGGAAACGCCTGACACCACGATAAGACTTACAAATAAAAATTATATAATCGTTAAAGAGCCCATGATGGAGGTCGTTGCAAAGGTAATCGCATTTCGCAAGGAAATAAACGGAGCGATAACCCTGCATAAAACTATCAGCAACAGCAGCGGCAATGAAACACCTGACGATTAATTCATATGCTTTTCCGGGTAGCCAAAGGAGTTGAGTTTTTTTATGGCGGAAGCGCTGTCTCAGAGCCAGATTGACGAATTACTTCATAAAATGCGTACGGGCGATGTTGAGAAACCTCAGGTCGAACAAAAACAGCGGGTTAAGGAGTATGACTTTTCTTCGCCCAAAAAGTTTACTAAGGATCAGCTCAAGTCGCTGAATAACCTATATGAGAATTATTCCAGAATGATGTCATCCTATTTTACAAGCATTCTACGGAGCACCTGTGAGGTGACCATCAGTCAAATTGAAGAGCAGCGGTTTTATGAATTTACAAACGCGCTTCCTGACAGCACTTTAATAGGCATATTCTCGTTTGCGCCCGAGGGCAGCGCCTATGGCGAAACAACAATGATGATTGAGTTTTCGACTGTGTTCGGATATTTGCTTATTGATAGGCAGATGGGCGGAAACGGCGAGCTCATAACGTTGGACCGCGATTATACGGATATTGAGCTGTCGCTGCTTAATTTGGTAATGGACAGAATCACGTTTTATCTGCAGGAAGCCTGGAGCAGCTTTTTCCCGTTGCAGACACGCTTTTTAACGATTGAAACAAACGGAAGATTTGTCCAGACTTTTGCGCCTCAGGATGTGGTAGTTATCGTCACATTCGATATCGATGACGAACAATGCAAAACCTCAGCCAACATCTGCATGCCCGCTGAAAACCTTGAGGAACTGATCAGCAGTCTATCCGTGAAATATAACCATCCCTCAAAGAAGCAGGATGCCGTGAAGGAAAATAAAAAGCGCGATAAGGTTTTCAATTATCTTAAGCAGTCTGAACTGAGCCTCGAAGCGCACCTGGACGACTGCTTTATGAGCCTGGGTGAAATAGCCCAGCTTCAGGTCAATGATGTAATATTTTTAAACAAAAGAATAAACGAAGACATATCGGTAAGCGTTGAAGGAATCCCCTGCTATAAAGCCAGACTCGGCGAAGTTGACTCTAAAATGGCTTTAAAAATCGTCAATACGGAGAACATACCAGACGACAGAAGAGAGGGCTAATGGGTGAATAAGGATAATCAAGTACTGACAAACGACGAGCTCGACGCGATAGGGGAAATACTGAACATCAGTATGGGCGCCGCTGCGACCGCTGTTTCGACTATGCTGGAGCGGCAAGTTGTAATCACAACGCCTAAGATAACTCAAAATCTGCTTCAAAATGTCGACTTCTCCGAATTTGAGCCTGCTATTGTCGTAAAAATCAACTATATAGAGGGCTTGTCCGGTACAAATGTCATTGTAATCAGACGCAAAGACATGGGAATTATTCTCAATTTGCTGATGGGTAATGATTATGCCGGAGCCGAGGACTATGAATTTGATGAAATGAGCATGAGCGCGGCCTGCGAAGTCATGAATCAAATGATGGGATCTTCAGCAACCGCGATGTCGGAAATGATAAATCAGACCATCAACATTTCCACTCCGCAGGCAACACTGGCCGAGAGCT
The DNA here is from genome assembly GCA_963667545.2 of Oscillospiraceae bacterium. Taxonomy (GTDB): domain Bacteria; phylum Bacillota; class Clostridia; order Oscillospirales; family Oscillospiraceae; genus UBA2658. Next base: position 941,307 of record OY763424.2, read on the forward strand.
CAAACGATGCGTCGAGAATTTTTGATGACATCGAACAAGGCGAAAGTGTTGTTTCGGTTTCATTCAAAATGTCAATAAAAGAAACACTTGATACAAACTTCAGCAGCGTTATGCCGCTTGAGCTTGCAAGAGCGATAGTAGAGGCCGTGAACGGGGGAGCAATAGAATCGCCGGAAGTGCGACAGGAACCGGCGGCTCCAAGCAAAAATCAGGCGGTCAGCCAACCGCAGCAGAATCCCCCTCAGACGCCGCCTCAAGCCGTTCAGCCATCGCCTATGCCAACGCAGCAGCCGGTATCTCCGCAGATGCCGCCGCAGCCGGATTACTGGCCTCCGACAGTCCCCAATGACCCTCAGTATATGACTTCCGCAGAAAAGCCGCCGAATACTTACCCGTATCAGCCGCCTTACGATCCGGCTATGCAGTATGCGCAGTATCAGCAGCCGATGCCTCAGCCGCCTTACGGACAGACCGCTAACAGACAAAACCCGTACGGGCAATACAATCAATACCCTGAGCAGCCGCAGAATCCACGGTATGTAATGCCTTCACTTAATGTAAAGCAGCCGGAATTTCCGGATTTTTCCCATAAAACGGGACAAGCGCCCACAGTCTACAGTTCAAACATGAATCTGCTTCTGGGAGTTCAGCTCGAGGTGTCGGTCGTTATCGGCAGGGCAAAACAAAAGATAAAAGATGTGCTTGATTTGGGACAGGGCTCCATAATCGAGCTTGACAGGCAGACAGGCTCTCCGGCTGAAATTGTAGTAAACGGACAGCTCATCGCGTACGGCGATGTGGTTGTCGTCGGAGATAATTTTGGAATCCGCATAACTGAAATAGTTGGAACTAAGGAACTCATCGATTCCATCGAAAAGAACAACAAGTAATCATTTGAGGAGGAAACAGGCAATGTACAATATTCTTATTGTTGATGACGCAGGATTTATGAGAAAGATGGTTCAGACACATCTTTCAAAGGCGGGATACACCGACTTTATCGAGGGCGAGGACGGGCAGCGCGCAATTGATATTTACAAGGAGCAGAAGCCGGATCTTGTGATAATGGATATTACCATGCCAAATGTTGACGGGATAGAGGCCCTGCGGCAGATAAAGGCAATCGACTCCGACGCGAAAATAATCATGTGTTCCGCAATGGGGCAGGAAGCTATGGTTATGGAAGCCATCAAGCTCGGAGCGCTGGACTTTATCGTTAAGCCCTTCAAGGCGGAGCGCATAATCCAGACCGTAAATAAAATATTACCGCTCTGAAAAAAGACTGAGCAAGGGGTGAACAGGGCATGCACGGCTGGTCGGAAGCTTTATCTGTAATTGGTACGATAGTTCTGATGATTGCGGTTTTTGCTGCCGCATATTTTGTGTCAAAATATGTCGGAAAGCACTATAAACCTAATTATGGCTTTTCGAAGAATATTACCGTGATCGACAGTACAGCAATCGGCAAGGACAGATCGCTGCTTCTTGTCAAGGTCGGAGAGAAGGCCCTGCTCATAGGCTCCACGCCAAACGAATTTACATTTCTGAGCGAGTTTCGCGCAGAACAATTCACCGCGGACTCTCAGGCAGAACAAGCCCCGACAAAAGATTTTATCACGACTTTTCGCAGCGCTATCAAAAGCAAACTTACAAGGCCTGACAATGGAGAAGAAAACTGATGAATTCACAGAAGCTTGTTATTGCGTCCGCATCGGAAAAACTACATAATAACAAAAAAATATTCCTCAGAGCTCTCCTCGTCGGACTGATGGCGCTTTCCATCTGCATCATTCTTTCATCCCGAGCCTCCGCGCAGACAGTCAATTTCAAGCTGGATACCGACGGAGAGGGAAACACAATGGACAGCCTGAAGCTGCTGTTTACATTTGCGCTGATTGCTCTGGCGCCCTCTTTGCTCATAATGATGACCTCCTTTACCAGAATCATCATTGTGTTTTCGTTTCTGAGAAATGCTATGGGACTGCAGCAGACACCTCCGAATCAGGTCATGGTCGGACTTGCCCTGTTCCTGACGATGTTTATTATGTTCCCGACCTTTACGGAAATGAATAACACCGCTATTACGCCGTATTCCAAGGGCGAAATTACTCAACAGGAAGCAATCGAAAAAGTTCAGGTTCCGCTCAAGGTCTTTATGTTGAAACAGACAAAAACTGCCGACCTCAATTTGTTTTTATCTATTTCGGATAAGAATAAAACGATTACCGAGATTAACACTACGGAGCTTCAAAAGCTCGGACTTCAGGTCATAGTGCCGGCTTTTATCACAAGCGAGCTTAAAAGGGCGTTTTTAATCGGCTTCCTCCTTTTCCTGCCCTTCCTTGTAATCGATATGATAGTCGCAAGTACGCTTATGTCGATGGGTATGGTAATGCTTCCGCCGACTACAATTTCGCTGCCGTTCAAGCTGATGCTTTTTATTGTCGTCGACGGCTGGAGCCTTATTATGGAGATGCTCATTAAGAGCTTCCATTACTGAACGTTTTTCGGAAATTCAAAGCAATCGGAGTTGAAGACATGACGCAAGGGGAAACCTTAACGGTATTTAAAGATGCACTATGGCTCATTTTGAAGCTCTCCGCGCCTCTTCTTATAGCCAGCATACTGGTCGGACTCATTATATCAATATTTCAGGCGGCAACGCAGATACATGAGCAGACCCTGACCTTTGTGCCGAAGATAGTGGCAATCGCGGTACTGCTCATAGTCATGGGCTCATGGATGCTGACTAATCTTTCCAATTTCTTTGTCTATCTCGTAAACCTGATGACCGGGCTGTAAGTATGCTTAGCCTGAGTATTAACGATATCAACCTCTTTGCGCTGGTTTTTACCAGAGTGGGTGGGATGATTTTTTTCAATCCGCTGCTCAACCGCAAGAATATTCCGACGCAATTTCGAATCGCCTTTGTTCTGGGTTTGACCCTGATGATTGTCCCGACTATCCCAGCGGCTGCCGTCAGCGGAATTGAGGGCTTTTCGCTTGCCTTCGCCCTGATAAAAGAGCTTTTAGTCGGCGTCTGCTTCGGAGCCGTTTTCCAGATCTACTATTACCTTGTGTTTGTTGCCGGTGACGTTATTGATATGGGCTTCGGGCTTTCAATGGCAAGGGTATTTGACCCCTCGACAAATATCCAGACCTCGCTCTCGGGCGGCTTTTTTCAGCTTTTTTTCGTGGTTTATTTTTTTGTAACGGACTGCCACCTGATATTCGTTAAGCTGATAATATCGACCTTCGATCTTGTCGGAATCGGAGCGGAAAATTTCGGAACAGATGTCGCCAGCTTCATATGCGCTCAATTTGTGTCGGCCTTCGGCCTCATTATGCACCTTGCGCTTCCATTTCTGGCCGCTTCGTTCGTGCTCGAAATCGGAATGGGCGTGCTTATGAAGCTTATTCCCCAGATTAACGTATTCTCGATTCAATTTCAGTTCAAAATTCTGCTCGGACTGGGGCTGCTGTTTTTATTTGCCCTCCCCATAACGGAGTTTATCCAGTCATACATAAACGAACTGTTTGTACAGATGCAGAACCTGATTGGCGTCATTAAGTAGATTATGACGCTTAAACCGGTGCTTTGGGGGGGATACAGTGGCTGGCGAAAAAACTGAAAAAGCTACCCCGAAACGCAAGCAAGACGAGCGAAAAAAGGGCAATGTTTTCTTGAGCCAGGAAGTAGTCACTATATTCACGCTTATGGCTACGTTCTACAGTCTGAAGTTCATTATGCCTTCGGTTATGAGATCACTGGAGGAGAGCATCAGATATTTCAGCTCGCTCGCGGCCTCGATGACGGCCCTTACATACAGTGAGCTGAGCAAAATATTTATAAATCTGATGATTCTCTTTGCAAAAGCGGCGGCTATACCTCTGCTGGTCTGCGGCGCGGCTGCCATTGTCGCAACCATGTTCCAAACAAAAATGCTCTTTTCAGCTAAGGCGTTTTCCTTCAAGGGCGAGCGAATAAACCCGATGAAGGGACTTAAAAAGATATTTTCAATGCGCAGCTTTGTGGAGCTTCTGAAATCGCTCCTCAAAATCAGCATAGTTTTATACGTCATATATTCAGTGGTTAAAAGCGAGCTTTTCCTTATGCCGCAGATGATGCATATGAGCTACGATCAGGCGCTGATTAAGACCGGGTCGATAATCATGTCAATTGTCACAAAGGCGGCAATAGCCTTCATTTTCGTTGCAGGCGCGGATTACCTCTATCAATGGTGGCAATATGAAAAAAATCTCCGCATGTCGAAGCAGGAGATTAAAGATGAGTATAAACAGACCGAGGGAGATCCGCAGATTAAGGGCCGTATCAGGTCAATGCAGCAGCAGCGCGCGAAACGGCGAATGATGCAGAGTGTGCCGACGGCGGACGTCGTTATAAAAAACCCTACGCATTATGCAGTTGCGGTAAAATATGACCAGGATAAAAATATAGCTCCCCGTGTTGTCGCTAAGGGCGTTGACAGTCTTGCCCTTAGAATTATAGCAGTAGCCGAGGAAAACAACGTTTACGTCATGGAAAACAGACCGCTTGCCCGGGCGCTTTTCGAATCCGTTGATCTTGACAGGGAAATACCGGAACGTTTCTACAAAGCAGTGGCAGAAGTACTGGCATTCGTATATAGCCTCAAGAAAAAGGAATTGAAATAGAATGAACCTGAAATTTCTGAACAACAGTGTAGCGGTATTTGTCATCGTTATTATAGCGCTGCTTATTGTCCCGCTTCCGACGCCGATTCTAGACTTTTTGTTCATTCTGAATCTGACGCTTTCGCTCATTATCCTGCTTATGACGATGTACATCAAGGAGCCGCTTCAGTTTTCGATATTCCCGTCTCTCCTGCTTATGACGACCCTGCTGCGGCTGGGACTCAACGTTTCATCGACGCGCTCAATCTTCACAAGAGACGGTTATGCCGGAGAGGTTATAAAAACCTTCGGAGAGTTTGTTATAAGGGGCGACGTGATAGTCGGTCTGGTCATCTTCCTCATCATCGTTTTGGTGCAGTTTATCGTTATCACAAAAGGCGCCGAGCGCGTCGCCGAGGTATCCGCGAGATTTACTCTGGACGCGATGCCCGGCAAGCAGATGGCCATAGACGCCGATTTGAGCTCAGGGATAATCGACGAGGGCACGGCAAAAGCGCGCAGAGAAAAGATTCAGCGAGAGGCGGATTTCTTCGGCTCAATGGACGGCGCATCCAAGTTCGTCAAGGGAGACGCGATAATTTCGATTATAATCACTCTGATTAACCTCATCGGCGGCCTTGCTGTCGGACTTGTCAAGGGCGGAGCCTTCAAGGACGTCGTGAACACCTATTCCGTCGCGTCGGTCGGCGACGGTCTTATGAGCCAGATACCCGCGCTCATGATTTCCATCGCAACCGGCATGGTTGTAACGCGTTCCGCGTCTGAGTCAGACCTTAACACCGAAGTTATAAAGCAGTTCACCTCTCAGCCGAGAGTTCTTATAATCGCCGGCTGCGTAATGCCGTTTCTTATGATAATCGGCTTCCCGCCCATACAGATTATCATAATGTCGGGACTTCTTCTGACACTGGGCATAAGCCTTATCCGCCGCGGCAGAGATGCGGTCAAAGCGGAGGTAAGCGGGCCGAAACCGGTGGAGGAAATCACAAGCGAGGTCAGCTACTACAAGAACATGGATAATATCTATGGGCTTCTGAGTGTAGACGCTATCGGCGTAGAGGTCGGATACAGCCTGTTGCCCCTTGTCGACGAAAAGAGCGGCGGGAATTTTCTTGACCGCATTGTCATGCTGAGGAAGCAGTTCGCGGATGAAATGGGCATGGTCATACCCTCTATAAGGCTGAAGGACTCAAGCCGCCTTAACCCGAATCAGTATGAAATCCTGCTGAGGGGAGAATCAATTGCCATCGGCGAGGTTTTGGTGGACTATTACCTTGGCCTGATTCCGGACGATCTAGAGCCGGAAAACGCGGTCGACGGCATTGAAACCACCGAGCCCGCGTTCGGAATGCCCGCTGTTTGGATAAGCGAAGACAACAAGCTTCGTGCCGAGATGAACGGATACACGCTTATCGACCCGACCTCGGTAATTATTACGCATCTTTCCGAGATAATAAAACGCCATGCGCACGAGCTGCTGAGCCGTCAGGAAATCAAGCATATGCTTGAAAACCTGAAAAAACAGGGAGTAAGCATTGTTGATGAAGTAATTCCGGAGCTTGCGTCAATAAGCGAGCTTCAGCATGTGCTCAAAAATCTGCTCCGCGAGGGTATTCCGATACTCGATATGGAGCTCATACTCGAAACCATGTCGGACTACGCGCCGAAGGTCAACGATACCGATATGCTCACCGAATATGTCAGGCAGTCGTTGAAGCGCACAATAACAAGCAGATTTTCCGCAGGCGCGCATATGAAGGTGCTGACGCTGGACGCGGAGATAGAGAACTCTATCCTCAAAAATATAAAACGCACGGACAGCGGCGCATATCTGACGCTCGAGCCGGAAATAATCCAGAGGATTATGGCGGGGACAAAGGAGCAGGTCGAAAAAATGCGCAAGCTCGTTCAGGAACCGATAATTTTGACTTCGCCTGTTGTCCGCGTTTATTACAAAAAACTGTTGGATCAGTTTTATCCGAAAATCACGGTTTTGTCTTTTAACGACCTTGATCCTTCCGTTCAGGTGCAATCTCTGGGAGTTATTAAGATATGAACGGACATTCTCTCTTAGGAGGCAGTTATGTCTAACAACGAAAGCAGATATATAAAGGAAGTCAAACTCGAAAACCCGGAAAAGGTTATGCTCAGGTATAAGGAAACGGGAAATGTGGAGCTGCGCAATCAGCTTGTCATGCATTATTTGCAGTATGTGAATATTGCAATTTACAGCATGCGCTCTATTTTGCTTTCCAACATACCCTTCGATGACTTTTTCAATCAGGGAATTATAGCGCTTATCGACTGTATCGAGCGCTACGACCCGTCCCGGGGAGCCAGCTTTGATACCTACAGCTATATGGGAATCAGAGGTTCGATACTTAAATATCTGCGGAAACAGAACTGGCTTCCGAACAGAGTCTGGGAAGCCAGAAAGAGAATTGCTCAAGGCAGAATTGACCTTGAACAGGAATTGCTGCGCGAGCCGACGGATAAAGAGCTCGCAGAGCACCTCGAAATGACAGAAAAACAGCTAAATAATTTAATTTCTGAAATAACTGTGGTCGAGACTGTTTCATTTGAGGAGTTATTGGAGAATACATATAGTGGGATAACAGAAAACACAGGCTTGGTGTCGGATATTGACATTTCGGATAATCTCATGCAGCAGGAAATGCTCGATGCTCTGGCGGACGCCATCAACAAACTTCCGGCAAAGCAAAAGCAGGTGATTTCGCTGTATTACTATGAGAATTTGAACCTGCGTGAGATAGGCGAGGTGCTTGACGTTTCCCAGCAGCGCGTTTCGCAAATCAGGAGCAAAACACTTGAAGTACTGACCGAAGCAATGAAAGATTTTGGTTCGAGAAAAAGATAAGAACTACATGATCGGAGGCGGTTATTATTTTCAGCGGTTACTATACGATAGCGTCCGGTATTAAGGCAAACCAAAAAAATATTGATATCATAGGCAACAATCTGTTAAATTCGGAGACTGCCGGGTTCAGAGCCGTCAGGTCCGTGTATTCCGCGTTCGAAATGGAAATGATGTCTGTTCTCAGCGCAGGAAGCCAGAAGACTCTGGGGGACGGTATTGGCTCGCCTGCCGTCACTGTCAGCGGCGAAAAGACCCTGTTTCAGCCGGGCTCAATCCAGGCTACGGACCGCAGTCTGGATGTTGCCATTAACGGCGACGGCTTTTTTAACATTACAGGGGAAGACGGTACTACATATCTGACCCGAAACGGCGGCTTTGATTTGGATACTGAGGGCTATCTGGTTCTTCCCGGAGTCGGCCGCGTCCAGGGCTCCGGCGGATATATCAGAGCATCCGGCACAAACGTCACGATAGCTTCTGACGGCAGCGTTACGAGCGCCAAGGGTGCGCTGCTCGGGAAAATCCTTATCACTTCACCCACAGATAAATCCGCTTTGGAAAGAACGGACAGCGGGCTATTTATGCAAAGCTCCGCCGCTCCGGCTGCCGCGAATTATCAGCTGCTTCAAAACAGCCTTGAGAAATCAAACGTCAACATGAACGTGGAGCTTACGAGTCTTGTCGCGGCGCAGCGTGCTTTTCAGAGCTGCAGCTCGGCGCTGTCAACGGTTGATACGCTCAACCGCAAAGCCGTACAGCAGATAGCGGCAGTATAAAGGAGGTCATAAGGGCAATGAGAGCAGCATTTTATACGGGAACATCGGGCTTGGTCGCATTTCAGAACAGCATAGACGTAATCGGAAATAACATTTCCAATTGCAGCACCGTCGGATATAAAGCCCAAAGAACATCTTTCCAGCAGCTTTTGGCATCCAATATGAATAGTGCCACAAAGCCCATGCTTGTGGGGAACGGCGTCTGCAATGTTTCGGCCGGTATTAATTCCGGCGAAGCCGACTATATGCCGACACAGGGTGATCTTGACCTTGCCATTTCGGGTAACGGCTGGTTCTGCGTTCAGGCAAACGGGCAGAAAGAATACACGAGAGACGGCTCCTTTTCGCTCAGTCTGTCCGGAAGCAGCGCGTATCTCGTGAACAAGGACGGAGCTTATGTGCTTGACTCAAGCGGAAGACAGGTGACCGCCACGGTGGATTCGAAAACCAACATTGCCGATACTGGCACCATGCTCAGCAATGTCGGTGTTTTTACCTTTTCCAATCCTGAAGCGCTGACGCCGACTTCGTCAAATTCATATTTATCAAACTCATATACGGGAACAGCCACAGCTGCCGCAAAGGGCGATTATACCGTTTTAAGGGGTTATCTTGAACAGTCGGATGTATCGCTGCCTGATGAAATGGTCGCGCTTATTACAGCGCAGAGAGGGTATCAGCTCAGCGCCCGCGTTGTTCAGACGGCGGACGAGGTCGAACAGACCATAAATTCTCTCAGAGGCTAAAGGCAGATTAAATAATCAGTTCCCAGTGCAATTCGTGCGAACGGACGGTGGAGTAAATCATGGTTTTAAAAGATTATGGAGATCTGAATGAATATCAGCTTGACGCACTAAAAGAGATTGGAAATATCGGCTCCGGCAATGCCGCAACGGCTCTTTCGGATATGCTGGAGAGATCTGTAAGTATAAATGTGCCGACGATTAAGGTTTTAGACTATAACACAGCTGTCGAAAGCCTTGGCGGACCCGAAACGATACTTGTCGGGATTTTGCTCTCCTTAAAAGGCGATGTTTCCGGAATGATGATGTTTCTGCTTAATAAGGAGTTTGCGCATAATGTCCTCAATGCCCTTTTGGGTACTGATTTTGGTGAGCTGTCCAGCCTTGACGACATGAGCCAGAGCGCAATCCTTGAAGTCGGCAACATCATGGCGGCTTCATATGTGAATGCGATTGCTTCGTTGACCGGTCTGAAAATTGATATATCCGTACCGAATATGTGCTTCGATATGGCCGGAGCCATGATGAGCGTGCCCGCAATTTATTACGCAAATATAAGTGACAAGATAATCCTGATCGAGGACGAATTTGGCCATGTGAACAGAGAAATGTCCAGTCACATCCTTCTGATTCCAGAAGTTGAGAGCCTGCAAAGAATTATGGAGAGTTTGGGACTGGATTCATGAGCAAGACTATTGTAGTCGGTATATCAGATTTAAATATTGCACTTAAGGGCGACGTTCTGGTCACATATGCGCTGGGATCGTGTGTCGGCATCTGTCTTTATGACCCAGTCACGAAAATTGCCGGACTGTCTCATATTATGCTGCCGACCAGTGCGGATTTTTCGAATTCCAACGCGGTTCGGGAAAAGTTCGCCGATACGGCAATCGAAATTCTGCTTCAGAAAATGCTGTTGAGCGGAGCGATGAAAATCCGGATAAGAGCAAAAATAGCGGGCGGAGCGCAGATGTTCAGTAACCTGAACAACATGTCGCTGGCGGGAATCGGAGAGCGAAACGTTATTGCGGTGAAGCAGGAGCTCATGCGGCTCCGGATTCCAATAGTCGCGGAGGACACGGGTAAGAATTACGGAAGAACAGTTTTTATTGATTCCGATGAAGGCGTCATGAAAGTAAAGTCCGTGAACAAGGGAGAATGGTCTTTCTGATATTGTAATAGTATCAGAGCGAACCGACAGATTATTTATTGAGAAGGGTCGATTGTATATGAATGAAAGTAAGCAGGAAATACTTCTTGAGTCAGGCATCAATGAACTGGAAATCATGGAATTTACAATTGGCAGCCAGCTGTTCGGCATCAATGTTGCCAAGGTTCGCGAAATAATGAAGGTTGAACCTTTGGTTCACATACAGAAATCAAATGAGTATATCGAAGGGATATTCAAGCCCAGAGATAAGGTCCTGACGGTGATAAATCTTCCCGCTTTTCTCGGACTTGCGGAGGCCGAAAAGCCTGAGCGGGACATCTTTATTATTACCGGCTTCAACAACAGCGAATATGCCTTTCATGTGCATACCGTTGTCGGAATCGACAGAATTTCCTGCACTCAGATGAAAAAACCCGATCCCGTGATTTTCGGCGGCAAAGAGGGCGTTGCAACAGGAATCGTCGAGCATGAAAAGAAGCTCATTACGATTATTGATTTTGAGGCTATCATTACCGAGATTTGCCCCGAAACTGGTTTAAATGTCGCAAAAATTTCTGACCTGGGCAACCCTGAGCGAAACGACAAACATATTCTGGTAGCCGAGGATTCACTCCTTTTATCAAAAATGATAATTGAATCTCTCCATAAAGCGGGCTATATAAATACGACAAAGGCCGATAACGGACAGGAAGCGTGGGATTATCTGTGTGAACTGCGTGACAGCGGGAACAATATTGACAGAGAGCTGGCATGCATAATCACAGACATCGAAATGCCCCTCATGGATGGGCACAGACTTACGAAGCTCGTAAAGACAGATAAAACGCTAAAGCATGTTCCGCTTGTCATTTTCTCTTCTTTAATCAGCGAAGAAATGCGCATCAAGGGCAAAGAACTTGGCGCGGACGAGCAAATAACGAAACCCGAAATCGGACAGCTCGTAGATATAATCGACAGACTGACAAAATAGCCGCTCAGCGTTAAAGAGCGCGCCGGAACGAAAGTCCGGCGCGCTCTTTTCATATTCTTTTTGGCATTACTGCCTAGATGCTATCCAGATTACCGCTTCATAGGGACGGAGCAGCTTTCCCGGCTCGTCAGGGTAATTGCCGGTTACGCGGACAGCGCCATGAGGCGCGGCTTTCCGCTTTTTCGGCTCGCTGCCGAGATTACACTCAATATAAAAGCTTTCCTTTTCGTCTGTGCGCCAGTAGGTGAACAGATCTTTTTCTTTTTTATTTACAATTTTTATATCTCCGTAAACAAGCGCGGAATGCTCTTTCCTGAGACTTATCAGCTCCCGATGGTAATTAAGAACAGAGTCCTTGTCTTCGGACTGAGCTTGCGCGTTGCAGGTTTCGCAGTCGCATCCTCCGTCAATCCACGGCTCCGCCTCCGAAAATCCGCCGTTCGGGCCGTCCGTCCACTGCATCGGAACACGCGAATGATCACGGCTGCCTGCCAGAATCTTTTTGAAGGCGTCTTCCTCGCTCATGGTTTTCTTAAGCTCGGTATAGTAGTTGAGACTCTCGACGTCGCGAAGCTCGCCCATCGAGGAAAAATCCCGGTTAATCATTCCGAGCTCCTGTCCCTCAAAAATAAACGGCGTTCCCTTGAGTGTCAGGAGCATAGTGGAAAGCAGCTTTGCCAGTACAGTTCTGTACTGAGGATCGGGGTTTACCTTCGATACCATACGCGGATTGTCGTGGTTTTCAAAAAACAGCGCCATGCGGCAATATGAGCTGTAGTTTTCCATCCAGTCCGTAATGTATTGCTTATAGTAATTGAGGTCATATTTATAGTCGTCAAAGCGGATGTGCCCCGGAGTCTCGAGCTGGTCAAAGGAAAACACCATATCGAGCTCATTGCGGTTATCGGCGGTGAGGAGCTTTGACATCTCCATGCCTATGCCCGGGGTCTCGCCGACCGTAAAGGCGTTATACGGTAAGAATGCACTGTTTTTCAGCTCACGCAGATATTCGTGCAGCCGCGGTCCGTAATAGTAATGCTCCATACCGGTGAAGTTTGTGAGCATTCCTATGAGCTTGTCGCCGTCCGGCAGACCCTCTCGTTTAGAAATGTAGTTGATTACGTCCATGCGGAAGCCGTCGACACCCTTTTCGAGCCACCAGCACACAAGTTCCTTGACCTCATGGCGCACCTCTGGATTCTCCCAGTTCAAATCCATCTGTTTTTGGGAGAACAGGTGCAGAGCGTATTGTCCCCGCTCCTCAATAAAACGCCATGCGCTGCCGCTGAAAAACGAGTCCCAGTTGTTCGGATTATCGCGGAATATATAGTAGTCCCCGTATTTGGAGTCAGGTTCCGCCACAGCGTTTTTAAACCACTCGTGCTCATCGGAGGTGTGGTTCACGACCAAATCCATGATAAGGCGCATGCCTCTCGCATGGACGCCATCGAGCAGCTCATCAAAATCCTCTATGGTGCCGAACTCCGCCATTATTTTTCGGTAATCGCGTATATCGTAGCCGTTATCGTCGTTCGGAGAGTCGTAAACCGGTGAAAGCCATATCGCGTCGACCCCAAGCTCCTTGAGATAATCGAGCTTTTCGGTTATGCCACGCAAGTCACCAATTCCGTCCCCGTTTGAGTCCTTGAAGCTGCGGGGATAAATCTGATAGAAAACGGCTTCCTTCCACCAAGCGTGAGTCTCGCTTGCGCACTCTCTGAGCGGCAAATCCTTTTCACTGTTTACGAGCTCGAGCAGTGCCGAAATAAAGCTTTCATCAACTTTGCCCGCCGCGAGCTTGGGAAGAGTTTTAAGCCTGATGCTTCCGACTATAGGGTTACGAACCAGCCTGTCGCTTTTTCCAAGCAGAAGCAGAGCTTTCCTGATAATGTCCCTCCCGACCGGATGCGCGTACAGCTCTCTTACCCTGCTGTTTTTTGTCAGCATATACTTTATTTTTCCTTTACGGATAGATTAAGGTCACCGCGTTCGCCAAGCTCGGTGATGATTTTGTCAAACATCTCTTTGTCAATCTTGAATTTACGGCGATATACGATATAGCCCGCGACAATTGAAATCAGGGGCAGTATTAGCATGGCAAGCTTCATAATGAGGAGTCCGCCAGCTGTTACGTCATTGGGCGTGGGTGCTCTGTTAATGCCGGATATGACGAGCGTTATCGCAACAATACCGCTTGCGAGAGCGCCTCCGATCTTGTTTATAAAGGGCTGAACGGAAAACGTTATGCTTTCATTGCGCTTTCCGAGCTTAAGCTGGCCGTATTCGATTGTATCGGATAGGAACATCAGCATCAGCAGCTGAATGAATGCCTGACCTACGAAGATAAGCACGCCCGCGAGGCCTATTATCACCATATTCATCGGAGCAAAGAAAAAGACGATATATCCGAGAACCACCATAACCGTCGCCGCCGCATACAGCTGCTTTCGGCTGTACTTTTTTGAAAAAAGCGGGAAAACAGCAAGCGCCGCAAGCTGGGAAACACCCAGAACTCCGGCAAAAACCGAATACATAGCCTCATTTTTAAATGCGTATTTGAAGAAATATGTTCCAAATGCTGTAGTGGTGCAGTAACCTATCATGAACAGTGCCATAGAAATTGCGGTAAACAAAAGCTGGTCATTTTTGAAGAGCACACCGAACATCTCTTTGAGAGAGGTGTTGTCCTGTTTTACGACAATTGCCTTGTTCTCCTTAACTCCGAACAGCGTGAAGCAAAGAAAGGCCCATGTAATAAGCACAACGGCAACAGCAAAAATAAACCATGCCTGCTTTGCCATTGGGTCTACTGCCGCCAAAGGGTCACCGCCTATTTTTGATGAGATCCATTTTGTTATCGGTAATATTCCCACGACACAGGCAAACATGCCTATGTTTGCGCATATGCGGGCAAAAGCACCGGTTTTTTCGCGCTCCTTCTGGTCAATTGTGAGCGAGGGAAGCATTGACCAATAGGCAATGTCGTTAGCACCGTATGTAAGATCCCAGAGCAGATAGATAATTACAAAAACGACTATGTACCAAGTGCCTCGAAGTCCGAAGTCGGTAAAGAACAGTATTGTAAAGATTCCGCCGATTATGCCTCCGATAGCTATCCATGGCTTGAATTTACCGAAGCGCGTATGAGTATTGTCGACGAGAAAGCCCATAATCGGGTCATTCAAGGCGTCAAATATTCTAAGAGCCGTGAACACTCCCGCCATTATCAGCATTACTGAATCCGAAAGATTAAGAACCTCCGTTAAATACCATAACAGAAACATACTGACCATTGAGTAGAGCATATCTCTGCCCACGGTGCCGAGACCAAAAAAGTAGCGATTTGATTTTGCACTCTTGTCCATCAATTGTTTCCTCCCCATCAATAAGCTCCGTCATGCAAGAAATTGAACCGGAATCTCCATACACATCAGAGACTCTGTAAAAAGGTCAAAATACAGGCACACAACGCGAACATATTGGTATTATATCATAGGGTTTTTCCCTTTGCATCAGCAACATTGATGACAAGCGGCATTTTTTTCCGCCGTACTGTTTTTCAGAGACCATGAAGGTGCCGGGCGGAATGAAAAAAGAACACCCCTTCGCAGAACGAGCCTGAAAAGGGATGCCTTCTGTATGGAGGATACATACACATGGATAAAATAGGACATATAGAAAATAAAAGGGAGACAGAAAAATGAAACTAATTATATTGAGGCTTCAGCTGGCTATATCCGCCGTGTTTGCGCCCCGCCATTTCCAGTCGGCGCAGCTTCCGTAGGCCAAAGTCCGTTCAATGCGGCGCATGCTGCATTTGTCCAAATTTGAGCAGTATTTGCACTCGCTGCTTTTGGCCAAATCATTCAAAGCCATGTCGAGCAGCATCTGCTTTTCGTCAACGACAGACTGAAGAGTCTCGATTGCTTCAGCTGTCTGTTTAAGGACTGAGTGCTCACGCTCTTCGGGCATGCTCTTGTAATTTTCCAGCGATTTGATCAGTTCATTATATGATGTATTCATTGTTCATTCAGCCTCCTTCAGCTTTAACATTTAACGAGCCATGTGCAAATAAAATAAATAATCCTTTAAACATTACGCAATGTGTATGCATAATGTATATATTTACAGCTTGATTATAACAGCCGTTCGCTTGCGTGTCAATAACATTCGAAATGTATGTAACGTTTAACATATTTGAGAAAAATTTTTGTATGATTGACACAATATGCTGGCAGACTCTTCCACAGAAACGCGGATGTGACTTTTCTCAACTATTGACGTGGCTGTCGTTATGAATCCGGGACTCAGCAATGTCAGCAATTCAGCGCTGCGCGATTCGGGAGCGCTCATAGGCTGGATTGACGAAGTTAAACAAGCAGCTTGACCGCTTTACCGCGGGCTATTTACCGGCTTCGGAGTAAGTTCTGATTGACTTTATCGAATTAAATTCTTATAATACATCCAAATAGCAAAATATGAGAAGAAATCAGTACGGCATAGCGGCTGAGCATGGAGGACTATATGGCAGATAACACTCGCGAAGAGGCATCCATCAAGATTGGGAAACGAACGTTCATAATCGCTTTTTCAATTCTGCTGCTGCTTATCATAACCGTCGGAATACTGACACGGGTGGTGCCCACGGGCAGCTATGACCGCCAAATCGTTGACGGGAAAGAGATACTCATACAAAACTCCTTCCACCTGACGGACGTTGCCAAGCTCCCGATATACCGCTGGTTCACAGCTCCCGTGGAGGTGATGGGAAGCGCAGACGGCGCGGTTATCATCGTCATCATCTTCTTCCTCCTTGCGGTCAGCATAGCGTTTTCACTTTTGGAGAAAAGTGATATCATGTCGCTGTTCATATCCAAAATAGTCAAGAAATTCAGCAGAATGAAATATCTCTTAATGGCTATCATTGTGTTTTTCTTTATGCTCCTCGGAGCTGTTCTAGGAACCTTTGAGGAAAATATCGCCTTGGTGCCGATTATCATAGCTTTGGCTTATTGCCTCGGCTGGGATTCGCTCGTGGGTCTGGGCATGAGTATGCTGGCATCCTGCTTTGGTTTCACGGCGGCAATCACAAACCCGTTTTCCATCGCGATTACTCAGGAAATTTCAGACCTTCCTCTATACTCGGGCTCCGGCTACCGTGTAATCATATTTTTCATTTATTACGCGCTGGTGTTCTTCTTCCTGTTCCGCTATGCGCGCAAAATTGAAAAGACTCCTGAAAAGTCTCTGGTTTACGGAGACGACGCCTCCCTGCGCGAAAAATACCGGAACATTGACAGTCTGGAACAGGTGCTGAACCAAAAGACACCTGAGCAATATAAAAAGCTCAGAACCGCGACACTTGCCTTCGGCGCTTTCGTTGTTCTGATATTCGCTTTAATTATACTTGCATCAATTATTTCCTCGCTGAGCGACTATACTCTTCCGATTATCGGATTGCTGTTCCTCGTGGGCGGGCTTGTATCCTCGACTATAGCGGGAATACCCTTAAAGGAAAGAATGAAGATTATCGGCAGCGCAATTGTTGGAATAGCTCCGGGAATTATCCTGATTTTGATGGCTATGAGTGTCAAATTCATCATCAGCCAGGGCGGAATTATGGATACCATCCTTTATCATACCGCAAACGCGATAATGTCGACCTCGCCATATGTGGCTATTTTACTTATATATGCGCTCATTTTGCTGCTGGAGCTTTTCGTCGGCTCGTCCTCGGCAAAGGCGTTTCTGGTCATGCCGCTGATTGCTCCGCTCTCGGATTTGGTGGGCATCACAAGGCAGACCTCGGTGCTCGCTTTCTGCTTCGCGGACGGGTTCTCCAACATTATTTACCCGACTAACCCCGTGCTTCTGATTTGTCTGGGACTGACGGTGGTCTCATATACAAAGTGGATGAAGTGGACTATAAAGCTGCAGTTTATCTCCCTCGCGCTTGCCTGTGTGTTTCTGTTCATCGGCGTCGCCCTGCATTACGGACCGTTTTAAACTACATAGAAAGCCGGTACCACCATGCTCTGGATACTTTATACCTGTATTGCTCTGATTATTGCCCTAGTCCTGATAATCTCTATAAAAACCCGCAATTTCAAACCCGCTGATGCAGGAAACGGCAGCAGCTACGTGAATTCAAGCGACCTTTCAGGCCCCGCAAAGCTAGCAGACGCCGTCCGCATCCCAACTATATCCTATATCGAGCCCGGAAAAATGGACGAGGAAGCCTTTCGCGGCTTTCATCAGCTTCTGGAAAAGCAGTTCCCGCTCGTGCATAAGAACTGTGAAAAGACCGTTATCAATGGGTACAGTCTTGTTTATTGCCTGAAAACAAAAAATCCGCAGCCAGCGGAAAAACCGATACTCATAACCGCCCACATGGACGTCGTACCCGTCGAGGACGGCACTGAGAACGACTGGACGAAACCGCCCTACAGCGGAGAAATTGCCGACGGCATGGTTTGGGGCAGAGGTACGCTCGATACCAAGGTGCACCTGATCGGAGCGCTGGAAGCCATGGAACGTCTTCTCGAAAAGGGCTTTTCTCCTGCGCGGGACATTTATCTGGCCTTCGGCCATGATGAGGAGATTAACGGCGAAGAGGGCGCACTTAAGATAGCGGAGTATTTCAAAAATAAAGGTCTTGAGTTTGATTTCGTTCTGGACGAGGGTGGCTGCGCCGTAACCAATGTGCTCGCCGGTATTGAAAAACCTATCGCTATGGTCGGCGTCGGGGAAAAGGGCTTTGCCAACATCCGCCTTTCGGTTACAATGGACGGAGGACATGCGTCAATGCCCGCGCCGCACACCTCGCTGGGAGTTCTGGCAAAGGCACTCTGCCTGCTGGAGGAGCATCCCTTCAAGCCGCGCCTCATTACCTGTACGAAGGATTTTCTGTTGAGAATCGGGCCGTACATGAAGGGTGTAAACCGCATAGTACTGGCCAATCTCTGGATTTTTAAACCGCTGTTTTTGAGTATGTTCTCAAAAACGAACACCGGCAGCGCTCTGCTTCGTACAACTCTGGCCGTTACGATGGCGCAGGGCAGCCCCGCTCCCAATGTCGTTCCTCAAAAATCCACAGCTTTTATCAACTGCCGCATTTTACCGGGCGAAAACGGGGAGCTGCTGCTCGGACATATCAAAAAAACCCTCAAGGGACTGCCCGTAAAGCTCGAGCCTATCGCTTTGGACGGCCCCTCCGTACTCTCTTCCTGTGACTGCAATGCCTACCGCTTGCTTGAGAGCTTAATCTACGACTACTGCGGCGATGTCATCGTGGTGCCGTATCTCGTCATGGCAAGCACGGACGCGAGAAAATACGAGGCTGTCTGCAAAAACATCTACCGCTTCACGCCGTATATCATTGACGACGAGGACATCGGAAAGATTCACGGAACAAACGAAAACATAAGCGTTGCGAACGTCAACCGCTGCATCGATTTCTTCGCTGCGCTGTTTGAGAAATTATAAAATGAAGAGCCGAACCTGCCAAAGGTTCGGCTCTCTTCGCAAATTGCTCTAAATTACATTCAGACTTCTGGCGGTGTTAATCAGAAAGTCCTGAACATTTGTTACGATGCTGTTGACGCTGAGGCTGCCCCTGTCGCGCAGCTTGCCGACGGCAAATTCCGAAATATCCACCGTATAGAAATATACGGGACGAAGCCTGCCGTCTTTTTTGTGCCAGGAGGGCGTCATGTTGCCGGTCGCGATTGTGTGGAGCTGGGTGGCGAGGGCAATCACGGTCGTTGCCTGCATGATGTGCTTTCTCATGGCGTCCTGCGCGTCATAAACGTTGCCAATCACGCCGGGAAGAGGGCCGTCGTCCCTTATGGAGCCCGCGAGCACCAGCGGCACCTTGTTCTTCACGCACGAAGCAATAATACCGTTCTGCTCGGGATTCTCCGCAATGAAGTTTTCGATGGAGCCCGCGCGCCTGACGCGGTTAATGGTTTCAAGATGGTTATAATGGCCGTTGTACTGAAGCTCCTTCGTGTAGATGTCCTGCCCGAGACCGGTATTGAAAATGCCAGCCTCCATGTCATGCGTCGCGAGAGCATTGCCCGCAAAAAGCGCGTTAACATAGCCGTTATTGACAAGGCCGGACATTGCCCTTCTGGAATCATAGTCAAATGCCACGGCGGGGCCAAGTACCCAGACAATATTTCCATTGTCTCTGTCGTGCCTCAAAATTTCATAAAGCTCGTCATAGTCCCTCGAATATGAGGATTCTCTGGATTTTCCGGTGCGGAAAGCGAAGCTCTGAGCCTTGCCCTGAGCGTCTGTCTCCTGAAAGGCCGTAAAATCGATGAATACTCCGTTGGACATGTCCTCCTCGCGCCCTGTGACGATGCTGTCGCCCTTTTTGACTCTCCGTGCTTCTGTGGCGGTAGGCTTGCCGTCCTTGATAACGACGACGCAGTCCATTCTGGGAGCGTCGATGAGCTGCCAGACGCCGTCCAGTTTGAAGTATTCGGGGTAAATATTTGTTGCATAAAAATTATTGGGCAGGATGCCGTCCTCGGGTGCGGGTTCGGTATGTATATTCGGAGCAAGGCAGAATTCCTTTTTGCTGAAATCGGGCATTTTATATTCAGGAAGCGTAAACAGAATAATCATCCTCTCAAAATCATTTCTATTTCAGAGATTACGTACAGATTATTACATAGATTTCTCAATTTTTCAATCGTAATTAACAGCGGTGCAGAGCTGAGAAAAAGCGGCCGTATTAAGGCCGCTCTTCCCGCGCATAAATGTTTACAATTTGTTAGTTTCAGTGCTTATCCTTTTTCCATACAAAATCGCAGAGTGTAATTTTCTGAAGGCAAACGTCATCACCCATTTTAATGCTCTTCAGAAGCTCAACTTCGACCTCGCAGCCAAAGGCCTTTTCAAAAAGTATCTTGCTGTAGCCGACGGTACACTGACACCAAGTGCTAGATTTCAGCTTTTCCACTTCGGCAAGCATCGGACAGGGACAAAATACAAATTGGAGATAGAGCTCACCGTCGGAGCAGAAAAGTCCCGCCGCCTTTGCTTTGTCCTGACTTGTGAATTCTTCCAAACTTGATGATGTTTCAAGCAACTCCGTCAGCAAAGCCAATTTGTCGTCCATACCATATCCGCACTGGCAGCTCATTCTTATTTGCTTTAGCTGGGGCGCATCAAAACGATTTTCTAATCTTGACATTGTGGAGTTTACCCATTCGGCGTTGCCCTCGGAAGAAGCTTCACCATGGTCACCGTATACGATTTTTGTGGCAGTTTCATCGCCGCTCGCCGCCTTAACAGCGCCATATATCACTTGTTCTTGAATTTTTCTTATATCATACATAATAAAACCTCATTTTCAAAAATTTAATGTGAAAGCGGGCTCAGATGCATGAAAAAAGCACACCAAAACAGTGTGCGGCATGTCTGACATTTCCACACAGCTCTTCCACTATTCACTGATATTTAAACGTATAACAAACTAAGGCTATTCAAAATAGCCGAAGAAAATATTGCATGAAAATAATCAGCGATAGATTGGATCAAGCATGTATTAAATGTCCTTTCAATTTTAAGATGACTCATTTTACCACATTGAAAACACTTTGTCTAGAGCGTTTAGGAGAGTGGGTTTCGGAATTGTGCTTGAACAAAAGCTCCATTTGTATTAAACTGATTGCACACTCAGAGATTTCTTAGGAGAAAAGTATTAAATGGATATTGAAAAAACAATAAGTATTCTAGCAAAAGAGTTTTCGCAAAAGCCCGAGCATATTAAGAATATTATTTTGCTCATCGATGAGGGAAACACAATTCCCTTTATCGCGCGTTACCGCAAGGAGCTGCACGGCACAATGGACGACCAGCTTATAAGAGAGATTGCGGACAGGCTGCAATACCTCCGTAATCTGGATAAGCGCCGGGAAGAGATTGCCGCTTCAATAGAGGGACAGGGTAAGCTCACTGAAGAGCTAATTTCGGCAATTGAAAACGCCTCGACGCTCGCGGAGCTGGAGGATATTTACCGCCCGTACAAGCAAAAGCGCCGCACTAGAGCGACGATTGCTCACGAAAAGGGACTCGAACCGCTTGCCGAGCTGCTTTTTGCCCAGAACCTGAAGTCGGGAAGTCTTACAGAGCTTGCCGAACCCTATGTTGATGCCGAAAAAGGCGTCGCAAGCGCGGAGGAGGCGCTCAGCGGCGCTTCGGACATCATAGCCGAAAACATTTCGGACAATGCCGAAATCCGCAAGAGCCTCAAAGAGCTGATTAACGCGAAGGCATATCTCGTGTCTGCGGCAACGCGCGAGGAGGACTCTGTATACAGGCTTTATTATGACTTTAAAGAGCAGGTCTCAAGACTTCAAAGCCACAGGGTCCTCGCAATAAACCGCGGCGAAAAGGAAGAATATCTTAAGGTGAGCCTTTTGCTGGACGAGGTTCTCGCACTAGATGCCGTAAAACGTCACGCCGTCCGTCCGGGCAGTATTTCGAGCGATTTTGTTGCCGCCGCCGCGGAGGACGCTTATGACAGACTGATCTTTCCCTCCATCGAGAGGGAAACGCGCAACGACCTTACGGACGCGGCGTCAGAGCAGGCCATCAAGATGTTCGGACTCAACCTTAAGCCGCTTCTGATGCAGCCTCCGGTCAAAAACAAGGTAACTATGGGCTTTGACCCCGCATATAGGACGGGCTGCAAAATCGCCGTTGTGGATGGTACGGGGAAGGTGCTGGAAACGGGCGTCGTCTATCCTACGCCGCCGCACAACAAAACCGAGGAAGCAACTAAGACGCTTACGCGAATGATTAAACAGCACGGCGTTGAGGCTATCTCAATCGGCAACGGCACGGCCTCAAAGGAATCGGA
The DNA here is from genome assembly GCA_963667545.2 of Oscillospiraceae bacterium. Taxonomy (GTDB): domain Bacteria; phylum Bacillota; class Clostridia; order Oscillospirales; family Oscillospiraceae; genus UBA2658. The sequence continues at coordinate 963,395 of OY763424.2, forward strand.
GATTTTCGTTGCGGGCTTAATCAAGGAACTGCCCGGAGTTGCCTATATGATGGTAAACGAGGCGGGTGCCTCCGTATATTCCGCATCAAAGCTCGGCGCGCAGGAGTTTCCGGATTTTGACGTATCTCTGCGCTCCGCCGTGTCGATAGCCCGAAGACTTCAGGACCCGCTGGCGGAGCTTGTTAAAATTGACCCGAAATCCATAGGAGTCGGGCAGTATCAGCACGACATGCCCGAAGCAAGACTGGACGAGACCTTAAACGGCGTTGTGGAGGACTGCGTAAACGCTGTTGGCGTTGACTTGAATACGGCCTCGGCTTCGCTTTTGGCAAAGGTTTCGGGCTTGAGCACCGCTTCAGCAAAGAATATTGTGGCCTTCCGTGAGGAAAACGGCGTGTTCACTGCGAGGAAAATCGTTCAAAAGGTGCCGAAAATCGGGCCTAAAGCCTTTGAGCAGTGCGCGGGCTTCCTCCGCGTATCGGAAAGCAAGAACATTCTCGACAACACCGGAGTTCATCCGGAATCATATGAAGCCGCGGAGAAAATTCTTGAGCTCTGCGGCTACACGCTAAAAGACGTCGCCGCGGGCAAGGTGCAGGAGCTGCGAGAGAAAGTGAAAACCATGACCGCACCGAAGGTTGCCGAATGCAGCGGTGTCGGAATACCCACGGTAAATGATATCGTAAACGAGCTGTTAAAGCCCGGGCGTGACCCGCGTGACGAGCTTCCTCCTCCAATGCTTCGCTCGGATGTTATGGATATGAAGGATTTGAAGCCGGGGATGACTATGCGCGGAACGGTGAGGAACGTCATAGATTTTGGTGTGTTCGTAGATATCGGTGTGCATCAGGACGGACTTGTGCATATTTCGGAGCTGTGTGACCGATATATTAAGCATCCGTCCGAGGTCGTAAAGGTCGGCGATGTTGTCGACGCGCTGGTTTTAGGCGTGGACGTCGATAAGAAGCGTATCTCCCTCAGCCTGAAGCAGGCGAATAAACAGCAGTAAAGCATAAGGAACCGGCGGCTTCTCAAAAAAGCCGCCGGTTCCTTATGCTTATATGGTCATTTGATTATTTTAACAGACATCGTCTTGAAAACGGCATAAAGAGTGTCGCCTTTTTTTATGCCCATTTCGTCAAGAGAAAGCTTTGTAATCAGAGCGCAGATTGACACTCCGATATCCAAAAAAACCTTAGCGCTGCGATTTTCGATGGCTATATCTGTCACAGTACCTTTAAGAACATTTCGAGCGCTGCTAACGAAGGTTCCGGCGCTCAAAATGATGTCCTCAGGTTTGATCATAATTTTGACACGACCTTCCATCTCGGTCGAGACAGCGATTTTTACATTCCTTACCTGCGCAACTTTTGACTCGCCGTCGCTTATGATTTCCGCCTCGTATATATTTTCGGTCTGTCTTGTGCTCATAAGGTAAAGTTCAAGCTGAGTTTGGGAAATACGGATGCTTCGGCCGATATGGTGAACCTGTATATCACCGTGCTTAATCATCTCGTAAATCGTATAACGGGACAGCTTCAAAATATTTGCAAGTTCCTCCGGGGTGTATAAAGCTTCTTCCTGCATAAAAACCCTCCTTAAGCAGCACTGACGACACATCATTATGAGCTATTTACAGAATACAAGATAATTGTAATAAAGACAAGTAAAAAAACAGCATCATTATTTAAAAATTTGAGTTAGTTTTAGTTGGAATTATATTGACAAAGAATGTTGTAATTTGGAGTGGTATAATGTATAATTTTCACAGGGTCGCATTGCGGTGGTTTCCGGGCGACCGATTAAAATCTTAGGAGGAAAAAAATGAAACGTTCAAGCAGAATACTCGCTGTTCTTGTCATGATTGCACTCGTGGTCAGCATGACCGCCATTACGGCATTTGCGGCGTCGACGCCCACAATAACCGTAGACGGCAAGGCACTCTCGATTCCGTCCTCATACGGAGCACCCTACATTGATTCGGCGGACAGGCTTCAGGCCCCGATAAGAGCGGTTTCCGAAGCGCTCGGCGCAACGGTCGCGTGGGATGGCGCCAGCTCTACAGCGACAATTAACGGCACCGTAAAAATCAAAATCGGCGCTTCTTCAGTCACCACAGCATACGGCACCATTACTATGGATACTACGGCTGTCAACAAGGACGGAAGGATTTATGTTCCGGTCCGTTTCATTGCCAGTGCACTCGGATATGACGTCAACGCCACTTCATCAAACGGCAAGCTGAACGCCGATATAATAACCAAAGCCAATCTTACGATTGCCGCGGCGGCAAGCCTTAAAAACGCAATGACGGAAATTCAGGCCCTCTATCTTAAAGAGAAGCCAAACAGCAAGCTGAGTTTCAACTTTGCGGCATCCGGCACACTGCAGACTCAGATTGAGCAGGGCGCCTCTGTCGATGTGTTCTTCTCGGCCGCAAGCAGCAACATGGATTCGCTCAAGAGCAAAGGCCTGCTTGTCGACAGCACTGTGAAGAATCTGCTCGGAAACGATGTAGTTCTTATTGTCCCCAAGGATTCAAAGCTTACGATTGACAGCTTCAAGGATGTAACCGGCAGTTCCGTCAAGACGATAGGTATCGGCGAACCCGCCTCCGTTCCGGCGGGCAAGTACGCGCAGGATGTGTTTACTTACTACAAGGTTTGGGATCAGGTAAAGGCCAAGGCGGTATTTGGAACGCCTGTAACACAGATACTTACATGGGTGGAAACAGGAAATGTTGACTGCGGCGTTGTATATTCGACAGACGCGGCGGCCTCGACAAAAGTAAAGGTCATAACAACAGCGCTTGACGAGTCGCATACACCCATCGTCTATCCGGCGGCTGTCATCAAATCCTCAACACATACCGTAGCGGCGACTGACTTTGTAAACTTCCTGTCGTCAGCGGACGCAAAAGCAATTTTTGTCAAATACGGCTTCAGCATCTTAAAGTAATTTCGGAGGAAATAAATGAATTTTGATTTGTCCCCGGCGTGGATATCCATTAAGATAACGCTGCTGTCAACGGTAATAATCTTCTTTCTGGGAATATTCATCGCGTGGCGGATGACAAATTATAAGGGCAGATGGCAGGGGCTTCTGGATGGTATCCTTACCCTGCCTCTGGTTCTGCCTCCTACAGTGGTGGGCTTTGCGCTGCTCCTTCTCATCGGAGTGAACGGACCTATAGGCAAGCTTTTTGCGCTTTTTAACGTCAAGCTGGTGTTCACATGGTACGCTGCGGCACTGGCTTCCGTTATCGTTGCATTTCCGCTGATGTACAAAACTGCGCGAGGGGCTTTCGAGCAGATAGACAGGAATGTACTGAATGCCGCCCGTTCGCTTGGAGTTTCGGAGCGCAGAATATTCTGGCACATCACCGTACCGCTTGCCCGTCCAGGTATAGCGGCAGCGACAGCATTGGCGTTTGCAAGGTCACTCGGAGAATTCGGCGCAACGATGATGGTTGCGGGAAACATTCCGGGGAAGACGCAGTCTATTCCTATAGCCATATATTTTGCGACACAGGACAACGATATGAGGACTTCTCTTATTTGGGTAACAATCATTTTCGTGATTTCTCTTGCGGTTCTCGTAATTCTTAACAATATGAACAGCAAGAGCGCCGAAAAGAAGCTCGGAGCGGGGAGGCACTGAATGGGACTGGATATTAAAATTGAAAAAATCCTCCCCGGCTTTTCCCTCAACATGGAACTGAACTGTTCACAGGGCATTACCGGAATTCTGGGCGCTTCCGGCTCCGGAAAAAGCATGCTCCTCGGCTGCATCGCGGGACTCATTAAACCCGATAAGGGTATAATCACTCTGGACAGCAGGACTTTTTTTGACTCGGCAAACGGGGTTAATCTATCCCCTCAGAGCCGCAGAACAGGCATACTGTTTCAGAACTACGCGCTGTTTCCGCATATGACAATCAGCGAAAACATCGGATTTGCGCTGAGCGGTCTGCCGAAAGAGGAGAAAAACGCGCACGTAAAACAACTTCTTCAGCGCTTCCACATAGCGGACTTTGCCTCAAGATACCCTTCTCAGATTTCCGGAGGCCAGCAGCAGCGCGTCGCATTGGCGAGGGCTCTCGCTGTCGAGCCGGACATTCTTCTGCTCGACGAGCCATTTTCGGCACTGGATCAGCATTTGAAGCAGAGCCTGATGAAAGATATGCTGGAAACGCTCAAGGACTATCAGGGCTGCGTTCTGTTTGTCACTCACAACATGGAGGAAGCCTTCCGCATGTGTGAAAGGCTTGTTATCATAAGTGACGGACGCATTGAGACGCAAGGGACGAAGCAGGAGCTGTTCAGCAGACCTCCGACATATGAAAGCGCGGTTATTACGGGCTGTAAGAATATCAAAAAAGCGACTCGCTCTGACGAGCATACAGTTTACATTCCGGATTGGGGCATAAGCCTGAATACTGAAATGAGAATAGAATCTCAGGAAGGCTATGCGGGTATCAGAGCCAATCATATACGTTTGGCGGAGAACCCGGAGACCGAAAACTGCGTTCAGGCGTGGATAGCCGACGAAAGCGAAGCGCCGTTCACAACGACGCTGTATTTAAAGCTTCATGAAAAGCCGATGAGCAAGGAAGATTATCATATTCAGTGCGAAGTCAAAAAAGAGCAGAGAGCCTGGATTCTTGACACGTCAAAGCCTGTCAGTATTTTTATTGACCCGCGGTATGTGTTTTTTACCGAAAGCTAAACTCAATAAAAGCTAAGGCGTCAAGGTATACCTTGGCGCTTTTTGTATAAAAATAGGAGAAGTCAGACACAACTTGAAATAAGGGAGATTATGATGACTTCTTTATCGACTTACAGCCGCCTGAGTAAGATATTTCGTTCGTCACCGGAGCTGCCCTTTGACAGCTCTTCAAAAATCGTCCTTATCAGCGATTGCCACAGGGGCGACGGCAGCTGGGTCGATGATTTCAGACATAATCAAAGCCTGTACTACGCCGCAGTAAAATACTACAACGAAAACGGATTTACCTACATTGACCTAGGCGACAGCGAAGAATTGTGGAAAAACAAAAAGTTCTCCGATATAAGCGGCATATATGCGGATACCTACCGGTTGCTGCACGATTATTATCAGGATGGCCGATACTATATGATTTACGGTAACCATGACATGGTAAAAAAATACCCTTTGTATGTTAAGGAGCATATGCAGCGATATTACAACGGTCATACCTGTAGCTACGAGCCTCTGTTTGAAAACGCAGAGATATACGAGGGCCTGATACTGAAAAGCACCGAATCGCAAGCAAGACTGTTTTTAGTACACGGGCATCAGGGCGATATACTCAGCGATGTTTTCTGGAAGCTGGGCCGCTTCCTGTCGAGATACGTATGGCGCAGAATGGAGTTTTTCGGGCACAGCGACCCGACGAGCGCCGCCAAAAACTATCTTGAGAGAAGAAAGGTCGAAAGAAAAATTTTGGAGTGGGTTGAGAAAAACAACCAGATCGTTATTGCGGGACACACTCACAGGCCATCGTGCCCGCCCGAGGGAGAGCTGCCCTATTTTAACGTCGGAAGCTGCGTACATCCAAATTGCATTACCTGTATTGAAATTGAAAATTCCGAAATTTTACTTGTTAAATGGTGTATCAAAACGAGAGATGACAGGACAATCTATGTTGAAAGAGAGCTGCTTTCCCAGCCGAGAAAGATATAGAATTACTCAAGCTTTTGCTATTGTGTTTCTACCAATGCGGCTGATAAAAGGAAAATTCTGCGGAATACTAGAACAGAAGCCGTTTATCCGAACTAAAAGGAAGGATTGCAATGGATAACAATAAAAACAGGCAAAAGGACAGGCCAAAAAGCAACCCGGAGCTTCGAAAAATGAAGCCCCGGGAAAATGCGGATTTGGGAATCATCGAAGGAAAGAAAACAGGAGTGCATGAGGGCAAGCACGAAAAATAAACGGAGGGTAAAAAATGAACAATATGCTTTGCAGCGTCTCCGGCATTCAAAACAAGGAAGGCAAAACGCAGATTAAAAACGCTCTTAAAAAGATAAAGGGCGTAAATGAAGTCGGGGTAAATTTGACGTCGGGCACGGTACAAATACAGTACAACGAACCTGCGACAGAGCTTGAGCTAAAAAACTGCATTGAAAACACAGGCTTCAAAATAATGTACGAATAGGACTGAAAAAATCAGTTGTCAGGGAAGAGCCTTTGCATGTCCTCCGGCAGAGGCACTGAAAAATGCAAAGACGCTTTAGTCAGTGGGTGAATTAAGGAAAGCTCACCCATATGCAGAGCGTGACGCGCAATCAGCTCATGGTCCTCTGTGCCGTAGAGGAAATCTCCGGCGAGAGGACAGCCGATGTGCGCCATGTGTACGCGAATTTGATGTGTACGTCCCGTGAGCGTCCGTATGCGGAGCAAGGCAAGATTCTTTTCCTTGTTGCAGGCCAAAACATCATATAAAGTCACAGCCTTTTTGCCGTCATCCTCTGAGCAGACTTCGCGCGCAAGCACGTTCCCCGCCTTGCGGCGGATATTAGTCGATATTTCGCCACTGTTTGGGGACGGAATACCGAGGGTTATGGCGGTGTATTCCTTGACAATGAGCTCGTTATTTGTCATCTCGTTCAAAACACCTGCGGCAAGGGCGTTTTTGGCGAACAAAACGAGGCCGGAGGTGTTGCTGTCCAAGCGGTTGATTACTCTTGCGGTAAAGGCCTGTCCCTTTTCCAAATAATAGGCGGCAAGGTAATTCGAAAGGGTGTTCTCGTGGTTGCCCGTCACGGGATGGCAGGGCAAATAAGCGGGCTTGTTGACCACAAGAATATCCTCATCCTCAAAGATGATTTCAACAGTGTGAGCCGTGGGTGTTAGATTTTCGGAAGCCATTTCCCCCGTTTCAACCGTAAAGGTGATTTCGTCGCCTTCACGAACAATATAATTTACGCATTGCGGCTCGCCGTTTACCAAAATGGCGTTATCGCTCTGTTTCATGTGGGAAATAAGACCTGCGGACATACCGTATTCTCTTTGCATGATTTGTTTCAGCGTGCACCCAAAGTGGCGCCTTTCTGCGCGCAACCGCAAAATGCGTTCCATATGAAGTCCTTTCAAATATCGCTACACGATTTTTGTCGTCCACTCCTCAAGATTCCAAACGCCGGAAACAATGTCCTGATAAAATTCCGGCTCATGGCTCACGAGCAGCAGGGTACCGCGATATTCCTGCAGCGCAGTTTTCAACGCGTCCTTGGCATCCACGTCAAGATGATTTGTCGGCTCATCGAGAACCAGAAGATTCATACTGCGGAGCATGGTTTTGCACAGACGTACCTTCGCGTTTTCGCCGCCGCTGAGTACCTTCATCTGACTGCCGATGTGCTCCGAGGTCAGCCCACATTTAGCAAGGGCACCGCGAACCTCCCCGTTGGTCATTGAGGGAAATTCCCGCCAGATTTCATCGAGCGCCGTGTTGCTGCCCGCCGCTTTTTCCTGCTCGAAATAGCCGGACTCGACAAACTGGTCAAGCTCGACTTTTCCGGAAATCGGCGGCTGAATGCCCAATAAGGTCTTGAGTAAGGTAGATTTTCCAAGACCGTTTACGCCCTTGACAGCGATTTTTTGACCTCTCTCCAGCTGCAAATTGAGAGGCGCGGTGAGAGGCTCATCGTAGCCCAGCACAAGGTCCTTCGCGTCAATGACAATTTTGCCGGGAGTTCGGGCGTTGGTGAAGGAAAAAACCGGCTTCACCTTTTCTCTGCCCAGCTCAATGATATCCATTTTGTCCAGCTTCTTTTGACGGCTCTTTGCCATATTCGTTGTGGCAATTCTCGCCTTGTTTCGGGCTATGAAGTCCTCAAGACCCGCAATCTCTTTTTGCTGCTTATCATAAGCCTGTTCCAGCTGGCGCTTTTTGAGCTCACTCATAACAAGGAAGTTGTCGTAATCGCCCTTATATCGAGTGAGCGTTGCGTTATCAACATGATACACGACATTGACGACGCTGTTCAAAAAGGTGACATCATGCGACACGAGAATAAATGCATTTTCATATTTTTGCAGGAGCTTTGTCAGCCACGCGATGTGATTCTCGTCCAAAAAGTTGGTCGGCTCGTCCAGAATAAGGATAATCGGATTTTCCAATAACAGTTTAGTCAGCAAAACCTTTGTACGCTGTCCGCCGCTCAATTCCCCGACGTCCTTGTCAAGCCCTATATCGCCGAGGCCGAGGCCGTTTGCGTATTCCTCTATTCGTGAATCTAAAACATAAAAGCCGCTGTGGTCGAGCATTTCCTGTATTTCGCCGACGTCCTCGAGCAGCTCGGCCATTTCCTCTTCACTGCAAGAGCCCATTTTCTCGTACATCCTCAGCATTTCTGCTTCTTGAAGATACATATCGGCAAAGGCCTCACGCAGCACTTCGCGTATTGTTTTTCCCTTTGTCAGGGTGCTGCTTTGGTCAAGATAACCGGTTGTAATGTGCTTGCACCAGCTCACGCTGCCCTCGTCCGGTATCAGCGCTCCGGTGATTATATTCAGAAAGGTGGACTTCCCCTCGCCGTTTGCTCCGACGAGTCCAACATGTTCACCCTTTAAAAGCCGAAATGAAGCGTTTTCTAAAATTTGCCGTGAACCGTAACCGTGCGTTACGTTTTCTACATTTAATACGCTCATGCGTACCTCCAATAATACATTAAGTAGACGAAGCTATCGGGCATTTTATCACATATCCGCAAGACGGTACATAGGTGGCGCAAAATTAATCAAAAATCGAATTGCACAAACTCAATTATTGGAATTAATAAAACCGTTTTATCAGGTCACAATAATATCGGGCTCTGAAGATTGGATCTGAGGAGCCGTAACTAAAGAATATCAAGCAGAGGTGTAGTTCGGAGTAGGGAGATGATTGGAATGAATCGACCTGTATTTGAACCCGTAATGATACGAGCAGTTATGTAGCGGAGTGGGGGATGGTTAAGTTGAGTTGCTCTATGAATCACTGGAAGAACGAATACTAGCTTGGAAACAGAGACTCTTGATTGAGTCTCTGTTTTTATTCAAAGGAACGTAAAAATGCGCGGAAGATAGAAGAAGCCTCCGCGCATTTTAAAGTAATTTTAGGAACAGTTATTTTATCCGCGCGAATTTACGGACGATTGCGGCGACCGGTTTATACAGGGGACCCTCCAGTTCGCGCTTAACGGTTTTAAGCTCTTTTCGAATTTCGATTTTCTGCGGGCAATGGCTCTCGCATTTTCCGCATTCGTGACACTGTGAGGCAACGGCCGGTTTCTGCGAAAGAGTCCCCAGAGTCTGAAAATACTTGAATCTGACAGACTTGTCGTTCATCAAATATTTATCGTTGTAGCAGGAGAAACAGCCGGGAATATCCACGCCGAAAGGACACGGCATACAGTAGCCGCAGCCGGTGCAGGGAATTTTTGTTTTCTCGCGCATTACGGTTTTTACACGCTCAAAAACTCCCAGTTCTTCTTCGGTGAGCGAGTTGGGCGTAACCTCGGACGCAATACGGAGGTTCTCCTCCAGCTGTGCTTCATCGCTCATTCCGGAGAGGACAACATTGACTTGCGGATGATTCCAAACCCAGCGAAGCGCCCATTCGGCGGACGATCTTTCCGGTTTTTTCGACGCAAATTCCTTTGTCACTTCTTCAGGCAGATGCGTGACCAGCTTTCCGCCGCGCAGAGGCTCCATTATTATAACGGGAATGCCCATTTCCGCCGCGAGTAAAAGGCCGTCCTTTGTCGCCTGGTTGTTTTCATCCATGTAATTATACTGAATCTGGCAAAAATCCCAGGGGTAGGCCTTCAGTATCAGTTCAAAATCCTTTTTACCGCCGTGAAAGGAAAACCCGATGTTTTTTATAACTCCGTTTTTCTTTTGTTCCTCAAGCCACTCCATAACGCCGAGAGAGAACAGCCTGTCATACATGGGCTTGTCGGTCAGCATATGCAGCAGATAATAATCAATGCAGTCCGTCTGAAGCCTTGAAAGCTGAGTGTCCATGATTTTCTTTGCGCCCGCCAGGTTTTTGACAAGATAAGGCGGCAGCTTTGTCGCGATTCTGACTCTTTCGCGCCATCCGCCCTTAAGCGCCGCACCGAGTAAGGTTTCATTCTTCCCGTTACCGTAGACGTAAGCCGTATCAAAATAGTTCACACCGTTTTCTATAGCTTCATGAATCATCGCTATGGCTCTCGGCTCGTCGATTTCCCTGCCGTTAGTCGGCAGCCTCATGCAGCCAAAACCCAGAATGGATAACTCCTCACCGTTTTTTTGATTGGTTCTTGTCAGCATAAATACTCTCCGTTACATCAATAGCTTTTTTCCGTTTGTTTTCATACATCATCATGTCGACCTGATTAACAAAATCCTCCATGCTTAAGCCGGTATTATAGTCATAGACCGCATAACCCGTGGCAAGGCTGAGCTTAAACGGGAACTCGTTTGAGGTATTCAGCAAATCAACATAATGATTAAGCCGTCGTATTACAATTTCCAGATTTGCAATATCATATATTTCAAGTATCAGACAAAACTCGTCTCCGCCAAAGCGTGCAACGTAATCCTTTGTGCGAGTGCACTTTTTTAACAGCGCCGCGAAAGCTCTCAGTGCCTTGTCGCCCATTTCATGGCCATAGGTGTCGTTGATTTCTTTGAACTTGTCAACATCCAGCATGACGAGAGAAAAAGTTCGTCTCTTCGAAGATCTTTTAATGCTCTCTTTGAGAACCGACTCGGCCTTTTTTCGATTGCCGATGCCGGTCAGGTAATCTGTATAAATGGCGTCATCAGTCATGTGTAAAAGCACGACAAGCAAAGACAGCGTCATGGCGTTCAGAGCAAACGCGAGCCCATAAACGCAAACCTGCGCAATAGTGCCCAAAGCAGGCGGTATCGGAAAAAATAATATTGAAAACAGCTGTCTTCTGTGGATTTTATCGCGGTTTTGAACGCACATCGAAAAGGCGATTATAAGCAGTATAGCCATTAACGCCATTGATAGAATGAAGAGCGGTCCTCTGTGATATATATTATTTGCATCAATGTAGTAGTACCATCCGGTAAACTGCGAGATTACCACAATTACAGCGTTTAAAGCATTCAATGCAAGCAGAGGGAGAAACAGCTTTTTTACGCGCCTTTCGTCATGGTAAATCAGAATGTCGGCATACGCAAGCCATATTGACGGCAGGACAGGATTGAGCAAAAACAGCAGGAAATTACAGACCTGATTGATAAGAGGATAAACTGTGCCGAGATGGCCGTCAAATCTGCTGAAATAATCCAGAATCAATAAGGCTATAGTACACAGAAGGGTTCTGATATAAAGCCTTTGCCGCAAGGCGCGCTCCGCCGAACTTTGCAGAGAATACGCTAAGAGTATTGTAAGCAGAAGAACAGAAAAGCCATTTAATATCAAATTGTCAATCAAACGCATTTTCGTCTTCCCCCATATCGCTCCATTGTCTGTCTTTGTTATTGTATCACACGCTTATCTTTTTTTACAACGATTTATAACGGAAGTGCAAGGATATTGTTGGGAAAAGGGCGGCTTGCGAAGAAACTTTCGGAAATATATTGAAGTATCTATTGACAAACAAAAATTAATCGGTATAATAAGCATATCATACTTAAGCGATATGAATAGTAATCATTAAAAAGGAGGCATATTCGAATGTATTCGGTCGTATTCAAAATGCTCAGGCACAACTTCAGATTCGGACGAATGTGCCCTTGTAAGTAACCTTCGCCGCAAAAAAATCAAAACAATAATTGAAAGAGGTAACTTACAATGAGTAACAAAAACTATAAATTCGAAACCCTGCAGATACACGTAGGCCAGGAAGAGCCCGATGCCGTTTCGGACGCGCGCGCCGTGCCTATATATCAGACCAGCTCCTATGTGTTCCATAATTCAGCTCACGCTGCCGCCCGTTTTGGGCTCTCTGACCCCGGCAATATTTACGGCAGACTCACAAACACCACTCAGGGCATTTTCGAGGCAAGGATAGCGGCTCTTGAAGGCGGCGTCGCCGCTCTCGCGGTTGCGTCCGGTGCGGCTGCTGTAAACTACACCTTCCTGAATCTCGCTCAGGCGGGTGACCACATTGTTTCGGCCAAAACGATTTATGGCGGCACCTATAATCTGCTTGAGCATACGCTTCCGCAGTACGGAATAAAAACGACCTTTGTAGATCCGACCGTTGAAGGTTCTTTTGAAAAAGCGATTCAACCGAATACAAAGGCAATATTCATCGAAACTCTCGGAAACCCCAATTCGAATATTATAGACATCGAAAAGGTCGCGGCCATCGCGCACGCGAACAAAATTCCGCTTGTTGTCGATAACACCTTTGCAACTCCTTACCTCGTGCGCCCGTTTGAATACGACGCCGACATAGTTGTCCACTCCGCAACGAAGTTCATTGGAGGACACGGCACGGCAATCGGCGGTGTTATTATAGACAGCGGCAAATTCGACTGGGAGGGCAGCGGAAAGTTCCCGTCTCTGACGGAGCCGAACCCGAGCTATCACGGCCTCAGCTTCACCAAGGCCGTAGGCCCCGCCGCCTTTGTCACGAAGATACGCGCGATACTTCTGCGCGACACGGGCGCGACGCTCGCCCCCGTACACGCGTTTATCTTCCTGCAGGGACTTGAAACACTTTCACTGCGCGTCGAGCGCCATGTCGAGAACGCGCTGAAGGTTGTCGAGTTCCTTTCAAACCACCCGCAGGTGGAAAAGGTCAATCATCCGTCGCTGCCAAGTCATCCCGACCACGAGCTCTACAAAAAGTACTTCCCGAACGGCGGCGGTTCAATCTTCACTTTTGATATCAAGGGCGACGCTGAAAACGCTAAAGCCTTTATCGACAAGCTGGAGATATTCTCCCTCCTTGCGAACGTCGCTGACGTAAAATCGCTTGTCATCCATCCTTACAGCACCACGCATTCGCAGCTGAGCGAAGCGGAACTGGAGGATCAGGGAATTAAGCCGAACACAATCAGGCTCTCTATCGGAACCGAGCATATTGACGACATCATCGCCGATCTCGCGCAGGCCTTCTAAAAAACTCCCCGCATAACGTAAGGCTATGCGGGGGAGTCTTTATGTCCCATATCAAGGACTCAAAGCTGATAAATAGATGGGCCAAATCATATGCGAGCCATAAGAGAAAAGCCGCCGTACAGTCAAAAGACCGTGCGGCGGCTCTTACTAAACCGGGTTATCCGTCCCGTCGGAAAACTCCAGTATTTCGGACGGGTACATCGTAAACCCGCCTTCAAGCTCGACAAAATCCCTTTCTGGCTCGGCGCTGTGCAAAAGCTCCTGCTCGCCCATTCTCTTAACATTTGTATCCGAGATTGAGCGCTTTTTTGGGGTATATCTCTGGTTTGAACCGGAATTCTCGGGTATGGTTCCTCTGTGCTCCATTTTTAATCGTTCTCCTTAAATTAGGCGAAAAACTCAGTCTTCAAGCTTAGCTTGCTCCGCCGCTATCATCTTCTTCACCATCTGCCCTCCCACGGGGCCGCCCTGTGCGCCGTTGAGCTTCGAGGACAGGTCGCCTCTGTAATGATCATTGTTTTCTTTGACGAACTGCGTCATTCCGATTTCGGCGGCAGCCTCCATTTTAAGGTTTTTCAGTTTCTCGCGAATTTCGCTGTTGCTCATATTTATGGCCATTCCTTTCGCTTGGCTTAATGCACAAAATGACCATGAAAAGGAATGGCCATAAATTGTACATGTGGTGCGGTTGCCCGCAGGGCGAGCAACACGTACTTAAAATTGTGGTAAGTTTGAAACTTGTTTCAAACTTATACCTCCTGCTAATAAGCAATGTTATTATTTGTTGTGCGGCAAAGTATATTCACAGCGGATTATATGAAAATTACAGTGTATTTTTAAATGACTTTTTCGAGAGCTTATGATAGAATCAATGCAATTAAAAATGGAGGAATCGCGAACCAAATGATAGAAATAAGACATTACATGGACGGCGACAATATTGACAAGATAAGCCGTATCTATGCCTTGAGCTGGAAGACGGCGTACAGAGGCTTAATTCCGGACGACTATCTGGACGCTATATCCGAAACCAGATGGTCTCCGCTCCTCAGGGCGGAATCAAGCCGCTTGCTTCTGGCGCTCGAGGAAGGAAAACCGGTAGGCGCGTCTACATACTGCGAGGCAAGGGATGAAAAGATGAAGGACTGGGGCGAGATAGTATCGCTGTATCTTCTTCCCACACATTACCGCAAGGGCATAGGTTCAAAGCTGTTTTCCGCCGCTGTCGCCGCACTGGCGGACGAAGGCTACAGCGATATTTATCTCTGGGTGCTTGAGGGTAACATTCAGGCGCGCGCATTCTATGAGAAAAATGGTTTTGTTTGTAACGGCGATATAAACGCCGACAACATCGGCGGCAGAGCAGTCAACGAGATGAAGTATATCAGAACCGCAAATTGAAAAATTTGCGGTATTTTGATTTTTGTACTGGCGATATGATTTCCTTAATGGTAAAATTGAATTATAACAGAAAGTAAAAAGGTGGAAATGACTATGGGGAAAGCCAGCATAATTTGCCCGGTTTGCGGGAAACTGGAATTTGAGGATTTCGAAGATTACGAAAACTGTTCGCAGTGCGGTTGGAAAATCAACATAAGGCAGTATGATGACCACGATTTTTCTGACGGAACGAATCCTCTCAGCGTGAACGAGTATAAGCTTCAGTACGCGGCGACAACAAACGAAAAGACCGCGGAAACTGCAAAAAGGCTTAAGGATGTGTTTTACGACGAGCGTTACGCGCTTTATAAAGAGTACAGGGAGGTTACCCGTGCCAAAGGCACACAGAGCTGCGCCGATATGACGGAAAAACTTGTCGTACTTCGGCTTGACTATGTAGAGAAGCTTAAGAAGCTAACGGAAACCGTCTGAGACTTATAGAAATTGCATTTCTGCTGAAAATAAAAATCCGAGAGGGCTTGCGGTCCAAAATGAATGGACCGCAAGCCCTCCCAGCTGATATTTATGTGCTTACTGTTGCAGTAAATTTAAACTCGAATTACACAAGCAAAGACTAATACTCGTATGTTTTTCCGTTGGACGGACAGATGACGACATGAGCCGATTTACCGCTGTTCTGCCACGAAAAATCCCATACGGCGGAATTGACCTCATCTCCTCCTACAATCATAGTATCCGCATAGTAGATTGATAAGCCGTAACCGTCCGTACCCTGATGAGCGCGGAGAACGCTGTATGCCGCCGCCGCGATTTCTTCGGGAGACAGGGTGGAGCCCGAAAGCATGTTGTCCGGCATTTTTGTGTATTCTTCAAGATATGCGCTGTTGACAGCCGACTCGTCGATTTTTATACTTGGATTTGCAAGAAGTTCTTCGGGGCTTACGCCGGTCGATGATACGGAGTTCGCACTTTCTGAGGTGCTGAAATAGTGGACTTGGGGATAGCCCTCAGAATTCGGGCTTTCAAAGCGAAGAATTGCCTGTATTTCAGTGCCGGCTGACGGAGAATAGAACGAGACATTCCAGTCTGTTGCCGGATTGAAGACTTTCAGCTCACTAAAATCCGAGGAAGAAAAGCTTGTAAAGACTTTTGATATTTTCGCATCAGACTTCCAGACCTGCCTGGTTTCTGAAAGAGCATGTGCCAGCACATCCTCCATTTTAAGGCTTGCCGACTTGCCCTGAGCGTCTGGCAAAGCTGTCTCCGCCGTCTGCGCAGCGGGGGTAATAACGGCGCTGTCCGTGTCGGAAGGCGAAGCGCTGTCGGGGATTGAAGTGAAAAAGATGATTAGTACTATTACGGAAGCGGCCAGCCACAGTATTACGGCGAGGCCCGTTTTATTTGCAGCAACCTTTCGCGCAAGCAGGAAAAAGCCACCCAGTACCGCTATCGCAAGTAGCCATGAAAGCCACGGCATCTTCATAATACTAAAGAAAACCAAAATAAAAACGCTCGACACGGAAAGAAGGACTGCCACAGTTTTGCCGGTTTTACTCCGCTTTTCGGCGGCAGGAGTTTGAGTCTGATACTGCTGTGTAACAGGCTGTGCGGCAGACTGAGGGACAGATTGATAAATGGGCTGAGGGACAGAGCCAATGACAGGCTGCGGTGCGGAAGGTACTGCCGGTGCGCTTGGCACGGAAACAGGGAGCCCGCAGTTGGGACAGAAGCCCGAACCTGAGCTGATTGCGGAGCCGCAGTTTTGGCAATAGCCGCCGACTGCGGGCATTGGCCTTGCCTGCGGTACATGAGTGGAGCTGGTATATCCGGCAGGATAACAGGCTTTGTTTTTATGGATAACGGTTTTAAATTGCCAGCCCTGTTCCTTTGCGGCGGCCTTAGCGGCCTTTGATATCGCGCCGAGGTCAAGGGTATAGTCATAGACCTTGCCCTCCGGCCCGTACTGAACGCTTTTTACCTTTCGGTAGAGCGTTTTGCCTGACTGGGCAGTGCTTTCCGCGAAAGCACCGGCGGATATGCCGGAGCCCTTTTCCTTTGTCAGCTCCCACATATAGAGTGTACCGGAGGCCTCGTCGGCAAAGAAAGACGCCTCATAGGTGACCTTTTTGCTTCCAGTGCTCCAGGCTGTGTCCACAAACTCTTTGAAAACAGATATATCAGTGTTTCCGCCTGCCTGATAAGGTGTGCCGAGAGCGTCAAGATCTGACATAATTTTTTGGATAAGCAACTGTTTTGACATAGTAAAATCTCCTCGTAATAGACCGAATTAAATCCGGTAAATCATTTGCGGCGAAGTTGCTGAGTTATCATAATATCTGGCATAAACTACTAAAATATTATACAGTTCAGCGTGCTGTTTAGCAACTGTAATTGTCTAATATTAGGGCAAAATAGCGAAAAACAGGCGAAAAATGAGAAAACGCCTTCCCCAAGGACGGCGTTTTTGCTAACAAAGGAATTAGGAGCAAACCTCCGCGTCAGCATTTGACGGGCTGTGCTTGTTTTGCCAGATGCACCAGAGTGTCACGACGGTTATAACTATCGCGCCTCCGACGAGTGCGAGTGCTCCCGGCGCTTCGCCGGTAAAAAGAAACACCCAGACGGGGTTCAAGAGCGGCTCGACCGCGCCCAAAAGAGAACAGGCCAGGGGAGGACAGTTTTTACTCGAAAGGACGAGAAGAATATAGGGAATTCCGAGCTGAATGATACCCAGTCCGAGTATGCATAAAATCGGCACGGTACTCACCGGCGTAGACACGAAGAAGGTCACCGGTATGCCGACCGCCGCGGTGAACAGATGTCCCAGAAGCATACCGCCCATGCGCGTCTCCTCGTCTGCCTTTCCGATGACAAGGTACATGCCGGCCATAACGGCTCCCGCGAGAATAGCGACCATGTTGCCGAGAATGTAGCCGCCGGCGAGCTTGTCAAAAAAGAAGAGGGCGATGCCTCCCATTGTCGCAATGACGGCGATGATGTCCGCCTTGCGGAACTTTTCATGGAACAGCACAGCTGAAAAAACCATCAGAAACAGAGGAGCGGTGAACTGCAGAACAATAGCATTTGCGGACGTCGTAAGCTTGTTTGCCAAAACAAAGCAGTTGAAGGTCAAAAACATGAAAAGACCCATGAAAACCGAACGGCGGCCGAATTTATATTTGATTTTAAAAATTCGCAGGAATAGATACACAGTGCCCGCGGAAATAAGACTGCGCCAGCCCGCTATCACAAAGGAGTTCCACGGAACGAGCTTTATGAATATTCCGCCTGTGCTCCACATCGTCGCGCACAGGAGCATTTGCAGTATGGCCTTGCGTTTGGGATCCATAGTATGTACTACCTCTTAATATTTTTTTCAATTATAACATAATAACATATTATCCGGAAAAGACAAGTCGGGTTTAGGAAAAACAGTTAAGCGTTTTGATTGACACAAGGCCAAAGCCGTAGTACAATAACAGTTGCAATGACAACAGTTGTAAGGACAACCACAAAGGGAGGGCACAAAAGAAATGCTGATGAGTGATCTTTCAATAATTGTGAGAGGCGGGCATATCTATTCCTCACGCAAGCTGACAGAATACGGAATAGGCGCGGCTGAGGAATATATCCTGATGTACCTTATGGGGAACAGCGAGGCAAATCAGGACCAGGTCGCACGGTTTTTCATGCTGGATAAAGGGTCTGTCGCCCGAAGTCTCGCCAAGCTGGAAAGCAAGGGCTTTATCGTAAGACGTGTGAACGACGAGAATCAGCGAGAGAAGGTCCTATCGCTGACGGAAAAAGCGCTGGGACTCAAGGAGGCGCTGAGCGAACTGCTGGTCGAATGGAGAAAAGCCATGTATGAAGGCATGGCCGAGGACGAGATAGCTGTATTTGAAAAAACCGCAGAAAAAATCTCCGCAAACGTAACAAAAATTCTATAAAGGGGTTATTTAATGAAGGACAAAGCGGCAAAAAAACCGAGCCTTGCGCTCATTTCAATCATCTATTTAGCGGGCATATTCATGGGGGCAATCGATACAGGAATTGTGACTCCTGCGAGGGCGATAATCCAGAATAATTTTATGGTGGACGAAAAAACCGGTATCTGGATGATAACCATCTATACTCTGGCATACGCCGCGAGCATACCCGTTATGGGAAAGCTCGCTGACAGATACGGCAGAAAAATCATCTACATTATCAGCATCAGTCTGTTCGGGCTCGGTTCGCTCATGTGCGGACTTTCGCATTACGCGGGCAGCTTTGGTCTGCTTATCGCGTCAAGAGCTGTTCAGGCCATCGGCGGCGGCGGAATCATGCCTGTCGCGACAGCGGAATTTGGAACCTCCTTCCCGCCGGAAAAGCGTGGCATGGCGCTGGGACTAGTCGGCGGCGTTTACGGCATTGCAAACATCTTCGGCTCCCTCGCGGGCAGTGCGATACTCAATATTTTCGGAACGCAGAACTGGCAGTACATTTTCTTTGTCAACATCCCGATTTCAATATTCATCATACTCGCGGGCGCATTTGCCCTGCCGAACCACAAGGAAAAAAACGTCAAAAAAATCGACGGCTTCGGAACGCTCATCATCGTTGCGCTGGTGCTTTCACTGCTCTACGGGCTGAAACAGATAGATTTCTTCGACTTTGCGGCAACTATTAGCAGCGTGAACACATACCCGTTCCTAATTGCCTTCGCCGTGCTTGTGCCGGTCTTCATTCTGGTTGAAAAGCGCGCGGAAGATCCGATTATTAACCTGAAATATTTTACGAGCGGCAGAATTATCACAACTCTCGCCGTCGCCTTTGTCTCGGGCTTCGTCATGATGGGCATTGTTTTCATCCCGCAGTTCTGCGAGAATTCGCTCAAGGTGGCGTCGGGCAGCGGAGGGTATTTTACGGTCATTCTGGGACTTCTTTCCGGCGTGTCGGCAATGCTTTCCGGTCGGCTGATAGATAAAATCGGCGCAAAAATGGTGCTGTTGCTGGGCTTTACGGTGACTATTATCGGGGCGCTGTTCCTCATGTTTGTTGCAGTGGCTCACCCAGGACTTGCGACGGTTATCATAAGTCTTGCGCTGCTCGGGTTCGGACTGGGCTTCACAATCGGCGCGCCGGTCAACTACATGATGCTTGAAAATGTTGCGGACAGCGAGGCAAACTCAGGCCTTGCAACGCTTTCGCTCATCCGTTCAATCGGGACCTCGATTGCTCCGGCAATAATGGTAGGCTTTCTCGCCTACGCGGGAACGTCCGTTCAGGCAAATCTGATGGCAGTAATGCCTAACGAGATAAATGTTCCGCCCCTGCCCTATGTGCAGGAAATAACCGACAAGGTCGCGGAGCTCAAGGCGGAC
Source organism: Oscillospiraceae bacterium (assembly GCA_963667545.2). Taxonomy (GTDB): domain Bacteria; phylum Bacillota; class Clostridia; order Oscillospirales; family Oscillospiraceae; genus UBA2658. Next base: position 983,261 of record OY763424.2, read on the forward strand.
CCCAATATGGCCGACAAGCTTGGCAATATGGAAATGCCGGATTTTACTTCAATGCAGACGATAAAGCTGGACTTTTCGGGCAGCGGCGATTTTGAGATGCCGGCGGATATAATCGAAAAACTGAAAAGCTCTGACGCCACAACTATTGTCGGCATAACAAAGGAAATGTCCGAGCGCATGTTCGATGAAATGTCTCCGAAGATGACAGAGAAAATTCAGGGCGGAATCGAAGCCGGCATTAGCGGAATAAACACCGGAATAGAGCAGATGGACGATGCGCTTGTCAAAATGCAGGCAGGCTATGACGGAATCGGTCAGGGAATCAAGGGCATGCAGACAGCGGTAACCGCTCAGAAGACAGCGCTCAATCAGCTCCAGCAGCTTTCGGCAATGCTTTCAAAGATGTCGTCAGGCAGTGCGCCTGCCGGTATGCCTGCGGGTGCGTCGGGAATGCCGACAGGTACGACAGGCATGCCTACGGGCGTGACGGGAACAGGTACGACGGGAATGCCTGCAAGTACGACAGGTATGCCGCAGAGTATCGCGGATATGCTGCCGCCTGCCGTAAAGAACCAGATGCCGGAGAGCGTACTAAAGCAGCTTTCACAAATCAAGTCCGTTGACGAGCTGAATTCAAAAATTGAGGCTCTTCAAGGCGCTATAAAAACGCTTGAAGCGAAAATTGCGTCAAGCGAGCAGAGCAGAAATCAGATGAAGACCGCTATGGACTCTATTACCACGACAAAAGCTGAGATGGAAACCCTAATTAAAGAGATGCAGGCTCTCGACGATGCGGTTCCCGGGGCTTTTGATACGGCGAAGAAGGATTACCTTGCGGAGCTCGACGCCAAATCGGGCGAGATTGAAAGCGTTTATCAGTCTACCGTAAACGAGGAAGGGTACAGGTCAATTTATATGACCGCTGCGGCTGCGGCGGTGCTGGCTATATTGCTTCTTCTGTTTTACAAAAAGAAACCTACGCTCGAAGACGTGAGGACGAAATAACACAGTTTTAACAAGAAGCGCTGCCCGGATTCGGGCGGCGCTTCTTGTTAAAACGTACTTTCAATGGCCTTTATTTTGTCGTAGAGCATTTGGTTTACAGGAAATGAGAGCCCATGCTTTTTGCCGAGGTCGAGAACAGTGCCGGAAAAAAGCTCTACTTCGCTGTGCCTTTTTGCCTCGATATCCTGAAGCATGGAGGGCTTACCCTGAGGGCTAAGCCCTCCAAGTATACGCAGCCAGTATTCGATATCAGCTTGTGAGAGGTTTACGTTTTCTTTTTCGGAAAGTTCACGCGCTTCCTCCATAGCTAATAGCATTGTGTCTCTGGCAAGGCCTTCGTTCTGGAGTCCGCCGTAATCGCAGCCAAAAACCGCGGAGGTCTGGTTCACACCGACGTTAAGCATGAATTTACTCCAGAGCCTCTTGCGCATATCGGGGACTACCTCGTGAGGGAGGGCGGCCTTTTCAAAGAAGTGCGTGACTGCGTCTACCCTCTCGCTGTTTTCGTCCGGAGAAGCCGCCCCGAAGCAAATCATACCCATGTTTTTATAGGTGAGACGGTTCCCGACCTTAACGGCGTCCATGCCTTGCGCGACGCTGAGAAGCACTTTTTCCGCACCGAAAGCCCGTCCGATTATTTCCTCGCTGCTGATGCCGTTGAGCAGGGATATAATCACCGTTTCGTCACCAACCTGATTTCTCGACGCTTTTATCGCGGCGGATAAATCGATGTATTTCACCGCGATAATGAGAAGGTCTGCTGGCTTGACAGGCTCATCGGACGTAATATAATTGAAGCCGCACGGCTCATTATTGCAGAAAATCCCATCCCTGTGGTATTTGAAAATCCTGTCACTGTCTGCGACTATGCGCAAAGTTTCCCTCGGCATATACTTCGAGAGATGGTTCCCAAACAAAACGCCGAGCGCGCCAAGACCGACGATTGACACACGCTTAATCTCCATTTTTTGCCTCCTGAGTCTCTTTGCCGAATTATAACACATTTCACGTCATATTCAAATAGCCGAAACGGTTGTTTATTAAAGCAGTCTGTGATAATATTTTTGCGGGAAACCGCAAAAACTGAAGTACCGATAGGAAGCACGACATGAAAGAATACAAAAACAAAGACATTATTGTTTACTGGTACCCGGAGCAGTGTTCGCACCCCGGATTCTGTCTGAGAACCCTGCCGGAGGTTTTCTGTACGGAAAAGCGACCGTGGGTCAATGTTGACGGAGCGCAGCCGGAGGAAATTATTAAATGCATTGACAAGTGCCCCTCCGGCGCACTCCGCTACTCTCTGCCCGCGGGTTCAAAGGTCAACCCGACGCTCGCAAAGGGGGCAGGCTCCATAGAAAACATGAAAGATATGCCCAGTGCTGTGAAAATAAAAGTCGTAAAAAAAGGCCCGTATCTCGTCGAAGGGCCGACGGAGGTGGTTTCTCCCGACGGCACACCGATATACTCAGGCTCGAGACTTGCGCTCTGCTCCTGCGGCTGCACTCAGAACCCGCCCTTCTGCGACGGCTCACACAGGAAACAAGAAAATATAAAATCTGAATTCAAAATGACAGCATTACGAGACTAAGTGAACAAAACCGTATTTTTGAAGCTTAGCTCCATAAACTTACTTATATCGAAGAATAACGCTGTTCTGGCTTGATAGGAGGGCGTAGTTGAAAACTTTTAAGGAACTGTATGACGAGCTTGTTACTTCCGCGCTGAAAGGTGACTTTAGCGCAAAAACAGGAGCCGACTTTGACGCCTATCAGCTGGACTGCCTGCTTAATCCCAGAAAACACCCGCTTGTGATTCGGACGGGAGAGTGCGACTGCGCGGAGGGAAAGGCGAGGGAGTGCGCCGAAAGGTGTCCCTTCGGAGCTATCAGTGCAGCGGACTCCGGCGGAGTAAAGATTGATCCGGAGCTGTGCTTTGGCTGTGCGCGCTGTATTGACGGCTGCAACAGTAAAAAGCTTGCGGAATCGACAGAGGTTCTCCCGGCACTGAAGGCGGTCAGAGCATCCAAGGGCCCTGCCTATGCGCTGATTGCCCCGGCCTTTCTGGGACAGTTCAGCAGAGACGTAACACCCGGGAAGCTCCGCACCGCGCTTAAAAGACTCGGCTTCGATGGAATGCTTGAGGTCGCGCTGTTTGCCGATATTCTGACGCTGAAGGAAGCTCTTGAATTCGACAGGAACATACGTACAGAAAAAGACTACCAGCTTACAAGCTGCTGCTGCCCAATGTGGATTGCGATGGTAAAAAAGGTTTATAACGAGCTTATGCCTCACGTGCCGGGTTCCGTTTCGCCGATGATAGCGAGCGGAAGAACGGTCAAGCTTCTGCATCCGGATGCGACAACGGTCTTTATCGGGCCCTGCCTTGCAAAAAAAGCGGAGGCGCGTGAAAAGGATCTCGTCGGAGCTGTCGATTTTGTGCTCACCTTCCGTGAGGTACAGGACATTTTCGACGCGCTTGGCATTGACCCCGCGGACATGGAGGAAAGCGAAAAGGATCACTCCTCCAGAGGCGGCAGAATCTATGCCAGAACCGGCGGCGTCAGCGAAGCGGTCGAAAAGACGCTCGAACGCCTCAATCCTAAGAGGCCGGTTTCGATACGAACAAAGCAGGCGGATGGGGTTCCGGCCTGCAAAGAGATGATGAATGAGCTTCTGGCGGGGAAGCAGGAAGCTAATTTCTATGAGGGTATGGGCTGCAGGGGTGGCTGCGTAGGTGGGCCTAGGTCGGTCACGGGAGCCGAAGAAGGAACTTCTCTCGTCGAGGCATACGGAAACGAATCGCCGTATACTACGCCTGTTGAGAATCCATATGTTGTTGAGCTGCTCCGCAGACTCGGAATAGACACGATTGAAAGTCTTCTTGAGGATACCGATATCTTTACGAGACGGTTCTGATTCAATATGCTTTCAAATGCCACAAGCGCCGCTCACTTGAGAGCGGCGCTTGTTACCGTTAAATAAAGGTCGTTATCTGGCAAACTCAACGTTATCCTTGCCTCGCTGCTTCGCACTGTACATGAGTATATCGGCCTCGCTGATGAGGGTCTCAAAGGTCGAGTCGCCTTTCATCTCGACAACTCCGAAGCTGCAGGTAATCTTGTCACCTTCGATAGTCATGTTTTCCTTAATGCTGTTTTCAATTCTTCCCACAAGAATTACAGCGTTATCCAGAGAGACGTTCGGCAGAAGCAAAACGAATTCATCGCCGCCCCAGCGGGCCAGAACATCCGAACTTCGCAATTGACGCTGGGTTAACTTCGCAAGCCCTGCAAGAAGATTGTCACCCGCGGAATGACCGTATCTGTCATTTATGCTTTTCAAATTATCGACATCGAAAAATATGAGAGACAGGGGCAAGCTCTGCCTTTTGCAAAAAGCAATCCATCTTTTCGCTTCTTCGCTCATCTTCAGCCTGTTGGCGGTTTCGGTCAGAAAATCGGTCGTGCTTATGCGCTTCAGCTCGGTTCTGGCCAAAAATTCGCTGAACTGGTGCCTATCTGCGTTGATTGCCGAGACCGCGCAGAGCAATATCGATATAGAAACATATGTTACCGCGGCCGCATATTGAGTTTTATCAATTGAACCTACGAAAAAAGACGCGCAAATGAAGAATCCGATTGCTGATAATAGCGACACCGACAGCATATAGACCCATCGATTGGGTATCAAAAATATGGAAAGAACTAAAATAATCAAGCCCATAGCCTGAATCAAGAAGCTGGGATGACCATATTTGCTGAACACAAAGAGAAAAATCCCAACGGCAATCAGCTCGCACAACGAAACAATATAGGAAAGCACCCTGAAGGACGTGATGGATTTAACGCGTAAAGCTACAATAAGAAGAATGAACGTATAGATAATCCGCATTATTGCGATGCCAAGTCTTGCGGATGCGTTCTCAATAAGCTCCATATCCGGAATAAGCATCAGGAGGTTAATTATGCCTACAACAATGATTAACACGAATATGTAGCGACGGGAACTGTTCAATTTACAATCAAAGAAGGATGAGCGTTTAATGAGACGCCCCTGATATTGAATTTCTTTTTCTAAACACATCATCATCACCAGAATTGTTAAAATATATCCTTAATTATACGTCTTGAATTTATTATAAACCTAAATAACGAGCAGCTACAACAAAATTCAAAAAATATCGCAAATTTCGCAAGTTGAAGCGAGCAAGCTTAAAGACAGCGCAAAAATCACCGCCCTCCTGTGAGCGGTGATTTTTGCGCTGTCCTAGGTTAATTGCTCGGAGCGGGTTTCTTTCCTGCTTACTCGCCGGATATAGAAGTAAATCGGAATCATAAGAACAAGTATTATAGCGCCGCAGGCGATTACTCCGATTCTTGAGCCGAATTTTTCCGTGATTGCTCCGGCGTAGAGATTACCAAGCGGTGTTGAGCCGGAGAAGACGAGAGTATAAACGCTCATCACCCGCCCGAGATACTTGCTCTCCGTATTCATCTGCATAGTGGAGTTCGCATTTGAAGCGAACATAATGAAGAAAAAGCCGGTTACGGCGAGCGCTAAACAAGTCAAAGCGTATACGCTCGTAAGACCGGTAAGAGTCAAAGCTAAGGCGGCAAAAACCGGCACGAAATACAGGATGAACTTGTTGGGGCCAGATTTGCTTATTGCCGCTACAAGCATCGCTCCGAAAAACGAACCGATGCCCATGAATGACATTAAAAGCCCATAGCCGGTTTCGCTCTGATGCAGCACCTCCACCGAAAAAACCGGAACAAGAACATTGAAGTTCATAGCAAAGGTTCCGACGACTCCCATAATCAGTATTGTTATAAACAAAATCTTTTTATGATAGATGTATTTGAGACCTTCCAAAATATCTTTGAATATATTGACTTCTCGTATGACGGGTTTCGAAACCATAAGAGGTTTAATGAAAAACAGACTTACAAGCACTGCGGCGAAGCTGACGGAATTGACAAGAAAGCAGGTCGCAATGCCGAAATATTTCATGACAAGACCTGCTATTGCGGGACCTATTGTCCTTGATAGATTGAACATGGCGGAATTTAGCGCTATTCCATTCATCAGATCTTCTTTGCCGACAAGCTCGATAAGAAAAGATTGCCTGACAGGCATATCCAGAGTATTCACGAAACCCAGCAGAGCCGAAGTAATAAGCAAATGCCAATATTGTATTTTGCCCGAATAAACAAGTATTGCCAACGCGCCCGTAACTATGAGCGAAGCCGTCTGAGTTATGATTAATAGCTTCTTTTTGGGGAATCTGTCAACCAGCACCCCCGCGAAAAGCGAGAAGAGAAGCACAGGCAGAAACTGCATCGCGCTCACAAGCCCGAGCAGCAAAGCCGAATCGGTCAGCTTGTAGGCAAGCCATGGCTGTGCGATGTTCTGCATCCATGTACCGGTTGTTGAAATACACATCCCCAAAAAATAATACAGGAAGCTCTTGTGCCGAAATGCGATGAAAGTGTTGCTCATTGGAATTACCTTCTGTCTCTATTTATGACAAATATTATAAAATTACGTCGTACGATATTCAACAAAAATATTATTTGCCGAAAAAGAAAATTACCGCACTCAAAGAAAAAGAAAAGTGCCGTCCTGCTGCTGAAGGCACCTTCTTTGTCAAATAATACACTAATTTGTCCGCAGGCTGTCGCGGAATTCCGGCAAAAGACAACCCTTCAAAACGATGTTCAGAATTGACTGGAAAAGCTGTTCCGGCTGGCAGTTAAAGCTGGCAAGCACCTCAGCCTGACTTATCTGCGAAATCGCTCCGATTACGACATGGGCGGCAAGAGCTTCATCAAGCTGAGAATCGTAAATGCCGGCACTTTTGCCCTGTCTTAGCAGCTCGGTCAGATTCCCGAAGATGAGCTGCTGTCGTTTGAGACGAATCTTTTCATAACCTTCGGGAAAATCGATTTCAAGATCGCTCAAAGCCGTGCTCCGGAGCTGTGATAGTCTGCCGGACACTATTCTTATAAACAGCCGGAGCTTTTCAATGGGGGAAAGCTCGTTATCTGTCATTATGCCACCAATTGCCCCGCCGATCTGGTCACCGATATAATCGATAGTGCGCAGCATCAAATCCTGCTTGGACTCGAAAAGCTGATATACGGTGCCCTTGCCGACACCGGCGTTTTTCGCAATCTCCTCCATTGAAACGCGCTTAAAGCCATAGGACATGAAAAGCTTGCCGGCGGCTTCGAGTATACGCGTTTTTTTATATTCCAAAGTTGGCATTTCGACACCTCGGTTCATATTTTTCTGTATTTCTTAAGCACCAGTATATTCATGAAAAAGAACAGCAGAATAAAGGCAAACAAAGCCAAAACATCCTGCCAGATATCGGCAAAGCCTCCGCCCGTTATCATAACTGTTTTCAAAGCGCTGCACGCGTAATAAACAGGCATGATTTTCGAAACCAGACCGAGATGATAGGGCAGCGTGTCGAGCGAAATGAGACCGGAGAAAAAAATCTGCGGAATGACCACGACGGGGATGAACTGCATGACTTGAAACTCGTTGTTTGAAAAAATGGAGAAGAACGCGCCGATGCACACAGCCGACATTGCGAGAAGTATCATGACAAGTCCTGCGGTTACGGCGGAACCCAATACGGTCATATGCAGCACCCAGATTACGTAAGCGAGCAGAATTATACTCTGAAGCGTCGCGAAAAAGCCGAAGCCCAGCGTATAGCCGAGCACTACCTGCCAACGTCTCACAGGCGTCATCATGAGCCTCTCCATCGTCTGATTGGTTCGCTCCCGCACAAATGAGATTCCGGCGATTATAAAGATGATGAAAAATGACACGATGCCGAGCATCACATAGCCGAGACTGTCAAACATATTAGCGTCGGTTTTACCGAAGACAAACGCTGTCTTTACAGCGCTTCCGGGCGACATAGTCTGCATCGCACTCGCGACGGACTTTTGAACGATGCCAGTTTTGACGGAATCATAGGTTTTAAAAAGAAGATGTATTTCCCCGTTTTCCTGATAAATCAAAGCGTCAATGCTGCCGTCTTTCAGCTGCTGTTTTCCGTCGTCAACGGAGAGACTGGTAACTGTCAAATCCTGAGCTTCAAGCTTTTCTACAATCGGGGATGGTAAACCGGATTCCGCTATGATTGCTTTGTATGAGGATTTACCCAGAAGCAGATATATCAATGTGATGATAAAAACCGGAACGAGTAAAATCAGAGCCAGAGAGCGTTTGTCGTTAAAAATTTGCTGCATTATGCGCCTGACAATATTCAAAGTTCTCATGAATTCACCCCGCTTTCGAAGAAAAGCTCCTCAAGCGAGCGGTTTTCTGTCCGGTTTAGGAGAGCCTCGACCGTGTCACACGCGATAACTCCGCCGTTATAGATAAGCGCGACCCTGTCGCAAAGTTCGGCTTCGTCCATTACATGAGTGGTTATTATTATGGTTTTGCCCTGCGCCTTCAGCTCCCGGAACTGCTCCCATATTTTGCGCCTGAGAATGGGGTCGACCCCGACTGTGGGCTCGTCAAGGATCAGAAGTTCCGGCTCTGCGAGAAGCGCGACCGCAAGCGACAGCCGCTTTTTCATGCCGCCGGAATACAAGCCGACTTTTTTCCTGCGGTCGCTATTAAGGTCAACAAGAGTAAGCACCTCTTGAGCTTTCTGTTTAAGCGCTGATTCTTTTATGCCGTACATTCTGCCGAAAAACATGAGGTTGTCATAGCCGGACAAATCCCCATACAGCGCGTCATTCTGGGGCATATAGCCTATTATATTCAGCGCGTCGAGGCTCGGAATTGAAATACCTCCGATTTTGACGCTTCCCTCATCGGCGTTTATCGCGCCTATTATCAGACGAATCAGGGTCGTTTTGCCCGCGCCGGACGGGCCTATGAGTCCGAAAATCTCGTTGTTCTCAATCTGAAGTTCAACATCCTTCAAAACCTGCTGCTTTTTGAAGGACTTTGAAACATGAGATACGTTTACCTGCACTATATTCACCCGCTATCCATCAACAATACTTACAGAACCGATAACGTTAAATTAGTTCTGATACATGCAATATACTGCTGCACCGTGGGTTTGTCAAGGCACAATATCATAATGTTGCATTATTTGGGTACGGTAGTATAATAGATAGTATCTGATGGACAAGAAGAAATATGAATTATCTAGGATTGGAAGGAGTTTTTTATGACCGGAGTCTATATAGCTATAGGTGTAATTGTAATAATTCTTCTCTGGGTTGTTTCGGCCTATAACGGACTTGTAAAAGTCAGAAATATGGTACGCGAGGCGTTCTCCACAATGGACGTCTATATGAAGAAGAGATATGACCTTATCCCGAACCTTGTCGAGACAGTCAAGGGCTACGCCGCGCACGAAGCCGGCACGCTTGAAAAGGTCATCAAGGCGAGAAACTCTGCTGCCTCCGCAACCACAATCGAGGGCAAAATCGAAGGTGAAAACGCGCTTGCCGGTACCCTGAAGTCCCTTTTCGCGCTTGCGGAAGCCTATCCCGATTTGAAAGCAAACACGAATTTCATGGATTTGCAGAGACAGCTTCAGGCCGTTGAAGGAGACATCGCGAATTCCAGAAAGTATTACAACGCGGTTGTCCGCGACTATAACACAAAAATCGAGACCTTCCCGAGTGTAATCGTCGCGTCGATGTTCGGCTTCAAACAGGAAAAGATGTTTGAAATCAATTCGGCTGAGAGAGAAAACGTAAAAGTTCAGTTTTAATGATAGGAGAGACTGCTCAATGCAAAAGAGTCTTTACCTCAGAGGAAAGCGTACTCTTTCCTTTTGGCTTGTGCTGCCGATTGTGCTTGCCTGCTTAATGGGTCTATTTAAGCAGGCAGCACAGGCGGAATCGTTAGGCGGCTACGATATTTCCTCCTACAGTACCAAAATCAGCATTTCAGAGGACAATGTTTACTCTGTAAACGAAACAATTTCGGCTGATTTTTCAGAGCCGCGCCACGGAATATACCGGTATATCCCTTATACGCAGGAAATGCTCTGGAATCTGAGCGGCGGCTCGGATAAGGTCGTATATCACACCAAAATCAGCTCGGTTTCCGTCCTGAACGATCCGTTTACGACATATAACGAGGACGGAGACCTTGTTATCAGAATCGGCGATCCCGATCAGATGGTTACCGGAAGCAAGACGTACAAAATCGGTTTTCAGCACAGTCTCGGAGACGATAAAATTGACAGCGAGGATTTTGTCTACTACAACCTTGTGGGAGCGGATTCGGACTGCAACGTCAGCAATGTTAGCTTCGAGGTGACCTTGCCGAAGGAGTTCGACAGCAGCAAAATCCACTTCTTCTCGGGCAACTATTCATCGGCATCAGAGGCTCCTGTTTCGTATACTGTCTCGGGAAACACGATTACTGGCACTCTGAACGGAACGCTCGGACCCAGACAGGCGCTGACGCTTCAAATTGATTTGCCGGAGGGTTATTTCAATATTCCCGCGCCCTTCCCCTGGGCGGCGGTTATTATGATTTTCGCGGGCTTGCTTTCGCTGCTTTCACTGCTGCTGTTCTTACTTTTTGGGCGTGATCCCATTCTGGTGAAGCCCGTTGAGTTCTATCCTCCCGACGCAATCAGCTCCGCGGAGGCGGGCTACATCATCGATTCTTCGGTTGATGACAAGGATGTTGTGTCGCTCATTATCTACTGGGCGTCCAAAGGCTACCTTGCAATCGACCAGACCGGCAGGCTCAAGCTGATAAAGCAGAAGGACCTTCCTGAAAATAGTAACCAGTATGAAATATATATGTTCAACAAATTGTTTTCCGGCGGCAGCGAGGTCGAGATAGACGATCTGAAAGAGACTTTTTATACGACAATTGCAACGACGGAGGGCATGATAAAGGATTTGTACTCTGCAAAGGACAAAAGCCTTTACGATTCAAAGTCGCTTGCGCTTCGGAAGCTTACCTATTTCATGTCCGCCGCGCTTGTTTTTGCCGCACTGTACTATTCGATTAACGCCGAATATTACATTGGCTTTGTATCGCTGATTGCGGCCTTCGTGGGGACTGCGCTGGTAATGACGCCGTTTGCCGGAATATTCAGGACACTTGAAAAATGGAACGGACTTAAAGGCGTAACCCGTGTCTCAAAGCTCACGTTTGGTATCATCGCGGCAGCGGTTCTGCTGCTCGTTTTCGTGGGGTATTTTTATCTTAGAAACCTGCTGCTTCTGGGCGGCGTAACGGCCGTAGCCGCGGCGTTTATAAACGTAGTGAGTATTTTCATGCGTAAACGTACAGTTAGCGGCAACGATATTCTCGGAAAGCTTTTAGGCTTCAAAAACTTCATCGAGGTTGCCGAAAAGCCGCGCCTTGAGAAGCTGGTCGAGGAAAATCCGTCCTATTTCTACGACGTAATTCCCTATGCCTATGTTCTGGGCGTGTCCGATAAATGGGCAAAAAAATTCGAGGGGATTGCAATGAGACCTCCCGAATGGTATTACGGCAGACAGGGCGATGTCTTCACCCCATTTATTTTCCAGAGCGCGCTGTTCCACTCCATGGCGGTTATGAATACCAGCATGGTTTCGCGTCCCGCGCCTCCTCCGAGCAGCAACAGCGGTTTTGGCGGCGGTGGCTTCGGCGGAGGAGGTTTCTCCGGCGGCGGCTTCGGCGGGGGCGGCACCGGAAGCTGGTAAGCGCAGATTTTTATAAAAGCAATAAAAGAAGCCCGTTACGAGCTGCACCCCTTTAGTCATACAGTGTGATGTACTGAAAAACTAAAGGGGTGCTTTCAATGCCGAAATGTGGTATCAAATAAGAGATACAGCAGCTCAGAGCAAATGCAAAAGGATAAGCTAAGCTCCTTCGAAACAGCGAGGATATTCGATGTGAGCAATCACCGCAGGATACAAGAGTGGGTACGGATATACCTGGAAGAGGGACGTGAAAGGTTTGACATAGAACCTCGAGGTCGCAAAAATAATTAGTGAAGAGCTAACGCTTGTGCAAAAACGCTGAACAAAGAGTTGCAGTCAGATACATAGAAGTCCTTACTTATTCCAAAAAACAGATATTGATCTCCGACAGTTCATCCATCATGCCTCTTATCATGTTTGGTTCTTTAAGGCCCAGCCTTTTCATCTTAGCTCTTGTTTCCTCGTTTAATTGCAGCTTTTCTCTGGGCAGTAAGGGCTTTTCCTGCACCTTTTGATTGATAGATTCCTTACTCTTCATAAAAATTTCCTCTCTTGTTTTTGAAAATATTAATTATAAATGGGTCTAAAATAAAAAGAATAATTGCATAAGCGGGTAACTACAAGGCTTATTTTTCATCGATAATCAACTCTGTACTTTCGAGCCTGCGCTTAAGCTCCAGAACTTTTTGCTCGATGAGACCTATGACTTTTAAAAAGTCCTCATCAGGTTTTCCGGTCGGGTCCTCAAGTCCCCAGTCCTCTCTGTATTTGCAGGGCAGGTAGGGACAGGTTACATTGCAGCCCATTGTTATCACAATGTCTACAGGTGGGATATCGGCAAGCAGTTTGGAATGCTGGGTTTTTTCCATATCGATGCCGTAGAGCTTTTTTATAAGCCTGACGGCATCCTGATTTATCCGCGGCTTTGTTTCAGTCCCTGCCGAGTAGCTTTCGAATACATCGCTTGCAAAATGCTTTCCGAGCGCTTCGGCGATTTGGGAACGGCAGGAATTGTGGACGCAGATAAATGCTACCTTTGGTTTCATTTCTTTGTTCTCCTAATTCAGCAGCTCTTTCAGTTTATCGCCCTTAATTTCATCTGGGCTCCATGAAATAATCGCAAAGTTTCCGTTTGTATGGGCGTCGACCTTGTTTATCCATTCAATCTCGTTGCTAGCTTTCGCTGATAGCAGTTTATTTGTTGTTCCGGTATGATACAGGGAGGAATTTATCACCCACCATTTGGCTGGAATTTTCGCGCGGTTCAAATCCTCCTCCAGACGGAGGGCTTCATATACCGGCGTGGCTTCAGGAAGCGTAACGATAATGACCTCGGTTTCGCTCGTATTCCGCAAACGCGGCAGAAGCTTCTTCGCCGATTCCGGAATATCTCCGTGTGACCGCTTTATCTCCCGATTATAGCTCTGCGTCGACTCAAGCAGAAGCAGTGTGTGGCCGGTCGGTGCGGTGTCGATTACGACAACCTGATTCTCGGCCTTTTCCACTATCTCGGCAAAAGCGCGGAAAACAGCTATCTCCTGGGTGCAGGGCGAACGCAAGTCCTCCTCGATATAGGCAATGTCGTCTTCGGACATTGTTTCTCCCGCCTTAGCCAGAACCTCTTCCCTGTACTTTTTAAGCTCTTCCTGCTCGTCAATATGGCTCATGGTTATGCCGCTGCTTTCGTCCAGCACGAACTTAAGATGGGCGGCGGGGTCGGTTGTTGTAAGGTGTACCTTTTTTCCCTTTTCAGAAAGTCCCATAGCGATAGCCGCGGCGATAGTTGTTTTGCCGACGCCGCCCTTGCCCATCGTAAATATGACCTTTCTGTCACCCGAATACAGCTCATCAACGATGCCCCGCAAATGAGGAATGGTATGAGCCTTAAGCCTTTCACCACTGATTGCGAAGTTATCTTTCTTCAGCAGAGCCCGAACGTTTTCCATGCCCGTGATGTTGTAAGCTCTGAGAGGTATCATAAAGGTCGCAAGGCACTTTAAGCCCTCGGGAATATCTGATAAAGCCGCCTGCTGCTTTTTGTACAATCCCTCAGAAATGCTGTCGTCATAGGAGGGCAGAATACCGTTCAGAATAAGAAGCTGATTGTTGATGCCAAGCTCCGAAAGCTCCTCTGACGCTCTCTGCGCTTCTTTCAGCGGTGACGATTCGGGACGCGAAACCAGCATCAAGGTTGTTATTTCGCCGTCGGCCAGGGTGTCGACCGCGTTCTTATAGGTTTCCTTTCTGTCTTCCAGACCGGCGAGCTGTCCCAGACATGAAGCCCCGTGAGTATTCTCTTTTATAAAATTGCTCCAGGCGGAGGGTAGCTGCAGCATTCTCAGGGTGTGCCCCGTAGGCGCGGTGTCGAAAATAATATGGTCATATTCCGCCTGCGCTTTTTTATCGGTTATGAAATTGGAAAACTCATTGAAGGCTGCTATTTCGACCGTACACGAACCAGAAAGCTGTTCCTCCATATTGTTAATCACGGCTTCCGGCAGCGCTCCGCGATAAGGAGCGATTATACCCTCCCTGTACTCCGCGGCGGCCTGTATGGGGTCAAGGTTGGCGACTGTCAGGTTCGGAACCTCTTTAATTTTTACGCCTTTATTATCAAGCTCGGTATTAAAAACATCCTGAAGGTTGGACGCGGGATCCGTACTGACGAGAAGCACCTTCAGTCCGCTGTCACACAGCGTGACAGCTGTTGCGCAGGCAGCCGACGTTTTGCCGACACCGCCCTTGCCCGTATAAAAAAGATACTTTGTTAGACCTATTGCCAAGGGGTCAAAAACATCCATCGCTAAGCCCCTTCAGCATTTGCCGCCGGAGCAGCCGCAGCCTTCGGAGCCATATTTATGAACCTTGACCTTCATGGCTTCTTGCTCGCCGATAAAACTTGAGGATACGCCCAGCAGAGAGTTAAACTCTTCGTTCGTCGGATACCTTTTCATTATCACGATTTCACCGTCCACGACGACTGCGGGCAGATTGTCAACGCTCTTTGTAATAAGGGCGTTGATGTCTTTATTCTTTACGAATTCCTGCGGCGCGTTCGAAAGATTGTATCTTTCAACCTTTACCCCATTTTTTTCAAGGTTGGAGAGAACAGTAGATATCCTCAGAAGCTCCGGGTCTACGCTTACACCGCACAGACCTGTGGAACAGCACATCGCGGGTTCGTAAATGACCATTTTTTTCATAATAACAGCTCCTTACAAAATCATATTTTACCTGTCCGAAATCCGTTTCGGATTACCGGCCGTATCGAAGTATTTCTTTTTCAGGAAGAGCGCGACATTAACAAGACCAATCATAACAGGCACCTCGATAAGCGGCCCGACGACAGCCGCGAAAGCCTGATCCGATCCGATACCGAAAACCGCTACCGCAACGGCTATTGCAAGTTCGAAATTATTGCTGGCTGCGGTAAACGAAAGCGTTACAGTCTGCTCATAATTGAAGCCTTTTTTGTACGACATGAAAAAGCTGACAAGGAACATGACCGCAAAGTAAATAAGCAGAGGAATTGCGATTCTCACAACAATTAAAGGAAGCGATACAATGAACTGCCCTTTAAGAGCAAACATGACTATTATCGTATAAAGCAGTGCAATCAGCGCGAGAGGTGATATCTTAGGAATAAAAGTTTTCTCATACCATTCCTTGCCCTTTGCTCTAACAAGAGTAAGCCTTGTTACAAAGCCAGCCGCAAACGGAATGCCAAGATAAATCAGTACGCTTTTTGCAACAGCACCGATTGAAATATCCACAGTCTGCCCACCCCACGACAGTCCGAGCCATTTGGGGAAAACCGTTACAAAGAGGTAAATATAAACTGAATATAAAAGGATTTGGAAGATGGAATTTAAAGCAATCAAAGCCGCGCAGTATTCATTGTCTCCCTTGGCTAGTGTATTCCAGACGATGACCATAGCAATACAGCGGGCGAGACCGATTATTATAATGCCGATTGCATAATTCGGAAGATCAGGCAGTAGCAGTGCCGCAAGCACAAACATTAGTATGGGCCCGACTATCCAGTTCTGAATTAAGGAAAGAAGCAACACCTTTTTGTTTTGCGTGACCTTGCCCATCTCCTCATATTTAACCTTGGCAAGAGGAGGGTACATCATAACGATTAGACCGATGGCGATAGGCCAGGATATTGTTCCAGTGCTCATACCTTCAAGAGCTTTCGCCAGACCGGGAAACAGGTATCCGCAAAGCACGCCGATTCCCATCGCAATGAAAATCCAAAGTGTTAAGAATCTGTCAAGAAACGAAAGTCTTGTGTTTTTTTCTTTATCCATTGTAAAAACCTCCAACTAATCTTTTGTTTTGCACAGATCCATACATTTACACTTCTGCATCTGTTCAATATTCGCTTCATAGCCGGGAAGCTGTTTGACTTTAACAGACAGGTAGTTAAATAGCTCCTGATTATCCTTCACAAAATCTTCGCTGAGCCTGTAATACGTCCACTGTGCATGCTTTATACTGCTTAGTATGCCTGCATTTTTAAGCGCAGTCAGGTGCCTTGAGGCATTTGACTGTGTAAGGCTAAGGCATTCTTCAATTTCGCAGACACACATCTCTCCGTTAAGCAGTAAGGAAACAATGCGAAGTCTCGTTTCATCTGAAAGCGCTTTGAAAATATCAGTCATCTATCTCCCTCCTTCACATTCGTATATGCTCATATACTCATATTATATGATTAAGAAAAAGAATTGTCTAGCCTTTTTTAAATATTAGGCACATAAAGAGTATCATTCTTTATGTGCCTGTGTTTTTCATCTTACCTTTTGCAATATCCTGACGACCTCTTCTGCTTTCAAGACTTTGCCGTAGGACACGACCTTACCGTCCACGACCAGCGCGGGGGTTGTCATCACTCCATAGGCAGCTATCTGCGAAAAATCTGTTACATGGTCGACGGTGGTATCCATACCGAGCTGCTCAAGCGCCGCTTTTGTCGCCGCTTCAAGCTGGTTGCATTTAGCGCAGCCGCTGCCCAATATTTTTATTGACACACCTTCTGCTTTCGCGCTTTCTGCTTTTGCCATACTCTCAGCATCGCAGCTCCCACAGCAGCATGAAGGTTCTTCTTTTTTCTTTATTTTAGCGAACAATGCCATTTTTGTCTTCCTCCTTATACTAATAAAGGTTGTAATGCGTTAAAAAGATAGCCGACTATAATGATACCTACGGTGCATATGCCAATGAACAACGCGAGCAATTGGGGCTTAACCGCTTTTCTGAGCATAATCATGGACGGCAGGCTCAAGGTCGTCACCGCCATCATAAACGCAAGCACCGAGCCGAGCAGTGCGCCCTTGCCGAGCAGGGCCTCTGCAATGGGAATTGTTCCAAAAATATCCGCATACATCGGAATGCCTACCAAGGTTGCCAGGATTACTCCGAACGGATTGTCTCCTCCCAAAACCTTAACGACCCACGCCTCGGGTATCCAGTTGTGGATTACGGCACCGACGCCAACGCCGATAAGAACATATGGGAACACTTTTTTAAAGGTAGTCGCAGTCTGCTCTTTGGCGTAAATTAATCGCTCATTCTGTGTAAGCTCAGGCGACTCAATGTTCACGCTGCTTGCGGACGTAATGAATTCTTCTACATACCTTCCCATGCGGAGCTTTTCTATGATTGTGCCGCCAACGACGGCAATTATCAGCCCGAAAATGACATAAACAACAGCGACCTTAACACCGAAAATGCTCATCAGCAGAACGAGCGAGCCGAGGTCAACCATCGGAGAGGAAATAAGAAACGAAAAGGTAACGCCTACAGGCAGCCCCGCGCTTGTAAAACCGATAAAAAGCGGTATTGAAGAGCAGGAGCAAAACGGTGTAACAGTCCCCAGAAGAGCCGCAACCGAGTTTGCGCCTACGCCGTGAAAGCGGCCAAGTATCTTCTTACTCCTCTCCGGAGGGAAATAGCTTTGTATATACGAAATAATAAATATCAGCAGACAGAGGAGAAAAGTAATTTTGATGACATCATATATAAAAAACTGAATGCTGCCTCCCAGCCTTCCGGTAACATCAAGACCGAGTGAAGTCAGTCCGTTTCCAATAAGTACACCCAGCCATTTCATACCAAGCACCTGATTTTGTATGAAGTCCCATACCCCCATGTTCCATCATCGTCCTCTCCAAGATAATTAAATCAAATAATTTTGATGTATTTTGCAAAATAAAACCATCCCTAAGAGGATGATCTTTATTGGCAGCAAGTCTCTGATTTGTTATTTGTAACTGGCGTAGTAAGCTCATTGAGAAGCTTAACGGCATACTCCCTGCCGCTGCTGCTTAGCTTATAGTGAGTCCACTTACCCTCTTGGTGGCTTTCAACTAGTCCGGAATCACATAATATTTTCATGTGGTAAGACAGCCCCGACTGGCCGATGTCCATTTTTTCCTGAAGCACGCAGGCGCATTTCTCTCCGCTGCGCAGGTGTTCAAGGATTACCAGTCGGTTCTCGTCACAAAGTGCCTTGAATACCTTTGATTGTTCTTCATATATGCTTGGCAAAACATCACCTCATATCAAAATTAATCGATTTGATATTAGTATATTCACTAAATTAAGTTTTGTCAATAAGAAATTTCTCAATTTTAATTTTATAGCTCCCAATTCTATTAAAACGGAGCGTACTTATCGGAAACAGCATCCATTTCGGACAAGACTTCTTCAATCGACTTTTTAACCTCACTGGGTTCAAAATTCAAACCCAAAGCCTGCAGCATGAAGATATTCATGGCATATGCGAAAGTTCTCAAGGGCTCTTCAATTTCATTCAGCAGCCAATATGTACATACATTAATAGTTGCTCCCTCCAGAACTAAAGCCCCAATTTTGACATCCGGTATTTTAATTAGCTTTTTGTCCTGCAAGGTATGAAGTGCATCCTTCATTCTCAAATATGAGTCATTTTTAATAGCAATTCGTTTTATTTCAATTTTGGAATTTAAACCCACTGCCTCTATGAGCATGATACGTGACAGTTCTCTGTATTTCTCAAAGACCCATAGTGAAGAGCTTGTGATTCTGCAAAAGCGCTGAACAGCATTAAAACCCTCCTGCCCAATAATATCGTTATAAACATTAGAATGAATTTGAGCAACAATATCAAAGAGCTTTTCAAAAACATCTTCTTTGCTTGTGAAGTATAAATAGAACGTTCCAACCGAAACGCCGGCTTCCACTGTTATTTCTTTTACCGTTGTATAATTGTATCCTTTTTGAGTAAATGTTTTAACCGCAGCTTTAAGAATACTGTTTCTCCTGTCATTTTTACGTTCTTCACTACGCTCAGTTTTTTTGTTAGCCAATTGGTTCATTCCCTTCATAAAATAATCTGTTATTTGTCATGTGTAGGCGCAGGCATCTTCCAACTCGGTAACAATTCGTTTCTGAAACTTCTGAATATGCTCAATATGGATTGAATCTTCACAAAACCCAATTGTAAATGTCAGCGTGTCTCCAAAACTGCTAAAGCCTAACATGAATCCCGGCGAATACATTACCGGACTTATAAGATAGGCGCCTATTGCGGTTAATTTCCCGAAATGTTTGCAGTTATCAGGAATTATTCCCATGTTGCTCAAAATTGGAATTGACAAATTATACTGTTTCGATTTTTCCATGGAGCTATGTGCCATCGACATCGCCTGTTCAAAAGGCGCATTTTTCAAAAACTCCATTGCAAAAGAGCTTGTCAAGCCCGGGCAATTGGACTTAGTTGTTTGCATGTAATCGTTAATTTTTTTCAAAACATCCGTAAAATCGTTATTTTCGATAGCAATATTCAGGTATTCCGTTCCAGACAGGTTGCAAATCCGACAAATGTTATTATTTACAAGATATCTGCGCAAATCCACCGGTATCTGTATAAGGAAGGGCTTGTTTAAAGGATAATGCTCTTCTTTGCGCAAAGCACAGCAAAATGCAGTAAGTAGCATATCATTTAAAGTAACCATTTTTTCTTTTGTTGTATTCATTATTGCATGAAAGAGCGCTTTATCAATTTTTAGAATGCTATATCTGAGTTTGCTTTTTTGATAACCGTTGGAAGGAAATGACCAATGCGGCTGAACACTTGTAAAAAAGCTACGGCTCTTTTCGTTGAGTATAGCAGAAACAGAAGGCTGCAGATTTTGCAAAATTTGAGCTTGACCGCGGATATCTACTGACTGATATTTATCTGGAATAGCTTTGCCGTCTGCCAACTCGGAATATAGCTTAGAAAGCAGAACAACATAATTTTTGAGCCCTCCTGCATCGCAAATAACATGGCTTATTTTAATACATAAACAGTCTTTATCGCTTCTCAATAATTTGACTTGAATCAATGGACCATTTTCTAAATCAATTTCTTGAATCCAAAAGTTCTCCATGTCCTTCTGCGTATTTGCTGATTCGACAATTTCGCATGGGACTAAATGCGCCGAATCGTCTCGGCTTTTCCAATATACTAAGTTGTTGCTCTGAACTAATCGGCAGCCCAGAATTTTTTCAATTTCAATGGAACGTCTGATTGCTTCTTTCAAAAGTTGCGCATCCAACTGTCCATCAAAAGTCAAAACACAATTAAGCAGTTGGCTACCAATTTTTAAAGCAAAATAGTTCATTTGATCTTGAATCTCCATAGGGTAGGTGACCATGATAATATCCTTTTCAAATATATGAATGACGCGTCATTCATATATTATAACAGGTAATATTTGTTTTGTAAAACATTTTTTATCTCTAATATGAAAACAACAATACCCAACCATTGTATCAATGATTGGGTATTGTTGTGGTGCCGGTGACCGGGATCGAACCGGTACGAGGAGTTACCCTCACGGGATTTTAAGTCCCGGGCGTCTGCCAGTTCCGCCACACCGGCAAGTGTTAGAGGCGGCGACACTGTGTATGTTAGCACGCAAAGCGAACCGTGTCAAGAGAGACAGGTCGAACAGAGCGCAGTGATTTACCCTCAAAAAAGGGCTTTTTTCTCTTGTGTCTTGCCCATAACGCAATAACCTGTTATAATATATTTCTGATTAAATCGGGAAAATGAACCGATAAAGCATAAAAACACGGTCAAATACTGGCTTTGCGTGGGCGGAACGCGGATTAAGGATTGCAATGGAACAAATCGACTGGAAAATGCCGTGTGTCGCGGACAATATAGATAATGCTTTCTCTGCCGCAGGCTTTAAACCGCTTATCTCTGCGGTTTTGCGCGCGAGAGGGCTGGATACACCGGAAAAAGCGATAGCTTGTTTAAGACGGGACAATACTCTGCTTTGCGACCCGATGCTGCTGTCAGACATGGACAAAGCCGTTTCGCGCATAGCGCTTGCTATAGAAGCAAAGCAAAAAACCGCCGTGTACGGCGACTACGATGTGGACGGCATCACCTCGGCCTGTCTGCTGTATGACTATTTTAAAAACTGCGGACTCGACTGTGAGGTATATATACCGGACAGGCTGGACGAGGGCTACGGCATAAATGTAAAAGCGATTGAGGCTTTGCACAACCGTGGGGTTGAGCTTATTGTAACGGTCGACTGCGGTATTACGGCAACATCGGAGACGGAATTTGCAAAAAGTCTGGGAATGGACATGATAATAACCGACCACCACGAGTGTCCGCTGCTTCTGCCGGACGCCGCAGCGGTCATTGATCCGAAACGCTCCGATTCAAAATATCCCTTTGATGAGCTTGCTGGAGTCGGAGTCGCATTTAAGCTCGTTTGCGCCCTGGAAAAAGAGACTGACGCACCGCTTGAGCGCTATGCAGATCTGATTGCGGTGGGAACCATCGCGGATGTCATGCCGCTTGTTGGCGAAAATCGTTATTTGGCGTTTCTGGGACTTGAAAAGCTAAGAAACAACCCTCTTCCAGGCTTCGCGGCTCTGCTTGACGAGGCGGGTACCTCAAAAAAACCTCTTTCAGCCGCAACAGTCGGTTTCACCTTAGCACCGCGCATAAATGCTGCTGGGCGGCTCTGCCAGACCGAAACGGCGATTAAACTGCTCCTTTCAAAGAGCTACGATGAGGCACAGGTCTGGGCAAAAGAGCTCTGCTCCCTTAACCGCCGCCGTCAGGAACTCGAGACAGAGGTTTGGGAGGACGCAATGGCAGTGCTTTCGAACACCGAGCCAAAAAGCCCGATTGTCCTCGAGAGCGGCTCCTGGCATCCCGGGGTAGTCGGAATCGCGGCGTCGCGGCTGACCGAGGAATATAAGCTGCCGACTATCATGATTTGCGTGGACGACGCAAACGGAAAGGGCTCCTGCCGAAGCTACAGCGACTTCAATCTTTTTGACGCGCTCTCCGCTTGCTCAGAGCATCTTGTAAGCTTCGGTGGACATGCTTTCGCAGCTGGGCTAAATATAAAGCCGGAAAACATCGACCCATTCAGGCAGGCTCTTGCCGAATATTACAGCTCAAACCCGCCAACGCAGCATCCCAAGCTTGAGCCGGAGGTGTTGATATGCAGTCCTGCCTCTCTGAGCATTGAGAATGTCGAAGCCCTCTCGGAGCTTGAACCCTGTGGGAGCGGAAACGAGCAGGCGCTGCTGTGTATCTTCGGCGCTATGCTGGAGAGCGTTTCACCCATCGGGAACGGTAAACACCTGCGCCTGCGCATTTCCTATAAAGGAATACCTTTTGACTGTGTATTCTTTTCACGGACTCCGGAGACTCTCGGCGCATCCGAAGGCGAGACGGTGGATATCTGCTTTACTCCGCAGATTAATGACTTTCATCAGCATAAAAGCGTCCAGCTTCTTGTAGCAGACATACGAAAATCGGAAATACCCAAAAAATGCCGCGGCATTATCGAAAGAGACGATTTACATATAGATGAGCTCAGACTGTTTCGACCGGAGCGGGACGAGCTTGTCGGTCTCTGGCGCCGCATTAAGCAGCTTGGCGGGTGTTTGGAGCTGAGCTTTGAAATGTGTTCAAAAGGAAACGTAGCTGATTCGATGGACCCCTTGAAGCTCTGTCTGGGTATTCGAATACTCAGGGAGCTTAAGCTCATTAATGTGACTATGACCGAAGAAAAAATGCTTTGCTCTGTACGTGACGATGGGGAGAAGACCGAACTTACAGCGTCGCCGCTGTTTCGTCTGCTATGGAGCTGAAACTATCCGCGCAAGAGCCGAAATTATAAAGACAGGGTTATAGAGGTATATCTATGCAGGAAGACGACAAACGCGAATTACAGGACCCCGAAGAAATGTATGAGCAGTTGGAAAAGGCCGTCCTGGACGCCAATCCCTCGGCGGACGTCGCGCGCATACGCGCGGCCTATGAGTGCGCAAAAGTCGCGCATGAGGGGCAAAAGCGCAGGGAAGGCTCCGATTACGTAACTCATACCATAGCGGCGGCGCAGATTTGCGTCGAAATGGGACTCGACGAGGATTCTATCATCGCCGCGCTTCTGCACGACTGCATTGAAGATACCAAGATGACACACGCTGATATCGCCAAGCGCTTCGGTACGACTGTCGCCGACCTTGTCGAGGGTGTTACAAAGCTGACGCGCGTCCAGTACACCAGCAAAGAGGACGAGCAGATGGAAAATATGCGCAAGATGCTTATGGCTATGGCAAAGGATATCAGAGTCATTCTGATTAAAATTGCCGACCGTCTGCATAATATGCGCACGATGCAATACCAGACAAAAGAAAAACAACGCACGAAGTCGCTTGAAACGATGGAGATTTACGCGCCCATCGCGCACCGTCTCGGTATGCAGAAGGTCAAATGGGAGCTCGAGGACCTTTCGCTTTTATACCTTGACCCCGTAGGCTATAAAGAGGTAACGGACGCGCTTTCAGCGCGCATGGTGACCTTGGAATCCTTCATGCAGAGTGTTGAGGAAAAAATTAAATCGAGGCTGGACGACTGGGGCATTAATGGTACTATATCCAGCAGAATCAAGCATATCTACAGTATTTATCGTAAGATGTACTCCCAAAACAAGCAGATAAATGAAATTTTTGACCTCTGCGCGTTCCGTGTCGTTGTTGACAATATCGCCGACTGCTACAATGTGCTGGGGCATATTCACGACATGTACAAGCCGCTTCCGGGGAGGTTCAAGGACTATATCTCAACTCCTAAGCCGAATATGTACCAGAGTATACACACGACCGTTATCGGCTCCGAAGGCATTCCCTTCGAGGTGCAGATACGGACCTGGGACATGCATCACACGGCGGAATACGGCATTGCGGCGCACTGGAAATACAAATCCGGCGACCAGGGCGTGAAGCAGGGAGACGAGGAGAAATTCGCATGGGTGCGCAGACTGCTCGAAACTCAGGCGGACAGCGACGTCGAAAACTTTATACACGACCTGAAAATTGATATGTTTTCGGACGAGGTTTTCGTCTTTACCCCGCAGGGCGACGTTATCAACCTTCCGGCCGGCGCGACGCCGATAGACTTCGCTTACGGCATACATTCGGCAATCGGCAACAGAATGGTCGGCGCGAAGGTGAACGGCAGAATCGTTCCCTTTGAAAGAGTGCTGCAAAACGGCGATATAGTTGAGGTTCTGACCTCAAAATCCGCGCCTGGACCAAGCCGCGACTGGATGAAAATTGCTAAAAGCGGCTCCGCGCGTACAAAAATCAAGCAATGGTTCAAAAAGGAAAAGCGAGAAGAGAACATTATTAACGGCAAGGCGTCTTTCGAAAGCGAGCTGAGGCTCGCGGGGATTCCGATGTCCGCCGTTATGGATGAGGAAATGCTCCCCAATATACTGAAAAGGCTTGCGGTTTTTTCGCTTGACGATGTATATGCCTCGATAGGCTACGGCGGCGTAACCACAACAAAAGTCGTCAACAGAATCAAAGACGAGATTACAAAGAGCCAAAAGCTCCCGCAGAAAACCACTCTTGAAAAGATGACCGAAAAGGCGGAGCAGCGAAAGGCGCAGCAGGCCGAAAAGCAGAACGTCCACGGCGTTCTGGTCGAGGGGCTGGACAACTGCCTTGTCAAGTTCTCGCGCTGCTGCACACCCGTTCCCGGCGACGAAATTGTCGGCTTCATAACGCGCGGATACGGAGTTTCGGTCCACAGAGCGGACTGCAAAAACTATCTTTCGAGTAAGGACGATCCCGTGGACGGCGGACGCTGGATTACTGTCAGCTGGACAAGCGCACCGAGCGAAAGCTATGTAACAACAATCAAGATTATGGCACGTGAGCGCAGCGGCTTTGTCATGGATATCGCAACGGTGCTGAATTCGCTTGGCGCCAAGGTGCTGAGCCTGACGGCCAGAGATCTTGACGGGATTAAATCAACCGCTGTCGTGACGCTGGAGGTCAAGAATACCGGCGAGCTGGATGTTATAATTGGCCGCCTCAAAACCGTTGCCGGAGTTTCCGAAATCACGCGTGCCGGCGACTAGTCTGAAACAGGTTATTTGTTTATGAAGGAGAAGCTGGTTTTATGCGAGCGGTAGTTACCAGAGTTAAAAGCGCCTCCGTTACGGTGGCGGGCGAAACGGTCGGGAAAATAGACAAGGGCTTTTTAGTGCTTCTCGGTGTCTCTGTCAGCGATACAACGGCGGAGGCCGACAAAATCGCGGACAGGCTTTGCGGTCTTCGCGTTTTTGAGGATGAAAACGGCAAAATGAATCTTTCGCCCGACAAGGTCGGAGCGGAAATGCTCATAGTTTCGCAGTTTACGCTATACGCGGACTGCGCTTCCCGCAGACCGGGCTTCACGAAGGCGGCGGGCGGAGCAATAGCGGAGCCGCTGTATGAGCGCTGTGTCGCGCAGGTGCGCGAGAAAGGCTTTCATGTCGAGTGCGGAGTGTTCGGAGCTGAAATGCTGGTTACGTCCGTGAACGACGGGCCAGTCACACTTCTTTTGGATACCGACGAGCTTTAGATACACGGAAAATACTTCATGCGATAAAATAAAGGAGACTGAATATGCTTATAAAATCCTTCACGCTGGGTCATGTCCAGACAAACTGTTATATAGTCACGGATGAAAAAGCGCTTGAATGCGCTGTTATTGACCCGGGCGCGGAGTCCAACACAATAATGCATTACCTTGAGGAAAATAGGCTGAAATGCAAGCTTATCCTTCTCACTCACGGACATTTCGACCACACCGGAGCCGTCGAGGATGTTATGAAGCAGACGGGCGCGGAGGTCTGCATGAGCCACAAGGACGTGAGGAAGGCCATTACCGAAATGGGCTTCAAATACGCCCCGCCCAAGGGCACCGTGTTTTTCAAAGAGGGCGACAAATTCACCGTCGGTTCGCTGACGTTCGAGGTCATTGAGACGCCGGGACATTCGGAGGGCAGCGTCATATTCCGCTGCGGAGACGCTCTTTTTACGGGCGATACGCTGTTTAAGGATTCCTGTGGGCGCACCGATTTGCCCGGCTGCAGCGGCGAGGACATGATGAAATCCCTGAAAAAAATAGCGGAGCTGCCGGGCGACTATGAGGTTTATCCCGGACACACGGAGGGCACCTCGCTCGAAAGAGAGCGCAGATTCAATTACTTCATGCGTCAGGCAATGGAAGGATAAAGCGGACCTCAGCTAAAGGATTATTCCGAAAAAAGCAAATATAATAAATTGCCGCAGAACGTGTTACGCATTCTGCGGCAATTATAATTCAATGGAAATATTTCACATCAACCCTGTTGATGCTCCGGATAAAAATGGAATAAATACATTAGCAGATGCCGACGAGATGAATCCGGCGGATCATTGTGCTAAGTATAAAAACAAGGATAGTTTAATTTAAATCGGCGCTGAAAGAAAAGAAGCAAATTTAATGAAAAAGGAGAATATATAATGGTGATAGACTCGGTGAATGCTAATACTACCTCTTCAAAGCTCTATGCCGATAGAACAGAAAATACTCAAGGTCAGGCAGTAAGTTCCGCTGATAAAACAAAGGAAATTGCTCAAACGGAATCAATAGTACAGGCCGGCACTTCAGACGTTTCGCACGATGAATTTATAAAAAGCGGGGACAAGCCCGAAGCATCCGCGGGCACTTACCGGTATGAGACAGATGAAAACGGCAAGCAGAAAATTGTTTTTGACAGTCCGGATCAGTCTCTTAAAAGTGAAGCTGCGGAGGCAGATGAAAGTCAGGAGAACAATGACGCTCAGCCAACAGAAGCAGAGGGCTCGGCAGTTCAAAGCGAGAAGCCTGCAAAGTCGGATAGGCCGCAGAAAAGCGGCGGCTCAAATGGTGAACTGAAGTGTACTGTCAACACGGATAAAGTTGATGCCGAAATAAAAAAGCTCAAGGAAGAAAAAAAGCAAATCGAACAGAAACTGAAAAACTTTAATGGCAGCGAAGAAAAACGCAAGGAACTTGAGACGCGCCTGACTGAAATAAACACCGAATTGAGTGTTAAGGACAGCGACGCATACAGGAAACAAAACGCATCAACTACTTTCGAATAGAATCGGCGGTATCCGCTCATTAAATATTACGAGGTCTGCCGATTTTTCGGCAGGCCTCGCTGACTTATATGTTATATCATATATTATTTCGTGAGAATTGGCAAAGGCAGCTTGCTCACAGCCCCAGAGCTTTGATATACACCTCAGCGTCTGAAGTTTTTCCAAGAGCCGAAAAGGACAGCTGCTTGAAATCAAGACGTTTTTGTGCAAGCTCCAGAATGTCGGCGTTAGTCACGGCGTCATAGCGCGCGAGCAGTTCGTCGGGCGTAAGGCACTTTCCGAGCGCAAGCAGAGAGTTTCCCATTTTGAGCATACGCGAATTTGTGGATTCGAGGCTCATTACGAGCGAGGACTTCGCCTGTTCTCTCGCCCTTGACAGTTCGTCCTCATCTACGCCTCCATCAAGGAAGCGCTTGAGCTCATCGCCGATAAGTCCGAGCGTGCGCATCTCTGTTTCCTTGCTTACGGCGGTTGCGACGGACAGGATGCCCGTGTCCGCAAAGCAGGACTGGAAGGAGAAGATAGAGTAGCATAATCCGTATTTTTCACGGATATTCTGGAAAAGCCTGGACGAAACTCCGCCGCCAAGAATTGTTGTCAGGAGATTCATCGCAAAACGGTCGTCGCTTGAGACTTCGTTCGAGGGAAAGGCAAGGCAGAACTGGTTCTGCTCGGTCTTTTTGCGGCGAACGGAAAGAGCGGTGCTGTAAGCAGCGGTTTTCCGCTTGCCGTGTTTTGATTTTTCCATGCCGGAAAAGCGCTCCTTTATGTGTTCGAGGTGGTGCTCGTCATAATTTCCGCAGAGAGAAATGATAATCTGCCCCGCGGTGTAGCGTTTCTCCTTAAAGGCTTTAAGGCTTTCACCGGACATTTTTCCGAGTGTCGCGGGCTTTCCCAGAACGGGACGCCCGAGAGAGCCCTTGAAACAGCCGCTCATCAGTCTTTCGTAGCAGGCGTCGTCGGGGGTGTCCTCGTACATTCCGATTTCTTCGAGGACGACTCCGCGCTCACTGCCGGTTTCACTCTCGTCGAAGGCGCAGTCGAAAAACATCTCGGTGAGAAGGTCGATTGCGGTATCAAGGTGAGTATCCAGCACTCTGGCGTAAAAGCAGGTGTTTTCGCGTGTCGTATAGGCGTTAATCTGTCCGCCGATTGCGTCCATTGCATAGGCAAGCTCTGCGGCGGAATGCTTTGACGTGCGCTTGAAGAGCATGTGCTCAATAAAGTGGGCGCTTCCGTTTTCGGAGGGTGCTTCATCTCTCGAACCGACATCGATAAAAATACCGACCGCTGCGGAGCGCACATAGGGCATTTTCTCGCATATTATCCGAACGCCGTTGGGGAGCGTGTTTAATTCAAACATTTCCATTTCTCCGTTAAAAAAGCCGGAGCGGGGATGGACCCGCCCCGGCTTTTCATATTATAGAATTACTCAGTCCGTTAAGCCCTGAGCTTCGCGATCCTTAAGGGCTTCCTTGCGGGAGAGATTCACTCTGCCGCGCTCGTCGACCTCGACAACCTTGACCCAGGTCATGTCGCCGATGTTGAGGACATCCTCGACCTTTTCTGTGCGCTTGAATTCGAGATCCTTGATGTGGCACATGCCGTCCTTGCCGGGAGCCAGCTCTACGAAGGCTCCGATGGGGATTACGCGGACGACCTTGCCGTAATAAAGCTTGCCGACCTCGGGCACGAACACGATGTTGCCTATAATAGCCTGAGCCTGTCTGCAGGCGTTGATATCTGGACTTGCGATATAGATTGTGCCGTCGTCCTCAATGTCAATTTTGCAGCCGGTATCAGCAGTGATTTTCTGGATGACCTTGCCGCCGGAGCCGATGACTTCGCGAATCTTGTCGACGTCAATCTTAATGGTAATCATCTTGGGCGCGGTCTCAGCTACTTCCTTGCGTGGTTCCGCAATGCAGGGGAGCATAATCTCGTCGAGTATCTGATAGCGCGCTTCCTTGGTGATGTCGAGAGCGCTTTTGATTATCTCGTGGGTCAGACCGTTGTTTTTAAGGTCCATCTGGATAGCGGTAATGCCCTTTTTCGTGCCGGCAACCTTGAAGTCCATCTCGCCGTGGAAGTCCTCAACGCCCTGAATGTCGATGAAGGTGGTGAAGCCGCCGTTATCGTCCTGAATGAGTCCGCAGGAGATACCCGCGACAGGAGCCTTTATCGGAACGCCCGCGTCCATGAGGGCGAGAGTGCTGCCGCAGATGCTGCCCTGCGAGGTACTGCCGTTGGAGGACAAAACCTCGGAGACAAGGCGGATGGCATAGGGGAATTCCTCAACGGAGGGAATCACTGGCTCAAGTGCCTTTTCAGCGAGGGCTCCGTGGCCAAATTCACGGCGGTTCGTCGAGCGGCTTGCCTTTGCTTCGCCTACGGAGTAGGAGGGAAAGTTGTAGTGGTGCATGAAGCGCTTATCTTCCTCTTCCCAGATGGTGTCGAGCTTCTGCTCCATATCGATGGTCGCAAGGGTCGCAACGGTGAGAACCTGAGTCTGTCCTCTGGTGAAAAGACCGGAACCGTGGACTTTCGGAATGACTCCGACCTCTGCTGCGAGAGGACGGATTTCGTTCATCGCGCGTCCGTCGACACGCTTGCCGGCGAGCAGCCAGGCCTTGACTATCTTTTTCTGCATACGGTAGAGAATCTCTTCCATATACTTGCCCATTTCGGGGAACTGCTCTCCGTATTTGGCATTGACCGCATCAATCCATTCGTTGACTCTGGCTTCACGGACGTTCTTGTCGTCGGTATCCATGCAGTAGCGCATGCCTTCGATTTCGTTGGTGCAGAGGGTGTCGAAAAGCTCGGTGTCAAAAGCGGCGTGCTCATAGGTGAATTTTTCCTTGCCGATTTCGGAAACCATCTTGTCGATGAGGTTCAGAACGACCTGAATCTCATTGTGAGCCGCGACTATGCCGTTATACATGACATCGTCGGGAATCTCGTCGCCGCCTGCTTCAATCATAACGACCTTCTGGTGCGTTGCGGTGACAGTTACGTTCATTTTGCTTCTCTCTCGCTCAGCCTTAGTGGGGTTAAAGAGGTAATTTTCGCCGTCCCAGCCGAGTGCAATGCCGGCAACAGGTCCGTTGAAGGGTACGTCGGAAACAGCGACAGCCGCGCCCGCGCCAATCATCGCGGTGATTTCGGGCGAGCAGTCACGGTCGACGGAGAGAACAGTGCAGGAAATGACAACGTCATTGCGCAGGTCATAGGGGAAAAGGGGACGCATAGGACGGTCAATCATGCGGGAAGCGAGGACTGCCTGAAGCGAGGGACGGGACTCACGGCGCATGAAGCTGCCGGGAATACGGCCGACCGCATAAAGCTTTTCCTCAAAATCGACAGAGAGCGGGAAAAAATCGACTCCGTCGCGGGGCCTCGGAGAAGCCGTTACGTTGACGAGAACCGTGGTTTCACCGTATTTG
This sequence comes from Oscillospiraceae bacterium, assembly GCA_963667545.2. GTDB lineage: Bacteria > Bacillota > Clostridia > Oscillospirales > Oscillospiraceae > UBA2658. Next base: position 1,013,897 of record OY763424.2, read on the forward strand.
GTGAGAATAGAGGCATTAGCCAATTCACACATTTTGCCCGTTTCGAAAACGAGGGGACGACCTGCGAAGGTGGTCTCATAGCGGTGGACTTTGCTGAATTCTTTTTTCTTTATAATCATTAGTTTGCTCCTTTCGGGAATTATCCCATTTGCGGAGCCGATCCCTTTAACACTTGAAAACAGGTTTATCCAAACGGATAAGCGCATTTTCAATTGCTAAAGGTCAGACCTCCGCTTTTTTACTTCGGTGTATTTTCTTATATTATAGTCAAAGCGACTCATAATATCAATGTTGGGAAAGTAAAACTGTATAATGGGGCTGTTCCGACGAAACGCGAAACAGCCCCCGTATAGCTTTATTACTTTCTGATACCCAGCTTAGCGATGCAGGCACGATAACGCTCGATGTCCTTATCCATAAGGTAGTCAAGCAGACGGCGGCGCTTGCCGACCATCTTAAGAAGCCCGAGACGGCTGTGGTTGTCTTTTTTGTGAACTTTGAGGTGCTCGGTGAGTTGGTTGATGCGCTCGGTGAGAATGGCAATCTGCACCTCGGGTGAGCCGGTATCGGTCTCATGTGTGCGGTTATTCTCAATAACTGCGGTTTTCTGGTCTTTTGTGATCATAGTATGATCCCCTTTCATTTTATACATACCCTCCGGCTGAGTGATGGGGAAGAAAGGGGCCGTTTGTCGGCTGTGTCCCAAAACTAAGCGCAGGGGCTAAAGCTTTAAAAGCTTATCACATATAGTAAAGTTTGTAAAGAGAGAGTTTTTCAGTCCATACATTAACTTTTATTTATTTTTCATGATTGTTTTCATGCGGAGGCCGTGGTCAAGAATCCTCTTTCTTATGCGAAGGCTCTTCGGAGTGACCTCCAGAAGCTCATCGTCAGCCAAAAACTCCATGCACTGCTCAAGGCTCATGTTCCGAGGAGGAATGAGACGCAGAGCTTCATCACTTCCGGAGGCACGCGTATTGGTAAGCTGCTTTTTTCTGCAAACGTTGACGCAGATATCCTCCATTTTCGGGCAGCTTCCGACTACCATGCCGGCATAGACGAGAACTCCGGGACTGATAAACATAGAGCCGCGGTCCTGCGCGTTGAAAAGTCCGTAGCCAACCGCCTCGCCGGTTTCAAAGGAAATGAGCGAACCTGTGCTACGGCGGGTGACCTCACCCTTCTTCGGGGCGTAGCTGTCGAACACCGTTGCAAGTATTCCCTCGCCGCGGGTGTCGGTCAAAAACTCATTGCGGTAGCCGAAAAGTCCTCTTGACGGCACAATAAACTCCATTTTGATACGGTTGCCGACCGGACTCATCTGCACGAAGTCGCCCCTGCGTGAGGAAAGCTTTTCCATTACGGCTCCGAAAGCGTTTTCGGGAACGTCGGCAATGACGCGCTCCATAGGCTCACAGGTTACGCCGTCAATTTCCCTGAAAAGTACGCGTGGGGGAGAAACCTGAAATTCGTAACCCTCACGGCGCATAGTTTCAATCAGAATGGAAAGGTGCATCTCGCCGCGTCCGGCAACATTGAAGGCGTCGCTGTTTTCAATCGGAGTTACGTGAAGGGAAACGTCCTTCAGAGTTTCACGCATGAGTCTGTCGCGTATCTGACGTGTGGTCACGAACTGTCCCTCTCGTCCTGCAAAAGGACTGTCATTGACCGCAAAGGTCATTTCAATTGTGGGAGCCGATATTTTGACGAAGGGCAGAGGCTCAACGCAGGAGTTTGCGCATATCGTATCGCCGATTGTGATGTCACCGATGCCGCTCATCGCGATGATACTGCCGGCTGCGGCCTTTTCAACAGGCATCTTCGCGAGCCCTTCAAATTCATAAAGCGTCACGGCCTTGGCCTTTTTTGGCGCTCGCTCTCCGTGAAAGTCGCAAATGGTAATTTCCTGATTTTGATTTACCACACCGCGTTCAATACGCCCGATTGCGATACGTCCGACATATTCGTTATAGTCGATTGCGGAAACAAGCATTTGGAAGGGAGCTTCCGTGTCCTGTTCGGGCGCGGGAATGTAATTAATAATCGTGTCGAACAGAGGATGGAGATCCGTCCCGAGATTATCGGGGTTTACGGAGCAGATGCCCTGCCTCGCCGAGCAGAAGAGCATTGGTGAATCCAGCTGTTCGTCCGTTGCGTCAAGATCCATGAGAAGCTCAAGAACCTCATCAATGACCTCGTATATGCGCTGGTCGGGGCGGTCAATCTTGTTGACAACGACAATGACCTTGTGACCGAGCTCAAGCGCCCGGCCGAGAACAAAGCGCGTCTGCGGCATGGGGCCTTCGGCTGCGTCGACAAGAAGAATGACGCCGTTTACCATTTTGAGTATGCGCTCGACCTCACCGCCGAAATCAGCATGGCCCGGAGTGTCGACGATGTTGATTTTGCAGTCGTTATAATGGATGGAGGTGTTTTTCGCGAGTATCGTTATTCCGCGCTCGCGCTCGAGATCGCCTGAGTCCATGACGCGCTCAACAACGGCCTGATTTTCCCTGAAGGTGCCGCTCTGCGAGAGCATGGCGTCGACTAAGGTGGTCTTGCCGTGGTCGACGTGGGCGATAATTGCTACATTTCTTATGTTGTTCACTGTATCTCCACTTTTCATATTTTATATATCATATCATTCACAAAAATCCATTATAGCATTCCTCACAAAAAAGTGCAAGTTATATTGTGCTGCCTTTCAGCTGCAGCGTTTGGAGGCTATCGGCATACTCCCTGAGCCGGCTTTTGGCCGGGCTTAATAACTTGACTGTTAAAGGGAAACGTAGTATCATATTTACAGTATTTAGCGCGCTTAAAGGGTTTTCTTACAAAAAGAAAGGATGAGCTTTGGATGGGACTGATTAAAAAAACAATATGCCCCAAATGCGGTCAGGAGTATTCCGTTTTGAAGGCTGAATGCCCGTACTGCGGAGCAAGACAGCAGAAACAGAGCGCGCGCACACTCCAGTCTTCGGACGCGGTCAGGAAAGGGACCTCCGCAAGTGCGAGGAGCGAAACCAACACAAAATGGCAGCTCATATTCGGGCTTTGCCTTATCGCGGCTGTTATAATCGCGGTTATAATTCTTATAACAACGACAGTAAGCGGCGGCTATGTTACGGCGACGCCTACACCCTCGCCTTCCGAAACAGTTACGCCGACACCGAGTCCCACGCCCACGCCTACACCGACACCTACAATTGAGTCGATTTCGATAACCTATCTCGGACAAGCCAAAACCGAGTTTACAATGTCGAGTGGCGGCACGATACAGCTTGATGCGTCTATATATCCGCTGGACGTGCAGGGAACAACAGAGTGGTCGTCTTCAAAAGAGGATATACTGACGGTCGATCAGACCGGACTTGTCACAGCGGTTGGCAAAGGCTGGGGCAGCGTCATTGCCCGCTGCTACGGCAAGGCTGCTGAGTGCAAGGTTTGGGTACGTTAATACAGTAATTATACGGCGGATGGCCGTGCGGGGTATCTCCCCCGCATGTCGCCTGTCCGCCGTTTTTTTCCGGAAGGATTATTAGTATATGCAAAGCAAAAATCAAAAACCGACAAACATAGGTATTTTTCTGCAAACGCTTAGCCTGTCAGCCTTTACGTTGGGAGGCGGATATGTGATGATTCCGCTTCTGAGAGAACGGTTCGTCGAAAAGCTCGGCTGGCTCGATGAAAACGAGCTTACGGAAATGACCGCGATAGGGCAGTCATCGCCGGGAGCAATGATAATAAACGCAAGTGTCCTCGTTGGCTATCGCCTTCGCGGCTTTTGGGGCGCTGTTTGCGCGCTTTTGGGCACATCCCTGCCCGCGATAGTTTTACTTGCCGCCGCCTGTTATTTTTATGATTTGATACGGGGCAACCGATTCGTCTCGGCGGCGTTCCGCGGAATGAACGCCGGAGTCGCGGCGGTGATTGCGGACCTCGTCGTGGATATGGCTGCGCCCTACCTAAAAAAAGAGCAGGTGCTCTATGCCCTCATTATGATAGGCGCTTTCCTTGCGGCTTTTTTCCTGAAAATTAATGTTGCGCTTGTCATTGTGGCCTGCGGGATATTTGGCGCTGTAATCGGCGCGGTGCGCGACAGGAGAAAAAAAGCATGATATATATAAAACTGGTGCTTTCATTTTTGCTCATAGGAGTCCTCGGCTTCGGCGGAGGATATGCCGTGCTGCCGCTTATACAGCAGCAGTGCGTTTCGGCTAACCACTGGCTGACAATGACCGAATTTTCGGATCTTCTGACGCTGTCGCAGATAACGCCGGGACCGGTCGCAATAAACGCGGCGTCCTTTGTCGGTATGAAGGTGGGCGGCATTGCTGGTGCTTTTATCGCGTCGTTCGCGTTTATGCTGCCGCCCTTTATCATTGTGAGCCTGCTTTATGTGGTATACAGGAAATATGGGCAGCTTAAAACTGTTCAGAACGTGCTGTCAGGACTCAAGCCCGGTGTCACAGGACTAATCGCCGTTGCGGGACTTGGAGTTATCATCGACACGGTATGGGGTAGCGCAGTCGTGCTTTCATCGACAGATATCTTTTCAGTGGCACTCATTTTAGCGGCATTTTTTGTTCTGAGAAAGTGGAAGCCGGGAGTGTTAGTCACAATACTCGGCGGCGGTGTAATAGGGGTTATATGGGAACTCGTGCGCCCGCTTTTAAAATAAAAACGTCATCTTCTAAGCACTGAAAAAATCTATGCGCGTTAATGGGATTTTACAGTTGACAAAATTACTTTGTGTGGTGTAAAATAACACTCGCCGATTAAATTCGGACGATTGGCGCAGCTGGTAGCGCATCCGCTTGACGTGCGGGAGGTCACAAGTTCGAGTCTTGTATCGTCCACCAATTAAAACAAATCCGGACTGTTAGCTTATTGGCAAAGGGTTCGGATTTGTTTTTTGCGCTCGGATAAGCGGCATAATAAGCCGAATAAAAGGATGTTCTGTTTCAAAAAACGCAAATGTAATCATAATAAAGAAATAAAAAGCTGAGGATGTTATACTGAAATGTCAATTGAAAACGAAGTAAGCCGAAGAAAAACCTTTGCGATTATTTCTCACCCGGATGCCGGTAAAACGACACTTACCGAAAAGCTGCTCCTGTTCGGGGGAGCAATCAGGCTTGCGGGTACCGTTAAAGGAAGAAAAACAAACAAATATGCCGTTTCGGACTGGATGCAGATCGAAAAGGAAAGAGGCATTTCCGTCACCTCAAGTGTTCTGAATTTCGATTACAACGGGTATAGAATCAATATACTGGACACGCCGGGACATCAGGACTTCAGCGAGGATACCTACAGAACCCTGACTGCGGCGGACAGCGCCGTCATGCTGATTGACGGAGCAAAGGGCGTTGAGGAGCAGACAAAAAAGCTGTTTCACGTTTGCAGAAAACGCGGGATACCCATTTTTACCTTTGTCAACAAGATGGACAGAGCTTGCAAAAACCCTCTTTCATTGATGGAGGAGATTGAAGAGACGCTTGGCATCCGTTCCTGCCCTATGAACTGGCCGATAGGAACAGACGGCGATTTCAAGGGCGTTTATGACCGCAGAAGCGCTCAGATTGAACTGTTTGAAAGCGGAGAGCACGGACAGAGTATTGCCGTTTCGGAAACTGGCAGTGTCGACGATGAGAAGTTCAAAACGATTCTGGGTGCCGCTCTGTATAACAAGCTCTGTGAGGATATTGCGCTTCTGGATATCGCCGGTGATGATTTTGATATGGCAAAGGTCACATCAGGAGAGCTTACGCCGATGTTTTTCGGAAGCGCGATGACCAATTTCGGCGTTCGACCGTTTCTCGAGGCATTTATAGAGATGGCTCCCTCGCCCGGTGCGAGAACCCACAGCGAAGGCAGTATAAAGCCGGACGACGATGTGTTTTCTGGTTTCGTCTTCAAGATTCAGGCAAACATGGACCCCGCGCACAGGGACAGAATCGCGTTTATCAGGATTTGCTCCGGCATGTTTGAAAAGGGTATGGAGGTCAATCATACAAGGATGAAAAAAACCATCCGCCTGTCCCAGTCTCAGCAGTTCATGGCTCAGGACCGGGTGCTCGTAGACGAGGCCTATGCCGGAGATATTATCGGCGTTTTTGACCCGGGCATTTTCAATATCGGAGACACGATTTGCGGTGGGGACAAAGCGTTCAAGTTCGAGGGCATTCCAATGTTTCCGGCGGAACACTTTGCCGAAGTCATGGCTAAGGATTCATCAAAAAGAAAGCAATTTTTAAAGGGAATTAACCAGATATCGGAAGAGGGAGCTATACAGGTTTTTAAACAGCAGGATCTGGGCATGGAACTGCTTACCGTCGGAGTCGCGGGCGTACTTCAGCTCGAGGTTCTCGAATACAGAATGAAAAACGAGTATAACACCGAGATACAGATAAGAAGACTTCCATATCAAATTGCCCGCTGGGTTGATTCGGACAATTTCTCCAAAGATTTGCTGAGCTACAACGATGCGCTGCTTTTGGAGGACCAGTATGAAAGACCCGTAATCCTCTTTAAAAATCAGTGGGGAATGAAGCGCATAATGGAACTGAACAAGAATGTGAGCTTTTTTGACATAGCTCCGACAGTGTAATCGTTTCATATCAGGAAAACATCAAGACCGGAAAAGCGATTGCTTTTCCGGTCTTTCCCTTGCTCATTGTGAGATCGCGTTCACTTTTGCCGCGATATAAGATGGCACTTCATCCTTGCTAATGCAGAGAGCTGCGGACAGTTCACCGAAAAGCAGATCCTCTGCACGCTTCATATAACGTTCTTCAATTGCACCAAATTTTCGCTTTTGCTGTCGAAGCAACTGCTTTTTCATATAGATGGACATTGAGAGCCTAATCAGGTCTACACAGCAATGGGTTTTTATTGAGGCCTGATAGTGCGCCTCAAGCTGTCGCAAATCGCTGTCCATATATGCTTCTGCACTGATAGAGGGGATAGATTCAATTAAGCACTCAGCCTCGTCTTTTGTGATGACGGGACGTATAAATACTTTTTTTGTATCAATCGGCGTGATTATGACGCAATTTTGGTATAAAGGCTTAAGGACATAGCAAGTCTGCTTTTCACTGGAGCCAGGCGGTACCGACTGCGCAATATCTGTTATCTTACACACGCCCATGCTTCCGTAAATTAATAGATCGCCTATATTGTACAATTCAATGCCTCCCTGATGTCAAAGCAGTGTCCACCCAAGGGCGGAATCCACCGTAGTATTTATTTGAAATGCGTTCCTGTACATCTTCATCGAGGGAGCGGAGCCGAGACTGCGCTTTAAAAAGGCTGCTTTTCTTCTGATAGAAGGAACAGGCTTCACCCATGCATCTTGAAATACTCAGCTTTCCACACTTTCCGTTTTCAAGCAATCTCTCGCAGTCGGGCAATTGAGTTAAATCCATACCTGAATAGAACATAGCTACCATACTATTACCTCCCTAAGACCTGAAAAAAAAGCAGTTCCGACAACTGGACTTACGTTCGCCGGAACTACACGTTATATATATATTACCACTTTTTTTGTTCTAATGTAAGAAAAATATGATTCAAAAATTGCACAGAGGTTAGCTTCCGGTATGTTTTTTACAATATTTATCGTATGAAAACGAGGACGGATGTTTTCTTCCCCATGTGAGGTAAATTATAAGCGATGCTATTGTTGCAGCGGAAATAATGATAAACATCGGAGCATATCCGAGTTCCGAAATCAGACAGCCCGCAAGTCCGCCACCGAGACCGATACCGATGTCATAGGCACAGAGGAAGGTGGAATTCGCAGCACCACGTCGCTCTGGCGGCGTGATATGCACAGCCATTGACTGCAGTGCAGGCTCGATGCCGCCGAATCCATATCCGGCCAGAACTGCTGAAATTATAAAGGTCAGTTTATTCGGAACCAGAGCCAGAAGAAGAAAAGCCGCAAACATGGAGGCATTGCAGGTGTAGACGAAAATACCTTCGCCTTTTCTGTCGGCGACTTTTCCGACCGTCACTCTTGTAAGTAAAAGCATACATGCCATTATCGCAAAGAAAATGCCGCCGCTTGGGAGGCCGGATTCGCTCGCAAATATCGCCAGAAAGTTTTCCAGTGCACCGAAGGTAAGTAAAAACACCAAGACTATAACCGAAGCCGGAAGAGCATCCTTATCTATCAGGTGCTTGACATCCAGAGATTTTGGCGCTGTTTCCATATGAGGGGGTTTCAGCAACAGGAACAAAATAAATGCGATGAATATAGAGCCTGCCGCAAAAAGGAACAATGCCGTGTATCCCATCCGATTCATAAGGTAAAGGCCGAGCGCGGGCGCAAGCGAGGTGGCTAAAGCCGTAGCCATGCCGAAGCAACCCATTCCTTCCGCAAATCTCGACGCTGGAAGAACATCCGTTGCAAGAGTGCTTGTAGTCGTGTTGGAAAAGGCAAGCGAAGCACCGTGGACCATTCTGAATACGAAGGCCAAAAAGATGATAGAAGCGAAGATATATCCCAACGGCATGAGAAACATACCGCAAAGCCCAACAATAAGAATTGTTTTTCTCTTTCCGTTGTCGAGCATCCAACCGATAAACGGTCTGCAAATGACCGCTATCAGTGAAAACAAGGTCGCGGCAAGTCCGGAGACCGCTTCAGAGCCGCCAAGGCTTCTAATATAAAACGGGAAGGTGGATAAAATCATGATATGATTCATAAAGACAAGGAAGTTAATTGTTATTATTAGAAAAAGATCCTTTGTCCAGAGCTTTGCAGCCTGCTGTGGCTGTTCGACATTAATAATTGTTTCTTTTGCCATTGCTTGTAATCTCCTCAGTCTCTAAACGTAGGCACTTCGCAGTCACCGATACAGACGGGAACCACTTTGTGCTGAGCGGCCAACTGACTTTTAAAAAAAGTGCGGAATAATAAGCGCACGATTGGCCCCGCAAAGAAGAGCTGCAAGAATAAAGCCATTGGGAAATTTTTTGCAATTGTTGCCAGCCAATTTGCAATAATTTCTTTGTCAAAACCTGTAAAGATTATAGTTGCCACAAGGCTCATGGTCGGGCACATTATAGCAACAGTGCAACAGGAAATCATGAGTATAATAAAAAACGGATTATTCCCACCAGGCGTAACATGGCGGAACGCAAGCTTTTTTCCCAATGTGTTTCCGAAAAGGTTCGAGAAAAGAAAGACGAAAAGCCACATAAAAGCCGCCTCCTTGAGTGCGGGCAGAAATACGGAATTGCTCATTCCGCCCATCTTGTGAGCGACATTGTAAAGCTCCATTCCACAGGCCATTATGATTGACATCATAACACCGAAAATAATTCTCTGAAATCTAGTTTCAGGCATATAATTACCTCCAAAAAATAAAGCGCGTTCTATCAGCCGGGTTTACGCCGATAGGCTACACGCTTTTGCTTATAAACGACAACAAGTGCGCAAGTCCTATCTGGACTTACGCACTTGTTGCCGCTCGATATATTCATTTTAGCACGGCGAATGAATTTTTTCAAGTCGCCAGAGCAAAGATTTTAGAAAAATTTGCGGTTGAACATCAATATTCGTAGGTCTTTGCTTTTTCGAACTCCTCCTGAATCTCCATCGAGGGCTCTTTGGAGGCAAGGGAGACAACAACGATGAATATACAAGAAACGAGGAAGGCTGGGAGCAGCTCATAGATGCCGAAAACACCGCCCATAGGCTTAATGAGCAGCTTCCAGATGAACACCATTGCGCCGCCGGAAAGCATACCCGCGATTGCTCCGTGCAGCGTTGTGCGCTTCCAGAACAGGGAGAAGAGCATTATCGGGCCGAAGGTTGCGCCGAAGCCCGCCCAAGCGAAGGATACGACCTTGAAAATGACACTGTTTTCGTCGTTTGCAAGGAACACGCCGATAACGGCTATAAGCACCAGAACTATGCGGGAAACCGTCATGACCTGCTTGTCCGTCGCGTTTTTCTTGAGAAGACCTTGGAAAATATTCTTGGAAAACGCCGAAGATGCAATCAGCAGGTAAGAATCCGACGAGCTGATTGTGGCGGCGATGATGCCTGCCATGGCAAGACCGGCAAGCAGCGGAGGCAGAAGCTTTGTCGAAACGAGAATGAAAACGCTTTCCGCCTGCCCGGAGGTTGCGAGCGCGGTGGGATACAGCACTCTGCCGAGAAGCCCGATGAAAACAGCTGCTGTCATTGAAATGACTGCCCAGGAGGTTGCAATCCGTCTCGAGGTCTTAAGTTCGCCTACCTTGCGGATAGCCATGAAACGCAGTAATACCTGCGGCATTCCGAAATAGCCGAGACCCCACGCAAGCGTTGAGATTATCGTAAGGAAGCCATAGCTTCCGGCGTCGCCGAACAGAGCAGCCCCGTTTGCGGTCTGCTGTACTCCGTCCGTTACGGTAGGCGTCGCAACGCCGAAAAACTCAAAGAAGCCGGGAATGGCTTTTACGTTCTCAATGACCTGAGCTGTTCCGCCGGCAGCTATGGTCGAAACTGCCAGCACGGCGACCAGCGCAACAATCATGATAATGCTCTGCATGAAGTCCGAGGTGCTCTCGGCGAGAAAGCCGCCGAGGAAAGTGTAAATTACGACAAACACAGCTCCGGCAATCATCATACTCGTATAGGAATAACCGAACAGGGTGGAAAAGAGCTTTCCGCAGGTGATAAAGCAGCTTGCGGCGTAGACTGTGAAGAACACAAGAATAAAGATTGCCGCAATAGACATGAGAATTTTTTTCTTGTCATGGAAACGATTTGAAAAAAAGTCCGGAATGGTGATTGCGTCCGCGACAGCCGAATAACGGCGCAGGCGCTTTGAAACAAGAAGCCAGTTCAGGTAGGTACCGACGGCGAGACCGATTGCCGTCCACGCGGCATCGGCAAGACCGCACCAATAGGCAACTCCTGGCAAGCCCATGAGCAGCCAGCCACTCATATCGGAGGCTTCAGCGCTCATAGCCGCTATCCACGGGCCAAGAGACCTGCCGCCAAGAAAGTAATTGTCTGAGTTCTGATTGGCCTTTTTCGCGAAGAATAGACCGATGCCTATAACCGCAAGCATATAGACAGCCATTGCAATAAAGATTTGTAAGGTTCCACCACTCATTAAAAAATTCCTCCCAATAATTCCTCTCAATTAATGTAACGAAGTACACAAGTTAAAAATTAACATATATCGTTGATTTGCTCAAGCAAAAAAACAACATTTTGCATATTTATGCAATCCGGCTGTACATTTATATGCAAATAGTAGATAAACTGGGCTTTTTTGTTCGTGAAGCGGGGTCTTTGAGTTATATAAAACTTCGTTGACCGATTGTGTCGATTTGTGTATAATACTATGCATAGGGCAATTGGCATATTTAGGAATTTTAGTTGCGAAAAGAAGCTTTTTTTCTGCAAACTTCCGATGAGGGGGCTGGAACAAGTGAAATTAAACGTTAAACGTGCCATATTCGCAATTGTGATTCCGGCTGTTCTCATCCTGGGATTGGTCTTGTGCGCATACATTATGCGTTTACAGGCGTTGAAACAGATAGATGCGCAGAAAGAGAGGCTTTTATATTTGCCCGGAACCGAGCAGAGCGATATTTTTTGCTCTTCGGTAGGTACGCGATTTGACATGCTGCTGAATTATGCTTCGCGTATTGCAGAAGCCGAAGATGAGGGAAAAGACCGTTTTCTCAGTCAATTCAATACTTCTGCGCAGGATTTTGGCTTTTCTTATGCGGCAGTGGTCGGACCGGAAGCTATGCTGCTGACCGACAATGGCGAAACAGTGGATATTTCAGACACTGAATGCTGGAAAACCGTTGCCGGAGGAAAGCCTGTCTTTACAAAAATCAACATAGACGAAAAACTGCGATTTGCTTTTGCCGTGCCCTATCAAGTGAAAGAAAAAAATCAGGGCGCGGTTATCGGTTTTTGCACCGAAGATGAGATAAGACGCTTATTGACTCCCAAAAAAGAAACGAAAGCCATGGCCGCCATAGTTTTCAAGCCAACCGGAGATATCATAATTAAAACAGGCGCCGCGCAAGCCTTTGCGGGAGAATCCGATATATTCGAATATTTCCAAAAGCTCGCCTCGGTCAACACTATCGCCGAATCGGATGTTGAGACGATGAGGGATAAAATCAGGGACGGAGGCAAGGGCGAAATTGACCCCGACATGAGCGGAGTTTGCTATGTGTACCAGCCACTCGGGAACAGCGGTTGGTATATACTCAATTCAGTCAATGAGAATTACATAAACAGTGAGCTTTTGGGAATCGGTAAGATGGATCCCATTTCGATTGGCGTCGTGATTGTGCTTGCTCTGCTGCTGCTTGTATCTGTTGGAACGACTGCAAAAAGATACCGCAGAAATTCCCGCAAAGAACGTAGGAAATATATTGAGGCATGCACTATTGATCCGCTTACAGGGCTGTATAATAAGCCAGGTTTTGAAGCCGAGACTGAGAGAGTGCTGCTTAAGCTCCCTCAGGATAAAGCCTGTGCCGTCATTTCATTCGAAGTCGTTTCATTCCGAACCTATAACGAGCTTTATGGCTATGAAGCAGGTGATATACTTCTCAAAACGATTGCAGATACGATTTTGCGCTATGAACATAAAGGCGACGTAGTATCGCGCCTGTATTCGGATCACTTTGTCTGGTTTACAACCGGCACGGACAATGAGGAAATTTTCGGTACGCTCCGAGACGCAATTAAGACGGCAAACTCGACAGGACTGCCGTTTTTCCTCTGCGCGGGGGTCTATCTCGTTGACAAACGCGAGATGTCCGTTCAGAATATGATTGATAAGGCTTCAATTGCCAAGGACACCATCAAATATAATTACAGCACCGGTATTGCCATTTATGACGAGTCGATGCTAGAATGCCGGCTGCAGGACGCGGACATGGTCGGCAGCATGATGAAAGGTCTGGAGAGCGGGGAATTCATCGAATACTATCAGCCCAAATACAATACTCACACAGAAACAATTGTCGGCGCGGAGGCTCTGGCACGCTGGAAAAAGCCAGACGGGGAGATTATCCAGCCTAGCAGATTCATCGAACTGTTTGAACGCAACGGCTTTATAAGAAGGCTGGATTTTTACATTTTCGAAAAGGTCTGTGAATTTCAGGCTTCGCAGCAGGCGAAGGGCAGAGCGCTTTTACCCGTTTCGGTGAACTTTTCACGCGTACATATGCACGACCTTCATTTTTCGCAGAGGCTTTTGAATATAACGCAAAAATACGGAGTCGATCCGAAATACCTCGAAATAGAGCTCACCGAATCGGCATTTATAATGGACTCAAAAGAGCAAAACGAAGTTGCGGACAGACTGCATGAATTCGGCTTTACAGTCGCGATAGACGATTTCGGCAGCGGCTTTTCCTCCCTCAATATGCTTAAGGACTTTGACGCCGACACTCTGAAAATTGACACAAAATTTCTTGAAGGGTTTGAACGTGGCGGAAAGGTCGGAACAGTGGTCACCTCGGTAATTCGCCTTGCAAAATGGCTGGGCATTCCTGTTGTGGCCGAGGGCGTCGAAACAAGAGAACAGGTAGATTTCCTGCACAGTTTAGGCTGCGAAGCAATTCAGGGCTACTATTATTCACACCCCATTCCTCGGGAGGAGTACGAAAAGCTGGTTGATGAGCCGGGAGAGAAGAGACTCCGGTGCGACGACGCCTCATGCGTTACTCTCGGCGGCATAAACGCCCTTCTGGGAGGAGACAGCATTATTAACTCTTTACTGGACGGAATTCTCGGAGGCTTCGGAATCTATGAGCTCTCGGGAGACGACATGGAAGTAATAAGAGTCAACAAGGCCTATTATGAAATGATGGGTTATTCCGATGTGTCAGAATTCAGTGAGCATTCACTCAACATTATTAACCAAGTATTCCTCGCTGACAAAGAGAGAGTGCTGGATGCATGCCGAAACGCAGTTTTGACAGGAACTGTGCAAAAGATAAGTGCCAATAGATATAAGCCGGACGGAACTCTGATGCAGTTTGACAGCATTATCAAGCATATCGGCGGAACAAAGGACAGACCGCTCCTGTGCATGTCACTTGTGAATTCAACCGAAAGGCTACTGACCGAAAGGGAAAATGAACGCAATAAATACTCCGACGCACTGTATTCGATTTTTGACGAGATATTTGAATTCGACTATGTTGAGGACGCACTTCGCACACTCAGCCGCAACCATGTAAGATGCAGCGAGGAGACCAGAAATCTTGCTGAAGCTGAAAAAAACTGGATTGAAAATATAATTTATTCCGAAGACAGGGAAAAAATCAGACAATACGTGGCGCTGGCACGAGCGGGGAAAATCACCCTGCCTCTCAATGCTGACTACAGGACTCTCCAAAACGGGAAAATCAGATGGAAAACGGCTTCTCTCGTCTCGATAGCCGGAGGAGGATATCTTATCTGTGAGCTCGATGTAACTCAGATAAAGCTGTTTGAAGTCTTCTTGGCGGATAATGAGCCCGGTTTTCCTACACTCGGGTCATAAGCTTAGCCGCTTTGTATCAGCCCGTGCCGGACTGGGAATCATAGCCATAAAGAATTAATAAAGATGCGAGGCTTAAATGGAAATATACAAGGAAAAAGCAATTTTGGCCGGTCTTTCCGCAAATTCTATGCCGGAAGACGAGCGGTCGACCGAAATCAGTATGCAGGAGCTTGCGGCTCTGGTCGAGACGGCGGGAGGCGAGGCTGTTGCTTATGTGCTCCAGAACAAGGAAACGCCTGAAGCGCGCAGCTTTATAGGCGAGGGCAAGGTTCAGGAGATGAAGGAACTCATTGAAAGAAACGGCTGTGACCTCGCTGTGTTCGACAATGAGCTATCACCCTCGCAAATGCGAGTGCTCTCGGAGGACCTGGGCGTTAAAGTTCTTGACAGGAGCGGACTCATCCTCGATATCTTCGCGCAGCGCGCTCAGACGAGGGAGGGACAGCTGCAGGTCGAGCTTGCACAGTACGAATACCTTTTGCCACGCCTGACAGGCATGTGGACCCATCTTGTGCGTCAGACGGCTGCGGGCGGCTCCTCGCCAATCGGGACACGCGGACCGGGCGAAACTCAGCTTGAGACTGACCGCCGTCACATAAAACGCAAAATTCAGAAACTGCGCGAGGAGCTGGAGGAGGTTCGGCGTGTCCGCGGAACTCAGCGGCGCAGACGCGAAAAAAACTCCATGCCGGTCGTCGCGCTTGTCGGCTACACGAACGCGGGGAAATCAACGCTTTTAAACTGCCTCACGGGAGCGGGTATTCCCGCGAACGACAGGCTTTTTGATACGTTGGATACAACGACGCGCCGCACGGGCATCAGCGAGACGCAGGAAATTCTGCTGTCCGATACCGTAGGCTTCATAAGAAAGCTCCCGCATCATCTGGTCGAAGCCTTCAAGGCGACGCTTGAGGAGCTCGCCTATGCGGATGTGCTTTTGCATGTCATCGACATTTCAAGCCCGACATGGGAAGAGCAGGCAAAAATAGTCGACGAGCTAATTGACCAGCTCGGCGCTTCAAAGACGCCCTGCATCCGCATTTTCAACAAGTGCGACGCGTTTTCCGGCGAGCTTCCTCACGGAGAGAATACCGTTTGCATCTCGGCCAAAACCGGAGAGGGCACGGCGGAGCTTTTATCCGCGCTGTCAAAGCTTTTGGAAAACGGGAAGAAAAATGTAGAGCTTCTCTTGCCGTATCGGGAAGCTGGAATTCTGGAGTTTCTGCACCGCGAGGGCTCTGTGACTTCTGCGGAGTATGCGGAGGACGGCATCAGGGTGAAAGCGGTCATTAGGCCGGAACTTTGGGGCAGCGTGCGTTCTTTTGTCGTAAAAGAGAAAGCCGAAGATTATTCCGAAGATGATGTAACCTGAGCACGCGGGAGGTGAGCCAAATGACGAGCTTTCTTGTGCCGTCAGGTGAAGGCGAGGCGGAATTTACTGAAAAGCACTCCCGCTTTATCGGACACGTCCGACGGACGGACACCGAGGAGGAGGCGCTGGAATTTCTCCGCGAAATACGAGAGAGGCATCGTGACGCAACGCATAATGTCTATGCTTATATAATCCGAGAGAACAATATAACGAGATATTCGGATGACGGAGAACCGGGCGGAACCTCGGGTATGCCGACGCTGAACGTTTTTGCCTCAGAGGAAATTAAAAATGTCTGCTGCGTTGTTACGCGGTATTTCGGCGGCACACTTCTTGGAACCGGAGGTCTTGTGCACGCCTATTCAAAGGCGGCGAAAATGACCCTCGATGCCGCCGGAGTAGCGATGATGGCGGAGTGGCGAAAGCTCCGCGTCAGCTGCGATTACGGTTTTTACGACAGAGCAAAACGAATTCTGGAGGAATTCGAGGCAGTCATTCAAAAAACGGACTTCGGGACGGACGTCAGCGTTGAGGCGCTTGTCCGCTCGGACAGAGCGGAAGGCTTTGTGCTTCGCTTAACGGACGTATCAAACGGCAGAGCGTGCATTGAGGACTCCGGAGGCGAGTTCAGGGGTGTTAAAATCAGATAAAACAAAGATATTTATATTTCTGTTTGACGGGCGGCAGCTTTTCAGCTGACGTCCGTCAAAAATTAATTCCTATGAAAATAATAATAAAAAAGAGGGAAATGACAGGCAATGTCGTATAAGACGATAGGACATTTCATACATCCCCAATTTCCGGAGGTGAGTTTCTTTGCCAAACCCCAGAGAAAGACGCGAACAGCTTGAGCGCCTTATTATTTCAGGACGAGGCGTGCTTGCGGAAAATTCAAAGGGACGAGCCGTTCCGGAGGCGCAGGACGAGGTTCGAACCTGTTTTCAGCGCGACATTGACAGGATAACGTACTCCAAATCCTTTCGCCGCCTGAAGCACAAGACACAGGTTTTCCTTCAGCCGGAGGGCGACCACTACCGTACGCGTCTGACGCACACGCTTGAGGTAACGCGCATAGCGAGAACCATTTCGCGCGCACTGATGCTGAACGAGGATCTGACGGAGGCGATAGGACTGGGACACGACCTCGGGCATACACCCTTCGGTCACGCGGGGGAAAGAGCGCTTTGCGACATTTACGCCGGAGGCTTCCGGCACTATGAGCAGAGCCTGCGAGTTGTCGAAAGACTTGAAAAATCGGGCAAAGGCCTGAACCTCTGTTACGAGACCCGCATGGGCATACTCAACCATACCACAGGCAAGCCCGATGACACCGCGGAGGCGACTGCTGTCCGCCTTGCGGATAGAATTGCCTATATCAACCACGATGTTGACGACGCGATACGCGCCGGCATACTCACGGAGGAAGACATTCCGCAGCTCGTCCGCGAGCGCATCGGCGAGCGGCACAGCACAAGAATCGACGCAATCATTAGGGACGTAATCGAAACGAGCTGTGAGGGCGACATTCGTATGTCAGACGATATGGCTAATGCGGTCGAGCTTTTTCATGATTTTCTTTTTGAAAAGGTCTACCGCAACCCGGAAGCCAAGAGCGAGGAGGCCAAGGTCTCGAAAATTCTTGGCGCTATCTGGGACTACTACGTTAAAAACCCCGATAGGCTGCCCGCGGATTACATTGACATAGCTGACACAGAGGGCGTTGAGCGCGCGGTCTGCGACTATGTTTCCGGCATGAGCGACGATTATGCGGTTTTTACGTTCAGCAACATCTATATCCCCGCCGCGTGGCAGGTTAAGTGAGCGGAGGCTTTTGGTAAAGACTGCAAAATCCGGAATGCCCCTCCTTGATGTAATTAAATTTGAACGGAAAGAGAATAACTTTTGGAAACGGAGGCGACAAAATGGCTTTTCCCGAGAGTTTTATAAGAGAGCTCACAGAGCGAAGTGACATAGCCGACGTCGTTTCCCAATATGTAAGGCTGAACAAGAAAAGCGGCAGCAACCTGTTCGGTCTCTGCCCGTTCCACAGTGAAAAGACACCGTCGTTCTCGGTCGCGCCGGACAAGCAGATTTATCACTGCTTCGGCTGCGGAAAGGGCGGCTCGGTCATAAACTTCATAATGGAGATAGAAAATCTCTCCTACCCAGACGCGGTGCGTTTTCTCGCGCGGCGCGCCGGCATGGCAGTGCCGGAGGACGAGAAGGACGAAAACTACTCGCGGCGCGAACGAATGCTTCAGCTCAACCGTGACGCGGCAAGGTTTTTCTACGATCAGCTCTCAACGCCGGGCGGCGCAGTCGCAAGGCAGTACATAACAAAACGCGAAATTTCAGCCGAAATGGTGACACGCTTCGGACTTGGCTTAGCACCAGACAGCTGGGACGCTCTTGTATCTGCAATGCAGAAAAAGGGCTATACAAAGCCCGAGCTTCTGGACGCGGGACTTGCGAGAGCATCGAAAAAAGGCGACGGAGGTGTTTACGACACCTTCCGAAACCGGCTTATGTTTCCGGTAATCGATATACGCGGCAGCGTTATCGGATTTTCGGGGCGAATACTGGACGGCGGTGAGCCAAAGTACATGAACAGCCCCGAAACGCTTGTTTTCAGTAAGAGCCACAATCTATTTGCAATGAATTTGGCTAAAAAGTCAAAAATGGGATATATAATCCTGTCAGAGGGAAATATAGATGTTGTGGCGATGCATCAGGCGGGCTTTGACTGCGCGGTGGCGTCGCTCGGCACCTCACTGACGCCGGAACAGGCGCGGCTTATCTCAAGATATGTCAATGAGGTCGTTATCGCGTATGATGGCGATCAGGCGGGGCAGAAGGCTTCGCAAAGAGCAATTACGATTTTGCAGCAGCTAGATATCAAGGTACGCGTACTTCGAATGACTGGTGCAAAGGACCCCGACGAATTCATCAAAAAATTCGGTGCAGCAGCCTTCGAAAACCTTTTGCGGCGCTCCGAGAGCCACATCGAATATCGGCTTGCTGACATAGCCGCAAAATACGACCTCGGCTCCGACGAGGGCAGGGTTGCTTTTATAAAGGACGCAACAGGGCTTGTCGCAAGCCTGCCGAGCACAGTCGAACGCGAGGTTTATGCGCGCAAGGCGGCGGAGATGGCAAAGGTTTCGGGCGACACAGTTGCGGGAGAGGTCGAGCGCGTTCGCAAAAGACTGCTTGGACAGGCAAAGAAAAAGCAGGAGAGCGAGAATTCCCGCCCTGCGCACATGCAGCAGCCACGCGACCGAAAGCTTCATTTCGAAAACGTCAAAAGCGCGGCGGCGGAAAAGGGTGTGCTGAGACTTCTCTATTATGACCCCGCACTTTTTACGGACGAAGCGGAGATAATCGGGGATGAATTTTCGTCAGAGCTGCTTGCTAAGTTTTTTAATGAGCTCAGGCAGCTGGTAAAAAACGGAGCACAGCCTTCGCTGGCACTGCTGTCCGAACACTTTTCAAATGAGGAAATATCTATTCTGACCGAAATACTGAGCGAACCGCTGGAACTCGCCCGCGGGAAAAAAGCGATTAACGACTACATAAAAATAATAAAAACCGAAAAGCTTGCCAGGCAACAAACGCAGAGCGGGGACGGAATCGATTTGAACGAACTCGCAAGCAAAATGCGCGAGAGCAAGGGTTATGGAGGATAAAGAAATGACTGCTAAAGAAAAAGACGAATTGAAGAAGAAGGCAAATCTGCCGGCCGAAGCGGACGGCGAAGCACAGACAGAAAACGGAACTGTTCCCGAAAAAACCGCCGATGACTGGCTGCGCGAGCTCATTGAAAAGGGCAAAAAAGCAGGAAAGCTAACCTCCAAGGAACTCATGGACGTGCTTGAAAACCTGAATCTCGACGCCGACCAAATAGACAAGTTTTACGACACGCTCGAAAACCTTGGCATCGAAACCGCGGGAGAGGATTATCTGCGTCCTATCGACGAGGAAGCCCTTCCCGAGCTTGAGGAGCTTGAGGAGCTCGAGGAAGTCACCGAGGAGGAAATGGCGAGCACAGAGGCGATGGTGGATTCCTACTCCACCGACGACCCCGTCCGTATGTACCTCAAGGAAATCGGAAAAATACCGCTCCTCACACCCGACGAGGAGGTCGAGCTTGCCGTTAGAATGGCCGAGGGCGACGAGGAGGCCAAGCGCCGTATGGCCGAGGCGAACCTGCGCCTTGTCGTCAGCATTGCCAAGCGTTATGTAGGACGCGGAATGTTGTTTCTGGATCTTATTCAGGAGGGAAATCTGGGACTTATCAAGGCTGTAGAAAAGTTCGATTATACAAAGGGCTACAAATTTTCTACCTATGCGACCTGGTGGATACGTCAGGCAATAACGAGAGCCATTGCCGATCAGGCGCGCACTATACGCATTCCAGTGCACATGGTTGAAACTATAAACAAGGTCATCCGCGTTTCGCGCCAGCTGCTTCAAGAGCTGGGGCACGATCCGTCACCGGAGGAAATAGCGGAGGAGATGGGCATGCCTGTTGAGAAGGTACGGGATATTCTTAAAATCGCGCAGGAGCCTGTTTCCCTCGAGACACCTATCGGCGAAGAGGAGGACAGCCACCTCGGCGACTTTATCCCCGATGAGGATGCCTCCGAACCCAGCGAGGCAGCTTCGTTTACACTGCTTAAGGAACAGCTCATGACCGTTCTCTCAACGCTGACACCGCGTGAGGAGAAGGTCCTGCGCCTGCGCTTCGGCATCGAGGACGGCAGGACGCGCACACTTGAAGAGGTCGGCAAGGAGTTTAATGTCACCCGCGAGCGTATCCGCCAGATTGAAGCTAAGGCTCTGCGCAAGCTGCGCCACCCCTCTCGCTCGAAAAAGCTCAGAGACTTTTTAAACTGAACAAATATTTTGAAGCAGGCTGGTTTTATCGCAAAACCTGCCTGCTTGTGTTTTGCGCGGATGGTACATCTGTTTTAGGCGCTGCGGTGTTATCGTCACAAGACAAACTTAGCGCCATAAGAAACTCACTTTTTGTTATAGTTCACAAAAATACAAAAATTGCGATTATTTGGCCGAATATCGGCTCATTTGAAGCTAAAACAGCTTGAATTATCAGTATATTATTGTTATGATAATTATATTAACAGTATTCAGCCGCGCCGAAACCCGCCGAAATTTCGTTTATTCGCGTTCACGAAATGCTGAATTGTTATAATTGATTCCAGATACAAGGATAATTTCATATATATGTTTTTGCATAAAAAATAGCAAAACTACTTTCATTGGAATGATATACGTGATATAATAAACATCTGGTACAAGTGCTCGCCGGAAATCGGGCCTTATCAGACTGTAAAAAGAGAAAATTCATTTTTTGTAAAGAACATCTGCGGTATCAGGGACTTATGATGTTATGCATATATATCGTCAGCAAATATACTAAATAAGGAGACAAAGAAATGTCACGAAAAATGAAATCGATGGATGGCAACACCGCTGCCGCACACGTATCGTATGCGTTTACGGAAGTGGCGGGCATTTATCCTATAACACCGTCCAGCCCTATGGCGGACTCTGTTGATCAGTGGGCGGCCGCCGGACGCAAGAACATATTCGGCACAACGGTCAACGTAGCCGAAATGCAGTCCGAGGCAGGCGCAGCCGGCACCGTTCACGGTTCGCTTGCTGCAGGCGCGCTGACCACTACATATACCGCGTCGCAGGGCCTGCTTCTTATGATTCCGAACATGTATAAGATTGCGGCGGAGCTTCTGCCCTGCGTATTCCATGTTTCCGCGAGAACGGTGGCAACACAGGCACTCAACATCTTCGGCGACCACTCCGACGTTATGGCCTGCCGCCAGACCGGCTTTGCGATGCTTGCCGAAACCAATCCTCAGGAGGTCATGGATCTTGCAGCAGTCGCACATCTGACAGCCATCAAGAGCCGCGTTCCTTTTATAAACTTCTTTGACGGCTTCCGCACCTCCCACGAAATACAGAAGATTGAAACCTGGGAATATGAAGATCTCGCCGAAATGTGCGACATGGACGCCGTAGATGCCTTCCGCAAACGCTCGCTCAACCCCGAGCGTCCCGTTATGCGCGGCTCACACGAAAATGGTGACGTTTTCTTCCAGCATCGCGAAGCGATTAACAAGTATTATGAGGCCGTGCCCAGTATTGTCGAAGAGTACATGGGCAAGGTAAACGCAAAGCTCGGAACTGACTACAAGCTCTTTAACTACTATGGTGCTCCGGATGCCGAGCGCGTAATTATAGCTATGGGATCAATCTGCGATGTAGCAGAGGAAGTCATCGATTATCTGACCGCTATGGGCGAAAAGGTCGGCCTTATCAAAGTTCGCTTGTACCGTCCGTTCGTGTCGGATAAGCTGATAGCGGCAATTCCGAAGACCGCAAAGAAGATTGCCGTTCTAGACCGCACCAAGGAGCCGGGTGCAATCGGCGAGCCTCTTTATATGGACGTTGTCACGGCGCTTGCGAACGCCGGAATGACGAACAGCGTCATCGGCGGACGCTACGGCCTTGGCTCCAAGGACACACCGCCCTCCAGCGTTTTCGCCGTATATGATGAACTGAAAAAAGCCGAACCCAAGCGCCAGTTTACTATCGGCATCACGGACGACGTAACCAATATGTCTCTTGAAGAGAAGCCCGCACCGAACACTGCGGCTCCCGGCACCATCGAATGCAAGTTCTGGGGCCTTGGCGGAGACGGCACAGTCGGCGCGAACAAGAACTCCATCAAAATCATCGGCGACCACACCGACAAGTATGTTCAGGCGTATTTCCAGTACGACTCCAAGAAGACCGGCGGCGTAACCATCAGCCACCTGCGCTTCGGCGACAAGCCCATCAAGAGCCCGTACTATATAAACAAGGCTGATTTCGTCGCCTGCCACAACCCCTCATACATAATCAAGGGTTATAAAATGGTTCGTGACGTAAAGCCGGGCGGAGCATTCCTCATTAACTGCCAGTGGACACCTGAGGAGCTTGACCAGCATATGCCGGCGGAGGCCAAGCGCTATATCGCGAACAACAACATTAATGTTTATACAATAAACGCTATCGACCTTGCCATTAAGCTTGGCATGGGCAAGCGTACCAACACTATACTTCAGTCTGCGTTTTTTACGCTCGCAAACGTGATTCCGCAGGAGGAAGCCATCGGCTACATGAAGGATGCCGCAACCAAGAGCTACCTCAAAAAGGGCCAGGACGTTGTGGACATGAACCACAAGGCCATTGAAGCCGGCGCAACCGCCTTTGTAAAGGTCGAGGTTCCCGCTTCCTGGGCAAACGCTGAAAAGGTATGCGACAAGACCTCTCTCTCGGGCGGCGCAAAGCTCGTCAGCATGGTCGAGAACATCACCCTGCCGATAGCGAAGATGGACGGCGACAGTATCCCCGTATCCCTCTTCGAGAAGCATGTGGACGGAACCTTTGAACTGGGCGCGGCCGCTTATGAGAAGCGCGGCGTAGCCGTCAGCGTTCCGACATGGGATTCTGAAAAGTGCATCCAGTGCAACCAGTGCTCCTATGTCTGCCCGCACGCAACCATCCGTCCCTACGCTCTCACAGAAGCAGAGCTGTCTGCCGCTCCGGAAGGCACGAAGAGCGCAGCCTTCAAGGTCGGCAAGGGCAAGGGCGTTTACAGCTTCGCAATTGCCGTATCGCCGCTGGACTGCATGGGCTGCGGCGTATGCGTAGGCACCTGCCCCGCAAAGGCACTCACCATGATGCCTCAGGAAGAGGAACTGAAGCAGCAGAACGTGTTTGACTACATGGTTTCCAAGGTTGCACCCAAGGCGGAGGTGGAGGATATCACGTCGGTCAAGGGCAGCCAGTTCAAAACCCCGCTGCTTGAGTTCTCCGGCTCCTGCGCAGGCTGCGCTGAGACCGCTTACGCAAGACTCATCACTCAGGTCTGCGGCGACCGTATGTATATCTCAAACGCCACCGGCTGCTCGTCCATCTGGGGCGGCCCGGCTGCGACCTCGCCTTATACCGTCAACAAGGCAGGAAAAGGTCCCGCTTGGGCAAACTCCCTGTTTGAGGACAACGCCGAACACGGCTTCGGTCTCTATCTCGGTCAGAAAGCCATCAGAACCCGTCTTGCCGCGAAGGTAAAAGAACTGATGGAAATCACCACAATTGACACCAAGAGAGCGGCCTGCGAAGCTTACCTTGCCACAATGGATGACGGCGAAGCAAACAAAGCGGCAACCGCGACACTTGTCTCCGAGCTTGAAAAGGATCCCGAGTGCGCCTACTCCAAGGAGCTTCTCGCGAGCAAGGAATATCTGGGCAAGAAGTCCGTATGGATTTTCGGCGGCGACGGCTGGGCCTATGATATAGGCTTCGGCGGACTCGACCACGTACTTGCAACAGGCGAAGACGTGAACATCATGGTCTTCGATACCGAGGTATACTCCAACACCGGCGGGCAGGCTTCAAAGGCAACCCAGATCGGCGCTGTGGCGCAGTTCGCGGCAGCCGGCAAGGCAATTGCAAAGAAGAGCCTCGCGGAGATAGCAATGAGCTATGGCTACATCTATGTGGCTCAGGTCGCTATGGGCGCAAACCCCGCTCAGACGCTCAAGGCCATCAAGGAAGCCGAAGAGTACCACGGCCCGTCGCTGGTCATTGGCTATGCACCCTGCGAGATGCACTCCATCAAGGGCGGCATGGTGAACTGCCAGAGCGAGATGAAGAAGGCTGTTGACTGCGGCTACTGGAATAATTTCCGCTTCAACCCGTCGCTGAAAGCCGAGGGCAAGAGTCCGTTCACTCTGGACAGTAAGGCTCCGACCGGCAGCTATCGCGACTTCATCATGAGCGAAGCGCGCTATTCCTCCCTGACCCGTGCTTTCCCCGAGCGTGCTGAAGAACTTTTCAAAGACGCCGAAGAGAACGCCAAGGCCAGATACGAGCACCTCGAAAAGCTTGTTAAGCTCTATGAGTAAACAGAGAGACTTTTAGACAGTATTTTGTCGAAACGGTAAACAACGGTAATAACCAGTTGTTGTAAATAAGGAAAAAAGATGCAGACGAACCATAACGAGGCTCGTCTGCGCTTTTTTATGCAATTATTTTAAAAAATTGTTTATAAAATAGTTGACTTTCGTATAGACTCGCCATATACTTAAAAAGCACAGCACATAAAGGTGTTGCGTAACTAAATTAAAGAGGTATTTCATGTACAACGACAAGACCATGGTCTGCAAGGATTGCGGACAAGAATTCACTTTTACTGCTAGTGAGCAGGAGTTTTATGCTGAGAAAGGCTTCACAAACGAACCGCAGCGCTGCAAGTCCTGCCGTATCGCACGCAAGGGTAACACCAACTCTCGCGGCGGAAACGGTGGCACCCGCCAGATGTTCGACGCAGTATGCGCCGGGTGTGGCAAGCCCTGCAAGGTTCCTTTTGAGCCGCGCAGTGACCGCCCTGTGTATTGCAGCGACTGCTTCAAAAGATAAGATCAGTGAGTTTTGAAAAAGATGCGCCCTTTGGGGCGCATCTTTTTTTAATGCCCCAACCTTGCGCAGACTGCCCATAAGAGATATAATTCCCGGTATAAGAGAAATTAACACAACCAGACGGACCAATAGGAGTAACATATGAAAATTAACAATATCAATGAAATTACGCCAGAATTCATCTGGCAGGATTCTCTTGGGCTAATTACAAAGTCGCTCGGCGCGGCGGCGGGCAGCGGCAAAATATACGTCAATATCGACAGCGTTCCGCAAGTGGGCTTCAGCACAAAATATCACAGTCATTCACAGCAGGAAGAGTTTTTTTTCATCCTGGAAGGAACGGGCACATTGAGACTGAACGGCGAGACGGTACCAGTTAAAAAAGGCGACTTTATCGCGAAGCCCGGAGGAAAGGGAATCGCGCACACATTTTACAACTCCGGCTCTGAGGCTCTGTTAATTCTGGATATTGGAACTAATGAACCGGAGGATACCTGCTATTACCCCGACGAGGACGTGTATCTGCATAAATCCAACGGTGTTAACCGCCCGTACCACGGTGAAGCTGTCGACAAGGCATGGACATCTGACCCAAATGCGGAAATTAAATAATTGAGGTATACTAAGATAAAAACAGGCGGGTTCATTTGAATCCGCCTGCGTGTTTAGTTGTGCAATAAGGATTGAATCGTGGTTACTGTCCAGTATAACAAGACAAATATTGTTAAAGCCACAGAAGAAAATGCAAATATTCTTGCGGCTAAACGGTGTCGTTTATAGGAGGGAGTATTATCGTAATGTTCGTTAGGTTCATTAGGCGAGTCAGTCTCTTCGACTGAAGTTTCGCAGACTACATCCCAGCCGTCGAGTATATCAAGAGCCGCTTGCGCGTTTTCCTTATCTACATAGATATCTTCGCCGAAAATGGAAAAACCCATTGAGATACTCAGATATCCGCCGGCTTCTCTGGATTTTCTGAAACAGGGGATGCCTTCGTTCCGGAGTATTTCCATCATCATTTCGGCGTCGACGGCGTTGGAGACATATTTGACCGCAACCGGATCAATCGAGGGTAGATAATTATCTTTAGCTTTGTGCTCGTGGGGTTCCTCCGGAAGCTCGTCGACCAAGTCCACATCGCATTTTTTACAGTGAGTATATCCCTCGATATATTCGGACTTGCATTTTGGGCAATACATAAGCTGCCTCCAACCATAAATATAGCTCTAATTACAAACATAATATACCAATTAAGACTAATTGTAAACAGCTTTTATACGGCTGTGCGCAGCTTCAGGAGCAGCTTTTTCAGAGGGCTTATCAGCAGGAGCGTCAAAACAAAATTCGAGATACAATGGGTAATATCAAAGGGTATTCCGCTCACCCAGTAGGAAAGCACCATAGCGGGTCCGCCTATGAAAAGATAGGGAATCGCGCAGAGAAGCCCGAACGATAGTCCGAAAAGCCCTGCAATCACCGCCCATATGAGGGCGTTTTCGTTTTTTCTGAATATCAGCGCGACGATGGTAAGTATTGCCCAGATATAAATGTAATTAATAAACCACAGTCCGAAGCCGTAGATGAGCCCCTCAAGCAGCACAAATACAGCCACGGAGTAAAATGCCTTTGCTCCATAGACTATCACTGTGAGTATAATGAGCACCGACACAAGATTAATGTTCGGAAGCGCCGCCATTGCAACCTGTGTGCCAACAATGAGCGCAGCCATGAGTGAAAGCTCAATGAGTTCCCTCAGGGAAAGAGGCGGCTTATTAGCCTTCATTGAGCGTGAATTCAAAGCTGTCACCGTCAGCAATAGGAGTCTGGTCTACGCCAGTGTCCACATATTCGCCGGACTTCTCGTAGCCCCACCACTGCTGTTTCGATTCGTCCGCTTTTTCGCCGTCCATTTCGGTAATGTAGAACCCGTACTGGCTGTTATCACCCGCAATGAGCTTTTCCTGCTCGAGTGCGCCGCGCAAATACTCGGAATCGGTTTTTATAGTCAGAGTTCTGTCTTCTCCGTTAAGGTGGTCAATCGAGACGGTGATAGTCTTAGCGCCCACAACGGTATCGGGCGACAGAAAATGATAGGCAAGATACGCCCCCGAAATCAGAACGACGAGAATCAAGGCCAGCGCTATACCTGTTTTTTTGCTTTTATTCATAAAAAAAATCCTCCCTTGCTCGGTTAAAAACCGTACAAAGAAGGTGCAGCTATTCCCATCGAGAGGTGTACAAGTGCCGGGACTCGCGGCGTTTCTGTACGGTTGCGTGGGCAGGTCTTCTGACTTGGTATCCTCGCCCGTCTGCACCTTCCCGGGCAAAATCCCAGTGGTTAACTGCAAACGGACTCCTCCTACACAGCGACGGGCTCGTGGGGGACTTTCACCCCGCTTCCCTCTTAGGCGGCTCTATTACAGCGCCGCACCCATGCACCGAATGTTTAATTGTCGTTAGTATTGTAATACAGACAGCGGTATTTGGCAAGAGAAACGGCACGGCGGGGTTCGCTTGAGAGTTTTTATGGAAAATTCAGAAATATTTGTGCTCATTTCTAATATCTATAATACATAGGGGATTATACATGGACAAAGCAAATAAGCCCTCACGGCTGTTTCGTGAGGGCTTATTTGCGCGGCTATTGTCTTTGCTCTTTATGCGTAGAACACGTGATTGCCGATGGCTGCGACGTAAGCGCGGTTTTTTGCAATCCAGGAGCTGGTCGCTGTTACGGGATTGAGGAAAAACAGGCTGCTGCCGGCGACAGAAGCCCCGTCAAGACAGAGCTTTGCGGCAAGTATGCTTTCGGCTGAAGGCGTATTGTAGATTGTTCCGTTTGCAACCGGCGTGAACTGCGTGCCGCCTGCTTTGTCGAAAATGACTCCATATATGCTGTTGGGAAAATCAGGACTCGCAACACGGTTCATAATTACGTCTCCGACCGCGATTTTACCCTTCAGCGGCTCGCCGTTGCTTTCCGCGTTAATAATACGGGATAGCCAGTAAACGGCGTCGCTGTTATAATAATTATCCCCCGAAGTAATCGTGCCGCTTCCACTGGTTACAACCACCTTCTGCGTTGACGCATTCCAGGACACCGATGCGCCCATTGCCTTGGATATCACTCGGATGGGAACCATTGTAGTACCGTTTACAAGCTTTACTCCGTCCGCCGCGTAGAGCTTGCGCCCGTTGGCGTCAATGTAAAAGCTGCCGGGACGCGCCGTAACGGTGAGCTTCGAGGTACGGACGACTGCCTGATTATTCTCCCAAGTGATTTGTGCTCCGGGACTGAGCAGGAGACTGATTGATCTGAGGGAAACGTACGTTGTGGAATTATAGACCGCTGCGTTTGTCAGCGTAGTGCTGTTGACCTGCAGGGAAATAGCCTCCGCGGCAGGTATGACGGCTGTAAGCAGACATACAATCAGCAAGGACACAAGTAACTTCTTCATCATATCTCACTCCTTTCCTGTAACCATATTGTAACTAATTGTTACTATTAATGCAAGGAGTAAGTTCTGGAAGTACGTAATATGCTAAAGAGCCTTGAAAACGTAGCGTTTTCAAGGCTCTTATTGGTGACTCAGGGGGGATTCGAACCCCCGACACCCTGCTTAAAAGTGAAATAACCTGTATGGATGGACAGCTGACGGGATGCACTTAAACACGAAAATACCTAGTATTATCAATAGAAAATAGCTTTTTCAATAGTCGGCAACCAAGTGCTATAATTGTCACTTGCTGACGAATACGAGGGGTAAAAACAGGGGGAACGAACTCTCTGGGGGTAAAATTCGGGGGACAAACTAATCTGTTATTTCAAAACTAATTCTATTTACAAAATGCTGCCATAACGGCTCCGGCCGTGTCCTTGGGTCGGTTCTCCATGAGATGTGTATAGATATTCAGGGTAATGTCGACGGACGCATGTCCAGCAAGATACTGCACGACTTTTATGTTCGCTCCGGAGAGGATTAAGCGCGTTATGTATGTGTGTCGAAGAATGTGGGGGGTTACATAGAAGTCAATCGTTACATTAAACGGATGGTTCCGGATCTTATCACCGAGCTCTTTCGAAACAGTAACAACTCTACCGTTATCATCTCTGACTGGCTTCTTCTCTTTATTCCTGACGACTCTTGGCTTTGTACTGCGTGTATTAACGGAGTCCCATGCCCGGTAGAACTGACTACGGGTCCACGGCTTGACTCCGCCGATAACATAGTCACCGCTAGACTTGTCCTTCAGCTGCTTAAGATGTTTCAGAAGCACTGGCGGTATTGGAATATCTCGGGAAGCAGCATCACTCTTCAGGACATCAGAAATAATCGGATTGTTATCATTCCACCGAAGTGCCCTACGGACAGACAGGTACGGTGTTTCAGCGTCAAGAAATACATAATCCCAGCAGAGCGCTAGTGCTTCCTCTCTCCGGAGTCCAGTATACAGAGCTATCAAGATGAACGTATTTATATTTGCATCCTTTATTGACGCAAGAAGTGTCTTCTGCTGCTTTTCAGTCAGAGCAACTTTACCCTTGGGCTTTTCACCGCCGGCCTTGAGTGCTGCCGCAGGATTCTTTTGAATTAGCCCATCATTAAAAGCCGAGGAGAAAATCATCTTCATCGTCCGAACAATTATATTATTCAGTGACTTTGATTTGCCTGCAGACTTGACAAGGACGCGCTTCAGATCCGACTCGGTAACGTCTATTAATTTTGTATTTCCTATCTCAGGAAGAATGTAATTATTAATAGCGCTCCTGAAGTTTTCAGTATATTTACCCTGCTTTCCGGCAGCCCAAAGCTCATACCACTGCTTCGCATATTCAAAACAAAACGGATTATCCTTGGCTTCAGCGCGAGCCTTAAATGTGTCCAGTTTAGCGGCAACGTTTTCACGGGTTTCTTGCTTTGTCTTACCGTAGACATCCACCCATTTCCCGGTTTCGTCCTTGATGCGCTTACGATATAGTTGCTTGTCTTCGCACCAGTGAAACTCTGGAGCATCCTTTCCGGGCATACGGCGTCCCTCCTGTGTGTCCAAATTGGACTATTCAATACGAGCCTTTCATTGAAAGAAATAGATTTGTACCTAAATCGTTTCAAGTATATCAAAGTCGGTCTATTCGGCTCCGTATATGGGCTATATCCCTTTCAGCCTGTGCCTCGGGTGACATAGCTCCAAGAATTGCCGCTATTGCAATTCCGCCTACAAGTCCCATCGCTGATTTGTTGTGCTTTCTCTGGAACTGCTTATAAAATTCCTCAAAGTTCTCTCTTTTTACGCACATTTCCGCTAGTCTCTTTTTACGTGCAACATCCTGAGAATAAAGCACGGCAAAAAAAGGAACTAACATACAAATTACATACGCTGTAGCGCTTTTCAAAGCAATGCCCATAATGATTCCGAAAGCGATAATGCCAAGCGCAATAAGCAACCATACACCTGTACCGATCGGGCCTCTTAGTACCTGCTGAGCATCATTCTCATACTCCTTATATAGTTGTTCTGCTTCAGCTACCGTAGCACATTCATCGCACAACCGTCCTCTGGAGTGTTTAGCACAGTAAAACCTACCACATGGCCCATTATGTCCTTGACATTGACCAATAACCGCCTCTTGGCAGCCAGGTACTGAACACGCAATATTTCCATTCATTATTTTTCCTCCTAATGACGTTTACCTGGAATTGATTTTTCCGGATACATAAGATGCTATCATTTGTGTGCTTTTTCCATTTTCTGGAGGTCAAATAATAGTTGTATTGCAAAACCATACCCTATTTTTTGATCATAGCTATTTTTAAGAACATTAGAATCCGAGTCATAAACACCGATTTTTACATCAGCGATGTTTCGGATGATATAATAAGAATTAATAAGTACCGCTTTGCCTATTCGGACATCGTATGCGTTTTTTATGACCTCGGTTTGAAAATCATAGTATGCTAAATTTCTGCCTGCTGAATCTCTAATTACTAGCCGATAATTTGGGAGACAAACTGCTTTGCCAACAATCCTTTCGTATTGATCCATTAATGTGTGATCTGTCAATGCAATTCCTCCTTTTTTGTAAACGACAGTTAAAATTAGAATGTCGTTTTCATTGCTTATCATAGTTTAGAAAGCAAAATAATCATAAATTATGTTTTACTTCTTTATATGACATGATACTCAAAATGGGGACGAGGCGCACGGCAACATTAAGCTGCCTGCTCCTCGTCCATCTAGGCTTCCTTTAGCAGCTTAATACGCAATGGTAATTTGCTTGCTATGGCATTGCGGGGGTCTGAAGTGCTTTTACGTGTCCAAATTGGACACCGTTATTTTGTTGTCACCACAAACATGAGCGTAGCGATTATATATGTGCAAATGCAATTGTCGCTCTCTCGTGCTATATAAACCTTTTTGCGCTTTCAATAA
This sequence comes from Oscillospiraceae bacterium, assembly GCA_963667545.2. Classification (GTDB taxonomy): domain Bacteria; phylum Bacillota; class Clostridia; order Oscillospirales; family Oscillospiraceae; genus UBA2658. The sequence goes on from OY763424.2 coordinate 1,045,736, forward strand.
TTTGTGGAGCTATGTCATACAGAGAATCTATGGAGCTAATATCATATTTGGTTTCGGCTTTGTTTTCACCTGCAATAACGACCTTCTTTTTTGCTCCAGATAAAAATAACCGGCAAATCCATTTTCTCGTGTTGTTGTCGAATAGCACGTTAAAATAGGCTCCTGTGTCTTTATAAGTTATCTTTTCGGGGGCAACAATGCCACGAAGAATGCTCTTTACTATGTAGAACGCTTCCATTTCTTCACTTGTGGTTTCAATTTCACTGCCCGTGTCTGCAGTTTCCGCTATAGTGAGGGGAGCTTGTTCAATTTCGGTTGACGGTTGTTTATTAGCATCCGTTTTTAAAGCCGCAATAATACGGTCATTCATAAGTTCGCTTATATAATCGTTAAGTGTTTTCTTAATTAAGGGCTTAAATCTATCAATAACAGCCTGGGTTTTAACCCCGTCGTATGAGTGTGAAGTTATTAGGCGAACAAAATCATCATCGGGATTGTCAAGCTGAGAGGAAAAATACGACTTAATTAGTTTTGAGTATTTTAATTCTGAAGCTGCGCTGCTTATGCTGTCAACATCAAATACGTCTTTGTGGAACTTTTTAATTTCGGGAATTAGACTGTCCTTAATGTTAAGAATATCAAACTCTATAAATGGGGATAAATCCATTTTGTTTGATTCTTCGAGGTCAGTATAAAACTTAAAAATTAGACCATTTGTTAATATACCGAATTTTGCTTTTGTTGTTCCAAAATATCTAAATAACTGTGAGTCGTGTTTTTCTAATTGTGAAGTACAAGACTTCGCCTCAATAAGTATTGCTGGAGTGCCGTTCATTATTATTGCATAATCGACTTTTTCACCTTTTTTAATGCCAACGTCAGCGGTAAATTCAGGGGTGAATTCTTGTGGATTAAAAACATCATATCCAAGAGCCTGAAAGAAAGGAATAATTAGCGACATTTTAGTTGCTTCTTCAGTTTGTATCTGATCTCTAAGCTTTTCCGCTCGCGCTGATAGCTGCTTGATTGAATCAATGAAATCCATATACTAATGCCCTCTTTCATATTTTTACCGCTTTTGGCGGCTAATTCACGGTTTGAGTTTTACCATTATCTCGTTTGCTTTGGCCCCATATAAATTGCAATTATACTATATTATGGTAAAATGTAAAAGCGCGTAATTTATGAGGCCTCAATGGAGGGTAAGCCATGAGCCCCGGTGAAAAAATAAAGCTCGCACTTTGCGTTGAAATGATAAGGGATAAGCCTGCCTTTAACGCTTATCTCCAGCGTCTCCTTGCCTCGCAAGCTCAAAGCGAATGTATTCCTTTGCCCGTTCAAGATTGTCAGGAGTTAGCTGATCTAAAAGCTCTATAGCCTCCCGCGTTTGCTCGTCCACGTTGGCCAACACTTCTTTAAGCCGCTCGACGTCTTCGGACTCGGGCGGTTTTTTATTATCTGGAATCCCCAAAATGTAGTCAGTGGAAACGTGGAACAGGGAAGCGAGTTTAATTAACATAGGCTGTTCAGGGAAGGTGACTTCGCGTTCCCATTGGCTTACCGCAGTTTGATTAACAAACAATAAATCTGCTAGCGTTTGCTGCGAATAGCCCTTATGCTGTCTTAGCTCACGTATCCGGTTTATAATTACCACCTCGCCTCTATTTTTGATATTAGTAGTATAAGTATTAAAACACAAGAAATTTAGTAATATTAGTAGTTTGACTATTGACTTTAAAATACTTATGTATTATGATTTATTTACTTAGTAGTAGAACTACTAAAAGGAGGTGGAACTGTGAAAAACCTAAAAACTTTAAGAAAAGCCAAGGGACTAACGCAGGAGGAAATGGCCGCGTTGCTTGGTGTAAATCAAACCGCCGTTGCTTCATGGGAACGCGGGGACACATACCCGACAGCGGACAAGCTCCCCAAAATAGCAAAGATGCTCGACTGTAAAATCGACGACTTGTATGACGAAACCGAAGTTAAGGAGGCTGTGTGAATGCCAGCAAAGAAAAAACAAAATCAGCCTGAGCCGGTTTGGCTAATTAAATGCGATGGCCTTTGTATTGATAAGGCACCAAATGAGGCCAAGGCAAAGAGTAAGAAAGCAGAATATGAAAAAATCTACCCTGCACATATGAAATTTGCTATTCAGCTCGCACGGCAAGAAACTGACCACTGTATCACTGCCTAGAACAATTATACCCGAAAGGAGGATTTAAGCCATGATACAGAACAGCAAGAACATATACCAATCCGCCCGAATGTCGGCAGGTCTAACGCAAGAACGTGCCGCTGAGCTTATTGGAACATCCGTCCGCAGCATCGCCGCCTATGAAGCCGGAGAGCGAATCCCTGCTGATGATATTGTAGTAAGAATGGTAGAAATCTATGATACACAGTTTCTTGCCTATCAACACTTGCGAGCAAATATGGAACTAGCCAAGACGATACTTCCGGAGGTGTGTCCGACAAACCTGCCTATGGCAATATTGAGGTTGCAAAAGGAAATCAATGACTTTCTGCGTGTGCGTGATGAAATGACCGATATCGTCTGCGACGGCATTATAACCGATGAGGAAATGCCTCGCTGGAACGAGATTCAAAAAGAGCTTGATGATATATGCCAGGCTATCCTTTCAGTTAAGTATGCAAAGGAGAGCGACTGATGGAAAGACTCTTTGCGATTGAAGAGGCCTGTGAAACGCTCGGCATATCAGATGCCACTCTCAGGCGGATTATGCGGCGAAAAGAAATTCAATACCAAATTATCGGTAAGCGCCCAAAGTTCACAATGACAGATATTCAGGATTATCTTGAACGGAACAAGGTGCATGTGGCGCCGCCGCAGGTTAGGCCGTATAATGTGCCACCGAGAGCGCAAACAGTCGGAAGACCATCTAGAAGTAATCCGATCGATACCGGATATTATCCGGGAATGAAGGTGGTTTGAATGAATCAGACAAAACAAAAAAAGAGTCGCAACCTCGGCAAAGGTTACGGCTCTGAGATACGCATACGCGTACCGTTTGGCGACATTATTCTACACCAAATTGCAAATAAACGCAAGGGGGTAGGGACATTTGAGTGAGGAGAATATTTGCAATCCTGAGCAGAGTGTTCCAGCATATTATGCGGTCATACCTGCCAATGTCAGATATGATGACAAGCTTCGACCTAACGCAAAGCTTTTATACGGAGAAATATCTGCCCTGGCATCGGCTGGCGGGTGCTGCTATGCACGCAATCAGTATTTCGCCAAGCTCTATGGATTCAACATTAAGACTGTAAGTGCCCTAATCCAGAGCTTAGCTAAAGCGGGCTACATATATGTTGAGATAATTCGAGATAAAAAAGGTGCCGTCGATATGCGGCGGATTTGGCTCACAGCTCACACAGCCTTGCTTTGCCCCCCTCTCCATCAAAAGGCGGATACCCCCCCTTCAAATAATGGGTACCCTCCCCATCAAAAAGCGGAGGAGAATAATACAAGTATTAATAATATAACCCCTATAGCCCCCAAGATAGCTCCGAAGGTAATAACGGACATGCTGACCGAGTATGCGTCTGGCAATGCGAAGCTGCTTGAAGCACTCATCGACTTTGCAGAAATGCGCACGAAGATAAGGGCTCCAATTGCTACCGAAAAGGCTGCAAATCTCTTATTTAGAAATCTTGACAAGCTCTCCGGAGATTCCGATTCCGTCAGAATCGCAATGCTCGAGGAGGCAACGCTTAAAAACTGGAAAACGGTGTACGCGCCGAAGGCTGGCAACGGAATGCCGGCAATGTCGACCAGAGTCGTTGAAGAATCGGGAGGTGCTAAAGAATGGGGCCGATGAATGAGGCGGATAGAGAATACCTCGCTAACAACGACAGCGTAAGTCCTCACCGCGAGGATGAAATTTACACCGTGCAAGTCGTACTTGGCAGCATGCTCATTGACCCGGCCTGCGTCGGCTTGGTAATGGCTGAAGCATCTGAAAGCGACTTTACTGGTAAAAACAAAGATATATTTTTAGCTATCCGAGAACTTTATTTTGCTCAGTCGACCATTGACCCCGTGACAGTGCTGAACAAAGTCGGTGAAATGGTTACAAAAAACTATAAGCTGCGTGAATACCAGGATTACGTGCTGGCACTCATGCAGGTGACGCCAACAGCCGCCAACGTCGGCGTTTATCTCAAACTACTGAAAGAACAAACTCTTGTTGACCGCGCAAACGGCATAGGGTATGAATTGGCATATGCATTTGGCGTCGACAAAGTTCTTCAGCATTTCGATGAGCTCGAAAAACTGTTGAGCAATCGCCAAACCAACAGAATCGTTTCATTCAAAGAAGGCATGCAAAGCTTTTATGCCCGTCACGACGGGACAAAGTCTCCTGATTATCTTCGCTGGGGCTTTGGCGCACTGAATAATATGCTTTGCGCCGAGTCTGGCGACTTCATCATACTCGGAGGATATCCCAGCTCCGGAAAGACAGTCCTTGCTCTAGAATTCGCATGGGAAATGTCCTCATACTGCGAAAAGAGGGTGGGTGTCTTTTCGTTTGAGACAAAGGACGAAAAAATCTATGATCGTCTGATTTGCCGTGTCGCTGGGGTGCCCTTTGAGCAAATCAAGCACAACACGCTTTCTAATGATTCGTGGACGGCTGTCGCCGGAGCAACACATTTTTGTGACACGGTTAATCTTGATGTAATTCGCGCCGGAGGCATGACGGTAAACGATATTCGGGCAATCTCTTTGTCACGGCATTATGACGTAATATTTATTGATTATCTGCAGCTTATTCAGACGGGAGGCCACAGCAAGGGCAACCGTGCCGAAGAGGTCGCCGGAATCAGCATGGCACTACACACCTTTGCACAGACTGCCGATGTGACGGTAGTCGCCCTGTCGCAGCTTACGCGTTCCGACAAGGGAGAGAAGTATAAGGCTCCCAAAATGAATTCTTTGCGCGAAAGCGGTCAGCTCGAACAGGATGCAGATATGATTATGCTGTTATATCTGATTGACGAAGATGTTCCAAGCGGTCCCCGCCGTTTGAAAGTCGGTAAAAACAAGGAGGGGGAACAAGGCTTGTATATAGACCTTGAGCTGCACGCGAAACTAATGAAATTCGTTCAGATCTCATCTCGAACTGACGAGCCCCAGCAGCGAAAGTCCCGGTTTACCGAGGAGCCAGCTGGCGACGAGCAGGCGGTCATGGATGTGTTCAACAAACAGGAGGGATCCGCATGACAGTAGGCGACAAAGTACCAAGCCTAACCATGACAGGCCGCGGTCCCAGAGGCGAGCAGATAACCGTTCCCGGCATCTGCGTCTACATACATCCGAAGCGCAGATATTTTACTCTTGAATTTAATCTTCCCGGCGGGAAAGTCCGCGAAAATTACAACTTCAAGTACAGAAGAGGAGAGACTTCTAATGAAAACAATATCGATTGTCAATCTGAAGGGCGGCGTCGGGAAGACCGTAACGACGGTCAACATGGCAGCGATTCTTGCAGGTGACCATGATAAAAAGGTGCTCGTTATCGATGTAGATCCCCAGGCAAACACAACACAGTTTTATGGACTCGAAGGAAAGGAGTGCAATACACTTACCGAAATTCTCGCCGGCGACGTGGATTACTATCCTGAAGCGATTTACGACACCAATAATAGCAGCATTTCCTGCATCCCCGCGGATATCAATCTGATTGAAGCCGACATCGCCAGCGTTATGGCTGATGACGGACGCGTAATCCGGCGCCTTGCCGATTTTCTCGACGCGATAAAGGAAGATGATGAAGCCGCAGACGAAAACGGAGAAAAACCTTACGATTATTGTTTAATCGACTGTCCGCCCAGCTTTACGGCCGCCAGCATAGCGGCGATTGCCGCGAGCGATGAAGTAATTATCCCGATAAAAATAGACGCCTTTGCCCTTGACGGCCTACGCGAGCTGAAAAAGCAGATTGACGGCGTTCGTCAGATCCGCTCAGATATCCGCATCGCCGGCGTGCTTGTGACTATGTGGCACAACGTGCCCGCAGTCGTTCAGGGCGAAGAACTTCTCCGCAAGTCAGGGCTGCCGGTCTTCCGCCAGCACATCCGTCGCAGCGACAAGGTCGACGAGAGCACCTTCAAGCGGAAACCGCTGGCCGAGTATAGCAGCAATTGCGCCGCAGCGGTGGATTATCGGCTGTTTGTCCGGGAATACCTCGGGGAGGTGCAGTGATGGCCGCTAAAAAGGAGCCGTTTTCAATCGCAAGTAAAATAGATCCCGAAAAGTGGTCCAATTTGGACACATCGGCAGCCGTTGCTACTGTGGTTAATGTACCAATAAACAGCATTCAAATAAATGAAAAGAATTTTTACGATACATCGAACGTCAAAGAGCTTGTAAACAGCATTGCGCTGAACGGACTGCTTGAGCCGATAATTGTTATGCCGACGGAACCGATTCCCGGTGCTGCCGGCCCCGCGTATCGGATTATCTCAGGACATCGCCGTTTTTCCGCCTGGCAGGATCTCGCCTCAGAGAACCCCGAAAAATATGCTGCAATCCCAGCGATAGTCAGAACGCCAGCCAATGAAATCATGGAAGAGCTGATGCTCATTGAGGCGAACCGAGCGACGCGCGTAATGTCTTCAGCTGACACGATGAAGCAGGCTGAGCGCTATAAAGAACTTCTCGTCAAGCTGAAGGAGCAGGGTGTTGAGATTCCCGGACGTATGCGCGACGTTCTCGCCGACGCAATGCAGATCAGCACCTCACGGCTTGCCCGACTGGATGTAATTCGTAAAAATCTTTGTACTGAAGCAATGTCCAAGTTTGAACATAGCGCGATTAATGAGTCTGTCGCTTATGAACTAGCGCAAGCGCCTTATGAAGCGCAAGAAAAAATACTTTCTCGCCTAAGACCGTCTGAGTGCGAACCCTCGTGGCGTATTAAGGAGATGGCTGAATGGATGGCGAACCTTGAAAAAATCCATTGCACAGACGAACGACCGTGTGAAAACCGTGACAGAATGTTTGCGGAAAAATGCAAGGATTCCAGTCGCTATGCGTATTTGCAGTGCGCTGAAAACGGTAAGTGCTGCAAAGATTGCAGTAAGCTTTTTACCTGTAAATCCGCCTGCAAGCGATTTGAAGATAAAATTAAGAAGCATGCGGCAGATGAAGCGCGTAAAAATGCAAAAGAAGCATCTGAGGCCGAGACAAGAAAACTTAATCAGATTGCGGAAAACAACAAGCAATGGTTCCGTCTGGGCTATGCCCGGCAGAAAGCCGGCATCAAATACGATGAAATATATCAGGCGCTTCGGGATGTTAACTGCTATTCATGGCCAAGTGAGAAGATTATGAACCAATATGAAAACTGTGACTGCGATGATTCATGGGGCGCAAGCATTCTTAGACATCTTACTGCTAATGAGCTGGCTGCAGTGGCAAAACTTTATAAATGCAGCGCTGACTACCTTTTAGGACTTTCCTCCGAACTAGCATCATGCTCAACATCTGCAAAATGGCGGTCCTTTGATAATGATCCCCCCGCCGAAGAACAAGAAATAATTGTTATATACTCATCTGGTGAGCTTGCCCCTATGTTTTATAGGACGGAGACATTCGATGGAAGTAAAGTAATTAACTGGTTTCCGTTTCCGGAGGTGCCTTAATAAGAATACGGGAGCAATAGCTCCCGTATGAAAGAATTATTAATCGTATGTAGCATCAATGTCTCTCATTACGCTAAGATAAAAAGATCTCATCGTAATAGGTTGCGGATTTGTTAAGCTACCGGTAAATTGCAAATGGTCCATTTCTTGATCTGGCTTAACTTGCCATATGCCGGGCTCAATGTTGTTTCTATCGTAAATCTTATGAGCAGAACAGAGAGGATATCGCGCTGATATAGTATTAACCATTCCGTCGTTAGCTTTCCATGCTGATGTTATGCCACTGTATCTATAGCCGTTTATTACAGTTGCTCCATTTGAATCAAGCACATGTTCATTTGAGTTTGTATAACGTCCTATTTTTATGGAAAAAGGTATGAATAGCGGAAACATCGTTATTTTCGGCAGTTGATTTCCTGTAATAATACTTGTATATGTAGTGTCCCCTGCATAGGAGAAATAGTAAATATTATCGTAATCTTCAAGCTGCTTGTTTAGTTCAGAACAACCTTCCGTAGAAAGATCATACCAGGCTTGATCCGAACCCTTAAGAAAATCGGACTGAAGAACACAACTGAGATAGGCTTCTCCTGACTGTCCTGGAACATTTGTTATGCCGAACTGCTCAAGCTGAAAATCGTAGACTGAATTAATTAGTGAGACGCCGATTGCGTTAGCAAATGTGAGACATATTTCAGAAAGAATTTCCGTTTCATCACTACAGGTAGAAATAAATGTTGTGCCGTTAAGAACGGATGCTAGTGTTGTTAAGGAGTTTATCCACTCGACTTTTCCACCTAAAAAAAGGGGAGAAACATAATCTTCAAGCGCGCCACCATGCTGAGCGACTTGTTGTTGCCCCCAAGCGATTTCATCGGGGTCTCCTTCGGCAAGCAGGCTTATAAGTAAGCGGCAGGTGGGTCCCCCAAAACTATGACCGACCAGGTTTATTTTGTTCACCGCACTCCATTCAGGATAAAGCGCTTTACCAATATAGCTTCTGCCATAACGGGAATGAGATATTTCAGCCGTGCTTTCACCGCGTGACTGAGCTATAGCTAGATATTCAGCGTTTGCATTGTTGCAGTGAGCCTGCCCGTAGTCAACTTCTGTTCCAACAATCTGAGCATAGATTTCGCAGGCTCTGTCCCAAGCACTGGAAACAGATCCAACAGAAAGGCTGTGAACGTCATAGCCTTCATTGTCGAGGTAATCCAGCATGTTGCCGGATGTCATACCCCAATAATTCATTAAAGAGTCGATACCATCGGTATATCCCCAACCTAAAAGCCCGTGACAAAAGAAAGTTGGATACTGTGTATTTGTAGGATTTGTTGCTGATGCACTCAGGGGCATCATAATTATAGTTGTAATCATAAGTACCGCTAGAATACGTGAGACAAGCATCTTCCTGGCAATTTTCATAGAACCTCCCATAAACTGACACTAGCTAAGCCTGCTTAAGTATTCAAAATAGCAGAACGAAAAGAAAAATACCTCCTATATCCATTATATGCAGAGCGTCGGTAATAGGTTAAAACTGGGCATAGATCTCAGAATAAAAAAGATGTGGGGCTTTATGCACCACATCCTCATCAGCTTACAGATATTTTCTGCAGTACTCTCAAAAGCATGTTTTTAAAATCGTATTTTTTCCCGTCTAGGTCTTCTTCGAAAAACATTATTGTTGCCTTGCTGACATTCAGAGCTTTACTATATTTGTCAATAATCTCGATAGTAGGAGAATCCTTTTTTCCGTTTTCTAAATCAGCTATATACGACACTGAAATACCAGTTTTCTCTGAAAGCTCCTTTATTGATAAGTCGTTTGAAATCCTCAGCAGTCTGAGAACCTCGCATATTGTTTTTTTGTCTTCATTATTTCTATTATACAAGATTTGCTTCCGCCTTTCGTTTTACATTTTCTAATGTGAGGTCAATTTGTCGACGAGCCATATGACGAATACAATAATGTCCTGAAGGACGTGATGCTCGATTAACCATTTTACAAAAAGAACAAGCTTGTTCCACGTATGTATACGTCTAATTCTTTTTGCCCTTTTAGCTTTTTTTGATAACCGTTTCATATGCATTCTCCTTTTTTTCAGAATGTAATCAATGTCACCTGCCTCCCTTGCTTACAAGAAAAATTTACGGATAATGTACTCTACAGTAAAAACGATAATCGCGGAATGGGCTTGTCCTGAAGATTAATATAGAATTCTCATTGCCTATCACCTCTATAGTAAGACAGTATCATTTTTAGTTTGAAAATTACGTCTAAAGAGGTAAGGAGATATTTTTTTTAGCAGGCGGCTGATATTGAATGATAAAAGGCAGAACATATAGCTAGGTTGTTTGAGTAAACGATAGGAGCCTTTTTATGAATGATGTTCATGAACTTCTAATTTCAATATCTATTTTGACAGCAAGACTTATTAAAATATTAATTATTATTGCTGAAATCTATCGCTGTTTCTTGCGAACTGTTATCGTCGTTATGAGTATTTGCTGCATTGGTTACTGTATACTTCGGCAAAAGAAACTTTACTGATAACTTTGAAGGCATGATCTAAAACTGGATACCTAAAAATACAAAAGGGATGCGGGGCTGCGTGCCCCGCGTTTCTGTTTATATAAATGCTACTACTAAAATCTACTCCTACTATGTTTTTACTGAATGTACTATAGACATTCGGATTAATCCGACATCATGTAAAAAGAATATAGGTATGAGGCCAATGACACGTTTTATAGCTAATTATTCTAAGGAAAAACATTGCAATATACCCGCTGACCGGATGGAAGAGCGAGACGGCTTTGTTTTTGCTTATAATGACAACTCTCTTGTAGGCATTTTCGATTTATCGGTTACTGAAACATGCTACTTAAGCAAGGATCCTAAAGACTAATACTACTCAATTTCAAATATGAGTAGGACGAACAATGAATGTAACATATAACATCGACTGTATGGAGTACATGAAAAGCTGCAGAGATAAGCAATTCAATCTCGCAATTGTTGACCCTCCGTATGGAGGTGGACACAATGAAAGTTCTGGCGATCAGGATTATGAATTGAAGGGAGGAGAAATCAACTGGGAGAATCGCCCTGCTGGGCGGTTCAGATCGGGCAAAGGTAGCCTATTTGCAAAATATACGATAGGTGCAAACAGAACAGGTGGTACATGGGCCGAAAAGTATGGCATGAAAATAACACATTGGGATATCGCGCCGCCTGCAGAGTTTTTTCAAGAGCTTGCGCGAGTATCGAAAAATCAGATTATATGGGGAGGCAACTACTTCTATCTCCCGCCTACCAGATGCTTTTTGGTATGGAGAAAGCTTCAGATACCCTTGTCAGGGTTCTCAATGGCTCCCTGTGAATATGCCTGGACATCATTTAACAGAAATGCGGCAATGTACGAATGCTTTTCAAGCGGCGGCAGCGGCCGAGAAGCTCGGTTTCATCCAACACAGAAGCCAATTTCACTTTATGAGTGGTTACTTACGAGTTTTGCTGTAGCCGGAGATTTGATTCTCGATACGCATTTAGGATCTGGAAGCAGTCGAATTGCCGCATATAACCTTGGCTTTGATTTTGTTGGATGTGAAATTAATAGCGAGTATTTTTCGGCAGAAGAGGAGCGATACGCAGCTCATGCCGCACAAGAAAATCTCTTTATCTAGCGGAGTCCAAATTGGACACAAGAACTCAAAAAAGGATGCGGGGCTTTGAGCCCTGCATCCCAACTAAAAACAGAAGGATTATTTATTTAAATACCAAACCATGAAATTTAGATAGCCTGCAAAGGTTAGCCATAGTAAATAGGGAATTTGAATAAGTCCGGCTATCGGCCTTATTTGATAAAACTTGATTATCATCAGTAAAACCAGTAACCAAAGCAGGACAAGCCAAATGAATGAGAAAAAATATGTCTGAAAACCAAAGAAAAGAAAGCTCCAGATTGCATTGAATGCCAATTGTATAGCATAAATAGAAAGAGCGCTATCGCGTTTTACGTCATTTGATTGCCAGATCATTGCAGCGCTTATTCCCATTAGTATATACAAAACTGACCACGCAATTGGGAAAGCGGCTGGTGGAGGTGTTAGCCCTGGTTTAATTAATTGATCGTAGGCAGGCATCCCTTTTGAAGTGATGATACCACCCAAGGCACCAACAGCAAGTGCAATAATGATTGATATAATAAAGGGCTTATACTTTTTAATATTCATTAACATCACCATAAAATAGTATGCAATAAGCACACACAAAAATTCTGAAATCTATATAATATCAGGTAAAGAAACAACAGAAAAATGGATGCGGGGCTGCACGCCCCGCATCTTCACGTTTGGAGGGGATAATTTGGCTAAAACAAAAAGGCGAACAATAATTACCGCCGGAAGGCTTGTATATGGCGTTTGCTATACAGCAGCTCTCCCCAGGGATGAAGGACAGCAGCGGGCCGCAAAACTTAAAGCATCTTCCGCCGCCCGGCAGCGTATCAACCTAAAGCACTCATGGCAAAAGCTTGAGGTAGTAATGGCGGCAAATTTCAGCTATTCAGATCTGTTTCTGACACTTACATATGACGATATGCATCTGCCCCCGTCAACAAGGGCATCCGCGACAATTATAAAAAAGTTTTTGACACAGCTTAGGGCTGACCGACGGCAACACGGTGATGACCTCAAATATATCTATGTTACTGAGTCGAAGCATGATGCCGGCCGAATCCACCACCACGTCGTCATTAACGGCACGGGCGCTGATTACGAGTTGATTCGGGCACTATGGGTTCACGGTTCAGGTGTTGATATTCAGCCTATTGACGTCTATGGTTACGCGGAGCTGGCTAGGTATATGACAAAAGAAGCTCGTGAGGCAGGCTCTCCTAATGGGGCAAGAACGTGGGTGCCCAGCATGGGACTGATACATCCGAAAGCGGAAAGCGACTGGGTGGATGACAACCTTACACTCGTTGCTCCGCCCGGTGCAATCATACTCGAATCGGAGGCTCCGACTATCAATGCATTTGGTAGTTACACTTATATTAAGTATCTGCTGCCGGATGTTCGAAAACGGATGACAAGGCCGCCAGCGAAATCAAAAAAGAAAAAGGACGCTTTCTTTTCAGACTTGGAGCATACTATATCTTCTGAAAAAGGATAGAGAAATCAATGAAAGGAGCGAATAAGTCTTGCAAAAACAACTGGATAGTAGTACACTGAACGTAAGAGATGGGAAGGCAATCTGCCCAGTATGTGGGCGACCGACCGGAGTGATAATCCTTCCCGACACGGAACTTAAAAATTTTCCGCTGTTTTGTAAAAAATGCGGCCAAACAACGGTCGTAAATACTGAGAGCCTGAGCCTTAGAGCCTGAGCCTTTTGACATGAATTTGTCGAAGTGCCCAGGCTTTTTTGTTTTTCTCGGAGGTGATCCGGTGCAATTGAAACTATGCAGATGCGGTCGGCCAACACCAAACCGGCCGGCGGTCTGTGACCAATGCTTAGCAAAGCGCGGAGACCAGAAGCGGGAAGCGACCAGGTACTACGATGCCAATCTCCGCGATAAGCGGGCTGATGAGTTCTATCACTCCCGAGACTGGAAACTCTCGCGAGCGGCGTTTTTGCTCAGCATCAACTACATTTGCCAGGATTGCATTGACGAGTGGAAGCGCGGCGAACGCGGAGAGGATGATATTCAGCTGGCAACGGATGTCCACCATGTGGTGCCGATAGAGGTCGACTGGCCCCGCCGCCTTGATCCAAGCAATTACAGGGGGCTTTGCGATGGTCACCACAAGCGGCAACGGGTCAGGAAGTAGACCCGGAGGGTACCGAAGATTCTACGGGATCTTCGGTGTCAACACCGCAGCAGCTCTGCTGTGTGGCAAAAAGTCCCCGATGAGACGAAAAGAGAGATGCGGGGAAAGGGCAAGGACAAGGCGGGCAATTCTCTTTTTCATCCGTCGGGCGCGTTATGCGTTTGGTTCGAACAGGCGCGTTTGTTTGATTCGGGCACGCCTGACGCGCGAGGCAAAAACAGCGTAATTTTTGAGCGTTTTATCCTGGGAGCGGGACGCGGAAAGCGGAGTTTTATCCGGGGGAGCGGACACGGAGAACGGCGGTTTTCCATGGGAACCGGAAAATGATATTTGAACCTTGTTGACGGGCTGAAGCTAAGCCCATGAGATGCTGCTAGGGATGATGGCGCTCTGACTCTCCTCTAGGGCTTCATTGGGAGGAACGCGGCCGGCGGAGGCACAGCTACGACGGCACATCTGCTGACAAAGCGGACGGAAAAGTGTGTTCCATGGGCGGAGCTGTCTAGGTCACGGCTCCCAGGGAAAGCAGCGGGGAGAACGACGAAAGGAGGCGGCGGGATGTCGAATCAAAAGCAGCCGGTTAATCTGTTGGATTACAAAGGCCGGAAACACCTGACGAAGGAAGAACTGGCGGAGCGTAATGCTTCGGAGGTTCATGCGCCCTCTGACAATATCGAGCCGCCGAAGTTCCTGAACGCAAAGCAGAAGGCGGAGTTCGAACGCCTGGCCGCGGAGCTTGAACCGCTTGATATTGTGTCCAATTTGGACACCGGCGAGCTTGCCCGTTACTGCGTCGCTCTCTCGCTTTATGAACGCTATACAAAACGGCTGCAACAAGCGCCAAAGAAAAAGGCAGCACGCCTGCGCCGTGAGGCTATTGCGGCCGGTAAAGCCCTTCCCGAGGATATGACCGACGACGAGCTGTCGCTCGACCTGGAGACGGATCTCGCAAAGCTCCAGGACAAGTACTTCCAGCAGTGCGAGACTACCGCCCGGGCGCTGGGACTGACTATTACAAGCCGCTGCCGGCTGGTCATTCCTAAAGCGCCGGAAGCTCCGAAGCCTAACAGGTTTGATCGTTTCGGCAAGACTGAACAGACCGGATGAGCACGGCTGTGATAAAAGCCCCGGACAGGGCGACGGCTTATGCTGAAAAAGTAGCCGCGGGTGACGTCATCGCCGGCCTTCCGCATATTCAGGCATGCGAGCGGCATTTGAAAGACCTTTCGCGCCAGGGCACAGAAGACTTCCCGTATATCTGGAAGCCGGATAAAAGCGAAGACATTCTGGACTTTGCGGAGACGCTGACCATCGTCGAGGGCCGCGAGCCGAAACCCGTGAAGCTCTACGACTGCCAGTGCTTTGATTTGGGTGTGCCTATGGGCTGGTTTAGTCCGGCCGGCAACCGCCGATTTCGGCGCAAGTACAAGTCTGTTGCCAAGCAGAACGGCAAAACCTTTGAAAACGGCATAATCGGCCCTTATCTCGCGGCCTTCGGCGGCTACCGCTTCGGAAAGCTCGTCACCGTTGCCACCAGCAAGAAGCAGGCGCGGCTTGCCTGGGAGGAAATGAACCGTTTCATTCTCGCGGATGAGGATTTGGGGGACTACTTTGACATCAAGGACTACAAATCCCTGATAACCGCAATAAATACCGGCTGCACTATCGAGGCGCTTTCCAAGGAGGCGGGGCTTGAGGAAGGCTTCCGCAGCATCTTCGCTTCAATCGATGAAATCCATCAGCACCGGGACAACCAAATCTACAAGAAAATCTACAACGGCCAACGCGCGCTTCCGGAAGCGCTGATATCGATGATTACGACGCGCGGCGACGAGCTGAACACGTTCTGCTACGAATTCGACAGCCTGTGTCTCGCGGTACTGGCGGGCGGCAGCTCTGCGGAGGACCTGTTTGCCGACATATACAGCCTGGACGAAAATGACAACATTTTCGACCCGAAGCACTTTCTGAAAACCAATCCCGTTCTCTGCTCCACAGAGTGGGGTATGGAGACAATGCTGTCTGACGCAAAGACAGCGGAGCTTATGGGCGGGGCCGATCTCGCGGACTTTACCGTCAAGTGCCAGAACCGCTGGCTTGAAAACAAAAACCTGCAGTTTGCGACCTCCGCAATGCTTAAGAGGAGCCGGGTCGAACGCAGTCTCGCGCTTTACGCTGGACAGCCGGCATATGTCGGCATTGACCTTTCCAGCGGCGGCGACCTGACAACCGTTTCTCTGGAGTTTGAGGAGCCGGACGACAGCTTTTATACCTGGAGTATGAGCTTCATGCCGCGCGGGCGGCTCATTGAACATATCAAGTCGGACACGGCCCCCTATGATTACTGGGAGCAGTCGGGGCTTCTTCGCGTGACCGGCGGCGAGAGCGACTATAAAAACGACTACGGCTTTATCATCGAGGAGCTGAAGCGCGTCAAAAACGAATACAACGTGACGCTTCTCGGCATCGGATATGATCCGCACAACGCGGACGCTTTTCTGAAAGACCTTGAGTGCTTCGGTGTGCCGCTCCTGGAGGTCACGCAGAGCGCCCGGTTTCTGAGCCAAGGTACCGAAGACGTACAGCTGCTGATGGAGAGCGGCAAATATCACTTTGATAAGAAAAATGAGCTTCTGGATTGGAGCTTTCGGAATGCGAAAATTACGCGTAACAGCTTCAAGGAAATCAAGGTCGATAAGAATCCGCTGGCCAGGACAAAGAGGATTGACCCGGTTGACGCCTGCATCGACGCACATGTGGCGAGAATGAAGCTGTCAGATCCGGGACTTGACCTCGAGAAACAAATGGAGGACTATCTCGCAAAAATGGGATGGTCAGGAAAAAAGGAGTGACCGTGTGAAAGAAACTTTAAAAGGGTACCTCATGGACGCGCTGCTTATCGCGGGCTGGGCGATGATATCTTTCGGAGTCAGTGAGATAAACCTTCCCGCGGGGCTTATCGTGTCCGGAGCACTGCTTATCACCGGCGGCGTGCTCCTGGGAAGGGGGCTTAAGACTTGATATTTGACAAGAGCTTTCGGCCGCGCGAGCCTACGGCCAAGTCCTTAGCCGCAGATAGCACCTTCACGCTCGCGGAATTTGTTGATTATCTCGCAAAGGGCGAACTGAATCCCAAGGCGATGGGCGACGCGACTTATTTCACCTGCCAGCGTGTGCTCGCGCAGAGCGTGGGCAAGCTGCCGCTAAAGCTTGTGAGAAAAACAGACGAAAACGGAACCGAGCAGCTACGCGAGGATCCGCTGTACAACATATTTCGGCTTCGGCCGAACCCATATACAACGGCGGTCGCGTTTCAATCCTCGATGGAATTTTCAAAAAACGAGTACGGTAACTCCTACGCATGGATTCAGCCGCATGAAAAGACGGTTCGGCTCTGGCAGCTGCCGTCCCCTGAGGTTACTGTCTGGTGGGACAACAGGATGCTTCTCTCCGATACGCCGCACATCTGGTATATCTGGAACGCGCCAAACGGAAAACGCTATTGCTTCTCGGAAGAGGAAATTATCCACAAACACACATGGTACAGTCTGAACGGCATAACGGGACTTGCGGTGCGCGATATTCTCAAGCTTACGATAAGCGGTGCCGTGGAGAGTCAGAAAATGCTTAACCGCCTGACGGCCAACGGAATGGCGGGTAAAGCGGTGCTGCAGTACACCGGAGACCTAAACGATGAAAAGGCAAAGCTGTTCGCCGCCGGCATTGAAAACTACATAAACGGAAGTGTCGACCCCAAAAAGGTGCTGATTCCACTTCCGCTCGGTTCGACACTGACGCCCATCGACGCGAAGCTTGCCGACGCGCAGTATCTGGAACTGCGGAAGTTCACGGCACTTCAGATTGCGGGCGCCTTTGGCGTCAATCCCGACCAGATAAACGATTACACCAAAAGCTCCTACAGCTCCAGCGAGGCCCAGCAGCTTGATTTTCTGGTGTCATCGCTTATGTGGACGCTGGAATACGACCAGCAGGAATATACCTACAAGGTGCTCGACGAAAAAAGACTCGACGCCGGCGACTGCTTTGAGTACAACACGGCCGTTATGCTAAAGGCCGACACAAAAACGCAGATCGAGGCAATGAAAAATGCCACGGACGCGCCGATCTACATGCCGAACGAGGCGCGGAGCTTCCTCGGAATGCGTGCGGTGCCGGAAGGAAACAGGCTTTATTCCGCAAATGGCAGCATAATCCCGCTGGAAGACGCGGGAAAACAGTACAAAGGGAAGGGAGCGGGTACCCAGGAATGAATAAGGACGAAATACTTAAATCCGCCAGCGTGGCGAAACAGGAGCTGAGCGACGCGGAGCTTGCGCTTATTAACCGTCAGAGCCTAAAAGTTTTGACGGCCGAAGAGGTCTTTGTGTTTAAGGTAGCGGCCTGCAACAACGTAGTCGATCGCGATTTTGAGCGCTTCACCGACGCGGCGCTTTCTAAGCTCGCCGAGCTTTATGTGGGGAAAACCATGATAAGCGACCACAACTGGAAGGCGGCGCTGCAGTCCGCACGGATTTACGCGGCGAGTGTGGAGCCGATGCCCTCCGGCGGTGGAAAGCAACTCGAGCTTCGCGCCTATATGCTCCGCAATGACGCAACTCAGCCGACCATCGACGCCATTGAGGGCGGAATACTCCGCGAGGTGTCTGTCGGCTGCCGGATATCCAAGGCAATCTGCGGCATATGCGGAGTGGACAAGCGTAAAACCGCCTGCCCCCACTGGCCGGGCAATGTGTACGAAGGCACGCTTTGCCACGTTGATCTTGACGCTCCGACTGATGCCTACGAGGTGAGTTTTGTCGCTGTCCCGGCTCAGCCGGCGGCGGGTGTTACTAAAAACTACGGAGGGACGGAAGCCCCGCCCTCTGAAGCTATAGAAAAGAAAAGCGCGCAGAACGGACTGAAGCTCCGGCTGCGCAAGGCACAGCTTAAAATGCTGAAAAATGAAAGTGAGGATTGAAAATGAACAAGAAACAGCGCGAAATTTATGAAAAAATGCAGGCAAAACTCAAAGAGGTCGAGACCCTGAGCGTAGACGCGGCAAACGCGGAGGCTGTTACAAAGCTGCTTGATGATCTGGACGCGCTTCAGAAGGACTATGATGCCGAGGGCAAAATCTACGCCGTGCAGAAGCGCTTTGCGGGGCTTACGAGCGCAGAACAGACAGAAACCCCCGCTTCCGAAAAAAGCGGCGTTACCGGTTTCGGTGTCATCGCCAAAATGCTGCGCGGCCAGACTCTAAGCGAGGACGAGCTGAAGTTTGTCACGCCGCAGAACGACCTTCAGAAGGCGCTTATCACGGGAGCGACCGCGACAAACGGGGAAAACCTTCTTATTCCCGAGGACGTGCGACTTGAAATCATAGAGCTGCGGCGCACCTACATTTCCCTGAAGGATCCCGCCGTCGTGACCATCGTTCCCACGCAGAGCCTCACGGGTTCATTCAACTTTGAAAGCGGAACTCCCACGGGACTTACGAACTTTTCCGACGGCGCCGATGTCCCTGCCGGCTCTGAGCCCACGTTCGCTACCAAGACCTTCACTATTGCACTGTATGGTGCTCTTATCCCTATTTCCAACGTGTTGACGGCGGTTGAGAAGGCCGGCCTTATGTCTTATCTGAACAAGTGGTTCATCCGCAACGCGGTCCTGACAGAGAATGCCGAAATTATTGCCACGCTGAAGGCCGGAAAGACCGCGAAAGCGCTTGCCGGCTGGGAAACGCTGAAAAAGAGCATCAACACTGACCTTGACCCGAGCTGCAAAATCGGCGGCGTCATCATCACAAACCAGAACGGCTTTAACTATCTCGACGGAGAGAAGGATTTGACCGGGCGCCCGATACTCCAGTCGAACCCCGCAAATTCCACGCAGAAAATTTTCCAGGACATGTTGGTAAAAATCCTGCCGAATTCGGTACTCCCCGACGCTTCCGGCAAGCACCCGTTCTTCTACGGGCGCACGACCGACGGCTGCTGGTTCATTGATCTGCTCGGCTATCTCTTCGCGACGTCCCCGCACGCGGGTTTTGGCAAAAACCAGACGCAGATGCGCATTATCGAAGGCTTTGACACTATTCAGGCGGACGTTGATGCCTACTGCTACGGATTGCTGACCGAGCCGGCCGCGGGCTGACCCTCATCAGTCGCGGCGCGCCAGCTTCCCCCAAGGGAAGCCTTTAAGACGATCTAACGACGACGAAGGAGGATGATACTTGTGGCTGACACTGCAATTATTACGGTGGCGGAGGCGAGAGCCTACGCGCACGACAACGAGTCCACGGACGCAGAAATCGCAGAATACGTCACGCTGGCAGAAAGCTACATGACCGCGGCGATAGGTACATACAAGGCAGAGGATCCGCGCGCCAGACATCTTGCAAAGCTGCTTGTCTGTGACTTCGACACTGAGCGCTCCACGACCGCGAAGGACGCGAACACACGCCGGCTGCTTATTTCAAGTATCATCCTCCAGCTTCAGGTTGAATCCGGAGATGTGTCCAATTTGGACACAAGCGGAACGGAGGCGACGACAGGTGCTTGATGCTAAAATGACTGTACTTTCGCTCGAAAGCGAGAGCGACGCCGCCGGGAATATTGTTTACGGCTGGCTGCCGTTTCACGATACCTGGGGCACCTACGAGCTGAAACAGGCGCGAAACATCTTCTCGGCTGTTGCACTCGGCACCCGCACGGTGGAAATCACACTGCGGAGGCAGCCGGTTACTCTGGATAACTCTATTTTTCGCGGAGAGCGTCAGCTTTTCATCACACAGATCGACGATACGGCAAATCCTCACTTTACGACGCTGACTACGGCGCTAATAGATCCGGTGAGCTGCAGCGCCGAGATAGCGACATATACAAAAAACGAGCTGAACCGGCTCGTCGTGACCAGCATTAAGCGCATTTCGTTCCCGGCGTGGATGACTGAAAAGTATGTCGGCCGCACGCAGGCGGAGCCTCAGGTCGTGCTCAATACGATGTACGTGCTAATAACTCCGAAGGCGGTTGAGCTTTCAGCCGGCGACATCGTGACGGTGGAGGATAAGCCCTACACAGTTTATATCGCGCACACGCTGGACAGCCACAAAAACGAGTACGAAATTGCACGGAGGGATGAGGTCTAGCCACGGTTGCCGATTCAAAGCCCAGTAAAACGGGTTTGAATCGGAGAGGAGAAACAACGAAGCGGAACGGATTTCCGCCGAAAGGCGGGAGTAGTGGAGAGGAGTTTGTGACGACGAAATGCAATCTGTTGAAGTTGAAGGGCTGAAGGAGCTCGACAGGCGTTTCGCCTCGGTACTCAACAAGTTCCCCTCTGAGCGAAAGGAACTGTTTGAGCGTATCGCGCAGCGCCTGGAGAAGGAAGTCGGGCAGCAGATATACATGTCCGGCGTCAATGATTATTCCGGCAAAATCGAAGGCTGGCAGAAAGGCCGCGTTGGTACCGGAGGCGGTTATGCGGCTGTAAGCGCCATAAGTGGCAAAACCGGCCCGAACAGCCCGGGCGCAATCACGAACTACCTAACCGAAGGACACAGAATCCGTCCGCCAGGGAAAACAATCCGCAAAGGACGAACGAGAAAATCTTACGTCGACGGCTACCATTTCTATAAATATGCCGCGGCGAACGCGGATGCTATTGCCACGAATGAAGCGGAAAAGCTAGCAAACGAGCTCGCTCATGAGTTGGGAGGTCAAACGGCATGACAACAGCCAACAGCATAATTGGCGAGATTGAAAAGTTGATGGCATCAGCTTTCCCATCAGCTCAGGCACATATAAACGCCTGTCCTGACGGCTTCGAGCGTCCGGCTTATCTTATACGCTGCGCGAGCTTCGACAGGGTAGACGCAAACCGCCATACCGTGGCCGTCTCCGCCGTGTTTGAAATTGTCTACCTCCCGACGCTTGACGAAAAAACCCAGATAGTCGACGGTGCGGTGCTTCTGGCAGCGCAGGACGCAATTCTCAGCATATTCGCCGCCGGTTACATCAAGGTCGGCGACCGGTGCCTGACAATCAAGAGCACACCGGGAAAACCGCAGACGGACGGCACTATTATCACAATCCGGACGGATTATTACGACGACCGGCCCGCACCGGCTGACAAGACGCCGAAAATGAGCACGGTCGAAACAAAAACATCACTTGAATAGGAGGGATTCGATTGGGACGTCCCAGTATTAACATCGTTTTCTCAAGTGCCGCCGCGACGGCAATCGCGCGCTCCGAAAAGGGCATTGTCGCCCTCATTCTGAAGGACGCTGCCGCGGCCGCTGTCGGCGCGCACGTTCTCACAAACATTTCGCAGATCCCCGCAGCTCTCAGCGCCGATAACAGGGAATACATCGCGCGCGCATTTATCGGCTATGTGAACCCGCCGAAAAAGGTCATCGTGTTTATAGAGGCTGCTGATGCCGCAGATTTAAGCACAGGACTTGCCTATCTAGCGACGCAGGTCTTTGATTACCTCGCGGGCCCGCCCGACATCACGGCAACCGAATGCGCGGCGGTTGTGACGTGGATAAAGGCTCAGCGTGCACTTGGCGCCGCTTACAAGGCTGTGCTTCCAAATGATGTCGCAGACTGCGAAGCGATAGTCAACTTCGCGGCTTCCGGAATCATGGTCGGAGCAGAGGAGTACACCGCCGGCGAATACTGCTCGCGCATCGCGGGACTTATCGCCGGAACTCCGCTCAATATCGCCTGCACCTACGCGCCGCTTCCGGAAGTCTCGGACATTGACCGTCTGACACCTTCAGACGCGGACACTGCAATCGACGCCGGCAAGCTCATTCTTGAGTACGACGGAATCAAGGTCAAACTCTCCCGCGGTGTAAACAGCCTCACGACGACCACAGCCGCAAAAGGCGCGTCTTTCAAGAAAATCAAGATTGTTGAGGCCGTGGATATCATTACGCGCGATATGAGGCTTCTCACACAGGATGACTTTATCGGCAAGTACGCCAATTCCTACGACAACAAGTGCGTGCTCATCTCCGCCATAAAGGACTATTTCAGGAGCCTTGAAAACTCCGGAGTGCTGAAGGCCGGAGCGAGCGTTGTCGGCATCGACGTCGACGCGCAGGAGGCTTATCTGCAGAGCTCGGGAGTCGACACAAGCGATATGACCGAAAAGGAAATCAAGGAGGCAAACACAGGCTCCAAGGTGTTCCTTGCGGCCACGCTGTCAATACTTGACGCTATTGAGGACATTGCCCTCAATATCACGATTTAAGGAGGGCTAACGATGGATAACGCTACAAGAATTATGTGCGGTACCTGGGGCGAGGTCTGGCTCAATGGCGAGTACGTCGGCGAGGCCTACGGCCTGCAGGCAAAGGTCAGCATGAACAAAGAGGACGTCTCTCGCTGCCGCCAGATGGCAAAGGACAAAAAGACCACCTCCATATCAATGACCGGCAGCCTGAAGCTCTACAGGGTCAGCTCCCGTATGGCCATAGCAATCGGCGACAAGGTCAAGAAGGGACAGGATCCGCGTTTCACGATTATTTCGAAGCTCGACGATCCTGACGCCTACGGCGCGGAGCGCATTTCGATTACCAACGTCTCATTTGATGACCTGACGTTGGCAGACTGGGAAGCGGCGACAATCGGCAAGGTCGAAGCACCGTTTACTTTTACGGATTTTGAGTACCTGGACAAGGTGGAGGCTTAAGGCATGGACGAAAAAGAAACCCAGTCTGTTGATGTACTGGAGCTGCTGCTGAAGGCGGAGCCTACAAAGCTGCCCGAAAAGCAGGTGAAGCTCAAAAGGTTTTCGGAGCTTTGCGGCGCGGACGTTATATTCAAGCTCCGGGGCCTGCCCTACAGCAGAGCGGCGGAGCTGCAGAACGACACAAGCGAGGACACAAATGTTCATATCGTGCTCGCCGGCGTAACTGAGCCCAGCCTGAAGGACAAAGCGCTGATGGAAAAGTACTCAGCGGTAACGCCCGGAGAGCTCATCAAGAAGATGCTCCTGCCGGGTGAAATCGTGGAACTCGCCCGGGAAGTGGAAAAACTCTCGGGCTATCGCGCAACGACAATCGAGGACGTTAAAAAAAAATAGAAAACGACCCTGAGACGCAGCTGATGTATTACCTGTTTACACAGCTCGGACTCCTGCCGGGAGACTATTACAGCCTGCCGGCGGGAGACAAGGTCGTTATACGCGCATTCTGGGAGACCTACATGGGCGTTCTGGACAAGCGCGCCAGAAACAGTGGAAACCCGCGCTTCGATAAGAGCGCGATTAAGCGAAGGAGCTGATACCGTGCCCGAAACGTCAATCGTCATAACCGGCAAAGACAACTTTACACAGGCTGTCACCACCATGCGCAACGCGAACCAGAGCTTCGACAAGGACCTTTCGGGGCTGCAGAAAAAGCTCGACACGCTCAACCGCACGAAAATCGGCCTGAAGGTCGACGTCTCCAAGGCTCAGAACGAGCTTAAGGACGCGGAGAAGCAGTTTATCAAGACAGGCGACGCGGCCGACAAACTGAAGCTCGAGATGGCGAACCAGAACTATGAAAACGCGAATCGCAATCTGAAGCTCGTATCGAGTAACGCCAGACAGGCCGAAAAGGATATGGCGTCGCTCACGACGGCCTCCAGCAAGGCCGACAACCGCGCGGGAAAAACGTCCGGAAGCAGCGGCCTTCTTAACACACTTGCCTCGGCGGGCGCTGTCGCTTATCTAGGCAATGCGGCAAGCCAGATTGCAAATGCATATGTTGGCAGCGCTTACGGGGATGAAACTGGGACTGTATTCAGCGGTGTGCTCTCTGGTGCGGGAGCCGGCGCAGCCATGGGAATGGTCGGAGGCGCTCCCGGAGCGGCGATCGGGGCGGCAATCGGCGGACTCGTGGGTGCGATCCAGGGGCTCGCCGCAAACCAGGAGAAAAAGGACGACTCCTTCAAGGATTACTACAAAAACCTATATGATACCGTCACCGGCGAGCAGGCCAATTCGCTCACAAACGGCTCATCTCTGGCTGCGAGCCGCGAAACAACAAAGCTTTCGTTTAAAACCCTGCTCGGATCTGACTCGGCATCCTCGGAATATGTTAATGAGCTAAAAACGATGGCGGCCAAGACACCGTTTGAATTCAGTGATTTGACCGCAATTGGAAAGACGCTGCTTGCCTATCACTATTCGGCGGACGATTCGCTGAAAGCAATGAACGCGGTCGGCGAGGCCGGCTCCGCTCTGGGGCTCGATGCGAGCTCCATGAAGGACATGGCCGCGTATCTCGGACGAATGAACGTCACGGGTAAGACGACCATGGAATACCTGAACCCGCTGATGGAACGCGGCATCGACGTATATTCAGCACTCGCAAAGCTGCCTTCCGTTGCCGGCAAAACAAACGCACAGATTCAGGAAATGGTAACCAAGGGGCTTATTCCGGGCGCGGACGCAGCCAAAGCCATTTCCGACTATCTGGCCGACACCTATTCCGGAAGTATGGAAGCCCAATCCAAGACCTTTTCGGGGCTTACCAGCACGCTCACGGACGCGAAAAATGAGCTCGACAACGCGATGGGCGAGGGCTACAACGAAACGCGAAAAACGGGGCTTCAGAACGAGATAGATTTTCTTTCCGGCGATAATGGTACTAAAATTCAGGACGCTTACAACGCAATCGGCCAATATAAAGCCTCGCTCGAAAACCAGAAAAACCAACTTGAAAATGATGCTTTGCAGTCTGTAACGTCAGGAACTCTGACAAACAGCTACGTGGATTCCAAGCAAAAAACGGCTCTCGAGCAAATCATGCAGGAATATAAGGCTGCAAAGGCTGATTATAACGCGGCTACTGGCGACACCGCAGATAAAAATGACACGGCCGCTATGGAAAAGGCCGGCGCAGCTATGGGCAAAGCGATAATGGAGGCGAAAGCCATTGCCGCAAACGAGTATAACGCCAGTGAGGGCGCCCAGATGGAGCTCGACAGCGAGCTGGCTCTTGCAAACAGAATCAGAGACGACTCGGGACTCAACGCCGCCTATTACGACGCTGGATATAAAAAGGGTCAGGCATTCACATCAGGGCTTAAGGCGGCCATTCAGAACGGCGGTACGAACGGGCTGAGTCCTGACGCTTATACTGAGTGGCAGACTTCCGTTGCGAATAACACTGGAAGGACTCACGCCTACGGTTTGAGCTTCGTGCCATATGACAACTACCCCGCGATGCTCCATGAGGGCGAGCGCGTTATGACGGCTTCCGAAAATCGGGGCTACGGCGGCGACGCTCCGTCATTTAGCTTTCCTGGTGCGATAATCACCGTGAGAGAAGAGGCAGACATAGACAAGGTCGCGTCCGCTATTGTGGCAAAAGTCCGCCGGGCACAGCTGCTGGCGGTCGATTGAGGAGGGCAATTATGAAATTTATCTTGTTTGATCCCGCCTCGGCCGACGTGATGGTTTTCCCCGTGACGCCCCCGAGCTTCGAGACTTCTCACGGAATCAGAATCGAAACTGTCAACATTCACACGCTGGGGGATACGGCTCTCGCGGGCTACGGCACGCTGCCGAGCTTCAAAGTCGAGTGTATGCTCCCAGCGAAGGCGTATCCGTTCAACGAGCCGGAGGCGACGACAGATCCTTACGGCTATGTGCGGAAGCTCGAAGCCTGGTGCGACGCGCGGAAGGTGCTGCGCTTTGTCATTACGGAGACGATGGTGAACGCGCCGGTGCTCATCGAGGACATAAGCTACGGCGAGAAGGACGGTACCGGCGACGTTTACGCGACGGTCACGCTGCACAAGTACCGGGAGCTTTCAGCTGGTCAAACTCAGGGCAGCGCAACGGGGAACACCGTGCGCCTGGCAGCGGCAACGGCGGCGGTCACGTCCGAGACATACACGGTGAAATCGGGCGACACGCTTTCCGCGATCGCCCGAAAATTCTATGGCAACTCTTCGCTGTACCCCAAGCTCGCGAAATACAACGGCATCAGGAATGCAAACATATTAAGCGTCGGTCAGATCATCAAGCTCCCCGACAAGAGCCTCCTGTGAGGTGATGACAATGGAGCTTTTTATTACAAGCCCTGAAGCGGGCGCGGGAAACGTTGCGCAGCTAGTCCGGACGGTCACCTGGTCGGGAGACGGCAAGCAGTGCGCCCGGACGCTCGAATTCGGGTTTCTGTCCTCTCCTACGGATAAGAACGTCCCAGTGATAAGTTGTCCTCTCGGAAGCGCTGTGCTCTTCAGAGACGCGGGAATCGAGCTATTCGACGGATATATCTTTACGCGGCAGAAGGCAACCGGCGACAGCGTGATTGATATTACGGCCTATGACCACGGAATCTACGTCAAGCAAAACGAGGCGGTCTATAAGTTCACGAATACGACACCGGAGGCCATTACGGCGCGGATCTGCGCGGACTTCGGAATTGAGGTCGGGACAATCGCCGAAACGGGCGTGAAGATCTCCCGCAATTTTATAGGCGTCGGGCTCTATAAAATCATCCAGACCGCCTATACGCTCGCGGCCGAGACGACAGGTGAGGCTTACCAGATACGATTTTCCGGAAAGAAGCTCTCTGTTATCAAAAAGGGCGTCAGCTCGGAGACGGTAATCCTTGAGGGCGGCAGCAATCTCATGTCGGCATCGACGACCGAGAGCATTGAAAGCCTTGTGAACCAGATCGTTATCTACGACAAGGACGGCAAGCTTATAAGCAAACAGTCCGACGCGGGACTTATTAAGCTGTACGGCCTGATGCAGAGCTATCTTAAGCAGTCTGACGACGAGGACGCTGTGAAAAAGGCTAAAAAGCTGCTTGCGGATAACGACATCAGCCAGAAAATCACGGTTGAAAACTTAGGCGACTTGCGCTGCGTTACGGGAAACTCCGTTGTTGTGCATGAGCCCTACACGGGCGTTTACGGGCTGTTTTACATCGACAGCGACACGCATACATGGAAGAACGGACAGTATTACAACAAGCTCGTGCTGAACTTCAAGCGAATCATGGACGAGCAGGAGGCCGGGAGCCTCCCAAAATAGGAGGCGTGCATGGAAGGCAATCCTTATTCCGCAATGGCGGGTCTGTTCGGAATATCGAACAAAAATGACGGCTTCGGGGCAGGACTAACGATGCGGCGGGGCTCTGTTTTAACGGTGACGCCGTTTACAATCGATGTTAAAGGCCGCGCCGGGAGCATTACAGCCTCCGGCAGTGAGCTTATGATAAACGAGAGCCTTCTCGAACACACGGAAAACCTTGTGCCGACGGGTGAGACGCCGGCGCCGTTTGAAGCGAAGGTTACACCGAAGCTCGCGGCAGGAGATACGGTGCTTCTGCTGACCGAGGATGACCAGTTGTTTTATGTTTTGTGCAAGGCGGTGACGATATGACGCTTTTCCCCAGCATCCAGCCCGAAGCCGCGGCGACAAGCACGACAGCGACGCTGTACCGTGAAATCAAATGGGACTTTGAGAACAACGTGCCCGTTTTCAAAAACGGATCTCCGGAAGAGGTGAGCGGCAAGGACGCCGTGCTCGTTTGGGCGTGGAAGGCGCTGCACACACCGCGCTTCCGGAAAGAGATTTACTCCTGTGACTACGGCAATGAGGCGGAGAACCTTATAGGGCAGACGATCACCGATGAGCTGAAGCAGGCGGAAGCCGTGCGTTACGTCCGGGAGTGCCTTGTTATAAATCCCTACATCCTGGATGTGACCGATATTGAGGTTTCGTTTGCGGACGGAACCATGAGCGCCGCCGGCACGCTCAACACCGTTTACGGGGAGGTAATTATCAATGTATGAAGCGCTGACAGTCGAAAATATTAAAGCGGATATCAAGTCGCGGCTTTCGGTGTCCAATTTGGACACACGCGAGGGCAGTTTCACGGACGACATGATAAGCGCCGTCGCTTTTGAGCTCAGCAAGACCTTTCAGTCGCTTGACGCGATAGTCCCGATTGCCTATGTGGACGAAACAAGCGGGGACTACATAGATAAACGCTGCGGTGAGTACGGCATAACCCGCAAGGCCGGAACAAAGGCGGCGGTCACGCTGACCATTACCGGCACAAACGGAACGGTGATTCCCGCCGGCAAGGTTTTTGTAACGGCTGACGGGTACCAGTTCACGACAGACGCTTCCGCGACGATAGCGAGCGGAACAGCCGCTGCTTCGGCGAGTGCGGCCGCAATCGGCGACGCCTATAATGTAGCCGCCGGCACGATAACGGGGCAGCTAACGAACCTGAGCGGCATCACGGCGGTCACTAACGCTGTCGCAGCTGAAGGCGGAGCGGACGCGGAGACGGACGCGGCCCTGGTCGCCCGGCTTTACGCGTTTTTACAGAATACGGCGACATCCGGAAACGTCGCGCATTATGAGCAGTGGGCGCTCTCAGTCGAGGGCGTGGGTGCTGCGAAGGTAACGCCGACATGGAACGGCGCCGGCACGGTGAAAGTGCTCGTCGTTGGCCCCGGCAAGGATCCCGTTGACAGCGCTATTGTCACAAAATGCGCCGCGTATATCGAGACGCAGCGCCCGATCGGCGCGACGGTGACGGTTGTGAGCGCTTCAGGGCTCACGGTGAATGTAGCGGCGGCGGTGTCTATAGATTCGACAACGACAAAGGCCAAGGTTCAGGCGGCTTTTGCGGCCGCGCTGGATGGGTACCTGAACAGCATAGCTTTCTCAAAGTACACGCTGATTTATAACCGCGTCGCCAATATGCTCATGGACATCGACGGCGTGACCGATTACTCGACGCTCACGGTCAACGGAGGTACCGCAAACGTAACAATTGGCGCCGACGCGGTGCCGGTACTCGGAACGGTGGTGGTGAGCTGATGGAGAAGCTTATTGACCTGCTCCCAGAATTCTACCGGGAGAGCGCGCAGGTCGTAGACCTTCAGGGCGCGTTCCAGCACTGGACGGACGCGGCACAGGCGGCCAGGGACGACCTTATGGCTCAGATGAATGTCGCTACTGCGACATGGGGCCTTGTGACTTGGGAAAAGGCACTGGGGCTCACGACCGACGCCGCGAAGTCGAACGAGTACCGTCGGACGCGCATCATGTCAAAGCTCCGCGGGCAGGGGACGACTACAAAGGCGATGATTGAAAACGTTGCCGAAAGCTTTTCCAACGGCGACGTGACTATTATCGAGTACAGCGCGGAAAGCCGCTTTGAGGTCAAATTTGTCGGGACGCTCGGGATCCCGCCGAACATGGATGACCTCACGGCCGCAATCGAGGAAATCAAGCCCGCGCACCTGGCGTACAGCTATGTATATGTTTACAGGAGGAACGAGCAGCTTACACCCTATACGCACACGCAACTCGCGGCCTATACCCATGCGACACTTAGAGAGGGGGCAATGACCTGATGTCTACAAAAACGACGAATTACAACCTGACAAAGCCGGCGGCAACCGACAACTATGATATCGCGATACCTAACGCAAATATGGACATTATCGATACTCAGCTGAAGGTAAACGCTGACGCCGCGGCGGGGGGTGTCCCGAAGTCCTTAGCGACTGCATCGGACCAGGTACTGGTATCAACAGCAGCTGGTTCATGGGCGGTCAAAACGCTCTTACAGATTAAGTCATGGCTTGGACTGGGCGGTGCTGCATATCTCAATACCGGCACAGCATCGGGTACCGTAGCAACGGGAGACCACGGGCACACCTCATCTAAAATATCCGATTTTGCGGCGACGGTGCTCGCAACGGTACTTACCGTAATATCCACGGCGACGGATGCGGCAATCACGGCTTCTGACACGGTACTCGCGGCTTTCGGTAAGCTTCAGGCACAGGTGACGGCGCACAGGACGAATACCAACAATCCGCACGGAACGACGATAGTGCAGCTGGGCGGCGGAAACGCGACCTGCGCGACTGCGGCGGCGACGGCCGCAAAGGTGGCGACGCTGACAGGCTATGCGCTGGCAGTCGGCACGCCGCTCGTCGTCGAGTTCACGAATCAAAACACAGCTTCAAACGTAACTGTTGCCTGCAACTCGCAGGCGGCTAAAGCGGTCGTGGTTGGCGGCGTCGCCGCCAAATGGTGGCAGATACCGCTTAAGGCCGTGCTCGAATACAACGGCACGAGCTATAACCTTCTTAACCCGAACACGTCGTTTAAAAAGACGGCGACGCTGGCCGTTGCAAACTGGACGGGCAGTTCGGCTCCATACACCTACACTCTTGCAGACGCAGATATTCTCGCAGCGGATACGCCCCACGTCGACCGCGTGACGGGTACCGACGCGGCGGCAGCGGCGCTCATCAATACGGCGTGGGGACTGATTGCCGGGTATGCCGTGAAGCCTCAGACATCAGCAGACGCGATTACATTCTATGCGAGCTCCATTCCTGCGGTGGCGATACCAATTATGTATGAGGTGGTGAGAACATGAGTGAGACGTTTATGGGCGGTGGTGGCGGCGGGGCTAAGATACCGACTGAAAAGTCCTCGGGGACGGTGGCCTATGCTTCTTCTGGTACTACCCGAAACTATACGGTGACCAGTGGAAAAAGGTACTATGTTTTCGCCGCTTTCGGCGATAGTTCGTATATGGGTCTTGCCTGGTATCTGTGGCTAGTAAAAGACGGAGCGGTTTCATTAGTTAATTCGTGGGTAAACACTTCGGGGAAACCTTATCCGTGGAGTGCTTCCTGCAACATCAGTGGGACGACGGTAACGGTAACATGGAATCTGCAATACGGCACTGATGTTAGTTCTACACACACACACACACACACACACACACACACACACACAAGGTCAATAAAAAACGTCAGTCAAATTACGCAGAGTATCCAAAGAAGTTATTCAAACACGATAGACGTATCTGATTGCGATTTCGTATCAATTACTCTTAGTTGGAATGGTGCCGGACAGTTTGGAGCGTGCTACTGCTTAACAAAGTCAGATAATTTTGTTATTACTCAAGACCCTATGGCGACAGCACAACCCGCTTCAACTAGGTACGGCAGGTTTACGTATAGCAACAAGGTAATCTCAGTTTACGGAGGAGATTATTATACCAACGGCACAATAGAAGTGACAAAAGTGTATTTGTAAAAAACGAGGTAGCTTATGTACATACAAATTAACGGAAAAGAATTTTCCTGCACAGATTATCAGAATGGTCACGGTTTAGCGAGTTTCTCGGGAGTCGAAGGGCTGACGCTGCCTGTAAGCGGTGAGATTAAGCTCATCAGCGAGGACGGCGACGGCGGCCTTGAACTGACTAAGGTTGACTGCGGCAACTACGCCCGGCAGGTCTACGAGGGCGGGGTGCTGACGCTGACGAATGAGCCGGAGCCGCCAGCGCCTACGGCTGAGGAGCTGCTCGAAGCGGCGAGGGCGGCGGCATTAGCGAGAATAAGCGGCAAGTGCTCAGCCGCAATTGAAAGCGGAGTGACGGTCGGCGGCAAGAGCTACAGGCTGAACGAATACGACCAGACCGCCATAAACGCCGCGCTTGCGCTTGTGGCGGCGGGGGAAACACAGATACCCTTTGCCGCAGAGGACGGCGCTACGAGCCTGTACACGCCGGCAGCGGTCAAAGCAGTGGCTAAGGCGGCTTACGGCTGGGTGCTGGCAAACCGCAAGTACAACGCGGCCCTATATGCCTGGATTGAGGCCGAAACGGACGGCGAGGTTCTTGCCGTCATCGATTACGGCTCGGCACTGCCAGCGGTGTATATGCAGGCTCTCGCATCGGAACTTACAGCGGCGGGGATAGATGCGGGGACGATGGCGGCGATGCTGAAATAGGAGGCGCGATGAAAAAGAAAACCTTTGAGCATACGCTCGACCTGGTGCTTGTGCTGCTACTCGTCATTCTGTTGGCGTTCACGGTTGCGGTGCTGGTTATCTTTTATCAGACACATTCCGAGCCGACAGCGCTTGTGTATTCGGTCTTCGGCGCAATCACCGGCGAGGCAGGCTTCTGCAGTATCATAATGCGCCAAAAGCTCAAAAACAAAAGCGGCGTAAGTAAGCCGCCCGGGGACGACTCGAATGTGAGCTATTCAAAAGACGAACTCGAAACTGGAGGAGGAGCATAATGCTTAATACAGAATTTGCGGCCAAGTGCAAGGCCGTGGCAACGGATTATAAAACCGTCTATATGTGGGGCAGCATCGGGGATGTCGTAACCGAGGGGTTTATCGCCGGCAGAGTGGCACAGTATCCGTCCTGGTATACGGCGGCCCGGGTGCAGCTCTTCAAGTCGCTCGTCGGCAAGGGGTACTTTGCTTTCGACTGCGTAAACCTCGCGAAGAGCATCCTTTGGGGCTGGGACGGTGACGCGGAAGCCTGTCACGGCGGCGCGGTCTACTGCAGCAACGGAGTACCGGAGCTGAGCGCCGACGATATGATTAAGGCGTGTATAGGCGTGTCCACAAACTTTACAGGATACATACCGGTCGGGGCAGCGCTCTGGCTGAAGGGACACTTCGGAATATACCTTGGCGACGGACTCGCTGTAGAGTGTACGCCAAAATGGAAAAACGGCGTCCAGATAACGGCCGTAGGCAACATAGGCGTGAAGGCCGGGTACAACACCCGGGTATGGACCAAGTGGGGACATATTCCGTATATCACCTATGTATCTGAAGAGCTTGACGCCGACACGAAGGCCGCTATCGGAAAGCTTGCTCAGCTCGGGGTGATAGCCTCTCCGGACTACTGGATTCAGAATACCTATAAAGACCAGTTCCTTGACGACCTGATCCGGAAGGCCGCGAGCAGAATAACCGCAGCGGGATCGCCGTGCGCCAGCGTGGAAGCGGCGGTATACGCTATGGTGTCAGCCGGGATTATTGCGACGCCGGAGTACTGGCTCAAGCACTACGCCGACGTGAAGTATGTGGACAAACTGCTCATGGCTATGGGCGGCGCCGTGAAGAGATAGGAGGTATCTCAATGGAAGATATAATTATTAAAATACTGCTCGCGCTCATTCTCATGATAGCCTGCACAGTCCTTGCTAACGTGCTCAAGACGCGCAAGGCATACATACTCGCGGAGGTGTCCCGGCTTGTGCAGAAAGCCGAGGGCACTGTGCAGGGCTCGGGTATGGGGACAGAAAAAAAGCGCCTTGTGCTCGCACAGCTGGAGGCTGCCGGCATCAAGGCGAATGCGTGGCTGAGTAATGCGATTGACGAGATAGTCGCGGCCCTTAATGAGCGTCAGGCATGGTTCGCGGAGGTCGCGAAGGATACGCTGTCAGAAAGCGTAACGACAAACAGCGGGGCAAAGACGTAGCAGAAGTGGGGAGGAGAACACAATGATTTGGGCGTATCTTATTCCCGGAGTCTGCAGCATTATTGTAGCGATAGTAGAGGTGCGCGGTGCAAAGGAACGCAAAGAGAGCCGAGAGGAGGCGGCACGCGCTGAAAAGCGCGGAGCCCGCCGTGCGGAAGAAAGCTGGCTGTCGATGGAGCTTATGTCCGCAAGCTGCAAGCTGGGTGTCGTCACAGCGAAAGCCGTCACAAACCAGCATATAAACGGCGACGTCGAGGAGGCCATGGAGGCGGCGAAGGAAGCTCAGGAAAAGTACGACGCGTTCCTGCGGCTAGTCGCGGCCGCGCAGACAGTGAAAGTGTAGCTGTGTACAAATTGGACACGGGGCAAAGGACAGGCGGGTACCGAAAGGTACCCGCCTGTCTGGCTTTTACAGGTAGTCAATTATCCACTCTTGTTATGCTCATCTGAGCGCCCACTCCGGGTGCCAATGTCATAGTCAAAGATGTCTCAGAATTGTTACGCAAGGTGATAACATCTCCTGCTGCTAGGGCTAGTATAGCACTTCCTGATAATTCCCCTGTGGCAACAAGAGCAGTTATCGGAGTAGACGCGTCCACAGTATTGTTTACGGCAATAGCGAGCTGAGCACCGACACCGGAAGTAATGGCGACATTATAGTTTACCAGATATGTTCCGGTTGCCGGAACTGTAATTGTTGTTAAACTTGCGGTGCGTATTATGCCACTTAGCGGGCCGTTGTTGTTAAATGGTACATCTGTGCTACCAACAACAGTAGCATCCACAAGTGTGGCAAGCTCATATGAGTAGCCGAGGGTAGCGGCGTCACTAAGCTTTGTTACACTCATTTGAGCGCCGATACTGGGTGACGATGTCATAGTGAAAGATGTAGTTGAGTTGTTGCGCAAGGTTATTACAGCGTCTTTTGACAGAGAAAGTATGGCACTTCCTGATATTTCTCCTTTGTCAACTAGGACAGAAATCGGCGTTGATGCGTCTACAGTACCATTTACAGCAACAGCAAGCTGAGTGCCGGCACCGGATTCAATGCTGACATTGTAGTTAACCAGATATATTCCAGCTGTAGGAACTGTCATTGTTGTTGTGCCAGCGGTGTGCGTTAATACGTTCAACGGACCGTTGTTGCTAAAAGGTACATCCGCACCGCCAGCAACAGTAGCATCCGTCGACGTGGCAAGATTATAGGCGTAGCCGTAATTTGTGATGAGCTTTGTTATGTTAATTTGTGCGCCCACTCCGGATGCCAATGTCATAACTAAAGGTATCGCAGAGCTGTTGCGCAAGGTGATAACATCTCCTGCTGTTAGGGTCAGTATTGCACTTCCGGATATTTCCCCCGTGGCAACTAAAGCAGTTATCGGCGTAGATGCATCCACAGTACCGTTTACGGCAATCGCAAGCTGAGCGCCGAGACCGGCAGTAATGCTTACATTGTAGTTTATAAGATATGTTCCGGCTACCGCGACTTCTATTGTTGTTAAACTAGGTGTGTGTGATATGCCACTTTGCGGGCCGTTGTTGCTAAATGGCACATCGGCGCCGCCCATAACAGTCGAGTCAGCTATTGTGGCGAGTTCATAAATGTAGCCGTCAGCTTTTGCTATCTCGCCGGATTTATCAACGGAGTTTTCTGGAGCAAGGTAGTTCCCTGCATCTCCTCCGTCAAGAGTATATACTACAGTGATTGTCTTTCCATTACCAATATCAGCCGTGTCATAGGTTGCTGTGGCACTTGCTGTAACAGAATCGGAACCCACAACTCCAGATAGCGTACCGGCCGTAACAGCAGCCGAAGCTGTACCATCATAGATTTTAGCCTTTTGTAGCGTTGGAGCCGAGATAGTCAGCTGTTTGGCGGTAATTGCTCCGGTGTTTACCGAGTAATCTACAGGTGCCAGGTAGTTGCCTGCATCAGCACCCGCCAGTGAGTAAACTACAGTGATTGTCTTGTTTGTGTTGACGCTCTTGTTATTATAATTTGCTGCCGCAGTCACCGTTACAGTTTCGCTGCCGATTATGCCTGTCGGTATTCCTGATGCCGCGACGGTTACCGCTGCCGTCGTTCCGCCATCATATTCCTTCGACAGTGTCAGAGAATCAGGAACTGCTATCGTCAGCTGTTTGGCGGTAATTGCTCCGGTGTTATCTGTGTAGTTTACAGGCGCGATGTAATTGTCTTTATTGGCTCCAGTAAGAGAATACACTACGGTAATTGCTTTGCCTGTTCCGACGGCGGCATTTGCATAGCTTGCAACCGCTGTTACTGTTACAACTTCGCTGCCAACTATGCCGGTAGGTATACCCGATGCTGCAACGGTTACAGCCGCCGTCGTTCCGCTGTCATATTCCTTGGTTTTCGTCAGCGTCGGATCCGCTATCGTAAGCTGTTTGGCGGTGATTGCTCCGGTGTTTACTACGTAGTCCACCGGCTTTGTATAGTGACCCGCATCTGCACCAGCCAGTGTGTATACCACTGTAATTGTTTTGCCCGTCCCAATTGCTGCGTCCGCATAGCTCGCAACTGCCGATACTGTTACATCTTCGGAAGCAACTTTGCCGGTTGGTACTCCTGATGCTGCTGCTGTTACTGCAGCAGTTGTAGCGCCGTCATATTCTTTCGACAAAGTTATTGTCGGTGTGCCTATCGTAAGCTGTTTGGCGGTGATTGCACCGGTATTATCTGTGTAATTAACAGGAGCAAGATAATTAGCCTTATCTGCGCCTACAAGCGTGTATACAACAGTGATTGTCTTTCCAGTTCCTATAGCAGCAGTCGCATAGTCCGCAACTGCTGTTACTGTTACAGCTTCGCTGCCGATTCTGCCTGTCGGTACTCCTGATGCCGCGACGGTTACCGCTGCCGTCGTTCCGCCATCATATTCCTTCGACAGTGTCAGAGAATCAGGAACTGCTATCGTAAGCTGAACAGCTGTGATTACACCTGTGTTTAATGTGTAATTTGCAGGTGCTGTATACTTCGAAGCATCTGCACCGCTCAGACTATATGCGACAGTGATTGTCTTTCCGGTTCCGACATTTTTGTTATCATAGGTGGCCTCTGCGGTCACTGTTACAGTATCACCGCTAGCTTTACCGCTCAGCGTTCCCAATGTTATCACGGCTGGCGACGTTGAGTCCCCGTCAT
Organism: Oscillospiraceae bacterium; assembly: GCA_963667545.2. Taxonomy (GTDB): domain Bacteria; phylum Bacillota; class Clostridia; order Oscillospirales; family Oscillospiraceae; genus UBA2658. The sequence continues at coordinate 1,082,712 of OY763424.2, forward strand.
AAGCCTTTGTCACTGTTGAAAGTGTAGGATCCGCTATCGTAAGCTGTTTGGCGGTGATTGCTCCGGTGTTTACTACGTAGTCCACCGGCTTTGTATAGTGACCCGCATCTGCACCAGCCAGTGTGTATACCACTGTAATTGTTTTGCCCGTCCCAATTGCTGCGTCCGCATAGCTCGCAACTGCCGATACTGTTACATCTTCGGAAGCAACTTTGCCGGTTGGTACTCCTGATGCTGCTGCTGTTACTGCAGCAGTTGTAGCGCCGTCATATTCTTTCGACAAAGTTATTGTCGGTGTGCCTATCGTAAGCTGTTTGGCGGTGATTGCACCGGTATTATCTGTGTAATTAACAGGAGCAAGATAATTAGCCTTATCTGCGCCTACAAGCGTGTATACAACAGTGATTGTCTTTCCAGTTCCTATAGCAGCAGTCGCATAGTCCGCAACTGCTGTTACTGTTACAGCTTCGCTGCCGATTCTGCCTGTCGGTACTCCTGATGCCGCGACGGTTACCGCTGCCGTCGTTCCGCCATCATATTCCTTCGACAGTGTCAGAGAATCAGGAACTGCTATCGTAAGCTGAACAGCTGTGATTACACCTGTGTTTAATGTGTAATTTGCAGGTGCTGTATACTTCGAAGCATCTGCACCGCTCAGACTATATGCGACAGTGATTGTCTTTCCGGTTCCGACATTTTTGTTATCATAGGTGGCCTCTGCGGTCACTGTTACAGTATCACCGCTAGCTTTACCGCTCAGCGTTCCCAATGTTATCACGGCTGGCGACGTTGAGCCCCCGTCATAAGCCTTTGTCACTGTTGAAAGTGTAGGATCCGCTATCGTAAGCTGTTTGGCGGTGATTGCTCCGGTGTTTACTACGTAGTCCACCGGCTTTGTATAGTTGCCCGCATCTGCACCAGCAAGTGTGTATACTACTGTAATCGTCTTGCTTGTGCCGATTGATGCAGTATCATAAGTTGCCGTAGCGCTTACGTTAACCGTATCGCCCGAGACTTTGTTCGTAAGCGCTCCTGTCGTGATAGCCGCTGTTGTTCCGCCGTCATACGCCTTAGATGTCGTTAGTGAGGGCGCCGCTATCGTCAGATGTAAAGGCGTGATTATACCAGTATTTACTGTGTAATTAACAGGTGTTGAATATTTAGCCGCATCTTTTCCACTCAGCGTGTAGACTACAGTTATCGTCTTACCTGTGCCTATATTTTTAGTATCATATCTCGCTGTAGCTGATACCGTCACAACGTCTGAACCACTCACTCCAGTTACGGTTCCTGCTGTTACGATTGTATTCGCTGAACCATCATATTCTTTTGTCGTCGTCAGCGTCGGAGCCGAGATTGTAAGCTGAATTGTCGTCGGTCCAAACCAGGAACTGCTACTGTTAGTTGTTATTCCTGTACCAGTTGAGTTGTTTCCCGCGGTTGTTCCTTCACCTACTGCGGCACCGCCACCGCCTGTAACACCCTTAACACCCAATTCGACCGCAATCTGAGTATTCGATGTTACGATTGAAGTTCCTGACGCGCCATCTTTCGCCTCAACTTTAGTAACGGTTCCAGCGCCTTTTACTTTTGTGTTGGAAGCGCTGGTCGTGATATTAGAAACTTTACCGTCAACTTGTACTGCCGCATTGGATGCTTCAGAAGTGACAGCCACTGTTTGAACGGTAGATTCAGTACCTACTATAACTAATGAATTGGAACCGGAAATCGAGACATTTTTAATAGAGGCCGTAGTAGCTGTAACTACGATATTTGGCGCAGAAACCTCAACATTCCCCACGACGCCTTGAATATTAACATCATCTGAGCCGTCTTCGATATTAACTACATCCACATCAGCATTATCCTGGACTTTAACACTGACGATGCCGTCGATTCTCGAAACAACTACATTAGCGACAGAGGAACTTCCTTTAATTATAACTGAATTTTTACCGCCGCCGCGGATGACCAAACGTCCAGATATTTTTACGTTATCAAGAACTACCTCGCCGTCACCAACGCCGTCACCAACAATTAAATCACCACTCACGTTGACATCTTTCAAGGTAATGCCAGGTTTGTTAATCATCAAATTGCCAGCGTAAACTGAAGTAACAACACCTGATGTGCTTATGTATTGCTTGATAATGTTGTAAAACAGCTGTGCAAACTCAGCTCTGGTAATTGGAGATTTGGGACTTAGGCAGCCATTTGATCCGCTAATATAACCACCGTTCACAAGGGCATAAACCTCGCCCTTTGCCCAGCTGGAAATATCATTGACATCTGAAAATGTCTTATTTATGGTACTTACAGCATTAAGCCGGAGTGCTCGAGCAATTATTATAAAAGCTTGCTCTCGCGTAATTGCGTCGTTTGGGCCCATCTTTCCATCCGAACCCTTGATTACGCCCATTTTATATGCAACCGCAATACTGTTTGCGTACCAAGAGGTTGAAGCTACATCGGTGAAGCTTGATACGTCGCCTTTTGCAGTAGCTCCAAAGGCACGGACAATAATTGCAGCCATTTGTGCTCTTGTCAAGTTGCTGTTCGGCATTATTTTACCGTCAGAACCTGTTAAAAGTCCATTAGCCAGCGCATTTTCAAGCGCTGCTGTAGACCAGTCGTTTGGCATGTCAGCAAACTGCGATGCATCTGAAAGAGCACCTTCTGCTCTCGCTGCTACTGTTGCTACTGGCAACAGGGTAAGAGTAACTGCTATTGACAGCAGAATGGACAAAAGTCGTTTTTTAACTTGCATTTTTTAACCCCCCATAAATAATTCCGTATTCTACAAAATTATACAAAATAGTATAAAATTAGACACAATATATATCTTATTCATTTGTTCAGGAAATGTCAAGACTCGATTATGCGATTAGCACACAATTTACAGCTATTTACTAGACATCATTTGTGAAATATTAATAAGAGCCTAATGAGATTAACATATCAATGAACAAATAGTTTGCATATTATTTCGAAAGGAGTGGGCGGTGTCCGAATTGGACACAAAAAGAATCAGGTGGATGCCTTCTGGCACCCGCCTGATTAGCTTAATTAGATACAGCAGAACTATCTGAAATTTTAATAGAATTCAATGACTAATTTATGTCCGCTTACTTATCTAAAATTGTTACTAAAAAAGTGTGTAAAAGCACTTCAGCTGGCCGGATGTGCTTTTACACAAAAGAAAATGGGGAGTTTCAGCTAACCGACCGCCATATTAAACCAAATTAGAATATGTAATTTGGTATTTACCGAAAAAATCGAAACTTCTTATGTTCGATAATATAAGAGCTTTTAAATACTTTTACCCATAATAGCATACATAAGACAATGGTAATATTTGTTTTGTTAGCTGCAAATCGTTGCTATTTGTTGGTATTTGTTGTTTACAGCCAAAGTTTATGCTATTATTATTAAAAAATAGCACTTGGAGATGATGATCGTGGGAAAAAAGCTGTCAGTATTGCTTGTTGAGGATGATGAAGATGCCTGCATGGATATTCAACAGTACATAGATGAACTTGACGATATTTCCTTAGTTGGAATTGTAAACAATTCCGACGAGGCACTTGAATATGTTAAGAACTATCTGCCGGAAGCTGTGATTTTAGATTTAGAACTTCATCAGGGAAGCGGTAATGGACTTCTGTTTTTAAATGACTTGAAAAAAATAGATTTGCCTTTCTATCCATTTATATTGATAACTACAAACAACTCCAGCACTGTTATTTATGATTATGCTCGGCAAATAGGCGCAGATTTTATAATGGCCAAACACCAAGCAGACTATTCAAACAAAAAAGTAGTTGATTTCCTACGAATAATGAAAAATTCAATTCATAGTAAAATTGCTTCAAAAATACCGGAACACAATACTTCTGAGGCTCCGGAACAAAGAGTAAAGCGAATAGCACGAAAGATAAGCATGGAACTGAATTATGTCGGTATTAGCCCTAAACATGTAGGCTATAAGTACCTTTCTGATGCAATACAGCTTGTTATAAAGGAACCAACAAATAAACTATGCACAATAATTGGCACTAAATATGGCAAGACTGATTCAAGCGTAGAAAGGGCCATGCAGAATGCCATAGATAGGGCTTGGCGCACTTCCGATATTGAAGATTTGCTTGAACACTATAAAGCAAAAATAAGCTCTGACAAGGGGACGCCTACGCTTACTGAATTCATCTATTACTACGCTAATAAGATTAAAAACGAATATTAAAAAGCCGCACAACAGTGCGGCTTAAAAGGAAACGCTGTTAATTATGCGCCAGTAAATATTATGAAAAGCCAATCAATGATTCCCATATAAACTTTATCCTCCTTTAGCCAGCTTTGTTGCTGTTTATAGGATAAAGTCACTGCTTAAAATTCAGAATTACTTACGAGTATGCATTTTTTATCAAAATGTGTTGGATTTTGTAAATTAGAGGGAAATGAACAGTATGATAGAATCATTTGTGAAGTCGTTTGCTATAATTATTTGCGGCCTATATACATATAAAAAACTACTTAATTTGAAAAGTAATGCAAAGGATCTGATTGTCGATATAGTTTTTTCGGGGATAATCTCGTTTTCGGTTTATTATATTAATTTGTACTTACCTCTCTTGACGGTACCATTAATGGTGATATTTTCTTTTGTATTATTAACATTAACATCAAAAACAGAACCTGGATTATCTGTAACAGCAACTATAATTTCATTTGGAATAAGCTTTGTCTTGTTCGCAATATCAGGACTATTGGCTGCAACTCTTTACAAATTAGTTGCTGTTAATCCTTCAGAACGTAACGTCAGAATTCTGTTTTTATTAATTGCATTAATACAACTTATTCTTAGCTGTATTCCTTTCAGATTTAAACGTTTTAAAAGCGGTATGCCTTTTTTACAAAATAAAGGCGGAAGCAATATCGGTATATTTATTAGTGTGTTTTTGTTGTGCATAGTAATAATTCTAAGTAACAAAAACGATGCGGATATGACCTTCGTTATTCTCATTGTTTCAATATTCTTGTTGGGTGCGTTTATACTTATTTGGTGGCGTGCCAAAATCAAAAAACTATATTATAAAAGACTGAGAATTAGGGAGGTACAGGGCCTTCGTGACGTCGTAGCAGAAAGTGAATTGAAGATAAAACAACTAGAAAAACAGAATGATAGTTTAGCGAGAATAATACATAAGGACAACAAACTGATTCCCGCTATGGAATTTGCCGTTAGAGAATACCTCGAATTTTCAAACCTCGGCGAGAGTGGAGAATCTCAAGCTATGGGGCAAAGACTTCTAGAGCAGCTTAAAACTATTTCATCGGATCGTTCCGGCATGATTGCGGAATATCAATCCACAAATAAAACCATTCCCTTAACGAACGTGTTGTCGATTGATGCATTAATGTCGTATATGTTAAACAAAGCAAGGGAAATTAACATTGAATTAGAATTAGTAATCTCCGGAAGCATCAAATACATGGTAGAGAACGTAATATGCGAAACTGATTTAAACACCATAATTGCAGACTTAGTTGAAAATGCGATAATAGCAACAAAATACAGCGAAAACAAAAGAATTGTTGTCTCAATCGGTATTCCCGAAGGGAATTATGAATTTGAAGTATTCGACAGCGGAATACCATTTGAAGCTGATACTATTGCTAATCTGGGAATAAAAAAAACAACCACTCACGCAGATTCTGGCGGGAGTGGAATAGGACTAATAACGGCTTTCGAAATTATAAAAAAGTATCATGCTAGTTTTATGATTGAAGAAATAACCGATAATAACTCTCTATATTCGAAGAAAATATCGGTTGCTTTTGACAATCAAAATAGGTTTATAGTTAAAACCTCAAGATATGATGAAATAAAAGCAATAACGCAGAGAGAAGATCTGCTTGTTATCAAAAACAAAGACTATATAAAACCATAATTGTTGAAACTTGTGCAGTTAAAAAGTTGGATTATAAATACTGATGACTGTTAGGAGCGACACTATGAAAGTGATTATTAACCGTTTCGAAGGCGAATTTGTTGCTGTAGAATTAGAAGATCGTAGAGTAGTCAAAATGCCGCGATCATTAGTTCCTGATGGTGCAGATGAGAGTACTGTATTATCAATTGATATTAATTATGAGGCAACCGAAAAGCTGAAGGCTGGCTTATCCAGACTTATAAAGGAACTTTTTAAATAGAAAAGCAAAAGACGGGTACCGAATGAACAAGAGGCTCGTTCCTATTTATCGTACCATCATGCCAGGCATAACGAGCTCGTGGTCGCGGTAGGACGGCATTTTTATATCATCGATGAGCGCAGCAGGGCAAATCGCGTGCTTCCCGAAGCGGCGGCGTATATCCTCAACGCAGCTGTAGAGCTGCTCGTCTTTCTCAGCTTTACGCGCATCGTAAAAAAGGTCTATTTGCTCCGGCGCTTCGGTTTCGCGCAGGTCGATAGCTCTGACGGTTATAGTTCGTGCCGGGAGATGCCAGTCATAATTCACATGAAAAAGCTCGCGCGCCTTTTTTGCGATGTCCGTTGGGTTCTGCGTCAGGTTTGCAAGTCTGCCCTGGAACAGTTTAAATTGAAGGTCGTTGCTCCTGACCGCTATCTGAATGCCTGAAGCTCTGAGCCCTTGAACACGCAGCTTGTGGCCGATGTCCTGTGAGAGCTCCAGCATAACGTGCCAGACCTCTTCCTCATTTTCAAGGTCGGAGGTGCAGGTTATTCCGTGCCCGATGGACTTAATCGGCATGATAAAATCCTTTTGCATAACAGGAGCCGAGTCAAGCCCATTGGCGTAGGCCCAGAGTAGCAGGCCGTTCTTGCCGAAAGTCTCTTGCAAAAGCTCAGGCGTCAGCGCCGCGAGTTGACCTATCGTGTTGACGCCGAAGCGCGAGAGCTTTTTCGCTGTTGCCCTGCCGACAAAGAACAGGTCGGAGGCGGGAAGCGGCCATACCTTTGTCTGAAAGTTGTCCTCTGTAATTTGAGTGATTGCGTCCGGCTTCTTCATATCGGATCCCAGCTTTGCAAACACCTTGTTATACGAGACGCCGACGCTGACCGTGAGTCCAAGTTCGGATTTTATCTCGTTTCTTATCCTGTCGGCCACCGCATACCCGCCGCCGTACATTCCGGAGCTGCCCGTCACGTCGAGGAAGCATTCGTCCATGCCGTAGGGCTCCACAAACTCAGTGTAACGCTGATATATCTCGCGGGCGAGCTTTGAGTATTTGACATATTCCTCAAAATGCGGCGGAACAAGTATCAGCCCCGGACAGAGCCGCTGCGCTTCCCAGTTTGCCAAGCCGGTCTTTACGCCGGCTGTTTTTGCGAGCTCCGACTTTGCCAGCACTATGCCGTGCCGGTTCTCCGTCGAGCCGCAGACGGCGACGGCCTTGCCCTTGAGTTCGGGGTGAAGCATCATCTCCACCGAAGCGTAAAAAGCGTTCATATCGCTGTGTAGTATTGCTCTGTCCATTGATTAACCTCCTCACGCTAGATTACGCAAATACATGCAATTATACCTCTTGACAGCAAAATAATATCGGAATATAATATGCACATGATTGCTAGTAGTTACTTTATGTTACGCCTGCATGGTAGCAAATATGCGCAACAAAGTCAAGAGTTTTGCGTAATATACAGTAAATGGTTTGGAGGTTTGAAGATGAGAACATTTAAGGATAAGCTTATATCCCGCAGAGCGGAACTTGGGCTCACCCAAGGGGAGCTCGGCAAGAAAGCGGGTATTGGATTGAGAACCGTGACATCCTATGAGTCGGATGGAAGAGTTCCGCAGCCCATGCAGCTTTATAAGCTCGCTAAGGCACTGGACGTTACGCCAGAATACCTCAAGAACGACGAGATTGATAACCCGCAGTTTGGTGCAGAGAGTATGGACTACGTTGAGGAAGCGAGACTCAGATACGGCGCGAAACAGGCACGAGACGTTGAAACACTTTTGCAGCAGAACGCTGCACTTTTCGCGGGCGGTGACATATCAGAGGAAGCCAAGGACGCCTTCTTTCAGGCGGTCATGAAGGCCTATGTCGACTGCAAGGAAGCTGCAAAGAAGACTTACGCTGGCAAATAATAAAAGCATCGGCAATATCAGAAGGGGGAGGTGACGGAAGATGAAAAACGACTATGCGCTTAGGGAGCTTGAAAGGATAAAATCTGAATACGGACAGCTTGAGCCCACGAAGCTCGCGGAGGAGCTGAAGGTAATAGTAAGATATGAACCTATGGGCGTCTACGACGGTTGCTGTAAGGGCTTTTTCATCACCGCCTGCCGCCAGAAGCACATAACGGTAAACGCCGACCTTCCAGAGGAGCTTCAGCGCGTAATACTCATGCATGAGCTTGCTCATGCGGTGCTGCACAGCAAGTCCTGCGGAACGGCAGCATTCCATGACTTTTCCGTTTTTGATAAAGCCGGAGGCAAAGAGTATGAGGCGAACATCTTCGCGGCAGACTATCTGATGCGAGATGAGGATGTACTCGCCCATCTCAACGACGATATTTCATTTTTTGGCGCGGCGGCAAGCTTAGGTGTTCCGCCGGAGCTGCTGGATTTCAAGTTCAGGCTTATGAAGCGAAGAGGCTATGAGTTTATAGAGCCGCCGCTTATGGCGACGGGGGACTTCCTGAGGAAGGTTTGAGCATGGAAAACGCGAAGGTTTATGTCAGCGTCCGCGCAACGTTCGATTCCGAAGGGAGAATGTTTCCTAAGGAGATTACTTGGGAAGACGGGTCAATTTATGAGATTGACAGGATTCTCGATATACGTCAGGCTGCCGCGATGAAAGCCGGAGGTCAGGGCGACAGATTTACGATTTCTGTACGAGGTAAGCAGAGCTATCTGTTTTTCGAGCGCAGCACCGCGATTTCAGGGAATAACCTTGGCCGCTGGTTCGTTGAACGCAAATAGGAGGCTTATATGTGTGGCAGATACTATATTCCTGACGGCATTGATATTATAGATGTGATTATAGAGGCAATCCGCGAAAAGCATAAGGACTCCAACGTGTTTGGACAGATGAAGCTAGGAGAAGTATTCCCTACGGATGTTGCGCCAGTGGTGACAGCAGTATCCCCGCAGCTTATGCAGTGGGGCTTCTCTGGCTTTGACGGCAAAGGTATCATTATTAACGCGCGCCTCGAAAGTGCGGACACGAAACCGATGTTTAAGAAAGCATTTAACTCTCAGCGCTGTCTCGTTCCGGCGGGCTGGTACTTCGAGTGGAAGAAAGACGGGGCGAAAAAAGAGAAGTACGCGATATGCGCGAAAGAGCCGCTTTTTATGGCTGGACTATATCAGGAAGAGAAAGGTTCGGAGTGTCCGCACTTCGTCATACTGACGCGCCCAGCAGCATCGGAGCTTGCTTTTATACATGACCGGATGCCGGTTATTATTCCGAAGGCAGAGCAGAAAAATTGGCTCAGCGGAGGATTAAAACCTGATAACTTAGTGGTTATTGAGAACTATCAACTTCGATACGAGAAAACTATGTAGATTGAAACATGGGGGTAAATTAGGGGGTAAACATCTAGTACCGCGCTGCAGAATAATAAGCAAGAGCCTTGAAAACGTAGTGTTTTCAAGGCTCTTATTGGTGACTCAGGGGGGATTCGAACCCCCGACACCCTGCTTAAAAGGCAGGTGCTCTGCCTACTGAGCTACTGAATCATAGAAAAACGATAAAAAATGGCTGGGATAGCAGGGCTCGAACCTACAATACCAGAGTCAAAGTCTAGTGTGTTACCATTACACTATATCCCATCGCAGATTCAAGCAAAACGCCCAAGAATTATTATGGGGTGGGTAAAGGGATTCGAACCCTCGACCCCCGGAACCACAATCCGGTGCTCTAACCAGCTGAGCTATACCCACCATATACTAATACCTGAACAAAAAACCGGCATCCAGCCGAGGAAGAACTGGTACGCCAGAAGGGATTCGAACCCCTGACCTACTGCTTAGAAGGCAGTTGCTCTATCCACCTGAGCTACTGGCGCATATGGAGCGGGCGATGGGAATCGAACCCACGTATCCAGCTTGGAAGGCTGGTGTTCTACCATTGAACCACGCCCGCAAATTTGAGTTCAGCCATAGAATAATAACATCTTCTAATACTGTTGTCAATATCTTTGTGGTGGTTTTCCCACGTTCTCATACATTGTTTATGCCATATTTTGAAATGACATTCAGATTAGAGCACAACTATTGTTACCCCGTTGTTCGAGCGCTCGAGATCGCTGTCACGTCTCAGGTCGTCGCAAACGGCAAAAGCGCTTCTGGTTGCCTCGTTAAATATGGAAAACTGCTCGCCGGGAATAAAGTCCTTGATAACGCGTGCGTTTTTCTGGCGCTGAAGATAGGCGCGCGTTTCCGTGCGTATCTTGCCGCCCTTACCGGACGAGCCGTAGCCGTGGATGATTTTGATGGCCGTGTAGCCCAGCGCCTTGCTGCGGCTTAGGTGAAAAGTCACGCGCTTGATTGCTGAGGCCGCCGTCGGCATGTCTTCCTTGATATTGACTTCCTGAAGCTTTCCGGGCATGGAGGCTCCTTTCAGGTGTACTGTTTTGAAAGGGAAGACGCCGCTTTTTTGAGCGGCGTCTTTAAACTATCGTTTGCAGCGGTAACGGTTCAAAGGCTCTTAAGCGCGTATTCGCGGCCCAGCGAAAAGGCCTTTTGGTTTAATTCAAGGAATTTCGGCTTGACGCAGTCGACAATCGCCTTCTGCCAGACATCTTCCGAAAAATCGGTGAACGCTGAGAGAATACCAATCATAACGACATTGACGGATTTCGCATTTCCGGCCTCGTTCGCAAGCGAGAGCGCGTCGGAAGCGATTATCTTTGCGCCCTTTGCGCGGAGCTTTTCGACGATTTCGTCAGGATAAGGCATCGCGCCCGTGATGACGGGCATCGGGCTTATCCTGCGGTCATTTACGATGAGAGTGCCGCCGTCCTTAAGATAGGATATCCAGCGCGCGGCTTCAAGCCGCTCGAAAGCAAGAATATAATCCGCCTCTCCCTGATCGACAAGCGGGGAATATACCTTTTCGCCGAATTTTACATAAGTGACGACGCTGCCGCCGCGCTGAGACATGCCGTGAACCTCGGACATTTTGACGTCATAGCCCTGACCGAGGAGAACGCTGCCGAGAATACGGGAGGCGAGCAGAGTGCCCTGTCCGCCGACGCCGACTATCATGATACCTTTTGTTTCGCGCATTTTAGTTGCCCTCCTTTTTAAGGATAGCTCCGAATTTGCACATCTGGGTGCAGAGCTCGCAGCCTACGCACAGAGTCGGGTCGATTGTCGCTTTTTTATCGGCAAAGCTGATTGAGGGACAGCCGATTGTCATGCACTGACGGCAGCCCTTGCAAGCTTCCTGATCTATATGGAGAGAGGGAGAAGTCTTGACCTCGGGCAGGAGAATGCAGGGGCGTCTTGCGATGATAACAGAGGGCTCGGCGACGCTGAGTTCTTCCGTGACCGCGGCTTTCAGTTCTTCCAGCGCATAGGGATCGACGACACGCACGCGATTTACGCCGATAGCCTCGCAGAGCTTTTCAAGCGAAACTGAGGGAGCGGGCTCACCCTTAATTGTCTTGCCGGTCGTGGGGTTTTGCTGATGTCCGGTCATGCCGGTTATCGAGTTATCGAGTATGAGCACAGTAGAAATGCCCTTGTTGTAGACTATGTCCACGAGCCCCGTGATGCCGCTGTGCATAAAGGTGCTGTCGCCGATGACGGCTACAGACTTTTTCGCGCTCTCCGCGCCGCGGACGGTGTTGAAGCCGTGCAGACCGGAAATCGAGGCACCCATGCAGACGGTTGTGTCCATTGCGGTGAGCGGAGGCAGGGAGCCGAGAGTGTAGCAGCCGATGTCGCCCGAAACCATGAGCCCCATTTTGCTGAGCGTATAGAAAAGTCCCCTGTGCGGGCAGCCCGGGCAGAGCGTGGGCGGACGGGGCGGAACAGTTTCGCCAAAATCTATGTTCGACGCGGTGCTCATGCCGAGCGCTTTTCTGATTTTGTTCTGGCTCAGCTCGCCGCAAAGCCCGAAGAGATCCTTGCCGCCGTCAACCTTTATTCCATTTGAGCGCAGGTGCGTTTCGATAATTGGGTCAAGCTCCTCAACGACTATGAGCTTGTCGACCTTTGAAGCGAATTCTTTGATGAGCTCAAGGGGAAGAGGATTGACCATTCCGAGCTTCAGCACGCTTGCGTTCGGAAGGCACTCGCGCAGATACTGGTAGCAGATACCTGCTGTGACATAGCCGACCGAGGTGTCGCCCATTTCGATGCGGTTGATGCCGCTCGTCTCGGCGTATTTTATGAGCTTTTGTGTCCGCTCCTCAACAATCGGGTGGCGCTTTACCGCGTTGCCCGGCATCATGACATACTTAGCGGGATTTTTCTCATAGGGCTTCAGCTCGTATTCTGTACGGGGCGACAGCTCGACGGCGCTCTGCGAATGAGCGACTCTCGTGCAGGTACGGAAAAGCACGGGCGTGTCGTATTCCTCCGAAAGCTCGAAGGCAAGCTTCATATATTCAAGGCACTCCGCACTGTCCGAAGGCTCGAGCATGGGTACCTTCGAGGCTATGGCATAGTGGCGTGAATCCTGCTCATTCTGAGAGGAGTGCATGCCCTGATCGTCGGCGACGGCAATTACAAGTCCGCCGTTTACACCCGTATAGGATACGGTAAACAGAGGGTCGGCGGCGACGTTCAGGCCGACGTGCTTCATCGAGCAGAAAGCGCGCGCCCCGCCTATGGAAGCGCCGATTGCAGCTTCCGCAGCGACCTTTTCGTTGGGCGCCCATTCGGCATAGATTTCTTCGTATTTTGCGGCGGATTCGGGAATCTCCGTCGAGGGAGTGCCCGGATAAGCGGAAACGAAGCGGCAGCCGGCTTCATAAAGCCCGCGGGCAGCTGCTTCGTTTCCCAAAAGCAGCGTTTTCATATAAGGTCATTCCTTTCAGATAGGGCTTTTTCACGCTGAATCGCGAATGTTTTTCTTCATGATACGCTCAAAACAATTCTCAGTCAAGAGTTATACTGTACCAAAATAACGCCGGAAGGCCGCCCCTTTGCGGGGACTATGCCTATCCGGCGCTATTTATAATGAGTAAGACACGCTCATGCGGCCCGTCAGACGTCCCGGTTATATATTGGGGCAACATAACGGTGCCCGCGGTACATAACTGCGAAGATAGCGAGCATGTTCACCGACATAAGACCGATAATTATTATGCGGCAGTCATAGCGCTCCGCAAGAGCGCCCGCAATCAGCTGACCGATTATTATGCCGGTATTGCAGGCCATCTGATACACGCCGTTGAAGCGGCCTCTAAAATTCTCCGGAATATAGCTCTGCGTTGAGGAAAGGCGGATACTATACGAGGTGACCGACAAGAAGCCGTCAGTAAAGAACAAGATGACCATTATGACAAAGGGAAAAAACAGTACGGAGCCGTTAATTAAGCAGGAAATGACGTAAACCGCCATGGAAATTGCGAATTTCTTCTTCGCGGGGTATTTAATCAGATAATGGACGAAGCCGCCAGCAAACCTTCCGCCGACGTTTATCGCGGTAGCCCAGGAATATGCGATAATGCCCAGAGCGGGCGTCGCTCTGAAATAAGGCAGCCAAAGCGTGTCCATTCCCTGACAGGCACAGGTGTTTATAAAGAAAAACAGCGTTATTACCATGAGGCCCTTTTCGCCTCTGATATATTGAATGCCCTTGCGGAATTCTTCGCGGAAAACCCGGAAGGAAAAACTCTCACCGCTGCCGCCGCTGTGAAGATGCGCCTCATCAACCTTTATACGGGTTTCGAAGACCGCGGCGACAAGGAAGGATACGGCGTTGAACAAAAACAGCGAGGGCAAGCCGATTGATTTGTAGACATAAGCCGCGACCGGCATCATCATATAGGCTATGGGATAGAGCATGCTCGATATCGAGTAGGCTTTTGAGAAGTTACCCTCGGTCACAAGCATGGGGTAAAAGCTGTCATAGGACACCATGTACACGCTGTCTATACAGCCGATAATGATGCTGAGAGCAAGAAAAATCGGATAGCTGAAAAATCCCGACTGCGTTATGCCGAACATGACCGCAAAAAGTCCCGCCGAGATAAAATCGAGCGTATAAACAGTCTTTCGCCTTGAACGCTTGTCCAGATACGGCCCCGCCATGAGCGGCAGGATTATTTTCGGAAGGTTGTTCGCGGCCAGAAAAAGTGCGTATAAAAACACGGAATTCGTCTTGTCCAGCGTAAGCAGACCCATAGCAAAGGCGCTGACAGCGTTGCCAAGTATGGAGACAGCGCTTCCGAGTGTTATTATTGTAAAGTTTTTAGTCCACAGGCGGGGTTTGTCCATAGTGTAATCTGCGGGGGAAAGCCCGCTCCCTTCGTTGTTTTAGCGGAGGCAGATGAAAAAGATTCAGATACCTTTATTCCGAATCGGGTTAAAACATTTTGTTTTATTATAACGTAGAATGGGATAATCTTCAAACAGTTTGTCGATATTTAATGAGACAAAAAGAGAAAACGTGAAAACGGCAGGATTTTTACTCTTTTTTTATTCACATTTTTATGTTACAATCCATAGTTAGGTATGTTTAAGGTTCGATTCTGCTTACCTTATCACCAAAAAGCATCAAAGGAAGGCTTATTGCCAATGAGTATTTTAGAAAGCATATTCGGGTCCCACAGCGGAAGGGAACTGAAAAAGATAAAGCCGATTGCGGACAGGATTGAGTCTTTGGCGGAGAGCTACGGCAAACTAACGGACGCGCAGCTGCGCGCGAAGACCAACGAATTTAAAGAGCGCCTCGATAAGGGAGAGACCTTGGATGACCTTCTGCCCGAAGCCTTCGCAACCGTTCGCGAGGCATCCAAAAGAGTTATAGGCCTCTACCCCTTCAGAGTGCAGCTAATCGGCGGAATAGTCCTGCATCAGGGACGTATAGCCGAAATGAAAACCGGCGAAGGAAAAACGCTTGTCGCGACGCTTCCGGCCTACCTCAACGCGCTTGAGGGCAAGGGCGTTCATATCGTAACGGTGAACGACTATCTGGCAAGGCGCGACAGTGAGTGGATGGGCAAAATCTACCGCTTCCTCGGTTTATCCGTCGGACTTATCGTACACGGGCTGACGAACGAGGAACGCAAGGCGGCTTACGATGCAGATATTACTTACGGCACAAATAACGAGATGGGATTTGATTATCTGCGTGACAATATGGCGCTTTATAAAGCCAACATGGTTCAGAGGGGACATCACTTCGCAATCGTAGACGAGGTGGACTCGATCCTCATAGACGAGGCAAGGACACCGCTCATCATTTCCGGAATGGGCGACAAAAGTACCGACCTGTACAGTCAGGCGGACAACTTTGTCTCGCGCTTAAAGCCGATAGTTTACTCCAGCGTTGACGAAAAGAACGAAGAGGACGTCAATCTCGACGCGGATTACGTCGTCGACGAGAAGGCGAGAACTGTGACGCTTACGGCTCGCGGTGTCAAAAAGGCCGAGGATGTTTTCGGTATCGAAAACCTCTCCGATCTTGAAAACTCCACACTCTCACACCATATAAACCAGGCAATCAAAGCGCACGGCATCATGAAGCGTGATATCGACTACGTGGTCAAAGACGGCGAAGTGCTTATTGTCGACGAGTTTACCGGACGCATAATGCTGGGCAGACGCTACTCCGAGGGACTGCATCAGGCCATTGAGGCGAAAGAGCATGTCAAGGTCGCGGAGGAGTCAAAGACTCTCGCGACAATCACGTTCCAGAACTACTTCAGACTTTTTAAAAAGCTCTCGGGTATGACCGGAACCGCGATAACCGAGCAGGAGGAGTTTATCTCAATCTATAATCTCGACATTATCGAGATCCCGACAAATAAGCCCCTCGTCAGGATTGACAATTCCGACTCGGTGTTTAAAAACGAAAACGGAAAATACAAGGCTATAATCGAACAGGTCGTGGAGTGCCACAAAAAAGGGCAGCCCGTCCTTGTCGGTACCGTCTCGATCGAGAAGAGCGAAATCGTTTCTTCACTTCTGAAAAAAACCGGCATTCAGCATAATGTCCTGAACGCGAAAAACCACGAAAAAGAAGCGGAAATTATAGCGCAGGCGGGCGTGTTCGGCGCGGTTACGATTGCGACCAACATGGCGGGACGCGGAACCGATATCATGCTCGGCGGAAATGCGGAATATCTGGCAAAGCATGACCTTCGAAAGCACGGCTTCGGCGATGAGCTTATCGCGGAGGCTACGGGCTATGCCGAAACCGAGGACGAGAATGTTATCGAGGCGAGAAGAATGTTCGCCGAGAGGCTTGAATTCCACAAGAACGCAATCGCCGCAGAGGCGGACAAGGTGCGCGAGGTGGGAGGACTGTTCATCGTCGGTACGGAGCGTCACGACTCCCGCCGTATTGACAATCAGCTCCGCGGACGTTCCGGACGTCAGGGCGACCCCGGCGAAAGCCGCTTCTATCTTTCCATGACGGATGACCTGATGCGCCTCTTCGGTTCCGAGCGAGTGCTCGGCATGATGGAGCGCATGGGAGTGGATGAGGATACGCCTCTCGATTACAAAATACTCTCAAACGCCATAGAGAACGCCCAAAAGACCGTTGAGAGCCGCAACTTCCAGAGCCGCAAGAATGTTCTTGAATACGACGATGTTATGAACGTACAGCGCAACACTATCTATGATCAGCGCCGCAAGGTACTGGACGGTGAAGATATAAAAACCTATATTCAGAAGATGATCGAGGACTATATCAGGGAAACGGTCGTTTCCGGTATGGAGGGACGCGACTATTTCGAGGATATGGAACAGTTTGAAGAGACTGTAACACCGTTTGAAAAGCTTTTCCTGCGCAAGGGCGAGATAGCAATGACGCATAAGGAGCTTGACAAGCTTTCAACGCATGAGCTTTCCGAAACGCTGCTGGATAAGGCTCAGAAGGTCTATGAGGCGCGTGAGGAGGATTTCGGGCTTATGCCCAACGGTGTGCCGCTCATGCGCGAGCTGGAGCGAGTCATCATGCTCCGCGTTGTCGACGAATACTGGATGGATCACCTTGACGCGATGCAGGAGCTGCGCCGCGGCATCGGTCTGCGTGCCTACGGAAACGATAAGCCCGTCGACGCCTATAAGCGCGAGGGCTACGACATGTTCGAAGAGATGATTAACGGCATACGCACAGAGGTCGTCCGCCGTATTTTCACCGTTCAGGTCAAGAAGGAACAGCCCATCGAGCGCAAGAGCGTTGTAAAGGGCGCGGTAAGCAACGTGGGCGGCGACGATACAGTCAAAAAGCAGCCTGTCAAAGCTGCCGCAAAGCCGGGACGCAATGACCCCTGCCCCTGCGGGAAGATGAAAGAGGACGGCTCAAGACGCCTGAAATATAAGGAATGCTGCGGCAGGAACGAATAGTCGCATAAGGTGAGGAGCAATGACATTGGAATTTTCTAAGCCGTTTGCGGAAATGAGCTGCCAGGGGCTTGTATATATGACCGCTCCGACTATACCCTTTCCGCACTGCTTCACGACAAGGTGGGGCGGCGTGAGCACGGGACCCCTCGACAGTCTCAACCTGGGCGAGAACAGGGGTGACAGTGAGGAAAATGTGCGCGAGAACTACCGCAGAGTGTTCGGGGCACTGGAACTTCCGGAGCAAAAGCCCTGTTTCACAAAGCAGGTGCATGAAAACACCGTCCGCATTGTCACGGACGCCGACAGACGGGAGCTTTTTATGCCCTTCCTTTACGAGGCGGACGGAATAGTGACAAACGTAAAAGGGCTTCCGCTCTTTTGCTTCACGGCGGACTGCGTACCTGTGCTGCTCTGCGACCCCGAGGTGGGCGTTGCGGGAGCGATACACTGCGGCTGGAGAAGTACCGTCGCGGATATTCTGGGTGTCGCCATATCAAAAATGACGGAGCTGGGAGCGACACCGGAAAACATCAGGGCGGCTATAGGCCCGGGAATCGAAATGTGCTGCTACGAGACAGGCGCGGAGATTCCGGAAGGTATTGAAAAGCTTCTGGGCGGCGATTGCGGAGATTTGTTTTTCTCCGTCGGAGATACCGGAAAGTTCATGGTCGACCTCAAGGAAACCGACAGGAGAAGACTTCTCCAACTGGGACTCAAAAGCGAGAACATTTCGGTCAGCGACGAGTGCACCTCCTGCAACAGCGACAAATACTGGTCGCACAGAAAAACCGGAGGAGAAAGAGGCTCGCAGGCAGCGGTCATTTCCATTCCCTGAACGGGAGAACGAAAGGATAGCTTTATGGTTAGGAAAATCAGAGATATAGTTCTTTCGTGCCTAGTTGTATCACTTTTCACAGGCCTTTTCGCAGGCTGCGGGACAAGTGAAAACGGCAGCGAGGATACACCTCCGGAGGTTACGGGTACACAGACAGAACAGACTGATTATTACAAATCGGACAACGTTTTTTCGCTTAACTGTAATAAGGAATACAGCTTCAACCCCTTCACAACGACGAACGCTTCGAACATCATCTGCACTCAGGCAATGTATGATACGCTTCTTTCGGTTGACGATAGCTTTGCCGTAACTCCGAATATTGTGAAAAGCTATAAGAGTGACGATGGGAAAAGCTGGTCTTTCTATGTTGATACCTCCGTGAAGTTCTGGGACGGGACTACGCTTACAGCCACGGACGCGGCCTATTCCTTACAGCGCGCAATGCGAAGTCCGCAGTTTAAGTCGAGATTTCAAGGCGTTTTCGGCGTGAGCGCAATGGATGAGAGCCTTTTCATAGTAACTCTGAATTATCCCGATATGCTGTTTCCCGCCCTGCTCGATATTCCCGTTATCAAAAACGGCACAGTAGAGGACTATGCGCCCATGGGAACGGGCCCATATATGCCGGACGAGCAGTACACGAAGCTGACGGCGTTTCCAGACTACAGAAACTACGCAAAGCTGCCTGTCGATACAATCTATCTCAAGGAGATCAAGGAGACAGAGGACATCATAACCGCGTTTGAAAACTCCGATATCGACCTTGTCACGAATGACCCAACGGGTGTGTACAGTCTGGGTTACGGTTCAGCCAACGAAATACGCAGCTGCCCGACGACAAATATGCACTACCTTGGCTTCAACAGTAAAAGCCGGCTTTTCTCAAACCCCAGCTGCCGAAAAGCGATGACTTATGTAATCGACAGGGAACATATTGTAACGGACTATCTGGACGGAGCCGCTTCTGCCGCGACTTTACCGATGAATCCGACCTGCGCCTTGTATAACGACGCGTATTCGGACATTATTTCCTACTCAGCGAAGAAAAGCGAAGCCGCTTTTGACGCTGCGGAGGTGCAGGATTATGACGACGACGGAAAAAGAGAGCAGATGGTAACGGGCATACCCGTTGAGATAAGCGTTAATTTTATTGTGTGCAGCGACTCGCCGGCAAAGGTGCAGGCAGCCCAGTCGATTGCTGACAACCTTATGAATCTTGGTATAACCGTCAATTTAAAGCTTCTGTCATGGACGGAATACACAGCGGCGCTTGCGGCGGGTGACTTTGATATGTACTATGCGGAGGTCAGGCTCACAAATGACTTCCCCATCAGAAGCCTTTTATTCGAGGGAGGAAGCCTCAACTATGGGTTGTTTTCCGACTCCGCGCTTGAGCAGTGCGTGAACGATTTTATGGCCTGCCCCGAGGAAGGCCGGCAAAAGGCCGCGGATATGATGTTTAAATACTTAACCGACACGGCGCCCATCGTTCCGATATGCTTTGAAAAGAGTCAGGTTATCACGCACAGAGGCGTGGTTTCGGGCATGAAACCGACAAAAGATAATGTCTTCAACGGAATAGAGGATTGGAAGATTAATACGGACTGACGCAGAGAGGAGTTTTTGATATGACCGACAGAGAACTGCTGATTCTGGCACAGGAAGCCTCGGAAAAAGCTTACGCACCCTATTCCCGCTTCAAAGTCGGCGCCGCGCTGGAATGCGAGGACGGAAGTATTTTTACCGGCTGCAACATTGAAAACAGCGCTCTGGGTAGCACTATGTGCGCCGAGAGAGTCGCCGTGTATAAGGCCGTCAGCGAGGGAGCAAAAGAATTTTCGCGTATCGCAATTTACGGCGAGGGTGAGGACTACTGCATGCCCTGCGGCTCCTGCCGGCAGGTACTCAGCGAGTTTTCAAAGGACATGGAGGTGCTCTGCGCCAGAAGCTCGGGCGGATATGTCAGCTACCGTCTGAAGGAGCTTATGCCGCATCCTTTCAGGCTCGGGGATTTCTAGTTTTCCCTGAGCCCGCGCTTATTTATTTCAACGTAAGGGAGAACGGAGCAGAGTGGACTTTGAACAGCTCAAAATATTCATAACAGTGGTTGACAGCGGCAGCTTTACTAAGGCCGCCGAACTGATGTACATAAGCCACTCAACCACCTCGAGAAACGTCTCGGCGCTGGAGGAGGCTCTGGGTGTCAGACTTCTTGACCGTGACAGCCGCGGACTGAGTCTCACACAGGCGGGAAAGCTTCTTTACCGAGAAGGTAAACTCCTGCTCGAACGAACGGACGCGCTTGAAAGCAAGGTCAGAAATGTCGAAAGCGGAGAGACCGGCAGGCTTTCAATCGCGGGCGCGAACCTTTTTTCAGGCGAGCTGAATGAATTCTTCAGCACCTTCTGCTCGCAATATCCTGATGTAGTTCTCGGTATTTATCATAACGAGCTTTCGGCAGTTCACAGTCTTGTCGGAAAAGGCGAGATGGATATCGGAGTGACATTTTCTTATGCGCATCCGAAAAATCCCGAGGATTTCGAGTTTCGCAGTGTTGCGGAGGAGAGGTTCTGCGCCGTTTGCTCGGCGAATAATCCGCTGGGGCAAAAAAAGTCCGTCAAAGCATCGGAACTCGGCGCGGAAACCTATGTTGGTGTCGGTGAGCAGAGAAGCGGCTTTGCCAGAAAGCTTGAAGAGGCAATTTTCAAAAACAAACCCGAGTGTGAGATTTCATCCGCTCCGACTCTGGAATCGCTGTTCCTTCAGGTAAGAAACGGTAACGGTGTTTCGCTGGTGCCCTATCCGATGGCGAGAGAATTCGGAAATAACTGCGCCATGCTCGACCTCGAGGACATTGACACGCACTTTGAAATTGTCGTATTTTGGCGAAAAGACAACGCTAATCCTTCCCTGCCGCTGTTTACGAAGCTGATTTCTGAAAAAGTGATTAATTAATGCGCGAAAGCCCATAATACATATTGCAAAGCGCAAATCCAAAGGGGTACTGCTATGAAAAAAAGACTTAAGACAATCCTTGTTCTGGCGCTCGCCTTCACAATGCTCCTTCAGGCTCCGATTTCGGCAGACGCGCTGACGACAAGTTCAACCTCATATAAGGACGTGCAGCAGGATGCATGGTACTACGACAACCTGAACAAGCTTTCGACTTTGGGGATAATAAACGGTTATCCGGACGGCACGTTCAAGCCGGACAATACTCTCACCCGCGGTGAGTTTATCAAGATGCTCGCTATGGTAGCCGAAATTTGGACAGATAAAGCGCCGAAAGGCATACATTGGGCGGAGGACAGCTGGAATGCTCTTAATGACAGCGGCATCCTGGAAGTATCGACAGGCTATAACAGCAGCGGAACGCTCTTTCCGTGTACAGCAAAAGCACTCGACACGCCGATAACGCGCTATGAAATGGCGTTTCTGATTAACTCGGTGCTGCACATGGCTTTCTATGAAAATCAGATGATCCTGAAAGATTCAAACGACAGCTTTGCCAATCACATCGGTGACTATAACGGTATGGATCAGGGCTACAGAGGCGCGATTGAGCAGTGCTACGCAAAAGGAATTCTTACGGGAGACGCCGACAGCTATTTCTGGGGAGCTTCCAATCTGAAACGCTCCGAAGCCGCCGCCGTCATTGTAAGACTGGCATGGAAGACGGAAAGAAAGCCGGTAAACTGGGCAATAGAGAAGGAGGTCGTAATCGACACGAGCTTTACGTCGTTTGCGATTCAGTACAGAACCATGTCGAACGCGGACCGCCATCAGGCACTGTTCGGTAATCCGAACAAAGCGTATTTCACAAGCTCGGATAATACCGGCACTCACATCGTATCGGTACAGGTGAAAACGTGGGATATCGGCTCCAACGGAGCGAAATATACGAGAACATGGTCGCTGCAGGTAAACTCTGTGGTTTCGCGCGAAGTAAAGGCGATATTCGACTATATATATAATAGTCCGGAGAAATTCCCGATACACGCTTTGGGCGGCTTCCGAACCAGCGATACTCTGCGGCACAGCTGGGGCTGCGCAATCGATATTAACCCGACCGAGAACTACTACATAAATTATAAAACAGGGCAGGTGGTCGGCAGCTTCTGTTACAAGAACGGTTCGAGTCCGTACACCATCACGCCGAACAGCAGCGTCGTCACAGCCTTTGCGAAGTACGGCTGGGGCTGGGGCGGCCAAGGGTGGAGCACAGCCGCGGACTACATGCATTTTTCGATACTCGCCTCGGGCGGCTGAGACAAGAGCATTATTTCAAAAGGGAGCGGTTTTCCGCTCCCTTCTGTGTTAGATTGGATACGACCCTCATCAGTCACCTGCGGTGACAGCTTCCCCCGAGGGAAGCCTTTGGACGCGACACCTTAAACCGAGGGAAGCCCGTTGACGCAGATTTCTGGTAAAGCCTTCCCCTGGAGGAAGGTGGCGCGGCTTGCCGCGACGGATGAGGGTCAACGCAGTGCATAACTGATATTTGGAGTGCAGATTGCATAAAATTACGATGATTTTCCTAATTCGCGTATAATCATATTTTTGTATGGAAAAATGCAAATATATATTGACAGGGCAAGAATTATCTGATATTCTAACGGAGCGCCTATTGGGGAACTTGCGCCCTGATTGCGCGAATTGCGATGAAGCGGGAGATTGCGGATAGAGTTCGTGAGGACAATCCGGTAACTTCCGTGGAGTATGTCCGTGCCGATAAAATCGGCAGTAATCGGGCGGTTGAGAACGTTTCTGCTTCACGCGTATATCGCTTGGACGAGATGTGAACCGGATAAAATCCGGTTTGTTTTTCGGGTAAGGTCTGATACGCACGGCAAAGTGTACAGAAAAACTTCTCACCGAACTGAAATTTTAACGGCGGAGCCAATGCCGCCGCAGAACTGACGTTCAGGAGGAAAGAACAAATGGCAGCAACAAACAAGAAAATGATCCGCATCAGACTCAAGGCTTATGACCATCAGCTCATCGACAAGGCGGCCGAGAAGATCGTTGAAACCGCAAAGCGCACAGACGCAAGGGTTTCCGGCCCCATTCCTCTTCCCACACAGAGAGAAATCATTACAATACTCCGCGCTGTTCATAAGTATAAGGACAGCCGTGAGCAGTTCGAGCGCCGTACCCATAAGCGTCTCATCGACATCATGAACCCGACCCAGAAGACGGTTGAGGCTCTTATGTCCTTGGAACTGCCTGCAGGTGTGGAAATCGAAATGAAGCTCTAATCTGTGTCTGCTTGTTCTTTTGCGCCGGCCCTTTGCTTCAAAAGCTTGCAGCATACTCATACAGCGGTGCTTTTTAAGCTTCGGTCTGACACAAAATTACTACGCAGCCAGGTGCATACGCGAGTGCGAGAAAAATGAGCGTATTAAATCCATCAAAAACCCGATTGTCCGTTACTTGCGTGGACGGGCAGGGTCAAGTCAGCAGCCTCTGGTTCGTTTCTTAACAAATTAAGAGCCCAGCGAAGCGGGTCTTGATTTGAGAGGAGGTGGCCACACGATACCGCAGTTTTCGCTTTGCGGAAACGGAGCGTGAATGCGGCCTAACGACGAATGCGGGCTGACCAATAACCTATAAGGAGGAAATAACATGAAAAAAGCTATCATCGGCAAAAAGGTCGGCATGACGCAGATCTTCGATGAAGCGGGCAAAGTCGTTCCGGTAACCGTAATTGAAGCGGGACCCTGCGTCGTTGTCCAGAAGAGAGCCGTTGACAAGGAAGGCTACACTTCCGTACAGCTCGGCTTTGAAGACCTGACAGAGCGCAAGCTCTCCAAACCCGAAAAGGGACACCTTGCAAAAGCGGGCGTCGCTTTGAAAAAGTATCTTAAGGAATTCCGCCTTGAAGATTGCGAGTCTCTCAATGTCGGCGACGTCGTTTCCGCAAGCGCTTTCGCTGAGGGCGACAAGGTCGATGTGACCGGAATTTCCAAGGGCAAGGGCTATGCCGGTGTTATCAAGCGCTGGAACGCCCACAGAACTCCTATGACCCACGGCGGCGGCCCTGTTCACCGCCACGCAGGTTCCATGGGCTCAAGTTCCGACCCGTCCAGAATTTATCCGGGCAAGATCGGTGCGGGACACATGGGCGTGGAGCAGGTCACTGTTCAGAACCTTGACGTCGTCAAGGTCGATTCCGAACTCAACATGATTGTTGTCCGCGGCGCAATCCCCGGACCCAAGGGCGGTATCGTTTATCTGAAGAACACCGTCAAGAACGTCAAGGCCAAGGGTGCCGGCGCGGCCGTCAGCCTCAACCCGCAGAAGGCTTCCGCAAGGGTCAACCCGCAGAAGGCTTCCGCAAGAACGAGATAAGGGAAAGGAGAGAATGTAAATGCCTAAAGCAACAGTTTACAATATGGCCGGCGAAAAGGTCGGTGAGATCGAACTCTCCGAATCCATCTTCGGTATTGAACCCAACGAGTCGGTTCTTCACGATTCCATCAAGAACCACCTCGCTAACTGCCGACAGGGTACGCAGAGTGCGCTTACAAAGGGTGAAGTCGATGTTACAAACAAAAAGCCCTGGCGTCAAAAGGGCACCGGCCGCGCACGCGCAGGTCATGCCGGCTCTCCCGTATGGAGACACGGCGGCGTAGCGTTCGCTCCCAAGCCCCGCGATTACAGCTACACCCTCAATAAGAAGGTTAAGAGACTTGCTCTCAAGAGCGCGCTTTCCTCGAAGGCGGCTGAGGGAGAAATCATTGTCATCGACGGACTCGAAGTTTCCGAGATTAAGACAAAGACCTTCAAGAGCTTCCTTGACAAGATCGAAGTCACCGGCAAGGCTCTTGTAATTACCAAAGAAGTCAATCAGCCCGTTATTAAAAGCGCGAGAAACATTCCCGGTATCGTTACGACGATAGCGACCGTTCTGTCCCCCTATGACATTCTGAACGCTGGGAAGCTTGTCGTTGACAAGGCTGCGCTTGAGAAAATCGAGGAGGTCTACGCATGATGAGAACAGCATACGACATCGTCAAGCGTCCCATCATTACAGAGCAGTCCATGGAGGACCTCGACATCAAAAAGTACGTTTTTGAAGTGGCGAAGGACGCAAACAAAATCGAGATAAAAAAAGCAATCGAAGAGATTTTCGACGTTAAGGTCATCAAAGTTACAACGACGATCGTACCCGGCAAGGAAAAGCGCGTAGGCGCCAAGCCTGCGGGCTATACCTCCGACTGGAAAAAGGCCGTTGTCAAGCTCAGCAGAAGGTCCAAGAACATTGAAATCTTCGAGGGTATGGTGTAAGGGAGGAAATGAGAAATGTCCATTAAAACTTATAGACCTACTACACCGTCCAGAAGACATATGACTGTCTCGGGCTTCGACGGAGTCGACAAGCGTGCGGTACCCGAGAAGTCCCTTGTAGAGGTCCTGAAATCCAACGCCGGCCGCAATTCTAACGGCCGCATCACTGTCCGCCATCAGGGCGGCGGCAACAAGAAGAAATATCGCGTAATCGATTTCAAGCGCAACAAGCTTGATATGCCCGGAACGGTACTTCGCCTTGAGTATGACCCCAACCGCTCGGCGCACATCGCGCTTATCGAGTATACGGACGGAGAGCGCCGCTATATCCTTGCTCCTTACGGACTCAAGGCCGGCGACAAGGTCGTAGCTTCTCCCGCAGCCGACATCAAGCCGGGCAACGCGCTTCCGCTTGCAAATATCCCCGTCGGCACAATTATCCACAACATTGAGCTTTATCCCGGCAAGGGCGCACAGCTTGTCCGCTCCGCCGGCGTCGAGGCTCAGCTTATGGCTAAGGAAGGCGATACCGCGACCGTCCGTCTGCCCTCCGGCGAATACCGTAAGGTGCGTATGAACTGCTACGCGACCATCGGCCAGGTCGGCAACATCGACCATGCCAACATCCACATCGGCAAGGCCGGACGCAAACGTCACATGGGCTGGCGCCCGACCGTCCGCGGCTCTGTAATGAACCCCTGCGACCACCCCCACGGCGGCGGCGAAGGCAAGAGCCCAATCGGCCGTTCCGGACCGGTTACCCCTTGGGGTAAGCCTACACTCGGTTACAAGACGCGCAAGACGAAGAACAAGAGCAATAAGTTCATTGTCAAGCGTCGCAACGAGAAGTAAGGAGGGAATGATTAAATGAGTAGAAGTATTAAAAAAGGCCCCTTCGCTGCTCCCGAGCTGCTCAAAAGGGTCAACGAAATGAATAAAACCGGCGAAAAGAAGGTTCTCAAGACCTGGAGCCGCGCTTCCACGATATTCCCGACTTTCGTTGGTCACACGATTGCCGTCCATGACGGCCGCCGTCATGTTCCGGTTTACGTCACCGAGGATATGGTCGGACACAAGCTTGGCGAGTTCGCGCCCACCCGCACTTTCCGCGGTCATGCCGGCTCCAAGACCGGTAAATAAGGAGGAGAAAAATGGAAGCAAGAGCAGAACACAAGTTTGCCCGCATATCTCCCCGTAAGGTCAGCATTGTTTGCGACCTTATCCGCGGCAAGAACGTTAAGGTAGCCGAAGCTTTGATGCAGCAGACACCTAAGGCTGCATCCGAACTAATGCTTAAAGTCCTTAAGAGTGCAGTGGCAAACGCAGAAACCAATTTCAACATGGATACCGATAAGCTCTATGTTAAAGAGACTTACGCAAATCCCGGCCCCATCCTCAAAAGAGGAATGCCCAGAGCTCAGGGCCGTATGTACAGAATCAACAAGAGAACCAGCCACATCACCATCGTCGTGGCCGAGAAAGAATAGGGAGGAGGCAGAGTATGGGACAGAAAATTAATCCGCACGGATTTCGCGTCGGCGTCATCACAGACTGGGATTCCAGATGGTACGCAAGAAACGACAAGGTCGGCGACCTTATAGTCGAGGACTACAAAATCCGTAAATATCTTAAATCGACCCTGTATTCCGCAGGCATCCCGAAGATCGAAATCGAGCGTGACAGCTCCAAGGTTCGCATCTTTATCCATTGCTCACGCCCCGGCGTGGTCATCGGAAAGGGCGGCACGGAGATTGAGCGTCTTAGATTGTCAGTTGAAAAGATGATCGGCAAGCCCGTTGCCCTGTCTATCGTTGAGGTTCGCACACCCGATACCGATGCACAGCTCGTTGCCGAAAACATCGCGGCACAGCTCGAAAAGCGCATCAGCCATCGCCGCGCCATGAAAAACGCAATGGGACGAGCCATGAAAATGGGCGTCAAGGGCATCAAGGTCATGTGCGCCGGGCGTTTGGGCGGCGCCGAAATCGCACGTAGCGAGTGCTACCACGAGGGTACCATTCCCCTTCAGACCATCCGCGCAGACATCGACTACGGTTTCGCGGAAGCCGCGACGACCTATGGCCGCTGCGGCGTAAAGGTCTGGATTTACAAGGGCGAAGTCCTCAGCCAGACACTCCGCAGCACTCCCCGTACTATGGATCTGACCAAGAGAGATGACCAGAATCGCGGCGAGCGCAAGAGAACAAACAATTATCCCCCCCGTCAGGGTCAGGGCGGTCAGGGCGGCTACAATCGCGGCGGTCAGGGCCAGGGCGGCCAAGGCGGCTACAATCGTGGCGGTCAGGGCGGCTACAACCGCGGACCTCAGGGCGGCCAGGGCGGCTACAATCGCGGACCTGCAGCTCCCGCCGCACCCGCAGCTACCACCCCTAAGGAAGGAGGCAATGCGTAATGCTTCTGCCTAAGAGAGTCAAATACCGCAGAGTGCATCGCGGTCGTATGAAGGGCAAGGCCACAAGAGGCAACTTCATCGCTTACGGTGAATACGGTCTGATGGCAACAGAGCCCAGCTGGATAACCTCGAACCAGATCGAGGCGGCGCGTATTGCTATGACCCGTTATACAAAGCGCGGCGGTAAGGTTTGGATCAAAATATTCCCCGACAAGCCCGTAACCGAGAAGCCTGCCGAAACCCGCATGGGTTCCGGTAAAGGTTCACCCGAGTATTGGGTAGCAGTTGTAAAGCCCGGTCGTGTCCTTTTCGAAATGGCCGGCGTAACCGAAGAAACAGCACGTGAGGCAATGCGTCTTGCAAGCCACAAGCTTCCCTGCAAGACGAAGTTTGTCATGCGCGATGATGTTGCCGATTCCGAGACAGGTGGTGAATAAGATGAAGGCAAATGAAATACGCGAAATGTCCGCTGCAGAGCTAGAAGGAAAGCTCGTTTCGCTTAAGAAAGATTTGTTTACCCTTCGTATGCAGCACGCCACGAACCATCTTGACAACCCGATAAAGATTTCTGCCGTACGCCGTGACATTGCCCGAGTCAAGACAGTTATTCGCCAGAAACAGCTCGAGCAGTGAGGAGGTAACGTATATGAATGAAGTAAGAACATCTTCCCGCAAGACCCGTGTTGGCAAGGTAGTGTCCGACAAAATGGACAAAACCATCGTTGTCATCGTTGAGGATCGCGTTGCGCATCCTCTCTATAAGAAAATCATAAAGCAGACCTATCGTCTCAAGGCTCACGATGAAAAGAACGAAGCCGGTATCGGCGACAGAGTCAGAGTTATGGAGACGCGTCCTTTGTCAAAGGACAAAAGATGGCGCTTAGTTGAAATAATCGAAAAGGCAAAGTAAGGAGGCCGCGAAATGATACAACAGGAAACATTTCTCAAGGTGGCCGACAATACCGGCGCCAAAGAGATCAAATGCATCCGCGTTCTCGGCGGAAGTAAACGCAAATATGGCAACATCGGCGACGTCATTGTGGCGTCTGTCCGCAAGACTCAGCCCGGCAGCACCGTCAAAAAGGGTGATGTAGTTAAGGCGGTCATCGTCAGAAGCGCAAAGGGCGTCCGCCGCGCTGACGGCACATATGTCCGCTTTGACGAAAATGCCGCAGTTCTTATCAGAGACGACAAGAACCCTCGCGGAACCCGCATCTTTGGACCGGTTGCGCGTGAGCTGCGTGACAAGGATTTCATGAAGATTCTGTCTTTGGCTCCCGAAGTCATATAGGAGGACAAAATAATGAACATTAAAAAAGACGATAGAGTTGTTGTTCTGTCCGGTAAGGATAAGGGAAAACAGGGCAGGGTCATGTCGGCCGATCCCGATAACGGCAAGGTTATTGTCGAGGGCGTGAATGTCGCTAAGCGTCATCTTAAGCCCCGCAAGCCCGGCGAAGAGGGTGGCATAATCAAGAAAGAGACCCCGATTTACGCTTCTAAGGTCATGCGCGTTTGCCCTAAGTGCGGCAAGCCCACCCGCGAAGCTCATAAGTTCCTTAACGACGGATCAAAAGTACGCGTCTGCAAAAAGTGCGGCGAAACGATATAAGAAAGGAGAGACTCTTTAAATGCCAAGACTAAAAACCAAGTATCGTGAGGAAGTCGCTCCTGCTCTTATGAAGAAGTACAGCTACAAGAGCACTATGCAGATTCCCAAGATTGATAAAATTGTTATCAGCGTCGGCGCAGGCGACTGCAAAGACAACCAGAAGGCATTGGACGCTGTTATCAAGGACATCTCTACAATCGCAGGACAGAAGGCTGTTGCAACGACCGCCCGTAAGAGCGTCGCGAACTTCAAGCTTCGTGTCGGTCAGAACGTCGGCGTTAAGGTCACGCTCAGACAGGACAGAATGTGGGAGTTCCTCGACAGACTCTTAAACGTCGCGCTGCCCCGCGTCCGTGACTTCCACGGCATCAACGCTGATGCCTTTGACGGCCGCGGAAACTACAGCCTCGGTCTGAAAGAACAGATCATCTTCCCAGAAATTGAATACGATAAGATCGAAAAACTGCGTGGTATGAACATTGCCATCTGCACCACTGCGGCTACCGATGAAGAAGCCAAAGAGCTGCTGACCCTTATGGGCGCGCCCTTTGCAAAGGCTTGAGGAGGATAGAGCATGGCTAAGACATCACTGAAAATCAAGCAGGCCAGACCGGCGAAGTTCTCTTCAAGAGAGTACAATCGCTGCAAAATCTGCGGTCGTCCCCACGCTTATCTGCGTGACTACGGCGTTTGCCGTATCTGCTTCCGCGAGCTGGCACACAAGGGACAGATCCCCGGAGTCAGAAAAGCTTCTTGGTAAATTTAAATTATATGTTCTGAAAAGGACTGTAATAGTTCCGTTGTCCTCTCCGAACAAGAACCCAGCGAAGCGGTTCTTGTTCGGAGAGGAGGAGCGGCGGAATGAGTGAGCTTTCGCACTTGTACGGAAGCGAAGGATATGGAGCTTGCTCCGACGACGCGACGACGAAAGGCCGGGGGCAATCAGGTATTGGCTCGGAACCTCGCCGTCAGAACAGACCGTAAAAGGCTGTAACTCTAACAAGGAGGAAAAATTTAGTATGCAAATCACCGATCCTATCGCGGACCTGCTGACACGCATCCGCAACGCCGGAAGCGCAAAACACGACACTGTCGATGTTCCCGCTTCCAACATGAAAAAAGCCATAGTCGGCATTCTGCTCGACGAAGGCTATATCAAGAGCTATCAGCTCATCGAAGACGGCGGCCAAGGCATTATTCACATCACCCTCAAGTACCTGCCCGGCAAAGAAAAGGCCATTCAGGGTCTTCGCCGCGTTTCAAAGCCCGGCCTGCGCGTTTACGCCGGCGCGGATGAACTGCCTTATGTCCTCAAGGGACTGGGCATCGCAATCATATCCACGTCCAAAGGCATCATGACCGACAAGGCAGCCCGTAAAGCCAACGTTGGCGGTGAAGTCTTGGCGTTCATATGGTAAGGGGGGTATAGGAATGTCTAGAATTGGAAGAACTCCCATCACCGTTCCTGCCGGAGTGGAAATCAAAATCGAAGAAAACAATCACGTCACCGTAAAAGGACCCAAGGGAACTCTTGAACGCGTACTCGTTCCTTCAATGAAAATTGAACTGGCGGACGGCGTTCTGACAGTATCACGTCCTGACGACACGAAAGAAAGCCGTTCAATGCACGGACTGACAAGAACACTTCTCTCCAATATGATAGAGGGTGTTACAAAGGGCTTCAAAAAGGAGCTGTCCGTTCAGGGCGTCGGCTACAAGGTCGCAAAAGACGGAAGCAGACTCACAATGAACATTGGCTACAGCCATCAGGTCGTTGTTGAGGACAATGCGGATATCACGATCGAAGCTCCCAACGCCAACACAATCATCATAAACGGTATCGACAAGCAGAAGGTCGGTCAGTTTGCGGCTGATGTGCGTAAGAAAAGACCCCCCGAGCCTTATAAGGGCAAGGGTATTCGGTATGCCAACGAAGTGGTTCGCCACAAAGAGGGCAAGACCGGCGCTAAGAAATAAAGGAGGTGTGCCTAAATGGTTAATAGACCTGACACAAGATCGCAGCGCATTAAGCGCCATAAGAGAGTGCGTGCCAAGATCTCCGGCACGCCCGAAATTCCCAGACTTGACGTTTTCAGAAGCAACGCCAATATCTACGCTCAGATTATTGACGACGTAAACGGTGTTACTCTCGTTTCCGCGTCCTCCATTGAGAAGGACTTCGAAGGTCTCGGCTCTAACAGCGAAGCGGCCGCCAAGGTCGGCAAGCTTGTCGCGGAACGCGCCAAGGCAAAGGGAATTGAAAACGTATGCTTCGACAGAGGCGGCTATCTTTATCACGGCCGTGTCAAAGCACTTGCAGACGGAGCCCGCGAGGGCGGTCTGAACTTTTAGTCGGGAGGAGGAAACAAAATGGCTTACAGTAATAACAGAGACAATAGACGCAACGAAGAACCGTCTGAGTTTACCGAAAAGGTTGTTTCCCTCAACCGCGTTTCCAAGACCGTTAAGGGCGGACGTATCTTCAAGTTCTCCGCTCTGTGCGTAATAGGAGACGGAAAAGGACGCGTAGGATTCGGCCTCGGCAAAGCGGGCGAAGTTTCCGAAGCAATCCGCAAGGGAATCGACGATGCAAAAAAGAATATCGTGACAGTCACGCTTTCAGAAGGCACGATTCCTCACGAGACTATCGGCGAATTTGGCGCCGGCAGAGTTCTTCTTAAGCCTGCCGCACCCGGTACCGGCGTTATCGCCGGCGGTGCAGTCCGCGCTGTCGTTGAAGCTGCCGGAATCAAGGACATTCGTACGAAATGCCTGCGTTCAAATAACCCCCACAACGTGGTTGCGGCTACAATGGTCGGTCTGCGCTCCCTCCGCGATGCGGAGCAGGTCGCAGTCGTAAGGGGCAAAACAGCTAAAGAAATCAAAGGATAGGAGGTTGCAGCAATGGCTAATCTTAAGATTGAGCTGGTTAAGAGCTTAAACGGCAGAATGGACAAGCACATCGCCACTGCCAACTCTCTTGGACTGCATAAGATCGGAAATAAGACGGTGCAGCCCGATAACCCCCAGACCAGAGGTAAGATAGCTCAGATATGCTATCTTCTTAAGGTCACGGAAGAATAAGGAGGTGCAGGCATGAAACTTAATGAACTTTCACCTGTTGCCGGTTCTACCCACGCCTCAAAACGTAAGGGCAGAGGCAACGGTTCGGGTAAGGGAAAAACCGCAGGCCGCGGCCAAAAGGGACAGAAGTCCCGCAGCGGCGGCGGAGTCAGAGTAGGCTTTGAAGGCGGCCAGATGCCTTTGGCACGCCGCATCCCCAAGCGTGGATTTAACAATATTTTTGCAAAGCCTCTCACCGCAATCAATGTTTCCGCTCTCAACAAATATGAAGACGGTGACGTCATCACCGTGGAAAAACTGCTTGCCACCGGAGTTTTGTCAAAATGTGAGTACGGCCTGAAGATTCTCGGCAACGGCGAGATTACCAAGAAGCTGACCGTTCAGGCAACCGCTTTCTCCGAAGCTGCGAAGCAGAAAATTGAATCCGCAGGCGGGAAGGCGGAGGTGGTTTAAGTGCTTGAGACCCTCCGTAATGCATGGAAAATCGAAGAGTTGCGCAAAAAAATCCTCTTTACGCTCTTCATTGTACTGCTCTATCGTCTGGGCAACGCAATTCCTGTGCCCTATGTCGATATTGCTAAGCTGAGTGATTATTTCGATCAGCTTAAGAACACCGTTCTCGGACTCTACAACGTAATGTCCGGCGGATCATTTTCCAAAGCGACGATTTTTGCACTATCCATCCAGCCGTATATCAACGCATCAATTATTATCCAGCTATTGACCATTGCTATCCCCGCTCTTGAGCGTTTGCAGAAAGAGGGCGGAGAAGAAGGTCAGAAGAAGCTGGCAAGCATCACCCGTTATTCAACGGTGGGCATCGGCCTTCTGCAGGGCTTTGCATACTATATGCTTATCGAAAGAAACCATCTGCTCGTATCCGGCACAGGTGCATGGGAAGCAATCGTAATTATTCTCACCTTTACCGCCGGCTCCGCACTCATCATGTGGCTCGGTGAACAGATCAGTGAATTCGGTATCGGTAACGGAATTTCCATCATCCTTTTTGCCAGCATCGTAGCGCGTTTCCCGAACGGCATCATTCAGATGATTACGAACGTATCAACAGGCGGACTTTCCGTCCTCGGTATGATAGGAATGCTTTTGGGAGCGCTGGCTATCATAGTCCTTATCGTATTCGTTACGAATGCGGAGAGAAGGATTCCGGTTCAGTACTCCAAGCGCGTAGTCGGACGTAAGATGTACGGCGGACAGTCCACGCACCTTCCCATGAAGGTCAACATGTCCGGCGTTCTGCCGATAATCTTCGCGCAGTCAATCGCGTCACTGCCGGCGACTATAGCGGCGTTCTTCAAGGCACCGGCCGCAGGGACCTTCGCGTACGGTTTCCTTAAGGCTATCGATACCACATCGATACTTTACGCAATCATTTACTTCCTGCTTATTATCTTCTTCTCGTATTTCTATTCCACGGTTCAGTTCAATCCTATCGAGGTTGCGAACAACCTGAAGAAGAACGGCGGATTTATCCCCGGCTTCCGTCCCGGAAAGCCGACGAGCGAATACATTCAGAAGTCGCTCAACAAGGTCACACTGTTCGGCGCCATATACCTCGGCATAGTTGCGGTCGTTCCGATTATCATCGGCGTATTCAGCGAATCCGCGAGAAACAGCGGTATTTCCCTCGGCGGCACATCGATTATAATCGTTATCGGTGTTGCGCTTGAAACCGTTAGAGCTCTCGAGGCCCAGATGATTATGCGCAACTACAAAGGCTTCCTTGATTAATCAATCAGGAGGGATATTCATGAAGTTAATACTTTTAGGAGCACCAGGCGCGGGTAAGGGCACACAGGCCGAAATTCTCAGCCGTATGTGCAATATCCCTACCATTTCAACCGGAAGCATACTCAGGGCCGCAATGAAGAACGGGACACCCGTAGGACTTAAGGCTAAGGAGTATGTTGAAAGCGGCAAGCTCGTTCCTGACGATGTCATTATCGGCATCGTCAGGGAACGCCTCGCCGAGGACGACTGCAAAAACGGCTATATACTCGACGGCATGCCCAGAACTATCCCTCAGGCTCAGGCTTTGGAGGAAGTTGGCATCGAAATTGATGTTGCGCTGTCTTTGGAGATAACGGACGAAGAGATTATCGAGCGTATGTCCGGCCGCCGCGTATGCAAGGATTGCGGAGCGACGTACCACATCAAGAACATTCCGTCCAAGGTTGAAGGTAAATGCGACAGCTGCGGCGGAGACTTAATAATCCGAAAGGATGACGCGCCGGAAACCGTTAAGGATCGGCTCGCCGTCTATCACAGGGAAACAGAGCCTCTCAAGGATTTTTATGCACAGAGGGGCAAGCTCAAGGCTGTTAACAGCAATTCCACAGTCGATGAGATGACGAAAGCAGTAGTAGAGGCTCTGGGGCTATGAGCACAATAACAATTAAAAGCCCACGGGAAATAGAGCTGATGCGTGTTTCGGGGAAAATTACCGCGGCAGCCCGGTCCTTAGGTCGGGAGATGGTGACCCCGGGCATTACAACCCAAGAAATTGACAAAGAAATTTACAAGTTCATCAAAAAATCCGGTGCTGCGCCGTCCTTTTTGGGCTACGGCGGATTTCCCGCCAGTGCCTGTATTTCGGTGAACGACGAAGTTATCCATGGCATCCCCGGCAAGCGCAAAATCAATGAGGGCGATATAGTCAGCGTTGATGTCGGCGCATATATCGGAGGTTTCCACGGTGACTGCTGCGGAACCTTTACGGCAGGCAATGTATCCAAAGAAGCAAAACGCCTTATTGAAGTTACAAGGCAGAGCTTTTTCGAAGGACTAAAGTTTGCTCGCGAGGGCTACCGCATATCCGATATTTCTCACGCTATTCAGGAGTATGTTGAAAGAAACGGCTATACGCTTGTTCGTGAATATGTTGGTCACGGTATCGGAAAAAATATGCACGAGGCTCCCGAAGTTCCTAATTACGGCGAGCCCGGACATGGACCCCGCCTTGTCAGGGGTATGACGATAGCGGTTGAACCTATGGTAAACATGGGCGGCGCGGCTGTCAGAGTTCTTGACAACGACTGGACGGTTGTCACAGTTGACGGCAGTTTGTCGGCACACTATGAGAATACTATTCTCATTACAGACGGTGAGCCGGAGATACTGACCATGGCGGAGGATCTGTAATGGAGACCGCAAGGCCTTCAGACGTCGTTTTCTCTCTTTCAGGTCACGACAAAGGCAGAGAATATGTCGTTATGAAAACAGATGACAGCTATGCCCTTATTGTCGACGGAAAGACGAGAAAGCTCACAAACCCCAAAAGGAAAAGCCTCAAGCATTTATGTTTAGGTAAAACGGGATCAGCGGAGCTTGCGGGCGTGTTAAACGCCGGCAAAGCGACGGACAGTGAAATCCGAAAAGAGCTTGCGATATTTCGCGGCGAGGCCGGCATGACCGAGGAGGGAAGACAGTTTGTCAAAAGATGATGTTATTGAGTTTGAGGGCACGGTAATTGAGGCCCTGCCCAATACGATGTTTCAGGTTGATATCGGAAACGGACATACGATTTTGGCTCATATATCAGGAAAGCTGAGGATGAACTTCATCCGCATCCTTCCTGGCGACAAGGTAACAGTTCAGATGTCGCCGTATGACCTAACCCGCGGAAGAATAACCTGGAGAAGCAAATAATGGAGGTTTAATTATGAAAGTAAGACCGTCCGTGAAGCCCATGTGCGAAAAGTGCAAAGTAATTAAACGCAATGGGAAGGTAATGGTAATCTGCGAGAACCCAAAGCATAAGCAGAGACAGGGCTGAGCAGGTCGCCCTTCAAATGACCTGTTACGCAGAGTTACATTTGCGTATTTCTGAAAGCACAAAACATTGCGGTATAAAACCGCATCATGCGAAAGGAATGATTATTAAATATGGCACGTATCGCCGGAATTGACCTGCCTAAAGATAAGAGAATCGAAATTGCTCTTACCTATGTTTACGGCATCGGCAGAACCAGCGCAACCAAGATACTTGCATTGACAGGTATTAATCCCGATACCCGCGTCAAGGATCTGACTGAGGAACAAGAAGGAAAACTGCGTGAGTGCATCGACGTGAACTTTACCGTCGAAGGCGATCTCCGCCGCAGCGTAGCTCTTGATGTCAAGCGCCTCATTGAGATTGGCAGCTATCGCGGAATGCGTCACAGACGCGGTCTGCCCGTACGCGGACAGAGAAGTAAAACAAACGCACGTACCCGCAAGGGCCCGAAGCGTACAATAGCCGGAAAGAAAAAGTAAAGGAGGGAGAAATAAATAATGGCAGCACCTAAGAATAAGAAAGTCAGAACACGCCGCAAGGAACGCAAGAACATCGAAAAAGGAGTCGTCCATATCAGTTCCTCCTTTAACAACACGATGATTACTATCACCGACATGAGCGGGAACGCAATTTCCTGGGCATCCGCCGGTGAAATGGGTTTCCGCGGAAGCAAGAAGTCCACTCCCTTTGCAGCCCAGACAGCAGCGGAAACCGCTTCCAAGGCCGCTATGGAGCATGGCCTCAAGACTGTTGAAGTTTTCGTCAAGGGACCCGGAAGCGGGCGTGAGGCAGCTATCCGCGCGCTTCAGACCGCAGGTCTTGAAGTAACGCTCATCAAGGACGTGACGCCCATTCCCCACAACGGTTGCCGTCCGCCCAAAAGACGTCGCGTCTAATCAGGAAGGAGAAATAAGATTATGGCCAGAAATATGCAGCCCATCGTAAAACGCTGCAAGACGCTCGACATTTCTCCTGCCGTCATGGGTTACACCTCCAAGACCAAGAGTGGTACAATTCGTAACCCTAAGGGTCAGATGCGCAGGAAACAGAGCGAATATGCAATGCAGCTCCAAGAAAAGCAGAAAGTTAAGTTTATTTACGGAATTCTGGAAAAGCAGTTCCGTTCCTACTATGAAAAAGCGGCTAAGACGCCAGGAATCACCGGCGAGAACCTGCTCACAACGATTGAGCGCCGCCTTGACAACGTAGTGTTCCGCCTCGGCTTCTGCACGACCCGCCGCGAGGCTCGTCAGGCAGTCAGCCACGGCCACTTCACTGTCAACGGTCGCCGCGTCGATATCCCCTCATATCTCGTATCTCCCAAGGATGTTATTGAGGTTTGCGAAGGCAGCCGCAGCTCTGTTATGTTCAAAAGACTGCTTGGCGAGGACGCTGTTTTTGTGGCGGCTCCCCAGTGGCTTGAACGTGAAAAGAATACACTCAGGGGAACTGTTGTTAAGCTTCCCGCAAGAGAAGATATAGACTTCCCCGTGGAGGAGACACTTATTGTCGAGCTGTACTCTAAGTAATGCAGAGACCCTCATAATTGGTAAGCTGATCAAAAGAGGCGCAGGAATGCGCCAACTCAGAAGGAGGGTAATTAAACATGATTGAAATAGAAAAACCGCGCATTGAATGTATCGAGAATCAGTCTGATGAATCGTATGGAAAATATATCGTAGAACCTTTAGAGCGCGGTTACGGCACGACCTTGGGTAACTCTCTCCGCAGGGTGCTCCTATCCTCTCTTCCAGGTACAGCGGTCACTTCTGTTAAAATTGCCGGCGTACAGCATGAGTTTTCGACGATACCCGGCGTTAAAGAGGATGTAACCGAGATTGTCCTCAATATCAAAGGCATAATTTTTAAGCTCCACAGCGACGGACCTAAAACGGTTTATATCGAAGTAAGCGGCGAGTGCGAGGTCAAAGCCGGTGATATCAAGGCGGACAGCGAAGTCGAGGTATTAAACCCCGAGATGCACATCGCGACTCTGGGTGCCGACGGTTACCTGAGCATGGAGCTTGTCGTGGACCACGGACGCGGATATGTCGTTGCGGAAAAAAACAAAACAACTCAGCAGATTATCGGCACTATCCCGATCGACTCGATTTATTCGCCTGTCCTTAAGGTCAACTACGCCGTGGAAAACACCCGCGTAGGAAACAAGACCGACTATGACAAGCTGACTATTGAAGTCTGGACGGATAAGACCATATCGCCCAGAGACGCTGTTTCGCTCGGCGCAAAGATTCTCTGCGATCACTTCACGCTCTTCACCGATTTGTCTGAAACAATCGGCAGCGAGTCTACCGTGAAGGAAAAAGTTGAAACCCAGCGTGACAAGGTACTTGAGATGACCATTGAGGAACTGGATTTGTCTGTTCGCAGCTTCAATTGCCTGAAGCGCGCAAACATCAACACTGTCGAGGACCTCATAGGAAAAACTCAGGACGAGATGATCAAAGTGAGAAATCTCGGACGCAAGTCTCTTGAAGAGGTCGAGCACAAGCTCTCCATGATGGGACTTAATCTTGCCAGCGACGACAACAATTAGTTCTCAGCGTTTCCGCACAGCGGAAAAGAACTGCTACGAAGGCGTTGAGCCTTCTTAAGCCTTTACTCTTTAGAAGGAGGAAACCGAAATGCCCACTAACAGGAAACTCGGCAAGCCCACCGATGCGCGTATGGCTATGCTCAGACAGCAGGTCACTGATCTGCTCGAAAAGGGCCGTATGGAAACAACCGTTACCCGCGCTAAGGAAATCGGACCCTTAACCGAGAAAATGA
This sequence comes from Oscillospiraceae bacterium, assembly GCA_963667545.2. Taxonomy (GTDB): domain Bacteria; phylum Bacillota; class Clostridia; order Oscillospirales; family Oscillospiraceae; genus UBA2658. The sequence continues at coordinate 1,122,037 of OY763424.2, forward strand.
TAACTCTTGGCAAGAACAAGTCTTTGACGGATTACCGTCAGGCGCTCTCTTTTATAACAAGAGAAGACGTTGCAAAGAAGCTCTTCGATGAGATAGCACCCAAGTACGCGGATCGCAACGGTGGTTACACCCGCATCTATCGTCTTGGCGCGCGCCGCGGCGACGCAGCCGAAATGGCAGTTATCGAGCTCGTGTGAAAAACGGCTTAAAAATCGGTCATTGCTCCGTTTTGGAACAATGACCGATTTTTTTATTTTATAAGCTTCAGCAGCCAAAGAATTATTCCGTATATTATTGAAGCGGAGATACCGTAAACTATCACGGGGCCCGAAATTATGAACATTTTTGCGCCGGTGCCGGTCACGAAGCCCTCGGTTTTGAATTCAAGCGCGGGAGCCACGACCGAGTTTGCAAAGCCCGTTATAGGCACAAGCGTGCCCGCGCCTCCGTGCTTTGCTATATCGTCATAGACGCCCAGACCGGTCAGGAGAGCGCCGAGAAAGACAAGGCTTATGCTTGTCGCGGTTGCCGCAAGCTCCCTGGAAAGCCCCGCAGAGCCATACAGCGCCAGTATCCCCTGACCGATGCAGCAGATTGTGCCGCCTATAAGAAAGGCTTTTATCATATTGGGAAGCAGCTTGGAATTGGGTGATACTTTTTTTACGTACGCTCCGTATTCTTCCTTTGACATTTTGAAATAGTCCATGACTTCCTCCAACACAGAGATAATGGAAATTTGGAGCTTCTGTGGCTTGAACGTCACAAAAAACCTCCTTCCGCGTTTATTATCCGCAAAAGGAGGTCAAATATCAAAAATCAGAGGTGATTAGCCCTAGTTTCCAAAGCGAAGCGCTAAATATTGAGGTTAATGTTCTCGATACCGTTTGCCTCAAACTCGGACATATAGGTGTCCATTCTCGCTGTGAGTTCATTCAGATCGTCGGGATTGAGATGCTCCTCGGTCATGTCCCGCCGCGCCAGTTCCTCCGCCAAAATATCGAAAAAGACAGCGTCCTCATAATCCGCGATTGCATCGTGAATTCCGCCTTCTTCATAAGCGCGGGAGGGAAAAACGTGACCGAGATAGGTCTGCGCGAGTTCGGGCAGACCGTTCTGAGCCGCCAGTGCGAAGAATTTTTCTTGCACAAGGTCATAATCCTCAAAGCGATCATTTCCTCTGGTTGAATTCAGGATCCAGTTTCCGATATAGACGAGATCGAGCAAATGACGATATTCCTTCGTGGAGAGCTTTATATCCATAACGGCCTCCTTTCAATGAAAACAGCGGCGTCGCCTACCGCCTTCGCCGGTGGTGTTGCCCTATAAAGACCATATATCAGCCAATAAGCGGCTATGATATACTATACTGGCACAGATAAAGAGTGTTCGGTCTTATGGCATAAAGAGTTTAATTTTTTGTCTACCCTAAATTATATCAAAAACGAAGCTAAAATACCAGCTATTTTATATAAGAATATACATCCGCTTTTTCTTGAAAAAAGCGGTAATCTGAGGTATTATTATACGGCATTTAAAAAGAATCCGCGCGCAAACGCAGGAGGTATAGATGGATAACAGACCTATAGGCGTTTTTGATTCGGGCCTGGGCGGTTTAACCGCAACTGAGGAGCTTTCGGGACTTTTGCCCGATGAACACATAATTTACTTAAGTGATTCATACAATTTTCCTTATGGAGAAAAAACTCGTGAGCAAATAATAGAAATGTCGCGCAGAGATTTGCGCTTTTTATTGGAACATAACGTGAAGGCGGTCTTTGTGGCCTGCGGTACAGCAACCTCAAACGCGCTGGAAGTACTTAAAGAGGAAAGCCCCGTGCCGGTTTTCGGCGTTGTCGAGTCGGCGGTATGTGAAGCGGTCAGTATGACGGAGAACAAAAAAATCGGGCTTTTGGCGACCACTGCAAGCGTCGGCGCCGGAACCTACCAGAGACTGACAAGAGAGAAATCTCCGGCAATCGAAGTAATCGCAAAGGCCTGCCCCAAATTTGCGACGATGGTCGAGGACGGAATTTTTGATAAAGAAGACAAGAGAGTCATAGACGCGGTTGCGGAATATCTTCCTCCGCTAAAGCAGGCGGGCGTAGACACAGTGATTCTGGGCTGTACTCACTATCCCCTGCTGGCGGATGTCATCAGCGAGTATATGGGCGAGGGCGTAAGCTTCATAAGCGCCGGCGCAGCTGCCGCGAGAAGCCTTTGCCGATATCTTCGCGAAAACGGCCTTACGAGCGAAAAAGGAGCGGGAAAAGCGGAATACTATACAACAGGCTCGCCCGAGCATTTTGCCGCAACTGCCGAGCTGATGCTCAGGCGCAATATTTTACCGTATCTGAAAGGGATTGAACCCTTTGACAAGAACGGTGATATATAATATAATACGATGTCCGTGATTATATGGGCGCAAGAACAAATCACACATGTTTTAGAGTGAATGAAACGGATATTCGACAGAGTCGTGTGTCCGAGAGGTAACAAGGTTAAATGAAAATGAAAGACGTAATAATCTCCATCCGCGGGACACAGAACGACCCGCAGGGAGAGGACAACATAATAGAGCTCGAAACGGACGGCATGTTTGCCTATGAAAACGGCGAAGGGCTGCTGTCCTACATGGAGAGCGAGCTGACAGGGCTTAACGGAACGAAAACCTCGTTTGCGATCAGTCCCATGGGCGTTGTCATGACCAGAGAGGGCAGCCTGAACAGCCGTATGGTATTTGAAAAGGGGAGAAAGCATAACTTCCTTTACGAAACGCCCTTTGGGGCGGCGACCATGGGAGTTGACACTACTAATATTTCCATGTCGTTTGACGAGCACGGCGGAAATATGGAAATTGACTACACCGTCGATTTTCAGCATTCCGTTGTGGGCCACAACATGTTTAAAATCAAAGTCAGTGAGCAGAGGAGAGAAAAAAATGGCCAATCTGATTGAAGAAGCTAAGCTCTCCATTGATGGGCTTTTGGAAAAAGCCTATAAAAAAGCGGTCGGCGACGGTCTGATTCCTGACGGAGGCATTCCTCAGGGCAAGGTCGAGATACCGAAGGATACGTCAAACGGTGATTACGCCGCGAATCACGCTATGGCCGGAGCAAAGACGCTGAAATTGCCGCCCCGCGCAATAGCGGAGACTTTTGTATTATGTATGGATCTTACGGACAGCTATTTCGGGAGTGTCGAAATGGCCGGCCCCGGTTTTTTAAATTTTCGCCTGTCGGACAAGTGGTTTACAAAGGTTCTTGAAACCATACGCGACGAGGGAATGGACTACGGACGCTCTGACGAGGGGCAAAATGAAAGAGTCATGGTGGAATTCGTCTCCGCCAATCCCACGGGGCCAATGACAATCGGCAACGCGCGCGGCGGCGTTCTGGGCGACGCGTTGGCCTCCGTCCTGGACAGAGCGGGCTACAGTGTCTACCGTGAATTCTATGTCAACGACGCGGGCAACCAGGTCGATTTATTCGGGAAATCCATTGAGGTGCGTTATCTGCAAATTATCAAAGGCGAGGATGCCGTTGAATTCCCCGAAAACGGCTACCACGGCGACGATATCAAGGTTCTGGCGCAGATGATATATGAAAAAGACGGCGAAAAGTATCTCGATATGGACTCAGACGCACGCTGCAGGGCTTTTGTTGAATTCGGTCTGCCCTATAACATTGAGCTGATGAAAAAGCACCTTGAGCGCTACCGCATACACTTCGACAAGTGGTTTCTTGAAAGCTCGCTCCATGAGAGCGGTTATGTCGAGGAAACGGTGAAGCTCCTTGAGGACGGGGGCTATACCTATGAAAAGGATGACGCGCTCTGGCTCCGCAATACCGAATTCGGAGCGGACAAGGACGAGGTTCTTCGCCGTTCAAACGGCTTTTACACATATTACGCGGTCGATATAGCCTATCACCGCAACAAATTCATTGAACGCGGTTTTGATAGAGTCATAGATGTCTGGGGCGCGGATCACCACGGTCACGCGATACGTTTCGCCGCCTCTATGACGGCTCCGGTTCTTGGCCTGCAGAACAAAAAGCTGGATTTTCTTATAATGCAGATGGTTCGTCTGGTGCGCGGCAATGAAATAGTCAAGGTGTCCAAGCGTACCGGAAAAGCACTGACGCTCAACGACCTTATGGACGAAATCGGCGTTGACGCCTGCAGGTTCTTCTTTAACGCGAAGCCCGACACGCATCTGGAGTTTGACCTTGACCTCGCAATACGGCAGGACAGCGAAAACCCCGTTTACTATGTTCAGTACGCCCACGCGAGGATATGCAGCCTTATAGCCGCTATGGCGGAGGAGGGGCATCCTGTGCCGACAGGCAGCGAGGTGAACGCCGCTCTTCTTTGCTCCGAGCATGAGCACGAGCTGATTAAGCAGCTTGCCATGTTTACGGAAGAAATAAGACTTGCGGCGCGGGACTATGACCCCTCGCGCATAAACAGATACGTCACAGAGCTTGCGGCAAGATTTCACAGGTTCTATACCAGCTGCCGCATTAAGGACGCGGAACCCGAGCTTCGCGACGCAAGGCTCGTGCTATGCGACTGCACCGAAAAGGTGATTGCAAACGCACTTGATATTGTTGGCGTGACCGCACCGGAAAAGATGTAAAGTGAAACTTAAACGCCTCCGCTTTTTTAGCGGAGACGTTTTTTCATCCCCAGAAAAGTCTTGTGAAGAAGGCCGCCGCCAGTAAGCCCGTGATATCGGCAATGAGAGCCGCAGGAATCGCGTGGCGGCTGTTTTTAATTCCCGCCGCGCCGAAATAAACCGCGATGACATAGAAGGTCGTTTCAGTTGAGCCGAGCATAACGGCCGCGCAGCGCCCGACAAAGGAGTCTGCGCCGTTTGTTTTGATAATATCGCTGCCAATTGCGAGTGCCCCGCTTCCGCTTAACGGGCGTAAAAGCATAAGCGGAACAGTTTCAACCGGGATGCCCAGCTTTGACAGGAGAGGTGAAAGCAAGGCACAAAGCGCGTCAATGGCGCCGCTTGCCCGCAGCATATAAATGCAGGGAAGCAGCGTAATAAGAGCGGGAACGATTCCGAGGACGGTTTTCAGACCGTCCTGAGCGCCGGCAGTCATACCGGAGAAAACGTCCGTCCCCCGTCTCATGGCGTAGATCATCACAAACGCTATGATGACAGGTACGGCAAGCTCACCGATGAGCTTCATGTGCGTGAAAAACGCTGGAACAATTTTGCAGCGAGAATACCGGCCGTCACGGATATCATAGAGGACAGCCAGACGGCAGGGAGAATGTCGAAGGGAGAGGCGGCTCCAAAGGACGCACGCAGGGAAGCTACCGTAGTCGGCAGAAGCTGTATGGAGGCGGTGTTCATGACAACCAGCAGACATAGCTCGTCTGAAGCGGAGCTTAAGCCCGAAAGGCGCTTTAAGCCCACAGCCGCTTTTATACCGGCGGGAGTGGCGGCGTTGCCTAGACCCAGCAGGTTCGCTGACACATTTGCCGAGAGTGCGTCCATAGTCTCCGAATCCTTTGCCGCGGTCGGATAGAGTCTGGAGAGCACAGGACGCATAAGCCGGGAGAGCTTTTCCGATAGTCCGGCACGGCGCATAAGTTCCATTACTCCGGACCAGAGGCATATCATTCCGCAGAGAGAGAGGCTGAGTGTGACGGCATCCTTTGCGCCCGATACTGCAGCGGAGGAGAGTGCGGAGAGGTTTCCGCTCAAAGCACCGTATATGAGAGAGAGCAAAACCATGAGAACAATTACTAGATTAAAAAGCATTAATCTTCATCTCCATTTTTATTCCAGCATTCTTGTGAGATATAACAAAATTTGTGAATAACTTATAAATATTCAAAAATATGTTTGACATTCATAATAATATCAATATAATTTTATACAGAAAGACAAATAATTTATGTAAGCAGTAGGCAAATACTTAATTGGGGAGGCATTTTTATGAAATCGACCGGAATAGTTAGGAAAGTAGACGAACTCGGGCGAATTGTATTGCCAATCGAACTCCGCCGAACCTTGGACATCGCAGAAAAGGACTCTTTGGAGATATATGTAGATGACGATTCCATTATTCTGCGTAAATATCAGCCGGCCTGCATTTTCTGCGACAACGCCAAGGATGTTGTGGTGTTTAAAGGCAAGAACGTGTGCAAGGACTGTATCAAATCTATGGAAGAAGTAAAATGAGATAGATTGGCAAGCCGCGCTGTAAGACAGTGCGGCACAATAATAAATAAGCTCTCTGTCGTTAGTCGGCAGAGAGCTTATTTATTATTAATTCTAATAATCAGGTTTTGCTGTTCGCACCGCTTACCTGCCCGAAGGACAGAAGGAGCATCGCGGCAAGAAATCCGACGGTGATGAGCTGTTCGCCAAGCGGATATGAATCGGCGAGAACAGTAAGGCACATAAAGGTTCCGAGGAGGCTGAAATAGAGTGAAGCAAGAGGCTTGGGCTTATTAAAGACAAAACCCGCAATGAAATAAAAAGCGAGAATTGTCGCCGAAATCGTAAGAAGTCTGGGCGCAAAGTGCCAGATGACGGGATCGGCCGCGCTGTATTTATAAGAGGCTATGAGCCAGAAGCACAGGAAGAAGACCGTTACCGCGGCGCCGAACGAACCGCTGTTTTTCTTTTCCTGCTTGCCGGCGGAGAGGAAAAAACTTATCATGCCGGCAGCGCAGGGCAGGCTGAACAGTCCCAGTATGAGATCAAAAGCCGATTTTGAGGTGCTTACGGAGCGGGAAACAGTGAGCACACCGCCGACGGCAATTACAGCGCCAATGATATAAGCCGCGACCTTAGCGAAGGATCCGATTCCGGAATAGACCGTGGGAAATTTTGAAGTGAAGGCCAGCTCACGATACCTGCGGAGCCACAGAAGGAGAATAACCGCAAACAGGACGGCAAACAGCACGACGGCATAGCTGTATGGAGAATTGGAAATGGCAAGCCCCGTATCGGCCTCAAAAATATTGACATTTTGCAGCCAACGGAGGAAAGCACAGAAAATGCCCATTATGACCGTGAAGCCGCAGAGTATTAATGATTTCTTTCGCATATTAACCTTCCAGTCAAAATATAATTACTGTGGAACAGAAAAGGCGAGAGGGCAAACCTTATACCCTTTCCAGTATTTGCATGAATCATTCTATACTTTTTTTACTTAAGCGTCAACTACAAATCGGGGTGAGAAAATGAAACGAATAATCTGGGTCTCAATCCTTCTGGCTATGGCCGCCATTATTATGCCCGTTCTGTTCATGAAAGAAAACGTCAGCGGGGTATATCTTCCGGACGAGCCTTCGCCGACTCCTTCGGAGTTCGTCTCCCCTTCACCGACAGACACCGTCAGCGCTTATGAAAAAGTGTCCGACAAAGAGATCAGCTTTACCGTTTTGGACGGAGAAAAGGTAAAGAATGTGACGATGGCTGACTATCTGCCCTATGTACTGGCGGCGGAGGTGCCCGCGACCTTTTCCGAGGAGGCTCTGAAAGCGCAGGCCGTGGCGGCAAGAACCTACATAGTTTACTGCACTAAGCACTCAAATCCCAAGCATCCGCAGGCGGATGTCTGTACGGAAGCGGGCTGCTGCATGGCCTGTTCCGAAGAGACGGAGCTGAGAGGAGACTGGGGAGACAAGTTTGACGAGTACATGGGGGGAATTAGAAACGCCGTTACGGCTACGGACGGACAGGTGCTGACGTTCTCCGGCGAACCGATTCTTGCGTCCTTCCATTCATCATCAGCCGGAAAAACCGAAAACGGCAGCGAACTGTGGGGAGCTGTCCCCTATCTCGTCAGCGTGAACAGTCCGGAAACTGATACCGACGTGCCGAATTTCGTTACGACTGTCGAGGTAACAAAGGATAACTTCCGCGAAACGGTGCTGCTTTTGAAGTCCGACGCCGTTTTTCCTGACGATCCTTCGAAGTGGGTCACAAACACGGATCTGGACGAAAGCGGCAGGGTAAGGAGCATGACAATAGGAAAGACTGTTCTGACGGGACCTGAGATACGAAAGCTCTTTGAGCTGCGCAGTACCGCGTTCACGCTTGAGTATAAGGACGCAGTTTTTACCTTTACCGTGACAGGCTACGGTCACGGGCTGGGAATGAGCCAATATGGAGCAAACGTAATGGCGAGAAACGGGTTTGACTACCGTGAGATACTCTCCCACTATTATCCGGAAACCGAGATATGCTGAAGCCAAGGCGAGAATTTAGCGCAGTCTGCTTGAGCTTTCGGCCTAGTTGAGATATAATACTCTTGTATGTAAACACCTGGAATTAAACGACTGATACAAAGGAGCGTGAACTCTGTGTACGACAAGATTAAATGGGAAAAAGCGGTGAAGTTCCACGGTCACGAATGTCCGGGACTGGCGATAGGCTTCAAGGCATGCCAGGCGCTTGAAGAGCATATACCTACAAACGCTTCGGTTGACGAGGAGCTTGTCTGCATCACCGAAAACGACACCTGCGCCGCCGACGCGGTCCAGAGCCTTCTGGGCTGCACCTTCGGGAAAGGCAATTTGATTTATAAGCCTATGGGAAAAATGGCATTCAACTTTTATTTCCGCAAGAGCGACGAGGCGGTAAGGCTGTATTTTAAGTTTGACGGCAGAGATATGACCCGTGAGGAAAGACTTGAATATCTTCTGAACGCGCCCACAGAGGAGCTGTTCTCGCTTTCAAAGCCCGTGTTCGAGCTTCCCGAACAGGCCAGGCTTTTTCAATCGGTTGTCTGTGAGAAGTGCGGCGAGAGAGCTCGAGAGGATAAGATCAGGCTTGTCGAGGACAAAAAGCTTTGTCTCGGCTGTTTCAAAGAATACGACAGGTAAAAAAAGTGAACAGCGTGAGGGTTTCCTCACGCTGTTCGCTTTTTGTCAGGTGTAAAAAATCGAGAACATCGCCTCGGCAACGAGACGCTCCTGATCGTCATAGACCTTTGCCTCAATCACGGATACGGTTTTTCCGATCTTTATCGGTTCCGCCTTTGCAGTGAGGTACGTTCCCTGTGCGGGACGAAGGAAATATATATTCGCGGCCTGAGTGACGCAGCGGCGGTCTATTGATGCCGCCGCAAAGCCAGCCGCCACGTCGCATATCGAGAATATAAGGCCGCCGTGCGCCATACCCTGCGAGTTTATGGCATCAGGAGTGAGCTCAGCTCTGCATGACGCGAAATTGTCTCTTAGCTCCGTTAGCTTTATGCCGTTGTGATAATTAAAATCGGGAACGCCGTTCATATACTCGACCATTCTCGAGTAGCGCTCCTCCTTCGTCATCTGCTGCCCTGCCAGATTATCTTCATAGCTGTAATCTTCAGACATATTTCTTTCTACCTCCGATGAGTCTTGTCCTGTGTGCCGGATTGGCGCTTAAATAATACTCCTGCCTGAGGCAGGCAGGAGTATCTTAACACTATTAACTAAATATTGAAAGAGAATTTTGCTAAATTGCCTTTTTTAGAACGATTTTTCCGTCCTCAACGCTTGCTTCCGCCTTTTCACCGCTTTTCAGGGAGCCGTCAAGCAGCTTTTCGGCAGCCGCGTCCTCGATGGTGGACTGGATAGTGCGCCGGAGGGGACGCGCGCCATAGACGGGATCAAAGCCGTCCTCGCCGAGTTTGTCAAGCGCCTCGTCTGTAACGGAGAGCGATATTCCGATATCCTCGAGCCTTTTCGCGACGATCGCAATCATGTTTTCAGCAATCTTTCTGATGTCTTCGCGGGAGAGCTGAGAGAAAACTATTGTCTCGTCAATACGGTTCAAAAATTCGGGTCGGAAGGTGCTTTTTAGGTCCTTCATAACGAGCTGGCGGATTTCCCCGACATTTTTTATTCCGCTGGTTTTAACGTCGGCATCGGCGAAGCCGAGAGTTTTCTGCTTGTCGGTTATGTTACGCGCGCCGATGTTGGAGGTCATAACTATGATGGTGTTTTTGAAGTTTACCTTCCTGCCCTGCGAGTCTGTGAGGATGCCGTCGTCCATTATCTGGAGCATGATGTTAAAAACATCCTCGTGAGCCTTCTCGATTTCGTCAAAGAGTATGACGGAATAGGGCTTGCGCCGCACCTTTTCGGTGAGCTGACCGCCCTCGTCATAACCGACGTAGCCAGGAGGCGAACCGATGAGCTTTGATACGGTGTGCTTTTCCATGTATTCTGACATATCTATTCTTATCATGGCGTTCTCGTCGCCGAAAACCGCTTCCGCGAGAGCCTTGCAGAGCTCGGTTTTTCCGACGCCCGTGGGACCGAGGAAGAGGAAGCTGCCGACCGGGCGTTTCGGGTCCTTAAGCCCTACGCGGCCGCGGCGTATCGCGCGGGAAACCGCCGAAACCGCTTCGTTTTGCCCGATGACGCGCTTGTGGAGTATCTCCTCCATTTTAAGAAGCCTGTCGCTTTCGCCTTCGGTCAGGCTCGTGACGGGTATGCCGGTCCAGCCGGAAACGACCTCGGCAATATCCTCCTCGGTGACGCAGCGAACCATGCCGCCGCGCTTTTCATCCCACTTTTTACGGGCGGCGTCAAGCTCCTCGCGCTGCTTTTTTTCCTTGTCGCGTATTTTCGCGGCTTCTTCGAAGTCCTGTGCTTTGATTGCGGCGTCTTTTTCGTTTATCAGAGCGTCAATGCGCTTTTCGATAACCTTAAGCTCGTCGGGAGCGGTCAGAGTTTTCATGCGAACCCGAGAGCAGGCTTCATCCATGAGGTCGATTGCCTTGTCGGGCAGATAGCGGTCGTTAATATAGCGTCCGGACATAGTCACGGCAGCGCGGATGGCTTCATCAGTTATCTTGAGCTTGTGATGCGCTTCATACCTGTCGCGCAGGCCGGTAATTATTTCAACAGACTCCTCGGCGGAGGGCTCGTCGACCATGACGGGCTGAAATCTGCGCTCCAGCGCGGCATCCTTCTCAATATGTTTTCTGTACTCGTCGAGCGTTGTTGCGCCGATGACCTGAATCTCGCCTCTTCCGAGAGCGGGTTTTATGATGTTAGCGGCATCAATTGCGCCTTCGGCAGCGCCCGCGCCGATTATTGTGTGAAGTTCGTCTATGAACAAAATGACGTCTCCGGCCTTCTGCGTCTCCTTCAAAGCGGTTTTGATGCGCTCTTCGAAATCACCGCGGTACTTTGTGCCTGCAAGCATACCGGTGAGGTCGAGAGAGACTATGCGCTTTCCGCGCAGGTCCTCTGGCACGTCGCCCGATACGACCAGCTGCGCAAGCCCCTCGGCAATAGCGGTCTTTCCGACACCCGGCTCACCTATGAGGACGGGATTGTTCTTTGTGCGGCGTGAAAGGATTTGGATTACGCGCTGTATCTCGCGGCTCCGCCCGATAACAGGGTCAAGCTGCCCTTCCTGCGCCGAGACAGTCAGATCGCGGCTGAATTGGTCAAGAGTTTTGGTCTCGGTTCTTTTCCCGCCGCGTACGGACGCCTGCGACGCTGCCTGCGGAGGCGCCTGGCGGTAATCGGAGCTGCGGAAAACATTTACTATATCTGTATATATTTTGTTCAGGTCAATTCCTGTTGAAGAAATCAGCCTTGCGCCCGAGCATTCGGGCTCGCGAAGCATGCCCATGAGCAGATGCTCCGTTCCGATGTAGCTGTGACCCAGACGGTTGGCGTCGATAATCGAAAGCTCGATGACGCGCTTCGCGTCGGGCGTGAGACCCTGCGCCGGTGTTCCAGGAGCGCCGCGTCCCACAAATTTTTCCAGAAGCTCGGATATGAGCGTATCGTCAAGTCCGTTGTCCCGCAGTATTTTTGCGCCCAGCCCCTCGCCCTCAAGAGCCACTCCGAGGAGGATGTGCTCCGTCCCCACATAGCTGTGGCCCATATTCTGCGCGGCTTCCTGTGCTTTTGAAAGAGCCGCCTGCGCTCTTTCTGTAAATCTATCCTGGTTACGCATTCACATTCCTCCTCGAAATGGATTTTAAATGGATTTATTTAGTAATTATTTCTCAAGTTCGCGAATCTTATCCCGAAGCTCGGCTGCTTTTTCAAATTCTTCCGCTCTTACTGCGCCTCTCAGCTGATGCCGCAGCGCAAAGAGCTCGCGCTTTTTGCGGAATTCCTCTCCCGCGTCTCTGGGGATATTATCCTTCGCTTTTTCTTCGGTTTCTGTCACTTTTTCGGGCTCACCGACCGCGATGTTCACACTGGGAGCATCTATAGTCGGGGCGAGCAGACTTCTGCCGAAGAAACCATCGGCAAGGGAGCCGAAGGAAGCGAACGGGTCTTTGAAGAAGCTATCCATAAGACCGAAGGGCTCTCTGAAGAAGCTGTCGAACATGGAGCGGGGACGGAATTGAAGCATCTCACCGAAGCCTGCCTTATTAGCGCAGTCCGCGCAGAGATGATACTCGCTCTTTTCACCGTTTATACTCGACTGATAGTGGAATACAGCCTCGTTGTTGCATTTTTCGCATTTCATAAAAGTTACCTCCTTGAAAGTATATATGATTTTTATTCTAAAACTGCCAAAATACTGACCAGCAGTTGCTTGAAAATTGAAGCCCTTACAATGTCGCGGTGTTCCGGAGCTATGGGACGCAGCGAATTATCACTGATTGCCGTCATAATGAGTCCCGCCGTTTTACCGTCCATTGCGTCCGAACCTAGCATATTTGAAACAAAGGCGGCCGCTGTGCGAAGATCAAGACTGTCGCCTACAGAGTTTACTGTGTGCATAATGAGCCGCTCGGGACTTGCCTGAACTCTCGTTATCCTGATAAAACCTCCGCCGCCCCTTCGGGATTCGACAATGTAGCCGTGTTCGGGAGAAAATCTCGTTGAAATCACGTAGTTTATCTGGCTCGGGACACAGCTGAATTTTTCAGCCAGATTGGAACGCTGAAGCTCGGCGATTCCGCCCGCGTGTTCCAGAGCATCAATAATAAAACTTGCTATCATATCGCTTGTTCCCATACAGTCACCTCTATAATGCTTATGTTTGACCTTGACTATCTTTGACCTATGTCATTATAATAATCAGGAAAGGTCAGTAATGCAAATATTGGTTTGACCAATCCTGACCAAAGAACGAAAACCAGCGCGATTTATCTCACGCTAGCTCGGCGTATCGTTGATTTTCTCGTTTTTACTTTGGCTTGCTGGAATTTGGAAGCGTACTGAGAAAATTTCTTGCAATACGAAAAGTATATGTTATAATTCAAAAGTAAGAGACTCAATTCTACCAAGGAGGATACATATATGTTTGTAATTAGCAGCGATTGCATCGCTTGCGGTGCTTGCTCGGACGGCTGTCCTGCAGAAGCAATCTCGATGGGTGACGAACACTACGAGATCGATCAGGATAAGTGCCTGCAGTGCGGCGCTTGCGTCGAGACTTGCCCCACAGGCGCTATCACCGAGAAATAAAATGTCGTGATATCAAAGAGCTTGTTGCAACGTTTGTATTGCGGCAGGCTCTTTGATTTTTTGTGGAGTTATATTATGGAAGCGTTTAACGAGCTCTGGCGGGGAGGCCCGCGTTTCATGCAGACCGAGGAGAGCTTTAAGCTCTCAACCGATTCGGTGTTACTCTCAGATTTTGCGAATATGAAGCGCGTAAAAAGCTGCCTTGACCTCGGCAGCGGCGCGGGTGTTCTCTGTGTTCTGCTCGCGGCGAAAAATCAGGACACGTCAATTATCGGAATCGAGCTTCAGCGCGACTTCGCGGAGCTCAGCCGCAGGAACCTTTCCGAAAACGGTATGGAGGACAGAGCGGGCATAATAAATGCCGATCTGCGGGAACACAGAAGCCTGATTAAATCGGAGAGCTTTGACCTTGTTGTTTCGAACCCTCCGTATTTCGCGGAAAACTCGGGCTACTCAGCGCCAGTGCTCCACCGCGCGTCAGCGCGTGAGGAGAAAAACTGCTCACTTACGGAGCTCTGCGCGGCTACCAAATGGGCACTGCGCTGGGGAGGTAATTTTGCTCTTGTCCACCGTCCGGAGCGCCTGAGTGAGGTTCTTTGCGCGATGACGGAAGCGGGGATAGAGCCTAAAAGACTGCGTATGGTTTCGTACAGCGCGCATAAAGCGCCAAGTCTGGTTCTCATCGAAGGCAAACGCGGGGGCGGCAAGGGACTCAAAATCGAAGCTCCGCTGATTCTGACAAACGCCGACGGGAGCGATTCCGACGAGGCTCAGAAAATATATAAAAGAGGCGCTTACGCGCCGCATGAGAAGGAAAATAAGCTATGAGCGGAATACTATATCTTGTTGCGACGCCGATAGGAAATCTCGGAGATTTCTCCCCGCGAGCCGTTGAAACGATGAAGAATGCCGATTTTATCGCGGCGGAGGATACGCGCGTCACACTGAAGCTGCTGAACCATTTCGGAATCAAAAAGCCGCTTATCAGCTATTTTGAGCATAACCGCGCTCAGAGCGGGGAAAAGATAATCGAGCGCCTTATTAATGGCGAAAACGTCGCGCTGGTTTCGGACGCGGGAATGCCCGCTATAAGTGACCCCGGAGAGGACCTTGTGCGCCTCTGCGCGCGAGAGGGCATCACCGTTTGCTGTATCCCGGGACCCTGCGCCGCCGTTTCGGCTCTTGCCGTCAGCGGACAGTCCACTCAGCGCTTCACCTTTGAGGGCTTTATAAATAACTCGGGCAAAAACCGCACAGAGCATCTCGAGAGCCTGCGGTATGAAAAGCGCACGATGATAGTTTATGAAGCACCGCATAAGCTCATGGGAACGCTAAAGGACTTGAAGGACACTCTCGGCGGTGACAGGGAGCTTTCGCTTTGCCGCGAGATTACGAAAATATATGAGGAAGTTATCCGCACAACACTCGATGGGGCGCTGGAGCTATATTCGAGAATACCGCCGAAGGGTGAATTTGTGCTCGTTATAAAGGGTAAGGAAGAGGCTCTGGAGCCGGAAATGACGCTTGAACAGGCCCTTTCACGCGTGGATTTTTACAGGAACGAGGGCCGGTCCCTCAAGCAGTCGGCCAAGCTCGCGTCAGAGGATACGGGCTATTCCAAAAACGAGCTTTATAACGCGACAGTGGGGAAAGCTTAGTTCGAATAAAAAAGCATATTGTCGTTACGTGTGCTTTTCTATAATTATACGCCAGATGCCGGAATTCGGCAATTAATATCGACGGGCTTGACAAATTTAGGGTTAGGATTTAGAATAACCACAAACATATACGAACAGGGGAGCTTGTTATGCAGGCTGAGAGGAAGTAATCGAACTTCGACCCTTACACCTGATTTGGGTAATGCCAACGTAGGGAGAGCTTATAGCTTTTTTAACGGGAGGTACCTATTCGGGTACTTCCCGTTTTTGGTGTGGTTCGTGGAAAAGAGGTAGGAATGGAAGAAAAGGTTAAGACAAGCGTGTTTTCAAACGGGCTAATTTGGTTTGGTGCGGCAGTGTCCATCGCGGAAATTATGACGGGCACCTTCCTTGCACCGATGGGCTTCGGCAAAGGAATTCTGGCTATCGTTATCGGGCACATTATAGGCTTTGCGTTAATGTATTTTGCGGGGCTGATTGGCGCGAAAACCGAAAAGAGCGCGATGGAGACCGTAAAAATTTCATTTGGGCAGAAGGGCTCTGTACTTTTTGCGGTTCTGAATGTCGTTCAGCTTGTCGGCTGGACGGCAATTATGACACAGTCTGGCGCGGAGGCTGCCGGACTCGCCGCTAATCTCGGCGGAGCCTGGGTCTGGTGTCTCATTATCGGCGCACTCATAGTGCTCTGGATACTGGCGGGACCGAAGAACCTAGTCAAGCTCAATACGGTTGCGATGCTGGGACTTTTTTTGTTGACCGCGATTTTAAGCGTCGTCATATTTAAAGGTAAAATGACGGCTGCATCTGGCGGAGGGCTGTCCTTTGGAGCGGCTGTTGAGCTTTCGGCGGCAATGCCGCTTTCGTGGCTGCCGCTCATTGCGGACTATACAAGGACGGCGGAGAAAAAGCGAAAGGCGACATTTGCGAGTGCAGGAGTTTATTTTGCCACGAGCTGCTGGATGTACGTTATCGGTCTGGGCGCGGCGCTCTTTACAGGCGAGAGCGACATCGCAAAAATCATGGTTTCGGCAGGTCTGGGTATTGCAGGATTGCTTATCGTAATTTTTTCGACTGTCACAACGACTTATCTGGACGCGTTTTCCGCAGGTGTCAGTTCGGTCAGTATTTCGGGAAAAATAAAGGAGAAAAGTGTCGGTATTGCCGTCTGCGTAATTGGAACGGCTCTCGCAATTTTCGCGCCCGTTTCGAACTTTGAAAGCTTTCTATATTTCATCGGTTCGGCATTCGCACCGATGGCAGCGATACTAATAACGGATTATTTCATATTAAAAAAGGACAGATCGGAAAGTCCTGTGAGCGTTTTAAACCTTATTATCTGGACAGTCGGGTTTGCCGTCTATCGGCTTTCAATGCATGTCGATTTACCTATCGGCTATACGCTGCCTGTCATGATGATAGTGTCAATACTCTGCATTGTTGCAGATAAAATATTTGGAGGTCAAAAACATGCTGGGTAAATATCTTGAAAATGTGAGAGAGAAAAGCCCTCTCATACACAACATCACAAACTATGTTACGGTGAACGACTGCGCGAACATTCTTTTAGCCTGCGGTGCTTCGCCAATTATGTCCGACGACTGCGGCGAGGTCGAGGAAATCACCTCAATCTGCGGCGGCTTGAATATTAACATCGGCACGCTGAACAAGGACACGATTCCGGCGATGTTCCTTGCGGGAAAAAAGGCAAATGAACTGGGGCATCCCATCATTCTCGATCCTGTCGGCGCGGGGGCGTCCACTTTGCGCACTGAAACTGCGAAAAGGCTATTGGACGAGTTGAAATTCACGGTTATCCGCGGGAACATTTCGGAGATTAAAACCCTCGCCGTCGGTGCGGGTTCGACAAAGGGCGTCGATGCCGACATTGCGGACGCGGTAACCGAGGAAACACTGGAGCGAGTAGTCGCCTTTGCAAAGGAGTTTTCAAAAAAGACGGGGGCCGTCATTGCGATTACGGGCGCAACCGACATCGTTGCGGATGAGAACCGCGCCTTTGTGATAAAAAACGGTCACCCCATGATGGCGCGCATTACGGGCAGCGGCTGTATGCTGACGGCAATGACGGCGGCATACATCACGGCGAATCACGATAATGCCCTTGAGGCGACTGCGGCAGCGGTCTGCGCGATGGGGCTCTGCGGCGAAAAGGCGTTTGAATCGACAGCGCGAAATCACGATGGAAATTCGAGCTTCCGCAACTATCTTATTGACAAGGTCTATAGACTGGACGCCAAGGAGCTTGATAAGGGCGCAAGGTATAAAGTCGTTTGACGGAAAGGAGCCGATAGATTTGGACAATAATATGGACAGAGCGGCTCTTTTGCTCTATGCCGTGACGGACAGGGCTTGGCTTAATGGTAGGACCCTCGTTCACGATGTTGAGGAGGCTCTCAAGGGCGGCGCGACAATGCTTCAGCTTCGAGAGAAGGACTTGGACTATGATGCATTTTTAGCTGAGGCGCATGAAATCAAGGAGCTCTGCAAGCAACACCGAGTCCCCTTCATAGTAAACGACAACGTGGATATTGCTCTTGCCTGTGATGCGGACGGGGCACATGTCGGGCAGTCCGACATGGAGGCTTTGAAGGTGCGAGAAAGACTAGGACCGAATAAAATCATCGGCGTTTCGGCGCAGACGGTTGAACAGGCGATACTGGCTGAAAAGAGCGGGGCAGACTATATAGGAGTGGGCGCGGTCTTCACAACGTCTACCAAAAAGGATGCGGACTTCGTGCCCTACGATGAGCTCAAGGCAATTTGCGCGGCGGTTTCGATACCCGTCGTCGCAATCGGGGGTATATACGCAGATAACATCGACAGCCTCGCGGGCTCGGGTATAGACGGCGTTGCGGTGGTATCCGCTATTTTCGCGGAGAAGGACATCAAAGCGGCGACGGAAAGACTGCGCGGACTCGTGGAAAAGGTAGTGGAAAGAGAGAACGTAAAATGAAAAAGGTGCTGACTATCGCGGGCTCGGACTGCAGCGGCGGTGCGGGCATACAGGCCGATATCAAGACGATAACCGTCCATAAAATGTACGCGATGAGCGCGATAACGGCGCTTACCGCGCAGAATACTACGGGCGTTTACGGCATTTTTGAAGCAAGTCCCGAATTTGTGGCAAAGCAGCTCGACTGCATTTTTACGGATATCCGTCCGGACGCTGTTAAAATCGGCATGGTTTCAAGCTCCGAAATAATTAACGTGATAGCGGACAAGCTGATTGAGCATAAGGCGGAGAATATCGTCGTCGACCCCGTTATGGTTTCAACGAGCGGCAGCCGTCTGCTCTCGGACGACGCGATGAACGCGCTTCTATACCGGCTTCTGCCGCTCGGAACGGTGATTACGCCCAATATACCGGAGGCTGAAGCTCTCTGTGGTTTTGAAATCAAAAACAGAGACGATATGCTGCATGCCGCTTCGTCTATTGCAAAAAGCATTTCCGGCGCGATACTGATTAAGGGCGGACACCTTGCGAACGATGCAAGCGACCTTCTGTATATGGGCAGAAAAGCCCTGTGGTTTGACGGAGTGAAAGTCAATAATCCCAATACCCACGGCACGGGCTGCACGCTCTCCTCAGCGATAGCCTGCAATCTGGCCGCGGGAAACTCTCTTGAAAAGAGCGTTGAAAACGCCAAAGCCTATATAACCGGTGCGCTTAAGGCGGGGCTTGATTTGGGACACGGTTCGGGTCCGCTTGACCATACCTACGCCCTTTGAGTTTAAATATTGCTTGATTTAAAAAAGGGCGTATGTTAGACTGAATTTAACATTATTGAACTTGATTCATAATATGAGTGCGGGTATTATTGTAAATTTGGAAAAGGAAATTATTAGATGAGTAATTCGTATCCGTTCGACCTTATGGTCCTGCCCTATGATTATTCGGCCCTCCAGCCGTCCGTCAGCAGGACGACTCTTGAATTCCACCACGACAAGCATCACCAAACCTATGTGAATAACCTGAACGCGGCGCTTGAGGGTTCTAAGGAGTTCCGAAAAAAGAATCTTGAGGAAATCTTAAGCAGCCTTGATAAGCTTCCGGCAGATATTGCTACGGCGGTTACCAACAACGGCGGCGGAGTGTTCAACCACAATTTCTATTTTGAGGCGCTGGCACCTCAGGGCACGACAGCACCTACAAAAAAGTTTGAGGATGCCGTTACAGCTGCCTTCGGTTCTCTTGAAAACATGCTCGCCGAGCTCAAAAAAGCGGCTCTGGCGCAGTTCGGCTCAGGCTGGGCCTGGCTTGTTATAGATGCCGACACCAACCTGAAAATCGTTCGTACGGCGAATCAGGATACGCCGCTTAAGGACGGACTGAAGCCTCTTCTGACAATCGACGTTTGGGAGCACGCATACTATATTGATTATCAGAACCGCAGAGCGGATTATATCGACGCGTTTTTTAAAATTATCAACTGGGACGTCGTTTCGAAGCGCCATGCGGTCAGCGTGTTTTCAAGCTTCAGAAATGCCGTAAACCTTGAGGAAGCACAATAAAGTAAAAGTGCGCGAATTTTTCCGCGCACTTTACTGTTAAAAAAAGCAGCGAACCGTGCAAAACGCATGGAACGCTGCTTTTTTCAGTCCTGCTTTGCCTCAAAACCAATGTCGTCCAGAGCAGCGACAGCGGTTTCAACCGTGTCTTCCCCACCCTCAATTTCGACGGTCTGATCCTTAAGAGAGACGGTGAAGCTAAGCTTTGCTTCGGACAATGCTTTCGTGATGCGCTTTACGCAGTTCTCGCAGTGCATGTCGGGTACCTTTAATGTTGTCATACTGAATTCCTCCCCTATATTGATATCAATCATTTCATGAGCTTTTGGAGTGTTGAGACAAGATCGTCGACGACCTCGTCGCTGCCGTTTCTGATGTCTTGTACAACGCAGCTTTTTATATGGTTTGCGAGAAGCTCCCTGTTGAAGGCGTTCAGAGCCGCCTGAATTGCTGTCACCTGCGTGAGAACATCGGTGCAGTAGGCTTCGTCCTCAAGCATTTTTTTGACTCCGCGCACCTGACCCTCAATGCGGCTCAGACGATTCATCAGCGAGCGGAGCTCGTCATCGTCCCTGTGCTTTACTTTATTCATCAATCTTTTTCCCCCTTAATCTGAGAGCGTTCGTTACGACAAAAATTGAGCTGAGAGACATTGCGAGAGCGCCTATCATGGGGCTGAGCAGAAGTCCAAGACTGGGGAACAGTATGCCTGCCGCTATCGGAATTCCCAGAGTGTTGTAGCAAAATGCCCAAAACAGATTTTGCTTAATGTTGCGTATAGTGAGCCTGCTGAGCCTAATCGCGGCGGACACATCGTTTAAGTCGCTTCTCATGAGAACAATGTCAGCTGATTCGATTGCAATGTCGCTGCCGTTTCCGATTGCACAGCCGATATCCGCCTGCGCGAGAGCGGGAGCGTCGTTGATTCCGTCGCCGACCATCATAACGGTTTTACCTTCTTTTTGAAGGCTTTCCACAATGGCTGACTTGCCGTTTGGAAGAACTTCCGCGATGACTTCATCAGCTCCGACGAGCGTGCCGATATAGTTCGCGGCGGCTCGGCTGTCGCCTGTAAGCAAAACGGTTTTTATGCCAAGAATGCGGAGTTTCGAAATGGCGGCTTTACTGCTGGGTTTGACGGTATCGGCTACGCTTATTATTCCGAGCAGGTTTTCGCCTTTTGCCACCAGCATTGGCGTTTGACCCTGTGAGGCGAGGCGGACGAGCTCGCCTGAGTATTTTTCCACCGATATGCCTGCGGCTTCCATGAGCTTTGCGTTGCCGACACGTAAAGCCTGACCGTCTGAGAGCATGGCTATTATGCCCAGACCGGTAAAATTTTCGAAGGATGAAACGGACACGGGGGAAAGACCTCTAGAATTCGCTTCCTCGGTTATCGCCTTTGCGAGCGGGTGATCGGAAAGGCTTTCGGCACCTGCCGCGAGAGCGAGCAGCTCGTTTTCGGAAATATCAGTCGAAATGATTTCTGTGACGCGAGGCTTTCCTTCAGTTATTGTTCCGGTTTTGTCGAGCACAACTACGTCCGTTTTGTGTGTGATTTCAAGAGCCTCGCCGCTGCGGATGAGTATGCCTTTTGAAGCACCGAGCCCCGTTCCGACGATGATTGCAGTCGGAGTTGCAAGTCCCATCGCACAGGGGCAGGCGATAACGAGAATTGATGTGAATATCCGAAGCGCAAAGGAAAATTCCGCACCTGCAATAAGCCATACAACCAGAGCAACGACAGCAATCGCCATAACAACGGGAACGAATACCCCGGCCACCTTATCCGCGGTTTTTGAAATTGGAGCCTTTTTTCCCTGAGCGTCCTCGATGAATTTTATTATTCTTGAAAGCGTCGTTTCCTCTCCGACGCGGGTTATCTCAATAAAGACGGCTCCGCTTACGAGTATGCTTCCGCCGATGATTTCGCTTCCCGATGACTTCTCGACAGGCATACTCTCGCCGGTCAGCATTGCTTCGTCCGCGCTGCCTTCGCCCTTCACCACTCGTCCGTCAAGCGGTATCTTCGAGCCTGATTTGACGAGTACAAGGTCTCCTTTTTTCAGAGTTTCTGTCGGTACCTCCCACTGTTTATCCTCAAGAATGAGAATAGCCGTTTCGGGCGTGAGCTCCATAAGCTTCGTAATGGCACTTTTGGTTTTTTCCTGGCTGCTTGCCTCAAGGTGCTTTCCGAGCAGGACAAGAGTAATAACGATTGCCGCCGATTCAAAATACAGGCTGTGCATCAAATGAGGGTTGTCCGCAAGCAAAAAAGTATTTATAAGGCTATAGAGAAAGGAAGCCGTACAGCTCACGGCGACCAGCGTGTCCATATTTGGGTTCCAGTGAATGAGCGAATTGAATCCGCTAATAAAAAAGCGCTTTCCGATGTAGAGAATTGGGATTGTAAGGAGCAGTTCCGTCAAGGCAAAGTTTACGGGGTGAGATTCCATTGCCATGATATCGGGCAGCGGCAAGCTTTTAAACAGCATCGTACCCATGGACACGTAAAGCAGCAGGACTGAAAGCACAGCCGCCGAAATGAGACCCCTGCGCTCTTCGAGCAGTATTTTTCTGTCCTTGCCAGCTGACTTCAGTGCGCTAGTGGGCTCGATACCCCGCGGCTTTGCGGTAAAGCCGGCTTTTTCGATTTTGGAAACTATCTGTTCCGGACTTACAAGGGCCTCGTCATAAACTATCGTCATACGGTTCATCGGCAGGTTAACATCGCTTCGCTCAACGCCTTCGAGCTTCCGCGTAACGCGCTCGACTGCAGAGGAGCAGGAGGCACAGTGCATTCCGCCGATGTCATAGGTTTCTTCTTTCATAGATTCACCTCAAATACCCTCAGGGGGTATAATTATAATATACCCTTATGGGGTATTTGTAAAGAGGAATATAACGTTTCAATATAAAACAATTTCAATATCGGAAGGATATGCGGTATCGGCACATAATAACCACAGGGCGGATACCACGGCAGAAAAATTGGCTATTGAAAAAAAAAGAGCCCTGTTGTATAATGACCCTTGTCACACGCCGGTGTGATGGAATGGTAGACGTAGTGGACTCAAAATCCACCGCTGGCAACAGCGTGCCGGTTCGAGTCCGGCCACCGGCACCAACGACCCGTGCAAGTATTGATACAAAACTTGCACGGGTCGTATTGCAAAATGAAAACGCTCCGCTGCACAAAATGCAGCGGAGCGTAAATTGATTCAGACCTTTGGAATATCCAGCCCCGCGAGCTGCATCACTACGTGAGAACAAAGCAGCATGCCTGCCGTTGCCGTGACCCAGACAAGGCTTCCCGGTACGCTTCTTCTGCCGGGAGGAGGCACCTCAGAGCTTTCGGGAGTCAGAGCAAGCTCGCTGCTGTAGACGACAGGCAGGTGGTTGATACCGCGCTTGTGGAGCTCTTTTCTGACTACTCTTGCGAGAGGACAGTTTTGGGTTTTTGAAATATCGGTAATTTGAAAGGCTTCCGCATTCATTTTGTTCCCCGCGCCGAGAGCGGATATTATAGGAATACCGCGATTTAATGCGGTCTCAATGAGGTCGAGTTTGCAGGCGACAAGATCAATGCAGTCGACTATATAGTCATAGCGCGTACCGAAAAACTGTTCTCTGGTTTCGGCCTCATAGCGGGCTGCGATGGGAATAACCTCGACTTCGGGGTTAATATCGAGAAGACGCGAAGCCATAGCTTCGGCTTTTGACTTGCCAATAGTGGAATAAGTCGCAACCAGCTGGCGGTTAATGTTGCTCTCACTGACGGTATCCTGATCAATCAGGGTGATTTCCCCGATGCCGGAACGGCAAAGTCCTTCCGCGCACCAGCTGCCGACTCCGCCCAGACCGAACACGGCTACCCTGCTTTTCGAAAGCTTCTCCATGGCTTCCGCCCCGAGCAGCATTTCGGCCCTCAAAAATCTTTCCGGCATACTGTCCTACCTTTCAAACAAGCAAATTAGAAACAGCCGCGGTTCGGAGCTTCTCCGTGCCGCGGCTGAGTCATATTTACAGACTATTTCACCAGAGCAGCGGTGATACCGGTCTTGACCTCATAATTTTTGAGGAGGGCGTCTTTCCACGCATTATAATCTCTTGTGCGCATTGCGTCCTCGGAAAGCGAATCGCTGTGGGTTTCGCCCGTACCGACATAATAGATTACGTGGTAGCCGCTGTAGCCGTCTTTGGTGTCAGCGGAAGAGTTCGCGCGTTCTCCGTAGACTATGCCGGTGTCGCCGGGTTTTCTGTCCTCGGCATAGCACCAGTTGTTAAACTCGGCAACCATCTTCCCTCTGGCGACATTTTCGTAAAGTCCGCCGTTGGAACTGGAACCGGTGTCCTCGGAATTAGCCTTTGCAAGCTCTGAGAAGCTGTCCTCGGTTGCGGCTCCGGCCTTCCACTGCGCGAGCAAATCTTCAGCCTTCTGTTTTGCCGTGGCCTTGGCTTCGTCGGAGTAGGTGCCGTCATCGGACGCCACGGCCTTGATGAGAATGTGGCGGACGTTGACTTCTTTATAATCTGCGCTTTCACGGGAAATATAAAATACAGCATAGTAACCGGAATCGGTTTTGACAACCGTAGTGTCGCCTTCTTTACGGCTTGCTTCTTTCAGCCAGTCGGCATACTTGTCATTAAGTGAACTGCCCTGAGTGGTTTCGTCGGATGCCTGTGCCTGAGTCTTGGCAAGAACTGCCTGTATGAATTCATCTTTCGTCTTGCCGTCAGCGGCGATAGCATCGGCTGTTTCCTTTGCCTTATCCATAGCGGTAGCCTTTTCGGCGTCAGTGGCGGGAGAGGGAGAGGGAGACGGAGAAGGAGATGAGGACGCATCCGCCGTACCCGAAGTGGAAGTATCCTTAACCGAACCGTCTACAAAGTACGCAATGTAGGTGTACTTGTCAAGATCGTTCTTGTTTTCTTTGTAATATGTCTTGAGCTGATCGCCCGTATAGGTGAGAGAATCATTCTTCTGCTTGGAATAGCCCTGAGCAATGTAGTATTTTTCAACGAGGGAGCTTACAAGCTTGACAGTGCAACCCTTGCCGTAAACAGAAGCAAGGTACTTATCAGCGCTGGAAAAGCCTGCTTCCGAGTAACCGGACTGCATGCCGGAAATCGTCGAGTCAAGGGATTTCTGATCGTCATCGCTGAGCTTATAGCTGTTCTTAACTGCGTCGTCATAAAGCGCGGTCGTCTCTTTCATAGAGGTCTGAGCCTGCTCCTGAAAATACTGAGCCCAAGTCTGATCGTCGGTGTACTTCTGAGTGGACAGGGGCTTCGTCGTGTCCAGCCCCATCATCTTCAGATAGCTGCCGTATTGATTGACAAAATTGTTGTAGGTGAGCTTATAGAAAAAGCTATATTCCGCCGCTGTGTAATTCGTATTCCCGATTGTTACCGCGCTTAAAGTGGTATAGGGCAGATTTGAACTGACTATAAAAACAGCAACAATAAGGACGGCTACAATGACGCCGACTGTGGTCCGTGCCCTGTGACGGCGCTTTTGGGCGTTTTCGATTTTTTGCTGAGCGATCTGGCGCTTGTCCTTGCCCTCCTCACGGAGCTGCTGACGTATCTTTTTTTCCTGCGATGCACTCATTTATGTGATCATTCCTTTTCTTCTATAAATAAAGACGTTAAGTGATTATAACCCATATGCGGGGCGGTTTCAAGAGTTATTATCATAAGGGGAAAATGTGATCCATATTTAAATCGGACTATTACAAAGGGTAAAGTAAAAAAGTTTTCGACAATTTTATGCAGTATTATTTCCATTTTATTATTGACAAATGCATATGAATGTGCATAACCCTGTTGATGATGTTCAAAAGTGGGGCTTTTGTGTGCCCTTGGAGGACAAAAACAGGAAAAAGCGCGATAAACTCAAGTTGTGATACGGGAAAAAACGTGATAAAATAATTTTGCACAAAATGAGGCGGAAATAAAACTCCCTCCTCTGCTGTCACCCTGTGTGGCGGTTTCCGCAAAGAATGCGGTTACGGAAAGGAAAATAACTAATGACAAATCGAGTAAGCGAACTCAACAATCTGAGGCTTGCGGTCCTGATTGATGCAGACAACGCTCCGCGCGACTGCCTGAAAAGCGTCATGGAAGAAGTGGCGATATACGGTACACCGACAATAAAAAGGATTTACGGAGACTGGACCAGTCCAAACGTCGGGGGCTGGAAAACGAGCCTTCTGGAAAATGCGGTGACGCCCATACAGCAGTACGGCTACACAACGGGCAAGAACTCCACCGACTCGGCTATGATAATTGACGCAATGGATATTCTTTATGCCGGGAAGACGGACGGCTTTGTCCTCGTGTCGAGCGACAGCGACTTCACAAGGCTTGCGATAAGGCTTCGCGAAGCCGGGATGTGGGTAATGGGAATCGGTGAGCGCAAGACGCCCGGTCCCTTCATTGTGGCCTGTGACAAGTTTGTCTATATCGAGGTTATACGCGACAGCTACAACAAGGAGAAGGAACAGGCTAAGGCAGCCGCCGCTGCGACGAAAAAGACGAGCGCCAAGCCCTCGGCTGCGCAGGATAAACCCGCCGAGAAAACGGCGGCAAGGACAATTCCGGACAGCATAGTCGCGCTGATTGCAGATTCCGTCGCGGATATCGCCGATGACGACGGAGCCTGCGACATGAGCTATCTGGGCAATCTGCTCATCAAAAAGCAGCCCGATTTTGACTCCCGAAATTTCGGATTCGGCAAGCTCAGCTCGATGATAAAGGCAATGCCGCGCTTCGAAATTATTTTCAATCCGACA
This sequence comes from Oscillospiraceae bacterium, assembly GCA_963667545.2. Classification (GTDB taxonomy): domain Bacteria; phylum Bacillota; class Clostridia; order Oscillospirales; family Oscillospiraceae; genus UBA2658. Next base: position 1,148,429 of record OY763424.2, read on the forward strand.
ACCGACCCGAGCAACAGAATAATGTATGTTAAGGACAAGGAAGCATAAAGTGAAAATCACCAACGCGCCGAAAAAATCAAGACACCACGGACTAACGGCTTTTTTCGTCATAATCGCATTTATTGCGCTCCTGCTTCTGGACAGCCGATATCGCCTTGTGACTACGGAATATGAGCTCAGTTACAGCAAGCTTCCGGAAAGCTTTGACGGTTATCGCATCGTACAGCTATCGGATCTGCACATGAAGGATTTTGGTGACAAACTTCCTGAGCTTGTTGCTGAGCAGAAACCGGATATAATTGTACTGACCGGAGATTTCCTAAATATGCGCGCAGCCGAAACAGAGGGCTCGCAGACGGAGAAACTGAAGCCTCTTCTGGCTGGCCTTGTGAAAATTGCGCCCTGCTACTTTGTTAGCGGAAATCATGAATGGGCAAGTGGGGAAATGGGAGAGCTGACTGCTCTTTTAAGCGAACTGAAAATTAAATATCTTCGAAACGAGTTTGTCCTACTGGATAAGGGGAATGACAGCATCATACTCGCCGGCGTTGAGGACCCGAACGGCCCCGCGGACATGATGAAGCCTGATGAGCTTGCAAAAATTATGGCACAAAATTATCCGGACAAATACAAACTTCTTCTGGCGCACAGGAACGACTTGATGACAAAATATCCGAAGCTCCCTGTGGATACGATACTCTGCGGTCACGCTCACGGCGGAATCGTAAGGCTTCCCTTTGCGGGAGGCGTTTTTGGAACTCAGATGGATTTATTTCCCAAATATGACGCCGGAGTGTATAACGAGGGCAATTACGATATGGTTATTTCCCGAGGGCTTGGCGGCTACTCGATACCGCCCAGATTCCTTAACAACCCCGAAGTCGTAACCGTAATCCTGAAAAAAGCATAAAATTGTTATTGATATTTGTGTCATAACCTCACTGCTCCCGCATATATATATAGAGTATGCAAAATCTATATCAAGGGGGGAAGTCAAAATGGGGGAAGACATAGATGATCTCATTTATGGCGACACGGAGACGGTGCCGAGTGAAAGATAAAGATGCCCCGAAAAAGAAAGCTTTTCTTTTTCGGGGCATAATAATTTATGTATTTGAGTGTTTATATCGGTAAGGCCGGAAAAACACTTTTCAGCAGCACGAAGATAATCGGAAAGAATATGGCGGGAAGCAGGTTCCCGACTTTGATTTTTTTGCCGAACAGCATATTTATACCGATTGCCACAATGAGAACCGATCCTACGCAGGACATCTGGCTTATCAGCGTGTCCGAAAGCAGAGGACGAAGCACCTGAGACAGCAGCGTGATGCCGCCCTGATATATCAGTATTGGCGCGGCGGATACTGCGACTCCGACTCCGAGCGAGGAGGCAAGCAGTATTGACGTTATTCCGTCAAGCACGGATTTTGCGAACAGCACGGAATAATTGCCGTTCAGGCCGTCCTCCAGCGAGCCGACAATTGCCATCGCACCGACGCAAAACAGCATTGAGGCTGTAACAAAGCCTTCCGTAAAAGTGTTGCCGGCGAGCTTTTTCGGCATTTTGCTCTTGACCCAGTCACCCAGATGGTCAAGCCGTCTTTCAATGTTCAGAGCCTCACCTACGACCGCGCCGAGAACGAGGGATAAAACCATCATCATTGTGTACTGCGTGGAAAGCGCGCCTTTCTCAATGACGAGAAAACCGGAAAGCGCGCCGCCGAGCCCGATAAACATGACCGCAAGCCCGACCGCGGAAAAAATTGTCTCTTCAAAACGCTTTGGCAGTCCGCCCTTTATCAGTATTCCTATTGTCGAGCCTATTATGATAGTCAGACAGTTTACTATGGTTCCAAGACCGTGCATTTGGGTTATCTTCTTTCTGTAGGTGTTTATTTTCGGTTATGTTCGGTTTGCTCCCAGCCCTCAAGCGGCAGACGGAGCATTGCACCGAATATTTTCGCCTTGATGTCGGGATAGTCCGTTTCAAGGCTTTTTAACAGTTCCTTGATTTCGTGACGCTTGCTGTCCTTGTCGGCGGGGCAGGCGTTTTTAACGACAGGCAGCTCAAGCCTGTTGCACAGCTTGACAATCCGGTCCTCGTCCGCGTAAATCATGGGGCGTATCTGGTAAACGTCGGCGCGGCTCATGTAGGTTACGGGCTTAAAACAGCTTATGCGGCCCTCAAAGAGCAGCGACATCATATAGGTTTCAATTGCGTCGTCCTTGTGGTGCCCGAGAGCGAGCTTGTTCATTCCACGCGCCTTGATTGCGTCGTTAAGCGCGCCTCGCCGCATTTTCGAACACAGGGAGCAGGGATTATCCTCCTTGCGAACATCGAAGACGATTTCGCGTATATCGGTTTTAATACAGGTGTAGGGAATATCGAGCTCCGCGCACATTTTTGCGACGGGGGCGTAGCTCATGCCCTCAAAGCCCAGCTCCAGCGAGATACCCTCAAGCTCAAATTTTTTCGGGTAATAGGTACGAAGATGAGCAAGCGACCGAAGCAGGACAAGGCTGTCCTTACCTCCGGAAACGCCGACGGCTATCCTGTCGCCTTCCTCTATCATGCCAAAATCATCCACACCACGGCGTACAAGGCTTGTAAAATCGTTTAAATAATCCAAAATAACGCGCTCCAAAACAAAAATAGGTTTTGAGTAATCGGGAGAAAACGAAAGAAAAACGAAGCAAATCGAAGCTACTCATAATGTATTTATTTTTAAGTTAAATTAGGTGTTGACACGACTTTGCCGCTGTGGTATAAAAATAAGGCACCGTCAGGGTTTGCGACGTTTTCCAGACCATTCTAACGGCGCGGCAGTCAATTGTCAAAGCATTTTAACGGCTTAAAGTAAAAAAGCCGCAAAGAACGGCGGACAGGCATTATTTAAGTTCCGAGTCTGCCGCAGGGAATACAGTAAACAATATATATTCTACATTATTTGGAGGCAGAAAAAATGTCCACTTACATGGCAAATGCGGACACCGTTACCCGTAAATGGTATATCCTTGACGCGGCGGACAAGCCCCTTGGAAAGACAGCGGCTCTCGCTGCCGATATCCTTCGCGGCAAGCTCAAGCCCATCTATACGCCACACGTCGATTGCGGTGACTTCGTAATTATCATCAACGCCGAGAAGGCAGTTCTCACCGGCAAGAAGCTCGAGCAGAAGTATTATTACACCCACTCCGGCTATGTCGGCGGACTCAAGGCGGTTCAGTATAAGCGCCTTATGACCGAGAGACCGGATTTTGCAATGAAGCTCGCCGTTAAGGGCATGCTTCAAAAGAACACGCTCGGCGCTGACCAGCTCACCCGCCTGAAGATTTTCAAGGGCGTGGAACACACCCATCAGGCACAGCAGCCCGAAGCCTGGAATCGCTAAGGAGGAGAATGAATATGTATCAGAGCAAGAAGCCTTACATGTATGGCACCGGCAGAAGAAAGTCCTCCGTGGCAAGAGTCCATCTGTTCCCGGGCGGAACAGGCAAAATCACAGTCAACGGACGCGAGATCGACGATTATTTTGGACTTGATACCCTCAAGTTTATCGTACGTCAGCCCCTCGTTACCACCTCCAATGTTGACAAGGTCGACATCGAAGCAACCGTCGTCGGCGGCGGCGTAACCGGTCAGGCCGGCGCTATCCGTCACGGCATCGCAAGAGCGCTGCTTCTCGTTGACGAGGCCTATCGTCCCGCACTCAAGTCTGCAGGTTTCCTGACCCGTGACCCGAGAATGAAAGAGCGTAAGAAATACGGTCTCAAAGGCGCACGTCGTGCTCCTCAGTTCAGCAAGAGATAGTATGTTTTTCAAAACCCTGTATCCGAGAGGATACAGGGTTTTCTGTTCTCACGCCGGATAATAGTTTATCAGGTACGCTTTCAGAGTATATTCTCCGCTTGAAAGATAGGTGTGCTTGTTCGACGCCGTAAAACTGATAGCGTCGTTCGGGTGCAGAACAAAGGTCTCGTCATTTACCGCGAAGGTCAGCTCGCCCTCAAGTACCATGATGTATTCCTGTGATTTTTCCGAATGACCGATGGTCGTATGACCGTGTCCCGCGTCGAGCTCGATTTGAAAAACCTCAAAATCGCGCTGGGGCGAGGTTGCGTAGTAACAAAAGAGTCTGTAATGCCCATTTTCATCGCTTTGCATTACAATTTCAGACTTTTCAACGACTGCGGCGACGTGCTCCGACTTTTCCATCAGAGCGGTATATGAAACCTTCAGCCCGTTTGCGATTTTCCATATGGTATTGATAGTCGGATTGGTGTCGCCCTTTTCAATCTGACACAGCATCACCTTGCTGACTCCCGAAAGCTCCGCAAGCTGTCCGAGACTGAGGTTTCTTTCCAAGCGGAGCCTTTTTAGGTTTTCGGAAATTATTTGATTTATATCCATAATACGCTCCTAAAAAGTGTTGACAAATATAACTAACAATCGTAATATATATCAAACACAATATAGCTTACGATTGTTCGCTATTATTGTACAACGCTGGGACTGGGAGCGCAAGAAGAATTATGAATGAAACAAAAAACAGGAGTTTTATAAAAGCACTGTCCGCCGCCTTTCCGCATACCATACCCGTTCTGACCGGGTTTTTAGTGCTGGGAATGGCCTATGGGGTGCTGATGCAGACAAAAGGATATGGGACTCTGTGGGCGGTGCTCATGAGCGCGGTCGCTTTTTGCGGGAGTATGCAGTTCGTGGCAATCACGCTGCTTACAACGGCGTTTAATCCGATACAGGCATTTTTGCTCAGTGTTATGGTCAATGCGCGGCACCTGTTCTATGGCATTTCCATGCTTGACAAATACAAGGGCCTCGGTAAAGCAAGAGCTTTCCTGATTTACACGCTCTGCGACGAGACTTTTTCGATATCCTCGAGTGTCACTCCGCCGGAGGACATCGACAGAAAGTATTTCTATTTATCCATATCATTGATGGATTATCTCTACTGGGTTCTTGGAACTTTACTCGGAAGCGTGCTTGGAAACTTCGTCACTTTCAATACAAAGGGACTGGATTTTGTCCTCACGGCGCTGTTCGTCGTCCTCTTCCTTGAACAGATGAAGAAAAGCGAAAACAGAATATTCGGGCTCATCGGCATTGCCTGCACCGTGATTGCCTTGGTCGCTTTCGGAGCGTCCAATCTGGTTATTCCGTCAATGATTCTTATTCTGCTGGTTTTATTGGTTACGGGGAGGAAAGAGATATGCTGCTGACGCCGACACAAACGCTTATTATGATTCTGGCGGTCGCTTTGGGTGCTATGACGACCAGATTCACACCGTTCTTCCTTTTCCCCGAGCACAAAGAGCCGCCAAGAATTATTACATATTTAGGCCGCGTTTTGCCGCCCGCTATGATGGGACTATTGGTCATTTACTGCCTGAAGGGCGTATCTATAAAAGACTCTCCGCACGGAATACCGGAGCTTGCCGCGATATTGGTCATATTCGCGCTTCATAAGTGGAAAGACAATGTACTCATCAGCATCGGCGGTGGAACAGTAGTATACATGGTTCTGGTGCAGGCAGTGTTTCGCTGACATATTAATCTAGCAAGCTCTGCGAAATAGTGGACGATATGAGCAAAAAGTGGTATCATCTTTATGGATATAGAGCAACAGCCTTTTCAAAAACGAACCTGCGGGGTACATATATGCAAATAGAAACGGACAGATGTTTGATTCGCCCTTTTGAAGGCAAAGATATCGATGATTTTATGACATACAGAAACAACGAGAAATGGATGCGGTATCAGGGCTTCAAGGGACTGACTAAGCAGGAATATAATAAATCCTTACTTGGTGAAATTGATATGCAGGCGGGTGCGCAGCTTGCGATAATAAACAAAGAGTCGAAACGCCTAATTGGCGATATATACTTAAAGCAGGAGAATAACGCGTTCTGGCTCGGATATACGATAAGTCCTGAAAACGCAAGACAGGGCTATGCGTATGAGTCGGTACGCGGAGTAATCGGCTGGCTGAAGGAAAACGGCGCTGAAAAGGTGCTTGCGGACGCGATGCCTGAAAACTCACCGTCAATCAATCTGTTGAAAAAACTTGGCTTTGACTTTACGGGCACAGATGAAAACAGAGATTTGCTGTTTGTCCTTGAACTGAAATGAGTATCATTTATTAAGCGCATACTTAATAATTTAACTAATATAAGGGAGCGTTGCTATGAAGGAAATTGAAAACAGAAGAAGTATAAGAAAGTACACATCAAAGAAAGTGGAAAAAGAAACTCTGATGCAGGTTTTGGAGAGCGCAAGACTGGCCCCCTCCGGCAGCAACACTCAGCCCTGGAACTTCATCATTGTTGAGTCACAGGAGATGAAAGAAAAAATCGTTGCCGCCGACCACGATCAGAAATGGATGCTGACGGCGCCTGTTTTTATTGTGTGCGTTGCGGACATCTGCTGTCGGCTTGAGCCGAAACCCGACATGTATATTGATGAAGAAAGCCCCGAACCGGAGGTGAAGATGATTATCAGGGATACGGCGATAATGATTGAACATATCCTGCTTGAGGCGGAGCATCTGGGACTTGCCACCTGTTGGACCGCATGGTTTGACCAGAAGGATATGAGACCCACCATGAATATCCCCGCCGACAAATATGTCTGCGGCGTTATCACCCTGGGATATGCCGACGAAAACCCCGAACAGCGTCCGAGAAGAAAAATGGAAGACATGGTAAGATACGAAAAATGGGCGTGATTTGGAGATGACCTTTTCTTAAGATAAGAGAGGCCGCGATTATTGCCCCATGAGATATATTCGAAAAAACTGAAGCCCGACGCTTAGCGTCGGGTTTCGCTTTATAATCAATTGCAAAGCATACTTGACAAATAATGCAAAGCGTACTATACTATAAATGCAAAGCGAGCTTAGCATATTGAGATTGTTCGCGGATTTTGAGGATGAAGGTGGGAATACTTGAGAACACGGATAAAGGAACTTAGAAAAGAAAGAAAACTGTCGCAGGAGGAACTTGCGCTTGCGGTGGGAACAACCAGACAGACAATAACTTCAATCGAAGTCGGAAAGTACATCGCCTCACTGACGCTGGCATATAAAATTGCAAAATATTTCGGACTTACAATCGAAGAGGTATTTGATTTTTCAGAAGTGGAGGATTTTATCAATGAATGAGTACAGAAAGGTACTAAAAAGCAGGCTAATAATAGCCATATGTTGCGCGGGACTGGCACTTACTGCCGTCTCTTGCGGAATACTTTTAACTAAAGAGGCTGAGACCGCGGCGAGCACATTTAATGACGGTTTCGTGAAAGGATTCCCGCTCGGGCTTTTCACAGGATTTTTCGCGCTGCTCGTGTTCTATATCGTGCGCTGCATAAGAGCGCTCACAAATGAGGCTTCCTTGAAAAAACTGTATATTGCGGAAAATGACGAGCGTAAAAAGGCAATTCGTCAGAGCGCTCTGGGAGTTAGCTTTTTCTTTACCGGAGGCATACTTGTTGTGGGCTTGACAATTGCGAGCTTTTATAATACCGTTATAGCAATGACACTGGCGGCAGTGCTGGCTGTCCATGTATTCGCCGGCGGAGTTTTTAAGCTTATTTATTCAATGAAGTATTAAAACGGCGCAGCGGTATATAAATTGCCGCCGCATTATTAATTTTTACTAAGCATGAGGTTGAACCATGAGCAAATACACTACGATAATATGGGATATGGACGGGACTCTGCTTGATACGCTCGATGACCTGGCGGACAGCGTGAACGCAGCACTGACGGAATTTCAGCTCCCCGTCAGAACCAGAGACGAGATACGGAGCTTCATCGGCAACGGAATAATCCGCCTGCTTGAGCTTTCGGTTCCTGGCGGTAAGGAACATCCCCGTTTTGATGAGATAGTTTCCTTTTTCAAGAGTTGCTACGCTAAAAATTCCAGCAACAAAACAAAACCATACCCGGGGCTGGATAAGGTGATGCCTGAACTGAAAAAACGCGGCTATCGCATGGCGATTGTTTCAAATAAGATTGATTCGGCTGTGAAGGCTTTGGCTGAGCTGTTTTTTTATGGTCTGATGGATGCCGCAATCGGAAACTCGGAGGGACTTCGCAGAAAGCCCTTTCCCGATGAGGTGCTGGAAGCCCTGCGCATTATGGGCGCGGAAAAGGAATCGGCTGTTTATATCGGCGACACCGAGGTCGATATTGAGACTGCAAAAAATGCCGGACTTGACTGTATCTGCGTTTCCTGGGGATACCGCAGCAGACAGGAGCTTTTGGCGCAAGGTGCAAAGGAAATCGTAAATATACCTGAGGAGCTTCTGGCGCTTCTGGAATAACAAAGGAGAAATGAAATGAATATCAGACGCTTGGAGAAAACCGAAATACCTGACGCTTTGAAGCTGATTTGGGATACATTTATCTTGTTCGAGGCTCCCGACTATGAGCAAAAGGGCGTTGACACTTTCAGAGCCTGTCTGGATGACAGCGAGTTTACGGGTAAGCTCAAATTTTATGGCGCGTTTGAAAACGACAGGCTTGTCGGAGTAATAACCACAAGAAACGAAGGCAATCATATTGCACAGTTTTTTGTTCTTAAGGAATATCACCGGCAAGGTATAGGCCGTAAGCTCTTTGAATATATTCTGCCGAACAGTACCGGTGAGCGGATAACGGTCAATTCGTCTCCATATGCGGTTGGAATATATCATCATTTTGGCTTTAAGGATAGCGACTCTGAACAGATAACCGACGGAATCAGATTTACTCCGATGGAGTACATAAAATAATGCAAAGGTAAACAGGAAGTCCGCGCGCAAGCGTCGGGCTTCCTTACACTATGTGGACAATATTATCTTGCAGTGATATAATCCTACAATAGTTTCCCAATACCTGTATTGGTGGTTAATTGAATGATTGAGCATAAAAAAGTCGAATCCGCGAACGGAACGACACATTACTGGATTAGCAGAAACGAAAGCAAAGATGCCGCCTGTATTGTTTTTACCCATGGAGTAACCGCAAACCATATGATGTTTGAAAAACAGCTTGAGTTTTTCTCTAAAGACTACACTGTTATTACCTGGGATGTTCCTCTGCATGGCATATCTCGCCCATATAAGGACTTTTCTTTTGAAAACACCGCAAAAGAGCTGAAATCGATACTTGATGCCGAGCAAATCAAAAAGGTGGTGCTCGTCGGAATGTCGCTGGGCGGTTATCCGAGTCAGGAATTTGCAGTGCGCTATCCGGAAATGGTCTTGGGCTTTGTTTCTCTGGATGCCACTCCCTACGGGCTTTGCTATTATTCGGCGTTCGACCGCTGGTGCGTCAGAAGGGTCGAGCTGATTGCGAAATGCTTTTCCGATAAAACCCTTCGAAAAACCATGGCGAAATCGATATCCAGAACACAATATTCATACGACGTTATGATGAAAATGCTCGAACCGCTCAGCAAGACGGATATCATTTGTCAAATGGGTATCGGATACGCCGGATTTCTCAAGGAGAACAGAGATGTGCATTTTGATTTTCCGATTCTGATACTGCTCGGAGAATATGACAAAACGGGAAAAGTTGCCGCCTACAGCAGAGCGTGGTCAAAGAAAGAGGGGTACCCTCTGCATATCATTAAAAACGCTGCTCATTTTTCGAACGGGGACAATCCCGATGCTGTGAACAGAGAGATTGAAGAGTTTATATTAGGACTATAAAGCGTTCTAAACCAATCGCAAAGACTGGAGTTTAAACATAATGTTTTCATTGTTACTGGCAATTATTTATGCGTCCTTTATCAGTCTGGGACTGCCGGATTCACTGCTCGGGTCGGCGTGGCCGAGTATGTATACGGGACTTGGAGTTCCGATATCGTATGCCGGAATCGTCTCGATGATAATCGCGGGCGGAACGATAATTTCAAGTCTTTTCAGCGACAGACTCATAAGGAAGCTAGGAACGGGCCCGGTCACTGCAATCAGCGTTGGGATGACGGCGGCGGCACTTTTCGGCTTTTCGGTGTCCGGTTCTTTTGCGGCGCTGTGCATTTTGGCGCTGCCCTACGGACTCGGAGCAGGATGCGTTGACGCCGCGCTGAACAATTATGTCGCGGTAAACTATGAGTCGAGGCATATGAACTGGCTGCACTGCTTCTGGGGCGTGGGCGCGATGATAAGCCCCTATATTATGAGCATATGCCTGACACGCGGAACCTGGAGCGACGGCTACAGGACTATTTCCTTTATCCAGCTCGCGCTGACCGCCATGCTGGTGTTTTCTCTGCCGCTCTGGAAAAAGAAACAATCTGCGCAGCCGGAGAGCGTCAAAAAAAGCAGAGCGTTAAAATTTGGAGAACTTTTGAAGATACCGGGCGTTAAGCCTGTGCTGCTTGCCTTTTTCGGTTACTGCGCGCTGGAGGCAACCGCGGGTATGTGGGCATCGAGCTATTTGGTGCTTGCAAAGGGCATGGACGCAAAAACAGCGGCAAGATGGGCCTCGCTGTTCTATATGGGCATAACCGCGGGCAGGTTTCTCAGCGGTTTCATAACGTCAAAGCTCGGCGACAGGAAAATGGTGTCCTTCGGTCAGGTTTTCATCGTTGCGGGCATACTTACGATACTGCTGCCGTTTGGCAACACCTGTCTGCTCGTCGGGCTACTGCTTATCGGAACGGGCTGCGCGCCGATATATCCGGGACTGGTGGATGAGACGCCCGACAATTTTGGAGCGGAGCTTTCGCAGTCAATAATGGGTATGCAGATGGCCTGCGCCTATATCGGCGGAGCTTTCATGCCGACACTGTTCGGCGCTGCCGCCGGTCTTTTCAGCATCAAGCTCTATCCGCTATTTCTATTGCTCTACACAGGAGTCATCACAATCTCCACATTTAGCCTCAACAGGGCAGTCGACAGGCACGCGGTACAGAATATCGAGAGGTCACTGTAAAAACTATGCAAAGCTAAGGTCAAATCCCTGCACTTTCCTTGCGCTCCGACGAATAAGCCTGTATAATGTGCTAAGGAAAAGCCATTTATCATTAGGGGGATGTTCGTATGGAAACGAAAACCGCAAAAAGGCATACTCAGAGAAATGTAATACTTATTATAATAGCTGTACTTGTTGTCGGCGGAGTGCTGTACAAGGTAATTAGCGGCTACATAGCGACCCTTCCAAAGTTTGATTATGTATATGGCGACTACTCCGCGAATAAGCTCGCCGCATACCCTGACACCAGCTTTGCCGTTATGAGTGACATTCATTACTATGATACCTCGCTGGGTACCTCGGGCAAGGCGTTTGAAGAATGCATGCAGTCTGACCGTAAGCTTCTTAAGCAAAGCTCAGAACTAACAGGGAAAGCCATTGATGACATAATAAGCTCTGGCGTGAAGTTCGTGCTCGTGAGCGGAGACCTTACCAAAGACGGTGAGCGTATTAACCACGAGGGTATAGCAAAGCAGCTTCAGCGACTTGTTGACGCCGGTATCAAGGTCTTTGTCATACCCGGCAACCACGACGTGAATAATCCGGGAGCTGTCAAGTATGTCGGAGACGGGGCCGAGCCCGTCGAGAACATCACCGAAGACGATTTCGCGGAGATTTATAAGAACTGCGGTTACGGTGACGCTGTAATGCGCGACCCGTCCTCCCTCAGCTATGTTGCAGAGCCTCAGGACGGGCTGTGGATTGTTGCGCTTGATACCTGTGAATCAGAGAGCAACACACCAAACAAAGAGGAAATCTGGGCGGGAGAGCTTGATCAGACTCAGATTGACTGGGTACAAAGTGTTTTGGCTCAGGCTCAGGAGCAGGGCAAGGCGGTGATTGTGCTTGAGCACCACGGTATTGTGGAGCACTGGAAGGGACAGTCCAAGCTGCACCCCGATTATCTGCTCAGCGATTACAAGTATGACGGTAAATTCTATTCGTCCTACGGCGTACGTCTTGCGTTCACGGGACATTATCACGCGCAGGACATATCATATGAGGATAACGGGGACGATGGATTCATATACGACACAGAGACGGGGTCGCTCAGCACTCCGCCGTGCTCCTTCAGATACTGTACCATTAAAGACAATAGCATAACGATGAAATCAACGTATCTCATTGACGGCTACAGCGCAGAATTCAAAACCGATGCACTTGCTTTCGTGAAAAAGACTATTTACAACGAGGCATATAAAACACTTAAGAAATATCACGTTTCGGACGCCGACACAGACTATCTTGCAAATGTCATAGCCTCTGCGTATGTCGAGCATTATAACGGCAACGAGAATAAGGCGGAAAAAATAACGATCGATACCGGCAAACTGAACCTCTGGGGGAAAATTGTCTATTCGCAGTATGCCTATGTTATCAAAGGACTTACAGAGGATTTGCCGCCGGATGATACCGACTGTACCTTCAGCCTTGCCTCTGCGTCTTAAAAAGGAGAGAACGATATGAAGCTCGAACCTGTCGGGCAGAACAGCAGGATAGTCCGCGTTGTCAGCGACGAATGCGTTATTACGGACGGTCAGTCCGTACTCGACCTCATCGCGACGGTCAGATACGAGACGCACTGTGACAGGCTCATTTTGGATAAATCCGCGATTGCCGAGGACTTTTTCAGACTCGCAACGGGAGTCGCGGGCGAGGTGCTCCAAAAATGCGTGAATTATCGCGTCAAAATGGCGATAGTCGGGGATTTTTCGAAGTACACGAGCAAGCCTCTTCGTGATTTTATCTACGAGAGCAACAAGGGAAAGGACTTCTCCTTCGTCGGTACGGTGGACGAGGCAATTGAAAAGCTGGAAAGATAAATACTTGGGGGAGGACTCTGCTGTGCTGAAAAAAGTAAATATAAAAGACGAGGTCGAGTCGACCGGCGGTCTGTACATCTATAAAAAGGTCGGCTTTTTAAACAGCCACGCCCTGAGCGTCGTTCAGGTGGAGAATCGCACGCTTGACTTTCATGTCCATGAAAGCTCCGACGAGCTGTTTTATGTTATTGAGGGCAGCTTCCAAATCGAGACTGAGGACGGACTTCTCAGAGTCGATGAAGGCGAATTTGTTATAGTCCCCAAGGGGACGAGGCACAGACCGGTGGTCGGCGCGCTTGCAAAGTTCCTTATGATGGAGCTAGAGGGTACGCTTAACAAGGAAAACAGCGGAAATTTATACGAAAATTAACGGAGACACAGCATTATGACCAGCTTATATTTTGTTAGGCACGCGGAGCCCGACCATTTCTGGGAGGACGACAGAACCCGCCCGCTGACGGAAGCGGGGAAAAAAGACAGCGAAGAAGTAACGGCGTTTTTGCGAAATGTCCATGTTGACAGCTTTATCTCGAGTCCGTATGTACGAAGCTATGACACAATTAAAGGCAGCGCAGCCGAAAAGAGCATGCCCATCGCAACGGAAGAGAGACTTCGTGAACGCAAAAACGGTTCTGACAGCAACGCTTTCGGCATGTATCAGAAGCGCTGGGGCGACCACTCCTTTGCCGAAGAAGGCGGGGAGTCCATAGGTGAAGTTCAAAAACGCAACATCGAGGCTGTTTTCGATATACTCAGGGACCATGATGGCGAAAACATCGTTGTCGGCACTCACGGAACCGCTCTGAGCAGTATCCAGAATTATTTCGACCCGTCTTACGGCTGCGACGACTTTTTAAGAATGCTGGACTTCATGCCGTATATTCTGCGCATGGATTTTGAGGGAACGAGGCTTATCCGAAAAGAAGAACTCCTGATAATCAAAAAAGAATACACCGGCGGACAGCGGCCGGACAGGAAATAAATTGATTGAAAAATGAAAAAGACGCCGTACTCTCTGAGTGCGGCGCTTTTTTAACCTACATAAAAATCCACGAATGTTATGTCCTGCACAGAGGACTGCAGGCCGGGACAAAAGCGGGCCCTGTGATGTGGGCAGAATGACGAAAATTGTGAACATTTCATAAGAAGTATTGACATAATCCCGAATTGGTTGTATCTTGTAACCAGAGAAAGGGTGATTCCGATGTGGAGTTTTAGCTCCGATTAGTTTCCTTCTCTTGCACAGGTTCGACAAGACCTTAGTACTATATTCTCTGCGGTTCTCACTCCTGTGAGAGAACAAAGGTTCAGGCGGCGGGTCACTGTGTTCCGTTTCACGGCTGCCAAGAGCTCAAGTGAAAAAGGCAAACGGCATGTAGAGCAAGGCAAAAAGTCGGTTCCTGAGCAATCCATAAGAAGCGAGGTAAACGAAACCCGAATGTCAAAAACTGAACAGACGTAACCCCCTGCATACGCTGGATATGCAGGGGGTTGTGCTTTATGCGCCTACTGAGGGCCATTATACGTCGTCAGCGCCGCCCTGCTGTATCGTATACAGCAACGTGCGGCGCTTCCTCGTCTTCTGGCCTCCAGTAGGCGCTTATTTTGCAACTCAGAATACGTATTTCAAAAGTAGCAGCAGAACAACGCCCGGAAGACCGAGTATGCCCGCCACGAGACAGTTTACAAGATTGACAGTCAGGCTGAGACCGAAAATTGCTCCGAAAAAGTTGAGGACAACGAGAGCGATAAAGCCGCCCACCGCGTTGAGCAGCAGTTTCAGAACACATTTCAGCGGCGTCTTAAGTATTTTGAATAGCAGAACCACCAGAAGTATGCAGATTACAACCGCGCCGACTGTAATAAAAGAAAACGGCATAGGAGTATCTCCTTGTTATGTAGTGTGCGCTCAATAGAACTTATCGCGATAGTGCTTGAGCGCCGTGTTGTAACGCGAGCGGAGCGCGCTGATCTCAAAGATGCAGGCGTCCAGAGCGTCGGGATCCGAGGTGTTGTTGAACTGGGAATAAGCCTCGCTGAGGCTTTCGCGTATGGTGCCTATTTCGCCTGCATAGCGGCTGAGCTCCGCTCTGCGTACCTTTTCGGAACGCTTGTTGTTTGGCATGTTTTCCTCCCGATTTGGGTTTCGGAGCGGGCGCACAAAGGCTGCGGCAAGGCATGGGCTGCCTACTTTATACCTATGCGCCGGAACCGAAACGGATGATTAATCTTCGCACATTTATGTGCATGGAATTATTATCACCGCTTCGGACGGAAATTAACCGAAAAACAGTAGAAAGCCGAGACATTTGACCCTTTTGAACCGCTTGCATTTTTGGGCTTTATAGGATATACTAAATGAGTTAGAGAATTCAGATTTTCACACAAGATATTGTGATTTAATAAGACTCACGGAGGTTCTATGAAGAAAACCACAACGGCGGAATACGGCAATACAAGTATATCGCAGCTCAAGGGAGCGGACAGAGTCCGCAAACGTCCCGCTGTCATTTTTGGCTCGGACGGACTTGAAGGTTGCCAGCACGCGGTTTTTGAAATTCTGTCAAACGCTATCGATGAAGCCCGTGAGGGACACGGTGACATTATAACAGTAACGCGGTATTCTGACAAGTCCATTGAGGTCGAGGATTTCGGACGTGGCTGCCCTGTGGACTGGAACGAAAAGGAAAACCGCTACAACTGGGAACTTGTGTTCTGCGAGCTGTATGCCGGCGGAAAGTACGCCAACGACGAGGGCGAAAACTATGAATATTCGCTGGGACTGAACGGGCTCGGCTCCTGCGCGACGCAGTACGCCAGCGAGTTTTTTGACGCCGTGATTTACCGCGACGCCCAAAAATACACCCTGCACTTCGAAAAGGGCGAAAATATCGGCGGACTGAATAAGGAACCGGCGGACCGTAAAAAAACAGGCTCGCTTTTCCGCTGGAGACCCGATCTCGCGGTCTTTACGGACATCAGCGTTCCGCGCGAATACTTCACCGAAACTCTGCGCCGTCAGGCTGTCGTGAATGCGGGAGTGCTTTTCCGCTTCCGCTGGCAGAAGGACGACGGGAAGTTCGAAGCAGAGGAATTCAAATACGAAAACGGTATTCTCGATTACGTCAATGAGATAGCGGGAGAGGAAACGCTCTCCGCGCCTGTTTTCATCGAAACCGAGCGGAGAGGGCGCGACCGCGAGGACAAGCCCGAATACAAGGTCAAGCTAACGGCGGCTTTCTGCTTTTCAAACAAGGTAAACTCCATAGAGTATTACCACAACTCCTCATGGCTTGAATACGGCGGAGCACCGGAAAAAGCTACAAAGAGCGCCTTTACCTACGCGGTTGACGCATATATCAAAAAAATCGGCAAATACCAGAAGGCTGAGAGCAAGATAAGCTTTCAGGACATTTCGGATTGCCTCATACTTGTAACAAACTGCTTTTCAACCCAGACCTCCTATGAGAACCAGACGAAAAAGGCTATCAACAACAAGTTTATCCAGGACGCGATGACTGACTTTTTCCGTCAGCAGCTCGAGGTCTATTTTATCGAGCACAAGCAGGAGGCGGACAGAATCGCCGAGCAGGTGCTGATAAACAAGCGCAGCCGCGAGCAGGCGGAAAAAGCCCGCTTAAATATCAAAAAGAAGCTCTCGGGCTCCGTGGACATCTCAAACCGTGTCCAGAAATTTGTCGACTGCCGCTCAAAGGACGTGGACAGGCGCGAGATTTACATTGTCGAGGGCGATTCCGCTCTGGGCGCCTGCAAGCTCTCGCGCGATGCGGAATTCCAGGGAATCATGCCCGTTCGCGGCAAGATTCTGAACTGTCTGAAGGCGGATTACGGGAAGATTTTTAAAAGCGAAATCATAACTGACCTCATAAAGGTTCTGGGCTGCGGAGTCGAGGTCGAAAAGGGACGCGGCAAGGAGCTGTCGACCTTTGATGTTGACGGGCTGCGCTGGAACAAAATTATCATCTGCACCGATGCGGACGTAGATGGCTTCCAAATCCGCACGCTTATCCTTACAATGATATACAGACTCATGCCGACGCTGATTAAGAGCGGTTTCGTCTATATCGCCGAGACTCCGCTTTTTGAAATCGAAACTAAGGACAAGACCTATTTTGCCTATTCAGACAGGGATAAGGCTGAGATAATGGAAAAACTGGATGGGAAAAAATGTACCATCAACCGTTCAAAGGGACTCGGCGAGAATGACCCCGAAATGATGTGGCTGACTACCATGAATCCCGAAACACGCAGGCTTATTCGGGTTATGCCGGAGGATGCCGAGAGAACCTCGGAGCAGTTCGACCTTCTGCTTGGTGATAATCTCGCGGGACGTAAGGTTCATATTGCGGAAAACGGCTACAAATACATCGACCTCGCGGATATTTCGTGAAGAAAGGGATTTAGCCCATGGCAAAGAAAAAACAGCCGGAAAACAAAAATACCTCAGTGAATCCGGCAGTCGAGGGACTTCACGCGGAGGTGCTTGAGCAGCTCATCACGGAAACTCTTGAAGTGAACTATATGCCCTACGCTATGAGCGTTATTGTTTCTCGCGCCATACCGGAGATCGACGGCTTTAAGCCCTCGCACAGGAAGCTTCTTTATACAATGTATAAAATGAACCTGCTTAACGGTGCGCGTACCAAGAGCGCCAACATTGTCGGGCAGACCATGCGCCTCAACCCTCACGGTGACGCCGCAATATATGAGACAATGGTGCGCCTTTCAAAGGGCTGCGAGGCTTTGCTTACCCCCTTTGTGGACAGTAAGGGCAACTTCGGCAAGACCTATTCGCGCGATATGTCCTACGCCGCGTCCCGCTATACAGAGGCAAAGCTTTCGGAAATCTGTTCTGAGCTCTTCCGCGATATCGACAAGGACACCGTGGACTTTGCGGATAACTATGACGGCAGCACAAAGGAACCGACGCTCCTTCCCACAACGTACCCGAATGTGCTGGTTTCGGCTAATATGGGAATCGCTGTCGGCATGGCAAGCCAAATTTGCGGCTTTAATTTGAATGAAGTCTGCGAAACTGCCATAAACTACTTAAGAGATCCGGACTGCGACATCATGCAGACGCTTACAGCGCCCGACTTTCCGACGGGGGGAGAGCTCATCTATGACCGCTCGGAAATGGAGGAAATCTACCGCACAGGCCGCGGAGGCTTCAAGGTACGGGCAAAGTGGCGCTACCTGAAGGATGAAAACATCATCGAGATTTATGAGATACCCTATACCACAACTGTTGAAGCCATAATGGACAAGGCGGCGGAGCTCGTAAAGCTGGGCAAGATAAAAGAAATGAACGATATGCGCGACGAGACCGACCTTGGAGGCCTTAAGGTTGCCATCGATCTCAAACGCGGAGTCGATCCGGATAAGCTCATGCAGAAGCTCATGCGCATGACCCCGCTCTGCGACAGCTTTTCCTGCAACTTCAATATCCTTATCGCGGGAAACCCGCGGGTCATGGGAGTGCGCGAGATACTCGACGAGTGGACTGCGTGGAGAACGGAGTGCGTGCGCCGCAGAGTGTATTTCGACCTTGATAAAAAGCGCGACAAGCTGCATTTACTCAACGGTCTGAAAAAAATACTCCTTGATATCGACAAGGCTATTTCGATTATCCGCAATACCGAGCTTGAGACGGAGGTCGTTCCAAACCTTATGATAGGCTTCGGGATTGACCGAATTCAAGCTGAGTTTGTGGCTGAAATCAGACTGCGCAACATCAACAAGGAATATATCATTAAGCGCGTTGAGGAGACAGCCCAGCTCGAAAAGGACATTGCAGACCTTGAGGACATCCTCAATTCTTCGCGCAGAGTGAAGAAAATCATCATTGATGAGCTTACCGAGATAATTAAGAAATATCCTTTGCCCCGCAAAACGACTATAGTTTATTCCCACGAGGTAGAGGCGCCGGATACGGACAGCGAAATCGAGGACTATTCCGTCACCCTGTTTTTGTCGCGTGAGGGCTATTTCAAAAAGATAACGCCGCTGTCCCTGCGCATGGGCGGCGAGCAGAAGTATAAGGAAAACGACGGCCCCTATCAGGAATTTGAGGCTGCGAACAAGGACGAACTCCTCATCTTTACGGACAAGCAGCAGGTCTACAAGGCGCGTGTTTCGGACTTTGAGGATTCAAAGGCGTCCGTACTGGGCGTCTATCTGCCGACACACCTTGAGATGGATGACGGCGAAACCGTGCTTTGCATGATTAACCCGGGCGATTACAGCGGGCATATCCTGCTGTTCTTCGAAAACGGAAAGGTCGCGCGGCTGGAGCTTAACGCCTACGCAACAAAGACGAACAGGAAGCGTCTTACCGGTGCTTATTCCGACAAGAGCCCTGTTGTTGCCATTCTGCCAATTTCGGAGGACAAAGAAGTTGCGGTATTTTCAACTGAAGGCCGCGCAATGGTCTTTTCAACGGCGCTGCTTGCGCCTAAAACCTCACGCACCACAATAGGCGTTTCGCTTATGAATCTAAAACCGAAATTCAGGGTCGAAAAGGTAATTCTTGCGGAAAAGAGCCAAATTAAGAACACGGCGCGTTACAGGGCAAGGACGATACCCGTCGCCGGAGCAATTTTGCGCGAAGAGGACAGAGAAGAAAAACAAATGAGTTTTATTGAAGATTAACTCTTGGAAGAGGGACGCTGCCTTGAAAAAACAAAGTGAATCACTGATGCAAACGGTACTGAAAGTGTTTAAAATACTGCTCGGCTCTGCTATTTTTGCTGCCGGCATACAGTGGTTCTATCATCCGGCAACCCTACTTTCCGGCGGCGTCACGGGTATTTCGATGATGCTTAACTACCTTACAGGCGCACCTATCGGCGTTATGATGCTCGCTATGAACATACCGCTGTTTGCGATTGCGTTCAAAAGCTACGGGTGGAGGTTCGTCGCGGGCTCGCTTCTGGGAACCGTTGCCTGCTCTGCATTTATCGACCTTCTGGCACTTGTTAAATTCACGATAACCGAGGAACCCTTCCTCGCGGCTATCTACGGCGGCATAATAACAGGTCTTGGGCTGGGTATCGTTTACACCACAGGCTCGACCACCGGTGGAACCGATATTCTGGCAAAGCTCATACGCGAAAAATATCCGTATGTCAATTTCGGAACGATGATACTCGTGCTGGACGCCGTAATAATTGCGGTCTATGCCGTTATCTTTCAGAAATATGATTTGGCAATGTATACGGTCATCGCCGTATATATCGCGGCACGGGTCATCGACCTTGTTCTTTACGGCTCGTCGCAGTCTAAGCTCTGCCATATAATCTCCGAATACAGTGACGAAATACAAAGCGAAATAGTTAAAGAATTGAACAGGGGCGTGACCGTGCTTTCGGGCAAGGGCGCTTATTCCGGGCAGGAAAAGCAGATTTTGCTCTGCGTCGTAAAAAGGCAGCAGATAGTTGAAATTAAAAAAATCGTCAAGAACATTGATAAAAGGGCCTTCGTAATCGTCACAGATACACGTGACGTTTTCGGCGAAGGCTTCGGCGACATTACAATCGATAAATAATCAGGCGCGAATTTTGAAGAGCGCGGGAGGAGCGGAAAGCATGAAAAAAAAGTTAATATCGACGCTTATTTTAGCTTCTCTGCTCCTTACGCTTTCGGGCTGTACAGGACTGTTCCAGAAAGAGTATCTCTCCGTCACCGATTACCAGGACAACGCGCAGAACGCTTCGAACAGCGATGTCCTGCATATATCCGACTACACCGAACTTAAAGATTCGGTAATCTCTCTGGTAAACGACCACAAGACACAGGGCAGGCTCAGATTCACGGATTACGACGGCACTATTCAGTCTGATCTTGCGCAGGCGCTGCTTGAGGTCAAAACAGAAAGCGCACTTGCGAGCTTTGCGGTCAACTATATGTCCTATGACCTGAGCCGCATAGTTACCTACTACGAAGCTGTGGTTTACATAACATATAAACGTACACAAAGCGAGATAGATGCCATTAAGTACATCACGGGCCGTACCGAGCTTACAGAGATGCTTGCTCCGGTGCTGGACGATATAGATTCATATATCGCCCTGCGAATTACGAGCTCAACGATAACTGCGGACGAAATTACTTCCGATATAAACGCGGCATATGCGGATAACCCCGCAAGCTGCGTAGTCCCGCCTAGCGTTAAGGTTACTATGCACCCCGAAACGGGACTTCAGCGCATAATCGAAATTGAGCTTGAATATGGCTGGAAGCTCTCCGAACTGCAAAAAATGAAATCCGCGCTTACCGATAAAATTCAGAAGACGACAGCTGACGCGGACAATGATAAAAATGCGACCTATGCTCTCAACCTTTACCAGCACTTAGCCAAAAACTGTACCTATGACCCGACCGGAGAGCTGCGGAGCAATAAGGCTGAGCTTAACTCCGGACTCGGCTCGACAGCATACGGAGCGCTTGTCGAGGGTTACGCGGACAGCAAGGGTATGGCTGCGGCCTACAGTGCCCTTTGCTATGCCGCGGGCATTGAATGTACTGTGGTAAACGGCAAAAAGAACGGCGAGGATCACTCCTGGAATATTATAAAGCTTGACGGCAGTTATTATCACGTTGACACCACAGCCTATTATTCCGTTGGCGCCGCGCACTCCTTTATGCAGAGCGATGAGCAGATAAAAGACAAATATGCATGGGATGCCGCAAGCTATCCTATCTGCAGCGGTGGAGAATCCTATGCCGATATAATTAAGAAGGTTTTCTGAGTCGATTTTTAAAACCGAACAGCTGTGCGGAGCGGGATACCAAATCGGTATCCCGCTCCGCATAAAATTAATCGGAGTTTAGACGTCATAGTTTATCTTCTTTGACGGCAAGCGTACGCATCGAATTAAGCACGGCGAGCATCATTACGCCCACGTCCGCGAAAACGGCGGCCCAGATGCCCACAAGCCCCAATACGTCGAGCAGAAGGATAGCAGCCTTGACCGCGAGCGAAAGAGCGATGTTTTCCCGCGCAATGAGCATTGTTTTCCGTGAAATCTTCAATGCGTAAGCAATTTTAGAAGGCTTGTCGTCCATCAGAACCACGTCGGCGGCTTCTATCGCGGCATCACTTCCAAGAGCGCCCATTGCTATGCCGACGTCGGCTCTTGTGAGAACGGGCGCGTCGTTAATGCCGTCGCCCACAAAGGCGAGCGCTGTTTTTTCACCCTTTTCGGAAAGAAGCTTTTCGACTGCAGCGACCTTGTCGTCCGGCAGAAGCTCAGAATAGGCTTCGCTTATCCTAAGCTCACGGGCGACTGCCTCGCCTACCTTTTTCATATCGCCGGTGAGCATGACTATACGCTTGACCCCGTTTGCAGACAGCAGGGAAACGGCGCGTTTCGCGTCCGGTTTAAGTTCATCTGTGATAACTATATGCCCCATGTACTCGTTTTCAACGGCGATGTGTACGACGGTACCCACAATTTCACATTCATTGTAGGGAGCGCCCGTCGTTTCCATCAGAGAGCTGTTGCCGACATATACGGCTTTTCCGTCAATCATGGCTCTTACGCCGAGCCCCGCAAGCTCGGTTATCTCACCGAAGCGGGCTTTGTCAATATGCTTTCCGTGAGCGGCTACGATAGATTCCGCTATCGGGTGATGTGAAAAGCTTTCAGCCGCAGCCGCGATGTCCAGTAGCTCCGCTTCCGAAACGCTCTCGGGATGTATCGCCGTTACTGAAAAGCTGCCTTTTGTGAGAGTTCCCGTTTTATCAAAGGCCACGGTTTCAACCTTTGACAGAGCCTCGATATAGTTCGAGCCTTTAATTAGGATACCCTTGCGGGAGGCTCCGCCTATGCCGCCGAAAAACGCGAGCGGGACGGAGATTACCAGAGCACACGGGCAGGAGATTACAAGGAAAATGAGCCCTTTCCTTATCCAGCCGCTCCAGTCGCCAGAAAGCAGCAGAGGAGGAACAATCGCGATAAGCAGCGCGCCGATTACAACGCAGGGAGTATAGTAGCGCGCAAAACGCGTAATAAAGCTTTCGGACTTCGTCTTCTTTTCAGAGGCGTTTTGAACGAGGTCGAGAATTTTCGAAACCGTGCTCTCCGCATAGGCATTCTTGACTTCGACTTTTATAACGGAGCTCAGGTTGATAGTTCCGCTTATGACAAGGTCGCCGACCGCCTTGTCGGAGGGAAGCGCCTCGCCGGTGAGCGCCGCTGTGTTTACAGAGGTGCCGCCCTCTGTTATAACGCCGTCGAGCGGAATTTTCTCGGAGGGCTTAACAATAATGGTTTCGCCGACCAGTACTTCCTCGGGGGAGACTCTTATTTCCTCGCCGTCCCTTAAAACAACGGCATAGTCGGGTCTTATATTCATAAGAGCCTCAATCGACGCTCGGCTTTTATCGGTCGCGAAGTCCTCGAACAGCTCGCCGACTGCATAAAACAGCATGACGGCAACCGCTTCGGGATATTCGCCGATACAGACAGCACCGATAGAAGCAACCGACATCAGGAAGTTTTCGTCAAAAACCTCCCCATGCAAAAGGTTTCGGACTGCGCTCCATAGCACCTCGTAGCCAGCCGCAAGATACGCGGCAATAAACAGAGCAGTCTTGACTGCACCGTTTGATGGCATCAAAAATGCAGCAATAAAAAGCACTGCTGAAATCAGTATCTTAATAAGTGTTTCTCTTTGTTCCTTATTCATTTCCCGTCATTTCCTTTCCTAACTCAAGGAGAGTCAATCCGCATCAGGCTTGACTTATGCCTCCGTAATATGCTCATAGCCCTGGTCGATTATCGAGCGGACATGATTATCGGCAAGGAAATAATAAATCGTTTTTCCGTCGCGTCGGGAGCCTACCAAATGCGAGTCCTTAAGGACTCTAAGCTGGTGGGAGGTCGCCGACTGGGTCATTCCGAGAAGCTCAGAAATTGCGCAGACACAGAGCTCAGATTCAAACAGAGCATAGAGTATTTTGATTCTTGTGGTATCTCCGAAGATTTTAAACAAATCGGCGAGAGTGAAGAGCTCTTCATCCTGGGGAAGCTTTGCCCTTATTTCTTTAACGAGAGCGTCGTGAGAGTGTTTGTCTTTTATTTCGCAGACTTCGTAATCATTAAATGATTCAACCATAACGCATGAGCCGCCTTTCATATGAATGCTTGTTCATATGTTAGCACCGAGCCGCTGTTCTGTCAATAGCTTATGAAAAAAACATATAAGCGAAACAATCTAATGCTTTTGTGCGTCTGAACAAAAGCAACACGTCTATATTGTCGCTATTGACTAAAGAAAAACCAGACCGGCATGAGAATTAAGTGCCCTTTAGCCCTTGTCTTTGAAGGGCGCACAGAGTATAATGGCCGCAAGACGTTTTTCTATCGCGCAGAAGCACAAAACCTGCGTTTTTAATGCAGAAATTCTGCTTTTGAGCAGGCGAAAAGTCTGCATGGCAAAGACAGAAAGTTCGTCCGAGGGAGGGATAACAAACGAACGTTAATAATCTTACAAGTGGGAAAAGCATCGCAAAACAGCTTGTTTTGTTTGTCATCCCAATCTGGCTCGGCTCCTTTTTCCAACAGCTTTATAATGCAGCAGACGCGATGTTCGTCGGCAGATATGTAGGCAAAGCGGCGCTGGCGGCGGTCGGAGGCCCGACATCACAGATAGTCAATCTTCTGGTGGGCGTTTTCGTCGAGCTTGCCGCGGGCTCTTCTGTCATCATCGCTCAGTATTTCGGAGCGCAAAACGAGAAAAAAGCCGGCAGGGCGATACATACGGCAATGGCAGTTGCCATCATCTGCGGCGTTATTATAACTGTAGCCGGACTCATTTTTTCCCCGATACTGCTGAGAAGCATGGACGTCAAGGGCGACGTTTACAAAATGGCAAATACATATCTGCGAATCTACTTCGGCGGAACACTTTTTATAACGATATATAATATGGGGTCGTCGGCACTCAGAGCGCTTGGTGACTCAAAGCGGCCATTCTATTACCTCGTCAGCGGCTGTCTAACCAATATCGTGCTTGATTATGTACTTATACGTTGGGTAGGCTGGGGCGTCATGGGTGCAGCAGTTGCTACCGTCTTTTCGGAAGGACTCAGCACAGTGCTGATTATCCGAGCTCTCTGCCGTCTGCCGAACGAGCGCAGGCTTGTCTTCAGGAAAATTACAATACATAAAGACACGCTGAAACGAATGCTTAGTATCGGCGTGCCCGAGGGAATGCAGCAGGTGCTGTACTCAATTTCCAACATCCTTATACAGACCAATATAGACGGATTCGGGACGGACGCGATAGCGGGTATGTCGGCCTACAGCAAAGTGGACGCGTTTTTTTGGCTGACGCTCGAATCCTTCGGGATAGCGATTACAGCGATGTCAGGTCAATTCTACGGTGCCGGAAAGATATCCGGTGTGAAAAAAGGCACCAAGATATGCCTTATGATGTGTGCGGGAATCGCGGTCATAATGTCGACACTGCTGCTCGTTTTCGGAAGGGCACTGTTCGGACTCTTCACGGATGACCCGAACGTGATTACCGTTGCCATTTCGATACAGCGCATTCTTGTTCCAAGCTACATCGTATTCATATTTGTCATAGTTTATGGCGGCGCTCTGCGTGGAATGGGCCACTCGTTTGGACCGATGCTCATAACGCTTGTCGGTATCTGTCTGCTCCGCGTTGTCTGGATATACGCAGTGGTTCCCCTGAGACCGGAGCTTCTGACAACTATTTACAGCTACCCAATAACTTGGGCAATGACTTCGCTTGCCTTCATCGTATATTACAGAAAGAAGATCAAGGACGAGCAAAGGCTTGCCTGCCCGGCTTGCTAAAACTGATTAAAAAAACTCCTGCCGATGTTCCTGCCGGCTGGAGTTTTTTTCTGAAATTAACGTAAAAAGTTTCCTAAAAACGTTAAATATTTCCGAATAACACTTTAATATGTCGATTAATGTCGAATAAATACAGTTGTAAATGTTTGTGTTCCAGGCACATATAGCCATAAATAGGAATAATTTACAAATAAATACGTATTTTGAGGTGTTGTTATGGAGAAGAAGAGTGCGTCGTCGGTAAAGCAGAAGAAGACGCTGCGGGTACAGATAATAACGGCTGTGACTTTGCTGGTATCATTTGTTGCCATACTATCCGGATTGTCTACAGCATATATGTCCTACAAGAGCGCAAAAGACTGCCTCTCGGATGCCATGCCGTCTACCGCAGCGGCATCGGCAAAAGCAGCGACAAATGAGCTGAAAAGGTTTTCGGCCTTGGCGCAGACGATGGCATCAGCAGAGATATTATATAATGACGAGGCCACTCCTGCCGAAAAACAGGCCTATCTTAAAACTAAGGTAAACGACGAACTTGCGGCCATTAATTATTACTCCACGGAGGGGATTCTTCCTGCCGACGGAAAAAGCTACTCGTCTACTGATTATTTTCAGGCAGCTATTAAGGGCAATACATATATTTCCTCGCCGGTGGCTGACGAAAAAACAGGCGAGCTTGTCATTTTTGTATCGACGCCGGTATGGAGAAATGGAATCAGCGGCTCAACTGTCGACGGAGTTGTTGGCTTTTTGGTAAAACAGCAGGTACTTAATGCAATAGTAGAGAGTACAAAGGTCAGTGCGAACGGAATTGCTTATATCGTTGATAAGGACGGCTATACTATAGCCGATATGGACGTGCAGCTTGTCGCAGACAAGGAAAATATCCCGCAAGCGGCGGAAAGCAACTCGGCACTTAAATCGCTGGCCGCTATATACAGTAAGGCAATCGCAGGGGAAACCGGATTTGGAAATTATAAATATAAGGGCGTGAATAAATTCGTCGCGTATGCCCCAATTGAAGGCTCCGACGGTTGGAGCTTCCTTGTCGGCGCACCGGAAAAGGATTTTACAAAGAGCGTTTCGACAGCCATTATTGTCGCGATAATAATTATGGTTGTTTCGGTAGTTGTCGGATTCTTTATCGCGACGCTAATGACAAAGAGCCTTGAAACTGCGCTCGGCGGAGTTATAAAAAGGTTGTCAAGCTTTGCGGAGGGTGACGTCACAACGGCAATGCCCGATGTTGCGGCTAACTCCTACGAGAGCGGCGTTCTGAAACAAAGCACAATGCTCATGGTTGAAAATACAAGCGCTGTTGTACAGGATATTAACTTTATTCTTACCGAAATGTCATCTGGAAACTTCGACCTGGTGTCTAAGGTGCCGGATAAGTATGTTGGGGACTATGCTAACATTCTCGCATGTTTCAGACGTTTGAAAAAATCACTCAATGAATCCTTCCACGGTATCGCACAGGTCTCCGAGCAGGTTTCCGCAGGGTCTTCCCAGGTCAGCTTTGGTGCACAGTCTCTGGCTCAGGGAGCAACCGAGCAGGCAAGCAGTGTACAGGAGCTTTCGGCTTCAATTGCGGAGGTTTCCCAGCATATTAAAGAAAACGCAGAAAGTGCTGAAAAGGCAAAAGTGCTGTCTGAAGATGCTGATGAAATTATGCGGTCCAGCGTAAGCGACATGGAATTAGCTCGTCAGGCAATGGACGAAATATCGGCTACGTCGAAGAACATAAGCAAGGTTATTAAGACAATCGATGACATCGCATTCCAGACTAACATCCTTGCGCTCAACGCTGCTGTTGAAGCAGCCAGAGCGGGAGCCGCCGGCAAGGGCTTTGCGGTTGTTGCCGACGAAGTTCGCAATCTATCGCAAAAATCGGCTGAAGCCGCCAAGAATACTACAGCCCTCATAGAAAGCTCAATTGAAGCTGTCGAAAAAGGAACTGCACTTGTAAATAAGACAAGTGTGGGCTTCGCGGAAGTTGCTGCAAAGTCCGCAGCTGTCGGCAAACATGTCGAAGAAATATCAACTCAGGCACAAGAACAGGCTGTTGCAATTGCCCAGATTTCAACGGGAATTGAGCAGGTATCCTCCGTTGTTCAGATGAACTCCGCAACCTCCGAGGAAAGCGCTGCCGCAAGCGAAGAGCTTTCAAGTCAGGCAGAAGCGCTTAAAAACCTTGTTGAACAGTTCAAATTGGCTCAAATATAACAGGGTACTTAGTCATATAACAGAAAGAATGAAGCAGGTGCAAACCTGCTTCATTCTTTTTCGTGTTTTATCTGTCCTCGTCAAAGCCGTTGGGGTGAGAGCGGTGCCATTTCCAGGCGGTCTCAAGAATAGTGTAAAGGCTCTCATAGTGGGGTTCCCAGCCGAGAACGGTCTTCGCCTTATCGCTGGAAGCGACGAGAACCGCAGGGTCGCCTGCACGTCTGTCGGAAATTTCGGTGGGTATACTGTGCCCAACAACTTCCTCTGCCGCCGTGATTACTTCATTTACGGAAAATCCCACGCCGTTTCCGAGATTGAAAATATTGTTTTCGCCGCCGGCCATTAAATAGCGCAGAGCCTTGACATGCGCCTGAGCAAGGTCACAGACATGGATATAGTCACGCACACAGGTGCCGTCCTTTGTCTCATAGTCCGTGCCGAAGACCCTGATATCCGGCCTTGTGCCGTTGGCGGCCTGCAAAACGATGGGAATAAGATGAGTTTCGGGGTTGTGATCCTCTCCTATATGCCCGCTTGGATGAGCGCCGCAGGCGTTAAAATAGCGCAAGGAGGCATATTTTATGCCGTGGGCGAGACTCGTCCATTTAAACATCTGTTCCATGGCGAGCTTCGTTGCGCCGTAAGCGTTTGTCGGCTCGGTCGGATCGCTCTCCAAAATCGGAATACGTTCAGGTTCCCCATAGGCTGCGGCAGTGGAAGAAAAGACAATTTTTTCTACCTTGTTGGCAACCATGCTGGATAGCAGCACCTGCGTCCCGCCGACGTTATTTGCGTAATATTTGAGAGGGTCAGTCATGCTCTCACCGACAAGGGAATAGGCGGCAAAATGTACGACCGCGTCAATATTTTCTTTTTTAAAAATGCCGTCAAGAAAGGCTCTGTCCCTGATATCTCCGACGTAGAGCTTTGCGTCCGGATGGACGGCGCCCCTATGACCCGTTTCAAGATTATCAGCTATGACGACTTCAAAACCTTCGTCCATAAGCTCATAGACAGTGTGGGAGCCTATATAGCCCGCACCGCCCAGTACCAATACTTTGCTCAAAATAACACCTCCGGTCTTTAGTCATTCGCAATTGTTTTTAAAAATGCATCCGAATGCGCGGCGAACAGTATGCTCATTCCGCAGCTTTAATATGATGCCTATTAAAAGGTATTATACATCAGCCGTCAAGAGTGTGCAAATATTGCTTGTCGATTTATAACTGACAGCAGTCAGCATTGTACTGTCGGCTTTTGTGTGATAAAATATACCAAAGTCTTTAAGGAGGAATGCTGTAATGCCTATAAACTGCGAAGAGCTTTTTGCCCGTTGGTTTCCCTTTTGGGATAAACTGAGCGAAGCACAAAAGAGGGAGTTTTGCATTCAGACATCCTTTGCCGAATACGATAAGGGGCAGAATATCCACGGCAATACGGGAAATTGCACAGGCGCGATTCTGGTTAAGAGCGGGTGCCTTCGGGCTTATATGCTCTCGGACGAGGGCAAGGAGATCACCCTGTACAGACTTTATCAGGGTGATATCTGCATGCTTTCCGCCTCCTGCGTCATTCAATCCATAACTTTCGATGTCTTTGTGGACGCAGAAGTGAAAAGCGAGGTCTATATTATCAGCTCCGGCGCTTTCTCGAGGCTTATGGAGGACAATGTCTATGTGGAGAATTTTGCGCTCAGAATCGCGACAGAGCGTTTTTCCGAGGTCATGTGGGCAATGCAGCAGATACTGTTCATGAGCTTCGACCGGAGACTTGCCGTGTTCCTGCTCGACGAAAACGCCAAGGACGGAGGCGACACCATAAAGCTGACGCAGGAGCAAATCGCAAAATACATGGGTTCCGCGCGCGAGGTGGTGTCACGCATGCTGAAGTATTTTTCAACAGAGGGCTTGGTGGAGGTCTCCCGCGGAGGCGTGAAAATTCTGGATAAAGCAAAACTGAAAAGAATTGCCGGATGAGGTCCGCATAAAAAAATATGCTGCCGCGAATATTAGCGGCAGCATATTTTTATGTTCTACGCGTTAAACATGGACAATACCGAGCTTTTCGGCTGTACTCCTAGAGACTTCTTAAAGAGCTCTCCGTTTTTCATAACGACCAGAGTCGGAATGCTCATCACGCCGAACCTGCGAGCAAGCTCCGGCTGCTCGTCAACATTGACCTTGCAGATCTTCTTGTCTGTCACCTCGCCCGCGATTTCCTCGATGACCGGCGAGAGCATTCTGCAGGGGCCGCACCAGGAGGCCCAGAAATCTATCAGAACGGGAACGGGGGATTTTAAGACTTCTTCTTCGAAATTGTTGGATGTTACAGTTACAACTGACATATCGACATCTCCTTTGAGTTTCATTTATTCTTTTCTTTGTCTTAATTATAGCCATAAGAACCTTGAACATCTGTGATTCGGTCACAAAGAAAGATAATTTTGGACAGTTATTAAGAGGAAATCGACTTTTTGTGATAATTTACAAATATTGACGCTTGCTGATGAAGTTTTTCTACACCAAATTACTCTCGGCACCGACAATTGACGACAACATTCGACCTGCTTTAAGAGCTATAACTTCAATGTTGGATAATAGAATCCAAATCAATTGCTTAAAGGAAGTATAGAAAAATGGGAAGACTCAAACTTAAACTGAAGGCCGCTCAAATTGAATTAAACTGGTGGATAATTCGAAGAGAGCGGCGAAAGGGTGAGGCGTTGCTTAAAAAGGGGCATTCTCACTCGTCCGCAAAAATGCTTGAACTGAACCGCCGCTTTTCAAAGCACTGCGCTGTGGCTGTTAAGGCACAGCGGGAATATGAACGTTTGGCGGGTATCGGCGGCTTCGCCTTAAAAATGAGGGAATAGAGAGCTTAGTGTGAACGAAAGTTATTGAGCGAGCGGACAGCAGAGCAAACTATGTTTCAAAGCAGATGTAAACATTTTTGTTTTTTTCATATTGTTATTTGAAATACGCTAATAATATGGTAAAATACTGTTAGAAAGCGAGGGATACAACATGAAAAAAACGATTTCGTTTGTTCTTTGTATTATGATGACTATATCTTTGCTGTCCGTCACCGCATTTGCGCAGTCCGGACTTTCGAATTTCCAGAAGACACATACATATAAAAACGGTCAATTCGGAGACGTGGCTTCGGGTGACTGGTTCAGCCCGAATGTCGAGGCAGCTTATGAATACGGACTTATGCTCGGCAATACAGACGGAAGCTTTGGTGCTGATTCGAATGTAAAGATTTCCGAGGTTGTCGCGATGGCGGCAAGGCTCAGCAGCATATATACGGCCGGAAGCGCGAGCTTTACTGCGTCAACACCGTGGTATCAAGCCTATGTCAACTATGCGGTTTCAAATGGAATAATCACCGCAAACAGATTTGAAAACTACGACGTGTACGCTACCCGTTTGCAGGTCGCGGAAATACTTGCAGCGGCTCTGCCGGCTTCCGTACTCTCCGCGATAAACACGATTGAAATCGGACAAATCCCCGATGTTTCGCTCGAAACCTCCTATACAAGTGTCTACACACTTTATCGGGCCGGTATTGTGACGGGGAAAACAGCAGCGGGGAATTTTAACCCTACCGACATGATTCTGCGCAGCGAGATGGCGGCAATCGTCACACGCATGGCGGACACAAGCCTGAGAGTCAAATTCACAATTACTCCTGCTACACCTGGAACAGTAGAGATTGGTGAAATCACCTCGAAAGCGGAGCTGCTTGCAGCGGTGAAGAAGGGACAAGAATATGCCTCCTTTGCTTCTGGATGCTTCAGCGACGCCTACACCTACGCTATTAACGGCGGTACTACAGCTACACTTACAGGTCTTGCTAAGGCAAAAGAAAACGTTTTAGCTGCTGCCGAATGTGCAAAGACCACAGCTGCCTTCTGCAAGACGAATTCAGCATACTCCTCAGCCTATGACGATTTGAACAGTGCATACCTCAAATGCACCGAAGCGGCAAAAAATGTTTCGAGCATTGCCGCCTCGCCATTTGCGAGCTCGTGGTCATCTACAAAGACTCTCTTGACAGACAGCGAAACTGCGTTTAGCAGAGTGGTAACAACAGTAAATTCAATCTCTGGGTAAGATGAGAGCAAGGAAAACATAATTTCGTATACAAGTGGCGTTACTCGAAAGAGATACGCCACTTTTTAATACGAAAATTATCTTCCAAATAGTATTATTTGTACGAAAGTATACACATTGATGCACTTTGCACGATATGTGTGAAGACAGACTGAAAAATTGGATTAAGGAGGTAAATAAATGGCAAGCACATATAAGACAGCAAATCTTAAGCTCAACCAATGGGTCTTGACTGACCCGTTCCTGATGGAGGATATGAATGAGAACAACAGGAAAATTGATGCGGCGGTAAGCGCATGTCCATATGTAAAACTTATGGACATTACGACTGCGTCGTCAGCACAGCAGGTCGATTTAAACGTATCGGGCATCGATATTTCGAAGTACGCTATGCTGCAGATATTTGCGACTCTGGCGGTCAGCACTATGGGTAACGCTACAGCAATTTACGCGAGAATAAACAACACAGGAGGGTATCCTGCCGAAACAATGTATAACTACAGCAACTATTTCAGAGATTTTGTTGCACAGTTCGGAGCGCCCAGCAGTGATTATATAGCTGCTCGAATGGAGATTTCCGGATACACACCAATTGGCTCGGTTGTTTCCGGCCCGCTGCTTATTAAATCCGGCAGCGCGGGAGTAGCCAGCGGTAATTTTGTCCGAGACGGCTTTGCATATAAACAGCTTTCCAAACTATCCGACTTTGCAAGCATTAATTTTCTGACCAACAGCGGCAGCGTAAATATTGCCGCCGGCTCAAGATTTGTTATATACGGGGTGAAATTATGATAATTAGTGTACTGGTCTGTACGCCTGAGGGCGAGCAGACGATTGAAGAAAAAGAGGTACCCGACACATGGTTCCCGTCGGAAACGGCTGATAAAGATAGCGGGACAATACCGGAAGGTTAGAAAAACAAAACGCCCCAAGGCGCACATGCCTTGGGGCGTTCCGCTATCTAAACGCGTTCAGCGTTTTTGATTAGCAATCGATGAAATTAGTCGACGAAGATATAGATTGCAGCGACAGTTGCATCGGATGCGGAGGTCGGGATGAGGTAAACTGCATCGTTCGTGGTGTCATAGGTCAGAGCGTCTGCGGTTTCGGCAGTGATCTGAGATACGGCTGTGCCGGATGCGGTGACGTTGCAGAGATAGATGGCAACGTTGCTGGAAAGAATGTAGGATGCGTCGGTTCCGCCGTCAACGGTCAGGGTGCCGTTGGAATAGGTGAGGTCAACAAGAGCGATGTGCTTCGTGCCGGCATTGATGTCGGAAATGAGAGCCGCTGTGTTGATAGAGCCGTTTGTTGCGTAATCCTTCGCGAAGTACAGAACACCCTTAGTAAGGCTCTGGTAGCTTGTGACAGCCTTGTCCTTAACACCGTTGACAACTGCGGTGTAGCTATAAAGCGTTGTGTTGTTGGCGTCAACCGTGACCATCTCGTCGCTGGTTACGAAAAGCTGATCGTAGCCGGAAGCGGAGGACGTGGAGGAAGCGCCGGTGCAGATGACGACCTGTGCGTAGGTGTCGGTGGAATCGGTGAGGACGTAGACTGTGCCGCCGGCAGCATAGCTGAGAGCGTTTGTGATGCCGGTTTTTACAGTGTAGGTCTTCGTTGTGGAGTTATAGTACATGAAGACTGTGCCGGAGGTTGCAATCTTGGAAGCGGTGTAGGAAGTGGTCGCACCGGTCCATGTAGCACCGACCGAGGTAGCAGCGCCGAGGAACTGAGCCTTGCTGCCTGTTACGACAAAGGAGGTGTCGCCGGAATCAAGAGCTACGTTGCTTGCGCCCTTGGTGATGTCGGTAACGTTAGCGGACTGATTCTGAGCGACGGTCAGGTTGTAGGATCCGTCGGAGTTCACAGCGTAGGTGTAGAAGAGGCCTGCGCCGAGGTTGCCGCTGGTTACAAGGCCGGCGGTGGCGGATGCAACAGTTGTCAGAGTGCCGCCGTAGGAAGCGGTCTTTTTAACGGTGATAACGTCCTGAGAACCATCCATCTTCGCGATGGCAGCCTGATATGAGTCAGTGCCGAAGGTGGTCGTCTTCTGGACTGCGGATACAAAGAAGGTGTTGGAAACAGTAGCTACACCGGTGGGAGCAACCACATAGCAGATGTTGCCGCCGTTATCGAGATAGAAGGTGTAACCTGCCTTGGCGATAAGAGCCTGCAGAGCGGCGCTGGTTACGTTGGCAGAAGAACCGCCGGTGATGTACAGGCCGGAGGGATAATACTTTGTGCTGTTGATTATGACATAAGAACCGTTGACATAGGAAGTGATGGAACCTGTGACAGCGGCTGCCTTCTCGACATATACCTTTCCGGTTGCGGAGGTATAGTAAAGAACGATGTCGCCTTTCACAAGGCCGGAGGGATAGGAGATCATGTCGGAGGTCTTGTTGATTGTACCGACAGTAACGGTCGTCACAGCGCCGGAAGTCGTGGTGGAGGGAGCTGCGGCAAGCTTCTCGACAGTCTTGACTGTTACGGAGACTTTGTCATACTGGCTGTCGGAATCCGTATCAAGGAACTTTACAATTGCGCCGGGAGTTGCGCAAAGAGCCTTGATAGCGGCTTCGTTGTTTGCAAGCGTATCGGCTGTGGGCCAAGACGTGGACGCTGCGCCGTCATTGTAGTAATAAGTGACAGCGGGGGAGGTGTCAGCCTGATAGTTGATATAATCAGTGCTGGAGCTGGTGGTGAGGCTCGCAAAAGAGGTGCCGTCTGTGCTGGTAGCGAGAGCAACATCGCTGGTTACGAAGCCGGAGATGTTGGTGTTGCCCTGCTTCCAGAAGAAGCCGGTGCTGCCGCCGACAGTTGCGGGAACGGTAACGAGAGTCGTGTAAACGTCGTCGATGATCTGAGCGTATGTATCACCGTTGACATCGTGAGTTCCGGCAGTGACCTTGGTGTAAGCTTCGTTGAGCTTGGAGTAGGTGACCTGGGGAACCTTGCTGAGAGCGTTGAACACATAAAGAGCTGCTTCTTCACGGCTTGCAGCCTTGCTGAAGTCGGAAGCTTTGGAGCTTGAGAACACTTTGTACTTGTTCGCCGTAACGGCAACGTTGAGTTCCCAGCTTGCGCCGATGAATTCATTCGCCTTGCCGTAGCCTGCTGCTGCGAGCATCATCTTTGCAAGCTGATAGCCGGTGACATTAGCTGTGGGAGCAAATGTGCCGTCGCCGTTACCATTGATGATTCCACGACTTACGCAGTAAGCAATGTAGGGAGCGGACCAGCGGGAAGCCGCTACATCAGTGAAACCGGTGGAGGAAACGCTGAGCTTAGAAGCGACTGTGGACCCGAGAATAGCATAGGTGACCATTTTTGCTGCTTCTTCACGGGTGATGGTGCCGGTAGGTTTAAATGTACCGTCGGTATAACCGTTGATCGCGCCAATGCCGTTCATGACACTGACGGCCTCATTGTACTGAATGTTGCTGTCGTCGGTGAAGGAAGCGGCGGAAGCAATGCCAATCAGACCGAGGCACATAGTCAGAACAAGTACGAGGCTGAGAGTTCTTTTGAGAGATTTCATACTATGAAACTCCTCCTTCTAGTAGTAGCCCTTTTCGGGGCCCTTTTTATGTACAGCGTTTGATGACTTGGATATCCTAGGCCAACCATCAAACGTAAGTACCGATATAACAGGAGTAGCGATACTTCTTCTCCTGTGTGCTCATGCTAACACAGCATCCTTGTAAGGTCAATAACGATATATACTATGTAACGCAAACGTAATATATCAAGGCAAACTAATATGATGCAGACGGATACTTTGCCTGCATATATAGACGGAAGAATATATCCTGAAGTTCCAAGGTTATTTTCGCCATTTATGCGCATTATAGGCATGAGGTGAAAAGAATGGAGTCAATATGGAACGCAACTGTAGATATAAAGGAAAGACCTTCTTTGAAAGGGAATATTTCCGTGCATGCCGCTGTCATCGGCGGCGGACTTGCCGGTGTTCTGACAGCGTTTTATCTATCCAAACGGGGGATTGAAACGGTGCTTCTTGAAGCCAATCGTCTTGGCTCCGGACAGACGAAAAACACGACGGCTAAAATAACGGCTCAGCATGACCTGATATATGACAGATTGATAAACAATTTCGGAATTAACAGGGCAAGGCAGTACGCCGCCGCCAACACGCAGGCAATTGATGAGTATAGGCACTTAATTCTCGATAAAAGCGTTGACTGCGATTTTGCGGACTGCTCCGCTTATCTTTATACTATGGAAGACACAATTCTACTCGAGCGGGAGCTTGATGCAGCACTGAAGCTTGGCTTCGACGCGGAAATCACGACTCAGACGGAGCTGCCTTTTCCGGTGAAGGGCGCGCTGCGGTATGGCGGGCAGGCAAGCTTTAACCCCATGAAATTTCTGAGTGCAATATCAGGAGAAATTACGGTATATGAGCATACCAAGGTAAAAAAAGTCGAAGAAAATCTTATCGTTACCGATGAGGGAACCGTCAATGCAAAGTATATTGTTTTTGCCGCGCATTTTCCCTTTATAAACATTCCCGGCTACTACTGGGTAAGAATGCATCAGGGACGAAGCTATGTACTTGCGCTTGAAAATGCCGCAAAGATGAATGGAACCTATCTCGGAGTCGACCCGGACGGGCTGTCTTTCAGGAATTACGGTGATATAACGCTGCTCGGAGGCGGGGGACACCGAACAGGTGAGAACAAGGAAGGCGGACAGTACAAAAAACTTCGTAGGGAAGCAAAAAAGCTATGGCCCGACAGTCAAGAAACAAGGCATTGGTCGGCTCAGGACTGCATGACTCCGGACGGTGTGCCCTACATCGGAAGGTACTCACGCTCGCGCCTGAACTGGTTTGTTTGCACCGGTTTCGGCAAATGGGGAATGACAAGCTCAATGGTGGCGGCCCAGCTTATAAGCAGCAAAATTGCTGGAAATAAATACCTCTATGGACCTGTTTTTTCTCCGAAAAGACATACTACGCCGCCTGCGGCAAAGTCTATCGGCAAAAACGCGCTCAAGGCGGTTAAAGGTCTCGGAAAAGGTGCTTTTGATATTCCAAAGGAAAAAACCCATGACGTGCAAAACGGGCATGGCGGAGTCGTTGAATATGACGGCTCGAAATACGGCGTGTATAAGGACGACGAAGGGAAAAGCTATATTGTTAAAATTACGTGTCCGCATTTGGGCTGTATGCTCGAATGGAACCCCGATGAAAAGAGCTGGGACTGCCCCTGTCACGGCTCGCGCTTTGACATATTCGGAAAGCTTCTTGACAATCCTGCACAGGAGGATATCGAAAGCTGGGTCAGACCCTCGAAAGATATGAATAAGCGTGCTTAATTTGAAAAAGCGATTTACAAAGAGGTAATTCGTATTTTATAATATGTATATATATTTCATGTAGAGATACAAAGCCCGAAAGGAGAAGAAAATGAATAATTTCAGAGAGATAAAACCTGAGCAATTCGAATATAGTCCGTTTAAGCTGATAGGTAAGGACTGGATGCTTATTACCGCAGAAAAGGACGGAAAGCCAAATTCGATGACGGCCTCATGGGGAGGTCTGGGCGTTATGTGGGAGCATAACGTTGCGTTCATTGCAATTCGTCCGCAGCGCTACACCAAGGAATTCGTGGACGGTTCCGAGAGCTTTTCCCTTACTTTTTTCGCTCCGGAATTTAAGAAGCAGCTGGCGTATTTTGGTTCTGTATCCGGGAAGGATGAGAACAAAATTGAAAAAGCCGGCCTGACGGTTCTACACGCTGGTGGGGTGCCGTATTTTGAACAGGCGAATATTGCGATACTCTGCAAAAAGCTTTACGCTCAGGAGTATAAGGCGGAGTGCTTCATGTCACGGGAGCTCAACGACGCGATGTATCCCGATAACGATCAGCATACCCTGTATATTGCCGAAGTGACGAAAATACTTATCAGGCAATAAAAAGGAAGCGCCGCGTTTTGTTGCGGCGTTTCCTTTTTCAGCGGCTTATACCGAAGCTTATTGCTTTTTTGGGACAGCCGTCCACGCATTCAAGACAGGAAATGCACTCGAGTGAACTGAGCTTACCCGTTTTAACCATCTCCGCGACATTCAGGCTCATAGGACAATTCTTGCTACACTTTCCGCAGGAGACACAGAGCTCGCTTTTGGCCTTCAGCCGAAATCTTGGAATATGCAGAAGATCCGCAAGCTTTTCGCCGATGACCATAAAGGGTGCCATCCAGCATAGACTATGGCACATGCCGCGCTTTCCGGTCAAAAGCGAGAGCACGAAAATCAGGGTAGTTACGAAAAAATACATTATTACAACGGGCAAATCGAGCCCGATCATGTAGAAAAAGTCAGGCTTGAGCGGCCAGTGCTTTACCCATAAAAAGACAATGAAGGAGAACCAGACGGCCCATATTATGTACTTCAAGGCGTTTTTCCACTTTCCGTTCCAGCGTTTATCGTTGGAAACAAAGACAAAGTCCTGTATTGCGCCGCCGGGGCAAAGCCAGCCGCAGAAGAGGCGGCTGCCTACGACGGAAAAGAGAAACAATAGTCCGAAAACAATGGCGCTGCCGTTCAATATGCCTTCTGACGCCGACGCGATAATAACGTATGGGGATAAAAAGAAAAATAACAGCGGAAACATAAGCGCCAGAAATGTAAGTATGCCTTTACGGATTTTTTGTCTCATTTTGTTAAGCCTCTCTCTCGGAAATTATCCGTTTTGCGTCCAATGCCCAGTCTCTCATAGCGGTATAAACATATTTCCCGCAGAGAGCGGTCAATTCATTATAAGTGTGGTCGTCGCCGCGCTCCTTCAGCGCGTGAAAAACCTCGATAAAGCCGTCCAGCTCGGAGACCGTTTTCTCGTTCCTGTCGATGAAATCATCCAGATGCTTAAGCAGAATCTCAGGCTTTGTGTTCGCGCCAAAGGATACTTTCAGCAAAATCTCATATCGTAATTTCTCCACGTCCGGCGGCACGGAAAGCCACCTTTTTAGCTCGGCTGCGCCGTTGTCCGTGATAGTGTAAACAATCTGCCCCCGACCGTCGTCTGAATCGGACAGACCGGATGAGACCGCGAAACCTTCAGCGACCAGGGTCTTTAAGGTTGGATAAATCTGTCCGTAGCTCTCCTGCCAGAAATGGCTGTACTCATACTCAATGGATTTCTTAATCGAATAACCGGTTTGAGGGCTGTGCGCCAGAAGCCCGAGAAGCACATATTTTGTTTTTCCTGTGTTTTCTTTCATAAGGTCACCATATATCATTAAGATACAATGATGATATATCATAATGATATATATGTCAAGCGAAAAACTATTTTATTTTGTCGGGGCAAAACTTGTTTTGAGCCCGTGGATAAACTTGATAAAATATCTGAGTTGCTTCTATAAAGCAGTGAAAACCCGTCAAAAAAGCAATTATTTAGGACTATACCGTTAATTTCCGAAACAGCTTAACCCCTCATTATATGTGAGTGGCCTTTTTTTTGTCATTTTTTTCGTGACCATTAAGCCGCCTTTCACATATGATGTGTTGAGCGTGGCTTGCGCTCTTGCTCGGGAAATTGTAGAAATGTTCTCTTGATAGGATAATAGCTTTACTGTCACGAGAAATTCCGGAGAGTGCAATCCACGTAATAAATCGAGTTTAAGGACTTCGGTTAAAGAAAGGAGGGACTCGATGAATTGTGATAGAACATGCGGGAACGGTTGCGGCATCTGCCTGAGCGTTCTTGCAGCAGTCGTGGTAGCTACAATAGTAGCGCTCCTGTTTGCGTTTGATTCGATTGGAAGCATTGTTACGGTGCTGTGGATTTTGTTCGGCTTTGCGGTTCTGATGCTGATTTTCTTTGTGGTGGCATTATTCTCCTCATCACTGGCTTGGCGTTCAATCCTAGGATGCTGCCTATGCTGCAACGGAGCGGTAATGCTGGCTGCGATTATCGGCACAGTTGTTGTGACGCTGATTGCGCTTTCAATTACTCTCGTAATAACTGAGATTTTTTCAATAGTTTTAGTTGCACTTGCTGCATTTTTCGCAACTTTGCTGGTGATAGAGTTTATTCGCCTGCTCGGCTGCCTGCTCAACGGAGTTTGCTGCCGCTGTGACGACTAATCAGAGTTTGGACTCATAAAGACAGAGCTTGACAGATAAAGGGAACTGCCGCAAATTGCGGCAGTTCCTTGTCATAGCGTATAGGTTCGTAGTTCGGCTGGATACTTAATCACAGCGCAGCGCAGAGAGCGACAGCAAGAGCGGAAAGCTCCGATTCCTGCCCTGCTTTGAGAGAAGATCTAAGAGATACGGTTGGTTCGATTACAGTCATGTTCTTCATGCCGGCTACGATTTCGCGCATCTGCTTTCCGCTCTGTGCCGCCCAGGTGCCGTTTTCGATGAAAGCAACGGTGCGGTTCTGGAGGGCGTGTGCTTTGAGAGCCAGCAGCAGAGTTTCCATAGCGGAGAAGATACCTCCGTTATAGGTTGAGGACGCAAAAACGATGTGGCTGAAACGGAAGCTGTCCGAAACAATGTAAGAGGGATGCACGGACGAAACGTCGTACATCCGGATGTTGCGCACGCCTCTGTCGGAGAGCTTAATCGCAATTATTTCGGCGGCGTTCTGAGTGTTTCCGTAAATTGAGGCATAAGGGATAATTACACCCTTTTCCTCAGGCTCCCACGCGGCCCATTTTCGATACTTATCAACATACCAGCCGAGATTTTCGCGCCAGACGGGGCCGTGGAGCGGGCAGAGCATTTTTATATCAAGCGTGCAGACCTTGTTCAGAAGCGACAGCACCTGAGCGCCGTATTTTCCGACTATGTTTGAATAATAGCGCCTCGCGTCGGGCAGCCAGTCGGCCTCAAAATCCATTTCGTCGGCGAAGATGTTGCCGCCGAGCGCGCCGAAGGTGCCGAAGGCGTCAGCGGAGAACAGCACCTTTTCGTATGCGTCATAGGTAACCATGACCTCCGGCCAGTGAACCATCGGCGCCATATAGAAGGCAAGCGTATGCCTGCCCGTGCAGAGCGTTTCGCCTTCGCATACGATTACCGCGCGGGAATCGACGTCGAAATCGAAAAATTGCTTTATCATCGTGAGGGTTTTTGCGTTGACAACAAGCTTCACTTCGGGATAGCGCAAAACCAGCTCACCAAGCGTTGCGCAATGGTCGGGCTCCATGTGGTCGACTACCGCATAGTTAAGCGCCCGCCCGCCGAGTGCGAATTCAAGGTTTTCAAAGAAGCGTCCGCTCACGGCCTTATCAACAGTGTCGAGCAGAACGGTTTTTTCATCGTCAATGAGGTAGGAATTATAGGAGATGCCTCTCGGAATCGGAAAAGCGTTTTCAAATTTGGCAAGTCTTCTGTCGCTCGCGCCGAGCCAGTATATATCGTCCGTCAGTTTTTTCGTGCAGTGCATATTAGCCTCCGTTTCTGTTTCTAGTTGTCGCAGTAAAGATTCATGCCCACAAGCAGGCAGTTTTCAATATAGGGGAGCTTCTCTTTGCGCAGGTACGCGCAGAGCTCAGCACTCTCGGCACCGGGCTGAATAACGATGCATTTAAAAGGCCTTTCGCATTCCTTAATGAGTTCCAGCCCCCTCACGGGATTAATGCAAAGGTCAATAATATCGACATTTTCGCCGACCTCGTTCAAGGTTGCAAGCTCCTTGCCGACACCGTAAACGGTGTAGCCGTTTTCAATCAGGCGGTTTTTGATCTTGCAGGCGTATTTTCCCTCGGTCAGCGTGTCGCCGACCACAGCAAAAACCTTCTGCTGCATTACATCTTTAAGTTCCATATTTATCCTCCAAACGTCGAGCGCCTCAACAAGTCGCCGTCATTGACAGCTTCCCCGACGGGAAGCCGATTTATTATTTATTCCTTCTGTAAAAGCAGACGGCCGGCGTCGCCATTACCGGTAAACGCTCCGTTATCGACGGCGAGCGCGCCGTTCACCATTACAAGGCTCAGTCCAACAGGTCTGCCTTCCTCGGACTCACCGGGACCGATAGTTTTCTCGTCGAAAACGACGATGTCCGCGAAGTTGCCTTCCTTTAGCAGACCGCGCTCGGGTATCATATAGCGGTCAGCCGCCATGCCCGTCATGCGATGTATCATTGCTGAAAGGCTGAGGCCGTTTTCGCGCGCCAGCTTTAGAAAGAGCGGGAAGCACAGGAAACAGGAGGGATTTTGCTTGCCCTCTTCCTCAACCCATGCGTCCGTCATAAACAGGCAGTTTTCATCGTTCATCAGCTTCAGAACGATGTTCTTTGTCAGATACCTATGCATGAGAACGCGCCCGCGGCCCTCGCTGAGCTCGACCAGCTTTATGTATGCATCAAGCTCCGAAACGCCCCATTCGTCAGCAATCTGGGTTACGGTTTTGCCTATGAGCGTTTCATAACCTTTTGCAAGCCAGGTAATGACGATGTCACTGAAATCAAAGCCAAGCATCTTCTTTGTAAGTCCGATTTCAAAAGCAAGACGAAGCTTTGCAACCTTGCTTTTTTGCTTTTTCTTGGGGAGAGCGAGGAACCAGACCGGCAGCACGACGGAAATGACCGAAGCACCGTAGGTCAGCGAATAAGAGTCGTATTTAAAGGAAAGCCCCTCGGCGTTGAGCTTTTTGACCAGAGAAAGGGCTTCACCAACTGTTTTCCAGCTTGTTTTTCCGACAAAAATCAGATGCGAATGCTGAAGCTTGACGCCCGTATCACGAGCGAGCTGCGCCATTTCATCCATTGCGCGCAGATTGTGCGCCCTTCCGCCCACGGGAGGAGCGTAAGAGGTGGAGACAGCGGAGCAGGCTCTGCCGTGAATGGTGAGGATCTTTCCGTGCTTTGCACAAATCGCGGCGGCACGTTTTAATTCTTCATAGGGAGCGTAGCGGTCAGGCTCGTACATAAGACCAAAGGAAATACCCGCCGCGCCGTCAGTAAGCGCCTTTTCGATTATTTCGTCGAAGTGCGTTAGCTCGTATTCCGTGAGCTCACGGCTGTCGTAGCCGCTGATGCCGATTCTGCCGCTCATATGCCCGTAGAGCGGGACGATGTTCAGCGGAAGCTTTTTGACTGCGTCCGCAAAAGCGGGAAGAGTGCTGGTGTCACCCTCGACGTC
This sequence comes from Oscillospiraceae bacterium, assembly GCA_963667545.2. Taxonomy (GTDB): domain Bacteria; phylum Bacillota; class Clostridia; order Oscillospirales; family Oscillospiraceae; genus UBA2658. Next base: position 1,191,556 of record OY763424.2, read on the forward strand.
GCCAAGGGTGAACAGCCCGCTGCCCAAAAGCTCCTTGTGCTTTGTATCCTTGTCATAGCCGAAAGGCGAAAAGCCACAGTTTCCGGTGACCTGAGTCGTGATGCCCTGCTCCAGAAACGGTGAGAAAAAGCGATCGTTATTCTGCCTTGCGGCAAACCAGTCATTGTGCGAGTGTACATCGATGAAGCCGGGCGCGACGACGAGCCCCGCACAGTCAATGATTTTGTCGGCTTCGTCCCCAAGCTCTTTGCCGATTTTTTGAATTTTGTCACCCTCGACAAGTATGTCCGCAAAATAAGGCTCCGAACCCGAGCCGTCTACGATTTTTCCGTTTTTCAGCAGCGTTTTCATAGCGGTCACCTCATAATTTTTTGTTTGATATTAGGATACTACATTTGCCGGAGATTGGGAAGAGCCGAAAGAAGAAATATGCATTTTTCATAAATACAAAATTAACAGAAATTTGATGAATTATCAAGGGTAACAAACTATTGTATATCATACAGAGCATACTATTTACAGCAAGATATCCTAAAGGAGGACGCTATGTTTTTCGACCCGACCTATATTTACCTTGTCCTGCCCACGGTAATTCTGGCGATATGGGCGAGCGCAAGAGTAAAATCAACTTTTAAAAAATACGACCGGCAGTTTTCGGCCTCACATATAACGGGTGCGCAGGCGGCGCAGAGAGTGCTTTACGCAAACGGACTCACGAACGTCCGCATTGAACGCATTTCGGGCAATCTCACCGATAACTATGACCCGAGAGACAACGTTATCAGGCTTTCCCAGCCCGTTTACGACAGCACCTCAACGGCGGCAATCGGCGTCGCCTGCCATGAGGCGGGACACGCTTTGCAGTATGCCGAGGACTACGCCCCGATTAAGCTTCGAGCAGCGATTATACCAGCAACGAATATCGGCTCGAAGCTTGCGATGCCGCTCATTATCATCGGACTAATCATGAGCTATTACGCGAAGGACTTAGTAATGGTTGCCTATGCCGGTATAATACTCTTTACGGTTTGCGTGGCTTTCCAGATAATCACGCTGCCCGTGGAATTCAACGCGAGTCACCGCGCGCTGCTCGCAATCGAGGGACAGGGCATGCTGACGGAAGAGGAGCTTCAAGGCTCACGCAGGGTACTGCACGCCGCCGCGCTGACCTATGTAGCGGCTCTCGCCGTGTCGCTCGCTCAGCTTCTGCGGTTTTTGCTGCTGGTCAACGGAAGCCGGAGAAATTGATACGGCAAAACAGGACATATGAAGAAGGCACTGAAAACAAACGTTTTCGGTGCCTTCTGGATTTTCCTCGCAGGGAGAGAAGTGCTCTTTAAGAGTAGGCCTGTGCACCGTGATGGAACACCTGATGCCCGTTCTCTGTCGTTACGCTGTATATCCAGGAATCGCAGCTCCCGTCGTTATTGACGAAGCTGATGGTGTCGCCGGAGACCGTGTAGGTTGCGGCTTGAATATAAGTGTCAACGTCAAGCTGGTCGGCCAGGAATCTGAGGTTAATTATTCCGAGACCATCGCCGATTCCACCTGTATATGACCAGGTACCAAAAATCCCGCTGGAGCTGTCGGTTTTCGTAAAAGAATATGTCCCGAGTTTAAGAATCTGCTGGGAACCGGAGGTCTTGACAGTAAAATAGTCAGTAAGATTGGGCCCGGCATCCACACCCACAGCGAGCCCGCCTGTACTGCCTTGCCCGTTTGAATAATTATAATCACCGTATTTTGTGCTAAAGTTGTAGAATTTTCCGCTGGAGTCAAACGAGAATCCATATGAAAAGCTGCCGGTATAATCAGAATGGAATTGCGCCCAGTTTCCGGAAATAGTTCTCGCTTCGGAACCGTCGCTTGTATAGCCGGTGGAAGTATTGACGGCAATCGAATTTTTACCGATGTCATAGCTGATGCCAAAATCGATTTTCGCGGCCAGGGCGCGTATCATGAAATAGTTGTAGCCGCCGATGTTGTAGGCTGTTAAGCCGGTCTCATTATTATCTACGTAAATGGACGAGGAGGTTGCCACCGCCGTCTTTGCACCTGTGTCGCCGCTGATGGAGCATTCGCCGCCGACCGGCGTATAGGATAGACCGGTCGATACCATTATTGCGTTCAAAGAGCTGTCGTAAGCAAGATCAAACTGCTTGGCAGATCCGTTGAGGGCCATTGCAATGTCGCGCAGCTTGAAATAGTTGTGCCCGTTGATGTTGTAAGCCTGCATTGAAACGCTGACGCCGTCGATTAGAAGCGGGGAGGAAAATGGGACTGCGCTGCATGAATCCGCGAAAGCTGTAATGCCCATGACCGAAACAAGCAAAGTCATGACCAAAATCAGACAAAGAGCCTTTTTGACCGACCTCATAACAACACCTCTATTCAATATTTGGAATAATAAGTATATATTACCATTTGCACGAAATAAATCAAGCAGGTAATGACACAATTCGTCCCTTTGGATAAGATAACTGTCGAAAAATAGAAATCCGAACCCGTCGTCTTGTGAGGGACGAGGGTTCGGATAATTATTTGTCAGCTTTTGACATTATTCCATTCGGATATCCACATAGGGATCGTAATTCGGCAGCTTGCAGCAGAACTCCTTGAGATACCTGATTTTATTGTCCTCCGTCCACTCGATGACAGTCATGCCGTCAAAGCCGTCAGCCGAGTCGGAGTTCATCCGGTATTCGAAGTACCATTCGACAGCGGTCTGGTTACAGCTGTGAAAAAACTGCTTTATATCCCATTTCAGCACTCTGGCGCGCGAGGTCCAGTCCGCGAACCAATATCGGAGCTTATCGACTCCGACGTATTTCGGCCCCCAGCTCTCGACATAGACGCAGTTCTCCGAGAACAGGTCCTCGATACCTGAGCAATTGCCCTGAAGCCACATTTCAAACCAGCGCCTTATAAGCCGTTCACGTTCATTCATCAGTCATGCCTCCGATTTCGGATCAATTCATGACGCAATGATACCATATTCCGGCTGGAAAATAAAGACTTACAATTTAGATTCTTACAACGGTTGTGAGGTATTCGCCGATAGCGTCCTGAACCTCTTCGGGCGTTTTGTAGCGTCCGTCGATGCAGTCGACATCGAGCAGCAGCGTCGGAATGCCGTAGTTCGTCTGGATGTAGTCGGACAGAATCTTCGTGGAAGCCCAGGTGTGCTTGCAGCCGACATGTCCGAGGAAAATTGAAGTGTTGATGTTGAAATTGTCCATGAGGTACTTGATACGGTCGCAATAGTAGTCGACGGGACCTGCGGCGCCGTGAATCATCGGCAGGTTCGTCATCTTCTGCGCCATGACCCTGTAGCAGTCCTCCTGATCGTCCAGATGCTCATAGATATCGGCGTGGAAGTGGCCGAGAACATCCATGATGCAGACCGCGCCGTATTCGCGCTCAAGATAGCCGTAGGTTTTCAGGCTGGTCCAGAGCATGTTCTGCAGGAAGAGCATCCGGTATTTTTCACCGTTCATGCATGCGCCCATTTCGAGTTCAATCATCATATTGCCGACTTCAAGCTCCTTTTCGAGGAAAGCAACCATCGCCGGGTCGGCTGCCTGACCGCTCATGCAGGCGTTTGTAACAAGAATGGTGCCGGGCAGCGGGCAGGGAGAATGCCTTCTGAGGTTTGCGCACTGCTCAAGCAACTCGTTGGTGCGGTTTGCGACCTTCAGGCTCTCCTTTACCTTGTCCCAGTCCATCTTCTTACCGGTGAGATTTTCCATGAAGACGATGAATTCCTTCGTCTGCTGGGCAAGATAGGCAATTCCGCGCTCGTCGCGGCGGAAGGGCATATCAATGTTGAAGGTGGGGCAGCCCCACATCTTTGACATAATCGGGTAGGCAATACGTGAGGAGTCGCAGGGAACTGTCGAATATACGAAGGCGTCGGGAGTAATTCCGTACTGGTCGGTGAGCAGAACGCCCATTTCGACCTTATCCAGCGCGCACATGCTCTGATTGGTTTTAGCCTCGCAGGTGTCAATAAATTTTGCGGTCATTTCGGTGTTCGGAGCCGTAGACAGCGGGAGCTGATCCAGGTAGTAGGGCTGACAGTCGAAGGCATAGATGAGGTCAGCAGGAATGGGGCCACCGAAAGCGATGACCTTTTTGCCGTTCTTATGCGCGTCGCGAATCGTTGCCCACTGTGCAACCTGTATATCGAATATCCATCTGCCGTCGGGGTCCTTGTTCAGGCAGTGCTCGAGCTTGGACTCGGCTGTGCCGGCGATATAGTCAAGAGTGCTCATTTCGCCGCTTATTACTTTTTGCAGTCCGGTATCAACATATGCCATTTTTCAGACCTCCTTCTCAATCATCTCAATGAATGCTTCTGCGCGTATCTCGAGCTGGCCGATATTCGCAATTTTTTCCTCGCGCTCGAGGTAGAGAACAGGAACTCCGGCTTCCTTAAGAGCAGGCTCAAGGTAGGAGTTCTCGCCGCCCCAGCATTCGCAGTTCTGCATTTTCTCATAAATAAGGCCGTCGACCTTGTATTCAAGTGCCTTCCTGACAACAAAATCGTGGAGCTTGTCACGGTTGTCTATCATGCGCGGGCAGACGATACGGTCAAGGTAGTAGCTTGCAATGGAACCGAAAACGTCGGCTTTGTCGGCCTTGAGCTCGTCGCCGAAGGTCATGCTGCCAAGGCAGAGCGCGTCCGCTACTACAAGTCCGCCCTTGTTCTCAATGGCTTCGATGTATTTCGGGTTGTCCAGCGCACTGCCGATAACCATAAGGCGGGCACGATGGCCGGAAACGGGTTTTCTGTTGTGAGCATCCGCGAGAAAAGCTTTCAGAAGCTCGATGTATTCCTCAATCGGCATATTTGTTTCCGCAAGCATGATTGTCAGGGCTTCCGCGCCCGTGATTACGGGCTGCTCGGCCTTCTGAAGCTCGAGCACCTTTTTAACGAGCATGCGGGCTTCATTGTAGACTTCGATGGACTTGAGGAGCTTCTCGTCTGTTATTTTGTTTCCGGTGAGCTTTTCAAGCTGGGAAGCGAGGATTTTCAGCTCTTCCTTGTAATAGAGCTTTGTCGTCGCGCTGTTCATGCGGGGCGCACCGATTTCGATTATGGCCTGCTCCTTGCCGTTCTTCTGCGAATAGGCTCTCCAGTTGTCGTAGATTCTGACAGCCTGCATGCAGCCGTCCGACGTTACGAGTCCGTCAAGCTCGTATACTCCGTCAATGAAATATTGAAGGATAGATTTTGCGAAGCTGCAGCTGAAGCTGGACATCCAGACTTCCGCCTCGCTGTAGTCGCTGCAGCCCGTTGCCCGAAGTCTTACGGGCAGCACGTCCGCCGCATGGAATATTTCCTGCGGGACGTGGCAGCACACGACACCCAGAGCCTTTTTGCCTGCGCCTCTCCATGCGCCGACAGACTCCTTCGAAATGCTTGCGTCGAATAATTTCCTGTAATCCATGTGTCTCCTCCTTAATTGCTTTGTTTTTTTGAGTATTGATTAGTTAAAAAGTCCAAATGGCTGAACTTGCAGCAAGACAAAAAACGACACTTTATCCTGCCGTTTCAATGCAAAGCCTGTAAATAATCAATAAACAAAGGTCATCCAATCAACATTTATAATATATTTTATACAAATCAATAATAAAGAAATTATTTTACAGATTGGTTCCATTATAGTACTATAATTGAAAAGAGTCCCATTTGGAGGCGTGATGATGAAGGAACTGACAAAAGATTATATATTGTACTCGTTTAACCGCCTCCTGCGTGAGCATCAGTTTGAGGACATCACGGTCAAGATGATTATGGAAGCGAGCGGAGTTTCAAAATCGACTTTCTACAGGCATTATCTGGACAAATACGATGTGATGAACTACAACTACAAGAAAAAGCTGGACGAGTGGGTAAAATCCCAAAACTGCAAGAGCTGGCGCGAGCTTTATCAGAGGATATTCCGCGCGACCGACAGAGACAGAAACCGTGAGAAGAACGCTTTTTCCTATGTCGGTCCGAACTCGTATTCGGCGTTTCTGTACGATTATTCCTATGCCATGATCGAACAAATCACGACAAAGAGCAGAGGAAAGCCTCTGACAAAGGAAGAACGCCTGCAAATTTCGCTGTTTTGCTATGGAGGGATTGCGCTGGATATGGACTGGATCAACAAGAAGATTAGCTGTACGACCGAGGATATCGCCGAACAGGTCTATCTCGCCATGCCGGCAACACTCCGCGACGAGTGGTGCAACTGGCCGGTTGAAAATTGAAAACAAAAAACAGGGCGGTTGAAAACGGAAATTTTCAACCGCCCTGTTTTTTGTTGGCTTGAAAATTATTGTGCCGGTTGTTTCGAACAAGTGCAATCAGAACAAAATTTCGGATAAACTTATAAATACAAAAATAATTATTGACTTATTGACGGTATATTGTAATATTTATTGCATAGAGCTAAGATAAAATTAATTATTCCGGAGGATAATATGGACGATTTAGATGTTGATATTCTGCGATTCCTGCAAAAAAACGCACGAGCGTCGCTTTCCGAAATCGGTCAGAAGGTGAATCTGTCGGTTTCTGCGGTGGGAGAACGGGTCAAAAAGCTTGAGGCATCCGGAGCGATATGCAGATATGTGGCCATCATCGACGGAAGCTCTTTTCACAAGGAATTGACGGCATTCATGTTCATAAGCCTGGAGAATCCCAGCTATATTCAGAGCTTTCTGGGCTTTGTTCAAAGCGAGAACGACATACTTGAGTGCCATTACCTTGCCGGAAATTACGACTATGTTCTGAAGATTGTAACAAACAACCCTTCGACGCTGGAAAAGCTGCTGAACAAGATTAAAAGCGTGCCGGGAATCATGAAAACCTATACTAATGTCGTGCTGGCTACCTGCAAAAACAATGAGTCTGTCTATCCGGAATGAAAAATTTCATAAAAAGGACGGATGCATATGATTATCGGCGTTATCAAGGAAATCAAGAACAATGAGTTTAGAGTCGGGCTGACACCCGGCGGCACGCACGTTTTGACAAGTCTGGGAAATACCATTCTGGTCGAAGCCGGAGCGGGAGTGGGAAGCGGTTTCACCGACGAAGAGTATGTAATTGCCGGTGCTTCCGTTTCGGATAAGAAAAAGGACATATTTGATAAAGCGGATATTATTGTCAAGGTCAAAGAGCCGCTCGATTCGGAATACCAGCTGTTTCATGAGGGACAGACGCTTTATACCTATCTGCACCTTGCCCCAAACCCGGGACTTACGAAGGCGCTGCTCGAGAAAAAGGTAACAGGTATCGCATACGAAACAGTCGAGCTGAAAAACGGGGCGCTGCCGCTTCTGGCCCCGATGAGCGAGGTCGCGGGACGCATGTCAATTCAGGTCGGCGCGAACCTGCTTCAGAAGCCGAACGGCGGTCTGGGCGTGCTGCTAGGCGGAGTCGCCGGAGTTCTGCCGGCGAAGGTCGTAATCATCGGCGGCGGCACCGTCGGAACGAACGCGGCAAAAATTGCGGTTGGAATGGGTGCTGATGTGACAATAGTGGATATCAGCCTTCCGCGTCTGAGATATCTGGACGATGTGTTCGGCAGCCGTATTAAAACTCTTGTGTGTAATTCGTATAATGTTGCGCAGGCCGTTAAGGACGCGGATTTGCTTGTGGGCGCGGTGCTCGTTCCGGGTAAAACCGCACCGAAAATTGTTACGACTGAAATGGTAAAAACAATGAAAAAAGGCTCGGTTATTGTTGACGTCGCCATCGATCAGGGCGGCTCAATCGGAACCGTGGACCATGCGACGACGCACGCGGACCCGACATATGAACGTTTTGGGGTAATCCACTATTCGGTGGCAAATATGCCGGGAGCGGTTCCCAGGACATCAACCCTGGCGCTTGAATCCGCTACGCTGCCGTATCTTGCAGATATTACCTCCAAGGGCGTGTCCCGCGCTCTGCTTGAGGACGAAGCTCTTCTGTTGGGACTTAACACAGCGAAGGGCTTCCTGACCTGCAAAAACGCGGCGGTAAGTCTGGGACTGGAATACAAGGATCCCCATGCTTTGGCGGCATCTCTCTGACAGCTGAAACCATCAAATAATACTATTGAAGCCCCGCGGCAATGTTGCAGCGGGGCTTTTCGGCCTCTGCAAGAGGTTACAATGCCGGAGATTATCAGTACACACAATTAATGGCTGCAATGTTTATCAAAATCGCGGATTGCATCGTAGCAGCGGCGGTGCTATAGTTGAAAAAGTGGAGAGTAATACTATCTACTATCCGCACGATAAACGGCATATATACCTTCAGAAAACCATAGTTTGGAGTATAGATATGAATCAGCGCAGCAGCGATTTCAAAACGGACGGTCTTATCAAAATCAGTGAGCTTGCCGCGTTGGCGGGAGAAAGCGTTTCGACCGTCAAGTATTACGTTAAGGAAGGACTTGTTGAAACCGCCTGCAAAACCGGCAGGAATATGGCGTACTACGCGCCCGAAAGTGTGGAGCGCGTAAAGCTCATCAGAACGCTTCAGAACGAAAAATTCTATCCACTGGCAGTTATCAAGCATATGCTCAGGAACAAAGCCGCAGGGGCGGCGGAGCTTGAGCTTCTCGATACAATCAACAAAGCGGATAAATCCGATTACTATGAACGTCTGCCGGTTACGGAAGCGGCGAAGGAAGCAAAACTTAAACCGCGCGAGGTGGAAGCCATCATTAATTCGGGGCTTATTGTCCCGCTTATGAGCGGACACAACCGCATGTGCACCCACGGGGACTGCCGTCTTATGAAGCTTGTGAAAACACGCATGACGGCTGGAATACCGCTTGAGCAGACAATTAAGATTTTTTCAATGTACGAAGCACATCTGCGTGACACGACAAAACAGGATATAGAGAGTCTGGTTAGGGAGAGCATTCTTACAAAAGCCCTCAGTACCGAGGATATCATGAACATCATTAATGTTTCCGATGAGACATTGGACAGCTTCATAGGCATGAGACGTTATGCCATGAACGCTTCGCTGGGCGCGGAGTATATCGAAAAGACAGAAAAGCTGCTGCCGCAGCTCGACGCTTTCGGAAAGGGAATTTCTGCGATACTTAAAACTCTGTCATATGCCGAAACCGCGGAAAAGCTTGAAAACGCGCTTACGGGGCAGGAATGCTCCGACAAAGCCCTTGCGCTTTATAGTGAAATGCTCCGAATCAGCGGTACGGGACTTGCGAATACATTGTCTGTTTTGTTCCGTGTGGGTAATTATTTGAAGGAGTCCGATCCAAGAATCGACTGTGCGGAAATGAACATGGTGCACGATGCGCTCAGGCTGGGCTTTATGACCTTCGCGCCGGAGGAATTCGGCTTCGACGAGCTTAAAGCAAAATCGGAATTTATTGAGAATTCGCCGGACAAAACCTTTACGGAATCCGTTCTGCGGCTTATACAAAAGCTGCGGGATTAAAATAAGTGAGAGAAAACAAGGAGGAAATAGTGTGAAAGACCAAAACGCACTGGCATACATCAACATGTTTGCGGTTCTCAAGGACTTGGAGAAGCTCTGTGAGCTCGATGACCGGGCCAAAAAGCTGGCGTCGCCCGCAAATCCCGTTTCCATCAGCTTCAATGTCGGGAACGGACCTCTAGCAACCCTGTCATTCGCAGGCGGCAAATGCACGATGACGGAAGGACTCGGCGGACAAATTAAGCTGAAGCTTTCATCGCCTGAAGCCTTCAACCAGATGATTGACGGAACAAAGAACCCTTTGCCGTATGGCGGACTCACGAAGCTCAAATTCCTGACGAGCGATTTCAAAGAGCTGACGGATATCATGAACAAGTATCTGCGTGCTGACGAGGCTTCGCTCAAGGACAGAAAATTCTATGAAAAAAGCACGACTATGATGTTTTATCTTGTTGCCAACGCCCTTTCGGCAATCGGCAACTACGATGAGCTCGGCAGACTCAGCGCTTCAAAAATTCCCGACGGTTCCATCGCAATGGAAATAGCGGGCGGTCCCTGCGCCGAAATCGTCGTCAAGGGCGGTCATATGACAACGAACAATCATAAGTCGGCAAATCCCCGTGCGTATATGATTTTCGCGGACTACGACACGGCGCGCGGTCTGTTTGACGGAACAACGGAGTCCATGAGCGCTCTCGCGGACGGCAAGCTCGTTATGAAGGGTTTCATACCCATGATAGAGCATCTTAACATGGTTTTGTCCCGCGTTGCGGTCTATCTTGCATAGGAGGAATGAATATGAATACATACACCTATCCAAAGAGCGAAGAAATGCTGCGGAGAGCGACCAAGGTTATTCCTGCGGGCATCTACGGACATCAAGGTCCTGCCGAGGGCTGCCATATTCCTATAAACGCCTACCCGAAATACTGCGAACGCGCGAAGGGCAGCTACTTCTGGGATTTGGACGGCAACAGGTTTATCGACTATATGTGCGCATACGGCCCCAATATTCTCGGCTACTGCGATGACGATATTAACGCTGCCGCAAAAGCCCAGATGGACATAGCCGACTGCACAACCGCGCCCTCCTATAAAATGGTTGAGTTCGCAGAGCTGATGACGGACACCGTCAAGATGGCGGACTGGGCGTTCTTTGCAAAGAACGGCGGAGACACAACGACGCTTGCTGTGCTTATATCCCGTGCCGCAACCGGCAAAAAGAAAATAATTTTTGTCAAGGGCTATTACCACGGCGTGCATCAATGGACGCAGAGCGCCGACGCACCCTGGGTTTTAAAGGGCGAGGTCGAAAACAACCTGATGGTTGATTTTAACGACATTGAGGGACTGAAAAAGGTGATTGAGGAAAACAAGGACGATATCGCCTGCTTCATCTCCACTCCCTATATGCATGGCAACTTTATCGATAACGTTCTTCCCGAGAAGGGCTACTGGCAGGCCGTTCGCAAGCTCTGCACCGATAACGGAATAGTCCTCATTATTGATGACGTCCGCGCGGGCTTCCGCCTTGACGTTGCGGGAAGCGACCATTATTACGGCTTTGAGGCCGACCTTCTGTGCCTCTGTAAGGGCATAGCAAACGGCTATAATGTATCCTGCCTCTGCGGTAAGGACTTTTTGAAGCCGGTTGCTTCGTCAATTTCCTACACGGGCAGCTACTGGATGAGCGCTGTGCCCTTCGTGGCAGGAATCGCCTGTATCAACAAGATGAAGGCTCTCGGCGGAGGAGCAAAGCATTTGGAACTGGGACGTAAAATTTGCGACGGGCTTGCGAGGGCCGCAAAGGAAAACGGAGTCAAGCTCAGTATAAGCGGAGAGCCCTGCCTGTTCTATCTGATGATTCAGGATGACAACAGCCTTCTTCTGCATCAGGAATGGGTTGCCGAAATGGTTAAGCGCGGCATATTTATTACCAATCACCACAACCACTTCACAAACCTTTCTCTGACAGACGAGGATATCAATTATACTGCCGAAGTCGCGGACGAAGCGTTCAAGGTGCTCGTTAAGAATCACCCCGAAGTATATAAGAAATAGGAGGAAGCTGGTTTATGGGACTTACAAAAACCGAATGGACAGAACTGGAGAAAAAGGCGTCCGCCGTGCGCCAGCTGACTCTTGACACCTGCTACTGGGCGGGCGGTGCGCACATGGGCGGAAGCCTGAGCGCAACCGACTTTTTAACTGTTCTTTATTTCAAGTATCTGAATTTTGACCCGAAAAACTGCGAGGATGAAAACCGCGACCGCTGCATAGTCAGCAAGGGACATATCGGCGTCGCCATCGCGGCTCTTTTTTCCGAGCTGGGACTGCTGGACAGGGAAGAGCTCAAGACCTTCAACCTCACCGGCAGCAGACTCGGCGTACATCTGGACAGCCGCAAGGTCAAAGGACTTGAGGCTTCGACGGGCTCTCTGGGACACGGCAGCGCGCTTGCGCTGGGCACGGCTCTCGCGGCGCGCGTTCAGGGCAGAACCTATAAGACCTGGGTGCTGCTCGGTGACGGCGAATGCGATGAGGGCAGCGTTTGGGAAGCCGCGATGGCAACCGCAAACTTTAAAGCCACGAATTTGATTACCGTTGTTGACCGCAACAAGTTCATGATAGACGGCAACACAGAGGACGTTATGAAGCTTGAGCCCTTTGCCGATAAATGGCGCGCTTTCGGCTTTGAGGTTATCGAGGTTGACGGGCATCATCTCAGCAAAATTTCAGAAGCAATCGAAAAAGCCATGCAGGCAAAGGATAAACCAGTCTGCATAATTCTCGATACGCTCAAGGGCGAGGGCATAAGCTTTATGGCGGGCAACCATAAATGGCACTACGGCGCTATGGACGAGGCAAAGTATGAGGAGGCAAAGAAGGACCTTCTCAATTACGAAGCAAAGCGCCTTGAGCGCGTAGAGAAGGAGGCGTAAGGTATGGGCGGAATGAACTATACGGTCATGGACAGCAAAAAGCTCGCGACCGCCGAGGTGTTCGGAAAAACTCTTTGCGAGCTGGGCGAAAAGGACAAGAGAGTCGTCGCACTGACGGCGGATCTCGCCGGCTCCACAAAAATCGGTGATTTTAAAGATAAGTTTCCGGAGCGCTTTTTTAACGTCGGCATAGCCGAGCAAAACCTTTTCGGCATAGCAGCCGGCATGGCCAAGTCGGGGCTTATACCCTTCGCAAGTACCTTCTCCGTATTTGCAAGTATGCGCGCGACAGATCAGCTGCATACGGATATTTGCTATCAGAACGTGAATGTCAAGATAATTGGAACGCACAGCGGCACCTCCTACGGACAGGCGGGCAGTACCCATCACGCCATCGAGGATATCGCAATGGTCAGATCTCTCGCAAACCTCAAGGTCATTGTCCCCGCTGACGGTTTTGAAACGGCAAACGCAGTCCGCGCCGCATATGCGATGGACGGTCCCGTTTACATCCGCATCAACCGCGGCTTTGATATGAACGTATATGAAAGCGAAAATTACGGTTTCGAGTTCGGCAAGGGCGTTCTGATGAACGACGGAGGCGACGTCACCGTTATCGCGAACGGTTGCTGCGTGTTTCAGGCGGTTCAGGCGGCAAAGATACTTGAGAGTGATTACGGCATCCACGCAAGGGTTATCAACCTCCACACAATTAAGCCCATTGACCGCGAAATCATACTCAAGGCGGCGGAGGAAACCCGCCGTATCATAACCGTTGAGGACCATACAATTCTCGGCGGACTCGGAACAGCTGTCGGCGAGGTCGTGCTTGAGAGCGGACGCGCCTGCGCGTTCAAGAAGCTCGGACTCAACGACCGTTTCAGCGCCATCGGCTTCCATGAGGACCTGATGACAATGAACGGCATCGATACCGAGGGCATAGTAAAAACGGCAGTCGATATGATGAAGCGCGCCCATGTTGTTGAAATTTCCGCGGACGGCAAAACGACCAAGGCTTTGAAGTTTGACGACCGTGACTTTGAGGCGGAGATCGACTGGACTGATGAGGTGTGACAATGAAGGATGCATCTATCACTCAGGATGACCTTTACGCCGCACGGATTTTCTTCAATTCCGCGCTGCCGCTTCTGAAGGTCGTCATTCAGAGCAAGCCCCAGATTGCAAAGAAATTTGAGAAAAAGAGCTTTGTATTTCAAATTTCGGCACTCTATGATAAGGCTCCGGGCGGAAAGCTGGCGACGCATCTCATTTTCAATGAGGGCGAGATTACCGTCAAGGTCTCCGAAATTCATCCGAAGCCCGATATCGAATTCATCTTTTCCGATATCAAGAAATTCATCATTTTCTTTTCCGGCAAGGGTATGCCTCTGCCTAAAATGAAGGGTATCGTCAAAAATTTCGGAAGCTTTACCGCGGTTATGCAGGGACTTCTGACAATGTCAAAGCTGCTGGGTTCGACGGACGCGCCGAAGGATACCGAGGATCAGGAGCTTCTCGTGAAACTGTTCTTTTATCTTCTGCCGAACGGCATAAGCCAGCTAAACAAGGCGGGACAGGAGAAAATCCACAGCTTTGCGCTGAAATCTCCTGACAGAGCCTATGCGTTTGCGGTCACTGGCTATCCGGAGCTCAACAGCTATGTCCGCTTCAAGGAGGGCAACTCCAAAGCCGGCAGGGGCGAATATCCGCGCTGCAAGCCGTTTTTAACACTTCGCTTTGACTCGGTAATGCACGCGCTGGACATTCTTATGAGCAAGGGCGACATGGTAGACTATATGGCAAACGATTACCTCAAGGTTGAGGGAGCACCGGAATTTGCAGGCACAGTCGGCGAATTCATGTTCATAGTCGGCGACTATGCCAAAGCCGCCTATATGGGCTGAGATGCGTCCCGATTCCGAGATTTAGCTTAAGCTCTGAGATGGCGTGGAATAAAAGCGCCATCTCAGAGCTTATATCCTGCAAAAGAAGCTCTGTAATTTTAATCTGCCGGAGGATAAAAAATGGAGTATACAAACTTACTGTCAGCCGGAAAAATCGGAAATGTAACTATCAAAAACCGCGTGGTTATGCCCGCCATGATGCTCGACCACGGACAGTTTGACGGAACGCCGACAGAGCAGATGATGGATTACTATGAGGAGCGGGCAAAGGGCGGAGTCGGACTTATTATCACGGAGATAACGCGTGTAAACGATGTACACGGCGCGGGCGCCTTCGCGCAGCTCGCTGTCAGCCACGATTATCATATAGAGCCTCTGGCTGAAATGATAAGGAGAATCCATAACCACGACTGCAAGGTTTTTGTTCAGCTGCATCATGCGGGCTGGCAGGCGGAGACTATGACTATCGGGATGGTTCCTCCGGCAATAGCAATTGAAAGGATAATGCCAGCCTTTGGACGAAAATTTTACGACATGGTACCGTTTGCGGAAAAACTCAAGGATAAAGGCTTGCTCCTACCCGTCGCCGCGCCTTCGAAAATCGAGCCCAACAGATATACCGGAGCGAAAAACAGGGCGTTGCGCCGCTCCGAAATTAAGAAGCTGGAAAAACAGTTCGTCAGCGGAGCGCTGAGAGCTAAAAAAGCCGGAGCGGACGGAGTTGAACTGCACGCGGCGCACGGCTATCTGATTCAGCAGTTTTTAAGCCCAAACACCAACCGCCGAAAGGACGACTACGGCGGTTCTTTGGAAAACAGAATGAGATTTTTGCTTGAGATTATCGAAGGAATCAGAAGCGCCTGCGGAAGCGATTTTCCTATATCGGTCAGGTTAAGCGTGGACGAATGCTACGACAGAATCGGTGAAACAGGGAAGGGCTACTCTCTTTTTGAGGGCATAAGAATTGCAAAAGAGCTTGAAGCAGCGGGGATAGACGCGCTGAACGTGTCCTCCGCGGGCTACGAGACAATGAACTATTGGCTGGAGCCCGCGTCCTTTGAACCCGGCTGGCGCAAATACATGGCGGCGGCTGTCAAAAAGGAAGTTAAAATTCCCGTAATTGCCGCGAACCTCATTCGAAGCCCTGAACAGGCGGAGCAACAGCTTGCCGAAGGAACGCAGGATTTTGTCGCTCTCGGCCGTCCTCTTTTGGCTGACCCGCAGTGGATGAATAAGGTTCGGGAGGGAAGACCGCAGGATATAAAGAGATGCATTTGCTGCCTCTGGTGCTTTGAAAGCATGCAGGCAAACGCGTATCTCGGCTGTGCGGGCGAATGCGCTGTTAATCCCGCAATGGGACACGAAAAGGAAATAAGCTCTCTTCGGAAAAATGGGGACGGCAGAATAGTTGTTATAGTCGGTGCGGGGCCTGCGGGACTCACAGCGGCGGAAATACTCGCCCACAGAAATTTCAAAGTCACAGTCCTTGAAAAAAATCCTTATGTAGGCGGTCAGCTCAGGCTTGCGGATAAGCCGCCGCTCAAGGGAAAAATAGACTGGTGCATCGAAGATTTTGAAAGAGCGGCAGTTGTGAGCGGCGCGGAAATAGTATTGAATACGGAAGCGACAGCCGAAAAAATCAGGGAGTACAATCCCTACGCGATAATCATAGCGACAGGCGGGTACTCTGTAAAACCGACATCAATACCGGGAGTTCAGTTTCCGAACGTGTGTACAATTACGGAAATACTTGACGGCAGCGTTAGGCTCACAGGCAAAAACGTCGCCGTTATCGGTTCCGGAATGTCGGGACTTGAAACCGCCGAAAAGCTGGCGTACGACGGTAATACTGTAACGGTGGTTGAAATGGCTGATAAGATTTCGCCGCAGACCTATTCCCAGCAATTAGACGATATTATGCCGAGGCTTAAAAAATACGGCGTTAAGTTTGTAACGGGGCACAAGCTTGCAAGAATCACGGAAAACAGCATCACGCTTGAAAGTGCCGCAAGCAGGGAAACGCTGACCGTGGACCTTGATAACATTGTGCTTTCAGTCGGCGTAAAATCGAAAAACAGACTTTTCAAAGAGCTGGAGGACGCACACAGGAACGTGTACATAATCGGAGACGCGGAAAAAACCGGACGAATCGCGCAGGCAACGCGCTCGGCTTATGAACTCGCCGTGAAGCTGAACTGAACCCGAGATTGACACATCCTCAAGGCATGGTATTATTATAATAGCAAAAAAAGACAATTGAATATTCTGATGACAATGGAGATGGTTTATTATGCAGTATCGTTCCAATCCATACAGGTGGGTAGTTCTATTATCTGCCGTTCCTGTACTGGCAGTTACGCAAATATTCTGGCTGACCTTTTCGGCAATTTCCCCAGAAGCAGTCGAGTATTATCACACCTCCTCACTGAGCATCGCATTTCTTTCCATGAGCTATATGATAGTATACATTATTATGATGATTCCGGCGTCCTTGCTGGCGGACAAAAAAGGCGTGCGTGCTAGCTTTGTTTTAGGAGCTGTTATCACCGCCGTTTTCGGAGTAGTGCGAGGTTTCTGCGGTTCCAGCTTCATTCTCGTAGTGCTCGCACAAATGGGTTTGGCTGTTGCTCAGCCGTTTCTGCTTAATCCCATTACAAAGCTTGCCGCAGTTTGGTTTCCTGTGGATGAACGCGCCACGGCTTCGGGCATCGCCTCAATTGCGGGCTATCTTGGCATAATTGTAGCAATGGTCGCAACGCCTTCACTTTACCGTAATTATTCAATGCCCGGGATGCTCAAAATATACGGATATATCGCAGTTGCGGCCGCGATACTGATTGTAGTGCTGTTAAAGGAAAAACCGGAGATTCCGGCGGGGCCGCGAGGCAATGTCGACGACAACTTCTCATTGCGCAAGGTGCCGGAGCTCAGGAAAAACCGTAACTTTCTCAACCTTCTGCTGGTCGTTTTCATCGCGCTTGGCGTATTCAACGCGCTTCTCACCTGCATATCCGATATGCTCAGTCCGCGCGGAATTTCGATTGACCAGTCAGGACTCATAGGCGGCATTATTATAGTGGCAGGTCTGGTGGGAGGCGTTCTTATACCGCTGCTTTCAGACAAGCTGAAAAAGCGTCGTGTTTTTCTGACGGTATGTATTGTATCGGCCTTGATTGGTATGGTGGGGCTGTCCTATATCAACAATTATACCGCTCTGCTTGTTTTTGCGGGGATAACGGGCTTCTTTTTAATGGGCGTGGGGCCGATGGTTTTTCAGTACGGCACCGAGCTTGCCTATCCGACGCCGGAGGGAACAGCTTACGGTCTGCTTATGGGTTCGGGTCAGATATCGGGAATTATCTTTATACTGCTGCTGTATCTGCTCCGCGCGTCCGACGGGCTGATGACTATACCCTTGACCGTGCTGATGGCACTGATGGCGCTTGCTTTTATTGTCTCTCTGCGGGTTAAAGAATCTGAGCTGATTCAAATGGAAGATAAATGAACAAAAGCAAGGAACCCCCGGTATTCTCACGGAATACAGGGGGTTCCTTGCTTTTGGCCGATTAGGAGTTAAAGCGGCTTTGCTAACCGCGCAGGTTACTTACGATAAGGTCAAGTATGCTCTGATACAGGCGCTTGTCCTTTTTGTAGCTGAGCACGGCGGCAATGCCCAGAACGAGCGATACCCCGCCTATAGTCAAAACCCACCATTTTTTGAAAAACGGAGTTTTTGGCTGCCCGACAGCACTGTCCGAAAAATCAGGGCTTGAGGTTACGCAGTCCTCAGGGCTGAAATCAGAATCTTCAACAGTTTGCGAATTACATTTATCACAGCACATATAAATATCTCCTTTTTTATGAGCGATTAATTAGCGGCCTTCCGAACTTGTCGGTAAAGCTTCCGCAGGCAATCATAATTACATCAACAAGCCATCCGATGCCAAAACAGCCGCCTGTTAAGAGCCATAGAATGCCTGTGCCGATTTTGCCGGTATAGAATCTATGTATACCCAATTCGCCGAGAAAGATGCATAGCAGAAGAGCGGTCAGCCACTCCTTCGGCGGGTCACAGCATACGGCATCGCAGGGAGGAGTCATTACTGTCGGCGCTCCGCAGCGGGGACAATAGCGCGTATTGTTTTCGAAGTACTGGCCGCATCTCGGACAGCAGCAATGCGGTATAGGTGCTCCGCAATGAGTGCAAAACGTTGCGCTTGAAGGATTAGCCGCTCCGCAGTTTTTACAATCCAATTGAAACTATCCTCCTTTTTATTTCTTTAGATAACAAAATATCATAGTCTATATTACCATATACTGAATAATAGTCAATAATAGAAGTGCGAAGCCGTAATCAAAACGAATTAAAACTAAACAGTACCAAGGAGAAAACCCTCAGCCAAAGCCGTGTAATGGCACCACACGGCTTTGGCTGAGGGCATTTTGTCTGCGGAGAACCTTGCGCTGCTATGTTTTTTGGCTGCTGTTCGGATCGGCACCGAACAAATAAGGCTCAAGCAGGACGAAGGTCTCTGTCAGCTCACCCAGATTGAACATATTTTCTTTGAGCATTTTTCCGATGCAGGCTTTCGCGGTTTCACCCATGATTTGCTGACACTCAATCAGCAGCTTATATTTACTGTACTCTTCGGGACTCACAGAGGGCTTTTTCAGCAGCTCATCGGTATAGCTTCTCAGAACATTCCGCGAATTCACATATTCCACAGACCACCCTATCAGGGTGTTCCCCTCATATAGCGCCAAAAATTATCAGACTCCTTCCATTACACATTGCCCCTCTGATTAAAATTATTAACTCAAATCAGCTTTTATAACCGGACAATTGAATAATATGAAGGAATCACTTCCGCCAAAACGGAACCTAGACAAGCACTCTCCGCATATAATGTTGGAATGACGGGAAATTCCGGCGTCAGTCCGGGCGCGGCGCCGGAATTTCAAAACCGGCAGCGTATGAGGAGGTATGCAATGAGTGATAATCGGAGAGTCCGAAAGTCTTTTATAGTGCCAATTACTCTCGCCCTTTTGATGATACTCTCATCAGCAACAGCCAGCGCCGTCAGCGCGTGGAGCGCACGGCAGAACACCGCGCACGAAATCGCGGAGCTTGCAAGGAAGCTTGACTTGCCCGAGGATAACCCGATAATAGTTGAAGCCAAACGCCTGTGGAATGAGGATTATATGATAGACACGGAAGAGAAGGAGCCCGCGCCGCTCTATACCGATGCGGACGCGGTGATACTGGCAAAGATTATGTACTGCGAATGCGGAGGTATACCGAGCGACACGGAAAAAGCCTGTCTCGCTTGGGCGGTGCTGAACCGGGTGGACGCGGGCTACGGAGACACGATAGCCTTTGTCGCAACCGCACCTATGCAGTTCGGGTATAGGGCCTCTACGCCCGTCAGAGAGGATTTGTTGAGCCTGAGCTATGATGTGCTCGAAAGATGGGCAAAGGAAAAGAGCGGCGAAACGGAGGTCGGCAGAGTGCTGCCGAAGGATTATCTGTGGTACAACGGCGACGGCTCGCATAACTACTTCCGAAATTCCTATTCCGGCGGCACGCAATGGGACTACAGTCTTAAAAGTCCCTACGCGAGCTGAGCGGCAAAACCCTCATCCGTCACGGCTAAAGCCGTGCCACCTTCCCCCGAGGGAAGGCTTTTACCTTCAGAAACACAAAACGCCCCAAGGCATAAGCCTTGGGGCGCCGTGCTATCTAAACGCGATTAGCGTTTTTGATAAAGGGTTGCTAATCTGAAACCAGATTATGCGCCTACATTGATTGCTACGTAATAATCTTGGGTATGCACGCCATCGGTAGCAGTAACAGTAATCTTGAGTATATCAGTTACGCTGCCGGCAGCAGTTGTCTTCGTGGTGCCGTTAGTGAATGCGGTACCAGTAAAGGTGGTAGTGTAGGTGGACATATAGGAGTAAGTAACTGTTGCGGCAGGGACAGAAGCAACGGGAGCTGCTGTGATAGCTGTATTTTTTGCAATGTCAACCTTGTGCAATACTGCAGCAGCTAAAGTTGTATACAGCGTAGTAGAAGCGGTATTGACATTAAGGCTTGCAAGGGTTGCATCGGCTGCATCATCGACAACAGCTGAGCCAACAGAGACAAACAGGGTCTTGAGAGAGCTGTCGGTGCTGGAAGCCTTGACTGCCTGCAGGGTGTACTCATTGCCGGTCATAGTGTTGAGTTCGGCAAGTGTGATTTCCTCGACGGGGGTTGCAGCAGTGGGTCCGTTGAATCTGAAGACCTTTGCATCCGCGCTCAGGACGAAAGCGCCTACGACAGAGGTGTTGGTCTTGGCAATAAGGGAAGTACCGGCAACGGAGAAGTCGTCGATCTTACCGAGTGTGTAGGCTGCGCTATCGCCGTCAGCATTGCCAGCGTCAACGCTTGCAATAAGTGTGTCGCTGATCTTTTTATTATCGGCTACAAGAGCAGATGCCTTGCCGCTTTCAAAGGTGGAAGCTGCTTCGAGGGAGCCGATCTTGCTGCTCAGCAGGTCTGACTTCATGTCAAGGGTGGCGGGTTTGTCACTGGTGGTGAGTTCTCCATTGACAACACCCTTGATCTGATAGTAGCTGGTGGTTGAATCGGTCCAAATCTGAGTTGCAGGTGCATAAGCAAAGACATACTTTGTATCAGCAGAAACAGCTGCGCTGTAGGTGCCGCCAGTTGCTACTACGAAGGTTGCAAGTCCGTTGGAGTCCTTAATGTATGCAACGCAGCTGGTGGGATCAGCAGCAGCGGTTGTGAAGGAAGGAGCATTGGCAATTCCGGTATAGACCTTGGCGCCGTTGGTTGCATCGTAGTATACAAATACGGTTCCGTTGGTGGCAACGCCGCTGCCGGCAAATACAGGAAGACCCTTAGTGATGTACTGTGTGCTTGCTGTTGAAACGACAGTATTGGTCTTTGCAACAGTCAGATAATAGGTGCCATCGGTAGCCTGGGTGAAGGTATAGAGGTTATTGGCAACGAGTTCGCCGTCAGCAATTGCGGCGCCCTTCATTGTGGTACCGGTAACTGCTGTCAGGCTGCCGCCATACTTGGCAGTCTTGGAAACGGTGACAATCGAGGTAGTGCCGTCCGGCTTAAGGATTTTGCACTGAGCAGTGCCGAAAGATAAGCCGCCGGTCTGAAGGACATAAACAGAATTTGTCAGTGTGTTGACGGTATCCGATGCGACATAGGCCACGAGGTTGCCGCAGAGGTCCTTATAGAAGGTGGAGCCGGCTACTGTTGCAATGTTGGAATAATCGCCAACAGCGGTTTTTCCGCTCAGTTCGGAAACGTAATAGGATGTGCCGTTAACAACGACAGCACCGCCAGCTACGTTAACGCCGTTTACTACGCCGGTGAAGGAATCGCATTTGGTGATGACGTACTTGGTGACGCCGCTGGAGACATAGGAGTGATACATGACTACGTCGCCCTTCTTGAGGCCGTCATAGCCGCTGACGTTCTTGACGTCGACGCTGCTGATGGCAAGGCCGGGGACTGTAACTGTAGTGACAGCGCCGGAGGTCTTGGTTGCAGCGTCGCCGCTAAGGGTGTAAACTGTGTCGTTGGTGACACTGATGATGTCATACTTGCTGTCAGAGGGATCGGAGGTATCGATGAACTTCACGACAACGCCCTTGACTTTAGTGCCTGTAATAGCTGCGAGGTCTGTTGCAGTGTATACTCCGTCGTTAGCAACTGCGCTGTTGGCAGTATCAGTATCGGTAGTCTGTCTCACACCATTGAGATAATACTGAACAGAGGTTCCTGCCGAATAGCCAATGTACTTGGCATTGGCAGCTGCTACGAGTGCAGGAATGCCTGCAGCGTTAGTGGAGGTAGCAAGAACAGTGCCGCCAGCTACGAAGCTGCTGACTGCAGTACCCTTATAGTACCATACATAGCCGGAAACGCCGTCAACGACTGCGTCACTGGTAACGAGGTTCGGATAAACCTGCTCGCCGATTGTGTATACGTCCTTATCGGGGCTGGCTACACCCGGCTCCTCGATTGAGGAATAAGACTCGGTGAGCTTGCTGTAGCTGACCTGAGCAGGGGTCGTAACTGCGTTGAAGCAATAGAGAGCTGCTTCTTCACGGGTTGCAGCCTTGCTGTAATCAGCGGCGTTGGAACCAGAGAAAATCTTGCATTTGTTGCCGAGAACAGCAACATTGAGTTCCCAGCTGGAGCCGGCGAATTCGCCCTTTGCGCCATAACCAACAGCTGCGAGGAGCATCTTGGCGAGCTGATAGCCGGTGACATTAGCTGTAGGAGCAAATGTGCCATCGCCCATGCCGGTAATGATGCCCTTACCTACGCAGTAGGCAATGAAGGGAGCGGACCAGCGGTCGGAAGCTACGTCTTTAAAGCCGGTAGCTGCGACGCTGAGCTTGGATGCGACTGCGGGAGAGAGAACCGCATAAGTAACCATCTTAGCGGCTTCTTCGCGGGTGATTGTTCCGGTGGGCTTGAATGTGCCGTCGGAATAACCGTTGATTGCGCCGATGCCAGTCATGACTTCGACGGCCTCTTTGTACTGAACGGTTGATGCGTCGGTGAAGGTCGCCGCGGAAGCGATGCCCATCAGGCCGAGGCACATAGCCAGAACCAGTACGAGGCTGAGAGTTCTGTTGAGAGATTTCATACTATGAAACTCCTCCTTTAAGTAGTACCCCTTTTCGGGGCCTTTTTATGTACAACGCTTGATGGCTTGGATATCCTAGGCCAACCATCAAACGGAAGTACCGGACTAAATTGTGCCAATAAAATTGGCTGATATATCCTTTTATATCGAACTTATGTTAACACGCTCTCTGCTGTTGGTCAATATTTCCTCGGCTTTTGTTACACAACCGTAACAATAGAGGTCTAAGCGGTTACAAGATTCGGGCCGAAATCCGGCAAACTGTATTTGTTTCGCACGTTTCTTACAAGCTCGCCGGATTTGAGAAGCGGATTTATGACCCAGTATATCTGCCGCCGCTCCTGAAAACCCAGCAGCGCGGACAGCTCGGAGCTTGTCACCGGCTGGTGCGACGCCACATATTGAAGTATCAGCGCTTTTTGATTTTCGCTGCGGACGACTGCGTCCGGCAGGTAGTATCTGAACCCCACTCTGACAATTTTGCCCGTGCTCAGACCTTGCCTTAAAAGCTGCTTGGCCTCAGTGTCACTTAGGCCGAGAGCGCTTTTCAGGGTCTTGTAATCGGTCGAAGCATTTGCCCGCAAGTATTCAAGCAGCTTTTCTTCGGGCTGGAGGGTCAATTCTTTGGGCAGGTTTCTGGGCACGGAATGGAATTCGGTACTCAGCTCGGGCGTGCTGCCGAGCAGCTCTCTCAGCTCCGCAGCGTGCTGCCGCCAGTAGTCGTTCTGCAAATCGGGGAGGGTGATTCCCATGATTCCGCTGCGGATAAGAGTCTGCTGAACCGCTTTTTGTATGAAAAAGGCGTCCGTTGGGTTTTGCCTTGTTTCATTTAATATAATGTAAGGATAAGCGCCGCTGCGCGAGTCTTTAACGTCACGCAGGAGCAGCAGGAAATCCTCGGGGATGCCGACGCTTCGCTCGTCGAAAACCGCTTCGGCTTTTTCAAAATCGATTTTCCGCCAGGTAAGGAGCGGAAGGCTCGGAACCGGAATCCCCAGCTCCCAGACAAAGCGTACGGAAAGCCCGACCATGCTAGCGCCCTCTTTTTGCAGAAGCTCCGCCAGAGCGTCGCGGACGCTCTGCGTAATTTCAGCTTTTTCGCTTTCGCGGACTGCGGCAGCACCGGCATATGGCAGATAATGTTCCTGCAAAGCGGGTAGGTCGACGCCGGATATGTACGAAACCTGCTCACGGCTGTTTTCACCGAGAGCCCTGATAATGAAGTCGATGCGGAGGTCGTTGAGCCGCACGCTGCTTTGACCGCAATTGTCGAGCGCTTTTCTGGCAAGAGCGGATACGCTCTGTTCAGCCATCGGTGCGGTTTTTCGGTTGGAAATCAGAACGTATTGAGAATACTGTGCGTTTTGTGCACGCAGGCGTGCAAGATATGCACACATCTGAGCGGTCAGGGGGATTTTTCTGTCGGGCAGGACAAGCTGGTTCGTGTCAAAATCGACCTGTTCCCACAAAAGAAAGGTAATTTCATTGCGGAGCAGTCCGCAGAGCCATGCCAGACGTACTATTGTGCCTGCGGGCGTGCAGTCCTCGTGCGAAAGAAGAAGCCGCAGCGCGGAGTCGTCCGGCCTGTTGAACAGGTTCGGCACAGCGGAGCTCCGCAGCTCGATTTTTGGGATTTCGGTTATGTATCCTTCGTCAAAGGCAAGTTGGCAGACTTCGCCAATAAACTTTCTATATGACGTAAATACCACCCCGCGAAGTTTCACATTATCATATAAATCTGTCAGACAATTTGTGATTATCTCGGAGCTGAGATTTCTGATTTCAATTTCACCGATTCTTGCGAAAAGCAAGTCACAGCTGATATTATTCGCGCCGTTTTGCGCTATCCGGTTCACCGCGACTTCCCTGAACGTAAGCATACTGCCACCATCCCATAATTCGACAATATTATAGGTACATATTGGCATTATAACCATACTTTTCTGTTATGTAAAGGCAAATTGTGACTCTGAATATATGGACAATTATTAATTTTAGTGATATTAATAGTGCAGGATAGGCAGGAACGGAGGCTTTGTATGCTTGCAAAATATGAAAAGAGGACTTACGTCGGCAGTGAGCACGTCTGGGTCGGAAAGTACAGAAACCTACATAACATTTCGCACTGGCATCTGGAGCATGAGATTATCACCTGCTGTCAGGGACACGCACAGGTCATGATAGACGACAGACTGTTTGAGCTGAACGCGGGAGAGTGCGCCTTCTGCCCAAGCGGAAGTGTGCACTATATTAACGCGGACGAGGACACAATTCTATTTGTAGGCATTTTTGACGAGAAGCTTGTTCACGGAATAACATCGGTTCACCGTCTGGCTGTGCCTGTATTTACGGATAAATACAGTGTTGAGGCGAGGCTCTCTGCAATGCTGGACACTCTTTCGCGCAGACCGCCGTTTTTTGCCGAGAGCACTGAGGCTCAGACTATTTTGCTGGTGGTGGACATTTTCAGCGGAGAGCCACTCAACAGCGCCGATTTCAAGGTCAGCGCCGCCATGACCCGCTATAAGCAGCTGCTCAACACGATAGACAGGGATTATGAATTTCTCTCTTTTTCGGACGCCGCGAAGTTTATGAACTTTTCCGAAGCTTATTTTTCAAACTACTTCAAGCACCAGTCCGGCATGACCTTTACCCAGTATCTGAATGTAGTAAAAATCGAAAAGGCGGTAGGGCTGCTGGCCAGCGAGCACAGCATGAAGATGACGGATGTTATGAGCCGCTGCGGGTTTAATACAATAAGAAGTTTCAACAGAACCTTTAAGGAGATAACCAGCTATTCGCCAAAGCAAATACCGGCCGACTATGCGCTGAATACCCGTTCCGTCCAGACTGTGCAGGGCACCTTTAACCCGACCCTCGATGTGTCTGTCCTTCTGTGAGAAGACGGCCTTTTTGGCGAATTTAACACATAAAAAGCAAGCCGAAGGTCAAACGGTCAGACCTTCGGCTTTTTTTACGCAAAAATCTAAATAATCGTTCAAAAATAATTTCTCTGCGTCTTGAAAGTTGAAACAATTATTGAATTTGACACGTTAGTTTATGCAAATATATGAGAATTAATTTCGAATACCATAAAAACAGGCCAGATACAGAACAAATCCGGCAAGTTGAAATACCGGAGTAGTAATATTGACTAAGGACACAAAAATATAAAAATTTGTCCATAGTTTATTAACAAATTGCTTTATTCATTTTCCACAAGCATTAGAATGAAGATATAGCGGCGGATAGGTATTTTGCATACCTGCTCGCCATAGGAAAGAATGCAGAAGATAGGAGGGATTCTTGTGAAAAAGGTACTATGCTTGCTCTTGGTTGCTGTATTGAGTATCTCGTTGGTGGGGTGCGGGAAAATAAGCAGTGAAAAAGCGATTGGCATTGCCCTTGATGATCTGGGCATTGATCGTGTAGGTGCTGCAAGAACAGATGCGGTTTACGATGGCTCCGTTGACCCCGCAGTTTACGACGTAAAGATTAACAGAAACAGCAGCATTGAGCACTACGTAATTAACGCAAAAACCGGAGAAATCATTTCATCCGAAACCATTCCGGGTCAATCCGGCGTTTCATGAAAAAACATTAACAACCGGCAACAACAATTGAAAGGATTAATGGGGAAGAAAATGAAAGAAAAGAAATTCACTCTCAAGACCGTCAAAGGAAGCTGGCGGCTTTTCGCGCTGTTCCTCGCAATCGTGCTTCTGTGCAGCTTAGTGTCACAGCTGATAATCACTCAAGGCTATAAAATCCAGATAAGCAACGTTACATATGAGGTTCGCGGCGCAGAGCTGAACTTCGAACTGTATAAGCCGACGAATGCCTCCAGCGCTGAGAAGCTCCCCTGCATTATTCTGGCGCACGGCGGCTCGGAGAGCCTGGCAGCAAACAGCCTGAACGCATGGGAACTCGCAAAGCGCGGCTTTGTAGTGATGAATGTCAGCATGTATAGCTGCGCACTCTCAGGACAGCCGGCCATCAACGACGGCGGTACCAACGAGGAAAACTACTTCCGCGGCGGCACTCAGGGTATGTATGACGCCCTGCAGTACGCACGCTCCATCGCATACGTCGATCCCGAAAGAATCGCCTTCTGGGGCCACTCTGCCGGCTATATTTGTGAGACAGCCGCCCTGCTTCAGGATGGAGAATTTCTGACAATGAACGACCGTATGCTCAACGTTCTGCACGATGAGTTTAAAGTTGAGATCAGCGAACAGCAGCTCACACAAAATGCGGATGACATCGCTGCCGACAAGCTTGATGCTGAACAGCTTGCGGTTTACAATTACCGCAAAGGCGAGGTTCAGAAAATTGTCAACGGCTATGTCAAGGGCGCAAGAGTAACCGAAATGTTCGCCGAGTCTAAGGTTATCGTAGCGGGCCACGAAGTGATTCGTAATCCGCAGATCAATTTCATGGTGTCTGTTGGTTCTCATGAGGACAAAGGAACCTACTACAACGGCGAAACAGATCAGTACAAGAGCATTTTCCATACCGGTACCGCAAATGTTGAGCGCAACACATGGTACAACACCAGCGATTACACTATGGATTCTGCCGCAACCTCCACTCAGATCGGCGCGCTTTACGATACGAGAGTCGACAACAATGAAGCTCTTGCAGCTGCAATAAAAAGCGGCACCGCAAGGATTTTCCTTAATCCACAGACTTTCCACAACGGAATGCTTTGGGACGGACGTGCTATCAAAACGACTGTCGAGTTCTACACTCAGGTTCTGGGCTACAACAACGGCAACACCGGCGAGAACGCTCAAACCGCTATCGACAGCAGTAATCTTGCCAGCAGCTATACAGCGCTTGGGTTCACGACTTTGGCGTTCCTTTCCGTTATCGGATTACTTGTCGCTCTGGCCTCCATTCTTCTTAAGAGCGTATTTTTCGCAGGCATTGTTTCAGCTCCCTACGAGCCTAAGCTTTCCACTAAGGATAAAGGCTTCTATATTACCGCAGTTTTCGCTTTCATAGCCGCATTCCTCGGTGTCTGGTTCAATTCGATGGCCGATTTGTCCTTCTCGCTCTCTAACGCCACAGCTACCAAGTGGCTACCGTGGGAACCGGGTCAAATGCGCACCTTTATGATGATAATCGGCACGGCAGTCCCCGGACTTGTACTTTTCCTTCTCATCGGACTTATAAACCGCAAGAACAAGAGCGGCACCTTGGCAAAAATATCCGATGTCAGAGTTAAGTGCGGTTGGAAGAACTTTGGCAAGACTTGCCTGCTCTGCGTCATCCTTTTTGCAGCCTTCTATATAATTGCCGCCTTCATAAAAGAATTCTTTGATGCCCGCTTCCTCGTTGCGGACGGTACCTTCGAACTGATGAAGCCGTACGGCTTTATGAGAACCTTCAAGTATGCGCTGATACTTCTGCCCTTCACACTTATAATCAGCACAATGAACAATATGTGGTCTCTGAAGAATGTCTCCGATACCAAGGACACGATAATCAACGTTATCGTAACCTCTCTCGGCGCAGAAGTCCTGATTCTTATTTCAATCCTTGTCACATACTCTTCTCCTCAGCAGGCGGTACTTTTCAATCTTCACACGCTGCTGCCTATTATCATCTATGCCCCTGTCATGAGCTATCTGTACAGAAAGATTTACAAACTTACCGGCAGTGTTTGGCTCGGCGCAATGATGGTCGCGGTAATTCTTGGCTGGAGGCTTTCCTCTTATATTTCGCACCAGTTCATATATTGGGGACCCAATAATCTGGCCGCCTTCTGGGGAATTTATTAAGTAACAGCCTTAGCTCCACATCCTCTCTTGTCGGGCCCGCTGCATCGCATCGGGCCCGAATTCTATAACTTAAACTTCTGCAACTAAGGAGAACGGAATATGCATAAGAAACGTGAGTTCTGGTTTGTGGTCGGCTCTCAGTTCCTGTATGGGCCTGAGGTCCTGAAAACAGTTGAATCCAGAGCTATAGAGATGGCGGAGAAGCTGTCAGAGCAACTGCCCTTTCCGCTTATATATAAGGTGACGGCCAAGACCAACAAAGAGATAAGTGACATCATAAAAGAGGCAAACTACAACGACGAGTGCTGTGGTATAATTACCTGGTGTCATACCTTCTCGCCCTCAAAGATGTGGATAAACGGGCTAACCTCCCTTCAAAAGCCGTGGTGTCATTTTGCGACACAGTATAACCGCGAGATTCCGAACGAAGATATAGACATGGACTTTATGAATCTCAATCAGGCTGCTCACGGCGACCGCGAGCACGGCTTTATAGGCGCGAGACTCAGAACCCCGAGAAAGGTAATAGCGGGCTACTGGCAGGACGAAAAGATTCATGAGCGTATCGGCGACTGGATGAGGGCCGCTGTCGGCGCGGCGGTTTCCAAGGAGCTGAAGGTTATGCGCTTCGGAGATAATATGCGTGAGGTCGCCGTGACCGAGGGCGACAAGGTGGAGGTCCAGCGTAAGCTGGGCTGGCAGGTAAACACATGGGCTGTCGGCGATCTCGTTAAGGAAATGAACGCTGTTTCCGAGGTCGAGATAGACGCTCTCATGTCGGAATACCTTTCAGCATACGACATTGCTACCGACAATATGGAGGCCGTTCGCTATCAGGCAAGGGAAGAGATAGCTATGAAGAGAATGATGGATTCGGAGGGCTGCATGGCCTTTTCAAACACCTTTCAGGATCTCTATGGCATGGAGCAGCTTCCCGGGCTTGCCTCTCAGCACCTGATGGCGCAGGGCTACGGCTATGGCGGCGAGGGCGACTGGAAGGTCAGCGCCATGACCGCTGTTATGAAGGCTATGGGTGCAAACGGCAATGGCGCTTCAGGCTTTATGGAGGACTACACCTACCATCTGGCTCATGGGCAGGAATACTCACTCGGCGCGCATATGCTTGAGGTCTGTCCGTCTCTGGCAGAAGGCAAGCCCCGTATAGAAACCCATCCTCTGGGTATAGGCATGAACGAAAAAGACCCTGCCCGTCTGGTATTTGAGGGCAAGGCCGGCAAGGCGATAGTAGCAAGCCTCATTGACATGGGCGGCAGGCTCAGACTCATAGTTCAGGACATTGAGGCAGTTAAGCCCATTATGCCAATGCCTAATCTGCCGGTTGCGCGGGTCATGTGGAGAGCAATGCCCGACCTTACCACGGGACTGGAGTGCTGGATAACCGCAGGCGGCGCACATCACACCGTTTTGAGCTACGACGTAAAAGCGGAGCAGATGAGAGACTGGGCCAGAATGATGGATATAGAATTCGTCCACATCGACAAAAACAGCACGCCGGAAAAGCTTGAGGACGAGCTAATTATAAAAGATCTTGTATGGAAGCTGAAATAAGGAGTCGTTATGAATTTTGAAAAGACGGTTCTCGGAATAGAATTTGGCTCAACAAGGATAAAGGCCGTTTTGCTGGATGAAAAGCACATGCCAATCGCCTCCGGCAGCCACGAGTGGGAAAACCGATTGGCGGACGGTGTTTGGACATATTCAATGGACGCTATACACAGCGGACTTCGCTCCTGCTATGCAGAACTGAAGAAAGATATTGTTTCAAAATTTGGCGAAACACCGGTAAGCTTTGGCGCTATAGGTGTTTCCGCGATGATGCACGGCTATCTGCCCTTTGACAGGGACGGACGTCAGCTTGCCGAGTTCAGGACATGGAGAAATATAATTACCGGAGATGCCGCCGAAGAGCTCTCGCACCTTTTTAACTTTAACATCCCTCAGCGCTGGAGCATTGCTCATCTGTATCAGGCGATACTTAACGGTGAGGAGCATGTGAAGGACATTGCCCAATTGACGACTCTTGCGGGCTATATTCATTGGAAGCTCACGGGAGAGCACGTCATGGGCATGGGCGAGGCGTCCGGAATGTTTCCGCTTGACAGCAGGACACTCGAATATGACAGAGCTTTAATCTCAAAGTTTGAGGCGCTGATTTCTTCCCGCGGATATAAATGGAGGATGCTGGATATTTTGCCAAAAGTGAGGCTTGCCGGAGAGAATGCAGGATATCTGACAGAGAGTGGCGCGAAGTTTCTCGATCCGGAGGGCGACCTGCGCCCGGGAATTCCCCTTGCGCCCTGTGAGGGCGACGCCGATACCGGCATGGTGGCGACAAATTCCGTCAGAGCCAGAACCGGCAATATTTCCGCCGGTACCTCGGACTTTGCCATGCTTGTGACAGACCATCCCCTCGGAGTTCACAGGGAAATAGACATGATAACGACGCCTACGGGCCTGCCCGTAGCCATGGTTCACTGCAACAACTGCACCTCGGATATAAACGCGTGGATCAAGCTGCTAAGCGAGTTTGCGGATATGATAGGCTCGACGATAAATAAGGGGGAGCTTTACACGCGTCTGTTTAATAAGGCGTTGGAGGGCGACGCCGATTGCGGCGGGCTTATCTCTTACAACTATTTTTCCGGCGAGAGCATTACAGAGCTTGACGAGGGGCGGCCTGTATTCGCAAGAATGGAAAACAGCAAATTTGACCTCGCAAACTTCATGCGCACACATCTTCTCTCTGCACTCGCAACATTGAAGCTGGGACTCGACATACTGATGCGGGAGGAAAATATCCAGGTAGAAAAATTCTACGGTCACGGAGGATTCTTTAAAACTCCCGGCGTAGGCCAGCGCCTGATGTCGGCTGCGGTGGGCGCACCGGTATATGTGATGGAGACCGCCGGAGAGGGCGGCCCGTATGGAATGGCATTGCTGTGTGCATATATGCTTTGGCGCGATACCGGCGAAACGCTGGAAGACTATCTGGAAAATAAAGTCTTTGCTGAAGCCAAGGCAACGGCAATCATGGCGGATGAGTCCGATATTTCAGGCTTTAATGTGTTTGTGCATCGCTATAAGAAAGCCTTTCCTGTGGAAAGAGCGGCCGTCGAGACAATGTAAGAAACAGAGGCGGAGAACGGGCTTTTTGCCTTTTTAAAATGCAAATGCCGCGTTTTGAGTATTAAGGAGTGAGTAAAAATGTATATTAACACCGGAATATACAGCGGCAAGTGCGCCTGCGGCAGGACACATGAAATGTCGACAAGGGCCGCGGTCATCGAGCCGGGCTGCCTCAGTCAATTTGAAAAGTACATGGAAGAATTCGGTATCAACGGAAGGCGCTGCGCTCTGTACGCACAAAACACCTTCGCAGCGGCAGAAGGTAAGCGCCCGTGGGCTGAGCAGGAGATAGTGCTTGACCCGAACGGCCTGCACGCGGATGAGATATCCACCGCCGACGTGCTTGAAAAGCTTGAAGACAATGTTGAGGTCATCATTGCGATAGGAAGCGGAACAATCCATGATATTGCCCGCTTCTGCGCAAACGCGCGAGGTATCAGGTTCGTTTCTGTCCCAACGGCTGCAAGCGTCGACGGCTTTTGCAGTACTGTTGCGGCAATGACGTGGCATGGCTTCAAGAAAACCATACCCGCTGTTGCGCCCGAAATAGTAATTGCCGATATAGACATTATCAAAAACGCGCCGCCCGAGCTTGTCAGGAGCGGAATCGGCGACATTATGGCAAAATACACAGCCCTTGCAGACTGGGAAATTTCAAACACCGTCACAGGTGAATATCTCTGCAGGCGTATCTATGACATTATGCGTGAAGCGGCTGACGCGACGGCCGCAAGCATACACGGAATACTTGAACAGTCCGATGACGCATATGCGAAGGTGATGTACGCACTTATTATGAGCGGGATTGCAATGCAGATGATGGGTAATTCCCGACCGGCTTCGGGCGCGGAGCATCATATTTCCCACCTGACCGAGATGAAACCGGTGGCATTTGAGGTGCGTTTTTCCGCCCTCCACGGCGAAAAGACCGGTGTTGGCAGCGTTGTTGCCTCGCGGGAATATCACAGGCTAGCCGAGGTGGCCGATATCGCGCAGCTGCTTTTAGACTATGCCCCTGTTTCAGCGGAGGAAATTACAGAATTTTTTGGTGGTACGCTCGCAGAATCAATAATCAGGGAGAACGAGGACGACTGCCTAAAAAATGTGACAAGAGCAAGCTTAACCGCCGCATGGCCGAAAATAAGAGAAATCGTGTTAAAAATTCCGACTCCGGAACGGATTGAAGATATGCTCAGGGAGCTCGGAGCGAAGAAATGCCTTGAGGATATAGGCGTTTCCGGCAAAGAACTGGACAGCCTTTTGAAATACTCTCCGCTTGTCCGCAACCGCTTAACGTTAATGAGAATGAGGCGCTTGATAAATTTTGCAGAACCTCGGGAGGGTGAAGACAATGCTTGAAGAACTGAAACAACAGGTGCTCATGGCAAACCTTCTTTTGCCAAAGTATGGATTGGTTACATTCACATGGGGAAACGTTTCCGGTATTGACAGAGAGCGCGGGCTCGTAGTTATCAAGCCCTCCGGCGTAGAGTACGAGAGTATGACGGTGGAGGATATGGTCGTAGTTGACCTTGACGGAAAGATAGTGGAGGGCAAGCTGAAGCCTTCCAGCGACACGCCCAGTCATATAGAGCTTTACAAGGCTTTTCCTGCTGTCGGCGGTGTCGTGCACACACATTCAAAATGGGCAACAACATTTGCGCAGGCAGGGATGTCCATACCAGCAATGGGGACGACTCACGCGGACTATTTTTACGGCGACATTCCGTGTACGCGCGCTATGACCGACGAAGAGATAGCGGGCGCATACGAAAAAGAGACCGGCAGGGTGATAGTCGAGACCTTTTGTGACAAAGATGCTGCCGCTATACCCGGTGTACTTGTTCGCAGCCACGGCCCGTTTGCATGGGGAAGCGACCCGATAAATGCGGTACACAATGCTGTGGTTATGGAGGAAGTTGCCTTCATGGATTGGCACGCAATGATTCTTAATCCGGAATGCGGACAAATGCAGCAAGCCCTTCTGAACAAACACTACTTACGCAAGCACGGCTCTGGCGCCTACTATGGGCAGAGCTGATCCTGAGGCAAAACAGGAATAGACGCATGTAAATTGCCTCCTTAATTCAAGAATAGCTGGAAAGCTGCGCTGTTAAGTGAGCGCAGTATAAATATTAAGTACAGTGTCAAATAATTCCAAGGGGCAGGTCATACGGCTTGCTCCTTGAAACTTTCATGCCTGCCTCCTTGATTTTTTTTCAACTATTCGTCCTCAGTTGGACGGTTCGTGTCATATGTGCGGAGACCTTTTCTTCTCGGAATGCCTTTCAATAAATACATATAAGTAAGCAAAATAACAGACCAATATCAATTGGTCCGGACGGACATATCTTGCTAATGCCCGTATATATAACATTATAGTCAATCTGATTTGCGAAATTCTTATAATAATTTACTTATATTACATGTACATAGCCCATTATCACACTTATAGTTAATTTAGTAATTATAAATTATATAACATATGAAAAGAATAGACCGATAATTGACAGTTAAGGCTTAAGATGTTAGTATATTCTTAGAATCAGAAACAAACTTTAGGTATTCAGAGGAGAGCTGTTTTATGAGTTGTGACCTTATTGTTATGCTTACGTGGCACGATGTTACGGTGGCAGACGCGAAGGAAATCTTCATTGGCGCAAAAGACGCTCCAGCAAAGAATTGGGGCTTTAAAATCGAGGGCACAACGCCCCAGAGTATGGCCGATCTCGTAAAATGTATGAAGGACAACGGAAAGACCGTATACATAGAGATTCTGGCAATCGACGAGCCTCACTGCCTGAAAGCAGCCGAGCTCTGTGCCGAGTGCTGCGTTGATCACGTGCTTGGAACCGTTTACTATGACAGTGTGGCGCGTTTACTTCACAAGGCCGGCATCGCATATTCTCCATTTGTGGGCCTTTCAGATGATACCCGCCTTCGCGGCTCTATCGGCTCCATTATCGAAAAGGCCCAAGATTCAGAAAAAAAAGATATTTTCGGTATCAATTTGTCGGCATTCCGCTATGTTGACGGAGACCCGCACGAGCTTCTGACCGAGCTTGCTCCCAAGCTCACGAAGCCCTTCAGCATTGCCGGCAGTGTTGATTCGTTTGAAAAACTGGACTTTATTAAAACCTTGCCGAATCTCTATGCGTTCACAATCGGCGGTGCATTCTTTGAAGAAAAATTCGGAGTTGCCTTTTCTGAGCAGATCGAAAAGGTAGTCCGTTATATTAACGCCTGAAATACTAACGTTATCAGCGAATATAATACAAATGAAATTGAGAGCGGACAGGTTGTTTCGCTCTCAATTTATATTTCCGATACCGCGTAAGGGCACTACCCAAATATAGTTGTTCGCCCAATGGTAGTGGTGAGGTGTCCCCAGAAACAGAACCAGTAGGAATGTTAGTCACGAAATGATAACTAGCATACATAAAGCGCTTGTATGGAAGTGCAATAACAAGCACGATTATATCAGCGATTGTAAAACCCTGCACGTTTATGACAGTGATTTAAGAAACTACTTTTTACTCGCGGTTCAGGTCTACTTAAAAATCCACCCGGAGATAATAAGGGACTTGAAAACCGCTTTCGGTGGGGTAATTTGTGACAGGAAGAAGTACGGTTGCAAGGAAGAGCGGCTGCAAAAAATAGCCGCATATCTGGAAAAGTTTACTGGAGTGCCTACTGCCGCTATTAAGTTTGATGATGCGGTATGCTCAATGGTTCTGGAGGGTGCGCTTGTTACAAGAGACAGAAAATTGGAACTGCGCTTTATTGACGGAAGTGAATTTATAGTTGAGCTGCGCCCAAGGAAGAAAATCGACTGTAAGAAACCGATATTATTTGATATTAGGACGAAACCATCTGGATGGTAATGGTGGAGGCGGGCATCGTACACCGGGACGGAAGCGTCAAATTTAAGTTTTATAACGGAATGGGAATATAAGTCGGTTACTGAGAAGAATGAACTTCAAAGAATAAAACTATTGACAACATCCAACGTTGGATATACAATGGCTACACTATCCAATGTTGGATAAAGGAGGTGCACAATGGTTCGACTACTAATACTTTATTATCTAAGCTTAAAATCGACGCACGGGTACGAGATACAAAAGTTTATTCAACTTAACCACATGGAGGAATGGAATAGCATTCAGTCCGGCTCAATTTATTACGCTATGAGCAAATTGGAAACAGAGAGACTTATCAAGCTTGTAGGCAAAGTTGGGGGCAATGAAAAATCCAAAAGGATTTTTGAGATAACCGAAGCTGGCCGAAAAAAGTTAACGGAAATGGCCTTGCAGGAACTGGAGAAGCCACTGAGCAATATTTCGTCGGAGAAGTTTTTAATCTACCCGATAGTAGCAAATCTTACTAAGCAGGAAATGGCTGCAGCGATTGAAAATCATATTTGCGACCTTCAAAACAAGCTATTAGAAATTAGTGAATGGTATGAAAAGAAGCGGGGGAAAGTCACAAATATAGAGAAAGCAAGCTTCAAATTGATGAGAGAAACTGTACAAAATCAAATTGATTGGCATAGGTCGTTCCTGGATAATCTTGACGAAACTATTTCCGTGGTTAGCGAAATTACCGATGTTATAAAAGCGGTGGATTTTTCGTCTTCTGATGATTGTTCTGTATTTCATAATGAATAAAGAATAAAACAATTCCATACCGCTAGAGCGGTATGGAATAAAAATACGAACGCTATCCAATATTGGATAGCAAAAGGAGTAATAATGAAAATAGCGGTTTTAATGGGAAGCCCCCGCAAAAAAGATAGCTATTGCGTCTGCAAAGAGATTGAGAAGCAGATGAATTTGCATGGAGACAATATCGTGTTCGATTATATATTCCTTAATGAATATAATATTAGCAACTGCAAGGGCTGTAGCCTTTGTTTTCAAAGAAGCGAGGATGAGTGTCCTTGTCGTAAGGACGACTTGAACAGTATAAAAGAGCGGCTTTTCTCTGCTGATGGGGTGATTGTGGCAAGTCCTGTCTATGCGTATCAAGTAACCGGTCAGCTTAAATGTTTTATAGATCGAATGTCATATCTGTTTCATAGGCAAGAAATGGTGGGAATACCATCACTGATTGTTGTTACAACAGATGGTGGTGGGAGCAAGCAAGTTTATAGGTATTTGAAGATGACTATGTCAGGGTGGGGGATGGATGTTGTTGGAAACATTCAAATAGTCTCTCCCTTCTATTTTGAAAACCGTAACCAGCAAGGAGTATTCAAATTTAATGAAAAATACTATAAGAGAAACAATAAAAGACTAATGTCGATTTCCTTAAAATTAACGGAGCGCTTGAAATCCAAGGATAAAAAAGCGCCTACCTTTTATGACATTTTTATGTTCAACTGTCTTAGGAGCAAAACTTATACGTCCAGTGCTGACTATGATTATTGGGAGAAAAAAGGCTGGCTTAGCAATGACTATTTCTATGCTGTGAAACTAAATTTTGCTAAAGAAATATTTGGCAAGGCTATGAAAGGACTTGTTCTCATAGCGGTTAAACGATACATTAAGAAAATCAACTAAGCAAGTATCCTTTCGTCTCTAAGTATATAGGATTTACCGATACTGAGTTACGCCCGCGAAAGAAAAGCGACCGAAAGAGGAATAATTAAAAGGTGCACACGGTAGGCGAAAAATGCACATGGTAACGACCTTTCGTTAAGAGGTGTATGCCGGAAAAATAGAAGCAGGCTCCAGGACAGCGTTTTTAGCACTGCCGAGAGCCTGCTTTCGTTAAAAAGTGCCGTGAAACTCTTGCAAATAGGAGCTTTTTCAATAAAAAACTGAACGCCTGTCGCGATACACATTGTATCAAAACAGACGTTCAGTTATGGTCCGAGTGACAAGACTTGAACTTGCGGCCTCTTGACCCCCAGTCATATAAAAACCATTGGTATTACAGGGGAAATTACAACTATGTTAGTAATAGGTTAGTAATAGGCTACAAGGCATTTGTGATCTTCCTGAGATCCTCGATACTGACGTCTTGATAGTACCTCAACATCTCGTCAGATGTGTGGCCAATAAGCTCCAGCTTGTCCTTGTTAGCTCCGGGTACGCGCTTCATCAGAGTGGCAAATGTATGCCTGCAGCTGTGAGGCGTTAACCGGTGCTTTTCTTTCCCGTCTACCACGGCGGTTGGATTATCGATACCGCACGCTTCGAGAACGCCATAGAAGATATCACGGTAGGCATCTATGGAAATTCGCTTTCCGTTATCATCGCAGAATACCGGGCCGGATTTTTTGTTCATAGTCAGTTGGTCAACAATTTTTTGAATTTTTGGAGATACGGTTACTGTTCGATTGGTACCAGCTTCGGTTTTGGCGCCTCCGATAAAAGCTTTTTCTTTTTGATTATACTTTGAGACATCAAGCAAAAGAAATTCAGAAGGTCTAAATCCGAGATAACACTGAGCATAAACATAATCGGCGTATTTAACTTTTCCACAGGCCTTACGTAGCTTTTCGACTTCTGTTTCGTTGAGAGCATCCTTATGTGTAGTTTCTCCCTCGCCGACTTTAATAAAT
The DNA here is from genome assembly GCA_963667545.2 of Oscillospiraceae bacterium. GTDB lineage: Bacteria > Bacillota > Clostridia > Oscillospirales > Oscillospiraceae > UBA2658. The sequence continues at coordinate 1,230,047 of OY763424.2, forward strand.
TTCCCTAAGTTGAGATTGTCACGGATGCAATTTCGTGGAATGCCATAATTGTATAGTATTCCGGCAAGTGTTTTCATAAGCTCCCGTGTGCGCTTGCCTTTTCCGCAGCCGTCGACACAATCCTGCAGGTCGTCTATGTCTATCTCGGATAAAAGGGTATGCCAGATAGGCGAATAATACTTCATGGCCGCAGCATAACAATTCATTGTTGATTTGGATCTACTGTGTGTCGGTTCCCATTGATCATATAATGTTTTGAATGTCATAGCCTTTAGCTTGTTCTGCTTTTCTTTACCGAGCAGGGGGAGAAAAGCAACGGCGTCACGTTTCGTTGTGAAGTCTGACCTTGATACGGTTTTCTTGTGAAGCTTTCCATCGTCACCAGGATACATAACTGTTTTAATAGCAACCCACTTATCGTTCGACCGCTGATAAACGCTTCCTTGGCCGTTCCCGCGCTGTTTTGACTTTCGCCTTTCGGCGTTTTGCCTCCGGCCACAGGTGCAACAATATATCGCCCCGTCCGGTAATTCGGCGCGGCACTTCTTGTTTATGCATTGCATTTTGAATGAACCTCCCTTATAATGGAGGCGGACGGCCGCATAAGTTGTCCACCCTTATAATCGCTCTCGGTGTTCCAGCACCGAGAGCGATTTTTTATTTGTTAGCTACATTTAAACTGCAATTTTGTTCCGTCGGCAAAAACGTTATCCTGATATTGCAATATCAGTCCGGTATCATCCTTAGGCTCCTCAAACACAACAGTGCCAGATACGGATCCGCCGGGTGCTAGATCTCCGGAGTTGAGTGCAGTTGATTGATCAATCGTTGTAAAGGTCATATCAGTAATCTGGCCCTGTGAATTCTGCATTTTGAAATAGAATGGATTGTACGAAAGATTATCTTTGCCATTATTTTTTATCGTAACAGTAACAATAACAAATTCGCATCCATCTTTTTGGGGCTTATCATACTCCCCACCTGCAGACTTTTCTACAGTAGTCAACGTCATTTCACAGTCATCGACATTGGCAGCCTGTCCTACGGAATAAATCTCATCTTTAGGGGCTTTCGTACTTTGTGGGGTTGCGCTATTCGATGAACCCGAGCCAGATGTACTTGGTCCTTTATCATTGCCGCCGGTTGCAATAGCAATTATTACTATAAAGGCAACGATTCCAAGGATTATCCATAACGCTGTTTTCTTCTTCTTCTTGGGCTTTGTTGCAATTGGCGGTGCGGAGAATTGCATAGGTTGTGATGTTGCTACTTGCGATGCGCCACATTCGGTGCAAAAGGTTGACCCATCTGGAATTTGCTTACCACAGTTTTGACAATACATTTTATCCCCTCCATATTTTTACCGCACGAGCGGTTGTTTATATTATTACTGCATTAGGTTTCTCATCCGATATTCAGCCAATGAATAGCTGATACCCAGAGACCGCGCGACCGTATCAAATGTACAGTCAGTATATTCGCATAAATCATCGTCGGAATATATGAGGTCTACAGCAAAATGATCGGCCTCGATTTCATAACGGCTGGTAACCATATTTGTCCTTGTATCCATGAATATACGGTTCATATCTTTATGGAGAATAGAATGACCGAGTTCGTGAGCACAAACGAAGCCGCGCTCCTGCTCTGATAGACTGTCACTTAAATAAATCAAATTACAGCGCTTAACATGTTGATAGTAACCGCGAATACCTTCTAACCGAGTGTCAAGGACAATATAGCCAAGATCATTCGTAATCTTGAACGGATCCCGAGTGTTGTATTTTCTTGCCAAGCTATCAGCAAGTTTTTTCGTTTCCATATAGACTGCTGCTACTCCTTTCGGAACTTTTTCGGGGTAAACCTCTCTTTATTCTTGTTCTTTGCTGCTTCAAGACCTAATTTCATAGCGGCTTTAATGCTTTCCCTGGCTTCATCAGTCATAGGGTTACCGTCGAACATCAAAGAACCGCCCTTGTCCAAGTCGGCCATTATGGATTCAAGGTCACGGGCTATATCACGTTCATCCTTATCAGAAAGGGTGGGCGTTTTGTTTTTGCTTCCGCCGAGTATTTCTTCGATTGACATTTTAAAATATACAGCCATTTTTTCTAAGACATCAGCACTTGGTTTCTTCGTACCGGAGGCTTTCCATTTTGCGGCTAATGTCCGACTTAACCCCATTTCCATACATGCGCGTCCAGGCTTCACACCCTTCATTTGGCACAGTTCATCAAACCTGTCAGAAAACATAATATAAGCTCCCTCATTCTATGCAGAACGCCGAAGTTTACTATCGTAATCAAAATGCTGTTGAATTGATTACTGAAGTGTGCTGCTATGAGCACATAAGTTGAACAGCGTAATCAAGTTATGATGACGATAGTAATTGTTTCTGCTAATTTGTTATAACGACAATATAACAATAGCTCAAATGATTACCAATGTCAACATTATATGATGAAAGGAGTGAACATTTGTATGCCTGCACAATGGACAGCTGACTTAATTGGAAAAATGCACCTATTCGGAATATCCGCAAAGCAGCTCGCAGACAAAGTCGGCTGGAATTCCAAGTACCTTAGCACCGTACTTAACGGACATCGGAATCCCAAAAATGCTGAGACTGTGCTTAACACGGCGCTTGATGAGCTTATATCCGATACTACAGCATAAGCAGACCGATTTAACGGACATTGGAAAGGAGGGGAGAACTTATGTACGGATATTTTATACAGTTAGAAATTCCCGAGGGAGAGCTGAAAGAAATAATGGACGAGCTAAACAAAGCCCAGGAAACCATCTACAAGTGTTATGGACGGTTACAAGAACTTGGGGCGGTCACAATTAAAAAGCAAGCCGACAGCGGCAACTGACGGCTTGAAGGTATTACTGTTCTTGATTTTCAATTTCTATTATTAATTCTTCGAATAACTTAGCGGTTTTATCTATTACATTCCGGACGTCTCCAACAGTAGCCGGATTACTACTGCACCCGCTGCTTGGTGGAGAGTAAAATTTGAAGTTTTCGACCGCTTTACGAAGTTTCTGTGTATCAACCACAATATCACCTCCTTTCGACCATATATTACCACTTGTGACAAGGGAGAGCAATGGAAAGGAGAAATATGTCACTTACCGAAATTGAAGCTTTACCAAAAGATGTACTTATACCCGCGGATGTCGCCGAGTATCTAAACTGCGATCCACATTACATACGAATGCAAGCTAGAGCAAAACCAGAGCTTTTAGGGTTCCCAGTAATCGTAATCGGAAACCGCACAAAAATTCCTAAAGAAGCCTTTATTAACTGGTGCAGAACGGGGAGGTCAGCATGCTAAAAGAACTAATTGACCTCGTCGGCGGTCTGCCGAACGCCCTCCGCGGGATCGTGGAAGGACTGATTTTAATGGCGTATCTCGTGGCCGTTTACTTTGCAGCCTGCGCTATGGCTCCATGTAGATAAAAATAGCGACCATGTATTGTTACACATAGCCGCTAAAAAGTTAATGGATGTTCTGTTTCACATACTGTTCAATTGCGAAAAGCCTCATCTCATCCCAATCGTCAAAGTCTGTAGTTTTTGAAATGTGTGCATCGAACTTAGCATTAGAAATTGTCGCAAAGTCTTCTTTTGAGTTTACAACAAAGCCGCCAGCCTGAAGAAAATCATTGAAGGAAGAGAAGTTCGAATGCCGCTTCATAAACGGATCGTTAAAGAGCTCAGAAAAAGAAATCTCTTTACCACTTAATTCATCAATCTTTCTTTGTATAAATTCCAATTTCTTTTTCACTGCATCAAAGTCGGAAAATTTAATTGAAACACCCAGTTTAGTCACCTCCTTTCACCCACATATTACCACGTGTGGCAAAGGAGAGCAATAGAAAAGGAGGAACGCAATGTCCTATTATCACCAATGCCCAATCTGCGGATTGAATTTAGATCCTGGAGAAATCTGCGATTGCAGAAAAGAGAAAGCTCCCAGCGAAGCGGCAACTTCAGCTGAGAGCAAAACCAAATCAAACTAGCCTCATTGTGAGGCATAAAAGGAGAAATGTCAAGCATGAAAGCAACAGGAATTGTCCGTAAAATTGATGAATTGGGGCGCTTAGTTCTGCCGATTGAGCTTCGCCGCAGCCTCGGAATTGAAGAAAAGGATTCTCTTGAGATCTACGTCGACGGCGACGGTATTGTACTTCGCAAATATCAGCCCGGCTGCGTTATCTGTGGCAGTGTTAATAAGCTGGCGTATGTTAGCGGTACACCTATATGCCAGGAGTGCATCGATAAGATGCCGAAGGCGGCAGCGGAGGCAAAGTCATGAGTATCAAAATAAACCAGCTTGAGCTGGAGAATGTTAAGCGAATCAAGGCCTGCGCAATAACGCCGGCGGCGAACGGCCTGACGGTAATCGGCGGCGACAACAACCAGGGCAAGACCAGCGTTCTTGACAGTATTGGGTGGGCGCTGGGTGGGGATCGTTTCCGACCGTCAGCTCCGGCGCGGGAGGGCTCGGTTTTGCCGCCGGCAATACATATCGAATTATCTAACGGCCTTATTGTAGAGCGTAAGGGTAAAAACAGCGAGCTGAAGGTTATTGATCCGCAGGGTAACAAAAACGGTCAGCAGATTTTGAACGAATTTGTAGAGACTCTCGCAATCAATCTACCGAAGTTCATGCAGGCCACAAATAGGGAAAAGGCTGATACGCTTCTACAGATTATTGGCGTGGGTGATAAGTTGCACGAGCTTGAGCTTAAAGAAAATGAGCTTTATAACCGCCGCCATACCGTCGGCCAGTATGCAGATCAGAAAAAGAAGTACGCCGCAGAAATGACCTTTTATCCGAACGCTCCAAAAGACATTGTATCGGCTTCTGAGCTAATCAAACAGCAGCAGGAAATACTTGCAAAGAACGGCGAGAACCAGCGCAAGCGCCAGTGCAAAATACAAATTCAGCAGGACGTTGAAAGGCTTGAAAGGCAGTTCGCCGATATTCAGAGCAAATTGCAGGTCGCCCGTGAGAATCTCATTATCGCTGAAAAGGATGCCATAGACCTTCAGGACGAGTCGACCGAAGAACTCGAGCGCAATATATCGGATATTGATTCCATCAATATTAAAGTCCGCGCAAACCTCGACAAAGAAAAAGCGGAAACCGACGCCCAGGAGTATTCGACTCAATATGAGAATCTGACCGCAGATCTCGAGACAGTCCGCAAAGCAAAGTTTGATCTTCTGAACGGCGCGAAACTTCCCCTGCCGGGCCTTTCCGTTGAAGACGGAGAGCTTACATACAACGGCTACAAATGGGACGGACTATCCAGATCCGATCAGCTCAAGGTCGCAACGGCCATTGTACGTGCGATAAATCCGAAATGCGGCTTCGTGCTTCTGGACAAGCTTGAGCAGATGGATCTCAGAACGCTTCAGGAATTCGGAGCATGGCTCGAAGCCGAAGGCCTGCAGGCAATCGCCACTCGTGTCAGTACTGGCGACGAGTGCAGTATCATCATTTCTGACGGATATGCTGTTGAACCCGCCAAAGTAGCAGAAATCAAACCCACATGGAAAGAAGGCGTATTTTAATGCAAATAACCCGCGGCTTGATAGGCGGAGCTCTGAAGGTGGTGGTTTACGGCCCCGAGGGAATTGGTAAGAGCACGTTTGCCTCGCAGTTCCCGGATCCGGTATTTATCGATACCGAAGGGTCTACAAAGTTTATGGCAGTTGCACGAACGCCGAAACCCAGCAGCTGGGCCATGCTCATGGAGCAGGTCCAGTATTTCAGAAGCCATCCGCAGGAATGTAAAACGCTCGTAATTGATACAGGGGACTGGGCTGAACAGCTTTGCTTAGATAAGATTTGCGCAGAAAAGCATATTTCAGGCATTGAGGATCTCGGCTATGGTAAAGGCTATATTTATCTCGAAGAAGACTTCGGGCGCCTGCTGAACCTTTTGGAAGACGTTGTTAGACTAGGCATCAATGTCGTTATTAACTGCCACGCTCAAATGCGTAAATTCGAACAGCCGGACGAGCTCGGCGCCTACGATCGATGGGAGCTTAAGCTCGAAAAGAAAACTGCAGCGCTTGTCAAGGAGTGGGCCGACATCGTACTCTTTGCGAACTACAAGACTTACGTTGTCAATGTCGATAATCAAGGCGCACAGAAGGGCAAAAATAAAGCTCAAGGTGGCAAGCGTGTCATGTACACGCAGCATCATTCCTGCTGGGACGCAAAGAACAGGCATTGTCTTGGTGATGAACTGCCATTTGAGTTTGCTCAAATAGCGCACCTTTTCAATATGACGGTTCCGCCTCCTGTGAATGTCGAACCCAAGTCTCCTGAAACTGGCGCTCCGCTTTCGGAGCCACCCAAACAGCCGTCCGAACAAAGTATTCCGATGACTACGCTTAATGATAAAGCAGAGCCGGAAGCCAAAGAGCCTTTACAGTCAATGTTCACCGAACTTCCCGATGCTCATGTACCTGAAAACGACAGAACCGGAATTCCGCGAGCGCTGCTGGATCTTATGGATGAAGCAAAAATCATGCCCTATGAGGTTGAAGCTGCAGTTGCCCAAAAGCATATATTCCCCGCTGATATGAAGATCAGGGACATGCCTCTTGACTATATCAACGGAGTACTTATCGGCGCATGGGCTCAGGTTCGAAAGTCTATTGAAGAAGATCCAAACAGACCACCATTTTAAAAAAGGAGATTTTTATCGCTATGGCTGAAAACAATACAACGGGATATGAACTTGACTGGGAAGGTGCGATTGAACATGATTCGGAGTTCGTTTTGCTTCCCGCAGGTGATTACGATTTTACTGTTACGAATTTTGAACGTAGTCGTCATGCAGGCAGCGACAAGCTGCCTCCTTGCAACAAAGCCGTGCTGTCACTGGAGATAGACGGCGAAGCAGGTCCAACGACACTAAAGCATAACCTCTATCTGCATTCCAGCACCGAGGGTTTATTGTGCGCTTTCTTCGTCGCAATAGGACAGCGAAAACATGGTGAACGAGTCACCATGAACTGGAACACCGTTATCGGATCCAAAGGCAGATGCAAAGTTGGTATCCGTACATATAAAAACAAGGACAATGAGGATGTTACCATAAACGAGATTAAAAAGTTCTATGAGCCCGATCCAAACGCAGCTCCTGCGCCGGCAACAACTCCGCAGGGATACACACCCGGGAAGTTCTGATTATGGAGCTAAGGCCGTATCAACAAGAAGCGCGTCAGGCTATTACCGGACAATGGAACGCCGGGACAAAAAGAACCCTTCTGGTTCTTCCTACAGGTACAGGTAAAACCATTGTTTTTTCAAAGGTAGCAGAAGACCGCGTTAGGCTCGGTGAGCGTGTTCTAATACTCGCTCACCGGGGAGAACTCCTTGAGCAGGCATCAGATAAACTGTATCAATCTACCGGCATTATGTGTGCTACAGAGAAAGCTGAAGAATCGTGCTTGGGTAGTTGGTACCGCGTAATTGTCGGTTCGATACAATCCCTTCAGCGCGACAACAGGTTGAATCAGTTTGATCCCCATTACTTCGACGACATAATCGTCGATGAGGCGCATCACTGCCTGTCAGACGGATATCAGAAAGTCCTTCAGTATTTCGGCGATGCCAATGTACTCGGAGTGACAGCAACACCTGACCGCGGCGATATGCGTAACCTGGGACAGTTCTTTGACTCACTGGCTTATGAATACACGCTGCCAAAGGCTATAAAGGAAGGGTACCTAAGTCCGATCAAGGCGCTAACAATTCCGCTGAAGCTTGATCTCACCGGCGTGGGTACCCAAAATGGCGATTTCAAAGCAGGTGATCTCGGAACAGCTCTTGATCCTTATCTTTATCAAATTGCAGATGAAATGCTGAAGAACTGCGCTGACCGGAAAACGGTTGTGTTCCTTCCCTTAGTAAAGACATCTCAAAAGTTTCGCGACATCCTCAATTCAAAAGGGTTCCGTACCGCAGAGGTCAATGGAAACAGCGAAGACCGTGCGGAAATTCTCAGGGATTTTGATGCCGGCAGATATAACGTCCTATGTAATTCAATGCTTTTGACTGAAGGCTGGGACTGTCCGTCTGTTGATTGCATTGTTGTACTCAGACCAACAAAAATCCGAAGCTTGTACAGTCAAATGGTAGGCCGCGGAACTCGCTTGTTCCACGGCAAAACAGAGTTGCTGCTTCTGGATTTCCTGTGGCACACAGAGCGCCATGAACTTTGCCATCCTGCTAACCTCATCTGTGAGACTGCCGAAGTCGCGGCGAAAATGACAGAGAATATAGAGGTCGCAGGATGTCCCGTAGATATCCAGGAAGCCGAACAGAAGGCAAGTTCAGATGTCATTTCCCAGCGCGAGGAGGCACTTGCAAAACAGCTTCAGGAAATGAAATCCCGCAAACGCAAGCTCGTAGATCCTTTGCAGTTTGAAATGTCAATACAGGCAGAAGACCTTTCAGGGTATGTTCCTGCCTTTGGCTGGGAGCTCGGGCCAACGTCTGCAAAGCAGCTTCAGACACTTGAAAAGCTAGGTATATTCCCAGATGAAATAGATAACGCTGGCAAAGCCACCAAGCTCCTCGAACGCCTTGACAAGCGGCGTGTTGAAGGGCTGACCACACCTAAGCAAATTCGGTTCCTTGAAGGAAAGGGCTTTCAGCATGTCGGCTTGTGGCAGTTCGAAACTGCTAAAGGCCTCATTGATAGAATAGCAGCAAACGGTTGGCGGGTACCGTATGAAATCGTGCCGACTGAGTATAAAGGAGCGTAATCCGTATGGAAGGCAACCTCGATTTAATCGAAATTCTGCAGCACATAGATCCTTCTCGCCTCGAATATCAGGACTGGCTTTCTGTAGGTATGGCGCTCAAAGACGCCGGATACTCTGTACGCATCTGGGACGATTGGAGCCGAGAAGACCAAAAGCGATATCATGCAGGCGAATGCGAACGCAAGTGGACAGGCTTTCTCGGCTCCTCGACACCGGTTACCGGCGGCACAATAGTACAGTTTGCTAAGGATCAGGGCTGGCGCGGCTCGTTCAATTCCGAAGATGGATATGAACTGGATTGGAATGCGACTATCGGCTCAAAAGACGAACTGGTGGTTGTCAAGCAGGGCTGGCTCGAAGATAAGGAAATCAATGAGCCGTCCGAATGGAACCCAGTCAAGGAACTGACTACATACCTTGAACTACTTTTCGAAGCGTCTGAGAACGTCGGTTATGTCACCGAGAGTTATAAAAAGGACGAGAAGTTTATACCAGCCAATAAAGGCGCCTGGGACCGGACCGCTGGGCAGCTTATCCATCTGCTTAACCAATGCAGCGGAGATATCGGACGAGTCATAGGCGATTATAACGCCGAGGCCGGTGCTTGGATCCGTTTCAATCCGCTTGACGGCAAGGGTGTAAAAAATGAGAACGTTACCGATTACCGCTATGCCCTAGTTGAATCCGACAACATGGATCTAGAAAAACAAAACGCCATCATCAGAGAGCTTGAGCTGCCCGTTGCTTGTCTGGTTCACTCCGGCAAGAAGAGCCTTCACGCCATCGTGCGTATTGAAGCCTCTAGCTATGAGGAATACAGAAAGCGTGTCGACTATCTCTACAACGTTCTCAAAAAGAACGGTATGAATGTCGACACGCAGAATAAAAACCCGTCACGGCTGTCCAGAATGCCCGGAGCAATTCGCAACGGGCATAAGCAATACATCATAGATAAGAACATCGGCAAGGAAAGCTGGAAGGAATGGCAGGAGTGGATTGAAAGCGTTAACGATGATCTGCCGGACGCTGAAAACCTTGCTGAAGTATGGGACAACCTCCCGCCGCTTTCGCCTCCGCTAATTGATGGTATTCTGCGTCAAGGCCATAAGATGCTCCTAGCAGGACCATCGAAAGCCGGTAAGTCATATTCACTCATTGAGCTGTGCTGTGCCATAGCCGAAGGAAAGAAGTGGCTGGGCTTCAAATGCGCCCAGGGCCGTGTGCTGTATGTTAACCTTGAGCTCGACAGGGCAAGCTGCCTGGCGCGTTTTAAGGACGTCTATACGGCTCTGGGCTGGAAACCGAACAGCATAAAGAACATTGATATATGGAATTTACGCGGGAAGTCCGTTCCTATGGATAAGCTTGCGCCGAAGCTCATACGCCGCGCTACGAAGAAAAACTTCATAGCCATTATCATAGATCCTATATACAAAATTATTACCGGTGACGAGAACAGCGCCGACCAGATGGCTCAGTTCTGCAACCAGTTCGATAAGGTCTGCACAGAGTTAGGCTGTGCCGTAATCTACTGTCACCATCACAGTAAAGGCGGACAGGGCGGCAAGAAGTCCATGGATCGCGCATCCGGCTCCGGTGTTTTTGCCCGTGATCCTGATGCATTGCTCGACCTAATAGAGCTTGAATTAACCGATTCCGTGAAAGCACATAACCGTCAGAAAGCGGCCGCCGGCGCGTACCTTGATATGCTGAAAAAGGCCCTGCCAAACTGGCAAGACGAAGTGTCACAGGACGATATGTGCAGCGAGAAAGCTATGCACGATGCCTGCAAGCGGCTACTAAGCCAGCCTACGTTACTTACCGCCGAGGGCTACGCGAAAGACGCACAGAAGGCCGCAGACGGGCTCACGGGCTGGCGTATAGAAGGCACTCTGCGAGAGTTCCCGAAGTTCCCGCCAATCAATGTCTGGTTCGACTATCCGATACATCGTATCGACGATATAGGTGCGCTGGAGGATGTTGCCTCCGACAGCGGATTTACTGAAAAAGGTGCTCCATGGAAGAAGAACTTCGGAAGAAAAAAGACCCCTGAAGAACGAGAGGACGAACGGAAAAATGCAATTGAAACGGCCTTTGATGCATGCAACGTAGATGGCAATGTGACGATGACAGGGTTGGTTGAATACACCGGAAAGTCGGAAGATACCCTCCGAAGGTATCTAAAAGAGCATGGTGGCTTCTGGGTTGAGGACGGTCATGTCGTAAAAAAGTAAGCCGCAAACTCGATACGCAAAAACTTTTTGCGGCTGTGCCGCAAGCCGCAAACTCGATAATTTGCTTTTGCGTCTCACAGACGCAAAGTCGATTACAATCGAGTTTGCACCTCATAACCGCAAAGTCGATAAACTATCGAGTTTGCGTCTCCCGCAAAACGAGCCGCAAAAACGTATGTATTACATACATACACTTGCGTGCGTCACGGGAGCAGAGTGTGGGGGTCATAAGATTCCCCCACACGACTCTCCTCCCACGTGACAAGTGCGAAATTAAAAAAACAGAAACTTTAACGAAGTGAAGTGATGATGTGCGCATAGAATTTTTTATACCGATGCAGCCGCCGACCACAACACACCAGATGCTCGATGTGGCCATGAGAAATGGCAAGCCAGTTTTCTACGAGCCAGCCGAGGTCAAAGCAGTACGCACTAAGCTGTCTGATGCAGTCGGCCCGCATAGACCGACTCAACCGTTCATGGGCGTAATCAGGCTCATGGTCAAATGGTGCTTCCCAATTTGCGGCAAGCATCATGACGGCGAGTATCGGACCAGTAAGCCTGACACAGATAACCTCCAGAAGATGCTCAAGGATGTCATGACGACAAATCAATTCTGGAAGGATGATTCACAGGTGGCTTCAGAGATCTGCGAAAAGTTCTGGGCAGCGGTACCGGGACTGTACATAGTGGTCGAGGAAATATCACCTTCGGTTTAGCATCCAGATCATAAAATTGAGGTATCCGGCAAAGGTCACCCATATCAGATATGGGATTTGAAGAAGTCCTGCTATTGGCCTTATGCGGTAGAAAGAGATTATCATTAGCAAAATCAAAAACCAAAGCAAGACGATCCATATGAACGAAAGTAAATATGCTTCAAAACCGAAAAACAACATACTCCATACGGCGTTGAACAGTAGCTGGAAAGCGTAAATGATTATTGCATTTCCCCGCCTCTCGTCAGTCGATTTCCAAATCATTGCGGCACTAATTCCCATAAGCACAAACAAAATAGGCCATACGATTGAGAAGACGACGGACGGTGGTGTCAACGGCGGTTTAAGTAGCTGCTCGTATGCTGGCATGCCCCGGTAAGTAACAATTCCAGACAGAAGACCAACAGCGAGAGCGATAAGGATAGAGACCAAATAAGGCTTTAATTTTTTAAATTTCATAATACATCACCGAAAAATTGTATGCCGTAAACTGGCTAAATAATGCCAAGTTAAATAAAAAAGGCAGGACTGATCCTGCCACATTAACACCTGATCCTGTTTGAGCGAAGTATTTGCCCACAAGCAATTTTCTTCCCGGAGTTTCCTGAAGGCTGGGTAGTAAAATCATCGGGCATAGAGTGTATCAAAATTGTGCGGTTAATAACCTCATCGACTGAAAAGCGACTCGTAAAAACAGCCATAAAGGCATATCCCTGATTACCGAACAGCGGCGGCAGATCGCCTGAATGCATTGGGTGTGGACAATGGCCATAGTGTGGACCAGTGTCAGCAAATGGATCTTCTGAGTTTCCACTACATTGTGAGCCTTCATGAATATGAAAAGCAAAAATTGATGGTGCACACGGCTGAGAACTGCTAGGAAGTCCCGTTACTTCAGCGACGAGCATTACACCTTCCCTGAGCTGATATAAATTTACCCATCCAGATATGTTCGGGTAAGCACTACTTCCGGTGATTTTAGCTTGAGCAGATGGCGGCTGTTTTGACAATTCTGAAAGTTGACAAGCTGAAAACAAATTAAACACCTCCTGCTTTTACATTATGCGGTGAGGCCATAGAAGTGAAGAGGAGAATAAATGAAAAAAGTAATTACAATTCTGCTGATAGTTATCATAGCGACGCTGCTGATCCGTCCGGCGATCGCCGCGGAGGTTGAGCCCGAACCAAACTATATGGTCGTAATGATGGCTACAGCTGTCGTAGGAGATGTCGATTGCGGCCGACAGGCCGAGGAGCTACGTAACGCCAAGATTGACGCGCAGGGGCTTACATACACAAAGGTCGCGTGGGATGATTTATATTTGCTGTCCAAGATAATCTACGCTGAGGCCGGTTCAGAATGGATAAGCGACGGGTGGAAGATGTCAGTCGGAGAAGTCGTTTTGAACAGGGTTGCAAGTTCGGAGTTCCCCAGCACAGTACGAGAAGTCCTTGAACAGCCAGGACAGTATTACGGAGCCCAGAGCCGGTATTTCAAGAAACTCAGAGCAAGCCTGCGCTGTGCCGAAATAGCGAAAAGACTGCTTGAGGGCGAGCGCATACTGAACGACCCGTCAGTAGTGTTTCAGTCGAACGAGCCGCAGGGCAGCGGAATTTGTGCTGCATATCACGACCGATACCTCGGCTGGACGTATTTTTGTTATAGCAACAGGCCGGAATTATATAGGGAGGCGGGACAATGAAATCAGGGCGGAACTTTTCCGCTTGCATGAACACTTAAAAGACAGTGGCGATGGATACACGTTTTACATTTGCGGATAGGCAAAAGATGTTCTACGCGAAAAGGCTGAACGCGAGAACCCGAAACCGCTGACGTCAGCGTTCTTTATCCTTTATAGAAGCTCAGAAGTGTTTTTTGCATTATTGTAAATAAGCTCGTGTGCATGAAATAAATCCAATAAATATTCAACGGCTACAATTGTTTCTAAAATTAATATCAAAATAATCGCGATTGATACAAGTATACTGGCGGCAAAAAGATATTTAATCACAAACCATATAATGGCGCAGAGAAAAGCAAGAAATAATACGCCTAAAGTTAGAAGCAAAAGCTTAGTCGTTTTTCCTTTATGTATTTGAGTCGGTGCTATTGCGCTTTCCCAAAAGATAACTTTCGACCCAAGGACGCTATTTATACATTCTTCTAAATATTTAATATAACCACCAACACGGAGACACTGTATATCTTGATGTAGTGCCATTATTAAAAGAAAACTAGTCGTTATGGCTCCAAATGCAAGCATTGAGTTTAAAACGATGGGTGATAATCCATCTACGCTAGAAAAAAAAGCATAGAGAGCAGAAAATGCTGCGAATGCTGCAAAAATATATCCTGTGTATTTGTTTGCCTGGCCATCCAGATAGATTGACCGTTGGATTGACTGGGAGTACTCTTGTTTTAAAATATCTAACAATGCGCTGTCTTTATTGGACATTTTTGACTCCTTTCTGGCAATAAGGTTTTATTTTTTAATAATTTTATGGATAGTGAATATATATCATAAATTACCAAAACAAACAATATAAACCATAATTTATTCTTTGATTTTATTAGGGGGATGTATTTTGACAACAAAAGAATGGCTTAATAGAGCCAGAACTATTGATAAAGAAATTGATTTACTATTAGAGGCACAGGAAAAAGCATTCGATAGATGCACTTCAACAACTTCGCCAATTCGCGATTGTGTTGTTTCAGGAGGAGGTACAGACAGGGACAGCAAGCTGACAGCATATGCAGAGCTTTCACGAGATATAGATGGTCGCATTGATGAGCTTATTGAAATAAAAAGAGAAATCCTAACGGCAATTAATAGTATTCCTGATGGTACGCTCAGAACTCTTCTAATCTCTCGCTACATAAACATCAAAGACTGGACTGATGTTGCGAAGGACATAGGGTATGAGGTTAGAAGTACGACTAGGCTACATGGAGAAGCTCTAATTCAAATTACTGAATGTTGTCCTGAAATGTCCTTGAATGTCCATCGGTGAGGGTGTTATAATTCAAACTGGAAATAGTGAAAGACGCCAGCGGGTAACCGTTAGGCGTCTTAACTATTTATCTGCTTACATCAGCGAGAGGAAATCAACTACAGCAATATGGTCCAGCAAAGCGAAATTTGGCAACTCGGAAAACACAGACTCATGTGCGGCGACAGCACGGATATCGGCAATATACAGAGGCTTATTAATGGCGAGCATATTCAGATGATCATGACGGATCCACCATACAAAATGGAGTATTCAGGCGGGGGATGCTTTGAAAGTGAAACGCAAAACGTAAGAAAGAGAATTGCCGACATGATTGATTTTAATGCGAGCAAAATTTCTTTCTATCGGGATCTGGATATTCCTTCGGTTTATATCTTCACCTCGAAAACCCTTGTACGCGATTATCTGAATATTTTCGCAGACTATAACAGCAACATTCTGGTATGGTGCAAGACGAACCCGACCCCGTTTGTCAACAGCACATTCCTTCCGGATATTGAATACCTGATGTTCTTTTCAAAGCCGGGTAAGAAAGTATGGAACAAAGGTTTGAAACCAATGACTCTCTACAGCAGATATTACATATCCGCAAAGGAAGAGGGCCGACGCGGTGCCGGCGATCTTCATCCAACAATGAAGCCGCTTAAACTGCTTGAGAACAAAATCCTCGTTTCAAGTACACCGGATGGCGGAGTGTTTGATGGCTTCGGCGGATCAGGCAGCACACTTGTTGCATGCGAGAATACCGGCCGCACCTGCTACATGATGGAATATGAGCCGGAATACTGCGAAGTTATTATCGGCCGATGGGAGCGCTTGACTGGGGACAAGGCGAAGAGAGTAGCATAAAGGAAAAATGAAAATAGCGTGAAGCAGAGACACTTCACGCTATTTCACATTAATTCTATTTACCCAAATACTCTTTGACTTTAGTTGCTGACGTACCAACTTTACCGACAGCATCAATAATAGTTTGCTTTGATACTCCAAAATGTTTAGACCACCAGTTCAATTCATATTCTTCATGAACGTTAATCCGCGCTTTGTCAAGAGGTTCGCGAATATTAAGATTATCAGGCACTGTACTTACCTCCTTTCTTCATGACTTGATTATATGTTTACTGAGGGTCTTGCTCTGCATTGGGTTGGCCTTTAGGTTTAGTAGCTTCTACTTTGAGAGCTTTATTTTTGAGCTTCAAGAATTTAATAAGCTCAATAAGGACTATTACAGCTAAAACAAAGAGTGCCAGTTCCATTATCCACATAAGGACCATGGGAATTAAGCTAAACCAGTTCATATTAAACCCTCCATTCAATTATCTACAATAATAACACTTTATGCAATAATTGTAAATAACAGGATGCTTAGGTACTACCCAGCTCAAAAAGTGATGCGGGGCAAGGAAAGCGCGTGGCTTTTGTCCATAAAAACAGTAATTTTACAGGCTGTTACGTTACGAAAAGTGAAATGCGCTGATAATTATCCCCCCTAAAGGGGGGATACGCGCAAATAATCAGGGCGAAAATGCGAAATAGCCCATTCCCGAAAAAGCGAAACCATAGGAGCATATGCGGACTAAAGCAGCAAGAGCATGAAGAGGAGGTACTGCCGGTGGCGGAGCGGGCAAAAAAGACGGCTAAGAAGCCGGCTAAAACCGAAAAGCCGGCGGTTCTAACGGGCACAGTACCGGAATGGTCCAACACTACAGCAATCGCCAAGATACTGGGGAAGACTGTTCGCCGTATTCAGCAGTTGACGCAAGAAGGTGTCTTGAAAACAGAGGTTCCGCCGGATGGCGGTGCTCGGAAATACCGTACTTGCGAGACAATCCAGAGTTACATTGCCCACGTTGAACAGAAGGCTCAGGAGACAGGAGAGAATAACCGCACTGCGGAGCTTAATCTGAAAAAGCTGGAGGCGGAGGTAGAACTGAAAGAAAGCCAGGGACAACTCCATCGCCTTAAAACGGCGATTGCCGAGGGCAAATACATATCAGCAGAGCAGGCCACAGAAGAACTGGCTGAGTTTATGGCGGCTTTCAAGAGATTCACCATGAACATACCGCCCCGCATGTCCGGAATATTATCAGCATACACCGATGCGCTGACTGTCAGAGCCATGGAGAAGACCATGAAAAAAGAACTGGACAGCATGTTGGCGGCATTCGCAGACGCAACGCTGGAGCAGCAGGAGGAACGGGTGCCGTGAAAAAATACCGCATCAGTCCGGTCGTTGTACCACCGTGGATTTATAAGGCAGTTCAGGTACTGCGACCACGTGAGCGGCTGACGGTTTCAGAATGGGCAGAGAAATTTAGAATTCTGCCGGATGGTAATTCCATACCGGGACCGTGGCGCAACAGCGTAACTCCTTACCTCGTGGAAATCATGGATACTTTTTCAGACGATGAAGTGGAAACGATTATCTATGTAAAACCGACACAGGTAGGCGGAACCTCCGCAATGGAGAATATGCTGGGCAGCCTTATTGATCAGGATCCGGGGCCGACCATGATTGTTTACCCATCGGACGACTTGGCGGAGCGCACAGTGGAGGCAAAGCTGGAGCCGATGATTAAGAAGTGCCAGCCGCTTTCGGAAAAATACCGGGAGAATGAAAGTAAAAAGCTGGCCTTGAAATTCAGGGACATGACTGTATATCTGACCGGAGCAAACAGCCCTGCAGATTTGGCAAGTACAAACATCAGATATTTGTTTCTTGATGAAGTAGACAAATATCCGGGCGCCTCAAAAAAAGAGGCGGATCCGGTTTCGCTTGCGATGGAGCGTACAAAGACCTACACGGTCAATAAGAAAATATTCATGGCATCCACACCGACACTGAAAACAGGCCATATCTGGAAAGCCAAAGAGACGGCTGATGTTGAAAAACATTATTTCGTTCCGTGCCCACATTGCGGGGAGTATATCGAACTGAAGTTCGCGCAAATCAAATGGCCCGGCAAAGAGGATGCGCCGGAAGCTACAGACCGGGCGGAAATGGCCGTATACGTTTGCCAGGCGTGCGGTTGTGTAATCACGGATCAGGACAAAGGCAAGATGCTGCAGGCCGGACACTGGCAGGCAGTACGAAAAAGCGCACACCCGAAAAGCGTGGCCTTTTGGATGAACACGCTTTATTCTCCGTTTACCAGATTTTCAGATATTGCACGTGAATTCATGCGTTCCAAGGACGACCCGGAGTTGTTTCACAATTTCGTGAATTCATGGCTTGCAGAGCCATGGGAAGATACGAAGCTCAAAACAAGTGCTGAACTTGTGCTTGAACGGCAGACCGAACTCGAAGCGTTTGTTCTGCCCGAATGGACGAAGCTCCTGACGGGCGGAGTGGATGTTCAGGAAAACTGCCTGTACTGGACTATCAGGGCATGGGGCGATTTCATAACAAGCCAGAACATAGCACACGGACAGGCTTTCAATTTCACAGACATCTTGCGGGTTATGAATTTGGAATATAAAAAGCTGAACAACGAGGGAATGGTCGTTCAGCTGGTTCTTATCGACTCGGGAGATCAGACAGACGAGGTATATGACTTCTGTGCTCTCAATACGGAGTGGGCACTCCCGTGCAAAGGTATAGATGGCGGCCTTAGTCATTACCGACTGAGTAAAGTCAATAAGACTGAATCCAAGGCCTACGGTATGAACCTCGTCCTGGTTGACGGCGGAAAGTATAAAGACATGATTGCCTCACGAATGCGTAAGCCGAACGACCAGAAAGGCTCATGGATGGTTCATAAAGACTGCGACCGGGAGTATGCGGAACAGGTCACTGCCGAGCATAAAATCACTGAACGGACGAACGGCAGAGAGAACAATGTCTGGAGGCTGAAAACAAGCCACGCGGCAAACCACTATCTGGATGCGGAAGTTTACTGCATGGCGGCCGCGGATGTGCTGGGTGTAAGAACGCTGTTCCTTCAGACAGAGACCAGTGAGGCAGAGACTTCAAGTCCTGCGCCGCAGGCACCGCTTCCGGAGCAGTACACACCGGAAGAAAGCTGGATTAAGCAAAACGAAAAATGGGTTTAGGAGGAATGGCAATGCCAACAGCACCTGAGAATATGACACCCGAAGAAATGCTGGCCGAAGTCAAGAAGGCAATATATACGGTCTTAGTCGGCGGACAGTCCTACAGCATCGGCTCACGCTCGCTGACCCGCGCCGACCTCTCGCTACTTAAAACGATGCGCGATGACCTCGAAGCCCAGATAGCGGCCGGCGATAACGTCGGGCTGATGGACAATACGGTTGTCGCGATATTTGACGGACGATAGGGGAGAAACTTATGAGCTTTATAGATAACATTGTCGGAGCATTCTCTCCGAAAGTAGCCTGCGAGCGGGAAGCTTGGCGAAGGCAGCTCGACGAAATGAAGAATTATGACGCCGGGACTTACGGCCGGCGAAACGCGAACTGGTACGCTTTCAACGAAAGTGCTGAGATGACGGATCGTTACAACCGCGACGTCATACGGGCAAGGGCTCGCGATTTGGAAAGAAACAGCGACATCGCGCAGTCCGTAATCAGAGCATATAGGCGCAACGTAATCGGAAAGGGTTTCACACTCCAGGCGAAAACACCGAAACCAGAGATTAACAAGCAACTTGAAGCGCTTTGGAAACAGTGGTGCAAGGCTGTGAACTGTGACGTCACCGGTACTCAGAACTTCAATCAAATGTGTCGAATGTCCATCGACCGAATCAAGGTGGACGGCGGCATTCTTTTTATCAAGCGTTATACAAACGAGGGCATCGTGCCGTTCCAGCTTCAGGCGATAGAGGTGGACGAACTCGACACAACGCAGACCGCACCGAAAAAGGTCGGTAACAAAGTGGTCGGCGGGATTGAGTATAACGGATACAACAAGGCAATCGGATACTACATCAAGCAATATGACATCGAAGGCTATCAGATCAAAGACGCTGTCTATGTTCCGGCTAAAGATGTCATATTCATTTTTACAAAGCACCGCCCCTCTCAGGTGCGCGAGATAAGCGACCTTGCGCCCACCATTTCGAGGATCCGTGACATAAACGAATTTGTGACAGCCGTGAGCGTTAAAGAACGCATTGCAGCCTGCCTCGCTGTTTTTATAAAAAAAGCGCTTCCTAACGGAAACGCATTCGGACGCAACACGGTCACCATGGGCGCAGACGGCAAGGTCGATTATACAGGCAAGAGTCTCACGCCCGGCATGATAAAAGAAATGGGTCCGGGTGACGAGATCCAGGTAGTCGATCCCAAGAGCGCGGCGAACGACGCAACCGGCTTCCTGAAGCTGCAGTACGGGCTTATCGGCGCGGGGCAGGGTCTGAGCTATGAAGCGACCAGCCGCGATATGAGTCAGACAAACTATGCAAGCGCCCGTCAGGGAAATATTGAGGACGAGTGCACATATGCGGAGGAGGTTGAACTCCTTCAGGAACGTTTCATGGCGGAAGTCTATGAGACGTTTGTTATTTCATGTTATCTCGCCGGAGCAGTAAACATGCCCGGCTTTTGGGATAAGAAAGCGGAATATCTGGCTCATGAATGGGTAGCCGCACCGAAAAAGTGGATTGACCCCGCGAAAGAGTCAACCGCTAACATGGTCGCGCTCAAGACCGGTCAGAAAACGTTCAAGCAAATCGCCGCAGAAAACGGTAAGGACTGGAAAGCACAAATCGACGATATGGCTGAGGTCCTTGAATACGGCAAAGAACGCGGCATAGAGATGGGAGGTGTAATTTTTGGACAAGCAGCACAAACAGCAAGCGCAGGAAAGCCCGACGACCCGGATGAGCAAGGGGACGAATGATTTGGGAAAAAACAAGAACGTTGGTGTTCGGTATCTGGGCGTGTCGGCAATCCGAGCGGTGGAAGGCGAAGGAAACGAGCGTCGGTTCGTTATAAGCTTTTCAAGCGAGGAGCCATATCAGCGCTGGTTCGGCATGGAAATTCTGGATCATGGTCCCGGAGCTGTAGATCTTACCAGACTGAACGATATCGGTGTTCTTCTTTTCAACCATGACACTAATCAAGTCCTAGGTAAGGTTTTGAGAGCATGGGTTCAGGATTGCAGAGGCAACGCCGAAGTAGAGTTTGACACGGATGATGATGCCGAAAAAATCCGCCTGAAGGTGGCGAGCGGAACGCTCAAGGGCGTATCGGTGCGCTACACAGTGGACGTTTTCGAAGAAGTTGTGGCGGGAAAAACATCAATCGACGGTAAGGTCGGGCCTTGCGAAATAGCCCGAAAGTGGACCCCTCTGGAAGTGTCTATTGTTTCAGTTCCCGCGGACGCAACCGTCGGAGTCGGCCGCGACTTTGATTCCGACGAAACTAACCCTACAGGCAAAGCTCCTTGTTCCCTCAGCGCATACGAGCGTCAGATAGCAATAAACAAAAATTATCTTTAATCAGGAGGAATCAGAAAATGACTTTGAAAGAAAAACTGCAGGTCGCGCTTACGCGCCAGCAGGAAATCGTGAACACAGCAAAAAAGGAAGGCCGCGACCTAAACGAAACCGAAACCCGCGAGTTCGACACTCTCCAGACGGAAATCGATTCCCTTAAGGGGCAGATTACGGATGAAGAAAAAGGAGCCGGAGATGCCGAGGCAACTCAGAGGGCTGTTACCGCTGAACGTGAGCGTGTATCCGAGCTTTCAAGCCTCTGCCGTGAATTCGGCATGGATACCAGCATAACAGAAAAGTTCATAAAAGACGGCACGAGTATGGAAGCAGCCCGTGCCGCTGTTCTTAATGAGCTTAAAAAGAACAAAGGTCCTCTCAATCTCAGGGTTACAGCCGACGAAACGGACAAGTTTCGTGACGCCGCCGCTGACGCTTTGCTCATGCGAGCTGGGGTTAATGTGGCAAAGCCCGCGCCCGGAGCGACCGACCTTCGCGGCATGAGTATCCGCGATATCGCGATCGAGTGCATGGTGCGCTGTGACGGCCGCAACGCTAACGAGCTCCTTCGCATGGACAGGAGCGACCTCTACACGGAACTTAGTCGTCAGTTCTATAATCCGACGGCCGCATTTCCGGCAATCCTTGATGCGGCAATCAAGAAGAATATCGTCACAGCCTATGAGTCCGTACCGACCACGTTCGAGAAGTGGACGAACAAGGGCAGCGTGACTGACTTCAAGAGCACTCCCGATCACAGTTACCTTATCGGCGGCGCCGGAGACTTCCTGCTCGTTCCTGAGAACGGCGAGCTGAAGCATGATACTCCCAGCACCGAACTCCTGCCGCAGCGCAAGATCGATACATACGGCCGTCAGTTCAGCATGAGCCGCCAGGCGTTCATCAATGATGACATTGGGTTCCTTACCAATGTGCCGAGCCTTTATGCAGCCGCTGCGAAGAAAACTATCAACAAGCAGGTCTACAAGATTCTGATGAACAACCCCGCTATATACGACGGAGTGAACCTCTTTGCCACTGCGCACAAGAACCTGATCGCATCCGGAGCGGCTCCCTCCAGCGCGACTATTCAGGCAATTATCCTTCAGATGCAGAGACAGCTTGATCCGTTCGGTGATGCGATAATCATCAAGCCGACATACCTCGTCGTTCCTGTTGGCTATGGATTCACCATTGCAACGATTTTCAACAGTCCCACCATCAACACTGCGGACAACACTCAGTCCGTTAACCCGCTGTTCAATGCGGCAATTCAGGTAATTGAGGATCCCACGCTCAACGTCCTCGCAGGCACCGGCGCGGTTCCGTGGTTTATGGTCGGCGACAAGACATCGGCGAAGAGCATTCAGGTCGACTACCTCAACGGGCAGGAGACACCGACAATCCGCCGCTCTGAGCAGGCAGGACAGCTCGGCTTCGTATGGGACATTTACCTCGACTGGGGTGTTACCGTTGTCGACTTCCGTGGTATCGCGAAGAACCCCGGCGTCGTAATATCCTAATTTCATAACAGGAGGACAGAAAAATGAAAGCTAAATACTCGCAGAGGGGCGAAACGCTCGACTACACGAACGGCGGCAGCACATCGATTGCCGCCGGAGCTGTAGTAAGCCTTGGAACCCATATCGGGATCGCTGGAACAAACATCGCAGTCGGCGCGGTCGGTACAATCCACATGGTTGGAGTTTTCGAACTTGCAAAGGATTCCGCCGCGATAACCCTCGGAGCGGCGGTTTATTACGATGCTGCTGCCGACAAAATCACCGCAACATCAACGAACAACATTCCCGCAGGGTATGCTGTCGCCGCTGCCGGAGCCGCAGATACTGTATGCCTTGTTAAGCTGATGGGCTGAGGAGGTACTATGTCAAAATTGATTGCAAAATCTACGGTTCTTTACCAGAGCCGAATGTATGCTCCGGGTGATCCGCTCCCCGCGCACGACACCGTCATGCGCGACGCTTGGCTCGAAGCTGGCACGGCCGTTCTTGTTGACGACCCCGATGAGGTGGCCGAAGTTGAAGTCAAAGCGAAAGCTGATGCTGAGGCAGCAGAGGCAGAAGCCAAAGCAAAAGCTGATGCGGAAGCAGCTGAGGCAGAAGCTAAAGCAAAAGCTGAGTCTGAAGCAAAGAAAAGCAAGTAACATATCAAACGAGGAGCCACTCACATGGTGGCTCCTCGACTTTAGAATGGAGGCACGGCCTTGACATTCAAAGAACAATTGGCTGCCGATGTTGCGGCTGCGTTTTTTAACAATGACGAATTCTCAGAAAAGCATACGCTGAACGGTGTTGAGATGGATATTACCATTGACGTTAACGAGCTCCAGAGACGGAATGCCGGCAAAGTCTTTTCAGCAGAAACGTCAGGGCTCTATAAGGGCAATCTCCTGATATTTGTTTCTGCATCGCAGTACGGGGCAAAGCCTGCTATCGGCAGCGTTATCAACTTGGATGGCAAGCCGAAACGTGTGGCGGAATGCATTGACGAGGCCGGCGTGTATTCAATTGAGCTTGAGGGGCTAAGGTCATGATTGAAATTGAGATCGATATGAAAGCACAGCTATTGAAGATTGAGCAATCCCTTGGAAGCCTTAAATCAAAAGCTCCCGGCGTTTTGTCGAAAGCAATTAATGAGACAGCGAAGGACGCTAGAACCTCTCTCGCAAAAAAAGCCCAGGGGAGCTATGAGGTCAAGAGTTCGAAGTTCAGCAAAGTAATGACTCTGAAGAACGCATCGGCAGGCCGTCTGACAGCCCAGCTTAGAGCAAAAGGTTCTCCTATGGAACTTAAAGACTTCAAGGTATCGCCGGCGACGGTTCCCGCATTTGACGCCCGTCCGGATGTCACAAAAGGAAAGGTGCTCAAAAGCAGCAGCATGAAGCCTCTGCAGATGGGCAATCTCAAGGCGTTTGTCGCCAAGTTCAAAAGCGGTCACGTTTCTGTCGTTC
The DNA here is from genome assembly GCA_963667545.2 of Oscillospiraceae bacterium. Classification (GTDB taxonomy): domain Bacteria; phylum Bacillota; class Clostridia; order Oscillospirales; family Oscillospiraceae; genus UBA2658. Next base: position 1,254,205 of record OY763424.2, read on the forward strand.
AGAGGAAAGGACCGCAGAGACTTCCTGTAAAGAAGCTACTGTCTCCGGCAATCCCTCAGATGCTGGGCAGCGAAAAGCAAGTTTTCGGAGTCATCCGGCCAGACATCGAAAAGAATCTTCAAAAGAACATCGGCATTCAGATAGAGAAGCTTTTGAAAAGAGAGGCGGCTAAAACATGACACCTGACGTTTTCACAAACGAGCTCGCCGAAGAAATTACTGCGATATTCAAATGCTTTACTTCGAAGAACTCGGCCGGCAAAATTGTGCCGCTGAATGTATTTACTCACGATACTCCAATCAGAGCCAGCGGCGATACTGAGGATGATGAAGAAAACGCCGCGCCACCCGAACCTTATGTCGTTGTAAAAACTAATGCGGGAAACATCGCATCGGAAAGTGAGCCGCAGACTGTGACGGCAGTGTGCGTAATATGCACATACGACGACAACAGCGGTCGTCAGGGTGCAAGAGACGTTCTCCACATTATCGATAAGATTTATGAAAGGTTCGCCAAATACCCCAGACTCGGCGCCGCCTGCATGAAATATCCCGTTGACTGGGTTCTGCAGGACGAGGATACATACCCGTATTATTTCGGCGGCTTGCAGATGCAGTTTGAAATTCCCGCCATTCAGAAGGAGGATCCTTTCTCATGAGCAAGAAGAAAAGCGCTGCGTGTGTCGTGTATTGCGGCCCGACACTGCCGGGAATAGCAAGACGGTTCAGCATATATACAAACGGAATTCCTGTGGCTCTGGAAGCGAAAGCGGCGGAGATACCGGCTATATCAGCTCTCATCCTTCCGCTCGACGAATTGCCCGCGGCACGGACGCAGCTTAATGCGGGCGCGGGTCTGCTCTATTCCATCTACACGGAAGCCCAGCGAATCATAAAAACAGGAGGTATATAAGTCATGGCTTATAAGCATGGCATTTATGTTACCGAGGAGGAAACAAGTCTCGCAACGCCGGTCAAGGGCAGCGCGGGGCCGCTTGTAATCTTCGGAACAGCACCGATTCATCTGACTGCCAGCCCCTCGGCGGCGGTCAATGTGCCTATTCTGTGCAACACCTTTGAGGAGGCTAAAGCCGCTCTCGGGTACAGCGATGAATGGGACAAATTCACGCTCTGTCAGAGCATGGACGCGTGCTTCCGCTTCTTTGCGGTTGCGCCGGTTATTTTCATAAACGTACTCGACCCCAGCAACGCAGCGCACGTTACCGTGAATGCGGCGGAAACGCTAACTCCGGCGAGTAATCAGGCGACCTATTCGAAGGCATACGTCCTTATGGATACGCTCGTCGTGAAGAGTGGTTCAACTACTCTTGTCAAAGGTACGGACTATCTTGCAGCGTTTGACGACAGTGGGTATATCCTGATTACCCTTGTTTCCACATCGGCAAAGGCCGCAGCGTCCCTCACAGTAAACAGCACTAGCCTCAAACCTTCAGGCGTTCTCGCAACCGATATAATAGGCGGCACGAATGCAACAACCGGCGCTGATACGGGACTTGCACTCATCCGTCAGATTTACCCTAAACTTGGGCTCACGGCCGGTCTAATCCTTGCCCCCGGCTGGTCGCATACTGCAACGGTAGCAGCTGCAATGCAGATTGCCTGTGAGAGTATAAACGGCTGCTTCGAGTGCGAGGCACTAATCGATGTTGACAGCTCAACAGGAAAGGCGACTGTCTATACCGGAGTGGAGGCACAGAAAAACGCGCAGGGACTGGATTCAAGCCACGCTATCGCTCTCTGGCCGAAAGTTAAAGCGTCAAACGCAAAGACATATTTCTTCTCGGCAATGTATGGAGCGCTCGCAGCGTACACCGATGCAGTTAACGGCGATGTCCCCAGCGCGTCTCCGAGCAATAAATCGCTCGTTTCTCCCAGTGATTCCACGCTCAAAGTAACGGCTGCGGTCCTCACGAGCGGAGCTGAAGTCATTCTGGATCAGGAACAGGCAAACACCGTGAATGGTTACGGAGTAGTGACTGCTCTTAACATGGCAGGTTTCCACGCATGGGGAAACAATACTGCGGCATTCCCTGAGACTGCCACCCAAAAAGACCGCTGGATTTCCGTACGCAGATTTTTCACCTACTGGGCGAACAGCTTTATTAAGACGTATCTCGAAAAGGTCGATGAACCGGCGAACTACCGTCTTATTGAGAGCATCGTCGACGCTGAAAATATACGCGGCAACAGGTTCGCCGCGGCCGGTCATTGTGCCGGAGCCCGTATAGCGTTCCTCGAGACGGAGAACTCCGTAGCCAGTATCCTCGGCGGAACAATCAAGTTCCACCAGTACCTGGCGGCATATACGCCGGCCGAAAACATTGAGAACGTTCTCGAGTTCGACCCGACCACGCTCTCTGCGGCACTGACAGGAGGCGAAAAAGTATGAAGGGCATTCCTACAAAGATCAATATGTTTAATCTCTACCGTGACGGATCAAAGCAGTTTGGCACGGGCGATGAGGTGACACTGCCGGATTTCGAGGCGATGACAGAAACGCTTTCGGGTCCCGGAATTCTCGGAGAAGTAGAGTGTCCCACAGTTGGACATTACGGCAGTCAGGAAATGGAGATACCGTTCCGCGTAATGAATGATGAGATGTTCAGCATGGTTACGCCGGGTTCAACAATTACTCTGCGCAGCTCTATTCAGAATGACGGTTCCGACGGAATAGAGTACACGGGGCTCCGTGTAGTTATCCGTGGCATGGTAAAATCCCTGTCCAGCGGCAAGGTGAAACAGGGCTCTCCGACGGATTCAAAGGTCAAGCTGGAGGTCACCTACATTCTGATTGAGCTTGACGGCAAGCCCAAAATCGAGCTCGACAAATTTAATTCAGTTTACAAAGTCAATGGAGTAGATCTCCTTGAGAAAGCGAGGGCACTTTGCTGATGGATACAACGAAAATCATAGAGGACGAGCTCAGCCTTAAACTCGTTTTCAAAAAGCCCTACAAATTTGAGGGCGAGGAATACGCCGAGGTTGACCTTGCACAGCTTGAAACCTGGACGGGTGCCGATATCGACAAGGCAAAGAAAGCACTGAAGGCTATGGACGGTCTGGATCCGCAGGACATGACACTGCCGGAATCAAATTCCGATTACTGCAGGATTGTGGCTTCGATGGCAACGGGGCTGCCGTTCGAGTTTTTCAAGATGCTTCCGGCACGGGAATCTCGTGCTCTCGACGTTCTGATTATCGGTTTTTTTCTCAACTAGGCGTAAGCGAATGGTCGGCAAGAGATTTCAAAAAGGCTTATGTAAGACTGGCTCTCGCAAGCTGGACAAGCATAAGCTTTTTTGAAGCTCTGCCTATCAAAGACCTCTTCGAGTACGCAGAAATCATAGAGGAGGAGACGAAAGACTATGGCAAGTAAATACGACCTGATGATAAACATCGGCGGCAAGCTGAATTCCAGCCTGACCAACGCCACCTCCGGCGCGAACAAAGCGCTCTCCGGAATGCAAAGAACCGCTAATGTCCTTAAAACGGCGGTCGTCGGCGCGCTTGGATATGTGAGTATCAGGTCTGCCGTTAATTTCGGAAAAAGCTGCGTAACAGCTGCAGAAACATCTGAAAACGCAATGACACAGCTGAAAACCGTCCTCGAATCCACAAAAGGTGTGAGCGGGATGACGGTACAGAGCGCGACCAACATAGCAAAGAGCCTGAGCAGCGTGACAACCTATAGCAAAAGTACGGTAATAGGAACGGAAAATCTTCTTCTTACCTTCACGAAAATCGGCAGCGACATCATGCCTCAGGTGACCGAAGCGGCGCTGAATATGTCCACAGCTCTCGGGACGGATTCCTCAACAAGCGCAATGCAGCTTGGCAAAGCTCTGAACAATCCCGCAGCGGGGCTGTCAAAGCTCATGCGAGCCGGTGTTTCTTTTACCGAGGAACAGAAAAATCAGATTATTGCTATGCAGAAGGCCGGTGATCTTGCAGGCGCACAAAAGCTCATGCTTAAGGAGCTCGAAACAGAGTTCGGCAACAGTGCACGAGCGGCAGGAAACACGTCAGAAGGTCAGAAAATACGTATCAAAAACGCTATGACCTCCATCAAAGCATCTATTGGAACAAAACTGCTGCCCGTAATCGACAAGATATCTTCTTCGATTTCAGACCATCTGCCGCAGATCATGGACACGGTCGATAAGATAATGCAGCATATACAGCCGGTTATTGATTTAGTGGAGAACAAGATAGTCCCTGGGGTGGTTAATGTATTTCAGAATGTGCTTATTCCCGTAGTGAAGGGAGTCTACGATGCTGTAAAAAGCGTGATTGACTTCATAAAGGAACACCAGACGCTCTTTGAAACTATAGCAATCGCAGTTGGCGTAGTAGCAGCAGCTTTCGTAGCCTGGCAAGTAATAATGGTGGCGTTTTGGGGTGTGTTCAATGCGTTCAGAATCGCCATGATAGCATGGCAGGCGATCATGGCAATTAATCCTGTGGTACTAATCATTGTGGGAATAGTAGCTCTGGTAGCAGCTTTCGTTGTTTTGTGGAATAAATGCGCTGCCTTCCGAAACTTCTGGATTAATCTTTGGGCTGGAATCAAAAAAGTGTTCTCAACTGTAGTAAATGCAATCAGCGGCTTCTTTAAGAAGTGGGGCTCGCTGGTTCTGCTTTTTGTGGCGCCGATTATCGGAATACCGCTGCTTATTATTAAGCATTGGGACTCGATAAAAACGTTTTTCTCCGGCGTATGGGATGGAATCAAGAACGTATTCAGCGCGGTCGGGGCGTGGTTCAGCGGCATATTTACAGGAGCATGGAACGGAATCAAGACAGCTTTTTCGGCGGTTGGCTCGTTTTTCTCCGGCATTTGGGACACGATCAAAAGTACATTTACCTCAATCGGCACTACCATCGGGAACGCAATCGGCGGAGCTTTTAAAACTGTCGTCAACGCAATAATCGGATTTGCGGAGAACACGATAAACGGATTCATAGCTTCAATCGACCTTGCAATCGGTCTTATTAATAAAATACCCAATGTGAACATTCCCATGATAAAGATGCTTGAAATTCCGAGGCTTGAAAAAGGCGGTATTATTAAGCACGGCAACGGCGGAATTCTCGCAAATATCGGCGAAGGTCGCTATGATGAAGCTGTCGTTCCGCTGAAGAGCAAGAGCTCTCTCGGCGGCGGTACGCAGATAAGCTATGCGCCGCAGATAACTATCCAGGGCAATGCTTCTCGGAGCGATGTTGATGCAGCAATCGCCGCGAGTTTTGAGCAGTTTAAAGTATGGTACGCAAAGATGAAAGCTGACGAACGTCGAAAGGCATTCGCGCCAACGTAAACAAAAATGTCCACTCTCAAAAAGAGTGGACATTACACTTATACAGTTTGCTCTATGCTCAAACCGTGTTACTCTATCGGCAATCCATGTTGTTTGAGGAAAGATAACTTATCCCAATAGCCGCGTTGAAAAACAATTTTATCATCAACTACTTGAAAGAATCCACATCCACGTAACCCCAGTGGATCACGCCATTCCATAATAGCCCACTGCCCATCCTCAAAAATATTTTCCACAATACAAACCATTTTGGCTTGTGCAAATTCACTTTCAAAGGACTTTTTTATATTATCAAGACCGCAAACCGGCTCGTTTGCGACCTGATGATTGATGGCGTTTTCAGCATAGAGCAATGACAGTGCTTCGGCATCTGCCTGATTAAAAGCTTCAATAAATAGTTGTAAAACTTCTTTTGGTCTCATTTCACTGCCTCCAATAAATTCAATAATTATTATTTATTATACAAGAGAGCCAATGTAAGTGCAATCATAATTCCCGTCAAATAACCTATCTAAAAGGAGGCAGGAGCATGGCCGCAACCTACATAACCAAAGCCGGAGATACCTGGGACGCGATATCTTACGCGGTCTACGGTTCCGAAAAACACGCCGGTTATTTAATGCAGAACAACTTTCCATATTTAGACCAATTCATATTTGAGGCTGGTATTGTGCTTAAAACGCCCGCCTTGCCTGAGAGCACGGAGCTGAACACGTCTCTGCCGTCATGGAGGAAATAGCGCCATGAACACACGAACAGCAAATGTTGATATCACCTACAACGGGCAGAACATAACAATCCCCATGGGGCAGTTTAAAACTTCCGTCAGCTATACCGATAAGGCAAGCGGAGAGTGCGACAGCATCGACATAGATATTCAGGACTCGTCATATGACTGGCTGAACAATTTACCGACAAAGGGTGCAACCCTTACGGCCATGCTGTGCGTGAACAACTGGACTAAAGAGGGCGACAACAGGAAGCTTGACTGCGGTTCGTTTGTTTTAGATGATTTTTCGTTCTCGGGTCCACCGACTACAGGCACAATCAGCGGCGTTTCAACTCCTGCGGCTTCGGCGTTCAAAGAGACGAAGCACAGCAAGACATTTGAAGCCGTGACGATAGCGGAGATTGCAAAATCAATATCAGCTGCAGCCGGCCTCGGACTTGTGATAGATGCCGACCTCAGTTTCAAACTCGCATCCGTTGAGCAAAGCAATCAGACGGACTGCGAGTTTCTGTTTAAGTTGTGCGAAACATACGGACTCGCGATGAAGGTATATAATGCGAAAGTCGTCATTTTTGACCGTGAGGCATACAAGAAAAAAGACCCCGCCGGGACGATACATCGCGCCGACATGGAGTCTTGGAGCTGGAAAACTACTCTCGCCGGCACATACACCGGCGGGAAAATCGCGTACACCGACCCCAGATCCGAGAAAGACATCACCTTCGCTATTGGCTCCGGTGAAAGAATACTTGAATGCACCGAAAAAGCCGACAGCGCCGTCGACGCGGAACGCAAGCTCCGAGCGGCGATAGATACCGCTAACCACGGTGCAACGCAGCTGAGCGCAAGCGTGACGGGCGAGGTGAAATATGTCGCAGGGCAGACGCTTTTGATAACCGGACTCGGTAAATGCAGCGGTAAATATTACATTGACAAGGCAACGCACGAATTTGGTAACGGCTACAAAACCAGCTATGAACTTAGCAAGGTGGAACAGACCGCGGAGGAAGCCATAAAGGATGCCGCAGCACTTCTGGCTGACATCGCGGTAATCAGTACCCCGGCATACTGGATTGTTCACTACAGCGACATTCCGAGCCTCGGGGCGCTGTTGCTGAAGCTCGCTGATGCTATATGGAGCAATCAGAAAGGTACGAATATCACTACAGCCTCAGACGCGATAAACGCTCTCAGCAAAGCAGGTATAATTAAAAACCCGGAATACTGGAGTAAGAATTACACGGCTGTTCTGTATTTGGATAAGCTCCTTATTAATGCCGCGAACGCCCTCGGATTGTAAAGGAGAAGGTAATGAACGACGGAATTCGCATAGGAACAATTTCAAGCATCAATTACAACGCCGGGACTGCCCGCGTCGTATATTCGGACAGGAGCAGCTCGGTAACACGAGAGATACCGTTTCTGTCCTTTGAGTACAATATGCCCGAAGTAGGGGACAAGGTGCTGGTGCTCCATTTAAGCAACGGAGCTGAGGCCGGAATAATAATCGGTCGGCCATGGAGCGAAAAGAACAAGCCGCCTGAAGGCGGCGCCGGTATTTATCGGAAAGACTTCAGCCGGACGTCCGACAAAGCTATGTTCCGCTATGATGACAAAACCGGAACGCTTAATATCAAGGCACCAATGATTGTTTTCAACACTGACGCAGGAAACACCTCAATCGAATCATTGCTTGCTCGACTTACAGCACTAGAGTCAAAATAAGGAGGCGCAATATGATAGGTACCCTCGGAACCTCAATATTATTTGAAGTGACCGACGAAAAGGTTCTCACGTTTACCGAGATGAATCGCACGGTAACGGGGAACTGGGCGTCTCATTCTGTCATGGGACAGAAAGCAAAATCCGAGTTCTTAGGACCCGCGCCCCAGACGCTGACATTCAACATCGTACTGAACGCAGCGCTGGGAGTGAGACCCTTGATAATAATCAATGCTATCACCGAAATGGTGGAGAACGGCATAGCTGAGTATTTTGTCGTGGGCGGTGTGCCTGTCAGCAAGAATCCGTTTAAAATCACAAGCTCCAGCGAGACGTGGGACAGAATCCTGAACAAAGGCGAGCTGATGAAAGCGACGCTGAGTCTCTCGCTTGAAGAATATATCTGAAAGGGGCGGGAACATGTCAGCACTTTCGACCAATATTCAAATAGAGCTGTCGATGACAGACGACGAGGCTGCGGATATTAAACGCTGCCTCGATCTTTTATATTCCACCGTTGAGGGAACGGTACCGCTGGCCCGAGATTTCGGACTCAGAAAAGATGTTTTGGACTTGCCTCTTGAAACGGCAAAGAGCCTCATGGCGGCGGACATCATCAGCAAGACCGCAAAATTCGAACCACGTGTGACCGTCACGGGGATCACATGGGAAACGGACAACACGGGACAATTAAAAGCAAAGGTGGCGATTAAACGTGTCTGACATTTCAGCACTAAGCAATCTCCCAGATATCAGCTTCATCGACAACAAGACCATAGAGAACGTCAAAGACGAAATGATTTCCGACTATCAGGGGAAGTATGAGGAGCTGACGGGAACGGCAATCAGCCTTCCGGATGCTTCGCCGATGCGTATAGCACTGTATGCTGCAGCGGCGCAGATATATCAGGCAATGCAGTATGTTGATCGCAACGGCAAGCAAGACCTTCTGAAATACAGCTATGGTGACTATCTGGACAACCTCGCGGCTCTCAAGAAGATTACGAGGAATCCTGCAAAGCCGGCGACAACAACGCTCAGGTTTACGCTCTCGGCGGCTCAGGGCTCAGTAGTATCTATTCCTAAAGGAACAAGAGTGGGTGCGGGAAGTGTTTATTTTGAGACTACAGCATATGCGGAGATCTTAGCCGGTGGTACATACGTGGATGTCAAAGCAGAATGTACTGCCGACGGAACAACAGGCAACGGCTATGCTGTCGGTGCAATATCTACGATTGTGGATCCAATAGGGTATGTTGCAGGCGTAGCAAACACGACGGCCAGCGCCGGCGGCTCCGATATCGAAAGCGACGATGATTTGACTTACAGGGTGTTTCTCGCGCCCAGCTCATGGAGTACTGCAGGCTCAGCCGGTGCTTACGAATACTGGGTTAAAAACTATAACAGTAACATCGGAGATGTTGTTGTCGCGGCCGGAGCAGCCGACGGGACAGTCAGCATTGTTTTTATTATGGACGATGGCAATCTACCCGGTGTAGAGGTCATATCCGGCGTTCAGGCGTTTCTCGATACAGGCGAAGTAAGACCTTTGACAGACAAGGTCACTGTGGCAGCTCCGGCTGAGGTTGCATATACAATCAACCTGACTTATTTCATCGCCAAAAGCGACAGCGCAAAGGCTGTGGCGATTCAGAGCGCGGTGAGCGCGGCCGTGACAAATTACATCACATGGCAAAGAAAGCTCGGCCGCAGTATTAACCCTTCAAAGCTGACCGCTCTCATAGTTTCAGCCGGAGCAAAACGGGTCACGATTACAGCTCCGTCGTATGCCGCTGTCGCGGTTACCTCCGTGGCAGCCTTGAGCGGATCCGCGGCGGTTAATTATGGAGGGCTGGAGGATGATTAAACTGAATGTAAGCAGGCTGACCGATTTTCTGCCGGACAGCCTTGCGTCAGAGCCGGAAATTCAGGCATTCAGCTATGCCGTCGGCCGTCAGATAGAGAAGCTCTGCAACTACGCTGATGCTGCCAGGATGTATTCAGCAATCGACGACCTGCCCGACAAAATACTCGACGTGCTGGCCGTGGAGCTTAGAACTCCGGCATATTTGGAGAGTTACCCGACAGCAACCAAACGGACGCTGATAAAGGGAACAATGATTTTCTATCTGCAGCTCGGTACAAAAGCGGCCATTAACAAAATCATTGGATCCATATTCGGCAGCGGTGCGACCTGGGAGTGGTGGGAATATGACGGCAGTCCATATCACTTTAAAGTCGTTACAACCGCAGATGTCTCGGGTGAGCAATATGATCGTTTTATTCAGGCTTTGAACGCAGTTAAGAATGTCCGGTCTATTCTGGACGAGGTAATAATCGCCCTGAAAGGTACATGGAACTATTATTACTACGTCAAACAAAAAACATGGGAAGATATGGCCGGAATGACGTGGGACGAAGCCGCAGCCGGTAATTAGGAGGTAAGCCTTCATGAGTATTGCAACGACACCGAATTACGGACTCAAAAAACCCGACGGTTCGGAGAAAATGAATCCTGCACAATTTAACTACAACGCAGATATCACCGATGCCGAACTCTATAAAAAGAGAGTTATAACAGGGGCCTCGGCGCCAACAACTGCAACCGTTGGCGTTAAAGGTCAGTTCTATTTGATGGATGATGGCACAAAACAAGTGCTGTATCAATGCGTAGCTGTGGCGGGCTCCGTTTATACATGGCAAAACAAAGCACCTTGCATTACGGCTGCATCCGCGCCCTCATCAAATACGGTTGGAACCATAGGCCAGTTTTATCTTAATACGACTACGAAGAATCTTTATAAATGTACCGCAATATCCGGAAATGTTTATACATGGGACACGGTAGTACCTGATCCAAACTTTGTGAAGCTAATGGATATTACGACATCGGCGAACGCCCTGCAGGTTGACCTAGATGTTACGGGCATAGATTTGACGAAATATTCTATGCTTCATGTTTTTGCATCGCTTGCCGTTACACCTATGGGTACAGCGACAGCACTTTACGCTAAGATAAATAACTCTGGCGGGTACTTCGCTGAAACAATGTATAACTACAGCAACTATTTCAGGAATTTTGTTGCACAGTTCGGATGCCCAAGTAATGATTTGGGAATAGCCAGAATGGACATATCCGGTTTCACTCCGGTTGGCTCGGTCGTGTCCGGACCGCTGCTGATAAAATCCTGCGGTGCGGGTTATTCCAGCGGCAATTACGCGCGTGACGGCTTTGCTTTTAAGCAGCTTTCCAAACTGTCCGACTTCGCAAGCATCAACTTTCTGACCAACAGTGGTAGTGTTTACATCGCAGCGGGCTCAAGATTTGAAATCTATGGGGTGAAAAGATGAATATTGAGGTATTGGTGTGCAGGCCTGACGGAACACAGGTAATTGAAAATCGGGAGGTTGATGAAAATTACTTTAATACGCCACTAACGACAGATGAGAGGATTGCCAATTTGAAAGCGGAACTTTTAGCAAGTGACTACAAGGTCACAAAATGTGCAGAAAGTAGCCTCGCTGGACTTCCAGCACCATATGACATAGTATCACTCAACGCAGAGCGGCAGGCTCTTCGTGATCAGATTAATGCGCTTGAAGCGTCCGAAACGTAGGAGGGCGGAGACGAATGACAATAAATGTAGATACCATAAACAATCTGGCGAAGCTGGCAGCTTCGCTGATTTTTTTGGGAGGGCTTGTGCTGGCAATTTACAAGTTCTATTTCCGGAGCAAAGAACAGACCGAGCAGATAAAGCAAATAAAAGAAGAGCAAACACTGATATGCTACGGCATTTTGTGCTGTCTTAAAGGGCTAAAAGAACAGGGATGTAACGGGCCAGTTACGGAGGCGCTGGACAAGCTCGAAAAGCATCTAAATAAGGCTGCGCACGATCAGGAATGAAAGGAAGCGAAAACACATGAGTAAAACAAGCGTCGCCCTTGTCGAGTATGCAAAATCCCAGCTTGGCCTGCCATACTGGATGGGAACGTTCGGGCAGATTGCATCTGAGACAATCTATAATTATAACCGCATCAGGGAGCAGACCGCAAAATACTACAAGGACAGCGATTTTCCATCGCAGTACGGAAAACGAGTTCATGACTGTATCGGATTGGTAAAGGGTTATCTTTGGAGTGAGACACCGACGAGCCCGCCCGTTTATTGCAACGAGGCCTGTGAGATTGACTATTCTGCAGACAGTATGCTCGAGGAATGCGACGAGAAGGGAACAATCGACACCATACCCGATATCCCCGGCGTTCTTGTTTTTCTGCCCGGACACATCGGTGTATACATCGGCGATGGCGAGGTCATAGAAGCACGGGGCCATAGATACGGCATCGTTCAAACGAGGCTTGCGGAGCGCGGCTGGAAGCACTGGGGCAAATGCCCATACATTACTTATGAAAGTGAGGAAAACCTAGATATGACAAAAGAAGAACTTATTAGCGTAGCGGGAACCGGCGACAATCCCTCTGATTGGGCAAAAGAAGCCACAAAGAAAATGAAAGCGCTCGGTGTATTCAACGGCGACGGTCAGGGCAACTACGGATGGCAGCAGCCTATAACCCGTGAGGCTGTTGCTGTTGTGCTTGCAAATTTCGCGGAGACTACTGGCAGATGAGGCGCGGAAAATTTGGCAAGGAACAGCTTAAAAAGGAATTCAGGGCCGCTATTTGGGTAACTATCGGCGGCTTTGCACTGGCCGTTCTTGCGATACTGAAAGACTACACCGGCAGTTTGCCATGGATAACTGCAATCATGGGGACACCGTGGGCAGCATACGGTGCGAGTAAAGTGTCCTATAACAACAAGACGATGAAAGAAAGCTTGCCGTACTGCGAAGCAGAGGCGGCGAATATTAAGCGTGACGCGTAGGAGATAACATGAAATCGAGAACAATACTTGAAAAGCTCAAATCGACAAAGCTATGGTGTGCAATTGCTGGAATTGCAACTGGAATAGCCATTGCCTTCGGAGCTGACACCAGCACAATCCAGATTATTACCGGAGCAACGACAGCATTGATTTCCGCTGTTAGCTACATAGTGACAGAGGGCAAAGTTGATGCGGAGAGTGTAAAAAATGCCGTAGGAAAGGTCCAAGATGCTGCTCAAGCAATCGAGAAAACTGACACATAGAGCAAGAGTAAATAATAATAAAGTACCCCCCTCTTGAATTCGATGTTTCAAAAGGAGGGTACTTCTATTATAATCAACATTATTTAAGTTCATCAAAGGAAAGAGAGAAGTAAATAAAAAAGCTTAATAGTTGTAACTAAAATGCAGGATTACGTTAAGAACAATATGATGCAGTAGAGAGCTCATTCATACAAAAGCTAAGTACATTTTATTAAACGATTTTACTGGTTTTGTCCATTTTTATTTTGTGCCTTCAAGCATAATATTAAATTAGCAATAAATACTACCTTGCTTGTTGAATCGTGAATTGAATTTAGAATTTCTAATATGCACGAAGCTTCTTCGGTTCGCTGAAGATAATTTGCATTTAAAACAAAGAGCAATTTAGAAATTTCTGGTTTGATTTTATCTGTGACTTCAAGAAATTCACAGTTTTCCATTCCGAGAGGTGATTCAAAGTGGTAATAAGGAGTCCTACTATCACCCCAAACTAAGAAAAGCATCATTTCGTTTCTTTCTTTGGAAGCAAATAAATTATTCTCTTGCAACATGTTCCAAAGACGCTGATAATACTCTTCTGGCGTTAGATGTTCGGCAAAAATTAAGTCAATTATGCCGCATATATAGTTCTTATAACGAAATGCGAAGGCTGACAAGCTATCTCGTAAGTCATTGTTTTCCTTTTTGTCTGCGAAATTAATATTTTCATGTATCTCAGATAGTAAATCAATTGAAGAATTCTCGCGAATTCGTTCCTCTTCATTCCAAATAAAATCTGCATTTTCGAGAAATACTTTAAAAATTTCAAATGAATCTAATGGTTCATTTCTCATTAGCGAACTAATTTCAATGCAAACGTTCATTTTGCCTTGAAAAGTATCAATTTTGCTAACGTTATTAGCAATAACATTCTTTAGGTAGTTCAGAATTAAGGTTTTTTCCAAATTGTTCACCTTCAATATTTTTCAAATTCAGAAATCTATCCAGCATTCGATTGGAACGGGATACTTCTTTTGTTAATAAATCTTCTTCACTTATGGTAAAAGTGTTTGGTTTCTGTGAGACAATTAGATCATAAAAATAAGTATTTTTTTGCGGCTGAGGTTTGTCTATACTATAATAAATTGTTTGCAATCTTAATATTGCATATTTAATTTCTTCATCGGTCATATGCTGCATATGCTCAGATACATATGCTAAAAGGCCATTGTCTGACTCTAAAGCTTTATTTGGAATTATTTTTTTAAGCATGTCTGGATTACGTCTTTTTATTAATCCAATTAGATCAAATATAAATAATTTTTGGTCGTTTAGCTGCTTCTGGATAGGAGTTTCTTCAAAAACTATTTGATCTAACAACTGCCGTCCTAGAGTAGTAATGTAATAGTACTTTTCCCGTCCCTGACGTTGCGAGAAAATATATTTTTTTGATTCTAATTCAGATGAAATTTGTGAAAGCCTCGTCTTTTCATAACCAGTTTCTTTGCATAAATCTTTGTGAATAATTCCCGGATTCTTATTAATGGCATCTAATATCTTACTATGCTGTCTAAATACGCTGTTATCAGTTTTTACTTGTTCCATTTGCTCACGCTGATTGTTAAATGATTCAATTGTTTTTACAAGTTCAAAAGTCCTTGCATAGGAGAAACACTTGCTGATATCAGTTTCATCCTTAAGATAGTATTGCCAATAATCACTAACGGCTTCTTTAAGTTGCCAAAAACTGTTTGGCATATCAGTTGTTCTACCATACATAATGGTTAGATTAATTTGTTTTCGTAACCTAAGTAAAGTATCATCTTGAATAGCGCTTCTTGCAGCAATATCACCTCTAATACTTTGGCATATCTTAGATAATAGCTCATTACTGTATGGTGAATTTTCGGACATTAGAATGCCTCCTAATGCTAAACAGTTTATTAACTGTTTAACTAATATATGATATATATCACAGCTAATACGCTTTTGCAAGTGGTTTAGCTAATTTTTAAAAGCTAGCGATTTAGTTTTTACTGCTAACTTACTTCTATTGTTGCCTAATTCCACCAATAGGATACACCCTTTACAATTTTGTTTGCACGCTTCTGTACGCACTAGCCAATACGGTGTATAATCCATTTTAGACTTATTCTTTTTAGGCATATAAAACCCACTAATTATTTCAGGAGGATCTTTGGCTTCAACAGCGTTACAGCAGTTACAAAAAACTGATGCTGCATGGTTTTCAGCTGCGAAATTTCCAAGCGATGTTGAAAATTCATTTATTGATTTACTGAATGCTGAAACTATGATGAGTGATGGCAAATAGATTTTGCATAAACGTGAGGTGTACACTCCATCAATAACATCACGACATATTGCCGGTAGTATTCTTCCTATACCTCTTACATCAAGTAGACAGCATTCCTCCCCCCTGTCTGTCAGTAATTCTATACATCTATAAAACTTACCACTTTTAGAGGGAGCCTTCTCGACTCTATATGGAGAACTTTCTTTTGAAAATGGAGAATACTTAAAATAGGTTGGAGTCAATGGGGTGCCATTACTCTTCATAATAGTTAGAACATTGTTACATCTGTGATCGTTGTCTCGAAAATATGTACTTCCTGCTACAACGAACAAAAGTTTTTCTAGCTTGGGATCCCCTTTTTCGTACTGTTCTATTATATGGTTATTCAGACCCCATAGCATTTGCAAACTCATAATATACTCAGGGAAAACAATGATGTTCGCTCCACTAGCAAGCGCTATATCAAACAATGAAATAACCTGTTCGGTATTCGCTAACTCTTGTTCTTCATAATAATCAATATAAATTGAATCACGAAGGTTTTCTTCTTTAGGCTCAACTTGGTCATCGGGCTGATCAGATATTAAAAATTTCACTGTTTTATTATTTGAAAAGGGTATTATTGCAATTTTTGGATTTTCAAAAGATGCGTGTGAAGAGTGACCTATGCGATGAATGAATGGAATTCCCGTTCCGTGAATCAGAGATTCTGTTTTAACTATTTGAATGGAAGACAATTGATTACCAACTTCAGGACTATAGTGGATATTTTTAAAAACTGTGTTACCATCCGCCCCTTTTTCTGTATAGGCTGTTTCGAATATTGAAGAGCTTTCCTTATAGTATACTATACAAAATTTATAATTCGATTTATTCAGGGGGCCGTTATTCGGAATATCGTCGTAATAATTGTTTTCCAATAATAAATTGTAAATATATGCATCGAGAGCCTGCAGAAGCTTAAAGAGCAACAAGGCTTTTGTTGTGTTTTCATGCTTATCATTTTCTATGACAAAAGTTTTTATTGTCTTCAACAATAGCAGTTTATATTCACTAAAAGTAAGGTAATTGTAAGAAGAATCACACAGCAACTGCTGAGAATATTTATCAATAGTACTGTTAAAGGATATGATTTTTTTTGCCTCACTCCCATACAATTTTTCTATTCCTCTTTTATTGAAAAATAGAGAAACTAATACTTGTTCATCAATATCTAGTGTATGGTAAAATTCTTCAAATATATCGGCAACTAGCTCGTATACATCATCTGTATGATGAATTTTATCTATAAAATCACTTCTATATTCCATATAATTTTCTCCTAAAAGCTATTATCAAAAAACTAACTTGTAAATTAAAATAATAATATTAACAAAATATGGTATAATTTTACCATACTCCCTAGATAAAGAATAGTCAATATATGATAATCAAATTCATATACGCATTTTGAAATTTTTATTATATACTATAAAAGTTGCATTATTCGAAATTTCGAAGTATAATATCGCTTGAGGTATATATATGGATTACATGACGGCAAAAGAAATGGCGCTTCAATGGGGCGTTACAGACAGGCAAATTCATTATTATTGTACTGATGGTAAGATTGATGGAGTTGTTCGTAAGGGGAACATGTGGTTAATACCGACTGATGCTCATAAGCCGCCGGATGCAAGAATGAAGGAAAAGCAAGTTCAGCTGCAAGCGGATATTATCGAATGCGGAGATTGCCTAGACCTTATCAATAGTGTTAAGGATCAGAGCATAGACCTTATAATAACTTCACCACCATACTGGGCTAAGCGTATTTATAACGGCTCCGGAGAGCTAGGTGCTGAGCCAACGCCGGAAGAGTATGTGAATGTCCTTGCTGATTATTTTGATGTATTTAAACCCAAGCTCAAGAATGATGGGAATCTTTTTGTAAATATTGGTGATACTTTTTTTGGATCGGGAGCAGGCGCTTGGAGCAAATATCTTGATGATGAGGGAGAAGTTACATCATATCAGAAAGAAAGAAAAGAGAAGTATTTTACTACTAAACCGCTTCAGCCGAAAATTAAGCAAGATGGTAAGCTATATCAAAATAAGCAGCTTTTAATGATTCCTGCTAGGTTTGCGATAGAGATGCAAAATAGGGGCTGGATACTTCGCGACGACATAATTTGGCACAAACCAAATAGAATACCAGCCAGTGTGCAGGATAGATTTAATAATACGTACGAGCATGTATTTCATTTTGTTAAGCAAAAATCATATTACTTCAATCTTGACGAAGTGAAGGTGCCTGGAAGTAATGGAAAAATGAAGAACCCCGGAGACGTATGGTCTATCAATACACAACCTTTAGATGGGGATCATACCGCTTCTTTCCCAGAAAAGCTTGTAGAACAAATCGTGCTGTGCGCCTCACCGGAAGGTGGTACAGTGTATGATCCATTCCTCGGTACGGGGACGTCTTGGGTTGTTAGTCATAGGCTAAATAGAAGTTTCATTGGACATGAAATCAACGAAGGTTTTGTTCAGTATGCGCAGAGCCGTTATGAAAAAGAGAAAGGTAAAAAAAGTGGGGGAACAATTCATTGAAATAGGATCCGAGCGTATATGTGATTGCCCTCCATCACACCTCTCTTGCTCAACAGCAAAAGAATGGATGTTTAATCAAATCGGGGTTTGGTCATTTAAATATGAAGAAAGAGACGTAAGAAAAAAAGAACTTCATCCAGCGACATTTCCCATAGAAATGGCCAAGAGAGTTATTGAGCAGTTTTCTCATAAGGGCGAATTAGTAATCGATCCCTTTGTGGGATCCGGAACGACCCTAGTAGCTGCCAACGACTTACAGAGAAATGCCATTGGATTTGATTTAAAACCGGAATATATTGAATTGTGCAAGTCGAGACTTAGTCAGCAAGATTTTCACTCGTTAGTAGATGGAACCAAACAAGTACCAATACTCGATGATGTACGAAATATTGGCAATTATATCGCCCCTGATACCGTTAAGCTGGTTTTCACTTCCCCACCATATGCTAATCTTCTGAATAGAAAGAGAAAAAATAAAAGCAGAAGAGGCGACTTGAGGCATAACGAGCAATTTGACAAGATTGAGCAGTATAGCCAGGACCCGAGAGATCTTGGAACACTTGAAGCATCAGATTTCGAGACGGCTATATTTGAAATATTCAAAGACATTAGGCCACTAATGAAGAAAAAAGGACACTGCGTTATTAACATCACAGATGCATGGATCGAAAATATGAGAGTTCCCTTACATATTAATGTAATTAACGCAATGATACAGGCCGGTTATGAGCTCCGAAACACCATTATTTGGGATCGAAGAAATATTGTCAATAATATAGGTATTTTCGGTTATCCAAGTAATTACATAACAATGGGGACAACTTTTGAGTATATCTTAGATTTTTGGAACCCTTAAAGAAATGCCATGAGTTATTATCTGACTCATGGCATTATCTTTGTTATAAAAGTTGTTCGACATTTTCAAAGAGAGAATCCAGCTTCTTTACTGGAATTCTAATGTGTGGACCTCTGTCGTGTGGACCTTTTGACATATCTGCAGGCTGGTCTATGCAAAGATCCATTACTACTGCACCGGATGAAATAGCCCCTGAGAAGCTTTTTACCCCATCGAGAAGATATGCTTTTATGTAATGAAATTGCTCATCCTTTGAATTAGTGGTGCCCCTTGTATCTGCAAAAGCTAATATGGTATGCTCTATTTTTGCCTTAGCTTCTGATAAGTCCCATGTAGCCAGATACTCATCGTCGTGAAATAGCTGAATTTCGTTTTCGGAATTTGCTTTTAATATAAATCCAAGACTATTGGTTTTGTCACCACGAATCGTAGTGAATAGCTTTTTTTTCATGCTTTCTGAACGATTAGACTTTCTAATATACCCATATTTATCAAATATCTGAATAGGAGTCAAGCCTGTGGCAGATGTTTGATGGAAAAGAGTTAGCATGTTTGGTTTGTTCTTCTTATAGCGCATTCCTTTGAGTTCGAAAGTACCCAAGTCAGCAAGATGGAGATTGTTTTCGATCACGTCAAATTCTCGCTCCAAAATTTGGCCTACAATACCATCGTCAGTTCTAAACATATCATTGGATATAGGGATAAAACCTTTTTCGTTTATTATATCAAGACGTTCAGTTACTAGGTCTTTTGTCCACTCCATCATTTGTCCTCCTGATTATTAAAAAATTTAGCAAACGTAGTTTCGGAAAAGAATTGCTGTAATGAGATACCTGATGATTCACAAATTTGGCATAACTTCCATAGCGTTAGGTTTTTTGTTCCACTTTCTATTTTGCAAATGTAGGTTCTATCAGAACCAACAAGACCTCCAAAATCATCTTGGCTCATTTCTTTCTCTGCTCGTATTTCGCGTAACCTTTCACCGATAGCCTTTGCAAGATCTTTATTACTCATATCAATTCTCCTTACACGGGTGACCATAATTGCACCCGTGTTAAATGTTAACACTTGGATATTCTTCGCTCAACGGACTATCTTGCACATATAGAACATGACGTGACATTTTTTAAATGATGTTAAAAAACGCCTCGGATAGAAAACGTTTTTAGAGAAATATTTAATGCATAACATGGATAATTAAATATCATGGATGTTCAGAAACAATAATACTTGCCTTTTCTAAACACAAAAAGTTGACACAAATCTGACATAAAATTAGTGATAAAACGCGCCAAAACGGGTTAAAACACGACCTGCGGACATAAAGCATAAAGTTATAAAAATACCCACAAATCACTGAATTACCAATGATTTGCGGGTATTCTGCCTTAAAAAGTTAATGCTAATTCTGGTCGGAGTGAAATTATAGGACTTGGAGGAATCCAGTAACACCAATGGTTCGCAGGCAATCTGCAAGCAGTATTTATATACTTATCGAGCAAACATCTAAAGCCTCAAGCCTTTTTACAAACGACCCCTATCTCAAGCGAAGTTGTACTGTACTTTTCACCGGAAAGATTTGACATTACTATTTCCACATGAAAACCGCTTTCTTCAAGCTCAGAACGAATTGTATCCGGCGAAAAGAAAGTCTGATAGATATGATATTCCTTTACACTGTCAGAATCGAACACAGCGAAAAAATCGCATAATGCGTGGATTTCCGAATAAAAAAACGTTTTCTCTAAAACAAAGTGTTTGTAAGGTCTCCAAAAACCAGAGTTGGAAGCATACCATTTTGAAGAGGCAGAATTCTTCCTATTCTGAAAGGCTGCCATGCTGCAAACATCAAAAGCAAAATATCCATCTGGCTTTAGAGCCTTGTAGACATTGCTTAGTAGTACTTTTCTGCTTTCCGGACTTAAGACTCCATAATCCTGCGAAATCATTAAAGCAGCCCCAAATTCGTTTGATCCAAATGGGTTCAAATAACTTGAAAGAATGTAATCTGTATCCTTATCGTGATCTTGTGCATAAGCAATCGAATTTTCCGCTCTGTCTATTCCTGTCAAGCGGAACCCCATTTGAGCAAGCTGCGAACAGTAAAGTCCAGGGCCACAACCAAGGTCTACAATTGAGTCGCCCTGTTTAAGTTTCATCGTCTGTACTAAATATTTGCAGATGGCTCGGATCTTTTCGGGCCTATAGCTTGCGGCATCGGTATCTGGTGAAAGGTGGGCTTCGAGCATTCTTTTTGAAATGTGCGGATCATTCCAGAGTTCCTCCCCTGGTTCATAGGGTTCAGGGCATTTGTCCGCATGTATTAAATCATTAAACATTAACATTATTATTTTCCCTTCTCAATTTTATTGATAGCTAACTGAATAGAGGGGCACCGTTTTTCTTACGGTATCCCTCAAAAAAAAAGAAGAATACCGTTGAAAGATGAACAGGCACGACAAAACAAGCCCCTAAAAGGCCTATAAAGTCTGTATCTGCTCAATCTTTCTTTTCCAGTCGGCGCAGATTACTGCTCCGGCCGGACGGCATCCCTCCACAATTTTATTCAGTTAACTATCATAATTAACATAGCTTATTGATCCATTAATGTCAATAAAGAAAAGCTTTGCAAACGAAATGTGAAAAGTCCTTACACTCGTACAATGCATTAGAGTGTAATTATAGGACTTATACTGGGATAAAAGCTAGCAAACTCGCATGAATCGAGGCCCAACAAAAGTCTGCCGTTCTTTAAACAGAAGACTTTTGTTGGTCGGAGTGTTTAAATTCGAACTCGGGGCTGTATGTTTAGCTTAGCTGCTAATTCTTATTACGTTATAGTTCATGATTGATATAAAATCAGATTAGTTTTAGGACCTAAAAATACAAGCGGAATCTAATACAGTTTTATGAGAAGCGTGTTTTGCATTTTAAGCTGTTAGTAATAGGTTAGTAATAGACCAATTTTTAATCCAATTTGGGACAATTCTTGAAAAACAAAAAAGCACTGAAAACTTAGTGTTTTCAGTGCTTTTTCTGGTCCGAGTGACAAGACTTGAACTTGCGGCCTCTTGACCCCCAGTCAAGCGCGCTACCAACTGCGCCACACCCGGATAGGGGGGTGCGCCATTCACGGCGCTTAATTATGTTACCACAACTGTACTGTCAATGCAAGAATTTTTTTCATAAAAACGGCTATAAAACGCACTTTTTGACTGATTAGCTGACAGTGAATAATGCGAGCTTATACAAACTGTAGGGGCACCTGTCGTTTTACAAAGAATGCCCCTACATGTATTAATATCAATAATTAAAACCGAGCTTTTCGTTATGTAAGAGTTACGCCCCAGATGAGCTCGCCTCTTGTGCCGACGACTATAGTGCTGTTATAAACCGCGGGGGACGCCTCGACATTGCTGCCAACATCCAAAGAATCGAGAACCTTGCCGGTTAGGCCGTCCATAAGGTACATATACCCGCCGGCAGTACAGTAAACAATGTAGCCGTTGCCGTCCTTATCATAAACCGCAACAGGGCTGCTCCACGCATAAATCAGAGTTTCCTGTTCCCAGACGACTTCACCGGTTTGCTTATTCAGCGCGACAAGCTTTCCAGTGCCGGCCTTCGGAGTTCTCGCTACAGGTACGAAGATGAGGTTTGAGAGCTTGTTTTTGCCTATTGCGAGCGTACCCTGCGTGCCGCCGGAGACACCGTCCTCAGTGAAGCAGGTGTAATCCTTCTCCCAGACAATGGCGCCGGTTTCTGCGTCAATTTTCCAAATCGGTATGGTCGCGGTACCGCTCGCCGGAGCGCGCCAGCCACCGTGGAAGGAGGTGCTTGTGTAAACATAGGGGTGACCGTCCTCAAGCTCAAGCACGGGTGTGCAGTTCGTGTCGTCCAAGACATTTTGAACCCAGTCGAGCGTGAGCGTGTTCAGATTAAGACACATGAGGTTGCCGCCGTTATCTGACATTATAATGTGGCCGCGCCAAATTATTGCGCTGTCCTCCATGCCCAGCCAATAGGTTTCCGTTGTCGTGCGAGTACCGTTATATCTCCATTTAACTATCTCGCTCGGATTTATCGAGAGCGTTCCGGCTTTTTCGTCATAGTTTGTATTGAGCTTCATTATGTACAGGATGCCGCTTTCGCCGGGATAAATAAGCCTGTCGGTTTCCGAGTCTACAAGGGCGCTGCCGTCAAAGAACGAGAGCGATCCGCGCAGGGAAAAGGGATCGTTTGCTCCGAATTCGTACATGACTGAGCAGTTAAGCAGGTTAATAATGAAAGCGTGTGAGGTACCCTTCGAGCTGTTGTAACCTGAACCCAGATACATAATGGGGTAGCCTCTCGGATCGAGAGCGCCGGCACCCTTGAAGGTATAACCGAGGTACATGTTATCACGGGTTTTCTGACCTGTGGCAAGGTCGAGAAAATAGATGTTCCCGTCCATCGTTGCATAAATGACCTCAGTCAGAGTGTCTGCGTTCTTTGCCCAGTCGTACATATTCATGTGCGCCCGGACTTCCTTCGGCCAGGTCATCATAAGGGGCTGACCGACCCATCCGCTGCCCGTCCAGACGGTTCCGTTGGGAGCCTGCAAAGACGCCTCCTGAACAGTCCAGTGATTATCGGCAAATTTCTTGTTCACGATATCCGCCGTTCCGTAGGAGCCGCTGCTGCGGAAGTTGTTCCCGCGGAAGGTGACAATACCCTCGACAGATGTATAGTCCTCAGGGAGACTGAAATCGATTTTGTCCTTAAAGCTATAGGAATCGACGGGCTGTCCGTCGACCATAATGCCCGTCTCTTTAATGAGCTTTTCTGGCTTTGTTGCGTCCACAGCCTGCGGATCGAAATCGGGCAGCGAAGAACCGGAGCTTTGAACAGGTGTCGGAGTTGCGGGCTCAATTGAAGCGGCGGGCGACTCGGCAACGGGATTAAAGACTTCCGCGGCTTTTTCGGGCTTAACCTGACCGTTTTTTACGACAATAACGACTAAAACGCATAGGAGAGCAAGAAAAATGAAAAACCCGGCAGTAGATGCGCGCTGTTTCCCACGGCTGGGCCTATTTCGCTTATTATTTGGCATATAATACCCACCTGCTTAGTTAAATTGGAAGATGCGAAGCCATTATATCAAAAAAACTCGAAAATACAAGCTATATGAATCAGGCCGTCAACGCCTTATCAAAGGCTTTTAAAGCTGCGGCCTTGTCCTTATCCGAAAGAATTACGTACATAACGTAGTTGCCGAGTGTTTTTACTTCGGCACTGTCAAGCTTGGGGCGTTCCTCGGGCATATATTCGACCATCCAGGTGTCCTTGCGCATCTGGAGATAGTCCTTTACCGCCTTCTCAACCGATGCGACCTGCTGTGCATCCTTCGCCTTGAAGATTCCAATCTCGTCAATGTTTACGCCCTTGGAGTTTATTTTGACGTCGTAGCTGTCGTAGTCCGAAACATCCATTTTCATGGAGCCCTTGATGTAGTCCGCGTCGACAGAAACAAGAGCGTCATCGCTTAAAACAGAGGCAACGTCTTTAGAAACATCGGCTACGGCGACATCATTTTTAACTTCCGCGCTCTTTGCGCCGCAGGCGGCGAAAAGGGAAAGTATCAGTAAGGCAGAAATAAGTGCAAGGTGTTTTCTAGTCATTTTCAAATTGATCATTCCTTCTTCAGATTTCTAAAAACTTTGGGCTTATTGATAGCCGTGAGTACGGAGATAATTCATAATGAGATTAAAGCCGTCTGTATTAAGATGGAGTCCGTCTCCGTTGCAGTATTTGTCAGGCAGCGCTCCGTTTTCGTCTTTAATGACGCTTTCACTGTCCAGATACTTGACGCCCAGTGAGCTTGCCACACGCTCAACCCAGGTGTTAGCTGTATCAATCTTTTCATTCGTGATTCCGTTACCTTTTTCGGAATAGCCCGCGGTAACCGGATAAATCGAATTGAGGATAATTTTGGTGTTGGGGCTTGCCCCCTGAACCGCCTGAACGAGCTTGGTGTACTCCGTTATAAAATACTCCTCGTCCATGAAGGAAATGCCGTTTACACCCAGAGTAATAAGCATATATTCGGGCTGCTTTTTAGTGACCGCGTCCTTGATGGACAGCTCGCTCTTGTCGTCCGGATAGACGATAGTCGAGGTACTCCAGAGCGAAAGTGTGAGCGTTCCGCTCGCGGGCGTCCAGACCTGACTGTCATCGACTATATCGTAGTAGCCGAGACCGTAGGTTGTGCTGTCGCCCAAAAAGATGAATTTATCGACGTATTCCTTGCCCATGTCCGATGTCTGCGCCAATCCTGCCACTGTGCTTCCTGATACAGGTGAGGTTATGGGGGCTGCTGAACCTTGCGGGGACGCTGAGGGAGAGGTTCCCGCTTTTGGAGAAGCTGACGCCGATGCCGGTGCCTTGGAGCCGGAAGGAGCCGGGGTACCCTTCGCGCAGGACGCAAAACCGAGTACGAAAAGCGCTACGAGCATAGATAAAACAATAGATATTGACCAGAAAAAGTAAACGCCTTCACGGCCTGATTTTTTCATGTGGACCTCCAAAATGGCTGGATTTGCCTGCACATCTATTGTGCGCAGCTATCGAGAATCTCAAAATGAATTTCATATGATTTTATCACCGTATGCGAGCAGTGTCAATCATTTGAGGTCGAGGTACGTCCTGCAGACCTGTATATAGGACGTCTTCCGTCAAGGGAAGTTTCAACAAACCGCTGTTATGAATTGCGGTATTTTTTTCAAAAAAACCATAACAACAATGCCGGAAGCGTAAGCTTCCGGCATTGAACCTTATATTAAGCTTAGTCTTCTTCGCCGGAGGCGAGAGCCTTGGCTTCTTCGATAATCTTTTGCTGAATCATCGCAGGGGTTTCCTCGTAGCGGACGAATTCAAACGAGAAGCTGCCGCGTCCCTGCGTCATTGAGCGAAGGTCGATTGCGTAACCGCCCATCTCAGCCATCGGAACCTCGGCCTCAACTACCTGCATGCCGTCGTGAGCGCTCATGCCCATCGGGCTTCCGCGACGCTTGGAGAGGTCGGACATAATATCGCCCATATAAGTGTCGGGGATGGAAACCTTGAGGTAGCCGATAGGCTCAAGAATTACGGGGCTCGCAAGGGGAAGACCTGCCTTATAGGCGAGGCTTGCGGCGGTTTTGAACGCCATTTCGGAGGAATCGACAGGGTGATAGGAACCGTCGACGAGAGTTGCCTTAAGGAAAACAACGGGATAGCCAGCGAGTACGCCCTTACCGATACTCTCGCGCAGACCCTTTTCGACTGCGGGGAAGAAGTTTTTCGGAACGCTTCCGCCGAAGACGTTTTCCGCAAAGATAAGGTCTTCGCTTTCGGTCTGCGGTTCGAACTCAATCCAGACATCGCCGAACTGACCGTGTCCGCCGGACTGCTTCTTATGACGGCCCTGAACCTTGACCTTGCCGCGAACCTTCTCACGATAGGGTACGCGCGCCTGAGCCAGCTCGACTTCAACACCGAACTTGTTCTTGAGCTTGGTGCAAAGAACGTCGAGATGAATATCGCCGGCACCCGAAACGACCATCTGGTGCGTTTCGGCGTTGTTGACTATTGTGAAAGTGAGGTCTTCTTCTGCAAGACGGGTGAGTCCTGCAGCAATCTTATCTTCCTGTCCCTTGGTTTTTGGGTAAATCGCCATAGCATAGCAGGGGGGAGTGTACACGACACCGGGCAGAGCCTTGTTCAAAGAAGCATTGCAGAGCGTGTCACCGGTCTTGGAATCGGAGAGCTTAGAGACAGCACCCAGATCACCGCAGGTAATCTCGTTGACTTCGATGTTCTTCTTGCCCTGCATCATATAGATGTGGCCGATTTTTTCACTTGTGCCCGTGCGGGGGTTAACAAGAGTCATTTCGTTTGTTATCTTTCCGGATACGACCTTGAACAGGCTGAACTTGCCGTACTGGTCGGAAACCGTTTTATAGATGATTGCCGCAGAGGGGCCTGCTTCCTTGACGAGCTCGCCGCCCTCCTGGGGATACGGGAAGTAGTTTACGATAGCGTCCAGAAGCAGTGAAATACCAAGTGAAGTAAACGCGCTGCCGCAGAAAACAGGGCAGATCGTGCAGTCGCGCAGACCTTCACCGAAGGCCTTGCTCATTTCTTCGGGGGTGAAATCCTCACCGCCGAAGTATTTGTCCATAAGCTCCTCGCTGGTTTCGGCAACGCCCTCCGCCAGTGTGTTATAGAGCTTGCCCAGCTCTTGTTTCATGCTCTCGGGCACGGGAACCTCGGTGCGCTTGCCCTTAGTGTCAAAGGTATAGGCTTTTTTTGTGGAAACATCGACAAGACCGGTAATCTTCTCATTTTCTACTATGGGGGCAATCATCGGGCATACGGAAACGCCGAACTTATCGCGGAGGGAAGCGAAAGCCTTCTCATAGTTGGCATTTTCCTCGTCGGTTTTGGAAATGAAGATAGCGCGGGGCTTTTTGGCCTCGGAGAGCATTTTCCATGCCTTTTCGGCGCCAACGTTCAGCCCGTCCTTCGCCGAGCAGACGACTATGCCTGCGTCCGCGACGCGGAGAGCCTGAGCAACTTCACCTGCAAAGTCAAAATAGCCCGGGGTGTCAATTATATTTATTTTAACGCCGTTATATTCGCAGAAAAGTGCAGAATCGGCAATACTGATCTTGCGGCGGATTTCCTCAGCGTCAAAGTCCGAGACCGTCGTGCCCTCAGAGACCTTTCCGAGCCTGTCTGTCATGCCGGTCATGAAAAGAATGCTTTCGGCTAAGCTTGTCTTTCCATTGCCTCCGTGACCCAATAGGCAGATATTCCGTATCTTGTTTATTGCATAGCTCATGTGGGGGTTTCTCCTTACTTGTTATATTTAACCTGCAGAGGTCAAAATTCATACTACAAGATTATACACGGAAAAATTAGCATTTGCAACAATATTTTTGAGGGATACTGCGGGAATATTCATCATAATTGTTATACCGGCAGAAATGCGAAGATAAGAAAAAACCGGCTCTCCGCGCGGCGGAAAGCCGGTTTTTTCTTAATTAAGTCTATCTTCTCAGTCCATATGAGATAACGAGTACAGGCACCAGCCAGAGCAGCATAAACGTTATGGCGTTACCGACGCTCGCCGAGGAAAAGCTCCCGGACCAGCACATGGCAAGCATGAACAGCATGCCCAGAAAAGCTCCGAGTATCGACAGCACGGCGCAGAGCAGCAGTCCGTTATAAAGCGATTTGCCGCGCTTGACGAGTCCGGCCACAGAGTTGAGTCCGCCGCGTGAGAACATCGCTACGACGCTGCCGGTATCCTCCGTTTCGGGGGAGGAAATGACGTATCTGTCTGCAAAGGACGGGAAGTCGTAGCTCTCCTTCGGAAGACGAAACTTCTGCTTTACGAGCATGGGCGTTATGTTGAAGTCGCGAATTGCGAAAACGGGCTCGACTTTCCCGCGCAGGAGAGTAACAAGTCCCTTCTGTACGGAAGAAACGGGAACATAGTTGATTTCGAAAACTCCCGCGAGCGTATCGTTAATCGCGGTGTAGACGGCGCTCAGTGAGCCTTGGCCCTTCTGCACTCTGATTCCCATGAGCTGCATGAAGCTTGAGGAGCCGACATATACCTGATCGCCGTTTATTCTGGCTATCACTCCGCCGCCCTCATGGCAGGCAAAGTCCTCGACCTTCTGCATAGAGCAGCCGTTCTTTTTCATAAGCTCCGTAAACACGGAGGAGATGCCCATTCCGGCTGCTGCCACCATGCTGGAGGTGTAGGAGATAACCTTGTCGGGATAGAAGCCCTCCGACACGGTGATATTAGCAATTGAAAGTGTCCTTTCAGGGAAAATGTCCCTGTCCTTTATAACGACCTGGCTGAGCCTGCCTAAATCCGCGCAGCCGGCATAGCCCGCAATCGCGACACCGCTTCTCGCGAGCCGCTTAGTTATAACGTAGTACGGGAAAGCAAAGCCGAAAACAGCGGAGAAGGAGGCGCAGACGGTAAGTCCCGCGGCAAGAGTGTGGATAAAGTTATCATTATGTTTGCTTCCGAAGAAGCAAAACAGACTGAGTACAATTGCGAACATGATAAACAGCGGAGTGAAAAGCGAATAGCTGTTTTCAAAAATATCCGCTTCCTCGCTTTTTCGCACAAAGCCGGTAACTGGACGCGAAACCTTTACAAGTACGCGCCCGAGCTCCTCGCTGCCGTCCTCCGAGAGAACAACATAAGGCGCTTTGGGAATGGCCGCCGTGCGGAAGCTGACGGCAAAGCCCTTGCACTCAAGATAAGAGCCCCATAGCGCGAAGGTAAGCGACAGCGCCGATACAGCGCAGAAGGGAAGCCCGTCCTCGGTGTTTTTAGTAATAAGTATGTATGCGGCATCAATTATTGATATAAGGCAGGACACCGCAATCAGAGATTCGGGACCCGAGTCATTTTTAAATAGTGACGTAAGTCCGTTTGTGAAGACATCGAGGCCTATCAGCATTACGATTAGCTGCAGTATAAGACAGACCATTGTGCGTAAAAGCGTGCTGTCGCCCAAAAGCCCCATTGCGGGCAGCCCGTAGCTCAGCCAGATAAGGACTATGCTGAGAAAGGACGCGAAAAGACAGCGCAGCCGCATTGACAGCGCCTGATCCATGTATAGCCTGGCAGCTTTCTCGGGACTCATCTCCGGAAGCTGCTGCTTGGCTTCCTTTTCGGCGCGCGCTTTTTCTGTTCTGCGCTTTTCCTCGCGCTTCGCGCCGGAAGCAGCCGCAAGCCCTATGAGCGGGGAAAGAAACTTTTCTCTAAAACCTGTTTCTCTTCCGCCCCCATCCTCCGGTTCTTCGTCCGGCGAATAGTCTCCTGCCCTTGCGTATCTGGCGCCTCGCTGCTCGCCGTCCGCTGATTCGTTCCAGATTGACGCATCCTCGTTAGCCGGACGTTTTTCGAAAATAACGGTGTCGTCAGGACTCGCGGGAATATGTCTCGGGCGCCTTACTTCAGACGGAGAGGGAGCGTCCTCGATAACCGACGCAGCGTCCTCAAAACGCCTGCTGCCGGCAAAGACAGTGCTGTCATCCGGCATTTCGGGTTTATCCGAAAAATAATCCTCAGAAGAAGGAGCAGAGCTGCTGAGCTTGGTTTCAGCTATACCCTGACTCTCGTTTTCCATGGCGATTGGACGCGACCTTGCGTACATGTCGCCGCGCGAAGCTTCCTCTACCCGTTCCTCCGCCTTGAAATCAGCGAGGATGGAATCAACGGATAAGCCTTCAAAGTCGTCCGTATTCAAGTTGTTCTCGTTGTTTTTATCCATATCGCACCCTAACAGATGGCTTCCGCGAATAGCTGTTGATGCTTTCGGCGGTCGTCAAATTGATGGCGGCAAAGCCGCTGCACTATTTCTCACGCTGACGCAGAACCTCGTATATAAGTACCGCCGCGGCAGCGCTTGCGTTAAGAGAGGAGACTTTGCCTTTCATAGGTATGCTGACGAGAAAATCGCAATTTTCTCGAATAAGTCTGCCGATGCCCTCTCCCTCGGAGCCTATGACAATGCAGATGGGACCCTTGAGATCTGTTTTCCAGAGAGGACTATTGCCCTCCGCCGCCGTCCCGTAAATCCAGACGCCCGCGTCCTTAAGCTCTTTTATAGCTAAGGAGAGGTTCGCGACTCTGGCTACGGCCATGTGCTCTGCTGCGCCCGCGCTGGTTTTATCCACAATGGAGGTAAGCCCCGCGCTGCGGCGCTTTGGAATAATGATGCCGTGAACTCCGGCGGCCTCGCTCGTTCTGATGACCGCGCCGAGATTATGCGGGTCGCTCAGCTCGTCGCATACGACGACAAAAGGAGCCTCACCCTTCTCATTGGCAATCGCGAGTATGTCCGAAACGGTGCAGTATTCGCGAACGGCGGCAAGGGCTATTACACCCTGATGCGCGTGTGTCTGACTCATGGAGTCAAGCTTGCGCCTGTCCGCGTCCACAACAACAATGCCCGCGTCCCGAGCCTTTGAGGCTATGTGACCGAGAGTCTTGTCGGTTTCGCCCTTTTGAATAAATATCTTGTCTATGGTGCGTCCCGCGCGAAGCGCCTCGATGACGGCGTTGCGCCCCTCGATTATGTCCTCGCGGTCGTTTTCAAAATCCATTGAATGTCTCCAAATATAGTTTATTACAGCGTAAGCCTGAGCTGCTATTTTGCGCGCGCTTTAAGCTCGTCCGCCATGTCGGTATGCTCCCATGGCAGGTCGATATCCGTCCTGCCGAAGTGACCGTAGGCCGCTGTCTGACGGTAAATCGGGCGGAGCAGGTCGAGCTTTTTGATTATTCTTGCGGGACGGAGGTCGAAGCACTCGCTGATGATTTCGGAAAGGCGCTCGTCAGAAACAACGCCTGTGCCCTGAGTGTCTACAAAGACGGAAACGGGGCTGGCAACGCCTATCGCGTAGGCAATCTCAAGCTGGCAGCGCTTTGCAAGCCCTGCAGCAACGATGTTTTTCGCAACGTAACGCGCCATGTAGGCCGCGCTCCTGTCGACCTTTGTGGGGTCTTTTCCGGAGAAGCAGCCGCCGCCGTGGGCCGCGTAGCCGCCGTAGGTATCGACGATTATTTTACGGCCCGTGAGTCCGGAATCGCCGACAGGGCCGCCGATTACAAAGCGTCCCGTTGGGTTAATAAAATATTTTGTATCCTTGTCAATGAGTCTCGCGGGAATAATGGGCTTGATTACGGTTTCCATTATCGCCTCGCGCAGAGTGCTGATATCGACGTCCGCGCTGTGCTGAGTCGAAACAACAATTGCGGGGATGCGCTCGACGCAGCCGTTCTGGTCGTACTGGACGGAGACCTGGGTTTTGCCATCCGGACGCAGCCATTCAAGCTCGCCGGATTTGCGGACCTCGGCAAGACGGCGTGCAAGCTTGTGTGACAGCGAAATCGGAGCAGGCATAAGCTCGCGGGTTTCGTCGCAGGCAAAGCCGAACATCATGCCCTGGTCTCCGGCACCGGTGTCCGCGTCATAATCTGCTTCGCCCTCTTTAGCTTCATAGGCCTTGTCAACGCCCATAGCTATATCGGAGCTCTGCTCATCGATAGAGGTGAGAACGGCGCAGGTCTTGCTGTCAAAGCCGTATTCGGGGTTGTTGTAGCCGATTTCGCTGACGGTTTTGCGGACTATGGAGGGAATATCGACGTAGCAGTCGGTGGTGATTTCGCCGAATACCGTGACCATGCCTGTCGTTGCTATGCATTCGCAGGCAACGCGGGCCTTTTTGTCTTTTTCAATTATGGTGTCCAGAACGGCGTCCGATATCTGGTCGCACATTTTGTCGGGATGACCCTCGGTCACTGATTCCGAAGTAAAAACCCTGTTTTTTTGTTGCTTTTGCATTGTGATGACCTCACTTTTTTCAATGCCGTGAATTGAAATTCTGCGGTAATTTATTTATTGGTTTTTTAATATATACTAATAATGCGGCTATAAAACTAAATTTTCGACCTTTTGGCGCACATAAATCTAAGCTATATTAGCACATATTTTTAAGAACTTAAAGTGAATATTTTTAAGAAACCGTGTTTTTTGTTTCCAGACGTCCGAATTTACAAAAATATCATAGACACTCCGCTCAAAAAAGGGTATCATCTTATCACTGATTACGCAATTTATCCAATCGGAGGAACGATATATGAAGAGTATTATGCGGCGCATAGACCGCTACTGCCTGACTCATCCGCGCTTCGGAATCAGGAATTTAATGATATATATCATAACTGGCAACGTGCTGGTTTGGATTTTTACTATGATGGACAAGTCGGAAAAGCTATACGGGCTTGTCCAGTTCAGTGCGGAAATGATCTTTACAAAGGGAGAGGTTTGGCGGCTAATCACGTTCATCTTTGTGCCGACCACCTATTCACCGCTCTGGCTTGCGCTTGCGCTGTATTTCTATTATTGGATAGGTTCCACTCTCGAGCACCACTGGGGTGAGGGAAAGTTCCTTATTTACTATATGTGCGGCATGGTTTTCAATATCCTTTACGGGACTATTGTCTGGCTCATAACAGGGCAGGATGTTTCGCTGAACGCCATGTATATCAACCTCTCGATGTTCTTCGCTTTCGCTACGCTTTTTCCGGATACTATGGTTCTGTTGTTCTTCATTATACCTGTCAAAGTCAAATGGCTTGCCTATGTAGACGCAGCGTTTTTTCTCATAATAATGTTTATCAGGCCGTTCCCGATTAACCTTCTGCCCCTTGTCGCTGTTCTGAACTATTTCCTGTTCTGCGGGGGCTGGCTTTTCGACATGCTGCGTCCGGCGCGCATACAGCAGAAACAGAAAACTATCAATTTTAAGAATGCCGCAAAAAAGTATAACCGTGAGCAGGCGGCAAAGCCCTATACCCGCAAATGCGAGGTTTGCGGCAGAACGGACAGGGACAATCCGAATCTTGAGTTCCGCTTTTGCTCAAAGTGCGAGGGCTACCACTGCTTCTGCGTGGACCACATAAACAGCCACGTGCATTTTAAAGAGTAATGGAAAAAATTAAGGAGCAACAATAAGGATGAAAATAAACACTGAAAGATTAGAACTCGTTGCGCTCGACGCGCGTCAGATGCGGCTCTGGTTGGGAGACCTGAAGCAGCTTGACAAAGAGCTCAATTGTACTTATAAGGCCGAAGCTATGGAGGGCGACTTTCTCCGTATCGTCGAGGGACAGGCAAAGCTGACCGAGGAGAACGCGGCAGTTTACTATTGGCACAGCTTCTGGTTTTTGATAAGAAAAAGTGACAGAACCGTTGTCGGCTCCGCGGACTTTAAAAAAGGCCCCAACGAAAAAGGCGAGGTCGAAATCGGCTACGGACTCGGCAAGGAGTTTGAGCATAACGGATATATGACCGAAGCCGTCAAAGCTATGTGCGACTGGGCGAAGCAGCAGCCGAATGTCACGTATGTAACCGCAGAGACGCTGCTCGAAAATCAGCCGTCACAGAACATTCTGACGCGCTGCGGTTTCAAAGAGACCAGCCGCGGGGAAAGCGTCTGGTGGAGGGTGTAAATTGATAAACCACTAAAAAACGGAATGCGCCACTATTGGTGACGCATTCCGTTTTTTATTCTTCTTTTCGACTTTCCAGCAATTCTTTGAACGCTTCAACGCGGAGCTGAAGCTGCCCCTGCTGGCTCATCAGCACCTGACGCTCAAGCGAGATGCTCGGAATGTTCTGCTCCTTGAAAAGAGCTTCGAGAACATAGGTTTCAACGTCCCACTTTCCGCAGTGCTGCATACGGACGATGATGACGCCGTCAGCCTTATATTCCTCGGCGGCGGCGAGTATGTACTCGTGAATATCGTCGCTTCCGTCCATCATGCGCGGGCAGGAGGAACGGGTGAGGTAGTATTTTGCAATCGAACCCGCAACGTCGTTTTCGTCGTAGATAAGCTCGTCATGCAGGAATCTCAAACCGAAGCTGTTGAGGTCAGCGACGACGAGAAGCCCACAGTCCTCGATTGCCTTTACGTATTCGGGGTCATCGAGAGCACTTCCCGCGAGCATGACGCGTGCCGTGAAATTCGTTATAGGCTCGCGGTTTTTCACGTCGGCAAGAACGTCGTTAAGAAATTCTATGTATTCTTCAATGGGCATCTGTGTTGCCGCAAGTGTGATTTTGAGTGTCTCCGCACCGCTTATGACGGGATGCTCAGCCTTGTGCAGGTCATAAATTTGCTTTACCAGCCGCCGCGCCTCATTATAGGTATCGACGCTCTTCTTCAGCTTTTCGTTTGTGATTTCATTGCCGGTAAGCTTCTCAAGCTCCTCGCGAAGCTCGTCGAGCTCGCTGCCGAAGTAATTATACGAGGCTGAGTTCACCACTCTCGGAGCAACGACCTCATAAAGGAATTGAGGCTTATTTTCCCGTGTCGTGATGATTTTCCAGTTCGTGATGACACTTGAAGACTCGCCGCAACCGTTTGAGGTCACAAGTCCGTCGAGCTCATAGGTGCCATCGATGAGGTACTGGAGTATCGATGACAGAAAACCGCAGGAATCGTCACCCACACAGGCGGCGCCGTCGGCACAGCTTTTGCAGCCGGTCGACCTGAGCCTTACAGGGAGAACGCCCGCCGCGTGCAGCATTTCAAAGGGAGCATGACAGCAGACGATGCCGAGCGCTTTTTTTCCGGACGCCCGCCACTCTTTAATTTTTTCCGTACTAAGCTCGCCGCTTAACTGTTTCATATTATACATATACCTCCAGTGTGATATTGAACGTAATAAGGCGCCGCCGTTCCCGGCGGCGCCTTGAATGCCTATATGGCTTACTTCGTGCCGAAGATTCTGTCGCCCGCGTCGCCAAGACCGGGGACAATGTAGCCGTGGCTGTTGAGGTGAGAGTCCATGGCGGCGACGAAGATGTCAACGTCGGGATGCTCATCCTGAACTTTTTTAACGCCCTCAGGAGCGCCGAATATGGACATGAGCTTTATGTGCTTGCAGCCGTATTCCTTGAGGAAGGTGATTGCCGCCGTTGCGCTTCCGCCGGTTGCGAGCATGGGGTCGACTATGATAACATCGCGCTCGGCAATGTCCTTAGGCATTTTGCAGTAATACTTAACAGGGAGAAGAGTGTCGGGATCGCGGTAAAGTCCGATGTGACCGACCTTTGCGTTGGGGACAAGAGTCAGCATACCATCGACCATGCCAAGACCTGCGCGGAGTATGGGGACCACTGCGAGCTTCTTGCCGGCAATGCGTCTGACTGTCGCCTTTGCGACCGGAGTTTCAATTTCAACTTCCTCAAGGGGCAGGTCGCGGGTTGCCTCATAGCACATAAGTGTTGCGATTTCGGAAACGAGCTCACGGAACTCCTTAACACTTGTGTCCTTCTCACGCATAATTGAAAGCTTATGCTGGATAAGCGGATGGTCAAAGACGGTTACTTTACTCATATTATATCTCCCTTTATTTAATCTTTGTAATTAGCTACTTTCCGAAAACTCTTTCCTGACGCTCGCGTTCAGCCTGACTCAATCGCAGATATACCGGCAGTAACTCATGAACGGATTGCTGCTTCTGACCTTTTGCCGCCATACAAACTCCCCATGCGGACTGATACCGCAGGGGCTCGGGCGCGAGATGTACGTCCAGCTTTAAATTTTCCAATGCATTATAACACATAGTGGCTCCGTCTCCAACAACAAA
This sequence comes from Oscillospiraceae bacterium, assembly GCA_963667545.2. Taxonomy (GTDB): domain Bacteria; phylum Bacillota; class Clostridia; order Oscillospirales; family Oscillospiraceae; genus UBA2658. Next base: position 1,290,103 of record OY763424.2, read on the forward strand.
GACGGAATTTTTAGTATTTTCTATATCTTCCACTAATTTAGCTGTCCCGATTGCTCTATCCTCACAAAGGCGAATGGGGATCCCGCCCTTAATGACAAAATTTGCATTGTAAAACTGGCTGCGTTTTGCGTCCATAACACAGCAAATTAGACTGTCCTCGGGGAAAGCAAGCCCGTTATAGGCCATCGCCGCAAGAGTGGATACTCCGCAGACGGGCTTTTCTGCCGCCCACGCGAGACCCTTAACGGCTGAGACACCGATGCGTATGCCTGTGAACGACCCCGGCCCTTGCGCGACGGCAATAAGGTCGATATCAGAGAGCGTGAGCGAGAGGTTTTTCAGCATGTCTTCCGCCATAGGCAGCAGGGTACGGCTGTGGGTAAGACCACTGTTTTGAAAATATTGCGAGACAAGTCCTGATTCATCGCAAAGCGCGACTGAGGCGGATTTGGCGCTCGATTCAAAGCCTAATATACGCATTTGTTTTCCTCCTCAGGAGCTTCCACGGTGATTTTACGGTCGGTGTCCGAGAGCTTGTCGATAGTGACCTTTGTCTCGGAGCCGTCAAAGGCGTCGGAGACATTTTCGCTCCATTCGACGACGCAGACTCCGCCGCGGGCGAGATAGTCCTCCCAGCCGATATCAAAAAGCTCGTCAGAGCTCTTTAGCCTGTACATATCAAAATGGAAAAGCTCAAGATTTCCGCCGTATTCATTTACAATTGTGAAGGTGGGACTTGTAACGCGGTCTTTCGAGCCCAGTCCCCGAGCCATGCCGCGCACGAAAGCGGTTTTGCCCACGCCGAGGTCGCCGTAAAGCGCGACGACGGAGCCGGGAATGAGAGTTTTGGCGAGTGTTTGACCGACAAGCTCGGTTTCTTCTGGTGTATGTGTAAGTATTTCCATAGTCATATCCATATTATTATAGCTCCATGTTCGCGTAGGCGTTGAGGTCGCTTCCGGCTCTGACGCCGGCAAGATATTCGTAATAACCCTGACAGCCGATCATCGCGCCGTTGTCGCCGCAGAGGGAAAGCGGAGGCACGAAAAGCTGTGCGCCCTCTTTTTCGGCGGCCACGCGGAAGTCCTCGCGTATGCGGGAGTTCGCGGCAACGCCGCCGGCAACGGCGATTTTCTTGTAACCAAGCTCTTTGGCGAGCTGCATCGTTCGAGGGATAAGGCTATCGCTCACTGCGCGGGTAAACGACGCGCAGAGCGACTCACGGTCAAGCGTTTCACCTTTTTGCTCGGCGTTGTGAACAAGATTCACGACAGCGGTCTTGAGTCCCGAAAAGCTCATGTCGTAGGGGTTGCCCTCGACGTGCGAGCGGGGCAGGACGTATTTCGAGTCGTCCCCTGTTTTCGACAGCGCGTCGACGTGCTTGCCGCCGGGATAGGGCAGACCAAGTACGCGCGCGGTCTTGTCAAAGCACTCGCCGGCAGCGTCGTCACGCGTCGCACCGATAATTTTCATATCTGTGTAGCCGTGCACATCCACGAGCATGGTGTTTCCGCCGGAAATCGCAAGACAGAGAAACGGCGGCTCAAGCTCCGGAAAAGCAATGTAGTTCGCCGCGATGTGTCCCTTGATGTGGTGTACCGGAATAAGAGGAATATTGAGAGCGTAAGCGACGGATTTCGCGAAGTTCACGCCGACGAGCACAGCCCCGATGAGTCCGGGAGCGTAGGAAACCGCCACCGCGCCAAGGTCGCTTTTTTTAACTCCTGCGACGGTCAGTGCGCGCTCTGAAAGCTGTGAGATAACCTCGACATGGGAACGCGAGGCGATTTCGGGTACTACACCGCCATAAACGGCGTGCAAATCCGCCTGTGAGAACACTTGATCTGTTAGCACCTTCCTACCGTTTTCGGTTATCGCGACGGCTGTTTCGTCGCAGGTGCTTTCGATTGACATTATCAGCATAGGGTTAATTCTTCTTTCTTACTATTTCTTAAAAAACAGGGTCATGAGGAGCGCGTCCTCCTTCGGCCTGTCATAATAATTCTTGCGTTTGCCGACGGTTTCAAAACCGTGTTTCGTATAAAGGTATTTTGCGGCGTGATTACTCTCGCGCACCTCGAGCGTCATGAAGGCGAGGGTGTCTTTCGTCCTCTCAATGAGCGCGTCAATGAGAGCGTCCGCAACTCCGTGCCGTCGGTATTGCGGCGATACAGCAATATTCGAGATATAGCCCTCATCAAGGACATACATGAGTCCAATGTAACCCATGACCGCCTCATCGTCATTAAGCGCGGCAAGGAAGACGCAGTTGTCGGCACACATCTGCTTCTCGAGCGCGGAACGATGCCACGGCAGGGAAAAGCAGGCGTTTTCGATTTCCTGAATTTCATTGAGATGCTGAGGCTCAACGTCGGTGATAGTCATAACAATGCCCCCCAAGGCTCGCTTTTTCTATTTCGCTTCGCTCCAGCTTTTACCGATATGTGCGTCGACATCCAGAGGGACGCTGTAGTGGACTGCGTTTTCCATTTCTTCGGTCAATACTTTTTTAACGGTTTCGGCTTCCTCTTCGGGGCACTCGACAATAAGTTCGTCGTGTATCTGCAATATGAGCTTGCCCTTGAGTCCTTCGGATTCCAGACGGCGGTGTACATTCACCATAGCAAGCTTAATTATATCTGCCGCCGTACCCTGAATGGGCGTGTTCAGCGCGACCCGTTCGCCGAAGGAGCGGAGGTTGAAGTTCGAGCTTTTAAGCTCAGGCAGGGGACGTCTGCGCCCAAAAAGGGTTTCGACATAGCCGTCGTCCTTAGCCTTTTTCTTGATGCTGTCCATATATCCGCGAACACCACTGTACTTTTCAAGGTAGGTGTCGATATATTTTTTTGCTTCATTCTGGAATACTCCGATATCCTGCGCGAGCGAAAATGCCGAAATACCGTAGACGATGCCGAAGTTGACTGCCTTTGCTCGCGAGCGTTGGAGCTTTGTCACCTCATTAAGCGGTATGCCCAAGACCTGTGAAGCCGTAACGGAGTGTATATCCTCGCCGTTCTTGAATGCGCTTTTCATTGTTTCGTCGCCGCTGATGTGGGCGAGCAGTCTCAGCTCAATTTGGCTGTAGTCCGCGTCGACAAGCACATTACCGTGTGATGCCACAAACATTTTTCGAAGCTCGGCGCCAAGCTCCGTGCGCACGGGAATGTTCTGAAGATTAGGCTCGGTGGAGGAGAGTCTGCCCGTCGCGGTGACGGTCATCTGGAAGCTGGTGTGAATGCGACCATCCTTATCGATGACCTTTATGAGTCCGTCGCAGTAGGTCGATTTCAGCTTTGTCAGCTGGCGATATTCGGAAATTTTGTCTATGATTTCATGCTTGCCGCGAAGAGAGTCCAGCACGTCCGCGTTCGTCGACCAGCCCGTCTTGGTTTTTTTACCGTAGGGTAGCATGAGCTTTTCAAAAAGTATCTCACCGAGCTGCTTTGGGGAATTGATGTTGAATTCCTCACCGGCAAGCGCCCAAATGTCCTTTTGCAGAGCGTCGATGCCGACGGAGAGCTGTTTTCCGAAGTCGAAAAGCGCCTGCTTGTCGACGGCAAAGCCCACCTGCTCCATATGCGCGATGACCTCGCAGAGCGGAAGCTCGATTTTTTCGAGAAGCTCCGTCATTCCCTCTTTCTCGAGCCGCGCTCCTAAAACCGGATACAGCGCGAAAACAGCGCTGCTACCGTGCATAGGCTCGCCCAAATATTTTGCGGAAATTCGCTCCAGCTCATAGCCTGATTCTGTAGGGTCGAGCAGATAGGCTCCCAGCGCCGTGTCGAAGTCAAAACCCCCGCAATCGAGATTTTCCGACATAAGATGACCCATAAAATCCTTGTTATTGTGGGAAAGCTTGTGAACTTGTTGAGAAAACAGCACTTTTAAGAAGCTGTTGTACTTATCGCCGAGATTTGCCCAACGCAGTATAAAAACGGCGTTGCCGTCGCAAAGCTCAAGAGCGTCAAGCCCCCCGTCGAATGGCAGAACGGCGATATAGGGACATTTTTTAAGCCTGTCCGAAAGCTCTTGGAGCATGTTTTCATCTATTACTTCTGTAATTGGAAGAGAAATCGGCTTAGCGGCTTCAGCGCTGCCGTTTTTTTCTGTGATGCTCCACTTTTCAATGAGAGAATTGAAGCCGAGCTTGCGGAAAATGTCAAAGCCACCGCTGTAATCACCGGAAAACACGCAGTCCTCCGGCGAGAAATCAACGGGCACATTTGTATCGATAGTTGCAAGGGAAAAAGACATTTCCGCGTCGGCTTTCCCGTCAGAGAGCTTTGTCCTGACGGAGTCCCTGATATCAAGAGAGTCAATATCGGAGTAGATTTTTTCAATAGTTCCGTAGGCGCGGATAAGCTCAATAGCTGTTTTCTCGCCAATCCCCTTAACCCCGGGAATATTGTCGCTAGAGTCGCCCATAAGTGCCTTGAGGTCGATTATTTTACGTGGCTCAAAGCCGTATTCCTCAAAAAATACCTCGGGAGTGTATTCTGTCGTTTCGGTCTTGCCCATACGGCTCTTGATATGCCTGACGTGGGTGGTTTCCGTAATAAGCTGAAAGCTGTCCTTATCGCCCGTCACAATGGCACATTCCCAGCCCTGCTCATTGCAGACTCGGCTGACGGTGCCGATGAGGTCGTCAGCTTCAAAGCCCTCCAGCTCAAGACGCTTTATGCCAAGCGAATCCAGCACTTCCTTGAGTATCGGTATCTGGACCGCGAGTTCCTCCGGCATCGCCTTGCGCTGAGCTTTGTAGGCCTCAAACTGCAGGTGGCGGAAGGTCGGAGCTTTAAGGTCAAAGGCGACACAGAGAGCCTGCGGTTTTTCGTCTTCAATGAGCTTACGCAGAACGGTGAGAAAACCGTAGACTCCGTTTATCGGGGTGCCATCCGGCGTATTGAGCATACGAATCCCGTAGAAGGTGCGGTTTACTATACTGTTGCCGTCAAGTATCATCAGTTTCATTTACGGTTTCCTTTCAAATCAGAGGTCAATTAAGTCCCGCACCATGAAAAGCAGAATATATCCTTTAAACTTTTTCCCCGCGGAGCTTTATTAATCTGTCGCGCAGCTCGGCGGCATATTCGAATTCGAGCATCTTTGCCGCGTCCTTCATCTGCTTTTCCAGCTTTTCGATGAGCGTCCGCTTTTCCGAGGGTGTCATCTTGAGACCGGATTCGCTCTTTTCGTCCGCATCGGTCACGTCGGAAATTTCCAGCAGATTGCGGACGGATTTGACTATGGTCTTCGGAACAATACCGTGCTCCTCGTTATAGGCGTTTTGCTTAATGCGGCGGCGGTTCGTTTCATCAATAGCCGATTTCATCGAGGGAGTAACCTTGTCGGCATACATGATGACAAGACCGCCGACATTTCGCGCCGCGCGCCCTGTCGTCTGGATGAGGCTTGTTTCGCTCCGCAAAAAGCCTTCCTTGTCTGCGTCGAGTATTGCAACCAAGGAAACCTCAGGCAGGTCAAGACCTTCTCGCAGAAGGTTAATACCGATAAGCGCGTCGAATTCGCCGAGACGCAGGTCGCGGATTATTTCCATACGCTCGATTGTGTTGATATCGTGGTGCATATAGCGGCATTTGATGCCCGCGCCGCCGAGATAGGCGGTCAAGTCCTCCGCCATTTTCTTTGTGAGCGTCGTGACGAGGGTCCTCTCGTTTTTCTCGACGCGCATGTTGATTTCACTGATGAGGTCGTCGATTTGACCCTCGGACGGGCGGACGGAAACCTCGGGGTCTAAAAGCCCCGTCGGGCGGATTATCTGCTCAACGATTTGCGCCGAGCGCTCCCGCTCATAATCCGAGGGCGTCGCGGAAACATAGACGGCTTGCTTAATGCGTCCCTGAAACTCGGGAAATTTAAGCGGTCTGTTATCGAAAGCCGAGGGCAGGCGAAAGCCGTATTCTACGAGGTTTTCCTTTCTCGCCCTGTCGCCGCGGTACATCGCGCGAACCTGCGGCAAGGTGACATGACTTTCGTCCACGAAAAGTATAAAGTCCTTCGGAAAGTAATCGAGCAGTGTCATGGGCGCGCTGCCGACAGGCCGTCCGCTGATTATTCTTGAATAGTTCTCGATGCCGGAGCAGTAGCCGAGCTCCTGCATCATCTCGACATCATAATTCGTGCGCTGCGAAAGTCGCTGCGCTTCCAATAGCTTGCCGTTTTCCTCAAACCATTTGACGCGCTCGTCACATTCGCGGCGAATCTCATGAATCGCTTCCGCCATCTTATCCTTGGTTGTGACGTAGTGGGAAGCGGGATATATCGCAACGTGCGAGAGCTTGCGTTTCGGCGCGCCGGTCACGACGTTAATTTCGCTTATTCTTTCAATTACGTTGCCAAAAAATTCGACGCGAATTGCCGTATCGTAAGCATACGCGGGGTATATCTCCACCGTGTCTCCGCGCACCCTAAACATGTTGCGCTCAAAGGCAATGTCATTTCGCTCATAGCGAATTTCAATGAGCCGTCTTAAAAGCTCGTCTCTGTCCCGCTCCTGACCGGGGCGGAGAGAAATGACCATGCTCGCGTAGTCAATAGGGTCGCCCAGACCATAGATGCACGAAACTGAGGACACCACGATAACATCTCGCCGCTCGAAAAGCGATGCGGTAGCACTGTGGCGAAGCCGCTCAATTTCATCGTTTATCGAGCTGTCCTTTTCAATAAAGGTGTCCGTGTGCGGAATATAGGCCTCGGGCTGATAGTAGTCGTAGTATGAAACAAAATACTCAACAGCGTTATCAGGGAAAAACTCCTTGAATTCCGCGCAGAGCTGGGCGGCAAGCGTCTTGTTGTGGGCGAGCACTAGCGTCGGCCGCTGAAGCTTTTCAATGACCTTTGCCATCGTAAAAGTTTTGCCGCTGCCGGTAACGCCGAGCAGAGTCTGATCCTCAAAGCCGAGTTCGATTCCGCGGGCAAGGGCCTCTATTGCTTCCGGCTGGTCGCCAGAGGGGGTGTATTCGCTTACGACATGAAAATCGCCCATGAGTAACTCCTTGCACACGAATATTTCGGTAAAACATTATGCCGCCTAAATCATATTATTATAACATATGGGGCGGGCTGTTGGCAACCCGCCCCAGTAATTATACCTTAAATTAACGCCTTTGAATCTACGCGTGCATGACCTTGATAAAGTTTGTTGAACCGGAAACGCCGATAGGCACTCCGGCGGTCAGAACGACCATATCTCCCTGCTCGAGGAGACCCGCTTCAACGACCTTTTTAAGGCCTTTTTCAAACAGATCGTCGAGGTTTTTTTCGTCGTTTATCATCAGAGTGTTTACGCCCCAGGACATGTTGAGCTGGCGGCAGGTCTGTTCGGAGGTAACTCCGGCGATTATCTGGCAGGGGGGACGGAAGGCCGAAACCTCCTGTGCCGATCTTCCGGAAAGCGTGAAGGTAACGATTGCCTTCGCGCCCAAATCGATTGCCGATGTACATGCCGCGTGAGAAATCGCGTGCGTCACATTTCCGCCGCTGGAAAACTCCATTTTTTCAAAACGGGCGGTGTAATCTATGTCCTCTTCAGCTCTTTCAGCTATGCGCACCATAGTACGGAGCGCCTCGACGGGGTATTTGCCTGCCGCGGTTTCACCGGAGAGCATGATGGCGCTGGTGCCGTCGTATATCGCATTTGCAACGTCCGTTGCCTCGGCTCTGGTCGGACGCGGATAATTTATCATTGACTCAAGCATCTGCGTCGCGGTTATGACGGGTTTGCCGTTGCGGTAGACCTTATTTATAAGTCGCTTCTGTATTACGGGAACCTCCTCAAGAGGAAGCTCCGCACCGAGATCGCCGCGCGCGATCATAATGCCGTCTGAGGCCTCAAGAATTTCGTCAAAGTTCTGCAAGCCTTGCAGACACTCGATTTTCGCAATTATTTTGATTTTCTCACCGCCGTTCCAGTTGAGAAGCATACGCACCTCCTTGACGTCGTCGGCGGTACGGACAAAGGAGGCGGCAATGAAATCAAAGCCCTCTTTTGCCGCGAAAATAATATCGTCGTAGTCCTTTTTGCTGATGAACGGCATTGTGAGCACGACGCCCGGAACGTTCACGCCCTTACGGTCGGATATTGGACCGTCGTTTTCAACCGTGCACGCGATGTTTGTGCCGGAGGTTTTTTTCACGAGCAGAGATATTTTTCCATCATCGAGCAGTATCCTGTCGCCCGGCTTAACGTCTCCGGGCAGACCTTCGTAGTTGACATGCGAGCGTTCGGCGTTTCCCAGGCACTCCTCCGTCGTCAGAGTAAAGGCACTTCCGGTTTTAAGCATTGCGCTTCCGCCTTCAAAAAGCCCAAGGCGCAGCTCCGGACCCTTTGTGTCCATGAGAGCGGCAACGTGTATGCCGAGCTCCTCGCGAAGTGCCTTCAGGTCGTTAAGCCTTTTGAGCTGTTCCTCCTGAGTACCGTGTGAAAAATTGAAGCGCGCGACATCCATTCCGCTCTGAATAAGTGTTTTCAGGATTTTATTTTCGTCTGTTGCGGGGCCGAGAGTACAGATTACTTTTGTTTTACGCATATCCATTCCTCCTTGATATGTGTTATGGTCATTTCGGTTGACCGAACATCATTACGTTTTCCTAATCGTATTATACACCATACCCGAAAAAAAGCCACTAAAAAATATGTACTTCCCCAGCAAAGCATAAGTAAAGTCTCAAGCGCTCGCAGAGCTCGACTTTTCTGCTATTCAATGCGCATTGAAGAAGCGCTACCATACCAGAGCTTTTCGCAGTCCGGCAGCGGTAGCTTGCTTGTGCCGAAGGTCTCCGCAAGCCCGCAGATCTTGTCTGTAATGCAGACAATCAGACCTTCCCTGTACTTCGGCGGAATAAGCGTTATGGGAAACATGTGCCGAACAATGATGTTTTGCTCCAAAGGGCTGATGTTATAATCGCGCATAGCGTTAAAAACCGCGACCTTCGGGTGAATAAAGCTGTTTTTGAACTGGGAAATGTTCTTTTGCCGCCTGTCGTAAAAGTAATAGTCGTGGAGCAGTCCGCCCCTGACAAGACTCTGGATGTCACAGGGTATTTTGAGCCGCGCCGCAGTTCTGAGACTGTAATACGCAACCGAAACACAATGAGAAAAGCGGGTCGTTTCCCCATGCTGACGGATAGCTTTGGTTTTCTGAAAGCTGCCGTGCTTAATTATCGGAGCGGCAAAGGCGATAAAATCGCTGTCAATTTGCCTTAACGGTTCAATCTTTCTGGCTGTATTTTTCATTGCCTAACCTCTTGAGTTGATTTGAAAACAGACGCGAGTAATTTCATACCGCCGGGAACATGCTTCATTCTTCACCGGCGAAACGTCCGATTCTAAAAGACATCTCCAGCAAAAAGCGTGTGGCGCTGTCATTTAAATCGATTTGTGTCAGCTCGAGAATGCGTTTCAGACGGTAAGTGAGCGAGTTGCGGTGTATAAAGAGTTTTTCGGAGCTGAGCTTTATGCTGCAGTCGCACGAGAGATAGGTTTCGAGAGTGCGAAAAAGCTCCGTATTGTTTTCGCTGTCGTAGCGCCGCAGCAGCTTAAGCGCCGGATGACAGTAAGCCTCCAGTGTGTTCGGCTTTTTGACCTCGCCGAGCAAATCAAAAAAGGCGTAGTCCGCGTATTTGCACACTATAGAGCCGAAGCGCAGACGGTTTTCCAGCTCAAGCGCGCGGCAGGCCTGCGAATAATAGCGTGCGAAATCCTCAATTTTAAAGAATGTATTGCTCACGCCGACAGAGACAGCCTCGGATTTTGCAAAGCTGTTCAGAAGCTCCGTCTGCTCATAGGTCAGCCCAAAAGCCTCCGTGGACGACAAAAGGGCGGCGATGCCGTTGTCGTGATATGTAAACTGGGTACCCGGTAAAAGCGTCTTTAGTTTTGAGGTAATCTGCTCCTTGAGATGCTTCTGCCCCAGGTCGCGGGACTGGCTGATACGCACGGCGCACATGTTTTCGGGAAAACTCAGTTTTCCTATGTATTGCGTGAGCTTGTCCGCAGGCGCGCCGATGACCATTTCATAGAGCAGGCGCTGATACTGCGTCGAATCCGGCAGAAGATAGGGCGCAAACCTTGCGATAACGTCTCCAGCGGCTTCGGATACTATGCGCAGCAGATCAAAATGCTCGGGCGACACAGGGCTCTCGTTTTCGAGCATTATAACGAAGCCTATCATATGCCCACCCTGAAACATCTTGCTTGATAGCTTGCGGAGAGGGGAGGCGTAGCAGGTTATAACTATGGGCTCGGAGGTTTTCGGCGCGTTTTTAATTATCTCCATATCGTTTACCGCGCTGATGAATTCGTAGCTGCAATAGCCCTGACGTATGTTGGAGGCCCACAGAGGGTCATCAATCGGATAAATGTTTGAAGTAGAGAGAACCTTGAAGTCACGGTCAAGCAAAACGATTGAATTACCGAGCTTGGACGCCGCGAGGTTCATAAAGGCCGTGACGCTTTTCGTTTGAGCGGCGCAGTCCATCAGCTCGGCGTATAGCCCCTTGCTCCGAGAGGCATCCACCAGCGACTTCGCGAGGTTAAACAGGAAAAACAGCTTCTGCTCCCCCGCCAGCGCAAGATCGGTACCGGCACTTAAAAGAGCCTCCGTTTCACTTGAGCCGACCAGCACACAGTGAGATGGGAGCTTTCGGAAACGCGTTTGTTCATAATAGCCAATATACAGAACATCGTTTTGGAATTCTGCCTGAACTCCATCCAGCAGAGCAGTATCCTTAATGTCAAAGGAATCTGATATGCCAATTGCTTTTAGCGGGATTTTTTCCGAAATCGCGCTGATAAGTTCGCTGAAGAGCATAGCCTCACCTCTGTGAATATTATAGTGCACGGCGCACAAATCGGCAAGTGAATTCTGTGTTGTGAGACTATTTCTTTTTAAAGAAATGCTTAGTATAATTGTATTGCTGAAAGTTTAACGATCGGCTGAAGGGTAAACGGACATAAGCGGGACGAGTCCCGAAGAAATTACGAATACGGAGGTTTGCAAATGTACGAAAAAATGTTTTCCGAAGGCAAAATCGGCAGGCTGACACTTAAAAACCGTCTGGTTATGTCACCGATGGGCATTGGGCTCGCGGAGCTCGACGGCAGCCCGTCCGAAGATATGATCGCCTATTACGAGGCGCGCGCCGAGGGCGGAGCGGGACTTATCATACCGGAAATCACGCGCGTGAACGATGTGCACGGTGCCGGACTTCTGCGTCAGCTCTCGGTTACAAAGGACAGGCACATAGAGCCGCTGGGAAGACTTGCCGCGGCGGTACACAAACACGGAGCAAAAATTTTCATTCAGCTGCATCATCCGGGACGCGAAGGAATTTCTGACCTGATTGGCGGTGCGCCCGTTGTCGCTCCCTCTGCAATCATGTGCAAATTTTCAAAACAGGAAACGCGCGCACTGGAAAATTCCGAAATCAAGGAGCTTGTGCAGCAGTTTGTCGACGGCGCTGTGCGCGTGCAGAAAGCCGGCTGTGACGGCGTTGAGCTTCACGCGGCGCACGGCTACCTGATAGACCAGTTTTTGAGCCCCTACACCAACAAGCGTGAGGACGAATACGGCGGCAGCTTTGAAAACCGCCTGCGCTTCATTGCTGAAATAATAGCGGGCATCAGAGCAAAATGCGGACCTGATTTTCCGATCAGCGTACGTCTTTCAGTTGAGGAATTCCTCGACAAAACCGGAGTGACAGAGGACTACATACATATCCAGGACGGCGTAAAAATTTCAATGGCGCTGGAAAAACTCGGCATCGATGTTATAAATGTCAGCTGCGGCATCTACGAAACAGGCTCTGTCTGCGTTGAACCCAGCTCCTTCCCGCAGGGCTGGCGGCACGACCTAATTAAAGCCGTCAAGGATCATGTGACGATTCCGGTAATCGGTAACTCCGCCTTCCGTGAGCCCGAGATTGCGGAAAAGTTTCTTGAAGAGGGCGTTGAAGACTTCGTCGGACTTGGAAGGGCGTGGCTCGCCGATGACCAATGGGGCAGAAAGGTGCAGGAGGGACGCGAAAAAGAGCTTCGCAAGTGCATCACCTGTATGCGCTGCTTTGAAAGCCTGAGCGAATATAACGCGGCGGGGCTGCCTGCGGAGTGCGCCGTCAATCCGCGCTGTGCGCGCGAACTGAAATACGGACTTCCCGTCTGTGACGCGGAAGGGCACACGGCGGCTGTCATAGGTGCCGGCCCCGCGGGTATGAGCGCGGCTTTAACTCTGGCGGAGCGCGGAGTAAAGGTGACTTTAATCGATAAGAGCTCCGCTCTCGGCGGACTTGTCAATCTCGCTAAGGAGCCTCCGCACAAAGGCAGCATGAAGTGGCTGGCGGAGTATTATGCTGACGCGTTTAGCCGCGCGAAGGTAGATATTCGCCTGAATACGGAGGCAACTCCGGAATTCATCGAGAGCTTAAAGCCCGACGCAGTGGTCATCGCTGCCGGCGGCGCCGCGATAATACCGGAGCTTCCCGGAGTACACGGTGAAAACGTGTTCAGTGTGGAGGATGTGCTTGGCGGCAAAGCGGGGCTTACCGGCAAAAACATCATTCTTGTCGGAGCGGGTATGACAGGTATAGAAACGGCGGAGTATTTGTGTGCCGCAGGAAACAAGGTTACTGTAGTCGATATGCTGAACAAAATCGCCCCAGACGGCAACGGCACAATAGTCGCGGACGTTATGGGCAGACTGAAGCAGTATAAAACCGGATTCCTGCTTGAGCATACGCTCAAGGAAATCAAGGCGGATTTCGTCGTGCTTGAGGAGAAGGCGACAGGAGCCGAAAAGAGCGTTCCGGCGGACGCCGTTGTGCTCTCACTCGGCATGCGCCCGAATAAGGAGCTTGCGGACGCGCTCAAGGCGAAGGGTTACGACACTTACGTCATAGGCGACGCGGTCAAGGTCGGAAAAATCGCTCCCGCGACCCGCGGAGGTTTTGAAATCGGCCGCAAGCTGTTTTCAAAGCAGCCGAAGGCTCCGAGCTTCGTTTCCTCAATGCAGGATTTGCAGAAGTTTTCAAAGGTCTCGCTGATGGGAGAGCAGGAGGGCGTTTATATGGCCTTCATGACTGACCCGATGGCTGTGCGGAAGCTTGTTCCGCGTCCGCTGAGAGCTTATCCGATGCCTGTTGCGACGCTCTCGGTCTGTCACGTCAACAAGCCCTCGTTCGCGGACGAATACTATGAGGCAATACTCTCTGTACTCGTAACGCACGACTTTGATTTGGGCCTTTATCCCGTAGCACTTGTGCTCGGTGGCCCCGGCTCGGAAATGGCGACCTACTTTGGCCGCGATATGGGCCATATGCCGAAAAAACTCGGAGCATGCTTCGATATGCGCCGTGAGGGCGACACTGTCACGGCGAAGGTTTCCCGCCACGGCGTGGAGCTCATTAACGCAAAGCTCGAGTTGGGCGAATATAACAGCCCTCTCACGGATGTAGTGTATCAGTTCCCGAGAGCGAGTGAAAAGAGCGAAGGCTCCGGCTTCTTCTTCGACTTCGGCTTTACCTCCGACGAGGAAGGCAAGCCGCATTTCGTAAACGGCGGGCTGTATCAGAACCTCTGCGAATACACCTACAAGGAGTGGGAGCCGGCCTTCGCTTCCCTTAAACTCCAGTCTGGCAAGGATGACCCGTGGGCAGAGCTGCCGATTAACACCATAATTGGCGGGGCTTACTGCAAAAACGACCTTCTGCTCAAGGGTATGAAGCTTGCCGAAGCTGTCGATGCCGAAAAGATATTCCCGTATCTGCTCACCGGAAGATATGACCGCACAGGTTTCATGGAGACAGGCAAAATCTGACAGTATAGCGAAAACTTGATATATCACAACAGCCGGAATGCTACTTTGGTAACATTCCGGCTGCTGTGTCTAAATGGATAGGGGAAGGTCAGCTTACGATTCTATAATAAACCTTGGCGGTGAGGAGATAAACCACGCCATAGATGAGGGCGAAGACCGCAACTGTTGCGAGAGTACAGACGGCGAAGAGAGTGACGTTTGTGAGATTAAAGACCAGAAGGAGCTTCGTTATCATTTTAAACGCAAAGGCGATATGGACAACCGCCATGCCTAGCGGAAGGAAGAACACGACGAGCACCTGGCTGCGGATTGCTTTTTTGATTTCCGGACGGCTCAGACCGACCTTCTGCATAATCTCGAAGCGTTCCTTATCGTCGTAGCCCTCCGAAAGCTGCTTGTAATAGATAATAAGCACCGTCGCGATGAGGAAAACGAGCCCGAGGAAAAGCCCGAGGAAAAGGAAGCCGCCGTTCATTGCATAGACGTCCGTCTTGCCCGTATCGTAGCTTGCGATGCGGTAACCGTCAGTGCTGCCGGAACTGATTACCGCGCTTCCAAGCACTTTCTCCAGCGTGTCACAGCAGACAATCTTCTGCTCGCTCGTGCCGTCAAGGTCAAAACCGTAATACCATTCGGCCTTGACCGCAGTCTGGGCTGATACAATTTGCGAAAAAGCGTCATCTGATATGATTATCACAAAGCTGTAAGGGATTATTGTTGCCGATTTTGAAATGGCAGGGAAGCTGTCGAGCCTATTGACTATTTTGTAATTTTCGCCTAGAAGCGAAAAACTGCCGTCCAGCACAGATTTGTTATCATAGACCAGAGCTTCACCCTTGCTGAGGGTTACTGTCGAGCCCGTCAAGCGGCTGTATTCGGAGGCGGGGAGGAGGTTGACATTGGAATTGTCGGTCGGTACAGTATAGAGGTGAAGTTTATCTCCGAAATTTTCATTTTTGAAGTTGGTGGAAAAGGGCAGAGAATAAAAATCAGTTACATTACTCATTTGGCGTCCGCCGTCGGATACGGACTTGTTAATGGCCGAGCGTATATCATCCCGCGCGGTTCCTGCGGGATTGTAGATATTTACTATCATATCGGTAGGGTAGGTGCTTTTCAGCGCACCCTCGGTGCCGAGGTAGAGACAGACGGTGCCGGAAACCATGACAAGCACCATCGTCGCAAGTATGCATATGTTCGCGAGTCCGACTGCGTTTTGCTTCATGCGGTATATCATGCCGGAAACAGGAATGAAATGCCTTGTCGTGTAATAGTAATTAAGTCTGCTGCGTAGCCGCTTCAGTATTGCGATGCTGCTTGCGGTAAATAACAGGTAGGTGCCCGCGATGACTAGGAGTACCGCCACGAAAAACAGCATTATTGCCTGAAGCGGTGCGTCAGTCACAATGGCAATCCAATAGCCCGCTCCAAGAGCGAGAATCCCGAGTACTGCCAGAAACCACTTGGTTTTAGGTTCCTTTTCGCCAACATTACCGCCGCGGAGCAGCTCTATTGGTTTCGAGAGCTTAATGCGGATTAGGTTGGAAATCAGAATTACAAGGAAGATACCGCAGAAAAGATATACGCTGTAAAGTATGCCCTTTACGGAAATTTCAAAGCCGTAAGGAACCGAGAAAGCTATGAGATTGCAGAGCACAAGGAGCGTGAGTTTGGAAAGCAGTATGCCGAGAGCTATGCCGCAGACAAGGGTTATGAGCGTAACATAGAGCGTTTCAAAAAACAGAATACCGGCGATGTTGCCCTTACCCATTCCGAGAATGTTATATAGCCCCAGCTCCTTCTGACGGCGCTTCATTAAAAAGCTGTTGGTGTAAAAAAGAAAAATAGCGGAAAAGATTCCGATGACGACGCAGCCGAGCTGCATTATAAAGTAGAGCATTGCGTGCAGTCCTATAGTTGCGGGGCTGTAAGCTAGAAAGCACATGATATAGAACATTGCGCAGGTTGCGACGCAGGTGAGAATGAAGGGCAGATAAAACTGTTTGTTGCGGCGGATGTTCTGCGCGGCCAGCTTTGGATAAAACGCGGATTTACGCATTCTTCTCACCGCCTGTTGCCATAGCAGTAAGCGTGTCGGAGATTACCCCGAACATCTCTTCGTTTGTCCTTTCACCGCGGTAAAGCTGATGGAATATCTCGCCGTCGCGCAGGAAGAGGACTCTGCCCGCGTTAGAGGCAGCTTTTACGCTGTGCGTGACCATGAGTATAGTCTGACCGGAGGAATTAATGTCTTTAAAAACCTCCAGCAGCGCGTCAGCGGAGCGCGAGTCCAGGGCGCCTGTCGGCTCGTCCGCGAGTATAATGCGCGGGCTTGTGATAAGCGCTCTCGCAATGGCACAGCGCTGCTTCTGCCCGCCGGAAATTTCATAGGGGAATTTGTCGAGTATATCAGTTATACCGAGCCTGTAGGAAATCGGGATAATTCGCTCGCTCATTTCCTGGTGATTTTTGCCGGCGAGGACAAGGGGAAGAAAGATGTTGTCGCGCAGTGAGAAGGTGTCAAGCAGGTTGAAATCCTGAAAAACGAAACCGAGGTTGTCGCGGCGGAAGGAGGCTAGATCCTTTTCGGGGATAAGCAGGGTGCTCTTTCCTTCAAGCACGACCTCGCCGCCCGTAGGTCTGTCAAGTGTCGCGAGTATGTTCAGGAGCGTTGTTTTGCCTGAACCGCTTTCGCCCATGATTGCGATGTATTCGCCCTTTTCGGCTGTGAAATTCACATTAGTCAGCGCGTGTACCTTCACGTTTCCGAAACGTGTGGCGTAGGTCTTTTTTAAGTTTTTGACTTCAAGAAGTGTCATATTATTTCCTCCGTACCTTATGTTACGGTTTTATTCTAGCGAAAAGCCGAAACGTGTGCCATTTCTTTGACTTACATTTCGGCTTTGAACCTTACATTATCGTAAGATTTTCTATTCAAATGTTGAATCCGCGCTGTGCAGGTCGATTTTGACCTTTGTTCCGACTCCGACCTTCGAAGTGATTTCAAGACCGTGGCCGAGCCTTGTCAGTATGCTCTTAACAAGGAAAAGCCCGATGCCGGTGGATTTTTTATCGGCTCTGCCGCTCGCGCCGGTATAGCCCTTTTCACAGACACGCGGAAGGTCCTCAGCCCTGATGCCGATGCCGGTGTCCTCGATAACCAGCGTTTCTCCCTCGGCATAAAT
The DNA here is from genome assembly GCA_963667545.2 of Oscillospiraceae bacterium. Lineage (GTDB taxonomy): Bacteria > Bacillota > Clostridia > Oscillospirales > Oscillospiraceae > UBA2658. The sequence continues at coordinate 1,307,120 of OY763424.2, forward strand.
GCTTATCTTTCCGCTGTGGGTATATTTTAGAGAATTTGAAAATACCTGTTCAATAACGAAAGCAAGCCATTTCTCGTCAGTCAAAACCGTCAGATGTGTCTCCTCAAACGAAAATTCCAGCTTCTTAAGCGAGAAGAGCCTTGCGTATTTTCTAAGCGAGCCTTTAATTATCTCGTCCAAAGTGCATTTTTTGATTAACAGGTCCCTTGAATCGCTGGAGAGCCTTACATACTGCAGCGCCATATCGACATACTGCTCCGTTTTTAAAAGCTCGGCGAGCAGGAGGCTGCCGTTTGCTCCAGCGTCATCGGCGAGAAGAAGCCGCATTGCAGCAAGCGGCGTTTTAATTTGATGTACCCAAAGCGTATAGTAGTCCTCGGTGTCGCGCCTTGCCCCGTCCGCCTCGCCTCTCATCCTGATGTTTTGGGCGTAGAGACTGCGCAGCATGTCCTGATAATCCTCTTCGATTATTCCGTTAGGCTCGGGAAGCCCATAGAGACCGATTTCGATATTCCGCATAAGCTCTTTTAAAGCCCTGTGCCTTGCTATATAGTGCCACAGCCCGAAGCCGAAGGCCACAAGCCCGACACAGAAACATAGCAGCGCGGCATACAGCACCGCTTCGGCCTCAAGGTCGTAGAGCGAGAAAACAACTGCAAATATCAGGACAAACAGACCGAAAAGCAGTACTATCTTGTAGTGGCGTTTGAGATAGGAAAAAAACATATTCATTCTCCGACTATGTAACCGATGCCTTTTTTCGTGGTAATAAAGTTATTAAGCCCCGTGTCCTCAAGCTTACGGCGGAGACGGGTGATGTTGACGGTGAGTGTGTTTTCATCGACAAAGCTGTCGCTTTCCCAAAGACGCGTCATAATCTCGTCACGGGTCACGATACTGCCCTTGTTTTCCAATAACATCTGGAGCATTTTGAACTCGTTTTTTGTAAGCTCTGTCCTTCTTCCCTCAAATGTGAGGGTCGCGTCCGCAATATTCAAAACCGCGCCTCCGCTTTCAAGGAGCTTCGCGGGGACGGTGAAGTCATAGGCGCGGCGCAAAAGCGCCTGTATTTTTGCCGTCAGGACATCGAAATCAAAGGGCTTGGCTATGAAATCGTCACCGCCCATATTGACTGCCATGACGATGTTCATATTGTCCGACGCGGAGGATACGAAAATAATCGGCACCTTTGAAACGCGCCGAATTTCCGAACACCAGTGATAACCGTTAAAGAAGGGAAGGGAGATGTCCATGAGCACAAGCTGGGGATCGAAGTCCGCGAACTCGGAAAGGACGTTTTCAAAATCCACGGCGCAGCGCGCGGAGCAGCCCCAGGCGCTTATGCGGCGCCTGATGGCTTCTGCTATGACCATGTCGTCCTCAACGATAAATACTCTGTGCATTTTGGAATCTCCCTGAATATTACTTTACAAAGCCTATATCGAAGCTGCCGGAGGTGGAGGAAAGATCGAGCGTTCTCTCTCCGCGCCCTCTGTGGCCGGAAAGGCTGTTGCGGCCGGATACGGTATCCGTGTAAACCGTGTAGTCATCCGCAGAGCCCGTGACGGTGCCTGAAATATCACCGGAAATCGTGGAAAATTTAATTTCTCTGAAATTGGCTCTATTCAGTCCGACTCCGCCGGAGGTACTGGAGAAGTCAGCTTTCATACCGGAAACATTCCTGAGCGTCGTTTCGCCGGATACAGTCTGGACCGAGAAGTCCTTTGCCTCAACACTTTCAGCATACACCTCTCCGGAAACAGTTTCAAGGGTAAGAGGAATTTTGCCGCGGATATCAGAAAGATGTATATCGCCCGAGACTGTGCCGGCGTCAATGCTGGAGACAGTTATTGAACGCAGCTCGATTTCGCCGGAGGTCGCACCCGTTCCCAGGGCCTTTGCCTTGCAGTCGGTGATTTTAATTTCACCGGAGACGCTGTAAATTTTCATCTCGTCTTTCATGTCGATATCGGATAAGGAAATATCGCTTGAAGCGCCGTTAATATCAAGCTCGCCCTTGCGGCCTGAGGGGAGACTCAGCTCTACGGTAATCCTCTCGGAGCCTTTTCCGATAAATCCGATGATTGTATCGCTTTTCTGCCTCTGCTTAAGAGTTATTTCATCGCTTTTTTCCACGTACTCAAAATGGCTGTTTTCTGTGTTGTCATAGGACAGATGCAGTTTTCCGTCCTTGGAGGGCGAAACGGTGACGTCGGCGGAGGAAAGATTTAAAATTATATTCTGTCCCTTTTCGTCTATGTCCTTGTCGACGTGCTCGGCTACAAAGGACGCATCATCTGTGGCGCTGGCTTCGTCGCGCTTCCCCCAGTTCCAGGAGAGCTTTGAATAGTTGAAGCCGACGCCCAGCGATACGCAGAGCCAGATCAGAACTCCGGCACCGAAAATGGAAAGCGCGACTATAAGAGCTGTTTTTGTGTTTTTGTTCATAGGGTATATCCTGCCTTTCTGTCAATAAGCTTGTTCCAGATAACCGGAGTCGCCTTAGCGTAGGCTTTCGCCATATACAAAACCGGAATAAAAAGTGCTATTCCGAGGCCTGAAGCTATAAGGCCCACTCCGAAGATGGCAAATGCGGCGTTCGAACCCATATACATAAACAGTCCGATTATGCCTGCAATGCCGCTGACGGCGAGCGCCGCCGACACGAGAAAGAGAGCTCCGATTATAATCCAAACGAGAGCATAGACCGTAAGGACAACAACAGATACCGTGAGCAGCACCGGAAACCAGAGAGGAAAGCCCAGCACTAAAAGCGTAACTTCCCAGGCACTGCGCTTCGGCTTCAGCTGACCAGATGCCTGCGCCTCCGCGATTATGCGTTCCGCCGCGTCCTCGACGCTCTCTAGCTCGCTGACTGCGGTTTCCTCCGGAACACCTTCTTCGATGCGGTCTTCAATGACCTCCCCGAAATATGCGAGTGATTTGTCGCGCTCCTCACGCTTTACTTGCCTTAGAGCGCGTTTCAGCTTTTTCAGATACTCAATTTTTGTCATTTTCCACGTCCCCTTTGATAAAGCGATATGCGCGCATTATACTGTCCCAGTCATTTAAAAACTCGCTGATCCTGTCGTGCCCTATATCCTTTATTCGATAGTACTTGCGAAGCCTTCCGTTATGCTCTACGGAATACTCTGCAACGCAGCCGCTCTGCTCCAGTCGTTTTAATATCGGATAGAGCGTCGATTCGGATATCTCCATAAACGGTGAAAGGTCTTTGATGATTTTGTAGCCGTAGGCGTCCTCCTCCCGCATGGCTGCGAGAACACAGATTTCGAGGACTCCGCGCTTAAGCTGTGCGTCCATGGCAATACCCCCTTTCGCATAATACTATACAACGCGAAGTATACCGTGTCAAGAGGTATATAAAAAAATAATGGCTGCTTTTCCAAACTTTACAAAGTGAGAAAAGGCAGCCGATATTTTTGAGTATACGATTAAAGAAGCCCGCTGTCCGCCATGGAAATGAAGTCGCCGTCTGCGGCGATTATATGGTCCGAAAGGGTGATGCCCATTGAAGCCAGCGCATTTTTCAGCTTTTTCGTGGTTATCTCATCCTCCACGGAGGGAAGAGCGATGCCGCTCGTGTGATTGTGCGAGATGATAACGCTTGTGGCGTTTTTAGCCAGCGCAAGCTCGGCAATTTTCCGAATGCTGATTTCGGTGGAGTTGGCCACCCCACGAAAAAGCTCCTTGCAGCAGATGACCTTGCATTTCGCGTCGAGACATACGACATAAACAACCTCGTCGCGCTCGTACATATAGCGGGCCGCGAGATATTCACCGGCTTTTTTTGAAGAGTCCAGTATGTTGTCAAAACGGTTTTTATCCATACAGTAGCGGCGGCTTACCTCGGGAATGAGCTTCAATAGCGTTACAGAGCCCTCACCGATGCCGTTCACCTTTGCAAGCTCCTCCACCGGAGCCTCAAAAACTGCCTCGAGACTTCCGAAGGCGTTCAGAAGCTCGTGAGCGAGGAGATTCGTGTCCTTACGCGGCACTGAATAAAACAGAAGAAGCTCAAGAACATTGTGGTCGTCAAAAACATCCAGCCCCTGCTCAAGAAGCCTCTGTTTCATTCTCTCTCTGTGCCCGTCGTGGACGCCCATAATAAAACCTCGGTTCTGTATTCGAGTACTTTGTCAAATTATAGCACTAATTTCATAATTGCGCAAAATAATATTTAGTGATACAATCACCAGACAAGGGTTATATACAGCCATTGGAGGTCAAAGTGAAAAAACTGTCGCCTTTCATTAAGGATTTCATAAAAAGAGCCGATATGACGCTTCTTATACTGTGCCTCGTGAGTGCCATATTCGGAATAGTCGCAATTGCGAGCGCCTCGGCATCCCTGCAGAATCCGGCACGTTATCTGATAGTACAGATAGTATCTCTCCTGATTGGCTTAGGGCTTTTTGTGCTGTTTACTGTTCTGGACATCGATATCATAACGGATAAGTGGGCGGCGCTTGTTATTTTTGAAACCGTGCTTGTACTTTTGCTCCTTACCCCGCTGGGATATGCGGACAATACCGGCAACCGCGCATGGCTTCGCTTCGGCTTTGTCGGAGTTCAGCCGGCGGAAGTTATAAAAGTGGTTTTTATTATAGTTCTGGCTAAGCAGCTGAGTTATTTGAAAAACTATAAGAATTTGAATTCTGTATTCTCTGTTGGTCAGCTTCTTATTTACTGCGGCTTTACAATCGGACTTATTGTTGTCGTTTCGAAGGACATGGGAAGCGCGCTTGTTTTTCTTTTTATATTTGCCATTATGCTCTTCGCGGCGGGAGTGCGGTTTTATTGGTTCATCGCCGGAATCGCGGCTGCTGCCGCCGTAACTCCGCTCATTTGGACGCACGTTCTGAATCAGCGATATCGGGACCGTATTCTTGCGCCCTATGACTCGACGATTGACCCGAAGGGCTTTGAAATCCGCTGGCAGGCAAACCAGTCGAAGATTGCTCTTGCAAGCGGGCGGCTCACCGGTACAGGGCTATTCAACGGAAGACAGACACAATCGGGAGCTCTTCCGGAAAAGCAAACAGACTTCATCTTTTCCGTTATTGGCGAGGAGCTTGGAATGATAGCCTGCATTATCGTAATGCTCCTTCTTCTGGCAATAATTTTCCGCTGTATCTATGTCGGTATTAAGTCCCGCAACACAATGAGCATGCTTATTTGCTTCGGCGCTGCCGCGTGGCTCATTTTCCAGACCTTTGAAAACATCGGAATGTGCATAGGAATCGCGCCTGTCATAGGCCTCACGCTTCCGTTTTTCAGCTACGGCGGGTCCTCGCTTTTCTCCGTGTTTGCGGCGATGGGCGTTGTATCCGGCATAAAATACCGTCCGAAGCCCGAAAGGTTCCGAAGTCTCAACTGAAAAGAGCTCTCCCGTTTCGATGAACGGGGGAGCTTTTTTCGGTAACAGCGAGACAGTTCGTCCGGCTTAATGCTTTTAGAAGTCGACTTCCGTGTCGTAATAGCAGCATTTGAGCAGCAGTTCCATCTCCTGTTGGCTGGGTATGCGGGGATTCGAGCCGGTGCAGGCATCGCCTATCGCGTTTTTCGCGATTTCGGGCAGTCTCGAAAGGAAAACATCCTCGGGAACGAAACCGTTTTCTGTTGGATAGCTGTCCGCACCGTAGTTTTTGATGCAATGAGGAATGTTCAGCTCGTCATTCATTCCTCTCAGGTAGCCGATAAGCAGACGAACCTTTTCCTGTGCGGTGCTTCCGCCGAGTCCCATGGTGTCCGCGATAACCGCGTAGCGCTTTGCGGCGGGTTCGTTCTTAGCGTTGAACGCAATCACCTTTGGCAGGTACATCGCGTTTGCGGCGCCGTGGATGATGTGAGAGCCGCAATCCGCAAAGGCGGCTCCTGTTTTATGTGCCATTGAGTGGACTATGCCGAGCAGAGCGTTTGAAAAAGCCATTCCGGCGAGACACTGAGCATTGTGCATGCTGGCGCGCTTTGACATGTCGCCGTTGTAGGAGGCAATAAGATCATTCTGTATCATGCGGATAGAATAGAGCGCAAGAGGGTCGGTAAAATCGCAGTTCGCGGTGGAAACGAAGGCCTCGATAGAATGCGTCATCGCGTCCATTCCGGTGTGCGCAACAAGTTTTTTAGGCATGGTTTCAGCCAAATCCGGATCAACGATTGCTACGTCGGGTGTAATCTCAAAGTCGGCAATCGGGTACTTGATGCCCTTGGAGTAATCGGTTATTATTGAGAACGCTGTCACCTCGGTCGCTGTGCCGGAGGTAGAAGAAATCGCGCAGAAACGAGCTTTTTGGCGGAGCTTCGGAAGGCCGAAAACCTTGCACATTTCCTCAAAAGTGATTTCGGGATACTCATATTTTATCCACATTGCTTTTGCCGCGTCGATAGGCGAGCCGCCACCCATGGCGATAATCCAGTCGGGCTCAAACCTTATCATTGCCTCGGCACCCTTCAGAACGGTTTCAACTGAGGGGTCCGGCTCAATGCCGTCAATTATTTGAACCGCAATACCCGCGTCATTAAGATATGATACGGCTCTGTCCAAAAAGCCGAATTTCTTCATGCTGCTGCCGCCAACGCACAGCACGGCCTTTTTCCCTTCAAAAGTTTTCAGAGCCTCCAGCGCGCCTTTTCCGTGATAAAGATCTCTGGGAAGAGTAAATCTTGCCATAACAAAACCTCCTGTTTTTATTTCAAAAGAAGGTGCAAAGAAAGTGCAATTGCAGAATTCTCTCGATGTACTTGTTAAGAAAAATGTTAATTATTTAACTATCTGAATTTTACACCTGTGCGGATACCTTGTCAATGCGTGAGGAATGAAAACAAAGGCGAGGTGACAAACTTTTAACAATCGGCTAAAATGAAACGCTAACTTGTTACAAATATGTGCAACGTTCCATATGAATATGCCAAAATATGCTATCTATTATGAGCATAAAAAAAGGAAGCTCTCCTATGCGAAGAGCTTTCTAATTCTATGTCAGTCTTTTTTAAGCGCTTTGGCTTTTTTCGTGGCGGCAGCTTTTCTCTTTGCCGCGTCACGCTTCTGCTGGATCAAATTTGCATGTGCCTCGGCCTGAATTCTTTTTGTCTCTTCCAGGCTGCTTTTATGTGCTTCAGTAATCTTGTCGCGGATTTCCTGTAATTCATCACTCATAATCTGCTGTGAATCAGGGCTGCAAAGAACTAAATAAGTCAAAAATACCGAAGGATAGATAAATCTCTTAGTACCGATTTCGGTGCTAAACTTCACATCTATTGTAGTTTCAGTCTGCTTTTTGACAACACCGATTCCATATTGGCGATGCTGGACCTGCTCTTTAATTAAGTTCATAATGCCTTCTCCATATTCTCCGCTCGCTGTATTTACGTCCTTCATTTATTATCAACGAATCAACTGAGATAAAAAAGCATGCAGTTCTGTCAACCGTTCTTACGATGACAGAACCACACGCTGCATATTCATAATACACCATTATTGAGTAAATTGTAAGTAAAATATTTTCCAACCCGGTATTTTTTTACTTTGCTTCTTTGATGTTTGCGTTTCTCAGAAGCAGCCAGTTGATTATTCCGAAAAACGCTGCAAGCGCCAGCGCAAACAAAACGAGATAGTAAGGAGAGGCAGCGAGCCAGAGAATAAAGGGTTGGAAATTGACGCCGAGCTTATATAGAGCTGCGGGTACAAGATTTAAAAGGAGGGGGATGGCGACGGCTACGATTATAGTCCACGTCCTGCTAAGGCGCCAGAACATAAGGGAGAAGAACATACCAAAGAGACATGCGCTTAAAACAAGGCTGAAATTCATCAGCGCACTCTGGGCATGCTGCGCTAAGGTCAGCACAGAGGACGTGTCCCTGAGATAGATTATCTGATAGAAGTCTCCGACAAAAAAGTGCTCATTTCCGGCCAAAAACAGCATTGCAGCGCCGTTTAACAGCTCGCCCACCACAACTATAACAGCAGACACAGAAAGAACCGCAAGCAGCTCACTCAAAAAGGCGGTGCGGCGCGAAACGCCGAATTGCAGGCAGAGCCGCAGGTCGTTTCGGATGCTCACGATGCCCATTACGAAAAGAAAGACTATCGCCGCAAAGCTGTATCCGGAGACGCTAATGTTAGAAGAGCCGTTATCAAAGCTGAGAGAGAAGACCATCGCAACCGATACAATGAGAAATATGATTAGGAAAACAACAACGGAGCCCCTTATATAGTTGTTGAACTGATACCGGAAAGCCGGCTTTAAATTCATTTTCATATTCTGTCTTCCTCCTCCATCAGACTGATGAAATAATCCTGAAGATTTATTGCGGAAAGTTCCAGCCCTTCGGGCAGTGCGCCGCGCTTGCCCTGCACACAGGCGGTCTTAAGTCCGCCGAGAACATTTGCGGAAAGCACATGCTTTCCCTCAAGATATTTATCTACAAGGCTCGTCGGTCCGGACACGGCGTAAGCTTCGGCTGTCAGCTCCTCGCGGGGGCAGTCCTTCAGTATCCTGCCGTCGCGTATGATGACCGCGTGTTCGATGAGGTCGGCCGCTTCGGCAATCAGGTGGGTGGAGACGATGACCGTGCAGGGGCGCTCTGCGTATCTTTCCAAAAGTACACGGTAGAACATGTCACGGTGCTGCGCGTCCAGCCCGAGCACCGGCTCGTCGAAAACAAGATACGGCGTGTTTACGGAAAGCCCCAGTATCAGACGAAAAATCGAGGAATAGCCGGTGGACAGAGCCTTGATTTTTTTCTTAGTGTTAAGGCCGAACTTCTCCGCCAGCTTTTCGGCGTAGGCGCGGTCAAAATCCGGATAGAACAGCTCTGCCGTTTTGATGGCTTTGTTGACCTTCATATCCTCGGGGAACAAATTCTGCTCTGCGACAAGAAAGACCTTGCCAAGCGCGGAGTCGTTGTTCACGTTTGATTCGCCGTCTATCGTAATTGTGCCGTCGGTGGGATACTGGCGTCCCGTCAGGATACTCATAAGCGTCGTCTTGCCGGCGCCGTTGTTTCCAAGAAGACCGTAAATCTTATCGTCTCCAAACGTAAGCGTCACATTGTCCAGAGCGCGGGTGTCTCCAAACTCTTTGGTTAAGTTTTCGATTTCAATCGACATCTTCAAACCCCCTCTTAATCATGTTCGTAAGCTCGGAAGCGTCGAGCCCGAGATTTTTGGCCTCACGAACCAGCCGCTCGATGTAATCGTGATAGAACTTGTCGCGGCGCTGAGATTTCAGCGTCTCCTTTGCTCCTGTGGAAACAAACATACCCAAACCTCTCTTCTTGTAAAGCAGTCCCGAATCCACCAGCAGGTTTATGCCTTTGAGCGCGGTGGCGGGGTTTATTTTGTAAGTCACCGAATACTCGGTGATGGACGGAACGCGGCTCTCCTCCGGATAAGCGCCGGAGAGTATGCCCTCCTCCAGCTGCTCGGCGAGCTGAAGAAAAATAGGCCGTTCATCCTGAAAGGTCACTTCGCAGACCCCCTTTAGTGTTAACTGGTTAGTTAGTGTAGTAATTAACCGCAAAACCAATGTACCACAGTATAATCGTGTTGTCAATACCTGAAATAAAAAAATCCGCACGCTATTTTCAGCGCGCGGATTCTATGTATAAGCATTGATTCGGAGACAGTCAAATTCGAAAAGCATTGCGAAGGCTATTTTGAAATCCAGTTTATCCTGATTATACCATCGAGCAGGTTCTCAATAAAGAACGATGCAATATATGCCAAGCCGATAATAGAATAATCAGTTCTGATTGCTTGCTCTTTTCGCCTCTTTTTGACAATGAAACAGATGCACAGGAGAGAAATCAATACCGATATCAAAGCGGGAAGGTACTTAAAAATTGCGATTCCGGCGGAGCTTGCCCAAAGCTGCCCCATGCCTGTTTCATCCTCTGCATGAGCTGTTCCGAAAACCGGCAGGACAAGACAAAGAAGCGAGGGAACAAGCCGTATTATTGAGTTGCAGAAGGCAAAAGAAAAGACAACAGACTCAAGCGGTTTACGGCTGCTACCCATTTTCACATAAAGTACAGTAAAAATGACAGCCAGCATTAGAGTAAGAGCGACGGCGGCATCTACAGGAAAGTCGTTTACGAAACCTGTTCTGAAACCCGCATCTCCCGGATACATAAAAGCGTTTCCGACTCTGTTGAATCCCGTACTTACCGAGATACCGGAGAAGCAGCTCTGTATTCCGTGTGCGCATTCATGAAGAAACGTTGAAAATACAAAAATGCAGATGTAAAGAAAAAACTGAGATAAACGCTTTTTCATTTTTATGCCTTTCAGCTTGCCGTTGTAGTGACTGCTTTACATCATTTGTTCGAGATTTGCTCTTATAGCGGCGATGAAATCGGCGCTGTTGACCTTTTTAACGTCCTTTTTGTCGCAGAGTACGGCAAGGTCGCCTGTCATTATGCCAGACTCTATTGTGTCGAGGCAGGCCTTTTCAAGCCTATCTGCAAAATCCGAGAGGGGCTTGTTTCCGTCGAGCTCGCCGCGGCGGCGCAGAGCGCCTGACCACGCGAAAATGGTAGCAATCGGGTTCGAGCTCGTCTGCTCGCCCTTGAGATATTTATAGTAGTGCTGAGTAATCGTTCCGTGTGCCGCCTCAAATTCATAGTCGCCGTCGGGGGAGATGAGAACACTCGTCATCATCGCAAGCGAGCCGAACGCAGTGGAAACCATGTCGCTCATTACATCGCCGTCGTAGTTCTTGCAGGCCCAGATGAAGCCGCCCTCGGAACGGATGACGCGCGCGACAGCGTCGTCAATCAGAGTGTAAAAATACTCGATGCCCGCTTTTTCAAAACGAGCCTTGTATTCCTTCTCGAAGATGTCCGCGAAAATGAGCTTGAAGGTCTGGTCGTACTGCTTTGAGATAGTGTCCTTAGTAGCAAACCACAGGTCTTGCTTTGTGTCGAGAGCGTATCCGAAGCAGGCATGAGCGAAGGACTCAATCGAACTGTCCTTGTTGTACTGTCCCTGCAGAACGCCGGCGCACTCGAAATCATAGATGGTCTTGCGGAAGCTCTCGCCGTTTTCACCAGTGAACACAAGCTCCGCTTTGCCCTTGCCCGGAACGCGGTATTCAGTCGCCTTGTAAACGTCACCGTAGGCGTGACGGGCAATAGTTATGGGCTTAACCCAGCCCTTGACATAGGGCTTAATGCTGTCGGTAAGAATCGGCGCGCGGAAAACAGTTCCGTCGAGTATCGCGCGGATTGTGCCGTTCGGACTTTTCCACATATCCTTGAGCTTATATTCCTCGACGCGCTGTGCGTTCGGGGTAATTGTCGCGCACTTGACGCCAACATGATGCTTCTTTATAGCGTTCGCTGAGTCGACGGTTATCTGGTCGTTTGTCTCGTCGCGCTTCGGGAGTCCCAAGTCGTAATACTCGGTATTTAGCTCAACGAAGGGGGATAAAAGCTCGTCCTTAATCATCTTCCAGAGAATGCGGGTCATCTCGTCGCCGTCCATCTCGACGATGGTGTTCATAGGTATCTTTGACATTCTGAATACTCCTCAAAATTTTAATCTCAGTCGTTTTTATGCGCGGCGTAGTAGTTCATAAGGCAGCCGCAGAGTATAATTTCTTTTTCGTCCGCGGTAAGTCCCGAAAGGTGAAGAATAATATTGGTCGTCCCGAACTTCGATAAAACCTTTGCGGGGATGTCCTCAAGTCCGGTTTCCACCGCTTTACGTACTTCGGGAATATAAATCCAGTCTCCGGGTAAAAAGTCAAAGCTGACGTTTCTGTCGATAGTCAAGGGCAGCATGCCCCAGTTGATGCAGTTAGAGCGATAGCGCTTTGTTGCAAACTCATAGCAAATGTTCGCGCCGCCGCCGAGTACGCGCTGGCACGAGGCCGCCTGTTCACGGGCGGAGCCGTCGCCGGGCTTCTTCGCGAAGATTGCGCTTGAAACCGCCGTGCTTTTCAGCGCTTCCGTAGACAGACCGAGTTCTTCTATAACATTTCGAAGATCGTCGGTATAATCGCCATCGGCTCGCTGTGTTTCCAGAAGCGAGGTCTTCTGTGCCCTCCCGACATAATGGGGGTCGCGGCGTGACAGAGTGAAGGAGGCGAGCTTCATCGGGTTTGAGCGGTAAGAGGAAGTTTCGCCCGATGGGATGAGTTCATCCGTCGTTGTGACTTCGTCGTGTATGACACTTGCAAGCTGAATCAGAGCGTTATCCGCGAGCGCGGGTATCTTCGGCCACTCAGCAATGTTCGGGCCCGTTTTCAAATCCAACGTATCATCCGCTTTTCCGAAACCGAAGTAAACGCGCTTTTCGTAAACGGTTCTATCAAAATTATATTTATTGGGAGTGGGCTCTTTATAATCCACGTCAGCGGCACTGGTTAAAACACCCTTGTTTTTTGCGGTTGCCGCAATCGAGCGCGCGTCCATGAGCATAACGCCTGAGATTTGCCCATCAGAGGGCTTTGAACCTTCGCGGTTTGGGAAATTCCTAGTCGTGTGGCGAATTGAAAGGGCGTTGTTAGAGGGCACGTCGCCCGCACCGAAGCAGGGTCCGCAGAAGCAGGATTTGAAAAGCGCGCCTGACTCCATAAGGCTCTGCTGAACACCGTTTCGGATTAGTTCGAGGTTAACCGGTATGCTTGGCGGATAGACGGAAAGTGAGAAATATCCGTCGCCTACCGAAGCGTCTTTAAGGATTGCCGCGGCTTCCGCGATGTTGTCGTACATACCACCCGCGCAGCCCGCGATAACACCCTGATCAACCATGATTTTTCCGTTTTTAAGTTTGTCAGTAAGGTGCAGCCTGACTCCGCCTGAAAGCGACTTTTCTGCGTCGAGCTCGACCTGACGCAGAATGTCACCCGCGTTCTGCGAAAGCTCACGAAGGGTGAAGGCTTTCGACGGATGGAAGGGAAGCGCCGCCATCGGCTCAATTGAACCGAGGTCAAGCTCAATCATCGAGTCGTAATATGCGCCTTCCTGCGGTGAAAGGGCCTTATAATCCTCCGCTCTGCCGTGAGCGGCGAAGTATTCCTCAACAGTTCCGTCCGTCTCCCAAATTGAGCTGAGGCAGGCGGTTTCTGTGGTCATTACGTCGATTCCGATGCGATAATCCATCGGAAGATTACAAATTCCGGGGCCTACGAACTCTAAAACCTTGTTTTTGACAAAGCCATTGTCGTATACTGCTCCGCAGAGGGCTATCGCAACGTCGTGCGGGCCGACTCCGTGCTGGGGCGCGCCAGTAAGGTAGACAAGAACAATTTCAGGGCGTTTAACGTCATAAGTGTTGGAAAGAAGCTGTTTTACGATTTCGGGACCACCCTCGCCGATGCCCATCGTGCCCATCGCGCCGTAACGCGTGTGGCTGTCGCTGCCAAGTATCATGCGTCCGCAGCCGGACATCATTTCGCGCGCGTATTGATGAATAACGGCAACGTTCGCGGGAACATAGATGCCGCCGTATTTTTTTGCGGCGGAAAGCCCGAAAACGTGGTCGTCCTCGTTTATAGTACCGCCGACAGCGCAAAGGCTGTTGTGGCAGTTAGTCATAACATAGGGGACAGGGAAAAAGTTTAGTCCGCTGCCCTTAGCGGTTTGAATTATGCCCACGTATGTGATGTCGTGGGATATAAGACTGTCGAATTTCAATCGGAGGATATCCTCATCCGTTGAGGCGCCGTGCTTTTCGAGTATGCCGGAGGCCATGGTTTTACGTCGCGCTTCGGAAAGCGCCTCCGTAAGGCGTGAGCGCTCTTCGGGAACACCGTTATTCAAAAAAACACCGTTTTTATGCAGTTTAATCATTTATTTCACCCTAGAACTTTATTTCGTAAAATTATACATCATAAGCATGCCGATTGGCAAGATGTTTGCAGGAATGATTGAATTGATTGCAAAAACGCATAAAAAACCGGCGCTGAAGGCGAGATTTAGTGACATTTTGAATAATTCAAAAATACAACTTGCATAGAAGTGAATACGTGTGTATAATTAACGTTATCATACTGGAAATTGGTAAAGGAGGGCTGGATTTGGAAATTTCAAAGGACGTGCTCAAGGGCTATGTGGCCGATTTGTGCGGCGATATACGCGACGCATATACGATAGAAAATGAGCAGTACAGGAATCATGCCATAAAAAGAGGGCTCAGGAATGACGACGGCACCGGCGTTATGGCGGGTGTAACGCGCATCGGCAGCGTACAGGGCTATTATATGCAGGACGGCGGACGTGTCCCCATTCCAGGCAAGCTCTATTACCGCGGAATAGACGTTGAGGATATCATTGCCGAGCACACGAAAAACGGTACCTTCGGCTTTGAGGAGGTAGCTTATCTTCTGCTTATAGGAAGCCTTCCGAATAAACAGCAGTTCGAGCATTTCGATACTATTTTGTCCAACGCCAGAATGCTGCCCGCGAGCTTCACGGAGGACATGATACTCAAGGCCCCGAGCAAGGATGTCATGAACAAGCTTGCAAGAAGCGTGCTTGCGCTGTATTCCTACGACGACAATCCGGACGACATTTCGATAGAAAACATAATGCGTCAGTCGATAGAGCTGATAGGCCGCTTTCCTGTTATTGTCGCGAACGCCTATGCCGTGAAGCGCCACCATTTCGACGGTAAATCGCTGTATCTGCATGTGCCGAGAGAGAACCTTTCGGTTTCCGAGAACTTCCTGCGCATGCTGCGGAAGGACAAGGCTTATACGCCCGAAGAGGCGCATCTTCTGGACCTTATGCTCATTCTCCACGCGGAGCACGGCGGCGGCAACAACTCCGCCTTTGCGTGTCGTGTCCTCTCCTCGACGGGCACCGACACCTACAGCGCGATTGCGGCGGCTGTGGGCTCGCTCAAGGGCCCGCTGCACGGCGGAGCCAATTCGAAGGTCATGGCAATGTTCCGGGACATCGGTGAAAACGTGCGCGATTATAAGGACGACGATGAGCTTAGAGCTTATCTTGAAAAGATAATGGACGGTGAGGCGGGCGACGGCTCGAAGAAGATTTACGGACTGGGTCACGCGGTCTATACGCTGTCCGACCCCAGAGCGGAGCTAATCAAGAAATACGCCAGGGATATAGCCGAGAAAAAGGGCTTTGCCGAGCAGCTCGCCCTTATGGAGAGCGTCGAGAGAGTCGGTATCCCGATTATCATGGATCGCAAGAAACTCACTGTGACCATCTGCTCCAATGTTGATATGTATTCGGGGCTTGTCTACAAAATGTTGGGCATACCAGAGGATCTTTATACACCGCTCTTTGCCATAGCCCGCATCGCGGGCTGGTGTTCGCACCGCATAGAGGAGGTTTTTACCTGCAACAAGATTATCCGCCCGGCGTACCGCGCGGCCTTCGAGCAGGAGGAATACATGCCCCTGGAAGATCGTCCGTAAAAATTAAAGGGATGCGAGACATCGCCGCCCTTTAATTTGCTTACAGGCAAAAGCAGCATAACAGCGCCAAACACATTAGGATGCCTTTTGCAAAGATATAAAAAACTTAGACCGGCAGTGAATAAACACCGCCGGTCTGGTTTTTATCAGGCTTTTTGCTGGCCTATTTAATCAGGTTGAGTGCCAGTGTAAGAATAACAAAAGCAAGTCCGACCCACTTTGTCATCTTGGCAAGCTTTGCGTCGACTGTTACAGCCTTTGACTTTGTAAGGAAAGTATCTGCGCCGCCGGCGATAGCACCGGAAAGACCGGAACGCTTGCCTGACTGAAGCAAAACGACACAGGTCATAAATAAGCAGGTTAGAAGCTGGATTATCGTGAGGATGGTTTTCAGCATGGTTTTCAATCCTTTCAATGAAAAAGAGGCAGGCCTCTTTAATAGTTACAGTTGCAAGAAAAATAGTAACACAAGGATTCATCAATTTCAAGAGAATTTTGAATTTTTGGTCAATTCAATTTAAAATTACCAATAATACACATATATATAGCAATAAAACCGCGTTTGTGATATAGTCAAGTCTGGTAAACAATAAATGCGCGGTATTACCTTAAAAACTGGAACAGAGGTGTTTATAATGGCAAAAACGGCTGTTTTATATCGCTCCAGCTACGGCTCAACTAAACTGTATGCCCAGCATATAGCAAGTATACTCGATGCGGATTTGTATGATCTTGCGCTCTCGAAGGGGCTGGATTTCTGCAAATACGACACTGTCGTATTCGGCGGCGGTCTTTATGCCGGAAAAGTAAACGGCATAAAGTTTCTGAAGTCAAATGCGGACGCGCTTGCAGGCAAGAATCTTGTCGTGTTTACGGTCGGAATAGGCGACCCGACTGTCGCCGCGAATGCTCGGCAGATTCTCAAGGGAGTAAACAAAGCGCTGCCGAAGGACCTGATGAAAGCTGCGCATATTTTCAGCTTCCGCGGGAGTCTTGACTTTAAGAGTCTCAAATTTATGCACCGTATGATGATGAAAATGGTAGTAGGCTCAATTGCGAAGAAGAAGGAAGAGAAGCTTACGGACGACGACAGGGCAATGCTCCGGAGCGCAGACACCAAGGTCGACTACACCGACACCGCGGCGACACTGCCGCTGATTGAGTATGTAAGCAAGCTGAAATAGCAATAAAACGAAGCCTTCCGACTGCGGAAGACTTCGCTTTTTATAGACTGTGACGCCGCTATTTGTGCAGTATGGGCGAGAGCCTTTTGTATATCAGGAAGGTGACGGCAACATCCAGAAGCCCCTTAACAAGCGTGAAGGGTGCATTGAAAATGAACAGACAACTCCACAGCGATTTAACGCTCGGCAAAATTACCTGATACATCCCGATTATCGCGTCCAGAGGGGCGGAAAACCTAACGTATAGCGGGTAAACGATGTAGTAGTTGACAGGCAGAGATACGAGGGCCATGACGAAAGCACCGGCAATCGACGCGACCAAAGCGCCCCTGCGATTCTTGCGCTTCTGATAGATAAGTCCCGCCGTAATCGCGAATGACGAACCGATAAGAAAATTACTCAGTTCCCCTATCATCAGCGAATTTGAAACCGGCAGATGGGCGAGATTTTTAATAAGACATACCACAACACCATATATCGGGCCAAGACTGAACGCGGCCAAAAGCTCGGGCAAGTCTGAAAAGTCGAATTTGATGAATGACGGCATCAGAGGAACCGGTATTTCGATGTACATGAGTATAAACGCGATGGCAGACAACATAGCCGCCATCGCCAGCTTGTGGGTCATCGGCTGCGTGCCTTTTACGGTTTTTGCATTTGATTTTTTTTCTTCCATGATATACACTCCCTAAAATATAGTAACACCTGAAAAACCGCTGTCTTTCAGGTGTTAAAAACATTTTAGGTGCGTAGGAGCAGAGTTTAAAGCTCTGTTGTTTTAACACATCTTCTTTCATCCAGACTATACTGTTGGTTTTGGAGTTACACCAAATCTGCGCTTTCGCGCTCGCGGACTATACCGCCAATCGGGAATTTCACCCTGCCCTGAAGACATCAAATATTCAAATGTTCAAAGAGATTGTAACGCCGTAAGCGGGCAATGTCAATACCTGAAATCATCTTCTCCATCTTGGTATATAGGCGGAAAAGAACGAATAAGACTGCTCGATATTCGGCACTATTCATTGAAAAGCGCGAAAACGGCAGATGCTTGTTGACAATCGCTTTTTCAGTGATAAGATGTTGCCTATAATTTGAAAATCGAGGTGGAGAAAACGATGCTTGAAACTGTTATACTCGGGCTTTTTATAGCGGGACTGATCAGCTGTGTCGGATTTGGACTCTCGATTTTTTACGCCTTGTTTTTTGGGCTTGCGCTGTTCTGGGCTTACGGCCTTTTAAAAAAACACCGCGTGAGTAAAATGTTCACAATGACATTTTCGGGCATAAAGACAGTTTTAACCGTAACGCTGGTCTTTATAATGATAGGCGGGCTTACGGCGATATGGCGCGCGGCGGGAACGATACCTTATATAATCTACTACGCCTCGAAAGTCATTCTGCCGCAGACCTTCATATTTGCGACCTTTATTCTCTGCTGTTTGATTTCAATGCTCATGGGTACCTCGTTCGGAACGGCGGCTACTATGGGTGTAATCTGCATGATGATGGGCAAAGCTATGGGCATAAGCCCCGTGTGGATAGGTGGAGCCGTTCTCGCCGGGGGCTTTTTTGGCGACCGGAACTCGCCTATGTCGACAAGCGCGCTGCTTGTCAGTCAGCTAACCGGAACGGATATATTCAATAACGTAAAGCTGATGATAAAATCGGCTTTAGTGCCGCTGATTCTGACCTGCGCCGTATATCTCGCTGTCGGCTTCACAATGAAAAAGGGCGGCTCCTCAACGGACGCGGCCAGCCTTTTCGCTGAGCATTTCAATCTTATATGGGTGACCGTCATACCGGCGGCGCTGATAATAGTCCTGTCCGCTTTCAGGGTTAGCGTCAAAATTACCGTTGTTGTAAGCGTAGTCTGCGGAAGCATAGTCTGCATGGCGGTACAGGGCTCCGGCTTCGTTCCCATGCTGAAGATACTACTTCTGGGATATAAGGCGCCCGACGAGAAGCTGGGCGCGATGCTCAACGGCGGCGGTATTTTATCGATGCTCAAGCCCGCCGCAATCGTTTTGCTGTCCTCGTCATATTCGGGAATTTTTGAAGGGACAGGTTTGTTATCCGGAATCAAAAAATACATTCACATTTTGGCGGAGAGGATTAATCCCTTCGGAGCCTACATACTGACCTCATTTTTTACGGCTATGATAAGCTGCAACCAATCGCTTGCCGTCATACTTACACATCAGCTCTGCGGCGATACGGCTAAAACAAAGGATGAAATGGCGCTGTCGCTCGAAAATTCCGCCGTCATCATATCGCCGCTTATTCCGTGGTGTATTGCGGGAGCTGTGCCTCTCGCGGCAATAGGCGCGCCGGAATCGAGTATACTCAGCGCCTGTTACCTATATCTATTGCCCGCTTTTTATTACATAACACAGTTTAAAAAGCAGAGGTCTCAAGTAAAGAGCGCTGAAAAATTTTAATAAAATGATGTCCTGGATTTGCATATTTTGTGTTTATTGAGAAATAATAGCTTTCGGACAGGTTCGATAGACGGACCGAAACCGGCCGAATAGGCAAACGCAGAAAATGCGGGAAAGGAATGTTCAGGCAAATGGCAAAAGAAGCCGACATGAGAAAAGACCGTAAGGACAACAACAATACCAACAAGCCCCAGCAGGAGAACAGAAGGAACGATCAGGCTCAGCAAAACTGTGCGCAGAAGAATAAAAACGAGAGAGATGACCGAGCCAGACCACAGTAAATACTTTTCGCGCCTGCCGGTTTTCCGGCAGGCGCTTCTTGAAAATTACAGATAAAGGTTATATAATATCTAAATTCATACAAATTCGGGGGATACATATGATAGAAAAAGCTTTGGAATATTTGAAACGAGATGAGCTGCATCATATAGACATGCTGGAAACGCTTAAACGCGGTATCGGAGAGCTGATTTATTCAGGAGACGACGGGGTTGTCCTGCTAAACTCCGGTTTTACGTATATGATAAGCGTTGAAAGCGAGGAAGCACTCGAAAGAGCGTGTTCAAGTATAGGGAAAAAGCCCGAAGGAATTTGCGCGCATCAGGCACAGCTTGTGCCGCTTTTGATGGGAAAATACGGCTATAAGCATCATATGGAGTGCTTTCAATGCGCCTATCTGAAAAATGAGAAGCTCGACGAAAAAATATCGGAGGGTATTACTCTCAGGGAGCTTACGAGTGCGGATGCGGACTTTGTCGTGAGAAACTATGATCATATGTCGGACGAGAAGTATGTGTCGGAACGTGTCGAGGCCGGAATGCTCGGAGCTTTCTGCGGCAGCGAAATGGTGGGCTTCATCGGCACTCATTCAGAGGGAACGATAGGCCTGCTTCAGGTTTTGCCGGACTTCCGCCGCCGCGGAATAGCCTATACGCTTGAAGCGGCAATGATAAACTATCAGCTCAATAAGGGCTGGGTGCCTCACGGACAAGTCGTGACCACAAACAAAGCGTCAATTCAGCTTCAGGAGAAGCTGGCTATGAGTATTACCGACAAGACGCTCACTTGGATGTTCGATGAATAAGACCGTATAAAATGGAGCGAACCGGATGAAACCGGTTCGCTCCTTCGTTATTTCGGCCCTTACACTCCGCTGCCGCCATAGTTCGACAACACGCGGGCGGAGGGATCGTTGACGTTGCAGCCCTCCCAGCTCTTGTTAGGCATCCAGAAATCATCGACCATTCTCGCCTGACCGGGATAGTATTTCTCGAACAGGTCACGGTACAGAAGTGATTCCTTAGTGAAAGGCGTGGTAAAGTCGTATTTTTTGCACTTTTCGGCGAAATCCTTGTCCGTGTAGAGACTCTCGGCGTATTCCTTGAGGTCGTCGACAAGCGAGTGACCCACAGCGTCCGAAAATGCGGCCTTTTCGCGCCAGAGTATACTCTCGGGTAAATAGTTTCCACCCTCGAAGGCGTGACGAAGCAAATATTTGCCCATTTTATAGGTGTTCATTTTCATCTCGGCGGGTATGCTCATAACATATTTTACAAAGTCGAGGTCACCGAAGGGTACGCGCGCTTCCAGAGAGTTTACAGCTATGCAGCGGTCGGCGCGGAGCACGTCGTACATGTGCAACTCGCGCATGCGCTTTTCCGACTCAAGCTGGAAGGCTTCGGCAGACGGTGCAAAGTCCGTGTACTTGTAGCCGAAGAGCTCGTCCGAAATTTCGCCCGTGAGCAGAACGCGTATATCCGTCTGTTCGTGGATAGCCTTACAGATGAGGTACATACCCATGCTCGCACGGATCGTCGTTATATCGTAGGTTCCGAGGGCGGCAATGACAGTCTCGAGCGAAGAGATGACATCGTCGCGATTGATGATAATTTCGTGATGCTCGCTGCCGATATAATCGGCGACGATTTTCGCGTACTTGAGGTCAATAGCGTCCGTATCCATGCCGATTGCGAAGGTGCGTATAGGATGGTTCAAAAGCTTTGTGGCGATTGCGCAGACAAGAGAACTGTCAAGCCCGCCGGAGAGCAGGAAACCTACGGGTACGTCGGCATCCAGACGCTTTGCGACGCCCATCGACAGTTTGCGGCGTATATTGGTGCAGATAGTCTCAAAATCATCGGAAATGGGCTCATGGCGCTCCGCAATGTCGCAGTAGCAGACGAATTTCCCGTCCGCGTAGTAGTACCCGGGAGGGAAGGGTTTTATATCGTCCGAAAGACCGACGATATTCTTGGGCTCCGAGGCGAAAATCATTTCGCCCTTTTTTCCTTTGCCGTAATAGAGCGGTCTTATGCCAATCGGGTCGCGTGCGGCGACAAACTGGTTTTTCTTGCAGTCGTATATTATAAGAGCAAATTCCGCGTCCAGCATACCGAACATTTCATAGCCATATTTTTCATACATAGGAAGCAGAATTTCGCAGTCGGATTCGCTATTAAAGGTGTACTCGGAGGAAAGCGCATTCTTTAAATTTCGAAATCCGTAGATTTCGCCGTTGCACACGACGAAATTGCCGTTTAGGGCAAAGGGCTGCATGCCGCTCTCGTTGGTATCCATGATGGCAAGCCTGTGAAAGCCGAGCCTGCCGGCGGGCGTATCAACAATTCTGGTCATGTCTGGTCCGCGAGTTTTTGACTTGAAGAAGCCTTCCATAAACTCGCCCTGCGGGATTTCAAAATCCTCAGCGCCGATAATTGAACACATATTTTTTCCTCCAAAAAAATAAATTTGGGGGGCGGATTCAATCCGCCCCCGGATCGATTAAGTTGTATTAAGTTGCAAATGCTGCCTTTAAGCTCAAAGGACGTGCTGCAACTTAGCTCCAGACGTTTATTTTACGCTGAAAAGCAGATCGCCGTAAGAGGGATAGGGCCAATAGGTTTTTGCCGTGATGGTTTCGAGCTCGTCTGCGGAGATGCGCATTTCGCTCATTGCGGGAATTACGTTATCCTTGTAGTAATTGGCAAGCTCTGTCGCTTCGGAATGCTCCTTGGCATCGAGAAGGACTTTTTCAAGGTCGGCTGCCTTATTATAAAGGTTTGCGGCACCGCGCGCAAGGTTTTTTAATGTTTCAGCTTCATAAGTGCAGTCCGAATTGGGAACAAAGGTCTTTTTGGAGTTCGCAGTATCGGAAAGAGTCTTGGAATAGGCGGAAACCGCGGGCATAATGTCCCTCTTTGCCATGTCCAGCATTGTGAGCGCTTCAATATTTATAACCTTGGTGTAATTTTCCATTACGATTTCGTAGCGAGACCTGATTTCGGCCTCGGTGAGAACGTTGTGCGTCGTGAAAAGCCGGATGCTTTTTTCGGAAGTGAAGCTGGGCATGCAATCAGGTGTCGTCTTGAGATTGGGCAGACCCCTCTTCAGAGCCTCCATAATCCAAGCGTCATCATAGCCGTTGCCGTTAAAGATGATGCGCTTATGCTCGCTGATGGTCTTTTTAATAAGGCTGTTGAGAGAAGCCGTGAAGTCCTTTGCGCCTTCAAGCTCGTCGGCAAACTGTCTGAGTATCTCGGCGACCGCGGTATTAAGTACGAAATTTGGCCCCGCGATGGAGAGAGAGGAGCCGGGCATACGAAATTCGAACTTGTTGCCGGTGAAAGCGAAGGGAGAGGTTCTGTTTCTGTCGGTGGTATCCTTCGGGAAATGGGGAAGAACATCAACGCCGATAGTCATTTGCTCCTTGACGTGTCCGTCGTAGGCACTGCCGGAATCGATTGCCGTTAGAACTTCGGTCAGCTCGTCGCCGAGGAACACGGAGATAACAGCGGGAGGCGCCTCGTTCGCGCCGAGACGGTGGTCGTTTGCCGCTGTCGCGACAGATACGCGAAGCAGCTCCTGATAATCGTCAACAGCCTTGATAACAGCGCAAAGGAAGAGCAGGAACTGGGCGTTTTCAAAAGGAGTCTCGCCCGGCTCAAGAAGATTGACGCCGGTATTAGTCGAAATGGACCAGTTGTTGTGCTTGCCGCTGCCGTTGACGCCGGCAAAGGGCTTCTCGTGGAGGAGGCAGACAAGATTGTGGCGTTTTGCCACCTTCTGCATAATCTCCATTGTGAGCTGGTTGTGGTCGACAGCAATGTTGGTGGTTGAGAAAATCGGCGCAAGCTCATGCTGAGCGGGCGCAACCTCGTTATGCTCGGTCTTCGCGAGAATACCGAGCTTCCAAAGCTCATTATCCAGGTCTTCCATAAATTCCTTGACACGGGGCTTAATGCTGCCGAAATAATGGTCGTCGAGCTCCTGACCCTTGGGCGGTCTGGAACCGAAAAGAGTACGTCCGGTATAAATCAGGTCGGGGCGCTTTTCATAGACTTCCTTGCTGATCAGGAAGTATTCCTGCTCGGGGCCGACAGTCGTTTTGATGCTTGTAACGTCCTCATTCCCGAAGAGCTTCAATACGCGCATGGCCTGAATATTGATAGCCTGCATGGAACGAAGAAGCGGGGTTTTCTTATCCAGAGCTTCGCCGCCGTAGGAGCAGAATGCGGTGGGTATGCAGAAGGTGTTGTCTTTAATAAAAGCGTATGATGTGGGGTCCCACGCGGTATAGCCTCTGGCCTCAAAGGTCGCGCGCAGTCCGCCGGAGGGGAAGCTGGACGCGTCGGGTTCGCCTCTTACGAGTTCCTTGCCGGAAAACTCCATGATAATTTTTCCGTCGCTGGTGGGGGAAATGAAGCTGTCGTGCTTCTCTGCCGTGATACCGGTCATAGGCTGGAACCAGTGGGTAAAGTGAGTTGCGCCCTTTTCGATTGCCCAATCCTTCATCGCGTTGGCAACAACGGTGGCTACGTCAATGTCGAGCAGCTTGCCGTCCTTAATTGTCTTTTGCATGGCGGTATAGGTTCCCTTGGGCAGTCTTTCCTTCATGACGGAATCGTTAAATACCATTGATCCGAATAATTCTGCTACTGAACTCATATTGCATTCTCCTTTACGGTTAAAGATGTTCAATAATAAAAAAAGCGACAAAAGCACGCAGAAATGCTTCCTGCGGCGCCTTTGCCGTTCATACATGCGGATACTTTAACACTATATGTATATTTTGTCAAGACCTCCACTATACATCAAAATAGACGAATTTGAGTTTCAATGTCGAAAATGAATATTTAAAATTACGAAATTGCATTATCAGGGACGGGCAGCTGAAAATCATATTGACAACATTATTAATATACTGTATAGTAAACCCTACGAACAAAGGCGTTCATTACATGGGAAACCAAGTATAATGATCGCCTTTGTTTGTATTTTTAAGTTTATGGATGTGAAGACCATGCTGAAAAAAGAAGGCGAAGTAAGAATTCCCTCCGGCTGTGCAATTTCAGGTTTGATTTCCAAGAAGGGTAAAAACATCTGCGGAGACAAGGTCGTCGAGTCGATGACCGTGATGCACGAGAGGTCAAACGGCCTTGGCGGCGGCTTTGCGGGCTACGGTATATACCCCCAGTACAAGGACCTGTATGCACTGCATATTTTCTTTGATGATATGCGCTGCCGGGCAGAATGCGAAAAGTACATTGACGAGGTTTTCGAGGTAGTGAACCTTTCGAAAATTCCTACGCGTAAAATACCGAAGATTACGAATGAACCGCTGATCTGGCGCTATTTCGTATCTCCGGCCCATAACCGCCTGAGAGACAGCCAGCTCGACGAAAAAGAATACATAGCTAGAGCGGTCCTTAAAATCAACAGGGACATAGACGGCTGCTATGTTTTTTCGAGCGGCAAGAACATGGGCGTATTCAAGGCGGTAGGTTACCCCGAGGATGTCGGCGAGTTTTACCGCCTAGACGAATATGAAGGCTACAGCTGGACGGGACACGGACGTTATCCGACGAACACTCCCGGCTGGTGGGGCGGAGCGCACCCATTTTCACTTCTTGACTATTCTATAGTGCATAACGGTGAGATTTCCTCCTATGACGCGAACCGCCGTTTCATTGAAATGTTCGGCTATACCTGCACCCTTCAAACGGATACAGAGGTCATTACCTATATTTTCGACTATCTTCTCCGCCGCCAGAAAATGACGCTTGAGGAAGCCGCTTCCGTCATCGCGGCTCCGTTCTGGTCGGTTATCGATACCATGCCGCCCGAGGAAAGGCAGAAGCTGAGCTTTTTGCGCAACACCTTCGGAAGCCTTCTTATCACGGGACCGTTTTCAATCCTTCTCGGCTACGAGGGAGGGCTGATGGCGCTCAATGACCGCCTCAAGCTGCGCTCAATGGTCTGTGCCGAAAAAGACGACATGGTCTATTTCGCAAGCGAGGAATGCGCTATCCGCGTAATGGAACCGAATCCGGACAGGATATGGGCTCCGCGCGGCGGCGAACCCGTTATCGCCAATCTGGAAGGAGGTCTAATCTGATGTCACAGCTGCTTTATCCCGATTTTGAAGTTCTGCGCGACCCGACCCGCTGCATTAAATGCAGAGTATGCGAACGTCAGTGCGCAAACGAAGTCCACAGATTCGACGAAGACCTCAACATGATGCTTTCCGACGAGGAAAAATGCGTTGACTGCCAGCGCTGCGTAATGCTTTGCCCGACCCGTGCACTTAAAATACGCGAGAGCGAGCAGGTGTTCCGCAAAAACGCCAACTGGCGTGAACAGACAATTAAGGAGGTCTACCGTCAGGCGGACAGCGGAGGTGTGCTTCTCTCTTCAATGGGCAATCCCGAACCCCTGCCGGTTTACTGGGATAAGATACTCATTAACGCCTCACAGGTCACAAACCCCTCAATAGACCCGCTGCGCGAACCAATGGAAACTAAGGTCTATCTCGGAAAAAAGCCGAGCGTCATCGAGCGAAACGAAGACGGAACGATGAAGACCGAAATGACTCCGCAGCTTGAGCTGAAGATTCCCGTGATGTTTTCCGCGATGAGCTTCGGTTCTATCAGCTATAATGCCCACAAGAGCCTTGCAATCGCCGCGACCGAGCTCGGAACCTATTACAATACCGGCGAGGGCGGACTGCATGAGGATTTCTATCAGTACGGCAAAAACACGATAGTGCAGGTTGCCTCAGGCCGCTTCGGAGTCCACAAGGGCTATCTGGAGGCGGGCGCCGCAATTGAAATCAAGATGGGTCAGGGCGCGAAGCCCGGTATCGGCGGACATCTGCCCGGCACAAAGATAGTCGGCGAGGTTTCCCGTACAAGAATGATACCAGAGGGCTCGGACGCAATTTCTCCCGCCCCGCACCACGATATATATTCAATCGAGGATCTGCGCCAGCTCGTGTATTCACTGAAAGAAGCGACGAACTATTCAAAGCCCGTAATAGTGAAGGTCGCCGCTGTCCACAACATTGCAGCGATTGCCTCAGGCATCGCCAGAAGCGGCGCGGATATCATCGCGATAGACGGCTTCCGCGGCGGTACGGGAGCCGCACCGACACGCATACGCGATAATGTCGGCATTCCCATCGAGCTTGCTCTGGCGAGTGTGGATCAGCGCCTGCGTGACGAGGGCATACGCAACAACGTATCGCTCGTAGTCGGCGGAAGCATCAGGAGCAGCGCTGACGTGGTCAAGGCCGTAGCGCTCGGAGCGGACGCCTGCTACATCGCGACTGCGGCGCTGCTCGCTATGGGCTGCCACCTCTGCCGCACCTGCCAGACCGGCAAATGCAACTGGGGCATCGCGACGCAGAAACCGGAGCTTGTGAAAAGACTCAATCCGGACATAGCCTATCCGAGGCTTGTAAACCTTCTAACCGCGTGGGATCACGAAATTAAAGAGCTCATGGGAGGAATGGGTATCAACTCCATCGAAGCCCTCCGAGGCAACAGGCTTATGCTCCGCGGCGTGGGACTGAACGAAAAAGAGCTTTCCATACTCGGAATAGCTCATGCGGGGGAATAAGGTATGAAAAGAGTATACGTCAACGAAGAGTGGTGCCTCGGCTGTCACCTCTGTGAATATAACTGCGCCTTTGCCAACACGGGCAAGAAAAATATGGCCTCCGCGCTTATGGATATTAAAATACGGCCGAATATCCGCGTGGAGGACGATGGGAAGGTCTGCTTTGCAGTGTCCTGCCGCCACTGCGACGAGCCGCTCTGCGTGACAAACTGCATAACGGGCGCGCTGACCAAGACGGACGGCATCATTACAATCGACAGAAACAAATGCGTCGGCTGCTATACCTGTGTGCTGAGCTGCCCCTACGGCTGCGTGACGCCGACAGAGCAGGGCGTTATGCAGAAATGCGAGCTCTGCACAAAGAACGGCGGAACTCCGCGCTGCGTTCTGGGCTGTCCCAACAACGCAATCGTCTTTGAAGAGAGGTGAAGCATATGGAATATGTAATCATCGGAAACTCGGCCGCCGCGGTAGGCGCTATTGAGGGCATACGCGCTCTCGACAGGGAAGGCACGATAACGCTTATCAGCAATGAAACGCATCACACCTATTCAAGACCTCTTATCTCATATCTGCTTCAGGGAAAAACCGACAGGGAACGCATGAAATACAGGCCTGACAGCTTCTATACGGACAACGCCTGCAAGACCCTGCTTGGAAAAACCGTCATAAAGCTGGATAAGGACAAAAAAACCGCCCAACTCGACGACGGAATGGAAATATCATATGACAAGCTTTTGACAGCTACCGGCTCCACGCCCTTTGTCCCGCCAATGGAAGGACTTGAAAAAGTTTCGAAACGTTTTTGCTTCATGTCGCTGGACGACGCGGACGCGCTTGAAAACGCGCTTTTCCCAGAAGCCCGCGCACTCATAGTCGGAGCGGGGCTCATAGGTCTCAAATGCGCTGAGGGCATAAGGCAGAGAGTCGGGAAGATAACAGTCATCGACCTTGCTCCGAAAATACTTTCCAGCATACTTGACGATGACGGCGCGAAAATGGTGCAGACCCACCTCGAAAAACAGGGCATCGACTTCCGCCTCGGCGTTTCGGCAAAGTGCTTTTCAGAAAACAGCGCGGAGCTCACAAGCGGCGAAACAATAGAATTTGATGTTCTCGTAACCGCCGTTGGAGTCAGGCCGAATGTCTCACTCGTAAAGGACGCGGGCGGTGAGGTCGACAAGGGGATAATAGTTGACGATAGTATGCAAACGACTATTCCGGACGTCTATGCCGCCGGCGACTGCGTTGTGAGCTATGACTTGAGCTGCGGAGCCAAGCGAATTCTCGCGATCCTTCCAAACGCCTATGTCGGCGGGTTTAACGCCGGAACGGCTATGGCGGGCGGAACTCCCGCGCAGATGAAAGCCATTCCGATGAACGCCATAGGCTTCTTCGGGCTGCATATCATAACCGCGGGCAGCTATGAGGGCGAGGTTTTCAAGGCCGGGGATAAGGAAAACTATAAGAAGCTGTTTTATTCCGACGACGCGCTCAAGGGCTTCATACTTATCGGAGATGTCGACAAAGCGGGTATATATACCTCGCTCATCAGAGAAAAATATCCTCTTTCCGGCATTGATTTCGCCTCCGTTTGCAGGGAGCCGTCACTTATTGCCTTGGGACGCGGCTACCGCAATGCGAAGCTGGGCGGGGAGAAAAACACGGAGATTACAAATTCATTCTGATGGGCGGCTGTGTGAATCAAATGCAGTGAAAGGATTGATATAATTTTATGAAAATTGATTGCGCAGGCAAAAAATATGATATACTGAACAGGGAAATTGCGGCGTTTGAGGGCGACATTACGCTTGAAAACTGCTGCGGTCAGCGCTTCATAGCTGCGGGTGCCTCGAAAAAAAGCCTCACTATAAACGGAATCCCCGGGAACGCGCTGGGCGCGTATCTGGACGGAGCTGAGATTATTGTCCGCGGTAACGCGCAGGACGCCACCGGCGACACAATGAATGACGGAACAATCATAATTAACGGCAGCTGCGGGGACGCCGTCGGCTACGCTATGCGCGGCGGCAAGATATTTGTCCGCGGAGACGTCGGCTACAGAGCCGGTATCCACATGAAATCCTATCAGGAAAAGGTGCCCGTTATCGTAATCGGCGGCAAGTGCGGCAGTTTCCTCGGCGAGTACCTGGCGGGCGGAATCATCGTCGCGCTCGGGCTCGGCTATGACGACAAGGACGTTCTGGACAGCTTCTGTGCCACCGGAATGCACGGCGGAAAAATTTTTATTCGCACAAATGAGCTCAACGCAAAGATCACTCCGCAGATATGCGTAAAGACCGCGGATGACGACGATATAGCCCAGATAGCCCCATTTATCAAGGAGTTTTGCAAGTGCTTCGGTATATCCGAAGACGAGGTGTACAATAAAAATTTCAAGGTTTTAACGCCGAATTCTTCAAATCCTTATAAACAGCTTTACGTTCAGAACTAGACGGAGGCAAAATTATATGTTATACTCTATCGATGAAGTTCTCGATTATGTGAAAGAGGAGGACGTGAAATTCGTCCGCCTCGCATTTTGTGATGTTTTTGGCACCCCGAAAAACGTTTCAATACTTGCCTCGGAGCTTGAAAACGCGTTTCGCAGCGGGATTTCCGTCGACGCTTCGGCAATCGCGGGCTTCGGAGAGGAGAGCCATTCGGATCTCTTCCTGTTTCCCGACTCGACGACACTTTCCGTTCTTCCCTGGCGTCCAGCTCACGGTAGAGTCGTGCGTATGTTCTGTGACGTTAAGCTGCCGAACGGGGAGGACTTTGAGCTGTACCCCCGGGTGCTGCTGAAAAAAGCTGTTGCGGAGGCCACAAAAAAAGGGCTCAGCTGCTGCTTCGGCACGGAGTACGAGTTTTATCTTTTCAAAAACGATGAAAACGGCTTGCCTACGGGTATACCCATGGACACCGCGGGCTATATGGACATTGCGCCCGACGATATGGGCGAGAATGTACGTCGGGAAATCTGCCTTACGCTCGAAGAAATGGGCATAGCTCCGGAGACCTCCCATCACGAGCAGGGGCCGGGGCAGAACGAGATTGATTTCCGCTACAGCGATCCCCTTACGGCGGCGGACAATTCGATAACCTTCAAAACCGTCGTGAGAACGGTCGCGGCAAGAAATGGGCTTACAGCCTGCTTCGATCCGAAGCCCATAGCAAACGCTGCCGGCAGCGGGATGCATATAAACATATCCCCGAGTATGGCTAGGGGCGGCGAGTGCTTTTATTCCTTCATGGCGGGCATACTTGAACATATTTCCGATATGACGCTGTTTTTAAACCCTACGGCTCAGTCCTATCTGCGCCTCGGGAGCCACAAAGCGCCGCAATATATAAGCTGGTCACCTCAAAACCGTTCTCAGCTCATTCGCATACCTGCGGCGGGAAGAGGCGTCAGCCGCGTTGAGCTCCGTTCTCCGGATGCTCAGGCAAACCCTTATCTCGCCTATGCGCTTTTAATCTATGCCGGACTTGACGGCATTGAGCGTTCACTTACTCCTCCCCCCTCTGCCGATTTCAACTTTTTCACAGCGAGCGAAAAGGAGCTTGCGGGCTACAAAAAGCTGCCCGATTCCTTCGCGGAAGCGGCGTCCGCCACGAAAAGCAGTGAATTCATTGAAAAACACCTGCCCCCACAGATAATCAAGGAATTTATTTCCGGCGGGAGATAAAATTACGGGAATTTGACGGGAGGGGGATGAAAAGGTGTTAAACGACAGAGCACAGTCAAGCGTGCTGGTGGTTTCTGCTTCACAGAAAATAACAGATCTTTTCAATGAACTGTTACCCTCCGGCACATTCAATCCGATTGTTTCGGTTTCCAGCTGCAATGAGGCTAAACGCGTGCTGATTTCAGCGGAATATGATATAATAGTTATAAATGCTCCGCTGGCGGATGAATTCGGTTCGGACTTCGCTCTGGATCTGGTTCAGGACAGCTCGGCGGCGGTTCTTCTGCTTGTATCCAGCGACCTTTACGGAGAAGTGTCGAGCAAGGTTGAGAGCTACGGCGTGATGACCATTTCGAAGCCGTTGAACCGCACGACTTTGTATACTGCTATGACTCTTGCTTATGCCACTCGCGCCAGACTTCGCGTGATGGATAAGAAAAACAAAAGTCTTTCGGCGAAAATGAGCGAGATACGCATAGTAAACAGAGCGAAATGGGCGCTTATCGAATCGCTTGGTATGACAGAGGAGCAAGCTCACCATTACATTGAAAAGCAGGCTATGGACTTGCGGCTGCCGAAGGGCGAAATTGCGGTTAATATCCTGAAAACTTACGGGAAATAAGAAGTCTTTTACTGACTTCTTTAAAATAAAGAGTAGGCGGCGAGAGGGGCCGCCCGTCTTGTTTAAAAAAGGGAGATAGTATGAGTAAGTACATTTTTGTAACCGGCGGCGTTGTCTCAGGTTTAGGTAAAGGGATAACAGCCGCATCTTTGGGGAGACTCCTCAAAGCGAGAGGGCTTAAGGTCGCGGCACAGAAACTCGACCCCTATATCAACGTAGACCCCGGAACCATGAGTCCTTATCAGCACGGAGAAGTCTATGTCACGGAAGACGGAGCGGAGACCGACCTTGACCTCGGGCATTACGAGCGCTTCATCGACGAGGATTTGAACAAGTATTCAAACCTCACAACCGGCAAGGTTTACTGGAACGTACTTAATAAAGAACGCAGGGGAGAATTTCTGGGCGAGACAGTCCAGGTCATCCCCCATATAACCAACGAAATCATTGACTTCATATACAGCGTAGGCAAAAAGACTAATGCGGATGTGGTAATCACCGAAATCGGCGGTACAACCGGCGACATTGAAAGCCAGCCCTTCCTTGAAGCCATACGTCAGATAGCTTTAAAAGAGGGACGTGAAAACGCTCTCTTTATCCATGTTACGCTAGTTCCTTTCCTGCGCGGCTCGGACGAGCACAAGTCAAAGCCCACCCAGCACTCAGTCAAGGAGCTTCAGGGCATGGGCATAAACCCGAATATTATCGTACTCCGCTGCGATCAGCCTCTGGAAGAGGATATTTTCCGCAAGATCGCGATGTTCTGCAACGTGAAGCCCGATTGCGTCATTGAGAACGTTACGATACCCATCCTGTACGAAGCACCTCTGATGCTCGAAAAGAGCAACTTTTCGGATATCGTCTGCCGTGAGCTGAACCTCAAGACTCCCCCTCCCGATATGAAGGAGTGGAGAGAAATGATAGACCGCATCAAGAGCCGCAGCAGAGAACTCACAATTGCCATAGTCGGTAAATACGTCCGCCTGCACGACGCCTATCTCTCCGTCGCCGAGGCTCTGCGTCACGCCGGTTACGAGCAGCAGGCTCATGTCAAAATAAAATGGGTCGACAGCGAGACCGTTACCGATGAAAACTGCGCTACCACCTTTGCGGACGTCGCGGGCATTCTTGTTCCCGGCGGCTTCGGCGGCAGGGGCATTGAGGGCAAAATCGCCGCCGCGAAGTACGCGCGAGAGAATAATATCCCTTATCTCGGTATTTGCCTGGGTATGCAGATTGCGGTCATCGAGTTTGCGCGGAATGTCTGCGGGCTTAAGGACGCTAATTCCGGTGAGTTTGACAGCGAAACACCGCATAAGGTCATCGACTTCATGCCCGACCAGAACGACGAGATGGACAAGGGCGGCACAATGCGCCTTGGCACCTATCCCTGCCAGATAGTACCCGGCACGATGCTCAGCAAATGCTACGGCTCCGAGCTTATTCATGAGAGACACCGCCACCGCTACGAATTCAGCAATCAATACAGAGAGCTGTTAATTGAAAAGGGTATGGTTATCGGCGGCACCTCTCCCGACAAGAGAATAGTCGAAACCATTGAGCTTCCGCAGAACGACTTTTTCGTTGGCTGCCAGTACCATCCCGAATTCAAAAGCCGTCCCAACAGAGCGCATCCGCTGTTTTTGGGACTAATTAAGGCTTCTCTCGAAAGAGCCGAAAAGCTCGGTCAGAAAACGGAGTGCAAAGAATAAAGCTCCGCGCCGTTTGGTACGGTTATAATAAAAGGGCCTTTAGCAAAATCGAGATTTTGCTAAAGGCCCTTCGCTTGTTTAGGAGCAATATGTGACTTAGTCAATTGACAGCCGCCGTGACAGCCGGATATAATCGTAACATTAAAGGCAATAATGACATATGAGAGGTGAACTGCATGGATAAGAGGAAAGTTCTTAAAATAGCGGTACCGGCTGTGATTCTGCTTATAATTCTGGGCATTTGGTCAGTTAAAAACTACGGAAACAGCAATGCGGACAACGCTGTGCCGGCTGAAAGCGGCTCTTCGGGCCTTACCGATGCGGAAAAAGCTGATTTTGCGCTTGACGCAGAATCGCTGGACATGGATAAGCTTGTTTCCTACAAAATGCCGATAGTCATAGATTTCGGTGCCGGCTGGTGCGGCCCTTGCAAACAGTTCGCGCCTATTTATGATGCCATGCACGAAGAGATGCTTGGCAAAGCAATAATAAAGTATGTGGATGTCGATAAATACTCCGAGCTTGCCAGCAATTATCCTGTTTCGGTTATCCCGACGCAGGTGTTTATAAATTCGGACGGTACGCCCTATGTACCGAGCAAGGATTTAGGAGTCGAATTCAAAACCTACTCGGATAAGCAAAGCGGAAAAACGGTATTCACCGTTCATGAGGGCGGGCTTACGGAGACTCAGCTTCGCGACATACTTTCCGATATGGGGGTAAACGGATGACAGCTCTGCTTCAAAGCCTGACGGAGGAGATAAACGCAAATTTATGGCTCGCGCCGCTGCTTGCTCTTCTGGCGGGGATGGTTGCCTCATTTTTGCCCTGCTCGCTTTCCAGCATACCGCTCATAATCGGTTATGTCGGCGGAACGAATCAGCGCGATCCGAAAGCGGCTTTTCGCCTGTCCTTAACATTTGCGGCAGGGGCTGCGGTCACATTTTCAGTTCTCGGTGCTATAGCCTCTGCGGCGGGCAAGCTTCTGGGCTCGGCGTCCTCCTGGTGGTATATTGTTCTGGGCATGCTTATGGTGCTGATGGCTCTGCAGACCTGGGAGATTTTTGAGATTATCCCGTCGAGCTACCTTGTATCTAAAAACAAGAAAAAAGGGTATGCGGGAGCGTTCATCGCCGGAATCCTCGGAGGCGTTTTTTCGTCTCCCTGCTCCACGCCAGTGCTCATAGCCCTGCTCGCC
The DNA here is from genome assembly GCA_963667545.2 of Oscillospiraceae bacterium. Taxonomy (GTDB): domain Bacteria; phylum Bacillota; class Clostridia; order Oscillospirales; family Oscillospiraceae; genus UBA2658. The sequence continues at coordinate 1,341,275 of OY763424.2, forward strand.
ATAGTAGCGGGAAAGGGAAGCCTTCTGTGGGGAATAGTCCTTCTTCTGTTTTATTCGATGGGGCACGGTGTTCTGGCGGTCATCGTGGGAACGTCGATGGGCTTTGTTAAGAAGCTTACCTCAAGCGAGAGATATGGCAGGCTGGCTGTGGTTCTTAAATATATTATGGGAGCGCTGATTCTGCTTATCGGTTTTTATATGTTCTATCTGGGGTTTTAACGAAAAGGAAGTCCGGCGTCGGAGCGCCGGACTTCCTTATGCTTGATTACGCTTCAGGTCTTGTCTTTGAGATATTTCTTTACACCGCTCCAGGCGTAACCCTTTGCCAGCGCGTCAATGTCCGCGTCTTCGTCCGGCGGTAACTTTTCGAGCCGTTTCAGGTCAAAACCCTCCTTGAAAACGAGAGCTTTGCCCGTACCTGCGTACAAGGCCTTGAAGGGGCAGCCATAAATGCAGCCGAGACAGAAATTACACTCGTTTCCGAAAACGGGCTTTCCGTTTTCCATTGTTATATTTTCGGAGGGGCAATGCTCACAGCACCAGCCGCAGCCGGTGCAGGAATTGCTCACTTGAATTTTTTTCCCGAAGCTGCGTGCCCCGAGACGCTCAATTCTTCCGAGACGGGACATAATACGGTCAAAAAAGAGCGGTCTGGTTCTTCGGACAGTGCCGCTTTTTATTTCACCTGTAATGGTTTGAACCTTTTTCGGAAGAACCTCCAGCAAAAGACGCGAAAGAGTTTCGCCCGCCGTCACGCCGAAGTTGCTGGGCATTATAAGCATCTGTTCATATGTAACTATGAAGCCCTTTTTCTCAAGCTTTTTTATAACGCTCACTCTGCTTGCGGTATTGGGGGATATTTCTCCGCCGCCCGAAACTGTAACTACAGATGTCTGAACGCAGCTTACCCTGTCAAGGCTCTTTATCCACTCGTGTACCTTTTTCGGCGCGTTGAGTGCGTATACGGGGTATAGGAGCAATAGAAACGCTTTTTCGAAATCATAATTTTCAGGTACATCCTTCAGACAAAACATTGTCACCGAAAGCCCCGCGTCCCTGAACGCCGCTTCAAAGCACTTCGCGGCTCTTTCTGTCCCGCCCGTGCCTGAGAAATATACGATGTTGATTCTGCCGTTCATAAAATCGCCTCTTAAATAATTAATCCGATATTTCGCATAAAATTGTAGCGTAGTCAATGCAAAACTGCATGTCTTTCAGCCCAAGTTTTGCCTTGTAGTAGCGATTACCCTCGTTAGCCGCTGAGATTTTAGCCAGCATTTCATCTGCTTTTTCCTTTGCAATATCTTCGGGAGACATGAAGCCGGCATCAAAAAAACACTTCGCCGCTGCCGCACCGATACCGTTTATTCGGGAAAGCTTGCAAAGACAAAAAAGCTCATAGGCCTTGTCCACAGAAACTGAGCCGATACGGGCAATACCGCCTATGTTTTCAGGCACTTCAACTATAGCATAGAAATCTTTTGAGGTTTTTATACCAGCCTGCAGCAGAGCTTCCGCGACAGTACCGTCCCCGATGGGGAAATCTTTGAGCAATACAGGTTTAGGCTCAAGGCAACCGAGCTCACGCTTGAGCAAAACCAGATAATCCATGTCAACCCCCGTCTTTCCAGAAAAATCCTTGAGCTTTTGCGGGGAGGACAGCGCTTTTTCAAGCTCACTGAGGTTGTTGATTCCGGAGGCTTGAATTTTCGAAAAATCGGCATCTATATTTTGCTGAAGCATTTTTCTGCTGGGTATAAGCATTATACCTTTGAGAAACGTTTTGTAATTGACGATAGATACTTTTTCCAGACTGACTGTAAAATTCATGAACGGAGCACGCACCTTTCTCGACTAAAATAACGAAAGTTGACTGCTTTCATAACCGCTTTTATATGCCTTGATTATTTCGTCCATTTCATAGATAATTCCGTATTTTTCGCATTCGTCCCCAAATAGCTCCCAAAGCTCCTTATGGTTCGGACACCGGCACTCATAGGAATTGCCGAAGGTACTGACGTATTTTTCCCTGACTGAAGGGAAAAGCCCGTCGAGTTTGTTAAAAAACCAGTCTCTCTGATTTTGGCGCAGGGTTACGCCGAAGGCGGGATAGATAAACTTTGCCCCATTTTGATGTGCAAGCTCGACTATCGCGGATATGTTCTCCTCCGTGTCCTCAATGAACGGTAAAACCGGCATTAGCAGGACACCCGCAAAAAGACCTGCACCGGAAAGCTTTTTAATCGCTTTAAAACGAGCGGACGATAAGGGCGCGCGGGGCTCAAGCTTGCGGCATAGCTCATCGTCAGCAGCAGTTACCGTGAGTTTTATCAGAACAGGGGAGTGCTCAGCTATCTTTTTCAGGATATCTATGTCCCGAACAATCAAATCGCTCTTTGTCGCTATGGCGACGCCGAACCCGTAACGGTCGATCAGCTCCAATGCGCCTCTTGTCAGAACGTGCTCCTTCTCAAAAGGGTTGTAGGGGTCGCTCATGGCACCCGTGCTGACAACTCCCTTTCGGCGCTTTGAGCGCAGCTCGCGCTCAATGGTGTCGAGAGCGTTTTCTTTGGCTCTTACCTCGTCAAAGTTTTCAACGCCATAGCATTCACTGCGGCTGTCGCAGTAAATGCAGCCGTGACAGCAGCCCTTGTAGATATTCATGTTGTAGTTGCAGCCGAACCATGAGTTCTGTTCGGCGTAGCCGGAGACTATTGTTTTAGCGGGTATGTAATTCATATTTTCAATCAGAGTGCTGCCTGAACGATTTTCTTCGATTTGCTGTCGAGTACGCCGCCCGTGAGCGCATCGGAAATGTACTTTTCTGTTTCGCCGGTCGGATGCGTTTTTCTTATGAGAAGCAGGATATTTATTATGTCCAGCAGGAAAAGCTTTCGCATTGTTTCCTTTGCGCCTGCTATGTCGATTTTCATAAGCCTGTCAGCAATTTTATCGCTCAACTCCGGTTTATAAGGTACGATATCCGAAAAGGCCTGTATGCACTGGCGGACAGTAATCGGCTTTTCATCGGCTAAAAGAGCACAGTAATCCTCGAAAGTATCCTCTAACTTCCCGCCGCTGTCCCACTTTGTGTTTGCCGCAAGCAACATGAGGCCGATACTTCTCTGATAGGAATTGTCGCTTGTGAGTTTGCCGCGGAACACATCCCAGTATTCATAGAGGTCGTCTGAGGTTTTGACCCTCTCCAGAAGAACAAGCAGGCAAGGGTAGCGGAGCTTGTCATCCTTGTCCGAGAGCCACCCAACAAGGAGCGCGATGTCTTCGTCACTGAGCTCTTTCGATAGCTCGGGAAGCTTGTCTTTCGGCGTGTCAATGAGTATTTCGGCACTTATCATATTTACCACTCCTGAAAGTTTGTGTTATCTCTGCGGCCATTATATTCCAAGTTGGAACTGATTGCAAGAAAGCGGAGCGTTCAACGCCCGTTCATCCGCTTTTTTCACAAAAGTCGTTCGAACTTTTTGATATTTGTTGACCGTGTCACTTGACAAAGGTTTTTTCTATGTTAAACTTACAGTAATCGAATACCAGAATATCTAATGATTGAGGCGCGGTTGTCATCAGTAACCGGAGGCGAAAGCCGAGGGAGAAAGGGGCCATCGCCGAAGCATCGGACGCACGATGATGTGCGAAAGGTGCTGGGCTGCGGGAGAACATGTCGCAGACTGTCACGAAAGTGGAGAGCTGTCATTGGTTAGAAGTGGGCAAAGCCCCCCTTCGCATACATTTTAAGCAGTTTATGTATGGCCGTGAGTTTTTCATTTTGAAAAATTCGCGGTTTTTTTGACGTAAAAAACACAAAATGAGAAAGGGTAGTAATTATGAAAAAGATCTCGGCACTCTTGCTTGCACTCACAATGCTCTTAAGCCTTTGCGCCTGCGGAGGCGGCACTCCCGCGGCCAGCACATCCCCCGAAGCGTCCGCTGATGCGGCTGCGTCTCCAGCCGCTTCCACAGCACCTTCGGGCGTTGAGGACGGCATACTGACTATCGCTATGGAATGCGCTTACGCGCCCTATAACTGGACACAGACGGACGATGCTAACGGCGCTGTTCCTATAAAAAACTCCACAGCGGGCGAATACGCAAACGGCTATGACGTCATGATGGCGAAGAAGCTCTGCGAAGCCAACGGCTGGAAGCTCGAAATTGAGCGCCTTGAGTGGGACTCCCTTATCCCCGCCGTTCAGACCGGAGAAATTGACGCTATCATCGCGGGGCAATCCATGACTGCCAAGCGCATGGAGCAGATTGACTTTGCTGGCCCTTATCTCTATGCTTCAATTGTCTGCCTTACGAAGACTGACAGCAAGTTCGCAAACGCCGCGAAAATTTCCGATCTTGCCGGAGGCACCTGCACAAGCCAGCTCGGCACCGTCTGGTATGATACCTGCCTGCCTCAGATAAAGGACGCCAAAATTGACTCTGCTTCTGAAAATGCTCCCGCAATGCTTATGGCTCTCGAAAGCGGCACAGTCGATTTCGTCTGCACCGATATGCCTACAGCTCAGGCAGCCGTTGCGGCCTACCCCGATATGAAGATACTTAACTTTAAGGACTCTGGCGAGGATTTCCAGGTTTCGGACGAGGAAATCAACATCGGCATCGGTCTCCAGAAGGGCAACACCGTCCTTAAGGATGCACTCAACAAGGTGCTCAGCACCATGACCGCGGACGATTTCAACAAAATCATGGACGACGCCATCAAGATCCAGCCAAAGACCGAAGGCTGAACAACATAATTATACGATAGGGGCCGAGCTTATCGGCTCCTATCATCGCTTTTTCTCAAGCGCATACAGAAAGGAAGCAAAGCTAATTATTATGGGCAGTGACATCGTTAAGCTCTGGAATGAATACCATCGTCTGTTCCTAAACGGAATTGAAAAAACCATCGTTCTCGCTCTTTTGGGAACGGCGGTCGGGTGTCTTATTGGTTTTCTCTGTGGTATTTTACAGACCATACCCTGTGCTAAGTCGGACAACCCCTTTAAGAAATTTTTTCTTACGCTCCTGCGCGTCATCATCCGAATTTATGTCGAGGTTTTCCGCGGCACCCCGATGATACTGCAGGCAGTTTTCATTTTCTATGGCTTGCCATATGTTACCGGCGGAGCTGCAAGATTTACAAGCAAATTCTTTGCAGCTTTCGTTATTGTTTCGATTAACACAGGCGCGTACATGGCGGAATCGGTGCGCGGAGGAATTCTTTCTATCGACCCCGGACAGACCGAGGGAGCAAAGTCTATCGGAATGAACCATTTTCAGACCATGCTTTTTGTTGTCCTGCCTCAGGCACTGCGAAACATTATGCCTCAGATCGGCAACAACCTGATTATCAATATTAAAGACACCTCCATTTTGTTTATTATCGGTTTTGCCGAGTTTTTTGCCGAGTTCAGAGCTATCGTCGGCACGACAAATATGTATTTCCCAGCGGCAACTATCGAGATGGTCGGATATCTTCTGATGACCGTTATTTGCTCCGTAATTCTCCGGTATGTTGAAAAGAAAATGGACGGTGACGACAGCTACAGCCTCGTCCAGGCCGACCATCTGACGATGACAGCCGGAACCTATAATTATCCGGCCGGAAAGAAAAATGACCAGAAGAAGGGGGAACGCTGATATGGACGAAAAGATTTTACAGGTCAGCCATCTCTCCAAGAGCTTCGGCGATAACCTTGTTCTGCGCGACATTGATTTTTCCGTCACCAAGGGTGACGTCACCAGTGTCATCGGCTCTTCCGGTTCGGGAAAATCCACGCTGCTGCGCTGCATCAACATGCTCGAAACTCCAAGCTCGGGGCAGATACTTTTCCACGATAAGGACATAATGACACGCGGCTTCAGCATTCCCTCGTACCGCGCAAAGGTCGGCATGGTGTTTCAGAGCTTCAACCTGTTCGCAAACCTTACGGTTTTGGAAAACTGTATGATAGGCCAGCGCAAGGTGCTGCACAGAGACAGAGTAACAGCTGAAAAAACAGCCAAGGAATATCTCGACAAGGTCGGTATGGCACCCTATATCAACGCGAAGCCCCGCCAGATTTCCGGCGGACAGAAGCAGCGTGTGGCAATAGCAAGAGCGCTCGCGATGGAGCCGGAGGCTCTCCTGTTTGACGAGCCGACAAGCGCGCTTGACCCTCAGATGGTCGGCGAGGTGCTCGACGTCATCAAAACGCTTGTCAGCGAGGGCCTCACGATGATAGTCGTAACGCACGAAATGGCCTTTGCCCGCGACGTCTCAAACAGAGTAGTTTTTATGAAGGACGGCGTCATCTGCGAGGAAGGTTGTCCAAATCAGATTTTCGGAAACCCTGAGAAACAAGAAACTAAGGAGTTCCTCTCAAGATTTTTTGACAGGTAATATCAGCTCTTTTATTAAAACATAGCAGCGGAACCGGATCAACTTCGGTTCCGCTTTCATTTAGCTCGCTTTTCTTTAAAAATATAACAATTAAAGTTATTTTTTAGGTAAAGGGGTTATATTTGTAAATAAACAGTTAATTTCACGCTTCACGGTATGCATTCGAAGCATCTTATGATAAAATAATCGATATCTGAATGTCGTACATAATTAGCAAGGAGTAAACTCCTCAATGAACAGCTCGGTAATTGCATTAATCAATGAATATGGCTATATCGGCATAATGCTGCTGATATTAATAGAAAATGTTTTTCCTCCGATACCCTCGGAGGTCGTTCTGGTTTTCGGAGGCTTTCTTACAACGCAGTCCGAAATGAGCATTCCGCTTGTAATACTGTTTGCAACTTTCGGGGCAACGCTTGGAGCGGGACTGCTTTATCTGCTTGGCAGAATTCTCAGCAGGGAAAGAATCAAACGTCTTTTTTCCGGCAAATTCGGAAAAGTGATGCACCTTGAGCCCAATGACGTGACAAGAGCGGAAGCGTGGTTTAAGCGATATGAGAAAAAAGCCGTGCTGATTTGCAGGTGTGTTCCCATCGTGCGCAGCCTGATATCAATTCCCGCCGGTATGTCAAAAATGAAGCTGGTTCCGTTTTTTGCGCTCACAATACTTGGTACAGCTGTTTGGAACACAGTTCTCGTTTTTGTCGGAGTGCTTGCGGGAGGAGCGTGGGAAACCAGCCTTAAATATATCGGATGGTTCTCGACTGTAGCCATTGCTGTTGTCGGTCTGGCCTGTGCGTATGTCGGCTATCTTTACCTCAAAAAAAGATTCATAAATAATAAAAATAACACTGAAGATAAATAAGCCCAAATACCTGCGAAATCCAAGGACTTTCCGCATCGGCATTAGACGGAATGTGCTTACATCAACTTTACAGGGTAAAATATTTGTAAAAGAAAGCTATTGCTCTTTGTAAGGTGAATAGATTATAATAACGCAGGGATTATAATATGGGTGACAAATTATATGAAGCTCATTTTCGAATACAAATGACAAACACTGAGGATGTGGTTTAACTTTGGATATTAGCTTCGGGGGATTCATAAACCAAGTGACGGCAAATCCGCTTCTGCTCATTACGGTATTGCTGACGCTTGGTGTTATTTTTGTCAACGGCTGGACGGACGCTCCAAACGCGATTGCAACCTGCGTTGCAACCCGCGCTATGCCACCAAAGACAGCAGTGCTCATGGCTGCGGTATTTAACTTTTTAGGTACCTTCGCGATGACGATTGTAAACGCAACGGTTGCGATGACCATTAAAAATATGGTCAATTTCAACGGAGATACGACTCAGGCAACCGCCGCGCTCTGCGCCGCACTTTTCGCAATTATCATCTGGGCAGTCGCAGCGTGGTATTTCGGAATACCGACCAGCGAAAGCCACGCACTGATAGCGGGGCTGTCCGGCGCGGCAATCGCGCTGCAGGGCGGCTTTTCCGGCATAAACGGACACGAGTGGATGAAGGTTATCTACGGTCTTGTCCTGTCTACATTCCTCGGTTTTGGCACAGGCTTCTTATTTGCAAAGCTCACGGCCTTTATTTGCCGAAACAGGGACAGGCGTAAGACAACAGGCTTTTTCAAAGGCGCGCAGATTTTCGGCGGAGGCGCGATGGCGTTTATGCACGGCGCACAGGACGGCCAGAAATTTATGGGCGTTCTGATACTCGGTATGTTCCTTGTAAATGGTCAGGATACTACAGGAAATGTAATTCCTCCTGTCTGGATGATGATAATGTGTTCGGTTGTAATGGGCATAGGTACTTCCATCGGCGGCTACAAGATAATAAAAGCCGTAGGCATGGACATGGTCAAGCTCGAGGTATATCAGGGCTTTTCTGCGGACCTTGCAGGAGCGTTTTGTCTGCTCCTGTCCTCTCTTTACGGGATTCCTGTCTCGACAACGCATACAAAAACTACGGCAGTTATGGGCGTCGGCGCGACGAAGCGCCTCTCCGCCGTCAATTTCTCGGTCGTCAAGGACATGGTGCTGACGTGGATACTGACCTTCCCGGGGTGCGGTATTATAGGATTTCTAATGGTCAAGCTGTTTCAGGCGATAAAGCTCTAAATTAAATAAGGAAGGTTTATTGTTATGTCAAAAAAAGATAATTTCTATTATGACAACTTTGTCGAAAGCGCGGAGGTTTCCTGCGAGGCTGCCGCCATGCTCAGGGACATCCTTTGTAATTTCAAAGTTGAAACGCTTCCTGAAAACAGGATTAAGCTGCACGAGATTGAGCATAAGGGCGACGATAAAAGACATGAGATGACGAATGTCCTTGTCCGCGCCTTCATCACGCCGCTGGAAAGAGAGGATATTCTGAACCTCAGCCAGCTTATCGACGATGTAACCGACTGCATCGAGGATATTCTTATACGCATTTATATAAACAACGTCAAATCAATTCGTCCGGACAGTATCGAATTTGCCGACATCCTCATTCAATGCTGCGGAGCGATGAAGGAGATGCTTAAGGAGTTCCCGAACTTTAAAAGGTCGAAGAAGCTCAATGAGCTTATTATCGAGATTAACCGCCTTGAGGAGCTTGGTGACGACATGTATGTCGAATGCATGAGGAGGCTCCACACCACGTCGACCGATCCCTTCGAAACCATTGCGTGGCGTGAAATATACGAGTTTTTTGAGAAGTGCTGCGATACCTGCGAGAACGTTGCGGACATCATTGAGAGCATTGCGATTGGCAATACCTGATCGCAAACGGACAGGAGAATAATATGAGCAATATCTGGCACGATATTGAGCCGGAAAGAATTACTCCGGAAGATTTTATAGCCGTTATCGAAATTGAAAAGGGAAGCAAGAAAAAATACGAGCTTGATAAGCATACCGGTCTTTTGATACTCGACAGGGTGCTTTATACCTCAACTCACTATCCTTCAAATTACGGGTTTATCCCGCGTACTTATGCGGATGACGACGATCCTCTGGACGTTCTTGTTTTTTGCAGCGAGGCAATCGACCCGCTGGTAACCGTCAGATGCTACCCGATAGGTATGATCAAGATGATCGACAATGACAGAAGCGATGAGAAAATCATTGCCATTCCGTATGCCGATCCGATGTACAATTCCTATAAGGACATTGATGATCTGCCGAAGCACATTTTTGAAGAGATAAGGCATTTCTTCTCCGTTTACAAAATGCTTGAGGGCAAGGCTACGAGCGTTGAGGAAGTTAAGCACCGTGAAGACGCCGTCAAGGCAGTACAGAAAGCGATTGAGGTCTATAACAAAAAATTTGTGTCCAAAGCCTGAATATAATTCAAGGCAGATGTTCCTGTTCTCGGGAAGTAATATTCGGGCGGGTATACGGTTCGGCCTGAGCCGAGGAAAACCCGCCCGAATTACATCATTGGCATGAGTTAAGGTGAAGTATTTTCCGCTTATTTAAATTTATTTTTCAAAAAGCTTGATTTAATTTAAGGCAGGAAATATAATACTGTCGAAATGAATAAAACTCGGTAGGTGAGGCTACCGCAGGGATAAGGATTGCTACCGCGAAGAGATGGAGACATCTCAAGAGGGTCAGCAGGGTATGTCGAATATAAGGCATAACCTAACGCAATTTCAGCGCCTTGCAGAGCTAAAGCTTGAACGGGACAGATATTGATATTTTCAGATACCTTTGCCATGTTCAAGATTTGGCAAGGGTTTTTTCATATTTATAACGAATTGGAGGTTATTAGTTCAATGGACGCAGACCCTAGTGGTATACACTTGTCATGCAAATACGGTACGGAGAGATTTTCGCCTGATATTCAATAAATCAGGTTTATTATACATGCTCTGATTCTCTCCGTAAGCATAGAAACGGAGGGATTTTTTTTGTATTCTGAAACAACTTTTTATTTAAGCCGTGTCCTCGGAAAGAGAGTCTATTCGCAGCAGGACGCGGTGCTAGGCAGGCTCCGTGACATTATTGTAAATGTCGAAGCAGGGAACCCGCAGGTCATCGCTTATGTCATCGGGCAGGGCCGAAAAAAGTTTCTGGCCGAATCGAGCGGTATGACGATTTCCGAGGTGAAGGGGCAGTTTGTCTTCAGCTGCGCGGAACTCAAAGTCATTACAAATTTGAGCGAAAACACGCTCTATTTGAAGAAGGATGTTCTGGACAGGCAGATAGTCGACATCAACGGGGTCAAGCTTGTCCGAGTCAATGACCTGCGCCTTGCCGTGCTGTCCACGGGAACCTTTGCCGTCGCTGTTGACGTGGGCGTGGAGGGGCTGCTCAGGAGAATCGGGCTTGCTAAACCACTTAAAAATATCCTGCAGGTATTTCATGCCGCTCTGCCCAACAAGCTGATACTTTGGAACGAGGTCGAAACCATCGACATCGGACATGCCGGCATTAAGCTGTCCAAGCCCTACTCGAAGCTTGAAACGCTCCACGTTTCTGATCTTGCCGATATCATCGAGGAAATGGACGCAAAAATGCAGACGGAGGTTTTTTCATCGCTGAACGACGAAAAGGCCGCCGACGTTCTGGAAGAACTCGAAACGGAGGCGCAGCTTAAGGTCATTGACAGCATGCCTGTAGACAAAGCGGCAGACCTGCTCGAAAAAATGCCTGCTGACGAGGTCGCGGACATTTTGGAGGAAATGTCGGAGGGCAAAGCCGAAAAGCTCCTCAGCGAGATGGAAAAAGATGCTTCCGAGGAAGTCCGTAAGCTCATGGAATACGAGGACTACGAGGTTGGAAGCTTCATGACGACGGATTTCATATCCTATAACGAGGAACTGACAATCGACGAGGTAATCGACGATTTGCGGAAGCAGAAGCCGGAAGCAAGCTCGATTTATTCGCTCAATGTCGTGGACGAGAGCGAAAGGCTTATTGCCGCCGTGACGCTTCGTGACATTGTTGTCACCGAACCAAAGACCAGGCTTTCCGAGATAATGAACACAAAGGTAATTTTCGTCAGGGACACGGACGAAATCGACACGGTTGCGGAAATAATATCTAAGTACAATCTGCTTGCCGTTCCTGTCGTTGACAATAACATGATTCTCGTTGGAATGGTCATTATAGACGACGTGGTTTACACGCTGTTGAAATCGAGGAGAAGAATATAGGAGGAGAATATAGTGGCTAAAGAGAAAAAAAGCTCCTTCTGGAACAGAGTATTGATATTTCTGGCGATTCTCGGACCCGGGATAATCACGGGCAGTGTAGATAACGACGTCGGCGGAATAACGACCTATTCCGTTGCCGGAGCGACCTTCGGTTATAAGCTCATATGGACTTTAATACCGGCTTTTGTCGTGCTCTTTATAGTTCAGGAAATGAACGCCCGAATGGGCATAGTTACGGGAAAAGGTTTAGCCGATTTGATAAGAGAAAACGCCGGAGTCAAGGTGACGTTTTTCATCTTCATCTTCCTTCTGGGCGCGGACATAATGAACACGACCACGGAGTTTGCGGGCGTCGCCGGAAGTATGCAGATTTTCAGCGTCAGCAAGTATATTTCGGTGCCGCTTGTGGCGATTGGGGTATGGCTGCTCGTTGTCAAGGGCACATACCGATTCGCTGAGAAGATATTTCTGATTTTCAGTCTCTGCCTGTTTGTATATGTGATATCCGCGATAATCGCAAAGCCGGACTGGACGGCGGTATCAAAATCGCTCGTGCATCCCGACGTAGAGATGAATTTCGGATATATTTCAATGGTTATAGGGCTTATCGGCACAACCATAGCTCCGTGGATGCAGTTTTACATGCAGTCGTCAGTCATTGAAAAAGGGCTGAAGCTCAAGGATTACAAATACACCGTCATCGATGTGCTGGTCGGGTGCATAGCGACAGTTGTCGTTGCCTTCTTCATTATTGTTGCCTGCGCTTCCACGCTGTATGTTAACGGCGTCGGCACTACGATTAATAACGCAAGCGACGCCGCGCTGGCGCTGCAGCCTCTCGCGGGAGTTCTGGCCTCACAGGTTTTCGGGTTCGGACTTTTTGTGGCGTCAATTTTCGCCGCTGTGATTCTGCCGGTCGCAACCGCTTTTTATGTGTGCGAGGCCTTTGGCTTTGAGGCGGGAATCGATAAGAAATGGGAGGAAGCTCCACAGTTCTATTGGCTCTATACGTTGATTATCATAATCAGCGCGGGAATTATACTGATTCCGAATTCGCCGCTGATAGCGATTTCCCTGTGGTCGCAGCGCATCAACGGCATAATTCTGCCTGTTGTGCTTATCTGTATGATGGTAATCATCAACAAAAAGGACGTTATGGGGAAGCATACGAACAACCTGTTCGTGAATATCATCGGCTGGACTACTATAGTGATTCTGATTGGGCTTTCAATTGCACTTCTGGTTACATCGATATTTTAAACCGTAGGGCACACCTGCGGAACTAAAAGACCTCCCTCGGCTGTCAAGCCGAAGGAGGTCTTTTTACCATTATGATTAATAACCAAGCTCCTCGTTTATTATGATGACCTCGGCCTTTTCGGTTCCGTTCATTTTGTTCCAGAGCACAACCAGACCCTTGCAGATACGGTCGGAGCTTTTGCAGTCGTGGCATTTTAGCTCGCCCTTTGCACAGGGCGTATTCTTACCGATACGTCTGGCGTTCAGGGGCGCGGCGATGTTTCTGGCACGCCAGAGCGCCTTGTCGTAGTCCTCGGCAAGCTTATTTACACCTACAATTATGTAAACCCTATTTTTGCCGTACAGAGTATTCGCAACCCTGTTGCCGGAACCGTCTATGTTGATTATCTCGCCGGTCTGGGCAATAGCGTTAGCGCTAGTTATGTAAACCTCGGCGTTTGAGGCCGCTTTATAGGTTTCCTCGGATTTATCTCTCCAGTGCCAAAACACCTTGTTGTTCTCGTTAAGGCGGTCGTAAAGCCCAAGAGCCTCGAGCGTCATGCTGCCGCCGAAGCCGATGGTCTCGCCGCTTAGCTGTGAAGAGAGGTAGTCGACAGCTTCTTTGCCGCTGTCAAAACAGCTTGCGTCAAAGCCGCGGGACTTCAGATTCTTGACGGTTTCTTCGATGCTTATCATTTCAATTTCTCCTGTTCAATTCAAATTCCTGAGTGGAATCATACTTGTTTTCTCTGATTATATTACTTTATTAAAAAAAACACAAGCCGCGTGACCGAAAAACGTTCTTTACAAACAGCTTGATTGATTCTGACAAATTGTGCTATAATAAATAATAATCTTTTACCGTTTAGAAATATAAAAAAACCGCAAGCGGCCGCGGAGGCGTAATAATGCGCAAAATGCTTGGAATTAAAAACATCGAAAGACTTCAGGACTATGTGAGCTTCGATATATATTCACGGCTCCTTGCCAACCGGCATGTGTGCTTCACGCTTGACGACGGGGCTTTTCTTATTGAGTTTCATTTCTGCGATATTAAAAGCCCTTCACAGAAGGATGAAAGAGTGTGTATATACTGCGGAGCGGAGGATTTTGTATTTATAACAGATAATAAGCGCTGCATCGAGTTGATATGCGATATAGATAACAAAATTGAACCGTCTCGTCAGCTGCTTATGTTTTTCAGCTCGCTCACCGCAAACGATATGTATGAGCTCGAAAAAAACGAGGATAGAATCACCGACCTTGAGGATAGCCTGATTAAGGAAAAAAGGTCGAACTCCGATAATTCGGATAAGATAATTAGTATTCGCCGTGAGCTTCTGAAAATGAAGCGCTATTATGAACAGCTCGCGCTGATAACCGAGGAATTGACCGAAAACGCGAATAAGGCCTTTTCGGAAGAGCTTCAAAAAAGGTTTGTCTCGCTTGACAAGCGAATGGATTATCTGTTAAATACAGTACTGCACCTGCGCGAGTATATAACACAGGTCAGGGAAGCGTACCAGGCGCAGATTGACATTGAGCAAAACCAGATAATGAAGGTCTTTACGGTAATTACGGCCATATTCCTGCCGCTGACGCTGATTGTCGGCTGGTATGGAATGAACCTGCAGATGCCCGAATATGGCTGGAGCTTCGGCTATCCCTTCGCCATTATCCTGAGTGTGGTAGTCTGCATTGGCTGCATGGTTATTTTTAAGTGGAAAAAATGGTATTGAGCCTATAAAACAAGGAAAGCGACAGGGGGTTACATCCTGTCGCTTTCCGTTGTTTTTATCTGAATCAGTAACCCGCGCTGGCTACAATGACGCGGACACGTCCGCCGGAGCTTATAGGCTGATCATAATAGCCGTAAAGCGAGTAGCCGCTTGAGTTGTTAACGGCGGATATACTTGTAAGGGTATATGTACCGCCCTTGTACAAATATACGGATACATTGCCCGCCAGAGCATATTCGGTTCCGCTGCTCACGGCATATGAGGAATTGAGAGAAGAAAGGGTCAGCTGCGTAAGGTTTTTCAGCCTGACGACACTGTTTCCGTTAAGCTCTATCTGAACAGGGCCTGTCGAAGCGCCGAAAGCACTGGATGCACTCGAATAGGAGTCTGTAACACCGTCGATGATATATTTATAGGAGCCGGAAATTGAGAAGTCCTTGTTGGTTTCGGATGAGCTGGTCAATATACCGTATTTGTAAACATCGCCGGTCACATCGTTCAGAATGAGCGTGCTGATCTTACCACTTGAATCCAGCGCGTAGTATCTGATGTCGTCGGTGCTGAGGTTGACTCCCGCGAGCCTTGAGGGATAGGTGACGCAGAAGGAGCCGTTCGCTGTTGTGTCCATAATCTGGACATCCGAAGAAAACGAATAAGAACCGAGGCTCGTTGCCGAGGAACTGACCAAACCGCTCAGAGAATTGTTGCTTAAAGGGCTCAAGCTTGGGGTCCCGCTGGAGAAGCTTACCTTGACAAGGGTTCCGGTTGAAAGAGCCGAACCGGTAAATGTGTATTCATAGGAATTGCCGTCACTGCAGGCAACTGTAGCAACACTCGCAGAATAGCTGCTTCCGGAGCTGTCGGTATAGGTCTTAGTTCCGGTGGAGGTCACAATGCCGTATTTTGTGGTGTTCACAAGGGTCGAATCAGCGACGCCGACGACATCGCCGTCCATACCGAGAAGAAGCGTCACTGTGTCGCCAATACCATAGGAGCCTACATCTGAGAGCGCGTAACTTGCGGATGCGGTTGTAACGGTGTAAGGCTTGCCCGCCACAGTGACGGTGGAGGGTGCCGCGGTGCTTGGGGAAGCAGCGGAATAGAGGCCCGTTACGCGGTTATTGTAAAGCCAGACGGTTTTCATGCCGGCATTATAGTAATATACATCATAGGCTGAAGCTGCGGACAGGCTCGATACAGAGCCGTTCTTATAAACGGTTACGGAGCTTGTGCCGAAGGGCAGGGAGGAACTCCAAGAGGAGTCTTCTATGATGAAGGGCCCCTTCATGTTTGCCATTATGAGCGAGGAATAGTCCACCTCACCTGCACTGTTAACCTTATAACCCAGATAGACGGCATAAACAGTTTCGCCTTTGTTTTTCGTGCTCATAAGATTATAGAATAAGTACATGCAGTCCTGTCTTGAGAGTGTCTGTCCCTGCGTTTTAGAAATATTTGTGTTCAGTCCCAGCGCGGCATATTTCGCAAGCTGCGCTTCGGGGAAGGAGCCTGTGAAATCATCGGAGCTGGTGTAGTCCAGCATTTTCAGGACGGCCGAAACCGCCTCTTCGAGCTTTATGGTGTCGTCTGGCTTAAAGGTGCCGCCCACATAACCCGTCATCCAGCCCTGCTTTGCTACTGCCTGAACATAGGAGGCGGCCCAGTGAGTATATTTCACGTCCTTAAAGGGGGATGATTTTGCCGTTGAGCTGATGGAATCCTTGTACTTGGAAGCGGCAATCATCATTTTTGCGAATTGAGCTCTTGTTACATTGCCTGATAGGTCAAGATTACCGTTCCCGTCGCCTGTAATAATGCCGAGCGCCTGCACCGTCTGCTGCGCTGATGAAAGGCCGGACGACGAGGCGTAAGCAGGGCCTACGGTCAGAGCAAGCGCCAGACAGAGGGCCAGCACCAGAGAAATTGTTTTTTTCATGTTTATTGTCCTCCAGTTAATCATAGCGCAATGCGTCTATGGGGTTGAGCTTTGCGGCTTTTTTTGCCGGCAGGTATCCGAAAACTATGCCGATCGCCACGGAGACTGAAAACGCGCCCAGGACCGAGCTGAACGAGGGAGCAACCGTGATAGCCTCCCCAGTCATTGAGGATATAATGCTTGTCCCGACGGTACACAGCAGAACGCCAAAAAGAATTCCCATTATACCGCCTAAGGCACTTGTCGTTGCGGCCTCAATAACGAACTGTCCCAGAATGTCCCGCTGCTTTGCGCCGAGTGATTTGCGGATACCAATCTCTCGAGTGCGCTCGGTGACGGAGACCAGCATGATGTTCATAATTCCGATACCGCCGACCAGCAGAGAGATTGCGGCAATAGCGCCAAGCACGATTACCATGACATTGACTTCTGTCATGAAGCTATCCAGCATTTCGGACATACTCACGACGCTGAAATAGTCGTAACTCTTATAGACTTTATAAAGTGATTCTTTGATAGTGGTGACTGCCGTACTAATAGTGTTCGGATCGGCACCGCTGAAGACATAGCTAGAAATATTACCCGTCCAGCTCATTTTTGCCGCAAGTGTATAAGGAATGTAGATTATATCGTCGGAGCTGCTCTTTTCACTTTTCGCTTCTTCCTTCAAAACTCCGATAATGGTGAAGGCAGTTCCGTTCACCTTAAGAGTTTCGCCGACGGGCTTACCCGAGTAGTAGGTTTTTGAGATATAGCTTCCGACCACGCAGACCGGCTGACGCCGCAGCACATCGATATATTGAATGAATCTTCCGTCAGTCAGCTTGGAGCTCGCTATTTTTGCGTAGTCCTCGCTTACGCCTGAAACGCTTGTGGTCTTGATGTTTTCAGTTCCGATTTTAACGGTGCCGCTTACCCCTACCGATGGGGAAACATAGGAGAGAAGCTCGGGATTCGCGTCAACAAGGGCATACATGTCATCGACAGAGACGGTTCTTGAGGCGCCTCTTCCCTGAATATTGACCTGCACCAGATTCGTACCCATGCTCTCGAAGCTCTCGGTGATATAGTTTTTCATGCCGTTGCCCAGACCGACTATGACCGTCACGGCGCCTACGCCGATGATGATGCCGAGCATTGTGAGGAAGGCGCGCATCTTGCTTTTCAAAATACTCTGAAGAGCCAGCTTAAAAGACTGTAAAAACTTCACTGCGATACAGCCTCCTCTTCCTCCGACCGAACAACAGCGCCTTTGCCGCTGCTTGGACCGTCATAAACTACTTTGCCGTCCGCGAGACGGATAATTCTCGGCGCGGTTGCGGCAATCGAGTTGTCATGGGTGATGAGGACTATCGTGTTACCCTCGCGGTTAAGCTCCTGAAGCAAGGCAAGCACGTCGCGGCCTGTTTTGGAGTCCAGCGCGCCGGTAGGCTCGTCCGCCAGAATGACAGAGGGGTTCCCCGCGAGCGCTCTCGCAACAGAAACGCGCTGCTGCTGTCCGCCTGAGAGCTGCGACGGTGTGTGGGCGAGCTTGTCGGTAAGCCCGACACGATCCAAAGCCTTTTTTGCACGCTCAATCCGCTCCCCCTTCGGAACATTGCCGTAGAGAAGAGAAACCTCGACATTTTCGAGAACCGTGAGTTTCGGGAGAAGATTGTACTGCTGGAATATAAAACCCAGCATTTTGTTGCGAATTTCCGCAAGCTTGTTGTCGTTAAGACTGCCGACGTCCTGACCTGAGAGTATGTACTGGCCCTGAGTCGGAACGTCCAGACAGCCGATGATGTTCATGCAGGTGGATTTGCCGGAGCCGGACTGACCGACTATTGCGACAAACTCGCCTTTTTCAATCTGTATTGATATTCCGTCCACTGCACGGACGACATTGTCGCCCATATTGTAGATTTTATAAACGTCCTTAAATTCTATGAGAGGTGTCATTATGCTCAGCCTCCAGACGGTCCGCCGCCTTGACCGCCGCCTTGACCACCGCCGCCTTCAGGAGGAGCGTCGCCTTGTTGGCCTTCACCCATTTGCTGATACATGTCGCTTGTGGTGTCCACCACATGTAAAACAGCAATCGTATCGCCTTCGCTAAGGCCGCTCGTTACCTCAATATACTCGTCGTTGTTGACGCCGAGCTTGACCTCCGCGTATTCAAAGCCTTCGGGAATACCCGACTTATCCGTAACCAGTGTCGATCCGTCAGAGGTTTTCAGCTTTGAGGTGTCCTTGCAGACGAGAATTTTGTTGCCGCGGGTTATTGCGTCGACAGGAACCGCGAGTACATTTTTCACGGATTCAACAACGATTTCGGCAGTGACATTCATACCGGGAAGAAGACCGTCTGTGTCGGTGATTTTTACGGTGACGGGATATGCTGTTACGCCGTTTGTCGTCGTGCCGCTGATGTTGACCTTTGTCACTTCGCCGGTAAAGGTTTTGCCAGCTACAGCGTCCGCAGTTATGCTGACCTTCTGGCCGACGCTGACTTTGCTGATATCAAGCTCATCCACGCTCAGCTGCATTGTCAGATAGGAAAGGTCGTATATTTTGCAGAGCGAGGTTTTGGCTGAGGTTGAATCCAGCTTATCGCCTGCCTTATAGGTTTTTGTAATTATCGTTCCCGCGATGGGTGACTTGATTGTGTAGTCCTCAAGAGCTTCCTTTTTATTGTCGAGGCTGTTCTGCGCGTCCTCAAGCGAGAGCTTTGCGCTGGCAACATTCTCGTCGATATCGTCGCTGCTGAGTTTAACAACCACTCCGTTTTTATCGACATGATCGCCCTCATCAGCAACGATTGAGGCGACTGTGCCGGAAGTCTTTGCTGTTATAGTCTGGGAGCTCTTGTAGGCAAAATTGGCGCTGTTGTTGCAGGCAACGCCGTCCACCGTCGCGGTTGCCGAGGTCGAATCCGTGATACCGCCCGGATTCGTGACTTCGATGGTCACGTTTTTCACCAGCATATTGCCTGTAAGAACCTGCTCGGTACCGCTTATTTTCGTAATGGTGCCGCTTAAGGTCTCAAAAGTGCTGTCGAGCGTAACCGACGCCGATTCTCCGAGATAGAAGGAGTCAACATCAGTTGAGTTGAACGGTACACAAAGAGTCGCGGAGGAGCTGTCACGGACGGTGCCAATTTTCGTTCCGGCCTGAACAGTATCGCCGACTTTCACATCGATTTCGGTGACTGTTCCCGCGGCTGAAGCCTTTACACTGAGATTGGAAATGGTTTTGAGAATATTGTTGTAGCTGAGCTGGCTACGCTGAAGATTGAGCTCGGCGCTTTTTATGCTTGTATCGGCGTCTTTTGTGTCAATCTGATAAAGCACGTCGCCTTTTTTAACAATGTCGCCCTCTTTGAAATCAGCGGAAAGAATTTCCCCCGAGGCAAGGGAAGTGACATCGTAGGAGTCGGCCGGATTAAGAGTACCGCTTCCGCTGAGCTTAACAGTGATATCCTGTTTTCCAACCTGGGCAGCCGTATATGTATTGGCGGTACCGGAAGCGCTTTTACTTGCTGAACCGCATGATTTTAAGGCCAGTATCAGCACCAATAGCAGCGCGACGGCCGCCACAATTATTATCGTCCTCTTTTTTGTCTTCTTTTTCTTAGGCGCGACTGCGGTATCGGTGACGGCGGGGGAGCTTTCGTTCCCTGCTCTTTTGCGGAATAACTTCTTTATTTTTTGTTCCTTCATATAAGCACTTCTCCAAAGGTAAAATTACATTCTATACAATATTGAATAATTTTGAATAGTCTGTTAACGGGGCAAGAACAATTTGGAAATATAAGGCCAAAATGCTCCAATTGGGCTTTGTATAAATATAATACCTCTTCTCCGCCCGTTTTAGCAACTTACATTATTGTAACGTTTACTTAAAACCAACTTTAAAGTTAGCTGCTTAATAATATAACGGAGGCAAAACGCTTCGTTTTGCCTCCGTTATATTATTTTAAATGCCGGAAACGGCCTTAACTTGCTCTTCGTAAAATCAGACGATGTGGAACTTCCTCGACCTTTTTTTTGCGAAAGGTCAGGACATTTTTGATTCTTTCCCATTTGTTGATTTCGTACTGCGCTTTCTCGGACGGAACGAGCGACATGACAAGGTCTGCGCCGTTTCTGCGTACTCTTACCGTAAAGTTCACCGGAGCAAAACCCAAAACCGTATGATGAAAAGAGAAGTGGCCGGTATCTACTCTTATATCCTGTATTTTTGCATCGCCCAGCCGTCTTGAGGACAGCACAAAGGTATAATCGTTATCTCCGTACAAATCGACGATATTCCAAAGATGGCTGATGATTTCGGTCGGTATAAATAAATTGCATATTTCCAGAGTGTTTTTCATTTCGTAGCTCCTTCCTTTTGTCCGCTGCGGTCCTCGTCATCCCCTAAATCGGCGCTTTCCCGCGATTCATCGGAGGCTGGTTTTCTGTGATCATTTTCGCCTTCACTTTTATAGCGGTGATTTTCATTTTTGTCTCTTGCCCTGCTGCCGTCCGCTTCATTATCGGAACCGAGCAGGGTTTCCAGCTCATTAGAAAGACGAGCGAATATTTCGTGGAGCCTAAGCTGTTCTTCATCGCTCAAACAGTCGAATATCCTGCTGATATCATCCGGCTTTCTGCTTTGCCCGGCCAATTTTACACCGTATTCGGTAAGCTTTATGTTTACGATCCGGCGATCCTCTTCCGAGGGCTCGCGTGTGACAGCGCCGGCTTTTTCAAGCTTTCCGAGCAGTTCCCCCAGGGACTGATTGCGCATATCCAGCAGATAGCCCAGATCCTTCTGGCTGATTTCCGGCTGCAGCTTGAGAATTGCCAGCACGCGCCCCTGCCCCCTGTGAGGATCGCCCGAGGGCCCGAATCTTCTGTAATGCCAAAGCTGATATTTTGAAAGGAGCTTCGAAACTCCGTTGAATTCTTCCAACAAATTTATATCCTTGATATTCATCGCAGCCTCCTTGATTTCAAACGGTACGTCCGGATATTTGTAAAGGTACCTTATTAATTATTATACAGGTACCTTTGTATTTGTCAAGCATGTTTTTTTGCGTTATGCAAAACAGGCTTAAGACGTATTTCGCTGTGCACCCTTCGCGCACAGCGGATAATCGGCAGGGCACAGAATTCCCCGAACTGAGAAGTCGAGCGGCTATAAGAGACATTAATATGAACAGACGGCGATTTTGTCGAACAATAATGATTTTAGGACAAATAACCCTTGCATATTATAGCAAACTTTTGGTATAATGCTCTCGTCGTAATTTCAAAAAATGCAAGAGCCGCCGATTTCAAAATGCAATTAAACAATTATATTAGCAGATTAAATCGATGCGGACACATGATTGCGGCTGTGAATTCCCGATTATCGGCATCCAGCCTGTACGCAGTATAAATACAGAAACGGTGCTGATAAACATACCGATGACGAATGCGGCGCGCTGTTTAGTTATCGGAGTGTATAAAAGAACTATACGTATGGAGGAAAAAAATGAAGAAGTATCTTGCGCTTACCCTTGCAATCGTACTCAGCCTCAGCCTGCTTGCCGGCTGCGGAGCGAAAAAGGACGATTCGACCGCAACAGACGTTACGCCGTCTGCATCCCCCGCAGCCCCCGCTGCTGCCAACCCCTATGACGCAGCTGTCGGCAAGACCTACACCATCGGCACCGACACAACCTTCGCTCCCTTCGAGTTCGAGGACGAGAGCGGCACACGCACCGGTATTGACTATCAGATTCTCAACGCGATAGCGGACGAAATGGGCTTCAAGGTGGAGTGGCAGGTCCTCGGCTTTGACGCCGCTGTTACCGCTCTTGAAGCGGGACAGGTTGACGCTGTTATGGCCGGTATGTCAATTACCGCCAAACGTCAGGAAAAGTACGATTTCTCCGATTCTTACTATGACAGCACAACAGCCGTAGCAGTTGCCGCAGATTCCAAGGCAGCTTCTCTTGACGATATCAAGGGCGAGACCGTAGCCGTCAAGAAGGGTACGACCGGAGCGCAGTATGCCGAGTCAATAGCAACCGACTATCAGCTCAACCTTGTTTATGTCAAGGATTCCGCAACCATGTATACTTACGTCCAGTCCGGACAGGCAGTAGCCTGCTTTGAGGATTATCCGATCATCCAGTACGAAATTGCCCGCGGTAACGTGAAATGCAAGGTCATTAACCAGTCCAAGGACTCCGCTCCCTATGGCTTTGCAACAATAAAGGGCACAAAGCCCGAACTCGTCGCCGCTTTCAACGAAGGCCTCAAGCGTCTGAAGGACAGCGGGAAATACGATGAAATTCTCAATACCTACTTTGGTAAAAAATAAGTAAAACCAGAATTACTAATGCTGTCAGGTGGCCGGATGGGGAACAGCCTCCGGCCACCGAGCGGTTTTGAATTGAAAAATGACACGCTGATTTATTCCGAAACAATGGTTCCGGCTCCGGAGCCGTTGTTTTAGGATAAATCCACACAGATAGGAAATACCCGTTATGTTATTTACATTGTTCGCACAATATTTTCCTTCTTTTATGAAGGCATTGAAGCTGACTCTGGAGGCTACGCTCCTGTCGCTTTTATTTGCCACGGCGCTGGGCATAATTTTCTGCCTCTTCAAGCAGTCGAAGATAAAGCCGCTGCACTGGCTGTCCGATATTTACATAAGCATAATCCGAGGCACGCCGCTCATAGTCCAGATACTGTTTATCTATTTTGGAATATCAATGGCTATAAGAGCATTAATCGACAGTGATTTCAGGTGGAACCTTCTGGTCGCCTGTGTAGTCATTATGTCCCTGAATGCCGGAGCTTATATGACAGAGCTTATTCGCGGAGGCATAGAAGCGGTCGACAAGGGACAGATGGAGGCGGCGCGGAGCCTTGGACTTTCCTATGGACAGGCAATGAGAAAAATCATTCTGCCGCAGGCCTTCCGCCTGATGATGCCATCCATAATCAACCAGTTCATAGTGACGCTGAAGGATACATCGCTGCTTTCCATCATCGGCTACAGGGAACTGACGCAGAACGCGCAGATCATTGTTGCGAACAACATGGAAGCTCTCCGTATGTATGCGATAGTCGGCTTCTATTACTGGGTAATCGTGAGCATACTCTCGATTATCGCTAAGATGATAGAAAGAAGGACTACCTATGGCAAGTAAAATTATAGTTAAAAACCTGGTTAAGTCCTTTGGAAAACTGGAAGTCCTGAAAGATATCAGCACGGAAATCGAAGAGGGTGAGGTCGTCGTAGTAATCGGACCCTCCGGCTCCGGAAAGTCGACCTTCCTGCGCTGCCTGAACAGCCTTGAGGAGATTAACGGCGGGACAATTATTGTTGACGGCTACAATCTGACCGACAAAAAAACCGATTTAAACAAGGTCAGACAGAATATCGGAATGGTGTTTCAGCACTTCAACCTGTTTCCGCATAAGACAGTAAAAGAGAATATAATGCTTGCGCCGCTGACACTGAAAACGATGAGCAAAGAGGACGCCTCAAAAAAAGCCGACGAGCTTTTGCGGCAGGTAGGGCTTTCCGACAAAGCGGACGTCTATCCCGCGCAGCTCTCCGGCGGGCAGAAGCAGCGCGTGGCGATTGCCCGCTCGCTCGCCATGAATCCGGACGTAATGCTTTTTGACGAGCCGACAAGCGCGCTCGACCCGGAAATGGTCGGCGAGGTGCTGAACGTCATGAAGGACCTTGTGAAAATGGGAATGACGATGGTTGTCGTGACACATGAAATGGGCTTTGCGCGCGAGGTCGGCGACAGGATTCTTTTCATGGACGGAGGCTATATAGTGGAAGAGGGAACTCCCGACCAGATTCTGAGCCACCCCAAAGAGACAAGAACAATAGATTTTCTCAGCAAAGTCCTGTAGACTAAAGCTTAATGATAAAGAGGACCCAATTTCGGGTCCTCTTTTTTATGCTGGCCTAGCGTGTCAGATAATCGGTTCTGAGGTATTTACTGACAATACGTCTTTCTCATTTTTGAGTACATACTTGACAAATACTTCGATGATTTTTGGATCGAAGTGCGTTCCGGAGCATCTGCGCAGTTCTTTGATTGCCTCCGTTGGTTTAATTTTTTCCCTGTAGCTGCGGTTATAGGCCATCGCGTCATAGGCGTCAGCCACCGAAATAATTCGAGTTTCGAGCGGGATTTCCTCACCGCTCAGACCCGTGGGATAGCCGCTGCCGTCCCATTTTTCGTGATGATAAAGTACAATATCGCTTATCTCGAAGAATTCATGGGTATTTGCAAGTATCCTCCAGCCCTTTTCAGGGTGAGTTTTCATAACGGCCCATTCTTCGTCGTTAAGCCCGCTCTCCTTGTTTAGCACATATTCGGGAATGCCTATCTTCCCAATATCGTGCAGCCAGCCGGCAACACGTATTTTATCGATACGTTCCGTATCAAAACCGAGGTTTTCGGCTATCAAAGCGGAAATATTCCCGACTCTTTCAGAATGCAGCTTATCTCTCGAACTTTTCTCGAAGAGGGTATTCATAATGATATCTACGGCTTTGCTTTTCAGGCTTCTGTTATCGTAGTATTTTTTACTATACAGATAGCCCTCCGCTTCCTTCATGAGAACACCGAGAGAATCACAGGCAGCTCTCTGCACGGCAAAACCAAAGGAAATGGAAAGAAGCCTGTTTTCTGCCTCCGCACCGTCAGTGCCGTATTCAACACCGCTTATAATTTGCTTGACAATTGAGTTGGCGGCGGCTTCATCCGTTTTCGTGAGAATTACTCCGAATTCATCCCCTCCGATTCTGGCAAAAATGTCATCGGAACGCAGATTCGCGGCGATTCTTCCGGAGGCTTCCTTAATTACATTGTCTCCCGCGTGGTGCCCCAGAGAGTCGTTAATCAGCTTGAGCCCGTTGATATCTCCCATGAGTACGGTAATCGGGAAATTGTCGGCCGTGTTGAGACGCTCAAACTCCTCTTCGAAGAACCTTCTGTTATATATTCCCGTAAGGTAGTCGTGATAATTGATATAGACTATTTCCCTTAACGCCGCTTCTCTTCCTGTCACATCGAATACTATGGAGAAAAGAGCGGTCTTTCCGTTGTATGATATTGGACTGCTGTATACGTCAACATATTTAATCTGCCCATTTTTAAGCCTGTGCGGACATGTGAAGCAGTTTTGCTCCCTATTTAGAATTTTCAGTAGATACCCGGATACTTCGTTCTCAGGGAACTGATTAATTTCCTGTATGTACATATTCAACAGTTCTTCCCGCGAATATCCGTAAAACAAAGAAGCGGAAGGATTGGAATCAATGATTTTTCCGGAATCGGGCTCAATAAGCAGCATGACTGCCTCATGTTCAGAGAACATTGCGTCCATCTGCGCAAGCAGCCGCTCCCGTTCATCTGAAAGAGCTTTCCTTTCGGTAATGTCAACGCCTACCGAATAGTAACGAAGGAGCTGACCCTGCTCGTCAAAAATGCCTATGTTGCGCCACCTCTGCCATTTTTTCTCACCGTTTATATCAATCGCAAGCTCAAAATCGCTCGTTCTGTTCTGCAGGCTCAGATTAAAATACTGCCGGATGAGTTTCTCTATCTCTTCTTCCGAAACAAAGTCCAGAAACTTCCTGCCGATAATCTCCTCAAACGTCATTCCAAAGTACAGGCAGTATTCTTTGTTTACAAAGGAAAGCGTTCTGTCGGGCAGAAATTCACAGATAAGAGCGGGCAGCTCGTTTAGACTTGATTCATATTTTTCTCGCTCCGCGAGGATAATCATATGCGCGGTTCGCTTCTCGACGGCGAGCCAGGCACTCTGAATCAAAATTTTCATTTCGCTGACATCGATGTCTGAATAAGCTGAAGCCTTATTGCCCACACCCACGACAGCAACAATCCTGCCATCTACAATTACGGGAAGCGCCATAGTGTTTTTTATCTTTACGGACCCTGCGGATGAATCGCTTAAGTTCATCTCGGTTCCGTTCATATCATTAAAGATAACAGGTTTTCTGCACCGAATTACTTCTTCCCATATACCGGCGCTGTCAAGCCTGTTTTTTATTTGCTCATCTATGATTTTGCTGTCGGCGGTAACACCGAAAGTCTGTGAGCTAAGTGTAAATTCGCGGCTTTCCTCGTCGTAAAGACAAGTATAGCCGTATTCGCTTCCGGTGAGTTCGAGCGACCTCGAAAGAGTGTAATTGAGCAACTCCTGACGGCTTTCAAAGTTTTTCATAAATACATCAGTCAGAATGTTTTGCCGCGAAAGCTGCTTTTTGAGGTTTTCTTCCTGACTTTTCCGGTCAGTGATGTCCTTAATAAACGCGCCTATTCCGGAAGTGCCGTTTGGACAGGAAACAGGAAATTTAACAGTTTCGTAAGTCCTGTCTGATACGGCCTCTTCAGATACGGTTCTGCAGCGGGATTCTTTCACTGCCTCATCCGTTGCCCGGCAAGTCTCTGCCATTGCGCGGGGATAGAGAGAAAAGTCATCTTTCCCGATGATATCCCTCTGGGATATTCCTACATAAGTCGCCAGAGCCTTATTGGCGAAAAGGTGGCGGAACTTGTCGTCCTTGAGATAGATCATATCAGAGCTTGAGTTAAGAAAATCCGTTAGCAGCCTGTTACTGTCAGCCAGATTCATGCCATGTTCTTTTTCTCGTGTTATGTCAGTGACCAGCGCAACGAAATAGCCATTTTCAGGCGAATATGAGCTTATTTTGAACCATTTTTTAAGCTCCTGCGAATACTGCTCAAAGGCCTTGTTTTGCCCGTTAAAAGCAATATCAGAAAAAAGCCAAATCCAATCGGGCCTGTATTTTTTAAGTCCGGGCATAACTTTGGACAGACTTTTCCCGATAATATCAGATGCTTTCAGAGAGGTCACTTCTTCAAATGCCTCGTTTGCATCAATAAATTCGAAATCACAGGGGAGACCATCTTCGTTCATCAGCATTCTGCACAGAACGTATCCAACGGGCATGGAAGCCAAAATCTGCTGATTTCCTTGATCCGTCATTCCGACTACCTCCGATAGCATTAGAAAAAATTATTCCGTTTGAGCAACTATATATCTATTTATTCTATAGTTCCGGCCCCTGTACTAATGGAACATTCAGCCATATTAAAAAGGACGATGCG
Source organism: Oscillospiraceae bacterium (assembly GCA_963667545.2). Lineage (GTDB taxonomy): Bacteria > Bacillota > Clostridia > Oscillospirales > Oscillospiraceae > UBA2658. The sequence continues at coordinate 1,368,890 of OY763424.2, forward strand.
GGCAAACTGGGCTTTATTCAGCTTTCGGCGGCGATGGTTTTCGCGGTGTGTTATGAGTTCAAAATCTCAATAAATCCCGCGATAACCTCTTCGCTCATCTCCGGCATATGCATATGTATACTGCGCAGGGGCATTGCGAGCACAAAAGGAGGGACGGACCTGACAAGCTCTTCGCCCGCAGCCTCGACCATTATCGCGTAGCCCATAGGATCGGCAAGTACCTCTCCTATAGTGGAATTGCGGGTGAAATGAACCTTCTTCACATAGGCGGAATTGACCGTAACAGTCTTAACAAGCGGAGTATCCGCTGAGGAACCGCCGGCGAGAATATCAAATTCACCGCTTTCGACCTGCCAGTTGCCGGATTCCTCATCCCAGAAAGCGAAGGCGCGTTTATCAAGTGTGACGTTGACGGTCTTTTCCTCATTCGGCGCAAGAAAAACCTTTGCAAAGCCCTTCAGTTCCTTTTCCGGTCTTTGAACGGTACTGTCCCTGTCGCGGACGTAGACCTGAACGATCTCAGCGCCTGCAGCTGAGCCGGTATTCTTAACGGTTACACTGACAGCGAGCGTTTCGCGCTCGTCAATAACATCGCCGCTTGTCTGAATATAAGTATAGGCGAAGTGCGTGTAGCTCAGACCAAAACCGAAGGGGAAGAGCGGCGCAAGCTGCTTTTTCTCGTAGTACCTGTAGCCCACGAAGATGCCCTCTCTGTATTCAGCGCGGTTTCTCGACCCGGGGAAAAAGAGGTAGGAGGGATTGTCGGAAACCTTTACGGGGAAGGTTTCCGCGAGCTTACCGCTGGGGTTCACATCACCGAACAGAATGTCCGCAATAGCCCCGCCCGCTGCCTGACCTCCGAGATAAGCCTCCAGAACGCCCGAGACACATCCCAGCCACGGCATCTCGACGGGCGAACCGTTCATCAGAACGACAATAATATTCTTTGTCTTCCCGGCAACTGCCTCGAGAAGAGCCAGCTGCCCAAGAGGCAGACGCATATGCGTGCGGTCATAGCCCTCCGACTCAAACTTATCGGGAAGCCCCAAAAACATGATGGTTTTATCCGCACATTCCGCCGCGTTGACAGCTTCGCCTATGAGCTTTTCGTCCGGAGTGTCGCAGACACTTTCGAAACCGATCCCAAAGTCCTCCTGTTCCTCGTCAAGACGGTAGCCCTCGCAGAAAGTGACCGTGACGCCGCTCCCCGCCAATGTTTTGATTTCATCGAGTGGGACGGACAGCGCGGTGGGTGTAATGTGCGAACTTCCCCCGCCCTGAATGCGAGGCTTTGCGGCAAACGCGCCGATGACCGCGAGGGAGCCTCTTCTTTCAAGGGGCAGGACACCGTCATTTTTAAGAAGCACCATGCTTTCACCGGCAAGGCTCCGAGCAAGATCATGATGCTCCGTATTATCGTAGGAGGAGTTATCCCGTCTGTTCTCGGCGACTTTTAGAACTTTTTCAAGTATGCGCCCTACCGTTCGGTCAAGTACGCTCTCGGAGAACTTACCGCTGTTGACAGCCTCGATGATTTTGTTTACACTGTCCTCTCCGCCTGAGGGCATCTCAAGGTCGAGCCCAGCCAAAACGCCGTCGTCTCTCTCGTTGACCGCGCCCCAGTCGGACATAACGAAGCCGTCAAAGCCCCATTCTTCGCGCAGTATATCGGTCAGCAGCCGTTTGTTTTCCGAACAAAATTCACCGCTCAGCCTGTTATATGCGCACATAAGCGTCCACGGCTTTGCTTCTTTCACCGGTATCTCAAAATTTGTGAGATAGATTTCACGCAGGGTGCGCTCGTCAACTATCGTGTCTGTCGTAAGGCGCTGTGTTTCCTGATTGTTCGCGGCAAAGTGCTTGAGCGACGTGCCTATGCCGCGGCTCTGCACCCCGTTAATGAGTCCCGCGGCAAGCTTGCCGGCGAGGTAGGGGTCTTCGGAATAGTATTCAAAATTTCTCCCGCAGAGGGGGGAACGCTTGATGTTGACGCCGGGGCCGAGCAGAATCGATACGCCGCTCGCCGCGCACTCGTCGCCCAGCGCCTCTCCGAGCCGCTGCATAAGCGCAGTGTCCCAGGAACAGGCGACGGCGCAGGCCGTCGGAAAGCAGGTCGAGGGATAGCTCGGAGTGGAAAGCAGGCCTTTTTCGACATTCTCCATTTCCTTACGTACGCCGTGCGGCCCGTCCGTCATCATAATTGAGGGTATTCCGAGCCGTTCAATCGGCATCGTGTGCCAGTCGTCAATTCCGGAGCAGAATCCGGCCTTTTCTTCGAGCGTCATTTCGGATATAAGCTTTTTTATGTCCTTGCGCATATGTAATCCTCCCTGATTAAGCTGGGGCAAACAAGTAATTCTCTGACGGCGGGGCCTATAAACCGGGCATACAGCGCTCACTGTATATACAGGAGCTGTTTTTTTCTGTGGATTTGACCGTGTACATGGCTTTATCGGCTTTGTTAATCAGGGTATCAAGACTGTTTCCGTCCTTCGGATAAACACTGAAGCCGATGCTTGCTTTAATTTGAAGGGGAATGCCGTCATGCACAAAGTTTTCTTCAAAGGCTTTGAATATTTTCGCGCTTACAAGCTCGAGCTTTTCGTTTTCACCGACGGTCGGGAAAAGAATAACATATTCATCTCCGCCGTACCTTGCAATGATATCGGAGGCTCGGAGAATTCCGGTAAGCCGCAGCGCGACCTCCTTAAGGAACTCGTCGCCCACTTCATGCCCATATGTGTCATTAATAAGCTTAAAATCATCCAAGTCCAGATATGCAACCGCAAAAGTTGATTCGGTCATTTTTGCGTGTGCCAATTCTTCCGAAAATACCAATTGGAAGTGGGCTCTGTTCAAAAGACCTGTCAGCGCGTCGTGAGACGCGACGTGCCGGATTTTTTCTTCTTCAAGCTTTCTTTTCGTGATATTGTATATCTGCATTATCCAGCCGAGCGGGGCGTCAGCGGACTTTTCGAGGCGTTTTAATGAGACCTCGAAATAGTTTGTGCCATCCTCATCAGAAAGAATGACCTCTTCCGTTATGTTGCTTTTTGCCTCAAACAGACCGACAAGCTGCGGATAAGCCTCCAGCAGCTTTTTGACAGGCATACCGTCGGAAACGTGAGGGGGCAGCTTAAGCATGCTCGCGGCGGCAGGGTTTATCTCTAAAGCAATTTCTTCATTATCAATAATAATCAGGCCTGCGCACATTTCCCTTATGACTGTGGAATAAGCAATTTTCACTATATCGAATAAACGATACCTGAAAATTCCCCAGGAGATAATAAGTCCTGACAGACCGATAACTATAGGAGTCGGGTCAATTTTAAAAGGAAAGACTTTCGATATAAAAATGCAGACAGAGCACGCCGGTAATAAAAGTCCCAAAAAGAGTGAGAGTATCTGCGCCCGCCGCTGCCTGTCTTTTGAAGCGCGCAGTCCTCTTATTAATATGAACAGTGTTACTACAGTAAGCAGACAATTATAGACAGTGTATATCCGGAAAAACGGGCCGTAAGTCTTTCCGACAACTGGAATCGGGCCGCTGGTATCCAGAAAGACGTTAAGCCGGATTAAACCGTGATAGTCATTTGTCCAGAGCAATAAATTCATAATAATAGGCATAATCAGCAGACAAACCGGCAGCCAACGCTTCTTTTGCAGATTTTCCATATCAACGAACTTAATGGCCAGAAAGAAATAAGCGACAGGCGTCAAGGTTGAGGGAATATACATTATGTTTGCCCAAATAAGCTTCGTCGACAAATCGACGGCGGATATTTCCAAAGCCTGAGATATTACCCAGACGGCGGCAAAAATAAGCGCAAGTAAAAAGCACGGAACACTCTTTAAGGAGCGCCGTTTCCATGCAAAGCTGATCAAATAGATCAAAATGACCGTCAACGCAATCGATATCCACAAATATGGAAAGAACCTGTATTGCATATCCACCCTTCTCCGCACAGTGCAGCTCCGGAAAGTATAACCTATTTTTAATTATATCATAAACCAATGGCTTGTTCAGGTTTATTATATGCTAAGCGACAGAATATGACAAGATATGACATTAATTTTATGCTTAATCCTTTGTTTCGGATAATTGTCCTCCGTGTCGGAGGAAGCTTAATGAAAAAAATACTGCCCGGCTCGAATTTCGAGTCAGGCAGCGCTTAATCGGATATTCAGCTTTGGGAGCATTCTTTCCAAGCTGGGAGCTTCGCGAGAATACGGATTGCAGCCTCATGAGCCGCCTTTTTGTCCAGCCCCTGGGTTTTCACGAGAAAGTCGGCGGTTCCTTCAAGCTTTTCAGGATAGGACTGCATCGAGCCGTCCGGTCTGGCGCAGTAGATGCAGTAGTCCTTGCTTTCGTCCTGATTCGGATAATCGGCGGGCTTCGTCATGGGCATCCCGCAGGCAATGCATACTTTCATTTTTTCTTATCACCTTTCAATAATTTTAAATAGTTTTGAATCAACGCTTCGCCGCAGTGTGAAATAACGCTTTCTCCCGGCGCGAAAAGCTCGCCGTTCATAAGATAATAATGCACAAGCCCGACCCACATATTGAAGAGCATATAGGACGGAACTCCGCTGTCCCTGATTTCTCGCTCGGCGGCACGACTGAAATGAAGAGAGACAGCGGACTGGACTTCAACAAAACAGTCTCTCGCACCGACAGGCAGGAAGCGGTTTTCGAGTATCAGCCGGGTGTAAAAGGGTTCATACTCCATAATGGCGTCAAGATGAGCGTGCAGAAGTTCGCTAAGACTTACACTGGTGCCGGTAAGCTCATGGGTGCGCAAAGCGATTTTTTGCCCGTAGACAGCCACGACTTTCTCAATGAGCGCTTCCATAGAAGGGAAGTGTACGAATATCGTTCCGTGCGAGACTCCGGCTGCCTGCGCAATGTCCGAAACGCGGGTGTCCATAATTCCCTTTTCGGAAAACACCTCATATGCGGTTTTGATGAGCAAAGCGCCTGTCTGCTCCTTTTGAAGTTCACGAATTGTTTTATTCATTTAATGACTCCACAATCACTGACTGTACGGTCATTATAACGCATATTTAATTATCTGTCAAGAGCAATCGCGGTTGACAAACAGAAAATCAGTGCTTATAATGCAATTGAACAACGTTCAATTGCGGAAAGAGGTCTTATATTGGAAAAATCGGAACTGACAAAGGAGAGAATATTGTCCCAGACGATTGCTCTGATTGAGGAAAGCGGCGGGGACACGAATAGGATAACAATCAGGAAAATTGCCGAGCGCGCGCAAGTGGGCGTCGGTCTGATCAATCATTATTTCGAATCCAAGGAGAAGCTGATAGAAAGCTGTGTACAAAGAATCATTATCGGCGTTATTTCTTCATTTAAGCCGGATATAGGTGAAAGCTTACCGCGCATTGACAGAATAAAGCTTATTGCAAAGCTGGTCATGGATTTTTTAATGAGCAGCCAGCAGATTTCGCGAATTTCTATATTGGGGGATATGTCAAACCCGAAAGAGCTCGATAATACAACGAGAACGATTTATGGCTTTGCGGGAGGCGGCTTAAAAGAAAAACCCTCTGATGAGGATATTCATGAAGCGTTCATACTCACCTCAATTTTGCAGCAATCATTTTTGCGAAGAGATTTGCTGAAGAAGAGTATGAACGTGGATTTTTACGAAAAAAAAGAAAGAGATATATACATCGACAGAATAGTTGACACGATATATGGTAATGGAGGGTTCAGATAATGGATAGAAAACTCGGTATGGTGGGAGCCGGTATTAACTTAGCCGCAGTTTTAGGCTTTGCGATTTGTATGCTTACCGGACTGCTGTGGATGTGCTACCTGACAAGTATCTTAATTGCATGGGGACTTGTGATGATGACCTGCGGATATTGCCGTTACGGAAGACGAGATACAAAGGCTGCCGCCATGTGCGCTCTTGTGTTTGTGGGCATGTATGCGCTGTGCAACACTGTTGTTTACTATACACAGCTCACAGCAGTGGCCAACGACGGCTTGACGGAAGAGGCGGCAAAAATACTGGACTACAGCAAATTCGGCCTGTTTTTTAGTTTGGATTTGCTGGGCTATTGCCTGATGGCAGTGTCAACCTTCTTTGCGGGACTGACAATTGTTGTCAAGGATAAAGGGGACAAATGGCTGAAGGCGCTGCTGCTGATTCACGGAGTATTTGCGGTAACGTGTTTTATAATGCCTACGCTCGGACTTTTCAGCACGGATATGAAGGGTGCTGCTTGGATAGGCACTGCAATTCTCGAGTTCTGGTGTGCATATTTCATCCCCGTAGGAATACTCTCCTACCGGTATTTCCGCTTAAAAGCCGGTGACGGCGCCTAGTAAGCGGGGATAAAGCTAGGACTCCGCATTCGCGGCAAAGTCAATATGTTTTTATTTACAGTTACAACAAAAAAACCGGCGCGGTAAGAATTCCGCACCGGTTTTTTATAGTTCGGCAGTAATTGATTTTTGTATCCCAAGAGAGATTTCTTCCGCGCGGTCAATACCCTTGAGCAGGGCGGCATCCAAAGCCTTGCCGTTTTGCAGGCTGTTGATTATTGCTTCGGTTATTCCGCCCTTCGTGGCCATTTTTTTGATATACAGCTCAGCTTCCGCATCGTCCTGAAGGTCGGGCACTGATTCGACTGCCCAGGCATAAAGCTCCGTAAGCAAAGGAAATTCCACTCCGATTCTCTTGACTGCCGCGGAGCAAGCGTGAGGGTTTTTAAGCTTCAGTATTGCGGCGGGCAGGCAGACTCCCGCAGTGAAGATGTCCATATCTTTTTCCGCGTTGATTTGTATGTACTTGAGATTCAGCATACTCGTAAGAAGTTCCAGATATTCGTGCCGCGGATAAGCGGCGGCAATGCCTTTTTCGGATGAAATGGTATCCGGTCCGCTGAACATCATACGGTAAACATTCTTTTCAAATATGCTGCTCAATAATTCTATGGGTACGCCTGCCATACAGGAGACGATCAGACTCTTGTCGGAGGAAGACATTCCCTCAAACTCCGATATGTCATCAGGCTTTGTAATGAGCAGGATAATACCCGCTTCCGCAAACAGTCTTTTATTGTCTGTAAGGCAGGGTGTCAGCCCCTTCGCTTCGAGCTTTTGATAGGTCAGAGGGTTACCCCTGTAGGAAAGAAGAAGATTTTCTTTTTCCAGCCCATTAGCCAATAAGGACTGCGCAATGGCCTGGCCCAGATGACCGCAGCCGACAATTCCGACCTTGAGCCTGTTAAGAAGCTCCAAATCACGACTAATCACAGAGCCAGCTCCTTTCTGAAATAACGCAGCCTTATAACAGATAAAATCTGTTGCCGCCGTCCTGCTTAGCATGATACATGGCCTTGTCAGCTTTTTCAACTACCTCAAGTACGTTTTTTTCGTCCGATTGACACGCGATTCCGATACTCAGGCTGACTCCGGAGCTTAGCTCTCCGGCAGTTATACTCAAAACCGAGTCCAGTATTCTCTGAGCTATTTCCCGTGCCTCATCAGTTGTAATCTTTGAAAGAATAACCACAAATTCGTCGCCGCCGAATCTTCCGGCTATGTCTGATTTGCGGATGTTTTCGGATAACTTTTGAGCGACTGAACGCAATACAACGTCGCCGCTGCCATGACCGTAGCTATCGTTAATTGTTTTGAATTTATCAATGTCCGCCATCATAATAATGAAGTTTATGTTTTCCTGACGTGCCTTATGAAACTCGGAGTTAAGCAAATATTCCAGATAGTTGCGGTTAAACAATCCCGTCAGGTTATCATTGCGGGCCATTTTTGTCAGCTTTTCACCTTCAATCCTCTCGGTCACATCAACGCAGCTACCTATGTAGCCGGCAAAAAAACCCTTTTCATCGAAGAACGGAACGCCCCTGTCGTTAATCCATCGAAACTGTCCGTCATAACGCTTCAGCCGGTACTCCATTTCGAAGCGCTCATGATTGTTAAAGGCTTTCATGTAAGTGCTCACACAGAAATCAAGATCCTCCGGATGTACGCCCGCTGCCCAGCCTTCACCCAGCTCTTCCTCAAAAGTCCTGCCGGTAAAATTCAGCCATATTTCGTTAAAGTAACTGCATTTACCGTCTGTTCCCGCGCGCCAAATCATGGTTGGGGAATATTCAACAAGGGCTCTGTATTCGGCACAGCTTAGTTCCATATTTATCTCTTCTCTCTCTTTATCAAACTGACATAGCGACGCTTGGCTAAAACCATAACGGGTACAAACACTTTTTATCATAATATGCTATCATTATTAAAGCATTATGAATAAATTTGGAAAAATATAAAAAGCTATCGAATATAAGAACTAAAGGAGTGATGAAACTGGACGTAATAGAAGAAAACTTGAACTATTTCATAGAAAACCACGGCAGTATTTATGAGGCGTATGAAGAATACGGCAACAGACTGCACGAAGAGGGCGGACCGCTTGAAAAAAAAACCAGGTGGCTGATAAAGGTGGCCATTTCTGCGTCCTGCCAGTATGAATTTGCACTCAGAACGCATATCAGAAAAGCGATTAAATACGGCTGCACAAGAGAAGAAATTGAGCACGCTATTTTATTGGTTGCACCCAGCGGGGGCTTTCCGAGAATGATGGAGGCTCTGCTGGTGTTAAGAGATGAAATGGGCGATCATTAGTGTTTTCTCCCGCATGCGGAGGTACCTTATAATTAAAAGGGCGCGGAGGAGATTAATTCCTGCGTGCCCTTTTATTGTACAGCCGATTTATTTGACTGTTATCAGCTCATAATCCCGAGAACCCAGACCGATTTTTTCAGCATGCTCCAAACAGCTGCGCCACTCGGACTCAGGTGTGGAATTTACAAAATGGTCGTGATGGTCAGCGAAACCCGGTTTCGCAAGATTGTCTGAAAGCTGGCTTCCAGGAAGCGGCTGAGATTTCAAACAGGCGTCTGCGCAGGCCTGGTCCAGAGCCAGCGGATCAAAGGAGGCAAACATGCCCAGATTCGGCAGAATGGGAGCATCATTTTCTCCGTGACAGTCACAGTTGGGGGACACATCCACCACAAGAGAAATGTGAAAATTGGGACGGCCATCCAGGACGGCCTTTGTGTATTCCGCCATGCGGCAGTTGAGCAGCTCGCTTGCCGAGTCGTTTTCAAACTCGATAGCGTCGAAATTGCAGGCTCCCAGGCAGCGCCCGCAGCCGACGCAGTTTTCATGACTGACCGTCATTTTCTTCGCGGCGTCGTCAAACACCAAACCGCCGTTGGCACACTCTTTCTGACATTTACGGCAGCCGCGGCATAAATCAGGATTAATGTTAGCCTTGCCGCTGCTGTGCTGATCTTTTTTTCCGGCGCGGGAACCGCAGCCCATGCCGATGTTCTTGATAGTGCCGCCGAAACCGGTCATTTCATGCCCCTTGAAATGGGTCAGGCTGATGAAAACATCCGCGTCCATGATGGCACGTCCGATTTTGGCTTCCTTAACATATTCGCCGCCCACTACGGGCACGGCAATATCATCTGTGCCCTTGAGACCGTCGCCGATAAGCAGCGGACAGCCGACGGTAAGGGGCGTAAAACCGTTTTCCCAGGCGCACTGCAGATGCTCAAGCGCGTTTTTACGACTGCCGGGATACAGAGTGTTGCAGTCGGTTAAATAAGGCTTTCCGCCCAGCTCCTTCACAACGTCAACCACCGCTCTGGCGTAATTCGGACGAAGATAGCTGATGTTGCCCATTTCGCCGAAATGCATTTTAATGGCGACAAACTTGCCGTCTATGTCAATTTGTCCGATTCCGGCTGTCTTGATAAGCTTCTTTAGCTTAACAGGAAGGCCGTCTCCGAAAGCCACAGTACGGAAATCCGAAAAATAAACCTTTGCTTTTTCCACTTCTCGTTCGCTCCTTTTGTGTTTTCGCTTTTTAATAAGGCGAATGGCCGTTTCTGTCTGAAACGCTCATTCGCGGCGCTCGCCATGTGTCTTATTAATTATACACATTGGAGCTAACTTCAAGTCAATAGTAAAATATAAAACTTTTTCGGTATTATAAAATGTTTCCCAAGAGCGAGTTCACACCTAAAAAGAGTGCCTTTCTTGTTTATATGAGGGAGGAAAATATTATTATAAGTATGTTATCTTAATCAAAGTGATAGCTTTATCGTATCGCATGCTCCATTTTTGGATGCTCCAATATTCCATTGCTTTTTGCTCGCGAACTCACCGAATAATAATTCTAGTAAACTTAAAATTCGGGCAGTCAAAAAGGCTAAATCGCTTACAATTTGCGCAGACTCATCACCAGTAGCCTTATGTATTCCAAACAGAGCATTAAATTGGATGGCTGCAGCGAACTTAAATTTCTGGCGTTCAACCGTATCTGTATCATCTGAGTCGTAATAATTAAATAATTCACCGTCTTTTTCCAGATTGCTAAGTACTTCGTTAAGTATACAGTACCCCTTTAGGTCTTTTGGATAATGGAAAATTAAATGACGATTATCATTAAGCTTCTGCTCCTTAAAGGTCTTTAATTCGGTTTTTCCATTTATAATATTATCGATTTCTGTGTAGCGCTCAACAGCACTTTCTATGGGTACTAAATATATATTTTTAAAGTTTTCATTAGTAAATTTTGATTTAAGCAACTCGTAGGCTTCACGAGCAAACCCCATATTCATTCTGAAAAACAAAGAAGAATACCATTTCTGCGGATTGTTAGCTGCTTCAAGTATTTCTTGGTTTATTATCAATAAATCTGACAATGCAAAACAGCATGAACAAATAAACAAGTCATACTCTTCATTTCTATCAAACATTTGGTCCAGTTTAAAATCGTACTCATATTTCATAATAATTCTCCCTTTACCGTTCTGGTATCGCAAAACAGCGCTAAACCCTTGACATCAATACCACGCACTCAACGTGCCTTGTTCTGGGGAACATATCGACTGCGGTGCCTTTTTGGGGGAGGTAGCCGCGCTCGGAAAAGAGCCTCATGTCGCGCGAAAGGGTAGCGGGGTCGCAGGAGACATATACGACGCGGGTGGGCTTCATCACGCAGATTTCGTCTATTACATCAACCGTTAGTCCCTTGCGCGGGGGGTCGACTACGACCGAGTCTGGCTTTACGCCGGAGAGGGCTAGCTTTTTCGCGGCGTCACCCGCATCGCCCAAAAGGAATTCCGCGTTTTTGATTCCGTTTGCCTCCGCGTTCTGACGCGCATTGATTACGGCGGATTCTACAATTTCCGCGCCGTAGACAAATTTTGCCCCGCGCGCAAGGCAGAGACTTATCGTGCCTGTGCCGCAGTAGAGATCGAGCACGACTCCGTCACCGTCGGGACTTGCGTACTCAAGCGCACGCATATAGAGCTTCTCGGCCTGCCGAGGGTTAATCTGATAAAAGCTCAGGGGTGAAATCCGAAAACGCAGACCGCACAGCTCGTCCTCAATAACCTCGCTGCCCCAGAGCGTATGAAAATCGCCCGCGAGCACTGTGTTGCCGCGGGTTTTGTTGATACAGAGAACTATGCCCGTAAGCTCAGGGCATTTTTCGCGCAGCACATTAATAAGAGCATCTGTGTGCTCGTGCAGACCGCGTGCCGAAACGATGCAGGCGACAGCTTGAGGATATTTCAGACTGCACCTTGTGAAAATGTGCCTTATCTGCCCCTTGCCGCTCTTTTCGTTATACGCGGCAACGCCGTTTTTATCCATGAATTCGCGCAGGGCCGACGCACAGCGGACGGGAAGCTCGGTCTGAATGAGACAGTCTGGCGCGTCTATAATATCGTGGCTGCGCTCTCGGAAAAAGCCCGTCAAGGCCTTTCCGCTTTTGTCCTGCCCGACAGCAAAAATCGCCTTGTTGCGGTAGCGGAGGTTTTTGCCTTCGTCCGCCCCAATAATTTCATCTATAACAAAATCAAGCCCGCCCACCCGCTTTATCGCATCGTTCACACGGGAGAGCTTGAAGGAAAGTTCCTCGTCGTAGCTCATGTGCATCAGGTCGCAGCCGCCGCACTTGCCGAAAACCGGGCAGGCAGGCGAAACGCGCTCCGTTGAGGCTCTAACGCACTTCGTTCCCTTGCCGTAAACAGCTGAGGACGTTACCTTGAGTATCAAAATTTCCCATATTTCGCCCATCAGCGCAAAGTCCACAAAAACGGCTCTTCCGAGGACGCGGGCGACTCCCGCGCCCGTGCTGGAATAGCCTTCAATCTCCGCGGTATAGACTTGATTTTTTTTGATTTCGTCCATCGCTGCCTCCGAAGGAATGCATAAATTATCTCGTTCACGATATTTTAACATACTTTTTGACGCAAATACACTTTATTTTTCCAAAGTATATGGTAAAATAATCGCTAGGCGGTTATTTTACGTGACTATATAGCATTTGCCAAAACGCTGTATTGCGGCTTTGGCGAATAACCGGGAACGAATACCAAACAAAGATTTACTTCTGAGTAAAGCATTCGAAAGGAATGTGCTATGAAAGAAATTCTAAAAGGCATATTGAGCGTGATTCTAGTCTTACTGATAGGGATACTCGGAGTCACGGTTTATAAAAGCTACAGCCAGCACATCGAGCAGGAACAGGCGCTTCTCGAAGAACAGGCAACGCCTGCTCCGACGATGACCCCAACGCCGACTCCCACGCCGACCTTTACAGAGCCTGCGAATGCAGCAAACGTGAAGCTTGCCTTCTGCGGAGATATTGTCGCTCACACGGGACTGAACGATCAGGCAAAAAAAAGCGACGGCACATATAATTACGTTCCGATTTTCAGCGGCGCGTCGGACTTTGTGAAAAACGCGGACTACGCTGTCTGCACTATGGAAACGACCTTTCCTGATACGACCGAATACTCCGGCTACCCGATGTTCAAATCGCCCGCGGATCTTGCGGTAAGCCTTAAAAAGCTCGGAATCGACATGGTAAACACCGCCTCGAACCACTGCATGGACAGCCTCCTGTCGGGACTCGTCCGCACGCTGGATGTTCTGGATAAAAACGGGCTTGACCATGTGGGAACCTATCGCTCTAAGGAAGAGAGAGACGCTCATAACGGCATACTGGTCAAGAATATCAACGGAGTCAGCTTTGCTTTTCTAAGCTTTACTTACGGCACAAACGCAATGACAGTGGAAGACAGTCCCTATTGCGCAAATATCTTTTTCAAGGACTATATGAACACGCTCAAAGATATTGATTACGACCGCCTCAAGTCCGATATGACCGCGGCTCGCGCTTTGAAAACGGACATGATTGTTGTTCAGATGCACTGGGGCAACGAGTATTATACAGAGCCGGTCGATTATCAGAAGGAGCTCGCAGACCTCCTGTTCCAGCAGGGAGCGGATATAATCATCGGCGGCCACACTCATGTGCCGGAGCCTATGGAGCTGCGCCGCGTAAAGGATGACGAGGGCAACGAAAAAACCTGTTTCCTTGTGTACAGTCTCGGCAACTTCGTGTCCTGTCAGGACGATAAATACACCGACCTCACGGCGGTGCTGAATATCGATATCCAGAAAAACCTTGACACCGGAGAGACATATCTGCGCAACGTGTCCTACGCTCCGATGTACATGGTCGACCTAAACGATGTAAATATTACGAGCGACTGGCGCTACAGGCTGTGGAACCTCCAGTCGGCAATTGCATCCTACCAGAGCGGCAACAATCTGGGCGTAATAAACGACACTCTGTATAACTCAATGTGTACGGGACTTGAGGATATCCACAGTATATTCGGCGCGGATTTCGACTATTGCAACAACGGCGGAGTCGACGTCATAAAATGGAACCAGAATTACGAGGAAACCAAGCGTTCATCCGAAGGCTAAAGGAAAAACGATAAATGTGATAAGGGCGGACAGAACGCCGTGAAGCAGCTTTCCGAAAGTGTGCCGAGCGGGACTCAGTCCGCCCTCGCCTATTACGGCGGCTGCCTGCGCGTGCACCGATAAGCCGCCCCAGCCGATAAGAAAGGAGCAAAGCGCGAGGTTATCCGGCTCTGTACGGAGCCCGTACATTGAGCTTGTTCCGGTGCCAATCTCCAGAAGCCCTGTCAGAAGACTGCGCGAAAAATGTAGCTCAGTCCCAAAGCGCGCCGAAAGCGCTCCCGTCAGTGCCTGAAGCGTGCCGTGGGCGTCCAGCAGTCCTACAAGGACACTGAAAAAAACAACGAAGCCGCAGACCGTGACCATCGCGGTCGTTGCCCGCTTGACGCTTGATGTGAACGCGCCGGAGAGACTTGCGTCAGGCAGAGACAGGACATGAGCGTTTCCGTAGCTTTTTCCGGTTTTGAGGAACATACCCGTGAGGAGAGCCGCGAGAATATGTACGCCATAGAGGAAAAAGCCAACCCTAACACTGCCGAATACGGCGACGCCCGCGACGGAAACTATAAACGCCGGCCCAGAATTATCACAGAAGCCGAGAAGCCTTTCGGCTTCTTTTTTTTGCAGCGCGCCCTTCGAATACATTTCGGAGACGGAAATAACTCCGAGCGGATAGCCTCCCGCAATGCCGAGAATAAACGCCGTGCTCCCCGTACCTGAAACGCCGAAAAGCCTTTTCATCACAGGTGTGCAGAATTTCGAAAGCCTTTGCGGCAGGCCGAGTTCCACAAAAATATTGCTGATAACCGCAAAGGGAAAGAGCGAAGGAATAATAATGCCCGAGCAGAGTATAAGACCGGCTCTTGCTCCGCCGGACGCCGCCGCGGGGCAGAATAACAGCCCTATGAAAGCGCAGAGCGCCAGAAAAACAGCGAGAATAAACGAAAATTTGCCAGTCATGCTTTGCACCACCTTTTCTTTTGTAAAGCATATGTACGAGCAGTACGGCTGTTTCCTGTTTTCGCGGCTGCTAAAACTAATTGGTGAAGCATAAACTTGTTTGAGGTGGTGAGTCAGTTGAAAAATGCCGTACGAAAACGCCCCGTAACAGAGCTTTTTGACCTGCCCGCGGAGCTTGTGCCGGGGGTGCCGAAGCTCACGCTTTCGGGCGGAAGCGAGGTGCTGATTGAAAACCACGAAGGACTGAAAAGCTATACCCGAGATTTAATTGAGGTGCGGGGCAGGAACATGCTCATGCAGATACGCGGAGAGGATCTTGAATTGACGGCAATGACAAGAAATGAGCTTGTAATAAAAGGTATCATAGTCGCGGTTGAGCTTTGCTGAAAGAGGGGGCATTATGGAAAGACTGTCGGACGAAGCGCGGGGCTATGCTGTCATAAGGGCCGTCGGGGTAGAACCGACAAGGCTCTTGAATCGCTGCGCCGCCGGAAATATCGACTTTTGGGGCGTCGCTCCCGAGGACGACTATACGTTTGTGTTCCGCACACGTTTAAAGCATGCGGACGAGATATTGGCCTTTGCGGAAAAATGCGGCTGTGAGGCGAAAATCATTGAAAAGCGCGGGGGACCGATAGAGGCAAAAAAGCTGAGAAGGCGTTATGCTCTATGGGCTTTACCAATGTCTTTTCTGGCACTTCTTATCGCCTCTTATTTTTTTATCTGGAAAATCGAAATCACTGGTAACGAAAAAGTGAGCGATATAGAAATACTCAACGCGCTTGAGGACAGCGGCGTGTACATAGGCAGCTACTGGCCAAAGTTTACAAGCGACAACATAAGGAGCCGAGTCCTTGTCAAGATTCCGGAGCTAAAATGGATAAGCGTAAGCGTGTTTGGCTCAAGGGCGCTTATCGAGGTTCGGGAAAGAACTGATATTCCAAAGCTTATTGACGAGGACGAGGCAGTGAAAATCGTCGCAGACGAGTCGGGCATAATAGAAAGCATGGGAGTTTTGCGCGGGTTTCCGCTTTTAAAAAAAGGTCAGGCGGCGCTTGAGAATGAAACACTCATATCGGGCGCTGTGCCGTCAAGCTTCGGAAATACGGAAATTATGCACGCCGAAGGCAGTGTTATTGCGCACACTTGGTATGAGCTCAGCGCCGTAATGCCTCTGTGCTATAAAGAAAAAGTGTATACAGGCGAGAAAAAGAGCCGTTTTGCTGTAATATTCGGAAATGACCGTATAAATTTTTACGGTAAGAGTAGAATTTTGGATGTAGACTGTGATAATATCGTTAGTGAGCACAGGCTGGGAATCAAAGGCTTTTTTGAACTGCCCGTGACGGTAGTCAAGGAAACTGTGAGAGCCTATGAGCTTCATAACGCGGACTTTATGGAGGACGCGGCAAAGCAGAGACTCGAAGCTCTTGTAAAGAGCGAGCTAAACCGTAAAATCGGCAGTGACGGAGAGATAATCAGCTCCGAATACACGTTCAGCGTCATAGACGGCTTCGCCGTCGGGACGCTCCGCGCCGAGTGCGTTCAGAACATTGCCGTGGAAAAAGAAATGTCCGCGGAGGAGATAAGCGAGGCTAAGGCCCCGAAGGAGGAAAAAGAAACCCGATGATAGAAAGAATTATGCCGGTTGACCGCATGGAACAGATAATCAGCGTTTTCGGTTCCTTTGACAGGAACATTCATATAGTGGAATCGGAGCTTGCCGTCAAGGTCGTCGACAGGGACGCGGAGCTGCATATAACGGGCGAAGCGGAAAACGTGATGTTAGCGGAAAAGGCAATCACGGGGCTTTTGTCTCTGGCTGCCCGTGGCGAAAACATCGATGAGCAAAATGTACGCTATATAATTAAGCTCGTCCGCGAGGGCGCGGAGAGCAAAATCGATAAAATTGCGGGCGACGTTATCTGCATAACCAGCAAGGGTAAGCCCGTAAAGGCGAAGACCATCGGTCAGAAGGAATATGTTGACGCAATAACGAATAACACCATAACGCTCGGCATTGGGCCCGCCGGAACCGGCAAGACCTATCTTGCCGTCGCGGCGGCCGTAGCGTCGTTCCGCAACAAAGAGGTCAACCGTATAATCCTCACCCGTCCCGCCGTCGAAGCGGGCGAACGTCTGGGATTTTTACCGGGCGATTTGCAGAGTAAGGTTGACCCCTATCTGCGCCCCTTGTACGATGCGCTTTTCGATATGCTCGGTACGGAAACCTATACAAAATATCTTGAGCGAGGCAACATCGAGGTTGCGCCGCTCGCCTATATGCGCGGCAGAACGCTGGATGACAGCTTTATAATTCTGGATGAGGCGCAGAACACGACTCCCGAGCAGATGAAGATGTTTTTAACGCGTATCGGCTTCGGCTCAAAGGTCGTCATCACAGGCGATATAACGCAGATCGACCTTCCGGGGGACAAGCCGAGCGGACTCAAGGAAGCAATGAGAATCCTTCAGGACATCGACGACATAAAAATTTGCAAACTGACGGCGGCTGACGTCGTGCGCCACGTACTGGTGCAGAGGATAATAGAGGCCTACGAGAAGCACGAAAATAAGCGGGTACAGAGCGCGCCGAAGCCTGCCGCAACGGGTAAGGCTCCGCAGAGAACTTATAAAAAGAAAGCTCAGTGAAGAAAATGAAACATAAGATTTATTTATCGCGCGATAAGCGGGGCTTGGGACAAGCTCCCTCAAGATACTGGATTTCAGAGGCGGTGAACGCGGCGCTGGAAGCGGAGGGCATAGCTGTGCCTTGCGAAGTTAGTGTTCTGCTGACGGACGATGTCGGAATAAGAAAGCTCAACCGCGAGTTCCGCAAGGTCGATGCAGCGACGGACGTGCTGAGCTTTCCCGCAAACGAATTTGAACCCGGCTCGTTTGATCCCGAAAACGCGGAGCGCAACCCGGAAACAGATAGGATAGTCCTTGGCGATATGGCGCTATCACTTGAACACGCTGTAGCGCAGGGCGAGGAATTCGGGCACGGAACGAAGCGAGAGATACAGTATCTCACCGTTCACAGCGTTCTACATCTACTGGGCTATGACCACGTCGACGAGAGCGTGATGAAGCGTCAGATGCGCACACGCGAAAAAGAGATTATGGCGCGAATTGAGGGCGTGAAAGAGGCATGAAGAGTTTTAAATTCGCTTTTCGTGGAATATTGGGAACGATACAATCAGAACGGAACATGCGTGTGCATCTGAGCTTTGCCTTTTATGTTATTATTGCTGGCTTCGTTACACATATATCGGCTTTCGAATGGGCGGCGGTGCTTATCTGCATAGGCCTTGTGACGGCGCTGGAGTGCCTGAATACCGCGCTGGAAAGCATTTGCGACACGGTACATCCTGAAAAAGCGGAGGGAATAAGAATCGCGAAGGACGCGTCAGCCGGAGCTGTGCTCTGTGCGGCGATAGCCTCAGCTGTTTTAGGCAGCATCATTTTCTTCCGCTCAGACAAGCTGAACGCCGCAATAGATTATTTTCAAAATCACACAGCCGCCGCACTGATCATTATATTTACGTTGATACCCCTTGCAATATTTGTCAGGGGCGGAAAGAGAGACAAAAATGAAAAATGAACCTATGACCAAATCAGCGATGATTACAATAGTAGGCCGCCCGAATGTCGGCAAATCCACGCTTACGAACACGCTTGTGGGTGAAAAAATAGCTATAGTTTCCAATAAGCCACAGACGACGAGAAACCGCATCTGCGCGATTATAAACCGCGGCAATACACAGATAGTCCTGATGGACACTCCGGGCTTCCACAGAGCGAGGACGAAGCTTGGCGACTATATGGTGAAGGTCGTCACGGAAAGCGTCGCGGATGTGGATGCAATCGTCCTTATGGTCGAGCCGATACCCTCGGCGGGAGAGCAGGAAACGGAGCTCATAGAAAAAATCAAAGGCAGCAAATGTCCCTCCGTGCTCGTCATCAATAAGATTGACACCGTCCCGAAGGAACAGCTCCTTGCCGTAATCGCGGCCTATACGCAACTACACAATTTCGATGCGATTATTCCAATCAGTGCGGTAAAACGCGACGGTACTGAGGAGCTTATGGCTCAGCTTGAAAAATTCGCGAAGCCCGGACCGAAGCTTTTTCCCGAGGATATGGTAACCGATCAACCCGAAATGCAGGTCTGTGCCGAAATCGTGCGCGAAAAGCTGCTCTACTGCCTCGATAAGGAAATACCGCACGGCACCGCTGTGGTCGTGACAAAGTTTTCCGAGCGCGAGGAGACCGAGATAATCGACCTTGACGTCACGATCTACTGCGAAAAGGACAGCCACAAGGGCATAATAATCGGTAAGAACGGCGAGATGCTGAAAAAAATCGGCGCGATGGCGCGCACGGACATCGAAAAATTCATGGGTACTAAGGTGTTTTTGCAGACCTGGGTCAAGGTCAAGGATAACTGGCGCGACAGCGATAATCTTCTGCGTAATTTCGGCTATAAAAATTGATTTTCAAATTTTGAAAACTCGCGTAAAAATTACCGAAGATTTTTTCTCATATCTGACTTTAGCTCGGGACATACTAAGAGCGGCGAGGTGAAGTCTTAATGAAAGACTCAAATCTTTGGGGTTTGTTCTGTGAGACGGGCGAACCGTTCTGCTACCTGATATACAGGTCAGCCATAAAAGAGAAAAAATTTAAGCCCGATACTCCCCCGAAAGATACACTCGCTTTTGGCGGAACGGGTGAAAAACCCCGAGTCCGCTTTTGAGGAAAGCCGCGTCGGCCTGTGATGGATTCTGCAAGTGAGACTTAATTGTCCCACAACGCGGATGTCCGAAGTCGTTTTTCTAACCCGCGAGGGTACACGAAAAAATGAAATATAAAATCACAGGCCGATGCGGCTGAAGGTTTACATAATATGTTTAAAACTACGAGAGCGCTGGTTCTGAGAGAAACTAAATACAAGGAAGCGGACAAAATTCTGACTGTTCTCACGGAGGACGAGGGAAAGCTGACCGTTTCCGCCAGAGGCGTGATGCGCAGAGGCTCAAGGATTGCCGCTGCGTGTCAACTCCTGACTTTTTCGGAGATGACGCTCTTTGAAAACCGCGGAAGATGGTATGTTCAGGAGGCGCAGACGGTTGAACAGTTCCTCGGACTTCGAGAGGATATTGCGCTGCTGGCACTCGGTATGTATTTTGCGGAGCTTCTGGAGGCTGTTTCCGATGAGGACAGCCCGAATCCGGAGGTCCTGCGGCTGGGGCTGAACAGCCTTTTTGCGCTTTCGGGCGGACTTTATCCTCCTGAACACATAAAAGCCGTGTTCGAAGCTCGGCTAATGTGTCTTTCGGGCTACGAACCGGTGTTGGATGCTTGCCCTGTATGCGAAAAAGAGGACATTGCTTCGCCTGTGTTCAGCACATTGGGAGGAACTGTACTCTGCGGAAAATGCAGGAGCACGGAGTACGGAGAAACTTTTCCGCTTTGCGGCGCCTCACTTTCGGCTTTACGGCACATTTCCGGTGCGGAAAGCAAAAAAATATTCTCATTCACGCTTGAAAACGCCGCAGCAAAAAGACTTTCAGCCGTCTGCGAGGCCTATGTACAGGCACAGCTGGAGCGCAGGTTCGCGTCTCTCGACTATTGGAAAAGCGTGAAATAAGCGTATAAATCAAACAATTAACCCTTACAACGGAGAAATATATGACCGAACTATACGAAAAATCAGTCAGGACGCTTGAACTTCCGGCGGTATTGGAGCTTCTGTCAAACGAAGCCGTGAGCATGCCCGCGAAGGAAAAGGTGCTGACGCTCCGCCCGTCTGACAGCGAATATGACGTTAGGCGCAGGCTGGGTGAAACAACCGCCGCCAAAACTATGATGGTTTTAAAGGGCAGTCCCTCCTTTGGCGGGGTGCGGGACGTGCGCTCCTCACTTTCTCGTGCGAATATCGGAGGAATGCTGAACACGCGTGAGCTTTTGGATATTGCCGGAGTTTTGCAGTCCTCACGGACTGTGCGAGCCTATGCAGACGGAGAGCGCAGCGAAAGGCACGACCTGGACTATTTATTTTCGTCGCTAATGGCGAATAAATATCTTGAAGAGAAAATTACCACCTGCATCATCGGAGAGGACGAGATTGCGGACGCGGCAAGCTCAGAACTTGCCAGCATACGCCGACTGATGAGAGCCGCTTCCGCCCGAGTGCGTGAGGCTCTCCAGAAAATTATTTCGTCGCCCGCCTATTCAAAGGCGCTTCAGGAGCCGATAATAACGACGCGCTCAGAGCGTTACGTCGTGCCGGTCAAAGCTGACCATAAGGGCACGATACCCGGACTCGTTCACGATATTTCCTCGAGCGGGGCTACGCTTTTTATCGAGCCAATGGCGGCGGTCAAAGCAAACAACGAGCTGCGCGAGCTCCACGCGAAGGAAAAAATCGAGATTGAGCGCATACTCATGGAGCTGTCAGCCGAATGCGGAGACCACGCTGAGGACATTATCCGCGACTTTAGCGCACTCGTCGAGCTGGACTGCATTTTTGCGCGAGCAAAGCTGAGCTACAAGCTGGACTGTCAGGAACCGGTCATATCGGACAAACGAGTGAGCCTAAAAAAAGCACGCCACCCACTGCTGCCAAAGGACACAGCCGTGCCGGTAAGCATCGAGCTTGGTGAAGAATTCGACACGCTTGTCATTACGGGACCAAATACGGGAGGCAAAACCGTGTCGCTCAAAACGCTGGGGCTGCTTTGTGTGATGGCGGCCTGCGGACTGCATATTCCGGCGGCGGACGGCAGCATGGTACCCGTTTTCCACAGCGTGCTCGCGGATATCGGTGACGAGCAGAGCATCGAACAGTCGCTGTCGACATTTTCCTCACACATGACGAATATAGTTAGGATACTGGGAGCGTGCGACGATAAGAGTCTTCTGCTTTTTGATGAGCTCGGTGCAGGTACTGACCCCGTTGAGGGTGCGGCGCTCGCCGTAGCTATCATTGAAAACGCGAGAAACAAAGGCTCTATCACGGCGGCGACAACACACTACGCCGAACTCAAGGTCTACGCAACCTTGACAGAGGGCGTGCAAAACGCCTCCTGCGAATTTGATGTCGAGTCCCTGCGTCCAACTTACCGCCTGCTCATCGGAATACCGGGGAAATCCAACGCTTTTGCGATAAGTGAACGGCTGGGCTTGCCGCAAAACGTAATCGAAGACGCGAAGGGTAGGATAACTCAGGGAAGCGCTTCCTTCGAGGAAACGATTGAAAAACTTGAAAAGCAGAGACAGCTTCTTGAAAAGGACAGGGAGGATTCCGAAAAAAAGCTCCGCGAAATCGAAGAAAACACCAGAAAGTCCGAAATGCTCCGCCGTGAGTTGTCGGTGCGCCTTGATAAGGCGGATGAAAAAGCTCGCAGAGAAGCCGAACGGATACTCGGGGATGCAAAAAGAGCCGCCGAACGCGCCTTTGACGAGCTTGACGATATGCGCAAGCGTCAGACAAAGGAATACGACCATATTCGCGAAAATGAAGCCCGCGCCGAGCTTCGCCGAAGCCTCAACGAAGCGAACCAACGGCTTGCCGAGCACCGCGAGGAAGACCGCGAACAAAAAAAATCCTCCCGTCCGGTCAGAGCAGGTGACACGGTGGAAATTCTTTCGATGGGCGTAAAAGCGAGCGTGCTCGCCGTTTCTGATGACAGAGTGCTCACACTTCAGGCCGGGATAATAAAAACAACCGCGCGCGAGGACGAGGTTTACCTTGTTGAGGACAAGGCTCCGGCAAAACCCGCCGTCTCATCAAAAAGCAATGTAGCCCTGCGAACGGAGTCGACCGGCTCCGAAATCGACCTGCGCGGTATGATGACGGACGAGGCGATACCGGTACTAGAGAGATATATCGACAGCGCCGTTATGGCAAAGCTCGAAAAGCTGACAATTATCCACGGAAAGGGTACGGGAGCGCTCAGAGAGGCGGTATCGCAGAGCCTAAAAATGAACAAGGCTGTCAAATCTTACCGGCTGGGACGCTACGGAGAAGGAGAAACAGGAGTAACGATTGTCGAACTGAGGTAAAAGCGAGGTTAAGAGAATATTATCACTGTGCAAAATTACAAAATCAGTAAAAGCAATTGACGTAACGGATTTACTTTGATAAAATGGCTTATGCGAACATGTGGAGCAATGCCATTTTGTCATAACATAAGGAGTGACGATAATGCTTACTAGAGAAGTAACTATCAATAACCAGGTCGGTCTGCACGCCAGACCAGCAACATTTTTCATTCAGAAGGCCAATGAGTTCAAAAGCAGTATTTGGATCGAGAAGGATGACCGCAAGGTCAACGCTAAGAGCCTTTTGGGGGTACTGTCTCTCGGCATTGTCAAGGGGACTTCCGTCAACCTCGTTGCCGACGGAAGCGACGAGAAAGAAGCACTCAACACTTTGGCAGCTCTTATAGCATCTGACTTTACAGAGTGATAATTGGCATATCGATCGGGGCGTGCAAAAGCACGCCCCGTTTTCATTTTTTGCAAAAAGTCTTGACTGGTCGTAAAATTATGGAATAATAAGCGCAGGCGCTTATTATTTCTGATTTTATTGCATATACCACAACGGCGCTTCGCACCTGTGGTATAAAAGCGCAGGCGCTTATTATTTCTGATTTTATTGCATATACCACAACGGCGCTTCGCACCTGTGGTATAAAAGTGCAGGCGCTTATTATTTCTGATTTTATTGCATATACCACAACGGCGTTTCAAGCCTGTGGTATAAAAGCGCAGGCGCTTATTATTCCTTACTTAACAACACGGAGGTGATACCTTGCTTATAGACGAACTGAGGGAGAAGGCTAACCATCTGCCGCTTTTGCCGGGAGTGTACCTCATGCTTGATGAAAAGGGCGAGGTCATCTACGTTGGCAAGGCAAAGGCGCTGAAAAACCGCGTAACAAGCTATTTTCGCGGCGAGCACGAACCCAAAACCTCCGCGATGGTCGAAAAGGTGCGCGATTTCAACGTAATTGTCGCAGCTTCGGAATTTGAGGCGCTGGTGCTCGAAAACTCGCTTATAAAAAGACACCAGCCGCACTACAATATCCTTCTGCGGGACGACAAGTCCTATCCGTTTATAAGACTTGACGTTAAAAGCGAATATCCGCGCTTTTCGATAGCAAATAAAGTCGCCGAGGACGGAGCAAAATATTTCGGGCCTTTCGGCGGCAGAATCCTGACACACGACATAATCGATACTGTCTGTAAGGCCCTGCTTCTGCCCACTTGCGGAAAGAAATTTCCGCGTGATATCGGCAAGGGCAGACCCTGTCTGAATTACCACATGGGTACCTGTCCCGCCTACTGCGCGGGAAAATCGACCGGCGAGGAATACAGGTCGCGAATGCGCGATGCGGAGATGGTTTTAAACGGCAAATCGTCTGAGCTTAAAGCGGAGCTTGAGCGTGAAATGACGAGGGCTTCGGACGAGCTTCGGTTCGAACAGGCGGCGAAGCTTCGGGACAGGCTCCGCTCGTTGGAGGGACTTAATAACCGTCAGGCGGTCATAGGAGCGGTCGGCTCGGATACCGACGCTGTGGGCTTTTTCCGCGGTGCCAAGTCCTGCTTCTCCGTTCTGCATTATTCAGGAGATAACCTCGTTGGCAAGGACTTCGAGATGATGGATGAGCCGCTCGAAGACGACACGGAGGCGGTTTCGGCTCTCGTGCGTCAGTATTACTCGATACGCGGCGCGTGGCCGAAAACGCTGCTCCTGCCGTTCGGCACCGAGGACACGGCCGAAATTGAGCAAATGCTCACCGAGGCATCGGGGCACAGGGTTTATCTGGAGATTCCGCAGCGTGGAGAGAAGCGCTTTCTGGTAGAAAAAGCAATGATAAACGCCAAGGAAGAGTGCCTTAGGTTTACGACCGCTATCCAGCGCAGAC
Source organism: Oscillospiraceae bacterium (assembly GCA_963667545.2). Taxonomy (GTDB): domain Bacteria; phylum Bacillota; class Clostridia; order Oscillospirales; family Oscillospiraceae; genus UBA2658. The sequence goes on from OY763424.2 coordinate 1,393,636, forward strand.
TTAAAACGCTTGAATGGCTTCAGGATACGCTTGATTTGCAGACTCTTCCTATGCGCATCGAGGCCTTCGATATATCAAATACCGGCGATTTTGGTATTGTTGCTTCGATGACAGTTTTTGCCGGCGGCAAGCCGCTTAAGCGGGATTACAGGAAGTTTAAGATTAAAGAGCGCTCCTCACAGGACGATTTTGGCAGTATGCGCGAGGTGCTGACGCGTCGCTTCAACCGATATCTTGACGGCGACGAGAAATTTTCCGAGCTTCCGGATTTGCTTTTAATAGACGGAGGAGCGGTTCACGCGTCGATTGCCGAGAGTGTACTGAAAGAGCTTAAGCTGTCTCTGCCCGTTCTGGGCATGGTGAAAGACGACCGCCACCGCACCCGCGCACTTATATATTCCAGCGGCGAAGAAGTGGGCATAACGGGCAACCCCGCGGTGTTCGCGCTTATCGGGAATATTCAGGAGGAGACTCACAGGTTCGCAATCGAATATCACCGCAGCCTGAGAAGCGCGACCATAGGCTCGAAGCTGGAGGACATTAGCGGAGTGGGTGAAACCCGGCGCAACGAGCTGCTGAAAGCCTTCAAAACAATTAAGGCAATCAAAAGCGCGTCGTTCGAGGAATTGAACGCGGTTGTGCCGAAAAACACCGCAAAAGCGGTTTACGACTATTATCACGGCGGAAATAAAGCCGTGGACACAGACGATACGGAGGAAGTACAATGAGAGTTATTACAGGTTCGGCGCGCGGTCGCAGGCTGAACGAGCCGAAGAACATGGACATCAGACCAACTACCGACAAGGTAAAGGAATCGATTTTCAACATCGTCCAGTTTGATATCGAGGGCAGAAAGGTTCTCGACCTTTTCGCGGGAACGGGTCAGCTCGGCATTGAGGCACTGAGCCGCGGGGCAAGAAGCGTGACTTTTGTCGACGAGTCGAACGAGGCAATTAAAATTGTAAGGAGCAATCTAGAGCACTGCGGGCTTACCGGAGAGGTCGTGCGTGAAGACGCAGTCTCGTTTCTTGGTCACTGTGGGAAATATGATGTCATTTTCCTTGATCCTCCATATAAAAGTGGGCTGATGGAGGCGGTTCTGCGCAAAATTATTCAGTTTGACATATTGTCAGAAGGTGGTATAATTATTTGCGAGACTGACAGTGAAACGGATATTATTCCGATGAACGAACCGTATTTCGCGGGACGCGTGTATAAATACGGAAAGGTCAAGCTCACAGTCTGCGGGAAAAGGGCGTAGGTTCTCCGCAGCAGCGAAAGGAATGGATGAACACAGATGATTACCGCGATCTATCCCGGAACTTTCGACCCCATCACTCTTGGACATCTTGACATTATTTCAAGAGCCTCAAGGATTTTTGACAAGCTGGTCGTCAGTGTTGTCATGAACATTGAAAAATCCCCCCTGTTCGATATCGAAGAACGCGTCGAACTCATAAAAAAAGTCGTCGCCGAATTTCCAAATGTCGAGGTTACCTCTTCAATCGAGCTTCTCGCGGATTTCGCGAAGCAGTACGAAAACCCCGTTATCATCAAGGGGCTGCGGAACCATATCGACTATGAGTATGAGACAACCATGGCGGTGTTCAACAAAAAACTGAACCCCAGGCTTGAGACCTTTTTCATAACGGCAAAGCTGGAGTATACTTATGTGAGTTCCACGGCCGTAAGACAGCTTTCGGCGTACGGCTCCGACATTTCAGATTATGTTCCGAAGATCGTGGCGGATGAAATCAATAAAAAAATCCTGAACGGGAGGTAAAGATATGGATAACGAGATGGAAAACGAAGTAACCGAGTTGCTGGAAGTTCTCTATAACACCGTTGCGGACGCATGGAGCGTTCCCCTTGGCAAAGACAAATGCATGATAAACCGCGAAAGCGTACTTAGTCTCCTTGACGAGATAAAGGCTCAGCTCCCGATTGAGCTTGCCGAGGCAAAGCGCCTTTTGGCAGCGCGCGACGAATTCGTTATGAACGCGAAGCGCGAAGCGGAAGCAATACGCAAGGCCGCTGAGGAACAGGCGAGACGCCTTGTTGAGGAACAGGAAATTACGCGTATTGCACGAGCACACGCAAATGAGATTATCACGAATTCCGAAGCCAAGTCGAAGGAGCTCGTCCGCGCCTCAAACGAGTATGTTGACGACGCCCTGAGACGCACGGAAGAGGCGGTTACAGCCGCCCTGAACGAGGTCAGACAGTCGCGTGCCCGCTTCCGCAATCTTGCCGGAACACGCGGTTCTGCGCCTGTCCAAACCACCGCTGTTTCGGATTCTGAGGAACTGTCCGAAGAATAGGATAAATTGTTCAAAAAAAGCAGCGCCCGAAAAAATAATTTTTTCGGGCGCTGCTTCTATATCTAGGGATAATTTCTTATGTAAACAATAATATTATACCAGTTCTTGTGTCAACATTATGTAAACAGCAACATATTGCGGAAATTGCTGAAAAAAACGACACTTTTTGCTCTTGACAATCTTTTTTATGTGAAGTTATAATGAATACACTGTGTGGGACAAAGTGGGATATAATGTTGAAAACTCCCACAAAACAAAATAATAATGGGCAAAAACGGACCAGTGGAATTTTTGAGAAGGGGGGGAAAAGGCGTGACAGGCGAATACCAGCACACTTTGGACTCAAAGGGACGCTTATCTATTCCGGCACGGCTGCGCGAAGATCTTGGAAACGTATTCTATGTTACCCTCTCAATGGACAAATGCCTTTCCGCCTACTCATCTGAAAGCTGGGAAGCGCTGACTGAGAAAGTCAACGAGATGCCCTATGTTAAACAGAGAAAAATGCGTCCTCTCTTTGCTTACGCCGCAAAATGCGAGGTCGACGCGCAGGGCAGAATACTTATACCGCAGAATCTTCGTGATTTTGCGGGACTAACCAAGAACGTAGCGGTTGTGGGCTGCAATAACCACGCCGAGTTCTGGGACAGTGACAGCTGGAGCGCGGTTAATGTCATCGAAACGACTCCTGAGAACATTGCGGCCGTTATGGAGGAGCTGGAGTTCTAGTGGAATATGGACACTATTCGGTCATGCTTAATGAATGCATTGACAGTCTCAACATAAAGCCGGACGGAATCTATGTGGACGCGACGCTCGGCATGGGCGGTCATTCCTGCGAGATTGCAAGGCGGCTTAAAACCGGACGTCTTATTTCTGTTGACCGCGATATCAAGGCAATGGAAAGAGCCGTTATACGCCTTGAACCGCTTATGGACAGGATTACGCTTGTCCACGGTAATTTCCGCGATATGGATGCGATATTAAACGATTTGTGCATAGAAAAGGTAGATGGAATGCTTTTCGATTTGGGGGTATCATCGCCCCAACTCGACGAATCAGACAGAGGCTTTTCCTACATGACGGACGCCCCTCTGGACATGAGAATGGATCAAAGTGACAAGGTGACGGCGGCGGACATTGTCAATGACTGGAAGTATGAAAGCCTCAAACGAATACTGTACGATTTCGGCGAGGAGCGCTACGCCCCGAGAATCGCGGAAGCAATTGTGAGGCAAAGAGAGAATAAAAGAATCGAAACCACCCTTCAGTTGGTGGATATTATAAAAAGCGCGATGCCGGGCTCCGCGCTGCGGGAAGCCCAGCATCCGGCAAAAAGGTCTTTTCAGGCGATACGCATTGCGGTGAACGAGGAACTGGAAGCCGTTTCGGAAGTTCTCGGAACAGCGGCGGACAGGCTCGCTCCCGGCGGAAGACTGGCCGTTATCTCGTTTCATTCGCTCGAGGACAGGATAGTAAAAAACGCTATCGCCTCGCGTGAAAACGGATGCACCTGTCCGAGAGACTTTCCGATATGTGTGTGCGGCTTCACACGAACGCTGCGCAGCGTCACAAAGAAACCGATGCTCCCCAGTCAGGCGGAGATTGATGAAAACCCGAGGTCAAGAAGCGCAAAGCTGAGAGTTGCGGAAAGAGTATAAAAAAACAGGATTACAACTTGGCGGAAAGGGGGAAAATTATGGCTGCTGCGGCAAAAAACGTGAAGTACGGCGATAACGCGGTTTACGGCAGTCTTGCGTATGACTATGGCAGAACCGGAGCATATCGCGAGAGAATGGATAGACCGGTCGATAAGCAGGTCATCATACCGGCAGCCCCGAGAATCAAGGAGCAGGAAAAAAGCGTATCAAGGGTCAAGACTAAGCAAAGCGTATCTCCTGTAGCCATAATCGGTTTTGCCTGCGCCGCTGTTTTGATAGTCTTTTCTTTAATGGCAAAAATACAGCTCACGGAGATTACCGATACCTCCGCCCAGCTTGAGGAGCAGATGTCGGACCTTAAGGTCGCACAGAACAGGCTCCTTATCAATTACGAGAAAGCCTTTAACCTGACTGAGATAGAAGAATACGCGACCACACAGCTGGGAATGCAGAGACCGAGAGATGAACAGGTGTTTTACCTTGAAAGCACGATTCCCGATAAAGCGGTCATACTAAGCGGCAAGGACGAGGAAAAGGTCGGCTTCGGTGAACGGGTTTTTGACGCGCTCTCGTCCATTGCGGAATATTTCAGGTAGTATGGACAGTATCATATAGAGTGATTATATGGTCATTTCCGATTCTGAGGCTCATGGAGGGGAGATACAATGCCGGACAAAAAACGAAAATCGAATTCTCCCGATACTCCCAACGCTATGATGCTTCGCCGCACACTTTTTCTTCTGATAGTGTGCGGCATAGTTGCTTTTTTAGTACTGGGCATAAGACTGTTCAAATTGCAGATAATTGACCACGATCTATACGAAACGGCGGCAATTGAGCAGCAGGTTCGTGAAACTACAGTCACAGCGGCCCGCGGTACTATCTATGACACAAACATGAAAATACTCGCTATGAGCGCGAGCGTCGACAATATTTACATCAGTCCGAGAGAGATACAGATGTATAAAGAGGACCCCACAATGATAGCGGCGGGCCTATCTGAAATCCTCGGAGTCGACGAAAAAGATATACTTGCGAAAGCAGCCAACACCAAGTCGTGGTATCAGACAATTTCGCGTAAGGTCGAACCGGAGGTTTCCGACAAGGTTCGCGAGTTCAAGAACAAAAATGACCTCAAGGGCGTCAAGATAGAAGAGGACAGCAAAAGATATTATCCTTACAGCAGTCTGGCTGCCCAGGTAATCGGCTTTGTCGGAACGGACAACACCGGTCTTTCCGGCATTGAGAGCTATGACAACAAGATACTGACAGGCGTAAACGGCAGAGTCGTCAGAGCCAAGAACGCCGCCGGCACAGATATGCTCTTCACAAATTTTGAGGACTATTACGACGCGGAGAACGGTAAAAATGTCGTTTTAACAATCGATTCTACAATACAGTACTACATCGAAAAGCAGCTTCAGCAGGCTGTGCGTGACTACGATGTGCAAAACGGAGCCTGCGCGATTGCGATGGACGTGAATACCGGCGCAATACTAGGAATGGCTAGTCTAGGTAACTTTGACCTGAATAATTACCAGATTGTCGACCCAGACGTGCAGGCAATAATCGACGCGGAGCAGGACCCCTTGAAAAAGCAGCAGCTTTTAACGGAAGCCCAGCTGAAGCAGTGGCGCAACAAGGCAATTAGCGACACCTATGAACCAGGCTCGGTTTTCAAAATCATTACCCTGTCAATGGCGCTGAACGAGGGTGTCGTATCGCCTTCCGATACGTTCTACTGCGGGGGCACGGTAGATGTACCAGGCAGAAATGAGCCAATTAAGTGCTGGAAAACTCAGGGTCACGGTTCGCAGACGCTGGTTCAGGCATTGCAGCACTCCTGCAACGTCGCCTTCGTAAACATCGGCCTGCGTGTCGGCGCAGAAAAATTCTACGACTACGCAGAAGCCTTCGGCTTCTTCGATTCCTCAGCAAATCCCGACGTTCAGCTTACGGGCAAAACCGGAATAGACCTCGGCGGAGAAAGCGGGAGCATCTGGTGGCCGAAAAGCTATTTCTGCAATCCGGATCAAAAGTCGTCTCTCGCGGTTGCCTCCTTCGGCCAAACCTTTAATATCACTCCGCTTCAACTCATCACGGCGGTATCGGCCTGCACAAACGGCGGCAATCTTATGAAGCCATATATCGTCAAGGAAGTGCTTAACTCCGACGGTACGGCGGCATCAAAGACCGAACCCACGGTGGTTCGGCAGGTTATCAGCGAGCAGACGAGCAAAACGGTTTGTTCTATGCTCGAGCAGGTTGTCGGCGATAAAAAAGAGGGAACCGGCAAAAACGCCTACGTCGCGGGCTACCGCATCGGCGGAAAGACCGGAACCAGCGAAAAGGTTGCGCAAGATGCCGCCGGTGGGAATAAAGAATACATTGTATCCTTCCTCGGAGTCGCGCCTATTGACAATCCAAAAATAGCGATTCTTGTGCTTCTCGATACGCCCAGCACCTCAACCGGCATCTACATAAGCGGAGGTCAGATGGGAGCTCCCACCGTAGGAAAAATGTTTGCGGATATCCTCCCTTATATGGGCTATCAGCCGCAATATACGGCAGATGAGCTCAAGACAGTCGACAAAACTGTGCCCAATCTTGTGGGCATGACTTCAGCCGAAGCAATTTCGAAGGCGCAGAGCTCAGGGCTAACGGCACGCGTTATTGGCACGGGTGAAGCGGTAACGGCGCAGTTGCCGGCGGCAAACAGTGTAGTCGCATCCGACAGTCAGGTGATTATATACTGCGGCTCGACCCCTTCGGGAGAGACGGAAGCTATGCCTGATCTTACGGGTATGACTTATAGCATGGCAAGGCAAAATATGGGCTCTTACGCCCTTTATATTAAATCCTCGGTCCCGATTATCGACCCATCGGTAGTCGTTGTGACCAGCCAGAGCATAAAAGCAGGCACCGCTGTCGAGCACGGAACGATTGTAGAGGTCACCGTTGCAGACAAGAGCGACCTGGGACGGTACTAAAGCAGGGCGCATGCCTTCCACAAGAAAGTACGGGGGTTTTATGAGACTCAAAGAACTGCTTGAAAATGTTGAGATAATTGAATTAAACGCCGAACCGGAGACGGAAATCGGCAATATCAGCTACGATTCACGAAAAACGCGCAAAGGCGATTTATTCGTTGCAATACGCGGCTTTGAGAGCGACGGACATAGGTTTATCGGTGCCGCGGTCAGCGCGGGTGCTTCTGTCGTGCTCTGCGAAGAAAAGCCAAGCGAGAGCATTTCCTATATTCTGGTTGAAAACTCAAGGTTGGCGCTGGCGCTGGTTTCCAAAAACTATTTCGGCGATCCGTCGCTTCGAATGAAGCTCGTCGGAGTTACGGGTACAAACGGCAAGACAACTACCACTATGCTTATTAAACACGTACTGGAGGACTGCACGGGAGAAAAATGCGGGCTTATCGGTACAAATCAGAACATGATAGGCGACAAGGTGCTGCCAACGGAACGCACTACACCCGAATCCTATGAGCTTTATAAGCTGTTCAACCAGATGGCGGACGAAGACTGTAAATATGCCGTAATGGAGGTATCCTCGCATTCTCTGGTACTCGACCGGGTCGCGGGACTGCATTTTGAAGTTGCCGTGTTCACAAACCTCACACAGGATCATCTCGATTTTCACAAGACCATGGAGGAATACGCCGGAGCAAAGGCGCTGCTTTTCGAGCGCTGCAGCAAAGCCGCCATCAACATAGACGACGAATGGGGCGGGTATATGACAGAGCGCGCCAAGTGTCCTGTCTTCACTTATTCCGAAACAAAGCTTGAGGCCGATCTCGTGGCGAAGGATATACGTCTTTCTCCCTCAAACGTCAAATTCTGCGCGCTTGCAATGAGTACGCTCGAGAGAGTCAGCCTTGAAATTCCGGGACGGTTCTCAATTTATAACGCTATGTCGGTAATTTCGGCCTGCGTGCTGCTGGAACTGCCCCTGCACGCAGTCTGCGAATCGATCAAAACCGCGAAGGGCGTCAAGGGCAGGGTGGAAGTCGTTTCGACACCGGAGGATTACACGATACTAATTGACTACGCGCATACTCCGGACGCACTTGAGAATGTAATTAAGTCCATGAAGGAAGTTAGCTCCGGCAGAGTAGTCGTGCTTTTCGGCTGCGGCGGTGACAGAGATAAAACAAAACGACCGATTATGGGAGAAATAGCGACAACGCTCGCGGATTATGCTATAATCACTTCCGACAATCCCAGAACCGAGGTTCCCGCGGACATCATAGCGGATATTTTGGCAGGAGTTAAGGCTCCTAAAAACCGCTACAAGGTCATTGAGGACAGGGTTGACGCAATTGCCTATGCCATTGACAGTCACATGGAGGGCGATGTAATCATCCTTGCGGGGAAGGGACACGAGACTTACCAGGAAATCTGCAAAGTAAAGTACCACATGGACGAAAGGGAAATAGTTGCGGAGCATCTGGCAAAACAAAGCAAAGTGTAATCGGAGGAAGTAAACTGATGATAGAGAAGCTCATATTGGCTTTTGTAATAGCGTTTCTGACGGCCGCGGTGGTCGGCAGATTCCTTGTGCCGTGGCTCCGCAGGATAAAAGCGGGTCAGGCAATCAAGGAAAACGGTCCGACCTGGCATATGTCGAAGGCGGGCACACCCACGATGGGCGGAATAATTTTTATTTCGGCGGTCACGCTGGTCTGCTTAACAGTTGGTTTCAGATGCATGCTCGAGGGAGATTTTGCGCATATCTATGTGCTCTTTCTCGCTCTGGCGTTTGGCGCGATAGGCTTTCTGGACGACTTTGAAAAGCTCAAAAAGAAGCAAAACCTCGGACTGACAGCAGGACAGAAGTTCTTGCTTCAGGTCGCAGTCGCGGCTGTATTTGTATATCTGCTTCGCCGTGTAGGCATGATTACGCCGAATCTTTATATTCCGTTCTGGGGAACGCAGTGGATTATGCCGGAATGGCTTTATTTCACCTTTCTGATTTTTGTAATTGTCGCGACAGTCAACGCTGTAAATCTGACAGACGGAGTGGACGGTCTTGCGACCGGCACCTCAATTCCCGTTTTTCTTTTTTACACTGCGGCGGCCTATGTCTGGGGCAGGCATTATCTTTCACTTGGAATTTTCTCCGCGGGAGTTCTGGGCGGGCTTTTCGGCTTTCTTCTCTATAACTTTAATCCCGCGAAGGTCTTTATGGGCGACACGGGTTCGCTGTTTTTGGGCGGCGCAGTCGCCGGAATGGCGATTGCTCTCGATATGCCGCTGATTATTATCACAATCGGAATACTCTATATCTTGGAGGTACTTTCAGATGTGATTCAGGTCGGATATTTCAAGCTCAGCCACGGCAAGAGAGTTTTTAAAATGGCTCCGTTTCATCATCACCTCGAGATGGGCGGCTGGACGGGCAAAAAATGGAGCGAAAAAGAACTTTTCACCCTGTTTACAGGCATATCCGCACTTTTTGCGGTCATATCATTCTTTGGGATAAACAACAGGTTCGGAGCCTGAATTACTTAAATGTCGGCGTAAGGGAGGCGTATCAGTGAGCATCAGAGAAAACACATTGGAGGACCACAGCAGAGATATTCTGATTTCGCGCGGACCTATGGACATACCGTTTCTGATGCTGACGCTGCTGCTTCTCGCAATTGGCGTTATAATGGTGCTTTCCGCAAGCTATGCCAGTGCGTATTACGACCTGAGCAAGGAAACGGGCGGCAACGCTACATACTATTTCGCAAGACAGCTGATTTTTGCCCTGCTAGGCGTAGCGGTGATGCTTGTCGCTTCGCGTGTCCCTATGAAAATATACAGAAGATTTTCATTCTGGGTTCTCGGTATCGCAATAGTACTGCTTGTTGCGGTGCTGGCGATAGGTTCAGTCGGCGGCGGTGGAAAGCGCTGGATAATAGTCGCGGGCATCAGCATTCAGCCATCCGAAATCGCTAAAATCGGCGTTATACTCGCGTTTGCGAAGCTTATATGCCGCTATAAGAATCTGATGGGAACTTTCAAGTACGGCGTAATGCCTTTCGCTGTGGTACTTGCGGTTATAGTCGGTCTGCTCTTTCTGGAACCGCACCTTTCGGCTTCAATAATAATCATTCTGCTCGGAGCGGTCATGATGTTTGTCGGAGGCGCCAGACTCTTCTGGTTTGTCGGCGGACTCGTCGGAGTGGGCGGCCTGTTCGCGATAGCCGTTTCAGTCCTGCAATACTCTTCGGAACGAATTTCTGCGTGGCGCGACCCCTTCGCCGATACCGGAGACACCGGCTATCAGATTGTTCAGTCCCTTTACGCCGTCGGTTCAGGCGGGCTTTTCGGACTGGGACTCGGGCAAAGCCGTCAGAAATATCTTTACCTTCCCGAAGAACACAACGATTTTATTTTTTCGATAGTGAGCGAGGAACTGGGCTTCATCGGAGCCGCCCTCATACTTACACTTTTTGCCCTCCTTATCGCTCGCGGCTACTGGATTGCGATGCATTCCCGCGACAGATACAGTTTCCTTGCCTGCACCGGCATCACCTCGCTTCTCGCGCTGCAGGTCATACTCAACGTGGCGGTCTGCACGAACCTTGTCCCCTGTACGGGCATCTCGCTTCCGTTTTTCAGCTATGGCGGCTCGGCTCTTTTGATGCAGCTGGGTGAAATGGGGATTATCCTGAGCGTCTCGCGTGATATTCCGGTGAAGAAAACCGTAAAAAAGCGAAAACGGGAAGCGGTCAAAACCTAGTTCGGCAAGCGCCCTGAGAGGAGAATAACCTTATGAAATTTATTTTTACCTGCGGCGGGACCGCGGGACACATAAACCCCGCGCTCGGAGTTGCACAGAGGCTGAAGGAGCTTATGCCCGACTGCGAAATTCTTTTTGTGGGCGCGGATGGACATATGGAAACCGAGCTCGTCCCGCGCGAGGGCTTTCCGATTAAAACAGTTAAGATTACAAATATCAGCCGCGAAATGAATCTCGATGGGCTCAGGCACAACGCGGATACGGTTAAAAATGTTTTCACCGCCATGACGGAGGCAAAAAAAATCATACGCGAGTTTCAGCCCGACGCGGTTATAGGTACCGGCGGCTACGTTTGCTATCCTGTGCTGAAAGCGGCACATTCGCTCAAGATACCGACCGTCGTGCATGAGAGCAACGCCGTTCCGGGACTCACAACAAAAATGCTTTCCGGAACCACCGACAAAATTCTCGTAGGTTTTGAGGAGTCAAAGCAGTATTATAGGCACACGGAAAGAGTCATTGTAACCGGAACTCCCGTACGTCAGGATTTTCGCAGCGCGGATAAACAGTCAGCAAGGGTTAAGCTGGGGCTCCCGCTTGATAAGCCGCTGGTTGTCTCGGTCTGGGGCTCGCTCGGAGCGGCCTTTATGAACAAGACCATGGTGGGCTTTATAGGAAAAGCTCTGGGGGATCCGTTTTTCGGGCTTATCCATTCAGCCGGCAAGAGCGGATACCAGAAGATGTTTACGGATATGGAAAAGGCGGGCATAAAATACGCTAAGGAACGCGGCATGGACGTCCGCGAATATATATACGATATGCCGCTTGTCATGGCTGCAGCGGATCTTGTCATCTGCCGAAGCGGAGCATCTACACTGAGTGAGCTTACAGCTCTGGGCAAACCCGCGATTCTCGTTCCCTCACCGAATGTGACAAATAACCATCAGGACAAAAACGCGCGCGTACTCGAAAAAGCCGGTGCCGCCGTCGTTATTTCCGAAAGCGAGATTACGGAGGATAAGCTTCTGGGCTCTGTTTCTCTGCTTCTCAGCCGTCCGGATACGCTCGCGGCGATGGCGGAGCAGATGAAAAAAATCGGAATGGGCGACGCTACCGAGAAAATAGCTGATATCATACTCGACCTCGTAAAATAGCGGCGAATCACACCAAGGATAAATCCGGCCAAAATTGCGGCCTGAAGGCGCTTTTCAAACACAAAAGGAAATTTACTTGAAGTTTGAATTAGCACATTTTACGGCTTCCGCATAGTATGGCGTGTAAAATCCACAGTGCGGAGGGGTAAACATGAGCGTTTGGAAAGTTTCGGGCGGCAAAAGGCTTTTTGGCGACATAAGAATACAGGGATCGAAAAACGCGGTGCTTCCCATTATGGCGGCGGCGATTATAACCGGCTGCGAGACGGAACTGCTGAACTGCCCGCAGCTCAGCGACGTCGAAGCTGCAATGGCTATTTTGCGGCATCTGGGCTGTAAGGCGGAGCGCGATGGGGATACGGTCTGGATCGACTCAAGGGGAATGAACCGAACGGACATTCCTCACGACCTTATGCGCGAAATGCGCTCGTCCGTTATTTTTTTGGGCGCAATTCTGGCGCGCGCTCATGAGGCGGCGCTGTCTTATCCCGGCGGCTGCGAGCTGGGAGCAAGGCCCATCGACCTGCATCTTGAGGCGCTGCGGAGCCTGGGAGCCGAAATCAGTGAGCAGGGCGGAAGCCTGTACTGTCGTGACAAGGGACTTAAGGGAACAAGGATAAATCTGACCTTCCCAAGCGTTGGCGCAACGGAGAACGCAATGCTCGCCGCCTGCGGAGCGGAGGGTGAAACAGTAATTACAAATGCCGCAAAGGAACCCGAAATAATCGACCTGCAGGACTTTCTTCACAAACTGGGGGCAGAGATTTCGGGCGCGGGGTCTTCAACCATAACAATAAGCGGCTTTGTACCGCAGAAAAAAATTGGGCACAGAGTCATGACTGACCGCATAGTTTCGGCGACGGCGCTTTGCGCCGCGGCGTCAGCAGGCGGCTGTGTAACGCTCAAGGGCGTTGTACCGGCTTATTTTGACACTGTGACATCAGTCCTCGAAACCATGGGCTGCGAAATCGAGCGCCGCTCAACATCAGTTAAAATCACTTCAGACGGCAGGCTGCACGCCCCAAGACCGATCGTGACCCGCCCCTATCCCGGCTTCCCGACAGACGCTCAGCCGCTTTTGATGGCGGCGTCACTGAAAGCAGCGGGCACAACGGTGTTCACGGAGAACATATTTGAAAACCGCTACCGTCATGTTCCGGAGCTTCTGAGATTTGGCGCGGATATCAGCGTCGTGGGCAGAGTTGCCGTTGTGACGGGTGTAAATGAACTTATGGGCGCACCGGTGACCGCAACCGACCTTCGCGGAGGCGCCGCCCTCATTACGGCCGCTTTGGGAGCGAGAGGTATCTCGACCATATATGATACAGGACACGTCGTGCGCGGATATGACGATTTTGACAAAATGCTTATAAGTCTGGGCGCGGACGTTAGCTTTGACCCCGAAACTCTGGCATCCGTGGTTTAACCGTGATTAAATACGACCTGATGCAGTCCGGCTGCGACGAAACGGCGGGTTCGGGTTTTCCTGAACTCTTCATGCCCGCTTTCGGAAACGGGAGAAAAAATGGCTGTGCAACAAAAGAAGAAACAGAAAAACAGCGGTGCGCGGAGCTTTGTTTTCAGCTCCGTCTCGTTCATAGTAATCTGCGCCGCGCTGGTGTTTGGCATGAGCGTTTTCTTCCGTGTGTCCAATATCGAGGTCGTCGGCGCAGGTCGCTATACAAAACAGGAAATCGTAGCGGCGTCCGGACTCAAGGACGGGGACAACCTCATGTTTATAAACCGCGAGGCCTCCGCGAAGAGAATTTATACGGCTCTGATATATATCGGTGATGTCAAAGTCAGCAGAAAACTGCCGAACACGGTGGTAATCAAGGTTTCCGAAAGCGGAGCCGCCGCTGTAATCGAAACCGATTCAGGCCTGTGGCTGATTGACCAGAATTGCCGACTGCTCGAAGAATGCGCAACGCAGGACGCCGAATCTCACATAAAGATCAAAGGCGTTGCAGCGGTAAAACCGAAGAAGGGCGACACGGTTTCCGTCGCGGACGAGGACAAGCCCAAACTGGAGTTTTTAAAAGGAATTTTAGCCGGAATGTCGGTAAACAAAATAATCCCGAATGTCGGCTCAGTCGATTTGAGCAACATTCGAAACGCGGAGTTCGACTACATGGATAAAAGATTCACGGTCAAACTCGGAGCTGACGAAAATCTGGATTATAAATTCGATTTGCTTCTGAATGTTATACAGAAGCTCGACTCCGATGACACGGGAACAATCGACCTTTCGCAGGATAAGAAGGCCCAGTTCAGCCCGTTTTAAAGAAAGCGGCACACTTTGGCAAAAATATAGATAAAACTCTAAAATAATTTTTTAGTTCACATAACATATTTGCAAAGAATACTTGACCTAGAGCGAATTTCGTTATAAAATAAAGCGAATACTTAGATAATTGCCTGAACTGTATAATTATGTTCAGATTGATAAAATATGGGAGGCTATGAATATGTCGTTTCAGCTTGAAACCGGTCCCGAAAATGTTGTAACTATAAAGGTCGTAGGTGTTGGCGGAGCGGGAAACAATGTTGTCAACAGAATGGTTAAATCCGGTACAAAGGGCGTTGAGTTCATCGCCATCAATACGGATAAACAGGCTCTTTCCGTTTCCAGCGCGACGCAGAAAATACAGATTGGCGAAAAGCTGACTCACGGACAGGGCGCCGGCTCTGATCCCGAAATCGGCAAACGCAGCGCGGAAGAAAGCCGCAACAATATCGCCAAGAGCTTTGAGGATGCCGATATGGTGTTCATCACTGCCGGCATGGGCGGCGGAACCGGAACGGGCGCGGCTCCCATCGTTGCGGACATAGCGCGCGAATCCGGAATACTTACAGTCGGCGTTGTCACAAAGCCCTTCAGCTTTGAGGGCAAGCGCAGAATGGATCAAGCTAAGCAGGGCATAAACGACCTGCTCGGAAAGGTCGATTCCTTGCTAATAATCCCCAATGACCGTCTTAAATTTGCTACCGATCAGCGTGTTACTTTTGCCAACGCTTTTGAGATTGCGGATGATGTCCTGCATCAGGCCGTCACAAGCATTTCAGACCTTATAAAGAACACCGGCTTTATCAATCTTGACTTCGCCGATGTTACGACCATTATGAAGGACGCGGGCTTTGCCCACATGGGCGTAGGACACGCCGTAGGCAAGGGCAAGGCAGAAGACGCTGCCCGTATGGCGGTTGCAAGTCCCCTCATGGAAACCTCAATCGACGGCGCGAGAGGCGTTCTAATCAACATCACCGGCTCTATGGATATGGGCCTTGAGGATGTTGAAGCTGCGGCCAACCTCGTTCAGGCTGCGGCGCATCCGGAAGCGAACATCATCTTCGGCGCAACCTTTGACGACACGATGGACGATGAAATCCGCGTAACCGTTATTGCTACCGGTTTTGACGACGGTCCCGTTAAGAAAGCCGGAGAGGCAAAGAAGGAACGCGAAGCCGAAAAGACTCAGGGACTTTTCTCGGCGGCCTCCGAAATGGCCGGAAAGCAGCCTGAAGGACAGAAAAAGGAAGAGGATCCCTTCGACAGTATATTTAAAATATTTAACTCCAAATAATCTGCATAAACTGTATAAAGCTCCCTCTGCCTGTGGTGGCGGGGGGAGCTTTTAAATCGGCTGAACAATTTTCGTAAGAGGAGGACAGCATGGAAAGGCCTCAAGGAAAAAATCGAGTATTGACCGGTATCAAAGAGCTTTTGGATATATATGTAAACAATCGCGTTTCACGCTCGGCGGCGGAGCTCTCGTATTTTTTGACGCTCTCCATTTTTCCGACGCTGATTTGCATACATGCGATGATTGCCCAGTTCTTGCCCGGTATAAATCCGACACTCGACTCGCTCAAAGGCATTCTTCCCTCAGAAACACTAAACATCATTTCTGACTATCTGCAGTATGTCTCGACCCACAACAACGATGCTCTGCTGACAGCGGGAATTATCGGTATGGCTACGACCTCCGCCGCGGCTTTCCGCTCAATACACGCCATTATGGGCGATATTCAGGGGGCGGCGCGCTTTCGCGGAGTATTTGCCCTACTCTTCAGCTTTGTATTTTCGCTCATATTTATGGCGGCGATTTACTTTTCAATCATCGTAATGATAACCGGCAACTGGCTTTTTAATTACATCGGCGATATTTTTCCCATCGTTGCGGGACTGCAGATATGGAATCTCTTCAAATTCCCGTTAATGCTGGTCATTTTTGTGCTGATAATTTACGGCCTGTACCGCATTACGGCTCCGGCGGATATACACAGCACTATATTTCCCGGCGCACTGACCGCTTCTGCAATTCTGGTTCTTGTCAGTGTGCTGTTTTCATGGTTTATTACCATGTTTACGAAATACCCTCTCATATACGGATCGCTTGCTTCGATAATCGTATTCATGCTCTGGATTTATATCTGCGGGCAGATACTTATTATGGGAAACGCGCTGAATGTGGTCATACGGCGGCATAAGCCGCAAAAGACTGCGGATGCTGTAAAAACTGAAAAAAAGAAGAAGCGGTTCATTTGAAATGAACCGCTTCTTCTTTTTAACGTGCCGGCAGAGCGCTAATCGACTGAAATCACAGAAACCGGACAGCCGTCCCGAGCCTCGACTACGTGTTCTTCATGCTCGACCGGCACCTCGTCGACGTATACCTCCGCAAGACCGTCATCGGCCATTCTAAACACATCGGGGCAGGTCGAGGCGCAAAGACCGCAGGAAATACAGCCTTCTCGTTCTATAAATGCTTTCATAATCAGTACCTCTCTTTTTGAGCTAGTGTTTCCTTACCCGCGCTTATTATTCGAAGAGGATGTCATTCGCATCAAGCGCGGAGAAGCTTTGCGATGATATATGGAAGTTCGTCACGGTTATCCCTTGTAAGCTCGAGTATTTCGCTTTTTTCATGCGAACGAATCGCGTCAAGAAAAGCGGAGTGTTTGGGCTTAATCACACCGAGCACGGGATGTGACCCGTCCAGCGTATCCATGACAACCTTTTGAAAAAGCTTCGCACCTGACTCCATCAAACCCAGTTCGTCCATGATAATAAGCTTCGCGTCAGCGGTACATGCTTCAAGAATTGAAGTCCCGACTATATCAAAGGCTGAAGGGTAAGAGGTGAAGTGCCCGTCGCCCCAACGTGAGCCTATAAGGTGTTCGGCATCGTGCGGAGTCTGCTCCCAAGCCCTCTCAATAAAAACATCCAGCATGGCACCTTCTGTAATGGGCACCGCGCTGACCGTGCGGAAGCCGCCGCAGCTGACGCAGGACAGAAGCGCGAGCGTTTTTTGTACGACGGTGGATTTGCCGATGCCGACCTCACCCGTAAGGAATATGTTTCTCATTTGCTTTTCTCCCCGTAATACTTATCCGCGTGGTAGGCAAACAGAGCTTTGAGCATGGAGGTCACATTTGAAGTGGTGACCGTAGCGCCGGACACGGCGTCCACATCCACGTTGGGAAGCTGACTGCCATAGCCCTTCCAGCTGTCAAAGTCGCTCTTTGAAGAGCCGACAAGGTGTTGGACAAAATTTTTGTCCATATATTCCTCGGTGTACTCGGGAATATAGTAGTTCGGATTGCTGTCTCCGTAAAGCCCCATGTTATTTCCGAAGCTGATTGTGCGAATTGCTGCTTCCTCTGAGGACTGCTTCGTGTTGAGAAGCTCTACATAACAGACCGAAAGATAGCTTACCAGCGGGTCACGGCAGGTGCAGGAGGCAAAAGCCACCTGATAGGCCGTGAAGGTGGAGTTAGACTGCTCAAACAGGATAACGGCCTTATACTCCTCCGGCGTGCCGCCGGAAGCGTAGTGCGTATAGCTGAATTCCGTATATGCCTTATTGTGTGCTTCTTTGGTGGAAGCGCAGCCTGCAAAAAGCAGAAAGACTATTATCAGAGTAAGAATTCTCTTCACTTTCATGTAACATCACCGATTCGGTGGAGACGCGTGAAGTCGATATAGGCATAATCGGCTCGCCACGTGGCGTAAATCTTGTTGCCGTTTGCGTCCTCGGGGTAGACGATAAGCTCCAGCGAATGCTTGCCCTTGTAGCTCCAGTTCCCGCCGATGTTGTAAAGCTTTGAAGCGTCCCAGCCGAGATAAATAAGCAGTGACTTCATCATGCCGGAATAGCCCCCGCCGCCGCACATCAGAAAAATAGCTTTGTCCTTCGGAAAAAGCTCCTCAAGTATCATCATGGACGCATCGTAATTTGCCGCAACTGATTGGATGCTGCCGTTTTTGGCCCATTTGACATCAAACAGACAGTCGCCGGTGTAGGCTCCCGAGACGGGGAGTTTTGAGAGTGTTCCGATAAAAGGATAGGGTACAATCTTGAAACCCTCAATAGTATGTGTCAGGTCGGCCTCTCCGCCGATTGCAGCATAATCCGCAGGGTCAAAGAGCATCCGAACGTCGCGGTAGGCAACATCGTCACGATTAAGCCAGTTGTCGATGGTGTCGACATTGATGTTCTTGTCAACGCCGAACTGACTGTTTTCATCAGGCTCCGCCGTTGGAAGAGGTTTTTCGGCGGAACCGCAGGCGCACAGGATAAGCAGTATTAAAGAAATGAGAAGTACAGAGAGCTTTTTCATCCGCGCCACTCCTTAAAATATGCGTGTCATCTGGAGATGGCGGGCGCTGAACGCCCGCCATGCCGTATCTATGTACTTACTTCGCTGTGATTTCCGTGACGAGCTTACAGTAGCTCTTGGACTCGGTTTCGGTGCAGGGGGCTACCCAGATTGTGCCGCCCTCGCCTGTTGTCTTGTCCTTTTCGATTGCGACAAGCGTATACTCGCTGCTTATCTGCTCTTTGGTAAGCTCGGTCTCATAGCCGTCGTTTGCCTTAACTGTTACGGAAGCGGGAGAAGCCACGCCGCAGGCTGTAAGCACATCAGCGAGCTTGTAGCCGGCGTAGGTGGACTCGGAAGCAGCTCCGGACTTATCCGTTACACTCACAGTAATTTTGTATATGTGCAGATCCTTGAGCTTATCATTCGTGACTGCCGTGCCGTTCACGAGGAAGGAATATGCCGCGAACTCGACCTTGCCGGTCTTGTCCTGAATTTCGGGCAGTCCGCCTGCGGCCGCAGGAGCGGCGCTGGCAGAAGCGGCGGGAGCGGCGCTGACTTCGGGAGCGCCCTCTGTGGTGTTTACAAGGATAGAGACACAGCCCTTAAGGAAGTCGCCAGTTGTCTTTGAAGCGCAGGGTGCAAGCCATGGAGAAGCGGTAAAGGGCTTGCCGTCTTCTGTCATAGCGAGCAGAGTTGTCGGAGCAAGGACGGCGTCATCCTTGATTGTGACGGCATAGCCGTCGTCAGCCGTCGCCTGAAGCCAGATGTAAGAGCCGGAAAGTCCAGCGGCTTTTACAACGTCGCTCATTGCAAAGCCAACATAGGTCTTTGTGGATTCAGTGCCGGCGCTGTTGGTGCTGGTAGCCTGCACGGAATAAATCGGATAGGAGGCCATGGCGGCCTGATCGACTGTGACTCCGTTTACCGTTATGGAGAAATTAGGAATAGTAACGCCTTTGACTTCTTCAGCGGTCGGTCCGGCTGCCGCAGAGGGCTTCGCACCGCCTCCGCAGGCAGCGAGACTGAGAATAAGCATGAGTGCAAGAACGAGAGATAGTGTCTTCTTCATTTTCATTTCCTTTCTTGTCGTTGTCATATTTAAAATCTTCTTTCGAAGAATTTTAACTAAAGATTCGGATATACGCAGACCTTACGGCCAAATTCCTCTATGTATTTAAGCCTAAGGTCGGAGCTGTACACGTCCTTCAGCGTGTCCTCCGTAATGATATCGTCAGCTTTGCCGGAGATGAGATGTCCGTTTCTGTCAAGAATTGCGGCACGTCCTCCGAGGAGTATTGCGTGGTCGGGGTTGTGGGTGGTTATAACTACGGCAAAGCCCTTTTCGGAAAGGCGCTTAATTAATTTCAAAACACGGAGCTGATTTCCAAAGTCCAGATGCGCTGTCGGTTCGTCGAAAAGAACTATGCGAGGGTGAGAAACGATTGCCCGTGCAATGACAGCCTGCTGCATTTCACCGCCGGAAAGCTCCGTATAGGGGCGGTCGGCAAGCTGCTCTATTCCCATTTCCGTGAGGATAGCGGAGGTGTCGCCGTGCTCTTTCTTGCCCGGGTGGGAAAACAGACCGATGCGGGAGGCACAGCCCATCTGAACAAAGTCAAAAACCGTATAGCCGAACGCAGGAACATGATTTTGAGGCACATACCCGACAATGGCAGCAATCTCGCGCTCGTTCATATCCTTAAGGCTTTTCCCGTCCAGTCGTATTTCGCCGTTTTGAGGTTTTAGTATGCCTAGCAAACAATTTAGAAGCGTGGATTTACCGGAACCGTTGCGCCCGAGGATGGAGAGCACTTCGCCCTCTGATATTTGAAGGCTCACCCCGTCCAGCACTTTGCGCTCAAGGGAAGGATAGGAGAAGGAGACGTTTTCAATTTCAAATATAGTACTCATGACAGCGTCCTCCTTTGGCGGAAGAGCAGCCAGCAGTAGAAGGGAGCGCCGATGATGCCTGTGAGTATGCTTACAGGCATTTCAGCAGCTCCGATTGTACGGGTTAAGGTATCCACAAGGAGCATAAAGAGCCCGCCTATGAGCCCGCAAAGGGGAATAAGGCGGCGGTTTGAAGGCCCGACCAGCATTCTGCCGAAGTGCGGAATGATGAGCCCCACCCAGCCGATAGTGCCCGCTATGCAGACGGAGCCTGCTGTCAGGAGTGTGGCGCAGGCTATGACGATGCCGCGGACAAGCTTGACGTTTGCTCCGAGAGAGCGGGCCTCGTCCTCTCCCAGCGACAGCACGTCTATCCACCAGGAAAGTAAAACCAGCATTATGGAGGGAATAATTATGACCAGAAGAACGGTAACAAGCTCCGAGAGCTTTATGTAGGAGAAGCTGCCCATAGTCCAGTAGGTAATTGAGGCAAGCTGAGTGTCCGGATCGGCAATGTATTTTATAAAGCCGAATACCGACGACAGCGCGGAGCCGACAATGATACCGGAGAGGACAAGTACGAGATTCGAGCGGTTTTTTATAAAAGAAGGGATAGAGACAGTCAGTAAAACAGCCATAATACCGCCGAGAAATGCGAAAAGCGATATAAAAACCGTTGTCATTGACAGCAATATCGCGAGCGCCGCCCCGATACAGGCACCGCTGGAAACACCGAGAAATTCGGGAGACACCAGCGGGTTTTTAAATATACCCTGATACGCCGCGCCGGACATCGAGAGTGCCGCGCCGACAACAACGGATGCAAGAATGCGAGGCACGCGCAGACCCATTACGACATTTTGCGTCATATCGGGGAGCTCGTTTTTAAGACCGAAAATCCTGCACCAAAGTATGCGAATACTCTCGCCGGGCGTAACAGGGTATTTGCCGACGCAGACCGCGAGAACCACACCCCCCAGCATAAGAAGCAGAAAAAGCAGATAAATTGCAAATATATTCTGTTTTCTTTTTTTCTGTGCGGTTTCCTTCATCTAGTTCTCCAAATTATAGCCAAGGTAGGAAGCGTCAAAGGTTTTTCCGAACATAAAGGTATAGTAGTCATCAATCTGCGCCTGAAGCTCTTCGGCGGAGAAGTAATCGGGGTACATCTCATGCAGCATATACATCGTGCCGATAACACAGCTTATTCCGGGCATGTCCCAGGCGTCGCTTGTCGCGGGTATGCGGTACACACTGCCGCTTTTTATAGCGTTTACCGAGTTCCACGACGTGTCCTTGTACAATTCGTCCACGCTGTAATTGAGCGCAGTGGAACCGGTACAGAACAGAAAATCGGGGTTCCATTCAAAAACAGTTTCTACTCCGACGTCCACCCAGTTGTGGTCATTAAAGACGCCGTCCGCAACGCATTTCCCCCCGGCTTTCTCAATCATCCAGGACTGAAGCATATCGCCGCCGGCGATGCGCCCAAGCTCTCCGCCCATGACAAGAGCGGTCACGCGTTTATCCGCGGGAATGTTTTTGACTATCGAATCGATATAGGCATATTTCGTGTCCATCCATTTGCAGACCTCGTCGGCTCTGTTAGAAACACCGAAGTATTTCCCCATAAGAGTGAGAGTGCTTTTGATGTCATCGAGGTTTTCGGCCTTGACGCAGAGTACATCTATTCCGAGCGCCTTGACTGCCTCAACGGTTTTCGGGTCGTTCGAGCGGTGTATCAGCACAACGGGCGCAAGTTTTGCCAGAGCCTCAAGGTCTACCACTCCGCGTCCGACTGAACCGGCTTTTCCGAGAGCTTCAACATTGTCCGTCCAGAATTTCGACTTGACGTTTATCGCCTTTACTCTGTCCGAAAGCCCGAGCGCCACGATAAATGGCACTGACACCGCGTATACCGAGGCAATTGTGGTTTCCGTATTGTTATCCGGAATGGCAAGCACCGCACCCGAGCCGTCCGTAACTGTGCCCATAGAGGACGATACCGCAGGGGAGGTTTTTGCTCCGCAGGAGCAAAGCGTCAGTACCAGAGTGAGGACAAGTAAGAGAGAAACTGTTTTTTTCATAATAACCCCTTACTTTTTCGTTTCAAAAATACTGTTATCCACTGTGATGTCAATTTTGCCGGAGCCGGGAACGGTAACAACAAGCTTGGATGCGTATTTGACGGAAGCGCCCTGATTGGTTTCCGCGACAACGCGCAGAGGGCCGTCCGAATTCTTTGCAAGCCCTGTGTAACCCTCGTGACTTTCGGAGTCTACAAGCGGATAGCCGTTCACGGCGTAGGCGAGAATGAGGGGCTTACGGTCACCGTTTTCATCCTCGATGCCGTTTTCCAGACCGTCCTTATAAAACACGCTTAAAAGGTCGTTCTTGTAGCCGTCGGAGGCATACGCGATGACGGAGACGGGATTGTCAATACCATTCACCTTGCCGGCAATCAGCTTGACGAACTTCCAGATGTCAATACCTTCGCACTCGCCAAGGTCGAGCACAGAGTATTTATCGCGCACTCTTATACCCGGAAGTGATTCAAGTTGTTCAAGAGTGAAAACCTGCGACCACTCGCTGTCATCGTTCTTTATGGTCAAAGTGAACTCATAATTTAGGAATTCGGAGTATACATCGCTCATCGCGTGTCCCCATGTGTCAATGTCGTTCGCTGATACTTCAATTGCAGTAACATTTTTTACGCACAGGGCGGAATTATCTTCCTCCGCCGACTCCTGCGGTATGACGAGCTTCAGCGGCCCTCCCGAATTGCCATAGGAGGTATCGAAACCCTGTGAGCTTTCAAGAGGGACAAGCGGCTTGCCGTCCATTATATCGCCGCCTGCTTTGCCGGTTCCGAATGCGAGAAGAGCCCCGAGCGGAGACTGCTTGGGCGTGACGTAGTTCGTATAGCTTTGCTTTTTCAAACGGGAAAGGGAGAAGGTAACATGCGTTCCGTCATCCGCATATACGGTTACGTCACCGGCGTTGTTCTTCAAGCCTATCTCGGTTAAAAGCTCATAGACCGGTATGCCGCGATAACGCGCCTCAGTAAGCTTGCCGTCAGCTCCGAGCATACTAAAATCGTTTGTCACAGCTCGTGTCTGCATCCGCTCAAGCTCGGAAACGCTGTAGGTTTTTTCGGCGTTCAGTCCTTCTCCGTAAATTTGCACTGATTTATCAGCAAACGCGGAATAGGGTTCTTTGGTGTGAGCACAGGCGTCCGGCTCAAGATTAATTTTTATACTTGTAACATTCATAACGGACCGGGCGTTATTAAGGTCGACCTTGGGGCTTGGGATAATGACGCATAAAGGCCCGCCGCAGTTATCGACTGTATACGACGCGGGGTCGGCGTCAATAAAGGGTTTAAGCGCAAATTCCTTAACATAGCCGTCACTTGTTGCGCTCGGAACCAGAGGCGAACCATTTTTGGCGAAAGCCAGAAGAGCGGCCAGACCATCGCGCTTCAGCGCAGTGTTGTAACCCTTGGCAAACAAATCCGCCATCGAAACCGTAATCTGTTTCCTTCCGTCCGAAAAAGTGACGGTTCCGTTTGTGCCTGGTAAGCCGATTACATTCATCAGCAGATATTCAAGCCCTACACCCTCGTAGACAGAGCTTGTGTTCTTGCCCTGATTTGTTACTTCGTAAGTGTCCTTGATTCGGGCTTTTTTGGCGGCGTTTCCCTCGATGTCGGCACCGTAGATTAGATCTTCTATCTCTCCGACTGTCATCGATTTGTCGACGAGGGCTTTGCCGTCTGCGTCAAAAGCGCTAATGGACAGCTTGCTGTTTGAATACGTGTTCTGTTCCGCGTTATCGGTATATTTGTGAGTGCTGTAATGCACGTCGTTTCCGACAATTACATCGCTCAAATACTGTACCTGATAGGAGCCGTTTGCGTGACTGTATTGAGTTTTGCCGAAAACCACGCGCATCGGGCCGCCGTTATTTGCAAGTCCCGAAAGGTAGCCGGGGTCGGATTTTCCAATAGTGTACGGATAATTATTGACTCCGTAGGCAAGAAGAACGGGGTAGCCCGTTTTCACTAAATCCGCGTTTGTCGGCTTGTAGCTGCCGTCGCCCATGTCAGCGGCATTTTTCTTATAAAAGCCGAAAGCGTCGGGGTAGGAGAGCGTGTCCACCGAAAAGCTCTGCTGAGAGGCAACGCCGTCCGCCGCGAGAAAGCTCACGAGTGTTGTTCTTGCCTTGGCGGTTCCCAAGTCCTCGGCCTTAGGCATCCCTAAATACTGGAGCAGCTTATACAGGTCAAGCCCCTCATATTCGTTTACATACCAGTAGCTGGTGTTGGCGAGACTGTAGAAATCGGAATAGCCAATGCCGCCCGTGACAGGCTTGCCGTCCTTTCCGTATTTCGAAAGTTCTTCGAGCTGCTTTACGGTCAAATCCAGCTCGTGCCCCAGAGCGTCGCCGCGGAAAGAAATTATGTAGTCGGTGAGCTTGGAAGCGTTGTAGTCCTTGTTTTTTGACTCGGTGTGCTTAAAGCCCGGTTCTTCGGCTTCACGGACGTATATGTATGCGACATTGGAGAATTTTTTATAGTCCTTGTTGTTTCCGTAGGTATCAAGGTCGTAGACAAGCCGCAGACAGCCGTCGTCATTTTTGAGTTTGCCTACAAAGCCGAGAGAGTGCTCTTTCTTATTGACTGCGTCGAAAACAAAGGGAGCTGCAAGCTTTCCGTCCCTTGTGCCCTTGCCGTAGGCTATAAGTATGGGACGCCCCGCCGAGGAGGCATCAAAAACATCGGTCAGCGCGAAGGTCGCTACAGTTTCACGGTTGCAGTTTTTAAGATCAACGTAATAGGCCTTGTCCGTGAGGATAATGCCGTTGTCGCCGTCGACCATATCTTTAAGCATATAGGCGAGGTCTATGCCCTCGTATATGTTTTTTCCGGTTTTATCAGTGTAGACTCCTCGCGAAAGACCTGTAGTCCTGTTTTCAAGCTCACGGACAGACAGCGGAATACTGCTGACCATGCCCGGGCCTTCGACTGTCAGGGTTGCGCTTGTTATGGCGTCTACGTCATAGGGTAGGCCGGACTTGTCGGCAATTCCCCCGTTATTAATGTGCTTGTACACGCTGGAGGAATAATCGACATTTGAAAAATCGATACTTGTCCCTCCGCCGCAGGCAGTCAGCAGCATGAAAATCAATACGGGAAACAGCATAGCCAGCAATTTTCTTTTCATTTTCCGGCCTCCAAATAAATACAAATAAAAAAGACGGTCAGGCGTAAGCATGACCGTCAAAGCGCAGATATAGCTGCGCAATTTGGTTCATTCTTTCCGCAATGGGAGGCAAGGCTGTTTCCGGCCTTACCCTACAGTCTGAATTCTCTTGGTCTCCTTTAGAAAAAACAGATCGAATGATTTATTCAGTTGATTTAACGATTTATCCTCCGCAGCACATCGGGAAGAACCCGACCTCGGAGTTGCTCTGGAGCTTGACTTTTCGTATCGCCAGCACTTTTTCACTGTCTGCCACGATTAACGATGATTTCGCAGCCTTTTTAGCCGCTTTGCCGTACTTCTTTCCGATTGCATCGATAAGCCCCGAAAGAGTTACGGCCTCCAAATCGTCTTCGCCCTTGCCGGTCAGTTCGCGCATATCGCCATAGTATTTTATGTGTGCCATTGTAATACCTCCGTCATATCGAAACCGTTATGCCGAGTTTTTTGAGTTTTTTCACCGTTGGAACGCCGTTTTTGTCCCAGCCGCGTACTTTGTAATAACGCGGAAGCATTTTGTCAAGCGGCACAACAGTATCGGGCTTGGTTGGATCCTGCGGCGTTTTGGTAAGTCTGTCGCAGAGAGCATCGTCGGCGGCGGTTAGTCCCTCACGAAGATTGAAAAGCCTGTCTGTGTTGAACGCTCTCTCACCGGCCTGCAAAAAGCTGCCGGCGGTGACGGACAAGCCTGTTGCCAGCTTCAGTGACTGAGCATAAGGAACGAGATACATCCAGTTAAAGGGAAGTATCCCCGGCATCAGGTTCCACATCACACCGAGCACGGGGCGCGCGGTTATTAGAAACTTACTCACAAATCTTGTGATCGGGTGCGCCGGGCCAAGGTTCGACAGGAACCCGGGAATTACCGCCATCATCGTGAATAGGCAGAATCCGGACGCGGAGGTAGCTTCAATCATGTTCTGGAAGAACACCGTAAGTTCTGCTTTGCCCTTGGGCGTCTGAGTATCGACAGCGACGACTCCGACAGTTTCAATCAGCGCCGCATAACCGCCGTTCAGGTGGCAGCCGCCTCTGCTTGATGTCGCGTAGCCAAGGCCCATACCTACCGACCTTCGGGGCTCATAGGACGCAAGCTCCAATCCCTTCGCGTGGATTGCAAATTCTTTTCCGCCGTATTTCTCGCTGAGCAGCTTTGAGCCGAGTCCCAATTCCTTTGCGGCACCGATACCGTAGGCTATATCATGTATCGCTTCAAGAACGCCTTCCTTGGAGCCGAAATGCAGGCCGAAATCTGCCATGCCCTTTTCCTGAAGCTCCATTGCAAAGGCAATCGTGCCGCCGAGAGAAATAGCGTCCATACCGTATATGTCGGCAACGTAGTTGATTGTGTCTATCCATTCCAAATCATAGTTTTCGATGTTGGCACCGAACAGACCGACGGTTTCATATTCCGGCCCTTTGACCTCTTTGCCGTCCACCATTACGCGGCGGGCACACCTGATGGGGCAGCTTACGCAGCCGGAGTTGCGGGTCAGCACGGTATCAGCCAGTGCTTCGCCGGTAATTTTATCGGCGTGCTCATATTGACCGCGACTGAAGTTTTTGGTAGGCAAAGCATGCGAGGCGTTTGCGTTGTTCAGAAGACCGGCGGAGCCGTATCTCGGCAGGGAGTTTCCGGTCATCGGATGGGTTCTGAGAAAGTTTATGAATTTCGCGTTGTACTTGTCAAATTCCTCTTTGTGAAGAATCGGAGCCTTTTTCGTTCCGAAAGCCACGAGCGCCTTGATGTTTTTTATACCGAGAACCGCTCCGGCTCCGCAGCGCCCGGCGACGCGTTCACCGGAAACGGCGGCCGCATAGTGAACTCCGTTCTCACCGGCTGGGCCGATAACGAGCTTGCCCCAGTGAGGATTGAATTCCTCCTGAACCTTTTCAGCATCCATGCCCCAAAGATGCTCGGCGCTCTTTAGGCTTATCTCGCCGTCGAGTATCTCAATGTAAGAGGGACTCTCAGCACCGCCCATGAGGATAATTCCGTCAAAGCCCGCTGCCTTGAGCATGACGCCGAACTGACCTCCGCAGTTTGAGGAGGCAATACCGTTAGTCATGACGTTTTTGAATGATACGTTGAAGCGGCTTGAGGACGGAGCACCCGTTCCGTTCATGGGGCCTGTGTTGACTATCATCACATTTTCTTTGGTAAGAGGGTCGACTCCCGCGGGCATTAAATCAAAGAGCAGGCGCGAGCCAAGAGCCTTTCCGCCTATGTATTTTCTGAAAAGCTCCTCCGAAATCGGATAATCGCTTACCTTGCCGGTGGAAAGGTCTATCAGCGCATATTTTGGCAATGTTAGTTCCGAGCGTTTCATGTTCCTTCACCGACTTTCATTGTGATGGCGTGCAGCGGACAGTATTTTTCACACAGACCGCAGCCGACGCACTGCTTTTCGTTTTCCAGATAGGCAAATACATGGATGTCCCCCTTAAACGCAGGCAGGGAAATCGCGAGGGCGTCTTTTCCGCAAGTGTTCACGCAGATTGCGCAGGCGCTGCAGAGCTTCGAATCGATAACGGGCTTTTTCCATTCCGCTTTCGGCAGCTTTGGCGTTACTTCGCCTTTTGAATTCAAAACCGCGGCTTTATTGCACACATTTCCGCAGACGCCGCATTCGACGCAGCGTTTGGGGTTAATTATATGCCTTTGCTTAACCGTTCCTTCAATTGCCTGTACCGGACAGTTTTTCGCGCAGAGAGTGCATCCGATACAGTCCTCCGTTATAAAATATGCCATTATTCAATCTCCTCATATAAGAACTGAAAACTGAGTCAAAACTGTGTTTTATATCATGACTGTGCTGTATTCCTGTGTGAGCAGATCCACTATAAGAAGCCTGCTTTGAAGAGAAGCCTCCCTTCCTATAAGAATTTTCACAGCCTCCGCCACCTGTATGCTGGCACACAGAGCCGGCGTAAAGGATAGACTGGATGTCCGTTTTACGGCGGTTTCCGCGGGGTAAATGCGGTCAAAGACATCTGAGTTCGGCGCTATTACCGTGATTTGAGCGCACCAGCCGGAGATTGCTCCGTGCACCAGAGGTATACCCAGTTTCCCGCAGCTAGCGGCAAGGATGCGGCGAGCTGAAATGTTATCCAGAGCATCAACAACAAGGTCATGGTATTCCACAATGCTGTCGGCGTTTTCATCCGTGAGATACATCGGAACAGCGTTTACACACGTGTCCGAGTTTATCTCATGCACACGTTCAAAAGCAGCTTCGGCCTTCCCTTTACCGATGAGCGCCTCGGTCGAAAGGAGCTGACGGTTGAGGTTCGAAAGGGCAAAGCTGTCGCCGTCAACGACTGTCAGCGCCCCAATTCCTATCCTTGCCAGAAGCTCAATGACATAGCCACCGAGTCCTCCGCAGCCGACAACGCAGGCGCGCTTTAAACGCAGAGAGTCCATCTCGTCCTGCGTCAAAGCGCCGAGGTTCCTCGAGTATCGTCCTTCAATCATTTACGGCTCCTTATGTAAGGCCTGCCCCGACGGATTCATAATATCCGCAGGACGAAGCTGATCGTACTGCGGATATACGGGGCATGTCGTGTTTACGCCCTTTATCGACGAAAGATTTCGTCAGCTTATGGCCGCTTCTTCCTTTACCGGCTTGCGTATACGATTGATAGTTTTCGTGAACTGCTCCTCATCCCAGATAACGGGAACGGGGTAGATGGGGTTGGCCTCTTTCATAGCCCATTCAACCATCTGCGGGACATCCTTGTCTTTGATGACATCGACCTGAGCCGGAATGTTCATGTTTTTGTTCATCTGGTGCATGGCGGCGATGAAGGCGCGGGCCTTCTCGCCCTCGTCAGCGCCCTTGATTCCGACTATATCGGCGAGCTTTGCGAGCCGCTTATACACGGCAGGGCCGAAATCCTCCATAACGTAAGGCAGGATAATGGCGTTTGCCAGTCCGTGAGGAGTTCCGTAGAGTCCACCGAGAGTGTGCGCGATAGCGTGTACGTTTCCGACGCAGGCACGGCTGAACGCTCTGCCGCCATAGAAGGAGGCAAGCTGCATGTTGCTGCGGGCCTCAAGATTTTTCCCATCGGCGTATGCCTTTTCAAGATTGTCAAAAATCAGTTTGACAGCTTTTTCAGAAAGTACCTGAGTATATTTCGGAGCAAAACGGTTTGTATAGGCTTCAACAGCATGTGTCAGAGCGTCCATGCCGGTTGTAGAGGTAACATGAGGAGGCAGCCCAATCGTGAGTTCAGGGTCCAGAACCGCGTACTTCGGCAGCAGGCAGGGATCCTGAACGGCATATTTGTGGTGTGTGCTGTAGTCGGTGACAACGGCGGCTATCGTAGCTTCCGACCCTGTTCCGGCAGTCGTCGGAACGGCGAACAGTAAAGGAACCTTACCGCTATGTACTTTAAGCGTTCCGCCGAGCTGCTGTATGGTGCGGTTGGGCCTTGCCACGCGCGCGGCGGCAGCCTTGGCACAGTCCATGGAGGAGCCGCCGCCGAAGGCAATGAAGGCCTGACATTTGTTGTCGCAGTACATTTTAAAGGCTTTTTCGATACATTCTATGGAGGGGTTGACCTCCGCACCGTCATACAGGACATAACCGAGCTTAGCCTCGTCGCAGGCCACGAAAAGGCTGTCCAGCAGGCCGAGCTTTGACAGTACGTTGTCGGTTACTATAAGTACTTTGTCAGCGCCTTTTGTTTTAATAAACGAGGGCAGCTTTTTGATGCTGCCTGCACCGGTCAGCAGTTCGGGGCTGCGCTGTGGCATAAAAAGGTTTTCCGTCAGGTTCATAACAAACTGAAAAGTTCTGTACCACGCTTTTTTAAGAGTCTGCATGTCTTCTTCTCTCCTTCATAGTTTTATTGATAAGCGCCTTGAAAATGGAAATCTCAATGCGATAGGGAAATATCGCACCTGTTGAGTATCGCCTGTTTAACTTATAAATAATACCATAAAACCGCAAATTTAGGAATAGGAAATAACAGTTTCGTCCAATTATCCAGTAAACATGAGATTATACAGTGCATATTACCATATACGTGTATTGCGAATTATTACATGCTTGTTGTATAATGTCGTTAGAGTTGGAAATAGTTTGCTTGCATTATTCGTCGAATTGTTTTAGAATTGTGCTAAACCAGAAATACGGAGAGTTTACATGGAAAAAAACAGCGCAAAAACCACCCTTTTTGAAAAAGCGATGGAGCTTTTTCGAACTGAAGGTTATGATAACGTTACTATCCAGCAGATTTGCAAAGAGTCAAAGCTGACCCGGAATGCCTTCTATTATTATTTTAATTCCAAAGAAGAGCTGCTGAGCTCATATTTTGAAAATATTCCGAGATTTACCGAAACCCTGCTGGCAGATGTTCTGGCCCTTCCCGACGATTGGGATAAGCTGAAGTATATCATTACGGCCCATATAAAGCTCGCTGAAAGCGAGGGACTCAGCGTCTGCCGAGCTTTTATTAAGGTCAGCATGGACGGAAACGGGGATTTACTCGCTAAATACTATGTGAGCGAGAACGTGACAATCCCGCTTGTCAGAAACTGTCAGAATTCGGGTTCTGTTCGGAACATGACAGACGCTGAGGAGCTTGTGTATCTTGCCACACGGCTTATGCTGGGCATTCTCGTAACCTGGTGCTGCAGAAACGGCGAATTCGACCTTATCTCCGTTTCGATGGAAGCGTTCGACAGTCTTATGCAGCCGTCAAGATAGCGGCTGATTCCACGTTCTCGCTGAGCGTTCCTTTGCCGCAGGAGGTAATAATGCTGAAAGTCAAGACATCGCAGGAAGCGGAGGCACTTCTGAAGGAGCACTTTTCCGGTTTTGTGAAGGAAGAGAAGGCCGAGCTGAGCCATGCGCTCGGACGCACTCTCTGCGCGGATATTTTGAGCCGCGAATTTGTACCGGATTTTAACCGTTCCACAGTGGACGGCTATGCCATTCGCGCTTCCGACACCTTCGGCTGTTCGGAGACACTTCCGGCTCTTCTGCGTATGGCGGGAGAGGTTTCGATGGGTCTGCCTGCCGGGATTACTTTGCATGCGGGCTCCTGCGTCTATGTGCCCACCGGGGGACAGCTTCCGGAAGGCGCGGACGCGATGGTGATGCTCGAACATACCGAGGACTTCGGGGACGGGACGATTGCTGTTCAGACTCCCTGCGCGCCCGGAAACCATGTGATTTTTCGCGGGGACGACGTTTCGAAGGGGGAACTGGTTTACAGTCGGGGATATCGGCTTCTGCCAAAGGATATAGGCACTCTTGCGGCTCTGGGCTGCGGAAATGTGCCTGTATTTCGCCGCCCGCGCGTAGCTGTCATTTCGACAGGGGACGAGCTTGTAAAGCACCAGACGGAAAGTCTTGACATGGGGCGGATTCGAGACGTGAACGGGCCGCTGCTATCGGCCGCAGTTGCAGCGTCGGGAGGAGAGCCTTTATACTTGGGGATAGTTTGGGACAGTCCCGAAGAAATTAAAAAAACCCTTATCGGAGCTTTGGAGAGTGCCGATATTGTTCTGCTGTCCGGCGGAAGCTCCGTCGGCACTAAGGATTCGGCGGAAAAGGTTTTCTCCGAAATGGGAAAGCTGCTTTTTCACGGACTGGCGCTTAAACCGGGCAAACCGACGCTTGCCGCCGATATCGGAGGCAAGCCTGTTTTTGGCCTGCCCGGTCATCCTGTGGCGGCCTATTTCGTGTATTCCCTGCTGGTAAGGCAGCTTATCTATGGCATGATGTCAAGTGCGCCGAAGGACAGGACAAGCTGGACAAGCTGTGCCGTAAACATCCCTTCAAACCATGGACGCGAAGAGTGCGTGCCTGTCCGTATGGAAGGGAATATTGCGATTCCCGTTATGAGCAAATCAGGACTCATCACGACTCTGTCCCGCGCTGACGGCTATATCCGCATTCCTCGCGACACGGAGGGCATAGCTCAGGGAGACAGGGTACAGGTGTTTCTCTTTTCGGAGGCCGTATGAAATACGAATATCTGACTAACGTACCGCTTGAGCAGGCAAAGGACGACTATCTGAGCTTTCTGTGTGAAGCGGGCATGCAGGGACGGGAAGAGAAGATTCCGGTTATAGAGGCGCTGGAACGCATAAACGCTCACGCTGCTTACGCAAAGCTCTGCGCGCCGCATTATAACGCCTCGGCTATGGACGGTATTGCGCTGTCTGCGTCAAAAACCTTCGGTGCAACGGAAACTACCCCAGTCGCTATTGCGGAAAATTATTTCATCCCCGTGGATACCGGCGACCCTCTGCCCGAGGGCTGTGACGCGGTTATAATGATTGAAGACGTTGTGAAGACGGAAGACGGGATTTTGCTCTATGCTCCCGCAGTGCCCTGGCAGCATGTCCGACAAATCGGTGAGGACATCAGCGCCGGAGATATGATACTTCCTTCTTATACCCGCATTACCCCTGCCGCGATGGGAGCTATGCTGGCTGGCGGTGTGCTTGAGCTTTCGGTTATGGCAAGGCCCGTAATCGGCATTTTGCCGACAGGGGACGAGATTGTCCCGCCAACGGTAAATCCCAGACCCGGTGACGTTATGGAGTTCAATTCTGCAATATTCGGCGGAATGCTGACGAAGTGGGGCGCTGAGCCGAGAGTATATCCCATACTTCGTGACGAACCGGAGCTTCTGAGGCGGGGAATTGAAAAAGCGGTCGCGGAGTGCGACGGACTGCTTATCGGAGCCGGAACAAGCGCCGGACGGGACGACTATACAGCGGCTATTTTGAAGGAAATAGGTCAGGTGCTTTATCACGGCATAGCGATTAAGCCCGGCAAGCCCGCCGTACTTGCCCGTGTGGGCGCAAAGCCCGTTTTAGGTGTGCCGGGTTATCCCGTTTCGGGTATAATTGTACTTGAAGAGCTGTTTAAGCCCGTAATATACGATTTGCTGAGGCTGCCTCCGGAGGAGGTTCCCTTGGTCGACGCTGTGCTTAGCAAACGGGTAAATTCCTCACTAAAATACAGAGAATTTGTCCGTGTACGGCTCGGCGAGAGCGCGCAGGGACTTTCGGCGGTACCGCTTAGCCGCGGAGCCGGAGTCGTGACAAGCTTTGTAAAGGCTGACGCAATTCTGGATATTCCGCAGAACGCGGAGGGCGCTGAAGCGGGCGAAACTGTAAGCGTCCGGCTTCTCAGGCCTTTGAACCAAATAATGAATACTCTCTCAATCGTGGGAAGTCACGACCCGCTCCTGGACGAAGCCGGCGATATTCTCCGCCGTGAGGAGCCTTCGTGCTCCGTTGCGTCCTCACACGTTGGGAGTATGGGCGGAATCATGGCCGTGAAGCGCAATGAAACCATACTTGCTGGGGTTCATCTGCTCGACGCCGAAACTGGTGAATACAACAAAAGCTATATTCGCCGCTATTTTCCGGAGGGCGGCGCAGCGCTGCTTGGCTGTGTCGACAGAGTGCAGGGCCTGATAGTCGCACCTCAAAATCCTCTGGGAATAAAGGGCTTTGAGAATGTTTCCCGCCTGAGGTACGTGAACAGGCAGGGCGGTTCGGGAACCCGAATACTCTGCGACCACCTGATAAAGAAAAACGGGCTTGACCCGTCCGGGCTTGACGGCTATAAGCGCGAGGAATATACTCATACCGCCGTCGCCGCTCAAATTGCGGCGGGCACTGCGGATGCAGGCCTGGGCATCTATTCTGCCGCGAAGCTCTACGGACTCGACTTCATACCGATATGCAACGAGGAATACGACCTGCTCATCAAAACCGAAAATCTGGAGCTTCCGCTTGTAAAGAAATTCCTGACTGTCCTGAAGAGCGAGGAGTTTCGCAGGAGACTAGAAAATCTCGGAGGGTACGTCCTTAAGAATTCGGGAGAAGTGATAGACTTATGAGATTAATCGAAATTCATCAAAAGGGAGACGACGGAGCGTACCGGAACGTTGATTTCACGGAGCTGGAATCTGGGGAATCACCGCGCCAGATTTGCCTTGCGGACGGAAAAGCCCTGCTTGAAGCCAGAGGTATCCCCAGTCTTTGCACACAAAAATTCAACGCGGACCTTATCACCGAGGGTCTCGATTATTCACGCCTAAAAGCCGGCTGCCATTTGAAAATCGGCGCGGCTGTGCTTGAAATTTCAACTGCCGGCAAGCGCTGTTTTGACGAATGTCCGCTGCATCAGGCGGGAAAAACCTGTCCGCTGCCAAAAAACTG
Organism: Oscillospiraceae bacterium; assembly: GCA_963667545.2. Taxonomy (GTDB): domain Bacteria; phylum Bacillota; class Clostridia; order Oscillospirales; family Oscillospiraceae; genus UBA2658. Next base: position 1,428,475 of record OY763424.2, read on the forward strand.
CGCCTTTGCACGTGTCGTTTCCAGCGGTCTTGTCCGTACCGGAACGGATTTGGAAACAGAATAAAATATCTTGAAACTTTCCAGCTAAGGAGAAAAGAATGGATAAGCTAACTCACGTCGATGAACAGGGCAGAGCCAGAATGGTGGATGTCGGAGATAAGCCCGATACCAAGCGCAGGGCGCTTGCGCAAGCCGTTGTCAAGATGAAGCCCGAGACGCTGAATTTAATATGCGCAGGGAAGATGCCAAAGGGGGATGTTTTTGCCTGCGCCCGGATTGCAGGTATCATGGCGGCGAAACGTACGCATGAGCTCATTCCGATGTGCCATCCTCTGCCGCTGGACTCCGTCACCATTGAGCTGACGGCACTCGAACCCGACAGGGTTCGCGTTGAAGCGACTGTGTCCTGCATCTGGCATACGGGCGTTGAGATGGAGGCACTGACAGCCTCTTCCGTCGCGGCACTGACAATCTATGATATGTGCAAGGCTGTTGACAGAGGTATGGAAATAGGTTCCGTGATGCTGCTGGAAAAAAGCGGCGGCAAAAGCGGAACATTTATCAGGGAATAACAGATAATAAGTCTTTTAACCGGCGGGAAAAACCTGCCGGTTTTTTTATTTGCCGTTCGACAGAATATCGTTATAAACAGGTTCCTTCGCATAAATCAACGGTATCGGCTAAAAATATAAGCAAAACGATTCCATTGGAGCGGCTATGTTCAATTATATACAAAAAGTAATCAGATACCGAAAAATGATGAGCGGCGCTAAAGACATTCCGGAGGTTCCGGAAGAAAGCGTCGGGGAGTTTTCCGAAGAGCTGGAAGCAAATCTTCAGAAGATAAGGGCTATAATTGTTGAAAGCAATGACCTTGTTGTCCGAAGCTTCGTTATAGCAAAAAAGCTCAACGCGGCGATAATTTATATTGACGGTATGGTCGATAAGGCGCTTGTAAACGAAACGTTGCTCAAGCCGCTTATGTATCATTCGGAAATGGATGTGCCGCCGGAAACAGTCGACAGCAAATATGTCGAATCGCAGCTTTTGTTTGTCGGCAGTATAGACTCAAAACAGAAGGTAAACGAAGCTGTCGATAAGATTCTGTCGGGCGATACGGTACTTCTGATGGACGGTACAGCAAAAGCTTTGGTAATAGCTCTGCGGGGGTGGAAAACCAGAGGAATCTCAGAACCCGAAACGGAGGCTACAGTGCGCGGCCCGCGTGAAGGGTTTACTGAGACACTGAGAATCAACACCTCCATGCTGAGACGCAAAATTAAGAATTCCAATTTGAAATTTGAAACGCTGTCAATCGGAGAGCGGACGAAAACGGATGTCTGCCTAGTCTATATCAAAGATCTCGCAAAGCCCGAGCTCGTTGAAGAGGTCAAACGCCGTATGTCGAAAATGAAAGTCGAGGCGGTGCTGGAATCGGGCTATATTGAGCAGTATATCGAGGACGCGCCCTATTCAATTTTTTCCACTGTCGGAAACAGCGAGAAGCCGGACAAGGTTGCCGCAAAGCTTTTGGACGGCAGAGTGGCGATTATGGTTGACGGCACTCCTTTTGTGCTGACGGTTCCCTGCGTGTTCATTGAGAGCTTTCAAAGCTCGGAGGATTATTTTTCCCGTACGATATTTGCAAGCCTGATAAGGATGCTGCGCTTCGCGGCGTTTATTATCAGTATACTCGCGCCCGCCATATATGTTGCGTTGTCGACCTACCATCAGGAGCTGATTCCGACTCAGTTGATTCTAACAATGGCGGCGGCTCATGAGGGCGTCCCGTTTCCGTCTTTAATTGAAGCGGCAATAATGCTGCTGTTTTTCGAGATATTGAGGGAGGCGGGAGTACGCCTGCCTCGACCGATAGGTCAGGCAGTCAGCATCGTCGGCGCTCTTGTTATAGGAGAAGCCGCGGTTTCAGCCGGTCTTATCGGAGCGCCAATGGTTATCGTTGTGGCAGTTACTGCCGTATCGAGCTTTACTATTCCCGTACAGATAGATTCGGGCACTGTCATCAGACTGGGTTTGCTCATACTTGCGGGGTTAATGGGTGGCTTCGGAATAGCAATCGGAATGTTTTTGCTGCTCATTCACATGGTCAATTTGAAGTCCTTCGGAATACCTTATCTGATGCCGATCGCGCCATTTGATAAGAGCGGACTGAAGGATACGCTCATCAGAGCGCCTCTCTGGTCGATGTTAAAAAGACCGAAGGGAATGGCACTGGATGATATAAAGCAGGAAAAGCCATCCGGGCCGCCGCCGTTCAATGAAAACTGAAATAAATAGAATGTTTGACGAGGAATGTAAATGAGCATTAACAACCGCCTTTATAAAATTGTAATATGCGTCCTGACAATCGTGCTTTTAAGCGGGTGTTGGAACAGCCGAGAGCTGAATGAGCTGGGCATTGTCGTGGGCGTCGGAATAGATAAGGGCGAGGCGGACAGCTCAGTGAAAATAACGGCACAGGTCGTAAAACCGGGTCAGATATCGTCCGGAGGTAAGAGCGGAGGCGGAGGCGGGGAAGAGGCATATGCCAATTTTGAAGAGACCAGCAGGACGGTTTTCGCCGCAATACGGGGCATTACAAATCAAACGAGCAGGAAACTCTTTTTTCCCCATAATCAGGTGTTGATAATAGGTAAAAGCGCCGCAGAAGACGGAGTTACAAAATACCTTGATTTTTTCATGCGCGATCCGGAAACAAGGCTGAATGTATATCTTCTGGTAGCCAAGGAATCCGCCGCCGATGTACTGGACACAAAATCAAAGCTGGAAAGAGTGCCGGCAAATTCAATTTCGCTGATGCTCGATACCGAGACACGCTCCGCATCGCAGGAAATGGGGGTCAGACTTAAGGACTTCAAAGAAGGGCTTCAGCTTAAAACAGCTGCGCCGGTTGCCCCTATCATTGAAATAACGGAAGAAAACGAAAAGAAAATTGCGGTGCTGAATGGAATGGCCGTATTTAAAAACGACAAGATGGTCGGAACTCTGGATAAATCCGAGGGCAGAGGCCTGATGTGGGTGCTCGATAAGGTGCAAAGCGGTATCATTGAGGTCGAGTGCTCCGAGGTCCATTTGGTGGGGCTTGAAACCGTCCGCGCTCAGGGAAAATTCTCGCCCGAGCTATCCAACGGGAAAATAAAGATTAAGGTAAAAATATTTGAAGAAGGCAATATTGCCGAGGACGCGGGTACGAAGGATCTTTCCGGTCCCAAAGAAGTTGCCTGTCTTGAAGAGCGTAAAGCCGAGCTTATAAAAAGCGAGATAATGGCTGCAGTCAAAAAAGCGCGGGAGCTGGATGCGGATATTTTCGGTTTCGGAGAGTCAGTACACGAGAAATACCCCAAGGAATGGGCTTCAATGAAGGACAATTGGGATGAGATTTTTCCAAAGGTCGAGGTTGAAATCGAAGTGAAGGCCAAGCTGCGACTTATGGGCAGAATTAACGCCCCTTCGGTGCCGCAATAGGAGGACATGGCTAATGAAGCTTGAAAAGGGTGTTATAACAAACGCACAGCTCACCTATCTTATACTGAGCTTTTTAGAGTCCACTGTGGTTTCAATGAACTTTTCCTACGGTGTCAGCAAACAGGACACCTGGATAGCGGCACTGACAGCGCTTGTGATTACAATTCCCATTTTGCTGGGCTATACCACAATCGCAAGAAAATACCCGGGAAAAAACCTTGTCCAAATCAATGATGAAGCCTTGGGCCCGTTCGTCGGCAGATTGGTTTCGGCTCTTTATATCTGGTTTCTGTTTGAACTGATGATACACTACGCATATTTTTTCAACAGCTTCTGGATAACTTATATTATGGCGGAAACTCCGCGTATAGCCTTTGTTATCATGATTGTTGCGGTTTCCGCCTATGCCGTCTGGAGCGGAATCGAGACAATTGCGCGCTGCAGCGTCATTTTTACAATAATAGTAGCCGCAACAGTCATTTTTGTGATAGCTCTTCTGCTTAAGGATATAAAAATCAGTCATTTTCTACCGATACTCGACTTAAGCCCAAAAAACTTTATTCAGAGCGTCCATATTATATTGACTATTCAGTTTTGCGATTTGCTTGCTTTCCTCATGATTTTTCCCTATACAAAAGACAACACGAAAATCAGAAAACCGCTGCTTTTCGCATTCGGCATCGGCACCTTTATGATGCTGGTGGTCATACTAATAAATACGGCTGTTCTCGGGGCGAGGATGATGAACTCAACCTCCGTATCATTTGCTATCACTCGCGAAATCGATATCGGCCACATTTTGACGAGACTCGATGTCATGGTAGCTCTGACGCTGCTCGTTACGGTATTTATAAAAATTACGGTGTTTTACTATGTGACTGTGCTGGGGCTTGCTCAACTGCTCAGACTGCGTTCATACAGGCCGCTGATTGTGCCAATCGGACTGATAGCGATTGCTATATCGGCAAATCTTTACCCGTCCGATATGGAACAGGTTTACGCCGCACGATATATATGGCCTTTCAACGCGGCATTTTTCGAAATTGTTTTACCGCTCTTAACGCTGATAGTAATAGCGTTAAGGAAGCTCTTTAAAAACACGGGCGGTGAAAACGAATGATAGTGTTTATGTTTGCGGCGTTTGCTGTTCTTATTATACTTGAAGCGCCCGGTATGATTAAAAAAAAGCAGTGGCGGGAACTGACGGCCTATTCGGTTTTGATGCTGCTTGCGATTGTAATATCCGTACTCTATTTGAAGCATATCCAGATTCCAAATCCGGTCAAAAATACTCAGTATTATGTAAAAGATGTGTTTGAAAATTTATTCGGCTTCAGCTATGACTGACAAATTTGTTAAAAATCGGCGGCGGGAACAAGATAGTCCCGCCGCTTGATTTTTATTAATGTCAGAGCCGCGAAAAAAAGCGGCCTCAGAAACGGCATTTGGACTTGCAGCGCATACATAAACTGTACAAATAAGCGATGGGAGGGCGACAAAATGCTGGCTGGCGCTTTCATGTTATTGGTAAGCAGTGCGTTTCTGATGCTGCGCTTGGGTAAAAATTCAGGCTCCTTCCCCAAGCCTCTCAACGCGCGCGACGAAAAAAAATACCTTGAACTCTGGGCGGAGGGAGACGTCGAGGCGCGCAATGTACTGATAGAGCACAATCTGAGGCTGGTGGCGCACATAGTCAAAAAGTACTACACTCAGAGCGCGGAGCTTGACGATTTGATTTCAATAGGTACAATAGGGCTTATAAAAGGGATATCGTCATACAAGCAGGATAAGGGGGTTCGCCTCGCCACTTATGCAAGCAGATGTATTGAAAATGCTATCCTATCACTGCGGCTTATTTAAACAACAAAAAGACTTGTAAAAAAATGGCCGGGGCTTACTCCCCGGTCGTCTGATTTTTTACATGGTTCTGTATTGACTTTAACAGAGCAATTTTCTGTTCCGTTGGACACGGCATTCGCATTATATAGGATGTTATGGCCTGCGCATGCACTTCGGCAACACGTCTTTCAAGCTCCTGCATCTTTTCGTTCGTAACAGGGTAATGCACAATAATTTCGAAGGCCGCAACTCCCTTTCCTCAACTGATGATATCTGTGTTAAAGGATATGTAAAGGTAAAGCTGAATAAAACAAATTTAATAAGTCTCGAGTAAAAAAGCGATATTGTCGTAATAAAACCAGTGAGAAAATTACTCCAGCGCTTATCAAGTATTTTCTTCCAAAGCGTGTTCTTGAGCTTTCCCGGACCGAGGTTTCATGCGGTTCCCGATAAAGGCAGCGGAAGGACCGATAGCAAAGGCCAAAATAACAGTTGCAATTGAAAGATGCTTTCCCGCAATAACGCCAATCAGAATAGCAGTAAAATCCCAGACGATTCTCACTACAGGGAAAGGAAGATGAGAACGATGGCTGATAATGGTCGGTAGGGCATCGTAAGGAACCAGACCCAAATTGGCATTCATGTAAAGAGCGACCGATATCAGAAGGGGAATAAGCGCTATTATAAATGTAAGCGTTCGGTATGGCTGAACTGTAAACAATGCCTGCGGTAAATAGCGTGTCCATAAGCCCCGGCAAAAATCACAGATATATCCGACAAAAAACATGTTTATAATCGTTCCTATATTTATTAGCTTGCGTTCGAAAAGAACTACCGGAATAAATAAAAAAATATTGACAAGCATCACACAGGTCCCGAAGGATATACCGAAACGCTTTGATAACGCAAGAACCATAAAGGAGCAGGTGTCTGTGCCATAGTTTACCTCAATTAAAAAAGAGATAAAAACGCCTATTCCTATAATTCCTGCCAACATCAGTCCAATTCTCTGCACAAGTTCTTTGCTTATTGATTTCATATCCGGTACCCCCGCTTTTGCTAGTATATCATAACGCCGACATATCGACACATGTTGGTTTTAATAATATATATCATAACGCCGCTTCGCGGCTATGATATAATATCACTATTTTTCATCTTTACATTAGTAAAAAATAACCGTATACTATTAGAAAAACGCCCAAAAGGATAATCTTCTATGTCTATTTCTTCCAGTTTCAGCTATACGGATACAACAAAAAGAGAAACAAAGCCGCATGGCTCTGTTTTCTTTCCGGCAGCCTGTTATTCGGTTGACATTCCGGACGTGTCGATATCTTGGCATTGGCACAGTGAGCTTGAACTGATCTTGGTTGAAAAAGGTCGAATCAAGCTTTATGCTGGCTCACGGCAGCTCATGCTGAAAGAGGGGGACGGGGCGTTCGTGAACGCCGATATAATGCACACTGTCGAGATTGCCGATGAAACGCAGGGAGCGCTGATTCATTCGATTGTTTTTCATCCGCGTTTAGTCGGCGGAACAGAAAACTGTGTTTATTGGGAAAAGTATCTGAATCCGCTTATCAATAATGAAAGGTACGCTGTTCAATTGCTATCTTGCAATAATGACTGGCAGAAGGGCATCCTTGACAGAATACGGCGGGCCTGGCTTGAGATTGCCGCGGAAAAGCATGGATATGAATTCAGAGTGAGAAACGAACTGTCCGAAATATTGCTGGAGCTAGGCGGACATCAGCGGCAGGAAACCATCTCAATTACGCAGAAGGTTCGTCGAAATGAGCACCGAATGAAACAAATGCTTAATTATATTCAGGATCACTATTTTGAGCTGATTCTTCTTGAAAATATAGCGGAAGCTGCAACAATCAGCAAAAGTGAATGCCTGAGATGCTTTCGGGAAATTCTTGATATGACACCGCTTAGGTATGTAAATCAGTATCGTTTGCTTATAGCGGCTCAGAATCTGTCAGAGACTGATTGGCAGGTCTCGGAGATTGGAGACAGCTGCGGTTTTAGGGAAATGGGGTATTTTGCCGCGCAGTTCAAAAAGAAATATGGCGTAACTCCGACAGAATATCGAAACAAAGCAAAAGGAACGTCTGTTAAACCTGAAAAGCATTAAATTCCAATATAAGTCAGTGTGTTTTTGTAAGTGAAAAAATGAGCCTTTTAAGTGCAAAGGCTCATTTTTTCTTTCGATGGACTGCGGCTATTATAGCGTTTTCAATTACAAGATATCTCTTCCGCTGTGACACGGGAACAGCTAAGCTCTCCCGCGCTGTAAATAGCTCATTACATTGAAGCTAATATTGCGGCCCGTATTATCGTAATCCGGAATCAGGCCGAGACGCCAGACAGAAACGCTGTTTATGCCGAACATGCGAGCCAGACAAACCTTGGCGTTTATGCTGCGCTCATCCTCATACCAGACAAGGTTCTGAGTGTTGTCGCTGCTGTTAAAGAAGGTCGCATAAGCGTTTTCGTACTTTGTTGAGTAGTTCAATGTGGTATTGGAATCAGAAAGCCTCTTATAGACACTTGCTGTATCGGGATGATAGGGCGTTTGATTTATGACTTTGTTGTCCTGCAGCTGCCACTGAGCAGTGTTGAAACTGATGGCAAGAGCAATCTTGCTTTTATCCTGTACGCCAGTGTTCGGGTCGCAAACTGCCTTCAGCGCATAATAGACTTCATTAATCGGAGTGAGCGGAGTGGTAGTAAAGCCGGCAGCCATAAGATTTGAAGGCATGCTTGTCGTTTGATAGTCGTGCGCCATTAGAATGACCTTGTCACAATATTGACCTATAGCTTTGTAGTCGTAAGCATTATAGTATTGGCCGTCGGAGGTGACAGGCTCAACGCAGACATAAACCTTTTTACCTATGCCGTCAGTGGCGGTGCGCAGCGCTTTTATAAATGCTGACAGCCCTTCTTTCAGCTCGGTACCGGTCATTTCTTCAAAATCTATCGTTACGCCCGATAAATATGTATTACTTTGGAACTGAGCAAGGATTTGCGAAACTGCGGCAGTGCGGTTATCGGGGTTCAGTAGAATCTCTTTGCACGCATTAGAGCTTGTACCATCAGACTTAGTTACTGTTTGAGAGGCACTCATATACACGTTGAGGTTTGTTGGAACATTTCTGCTTTGCGCCGCCTGTACTGCTGAGCTGTAGCCTGTCGGAATGTTGAACACGTTTCCGCCTGACGATGTGGTGTTCAGATTTACGCCGCCCTTTTCGGAGAATTCAAGCCTGCTCCAACCGAAAGAAACGGCGTTGAAATTTTTAATATAGCTCATTTGCGGTGCTGAGGCTATAGCGTAAAAGGCATGCAGCCAGTCAATTTTTGAGCTGTATTTTTCATATAGGCGAATCATCATCGCGGCGGCCTGCTCCCGTGTTGCACTGCCGGAAGGGGAAAAAGCAGTATCGGTCATACCGTTTATAATGCCGAAATTGTAGGCAATCGTTATGTATCCGGTGTTTTTAGTCACATCGGTAAAAGGTATTCCGTAGCCGGAAACGGAGGATGCAAGCGTGTCGTACCCAAGCGCACGCACCAGCATAACAGCCATTTCCTCTCGTGTTATGCGATCGTTAGGTCTGAATGCTGTGCTGTCCTTCAAAACCGCACCGTTTGCTGCGGCGGTTTCAATAGCCGAATAGTACCATGCGCTTTTATCCGTGTTGTCTGTAAAGCTGGGAGAAGCCGGGGAAACGGACTGCCAGTTAAAAAGCCTTACAAGCATTGCGGCGAACTGCGCTCTCGTCACGTTTTGTCCGATACCGAAAGCACCGTTACCCACTCCGTTTATTATTCCAAGCTGTGTAGCCTGATTTATGTAGCCGGCCGCCCAGTGGCTCGACGGAACGTCTGAATAATCAGCGCTTGCGGCAAACGCCGATGCGTTGCCCAAGAGTAAAACGACTGCGATTAATAAGCAAAAAACACGCCTTTTCATTAATGCCTCCAATGCTGTTTCTCAATATTTTATGTATGTCAGAATAGACTAACGCTGCCAGCTTGTCAACAAGCATATTGCATGAATATTATTCTTTGAAATAATTCTGGTTTGTAAGAGAAGGACTTACAAAAGAGCGCTTCTGAAAGCATAGAATTACTGTGTAACATGATTTCAGAGGTGTGATTGATGCCGCAAAATGAAAGTGAGAAAATTGCGATATACTCCCGAAAATCAAAGTTTACCGGCAAAGGCGAAAGCATAGAAAATCAAATTGAGCTTTGCCGGCAGTACATAAAGGTTCATTATGGGGAACAATTGGCGAAATGCGCGGCAGTATATGAGGACGAGGGCTTTTCCGGCGGCAATCTGGAGCGCCCAAGATTCAGGAAAATGATGTCTGACGCGAGGCAGAACGCTATATCGGTCATCGTTGTATACCGCCTTGACCGAATAAGCCGCAACATCGGCGATTTTGCAAAGCTGATTGAGGAACTGGCCGACCTGAACATTTCGTTTGTGTCTATCAAGGAGCAGTTCGATACCTCGTCGCCTATGGGACGCGCGATGATGTATATTGCCTCAGTATTCTCACAGCTTGAGCGTGAAACTATTGCGGAGAGAATTCGGGACAATATGCATGAGCTGGCGAAAACCGGACGTTGGCTTGGCGGAACAACGCCGACCGGCTATGAGTCGGAAGCTGTCACGAAGATGACGGTTGAAGGAAAGGCAAAGAAAGCGTGCAGGCTTAAAATTGTGCCCGATGAAGCAAAGACAGTGAAGCTCATATTTGAAAAGTTTCTGGACACAAACTCGCTCACAAAGACAGACACCTTTCTGCTTCAAAACGGGTATCTGAGCAAAAATGGGATACGGTTCAGCCGCTTCTCAATCAAAGGAATTCTAACTAATCCTGTCTATATGCTTGCGGACGAGGATGCCCTTCTGTATCTGACCGAGAACGACGCAGATGTTTTTTCGAAACAGTCGGAATTCGACGGCAAACGAGGGGTTATGGCTTACAACCGTACTATTCAAAAAGCCGGAAAAACAAATCAAGTACGTCCGATTAATGAGTGGATTGTATCTGTCGGCGCGCATGAAGGGCTTGTCAGCGGAAAGCAATGGGTAAAAGCTCAGAGGCTTTTAGAGCAAAACAGTTCGAAGTCCTATAGAAAACCGAAGAGCAACGTAGCCTTGCTTTCGGGACTTCTTTTTTGCGAAAGCTGCGGCGACTATATGCGCCCAAAGCTTACTAATAGGCAAAACAAAGAGGGCAAACAAGTCTACACCTATCTTTGCCAGACAAAGGAAAGAAGCCATAATCAGTGCTGCGGCGGAAAAAATGTCAACGGCAACCGGCTTGATGAGGGGGTCATCGAGAAAATCAGGAAGCTGTCCGAGGATGAGCCGGAATTTATCCGGCAGCTTGAAGAAAGCAAGAAGCTGATAGCCGGGAGCGGCTCGGAATACAGTGATGAGCTGACTCGTCTTAAGCGGTCTCTTGAAGAAAATGAAAAAGAAATCAGGATGATTGTTTCTTCACTCGCAAAAGCGACGGGCAATGCCGCTGAGGACTATATTGTAATACAAATTGATGAGCTTCACACAAAGAACCGGATTCTGAAGTGCCGAATTGAAGAGCTTGAGCGGTTAATCGAAATCAAAGCGGTATCTGATATTGAGTTTGACCGTCTATCTGAAATGCTTGCTTCATTCCGAGACTCATTTGATTTAATAAGTATTGAGCAAAAACGCGCGGCACTCAGGACATTTATCAAAAAAATCACTTGGGACGGGGAAAACGTAAATTTATATCTCGTTGGTTCTGATTTGGACGATATTGGCTTTTCAAAGCTTATGCCGGTATGCAGAGACAAAGAAGGCGATACAGCAGAAGAAAGCGATGCTTCAGGCAGCACCGATGTCCAAAACGGTACTTATTGTGAGGATAGCAAATGAGGTGTTGATGTATTTCCGCAGCGCTAGAAAGTCGGCCTCCGACGTTTCACTTTCGGAATCAATTGAGACGGACGGAACGGGAAGCTCTCTGTGCCTTATGGATGTTGTCTGCTTTGAGGACGATATGCTGGAGCAAATCAGCCGGAGCGAGCTTTCAAAGACCATAGGCAAACTCGTCAGTGAGGTTCTCGATGAGCGGGAAAGCGAAATTATCCGCCTGCGCTATGGGCTGGATGGAGAGCGGGCAAAGACTCAGCACGATGTCGCGGAGATTTGCGGCATAAGCCGCTCCTATGTATCGCGCATTGAGAAAAAAGCTCTGGAAAAGCTGAGAAAAGCGCTGGAAAACGATAGAGACTAACGGAGCCGCAAGCGGCATGGACGCGGCTTTCGCTAAACGGCTTGCAGGGTAGGACTGTGATTCTGCTATTACAGGAGATGCAGAACAAAGCTTGATTTACGTTAGCTCAGCACTTGGCGCGATACTGCGCAATTAACTTCTGAAATTCTGGGCTTGTTCTGAGAAACTCATACTTTGGGGCATTTTCAAGCTCGGAAAGCAGAGCGGGCAGCATTTGCTTGCCGGAGCTTTCAAAGTGAGATTTGGCCGCGAGATGGCGATACAGTGTGGATTTTTTCATTTCCCACGGTGTCAGCGCGGATTCAAGCAATAAACTGAGAAGTTTAATACTATCTTCGGTATTCTCTTTGGCGAGGGCAACATGGAGAGGCGCAACAAATGAATAGTAATCCCACAGGCCAAACAGTTTTGCAGCCTTGCTTGCAAGCTCCGCAAAATGAGAGGCGTCATTATCGTTGCCCTCCTTAACTGCAATATCTGCAAGACTTATTAAGATTACCGGGATTTCTGTAATTCCCATCATAAACAGTTTGCGTTCCAGAATACCTGCGGCCTCGGTAAGCTTTCCCTGCTTAATCCAAAGGTTCGCCTGTAGCTGCCATTTATCCATTTCGGAAATATTATCAGGCAATGAATCAAGCATTTCCTGAGCTTTGTCATAGAGCCCATTGACCGTGTATTTTGAAGCCAACATATAAAAAGCCCTGTTTCGAATTTGTTCATCGTCGCTTTTTGCTGCCCGCTGATACAGCTCAATGATCTGATCACTGTATTTTTCTTTATCATCGGCACTCATTCCGGACATTATTAAGGCGCCGTCCAGAAGCATAGCTGATGAATGAATAAGCGCGGAGCTGTTCGGATATTCCTGAATCTTCTGAATAGCCATCATTAAACCGCTCTCAAAATCGCTTTTGTTTATCGTATCCATTACTTCTTTGCAAAAGTGACCGATTTCCTGTTCTGACAGCCCCTCGTTGAAGCAGAGCAAGGTGTTTAAATCAATTTTGAGCAGCCGAGCCAATGCGGGCAGCAAAGTAATATCGGGGTAAGTTGCCCCGCTCTCCCATTTGTTTACGGCAGGGGTGGACACGCCGAGACAGTCGGCAATCTGTTCCTGTGTTAATCCGATTTCTTTCCTTTTTTCCCGAATTATCATATTAATAGGCATTGTTATTATCTCCAAAGTTCATATTATGAAAGGCCTTTCATTGACTATATATTAACAGACGGTTTCTGATTTCGCAATTGAGCGGTTATTAATTATTAGGCAATATTATTAACTCAAAGTTAATATGTTGGGATTAATAAATCAAGACTAACCCATACAAAGGCTCTATTTCTTTAGATGTCTCGGCGGACAGCTTGTATTTCGCGGAGGTATAAATTGGATAAGCTTATCTCAGGCTTGACTTATTTTGACGAATCATCTACGCTGTAGAAAAGGCAATGAGGTTCGGAGAATGAAGTATTCATCCTTTAAACAGAAGCTGCTTATAATCGGGGTTATACCAATCATGCTGCTCGGCGCGCTGATTGGTTATTATTCCTTTAACTACGCGAAAAACATCGTAACAAACGCGCAGAAGGATGTTATTGCCGACACGGTCTATCGCATAGACGTCAACCTGAATAGGCGGACGCGGCTGGATTGCTTTCGCAATCTGCTTCCTTGGTAACTGGAATCCCAAGGGTGCCGTTATCGGGACGCTGGTGTTCGGTCTTGCGGACGCGGTGTCGATATATATCCAGTCCGTAAGCGGCTCGACAATTTTCCCGAATGAGCTCATTATTGCGCTTCCCTATATACTAACTATCGTTTTGACTATCAGCCGCAAGAGCTTTAATGTCCCCGCAAAGCTCGGCGTGCCATATTTCAAAGAGGACTGATTTCCCGCAATGTGGGGACAAATAATATTGAGTGAAAAAAGAGCATAAATATTTATAAAAATAGCAGCAGCGGCAGTAATGTGCCGTCTGCTGCTATTTTTGATTGAGGGGAAAAAGAGATGGGGTTTTCTGATACAGCATATGGGAGGAAAAACGGGAAGAAATTAAGCTCCGCTATTTATCCTCCAAGGTCATTTCCAGTTCCTTCATCTTTCCTTTAGCCAGTTCCTCTGTAATAAAGACCTGACCGCACTTTGGACAGCGCGGGAACTCGTAGCTCGCGTTGAAGCCCATGTATGTCAGCTTGGATTTGATACTCTCCAGAGGAACGCCGCATTTGCAGCAAATTAGTTCACCTGATTCCATCCGGCACTCCCTCCGTAATATCCATTCTGTGATAATACGCGTTACGCAGCTCATAGCCATCGTCCGCAATGCGATATTCGACCCAGATTGTGATTGCACCGGAACGCATATGTCCGATAAATATATCCGAGCCGGCATAAGAAAGCTTGGAACCGCTCTCCTCACAGGCTTGAATCGCTTTTAGAATTTCCTGTTCCGTAAGAAGCTCATTCTGCAGCTTTTCCATAAGCTCATCGCTGATGAGAAGCTTTATCTCTTCGCGCGGAATTGGCATATCCGTAAAACCGGCCTTCAAAAGCTCGCGGTTTCTTCGGCGCTCACCCCAGGAGGGAGCAGGCCTTCGAAAAGCGTCCTCAAGATTTTCTTCACAGATTAAATCCAAAATATGAATGGCGTGCTTTCCGCGGTAAGCAAAGATGTCCCGGCAGTTGGCACAGTAGGTAATTGCGTCCTCCTTGAAGGAGAAAGCGCTGTTCTCCGCGATCCGGTCGAAAAGCTCCGGAGCTACCGCGCGCATATGTCCGCCGTTGCCGCAGCAGCTCTCCTTTGGAGACGGGATAAGCGAAAAACCGCTGTGTTCGGCTATTTTGCGCACGCTTTCTTTGACAGTCTGCATTTCTTTAGACACACAGGGATCGAATACCGCGGCCTGCCTGCCTGGCACATCAGCTGCAATTGGAAAATCGACCAGAAGCTCATACAGGGAAATGCACTCCCAGTCCGGGCAAATTTTTGCAAGCTGTTTCATACAGCTCGGGCAGGCTGTAATCACCTTAGGCTGTCCCATGTCTTGCCAAACCATATAAAGTTTCGCGGCAAGCTCCTTTTCTGCCTGCACGTTTCCCGCCCAGTAGGCCGGCGCTCCGCAGCAGCCAAGCAGCAGCGAAACCTCTCCGAGTTCTTTTTTCAACAGGCTGTATGCTTTAGTCACATATTCAGGCTTGGACGCGCCGAGCTGGCAGCCGGGAAAAAACACATACTCTGATTGGCCGCCGATAGCCAGAAAGGCGCTGTCTGACATGGCGTGCTCCATATCCTGCATCCAGAACTGGTGGTAGGCCGGCGGTACGCGCCCTGTTTCAAATATCGCCTGTCTGCTGTCGGCAAACATTTTTTTAAAATCAATTCCCGCGGGGCAATCACACAAATCGCACATTGTGCAGGAGAAAATCTGTCTCTGAGCAATCCGTTTGGAGATTCCCTTGCTTACGCCCAGAGTTCCTTCCACATCGACGAAGAGCTTCTCCGGCGTCCGCCCGAAATACCTCATCATTGTGCAATTGCTAATGCAGTCGTTACACTCACAGCCGCCACATTTCTGCGCCTCTGCTGTGGCCGCTGTCAAATCGAAAACCGGAGTCGGAGGCATAAGCTGTACGGCACCGGCTGCAGAGACAGTATCAAATTGCGGCTGAATGTCCAGTTTCAGAGCCTTTTCAATAGATTCTGCGTCGCGTAAGCCTCGTTGAATCCCGAAAATGCTCACATCCTCATCGGGCGAATAGACACAGTCAAAATCCTCCGGATTCTCACAGCAGAAGTTGTTGCGGATTATTATTCTGCTCTTGCTCAATACGTCAAAATCCGCCAGAATCAACTCCTGCGGCAGGAGGTCCCAGATTTTACTGCCCGGTCTTTCGCCGGACGAGAACAGCTCGACGCCCCAGCCATGCTCCGAAAGCCGCAGCGCAAAGGCAAGGCCGGTAAGGCCGCCGTCTACGACGGCGACCTTTTTATTTCGGGCCGGCATACGTCCGCTGTGCTCTCCGACAGGTGCGGAAAGACAAAAATTCTCCAGTGCACGGATTTTAAGCGCGGAGGGGCAGACAGCTTCGCAGGGCGCCGGACAGAGCGCCGCGACGATGCGCGGAAACAATACGGCGCGCTCATAGAGGAGACGGGCTTTCTGTGCGTCTCCCTGTTTCAGCTTTTCAGTTATCGCCCTGACGTCAACATGCAGGGGACAAGCCGCCGCGCACGGCGGCGGCTCACCCCTAGTGCATTGCTGTCTGAGCGCCGCAATATCGGCAGCTCTCATTCTTCTTCAATAGATATCGGATTTGCTTTTATTTCGTCCATGTACTCATAGAAATCATCACCGAGGTAATACTTTTCGGGTTCATACTTCTCGCCGCGCGCGATAGCCTCAAGTCCGGCCAGAACTTTTTCGGGGCGTGCGGGAAGTTCATGGATACGTACGCCGCAGGCATCATAGATTGCATTAATAATGCACACATGCGGTGTTGTCTGGAACATTTCGGCACAGCCGGAGGAGCCGTGAGGGCCTGTGGGGCGGGGTGTTTCAATAAATTCCACAACCATGTCATCCGGCACCACATCAATGTACGGGAAGCCTGCGCCCGCGAGGTTCCTATGCTTCTTCCAGTCGTCGTAGTCCTCGGAGAGCGCCATGCCGATACCGTGCTCCATTGCGCCATAGGCCTGACCCATTACGTTGATGGGATGGGCGACAACGCCTACATCCGCCACGCAGCGCATGGACAGCACCCGGGTCTTGCCGGTTTTTACATCGACCTCCACCTCACAGAGCATTGCGCCATAGGTGTACTCCGGAGAAGGTCTGCCGTGTCCGTCGTTGGGGTCGAGTTCATTAGTGCTGTCGGAGGTGTCATGCGCGCCGATATACTTGGTTTCAATTCCTTCCTCAACCATTTCGTCATAGGTGCGGAAGCTTCCGTCGGGCTTTTGCATGGCGGAAATCAGTTGGTTTGCGGCGTCAATATAGGCATTGCCGGCCATATAATGGCTACGGCTGCCCGCGGAGGGTCCGGTATCCGGACAGAGCGAGGTGTCGTTCATAACGAGCTTTATCTGATCCATGCGGATGCCCAGCGGCTTGAGTGCCTCGTAAGTGGTCAGCAGCGTACCGGTTTCGGCGCCCTGACCCATTTCCTGCCATGTGTTGAAGCTGGTTATGGTGCCGTCCGGGTTGAGTTCCAGAGCGACCTCCGCATGGTCAGTGGCATCTGAGCATACATTGTAGTGGCAGCAGGTGATGCCGACGCCGCGGCGCTTTTCCGGCGTGTCCTCTTTTTTTGCACGGGCAACCGCCTCATAGTAGTAGGGGCGCATCTTGTCAAGAATGCCTACCATCGGGTACACATCATACGGCTCCCCGTTCAGGTTCAGGTCGCCCGGGCGGAAGACGTTATTATAGCGGAATTCAAAGCGGTCAATTCCCGCCTTCTCCGCCAGCATATCCATAAGCTGCTCGGAAGTTGTACAGGTCTGCGGAGCACCGAAGCCCTTGTATGCCGTGGAATAGGCGTTATTGCTCATAACGCCCTTGGAAAGGCCCATTGCGTTGGGAATGGTGTAGGGCGTACCCATAAAGCGGACTCCCTTGGGAATCAGAATATAAGCGACCTCGGAATAGGCTCCCTTGTCATAGGCAATCTCAAATTCGATACCGGTCAGCTTGCCGTCCTTGTCACAGCCGAGACGGGCGTTGGCAAAAGAGGGCGCGCGCTTGCCGGTGATGCGCTGATGCTCCTCGTAAGAGAGGGTCATGGCAACGGGTCTTTCGGTGACCAAACAGGCTGCCGCGGCAAGCGCCGGCGTTTTGGGGGAAATGGAGTAGCCAAAGCTTGCACCGGTGGGGTTCAGAACGATACGCATATCCACGGCGTCAAAGCCGACTCCAGTGCCAATCAGGCCCGCAGTGTTGCTGACCATCTGCGATTTGCAGCGCACGCAAAGTTGATTGTCCTCCATATAGGCCTGCACAACATCCGGCTCGATGACCAAGTGAGGCTGGCGCTGGGAATAGAAGCTGCCCTCAACGACATACGCGGATTCCGCCAGTACCTTGCGGGTGTCCTCGCCCTTGAACAAAGGCTGCTCGATGTACATGTTGGGGTGATCCGGATGAATCTGCTCGGCATCGGGCGCAAGAGATTCCAAAATGTTCTCGTAGGGTGCGAGAGGCTCAAGCTCAACCTTCACAAGCTTAGCCGCCGCACGGGCATTATCTCTCGTATCCGCGCAGACAAGCGCCAGAACGTCGCCGCGGTGATATACCATTTCGCTGTTAAGAACCTGATGCTCAAAGCCCACGCAGGTCGAGCGCGAGTGCATGACCGGCATAAAGATGCTGTTGTCACCCTGAATGTCCTCCCAGGTCACGACCTTGAATACGCCGGGCATAGCCTCCGCCTCGCTTGTATCAATGGACAGAATCTTTGCATAGGCCGCGTCCGGCAAAACCACTGCCAGATGGAGCGTGTCCTCAGGCATTTCCTTAAGTGTATAATCGTCTCCGAATTCGCAGGCTCCGGTGACCTTTCCGAGTGCGGCGGGACGCGGGATTGAGGTGCCGTAATAATTGCCGTCTGCGGGCGCGTGATAGGTGATGTCATCCATTGTGAGTTCGCCGCGTACGACAGCCGCTGCCTTCATCACGCTGTCCACCAGCGGCTTGTAGCCGGTACAGCGACAGGCGTTGCGATGTTTGAAGAACCACGCGCGAACCTCCTCACGGGTGGGCGATTGGTTTTCCTTTAGAAGCTGATAGGCGGACACGATAAAACCGGGACTGCAGAAACCGCACTGTACACCGCCGTATGTAATCCATGCCTGCTGCAGCGGATGCAGATGCTCCGGTGTGCCGATGCCCTCGATTGTGGTGATTTCGGCGTTTTCAGAAATTAGGGACATTTTTTTGATGCAGGAAAGCACAACCTGTCCGTCAAGAATAACGGAGCACGCTCCGCACTGGCCGGCTCCGCAGCCGACTTTTGTTCCGGTAAGACCAATCCTCCTGAGCACAGTGGACAGCATTTCGCTGCCTTCGCACTCGACATCACGGACTTGGCCGTTGATTTTTAGCTTCATCCAGTCATCTCCTCCATAGGCACCGGAGACCTAGCATGTCTGCGGTGCATTAGTGTTGTCAGAAAAAACTGCCCGCCACCGGATTACCCGCTGACGGACAGAGCCGATGTCTTAGAATGCTGTATCGATGGAGCGCTGTATTTTCTCGATTCTCGTGTAAGCGCCGAGCAATCCGAGAGCCTTCGCCATACTGCCCTCAAGCGCCAGTTTTTTGGTGATTAGGGAAGTCTTGCCATCCAGCCGACCTTGGATTAGGTCAACGTAGATCTTGTATGGACCCCTTACGCGGTACTGTGCCGCGGGCGCTTCGCCTTCGCCGATGGAGAAGTTGGACATAATGCCCTTATCAACGCCATACAGTACCCATCTGTCCTTCCCATCGGGGCAGCCCTTGATAATCTGGCAGAAAGCGCAGCTAAGATTGGAGGGCTTGCTGAAATCTGCCTTCAAAAGCTCGGTCATCTTTGCTTCATATTCTTTGCTCAAAAACTGAATTGCCATAACACCTTCCTCTTTCCTATTTTAATTTTTTGCCGATAATAATAGTCGCTCCCATCGTGTAAATTAATACACTTGCTAAGATTAACTATACATATGTAATTAGATTTTGTCAATATTTGCTAAATAAATAACAAGCTGTCTCTGCCCTATGATGATGTTACAACTGCGAATGTCAAGCCCCCGCGAAATCCGGAGGAGCTCGAATGTCTTGTTGTCAACAGAAATCCAACCCCTCCTCACGGACTGATGAAGAGTAAATATCACTTGACCTTAAATTTACAAAATGATAGTATTTAAACAAAATTATGGGATCAGATAAGCTTCTCAAGAGCCGACTCGACATTGCGCTTGCGGAGGACAGCATAACTGATCCCAAGCTTAGGGTTTTCCAAAGGAGAAACAATGCTATTAGCGGCAGAGCATATATATAAAAGCTATGATACAAAGCAGCTGTTGCAGGATGCCACTCTGTATTTAAACGAAAGAGATAAAATCGGTATCATCGGTATAAATGGTACCGGCAAAAGCACACTGCTTAAAATTTTTGCAGGACTCGAGACGCCGGATGCCGGTACCGTTACCGTTCAAAGAAACGCGCAGATATCTTTTTTGCCGCAAAATCCGGTGATGGACGACAATTTCACGGTACTCGAGCAGGTCTTTGCCGAATTCACACCGCAATTTCGCGAGATTAACGAGTATGAAGTAAAAACCATGCTGACGCAGCTGGGAATAACGGAGCATAACGCCAAAATCGGTACTCTATCCGGAGGACAGAGAAAACGGGTGGCACTTTGCGCGGCGCTGATTCATCCGGCAGACATACTTATTCTCGACGAGCCAACGAACCACCTCGACAGCGAAATGGTCATATGGCTCGAGCAACGGCTCACCCGCTTTACCGGCGGCCTTATCATGGTGACACATGACCGTTATTTCCTTGAGCGGGTTGTAAATCGCATAACCGAGCTGTCACATGCGAAGCTCTACACGTATGAAGCTAAGTACTCCAAATATCTGGAGCTTAAGGCACAGCGTGCAGATTACGCCGAAGCGAGCGAACGAAAAAGACAGGCGATTCTTCGCAAAGAATACCAGTGGATTATGCGCGGCGCCAGAGCGCGCAGCACGAAGAGCCGCGACCGTATTGATAGATATAACGCTCTCAAGGAGCAATCAGCACCCCTTGAGGAAGAAGCTGTCGCAATGGCGACCGCGTCCAGCCGTCTGGGAAAGAAACTGATTGAGCTTACGGATATTTCCAAAACATTTGGTGATACCTGCGTGATTGACCATTTTTCCTACAATATTAAACGTGATGACCGTATCGGCATTGTAGGGAAAAACGGCGCGGGAAAGTCGACGCTGCTGAATATCATTTCCGGAAAGCTTGCGCCGGACGCGGGTACCATGGAAGTCGGCTCAACCGTTAAAATCGGCTATTTCACTCAGGAGGGCCGGGAGCTAGACAGCGAAATGAGGGTTCGTGACTTTATCATCGAAATAGCCGCGGAAGTCAAAACCGAAGAGGGGACTTTTACAGCGTCGCAAATGCTGGAGCGCTTTTTGTTTACTCCGGATATGCAGTATTCAAGCATCGGAAAGCTCAGCGGCGGAGAAAAGCGCCGGCTCTATCTCCTGAGCATACTTATCACCGCTCCGAATATACTTTTACTCGATGAGCCGACAAATGACTTGGACATTGAGACTCTGACAATTTTTGAGGATTATCTGGAGTCCTTTCCCGGCGCTGTTATAGCCGTATCGCATGACCGCTACTTTCTTGACAAAATCGCTAGCTCGATTTTTGAGGTGACGGACGGCGGGAAGATTACAGCCTACACAGGGAATTATACCGACTACTCCGAAAAGCGCCCCACAGTTGAGGAACCGGGCGAAAAGAGAGACAGCACACAGCCCTTGCGAAATGCGGCGGATAACAGTGAAGTGAAGAAAAAGAAGCTGAAGTTTTCCTTCAATGAGCAGCGGGAATTTGACAGCATTGATGAGGATATTGCCTCGATAGAGGCTAAAGTATTGGAGTGCAATAATGAAATCGAAAAAGCCTCCAGTGATTATATGCAATTGATGGAGCTGACAGCGCAGCTGGAAGCTTTGAAAGCAGAGCTTGAAACAAAAACCGAGCGCTGGCTGTATCTTAATGAGCTGGCCGAAAAGATCAAGGCACAGAACTGAGGTATGCCGGTTCTCAATATCCAATAAAAAACAGGCGAGATGGTCAGAAACACCGATCATCCCGCCTGTTTTTATACCTGTTTCACAGTTGAAACATACACAAGAGGTGAAAATTACAGCATCCCTCTAAAACTTTGTTATATTATTGACAATGTACGTAATCGGTATTACAATATCGATAACAGGATATCGATATTGTAATACCGATTACTAAAAGACAAGGGCGACGCATCTCAAATACAGTGGGAATAAGCTCACGCATTATGGGAAATAAGGTGTCTAATTCTCCAAATTCTACAGAGCATATAATATAACAACCAGAGGTGAAAATTATGAACAAGAGAAAAGAACATGAAATCGTGGAAAGCGTTGAATCCTTGCAGGAGGCTTTGCTTGAGGTGCGCAGAGCACAGAGCAGCTTTGCGTCATTTTCACAGGAGCAGGTGGATAGGATTTTCAAAGCCGCCGCGACAGCCGCCAATAAAGCAAGAATTCCGCTTGCAAAAATGGCGGTAGAGGAAACCGGTATGGGCATAGTTGAGGACAAGATAATTAAGAACAATTACGCCGCCGAGTATATATACAACGCCTACAGGGACACAAAAACCTGCGGCGTTATCGAGGAGGACAAGCAGTATGGAATTAAAAAAATCGCTGAGCCGATAGGCGTAATCGCGGCTGTAATCCCGACTACGAACCCGACCTCAACCGCAATATTCAAGCTGCTGCTTGCGCTTAAAACGAGGAACGGAATTATTCTCAGCCCGCATCCCAGAGCAAAGCTCAGCACTGTAGCGGCTGCGAAAATTATACTGGAGGCGGCAGTTGAAGCAGGCGCGCCTGAAGGCATAATCAGCTGGATTGATGTTCCGAGCCTTGAACTGACAAACGCGCTGATGAGAGAAGCGGACATTATCCTCGCAACCGGCGGGCCTGCAATGGTAAAGGCCGCCTATTCCAGCGGCAAGCCTGCAATCGGAGTCGGCCCCGGAAACACGCCCGCAATTATTGATGACAGCGCGGATATAGTTCTGGCGGTCAGCTCGATAATCCACTCCAAAACCTTTGACAACGGCGTTATCTGCGCCTCCGAGCAGTCCGTTATAGTTCTCGAAAAGGTCTATGAACAGGTCAAGAAAGAGTTCTTGTACCGCGGCTGCTATTTTCTGAACCCGGAGGAAATCGGGAAGGTCAGAAAAACCATAATAATCAACGGTGCATTGAACGCAAAAATTGTAGGTCAGAGCGCGTATAAGATAGCCGCTCTTGCCGGTGTGACTGTTCCCGAAAGCGCGAAAATACTGATCGGAGAGGTCGAAAAGGTAGACCAAACCGAAGAATTTGCACACGAGAAGCTCTCGCCCGTCCTTGCAATGTACCGCGCGAAAAACATCAACGACGCTTTTGAAAAAGCCGAAAATCTGGTCGTGGAGGGCGGCTACGGTCACACCTCATCCATATTTCTGAATGTGGAAACTGAGCAGGCAAAGCTCAGCGAGTTTACCTCACGTATGAAAACCTGCCGTATCCTTGTAAACACACCGGCTGCTCACGGAGGCATCGGCGACCTTTACAACTTCAAGCTCGCGCCGTCGTTGACCCTCGGCTGCGGAAGCTGGGGCGGAACCAGCGTTTCGGACAACATCGGCGTAAAGCACCTTTTGAATATAAAAACCGTTGCCGAGAGGAGAGAAAACATGCTTTGGTTCCGAGTGCCTGAAAAGGTATATATTAAGAAGGGTTGCCTGCCTGTTGCGCTGGACGAGCTCGGCACGGTAATGCACAAGAAAAAAGCGTTCATTGTCACGGACAGCTTCCTCTATGAAAACGGCTATACCAAGCCCATTGAGAAGAAATTGGACGAAATGGGCATCACGCACACCACATTCTCCAATGTTGCGCCAGACCCGACGCTTTCCTGCGCAAAGGAAGGCGCGGAGCTGATGACGCGCTTCGCGCCGGACGTTATCATCGCCATAGGCGGCGGCTCGGCAATGGACGCCGCAAAAATAATGTGGGTTCTTTATGAGCACCCCGAAGCCGATTTCATGGACATGGCAATGCGCTTCATGGATATCCGAAAAAGAGTTTACACCTTCCCGAAGATGGGCGAAAAAGCATACTTCGTCGCGGTACCGACCTCTGCCGGCACAGGCTCGGAGGTAACCCCGTTCGCGGTTATAACCGATGAAACAACCGGTGTTAAATACCCGCTTGCGGACTACGAGCTCATGCCGAAGATGGCAATAGTTGACGCCGACATGATGATGAATGCACCTAAGGGATTGACGAGCGCTTCCGGCATCGATGCCGTGACACACGCGCTGGAGGCCTACGCTTCCGTTTTGGCAACAGATTATACAGACGGGCTTGCGCTGCGCTCACTCAAGATGATTTTCGAGTACCTTCCACGCGCTTATGACAACGGGCCAAACGATCCCGTCGCCCGCGAGAAAATGGCTAATGCCGCGACTATGGCGGGCATGGCGTTCGCAAACGCTTTCCTCGGAGTCTGCCACTCAATGGCACATAAGCTCGGCGCTTTCCACCACCTGCCGCACGGCGTCGCAAACGCGCTCATGATTGACGAGGTGCTGAGGTTCAATGCCTCAGAAGCGCCTGCAAAGATGGCAACCTTTTCGCAGTACGACCACCCTCACGCTCTGGCGCGTTACGCGGAAATTGCAGATTATCTCGGAGTCAAAGGCAGCACGGACGAAGATAAGCTCGAAGGTCTCATCGCGATGATTAATGAGCTGAAAAAGAAAATCGGCATAAAAGACACCATCCGCGATTACGTTCCGAATGAGGAGGACTTCCTGAATAGACTTGACGAAATGACAGAGCAGGCGTTTGATGACCAGTGCACAGGAGCAAATCCGCGGTACCCGCTGATGAGTGAAATCAAGCAGATGTATCTGAACGCTTACTATGGGAAATAGGGGGGGAAAAAATGATGAATCTGAAGGACGATCAGATAATTGCTGTCAGGGCAACGAAAAAAATATTCCGCGAAGGTGACAAGGTTATAAAGCTTTTCGACGAATCTTATTCAAAGGCGGATGTTCTCAATGAAGCCCTGAATCAGGCGCGAGTAGAGGAAACAGGTCTGCACATCCCAAAGCTTCTTGAGGTGCTGAAAATCGACGGGAAGTGGGCTATTGTTTTGGAACACATCGAGGGCAAAACACTTCAGCAGCTTATGGACGAGAATCCCGAAAAGCAGGACGAGTATCTTGAGCTTTTCGTGAGCTTACAGATGGAGATTCACTCCAAGGAAGCTCCGCTGCTTACGCTGCTGCGGGATAAGATGAACCGCAAAATCAGCGCGACAACGCTGGACGCCACGACGCGCTATGAGCTGCACACGCGGCTGGACGGTATGCCTAAGCACAGAAAAGTGTGCCACGGAGACTTTAATCCCTCCAACATCATCATCTCGAAAGACGGAATCCTGTATATACTTGACTGGTCACACGCAACACAGGGAAACGCCTCCGCCGACGTTGCGCGGACCTATCTTTTGTTTTGCCTGAAGGGAGACACTGAGCTGGCGGACAAATATTTAAGTCTGTTCTGCAAAAAAAGTGATACCGCAAAGCAGTATATTCAGAAATGGATACCCATTGTCGCGGCCTCCCAATCCGTAAAGGGCAAGCCGGAGGAGAGAGAATTCCTGCTGCGCTGGATTGACGTCGTAGAATATGAATAGTTAACAGCGTAGAAACAAGCTGAAAATTATAGGGGCGCGCCGCAAAACATCAAACATGTTTTGCGGCGCGCCTTTGCAGCAAACGGTATATTCGGCAGTATAACAGCGCCGACAGACAGTGGATAATGTCCGCTTACGTTATTTGCCATACCTGATTTAAGCTGGGAAATTCGCATGCTAAGAAAATTGTTGGATATTTGTACATTTTATTTATAATTATTTTTTCTTGATGGTCGATTAGGGAGGAGTTTGGGAGAAGTATGGGAGAAGAACTCTATACACTGAAAAAGAGTACCATATAGGAAGTTTAAACTTTTTGTCCATTCTGTAAGCAAACATATGCTGAATTCTGTTATTAAAAGTGATGCCTGAACTACAGGCTTCCTGAACAGCCTTTTTGCAACACTCCTAAGCGATAATTTCTGGAGGGATATTATGAGAAAGAAAACGATTGGAATTATACTTGCGGCGGTCATGGTGTTATCTCTGCTGCCGACCTTTACTTTGCCGGCCTCGGCGAATGGATATGGAACCAGCGCAGCTATTTCATCATCCACAACGGCGGGCACGACCTTGGTAAGCGGAACGATTTATACTGTTTCGGGCAATCCGACCATTACTGCGAGCAGCGGCAACGGGCTTAATATTGCCACTGGCGCGACGGTAGTAATCTATATACCCTCCGGCTCTACGCTTTCGGTCTATGGGGCGGCAGGCGCAAGCGGAAAAGGTGGCGGTGCTGGTATTTATCTGCCTAACGGCTCCACCCTTATTTTAACCGGCAGCGGCTCGGTCAAGGCTTACGGCGGAGCGGGCGGCCCTGCGACCAACGGCGGCACAGGAAGCAACGGTTATCTTTCAGTCCCCAATAATGAATTTCAAGGCGGAACAGGCGGGACAGGCGGAACCGGCGCGGGCGGCGGCGGAGCCGGCATCGGCGGCAGCGGAGGAAATGGCGGCAGCGGAGGAGCAGGCGGCACCTGCGCCGTTAAAGCGTGCTATAAAGAAAATAAAACAGTAGGCGGCGTGGGCAAAAATGGTTCCGACGGAAGTATTGGTTCATCAATGGGAGTCTTGTATGTCCTTAACAACGTCAGTGTAACCGGTACAGGCGGTATAGGAAAAACTTATGCCTTAGGCGGAGGTTCTGGCTACGGAGTAGACGACAAAGGCAGCGGCTGGTATTACAAATATACCGCGGGCGGCGGCGGAGGCGGCGGAGCAGGCGGAGGCTCCACCTCGGGTTCCGGTATAGGTACCGGAGGCGGTGGAGGCGGTGGAGGCGGTGGAGGCGGCTCAGGCGGCCTGTATGTAGAAAGGAGTGATTACTACTTCGCCGGCGGACACGGAGGCGCATCAGGCGCAATTTTTAATCTGAGCGATTTTTCTTCTAATGGTGTTGCTGCAACAATCGATATTTATTCCGATTCTATTCCATACTTAGGCTTTGGCGGTGATGGCGGCATGGTTGCCACCAAAAACAGCGACGGAACGGTTTATAAATACTCCTCTGCTACCGTTACAGGCGCCAGCACCACTGCTATAGGCTCAAACTCACTCAGCCCCTTTGAATACCAGGTTAACTTCTCTACGGAGGGCGGCACCGGCGGCTCTACGAGTGTTACCGCGACATACGGAAATTATATGCCAAACATAGGCATCCCCACTCGTGTCGGCTATACTTTTTCGGGATACTATACCAGTACGAATGGCTCCGGCACGAGATACTTTGACGGGTCCGGCTCATCAGCGCGAGCTTGGGATTTTGCCGACAACAATAAATGGCTTTATGCTTATTGGGTAGGTAATACATATTCGTGCACATACTATACTAACGGCGGAACCTTATTCTCAGGAGGCTACACCTCATCATTTAACATCTCAAATAGTATTACACTTCCATCAGCATACAGGGAGGGCTATAAATTCGTCGGCTGGATGGTTACTTCAATCGGGACCTCCGGAGACTCCAACTGGAGTTCAGGCTCAATTGTTGTGGTCAAGCATTATTGTAACGCCACAGTCTAATTTAGCCTAAAGTAAATCTAGCCTCAAATGGCGTAAGATAATTATTGTAGGAATGCGGACGGATTTGGTTGTACCAAAGATACGCGTATTCCGCAATGGCGTAATTGAGTTCATCATCTGTATTAAAAGCAAAACGGTTAATCAATTCTGCCTTCAGGCTGTTGAAATAGCGCTCCATCGGCGCGTTGTCATAGGGGCATCCTGCTCGGCTCATGCTCTGCTGAATACCGTGTTCATTACAATAGAGAATAAAACTAAGCGAAGTAAACTGGCATCCCTGGTCGGAATGCAAAATAAGGCTCTTCGGCTTGACTTTCTGAGACTTCAAGGCTTTATCCACGGTCTGGACTGCAAGCTCGCTGGTAATCCATCTGCCGGTTTCGCTCGCAACGACGCTGCGGTCATAAAGGTCAATAATCGTGCAGTTATATCGCAGAGCGCCATTTGAAAGAAACAGGTATGTAAAATCCGTACACCAGACTTTGTTTTTCTCCGCAACCTCGAAATGCTGATTCAAGAGGTTAGGGAAAATCTTGTGAGCCTGTCCTTTCTTGTAGCCGGGGCGCCGTCTACGGCATATGCAAAGAAGTCGAAGCTCTTTATTCATGTACTTAAAAACCGTGGTTTTGCTAAGAATAACACCCTTACGCAGCAGGAAGATTCTCATGCTCCGGTGCCCGAGAATACCGCCGAACTCGGGGTAAATACTTTTTATTTCATCGCATATTTCTGCTTTACCAGCATGATAAGCCGCCTTTTTGTGCTTCAAATAATTGTAGTAAGCGTTTGGGTGAATTCTCATCCTATTGAGCATCCAGCGGATGCCGAATTCGTCTTGATGTTCCGTGATAAATCGATAAGCCTCTAATCAATTTCCTTTGCGAAGAATGCCGCTGCTTTTTTTAGAAAGCGATTTTCCTTTTCGGCTTCTTCTAATTGCTGGCGTAGTTTACGAACCTCCTGCATGAGTTAGTATTCGTTTTTGGCTTCATCATTATTTCGGCATTCTTCACGGTAATTGTGCACCCAGTTTGATACGGCGGCTTTGGATGCGCCATACTCGGCGCTCAGGCTGGCTATGGTTCTGCCATCCTGGATGTGCTGCTTCACGACTTTCTTTTTTATCTCTTCTGAAAATTGGCTCATAATCCCTCTCCCTTTCTTTCTGTTAATATACCACATTAGAGAGAGGCGTTACAATTTTACTATACCAGGACATACCGGCAATAAAACTTACACCGCGTCTTGGATACCTAAAACCTACACAGTAACTTTTAATCTCAACGACGGATTCACAACTGCCACCTCAAGCCAAACAGTTACCTATGACAGCTTTTATGGCGGAACCTACTCTAGCGGTTCGGGGCTCTTTTCCGCCTCGCTTCCGGTTATGACACGCTATGGCTACGGCTTTGTCGGCTGGTTCACAGCGCCGACCGGCGGAAACCAGATAACAAATTTCAGCATCTTCTCAACGCCGGACAATTCGGTTATTCTGTATGCTCACTGGAAGGAAAAGGCAACTGCCGCAATAGATGATAACACCCAGACCTATGTTTACGACGGCAGAGAAAAGGATTTTTCTGTCATAAACGCCGCCGGGCTGACAGGCTTTACTGTCGGATACAGTCAGGATGGCACTAAAGTTGAACATCCAATCAATGTCGGTACCTATGATGTCATGATAGGCGTTCTATAAGTGACTGCTTGTATATTCGCCAAGCCCTTAGTCTTTCCATGCGGCCTCACAGGTCGTGGAAATACAATGAGCTCCGGCTGAAAGCGCGTTCATAATATCCTGCTTTTCACGAATAAGCCCGCCCGCGATAATCGGAACGGAATAAGTTGAGCTTACAAAACGTATAATCTTTGGCATAAGTCCCGGCATAAGTTCCAGCAAATCTGGATGGCATGCCGCGTATTCTTTTTCTATACTATCAAGGGCCAAAGAATCAATTACAAATATTCTTAGAATGGTAATAATCCCAAGCTCTTTTGCTCGCTTCAATAGCTGCGGCCTTGTGCTGATAACCCCATCAGCGCGAGTAAAGCTCTTCACAAAATCAGAAGCAATCTCTTTTCCGGCAAGCCCAACAGTGAGATCAAGGTGAATAAAAGCGTATTTTCCGGCATCCTTAACCTTTTCAACCAAAGGAATGATATTGCATATATCCCCGAAAAGAAAAAAGATAATGTTGCAGTCTGAAAGAAGGGCATGATCAAGCTGCTCTCTGTTTTTTACTGCCGCTATAATTGGATTGCTTTCAAAAATTGCCAATCTGTCGTTCATGTTTTTACCTCCCGAATTGTATGTGTTTGGTAATAAAATTGAGCTATACTTTGATTACCCTCGGGCTGTAATAAAAAACGCAGAAAGATATAACACTGCCGTCAGTGTTAAGTCTTTCTGCACCTCATTACTCATGTGCTGACCTTTAGTGTTATTATACCAATGAACAAAATAACAATCAATATACATTAGGTATAAAATGGTCGGACATATTTTGAACTTTCAGACAGCTCATTTTAAATAATGATAAAAAAAGGGGTTGTTCAATATGAATTATTTATTTTGCTACACGTATGACCAATGTGCAGCCGTGACCTGCCTCGTATAAAACGCTGCAGTCAAAAGAGCAGATTTTTTGAGAATATAATTGTAATTAGGTACAAAATCTAATGATAGATTTTATAATTTATGCGTATTGATTATCCATTTCGATGCTGATATATTTAAAAAGTAAGTTGATTCAGAAACAATCAATTAAAATATTGAATTTCTGGCACAAGAGTGATGAGGTGCGGAAAGAAGAGGTACTATTCAATAGTATCTGTTCTTTCCGCACATTTTTGTTAAGATGATATTTAGAAGCTGACCTGATCAAATATTTTTCGTCCAAAATAACTGCCATGCAACTGGCGGTTTTGGAAATAAAAAGAGAGAAGGAATAAAATGGGAGAGCAGAAAGTGGTCGCTGAACCAAAACAGAAAAAGCACCTAAAAGCAAAGGCGTGGATGTGCATAGCACTGGCACTTTGCCTCCTGAGCATGATTGGCGCTTCACTTATCCAGACTTCGGGCAATAAAATCGTTATCAAGACAATGAGCTGGGAAAGCTCGGATGGTCATCAACTCAGTGCATTCCTCTATAAACCGGCGACGGCTACAAAAGATACCAAGGCTCCGGCCGTTATAACGATTGAAGGCTGGTACAACAACAAGGAAATGCAAGACCTGTTTGACATAGAATTGGCACGCCGCGGTTATGTTGTGCTTTCACTCGATATGCAAAGCCACGGTAACTCTGAGAGTCTTACTCACGACGAACTATATGACGGAGCGGTAGGCGTGGACGGCGCCATTCAGCTAATAGCCAATTTGCCTTATGTTGATAATACTAGAATCGGTTTAACAGGACACTCCAGTGGCGGAACAGCATGCAATATGGCTGTTGCTATCGATAATAAGCGCGATGTTCCTCTCATCAAATCAATACTGATGCAGGCAGGCGACTGGCAGGATGATATCGGCGGTGACCATAGTGGAGAATACGGTTCCCGTAGCATCGGCATAATCGCCAGCAAATACGATGATTTCTATTTTGGAACATATGATAAAGACGGCAATATGCTAACCAACCCAATGATGTTTCTTGAAACCAACGGAGCAAAGAAATTTGTAAACTTCAATGAAGATGGTTTTTCCGGGAATATTGAAGCCGGAAAATACTATCAGAAGGATATTAACGGAGAGACTGCGTACCGTGTCATCTATCGCCCGACAATGATACATCCACTCGTTCCGTTCTCCACTACAACAGTTGGTTATGCTATTACGTATTTCCAGACTACACTAGGGGCACCTAAAGAGATTCCTGCCACTAGCCAGATATGGATGTATAAAACCGCATTCAATGCTCTTGGACTGATCGGCTTTTTCATCTTCATGTTCAGCTTTACAATTGTTATGCTTGACACAAAGGTTTTTGGTATCCTAAAGGCAAAAGAAGAAGCAAAACCCATGATTTGCACGGATACAAAAGGTAAGCTTTGGTTCTGGATTACTATTGTAATAGGAGCCATTTTCTCCGGTTGGAGCTACATGTACTGTATGAATCATATATACTCCAAAACTACTGCTTACTTCACGCAAACAGGGCCGCTTACAATAGGCTCATGGTCCGCGATATGCGGGGTGTTCGCAATTGCAGTTATGCTTGTCTATTACTTCGCATATGGGAAATCTCATAATGTACCGCTTATGGATTCAGGTTTAAAAATGAGCTTTGAAAAGCTCTGGAAAACAATAGTTTTAGCAATCATTGTAATCGTAGTTTCATTTAGCCTTGTGTTTTTCGCTACATATTTCTTCAACACAGATTTTAGATTCTATGTACTTGCTGTTAAAACATTTGGGCCCGACAAAGTGATAATTGCGCTTAAGTATGTGCCTTTCTTCCTGCTTTTCTATATTGTCAACTCGATTTCCGTTAACTGTTTCAACTTTAACAACATAGGCGGAAAAGGCAACATCTTCATTCTTTCACTGTTCAACGCGCTCGGCGCTATATTCATCGTAGCCTCACAGTACATCTATTTCTACTCGACCAGCTACCAGCTCTATGGTCTCACCGAAGGACAGAGAATCGCTCCGATCTGGCTGTTTCCGGTCATGGTTATACTATTTGGCGCTGCTTGGGTTTCCCGCTATATTTACAAGAAGACTAAGAATCCGTATCTTGCCGGCTTTATCAACGCTATGTTCGTCGTGATGATAAGTTGTGCTAACACTACTACCATCCTTGGCGGAGCACAGATGATTTGCACGACATTCTAAGCTAATACTGTTTGAAGCTTTATGCTCTTAGCTTGTATAGTTTTCTAGGCATTAAATCACGATAATTAATAGATAAAGCCGCGCACCTATGTGCGTGGCTTTATCTATTAATTGATATAATGTCGGAAAAAATTTGTTGTTTTCCATACAATAAAAAACAAGATTTTAAAAAAAATTACTTGATTCTTGCGACGCCTGTTTTTCTTGCGGCCGCAGCGACTGCCGCAGCAACTGTCGGTGCAACTCTCGCGTCAAACGGCGCGGGTAGAATGAAGTCCGCCGAGAGCTCTTCCGCGCTCACAAGCCCTGAAAGCGCGAGCGCTGCCGCAATTTTCATCTCATCATTGATTTCGGAGGCCCGCACATCCAGCGCACCTCTGAATATGCCCGGAAACGCC
This sequence comes from Oscillospiraceae bacterium, assembly GCA_963667545.2. Lineage (GTDB taxonomy): Bacteria > Bacillota > Clostridia > Oscillospirales > Oscillospiraceae > UBA2658. The sequence continues at coordinate 1,460,893 of OY763424.2, forward strand.
ATTACGTTGTTTATCTGATTTTTAAAATCGCTTCGGCCCGTTCCGACAACTGCCGCTCCTGCTTTTTCGGCAAGGTCTGGCATGATTTCGGGAGTTGGGTTGGACATTGGGAAAACTATGGGCTTCGATGCCATAGAACGCACCATTTCCTCTGTAACCGTACCGGGAGAGGAAACGCCGATAAATACGTCGGCACCTCTCATAGCATCGGCAAGGCTTCCCTTTATACCGACCTTGTTCGTGATTTCGGCTATCTCAGCCTTCGACTCGTTGAGGTCGCCGCGGTCCTTATATATAGCTCCCTTGCGGTCGCACATAACAACGTCGCCAAGCCCCATTTTCAGAAGCAGCTTGACTATTGCGACGCCTGCCGCTCCGGCTCCGCAGGTAACGGCGCGGATGTCTCCGATATTCTTTCCGACTACTTTTAACGAATTAATGAGGGCTGCGAGCGTCACAACAGCCGTGCCGTGCTGATCGTCGTGGAAAATCGGGATGTCACTTACCGCTTTAAGCTTACGCTCGATTTCAAAACACCGCGGAGCCGAAATGTCCTCAAGGTTTACTCCGCCGAAGCTGCCCAGCAGAAGCGAAACAGCGTGTACAAATTCGTCCACGTCCTTTGTACGAACGCAGAGCGGCAGAGCATCCACGCCTCCGAGCGCTTTGAAAAGCACGCACTTGCCCTCCATGACCGGCATTGAAGCCTCCGGACCTATATCGCCGAGACCGAGCACCGCGGTTCCGTCGGTTATTACGGCAACCAGATTGTGGCGGTTAGTCAGTTCAAAGCTCTTTTCGGGATTGTCCCGTATAACCTCGCAGGGCCTGGCAACACCGGGAGTATAGGCAATACTCAAATCCTCCCGGTTTTTTACGGGCATTTTCGCGGCATAATCTATCTTACCGCCCCATTCGTAGTGCTTTTGCAGCGACAGCTCCATATAATCCATTCCAGAAGGCTCCTTAAAAGTTGTTTTTTATATTAAGTAATGATATTCATAAAACGGTGCTATGTCAAGGCTATGCCTGAAACCTTTGGTAATTTTCATTTTATTTAACCTCATTCCTGCTGGCGGAAAGGGCAGCAGCGCTTTTCAACGGATTTCCTGCTGATTCTGTTTGGTGTGCTTTTAAAATTTGAATTTCCTTGAGAGAAAAATATGGAAAAAAGAGACGCTGTGCGGTATGATAGGGCTATAACTTCAAAAGGAGTGTTTTCAATGAAATTCAATTTTCATATAGCTACAAAGCTGATTATGGACGAGGACTGCGTAACTAAAAACGCGGCGCTTCTTAAGGCGATGGGAAAAAGAGCGCTGATTGTAACCGGTACACATTCCGCGAAGGCGAGCGGCGCACTGGACGATGTTTGCGCGGCGCTTTCGGCGAACGGTCAGAGCTTCGTACTTTTTGATAAGGTAATAAACAATCCGACAATCGACTGCGTATATGAAGGTGCGGCGCTTGCAAAGAGTGAAAAAGCGGACTTTGTTGTGGCTATCGGCGGGGGCTCGCCTATGGACGCTTCGAAGGTTATTGCTATGCTCGCCTGCTTAGATATACCGAAAGAAAAGATATTTGAGGGTGGATATGATAAACGTCTGCCCCTGTGCTGCATACCGACGACAGCGGGGACAGGGAGTGAAACGACGCAGTACGCTATTTTAATGAATGACGAAAAGCAGACTAAAACGTCACTTGGCTCACCGGTGCTGTTTCCTGATCTTGCGCTGCTCGACAGTAAATATATGGAGTCGCTCACAAAAAGCGTGATGACGAACACGGTCATAGACTCGTTTTCACACTCGGTCGAGGGCTTTCTGACAATGAAGGCCAATGCCGTTACAGACGCTCTGGCGCTGGAGGCGATAAGAGTCATTGCCGGTATTTTTCCCGCCATAGGAGAGTGGAGACTTACAACCGAGGACAGGGCGGAGCTTCTATACGCTTCGTCAATAAGCGGCATGGTCATAGCTCACACAGGTACGACAGCCGTACATGCAATGGGATATTCTCTGACATATTTCAAAAATGTCGATCACGGCAGAGCGAACGGACTGCTGCTTCCTGAATTTCTGAAATTTACGGAAAAGAAAAAGCCGGGCAGGGTTATGCCGATACTCAAGGCGGCGGGTTACGCGTCATGCAGCGAATTTACGGACGCGCTTAGCTCGCTTTTGGGAGCGCGCGAAAATATAACAGAGGAAGACGTAGAAAATTATACGGCGATTGCAATCAAAGCAAAAAATATCAAAAACTGCATCGTTGAACCCTCGGAGGAAGACTTGTTAAGAATTTACAGGCAGTCCTTCGGGCTTTAAGCGGCTATTATTAGTAAAATGTTATGCGCTGTTTTCAGAGAGCTTTCTATTTTACAGATTAAAGATAATTATTGACATATGCCGAATACAATGCTAAGATAGCAAGCATAAACGGCATATGCCAATAACATTTTGTGGAGATGGTAATATCATGCCAAGACCGAGAAAATGCCGACATGTTTGCTGCATGCCCGCAAACCAAAGCTTTGGACCACTGGAAAGATGCGCGGGAGAACACAGGGTGATAGTTATGACTGTTGACGAGTTTGAAGCTATTCGCCTCATTGATCTTGAGGGCTTGAGCCAGGAGGAATGCGCGGAGCAAATGCAGGTCGCCAGAACAACCGCGCAGGCAATTTACAACAGTGCCAGAGTCAAGCTTGCGGAGTGCCTTGTGAAGGGCATGGAGCTCACCATAAGCGGGGGAGACTATGTGCTCAGCGAAGGTAAGGGCTGCGGCTGCAGAGCCTGCGGATATTGCCACAAAAGAAGATGTTGCTCAGAAAATGAAGAATGTAAAAAGGAAGACAGTGAAAAATGAAAATTGCGGTAACTTACGAAAACGGTCAGATTTTCCAGCACTTCGGACACTCAGAACAATTCAAGCTCTATGATATTGATAACGGCAGCATTACGAATGCTGTTGTCGTCAGCACTAACGGAAGCGGACACGGCGCTTTGGCAGGTCTTTTGCAGGGACTAAAAGTTGATGTTCTTCTCTGTGGCGGTATAGGCGGCGGTGCCGTAACCGCACTGTCACAAGCGAATGTAAAGCTTTTTGCGGGTGTTTCGGGTGATGCCGACAAAGCGGTAAATGATTTTCTGGCCGGAAAGCTCATGAGCTCCTCAGATGCAAACTGTGACCATCACGAAGGACATCACAGCGAGGAACATTGCTGCGGGGGGCATGGGGAGCATCAAGGCGAAGACCATTGCTGCGGCGGACACAAGCACAAGTAAGCTGATAGGCACAAAGCAAAAAGTCCGTAGTTCAAACTACGGGCTTTTTTAAGGTTCCCACAGGAACGATGCAAGCATAGCATATTGTACAGATGAAATCTAAACGGAATCAATTCGTTTATAGGGTTTTGGATTATCAGTCAAACCGAGAATGTAGTCAATGCTTGCGCTGTATAGTACCGACAGTTTTACAAGGACTCTGGTCGGAATGTCGTTGTCTCCGGTTTCATATTTGGAATAACCTGTTTGAGACATATTCAAATAATCAGCAACCTGTAATTGGGTAAGATCGTGATCTTCCCTCAACTCGCGGATACGTATATACATTAATAGCTCCCCATATGAACTAACCTATTTTAGATTATTATATTGTATCCACTTTACTTTAGTTTATTATTAACCTGTATTGGATTAACCTGATATGGATTTTAGGAGCAATGGTAATGATTTTGCAGTTCATTATAGATACAGAAAAATATGATTTGGCTCAGCACGAAATTCTGCTTTCAACAACGGAGTATATCTATAGAAACACAATTCTCGCTATGCAGACTATAAGCAATGGACTCAATTGCAGAGTGCATCAAAGTCTTCAGAAGGTAGGCGTTGAAGATGTGCCTGAGCAGGTGCTGTATTACCTTTCGAAAAGCTCTGATTCAAAATGCAGGCAGATTAGCCGGTCGGATTTTGACAACAAGCTTAATGAACTCAGGCACAAGGATTTTGCAACGGTAAAGGAAGTCTGTGAACTGTGCAATTATCTGGACAAAGCCGGTAATCCAGCCTCTGCCTTTATTGCGATTGAGAGAAAAAACAACGAAGCAGCGCTGGCGAAAATCGAGTTTAACAGCACTATTGAGTCGGAAAACTTTGTTTCGCCGGAATGGTTGTCGCCGGCAAAATAGTAAGAGTGTTTTCTCGGAATAATACCGCCGCTTTTGGAGAAAACTACCGTAGAGGTGATTTCCAATGTCAAAAGCAGGTATGCGGAGACCTGACCCAAAGGAGCCGCACGGAACGGAAAGCAATAAAATTGGGCACTTCCCCAAAAACGACTTGCGGCCGGTTCCGGAGCATCAAGGCAAAATTAAGACAGGAAAAGAACGTGCGAAACCGGTATAAATACAGACGGTCAGCCCATGAGCTGACCGTCTGTTCTGCTTCTGTTCAGAGCACAAACCATAATACCGTCAAGTAGAACCGGCGGGAGAAAAAACTCGGGATTTATCTTTCCGCGCATTTTGGGTCGGTGCAGCACTTGATCGACTCATCCTCGACACAAACAACAACAGAATATATTAACGGGATTTTGATGCAAAGCTTCTGAGTGACTAAAAGCTTACAGGTGTGTTTGCATTCGTCTTTCCCGCAAATGACAATTGGTTCGCCGACGCATTCCGTTTTAATCTTCCCGACGGTAACAGACGGGTCAATTGATATAGGAAGGAATACCTCTGCATTTTCTGTTATATCTTTTCTAAACTCGTCATAGCAGCAATGTTCAGGTGGCAGAGGGGGGCGTTTGCTATCATTATATGGCTCGCAATTAAGCATATCTTAACCTCCTTTTTATTGGCATCAATATATACTATGCAGCCGAAAAACCAGACGACACGTAATTTCGACACAAGACGAGATTTCTTTTTTGGGCCAACGCAAATAAAAAACTACAGCCCCTCATAGAAAAATGAGGGACTGCTTATCAATTACCTAACTTATGCGCTGATATCAAATATATATTTGCAAAATACGACTTACTGTTACCAGATTTCAAACCTATGCATAATAAGTACATCTCAAAAATGCCTCAGTTGCTTTGTATGTATCTGTCCATGGCTTGAGCTGCCGCTTTGCCAGCACCCATGGCGAGGATTACGGTTGCGGCTCCTGTGACGGCGTCGCCTCCGGCAAAGACACCCTCGCGCGAGGTCTGACCGGTTGTATCGTCTGCTACGATGCAGCCCCACTTCTGAGTCTCAAGACCACCGGTCGTGGATTTTATCAGAGGATTGGGGCTTGTTCCGATTGCCATGATGACGCAGTCCACATCGAGTATGAAGTTTGAGCCTTCGACTGTCACCGGGCGGCGGCGACCGCTCATGTCAGGCTCACCGAGCTCCATACGGACGCATTCTATGCCTTTTACGAAGCCGTTGTCATCGCCTAGTATGCGGATTGGGTTATGAAGAAGATTGAACACTATACCTTCCTCTTCCGCGTGCTCTACTTCCTCTTTTCTTGCGGGGAGCTCCTCCATGCTGCGACGGTAGACTATATAAACCTCCTCAGCACCTAAACGAAGCGCACAGCGCGCGGCGTCCATCGCGACATTTCCGCCGCCCACGACCGCGACTTTTTTTGCATGCTGTATCGGTGTGTCGCTGTCGGGCAGATAAGCTTTCATAAGATTCGTTCTCGTGAGGAATTCGTTGGCGGAATAAACGCCTTTCAAGTTTTCGCCGGGTATGTTCATAAAGTTCGGAAGACCCGCGCCGCTTCCTATAAAAACAGCCTCGAAGCCCTGCTCGAAAAGCTCGTCCACTGTGAGCACCTTGCCGATGACCATGCCAGTTTCGATTTTGACACCGAGTGCCTCCAGCCCCGCAATTTCATTTTGAACGATAGCCTTCGGGAGTCTGAATTCAGGTATGCCGTAGACCAGTACGCCGCCGGCGAGATGCAGAGCTTCAAAAACTGTTACGTCGTAACCCATTTTAGCAAGTGACCCCGCGCAGGTTAGTCCCGCAGGGCCGGAGCCGATAACCGCACAGCGGCGGCCGTTGGGTGTTGGCTTTGCGGGAGGCACGGATACATGTTCTCTGTGCCAATCTGCAACAAAACGCTCAAGCCTTCCTATGCCTACGCTCTCGCCCTTGACACCGCGTACGCAGAGCTTTTCACACTGAGACTCCTGAGGGCAGACACGTCCGCACACTGCGGGCAGACTGCTCTGTTCTGTTATTTCAAGGTAAGCACTCTCATAATTGTGCTCGTTTATGCATTTTATAAATTCCGGTATATCAATCCCAACAGGACAACCGTTTACACAGGGCTTGTTTTTGCAGTTCAGGCAGCGCGACGCCTCGTCAAGAGCTGCCTGCTCAGAGTATCCCAGCGCGACCTCTTGAAAGTTAGCTCTCCTCAGCTCCGGCGCCTGTGTGGACATTTCATTCTTTTTCAAGCTCATATTCGCCATTTATTTCGCCCCCTTAAGAAGCTTGCAGACCTTCTCGTGAGTTTCGCGCTCCTGAGGCTTATACATTGCCGAACGGGCCATCGCCTCGTCAAAGTCAACAAGATGACCGTCAAAATCCGGCCCGTCTACACAGGCGAATTTCGTCTCGCCGCCGACCGAGAGACGGCAGCCGCCGCACATTCCGGTTCCGTCAATCATGATAGGATTCATGGAAACAACGGTCTTGACGCTATACTCCTTTGTCAGTCTGCAAATGAATTTCATCATCACAAGAGGTCCTATGGCTATGACTTCGTCGTACTGTTCACCTGAATCAAGCAGGTTTTTCAGTGCATCGGTCACAAGTCCCTTTTCACCTGCCGAGCCGTCATCGGACATTAGGACGTACTTGTCGCTGACGTTTTCAAATTCGTCCTTCAAAATCACAAGCTCACTGCTGCGAAAACCGACGATTGAATGCACCGCTGCACCCTGCTCGTGAAGCTTTTTGGCGATCGGGTAAGCTATCGCGCAGCCCACTCCTCCGCCGACCACCGCGACCTTTTTGAGTCCTTCGGTGTGCGATGTTGTACCGAGAGGGCCGGTAAAGGTTTCGAGAAAATCTCCCTCTGCCATGCGGTTTAACTTCTCGGTCGTCGCGCCGACAATCTGGAATATTATCGTCACGGTTCCGGCCAACCTGTCATAATCCGCTATTGTAAGCGGGATACGCTCGCCGGCTTTGTCCGTGCGGAGAATGATAAACTGGCCCGGCTCCGCCTTTCGGGCTATAAGAGGCGCCTCTATCTCCATAAGCGTGACTGTTGTATTGAGAGAGCGCTTTTTCAGTATTTTATACATTGGTTTTCTCCTTATGTTTCTTGTACACAAAAGAATGGTTAGTATGTGCTGAGCGCTAAAGGCAAAGCTTAGCTGTTTTTAAACATGAGTACTTTTAAGGAAGGACTATCTTTTGCCCGCAATCCTGCAAAATTTGAACATCAGAAAAATCCGCGGCATATTTACGAATGTCCTGCCGGACAAGCGCCCGCATTGACAAAGTGTCTTCATGCTCGAAAGGCACATGATAAACAAGAACATGCCGTGTGGAAAGGGTGCTGTTCAATATTTTTCGTCCCGCTTCATCATGAAAAAAAAGAGGATTTACAAACACGGCGTCAAGTTCTACTTTGCCGAAGGGCATAAAGAACTCCTGACTCTGAAAATCACAGTCACCGGTAAATAAAATCTGCCTGCCATCAACCGAAATGAGCAGGCAGATGCAGTTGCGGTCAGCAAAACGCTCGGAAATATGCGGCATGCACATTGCGGTCAGATAGATATCCGGAGCGAGCATATACGTATGCAGCGTACCTCTTTCCTGATGAAGCCTCCATGACGGAATTTTGTTTTCATCTATCCACTTAAGCAGATTCTTTTCGCGGACGCTGTCCTCAGGCTCCTCCTGATCAGGCAATACAATTCGCTTCACGCGGTTGTGCTTTAAATAGTCCAACACAACATCAGGGGAATAGTGGTCCGGATGAGAATGAGAGAAGATGAGATAGTCGGTATTTCGGAAAGCATTGTCTCCCGTATTCATGCGCTGCAGCATTTCTGCGGGAACTCTGCTGAAAGGATAGTCGCCCTCAGCGTGGAGCGCGTCAATAAGAAAGCTTGCCTTTTCAGTTTGAAGAAGTATGCCGGCATTGGCAGTCAGTGTAATTTGCAGCATTGTAATTACTCCAAAGCGTTAAGGTCATTCCACAGCGGATTTAAAACCTCTACCAGCTTGCGGTACGCATGGTACTTTTCCTGATAATAGTCGTGCCGCTCCTGAGACGGATCATATGTGTGCCGAATATGAGAAAAGTGTTCCGCTGCGTCGTAAAAATCCGTAAAAATTCCAGCGCTTACGCCTGCCGCCATAGCCGTTCCCATCGCGCCAAGCTCTTCGGCTTCGGACACCTCGACACGAACACCCATCGCATCCGCAAAAATCTGCATCCAGACATCCGAACGTGCACCGCCGCCCGCAATACGGACAGTATCCGGCTTGCTGCGGAATTTCAAGAGCCTGTTGATTGCAAACATATGGCTGAACACAACACCCTCATAAACCGCGCGAAGCAGGTCGGGGATTCCATGACTTCCCTTTAGGCCTACAAAAGCGGCTTTTGCGTCTATGTCAGCGTTTGTTCCGTATAAAAAGGGCAAAAACAGGAGGCTGGAGTGATAGCTGCTCTCACTCACCATGGAATTGACTTTGTCATATCCGCAAAACTGCATTCCGTTCTGTTTAAGTATTGTCTGAATGAACCACTCCAAATTTGCCGCCGAGGTCGGACTGCCGTCCAGAACAAGATTATAGTCGGGCAGGCAATAATAAAAATTGCTGAAGATATCGCGGGAATACAGCGGCTCAGTCGTAATATAGGTGTTGACACCCCATGTGCCGACGATCATGCCCATTTGCTCTTCCCTTGTAATTCCCTGTGAAATAATGGAGGCGACCGTATCAATCAGGCCGCCGATGACAGGAGTTCCCTCGACTAAGCCTGTGCGCATCGCGCATTCCCTTGTCACATAGCCACCGATCTCTGTGCTCTCCAACACTTTGCTCGGAAAGCGTCCCATGTATTTTTCAATACCAAGCTTTTTGTATATCTCAGGGCTAAGCTTGCGCGTTGTGAGATCCATGAGGCTTGTCGAAGATGCTTCGGTACATTCCAGTGCGAATACTCCCGTCAGAAGATAACGGACATAATCCTTGGCTGTGACAAATACATCCGCTCTCTCCAAAACCTCCGGTGCATTTTCAGAAAACCATGCAACCAGAGCCGCTGTCTGACCCGGCCATAAAATCTGGCGGGTCTTAGGAATGATTTCATCAAGGGTTCCATTTTCATTCCATTTTTTAACGAACTCCTTCGCACGCATATCACTGCTTAGAATTGCCGGATAAACAGCCCTTCCGTTTTTATCAAACATGTACAGACCGTTTGCCTGTCCGGTTACACCGACTGAGGCAATGTCTGAAGCCAAAATTCCTGAATTATCTATTGCCTCACGTATCGCGTCCAATACAGATTCCCTGATTTGAGCGGGATCACGTTCGCAGTATTCGGGCTTTGGAGTCAAGGTGTCCAGCTTTCTTCCGGCTGAACATATCTCTTTTCCGTAAATATCATATATCGCTGTTTTTGCGACAGAGCCGCCTGCGTCGATTCCCATTAAATACTGCATATTAATCCCCATTCTGCCGCTGCGTTCAGGAAAAATGAAATGAAAAAGAGCTGACCGCCGGCGTATTATTCCTTTAATGCTTTGCGAGCTTTTCCCGTAAAAACTTAGACGCCAAACTCAGGTAGCTATGAAAGTCCTCGTTGTCGTAGCTCCACATTTCAGCCGTAAGAACTCCGGCGTAATCAATGCTCTGTAAAGCGTCCAGACAGCAATCAAAGTCCACTGTTCCATCGCCAAACAGGACATCGCGGTAAACGCCGGGGCGCGTGTCTTTTAAATGTACGCCGACAATGTGTTTTCCGCCGATGCTCAAATCACTCTGCAGGTCAATTCCGGAAGCCGTCAGATTTCCAATGTCAGCATAGCATTGCAGGAAGGGAGAGTCAATCTGTCTGCACAGCGAGACAATGTTTTCGCAGCTTCCCATAAAAGGCGTGTCCATTGTCTCAATCGCTAAAATTACACCGGCACAGGCGGCTTTTCTGACACAATGATCGATTGAGGCCTTAAAAATCATTCTCGTGTTTGCGTTACTGCGTACACCGTGTTCATCATAGCCTGCAAGGTGAACAATACGGATACCGGTATCGGCGGCAAATTGAATCGCGCGTTCCACAATGCCAAGCGCTTTCGTGTGAATCTCCGAATCTTCACTTCCCATGGGAAATTCACGGTTTGCGGTCAGGGCCATTGTTCGGACAGGAACGCCGGTGGCTTCAACCGCGTGCCGTACTTGCCGGGCTGTCTCTTGAGAATACAGCCTGTTAAGCCGCTCAGACGTACTGTCAATTCCCATCTCTAAAAAATCAAAGCCGCTCTCTCTTACAAGGCAAAGCTTATCCTCCCACGAAAGGTGGTTGCTGATTGCTTTTTCATAGAGTCCAAGCGGCAATTGCGATAAATTATTCAAGTAAATTTTCTCTCCTCAAGGTATCGATTTGACATTTGATATTACAGTTAATACTACTGGCTTTACATTATCAAACCATGCTGCGTTTGTCAATTATAATTTGAAAATCGTCATGACAATGTTCAATGTCCGCTTTTTGCTCGCCTCAATGATAAATCGGGCCTGACAGGGAAATAAATGATGCCTTGAACAGCGGCTAATAAATATATAGATTTAATAAAAGCCGGACATTGCTCAAAAATGAGAAATGTCCGACTTGTTGCTTTATATCTACCTTATGGCCACACGAAACCTAAGTGTCAGGATGGCAAGGCCGAAGACTTCAATAAATCAAGCGCCTGCTTTGCCGTGCTTTCGTCAATGACGAAATTATGAATAACACCAGTCCTCAGCGCGCCGATAATGGCAAAGACCTTGCTGCTCCCAACCGCGATTGCCGTGACATTTTTAGTAGTCTTTAAAATCTTGCCGTCAACGCCGATCAGCTTGTTATTGTAATCACATTCAATAAACTCACCCTTGATATTGAAGCGGCGCGCACAAATATCACCGACAACGATATCGGAGCAGCGCTCAATCTCCTCCAGCATATTCTGACCACCGCAGCGGAACTGCCGCAACTCGTCGCGCTCCTGAAGCCGTCCAATACCAAGAATCGCATAGTCCATGTTCTGCCAGCGGTCAAAAATGGGCTGCATGAAGGTGCTTTCCGTAATGCGCTTCTTATCTTCCATGGTGTCTACTAGGCCCGGCGCATAAATAAACAGAGGATAGCCCCGCAGCTTATCGGCAAACATCCGGATACTTTCATTTAATTGATATTCCTGCGTTAAAAGGGGAGAGGCACCGACCATCGGCACAACGCTGATGTCACACAGGCCTGTGTCCTCCGGGAAAGAACGCATAAAGTCATAGCAGGTGTTGCCCCAGGCAATTCCGACCGATGAATGACTGGTAAATGTATCCGCGGCGAAACGCGCCGCCTGAGAAGTGACGATTCTCAGCAAAACTTCTTCGTTAAATGTCCCGTTCGGGACAACAATGCAGCGGCGCAGACCAAACTCCTTCTCAAAACATTCCGCAAGTTCCCGATTGTTTTCAGACGGGTCGTTAATCTGCACCGAAACAATACCAATGCTTTTAGCCTCTGACAAAAACATAGATACCGCAGAACGCGAAATACCGAAAACGTTCGCGATTTTTTCCTGAGTCATTCCTTGGGTATGATACATTTTTGCTATTTCAACAAGCTTTTGAATATCTGTGTTTTCCATTTAATGACCGTGCCTTTCCTCTTAACTGCGATGCACAAAGGCGAATGAATCAGAAGTGCAGCAAACGCAGCTTGTCGTAAATTAATAAAAATGTGTCGGAAAAGTGAATATAATACCGCGCATAGAGCCCATTATGATATGTTCACAACGAAGAGCTTTGACATTTGATAAAAAGCATCTTACATATGCTTACATCTGGAGTAATTGCAATAATAATACTACATCAATTCATCATCTGTCAAAGCATTTAACAAATATTTTTCTATATTTACAAATCATCATTCAATTTTCAATTTCATACCTTTTATTTATATTATTATCCGGGCTAAATAAAAATCTTAGTTCCTCTATTTAGTGTTGACATATGTCATGACGTGTGCTATAAATCTAAATATAATCTCATGCCTATTAAAAGGAAAAGATTCACTACGAAAGGAGCGATTGTTTTGAGCGGAAAGTCTTCAGAATCTGTTTCCGAAGTCAAAAAGAACGTGGAAGAACCCGTAAATAAGGATTTGCTAACCCAAATGTGGAGGAATATGAACCTTGCCCGCAATTTTGAGGAGCGTGTTCAGTGGCTGTTCTCCAAGGGGCTTGTATATGGCACAACACATCTCGGCATTGGTGAGGAAGCGACTGCGGCCGGTACGCTGGCCGCTATGAAGCCGCAGGATTATGTTTTCGGTACACACCGCGGTCATAGTCAGGCTATCAGCAGAAATATCAATATAAACTTTATGATGTCTGAGATTCTCGCGAAAGCAAACGGCCTCTGCAAGGGCAAAGGCGGGTCCATGCACATTGCGGACCCTGATATTCACTACTTTGGGGCTGACGGTATTCTGGGCGCAAGCGCAGTCATGTGCGTAGGCACAGCTCTCGCCAGCAAAAAGCGCGGTGAAGAGGACAGAGTCTCTCTGGTCTTTTTCGGAGACGGAACTTCCAATGAAGGCGCAACGTGGGAAGCCATGAATCTTGCTTCGGTCTGGGAGCTTCCGGTTTTGTTTGTTTGCGTTAATAATACCTATGGCATGTCAACACCGATTGCACAGGCCATGAAGGACACCGACATTGCAAAGCGCGCCTACCCCTTCGATATGCCCGCTAAGACCGTTGACGGCAACAATGTTCTGGAGGTCTACAACACCATTAAGGAAGCCCGTGCCTACGTTTCCTCCGGCAAGGGGCCCATGCTGGTTGTTGAAAATACATATCGCATTTCCGGCCACTCCAAGAGCGACGGCAATCTCTACCGCACAAAAGAAGAAATTGAGTCATGGAAGCAAAAGTGCCCCATCAAGGCTTTCAGAAAGTATCTTCTTGAGAATAAGCTCTTTACCGAGGAAGAACTCGACAGCATAGCGAAAGCCGCTGCAGATGAGATTGACGCCGCGGAGGAATTTGCAAAGAACAGCCCTGAACCTTCTGTCAGCGACCTGCTTGACGATGTGTACGCATAAGGGGGGAGAGTAAGATTATGAAAGAAATTACATACGCACAGGCCATCAATGACGCTTTGTGCGAAGAAATGGAACGAGATAAATCGGTTTTCATGATGGGCGAGGACATTGCCGAATACTGCGGTGCTTTCGGGGTTTCGCGCGGAATGCTGGAAAAGTTCGGGGCGGATCGTATCATGAATACGCCCATTTCCGAACAGGCCTATGTTGGCGCCGGAATCGGTGCCGCTATGGCCGGTATGCGTCCGATCGTGGAACTGATGTTCTCCGACTTCCTTTGTGTCTGCTTTGATGAGCTGGTCAACGAAGCGCCCAAAATGCGGTTCATGTTTGGCGGGAAGGTAAAAGTACCGCTCGTAATGCGCACCGCTGCCGGAGCAGGAACCGGCGCCGCGGCACAGCACTCTCAGAGCCTGGAGGCCTGTCTTGCTCATTTTCCCGGACTTAAGGTAGTAATTCCCTCCACGCCTTATGACGCTAAGGGCCTTTTGAAAACTGCCATCCGTGATGATAACCCCGTTATGTTCCTGGAGCAGAAAACGCTGTACCGCACTAAGGGTATGGTGCCTGAAGAGGAATATACCATTCCTCTGGGACTTGCTGATATCAAGCGTGAAGGCACTGACTGTTCAATAATTACCTACGGACGCATGGTTCAAATGAGCCTTCAGGCCGCAGATGAACTGGAAAAGGACGGGATTCACGTTGAAGTTGCGGACATACGCTCAATAGTACCTCTGGATAGGGATGCCATCATTAAGTCTGTCATGAAAACACACCATGTTTTGATTGTCCATGAGGCTGTTCAGTTCGGCGGCTTCGGCGGAGAAATAGCGAGTGAAATTGCCGATAGCGAGGCATTCTATCATCTTGACGCACCCATCCGCCGTCTGGGCGCTTTGAGCTGCCCGATTCCTTTTAACCCCATTCTGGAAAAGGCAACCTTCCCAACCGTTGAAAAGATTGTAGATCAGGTCAAGAGCCTGCTGTAAATAGAAGACTGAGAGGAGAAACAAAATGGTCGAAGTATTTATGCCGAAGGCAGGCATGGACATGAAGGAAGGTACACTGATTCGCTGGCTGAAAAATGTCGGTGACCCGGTTGAATTGGATGAGCCCATCATGGAAATTGAAACTGACAAGATTACCATGGAGGCCGAGGCACCCGGTTCCGGAATTCTGCTCGCAAAGCTGGTTGAGGATGGCGCAGTGGTTCCGGTTCTTCAAGTAATCGGCTACATCGGTCAGCCCGGTGAAAAAATTCCTGATGCCGCGGGCAGCTCAGCTTCTGTTTCCGCGCCGATTGCTGCCGAAACCGATAAGCCGGCTGCTGCTTCGCCTGCTTTAAATACCGCTAATGGCGACATTGCAGCCACTCCTTATGCAAAGACGCTTGCAAAGGACGCCGGAATTTCTCTGTCCGGGGTTTCTCCTTCCGGACCCGACGGTGATATCCGTGCGAAAGACATACAGGCAGCCATTGAGAAGAGTGCTGTTTCCGCAACCCCGCTTGCGAAAAGGTATGCGCAGGAGGACGGCGTTGATTTGAAAAATGTCAGCGGCACCGGCTTCGGCGGAAAGATTTGCAAGGACGATGTGCTGAGCGCTCAGACCGCAGCCAAGCCTGTCACAAGCGAGGAACCCATTCACATTCCGCTTACGGGCACACGCAAGGCAATTGCCCGCAATATGTTCAACAGTCTGCATACGATGGCCCAGACCTCTGACTCCGTCGAAATTGACGTTACGGAGCTTATGAGCATCCGCAAGCGGCTTGTGGAAAAAGCCGACTTGCTTGGAACAAAAATTACCGTAAACGATTTGCTCTCCTTTGCGGCGGTGAAAATGCTCAAAACTCATCCTATGGCAAACGCCAGTTTCGCGGAGACAGAGATTATTACATATCCCTACGTAAACCTCAATATGGCTATTGCAACAGATTACGGCCTCATGTCCCCGGTTGTGAGGAATGCCGATAAGATGTCCCTTGTGGAATTGAGCAAGGCCTTGAGGGAAATCGTCGTCAAGGCACGCAACAAAAAGCTCACGCCTGACGACCAGAAGGACGGAACTTTTACCCTTACAAATATGGGCATTTTCCCAGTGGATAACTTCAATCCCATTCTTCCCTCACCGCAGTCAGCCATCATAGGCTTTGGCCGCTGTGTGGAAAAGCCCGCTGTATATCAGGGGCAAATCTGCATCCGTACAATGATGGTCTTGTCTATTACTTATGACCACCGCGTTTTTGACGGCGGGGAAGTTGGTTCGATAATGGCAACTATGAAAGAGTACTTGGAAACACCGGAGCTCTTTCTGGTTCAGTGAACGCGTGGAGGATTTGAAGTGGCAGAAAAAGACTATGATATAGCAGTTATCGGCGGAGGCCCTGCCGGTTATGTTGCGGCGATTCGCGCCTCTCAGCTCGGCGGTACTGTGGTGCTGTTTGAACGTGATATTTTGGGCGGTACCTGCTTGAATCGCGGCTGCATCCCGACGAAAACCTATCTGAAAACAGCGGAAATGATTCATGAAATACATAACGCGGCGCTGCGCGGCGTCGTCAATGACCCTAAAACAACCGTCGACTTGAAAAAAGTTGTTGCTTACAAGAATCAGGTCGTCAATAAATTGACCGGCGGAGTTGGGACTCTTCTTAGAAGCAACGGCGTCAGCGTTGTCAAGGGTTCTGCTGCCTTGTCGGGCGAACATACGGTTTCGTGCGACGGGAAAACATACAGCGCAAAATCCGTTATCCTCTGCGGCGGCTCAGAGGCAAGCCTGATTCCCATTAAAGGAATTGACAATCCAAAAGTTCTCAACAGTACACAGATCTTGGAGCTGACAACTCTTCCCCAAAAGCTCGTCGTCATTGGCGGAGGCGTCATCGGCTGCGAACTGGCGGCGGCTTTTAAGCCCTTTGGCAGTGAAGTTACCATTGTGGAAGCAACAGAGCATCTGCTTCCGCTTATGGACCATGAGCTTGCGGATTCTCTGAAAAAATCTTTGGCCGAGCAGGGAATTTGTCTGCAGCTTTCAAAGAAAATAACTGAAATTAAAGATGAGGGCGGCGCGACTTTTGTCTGCTGCGAGGACGGCTCAAAATATGAGGCGGACTGCATCCTTCTCTCGGTAGGACGCACTACAGACCTTGCCTGCCTCGGTACATTAAAGGATCAGATTCATACGGAGCGCGGCAAGATTGTCGTGGATGATCATATGCGCACCAATATCCCCTGCATTTATGCGGCGGGAGACATCAACGGAAAGCTGATGCTGGCTCATTCAGCCTTTAAAATGGGTGAGGTAGCTGCGGAAAACGCACTGGGAGTAAACAGAGTATGCAATTTAAGTGCCACTCCGTACTGCGTTTACACAATGCCCCAGGTTGCTTCCGTGGGTGTTACCGAGGATGCCGCAGTGGAGAAGTATGGACGTGACGCAATCAGTGTAGGCCGTTTCCCGTTTTCCGCAAACGGGCGTTCTATGGCAAGCGGCGAAACGGACGGCTTTATAAAGGTTATTGTTCTGAAGAAATACTCTGAAATGCTGGGTGTTCATATTATAGGCTCACAGGCAACGGAAATGATTGCTGAACCGGCAGCGCTGATAGCGGCTGAGGTCACTGCCGATGAAGCGGCAGGTATTATCCATGCGCACCCAAGCTTCTCGGAAGCATTTATGGAGGCCTGCGGCGACGCTTTGGGACGCTCCATACATCTGCCTAAAAAAATCTCGCATTGAATCAGCCGCACAAAAGACAACAAGTGAGACTTTAAGAGATGGAAAAGAAAGGGCGTTCATCTTGCAAATGAACGCCCTATCTGAATTTATTGAGCTAAAAACTGCGTCTGTTAATTGAACAGCTTTTTTGCTTAACATATACGCTTGTTGCTGCCAGCCTAAATAACATAAGTAGAAAGGATAAAAGAATATGGATTTTAAACTAAACAAATCTCAGCAGCTTCAGAGAGAATTGTTTCAGAGGTTTGCGGAATCTGAAATTCGTCCCCTAGCCCGCGAGATGGATGAAACAGAAGTCTACTCCATGGAGCTTATCGGCAAGATGCAGCGCCTCGGTTTCTTCGGGATTCCATACGCCAAGGAATATGGAGGCTGTGGGGCCGATACGCTGACATACACACTATGCATGGAGGAAATCAGTAAAGTGGACGCAAGCTCCGGTATAACTGTATCGGTACATACGTCACTCTGCTGCGGCTGCATAAATGACTACGGCAGCGAAGAGCAAAAACAGGAATTTCTTCGTCCGCTCGTTGACGGCCGCAAAATAGGCTGTTTCTGCTTAACTGAACCCAATGCGGGAAGCGACGCCGCAGGCCTCCAGACCAGCGCCGTTCCGGACGGTGATGAGTATGTTATTAACGGCTCCAAGGTTTTCACCACAAACTCGGGCTTTGCCAATACATTTATCGTTTTTGCTGTCACCGACAAGGCGATGGGCAGCGAGGGCTTTTCCGCGTTTATTGTGGATTCCCAAACACCCGGCCTGAGCGTCAGCGCAAATATCCCCCGTATGGGTATACGTGCCGCGTCCAACTGCGAGGTATCGTTTGAAAATATGCGTGTTCCCGCAAAAAACCGCCTCCAGAGGGAGGGGTTGGGCTACGAAATCGCTATGCACGCGCTTGAGGGCGGCAGAATCGGAATCGGCGCTCAGGCGGTCGGCATTGCGCAGGGCGCAATAAATGAGGCCCTCAAATATGTCAAAGAGCGCAAGCAGTTTGGAAAGCCGATTAATTCATTTCAAAACACCAGGTTCGTACTCTCGGATATGCAGACAAAGGTTGACGCCGCGAGGCTTCTGGTCTGGCGCGCCGCGCTTTTAAAGGACCAGAAGGAGAACTATGCATCTGCAGCCGCAATGTGCAAGCTTTTTGCCTCCGATGTTGCGAACCAGGTAACCAGGAGCTGCGTGCAGCTTCTGGGCGGCTACGGTTACTCAAGAGAATACCCGGTTGAGCGTATGATGCGAGATGCGAAGATAACAGAAATTTATGAGGGAACCAGCGAAGTTATGAAGATGGTTATTTACGGTTCCCTCAAAGTGAAATAAGGGGAGGCGACGGTATGAAAATAGTTGTTTGCATCAAACAGGTACCTGATACAACAGAAGTTGAGATTGATAAAAGCACAAACACACTGATTAGAACCGGCATTCCCGTCATTATTAACCCTGACGATAAAAGCGGAATAGAAGCGGCTCTTTCCCTGCGTGATACGGTTCCCGGCAGTACGGTAACGGTGATGAGCATGGGACCGATGCAGGCAGAGACTGCTCTTCGTGAAGCGCTGAGCATGGGCTGCGACAACGCAGTTCTGGTAAGCGGACGCCAGTTCGGCGGTTCCGATACCTTGGCAACCTCCACAATTATATCCGCGGCCCTCAAAAAAATCGGCTTCGATCTTATTATTACAGGGCGTCAGGCCATCGACGGAGATACCGCGCAGGTAGGACCGCAGATAGCTGAACATCTCGGAATACCGCATGTTAGCTATGTCGAGCAGATAACTCCGGAAAAGGACTCCCTGATAGTTCTGAGACAGTTCGAGGACAGATACCACAAGCTTCGCGTTAAGCTTCCTTGCCTGCTTACTGCTATTTCAGAGCTTGCACAGCCCCGTTTTATGAGCGTTGGCGGAATTGTCGAGGCCGAGCAAAAGGAAGTAATAATCATGGATTACAGCGATCTTGAAGATGTGCTTAATTCGGCAAATATAGGGCTTAAGGGATCCCCGACCAATGTTGTGCGCTCCTACACCAAGGAACCCAAATCGCAGGGCGCAATTCTAAAGGGCCTTACCCCGGAAGAAGCCGTAAACGCAATCATGGCGCGCCTGCATGAAGGCCACTTGATTTAGGAGGTTATAAATGAGTAAAGATATTTTTGTGTTTGTGGAGCAGCGCAGCGGCAAACTGCAAAGCATTGGATACGAGCTTCTGGGAGAGGCAAATTCACTGGCGCAGGACCTCCGCCAAAACGTTGTTGCGGTTCTCTTAGGACATAATGTGAAAGGCTTTTCAGAAGAACTGATTTCATACGGAGCGGACGAAGTCATTGTGGTTGATAACCCAATTTTGGAAGAATATATGACAGAGCCCTATGCAAAAGCAATCTCAGCTATCATCAGAGAGCGAGAACCGGAGATTTTCCTTTTCGGAGCTACTTCAATCGGGCGAGACCTCGCCCCGCGTTTGTCAGCTCGAATTAAAACGGGCCTCACAGCCGACTGCACAGCGCTCAGCATTGACCCGGACTCAAAGCTTTTAATGATGACCCGCCCGGCCTTTGGCGGCAATCTGATGGCTGTCATCCAGTGCAAAAACCACCGTCCGCAGATGGCAACTGTCCGCCCCGGTGTTATGCAAATGATGGAGCCGGACAATTCACGCAGCGGGACAACACAGGTAATGGATATCCCCTTTAAGAAGAGTGATCGCACAGTGGAGATTCTTGAAGTAATTCCAAAGACAAAAAACACCATCGACATAACCCAGGCTAAATGTCTTGTCAGCGGTGGCCGCGGAATTGGATGTAAGGACAACTTCAGTAAGCTTTATGAACTGGCTGACGCCCTCGGCGGCGAGGTGTCCTCTTCCCGCGCTCCGGTTGATTTGGGATGGATTGAAAAAGAACGTCAGGTGGGTCAGACAGGCAAAACAGTGCGACCCGACCTCTACCTTGCCTGCGGTATATCAGGCGCTATCCAGCATGTAGCAGGCATGGAAAATTCAAACTGCGTCATCGCCATCAATAAAAACGAGACAGCTCCTATATTTGGCGTCGCCGATCTCGGAATTGTCGGTGATGTAAATGTTATTCTGCCAAAGTTAACAGATGCCGTTAAAAAGGCCAAGGCCGAAGGCATTCATTATGCGCCCCCATCCGGCGAGAAGCATATAGGGCTTGAAAACATACTCTATAACGTCCAGAACGGAATCGCTTATCTGACTATCAACCGTCCGCGTCAAATGAATGCCCTCAACCGTAAAACGCTGACCGAGATAGGCGAAGTTGTAAAACAGCTTAGAGAAGACGATACAGTAAAGGTACTTATAATTCAGGGCGCAGGCGGCAGAGCGTTTGTTGCGGGAGCCGACATATCCGAAATGCAGGGAATGAATGAGCAGGAGGGCAGGGAAATATCCGCTTTGGCTCAATCGGTATTCGAGGGCATCAGCACACTTCCGCAGATTGTCATTGCAGCTATCAACGGCTATACTTTAGGCGGCGGCAATGAACTCGCTATGGCCTGCGATATCCGTATTGCCAGCTCACGCGCAAAATTCGGACAGCCGGAGGTAAATCTGGGACTTATTCCGGGCTTTACCGGCACACAACGCCTTTCCCGGCTTGTCGGAAGCGGGGACGCCAAAAATATAATCTTTACCACTGACCAGATAAGTGCTGAGGAAGCCCTGAGAATCGGGCTTGTCAGTGCGGTTGTTGCGCCGGAAAGTCTGGCACGCACTACCAGAGACCTGGCTATGAAGATTATGAGCAAAAGCATCCTCGCAGTACAGCTCGCCAAGCGCGCTATCAATGAAGGCTTGCCGCTTGAGTTCAAGCAGGGACTTGTTGTGGAAAACGAGTATTGGACACAGTGCTTTGCCAAGAATGGCGACGGACACGAGGGCATGTCAGCCTTTGTGGAAAAACGTAAAGCGAAATTTAAAAACTGAAAAGAGGATTATCATGGATTTTCTTGAATGTGTAAAGGGAAGAAGAAGTATCCGCAAATATAAACCGGATGCAGTCTCTGATGAAACACTGAGCGGTATTATATCCGCTGCTTCTTTTGCTCCCAGCTGGAAAAACACCCAGACTACACGCTACATAATTATCAGAGACAAGTCCAAAATAAACGAATTGGCTGAGCACTGCGTCATGAATTTTGAGCCGAACATGGTGACTATCATGAATGCGCCGGCAATCATCCTTGTTACGACCATCACGAGCCGGTCCGGGTTTGAGCGCGACGGATCATTTTCAACCGGCAAAGGTACCCATTGGGAGAGCTTTGACGCCGGTATTGCCACACAGACACTCTGCCTGACTGCCTACAATGAAGGCTTGGGAAGTGTAATCATGGGCATCTTCGACGAAACGGAAGTGGCGAAGATTGTAGCTATTCCGGAGGGCCAAAAGCTGTCGGCTATGGTGGCAATAGGTTATCCTCAGGAAGAGCCTGTCATGCCCAAACGCAAGGAAGTCCAAGAACTGATGACCTTATATTGATCTTCCGTGTGAAAAATGCCTTATAACCAAACGTGATGTTTCTCCTCCAAAACAAATGAGGCGGCAGTAGCCTCCCTGTCGTCTCATTTGTATACTTCTTATAATATGCAAGCGAAAAACGAGCCGGTACCTTGACAGATAAGTCAGGGTACCGGATAATTCTATTTATTGTCGTGAAAGGGTCTACTTGGTTTTATACATATGGTAGGGCATACCGGCCACATCGCTGCGAGCCATGAATATTCCGCCGCAGCCCGGAAACTTGGATTTCTCTTCTTCGTCGTAGTGCCAGCTTCCGGAGCCGACATAGAAGTCCTTCATATCGACACCGCCGAAGCCGCCGCAGGTAATCTGAGGAGTGGGGAAGCTTAAAGCGTCTTTTGGCTTCAGATTCTTATCCCAGACCGAAATTTTGCCGCTCCAGTGACATATATAAAGGTTATCATCCTCATCCATGGTCATACCGTCAGGCATACCAAAGTTTCCCTTAAAGCTCAGCACAGTTCTGAATGCGGAGCATACACCGAAAGCCAAATTATAGTCATAGGCCAAAAGCGTCTCGTTGTATGTATCGGCAACGTACATCGTTGTGCTGTTCTTATTCCAGAGAACGGTATTGTACTGATTGATGACAGGGTCTATTACTTTTATAGTTCCGTCACGCTCGACGCAGTAAAAACTGCCAGTCTGGTCGGGGGTATACTCGTCAGAGCCATAGGTCAGCGCAACTGTGCTGGCATAGATACGTCCAGCGGCATCAACACGGGAGTCGCTGTAACGAACAGCAGGGTTCCCTTTTGCGGGGTCAGCAAGAAGTGCCAGCTTGCCGCTAGACAAATCAAGTAAATATATTCCGTGCTGGAGAACACACAGCAGCTTATCCGGGTCATCGCAGGGGATGGCACTGCCGATTTGCTGGCCTGTATGCCAGACCTTTTCACTTTCGGTGACAGGATCATAGCAATGTACATCGCCGCTTCCTAAATCGGTCCAATACAGCTTCTGGATACGTGCATCCCAGGTGGGGGTTTCCGGCAGTTCAACACAGCCGCCGATCTTCAGACTGAAGTCCATACCGACTTCTCCTTACAGGGGGCGAATAACCTGGGCGGAACCCCAGACTGTAACATCCTCCACCACCACATGCTCAGGCAGAGCGCAAATATCACAGATAACCTGAGCCATATCTTCGGACTGCAAATTCTTGTCGCTATGCTGCATAGGGCTGGACTGTGCGTTGATTTGGAAGTTTGTTTCGCCGGCACCGGGGATAACACAAATTACGCGGATACCATAGTTCTGCAGTTCAACGTAGGCGCTCTTGGAAAGATTCAGCACGCCGGCCTTAGCTGCCGCATATACGGAATAGCCTTCCCAAGCGTGCTTTGCGCACACAGAAGACAGGTTGATGATGGTGCCCGTGTGCCGCTCCTTCATCATAGGCGCCAGATAGTGGATACCATAGAGGGGACCCATCATGTTGACACGCATGCAAAGATCAATTTCTTCAATGCTCTGCTCGGTCAAGTCCTTGATGACAACGCCGGTACCGGCATTATTAATAAGGATATCAAGATGGCTGTAGCTGCTCTGGACATAGTCGCGAACGCGTTCCCAATCAGCAGGCACGCCGGCATCAGCGCAGATATAATCGGCACCGATTTCAGCAGCGACTGCTGCGGTTACATCTTTTTTACGGCCCGTGATAATGACCTTTGCGCCCTCGGAAACCATACGCTTGGCAGTTGCCTTGCCGAACCCGCTGGTACCTCCGGTAATCAGTACGATTTTACCTTTGTTTTCGCTCATATAATTGTTCCTCCTTGTTATTGTTGAAAGTAATAAAATGACAATAATGCCATTTAATATTTGCAGATATATTGATTAAATTGATATGTAGTATAAACTTCAAGCTTAGTGATAGTTCTGACCATAGGTTTTATGAGTGTTTACCGCTTCAGCTTCCTGCTCCGGAGTCATAAGCGCAATCTTTCCATCAGGAGCCGCTGCCTTGGCAGCCAGATAGCACTTGGCAGCGTCCTCCATATAGACGCAGGAGGCTTCGGCGTCATGCAGCGTGGGGCCAACCGCAATGACACCATGGTGTTTTAAAATGACCGCGCGCCTGTCGCCGATGTATTTAACGGTCTGAATGCCCATATCCTCGCTGGCAGCGGGAGAATAGGGAGCTACCGGTACCGAGCCGAGGCATACATTGCACAGGGTCGTACAGCAGGCGGGCATTACATCATCAACAAGCCCGACAGCGGTTGCATAGGGTTGATGAGTATGAATAATCGCATTGATGTCTGCACGGTGGTCGTATATGTATTTCAGAGCCAGAGTATCCACCGAAGGTCTTAATGTCCCTTCAATAACCTCGCCGTCCTTGTTCAGCACCAGCACCTGATCGGGCGTCATGCTTTCATAAGGCATTCCGGAGGGTGTTACAACAATGTCACCGTTTTCTTTGCGGACGCTGACGTTTCCGCCTGTCAGCTGAACCAAGCCAATACGCTTAATCTCATTGGCGACAGCAATTATTTCTAATTTATCACTTTCGTACATCTATAGGACTCCTTATATTTTCCGCAGATTGTTTAGGCATGTTGTAGAGAGCGGAAGCATTCGCCGAAATATTACTCAAAAACGCGCTGTTTATTTCGGCTTTGCTTACTTAATGTAGACTTACCTTTTTAATGTACCAAACTCATATCTGAATGTCAATGCTAATTTGAAATATGTCATAACAAAAATCAGCTTAGAGTTTAGCTATAAATAACAACGTTTAGATATAAGCGGTGAAGGCTAAATGCCAAGGCGGAATCTTTAATTTATTTTTAATTGTATTACCAAGCAAATTGCTGTGATGAATATTCAATAATGCTCTATTTTATCATGTGTTGTGCATAGAAATTCCTCTGTACGGCATTTCCGAAACAGTGACTTTCTATGCTGTTACTGCTCTAATAATGCCCTTGAGTAACAATTTTTATGAAAAACACTAGAGTTTTAGTCGAATTATAATAATTGACATATTACGCAACATAGGTCAGTCTATGATAATTTGCGATTATGCTTAACGAATTTGTGCAATATAACAAATAGGCTGCCTATCTGCGTTCCACATTGACAAAAATATTAGCAAATGTTAATTTCATATTGACAATACTTGAGCTTATTAATATAATCAACATGGCGCTAACAAGTGTCATGAAAAATGTTTAGAGAGCTACTTAAGACCAAAAAACCAAATTAAAAGGAGAAAATGAAATGAAAAAGTTGTTTGCCCTACTGCTTGCGCTCACAATGGTTCTGTCTCTCGCAGCTTGCGGCACCTCCGCAACCCCCGCAGCCTCTTCCGCCCCCTCTGCAGCTCCCACTGAAAAAACCGCGGAAAAGAGCACACAAGGTCTGAAAATTGCGTTTTTCGTATCCGACTATTCCAACACTTTCCACCAGGCCCAGTTTGAGGCGGCTAAGAAATATGCTGCCGAGAAGTATGGCGCAGAGGTAACAGTATTCGATGGCCAGGGCGATGCCGCTCACCAGACTGAGCTGATTGATCAGGTACTCGCTCAGGGCATGGACATGGCTACTATGCATGTTTGGGAAGACAGTGCTGCTAACGCCGCTATCAAAGAGTGCTTGGATGCGGGCGTTGTCATGGACTCCTTCTTTGGACCCTTCAAGGGCACGGGTATCCCGGCCGTTCGTAACGACGAAGCCGGCGTTTCCAAGCAGATGGGCGTTGAAATGGCTACCGCTTGGAAAAAAGCTCATCCGGATAAGCCCGTTGTTATGGTCGAACTTGGCTGGCCTGACAACAACGAAGTTATCACCGGTCGTACCAAGCCCTTCGTAGAAGGCGTTCTCTCTGTTTGCCCCGATGCTAAAGACCTGGGATGTCTGGATGCCGGCGCCGGTGCTGACGTTGCTAAGTCTCTGATGGCTGGTGTCCTTAACGCCACGCCTGAAGTCAACATGATTTATGCTGAGGCCTCCAATCTGTGCACCGGTGTGATGAGTGCTTTGAATGACGCAGGCCGCGGCACCCTGAACGACGACGGTTCCCCGAAGACTGAGCTTGTATGCTCCTGCGATTTTGATGATGCCCAATATAAGGAAATCTATGGAAGCAGCTCTTTGGTCGATTCTCTTGGACTGTCCCCCGCTGAAACCGGTTGTGCCCGTATCGACAACCTGATGGACATATATCTTGGCAAAGTAAAGCAGATTTCTGACACTGAGGAAGAGATTCTGGCTCCCGCTTATTGCATTTCCAAGTATTCCATGGGTAAGGCCGACGCCGCTGCAT
The DNA here is from genome assembly GCA_963667545.2 of Oscillospiraceae bacterium. Lineage (GTDB taxonomy): Bacteria > Bacillota > Clostridia > Oscillospirales > Oscillospiraceae > UBA2658. The sequence continues at coordinate 1,486,821 of OY763424.2, forward strand.
GGCTGGATAAGCACTATGGTATTAAGGTTGACAAATAGTTGACTAATTAGTAAGAGTTTTGTAAGATGAAATTATGAGTTGGAGTGTCGGCGGGAGAGGATGCTCTCCCGCCGACTTTTATTCCTTGCATATAACAAAATTGGGGATAAAAATAATGAATGAAAATGTATTGGAAATCCATAACCTTATAAAGGACTACCCTGGCGTCCGTGCAATCAATGATGTAAGCTTTGATATCAAACGCAACACCGTTCATTGCCTTGTCGGAGAAAACGGTGCCGGGAAATCTACGCTTATTAAGGTACTGACCGGTGCCATCCAGCGAACGAGCGGCACAGTTTATCTTAACGGTGAAGAATATACAGCCGCCAATCCTAAAGATGCCTGCATAAAGGGCGTAAGTACCCTGTTTCAAGAATTAAATGTCGTTGATCAATTAACCGTTGAAGAAAATCTGACTCTTGGCAATGAAGATACGAAGTTTGGATTTATTAAAAAGACAGAAAAAAATAAAATCGTAGTCGAAACCCTGCGGAATCTTGATCCCACCATTGATCCCAAACAGCGTGTATCAACTTTAAGCGTTGCGAAAAAGCAAATTATTGAAATTGCAAAAGCTGTTGCCTGCAAGACAGATGTCATTATCATGGATGAGCCTACGGCTGCTCTATCAGAAACTGAGATTCATAAGCTTTTTGAAATTGTAAAAGAGTTAAGAAAAAATAATGTTACCGTTATTTATATCTCTCACCGCCTTGATGAGATTTTTGAACTTGGTGATTATCTGACGGTCATGCGCGACGGGCATCACATTGAGACGAAAAAAGTCAGTGATGTTCAGGATCGATCTGAGTTAATTAAACTCATGATTGGCAAGATGGTCTATGAAACATATTTACCGCCCGAGCTTACTCCCGTTGAACCCCTTCTTGAAGTCAAAGGACTCACAAATAAAAAGCTTAAAAACATTTCTTTTACCGTTAAGAAGGGAGAAATCATCGGCTTTTACGGCTTAATCGGTGCAGGAAAGACCGAAATCGCCCGTGCTATTTACGGCGCAGATGCCTCCGCGGGTGAAATCAAGTATAATGGAAAAACATTCCGGCCGACGCCTGACAAAGCGATAGCCAATGGTATAGCGCTCGTTCCCGAAGAACGCCGCACGCAGGGCTTATTTACAATGCTGACAATTCGCGACAACATTCCGGTGATGAACATGAGTAAAATCTCGAATCACGGCGTAATTGACGCCGCCAAGGATAAGGCTATCACACAGGACTACATAAAACAGCTGAATATTTGTACGCACTCAATGGAAAAAGAAGTTGCCAAGCTTTCCGGCGGCAACCAGCAGAAGGTGGTCTTTGCTAAGAACCTGTTTGCTGATGCCAATCTTTTAATGTTAGATGAACCGACCCGCGGCATCGATGTCGGTGCAAAGAGTGAAATTTACAACATCATCCGAAACCTTCGCAGAGAAGGAAAGTCCATTATAATTTTTTCCTCTGAACTGCCGGAAATCGTAAATATGTGCGATCGGATTTATTTGCTGTATGACGGTGTATTGCGGGCCTGTATTGAAAATGGCGGAGAAATCGACATGCAAAATATTATCCACATTGTAACCGGAGGTGAATGATTATGGACTGTAAAAAGACTAAAGGAATCGCCGGATTGAGCAATGAAAGCTTCATCTCATTGTTTATGGTGATCGTATTGTTTGTGATTTTCGCCATTTCCAGCTTAATTGTTCCAAATTTCTTTACCAGTTCAAATGTATTGGCACTGCTTACGAATAACTGGTTTCTTGTCGTTTTAGGAATTGGCGCCACGTTTATTGTCATGACAGGAAACATGGACATGTCGCTGGGCGGTATTGTTGCTATGGCCGGCGTTCTGGTCGCATTCTTTTGTCAAGGGACTGATGGGGCTCGCGCAATGGATACCGGCTTGGGCCTGCCATTTTGGGAGGCCGCAATTCTTACAATTTTGTGCTGCTTAGTCATCGGCTTAATCAATGCTTTCTTCGTCGCAAAACTGAAAGTCGCCTCTTTAATTATCACACTTGGCACCGCCTCTCTGGCTCGGGGAATAGCACAAATTGTAGCGCGTGGAGCACAACGCAGCACTAACCTGCCGGACAGCTTTGGCGTGGTCGGCAACATGTATCTGCCGCATACCTCCATCAAGCTATCAGTTGTAATTATGCTTGTATTTCTCTTAGCGACACTCTTCCTTGAAAAGAAAACTGTTTTCGGCAAGAGAACATACTACGTTGGAGCCAATGCGGAAGCCGCTCATCTTTCAGGCATTAAGACGGAGCGGCATTTAGGTTCGCTGTTTATTATTAACTCATTCCTCGCTGCAGTTGTCGGCATCATGCTGGCTTCGGAGTATCTTGCCGGTTACAGCACCCGCGGAGAAGGGTTTGAATTCGACGCTCTGTGTATTACATTGCTGGGCGGCACAGTTGCCAGCGGCGGTTCCGGTTCCGTGCTTGGTGCTTTCATTGGCGCATTGATTTTCTCCATAGTAACCAATGCGGCGGGCGGACTGTTGCTTTCTCCAGACTGGACGTACGTACTTAAGGCTGTTGTAACCTTCTTGGCTATTGTTGCTCAACGCTATGCGCTCGACAAGCGGAAAAAGTGATTGACATCGTGAAAGGAGTATTGACAATGAATAAAGACCTTACAACTTCACGGGGATCTAGCGCCAAGTCAACACTGCAGAATATATACATCTATCTGTTTTTGTTTGTGGTGGTGCTGGTATTCTCGTTTATTAGCGCAGAGGGTACTACTTGGTTTGGCAGAGGCCACTTCCTCAGCTCGAGCAGCTTGATTAGCTTAATTCGAGCATCTTCGCCAATCATAGCGCTGTCCTGCGGCTTTACATTTATCATGATTGCAGGTTACATGGACCTTTCTGTTGGCAGTGCCATGAGCCTTACCGGTGTTATCTATGCACTGGTTGTTCGTGCCGGCTGTCCTTTTATCGTGGGCTTACTGGCCGCTATCGCTACGGGTATAGTATGTGGCCTGATTAACAGCAGCCTTGTAACACGTCTGCGGATTACACCCGTCATTGCAACACTGATTACAATGACAGGATTCAAGGGTATTTCTCTGTTGATTGTTCCTGATGGTGTTTCCGGTATAAAGAGCACCGATGTGTTGAAGATGCCGGAGTGGATTAGCAGCTACGGCCGAGGCAACTTCCTGTTCGGCTTACCGTTGGCTTTCTATATTTCCATTCTGCTTGTAATCGTCGTGGTAATTCTTCAGCATAAAACCGTCATCGGCAAATATTCCGCGGCTATCGGCGGTAATGCGACATCAGCAGAACTGTCCGGTATCAGCATTGTCAAGTATGTATCTATCCTCTATGTTATCACCGGTATTCTCTCAGCTTTTGCCGGCGTGGCGCTGGCAAGCTATAGCGGAATGGGAAACCCTCTTGGCGGCGACGGTATGGAAACAAACTGTATTATTGCAGTTCTGCTGGGAGGAGCGGCGTTTACCGGCGGCGAAGGATCTACATTTAAAAGTGTTATCGGCGCGTTAATTATAATGTGCCTGACTGTTGGGTTACTTACAGTCGTTGATTCTTATTATATGGGCTTCTTGAAGGGCTTAGTTTTAATTTTTGCGGTTACTATGAATAAGCTGCTAAGTAATCACTAAACTAACGCCGTAACCATAGCCGATTTTAAATCCCGTGGTATTAATATAGACAGGAAAATTGAAGAAGCGCTCCGGATCGAGTTGCCAAAGGCACTGTTTCAGAGCGCTTTTCAAGCAATATTCCAGAGCTTATCAAAAGGAAACTAGGTGAGAAAAATGGTGTATATAAGATCGTCTTCAATAAATCCGTATTTCAATCTTGCTCTGGAGCAGTATGTATTCGATTTTCTCCCCAAGACCAAGACGTACTTTATGCTCTGGCAGAACGACAACACTATCGTCGTTGGGAAGCATCAGAATACGGCGGGAGAGATCAACGCTGCCTATGTTAAGGAACACGGAATTCATGTGGCGCGAAGACTGTCAGGAGGCGGGGCCGTCTATCACGACCTCGGCAACGTGAACTACACCTTCATTATGGACGCTGGAAAAACCAACGAGCTGGATATCAGCGCCTTTTGCAAACCGGTGGTGGAGGCCCTGCGGCCCTTGGGCATAACGGCGGAGATCAGCGGCCGCAATGACATAACAATTGACGGAAAGAAATTTTCGGGCAATTCACAGTATATGAAGGACGGCCGTGTGATGCATCACGGCACAATTATGTATGATTCCGATTTGGACACAGTGGAACAAGCCCTCTGCGTTTCAGAGGACAAGATTATGTCGAAGGGAATAAGCTCGGTACGGAGCCGCGTTACGAATATCGCGGACCATATGGAGAAAAAAATCTCTACAGAAGAGTTCATCGCAAAAATACGGAATTCAGTTTTAGGTGAGGACTACGAAACGTATGAGCTTAGTGGAAAAGACCTTGAGGCAGTCAATAAGCTTTGCAATGAAAAATATTCAACATGGGAATGGAATTACGGCAAGTCGCCCCGTTACACGGTGAGGAAGGAGCGCCGGATAGAGGGTGTCGGAAAGCTTGTTTTGGACATGGAAGTAGAAAACGGAGTGCTGACTGGCTTTGATTCCTTTGGAGATTTCTTCGGGGACGGCGCCGATAGCGTCGCGAAGGCAATCTGCGGCGTAAGGATGTCGGAAACAGAGCTTCTTTCGGCCCTTGAATCGGTAGATGTGGACAAAAGCTGGCACAAGCTAACGGCAAAGCAGCTCGTGAACCTGATATTGTTGTAATTTGTTATGGGCTGATTTTTACTTAACCAAAACTTAACCAGTGAACCTATTAAAAACGCATACAAACGCATATGGCAAGAGCCGGAGGGAAAAACAAGCAAAACAAAACAGCCAAGAACCCTTGTATTATCAATGGTTCCTTGGCTGTTTCTATCTGACAGCGGAAAAAGGATTTAATATGGCAATATATGTATATTGCAACTTATTTGGCCTAAAACAGGCGCATTAATTCAAAAACTATAAAATTTGGTAACGGTCAGTCCATGCGTTTTATAGAGTCCTACCCCCTTAAGGGTAAAATAAGGGCCACAAAACGGTTATAATTTTCAGTTACGAAAGGAGCATATCATGGCTGTATTTAAGTCTCAAAACCACAATGATTGCTATGACTAGCAGAACATGAATGAAACCGCCCATAGTATACGAAGTAAGCATTCCAAGAATCCATAGGATTATAAGAATAACAGCAATTGTCCATAACACGATTTTTCGCACGTTCTTACATTTTTCCGAGAGCTATGCTGCTAATTAAATGATTTTCACTTCCGGATTTTCCAAATGCTCAATTAAATCCGAAATCCGCTTGTACTCGGCTACAGAAAATAATACGGCGTCAGGTTGGCCATTTCTCAAAATAAATATCTTACCGAAAGCTTCCGCTTTTTTCCTGCAAGCCTTGTAGTTCTTTATCATTTCGGAATTCGAGACGATTGCTTCTGTAATGATTTTCATCGAAATCAACCCCTTCCTGTTTTCTTTGCGTGTCAGCATCATATATGAATTATTATAGCATGTCAATTAATCTTGATATTATAATTATAAAAATAAATATAACAATTATATGACACGAATACTTTGCCCTGAATAAAAGTTGGCGAGGCGCAAATATAGTTTCATAAATAGGGCGAGAATATTATTATAGGGGAAAACTTGCTATATCTGCGTATGGTGATACAATAAATATATACACCCGGAGAACGAGGGCGCTTATGTGGCTCGGCATGTAAAAACAATATGCAGCATGGCAAAATCAGTTCTAGAAAGGAGTGAAGAAACCTGCAACATTTTGAAACGAGACTTAAAAGCTATGACAACACATACAAAGAATTATTTGTTCGTCATCATAACAATCCAATTTTGTCGGCCAAGGATTGGCCGTACCCGGTCAACGCGGTTTTCAATCCCGGAGTGACGATGTTCCAAAATAAAGTAGTGCTGCTTGCTAGGGCAGAAGACCGAAGGGGCTTTTCTCATCTAGCTAAGGCCGTAAGTGAAAACGGAATTGTAAACTGGATGATTGATTTACAGCCAACATTTGAGGCAGATCCCCAAAATTATCCCGAAGAGGCGTGGGGTATCGAAGACCCTCGAATAACCAGGCTTGATGAATTGGACAAATGGGCAATTACATATACCGCCTTCTCGGAATCTGGTCCTATGGTTTCACTAGCAATGACTAAGGACTTCAACGAATTTGAGAGATTTGGTTCTATTTTGCCTCCTGAAGATAAAGACGCGGCACTATTCCCAAGAAAAATAGGCGGCAGATGGATGTTGATTCACAGACCGATGGCTGCATGCGCTAAGCCAGGTACTCATATCTGGGCATCAAGCTCGGATGATCTGAAGAATTGGAGTGATCCAAAGATACTCATTCCGGCACGCGCAGGGGCATGGTGGGACGCAAACAAGGTTGGCTTGAGCGCACAGCCGCTTGAAACACCGAACGGCTGGCTAATATTGTACCATGGTGTCAGACAGACCGCGGCGGGATCTATATATCGTTTGGGCCTCGCACTCCTCGACCTTGAAGATCCATTTAAGATATTGCGAAGAAGCGATGAATGGATATTCGGACCACACGAACTCTATGAAAAAGAGGGCGATGTTGGCGGGGCCGTGTTTCCCTGCGGATGGATACTGGATGCTTCAACGGGGAAAGTCAGGATGTATTATGGTGCTGCTGATTCGTGCATTGCTTTAGCCACCGCAAATTTGAGCGAGTTGCTTGACTTTATTGAATCCTGCCCGAAAGTGGATACATAAATATAATACTAAACATAATACTAAATATAATACCGTGTTAATAATTGCGTTTAGATGGGTTACAGCCTTCCCTCTAAACGCAATATTATTATAGGAATCAATACATATGAATAATAATAAGAATAATAATATAAAAAAATAGTATACAAATAGTGCAATATATAGTACAATGAATGCAACATTGCAATTGTTATATTATCAATCACATTATCCTAATGGCGTTTTTTACCCATCAAAGAGAATATCAACAGACTGGAAAGGAGAAATATGAAAGCATTATTCTTGGCAGGAGGTATGGGGATGAGGTTGAAGCCTTTAACCGATGATCTTCCGAAACCCATGGTACCTATCATGAACAAGCCTCTTCTGGAGAGAAGTATGGAAAATCTCAGGAAGTGTGGAATTCGTGATATTGTCATCAGCACCGGATATAAATCACAATATATACAAGAGTATTTTGGATCTGGCAGTAAATTCGGTCTTAATATCGAGTATGTTTGTGAAGATTTCCCAATGGGAACAGGCGGCGCCATAAAAAAAACCAGTCACTTATATGATGACACATTTTTGGTGTTCAATGCAGATATTCTCTGCAACATGGATTTCACAGAACTTGTAAAATATCACAAAGCAAAGTCAGCCGACGTTACAATTGCCGTAACCCGAGTCGATAACCCCAGTGCATACGGTGTAATTGAATACGACAAAAACGGCTATGCTGTCACTTTTACTGAAAAGCCTAAAGCCGATAAAATCAAGTCCAATTATATAAATGCGGGCGTCTATGTTTTCGAGCCTGAAATTCTAAGGGAGATTCCAGAGAACATTCCAATATCCATTGAAAGGGAAACATTCCCCCAAATTCTTCAGAATGGTCATAAAATTGCAGTATATAGCGGCTGTTCATACTGGATGGACATTGGAACACCGGAAAGGTACATGCAGACGCATCAAGACATAATGGCCGGAGATTGCTGCTTATCAGGAATCCATTTTAATAATCATGGCGTTTTTATAGAGCTAAACTCAAAAATTGACTCAACCGCTGAAATAATAGGACCTGTCTATATTGGCAGCAATGCGACAATTGGGCCGTATGCAACAGTTGGTCCGAATGCTGTAATTGGAGACGATGTTATTGTTCATATGGGATGTAACGTGACTAACAGCATCCTATGGAACAATGTGCATGTTGGTGCTTTTTCGGCAATGGACGGCGTTGTCGCCGCGTCAAGCTTTAAAGTCCCGTGCAAAGGCAACAATGGCAATTCTTCCTTTATTAATACTGACAGCACAAAGCTGGCAGGTGCACTAACGACTCTAAGTTGACAAATTCAGCGGAGAAAGAGCTTGCGCTTGCCAAAAGGCTATCATACGGATGAGATTTATTCTCAGGGAGAAAAATAAATGAGGAGTAAGCACATGATATCTAAAAGACCTATACATATAGCTTTTCTAAGCACTTATCCGCCAAGAGAATGCGGCCTTGCAACATTTACACAGGATCTTTTAATGGAGTTTAAAAAAATACCGGCAACAGAACAAAGCCGGGTCGTCGCTGTGAGCAATAAAAGTATGCAGTATGATGATGAAGTAATGCTGGAACTCAAGCAGAATGACAAAGAAAGTTATCTGAACACCGCAAATGAGCTGAATAATTCCGGCATTGAGCTTTTGGTTATTGAGCATGAGTACGGTATCTATGGAGGAGAGCGCGGCGAGTATTTGCTGGAGCTTGTTAAAAACTTGAAAATTCCGTTTATAACGACGCTTCATACCGTGCTTCCTGCCCCGGATGAAAAACAACGCTACATCTTGAATACGCTTGCCAAAAATGGCGAAAAAATAATAACAATGGCAAATAACACAATTGATATATTGAAAGAAACTTATGGAATCGACCAATCTAAGATAGAGGTAATAAACCACGGTGTGCCGTCCTTACCCATGGAGTCCAGAGAAAAGCTAAAGGCGGACGCCGGACTGGATAACCGTTTCGTTATCAGCACTTTTGGGCTGCTCGGACCGGGAAAAGGACTGGAATATGGAATCGAAGCAATTGCAAAAGTGGTGAAAAAACATAAAGATGTGCTATATTTCGTCCTTGGGAGAACCCACCCCGCAATAATGAATGAATCCGGAGAAGACTACCGTAAGTCACTTGAAACGATGGTAGCGAAGCTTGGCATCAGCGAAAATGTGATATTTGTGGACAAGTATCTGTCAAAAGAAGAGATTGTCCGCTATCTGAAACTGTCCGATGTTTATTTGACCCCGTACCTTAATAAAGACCAGGCGGTAAGCGGAACGCTCGCCTATGCCGCTGGATATGGCCGCGTTATTGTATCGACACCCTATGGTTATGCGAAAGAGATGCTGTCGGGGGGAAGAGGCTTGCTTGCCGAGTTTCGAAACTCCGAATCAATTGCGAGTTGCATTGAATATGTGGTCGACCATCCGGATGAAAAGATACAGATGGAGCAAAAAACACTTGAAATAGGAAAAACAATGATGTGGGAGAATGTTGCAAAACAGTACGAAGCTTTGTTTATAGATGTCCTGCAGCAAAATGGAAATAAAGGGAGTATGCAATGACAAAGGCAAACAACCTGATTTCATTAAAGACTGATCAAATTTTCCGTATGACTGACGATACTGGAATGCTCCAGCATTCTGTCTATGGGGTTCCTAATCTTTCACAAGGATATACGACCGATGACAATGCCAGAGCTTTGATAATGGCTGTTAAGCTATATGATCAGCATCGCGAAAAATCGATTGAAAGGCTGATGAATAAGTATATCGCCTTCTTGTTTTATGCTCAAAACCCAAATGGGAAATTCAAAAACTTTATGGGATATAACCGTGAATTTCTTGAAGATGAAGGATCTGAGGACTGCTTCGGGCGATGCATGTGGGCTCTGTGCTATACATTTGCCAGTTCCATCATTCCAAAGTACATAAAAAATATTGTATGGAAGATGATAGAGAATGCCCTGCCAAATTGTCTGGAGCTAGTCTCCCCCAGAGCAAATGCCTATTTAATAATCGGGCTAAAATGCCTTAATCAAGAAAAAACCAATGAGTATATTGTGAAGCTGGCCAATACTCTTTCCGATCATTATGAGCATTACAATAATGGCGACTGGCACTGGTTTGAGGATAGCATGACTTACTGCAATGCAATATTGCCGTGGGCGATGCTCGCGGCCTTTAGTATTACTAAAATTGAACGACATAAACAAGTTGGCTTTGAGAGCCTTAAATTTATTGAAAGCAAGACTTTCAGCAAGGGCTATTTCAAGCCGATTGGCTGCAAAGGTTGGCTTATCAAAGGAAATGCACCCGCCGAATTTGATGAACAGCCGGTAGAGGCCTGCGAAACAATGCTGGCTTATTTTGAAGCTTATTTGGTTTCAGGGAACAGAGCGTACTTTGATAGAGCAAACACCTGTTTTTCTTGGTATACCGGTAAGAATTCAAAGGGCTTGAGTCTAATCGACAACGAAACCGGTGGATGTTATGACGCAATCACATCAGATGGGTTGAACCTCAATCAGGGTGCGGAAAGCATTGTATCTTTCTGGATTGCTTATCTGGAGATGAAGAAGTACGGTAAAAACAGTTAATCTGTTTTAATTAAAATAATAGAATAATTCGTAGAAAATCGTCTGACTTACGACAGTCAGACGGTTTTTCCTTAAGAAACAAAACACCAAAGATAGGGGGTATGAGCTATGAACATAGAACAAAACTATAAGAAATGGCTGGATGTCGTAAAGGATTCCGATTTATTAAATCAGCTGGTTTTCATGACAGAGCCAGAAATACACGAAGTATTTTTTAAAGAACTGGAATTTGGTACGGGTGGGCTTCGCGGAATTATGGGCGCTGGGACAAACCGCATGAATATCTACACAGTGAACAAAGCGACGCAGGGACTCTGCAATTTTTTAAAAAATCAAAAAGAGTCTTTTTCCGTAGCAATTGCCTTTGACAGTCGAATAAATTCTGAATTGTTTGCAAGATGTGCTGCCAGTGTAGTCGCGGCCAATGGAGGCATGGCGCATATTTTTCAGGAGCTTATGCCGACTCCCATTCTCTCCTATGCGGTTAGAAGCCTTGGCTGCGATGCCGGAATTGTGATAACCGCCAGTCATAATTCGGCTGAGTATAACGGATACAAGGTGTATGGAAGCGACGGGTGCCAGATTACATTACAAGCCGCCGATTTAATACAACGCTATATCCATGAGGTGGATGTTTTTAATGACGTGAAAACAGAGCCTTTTGAAAAAGCGTTTATTGATGGTTTTATCAAGTATATCTACCACGACCTGCTGTCAGAATACTTTGAACAGGCGAAACAGTGTTCCGTAAATCCGGGAATCTTATCAGAGTCTGACATTAAAGTAACTTACACTCCGCTCAATGGAACAGGAAACAAACCTGTCAGAGAAATTCTCGCAAAAGCGGGACTGAAAAACCTGATAGTAGTGCCCGAACAGGAAAACCCGGACGGTTTTTTCCCAACCTGCCAAAGGCCAAACCCAGAGGAACACTGTGCCTTCGAATTGGCCCTCGGCCTAGCGGAGAGAACCGATGCGGATTTACTGATTGCAACTGATCCGGACTGCGACAGAGTTGGAATTGCCGTAAAAAGCGAAACCGGATATGTACTGCTGACGGGGAATGAAACCGGATGCTTGCTTTTAAATTACATTTTATCTCAAAAAAAGGAAAAGAACTTGCTCCCCCCAAATCCGGTAGTAATTAAAACCATTGTCACAAGCAAAATGGCAAATATGATTGCAAAAGAGTACGGTGCAAGGGTCATTGACACATTGACAGGCTTTAAATTTATAGGTGAGCAGATCAGTCTTCTCGAGAAAAAGCACGAGGAAAGCAGCTATATATTTGGCTTTGAAGAAAGCTATGGTTATTTGCCTGAAACCTTTGTAAGAGACAAGGACGCTGTCTCAACCTCTCTGCTTATATGTGAAATGACCGCATTTTACATAAAAAACAGTTCAACACTGCTAGAAGAACTGAACAAGTTATATGAAAAACACGGATATTGGAAGCATAAGCTGCTGACCTTCACTTTTGAGGGACCTAATGGATTAAAACGGATGGAAGTCATAATGGACAGATTCCGGAACGGGACTTTTGATGGTTTTGCCGGCTTACAGCTCATTAAAAGCTGCGATTACCTGAACTCAATTATTATAATCAGGGCGACGAACGAGACGGGCGGACTATTCTTGCCAAAATCAGATGTATTGCTGTTCTCGCTTGAAGAAAACTGCGAAATCGTATTAAGGCCATCCGGTACGGAGCCAAAATTAAAATGCTACCTGACAGTCACTTCGAAAAATGAAGATACCTCAGCCAAACTGCTGGATGCACTTGAAACCGATTTTTCAAGCAAACTTGAGTTGTTTGAAGAGTGTGGTTGAGTTGCTGTATCCGTTGAAATTCGACCCTATTTATAAGCAAATTGTTTGGGGCGGAACAAACATCTCAAAATATTTTCACAGGGGCATCCTGTCAGATTGTGTAGCCGAGAGTTGGGAGATTTGCTGCCGCGAAGACGGAACAAGTATCGTTTCCTCCGGTGCCTTAAAAGGGATGAACCTGCAGGATGTTATTTGTAAGTATAAGGATAAACTGCTGGGCAAAAAAACTTATCTAGCCTTCGGCACGCGGTTTCCTTTGCTTATCAAAATAATTGATGCAAATGAAAACTTGTCAGTCCAAGTTCACCCCGGCGACGATTATGCCAAAATTAACGGTGATAAGTGCGGAAAAAACGAGCTTTGGTACATACTGGATGCGAAAGAAAACTCCAAGCTTGTATACGGGGTAAAGAAGGAAGAAACGAAAGCGGGCTTCTCGAAAGCTGTCTCGGAAAACAAAACAGAGCAGGCTTTGAATATGGTTGATGCAAGTGCCGGAGATGTTTTCTATGTGCCGGCAGGTAAGGTTCACGCCATTCTCAGAGGAATATTAATTGCCGAAATCCAACAAAACAGCAATACAACATATCGTATTTACGACTGGGGAAGATTGGATAAAGACGGTAGGGGAAGGGCGCTGAACACAGCCCAAGCGCTTGACGTAATTGACTTCGATTCGCAAAACCAGCCCACGGTTTTTACCAAACCAGAGAATAATAAAGGCTATAGCCTAGATGTGGTACTTAGATCAGAGTATTTCAATGTAGATAAAATTAGCGTACACCAGCAGTATAAAAGCGCAACCACCGGCTGTTTTATAATATTTATGTGCATCAACGGCGGCGGGACAATACTTTACGATGGCGGTACATGCAGTATTAACTTGGGCGAGACGGTTCTTTTTCCAGCCTGTATTGGAAAGTTCGCAATGAATGGAAGTATGACTCTGCTTTCAATATATATGCCCTAAATTACAAATACCATCTAAACAAGATTATTCTCTATTGAATGCGACTTGAAGAGTACTGCTCTAAGAAAGGAAGAAAACTTGAAAAACAATCGGATACTCGAATTGCAGCGTTTGGGACAGTCAATTTGGCTGGATTATATTCGACGTGATTTTATAGCCAGCGGAGAGCTCGGCAAATATATAGGGGTATATGGATTGCGAGGAATGACCTCAAATCCGGCAATATTCGAAAAAGCGATTCTGAGCGGGGATATATACAGCGAACCTATTCGGACCATGTTGCGCGAAGGCAAAGACTCACAATTTATATATGAAGTCCTCAGTCAGAGCGATGTGCGGGCAGCCGCAGATGTTTTCAAACCTGTATATGACAAAACCAACGGAAATGACGGATATGTCAGTCTTGAAGTAAACCCGCATTTGGCCTTTGATACCGAAGGAACGATTGAGGAAGCTCGCCGCCTTTGGACCGCAGTTGATCGCCAAAACATATTAATTAAGATTCCCGCAACTGCAGAAGGTCTGCCTGCAATCCGACAGCTTATAAGCGAAGGAATCAACATAAATGTAACGCTGATATTTGGAATTGAAAGGTATTTACAGGTCGCGGATGAATATATTGCGGGAATTATAGAGCGAATAGATCATAACGAAGCGGTGAATAATGTGGTATCGGTCGCCAGTTTTTTCCTCAGCCGAATTGATACTCTGATAGACCCGATGCTTGAAAAAATTATAGACAATCGTGGTCAATTGGGCGGGCTTGCCCAAAATGCTTACGGACAAGTTGCCATAGCCAGTGCGAAAACGGCGTATCAAGAATATAAAAGAATCTTCGAAAACAATAAGTTTTTGGAACCGACAAAAATGGGTGCCCGTGTTCAACGTTTACTTTGGGCAAGCACAGGAGCGAAAAATCCGAAATTTAGTGCGCTGAAATATGTTGAGCCTCTGATAGGTCGGAATACCGTCAGCACCTTACCGCTCGAAATCTTCAACGCATACTGCGAGCACGGAAAGCCTAAACGCACTATTGAAGACGGAGCCGCAGATGCCGCTGAAATACTGAAATCCTTGCCAGATCTTGGTGTGGATATTCACGAAATAATCCGTCAGCTCGAGCTTGAGGGTATAGAAAAATTCACAGAGCCTTTCGACAAGCTTTTATCAGCTATAGACAAGCAGGCTTAAGTGAATACATGCGCTATGAGAGTTCAGAATGATATAGACAGATTTCATTTTGTAATGGATGTTATTGACCGTCCTCCTCAGTTTCGTTATAAGGGCGCTCACCTGAAACAAATAATGAAAGACTAACTGGTCGAGCATAAACAATATGTGGCAGAGCACGGCGAGGACATGCCGGAAATCCGCAATTGGAAATGGAGCAGCAAGTAGCACGCTGATTTAAACCCAAATAATGGTTATCAATCAAAGCCGGAGGATTATAAGTTTAAATTACCTATTAAATGCCATAATATGTTCAAAAATACATTTAATAATTATTTGACAAAACATAGAGAATAATATAAAATTATACTTAACATTGGAGAAGGTAGTGGGCAAAAATTATGATTATTTCAACAAATGCAATAGTGTCAAACTCGGAAATAATAAAGAACTATAAATCTTGCAGGGAAAAGGCGGATAGTTGCGGCAAAATATTTATTCTAAAAAATAACCAACCGGATGCAGTGCTATTTTCGGTTGATGAATATGATAGATTTTCTGCTCTAATTGAGTATATGGAAACTCTAGATGATAATGAAATTGCAAAAGTTATTGAATCATTACCCATTGAAGGAGGCAGAAAAGTATATTCAATTGATCGCCTAAGAAGCAAAAACCCATAAATTACAGCACTTTGAGTTGCGGTTTGGTTTATAGTTGTCAACAGGCCGTGATTTGCGCAGCATAGAACAAGGAGTGAGAAACATTTAGTTTCACACTCCTTGTTCTATGCTATTTTTTTGTTTCTATATTATACGGCTGACATAGCTTCTTCGGGCTCCTTAACCAGCACATCTCTGATAGCCTTGATGCCTGCGTAGAGTTCATCTTCGGCATCAAGTATTATTAACTCCGTTGGAAGATGAAAATCTACAGCAGTTATATTATCTCCGGACTCTTTTTTTGAGACGTCAACTACGACTGAATCGGGCATATTCGCCCCAATTCCCGATACTTTAATCTCTGATTTGTAAACTTGTAACTGCAGCAATTTGTTCTCTAATTCAGCGCTTCCATGATAGGTGATTGGAAGCTGCATTTTGACTTCTTGGTCCTTTGCAAGCATTTGAATCGCAACATGAATAATTTTTCCTTCTACAGGATGTCTTTGAACTTCTTTAATGTAACCAAATTTTTTCTCATTGTTTAATTCAACCCATAATTTTGCGTTCTTTCCGTGCTTTGCGATGATTTTGTTAATTGGTATGGTTTCCAATATTATAGGGGTGGAGGCTGTACCCAGTCCGTTAAGAACGCCCGGAATTAGACCGGCATTCTTTCCTATTTTGGAATTTAAACTTCTTGCTGTTCCTTTAATAATTGTATCTTCCATTAAAATGCTCCTTTTGGTTTTTAGCCATTATCTGAATGAAATTAAATCGTCGATTAATTCTCTATACCTATATTATCCCATATCAGGTTTAAATAAACTTTGAAGTAACTAGCTGGACCTTTGCAAGTTTTCGTCATACAATTTATTTCTTACATATTATGACTCAACCACCTGTCACTTTTTTTGCAAAGCTATTATTTCTAATAATAATTCTACTATAATGCCGAGAATAATTTAAAAAATAATATAAATAATAATGCCGAGATATTAGCTAATTTATTACCGTTAGGTAGCGTATCTGTGAAAACTAACTTGTATTGTGATTCAATCATCTTATTTCGTAAAATCGTTTCATGATTTTTCTCATCCTGTGCCATCAAAAGAAAAATATTGTGTAAGCCGCTGCTATTATTGATTTCAGCTTGATTCAAATAATACTTATTGCCTTCCATTTCCATGCTAATTGCATATCCCAGAACATTCGTAATTCTCCTCACTATCCATATAAGACAATTTTCGAATAAGTTGGCAAATAAAATCAGCTGTAAAAATAAAAGAATTACTTTATTCTGCGGGTCGCGTTTGCCAGTGCCTGCATAAGTTTTGTAATCGAGGCGCGGTAATATTCATCGATTAATTTACCATCTTCGCTAAACTTCGTGTTCGCTTGCGCAATGAAGACCTCCGGGGTATTGAGAGGCTGCAGATTAAGCACCACACACACCTGACGCAAATGATATTGCGCTCGCGCGCCGCCGAACATTCCGAGTGAAGCACTCATGATAGCCAATGGTTTGCCAGAGAGAGGCAGATCTGGCCCCCGTGATGCCCAGTCCAAAGCGTTCTTCAGTACAGGTGGTATGGAATAGTTGTACTCCGGTGTGGAAATCAAAAAGGCATCAGCCGAGCTCAGCTTCTTTTTAAATTCTTCAACTACTTGAGGATTGCCTTGCGCCTCCACATCTTCGTTAAAAAAAGGAAGAGCGGATATATCCAGGATTTCAAGTTCCATACCTTCCGGCAGCATTTCTTTTGCCGCATATAATGCCGCCTTATTGTATGAACCACGGCGGAGACTTCCTGTAAAGCCGACAATATTAATTTTTTTATCCATTAAGCTTACCATCCTTATTTATTTTTATTGTGTTTTTATGGCAATGTGTTCAGGACTGAGTTCATCTTCATGCTCCTGATTGCTATTTATCCATGTCTCTTATTACCTGAAAAACTTCGTTGATATCCGGTAATTGATGCAGCGGGTATACCTTTACCCATCTGACAATGCCTGTTTCATCAATAATAATGTTTACCCTTTGAGTTACGCCAAATTCTTCCATAAAAACACCGTAATCCTGCGCAATTAATCCATGCGGCCAAAAATCGCTGAGGAGCCTGATGTTGTTAATGCATAGAACATTTGCCCATGCCTTTTTACTGGCACTGGGGTCAACGCTCAGCCCAAAGGCCACAACGTTAAGAGCCTTGAATTCATCAAAGTTTACTTCCAGAGATCTCATCTGATCCGTGCAGACACCCGTCCAGGCAATCGGATGCCAAGACAATAGAACTTTTTTTCCGAGGTAATCTTTTAAATGTGCAAATTGGTTATGATTATCCTGTAAAGTAAAATCCGGAGCCATTTCTCCAATATTAATAGAATTGTTAATTGCATTTAGCATTAAATATCCTCCTTTTTTGAAAATTAATGATGCCGTAACAGAAGAATGCACAGTGCATTCAAGCTGTTTCAACTTAAAATTTTAATAGTTAATTTGCCGGTAGGCTTTCATTTGAAAATATGTTGGATTAAGGCGAATTGACCTCCGGCGTTTAAAGACTAAAAGAGGTCTGCTTTCCACAAACCGTGAAGGTTGCAATACGCTCTTGCATATATAACATCTTCGTCAAGCAAGCATTCAGCTTCGGTTTATCTCTTGGCTTCAGATGTTTTCTGTACAGCTTATTTTTTGTATGTAACTCTATTAATTCAATATAATGGTTGTCCAGCATAGGATGCTCAACGGACCCGATATAAACAAGAACGCCGCCGCTTATCTTTTCAGTTACAGGAACATGCTTTTCTCTGGCTGCATCTACGGTGTTCGGTGCCTGCAAAGTCATCGATCGACCGCAACATACCACAGTGCCCACTCAGGTGTGAAGCATCTCAACCATATTTCCACAAATTTCACATTTATAAACCTGTCTAATTTCATTCATGTTTTTTCCTCCATTATTTTTTTATTTTTCGAAGTAATCTCTATTCACGGTTTCCGTGTTCATCCGCCCTCTCAAGGAAACTGAAGTGCCGGACTATAAAATACTATCCGCCATTCCCCAAGAATCGTTTATTGGTTTATGCACTGTATTTCAAAACAATCATATGATAATTATTACAATAAGTCAATACATAATAATATAAATAATACATAGAATAATAAGAATAATATATTAAATATAAGCGCAACAATTATAATCTGACAGCAGAGGGTGAAACGCAATATTGGGCTTCACCCTCTGCAATTATTAAAATTAGGAAACTTACAAACCGTAAAAGATAAATTTCTAAAAAATAAAAGACAAAAAGCTGCAATTTGACACTGATGTCAGTATTATAATTGTATTGTGAAAATAATTATGAAAATAGAAATTGACAAATAATAATAAAATTAGTACTATAAATAAGTAGAAATTTTATTATAATAATGGCAATAACTCTAATGATGATTATAAGGAATGCAATTGTATCAAACTCCGATATGATCAAAAACTATAGAGCGTGCCGAGATAAGGCTGAGCTATTAAAACGGTACAGGGTGCTCTCGGGCACGCTACGGCGGCGTTTACTCTCGACGTTTACGGACACGTTTCGGAGAAGATGCAGCAGGACAGCGCGGCACGAATGCAAAGCTATTTTGAGGGCATAAAATAAGGGAAAAAATTCTGTAAAGGGAAAACTAAAGGGAAAACACGCTGATTCGAACAACAAAAAGAGCCTGTAGTCATTGAAACTACAGGCTTTCTTATTGGCAGCGGGAGAAGGATTCGAACCCTCACAAACTGAGTCAGAGTCAGTTGTGCTACCTTTACACAATCCCGCTATATTCAATTATTTCTTTGCAGACGCAAGAGTTATTATACTATAATATTCGTTATTGTCAAGCCTATTAATCCATAAAAAGCATAAATCTGCGCCCTAATAAAGAGCGCAGATTCTTTAACTCTTCAGTTTTAACGAGCTTACTTCTCAAGATAGCTCACAACAAGCTCATGCAAGAGCTCATCGCGGTCAAGGCGGCAGATAAGACTGCGGGCGTTGTTGTAGTTCGTGATATAAGTGGGGTCCTCTGATAGAATGTACCCTACAATTTGGTTAATCGGATTATAGCCCTTTACCACGAGAGAGTTATAAACTGAGGACAGTATCTCTTTCATCTCTGTCTTGTTGTCTACGACATTGAACTTACGCGTTGCATCCTCCATGCTTACAGCCTCCCTTCGACTTTGTAACTCAATTATAGCAAATATATTCCAAGTGTAAAGCGGTTTAATATTACCGTTCAGTTACATTTTGGCGCAAAAGGGGCTATCTTATAACAGCGCCGTGAACTTTTTCAAGTTTTAAGAGGATAGACTTCAGGATTTCGTCCGCATGGTCGTCTGTCAGCGTCTGGTCTTTGGCCCTCATCGTGAGCGAGAAAGCGACGCTGCGCTTGCCCGCCGGTATTCCGGTGCCGGTATAAACATCGAATAGCCTGCAGTTTTCCAGATAGTCTCCTCCTGCGGCATACATCGTGTCCGAGAGCGCCGCGACAGTAACGGAGGAATCACAAACAACCGCGATGTCGCGCGACATGGCAGGGAAACGGGGCAGAGGAATGTATGTCGGTTCAGGTGAAACGCATGACATAATAGCGGATACGCTGATTTCAGCGGTATAGACACTGACTGTGAGGCCGAATTCCTCAGCAACCGAGGGATGTGTCTGACCGAGTATTCCAAGAACGGTATCGCCGCAGACTATCTTTGCACAGCGGCCGGGATGGTAGGCCGCGTTATCAGAAACAGCCACAAAACGAACATTTTTAATACGCAAATCGGTAAGAAGCGCTTCAATGCAGCCTTTCAGCTCGAAGAAACCGGCTTCTTTTCCGTATGCGCCGAGAGTCAGGATCGTCTGCTCATCGGCAAGCTCTTTGCCTTCGCAGGGCAGATAAATCATCGCGAGCTCGAAGAGCTTGACGTCCATGTTGCGCTTTGCAAAATTAGTTCCCAGAACGTCCAGCATTGAGGGCAGAGCAGTGGTGCGCATAACGCTTGTGTCCTCGCCCAGAGGGTTCTGGATGATAAAAGCCTTACGAAGAGGACTGCTTAAAGGCAGGTGAATCCTATCCCATGCAGTTCTGCTGCCAAAGGAATAGGTCATGACCTCGTAGAAGCCAAGTCCCCGGCAAATTTCGTTGATTTCCCTCTCAAATTTCTGCTTTGGCAGATAGCCGCCGAGAGCGGCAGCGCCCTTGAAAACTGTAGGTTTTATCCTATCATAGCCATAGAAGCGGCCGACTTCCTCGGCTATATCCGCGTAATGCTCAATGTCCGAGCGGAAGGAGGGAACAACAATCGTGCTGCCGTCCATTGTAAATTCGAGCTTCTCCAGTACCTTGACCATAAAATCACGGTCAATATCCGTACCAAGCAGCGCATTAATACGCTCAGGCTCGAGCTGAAGACGAACTTTCTTAGGCTCAACAGCTACAATATCAATAACGCCGTCCATTACTTCGCCGGCACCAAGAAGCTCAATAAGCTCACAGGCGCGTTCCGCAGCGCATACTGTGTTCATAGGGTCAAGACCCTTTTCAAAGCGCCCGGAGGCGTCAGTACGCATTCCCAGCGCGATAGCGGTTTTGCGTATCACGGTGCCGTTGAAGTTGGCGGACTCAAAAACGATGGTGTTGGTCTTCTCGGTTATCTCGCTGTTGCCGCCGCCCATGACGCCTGCAAGCCCAATGGGATCATGCTCGTCTGCAATGACCAGCATATCCGGTGTAATGGGACGATCCTTGTCGTCAAGAGTTTTCAGAACCTCTCCGGCCTTTGCGCGGCGGACAATGATTTTGCCGCCCTTGACGCAGGAATAATCGAAAGCGTGCATAGGCTGGCCGTATTCAAGCATAACATAGTTTGTGATATCTACGATATTGTTGATAGGGCGAACACCGGAAGCGCGAAGTCTGCGGCGCATCCATGCGGGCGAGGGGGCGATTTTAATATTTTTCACCATCTTTGCCGTATAGCGCGGACAGAGAGCAGGATCGGCAATTTCAACCTTCAGGTGGTCTGCAATTTTACCGGAGCCGCCCTTGACAAAGGGCTTGTGGTGCTTCAGCTCCGTACCAAAGGTGGCGGCGCTTTCGCGCGCAAGTCCGATGACGGAAAGACAGTCCGGACGGTTATTCGTGATTTCAAATTCAACAACAGTGTCGTTTAAACCTAAAACGTCCTTAATATCGTCTCCGACCTTGCAGGGCTCCTGCATTATGAAAATGCCGTCCTCAATTGCGTAGGGGTAGTCATGAATATCGAGCCCCAGCTCCTTAAGCGAGCAGAGCATACCCTCCGACTCGACGCCGCGGAGTTTACCGGTGTGAATTACAACGCCGCCGGGCAGCGTCGCGCCGTCCGTCGCTGTCGGAACAATATCGTCCTTACGGACGTTTTGAGCGCCTGTAACTATGGTTATAGGGGCAGTCCTGCCGACATCGATTGTGCAGACCCACATGTGGTCGGAGTTTTCGTGGCGAACTATATCAAGCACCTTGCCGACGACAACGCTTCTTATCTCCGCACCTATAACTTCAAAGCCCTCAACCTTTGAGCCGGAGAGGGTCATAGCGTCGCAGTATTCTTTATCCGAGGCCTTAATGTCCGTGAATTCGGACAGCCATTCGCGTGAAAGTATCATTTCGTTTTCCCCTCCTTAAAACTGGTTCAGGAATCTGACGTCATTCTCGTAAACAAGACGCAGGTCGCTGATGTCAAAACGGCGCATCGTCAGGCGTTCAAGTCCGATGCCGAAAGCAAAACCGGAATATACGCTGCTGTCGATTCCGCAGCCCTCAAGCACCTTTGGATGTACCATGCCTGCGCCGAGAATCTCAATCCAGCCCTCACCCTTGCAGACTCGGCAGCCCTTGCCGCCGCATTCGAAGCACTGTACGTCGACTTCGCAGGAAGGCTCGGTAAACGGAAAGTGGTGGGGTCTGAAACGGGTTACGGCATTTTCACCGTAGAGCTTGCGGATAAGCGTGTTCAGAGTACCCTTGAGGTCGCCCAGCGTGATGCCCTTATCGACGACAAGGCCCTCAATTTGGTGGAACATAGGACTGTGGGTCGCGTCGACCTCGTCCTTGCGGTAGACTCTGCCGGGGGAGATGACGCGGATGGGAAGGCTCTGAGACTCCATAACGCGTACCTGCATAGGAGAGGTCTGCGTGCGAAGGAGAACCTTGTCGTCATCGGTGAAATAGAAGGTGTCCTGTCTGTCGCGCGCGGGATGCCCGGGGGCGTGGTTGAGTTTTGTGAAGTTGTAGTCGGCATATTCAATCTCCGGACCGTACACTATTGTGAAGCCCATGCCAATGAAAATTTCCAGCGCTTCGTCCAGAACGGTGCTAAGGGGATGCTTTTTTCCGATTGTGACAGCTTTGCCGGGCATAGTGACATCAAGCTTCTCCGCGTTCAGACGCATTTCGAGCATTTTGCGGGAGAGCTCCTCACGTCTTGCTTCAATTGAGCCGGTGAGCGCTTCGCGCACTTCGTTGGCAAGCTGGCCGATTACGGGGCGCTCCTCTTCCGAAAGCGTGCCCATCTGCTTGAGTATGGCGGTAAGCTCACCCTTTTTGCCGAGATATTTGACTCTCAGATTTTCGAGAACATCGACGCTCTCCGCGTTTTCAATCGCGGAAAGGGAAGCATCCTTCAATTCCTGCAAAAGCTTTTTCATGGATAACTGCTCCTTATATAACAAATAAAGTATTTCCTGTTTTGGGAATAAAAAAAGCCCCTCATCCCAAAATTAAGGGACGAAAGGGATTCCTTCCGCGGTACCACCCGAATTCGGCGCAAACCGCCGCTCTTGTTCCGCCTGTAACGGAGCGGGTCCGCCGGTAATTAACCGGTTGCTCCGGAGCGAACCAAATGTTTATTTTGCAGAGCGCTTTCAGCCGGCGGCAGCCCCTCTCTTTAGCAAAATGGCAACATTATTTTCCCCATCAATGCACATATATTACAAAACATTTATATCACAACAGCGGCAATTAGGCAAGAATAAATTTGACTAATTATTTTAGGAAAGCTATAATACTTTAATAATAGTAATACTGAGCAGATTGCTCAAACGGGGGAATCGTATGCGGCTTACAAATTCAAAGGCTATGCGCGACGCGGACGGACACGCAATCCATGTCCTTGGCGTGCCCTCGACCCTGCTTATGACAAACGCGGCAAAGATGCTTGCATCCGAAGCTTTGGAGCTGATGGGTGCGAACAAGTCAGCCGTCATATTCTGCGGAAGCGGAAACAATGGTGGGGATGGGATAGCCGCCGCGACCTATCTTTTGCGGCGCGGAGTGGGCATAAGCTCTTTTCTTGTGGGCGAGCGTTCAAAAATGACGCCTGACTGCTCCGAAATGGAACGCAGGCTCATAGAGCTTGGCGGCAAGCTGGAGCCTTTTAATCCGGACGATAATCATATAAAGCAGCTTTGCGATAACGCGGGAGTTATAATAGACGCGCTGTTCGGCATAGGACTGAACTCCGAGCTGAGAGAAAAAGCGCTTTCGGCGGTCAGACTGATTAATGAAGCCAAAGCGCCTGTTGTCTCGGCGGATATAGCCTCCGGCGTCGAGGCCGACACCGGGCGCATACTCGGCGACGCTGTTCGCGCGGACGTTACAGTTACTTTTTCAATGGCGAAAATCGGCCATTTTGCGGAGCCCGGCTGCACCTTGAGCGGAAAGCTCGTTGTTGCCGACATCGGAATACCTGCCGAGGCAATGCAGAATGCGGGCACTAATGTGTTTTCGGTCGGAGTGGAGGACATTTCACTACCAAAAAGACCGAGAATCAGCCACAAGGGCGACTACGGAAAGCTCTTGATAATCGGCGGCAGCGTCGGATATACGGGTGCGCCCGTTCTCTGCGCGCAGGCCGCAGCGAGGTGCGGTGCGGGGCTTATATACCTCGGCGTTCCGCAAAAGATTTACGAAATAACGGCGGGCAGGCTCCTTGAATCAATGCCGTTCCCACTGGACGACCGTGGAAACGGAAGAATAAGCGTGTCGGCGCTGCCCGTAATTATGGATAAGCTCGATAGCTGCGATAACTGCGTCATCGGCTGCGGGCTCTCGCGTTCTGAGGAGCTTAGCGAGCTTATTCGTTCAATAGTCTCGCATAGTACAAAGCAGCTTGTTATAGACGCGGACGGACTTTTTGCCTTGGGTGACGATGTAAATATAATAAAATCCGCCGTTAAGCCGCCGGTACTCACGCCGCATGAGGCAGAGTTCCTGCGTCTCGGCGGAGTCATGACAGGCGACAGAGTCTCGGACGCGAGAAGCTTTGCGCAAAGCCGAGAGAGTGTCCTTGTTTTGAAGGGACACCGAACGATTTGCGCCTTCCCAGACGGTGAGGTTTACATAATATCAGCGGGAAACCCCGGAATGGCAAAGGGCGGCTCAGGTGATGTGCTTTCGGGCATGATAGGGGCGCTTTTGGGGCAACTTTCCTTGAAAAAAGCCGTCATAACGGCGTGCGCAGTACACGCGCTGGCGGGGGATATCTGTGCGGAACGCTATGGAGAAGTGTCCATGCTGCCCTCGGACATAATTGAGGCTATACCTGAAATAACAAAACAAATAACGAGGTGAAAGATGAAGCGTGCAGTGCTTGCTGCACTGATGATAAGCCTTACAATACTTTGCGGCTGCTCAAAAACAGCAAAATGTGAGGAAAAATACAACGACTGGAAAACAGCTTACCTTGCCGGCGGCGAGCATCAGATTGAAGCAATTGTTACGGCGTCCGACAACGATAAGGTATGTGAATATACGCTTTTATACACGATAAACGCGGAGGGCGAGACTGTTGAGGTTCTTTCTCCGAAGCTGATAGCGAACATCAATGCGAAAATCGGAGAGAAAGATGTTTCGCTGAACTATGACGGCGCGATGCTGGACACGGGCACAGCGCTGCCAAATAAACTGTCTCCGCTCATGGCGCTGCCGACACTGATGAAAGTGATTAAGGACGGCCATCCGGAAAACTCCTGGAGCGAAAAGGACAGCGGTACGGAGCTTACAGTAACCGAGCTTGAAATGCCAGACGGAACAAAAATGACTCTCTGGCAGAGAAGCTCGGACATGACGCCTGTTCACGCCGATGTGAGAAGCGGCGACAGAGTTGAAATTAAAATTGACATTAAAAAATTCGATCAGATAGAGGTTTAGGAATGCTGGAAAACACAAAGAGAACGTGGGCGGAGGTCAAGATTTCGGCTATAGCCTGGAATTATGACGAGATGCATAAAAAAATGCCCAAAGACTGCAAATTTATGGGAGTTGTCAAAGCCGACGCCTATGGGCACGGAGCTGTGGCAATAGCGAGATATCTTGAGATAATTCATTGCGACTATCTTGCTGTCGCCTGTGTAGATGAGGCAAAGGAGCTGAGAAGCGCGGGAAACAAGCTGCCGATTTTGATTCTCGGGTCAACGCAGCCGGAATTTGCCGACGAGCTCTTTGATTTGGATGTTGCTCAGACGGTCGGCAGCCTGGAAGATGCGAGAGCGTATTCGGAAGCCGCCGTCAGGCTCGGGAAGACGCTGAAGATTCATATTAAGCTTGAAACCGGTATGGGCAGGCTGGGGTTTGACGTAAAAAACGGCGATGTAAGCGAAGTACTTATGGCGCTTGAGCTTCCGAACCTTGTGCCGGAAGGCATTTACACTCACTTTGCGGTACCGGACGAGCTCGAAAAGGACGACTATACAAAAATGCAGTTCAAAGCATTTTTGGACGCCATAGCGAAAATCGAAGGAGCCTCAGGCGTTCATTTTGCTATCAGGCATTGCGCAAACAGCGGTGCCGTGGTAAACTACCCGGAGATGTATCTTGACATGGTACGCCCCGGAGTAGCCCTTTACGGCATGTATCCGGGTCCTGACACCGGCGATATCAGACTTGCGCCTGCGATGGAACTGAAAAGCCGTATAGCCGCCGTAAACGAGCATGAAGCGGGAGACTGCATCAGCTACGGCTGCACCTTCACAGCGGACAGGAAAATGAAAATTGCCGTGCTGCCAATCGGCTACGCGGACGGCCTGCACAGGGTGCTTTCAAATAAAATTGACGTTCTGGTGCATGGACAGAGATGCAGACAGATAGGGCGCATATGTATGGATATGTGCATGGTCGATGTGACGGATGTCCCAGACGTTAAAGCTGGAGATGTGGCAACGATTTTCGGTCAGGACGGTGAAGAGGTCATTTCGGCAAACGAAGTTGCAAAGAAAGCCGGCACAATTTCCTATGAGGTTTTCTGCTCACTGACAAAACGTGTGCCGAGAGTATACAGACACTGACTAATAATTTAAAATCCTATTTTTACAATGTATAAATATCACTCCGAAGTGAAACAATGTATGTACGCTCCTACATAGAATGTAGAGGGCAATCTATCATCGGAGTGTGAATCGCTTTGAGCACAGTCAGACGCGGAGATATTTACTATGCCGACCTCAGTCCCGTCGTCGGCAGCGAGCAGGGGGGCATGCGCCCCGTGCTCATCGTTCAAAATGATACGGGCAATAAACATAGCCCGACGGTAATAGCTGCCGCCATAACCTCGCAGGTGGGAAAAGCAAGACTTCCGACTCACATCGAGCTTTCGGGACAGAGCTGCGGACTGAGCCGAGACAGCGTTATACTGTTGGAACAAATCAGGACAATTGATAAATCCCGTTTGCGGGAGCGAATGGGCAGGCTGGATGAACCGCTGATGAACGAGGTAGACAACGCCATCGCGGTCAGCTTTGGTCTGGAGGGATAGGGCTATTGCCGCAATAAAAGCGGGTCGGCTCTTGTCGGCCCGCTTTGCACGAAACCAAGGAGAGGTATACATACTATGAGAAAGAAAAGAATAATAACTATTCTGGCAGCTGTTTTGATTCTTGCCGTCGGGGTCGGAGTCGGAGCTTACGCGGCTTCAAATTTCGGAACGCAGGCGGACCCGCTGGTTGCCAAGAGCTATCTTGACCAGACGGTGACGCCGAAGCTTCAGGCACAGTTTCAAGCAAAACTCGATGAGCAGGTTCAGCTCATGGAAAAGCAGATTGCGTCCACCACTACGGGACTTAACTTCACGGCGGTGAGCCTTTCCGGCGGACAAACCCTTAAAGGCAGCGTCGGAACCGAAATTATTCTGCGTTCCGGTACGGCAGCCTGCAGCGGAAGCTCAGGTCTATCCGACGTGACGGACGGAAAGCTCATATCCGTCGGCACTTCGCTCACGGCAAACCATTTGTGCATGGTGGGAACCGACGGAGACGGAGTCAAGTCAAGCTCCGCTGTTACGCTCCTTGTGAGAGGCGGCTATTCCGTTACATAAAAGAAGAATGTCACCGTAAGCCTAGCTGCGTTACGGTGACATTTTTTTATCGCGGATTTTCTGTTACATCTGTGTGCCGAATTTCTGCTTGACCTGTTGGAGCTGCTGCTGATCGGCCGGCGTAACGGCATACCAGCCCTTCGAGCTCATTTCGTTAAAGATGTCAGCCTGTATGCGGTGCTCGTCATCGAGAATGTTCAGGAAGGCGCTGCGGAGCTGTTCCGAAACGCATTCGCCCGCATAGGTGTTGTAATTTGTGGTAGTATACTTCTCGCTGGAAAGGCAGTCCTGAAGGATGTCCTTTTCGGTCATTGTTTTCTGTCCCGCAGTTCCCGCATTCGATGTGCCCTGATTCGTGTTCTGTCCCTGACCCTGCATAAATCGTTCCTCCTTTTACTGTAAGAATGAAATCAGCGTGTTGTAATGTGCGCGGTGCTTTCCTGCAAAGTTCCTCAAATCCTGCTGAATCTTCGTGTCGTTGCACATACTAGCCATTGACTCAAACTTTTTGACAAGGTTCTGCTCACCGCTTATCTGCTCCTCGAGAGCAGTAAGTTCCTTTGATGTGAGATTTGCCATAGTGTACCTCCTTTTTATTTAGGACATTGAGTAGCACCGAAAAACAGCTAAAGATATACAGCGGATAAATTGCCACAGCAGGTTTCCAAGCTGTAAACGCCTTCGCAGGTTCCGTTTCAACTGCTTTTCGATGCAAAGTTAGTATTTCGCGGTAAAATGAAAATATTCGGAGTCCTGACAAAAAGTCAGAACTCCGAAATTGATTTGCCTTGCTTGATTTTGCAAACAAGATAAATATTGTCTAATATGATTATCTGATCAACAAACCGTATGGCTTCGGTATCCGGAATGGAATAGGCGATTTCCTCCGGTACGGCAAGTAGCCTCACATCATCATACTGAGCGATAAAAGCGCCCGTTATGTAGCTGCAGGCTCGCTTCTCACGGAGTCCAGAAAACAGCGAACAGGGAACGGCACAGGGACGCCACTCAAGCTCACAAATATCGGCAGGTGGAAGCAAAGAAATCTCTGGAGGCGGTTTATCGTCTTCCGGTGGGGAAAAAGCCGCAATATTAACTTCGCATATTGAGTCAGATGGAAATTCTCCGCCGGAACTCGGAGCGACCGCCGGCTCCTGCCTTATTTCGGATACCGGCACATTGTATTCCGATTCGCCGTTTTGTCCTGCATGGGTAATTTTTGCGGGGAACTCTCTCAGAGAGGAGCGGCTGAGCTTTCTGTTTAGCTTAAGCATATCTCCGAAGGGCTCCATTATGCCGAGATAGCCCTCTCTGCCGTCTCCGTAGACGGAGAGCCGAACAATCTCCTTTCGCGGTTCACATTTTGCCTCAAAGCTCCAGAACAGGCCCTCGCGAGTGACCGTCAATTCGCCGGCTGTTTCACCGTCTAGTATAATGGGATAATTTCCCGTAATTTCAATATCCATAAGACCTCCTAAAACGTAAGCGCTCAGTACCTTATCTGTTTGATTATATGAGTGCTGTGGCGGCTTATGATAACAAATTCAATTCAAAAATATACCTAAAGGTGGTAAAATCGGAATAGAGACAAATAGGACATCCTTGGGACAGGCAGAAATCATAATTTTGGGAAAAAAAGACGATGAATTCCGGTGAGATAATTATTAAAAAAACGTCAGAGAGCTTTCGGAATCGGAGTATTCCTATCTCATACAAAGCTGTGCAGCGGGTGCCATTCCCCATTATCAGATGTCGGCTTAAAGGTGTCATCAGATGTTTTGAACATATATACCATATTAGCAACTTTAGCATGGTAATTAATTAGCGAAAAGAAGTATTGACGTATATTTACGAATGATATATACTTTCGGTATTGGTAAAAGCAACGATCCGAAAGGGGACAGGCGCAGGTGAATATTACGGATTCAATATTGAGGCGCGAGGAACGTGCGATTTTTGACCTTAGAAATCTGTACGAACAGTACGGTTACAAAAAATATAAAATGAGCAAGTTCGAGGAATATGACCTCTATCTTGAAAATAAGAGCTTTCTTCCCAGCCAGCAGGTCATCACGTTTACCGATTTGAGCGGCAAGCTTATGGCGCTCAAGCCAGACGTAACGCTGTCAATTGCGAAGAACGCGCCGTCGGAGCCGCAGGAGCTCGAAAAGCTCTATTATAACGAGAATGTGTATCGCACACCTCACGGCTCAAGCGAATATCGTGAAATAATGCAGGTTGGGCTTGAGTGTCTTGGCGACATTGACCTCTACACCGAAGCGGAGGTCGTGCTGCTTGCCTGCAAGAGTCTGCAAAAGCTGAGTGATGAGAGTCAGATGGTCATATCGGATATGGGCTTTGTCTCGGGACTGATGGAAAGCTGCCGCTTCAACCGCTCGTTTGAAGAAAAGATACTTAAATGCATAGGACACAAAAACTCGCACGAAATAGTGCGCCTGTGTGAAATGTCGCAGGTTCCTTCAGATTTGACGGATTCGCTTGCGGCCATGACTTCGCTTTACGGCGGACTGGATGAAACGCTTGAAAGAGCGCAGGAGCTTGTCAGAAATGAAAAGATGAGTGCGTCCCTTAAGCAACTTCGTGAGCTTGCGAATATACTGCAGACTGAGCCGGAGAGCTCACTG
The DNA here is from genome assembly GCA_963667545.2 of Oscillospiraceae bacterium. Taxonomy (GTDB): domain Bacteria; phylum Bacillota; class Clostridia; order Oscillospirales; family Oscillospiraceae; genus UBA2658. The sequence continues at coordinate 1,516,997 of OY763424.2, forward strand.
CTGAAGCTGGATTTTTGTGTAATCAATGATATATCGTACTATAACGGTTTGATATTTCAAGGTTTTATCGGCGGAGTGCCTACGGCGATACTATCAGGAGGACGCTATGATAATCTTATGGAAAAGCTGGGTAAAAAATCGCAGGCTATCGGATTTGCCGTTTACGCGGACCAGCTTGAGCGCTGCGAACCGGACACAGAGCCATTTGACGTCGACGTGCTTCTGACTTACGAGCCGGGTGTGGACGTATCAAAGCTCACTGCGGCGGTGAAGATGCTTACTGCAAACGGAACGAGAGTCAGGGTTCAGAAAACAAAATCGGACAGACTCAGATATAAGCAGCTGTTGAAGCTGGGAGACGGGGGGCTGGAGATACTTGAAACAAATGATTAAAGTTGCCCTTCCGAAAGGTCGTCTGGGCGAGTGCGTATATAAGCTCTTTGATGAAATCGGATACGGCTGCCCCGAAATATCTGAAAACAGCCGTAAGCTGGTCTTTGAAAATGAAGAAAAGGGCATCTGTTACTTTTGGGTGAAGCCCTCAGATGTCGCCATCTATGTCGAACACGGCGCGGCCGATATCGGGATAGCGGGCCTTGACATTCTTCTAGAGCAGGAACCGGACGTTTTTGAGCTTCTCGATCTTGGCTTAGGCAAGTGCAGAATTGCCGTCGCAGGCAAAAAGGGAGCGCTTTCGAAAACAGGCAAGACGCTCAGGGTAGCAACGAAATTTCCCAATATTGCAAAAAAATATTACACCGAACAGAGCAGAGAAATCGAGATTATAAAACTAAACGGCTCCATCGAGCTTGCACCGATAGTTTCGCTTTCGGACGTGATTGTAGACATTGTCGAGACAGGCAAAACCCTGAAGGAAAACAACCTTGAGGTACTCGAAGAAATTACGGAAATCAGCGCGCGGCTTATTGTGAACAAGGCGTCATTCAGGTTTAAAACACAGCGTATTGAGAATATTTGTGAACAGCTGCGCAAGTGTATATAGGAGGCTGATTGTATGATTAAGATATATAACACTGAGAATATGTCCGTAAAGGATATATTACCACGAAAAAGCGAAATCCCTGATGTATCACAAGTGGTTTCTGAAATAATAGCGCGAGTACGCGAAAAAGGCGACGCAGCCCTTCGAGAATACGGACAGAGATTTGACGGCGCCTCGCCGGCGCTATTGGAGGTAACTGAAGAAGAGAAGAAAGAAGCTCTTTCAAATGTTGAACCTGAGTTTCTTGAAATAATGAAAGAGGCCGCGGAAAACATCAGAAACTATCACAGCCGTCAGATAAGAAGCGGCTACATCATTCAGGAAACGGAAGGCATAATTCTCGGACAGAAAGTAACGCCCATTGGAAGCGTCGGACTTTATATACCGGGCGGAACAGCGAGTTACCCCTCGTCCGTGCTGATGAACTGCATACCCGCGAAGCTTGCGGGAGTTAAACAAATCGTAATGACGACTCCGCCGGACAAAAACGGAAGCATAAGCCCGAATATAATCGCGGCGGCGCAACTGGCCGGAGTCGACAGGATATTTAAATGCGGAGGAGCACAGGCGATAGCGGCTCTCGCATACGGAACGAAGAGTATTTCGAAGGTGGACAAAATCGTAGGCCCTGGGAACGCTTATGTTGCAGAGGCAAAGAGACAGGTTTTTGGAATCGTGGGTATTGATATGATAGCGGGACCGAGTGAGGTTCTTGCCATAGCGGACGGAAAAAGCAATCCCGTTTTTCTGGCCGCCGACCTGCTTTCGCAGGCGGAGCACGATAAGCTCGCAACCGCTGTTCTGATAACGGACTCGAAGGAGCTGGCGGAAAAAGTATCGGCAGAAATTGAAAAGCAGCTCAAAAAACTGCCGCGTGAAGAAATTGCAAGAGCCTCTATCGAGAATAACGGGAAGATTATTATTGCACGAAGTATTGATGAAGCAATAGCAATTTCAAACGAAATTGCTCCTGAACATCTCGAGTTATGCATAGATGAACCATTTAATTATCTCGATAAGATAATTAATGCGGGTTCGATTTTTCTTGGACGCAACTGCCCCGAGCCGCTCGGCGATTATTTTGCCGGCACGAACCACACCCTTCCGACGGGCGGTACGGCGAAGTTTTCGAGCGCGCTCTCAGTCGATGACTTTGTGAAGAAATCCTCATATATGTATTACTCAAAAGAGGAGCTTAACGATGTCGGGGAAAAGATAGCATACTTTGCGGAAAAAGAAGGGCTTTACGCCCATGCGGTCAGCGCGACGATACGGTCAAAAAGCTAAAGGCAGGTGAAAGGTATGAGCAGATTTATGAGCGAGAGGTACGCATCTCTCAAAGCTTATGTTCCGGGTGAGCAGCCCAGAGACAGAAGCTATATAAAGCTCAACACCAACGAGTCGCCCTATCCTCCGGCACCGCAGGTCATTGAAGCGCTAGACTGTAAAGAGGTCGAAGACCTCCGCCTTTACAGCGATCCCGAGTGCAAGTACCTGCGCGAGGCGCTGGCTAAGCAGTATGGAGTGGCTCCGAAGAACGTGATGGTGGGTAACGGCTCAGACGAACTCCTTTCCTTCGCGTTCATGGCTTTCAGTGACAGGAATAGGGGAGTATCCTATCCGGATATTTCTTATGGGTTTTATCCCGTCTTTGCCGATGTGCATGGAATAACGAAGAGAGGGATTCCCCTTCGCAGTGATTTTTCGATTTGTGCTGAGGACTATTACAATTCGGGAACTATGATTGTTATAGCGAACCCCAACGCACCAACAGGTATTTGTCTCTCCGTTGAGGACATAGAAAACATAGTGAAAGCTAACCCTGATAATGTCGTGCTCATTGATGAAGCCTACATTGACTTCGGCGGAGAAAGTTGTATTCCGCTCACAGCAAAATATGATAATCTGCTTGTTGTACAGACCTATTCAAAGTCGCGGTCCCTAGCGGGAGCAAGACTTGGATATGCAGTTGGCAATGAGGAGCTGATTGCCGATCTTGACAGGCTGCGCAATTCGACAAACCCATACAACGTAAACCGTCTGACATTGCGGGCTGGAACGGCAGCATTACAGGGACAGGCGTATTACGATAGGAACAATATTGAAATTATCCAATCAAGAGAATACACTGGCGATATTATTAATAATATGGGCTTTGAGCTTACAGACTCAAAGGCTAACTTTATCTTTGCAAGGCACCCCAGGCTCAGTGGAAAAGAGCTGTATCAGGGACTGCGAGAGCGAGGAATACTGGTACGACATTTTGATAAACCGCGCATAGCAGACTTTGTACGAATCTCGGTAGGGACAAGGGAACAAATGGATTTACTTATCATTTCACTTAAGGAGATGCTTGCTGATGAGAAAATATGAGCTGAATCGAAGGACATTTGAGACTGATATCACGCTCGCTATCAACCTTGACGGCGGTGAGATTGAGGTCGACTCCGGTTGCGGATTTCTCGACCATATGCTGAATCTGTTCGCCCATCACGGACAATTCGGATTAAAGCTTAAATGTGTCGGAGACACAAATGTAGATTATCACCATACGACCGAGGACATTGGAATCTGCCTCGGAACAGCCTTCGCAGAAGCTCTGGCAGATAAGTGTGGGATTATCCGGTACGGAGATATTATTCTTCCAATGGATGAGGCGCTGATTCTCTGCGCCGTCGATATTTCAGGACGCTCATTCCTTTCTTGCGAGGTAAACCCACCGACGGAAAAAGTCGGTGATTTCGACACGGAGCTAATAAAAGAATTTCTTTTAGGCTTTGTTCGCACTTCAGGAATTACACTTCATGTCCGTCAGCTTGCAGGCGAGAATTCGCATCATATTCTCGAGGGAGTTTTCAAGGCGCTCGGAAGAGCTTTAAAGCAGGCCTGCACGGTCGATCCGACGCTGAACGGAGCGCTGCCGTCGACAAAAGGTGTGCTGTGATGACAGTTATTGTTGATTACGGAGTTGGGAATCTTTTTTCGCTAAAAAGCTCGTTGTCGTTTATTGGAGTTGAGTCTGTTGTTTCGGGTGAGCCCGAAATAATTGAAAAAGCAGACAGGATAATACTTCCCGGCGTCGGAGCTTTCACCGATGCGAGAGAAAAGCTGGCGGTGAATAATCTTGATGAAGTTATTATTAAGGAAGCAAAAAAAGGCAAACCGCTCATGGGAATATGCCTCGGTATGCAGATGCTTTTTGACAGAAGCTATGAATACGGAGTTAACGAAGGACTTGGGCTGATACCCGGTGAGGTTAGACACATTGCAATGGTTATCCCAATGGGATATAAAATACCGCATATCGGCTGGAATTCTCTGCGTATGGGCGATAACGGGAAGAAATCCGAAGTCTTTAAATATATTGAAGAAGGCGATTATGTGTATTTCGTGCATTCCTATGCAGGTATGGAATGCGATAAAAGTACGATTGCGGCTGTAGATTACGGAGCACCGCTGACGGCGGCTGTAGCGCGGGAGAATGTATTTGGAATGCAGTTTCACCCCGAAAAGAGCGGGGAAGTTGGGCTTAAGATTTTAAAGGCGTTTTGCGAACTATAGAACATAAATCATTGGAGGAGTTATGGACCTTTACCCAGCTATTGATCTGCGCGGCGGCAAAGCAGTCCGCCTGCTTCGCGGAGACTATGAGAAAATGACCGTCTACAGCGACGCGCCGCTCGAAGTTGCGCGCTCGTTTAAGACGGCAGGAGCAAAATATCTGCACCTCGTAGACTTGGACGGAGCAAAGGACGGAGACACGGCAAATTTTGAAATTATTAAAAAAATAGCCGTTGAAAGCGGGCTTCAGGCTGAGGTCGGCGGCGGTATTCGAAATATTCAAACCGTTGAGCTATATCTGAAATTAGGCGTTATGCGCGTTATAATCGGCACAGCCGCAGTTACAGACCCTGCATTTCTTCTTGAAGCAGTAAAGCGCTTTGACGAAAGAATCGCCGTCGCTGTCGACATCAAGGAAGGGCTTGTAGCGACACACGGATGGACGCAGACAAGCGCGGAAAATTGTTATGGCTTTTGCGATAGGATGCAGAATATCGGCGTAAAAACCGTCATCTGCACCGATATTTCAAAAGACGGAGCGATGCAGGGCGTGAATCTGGATCTGTATAATGAATTAACGAGGCGCTTTTCAATGAATATTATCGCTTCCGGCGGCGTTACCACGATTGATGACTTGATTAAGCTATCCGAAATAGGTGCCGGAGGCGCAATTTTGGGAAAATCTCTATATACGGGCAGCATTGAACTAGCGGCTGCGATTTCTGCAATGAAAAAGGCGGTGCGCGAATGATTACAAAGAGAATTATTCCCTGTCTTGACGTCAGGGATGGGCGGGTCGTCAAGGGAGTCAATTTCGAAGGACTTTGCGATGTTTCTTCCCCCGTACAGCTGGGCCGCTACTACAGTGAAAACGGCGCGGACGAGCTTGTGTTCTATGACATTACGGCCTCGGCTGAGGGCAGAGGACTTTTCGCGGAAGCGCTGAAACTTGTCGCGGAGCAGATATTTATTCCGCTGACCGTGGGCGGTGCGATAAACACGCTTGACGATTTTGACCGTGTACTTAAATGCGGTGCTGACAAGGTAAGCGTGAACTCGGGCGCGATACGCGACCCCGAGCTGATTTACAGCGCCGCAAAGCGATACGGCGACCAGTGCGTCGTGCTCTCGGCGGACGTAAAGCGTGTTGACGGGCGGTTCACCGTATTTGCCAAGGGCGGGCGGGAGAACACCGGCTTGGACGCTATCGAGTGGATAAAAAACGGCGTTTCACACGGCGCGGGTGAAATTGTTCTCAACAGTATCGACACGGACGGAGTCAAGGGCGGCTTCGACCTTGAAATGCTGGAGGCGGTCTGTGACGCGGTTTCTGTCCCCGTTATAGCCTCGGGCGGCGCCGGCTGTGTAGGAGATTTCATTTCGCTGTTTAAAACTCTGCCACAGGTGGACGCGGGGCTCGCAGCCTCGATTTTTCACTTCGGAGAGGTCAAGATACACGACCTCAAGGCGGAACTCCGCGCGAACGGCATATCCGTAAGATTATAATAACAGGAGAACCTATATGCTAAACATAAACGAACTTAAGTTTGACGAGAAAGGGCTGATCCCCGCAGTAGTTACCGACAGTGAGACAAAAAAGGTACTGACGCTTGCTTATATGAACCGCGAGAGTCTTGAAATTTCGATGCGAGAGGGCAGAACCTGTTTCTGGTCGCGCTCACGGCAGGAGCTGTGGCGCAAGGGTGAAACGAGCGGAAACATACAGGATATAGTTGATATCACTGCCGACTGCGACCGCGACGCGCTTGTTGTACAGGTAAGAAAAGCGGGCCCCGCCTGTCATCTCGGGAATGACAGCTGCTTTGCGGATAAGGTCTTTGAGAACGAGAGCTTACAAGACTTTTCGCTGGACAGCCTCTATGAGCTTATCAAGGGGCGAAAGACGGAGGGGAAAGAAGGCAGCTATACGAGCTATCTTTTTGAAAAAGGTCTGGACAAGATACTCAAAAAAGTTGGCGAGGAGAGCACCGAGGTCATCATCGCCGCCAAGGGAAGTGACAAGACAGAAACTATTTACGAGGTTTCGGATTTGCTATATCACGTAATGGTTATGATGGTCGAGATGGGCATTACAAACGAGGATGTTCTGAAAGAGCTTGCGTCCCGCCATGTTATCGATAAAAAAGTCAAACAGGAAAAAATGGTATAACAAAAAACGTCGCTCCTTAAATACTTCAGGAGCGACGCTTTTCTTAGATATTATTGATTTTTCTTCGTAAATCATAAACAGTTCCTATTGCTTCAAAAGCGCGTACATGCAGTATTCGTGAATTTCGCCGCGCTTATATACTCCTTGCTTCATTATGCCCTCAAGAGTGAAGCCAGCCTTTTCCAGCACTCTGCGCGAGCCCTGATTATGTGCAAAAGGCTCGGCATAAATACGCACTATGTCAAATTTTTCAAACGCTTCGGTGCAAATGCGGCGTGTAGCTTCGGTCATTATACCTTTGCCCCAGAAGTCTTCAGCAAGCCAGTAACCAAGCTCAGCGGTTTTGCGGTACACATCGGAGCAGGGGAACACGCCTATACTGCCGACCGCCTCTCCGCCGACAACAATCGCACGGCAGAGGGTCGCGTTCTCATTTGCAATGCAGCTTTCGATATAGCCCTTAGCGTCTTCAGCGGTGTACGGATGAGGAAAAACGTCCCGAAGGTTGCGGGCTATCTTCTCGTTGTTTGCGTAATGGGCGACGCTTTCTATGTCGCCGAGACTCCATTTTCGAAGTGTGAAATCCATGCTGACTTACCTCCTGTATCTGGATAATTAAGCCATAAGATATCACGAACCAATAAAAAAAGCAACAATTCATTAATATAAATGTTGCTTTCAATCTTCGTTTTAGTTTTTTATCATACAAAGGACTTCCTCAAGAGGCTTAACCTCGGCAAAACGACCGCCGACCCAGAGCTCATTTTCAAAGTATCTCACTATGTTTTCAGCTTTTGCAAGGTGGTTGTCGAAGGTCGTCGTTGCGCCTCTGGGAATAATTACTCTGTAGCCAAATTCAAAAGCTACGCGGCAGGTGGTATCAATGCAGAAATCAGTCTGCATTCCGCACAGTATGATGCTTTTTACACCTCTGCCGTCAAGATATTCACGCAGTCCGGTATCTCGAAAAGAGCTGCTGAACTTCTTGTTAAAGATTTGCTCCCCAGAAGCCGGAACAATATCGGATACAATTTGCCAACCATCGGTACCGTATTCAAGCTCGGTGCCTGTACCCGAATCATGTCTAACAAAAACCAGCTCCATACCTTTCTGTCTCGCAGTACTTATGAGAGTACTGATATTCGCTAGGAATTCTGATTTATTGTATGGATTTGAGGAAACAAGCGCGCTCTGGACATCTACAACCAACAGAACAGTGTTTTCCATAATTGACCTTCCAAGCTTTTTTTCAAGTATAGCACGAGCGAATAGAAAAGCAAGCAGAGAAGTGTCATTGAGTGAGCATATGTCAGCGGTTCCAGACGGGGGCGGAGGCATCCGCGGCTTCGGGAACCTTGCCGTCTTCGGTGGTTCCAAGCTTTCCCGCCTTAACCAACAGGATGACCGCCAGCACAGCGAAGGGGATTATAGCTACAAGGCCGGTTATGGCCGGTCCAAGCAAAACGTTGTATTCGCCCTTGATGAAATAAAGCGGAAGAGCCGCGCCCGCGTTGACGAGCGAATGTATCATTGCGGCGGGAATCGCGCTTTTCAGCTTAATTGACACATAGCCCTCGATGATTCCCAGCACAATGCAGAACACCGTCATAGCCAGTATACCAAGCCACGGGAAGCCCCAGTAGTCGGTTCCGTAGTTGTGACCCATCGCGATGACCGGCGCGTGCCAAAGTCCCCAGATGATCCCGGTGACGACAAGCGCGGCTCTGTCGGACATAAGTCGGCGCAGCTTGGGCAGCAGATAGCCCCTCCAGCCGAGCTCCTCGCCCATGGTGGGGATGATATTGATAATCGGCCCGGCAAAGACTATGACTAAAACCTGAAGAATAAGTATGCTGCCAGAGCTCATGCCTGCTGTACCTTGCGCGGAGGACGCCTGCTGCAAAATTGTGAAATGCGGGTCAAAGCTATTTGGGAAAATAAGAAAATAAAGTGCCATGCTTAGGAATAAAAGGACTGTCGGCCCAAAATATACGAGCAGATAAGTCTTGATATGCCCTTTGAAATTCGGGCGCAGATACATGCTTTTAAAGCCTTCTTTTGTAATGAGTCTTGTGAGTATGCTGCTAAGCGCCGGAGCGAACATTGCCGCCGCAAGAATAAAAATCGATGAGCCCTGTCCGTAGGTCATACCAAGAATGGGAATGAGCATAAAAACGCTCCACGCGATGACTACCGCAAGTGCAATAAATATGAAAAGCCGTTTCTTTTCGGTTTTTGTTTCGGATTTCATGAGATTTACCTCCCATTTTCAGGGCTGCTGCTTTGCAGCCTTGCAACAATGTTTTTAAATCGCTGGTCATCGGAGAATGCGGAGAAGGCAGGATTGTCCGAAACCACGGATACCATGCTTTTTCTGATGGTTTTCTCATTTCGCGGCAGAGCGTCGCCAATATCCAGCTTTTTGAGCCAGTCGTCCAGAAGGTCGAAAAAACCGTCGCCGTGAAGACACAGCGGATAGATATCGCCGGTCACAAGCTCGGTATAGCTCCGGAGCAGCTCGATAGATTTTTCGGTGTTTCCCTGTGCCGCAAAGCCCTGCGCCGCGCAAATATAAAATCCGCAGAGAACGCTTGGATGCAGATTCTTTAAATCGAAGGCCTCAGAAACCGCAAAGGCTCGGCGTAAAACCTCTTTGAATTTTACAGGGTCGTCTGCGCAGAGCATTAGATAGGACGGAAAATAGTTAAACAAAACAACGATGTTTTGATATATGCCAATCTGTAAGACGGATTTTGCCTCTGAAATGCGTCCGGTCATCTGATAGGCGGAAGCCATTAAAACTTCCGGAGCTATGGCATCCTCAACTGTTCCGTCAAGAAGTTCCAGCGCCGCTTCCGGGTTGTTGGAGGCAATGCAGCATAGGGCTTCCATAAAAAGAGCCTTCTTTTTGATTCCCATCTCACTGCTTTCCTCTCTGACGCGGACGAACAGAGCCTTTGCCTCCAAAATGAGTGCGGCGGCCTCCTGTGGGTCTTTAATAAGCTCAATGTGGTTTATCATAAGAATGCCCAGCTGCAGCAACAGGGGAAAGCAGGAGTAGTATTTTTTGACAACGGCGCGGCACTCCTGTAAGACAGTGTCCGGTTCCCGAGTCGTAAACTCCAGCGACAGTCGTTTGTAGAGCTTTTTGATATCCTCTTTTGTCATCTGAGGCTTATAATCCAGCAGCTCGTCTATGGTTATATTGAAGTATGCCGCAAGTATTGGCAGGAAGGTTACATCCGGATAGCTCTGGCCCGTTTCCCACTTTGAAACGGAAGCCTTTGATACACCGATATAGCCGGCAAGCTCATCCTGAGTTATACCGTTTTCTCTGCGCTTATCAGAGAGTACCTTTGCAATATTGATTTCCTTCATTTTTCATCACCTCTGTTATCAATATAACTGCCGTGATGAGAGAAATCAATGGATTTAAGGTTGATATAAGTAGAATAAATCAACCTATACGATACTTGAGCGCAAGAAAAACCCCGACCTCAAAGAGATCGGGGTTTTATTGTGGAGCGGGCGACGAGATTCGAACTCGCTACCTCCACCTTGGCAAGGTGGCGCTCTGCCAAATGAGCTACGCCCGCGTACAAACTTGTGAACGCAAAGTTGATTATACCAAAAAAACGGAGCTTGTCAAGCCCAAGGCTGCCTTTTTTCATCATTTTTCCGGTTCTGTTTATAAACATGATACAGGCTTTGACATTATATGAATTTTTGGTATACTATGTTTGTTAAAACTCAAAGATATAAAAGGAGTGGAATATATGAACCTCACGGGTACGCTTGATTCCGTATCAAAAATTTCAATAGGCAAAGTGAGCCTAATGGCCCTTATTTATGCGGTATTGGCTTTCCTGATTTGCTTGCTTGTTATAACTATCGTTTTAAAGGTTGTTGACCATATACAGGCCCGCAGTAAGCTTGACAACACGGTCAAAGGCTTTATCAGAAGCGGAATCAAGGTAAGTCTGTGGATAATTGCTGCCATAGTTGTTTTTGATAAACTGGGTGCGAATATGTCCTCATTGGTTGCCCTTGTCGGCGTAGCCGGTCTCGCTCTTTCGCTTTCGATTCAGGGCCTGCTTTCCAACATCTTCAGCGGCTTTACGATTTTAACCTCAAAACCGTTTACAGCGGGGGATTATGTTGAGCTTGACGGAGTTTCCGGAACTGTAAATAAGGTGGAACTGATCTACACCACTATTGTAATGATTGACAACAAAATAATATATGTTCCGAACAGTCAGGTGACGGGAGCAAAGATAATTAACTATACAAGAGAAAAGCTCAGGCGGCTGGAACTTTCCTTTAACGCGTCCTACGACGCGCCGACCGAAGCTGTCAAAGCGGCGCTCATTGATGTAATAGCGGCTGAAGAACGGGTCTTAAAGGAGCCTACGCCGGCTGTGGGACTCAACGCCTACAAGCAGAGCTCCATTGAATATGCCATAAGAGTCTGGGCCAAGAGGGAAGATTACGGGGATTTGCAGTTTGCGCTGAATGAGAACGTCCGGAGGGTGTTCAGGGAACGCGGGATCGAAATGACCTTCGACCACCTCAATGTGCATATAATCGAAAAATAGCTTTACTGACTAGGGGCTCCGGTTTTACGGGGCCCCTTTTTTTGCGTCTCGCGCAGATGCAGATAATGTCAAATAACAGAAAGCTCCGGTTTTACCCGGAGCTTAGCTGTTTGAGAGAGGATTATATTATAGAGGGGAGAAAATAAGCTTAATTGGAATAAATGAGTTGGCGTTCATTTATTTCTCCTTGAGCATGTCTTGATGATAAAATATACTTTTGTACTCGTTATGAATATAATGTGAAAAGTTTATGAACTTATACATTTATTTGGCACAGAATTTATTTCATCCGGACTGTGAAGGTGAAATCCGTTATGCCGTCTTTGCTTGTGACCGTTATGTCCTCGTTGTGATTGTTCAGTATCGTTTTTACTATGGAGAGCCCCAGCCCTACGCCGTCTCGGTCAAGACTCCTTGATTTATCGGTTTTGTGGAACCTGTCAAAAATGAAGGGAAGCTCCTGAGAAGATATGGTTTCGCCGCGGTTCTTGATTGAAACAAAGGCCTTACTGTTCTGCTTCCAGAGTGAAATGCCGAGGGTCGAACCCTTTTCAGAGAACTTTATGGCGTTGTCAAGCAGATTATATACGACCTGAGTAATCGAATCCTCGTCGCCGCGGACAATGATGCTTTCCTCGGGGAGCTGACAGTCAACGTCGAGTCCGCGCTGGGTGATTTTGTTTTCAAAGTTTATGAGAGTGCGCATGATGACTTCTGAGAGGTCAAAGCTTCGCGCAAGGAGGGCAACCGTGTCGACTGACTGAATCTTGCTCATTTGCAGCATCTGTCTCACAAGACGGGAAAGACGCTTTGTTTCGCTTGAAATTGTCGCAAGATATTTATCCTGATCGTCCTTCGGTATTGTCCCATCCAGTATGCCGTCGGCAAAGCCGGCAATCGTGGTCATCGGGGTTTTTAACTCATGCGAAACATTCGCAATAAAATCACTTCGAAGCTGCTCGGATTTTTCCAGCGACTCCGCCATCAGGTTGAAGGATTCGGTTAGCTCGCCAATCTCGTCCTCTCTGCCCTCGTCCGCGACTCTGGCGGAAAAATCGCCGTGCGCAAAGCGCCGTGCGGCGGATGCCATTTCCAGGAGCGGTTCGGACTGACGCTTGGAGTTGTAATAGGAGAGCACAACGGCGAACATCATGACGATCAGCGCCGTCAGTACAAAAACTGTTGACGCTGTGCCCCAGGCGTCTATAATCGCAGTGCAGTCTGAACCGACAAATACATAGGCCGCAACGACATTTGTGTCAACCATAACAGGCAGCGCGACTATGTAATACGGACGGTTGTTATAGAGATTCTCAAGCGTGGTGAGCTTTTGAAACTTTCCGCTTCTGTACAGTTCCTCCATAATACCGTTGCTTATATGTTTGCCGATGTAGGGAGATACGACATCCATATCTGAGCTTGAAACTATAGTGCCGTGAGTGTCAGTAATAAAGATTTCGTTGCCTGTGCTCTTGGCCAGCGAGCTTATGATGAGCCGGAGATACCACGCGTTAAGGTCGCTGTTCTCCTCAAGGAAGGCGGAGGTAGCCTTTGAAACCTCGGTAGCGCCCAGAGCGATGCTGTCGCGCTTTTGATTGAGAGCAAAAGAGCGCCCGAGTATGACTATGGATGTCCCCAAAACGAAGAAGCTGATTACGACCAGAATAGCCGTCATTACAAAGTTTTTAAAGTATACGCTTTTCAATCGTTTGACCTCTCCTCATGGCGCAAAACGGCCTATATTGGCCGTTTTGTCGTTATGCATAGAATTGAATATAGTGTTCGCACTGCGAGCATTTTACCTAGGCCCTTTCGTTGAGCTCGAATTTGTAGCCGACACCCCAGACAGTCTTGAGTGTCCACTGTTCGGAAACGCCCTCGAGCTTTTCACGCAGACGCTTGACATGAACGTCGACAGTGCGGGAATCACCGAAGTAGTCAAAACCCCAGACCTCGTCCAGGAGCTGATTGCGGGTGTAAACTCTGTTCGGCGTTGAGGCCAGATGGAATAAAAGCTCCATTTCTTTGGGGGGAGTTTCGACTTTTTTATTATCGACAATGAGTTCATAGGAATCAAGGTTTATTATGAGCTTCTCGAAAGTAAGCTTTCTTTCGCCGGATTTTTCTTCCGGTTCGGTTCTGCGCATTACCGCGTGAATGCGGGCTAAGAGTTCCTTGACCTCAAAGGGTTTGACTATGTAGTCGTCAGCTCCCATTTCAAGGCCGTTCACCTTGTCAAAGGTTTCGCCCTTGGCGGTCAGCATAATAATGGGAGTTTTGGAGCTTTCGCGTACCTTGCGGCAGACCTGCCAGCCATCCAGCACGGGAAGCATAATGTCGAGCAGTATGACGTCGGGGTTTTCCGTAAGTGCGTAACGGACTCCGTTGCCTCCGTCCGCGGCTTTAATGACCTCGAAACCGTCCTTTTCGAGATACAGGCGCAGTAGCTCCGCGATATTTGCGTCATCTTCTATTATTAAGGCTTTTTTAGACATGAGAACACGTCCTTCCGAATATGTTGTTTATATTATATAGTATTTAATACATTATACCAGCGGAATATTCAAATAGATTAACAAAATGTAAAAAACGCTCCGAAATTGACAGGTTTGGCAGCGAAAAATATGGAATTTCAACTCTGTGCAAAATATGCACAGGCATTTTGCGGAATATACTTGCTTTATTTCGCTAATGTGATACAATATCTCCGCGACAAGTACTACCCGAAATCTTGGAGGAAACGAAATGAAAAAAATAAAAACTGTCATAGTCCTGCTGCTTGCGGCGGCAATGTGCTTTGGACTTTTATCCGGCTGCGGCACAAAGACTGCGACCGAGAGCACGGTCCCCAGCGCGTCACCAGCGGCATCCGCTCCGGCGGCACGAACAACCTTTACTGTCGGCTTTGACGCCAGCTTCCCACCCTACGGCTACACCGATGATAATGGCGAATATGTCGGCTTCGACCTTGACCTCGCGGCGGAAGTCTGCAAGAGAAACGGCTGGGAGCTCATCAAAAAGCCCATCGACTGGGACAGCAAGGATATGGAGCTTAATAGCGGAACAATTGATTGCATCTGGAACGGCTTTACAATCAACGGCCGTGAAAAGGATTACGAGTGGACTAAGCCTTACGTCGATAACTCTCAGGTCATTGTTGTAGGAGCGGATTCAGGTATAACAGACCTTGCCGGACTCGCTGGCAAAAACGTTCTTGTTCAGGCGGATTCTTCGGCTCTGGCTTCACTCTCAGATGAAAAAAATGAGAAGAACACCGCTCTTAAGAAGAGCTTCAAAAGCCTCACGGAAGTACCTGACTATCTGACCGCGTTCCTGTCTCTCGAATCCGGAGCGGCGGACGCAATCGCGCTTGATATCGGGGTTGCGCAATATGAAATTGCACAGCGCGGCGATAAGTACATAATGCTGAAAGACCCCATCTCAATTGAGCAGTACGGAGTTGGCTTCAAGCTCGGCAACACTGAGCTTCGGGACCAGGTTCAGAAGACTCTGGACGAAATGGTTGCGGATGGCAAATTTATGGAAATCGCAAAGACCTGGAAGCTTGACGAGGCTGTCTGCTTAGGCAAATAAGGAAATTTAAGCATCGGGAAAAATATATTTGGATGAAGTGTGGGCGGAAAGTATTTTCCGCCCGCTTTACCTGTTTTTGCTCCCTTTATTTCTTGGCATGGAGGACAAAGATTTGGATATTATCGCAATGCTGTTAAGACTTGGCGAGGGTATGTTGCGAAGCATGGTCATTTTCGGATTGACCTTGGTGCTTTCACTGCCGCTGGGCCTTTTGGTCTCATTTGGTCGAATGTCGAAGTTTGCTCCGCTGCGGATACTTATGAAGATCTACATCTCCATTATGCGCGGAACCCCGCTTATGCTTCAACTCATGGTCGTCTATTTCGGGCCGTGGTTTATCTTCGGCATCAAAATATCCTTGGCATATAATTTCTATGCCGTAATAATTGCTTTCGTAATCAACTATGCGGCATATTTTGCGGAAATATACCGCGGCGGTATAGAATCAATGCCGAAAGGGCAGTATGAAGCGGCAGAAGTCCTTGGCTACAGTAAAGCCCAGACATTCATAAAGATAATAATGCCGCAGATGTTTAAGCGCATTCTGCCGTCAGTGACAAACGAGGTTATAACGCTAGTCAAGGATACGTCTCTTGCGTTTGTAGTCGCGTATGCGGAGATGTTCACTGTCGCAAAACAGATTGCGGCCAAGGAAAGCTCTGTGATGCCATTCGTCGGCGCCGCAGTTTTCTACTATGTGTTTAATCTATTGGTTGCGCTTGCAATGGAAAAAGCGGAAAAAAGCGTCTCATATTACCAGTAAGGAGGGAAAGCATGGACGAAGAAATCATTCTTGACATCAGAAACGCCAAAAAGAGCTTCGATGAGCTTGAAGTGCTGAAGGACATTTCCCTCACGGTAAGAAGAGGCGAGGTGCTTGCAATCATCGGCCCGTCGGGAAGCGGGAAATCAACGCTCCTGCGCTGCGCAACGCTGCTTGAAACGCTTGACTCAGGCTATCTTGCCTATCTTGGCGAGAAAGCCGCGGATACCGGCGAGAACGACAGGGCACAGTATGTTTCGAAAGCTGAGCTCAAGCAGATACGCTCATATTTCGGACTGGTTTTCCAGAGCTTCAATCTTTTTCCGCACTACACGGTTATGAAAAACGTGACCGATGCGCCGATAAATGTACAAAAGCGCAGTAAAAGCGAGACAATAGCCAAGGCGAAGGAACTGCTTGCGAAAATGGGGCTTGAGGATAAGGAAAATTACTATCCATACCAGCTCTCCGGCGGTCAGCAGCAGCGGGTTTCAATCGTGCGCGCGCTTGCTATGGAACCGCAAATCCTGTTTTTTGACGAACCGACCAGCGCCCTTGATCCCGAGCTAACGGGCGAGGTACTCAAGGTGATACGAAAGCTTGCCGAGGAGCATATGACTATGGTCATAGTTACGCATGAAATGGCCTTTGCGCGTGCGGTTGCCGACAGGGTCATCTTCATGGACGGAGGAGTCATCGTCGAGCAGGGTACGCCCGAGGCGGTGTTGGTGAATCCGAAGGAAGAACGCACTAAGCAGTTTCTGGCTAGGTACTCGGAAGAACAGTAAAGACGAAAATTAACACTATGGAGGAACTTACAAAAGTTCCTCCAGTTTTTAGTTACAAAAGTTTACAAATTGCACTTGAAATGTGTTGAGGGCTATAATATTATATTACAGATATAAAAATGTAACATAACGTCGAATTGTTCGGTGGTGTATATGAAGAAGAAAACACGCGTTGCCGCGTTTGTACTTACAATATTATTATTAATCTCGATAACCGGCTGCGAAATGAGCTCTAACAGCAAATATCGCGTTGCCGACAAGCTTGCGCAGCAGGATTTCTGCGTCGCGTTCAGGCTTGGTGACAAAGCGGGAGATGCGGTAATAGCGGCGATAAAGGTGCTTCAGGCTTCGGGAAAGGTCTCGGAGCTTTCAATGAAGTGGTTCGGAGAGGACGTTTCACTGCTCAAGGGAGACGAGAAGGCTTTGGACAAGCTCGAAGAAAAGCCTGAAACTCGCACCTTCAATATCGGCTATGACGGAGGCCGTCTGCCTTTTTCCGGAAAGACCAACGGAGGCATGGCAACAGGCTTTGACGTCGAGCTCGCCAGAGAAGTCTGTAAACAGCTAGGCTGGAAAGCTAAATTTCTGCCCATTGATGTTTCGCAGGCGGTTGTGGAGCTGAACTCCGGCAATGTAGACTGCGTCTGGGGAGGTTTTGCCTACGACAAAGCGGAAACCGATATTTATCAGTCGCCGGTGTATTTGAAGAACACGGTGGTTCTGGCTTCACTTAGAAGCACGGGAGTCAGAAGCGCGTCGGGGCTTAAAGGAAAGACACTGACCCTGAGCGAGAACGGCTACTTTAATGCTCTTCTGGAAGGCAGCAAGACGCTGAGCGAAAAACCTGAATATATCGTGAAGATTCCGGGCGGCACGGAGGCTTGCTTCAAAGCGCTGAACGACGGCTCGTGCGCCGCGATAATAACAGACCTTGCGGCACTTGATTATTACGATTGAGTGATAAACCAATATTGACACAATAAGAGCCCGGCTTTTCAGCCGGGCTCTTATTATTTTTATTTTCAGCTTGCGAGAATCTTTGGCTTGTCGTCCTCGACTATGATTTCAATTTTGGAAATCTTACCTTGACAGCGGTCAACTATTTCGGTTGCCATTGCGTCCTCAATTTCCTTCTGGATAAGACGGCGCAGGTTTCTTGCTCCGTAGGTGAGGGAATAGCTCTTCTTCGCGAGATATTCAACCAGCGCGTCGTCATACGTGAGCGCAACGCTCTTTTCGGTCATAGCCGCACGCAGTTCTTCCAGCATGAGCTTTGCGATACCGCGGAAGTTTTCCTCGCTCAGGCTGTTAAAGCAGACAATCTCATCGATACGGTTGATAAATTCGGGGCGCAGGAAGTCCTTGAGGGCCTTCATCGCTCTGTCCTTACCAAGATCGGAAACGGAACCGCCGAAGCCGACCTTGCCGTCTCTCCTGTCGCTTCCTGCGTTTGTGGTCATGATTATTACGGTGTTTTCAAAGTTCACCGTCCTGCCCTGAGCGTCGGTGATACGCCCGTCGTCAAGTATCTGCAGAAGTACATTCATAACGTCGGGGTGAGCCTTTTCGATCTCGTCAAAGAGAACGACAGAATAGGGCTTGCGGCGTATTTTCTCGGTGAGCTGGCCGGCCTCGTCATAACCGACATAGCCCGGTGGGGAGCCGATGATACGCGAAACAGAGTGCTTCTCCATAAATTCGGACATATCCAGACGAATGAGTGATTCGGGAGTGTTGAACAAGTCCTCTGCAAGACGCTTGACAAGCTCCGTTTTGCCGACGCCTGTGCTTCCTACGAATATGAAGCTGACGGGCTTATGCTTTGCGGAAAGTCCTATGCGGTTGCGCTTAATTGCGGCGCAAACGGTGTCAACCGCTTCGTCCTGCCCGATGATATGGGCCTTCAGGCGCGTGTGCAGCTCGGAGAGCTTTTCAAATTCATCCTCGCGTATGCTGCTGGCGGGTATCTTCGTCCAGAGCTCTATGACCCGCGCAAGGTTTTCCTCCGTCAAAGCGGGCTTACCCTTAGCGCGCAGACGCATTTGCTCGTCGGTAAGTTGAAGGCAGAGACTGCGAATTTCGGCAAGTCTCGCAAAGTTACCGTCGTTTGAACTGTCAGATAGTAAAAGCTCACGCTCTTTGTCAAGGTCGGCGAGCTCCTTGGTTATTGCCGACATGCGCTCAATTGAGGGGCTTTTCAGGTTCACGTCCGAACAGGCCTCGTCTATAAGGTCGATTGCCTTATCCGGCAGATATCGGTCTGTAATATAGCGCTCGCTCATTGTGACTGCCCTGCGGCACATCTCTTCGGGTATCGAAACGCCGTGATAGTCCTCATAATAGTGCGCAATGCCCTTGATTATCTTGACACTGTCCTCAATTGAGGGCTCAGCGACAATTACAGGCTGGAAGCGGCGTTCAAGCGCTGAATCCTTTTCGATATGTTTGCGATATTCTGTAAAGGTGGTCGCGCCGATGACCTGAATTTCGCCTCTCGAAAGGGCGGGCTTTAAGATGTTCGCCGCGTTCATGCTGCCTTCGGCATCGCCCGCGCCGACTATGTTATGCACCTCGTCAATGACGAGGATGATGTTGCCCTGCTTGCGTATTTCTTCGATAAGCCCCTTCATGCGGCTTTCAAACTGACCGCGGAACTGAGTTCCGGCGACAAGGGCGGTGAGGTCGAGAAGCATAACTTCCTTGTCACGGAGCTTATAAGGTACGTTTCCATCGTTGATGCGCTGGGCAAGCCCCTCCGCAATGGCGGTTTTTCCGACGCCCGGCTCACCGATGAGACAGGGATTGTTTTTCTGGCGGCGGTTTAAAATCTGAATGACGCGCTCAAGCTCTTCCTCGCGCCCTATCATATTGTCCAGAAGGCCTTCGCTTGCTCGCTCGGTGAGATTGATACAGTAGTTGTTCAGAAATTTCAGCTTGGAGTTATTCCGGACAAAGGGCTCCTTGGTATCGCTCTTTGAGGATCGATTTTCATAGGGCTGAGGAGGCTGAGGAAAGGCATTGTTAATGGGATTAAACATACTGTCCGTCCCGAACAGTCTGTTTAAATAGGGGAAGGTAGCGGTTTTTCCGGAATCATCCTCCGACAAATCCGTGCTTTCGGGATCGGAAGGAACATCTGTCCCCCCGATGACCGCGGACATTTCATTGGTAATTGTATCAAGATCCTCGTCTGATATTCCCATCTTGGCCATAATATCGTCAACAGGCTTGATATGGAGCTCACGGGCGCACTTAAGGCAGAGACCCTCGTTGACGGTCTCTCCTCCTTCAATCTTGGATATGAAAATAACGGCCATATTTTTTTTACAACGAGCGCATACGGTAGGCTGCATATAATTAATTCTCCTTGAAAAGGTTAGCGGTGAAAGGACGATTATATCGTCAAAACCGCGGATAAAAGATTGATTTTTAATAACAGAGCGGTCAGCAGAGTGCGGCTCATTTCTTCTTCCGGCAAAGCCGCGCCGCAAAATCTGAGCACCCATGTGATTGTCATACTGATTAATATTCCGGTTACCGCGCCAGCAATAGCGCCTCCGATTCTGTTTAGCTTATCTTTCCCCGGAATTGTGAAATTGAGATTGAAGAGGTTTCCTATCACTGTAATAATTATAACGGTAAGCAGAAAAAATAAAAGGAAAATGAGAGCGTAGGAGAGATTTTTACTCATAGTATCCACGATCGAAGCGGCGAGTGATCCTCCGCTTGCTTCGGAGAGAGCAATCGCTTCATCCGCCATTTCTTCAGCGGCTGGACTGTATATGCCAACCTTTTCGTAGCTTTTGACACAGAGATCATGCCTTATGTCCGGATTCACAGCGAGAGCCTCATCGACGGAAAGACCGGCATTGGCTGTTCCGAGAAGCTCATTGGCATTTTCGGTTATTATACCTTCCGCGCCGTTCATATATCCGCTGACAAAGGGACGCAGCGCCGGCTGCACAGCCGAGGAAAAGGTGTCACCGAGAAGATCGCCCACATATAGAGATACTATTATTGCAAGTATGGTTCCTATGCACATCACCAGACCCTTTTTATAGCCGTTCCATGCACAGAAAGCGATTATAAAAAGCAGCAGTGCTTCAAATACAAATCTCATACCTTACCTCACATTAAACGGACATATAATGTGTCCGCGCTTTTTTGCTTTTTTGCCTGTCATAGTCATGAAAAGCGCAAGTCAGCGAAACTTGCATTTTTCACCGTAATGAGAGGAAAGAAGAAGTACGCTGTCGCTTGGCAGCAAAACGGCCGAAACAAAGCCCGGAACAACATGGTTCTGCTTTTGCAGGTGCAGATCGCGGGAATAAAGAGCAATGTCCGATGAACTGAGAACAAGCAGCTTTCCGTCCTGTGAAGCAAGTGCCACAGGTTCTGAGGATAGAGGGGAGGTGCCGGCTTCCTTGCCGCTGCCGCTGAAGCTTAAGAGCGTCACGTCACTTCCCGAAACGTATTTGCTCAGCACGACAGCCCAGCAGCTTTCACTTAGCTCGTAGTCTGCAAGGTAGTTGTCGCCAAAATCGTAGCTCGACAGCTCTTTACCGCCCGAGGAGAAAAAGTGAATCGATTTTTCGGAGATAATACAAAAGTTGCCGCCCGCTTCAAAGCTGAGTCTGAACATAAGTTCATCCGGCACGGAGGCGGAAGCGTATTCGTCCTCGCTGTCCATTTTGAAAATGTGGACGATGCTTCCGGAGGACTCGACGCAGAGTACTGCGAGCATGGTGCTGTCCGGAGATACGGCGGCGTCGATGATGTAGCCTGAACCGGAATACCATTCATAGACTGGTTTAAGTGTCGAATCGTAGACCTTCACACTGCCCTTGTAGCCGGGATCGGCACCGGCAACGGCATAGTAGCCGGAGCTGTTGACGGATACGGAGGTAATCTGAGAATCTCTGTCCATATTCTCGAATTTCCCGTCCTTGTAGATACGGAGAGAATAGCCGCCCACATCATAGAAAGCACAGGTGCTGCCACTTGCGCAGACCGCAGGATTTGTCATTGAAAAAACTTCGCGCGAAACTGTGTTTCCATCCTTGTCAAGAAGCTGCAGACCTGTTGAGGACGCGACGGCAAGGTCGCTGCCCATTGAAGCAAACATTTGCTTCGAGCCGGTTTCATATGTAAAAGGCTCATTCGAAGAGATTATGTCGGCTAAATCCTCCGTCTTTTTCGATTGGGGAGAAGGGACAAACTTATCCTTGTAGAGAAAAACGATGACTGCAAGTATTACAACAAGAAGGGTCAGAATCACGGCAAGTATTCTTCGGGTGCTATTCTGTTTTGTGTGCTTGTCACTCACCATATAAAACTCCAAACAGTTTTCCGCCTGACAGCCGTTTTAATGTCCACTTTTGCGGCCATTATAGCATATTCCCCGAATAATAAATAGATATTTTGTTAATTGTAATTGTTGACAGATTTACCGAAGCATCATTTCACCCACAGCGCCGTCATACCAGATGCGGGACATATAAAGTCCCTGCGGCGGCATAGTCGGCCCCGTAAGGCGGCGGTCTCCGCCCTCGAGAAGTGCGGGAATAGCTTCGGACTCGATTTTTCCGAGTCCCGCGTAGACAATGGTTCCCATTATAGCCCGAACCATGTTATAAAGAAAGCCGTCGGCGCAGATGCGCATTGATATCATGTTGCCCTCTTTTTCAATTTCACACCAGTAAACAGTCCGAACCGTAGTCTTTGTCTCGGTTCCGACACTCCGCACTGCTTTGAAATCGTGTGTCCCCTCAAAGGCTTTCGCCGCAGCCTTCATGTGGTCAATATCCAGAACAGAGGGGAAAAAGCAGGCGCGGCTCGTTAAAAACGGGTCGCGGATGCGGGAATTTTGAAGTTTGTAGACGTATTCTTTCTTAATACAGGACAGAATCGAATTGAAATCCTCGGGCGCTTCGACGGCGTCCGTTGCCGCTATATCAAAGGGCAAAAGCGCGTTTACGGCGAGGGGAATGCGGTCTGTCGGTATTGTGCAATCGGTTTTAAAATTCGCGCAGTAGCGCAGAGCGTGAACGCCTGCGTCCGTTCTACCGCAGCCGACGACCTTCACAGGGTGCTCGCAAATTTTCGTGAGTGCCTTTTCAAGAGTTTCGGCAACGGTTATATCGTTTTTCTGAACCTGCCAGCCGTGGTATTGCGTCCCGTCATAAGATAGACGCAGGGCGATATTTCTCATAATCCGCCATCCTCTCAGAATCCGAAACGCGCCAGAACGATTATGCCCGCAAGAAAAAGAAGTGACGCAAGAATCGTTACAAAGTCGGACGCCTTCATGCTGAGCTTTTTCATGCGGGTGCGCCCCTCACCGCCGTGGTAACAGCGGGACTCCATGGCAATTGCAAGCTCATCCGCACGGCGGAAAGCGCTGACGAAAAGCGGAACAAGCAAGGGAAGCAGTGCTTTGGCTCGCTCAGTCAGCTTTCCGGTTTCAAAGTCAGCTCCGCGCGCCTTCTGAGCGCTTGTGATTTTGTCCGCCTCTTCGATGAGCGTCGGTATAAATCGAAGAGCGATACTCATCATCATGGAAAACTCATGCACCGGAACTTTCAGCTTCTTGAGCGGGTTCAAAATAAGCTCCAGCCCGTCAGTCAGCGCCATCGGAGTTGTGGTGTAGGTCAAAAGAAATGTGCCTGTTATAAGCATCATAATGCGGATAACCATAAAAAACGCTGTTTTTATGCCCTCGGTCGTTATAGACAAAACCCAGAAGGTGACAAGCTCTTTGCCACCCTTGATGTAGAAAAGGTTCAGTATGGCAGTAAAAATAATAATCAGCGCGAGGGGCTTAAGTCCTTTTAAAAGGGCGGACGGTTTGATTTTGGAGACCGCCACGCAAAGACAGAGAGTGAGCAGAAGTACCCCGTAAGTCAAATAGGATTTCGCGACGAAAAGCGCCGCGATGTATACAATTGTGCACATGAGCTTTGTGCGAGGGTCGAGCCTGTGAATAAAGCTGTTGCCGGGAAAGTACTGGCCGAGCGTTATATCCTTCAGCATGAGGCGCCCTCCTTTTTAAGGGAGAGTATAGCGTCGCGAAGCTGAGAAACGGTGTAGCAGCACTCGGGCACATCGACGGAAAGCTCCCGAAGTCTGGTTGCTATGTCTGTCACAACCGGCACGTCAAGCCCGATACTGCGGAGCCTTGACGCCTGTGAAAAAATCTCTTCGGGGCTGCCGTCCATAACGATATGGCCGGCGTCGAAAACGATGAGTCTTTCGGAAATTCTGGCGATGTCCTCCATGCTGTGTGAAACAAGGATTATCGTAGCTCCGGTCACTTTGCGGTAATCGGAGATGTTTTTTAATATACTTTCGCAGCCCTCGGGGTCAAGCCCTGCCGTGGGCTCGTCCAATATGAGCACGTCGGGACGCATGGCAATGACGCCGGCAATCGCGACTCTGCGCTTCTGCCCGCCGGAGATTTCGAGCGGTGATTTCTCAAAAAGCGATTCCGGCACTCCGACAAAGCCTGCCGCCTCGCGGACGCGCTCATCAATTTCCTGCCTTGAAAGCTTCATGTTGCTCGGCCCGAAGGCGATATCCTTATAGACGGTTTCCTCAAAAAGCTGATATTCGGGGTACTGAAATACAAGTCCGATCTTGAAGCGAATCTCGTGACGGAGCTTCTTGGACGAATTTATATCGACGCCGTCCATGAAAACCTTGCCTCCAGTTGGAAGCAAAAGACCGTTCAGGTGCTGGACGAAGGTGGATTTTCCAGAACCGGTGTGTCCGATAAGCCCGACAAATTCCCCCTGAGCTATCTCAATATTCACATTTTCGAGCGCTACGCTTTCGAAGGGACTTCCTGTGCTGTAAACGTGCGTCAGCGCTTCTGTCTTTATGATTGGCATTATATATTTTCCTTTGTTATCGGAGTGGGCGCAACCCCACATATAGGTGTTTATTTTAAAGCGGCGGAGATTGCCTGCGCGCACTCCTCGACTGTAAGCGTTCCCTCGGGAAAGCTGAATCCCGCGAGCTTCAGTTCATACAGTAGCTCTGCCGTGTCGGGAACTGTCAGCCCCTCGGCCTTTAGCGCCTCCACGTTTGAAAAAACCTCTTTCGGAGTTCCTTGGCTTACTACCCTGCCGTTTGACATGACAAAAACACGGTCGGCATCAATTGCCTCGTTCATGTGGTGGGTGATCAGAACTATCGTTATACCGTTTTCGCGGCAGAGCCGCTTAATTGTGCCGATGACCTCGCGTCGGCCTTGGGGGTCAAGCATCGCCGTCGGTTCATCAAGAACTATACAGCGCGGACGCATGGCGATGACGCCCGCAATCGCGACGCGCTGCTTCTGACCGCCGGAGAGAAGATGCGGTGCG
This sequence comes from Oscillospiraceae bacterium, assembly GCA_963667545.2. Classification (GTDB taxonomy): domain Bacteria; phylum Bacillota; class Clostridia; order Oscillospirales; family Oscillospiraceae; genus UBA2658. Next base: position 1,541,837 of record OY763424.2, read on the forward strand.
TGCTCACGGTAGTCGTACATATCGACGAGCTTTAACGCTTCGTCCACTCTGGTTCGGATTTCATCGGGAGGAAGCCCCAGATTTTCGGGGGCAAAAGCAACGTCGTCCTCGACTACGGAGGCGACCATCTGATTGTCGGGATTCTGGAATACCATGCCTACGGTACGTCTGATGTCAAGAAGCTTTTCCTCGTTCCGCGTATCCATGCCGTCAACAAGTATGCTGCCCTCGTCGGGGATGAGGATGCCGTTTAGGTGTTTTGCTAACGTTGATTTTCCCGAACCGTTATGACCGAGAATAACGACGAAAGCGCCTTCCTCTATTTCGAGCGTCGTTTTGTTCAGAACGGGCTCTTCTTCGCCCTCATAACGAAAAACGACGTCTTTGACTTTTATGATTGAACTCATAGTTATTTCCTTTATTTCGCAAGCCAGCGGCAGCTTGCGCCGCAGGGCAGGTTGAGTCCGGTTTCAGAAACGGGAAGCCCAAGCTCGCGGCTCTCGCTTTTTCCGCCAAATTTTTTTGTGAAAACGCTTTCTGAAATATATGTGAGAACGGAAGGGGAGAGCCCCGTCGTATAGGAATTGATGATAACAAAAAGCGGCTCATCCGAAAGTGCGCCCGCGCAGAGACAGACGAAGTCCCAGAGGTTATCCTCGAGCTTCCAAATCTCTCCGCTGGGGCCGCGACCGTAGGAGGGAGGGTCCATGATGATTGCGTCATAGCGCTTGCCGCGGCGTATCTCGCGCTCGACAAATTTGATGCAGTCGTCGACTATCCAGCGTATCGGAGCATCATTAAGTTCTGAGACAGCGGCGTTTTCCTTAGCCCACGATACCATGCCCTTTGCCGCGTCCACGTGACAGACCGAAGCGCCAGCCTTGGCGCAGGCGAGAGTTGCGGCGCCCGTATACGCGAAGAGATTCAAAACACTTATAGGCCGTTCGGCCTTATTGATTGTGTCCATCGCGAAGTCCCAGTTTGTAGCCTGTTCAGGAAAGACGCCGGTGTGTTTGAAGTTCATGGGTTTGACATTGAAGGTGAGCTCACCGTAGTGAATTTTCCAGCTGTCGGGGAGACTGTTTTTCTCCCAGTGCCCGCCGCCCTCAGAACTGCGGCTGTATTTCGCCGAAGGCCTCACCCATGCGGGATTGGTTTGAGGGGTTACCCAAATTGCCTGAGGATCCGGACGCACGAGTATCTGGCTGCCCCAGCGCTCAAGCCGTTGTCCGTCAGAGCAGTCGATAAGTTCATAGTCTTTCCATTTGTCTGAAATCCACATAGCTAACCCTCGCAAAATTGACGACTGATAAAATCAGTTATTCAAAGAATTATATCATTAAACAGTAAAGGGGTCAATTGTTTCCGCAACTTGAGCTTTACAGCCATGAATTAAGCGCTTTTTTATAACAAAAACCCCTTGCTTTTTTGCCAGGAAAAATGCCAAAAGAAAAGTCGAAAATTTGCAAAATAATTCTTGCATATTGGAAAGTGTCTGTCTATAATAAAGTTAGTTTACAAGGTAGACATAATGTGACATTTACATAAAGGGGCCTGCATAAACCGTGACTCGTTCAAATAGAAAAAATAAAGGAATACAGGTCGTTTTTTTTGCTGTTTTAATAGCCTTGATTGTACTCTTGGTTTATTTTGGTAAGAAGCCCGAAGCAGGGAAGACAACGCAATCACCGGAGCCTTCCTCCGCATCATCGCAGGAAACCGCTGCGCCCCCTTCAGTTGCGGAGAATCCCTCGGAACAGACCACGACTCCGTCGCCGTCGCCGTCCGAAACGGCAGCAGCCGGTCCGGATTTAACGGCGCATGATTCCGTGGACGATTCGTATTTTTCGGACGCCGCGTTTATGGGAAATTCACTGATGGACGGATTCCGTCTGTTCTCGGGCCTTACGACCTGCGATTATTATGCCGCTACCAGTATGACGGTAGTCGGAGCGACAACCAAAGCCTGCATTAAGCTCGATAACGGAAATACCGGCACACTTGTGGACGGACTCATTCAGAAGCCATACGCCAAGATATATATACTTTTGGGCATTAACGAAATTGGCTTTGATACTCAGACCTTTATCGACTATTACAGTTCGATGCTCGATACTATTATCGCCGCGCAGCCCAAATGCAATATTTACATCATGGGCATTACACCCGTCAGTAAAGCAAAATCGGACAGCAGCACCACCTTCAACATGAAGCGCATAAACGAATATAACACGGCGCTCCGCCAGCTTGCCGCCGACAAGGGCTGTTACTACATGGACCTTGTATCCGCACTCGCTGGACCGGACGGCTATTTGCCTGCGGACGAAACTACAGACGGAGTGCATTTCTCCGCGCAGGTTTATAAAAATTGGCTTGATTACGTTAAAACACATTATGCTTAGTTTTGAGACAGAGAGGTGAAATTATGAAGAGAATAAGTTTGGTCTTGCTGGTTCTTTGCATGATATTGGGGATATTTACGGGTTGTGCGCAGAAGACCAAACCCGCTGATTATGATTTGGCGGCTTTAGCCACAAAGCTTCAGGACAGCGGAGCCTTTTCTGATTTTTTAAGTCCCATAACGAAAGAAATAGCTTCTTCCTTTTACGGCTTTGAAGATGCCGACGTGACGGATTGTGTAGTCTACTGCTCAACCGGAGCGACAACCGAAGAAATCGCCCTTTTCAAATGCGCAAACGAAGCAGCTGCGAATAAGGTGAAGGCCAATGCTGACAATCGAATCAAGACGCAGAAAGCAATCTATGAATCATACGCACCGGCTGAGCCTCCGAAGCTGGACGACGCAATTGTCAAACAGGACGGGCTGTATGTATTTTATATAGTGTCTGCCGACACCGCCAAGGCTCAAGCGGTTTTGGACGGCCTGAATAAGTAGTTTAAATTTATAAAGGACCCGCTGCAAAATGAAAGTTTTGCAGCGGGTCCTTTATAAATCGGTAATTACGACTTTTTTCGGGAAGTGCTCCTGCGCTGGAAGAACTTGACCGCTTCCACAATCGGAATGACGCAGAAGGCAAGCGCGAGTGCGACCAGATATTCCACGAAGCTGATATGCTCAAAGCTGAAGGCCTTGGCAAGGAACGGAACATAGAGAACGATACTCGTCATTACCAAACTGGCAACACCGGCCAAAAGGAGAGCAATATTCTGCTTTTTCAGAGAAAACAGGCTTCCGCGCTGTGAGCGCATATTGAAGCTGTGGAAAATCTCGGCCATAGACAGAGTTAGAAACGCCATCGTGATTCCGTCGTTGGACTGCAGCGAAGCCCAGGAGCCGCCTTCCATGATATGTCCGAGAAAGTATGCGGCAAGTGTAAGAGCTGTTATTACGAGTCCCTGATAAGCAAGGTCGACTCCTACGCCGCCCGCAAAGACGCCGTCTGTTGACGGGCGGGGCTTGCGGTTCATGAGGTTCGGCTCCGCGCTTTCAAGACCGAGAGCGAGAGCCGGGAAGCAGTCCGTCACAAGGTTTATCCAGAGAAGGTGGACAGGCTTCAGAATAATAAAGTTGAGGAGCGTCGCAACGAAGATGGCAAGAACCTCCGCAATATTCGAGCTTAAAAGGAACTGTATTGCCTTACGGATGTTGTCGTAAATTCTTCTGCCTTCCTCGACCGCTCCGACAATAGTCGCGAAGTTATCATCCGCAAGTACCATGTCCGCAACGTTCTTGGTAACGTCTGTGCCCGTGATGCCCATTCCAACGCCGATATCAGCGTTCTTGATGCTTGGCGCATCGTTCACGCCGTCGCCGGTCATAGCAGTTACATAGCCCGCCTTACGCCAGGCGCTGACAATGCGAACCTTATGCTCGGGCTGAACTCGGGCATAAACGGAAATGTCGCGGAAGCGTTTTTCGAATTCTTCGTCGCTCATCTCCGAAATCTGAGAGCCGGAAATCGCGATATCTCCCTCGGCGAGTATGCCGAGTTCTCTTGCGATTGCGCTCGCGGTGTCGATATGGTCACCTGTTATCATAATGGGGCGGATACCCGCCGCGCGGCATTCCTCTATTGCGTCCTTGACTTCGGGACGGACGGGGTCAATCATTCCGACAAGTCCAATGAAGCAGAGATCGTTTTCAAGATCCTCCGGAGTATAGCTCTGAGGCTCGGAAGTGTGAGGCTTGAGCGCAACAGCGAGAACACGGAGCGCTTTGTTGGCCAGTGTCCTGTTTTCGGAAAGTATCTCAGCTCTGGCTTCTTCGGTGAGCGGGACAGCTTTGCCGTCCTTGAAATAGGTGGAGCATACCCTGAGAACTTCATCAGGGGCGCCTTTGGTGTACTGGACTATGGCTTTTTCCGTTCTGTGAACGGTGGTCATCATTTTGCGCTTTGAATCAAACGGAACCTCGCCGATTCTCGGCTCATCCTCCGTAAGATCGTATTTCATGAGGCCGAGGGATTTCGCCCAGTAAACGAGAGCGTTTTCCGTAGGCTCACCGGTAACCGTGCCGTCCGTATCAAGCTCAGCGTCGCAGCACAGAGCCATTGCGGTTGCAAGCATTTCTTTGTTTTCGCCGTAGTGCTCGACTACGGTCATTTTATTCTGGGTAAGGGTTCCGGTTTTGTCGGAGCAGATTATCTGAGCGCAGCCGAGAGTTTCAACGGCAGTCAGCTTACGGATAATCGCGTTATTCTTACTCATGTTGGTAACGCCGATGGAAAGAACTATCGTAACGACTGCGACAAGACCTTCAGGAATTGCCGCAACCGCAAGGCTCACGGCAATCATAAAGCTGTTGAGAACCACGCCTGCGTTTAAATGACCCTCGCGTATAAGGCTAACCGCGAAGATGACCGCGCATATGCCTAGTACGAGCCAGGTAAGTATCTTGCTGAGCTGAGCAAGCTTTTTCTGAAGAGGTGTAAGGCCCTCTTCGGCGTTTTCAAGCGCGTTCGCAATCTTGCCCATTTCGGTAGCCATTCCGGTACCGGTAATAACGGCGGTGCCGCGTCCGTAGACAACGGTGCTGCCCATGTAGACCATGTTCTTTCGGTCCCCGAGCGGAACGTCCTTACTTTCGGTAAGGTTTATCAAATCAATGAATTTGTCGACAGGGACACTTTCACCGGTCAGAGCCGCTTCTTCAATCTTCATGCTGTTGGATTCGACTATGCGTCCATCTGCGGGGACAGCGTCGCCCGCCTCGAGAACCACGACATCGCCGACAACAATGTCTTCACTCTTTATTACAGTAATCTTCCCGTCGCGCAGAACCTTACTGGTTGCCGACGCCATCTCCTGAAGCGCTTCTAGCGCTTTTTCAGCCTTGTTCTCCTGATAAACGCCCAGAGCGGCGTTCACGATAACGACGAACATAATAATAAAAACGTCCGCAAAGCCCTCATTCGAATAAGAGGAGGTGACCGCGGAAATTATTGCCGCCGCTATGAGCATGATGATCATAGGGTCCGCCATCTGCATGAAGAAACGCTTGATAAGCGAGTCCTTCTTGCCCTCCGCAAGCTTGTTCTTGCCGTTTTCCGCAAGTCGCTTTTCGACTTCCGCCGAGCTGAGGCCTTCAGGGGTGCTCTTTACTTCCGACAGAACATCGCCGACCTCGCTGCAATAATACTTCATTAATTTGCCTCCATCATCAAAGAATTGAAACCGGGTGACGTCGCCGCTTACAAAAAAGACCCATGGACAGGCGGCGCCTATCCATGAGTCTGGTCATTTAATACAAGCCAGGCAGATTAACCGCCATGTATGTTGACTTGAACCGCTTAAAGCGCTGACTACTCCCCCACGGAGATTAGGGTTATTTTAGCACTCCCTGTCACCTTTGTCAAGTTTGGATGAAAACTGCGGAACGCATATCAGAACAGAGCGATTTTTATTAAGGAGCTCATTTACTTTTCCACGGATTGCTTGAGCTGCTCGTAAAGCTCGATTATGCGGAACTTTACACGGTATTCTCCGCCGTCGTAGGTTATGAGCTTTTCGGTTTCGTCAGACAGTCCGGAAAAGGCACCTTTGTCTTCGACAGAGGTCATGCAAAGAGGAGGAAACACGACGCACCACCAGTTGTGACCCAAGCCTTGACCCAGAATAATTTTCAAAGAAATGTAGTCGCCGGCAGGGAGGGCAAAGCCGTCATAACCGCGAGTAGGGTAGGTTTCCCTGCAAAGCTCCGCTTTGACGGAATAATATTTACCGTTGCAGCGCAGGCAGGTTTCAGCCGCTTGGCACAGCTGCGGAAGCGAGTTTTCGATAATGCTCTCCGCTTCCTTTACGTTGGAGGCTTTGTCAAGCATAGGCGTGAGAATTTCGAGTATATTGTCGCGGACTTTGAGCTTTACCGTCTGATCGCCCGTACTGTCGGAGTTTGCTATTACGTGGAGTCGGATGAGCTCTCCTGAGAGCCTGCTTTGCTCAGCTTTCGCGAAAAGCCCAGTACAGAAGGTTACGCAGAGAGCTACCAATAGAGATATTTCCCATATTTTGAGATGCTGCTTCATAATAAAAAACCGCCTTATGTATTTAACGGTAAGGCGGTCAAAATATAATATATCCGGAATGCGAAAGCAAATAAAAAGTTTGTTTCGCGCTTGTGGAATATTTCCGGCGTAGTATAACTCAAAACAAGAAGTATTAACGCAGCCGCCCTGCCGTTAAGATTATTCATATTATCGACGGCTTGTCATGCTATTATACAATCATTTCAAAAGATTGAATCAGATTGTTAAAACTCCCTGCGGCTCGGCAATGAAAACTTCACGATAGCGCTCGCTAAGCAGCTTAAAAGCGCGCCCGGCCTTATCCTCACTGTCAAAGACACCGAACACAGCTGAGCCGGTTCCCGTCATTACGGAGCCCAACGCGCCGCTGTCAAGCAGGAGCCTTTTGATATTCGGAATGTCGTCCGGCTTCGGCGGTAAAACGTTTTCAAACACGTTGTACATTCGGCGGCAGACGCCTTCGAGATCACCGCTTTTCAGCGATGCCACAAGGCCCTGTGTGTCAGGATGGTATTTAACCGATACAAGGTCGATTTTCGAGAATAGCTCGGGCGTAGATACGGAAAACCTTGGCTTGACTATGACAAAGCGGCAGTCGGGAATAGGTGGCAAAGCCGAAAGCGCCTCACCTCTTTCTTCGGCGAGGGAGGTGCCGCCCGCAACGCAGAAGGGGATGTCAGAACCAAGCGACGCGCCCAGATTCTCAAGCTCGCTTCGGGAAAAGGGCTTGCCCAAAAGTTTGTTGAGCGCCCGCAGAACCGCAGCCCCATCCGCTGAGCCTCCGCCCATGCCGGCGCAGACCGGTACGCGCTTGATTATGTTGATATCGGTCCCGACTGCTTTTTTCCCGAGCTCCGCAAAGAAGGCTTTGGCGACCTTAACGGCTATATTTCGATCATCGGACGGCAGAAAGCGCAGGTTCGTGGAAACATTGACGGCGCAGTCATCACGGAGAGAGACAGCCACATCATCGCAGAGCGAGACGGACTGCATGACCATGCGCATATCATGGTAGCCGTCGGGACGCTTTGAAATGACATCGAGCGAAATGTTGAGCTTTGCGTAAGCTTTTTCCATTATCATTTCCATAAACAGACACTCCCTTCGACAGAATATAATATGGTTTTCGACTGTTAAAGTTCGAAAAGCGCGGGCATGAGCATAATTCCGGCGGGAAGGAAAGGACCTTTTAGTCCGTTTGCTTCGCAATAAGAAAGTCCTGCTTGCGTATCCTTGCTGCTGTCGTATATAATATATGGTACAGGATCGCCGTCATGTTGCCTGTTGCTGGTCAGAGTTTTGTGGTCGCTCAGTATTAGCATACGGAAAGGCTCGCCCTTCGCCTTAAGCGCCTCGCAAAGCGGCATTACCACTCGGCTGTCAAGCCATTCGATGGCCTGAATTTTGCCCTTGAGATCTCCGCAGTGAGTACACTCATCAGGGCCTTCAAGATGAACCGCTGCAAAGTCACGCGTGTTGAGCGCGTCAAGAGTCGCAGAGACCTTGCCCTCGTAGTTTGTTTCAACCTCACCAGTCGCGCCCTCGACCATTATAACGTCGAGCCCCGTGAGTCTTGCGATTCCATGACAGAGGGGAACCGCCGAAATAACGGCGCCGGTTTTACCGTATTGCTCTTTAAAATTCGGAAGTTTTGCCGCGGTGCCTTCAGCCCAGAACCAGATTGCATTGCCGGGCAGCTTGCCTTCTTTTCTGCGGGATACGTTGAACGGATGGTCCTGCAGAAGCCCGTTAGCCTTTTTCATAAGCTCCTTAAGAACAGCGGCATTGGCACAGCCCTTTGGCAGATAGTCCGAAACAAGTCCGCCTATATGGTCGTGAGGAGGAGCAAGCTCCAGCCCTTTGATGTCAACCTGCTTCTGAACCGCGATGTGACGGTAGGATTCTGTGGGGTAGACACACATTCCGGCTTTGTCCGAGAGCGCTTTGAACTCGGGATGAGCAAAAAGGTATTCGACAAGCTCAACGCCCTGCTTTTCACACAAACCGCCGCCGGAGTGCGAAACGATACGCTTTTCTTCGAAGGGGACAGTTTCATCGTCCGTCAATGTAACGTTGTTGCAGCGGTAGGCCGCGTCGCCGAGCGAAAGGGATATGCCCTGTGCGGCAACCTCAAGCGGGGCTCTTCCGGAATAGCAAAAGTGCGGATCGCAGCCAAAGATGGACATTATTGCGGTGTCGCTCCCGGGAGGAAAGCCCTCCGGCACGTTTAGAACGCTGCCAAGAACACCGTGTTCCGCAAGATGATCAATGTAAGGCTTCTTCGAAACCTCAAGCGGCGTGCGGCCATTTAATTCGGGAACGGGATTATCCGCCATACCGTCGCCTATCACCAATATATACTTCATTATAAATACACCCCTAAAGCTTATTTTAATGATTACAGATTTTGACTCGTTGTACAAAACGGGAGGGCATTTGACTGCAATATTAATAAAAAATAGCCCCAGTTTTTAAAGATTACAGTTAGAATTTTTGAAATTCCGTCATTATAGTAATATTATAAAACTGAAAATCAAGGCTGGGTTACCTGTAAATGTTGTTAAGGACTGCAATGTCTCAAATTAAATAGCTAAAAAAACCAGCCCCATTATAAACTATTTTTTCGCCCATGCAAATAACCAGAATTAAAATTCTGTGCATATGTTGATAATTTTCAAATTAATTTGCATAAATGGACAATTCATGTTGTAGTTTGAATAAATATTCGTATATAATGCCATTTGATTTTCTGAAATCCAATGGTAATATGATTGAAGCATAGCAGAAAAGAGGGATTAGTATGACCCCAGTAGAGATTCTTAATAGAATTGTTGAAGCCGAGAGCAACGCGCGCGCCGTTTCCGATGAGGCGAGCAAGCTGCGGGAGGGCTTTGACAGCTATGTGAACGAACAGATCGAGGCGCTGCGTAAGCAGTATTTCGAAAAGGCGGAGGAAGCGATTGCGCAGGCAAAAAACAGCGAGGCCGCCCGTGCCGACGCCGAGATTGCGGAGCTGGATAAAAAGCTTGAAGCAGAGCTTGCGACACTGAAAGCCTTTTACGATAAGGAACGGGAGACCATCGTGCAGAAAATATTCAAATTGGCGGTGGATGTCGATGCTTAAGCAGCAGATGGAATACGGCGCCGTTTCTGCCAAGGTCATGGCGATGTATGGAAAGATGCTCAAGGATGACGACTGGCACAGGCTTTGCGAATGCAAAAGCGTCGCCGAAATCTGCGCTATTCTCCGAAACCACAAGGGCTGGAGCAAGGTCATGTCCGAAATCCCGCCGACTCCGACAACGAAAATGTTGGAGACGGCTGTTCGCAAAAGCGTTTACGAGGATTATGAAAAGCTCTACAAGTTCCTTCAGGTCGAGGATAAAAAGTATCTTAGATTCTTTCTTTACCGAGCCGAATACGATTTCATACTCGACGCGCTGACGGAGAAAAGCTCCGCATCTCAGCTGCCGAAGACGCTGAGTCTGACTGACTATATGAAGAAGAACAGCTCAGTCGATATAGACGCGCTCGAGCACAGCAGAAACCTGACAGAAATACTGAACGCCGTCAAGGACAGCATCTATTATAAGCCTCTTACAGAACTTAAGCCGAACCCCGAAACCGGAAAACCGAGCTACTGGGAAGCGGGAGTCGTTCTGGAAAACGCATATTACAAGGCGATTTTTTCTTATCTTTCCAGACGCTATAAGGGACTCGGCAGAGAAAAGCTGAAGGAAACTCTGGGACTTGAAGCGGATCTTATCAATATAACCGGAATAATCAGGATACAGAGAAGCTTCCACTCATCTCTGGAGCGGGCGAACAGCCTTTTGATTCCTGTAACTTATCATCTTAGACCGGAACTGATGAACGCTCTGCTGGAAGCAAAAAACGAGGCCGAAGCGCTGGATATACTGCGCAAATCGCCGCTTGGTAAGCATCTTGAGGGAGCGGATACGGGAAGAATAGAGAGCATTTTCTATAATTCTATGGAAAGCTTCTGCCGCAAGCTGATGAGAACCGCCGGAGCGGACGTGAGCGTTCCGCAGGCATATCTGGTTTTAAAGGAGCTGGAATGCAAGAAGCTCAACAGGGTCATCGAGGCCGTAAATGTCGGTGTTGACCCGAAAAACGTTATTTGACTCTTCATATAGCATGAAAAAGGGAGGTCTAAAACGATGTCGGTAGAAGCGATGACCATGGTGACGCTCTCCGGACCGGAAAAAATGGTCAATACCGCAGTACAGCGCCTCATTGTAAACAGGGAATTCCACCCTGAAAATGCAATCAAGATTTTGTCGGGTGTTAAAGAACTTGTTCCTTTCGACGCGGTAAATCCATATTCGGATTTGCTTGCCAGGTCAAAGGAAATTGCTAAAACCTTGAGTCTCGTACTTGATTACAGGGATTTCACAAAATCCGAGCAGGTGCTCGGCGAGGCGTTGGATTATTTGAACGGTCTTTCGGTCAGAGTGTCAGATATAAAAACGGAGAGAGAAGAAAAAGCCCTGCTTATCAAAAATAACGAAGTCGTTGGCGAGCAGCTTTCGCATTTCGCCGCATTCGATGTGGAGCTCCACGATCTCTTTACGATGAAATATCTGAAGTTCCATTTCGGCAGAATCCCGAATGAATCCTACAGAGATTGCCTGAAGGTCATAGACGAAAGACCCGATGTGTATTTTCTGACCTCAGGCCGGGATGACCACTGGACCTACGGAGCATATTTTGCGCTGCCGGAGGCTTACGGAAAAATCGAAGCGATTTTTTCGTCGATGGGTTTTGAGCGCATCAGAATTGACGTGAAGGGCAGTATAGAGGACACGGCAAACGAAGTCATGAAACGGCTTGAACAGGAAAAAGCCGACGCCGCCGAGCGCATCAAGGCGCTTGACGAAGAGCTTTCCGCAATCAAACAGACAGAGAGCGAAAAACTGCTCCTTCGTTATTCTTGGCTGAAATATGAAAGCGATTCCTTTGATATTCTGACCTATGCCGGCCGGCGTCACGGAAAATTCTACATTATCGGCTGGATACCCCGAAAAATATCGGAGGCATATGCCAGGGAGTGCGAATCGCATGTCGGCTTTGCCTGTTTTCTGACCGATCCAAAGGAAATTAAGGAAAATCCGCCTCCGGTCAAGTTCAAAAAGGGCTTCCTTTCGGATATATACCAGCCTTATCTTGAAATGTACGGGTTGCCGGCGTACGGAGAAATTGATCCGCGCCTGTTTCTGGGACTAACCTACACCGTGATTTTCGGAATCATGTTTGGTGACGTTGGCCAGGGCCTGTCACTTGCGATTATTGGTTTGCTGCTGTGGAAAATGAAAAAAGTATGGCTTGGACGTATCGTGGGGCTTTGCGGCTTGTCAGCAACGGTATTCGGATTTGTTTACGGCAGCGTATTCGGCAACGAAGAGCTTCTCCATCGGGGCTTCAAGGTCCTTGAGGACGGCAACACAATCAAGATACTGCTGATAGCTGTAGTAATCGGTGCGGGGCTTCTCATGATCTGCATGGTAATGAATATTATTAACGGTATAAGACAAAACGACATCAAGAAAATATTCTTTTCACCGAACGGTGTAGCGGGGTTTATATTTTATATTGGGCTTGCGGTCGGAGTAGTATTCAAGACCGTGCTTGGCAAAAACATTTTCACAGCTCCCTTCATAATAGGAGTAGTTGCGATTCCGCTGTTTCTTATTTTTGCCGCGGCACCGCTTACAAACCTCATCAAGGGTGAGAAGGATTGGATGCCAGAATCCGTGGGAATGTTCTTTGTTGAAGGCTTTTTTGAAATGTTTGAAACACTATTATCATATGTTTCAAACACAGTTTCCTTCCTTCGAGTAGGCGCGTTCGCTATAAGCCACGCGGGAATGATGATGGTTGTTTATATGCTCTCATCCGGAGCGGGCGGCAGCCACAGCATAGGCGGCCTTATATTCGGCAACATTTTCGTAACAGGACTTGAAGCTATGCTTGTCTGCATACAGGTTCTCCGTCTTGAGTATTACGAAATGTTTGGACGCTTCTATCAGGGCGGCGGCGTGAAATTCAGTCCGAAGACAATAACTTACAAAGCCGTTGAACAGTAAGCGGCAGGAAAAAGAAAAACAACTTAATTTTTGGAGGTCGTCATTATGAAAATACTTATTACCGCTATTGTAATGCTCCTTGCTGTTGCGCTTCCTCTCGTTACCATCTATGTACGTGCAAAGCACGGCAAAAAGGGCAAGACCCCTCTCATTGCCAATCTGTGCTGCTTCTTCGGCCTTCTGGTTATAGGCTGCGTGTACTGCTTCTCCCAGTCTGCTGAGGCGGCAGAAGCTGCCGCAACGACTGCGGCTGCCGCGGCTGACGGACTTTCAAAGGGTCTTGGTTATATCGGCGCTGCTCTGGCTGTCGGACTTTCCGGTATAGGCGGCGGAATAGCCGTCGGCGCTTCATCCTCCGCCGCGCTTGGCGCAATTTCTGAAAACGACAGTATTTTCGGAAAGTCACTTATCTTCGTCGGCCTTGCGGAAGGTATCGCACTTTACGGTCTGCTGATTGCCTTCATGATTATCTCCAGCTTATAAGCTGACGGCGTAGGAGAATAAAGCCATGCGTATGTTTGCCGTTGCCGATGAGCCCGATGTGTTGACGGGTCTGCGGCTTTCGGGAATCGAAGGAAAGCTCGCTGCCGACCGGAAGGAAGCCGAGGCGTACGTGAACGAGGTCGAGCAAAACCCGCAGATTGCCGTTCTTCTTATAACCGAGAACTGCGCCGCGATGATACCCGAAACGGTGAAGAGGCTTAAGCTCAGCTCTTTGAATCCGCTGCTCGTTGTCATACCGGGTAGCGCGGGCTCGTCCCGCGCCAAGGATTCCATAACAGGGCTTATCAGAGAAGCCATAGGAATCAAGATTTAACACGATTCCCGCACTTATTTCTCATGCACATGGAGGTGCGAAACAATGCCGATGCAGGATACAGACAAAAAGCTTGAGGCTTTTACGGACACAATAATAGCGGAAGCTATGAGCGAGGCGAACAGGATAACCTTTGAGCTTCGGGACAGGCAGAACGCTATGATTAAGGACGCCGAAACGGCGGTTGCCAATGACGCTGAAAGATACCAAAAATCTTCGATTGCGGAGATACGAGCAAGCGAGGAGAGGCGGATTTCAGCTAAGCTCAACAGCAATAAGCATACTCTTCTCGAATATCGTGAGGCTTGGGCTAACGAAATGCATAAGCAGGTTCTGGGCAGTATAAACGATTTTACGGCTTCAGACGCCTATCTTCCGCATTTGCAGGAGCTTCTCAAGAAAGCCATAGACTCTTTGGGTTATGGTTTGTCTGCGGAAGTATTTCTGCGGCCTGAGGATATGCGCTATGCGGATGAGCTGATTAAGTCGACTTCGGGAGTCAGCCTTGCTTTCACCGAGGGAGATTTCTCACTTGGCGGCCTGCGTGTGGTTTGCCACTCCAAGGGGCAGCGCATCGACATGAGCTTCGATACTGCCTTGAGCGACATGGTAGGTCACTTCTCCGAAATTGCGGGGATAAAAATGGACGAATAGCCTCTATGGCTTATTACAGGCTTCATCATTAAACTTCGGCGCGCCGATGAATTATCTCCAAACGGAGGATTCTATAAAATGGATACGAACAGCTATTATGTATATGGAGTGAACGGCCCAGTCATAACCGTCCGCGGCGGCAGAGCTCTGCCGATGATGAGCCTCATCTATGTGGGAGATGACAAAATCCCGGGTGAGGTTGTAAGCGCGAGCGGCGACACGACTGTCGTTCAGGTCTATGAATCAAGCGCGGGACTTTCAAAAGGACAGCCGATTTTTCCTACGGGAAGTCCGATGTCCGTGCTTCTCGGTCCGGGCATGATTTCCAACATCTATGACGGAATTGCAAGACCTTTGCGTGCGGTTGCCGATTTAGCGGGCAATTTCATTACAAAGGGCATCACTCTTCCGGCACTCGATACCGAAAAGATCTGGGATGTCAAAATTGATGTCAAGGAAGGCGCGGACGCTTACGGCGGAATGATTTTTGCAAGAACTCAGGAATCAGTCGCCGTTGAGCACCGCAGCATGGTTCCACCGGAAGTTTTCGGGAAATTTGCGGATGTAAAGCCCGACGGACAGTATAAGGTGACGGATGTTATCGCGAATATTGTCGATGAGCGCGGCAAAAAGACTCCTCTTACGCTTGCACAGGAATGGCCTATCAGGCGCTCAAGACCCTGCGCGAAGAGACTTCCGATAACAAGACCGCTTGTAACGGGTCAGCGCGTCATTGATACGCTTTTCCCTGTCGGAAAAGGCGGTTGCGCCGCGATACCCGGTCCCTTCGGCGCGGGTAAAACGATGGTTCAGCACCAGCTTGCAAAGTGGTCGGACGCCGACATTATCGTATATCTCGGCTGCGGTGAGCGCGGCAACGAAATGACGCAGGTGCTCGACGAATTCGCGGAGCTGAAAGACCCGAAAACGGGCCACCTGCTCATGGAACGCACAATTTTAATCGCAAACACATCGAATATGCCTGTCGCGGCTCGCGAAGCCTCGATATATACGGGCATGACGATTGCGGAATACTACCGCGATATGGGTTACCATGTCGCGCTTATGGCTGACTCCACCTCACGTTGGGCGGAGGCTCTGCGCGAGATTTCGGGACGCCTTGAGGAGATGCCGGCGGAGGAGAGCTTCCCCGCGTATCTGCCTTCCAGACTCGCCGGCTTCTATGAACGCGCGGGCTATATGGAAACACTTTCAGGAAATGAAGGTTCAGTGACGGTTATCGGCGCTGTATCCCCGCAGGGCGGCGATTTCTCGGAACCCGTAACCCAGAACACAAAGCGTTTTATACGTACCTTCTGGGCACTTGACCGAAGCCTTGCTTACGCCAGACACTTTCCGGCAATAAACTGGACGACCTCATATTCGGAATATTTTCTGGATATCAAGGACTGGTACGAGGCAAATTTCGGCCAGGGCTTCACAAAAATGCGCCAGCAGATTATAGACATCCTGGGCAAGGAATCCTCGCTCATGGAGATAGTCAAGTTAATCGGTTCGGACGTACTGCCTGATGACCAGAAGCTCATTATCGAAACAGCAAAGGTTATTCGTCAGGGTTATCTCCAGCAGAACGCTTTCCATAAAACGGATACCTACATGCCGCCGGATAAGCAGATGGTAATGCTCGAAGTGATACTTTACCTCTACGACGAAGCCAGAAAGCTCATTGCTAAGAACATACCCCTGAATCAGCTGACAGAAACAGGCGTTTTCAGCGTCCTGTATAAAATGAAGTTTGATTTGGGCGAAGGCCAGACAAAGGAATACTTTACCAAGCTTGTGGACGACGCCGTCTCAAAGGTTCTTGCAAGAAACGAATAGAAGAAGGTGACAGACCTTGAGAATTGAATATACGGGATTATCAGAAATGCAGGGTTCCCTCATAGCGCTTGAGGGCGTTTCGGACGTTGCTTATGACGAGCTTGCGGAGATAACGTTGGGCAGCGGTGAAAGACGCTACGGACGTGTCATCAAAATCGACGGCGACAGAGTTGTCCTTCAGGTCTTTGAGGGTACGACAGGTATAGATATGGAGCGTGTCAACACGCACTTTACCGGAAAGCCGATAACCCTGCCCCTCTCAAAGGAAATACTTGGGCGAATTTTCGACGGTGCTGGAAAGCCGCTCGACGGACTGCGCGAGGTTTTTCCGGACGAGCTCCGCGATATCAACGGCTCGGCTATTAACCCCGTCCGCCGTATGTATCCCCGAAGCTGCATTATGACAGGAATATCCTCGATTGACGCGACGTCTACCCTGATAAGGGGACAAAAGCTGCCGATTTTCTCCGGCGCGGGCATGAGCCACAACGAGCTTGCTGCCCAGATAGTGCGTCAGGCGCACACGATGGATTCAGATGAGCAGTTCGCTATAGTGTTCTGCGCGATGGGTGTCAAGAACGACACCGCAGAATTTTTCAGAAAAGACTTTCAGGAGTCAGGCGCTCTCGGACGGGTTGTCATGTATCTAAACATGGCTTCCGACCCGATAATCGAGAGAATCCTTGCACCTCGCTGTGCGCTGACAGCCGCGGAGTATCTCGCATTCCGCCACGGCTACCACGTTCTTGTTATCCTTACGGATATGTCCAGCTACTGCGAAGCTTTGCGCGAATTTTCCTCCTCAAAGGGCGAAATTCCGTCCAGAAAAGGCTTCCCAAGCTACATGTACTCCGACCTTGCGTCGGTATATGAGCGTGCGGGCATGATTTACGGGGAAAAGGGCAGTGTTACGCAGGTACCCATACTTACAATGCCGAACGACGATATTTCCCACCCGATACCCGACCTTACAGGCTATATCACGGAGGGACAGATAGTTCTTTCCCGCGATTTGGAGCAGCAGGGCATTTATCCGCCGGTTGCGATTTTGCCGTCACTGTCCCGCCTTATGAAGGACGGAACGGGCGAGGGCTACACCCGCGAGGATCACGCCGACCTGTCAAACCAGCTGTTTGCTTCATACAGCGCTGTTGCGGACGCCAGAAGCCTTGCCTCCGTCATAGGCGAAGACGAGCTTTCCGATATCGACAAGCTCTATGTGCAGTTCGGCAAAAGCTTTGAAAATGACTTTGTTACTCAGGGACTCAGAGAGAACAGAACGCTTGAACAGACTCTGGATTTGGGTTGGCAGTTATTATCCATGCTGCCGAGAAGCGAGCTTGGACGTGTGTCCGACAAGCTGCTGGATAAGTACTACAGAGGGGCGAAATAAGTGTTTTTGCTTCCTACTTCGTATCGGGGAGGTGACCGGTAAATGGCAAATCTGCCGCCCACGAAAGGCAATCTCATAGCTGTGAAGCGTTCGCGCTCGCTCGCGGAAACAGGCTTCGATCTGATGGACAAAAAGCGCAACATCCTGATACACGAGATGATGTCGCTTATCGACAGCGCTTCCGTGCTCCAGAGCCGTATTGACGAGACCTTCAATGAGGCATATCTCTCTATTAGAATTGCAAACATATCGATGGGCGGAGCTGAAGAGATAGCCAGCGCTATGCCCTCTGATGACTCTGTTCGGGTGAGATACCGCAGCGTAATGGGCGTCGAGCTGCCGACAGTCACATCAACGCCGTGCGATACCAGCGTCCTGCCCTATGGCTTTCTGGGCACGACCTCCGCGCTTGATGACGCTTATAAGAAGTTTACCAAGGTCAAGGAATTGACGCTTGAAATGGCGGAGCTTGAAAACAGCATTTACAGGCTTGCGTATTATATTAAAAAAGCGCAGAAGAGAGCCAACGCCCTGCATAATATCGTTATCCCGGGCCTTGATATAGATATCGCCCGTATAGGCGAGGCACTTGAGGAAAAGGAACGCGAGGAATTTGTAAGGCTCAAGGTCATCAAGGCAAAGAAATAGAAAAACAAACGGACGCGATTTTTTGAATCGCGCCCATTTGTTTTTGAGTTAAACTATTTTCCGGTCTGCCGTTTTGCCGCCTCGACAACGTGACTTACGAGTACTGAGGTGGTAACGGTTCCGACACCGCCGGGCACCGGCGTAATTGCCGAAACCAGAGGCAAGGCCGCGTCGTAATCCACATCGCCGCACATCTCGCCGTCAAGAAAGTTTATGCCGACGTCTATGACGATTTGATTTTCGCAGAGGTATTCGGCGCTGACTGCCTTAGCCTTTCCTGCGGCGGCTATCAGTATCTCGGCATTTTTCGTTACGGAGGGCATATCGACAGTTCTGGTGTGGCAGATGGTGACAGTTGCGTTTTTGTTAAGAAGCAGCATTGAAACCGGCTTTCCGACCACGAGGCTTCGACCGATAACAACAGCTCTTTTACCCTTGCAGTCGATTTTGTAATGGTCAAGAATCTCAATGCAGGCCTGCGCAGTACAGGGCGCAAAGCCCTCTCCAGTGCCCGTAAAAACGCCGGCCAGCGAACCGTCTGTAATCCCGTCCACATCCTTATCGGGAGAGAGCGCACGCCGGACAGCTTCAGCGTCGAAATGCTTCGGCAGCGGCATCAAAATAAGAACACCGTGTACGGAAGAATCATCGTTGAGCTTAGTGATTATATTTAAAAGCTCGTCCTGAGTTGTGCTTTCCGGAAGTGCAAGACTGCGTACCGCGACACCTACCTTCTCACAGCGTTTGACAGCGCCGTTTTCATAGGCTAAATCGTCCTCGCGTTCGCCGATACGCACTATTGCGAGTGTCGGCGTGACTCCTCGCTCTAACAGAGCGCTTAGTTCCATTTTCGAGCGTTCGTTTATCGCGGCGGCGACAGGCGCGCCTTTGAGTTCAATCGCCATTATGGGCACGTCCTTTCAGCTTAGTTTTTCAAGCACCTGAGCATAGACCTTGTCCGAAAGCGGACAGTATTTTTCCAGCAGAGCATCGGTTTCGGCCTTGAGCGCGTCCGCATATGTGCTGTCTTTCATCAGGCGGACGTTTATTAAAACACTTAAACTTGCACCCATCAGCGCGGTCTTACAGCAGAGAACGCCGACTCCGACGTCAGAAATCATAAGAGTGCTGCCTTTAACAGCAAGCTCGGCGTGCAGCTCGATTACTTCCGCCGCATTTTTCATTATTGCAAGCGGTGCGGTGCAGGCAAGCCTGAGCGCGTCCTCCATAACGGCATCACGGTCAGGGTCGTCCTTTGGAAGCCCGTAAGCTCTCGACAGCGGTTCAAAGCACTTTGCGTCCTCGTCAATGAGAGGAAGAAGAGCCTCGCGCAGCTCGGCAGCCTTAATCAGTATGCGTTGTATGTCAGGCTCGAATTCGGCGTATTTTTTCTTTCCGGTCGTTAGGTTTGCGACCATCGAGGCGAGCGCGGCTCCGAGTGCGCCTATTAGTGCTGAGGCACCGCCGCCGCCTGGAACAGGCTCGGAAGAGGCTAGAGCGTCGGAGAAGGAACGTGCGGACATTTCAGAAAAAGACATGGCAGCCTCCGAAACAAATGTTTTTTATATTTTAACACAAAACCAGTGCAATTTCAAGAAACGGACTTCCGTCTGTATTTTATCCGAAAAGCCCGAAAGCAGCAGCTTTCGGGCTTTAACTCTGAATTGTCTTATACAATCAATAATTGTGAATGTGGAAATGGCCGTGGCCGTGCTCTTCATGACGGTGGTAGTATTCGTCTACCAGATTTACGCGCTTTAACAGCTCTATATCATCCAGCAGCTTATAGGTAGGAAGGTCGGCGGCTATGCTGTGCGTCTCGTCAAAAAGTATGGCACGCTCCGATATTTCCTGTACCAGCTCCAGATTATGTGTGGAGGTGATGATGGTTTTACCGGCCTTGTTAAGATTCAAAATGAATTCGGCAAGCCAGCGCTCGGTTCTGGGGTCAAGTCCGTTCATCGGCTCGTCCAGAACAAGCACCTCGGGATTGAGGGCAAGCACGCTTGCAAGAGCAACCTTTTTCTTTTCTCCGCCGCTCAGGTGATAGGGCTGTCTGTGCTTGAAATTCAGCATATTGAGCATCTTGAGACAGTCGTCGACCCGCTCTTCGACCGCTTCCTCATTAAAACCCATTTGTCGCGGGCCAAAGGCAATTTCATCATACACATTGGAGCAAAACAGCTGGGTTTCGGAATTCTGGAATACAAAACCGAGCCTTTGGTGCAGAGACTTCGAAAACCTGGCATCCTTCAGCTTTTTCTGAGTTATCTCCTCGCCGTCAAATTTGTAAACGCCGCTCTCGGCAAAAATGATGCCGTTAATCAGCTTCAGCAAGGTGGACTTTCCGCTGCCGTTCGGCCCGAGCAGGGAGACGGACTGACCCTTTTCTATCTTTAAGCTTATATTGTTAAGAGCCTTGTTTCCCTCGTAGGAGTAGTTTACGTCGATTATTTCTATCATTATCCGGCCAACCTCTGAAAATAAATAAATGTGTATATAATGCCCGAATTTATCAGAATGTATATGATGTCGGCAAGCGTAATTTTAAATCTGTCATAAATATGGTACTCACCGGTAAAGCCGCGGCACTCCATTGCGGAGTACATTTCTTCGGACATTTCGCGGGACTTGATGAACAGAGTTCCGCCGACGCCTCCGAGAGAAGCGTACTTTTTTTTGTTTTTTCCGACAGAGCGAAGCTTCAGCGCGTAGAGCATCTCGAGTGAGAATTCGCCGAGCATAACGATATACTTAATGGTTATGTCAAAGACAAAGATGAAAAGGTCTGGGAAATGAAAGCGCTTCAGCGCTCCGATAATGCGGTCCCAGCGCGTTGAAAAGGACAGAATATTAACCGCTGTTATAGTTGCAAAAACCTTAAGCGGTATTATTATGATGCTGTAGCTGTTGCCGGAAAAGAACGTCGGAAGAAGAATTATGACGGTAAACAGCGTGGCAATAAGACTTCCTCGCAGAACTTTGATAATGTCCTTTCCGGGCATTGCGCTCAGAACCAGCACAATATAGACAATCATTATATAAAGGTAGGTGAAGTTTTGGGAAATTGAAAGCAGGACAATATAAAGCAGCGTAAAAACAAGCTTAAAAACCGGAGAAACAAAAAGCTTGTCCTTGTCATAGCCGCTCTGCGCCCGAACTTTTGACAGCAGATTCAAAAAAGACAGGATGCTTTTATTAACAAAAGTGTCCTTATCTGAGACAGGAGCATAGTTTTCGCTTTTTAGCAGCCATTCCGGCATATAAATGCTCCTCTCAAATAAGACTTAATAGGATATAATGTGCGCGATGTGCACATTATATCCTATTTGATTTATGATGTAAACAGAAATGATCAGTGTACCTGTGCGGGTTTGTCTTTTATAAGACTGCTGATAATCTTGAATATAATTACGAGAATCGCAACGCCGAGAACGGCGGAAATAATGTAGCCCAGCACCTCGGGAACTCCGCTTACGGAGTAATCGCCCAGAAGCGCGGAAAAATTAATGCCGTTTGCCATTCCGGCTGGCGTAAAGCCGAGTGAACTTCCGCCGGAAACAACGGATGCAATTTCATCTCCGCCCCATTCACCCCAGGCCGTACCGGTTGCAAGCAAACCGAGAGGCGTAAGACAGATGAGACCGACAATAAGCCCCCAGATGGGCTTGGATTTTTTCGTGTCTTCCGTGAAAATCATACCGGGCGATACCTTCTTGACGAAGGTGTAAATTAGTAAGGTAAACAAAACCTCGACAGGGCCGGCAACCGCCAGATGAGGAATTACCATAGCGGGAATCGAAACAGCGAGAGGATACGGGCAGTAGAGCGGCTGACCGGCGGCACTATGGAAAAGGAGCGGCTGGAGGCCGAACTCAATCGCAGCACAGAGGGAAGCTACGACAATTCCGAAATACGCGCCTACGACTATGCCGGCGTATTCGCCGGTTGTGGACTTGGAGCGGTCTTTAATGAATTTGTAGACAAAGTAACCGACGAATGGCAGGACGAAGGCCATGTTAAAGCAGTTCGCACCGAAGGAGAGAATGCCGCCGTCTCCAAACAGCAGAGCCTGAACCAGCAGCGCGACCGACACCGATATACAGGCTGAGTATGGGCCCAAGAGCAACGCAATCAGCGTACCTCCTACAGCGTGACCTGTTGTGCCGCCGGGAAGGGGAACGTTGAACATCATCATCAGAAACGAGAGAGCTGCGGCTATGCCGAGCTGGGGGAGCTTTGCCTTTGATATTTCCTTCTTTACCTTTTTAATTGATACCGCCCACACGGGAACCATAGCAGCAGCGATAACTGCGCAGGTAGACGGGCTTAAATAGTTGTCCGGAATATGCATAACCAGCATCCTTTCAATAGCCAAAGGCGTTTTATGATTTTGATATTATCAGCGGACGGCCTTCATAACAAGCCCCCCGGGGGGTACAAATTCTCTAATATTTTTATGTTTTTCGAATTTATTAGGCATTTGCGGTCAAATGCCTAATAATGCAGCACTGTAAATCCTTAAAATGTGCAAATAACTTGTTGCTCCAATGTTGTGCTATTTGTGAATCTGTAATTGTCGATACATGTGCCAAAATGTATCTAAATAGTGTCAAAGGATTAAGCTTGTGCAAGATTACCCTATATCTGGATTTATTTTGTGCTTTTGCACAATTGACACTTAATGGCTGTCGTGATAACCTTTCATTAGGTCGAGATGCATTCTCGGCTACAGCTGGTCATAAAACTGTCCGGCGGTCTTTGAAACCGATTAGACTGCATTCGGGTGATCCTGACGGTACTTATTATGCAGTGTACATACGGCGGAGAGACTAATTTTTTAATTATTATGGAGGTCATTATTATGGCATTTACAATGGATACAGTCGTAGGCGACATCCTCAACAACGCTGATGCATGCGCAGTTATGGATGAAATCATCCCCGGCACCACCAAGAACCCCATGATGAAGATGGCTAAGGGCTTTACTCTTGCCAAGATCGCAAAGACTCCCGCTGCTAAGATCCCCGAAGCAAAGATCGTAGAGTTCCTCGAAGCTTGCGCTGCAAAGGGCATTGGCTAAGCAATAATTACGTAATAAGTTTTCTTGTCTGAATCTCACCGTCAGGAGATAGATGACTTTTACGAAAGCTTTATTTCGTTTTTTGGCAGCACGTCGGTTTTCCGACGTGCTGTTTTTTTGTGCTTGTTTGAATTAAAATGGGCAGCTTCATGCAAAAATAGATTTGTGGAATATTGGCGTGTCAGAAATGATATGCATTGATATGTTCGTATTTTTATTTAAGGAGAATTGCTATGAAACTGAAAAATATGCAGATTGCGGGATTTGTTTTTACCGTTATTGTCGGTACACTGCTGCACTTCACTTATGAATGGTCAGGGGAGAGCGCGCTAGTTGGAGCGTTCAGCGCAGTCAACGAAAGCGTTTGGGAACACTTAAAACTTCTTTCCGTACCGATGCTTCTGTTCGGAATAGTCGAATACTTTATCTATGGCAGGAATAAGGACAATTTCTTTCCCGTCCGGCTTATTTCGATATTGCTTGGAATGACAATCATTGTTGCGGTTTTCTATACCTATTCGGGAATATTGGGAAAGCATATACCGATTGTTGATATTCTGCTCTTTGTGACGGCCGCATTAGTTTCCTATTGTTACAGCTATAAGATGCTGAGAACCGATAAGCATGACTCGAAGCTTGCTAAAGCTTTGGCGGTTTTCGGAGTGGTTCTCTTGATTGTATGTATTATTGCGTTCACCTTTGCGCCTCCGCACATAGGGCTGTTTCAGGATCCGATTTCCGGAAGCTTTGGCATATCCACGTCAATAAATAAGTAGACATAATAAATTGAAAAGTTGGAATAATGCAAGCATAACAATGGAAAATACTAAATAATAGTAGACATAATATAATTTTGGAAATATTTATATTAATTTTGCTTCTTGACTATTGACAAATAGCCATACCAAGTGTATTATTGCCATAGTGTACTAGTAAACTAATACAACGTAACAGCGCAGGTGAAAGGTAGTGATGATTTGGCTTGGGAATTTTCAAATGACAAGCCCATCTATGTTCAGGTCTCCGATCAGATCGTTTCGGGAATATTGACCGGATCATTCAAAATGGGTGAAAAGCTGCCCAGCGTACGCGAGTTTGCGGTTATAGCCGCCGTAAATCCCAACACCGTTCAGAAGGCTCTTTCAGAACTTGAGAGTGTGGGACTTATCGAAACTCAGCGCAATACGGGCAAATATGTTACACAAGAGGGGAGCATTATTGATATGGCAAGAAAAAAACGCGGCGAAATTCTGGCCGTGGAATTTCTGAAGAGCATGGCGGCTCTGGGCTATACGAATGAGCAGACAATAAGCCTGCTCGAGGAAGCTAAGAACGGGGAGGTAATGACAGATGAGCGAAGTGACGCTTGAATGCAGAGGGCTTTCGAAATATTTCGGAACGAATCCCGCCCTGCATAATCTCAGCATAAGCCTTCCAGCCGGAAAAATTATCGGTTTGCTGGGGCCGAACGGCAGCGGCAAGACAACACTTATTAAACTTGCCTGCGGGCTTCTGACGCCGACAGAAGGGGAAATCCGTATATGCGGTTTTGAACCCGGTACCGAAAGCAAGACTATGGTATCGTACCTGCCAGAGCGTACCTACCTGCCGGACTGGATGACGGTTATGGAATGCATCCATTTCTTCCAGGATTTTTACTCTGACTTTGATTATGACAGGGCAATCTCGATGCTGCAGGCCCTTCAGGTTCCTGCAAACGCGAGAATGAAAACTCTTTCAAAGGGCACAAGAGAAAAGGTGCAGCTGGTTCTGGTTATGTCCCGCCGCGCAAGACTCTATTTGCTCGACGAGCCTATCGGCGGCGTAGACCCTGCGGCGCGCGACTATATTCTCGGAACGATTTTGAAAAATTATAACGAGGACTCGACAGTCCTTATATCCACCCACCTCATTGCCGATGTGGAAAAAATTCTGGACGAATTTATTTTCATTCAGAACGGACAGCTGGTTTCCTATGCCTCTACGGACTCTCTCCGCGAGGATCTGGGTAAATCCATTGACCAGTACTTCAGGGAGGTGTTCAGATGCTAGGCAAACTTATTAAGCACGATTTCAAATCGCTTTCACGCGTACTGTTCCCGACACAGCTCGCGGTTCTGGGCGCGACTATACTTGCGACTATCGGTTTTGCTATAAACTTTCGAATCGACTATACGTATAATAACGGTCTCATTGACCTTCTGAGACTTATTAGCGGCTTCATGAGCGGAATAATGGTACTTGCGATTATTGCGGCTGCAATTCTTGTCGCCTTCATCATTTTCCAGCGCTTTTATAAAAACCTCATGTGCAGCGAGGGTTATCTTACCTTTACGCTTCCAGTGACAACATCCGAAATTTTGTGGTCAAAGCTTATAACCGCAATGCTCTGGACGATAATCAGCAGCGTTGTCATCTTCATTAGCGTCAACATATTCGTTCTCTTCGGAACAGGACAACACGCATTTGTGAACACGGATGCGTACCGCGAGATCGGAAGATGCATCCATGAGGCCTTCAAAACAATCGGCGGAAGGCTTGTTTGGCCCATGCTTGAGGCAGTTTTGTTTGCAATAGTCGCAACCGCGAGCAGCATCCTACATGTATATCTTGCACTTATCATCGGAGGCGTAGTATCTCAGAAGCACAAGATACTCGCGAGCATAGGCTTCTACTTCGTAATTGACATCGCGACCAGCATACTCTCGACAATTCTCAGCTATTTCCTCGGTACCAGCATGGCAATAACAGCAGCAAGCTTTGAAAATATACAATGGGACGCGCAGAATGGGGTTTCCGTATATAACACCCTCTTTGCCGCCGCACAGCCGTTTTACTGGTCATTCCTCGTGTATTCTGTGGCGATTTGCGCAGGCTTCTTCATACTCAGCCGCTACTTCCTCAAAAACAAGCTCAACCTCGAATAAGGGTTTGCTTGAAAGGCGGAGAATTATATTGTATAATCAGGCTCGGTTATATGCTGGGCCTGATTATTTAGACAGGGGAGATTATTATGCTGGACACAAGAAACAACGCAATGCTTTATGAAGCGAAAAAGGCAAAGCACAAGCCTCACATCATCCTGCAAATTCTCATTTTCATAGTCGTCATCTTTGCCACACAGGCGGCTACGGGGCTTATTATCGGTGTACCGCTGGGGCTTTCAATGACAAATGAGATGCTCAATAAGATGAACCCTGCGGATATGACACTAGGCTTTGGAAGCATTATGACATTTGTTTCCGAATACATGAAAAATCTGCCGCAGTGGTTCAGCGTTCTGAGCCTCTTCGCAACGGCGCTTGTAACCCTTCTGGTGTTTGTATATTGCCGTGCTATAGAGGGGCGCTCCTATGCTTCAATGGGTATTACCAAAAAAGGAATGGCAGGACATTACGGCTTTGGTTATCTGATAGGTATAGTCATGATGACAGCGGCGGTTTCCCTTGCGGTTTTGCTCGGCGGGGCAAAATTTACGGGCTTCAATTCAGGCATATCCTTAAGCTATATAGCGCTGTTTTTCTTTGGCTATCTCGTGCAGGGCATGAGCGAAGAGGTCTGTTTCCGAGGTTATTTCATGGTTTCCTGCGCAAACAAGGTTCCCGTCGCCTGGGCTGTCATATTAAGCTCTGTGGCCTTTGCCCTGATGCATCTCGCAAATCCGGGCATAACACCCCTGGCAGTCTTCAACCTCGTGCTCTTCGGAGCGTTTGCCGCGGTCTACATTCTCAGGACAGACGACCTCTGGGGCGCCTGCGCGATACATTCGGCGTGGAACTTCTTTCAGGGCAATGTTTTCGGCATATCCGTCAGCGGAACAGGCTCGGGAACTTCAATATTCGGTACCTCGTTTGTTTCGGGCCGCGGGCTGATTTCGGGAGACCTTTTCGGCATTGAGGGCGGCGTTTGCACAACAATCGTTTTGCTTGCGGGAATCGCGCTTGTTCTGTTTCTTCCGCATAAGGCCCGCCCTGAGATTCTGCCGGAGGAAGAGCCTGCCGCAAAGAGCATAAGCCGCGAACCGCTGCCCGTCTATATTGAAAAATGACCCCAATACAGCTGAATTTATGTGTGAAAATCCTCCGAAAATTTCGGAGGATTTTTCTTGACAAAATGCTATACAGTGGTTATACTGTGCATACTGAATATATACAGTAGTTTTAGGGGAGGTGAGTCTATGGATATCATTGTCAGCAACGCGAGCGGTCAGCCGATATACGAGCAGATTTTTTCACAGATAAAAAACAATATTGTTTCCGGCAGGCTGAAGGAAGGCGACGCGCTGCCATCCATACGCACTCTCGCCAAGGATTTGCGCATAAGCGTCATAACAACGAAACGGGCTTACGATGAGCTTGAACGTGCGGGATATATCTATACTGTTGCCGCAAAGGGCTGCTTTGTGGCAGAGAAAAATATGGAGCTTATTCGCGAAGAGCATTTAAAAGAGATCGAGGAGCATCTCAGAACTGTTTCCGGGCTCGCGGCCGTCTGCGGGCTTTCGGACAGCGAGGTGTTTGAGATATA
This sequence comes from Oscillospiraceae bacterium, assembly GCA_963667545.2. Taxonomy (GTDB): domain Bacteria; phylum Bacillota; class Clostridia; order Oscillospirales; family Oscillospiraceae; genus UBA2658. The sequence continues at coordinate 1,569,393 of OY763424.2, forward strand.
CAGCTTACTGAAAAAGGAAGGATAGAATGAACGCAATTGAAACTAAAGGTTTAAGCAAAGCCTACAACGATTTTAGACTGGACGATATAAACCTTGTTTTGCCGTCGGGCTGCATCATGGGGCTTGTAGGCGAGAACGGCGCGGGTAAAAGCACAACAATCAAGCTCATTATGAACGCGATTAAGGCAGACGCGGGACAGGTCACGGTTATGGGCGTTGACAACAGCGGCAAGGAATTCAGCCACTTGAAAGAGGATATAGGCGTCGTTTTGGATGAGGCGTATTTCCCCGAGGTGCTGAACGCGAAGAATGTAAATTCCGTGATGAAAAACACATACAGCAACTGGAATGAAAAACAGTATTTCGGTTTTCTCGACAAGTTCTCGCTTCCGCTCAAGAAGAAATTCAAGGACTATTCGCGCGGCATGAAAATGAAGCTTGCTATCGCAGCCGCTCTTTCTCATGACCCGAAGCTCCTGATTCTGGACGAAGCCACGAGCGGACTTGACCCTATGGTGCGCGACGAGATACTGGACATTTTTAACGACTTCACCCGCGACGAAAACCATTCGGTGCTGCTTTCGTCGCATATAGTGAGCGATCTTGAAAAAATCTGCGACTACATAGCCTTTATCCACAAGGGAAAGCTCATTTTCTGCGAGGAGAAGGATATGCTGCTTGAAAAATACGGCGTAGCGCGCATATCCAGAGCAGACTTAGAGTCGCTTCCGAAGGAGGCGGTCAAGGGCAAGAAGATTACAAATTACGGCGTCGAGGCGCTGGTTCTGCGGGATGCAATCCCTGCTGCGCTGCCTGTCGAGCGCGCGGGAATCGAGGATATAATCCTGTTCATCGCAAAGGAGGACAAATAATATGAAGGGACTTTTTATAAAGGATTATTATACGCTGGTGAAGCAGCTTGGATTTTTCCTGATTTTCATCGTTGTGTTCGCGTGCATGCCCGGCTTTTCGTTTCTTACCTTTGCGATAGTGTACGCGACGTTGATGCCTATGACCTCAATTGCCTATGACGAACGCTCAAAATGGGATAAGCTCGCTGCAATGATGCCCTATTCCAAAACGGATTTAGTGCTGAGCAAATATATGCTGGGACTGTTTATAATTCTGGCGACGGCGGTTTTTTCCTGCTTTGCTCAGGCGGTTATCGGAATCTTCACGCACACTGTGCTTAACGGCATGTTTTTTGCCCAGCTTGCGCTTATTATCTGCTTCGCGGTTATCATCGAATCGATTGAGCTTCCGGTGCTTATCGGTTTTGGAGTGGAAAAGGGCAGGCTGCTCATGATAGTCTTCATGGTTGCCGCAGGAGTCGGCGGAGCATCCTTGGTGGATAACGTAGTGAAGTATTCTTTTCAAGACCTTAATCTTGCAGTAGTAATTCCCTTGGCAGCACTTGCGGCTGTTATTGTGGGTACAATTTCGGTAATGATAAGCGTCGCGCTGTATAAAGGCAAAAAAGAGTGACAAACAGGGCGTTTTCCGATTTTGGAAAACGGCCTGTTTTTTATGCCTGTCTGTAGGTTTTGAGGAAATCGCCGAGTTTTTCCATGGATTCCTCCAGTACCTCGGTCGAGGGAAGAAATACTATTCTGAAGTGGTCCGGCGCTTCCCAGTGGAAGCCGCCGCCGTGGACGAGAAGCACCTTCTTTTCGCGCAGGAAGTCAAGAACGAACTGTTCGTCGTTTGTTATATTGAAGCGCTTAGCGTCAATACGCGGGAAAACATAGAACGCGGCCTGCGGCCTTACATAGCTGATGCCGTCAATCTTATCGAGAGCGCCGCAAATCGCTCTGCGCTGCTCAAAAATCCGTCCTCCGGGCATTAGAAGATAATCCGTTGCATGAAGGTTTTCGAGCGCGGGCTTGATTGCGCGCTGGGCTGGTACATTTGAGCAAAGACGCATGGAAGAGAGCATGTTAAGCCCCTCAATGTAGCTCTTTGCGCGCGACTTATCACCGGAAATGCTCATCCAGCCGCAGCGGTAGCCGGCAATTAAATGAGATTTTGAAAGTCCGTTAAGAGTTATCACAAAGAGGTCGGGCGCAAGGGAGGCAAGCGAAGTGTGATGCTTGCCGTCCATGAGAAGCCTGTCGTATATTTCATCTGCAAAGATGATGAGTCCGTGCTCGCGGGCAAGCTGAACAATTTGCTCGAGAATGTCAGGACCATAAAGCGCGCCTGTGGGGTTATTCGGGTTAATAACCACAATACCCTTGGTTTTTGATGTAATCTTGCTCTTAATATCCTCAATGTCCGGCATCCAGTCGCTTTTTTCATCACAAATGTAATGCACAACGGTTCCGCCGGCGAGCGTAGCGGCGCCGGTCCAGAGAGGGTAGTCGGGCGAGGGAATAAGTATCTCGTCACCGCAGTCAAGCAGGCCCTGCATACACATGACAATCAGCTCGGAAACGCCGTTGCCTGTGTAAATATCGTTTACACCGATGCCCTCGATGCCCTTGCTTTTATCATAAGCGGCAATTGCCTCACGGGCCTCAAAGAGACCCTTGGAGTCGCAGTAGCCCTCGGAAATGGGAAGGCCCTTGCTCATCGCGTCAAGAATGCAGTCAGGAGCCTCAAAGCTGAAAGCGCCGGGGTTTCCGATGTTGAGCTTGAGTATTTTAGCGCCCTCTGCTTCCATTGCGTTTGCGGCGTCCAGAACCGGTCCGCGCACATCGTAGGCAACATTGTTGAGCTTCTTTGATTTTGTTATTTCTTTCATAATCATCCTCCAGCAAAAAATAAACGCCCTAAGCACAATAATATGCTTAGGGCGAACTAATGTCCGTGTTACCACCTAAATTCGGGAAAAGTTCCCGCACTCATACGGTACTTGAAAAATATTCGTATACCGAGCTCCATGTAACGGCGGAGATCCGTTGGAGCGTACTCACATAATGTGCTTTCCGTCCACAGCTCAAAGGCGGCTTCGGCGCTCCGTTCATGAAGTCTCGCAGCTAACGGCTTCTCTCTGAATTTCGCTCGGCGCTTAGTATTCCTTTTCACAGCTTTTATCTTATTGTCGCTCATTATAACCGCAGGAATTATACTTGTCAACAGCAAATTTGAACAATAAAAATTTCGGTTCTGAAGGATATAGTGACTGTATTACGGAAAAGTTTCAGCTTTTCTTTGAAAAACGCTCAAAATTAACGATAAAACGCTCGTGAGTCCCAAAGCCGACGTCGCCGTTTATGTCGTCAAAAGCATTGAAGTTGAAGGTGATTTTTCTTCCGTCAATTTCGGCAATTTCGCTCTCGACCCAGACCTTGTGCCCGATAGGCGTAGCGGCTGTATGGAAGATATCAACGTGGACGCCGACACTCACATAGCCCGTTTCGAGCTGGGGGAGAAGATTGCTGTTGCAGCTGTCCTCAACTAACGCAACCAAAAAAGGAGTTGCCAGAACGTCGAACTTAATAGAGTCCGAAATTGCGGAAACCACATTTTTTTCGGTTACAAGCATTTCCTTTGTGAATTTTTGACCTACTTCAAGTGCCATAATGCCGCCTCCTGAAAATTCAGTTATACTCCCGTCAGGTCAAAATCCGGAATCAGCTCGCCGGTTGCCGACGACAGCTCCTGAAAATATCCGTTTTCGATGGCTGACAGGGAAAGATAGCTCTGCGCTCTTTCATATTCGTCCTTTGAAAGCAATCTGTCAAGCTCCGGATATTTTTCCTTATCCGCAAGCGGAAAGAACTGGCTCATTAGGCTGAAAAGCACGCCGTTTTTGGGAAAACTCTCCGATATCCAGTCGATTACGTCAAAAACGTCGTCAAGTCTTTCGGGCAGGATAAGGTGCCTTATGAGCACGCCGCTTTTCAATAGCCCGTCCGCGTCCAAAACAAAGCGCCCTGTCTGACGGTACATTTCCAATATGGCTTTTTTTGCGACAGAAGGATAATCCTTCGCGCCTGAGTAACGGAGGGCGGCATCATCAGAGCTGTACTTAAGGTCGGGCATATAGACCTGCACATAGTCCTCGAGCATTTTCAGCGTTTCGATACTCTCATAGGCGGAGGAATTCCACACGACCGGAATTTTCGGTTTCGCAAGCTTCAACGCCTCGACGACCTTGTCCGCAAAATGAGTCGCGGTGACAAGGTTCAAGTTGTGAACGCCGCTTTCCTCAAGCTCCGAGAATACCTCGGCAAGCCGCGCAACACGGACTTCCTTGCCGCGTCCCTCGATGCTGATTTCACGGTTCTGGCAGAAAACGCAATGCATATTGCAGCCAGAGAAAAAAACAGTTCCGCTGCCGCAATCGCCGCTGATGCAGGGCTCCTCGCCGAAATGAGCGGCAGCTCTCGCGATAACGGGCATTTCGCCGCAGCCGCAGAAGCCGCGCTCCCCGCTGCTCCGGTCAGCACCGCAGACCCGTGGACAGAGAAAGCACCTGCTCATTCCTCTTTCTCCGGAAGCTTGCATACCTCAACCCATTCAACAGCCTTTGAGTATTTATAAAGCTCGTCGGGTGTCAGCTCGACCGCGCTGCTTGAGCTTCCGGCAGCGGGAAAAACGGTTTTGAAACGCAGAATCGAATTATCTATATATACGGGAACTCCGTCATTTATGCCGAAGGGGCAGACGCCGCCGACCGCATGACCAATCAGCTCCTCAACCTCCGCGGGCGTGAGCATTTTTGCCTTCATGCCGAACTTTTCCTTGAACTTCTGATTGTTTATTCTGGCGTCGCCCGCTGCGACGACAAGAAGGGCACCCTCACCGCTTTTAAACGACAGGGATTTTGCAATTCGCGCCGGCTCAACGCCGAGAGCCTCGGCCGCAAGCTCGACTGTCGCGCTCGAAACCGTGAATTCCTGAACCCTGTCTTCAACTCCGCAGGCGCGCAGGTATTCGCGCGCTCTCAATATGGACATTTATATCTCTTCTTTCTGCTGTAAAAATATTACGCATATATTAGCACGTTTTATCCGCAAATGCAATTATTCATAAACTTTCGGATAAAATTCACTTTTTACGGATGTTTAAAACAGTATGCAAAATAAAGCGGATAATGTTGCATTATTACTATTGATATTTCATAATTCAAGTGCTATAATGCAAATATACTGAATAAATATCCGGAGGAATTCATAATGAGTGAAATTAAAAAATGCGTGCTTGCCTATTCGGGCGGGCTTGACACATCGATAATAATTCCGTGGCTCAAGGAAAATTACGGCTGCGAAGTCATAGCTGTTTCCGGCAACGTAGGTCAGACCGACGAGCTTGACGGACTTGAGGAGAAGGCCCTCAAAACAGGTGCGAGCAAGCTTTACATTCTCGACCTCATTGACGACTATGCCGAAAACTACATAGTTCCCACGATGAAAGCCGGCGCGAAGTACGAGACCTATCTGCTCGGTACTTCAACCGCGCGTCCCTGCATAGCGAAAGGACTTGTTGAAATCGCTCTGAAAGAGGGAGCGGACGCAATCTGCCACGGCTGCACCGGCAAAGGCAACGATCAGGTGCGTTTTGAGCTGGCAGTCAAGGCTCTTGCTCCACAGATGAAAATTATCGCCCCGTGGAGAGAGTGGAGCATACAGAGCCGCGAGGAGGAGATAGATTATGCCGAAGCGCATAACATTCCTCTCAAGATAAACCGTGAAACAAACTACTCCAAGGACAAGAACATGTGGCATCTGAGCCACGAGGGTCTCGACCTTGAGGACCCCGCGAACGAGCCGCTTTATAACAAGCAAGGTTTCCTTGAAATGGGCGTATCGCCGGAAATGGCTCCCGATAAGCCGACCTATGTGGAACTGGAATTCGTCAAGGGCAATCCCGTCGCTCTTGACGGCGAGAAAATGAAGGTCGCAGACATCATCTGGAAGCTCAACAAGCTGGGCGGAGAGAATGGCATCGGACTTATCGACATAGTTGAAAACAGGCTTGTCGGCATGAAATGCCGCGGCGTTTACGAAACCCCGGGCGGCACAATACTCTATTACGCTCATCAGGTGCTCGAAACGCTCTGCCTTGATAAGGCAACGGCGCATCTCAAGGAGCAGCTTTCCGTCACCTACGCCGAGCTAGTCTATAACGGCCAGTGGTTCACACCGCTTAAAAAAGCGCTTGACGCGTTCGTAGATGTGACGCAGGAAAGCGTGACAGGCAAGGTAAAGCTTAAGCTTTACAAGGGCAATATGATAAATGCTTCGGTTACTTCACCGTACTCGCTGTATTCCGAAAATATCGCTACCTTCGGCGCAAGCGACTATAACCAGAAGGACGCCGAGGGCTTCATAAACCTTTACGGACTGCCCATTAAGGTCAAGGCAATGATGGAGCAGGGGCTCTTAAAATAAGCTGCATAATATTCAGCGGCAGACTCAAGGTCTGCCGCTGAACTTTTATTGACATTCTCCTTTCTGCGATGTATGATACATTTGTAATGAGTGGCACAAACATAAGGGGTGAGATAAAGATATGAAACGCAGCACAAAAATCGGTATTGTGACGAGCGGCGGAGACTGTCAGGGTCTCAACGCAGCGATACGCGGCGTTGGAAAAGCGCTTATAGAGCATATTGACAATGTTGAAATCTTCGGTATGTACGACGGCTATCGCGGACTTATCGAGGGTGACTACAAGTTTATGGAAGCAAAAGATTTTTCCGGCATACTCACCGAGGGCGGAACTATACTCGGCACCTCCCGCCAGAAATTCATTCCGGGCAAGGCCATAGTGGACGAAAAGGGCAACGACCTTATGCCGTCCATGCTGGATACCTACAACCGCCTGAATCTTGACTGTCTTGTCGTCATGGGCGGCAACGGTACGCAGAAAAGTGCGAAGCTCCTTATGGACGCGGGCATGAACATAATCACCCTGCCAAAGACAATAGACAACGATATATGGGGAACGGATACGACCTTCGGTTTCCAGAGCGCAGTTGACATAGCGTCGAATGTTATTGACTACATACACTCGACGGCAAGCTCCCACAGCCGCGTGTTCCTTGTTGAGCTGATGGGGCGCGACGCGGGCTGGCTCACGCTTAATGCGGGTGTTGCGAGCGGCGCGGACGTCATACTGATACCCGAAATACCCTATGATATAGCAAAGGTTGCGGAAGTGGTTGAATACCGCAGAAAGCGCGGACGTCATTTCACAATAATCGCAGTTGCCGAGGGAGCTGTATCCGATAAAGATGCGGTTCTGACCGAGGATGAGCGCAGAGTGGTCAAGGAGACCATGAAGCATTCAACTATATCCTATCGCATAGCAAGCGAGCTTGAGAGCATCACCGGACAGGAGACCCGCGTTACCGTGCCGGGCCACTACCAGAGAGGCGGCCCACCCTGCCCGTATGACCGCGTGCTGGCGACACAGTTCGGCACCGCCGCGGCGAAGCTTATTATGGAGAAGAAATACGGACATATGGTCGGTATTCAGGGCGGCAATATAATCGCTGTTCCGCTTGAGGACGCGGCGAGCAGAACCAAGTTTCTGCCGACGGATCATCCGCTGATACAGACGGCGAGGGACATCGGGATATTCTTCGGAGACTAAAAATAAGATTTTGTCGAAAGTGACAGGTGCTTGCCTGTCACTTTTTCATTTTGAATTGATTCCTGCGTTTTCATGTGTTATACTACTCTGATATATAAGGATTTCTGATATCGGAGGTACCGGATATGACGGAGCTGAATAGAAAAAAGGCTTGGGAACTGCTGAAGGAATACAACAAGGACCCTTTCCATCTGAAGCACTCACAGACCGTCGCGCTCTGCATGCGCTATTTCGCGGAAACGGAGGGCTTTGCGGAGGAAGCGGATTTTTGGGAGATAGTAGGAATGCTACACGATCTTGATTTTGAGCTTTATCCCGAGGAACACTGTGTTAAGGTACAGGAAATCATGCGCGAAAAGGGTCTTGATGAAAGGCTTATCCATGCCGTCGCAAGCCACGGCTATGGCATATGTGTCGATATTTCCCCTGAGCATCAAATGGAAAAGATACTGTTTGCGTCAGACGAGCTTACCGGGCTAATCGGCGCAGCCGCGCTTATGCGCCCATCAAAAAGCACACAGGACATGGAACTTTCCTCTCTCAAAAAGAAATTTAAGGACAAGAAGTTTGCCGCCGGCTGCAGCCGTGAAATTATCGAAAAGGGAGCAGAGCTGCTGGGCTGGGAGCTTGACACACTGCTGTCAAAGACACTTGACGCGATGAAGGCCTGCGAAGACAGGATAAACGACGAAAGCTATTATGAAACATAGAGGCTGCGGCTTCTCAAGGAGTTAAAAATGCCAGACGGCAAAGATACAATTCTGCAAGGGAAAATATTTTCGCCGCTTTTAAAGTTTGCGATACCGCTCATGCTGACAATACTGCTGCAGGCGCTGTACGGAGCGGTTGACCTCATTGTCGTTGGTAAATTCGGTGATACCACAAGCGTTTCAGCCGTTGCAAACGGCAGCCAGATAATGCAGTCCATTATGGAAGTCATAACCGGACTTTCTATGGCGGTGACAGTGCTGATAGGCCGTTTTGTGGGCGCGAAGGACGATGAAAGCGCGGCAAGAACACTTGGCGGAGCGATAAAGCTGTTTTCTATCGTAGGGCTTGCGATTTCGGTCATTATGGTTGTAATGGCACCGCAAATCGTGGTTCTAATGAAAGTTCCGGCTGAGGCGGCTGAAAAAACGATTCAATACGTCCGCATCTGCGGGGGCGGACTGATTTTCATAACTGCATACAACGTAATAAGCGCGCTTTTCAGGGGGCTGGGTGACTCTAAATCTCCTCTTTTATTCATCTCGATTGCGTGTGTTACGAACATTCTCGGCGATCTTTTGCTTTGCGGAGTGTTCAAGCTTGACGCAACAGGCGCGGCTATCGCGACGGTTTTCGCGCAGGCTGTGAGTGTTGTGTTCTCCATTTACAAAATCAGAAAAGACGGGCTGCCCTTCGCGGTTTCAAAGGAAAAACTTATGAGCTCAAAAGGCTCGTCACTTCGGTTACTAAAGACCGGAGGCCCCGTGGCGCTCCAGGACTTCTGCATCAGTCTGTCATTTTTGATTATAATCGCAATCATGAATTCTCTCGGACTTGTTGCCTCAGCAAGCATCGGTATTTCCGAAAAGCTGTTCGTATTCCTTGCGCTCGTACCTATCTCGTTTATGTATGCGCTTTCCGCGTTTGTCGCGCAGAATGTCGGCGCGAAGCAGGAGCACAGGGCAATTAAGGGACTCGGAGCGGGTATGATAGCGTCCTTTGCTTTCGGCATAGTAACGTTTTCGCTTACTTTCTTCGCGGGCGATGTTCTCGCGGGCTTCTTTGAAAACGACCCAGTTGTTATTGCTGCCGCTCAGAACTATATGCGCGGTACTTCAGCGGAATTTCTGCTCGTTCCTTTCGTGTTTTGCTTTTTAGGATACTTCAACGGTATTGGAAAAACAAACTTTGTCCTTATACAGGGTCTGCTTTCTTCCTTCGCCGTTAGGATACCAATTTCATACTACCTGAGTCGCCTTCCGAACGCGGAATTGTTTACAATTGGCCTTGCCGTTCCGATTTCCACCCTGTCAAGCATTCTGATTTGCGGTGGATACTACATCTTCATACGGAAAAAGAGGCTCGAACTGCACCTGTTATAGTGTCATGCGAAAAAATGGTTATAATCATTAGCTGAACGTTGGCTTGCCGCCGCAACAAGCTGTTGACAAGCACTCTTAATACTGATAAAATTTATCAGTCATATTGTAATAATCGCTATGAAAAAGTAAGCGTTAAGCAGCGGTGTAAAGCGAGGGAGAACGGTGAAAGCTCCTCACAGGCACTTTTCGCAGCCGCTTTTGAGCGACCCGCGAGAACGGGCGGCTTGCCTGCGTTAAAGGCAACGTAAGATACCTCGATTTTCGGGGTAAATTAGGGTGGTACCGCGAAGTCATGCTTTCGCCCCTAAATCACAGGGGATGAGAGCATTTTTTTGTAGAGAGCGATATTGGGAGGAAAACAAGAGATATGGAAAAATTCGGACTGAACGAACTAAGAGAAAAATTTCTGTCATTTTTTGAAAGCAAGGGACATCTGCGTCTGCCCAGTTTTTCTCTCATACCGCAGAACGACGCGTCTCTTCTGCTTATAAATTCCGGCATGGCTCCGATGAAGCCGTGGTTTACGGGAGAACAGGAGCCGCCGCGCCATAGAGTGTGCACCTGCCAGAAGTGCATCCGCACCGGCGATATTGAGAACATCGGTCACACTGCGCGCCACGGCACATATTTTGAGATGCTCGGCAACTTTTCCTTCGGCGATTACTTCAAGCATGAGGCAATCGCATGGAGCTGGGAGTTTTTAACCTCACCGCAGTGGGTGGGCATAGATCCCGAAAGACTCTATCCCTCGGTTTATCTGGAGGATGACGATGCCTTCGCAATCTGGCGTGACGAAATCGGCATTCCCGAGGCAAGAATTACTCGTCTCGGCAAGGCGGATAACTTCTGGGAGCACGGCTCCGGTCCGTGCGGCCCCTGCTCGGAGATTTATTTCGACCGCGGCGAGGAATACGGCTGCGGCAAGCCGGACTGCAAGGTCGGCTGCGACTGCGACCGATATATCGAAATATGGAATAATGTGTTTAGCCAGTTTAATAACGACGGACAGGGCCACTATACTGAGCTAACACAGAAGAACATAGACACCGGTATGGGACTTGAGCGCCTTGCCGTTGTATGTCAGGGAGTCGACTCGCTGTTCGACGTCGACACACTCATGAGCATTACGAACAAAGTGAGCGAGATAACGGGCGCACGCTACGGTCAGTCCAAAAAGGTTGATACCTCACTGCGCGTAATAACGGATCATATTCGCTCCTCGACTATGATGATTTGTGACGGCGTTCTGCCCTCAAACGAGGGGCGCGGCTACGTTCTGCGCAGGCTTCTGCGCCGCGCCGCGCGCCACGGCAAGCTGTTGGGCGTTAATGAGCCTTTCCTCTTTGAGGTCTGCGCGACGGTCATAGCCGCGAATAAAATAGCCTATCCGGAGCTTGTACAGAAGCAGGACTATATAACCCGCGTTATTAAAATTGAGGAAGAGAACTTCGCCAAGACCATCGACGCCGGCATGAAGATAGTAACCGATATGCTGGATGAGCACAAAAAGTCCGGCGCAGAGGTCTTCAGCGGTGCCGACGCTTTCAAGCTTTATGACACCTACGGTTTCCCTGTTGACCTCACCGCGGAGATTGCAGAGGAGCAGGGACTTAAAATTGACCGCAAGGTTTTTGACGAGTGCATGCAGGAGCAGCGCGTTCGCGCCCGTGAGGCGAGAGCCGCGCTGGGCGACCTTGCGTGGGCCGGAATTGACCTTGGCCTTGACACAACGCCCACGAAATTTGTGGGCTATGACCGTGTCGAGGATGAGGCAAAAGTACTTGCCATCGTTGTCAGCGAGGAGCTTTCCGCAAAGGCACATGAGGGCGATGAGGCGATTATCGTTCTCGATAAAACCCCGATGTATGCCGAAATGGGCGGGCAGACAGCCGACCACGGCTCAATTAAAACCGCTTCCGGCGACTTTGAGGTTACGGACGTTCAGAAGAACAAAGCCGGGAAATATATGCACCACGGCATAATGAGAAGCGGTGAAATCAGTGTTGAGGATACCGTAACTGCAAAAATAGACATTGAGCGCCGCCGCGCGATAATGCGTGCGCACTCCGCGACCCATCTTCTGCACAAGGCTCTGCGTACTGTTCTCGGCGACCATGTCGAGCAGGCAGGCTCACTTGTCGAACCCGACAAGCTCCGCTTTGACTTCACGCATTTTTCCGCCATAGCCGAGGACGAGCTGAAGCTCGTTGAGAAGTATGTAAACCGTGCAATACTTGAAGGCTACACCATAGACATTAAGGAAATGGCAATAGCCGACGCCAAAAAAATGGGCGCGATGGCACTGTTTACCGAAAAATACGGCGAATTTGTCCGTGTTGTCAACATGGGCGAGGGCTATTCCATCGAGCTTTGCGGCGGCACGCATCTTGACAATACCGCAAAGGTCGGACCTTTCCGCATTAAGAGCGAGTTCTCCGTCGCGTCGGGTATAAGGCGCATAGAAGCCGTTGTCGGAGAGCTTGTAATGGATGAAATGCGCGAAGGCTCGGAAATCCTGCGCCGCATATCCGAGACTCTGAAAACGAACCCGAATGAGTTGGAAGATAAATTTGCCCAGTTTATACAGGAAGCCAAGAATGCCCGCAAGCTGGTTGAAAAGATGCAGGCTCAGCAGCTCAAGCTTGAGGCCGACAGAGTCATGTTCGGCGCAAAAACCGTCAAAGGTCTGCAAATCATTACGGGAATATTCCCAGAGCTGTCAGCGGACGATCTCCGTCTGATGGGCGATATGCTCCGCGATAAGGACGAGAACATCGTCGCGGTGCTGGCATCTGTCAATGGGGACAAGATAAGCCTTCTTTCCGTCTGCGGAGATGCCGCGATAAAAGCCGGCATACGCGCCGGTGACCTGATAAAGCACGTTACCGCGATAACTGGTGGCAGCGGCGGCGGCAAGCCCGAGAGAGCGATGGGCGGGGCTAAGGACGAGCTCATGCTCGATAACGCGCTTGCGACCATTGACAACTACGTGAACGATAAGGCAAAGAACTAGGTTTTTCTACGCTTTAGGCGAAAGGAGAAATATTATGGCAGACTGCATTTTCTGCAAAATAGCCGCGGGAGAAATCCCCTCCGACAAAATCTATGAGGACGACAGGGTCATCGCATTCCGCGACATTCACCCGCAGGCGCCCGTGCATTTTCTAGTTGTTCCGAAAGAGCATTTGGTATCCGCGGCTGATATTACTGCTGCAAATTCGGGCATAGTCGCACACTGCTTCGAGGTCATCGCAAAGCTCGCGGTGCAGGAAAAGCTTACGGACGGCTTCCGCATCATCAATAACTGCGGCGAGAACGCGGGGCAGACCGTTCCGCATATCCATTTCCATGTGCTCGCGGGAAAACCTCTCGGTGAAACGCTGGTTTAAAAGAGCAATACTTTCGAAAAATACGTTTTTGGCGAGTTATGAATAAACGCCTGACGGCGGGCAGAAATGTCCGCCGTCTTTGTAAATCGGGCAAGGGAGGGATAGAGTATGCGAAAACTGGCAACAGCCGCGGCCGCGTTTTCCATAGCGGTCTTTGTAGCATATTATCTTGTGCCGCCTTGGCTGTATTTCGCCTTTGCCGGACTCTGCGCACTGATATCTCTTGCGGCGCTGTTTATGAAGGGCGATATGCGTACGCGCGTACTGCTCATTTGCCTTTCAGCCACAGTCGGGTTTTCGGTCAGCTATGTTTCGTATCAGTATAAAACCGTACCGGCAAGAAATATCTCAGGAGCCGAGCGGTCAGTGACCGCTAGAGTCACGGACTATCCCGAAATACACGATAATTATTCCACCGTAACAGTCAGACTCACGGGGGAGAATATTCCACACCTTACAGCGCTGCTCTATGCCTATGGCGACGAGATTAACGGGGTTTTGCCCGGGGACAACATCGAAGCGAACGTCAGATTCAAGTCGGCCGATGAGCGTTACGGCGAAGAATTCAGCGGCTACAACGCGGATAACGTGTATTCACTGTGCTATCTTAACGGTGATATCAAGGTCACGGGAAAGAGCGACTTTTCCTTTATGTATTTCCCGAAAACTCTTGCAAAAAGTATTAAGGACATCTCGTTGAAGGTATTTCCTCAAAAAACTTCCCCGCTCATGACTGCACTTCTGACAGGCGACACGAACTTGCTGTACGACGATACGGTGCTCTACGCTAACATGGCGGAATCGGGAATTCTGCATGTCGTTGCGGTTTCGGGCATGAACGTGGCCTTTCTTGTGGGCTTCATTTCACTCATAGTTCGCCGAAAGAAGCTCGCCTCGCTCGTTGCGATACCGATAGTCTGGCTTTTCGTTCCGTTTGCGGGGGCGACTCCGTCAGTCGTAAGAGCGGCTTTCATGATTACGACTGTGCTTATCGCTCCACTGATACGAAGAGAGAACGACGGGCTGACCTCGCTTATGGCGATACTGGCGCTGCTCCTACTCATTAACCCCGCTGCGTGTGAGTCGGTGAGCCTGCAGCTTTCATTTGCGGCGATGCTGGGTATGATACTAGTAACCCCGAAAATTTATAAACCGCTGTACCTCAAAGTTCGCGGCGCCATCGGCGGAAAGGACAAGCTGAAAGGTTTACATAATAATTTACCGTTTAAGCTTGTTACGGGCGCTTGCGCTGCCCTTGCCGCAACGCTCGGAGCGCTGGTATTCACAACACCCATTGCAGCGCTGTATTTCGGCTATGTTTCGCTCATAGGAATACTCGTAAATGTGTTTATCTTTTGGGCAATTTCCGCTGCCTTCATTCTGGGCTATATCTCCTGTATTCTCGGATTTATCTGGCTGCCCGTGGGAGCCTTGGCGGGCACTTTGACAAGTCTGCTCGCAAGGTATATCATAACGTTGGTAAAAGCCGCTGCCTCAGTACCCTATGCCGCAGTTTATACGCGAGGAAACTTCTTCGGCTGGTGGCTCGTGCTGGTTTACATAATATTCTTAATTTGCTATATTTTCCGCAGAAAAGAGGGCTTCCGTCCGGCGATACCGGTCTGCCTTGCGGTCATTTCACTCTGCTGTGTCGTACTGGTTTCTCAGTATTGCATAAAAGATGATAACGGAACCGTCACAGTTGTCGACGTGGGTCAGGGACAGAGCCTAGTTTTCACGGACGGAGACGCTGCCGCGGTTATTGACTGCGGCGGAAAAGGCAAGAATACCAACGCCGGAGATACTGTAGCGGGTCTGCTTTTGGGCAGCGGAAGAAAGACGGTGGATGTCCTGCTGCTCACGCATTTTGACGACGATCATGTAAACGGCGTGATGCGCCTTATGAGCCGAGTGAACGTAAAAAAGCTTGTCATACCGGACGGCTCATTCGATAAAGCTCAACACGGAAAAATAATCAGCCTTGCCGAAAAGCTTGGAACTGAAGTTTACATAATAGAACACGACTCGGCGGTTGACGCCGACGGTCTAAAAATAAACGTATATCCGACCTTCAGCCAGAATGAGCCGTCGCTCATCCTTTTGGCGAGTATCGGAGACTTTGATACTTTGGTGAGTGGGGACACGGGCTTTTCTGAGGAAGAGGAATTTGTTGCCGCGCACAAGCTTCCTGATGCAGAGCTTTTTATCGCGGGGCATCACGGTTCGAAAACTTCAAGCTCCGCGGAGCTTTTAGATGCACTTCACGCGGAATACGCGGCGGTCTCCTGCGGTTACAATACCTACGGACACCCGACCAAAGAGGCTTTGTCACGCTTCGAAGCGGCAGGCATGCAGATTTTCAGAACGGACGAAGAAGGAAGCATCACCTTCAAAATAGCCGGTTAAGGAGGACAAATCCGTGGCAAAAAACGATAAGGATAAAAAAACCGACTATGGAGCCGTCCTTCGTGAGCTTCGGGACAAGGGCCCCGAAAGGCTGTACTTGCTCTGGGGAGCCGAGGATTATCTTCGCGAGAGCTTTTTTGACGAGATAAAGAAGCTCTGTATCGAGGGCGGCAGCGCGGACTTTAACTATCACAGGCTGCAAGGTGCGCCGCTCAATATGCAGAAGCTGACCGAGGCTGTGGATGCAGTTCCCTTTATGGGCGAAAAGATGCTAATCGAGGTTCGTGATTTTGAAATAAACTCTGTTAAGGACGAGGATGCGGAGAGACTAAAAAGCATCGTTTCGGATATTCCGGAATATTCAACAGTCGCGCTTCTGCTCCCTATAGGCTACGAGCCGGACGGAAGGCTCACGGCAGTCAAGACGATAAAAAAACTCGGCAGCGCAATCGAATTTACGACGCAGCCGCAGAGCCTTATTATTAACTGGATAACCCGCCGTTTTGCAGCTCTGGGAAAAAACATCGGAAGAGCCGAGTGCGAAAAGCTGATTTTCACATCAGGCGAGCTGATGACAAGACTGATACTCGAGATTGATAAAATCGCGGGTTATTCAAAGTCGGAAACCGTTACAAGCGCGGACATCGAGCGGACGGCTCAGCGCATACCTGAGGCAAGCGTGTTCGAAATGACGGACAGGCTTTCGGAAAAGGACTACGACAGGGCGGCATATCTTATGGCGGAGCTTCTGGCTTCCGGCGAGCACCCGATAAAAATACTTGCGATGATAGGCTTTCAGATGAGAAGGCTTTACACCGCGCGCGTCGCACTGGATAAGGGACTGGGCCGCGATTTTGTAATGGAAAGCTGCGGAATCGGCTATCCCTTTCTGGCGGATAAGCTGCTCAAATCAGCCGCCGGCTTCAAAACCTCTCAGCTTAAGAGAGCCGTCGAGCTCTGCGCCGAGAGCGATTACAGGATGAAGAGCTCCTCCGAGGACGACGAGGACATCTTGAAAGAGCTGCTGCTGCGCGTCGCTGTAGGTGACAAAAAATGATTAAGGTCAGCGAGGTAATTATAGTCGAGGGACGTTACGATAAAAACACGCTCAGCCAGATAATCGACGGAACGATAATCGAAACAGAGGGCTTCGGTATCTTCTCCGATAAGCAGAAGCTTGCGCTTTTCCGGAAACTTGCGGAGACACGCGGGCTCGTTGTGCTCACGGACAGCGACGGGGCGGGCTTTGTCATAAGAAATTTTCTGAAGGGCTCGATTGACCCGAAATATATAAAGCACGCCTACATACCCGAAATCGCGGGGAAGGAAAAGCGAAAAAGCTCCCCATCAAAAGAGGGTATTCTAGGCGTTGAGGGGATGAGCCGCGAAGTGATTGAAGCCGCACTGAAAAATGCGGGCGTTGCCTTTGGTGAAGCGGACGGCGAAATAAGGGCTGAGGAAATCACCAAGCTTGACCTTTTTGAGGCGGGACTCTCCGGCGGAAAGGACAGCGTTAAAAAAAGACAGGTGCTTTTGAAAAAGCTAAACCTGCCCTCAAAGCTTTCCCCTAATTCGATGCTGGAGGTTCTAAACGTACTTATGACGAAAGAGGAATTCCTGAAACTATCGAAAAACGATTTGGGTTGAACGCACAACTGCCGCTTTTTATCGCTGTAATATTTGTCGTAATAACCATATATAGTTAAAAAAGTGTGAATAAAGTACCGGCAGCACAAATATGTGTAGCACTGATTTGAAAAATGTGTTAAAATAACATAATTAAAAGCAATACTTAAAGTAACAGGGCGAAGAAAAAACTATTTTTGAGGAGAACTGTTATGAGATGTCCGTTTTGCGGCTATGCCGAAAGTAAAGTCATCGACTCGCGTCCCGCGGAAGAGGGAGCAACAATACGCCGCCGCAGGGAGTGCCTTGCCTGCCAAAAGAGATTCACCACTTACGAGATAATGGAACGCCTGCCGCTCGTCGTGGTAAAGCGCGACGGCTCCCGCCAGACCTTCGACAAAATCAAGATCATGAATGGAATGCTCAGAGCCTGCGAAAAACGCCCGGTTTCGCTGCAATCGCTTGAAAGAATAGCGGACGAAATTGAGCAGGAGCTTCAAAACTCTCTCGAGCGAGAGGTTTCGACTGCCGAAATCGGTGAAATGGTCATGAGTAAGCTCAAGGACGTGGACGAGGTCGCCTATGTCCGCTTTGCTTCCGTTTACCGCCAGTTCAAGGATGTCAATACCTTCTTTGAGGAGCTGCAGAAGCTAATCGATAAGAAAGCCTAAAGCAGCGAGCCAAAAGTGACGCGCTCTTTCTTGACAATATCGTTGAGCGTTTCTATCAGAGCGTCGAACGAAGCGTCCGTCACCTTTTCCTCTCCTTCGAGCTGTTCGAGCAACTCGTAATACGCGCCTGTAATTACGTCGATTTCGCTGTGGCGCAGCATAATATGAGAATATGATTCCCAGCTAAGCCAATCGTTCAGCGATTTTTCAACGCGGGCGGCTGCTTCCTCATTGTCGCCTTTTTGATACAGCTCGTGCGCCTCATTAATCTCACCGGCGAGAAGCTCGGTTTTGTTTTCAATGTACGTCACATTGACAAGCGACAGCGCGAGGAGCGCGACAAGCAGCGAAAATGCGATTATTTCACGTATCACTTTTTACCCTCCGCTTTTGCGAAATATATCTGTCCGGCATTGTTTACCGACATCAGGAAAACCTCCTTCGGGTCGTTGACCTTTCTTGCGGACAGCTCCTTTTGCAGCCATTTCTCGTCTTTTCCGCAGAGACGGAGATTTTTCCGGACAATCTGCCCGTTGTCGATTATTACAACGGGATAACCGCCATCCTCGGCAGCAATGCTCATCTGACCCGCGGTAACGGGACGTTCGGACGGAAAAAGAACTATGTTCAGTCTTCCGTCCGTTTCCAATATGGCGTATTTTATCAGGCTGATATCCAGTACGCTCTGACCGCGCAGTTCCTCGGCCAGTTCATCCGGCGTCAGGCGGTTTTTCTTCATTTCCTTCTGGTCTATCACGCCGTTGACTATTATAAAACACGGCTTGCCGCATATGAGCTCCTTGGCGCGATTGCTTTTAACAATAATTCCTGAGATTATCAATTCGCAGCAGAGCAAAATAATTATGGGAAGGATGCCGTTCATGAGCGGAATACCGATATCCTGCAAAGGATGCGCCGCGATATCGGAAATGAGCACGGTTATAACAAGCTCCGAAAGCTCAATTTCGCCGAGCTGCCGCTTTCCCATTAGTCTCATTGCGAATATCAGTGCAATATATATAATTAAAGTCCTAAGATATACAATACCCAAAATATGCACCCCCACACATTAGGGTTTCCTGCGGGGCGCAAAATATGATGTAGTTTGATTTATTTCTGCGTATGCATGCAGGAGGTGAAACATATGAAATTTACAAAAATGCAGGGCTGCGGCAACGACTATGTGTATGTAAACTGCTTTGAAGAGGAAATTTCCGACAGACCGGAGTTTTCGAAGCTCGTGTCAAACCGTAATTTTGGCGTCGGGAGCGACGGGCTTATCTGCATATGCCCATCGGAAACAGCAGATTTTAAAATGGATATGTACAACGCGGACGGAAGTAATGCTCAGATGTGCGGCAACGGCATCCGATGTGTCGGGAAATTCGTGTTTGAAAAAGGATTGACCGATAAAAAAAGTCTCAGAATCGAAACAGGCGGAGGGATAAAAACCCTTGACCTGAATGTTGAGGACGGAATCGTAAAATCCGCCAGAGTCGACATGGGCTCGCCCGAGCTGCGCCCGCAGTTCATCCCATTAGCGGAGCACGGAAAGAGCTTTATTAACCGTTCGGTAATTGTTGGAAATGAGGAATATTATGTAACGGCTCTTTCTGTGGGAAATCCGCATGCTGTTGTGTTTGTACCTGATGTCGACGCGCTCGACCTTAAGACAATAGGACCGAAATTCGAAAACCATCCGCTTTTTCCCGAACGAGTGAATACCGAATTTGTCGAGGTCATAGATAAGAATACAATAAAAATGCGCGTCTGGGAGCGCGGCAGCGGTGAAACGCTCGCCTGCGGTACCGGCGCAACGGCCTCAGCTGCGGCCTCGATACTGAACGGACATACGGAAAATGCCGTAACTGTCCGTCTTCGCGGCGGAGAGCTGTTAATCGAATGGGACAGAGATAAAAACAAGCTCTATATGACCGGCCCTGCGGTCACGGTCTTTGACGGAGAGCTGTATATCTGAATCTGAGGAGCATATCAAATGGTCAGAATGAACGAGAACTTTTCAAAGCTGCCCGGCAGTTATCTCTTTGCGGAGGTGGCGAAAAGAACGGCGGAATACAGCGCCGTGAACCCGGATAAGGAGCTTATCAAGCTCGGAATAGGCGATGTTACCCAGCCACTCAGCCCCGCCATAATAAATGCGATGCACCGTGCTGTGGATGATATGGCCGACAAGAAAACCTTTATGGGCTACGGCCCCTACGAGGGCTATGATTTTCTGCGCGAAGCGATAGTCAGACATGATTATGTACCCTTCGGTGCGGAAATAAAGGCTGACGAGATATTCGTATCCGACGGCGCGAAAAGCGATTGCGGAAACATCGGGGACATATTCGCGCAGGATAACGTAGTTGCTGTCTGCGACCCCGTCTATCCCGTCTATGTAGACGCGAACGCAATGGAAGGCAGAGCAGGGGACTGGGACGGTAAGCGCTGGACGGATATAGTCTACCTTCCGTGTAATGAGGCGAACGGCTTCATGCCCGAGCTGCCCGTAAGAACGCCCGATATAATATACCTCTGCTTCCCGAATAACCCGACAGGCGCAACGGCCACCAAGGAACAGCTGAAAATATGGGTAGATTACGCGCGCAGGAACGACTCCGTAATTTTCTACGACGCGGCTTACAGGGAATATATTTCGGACAGCGCCCTCCCGCGTTCCATATACGAAATAAGCGGTGCGGAGGAGTGTGCAATCGAGTTTTGCAGCTTCTCCAAGACCGCGGGCTTTACGGGCACGCGCTGCGGCTACACCGTCATACCAAGAGCGCTCAAGCGCTCAGGCATGAGCCTCAACGATACGTGGATGCGCCGGCAGTCCACAAAATTCAACGGTACCTCATACATTGTTCAGCGCGGCGCGGAAGCGGTCTATTCCGAGCAGGGCGAACGGGAATACAAGGAAATTATCGCATATTACATGAATAACGCGCGCGTGATAAGACAGGGACTTGAGAAGGCCGGACTTTCCGTCTTCGGCGGAGTGAATTCTCCCTATATCTGGGCAAAGACACCGAACGGTGCCGGTTCTTGGAGCTTCTTTGACAGGCTGCTTCGCGAGGCAAACGTCGTTACGACTCCCGGCGCGGGCTTCGGACCTGAGGGCGAGGGGTTCATACGCCTCACCGGATTCGGAGACGCGGAGAAAACAAAGCAGGCGGTCGAGCGCGTTGTCGGAATTTTATAGTCGGTATAAACCTATGCTGCTGTAATTTAAGCAAACGGCGGCAGACGAACTAAACAGGAGGTCATATATATGTGCGGAATAGTCGGGTATACAGGCGGCCGCGAGGCAGCTCCGATACTATTGGACGGCCTGCAAAGGCTCGAATACAGAGGATATGATTCTGCCGGAATTGCCGTGAACGACGGCGAGAGAATCAATGTTGTAAAAGCAATGGGAAGGCTCGCGGTGCTCCGCGAAAAATGCGACGACGGAAAGACTGTTTCCGGCTGCGTCGGTATCGGCCACACCAGATGGGCTACACACGGCAAGCCCTCGGACGTGAACTCGCACCCGCATGTCAGCGAGAACGGGCGCATAGCGATAGTCCATAACGGAATAATCGAGAATTTTGCTCCGCTTAAGGAGATGCTGATAAACCGCGGCAGAGTATTTAAGTCCGAAACAGATACCGAAGTCGCAGCTCAGCTCATTGATTTCTACTATAAGGGCGACATTCTTGAGGCGGTTGCCAGAGCCGTCCGTGAGCTTGAGGGAAGCTATGCGCTGGGCATCGTCTGCTCGGACGATCCCGAAACGCTGGTCGCCGTGAAAAGCCACGCTCCGCTCATAGTGGCCTACGGCGAGAAAGAAAACTTTTTTGCGTCAGATGTAACGGCGGTTATAAGCCACACGAAAACCGTTTCCTATCTCGATGACGACGATATCGCGGTTGTCCGCAGGGACGGAATAAAGTTCTACACACCCTTCCTTGACGAAATCAAAAAAGATAAATACCTTGTCGACTGGGATATCTCCGCCGCCGATAAGTGCGGCTACGAGCACTACATGTTTAAGGAAATCATGGAACAGCCCGACGCTGTGAGCCGTACTATTGCGCCTTATATCAAAAACAGGAAGGCCGACCTTTCCGAATATCTGGATAAGGACTACATAAAAGAGCTTGAAAGAATCATCATTATAGCCTGCGGTTCGTCCTCACATGTAGGGGTAATCGCGAAATACAACATCGAGAAGCTCGCGCGAGTACCTGTCGAGGTCGTGCTGGCTTCGGAATTCCGCTACTGCAACCCGATAATCAACAAAAAAACGCTTGTAATCTGCATCAGCCAGTCCGGTGAAACAGCGGATACGCTGGAGGCTCAGTGTGAGGCAAAACGCCTCGGCGCAATGACGCTTGCAATTGTAAATGTCGAGGGCAGCTCAATCGCAAAGAGCGCGGATAAGGTCATATACACTAAAGCGGGTCCTGAAATTGCCGTCGCCACAACGAAAGCCTACAGCACGCAGCTCGCCGTTACGGTACTGCTTGCGCTCTTTATAGCGGACTGTCGCGGTACGATAGCCGAGAGCGAATACGACACCGTGCTGAGGGAGCTGGAAGCGGTTCCGGAAAACATGAGAAAAATACTGGATGATAAAGCCAGCATCCAATATCTTGCCTATCAGCATTTCAACAACGAGGATTTGTTCTTCATAGGGCGCAACATCGACTATGCGCTCTCGCTTGAAGGGTCTCTAAAGCTCAAGGAAATATCGTATATACATTCTGAGGCGTATGCTGCGGGTGAACTCAAGCACGGTACTATTTCCCTTGTAGTCGACGGAACCTTGGTCATTGCCGTCGCGACCTACGGCAGGCTCGTCGAGAAGACACTCTCAAACGCTCTCGAGGTCAAGGCACGCGGCGCTCATGTCATGGGCATTACGACCGAGGGTTTAAGGAGTAAGGTAGCCTCCGCTATTGACGAAATTATTGCGATTCCGGATACGCACGAGGTGCTGCTGCCTTCGCTCGCAGTCCTTCCGCTCCAGCTTTTTGCCTACTATATTGCTGTTTACCGCGGCTGCGATATCGATAAACCGCGTAACCTTGCCAAGAGCGTAACAGTTGAATAACAAGCTGGAAAAATAGTTTGACAAGAAGGCTCATTTGTGTTGAAATATACATAGATGGGCCTTTATCGTTGGAAAATGGTAGCATATTACACAAAAATACATATTTGTGACCTATTCGACTGAATAGGATATAAATCATCATGGCATCCTGTGTTTTCGCGTCAGGATGCCATTAAAACTATTAAGCAGTTTTTTAGGATAATTACTCCAAAATCAAAAAGTTAAATAATTGCAACAAAAAATAGGCTTATTTTTTAAAGAATCCTGTTAGTATTTTTTTGGAGCAGATATTATAGTTTAATTAAGTTGAGAAAAGTTCCGTCTTCTGCACAAAAGGGACTTATATCAAATAAGAAAAAAAGTACTTGTAGGAGGTGAACTGGTATCGCGAGGGCGTGACCAGGAATATTATGAGCAAAATTCTAACAATTTTTCCCGAGAATTGCACTAACTGCGGAACCTGCGAGGCGGTATGCCCGAATGATGGCGTCGATGTGATCCATTTTGAAGAAGTTGAAGTTTCGGTACCTGTTATGTGCTTGCAATGCGAAGACGCGGCATGCATGAAAGTGTGCCCCAAGGGCGCAATCTACAGAGATGAAAACGGAGCTGTTCTGCCCGATCCGAAGAAATGCATCGCATGCAAAATCTGCATCAGTGCATGCCCGTTCGGAAACATCACTTTTAACCCGGTTAAAAAACAGATTATGAAATGCAGCCTGTGCGGCGGAAGCCCGAAGTGCGCAAAGTACTGCCCCAGCATGGCAATTCAATACGTAGACGGAACCTCCGGCAATATATCCAAGAAGCAGGCAGTAGCGGCAAAGTTCAAAGAGCTGTTTGTTGAACAGCACTGATATATTTCAAATTATGTTTGAACAGCACTTATTCGCAGGCGTCAGATTATAGAGCTTACAGCAGCATAGTTAAGTCATGAATTTGATTAAGTCGGTTAGTTTCAAATAGTTGAGGAAAAAAAGGAGGCAACCCAATGATTAAGAAAACCATATATGTTAATGGGGCTGAAAAGCACTTCGAAGCGGATCCCGAAGAGACACTTGCGAACGTGCTGAGAAGCCAGCTTTTACTTACCGGAACAAAAATTGGCTGCGGAAAAGGCGAATGCGGCACATGCACAGTGCTGTGGGACGGAACGCCAATCAGGTCCTGCCTGTATAAAATTTCAAGAATACCGGACGGGGCTCACATAATCACAATTGAAGGCGTCGGAACGAAGGAAGCGCTTCATCCTCTGCAGCTTGCGTGGATGATTCACGGCGCCGCTCAGTGCGGCTTCTGCACGCCCGGCTTCATAGTGTCGGCAAAGGCGCTGCTGGACCAGAACGTATATCCCTCCAGAGAAGAGGTCAGGCAGTGGTTCCAGAAGAACAAAAACCTTTGCAGATGCACTGGGTATAAGCCCATAGTCGACGCCGTGATGCTCGCGGCGAAAATGATTAGAGGCGAAGTTACCACAGAAGAAGTTTGGCCTAAGCTGAAGGAAGGCGAAACTCTTCTCGGTTCCAGTATGCCTCGCCCCTCGGCAATAGCCAAGGTTACGGGAACATGGGAATTCGGCGCGGATTTGGGAATCAAGCTGCCCGAAGATACCCTGCATATCAAGCTGGTTCAGGCTCAGGTTTCTCACGCGAACATTCTGTCCATCGACACCACCGAAGCGGAGAAAGTACCCGGTGTCTACAGAGTGCTCACCTATAAGGATGTGCCCGGAACGAACAGAATCAACGGCCTAGCTTTCCCAACAAACAAGGGCAACGGCAAGGAAAGACCGATTCTGAACGATAAAAAAATATTCCAATTCGGAGACGCGATTGCTATGGTTCTGGCATACAATCCGGCGATTGCCGAAGAAGCGGCGGCAAAGGTTAAGGTCGAGATTGAGGAGCTTCCCGCATACATGAGCGCTCCGGCTGCAATGGACGAGGACGCTATTGAAATCCACCCTGGAACGCCGAACGTATATTTCGAAAACCACGTTGTCAAAGGCGAAGAAGTCGAGCCGCTGTTCGACAATCTGCCATATGTGGTCGAGGACGATTTCTACATTCAGAGACAGCCGCATCTTCCGCTTGAGCCTGACGTGGGCTTTGCGTACATTGAAAAGGACGGCAGACTTGTCATCCACTCCAAGAGCATAGGCATTCACCTCCACGCCCTAATGGTCGCCGAGGGTATCGGCATACCGCTCGAGAAGCTCGCAATAGTACAGAATAACGCGGGCGGAACCTTTGGATATAAATTCAGCCCGACAATGGAAGGTCTGCTGGGCGTCGCGGCTCTGGTTACCAAGAAGCCTGTTTATCTGGGGATGAATATGTATCAGCAGATTACCTATACCGGAAAGAGATCCCCCTTCTTCATTAACCTGAAAATGGGCGCAGACAAGAACGGAAAGATTGTTGCAATGAAATCCGACTGGACAGTCGACCACGGCCCGTACTGCGAGTTTGGAGACCTCTTGACAATGCGCGGACAGCAATTCATCGGAGCCGGCTACAATATCCCCAACATAAGAGGAGACGGTCGTACAGTTGCCACAAACCATGCGTGGGGCTCAGCCTTCAGAGGCTACGGCTCGCCGCAGAGCCTGTTCTCCTCCGAAGTCCTCGTCGATGAGCTCGCCGAAACAATCGGCATGGATCCGCTGGAATTCAGATATCTGAACGTGTACAGAGAAGGCGACACCACCCCGAACGGCTGCGCGCCGGACGTTATAGCGTTCCCGCAGGCTCTGGATAAGCTGCGCCCAGTCTATAAACAGGCAAAGGAAGCAGCAAAGCTCAAGAATGCAAAGGGCGGCGAAATAAAGCATGGTGTCGGCATTTCGCTTCTGGAATACGGCTGCGGCCTGGATGGAGCGGATTCCTCCGAAGCGTGGGCGGAGATAACTGAGAGCGGCGTAACGATTGGAAACTCATGGGAAGATCATGGGCAGGGCGCCGATATGGGCTCTCTGACTGTAGCTCACGAAGCTCTGAAGGAACTCAAAATAAAGCCCGAGCAGATAAAGCTTGTCATGAACGACATGAGAGTCACCCCCAACAGCGGACCTGCCGGCGGCAGCCGTTCAAACGTAATGACCGGCAACGCAACCAGAGTAGCCTGCGAGAACCTTCTCGCTGCGCTGAAAAAGCCTGACGGAAGCTTCAAAACCTATAAGGATATGGTCGCGGCGAAGCTGCCTACCAAGTATATGGGCAAATGGACCGCACCCTGCAAGGAATGCAGCGTCGAGACCGGACAGGGCAACCCGTTCCCGGTATATATGTACGGCGTGCTGCTTGCTGAGGTGTCCGTCGATACGATGACAGGTAAAGCCACGGTCGAGAAGCTGACGCTTGTTTCGGACTGCGGACCCATCATGAACAGGCTGGTTCTGGAAGGACAGCTCTGGGGTGGTATCACACAGGGCATAGGACTTGCGCTTTCGGAGGATTTCGAGGATATCAAGAAGAACTCGACCCTCGTCGGCTGCGGAATTCCACAGATTCTGGATGTTCCGGATACGATGAACATTATCCATCAGGAAACACCGAGACCTCTCGGACCCTTCGGAATGGCCGGTGCAGGCGAAATGCCGCTTTCGGCGCCTCACGCCGCGATTATCAATGCCATATACAACGCCTGCGGAGTTCGTGTTACAAAACTTCCCGCATATCCCGAAAAAATATTGAAGGGTTTACAAACACTGTAAACAGTAATAATATTATTATAGCGACTTATTATAGACAAAACCGGATTTATCCGGTTTTGTCTATAAGGAGGTAAAAGATGGCTTCAAACCTTCTTGAAGAGTGTGAAAAATGCCTTAACGAAGAACCTGCGGCAAGCACGGCCTGCTGCCCGCTTCACATCGATGTGGCTGGCATAAGCAGTGAAATTGAAAAAGGCTCTTTCAAAAAAGCGTACAAAATTCTGGAAAAGAGGATGCCTCTTGCCGGAATCATCGGGATGATCTGCGACCATCCCTGTGAAAACGCGTGCGTAAGAGCTAAGCTGGACGAGGCTGTAAGTGTTTCGGAGCTTGAGCGGGCCGCTGTACATTACGGCGCGGAGCCGTTCAAAAGAGCTATGCCGGTTCCGAAAACAAATGGAAGAGTCGCTGTCGTAGGCGGAGGAATAAGCGGTATTTCAGCCGCTTTTGAGCTGGATAAAAAAGGCTTTGCCGTAACAATTTATGAAAAAACAGGCAGACTGGGCGGACGAATTTGGAGCTATGAAGGAAGGCTTCTTGAAAGAAGCATAATTGAAGAAGAACTGAAAATAGTCGACAAGCTGGGTATTGGTACAGTTTTTAACCGAAAGCTAAGCGTTGATACCCTTAAGGCACTTACAGCTGAATATGACGCGGTCTTTCTCGGAACGGGCGATTGGGAAGCGGAGCTTTCGATTGATTCCGATACGCTTCAGGTTTCCGGTATGCCCGTCTTTGCGGGAGGAAGACTGTTTACAAAAAACGATTCGGTGATTTACGCGGTGAGTTCGGGAAAAAGAGCCGCAATCTCGATCGAAAGGTATATAAAAAAGATATCGTTGACCGCTTCTCGTGAAAGAGAAGGCTCGTTCGAAACCCCGATGAAGTATGATACGGATGACGCGGAGCCAATGCCAAGGGTAGAGAAGTCCGGGAATATCTATACTCAGGAGGAAGCCGCAGCAGAAGCAAAAAGGTGCTTCAAGTGCAAATGCACGCGATGCGTGGACGCGTGCAGTCATCTGCGCAAATTTAATGTTACTCCGAAGGGCTATGCAAGGCAGATACAGATAAACGAAAACGTGATTATGGGAACGCGCTATGCCAATACAATGATTGATTCCTGTGCCGAATGCGGGCTGTGCGGGGAACAGTGCCCCGTCGGAATCGGAATGGATGAACTTATCCACAAGACGAGGGAGCGCATGGTGGAAAAGGGGAAAATGCCCGTTTCCGCCCATGATTTTGCATTAAAGGACATGGAATTCAGCAACAGCGACAGGTTCTTTATGATAAAATCACCGCCTCCGATACCGGAGGAGCAGCTTGAAGCAAGAAAAAGAGAACTCTTCACCTACCCTCGCATCACCTTTTCAAAATACGCGCAGTCGCTTTTCAACGGTGAGAATCCCGGACATGAAAAAGTTGACTATTTATTTTACCCAGGCTGCCAGTTATCGGCTTCATATCCGGAATACGTTGAGAAAACATATAAATATCTTTTATCCGTTATTAAAGAGGGCGTCGGCCTGATGCTGGGCTGCTGCGGTGCGCCCGCCGACTGGGCGGGCAGGCAGGATTTAATGAGGCAAAGCACGGAAAGACTGAAAAACGCGTGGCTTGAAATGGGAAAGCCGACTTTTGTCCTGGCCTGCTCAAGCTGTAGTGCCGTTTTTAAAAAGTATCTTCCGGATGTTCCGTTCATCTCGCTTTGGGAGATATTTGAGCTTTACGGCTTGCCGGCAACCGCAAAAAATGGAGAAGGTCACACGCTCACTATCCACGACGCCTGTGCGACAAGGCATAACAGCAAGCTCCACGAAAGCCTCAGAAGCGTCGCGGGAGGGCTCGGATATGAACTCAAAGAGCCAAAATACTCAAAAGAAAAAACAAAATGCTGCGGCTACGGCGGTTTGGTTTGGTACGCCAACCGTGAGCAGTCCAGTGATTTTGCAAAGGACAGAATAAGTGAAAGCGACGGGGACTATCTGGTATACTGCGCTATGTGCAAGGATTTGTTTGTAGGCTGCGGCAAAAGAACCTTTCATATACTTGATTTGATTTTCGGAGAAGATATGGAGGAGCTGGCGCAAAAGACAATGCCGAACCTTTCGCAGAGACATAATAACAGAGCGCTGCTGAAAAAGAAGCTTCTGAGGGAATTGTGGAATGAAGAAACCGGAACGGAGCCGACACAAATGAAAAATCTGATTATTCCGGATGAAATTATGCACAGAATGGATGATAGGTATATCCTCGTTGAAGATGTTGAAAGAGTAATTGCCCATTCACAGGAAACCGGCGAACGGTTTTACAATCCGGAGGAAGGCAGCTTCCTTACAAATCTCCGCATCGGCGATGTCACCTTCTGGGTGCGCTATATTGAAAAGGACGGGGCGGTTGAGGTACTCAGTGCCTACAGCCACAGAATGGAAGTCAAGAAGGACTGAATATGAAGGAAGAAAACGAGCAGAATCTGCCCTGGATTTGCGACAAATGTAAAAAAGCCCTTCAGCTGAGCAAGGTCAAGGTCTGTTATCTCGGGGGCAACTTTGAAGTTGATTTGATGAAGTGCCCGGAATGCGGCGCGGTTTTTATCAGCGAGGGGCTGGCTCTGGGAAAAATGCTTGAGGTTGAAAAGGGCCTGGAGGATAAATAATGGAGACACCCAACGCTTATGAAAGCTGCTGTATGCAGGAGGTAATGGGGGAAACGCTCCGACCCGGCGGATTCAGTCTGACTGATTTTGCAGTTAATTATTGCGCTCTTACGCCGAAAAATTCGGTTCTTGATTTGGGCTGCGGACGCGGTGCGACCGTGAGTCATCTGTATGAAAAATACTCAATTGAAGCTCTGGGCATCGACGCTTCCGAGAAATTGATTGAGGAAGCGGTAAAAAGCTATGGCGTTAACGCTTTCATAAGGGCAAAGGGCGAAGAGCTTCCATTTGAGGACAAAAGCTTCGACTGCGTCTTTGCCGAGTGTACCTTGTCGCTGATGGACGTGGACGCAGCCCTTGAGCAGGTGTGCAGAGTGCTCAAGGAAAACGGCTTTTTTGTAATATCCGACGTCTATGCTAAATATCCCGATGCGCTGGATGAGCTTAAAAGCTTCTCATTTAACAGCTGTATGAAAAATTTGCACGATTTGGAAAAACTGAAGAGCAAGTTGGAGAAATCAGGTTTTTCCATAGCCTATGAGGAGGAGTGCAGCCATTTTCTGATAGAGCTTATAGTCAAAATCGGATTCACATACGGTTCAATGTGCGAGTTTTGGAACACAGTAACCGGCAATTGCGTAAGCGGTGAGGATTTTAACATTGCACTGAAGCGATGCAAGCCGGGATATTTTCTGCTGATAGCGAGAAAGAGGGGGAAAGTCAATGAATGACGAGCTGGGGTTTCAAATGTTCAAGCTCGCAAATCAGGGGTATTGCTGTTCACAGATTTTAATGAAAATGGCTCTTGACGCGGAGGGCAAAGAGAATGAGGATTTGCTTCGCGCCGTAAATGGCCTTTGCCTGGGTGCGGGCAGCTACCAGAAAACCTGCGGGGTACTTACGGGAGGCATAGCCATTCTCAGCCTGTACGCGGGCAAGGGCGGGGACTCGGAATATCCGAAGCAGGGCTTTTCCGAAATGGTTGACGAATACACGGACTGGTTTATCACGGAATTCGGCAGCGGCGAGTGCAGGGATATAATCGGCGTCTGCACCGTGACCGACTATATGACAAATCAGAGCTTTCGTCTCAAGTGCGGAGACATAATGTCAAAAAGCTACAGCAAAATACAGGAGATTCTCGGAGAGCATGATTTTGAATTCGGATTTCGGGAAGAGCTTGATTAGGAAAACAGTAGCGGATACTCACAAAGAAACCACAGATAATTCGATAAGGAGCAGTTATGGAAGCTACGCCGCTTGAAAACTGGATAATTCAAAAGTCCGGTATCGGAGAAGGCTCGCGAAAGCTGCTGGAAGAATATCAATTAAACCAGATTAAAAAGACAATCGAGTATACGAAGAGCAGGAGCCGGTTTTACGGCGAAATACTCAGGGATATTAACCCGAATGATATAAGCTGCCTTAACGATATACGAAAAATACCGTTTACATTCCCTCAGGATATTCAAAAGGACCCGTTTGCGTTTTCCTGTGTGCCGCAAAGCAAGATAAAAAGGGTGGTTACGCTCAATACTACGGGGACGAGCGGAAAGGAAAAACGGGTATTTTTCTCGGAAGAGGATCTGGCACAGACAGTTGAATTTTTTATTCACGGTATGAAAAGCCTTACCGATGAGACTGACAGAGTTATGGTGCTGCTTCCGGGGGACAGCTGCGGGAGCATAGGTGACCTGCTGAAAAAAGCTCTTGAGCAGTTAGGTGTCGAGTGCTTTGTAAACGGAGTTGTTATCGACCCGGAGGAAACAGCGAGAGACATTATTGATAAAAGAATAAGCTGCCTTGTCGGAATACCTTCTCAGATAATGAGACTCAGCAGACAAAGAAGCGATGTTTTTGAAAGCACGGTCAAATCTGTTTTACTGAGTACGGATTATGTTCCTGAAACGCTTATCCACGAATTGACGGATAAGCACGGCTGCAGGGTATTCACGCATTACGGGATGACGGAAATGGGCTACGGCGGCGGCGTCGAATGCGGAGCACTGAACGGCTATCATATGCGCGAGGCGGAGCTGCTGTTTGAAATCGTTAAGCCTGAAACGGGAGAGCCTCTTCCCGACGGACAGTGGGGCGAGGTCGTTTTCACGACGCTCAATCGGACGGCGATGCCGCTTATCCGTTACAGAACGGGAGACATTGCGGCTTTTTCGGAGGAACCCTGCCCCTGCGGGACTTTTTTGAAAACCATGAAAAGAGTCAGCGGCAGGCTTAATAACAGAGTCGAAATATGCGGGAATGAGTTCTTATATCAAAGCGAGCTGGACGAAATCATTTTGCCTTTTCGGGAGCTCAGGGACTACAAAGCCTATTTGACAAAGAATAATTGCCTTACACTTGAGCTTGAAGCCGACGAGTCTGCCTTTGAACGCATAAAGGACAGGGTGAGCGCAGGTATCAACAAATACATCGACGAAAGATTCGGCAGCGCCGCGAATATAAAAATCACCTTATTGAGAAAAGAAGAAGCGGATAAGGTCAAAAACAGTATGGTCAAAAGGATAATCAATGATTTGAGAAAACAGGAGGCGGCTATGAGAACGGGTGCTGTCATTGCTGCGGCGGGAATGTCCTCACGCATGAAGGCATTCAAACCCATGCTCGAAATTGACTCCCAAAGCGCGGTTCGGCGTATCATTCTGACTTTGCGGCAGGCGGGAGCGAGCCCGATTGTACTTGTAACCGGCAATCATGCGGAGCTGTTGGAAGAGCATGTTTCCGACCTTAATGTCGTGTGCCTTCGGAATGAGGAATATGCGACTACACAGATGCTTGACTCCGCAAAAATCGGCCTGTCCTATCTTCTGGATAAATGCGACAACATTCTCTTTACGCCTGTTGATGTTCCTCTTTTTTCTGTTGATTCCGTAAAATGCCTGCTTTGCAGCAAAGCGGAGATTAGCGTCCCCGTCTGCGGAGGCGTCGAAGGACACCCGCTTTTACTGAGCAGGGCGGCTGTTAAGAAATTGCTCGCCTATTCAGGCGAGGGAGGACTATCCCTCGCAGTTGAAAGAAGCAGTTTTGTAAAACATAGGGTTGAGGTCGATGACGAAGGGGTGCTTTTTGATATGGATACCCCAGAGGACTATGAAAAAATGCAAATGCTGCGCAAGAGACTGAGTATTACTGTTTCCGATTATTCATACAGCAGGTATAGGATAGAAGAAAACACAGATGAGCCGTCAGGCTCGGGGGAAGCAATATGCGGCACATTTACCTGATACGTCACGGACGGCCCGAATTTCCGTCAGGAAAAGACTGCTGCATAGGAAGAACAGACTATCCGCTGTCATTGGAGGGCTTTCATCAGGCGGAACGTTTGGGCGAGTATTTCTCGAAAAAACCTATTTCGACTGTATACTGCAGCAGCTTGCTCCGCTCCGTTCAAACAGCGGAAGCGATTGCGCGGGACGGCATTCCGCTTATACAAATTGATGGTTTGGGCGAAATTGACTGCGGCCTGTGGGAGGGCCTGACTTTCGATGAGATAAAAGAAAAGTATCCGGAGCAGTACGCAAAGCGGGGAGAGGACCCCGTCCTGTTTGCACCGGAAGGCGGAGAAAACCTGACCGAAGGTTTAGTTCGTTTCCAAGCAGCAATGGAACAAATCCTCTCTGAGAGCGACGGTGATGTTGCCGTTGTTGCTCACGCGTCTGTCAATCGGCTGTTCCTTTGCTCACTGGTGGAAAGAAACTTAAGCGAAATCTATTGTGTACCTCAGCCTTATGGCTGTATAAATGATATAGTACAGGAGTCGGGCTTGACGAGTGTAAATCATACTGCATATATGCCTGCGGAGTTTCCCGATGAGAAAACCATACAAGACCTTTGGAAACGGTACAATACGTCTGAGAATGTTATTTTGCATTGTCGGGCGGTCGCCCAAAAAGCAATGTCGCTGGGAAATAAGCTGGAAGAAAAGGGACTTATACTCGATAAAGGGGTTGTTTTTTCCGCTGCTCTTCTGCATGATATTGCCCGAGCCGAGCCGGAGCACGCTTCAAGGGGCGCTCAGTGGATTGCGAAAGAGGGTTATGAAAAAGTGGCGGGCGTCATCGCCTCTCACCATGAGCTGAACGAATGCTTGACGGACCCCGTTTCTGAAAAAACACTGGTATTTCTTGCCGATAAACTCGTCAGCGGCGACAGGGAAGTAAGCTTGGAGGAACGATTTGCTATAAGCACCGCCAAATGCGGTACCGCGGAGGCTATAGCCTCACACGAAAAGAAATACGAACAGGCGGCGGAAGTCCTGTCACGCGTGTCCTGCCTGCTCGGGAAAGACACTATATGAGGTAAACGGCATGAAACAGTTTTTTGAAACGGCTAAAGAGCAGCTGGCAGGCGGAAACGACGTTGTTCTGGTGACGGTAATAGCCAGCTCCGGCTCCACACCCAGAGGATCCGGTGCCAGAATGGTAGTGACCGAGGCGGGAAGAATCTATGGAACTATAGGCGGCGGCGCTGTGGAATATAAATCGACGCTGATGGCTGTCGAAGCGATAAGGAATAAAGCGTCGGGGCTTCACGAATTCTGCCTCACCAGAAACGAGGTCGAGGATCTCGGTATGATTTGCGGAGGCAACGTGACGGTTTATTTCCATTATGTTTCGCATACCGACAATGATTTTCCGCACTTTGCCGACCACGTTATAGGGCTTATTGACCGCTGCGAAACGAGCTGGCTGATTATCGGCGTGTCCGAAGAAAATCAGGGAGAAATGGGAGTTTTCGGATTGAAGTCCGGATTGTTCGGAATCGAAAAGCTGGATTTTGATTACCGGTCGCTGACACATAAGGCTCAGCATGCGCTGATAAACGAAAAGGAATACTACGTCGAGGAGCTTGTGAATTCCGGCAGAGTATTTGTTTTTGGCTGTGGGCATGTGGCGCAGGAGCTCGTGCCGGTGCTCGCTCACGTCGGCTTCCGCTGCGTAGCGGCGGACGACAGGCCTGAATTTGCGAGCGCAAGTCTTTTTCCGGATGCGGAAGAGGTAGTGCTGATAGACTTCAAAAATATTGATAAATATATTAAAATCACTGAAAACGACGCCGTCTGCATTATGACTCGGGGGCACGCTTACGACACGGATGTGCAGCTGCAGATATTGAAGTCTCCCGCATATTACATCGGAGTAATCGGCAGCAGGAATAAAATCGCGGCTGTAGCTAAAATTCTCAGGGAGCACGGTTTCAGCGAGGAACAGATAGCAAGCATACACGCGCCTATAGGTCTTCCGATAGAGGCTGAAACTCCGGCGGAAATAGCTATAAGCGTTGCTGGCGAAATGATACTTGAGCGCGCTAAAAGACTGGGAAAATGACAAAACGCTTATATCGATAAACCTAAACAATAGGAAAGAGAAAAAACATGAAACAGATAAAAACGACAGATGCCGTCGGACAAGTGCTTTGCCACGATCTGACTCAAATAGTCCCCGGAGTTACAAAGGACGCAAGATTCCGCAAAGGACATATTGTGACCGAAGAGGATATTCCCGTGCTGCTTTCAATGGGTAAGGAAAACCTCTTTGTTTGGGAAATGCAGCCGGGAATGGTACATGAAAACGATGCGGCTTACAGACTTTTGGCCTTGTGCCGGAACGACGCAATGACCCACAGCGAGCCGAAGGAAGGGAAAATCGAGCTTTTTGCCGACTGCGACGGACTTTTTACAGTCGATGTCGACAGACTCCTGAGCATAAACAGCCAGGATGAAATCATGATAGCCACCCGTCACGGGAATACCGCCGTGAAAAAGGGCGACAAGCTTGCCGGAATGCGCGTCATACCGCTTATTATTGAGGACGAAAAGCTGAAAAAGGCCGAAGAAATGGTCGGGGACGCTCCGCTTCTAGGTCTGTTTCCGTGGAAGCTCCGCACAGCGGCGATTGTTACAACGGGAAGCGAAGTGGCTAAGGGTCTCATAAAAGACGCCTTTACTCCGGTTGTCATGAGCAAGCTCGCCGGATACGGTGTTTCCGTTATCCATCATGCGATTGTAGGTGACGAACAGCAAAAAGTGGTGGAGGAAATAAAAAAAGCTAAGGCCAGCGGAGCTGATATGGTCATCTGTACCGGCGGAATGAGCGTTGATCCGGATGATCAAACGCCGGGTGCCATCCGCGAAAGCGGGGCCAGAGTCGTGCGTTATGGCGCGCCGGTTTTGCCGGGGGCTATGATGCTTCTGGGCTACTACGATGACGGTACTCCGATTATGGGCTTGCCGGGCTGTGTCATGTATGCAAAAGCCACTATATTTGACCTTCTGCTGCCGCGAATTGTTGCGGATATTCCGATAACGCGTGAGGATATTTCAAGGCTTGGCCACGGCGGACTGTGCCTTGGCTGCGAGCACTGCAATTACCCCGTATGTCCCTTTGGAAAGGGCTGCTAAACTCAATAATTCTCTGCCATAAGTCTCTTCCAAACCCCCATTTCAGCAGCAGAGAAAACCGCTGAGAGGCGGCGAAGGGAAATCTCTTTCGTGGGAGAGGTTTCCCTTCCTCTGCTACTTGGAGGGAAATTTCTGGGATAGCATGGTTTTTGGTTGGGCAGAGCTGACAATGCCTGTTTAATAATTAAATAAATCCCACAAAAAACTGACCTATAATTTAAAGAATACTGTTAGTTATTTTCGGCGGTGGATACTATAATTGATTCAGAGCAGAGAAGAGATTTGAAT
The DNA here is from genome assembly GCA_963667545.2 of Oscillospiraceae bacterium. Lineage (GTDB taxonomy): Bacteria > Bacillota > Clostridia > Oscillospirales > Oscillospiraceae > UBA2658. The sequence goes on from OY763424.2 coordinate 1,605,304, forward strand.
TAAGCCCGAAGATAAACGGAAATTCAAGCGGAATGGCGGAAGAAATGATGAAGGATACATTTGACAGAAAAATTGATTATTTGCGTATTTCGGTAACGGACAGGTGCGACCTTCGTTGTAAATACTGTATGCCGGAGAGCGGAGTCAAAGCTCTTTCACATGATGATATACTCTCTTACGAAGAAGTTCTGAAAATTGCCCACTGTTTTGCTCGCCTCGGAGTGAGCCGCATTAAAGTTACGGGCGGAGAACCGCTTGTTCGCCTCAATGTGACTGAGCTGATAGGACAGCTGAAAAAGCTTGAGGGCATCGAGCAGGTGACATTGACAACAAACGGCACGCATCTGGCGGCTTTCATTGATAGGTTGCATGAAAATAGAATCGACGGCATCAATATCAGTCTGGATACCTTGAATCCCGAGCTTTATGAGAAAATCACGTGCAGAAACTCGCTAGAGCAGGTCCTTCAGGGCTATAGAAAAACGCTTGAATACTCTGATATTAAGCTCAAAATAAACTGTGTGCCGATGGGTATTCCGGAGCAGAACATAGCGGAGCTTGCGGGGCTTGCAAAGACTGATAATGTGCATGTGCGATTTATTGAGATGATGCCGATCGGACTTGGCAGAGACTTCAGCTTTATGAGTGAAGCCGACATTATAAAAGAGCTTGAAAGAAGCTACGGCCCGCTTGTGCCCTGCGATGAGCTTATGGGCAACGGCCCCGCCCATTATTACAGTGTTTCGGGCTTCAAAGGAAAAATCGGATTTATAAGCGCGATGAGCCACAAGTTTTGCGAAAGCTGCAACAGAGTGAGACTGACCGCGGACGGCAGGCTGAAAACCTGTTTGCAGTATGAAGTTGGCGTAAGTCTCAAGGAAATATTAAGGAACGGCGCGTCCGATGAGGAGCTGGAAGCCGTAATTTTAAAGACACTCAGGGATAAGCCGCGGGAACATCATTTTACGGAGGAATGTATCGCTGACAGGGAAACCAGAGCCATGTTTCAGATAGGCGGTTAGGGCAACCGATAAACACACGGAGGCTTTAGCAGAGCTGCCGCGAACTTAAGGAGAAAGTCTTATGGGAAAAGTATACGCAGTCTGCATCAGTGAGATTAAAGGCGTACAGAAAATAAATATTCATACAGCGAGCTTCATCGAGAATTTCGGGATTGAAAAAGACGCGCACGCGGGCAACTGGCACAGACAGGTAAGCCTTCTGTCCTATGAAAAAATTGAGGAATTCAAAGCCCGGGGCGCTGTTGTTGAGGACGGTGCTTTCGGCGAAAATCTTATCGTATCGGGAATTGATTTCAGAAATTGCCCGATAGGAACGAAGTTCCGCTGCAACGACGTTATATTGGAGCTTACGCAGATTGGCAAGGAGTGTCACAGCGGATGCGCGATTTATAAAATCATGGGCGACTGCATAATGCCGCGCGAGGGTGTGTTTACAAGAGTGTTACACGGCGGCGTAATATCCGAGAATGACGAGTTGTCGATTATTGAGGAGTAAGGATACCGGAGTTTAAACGCTGATGCTCAAGAAAGTAGGAATAAAAACTGACTATTCCGGAAGAGGAGAGACGCTTTGGCAGAAGAACTTACAAGATATTTAATAGATATCAGCGGTATCGTTCAGGGCGTTGGCTTTCGGCCGTTCGTGTATAAGTTCGCGTGCTTGTGCGGTATCAGGGGCTGGGTAAATAATGTTTCCGGCGGCGTACACATAGACGCGGAGGGAACAGACGCTGATCTTCAGCTCTTTGTCAGGCGGTTAAAAGAGGAAGCGCCGAAGCTTTCCTTTATCGATTCACTTCAAATCAGAGGCGCGGAACCTGTCGGATACTTGAATTTTGAAATCAGGGGCAGCAGCTCCGAAAGCGCCGGCACAGCTTATATTTCTCCTGATATCTGCGTATGCGAGGACTGCCTGAGGGAAATGAACGACCCCAACAGCAGAAGATACAGATATCCTTTCATAAATTGTACTAACTGCGGCCCGAGGTTTACTATCACAGCCGGAATTCCTTATGACAGGGTGAATACCACCATGCGTTCGTTTCCGATGTGTGAGGACTGCGCGGAGGAATACCATGACCCGACAGACAGAAGATTTCACGCTCAGCCTGTCGCGTGTGATAAGTGCGGGCCTTCTTTGTCTCTGCTGGATTCCGAAGGTAAACAGATAGCCGAAGGCAGGGAAATCAAAAAAACAATCGAATTGCTCAAGGAAGGCAAAATCGTCGCGGTTAAAGGCCTCGGAGGGGTTCATCTGGCTTGCGACGCAAAGAATAACGAAGCTGTCACAGCACTTAGAAAAAGGAAGAACAGGGACGGCAAGCCCTTTGCGCTGATGGCAAAGGATATCGAGACAGTATTGAAATACTGCTTTGTCAGCGATAAAGAATCGGAAATACTGCGGAAAGAAAACAGACCAATTGTTTTGCTGACAAGAAGGTCTGTGATTGATTTGGCAGCAAACGTCATATCGCCGGATAATGACAAGCTTGGAATAATGCTTCCGTACACGCCGCTGCATCATCTTCTCTTCGCGGAGGGTCTCGAACTGCTGGTTATGACCAGCGGCAACAGGTCGGGCGAGCCGATTTACTATAAGGATGAGGATGCCCTGCGCGGGCTGAGCGGAATAGCGGACTATTATCTCTCTAATAACAGGGAAATCTATATAAGAACCGACGACTCGGTTACAGAAGTATTCAGAGATAAAGAATATATTATCAGAAGATCAAGGGGCTATGTACCGTTTCCGATTGATATTTCATTCGTATTGGGAAAGCAGGAAACGGAAAAAGACCGTATTCCTTCGGTGCTTGCCTGTGGCGGTGAGCTGAAAAACACCTTTTGCATAACCAAGGGCAGCAAGGCCTTTATCAGCCACCATATAGGAGACCTTGAAAATATCGAAACCCTTACGTCCTTCGAAAGCGGAATAGAGCATTTTGAAAGAATTTTTTCAGTAAAACCGGAGGTGGTTGCGTTTGATAAGCATCCGGACTACCTCTCCACAAAATACGCTGAAAGCATTCCGGCTGAGTCAAGGATTAAAATCCAGCATCATCATGCGCATATAGCGGCATGCATGGCCGAGAATGGCGTAGCCGGTTCCGTCATTGGTGTCGTCTTTGACGGAACCGGATATGGCGATGACGGATGTGTATGGGGCGGAGAATTCTTTACCGGCGACTTTTCGGGCTTTGAAAGACGTGCACACTTTAAATATGTGCCTCTGCCGGGCGGAGATACTGGCATCAGGGAGCCGTGGAGGATGGCTGTAAGCTATCTCATAAAAACCTTTGGTGAAGATTTCGCCGGACCAAAGCTGCCTTTTCTCGACAACATTAACGCTCAGAGAATTGATGTTGTAACGCAACAGATGTTAAAAGGTATAAACTCACCGGATACGAGCAGCGTCGGAAGGCTGTTTGACGCGGTTTCGGCATTAATAGGGCTGTGCAGCGTAATTGAATATGAAGGGCAGGCGGCGATTCGGCTGGAAAAATGCGCCGATACAGCGGGAGAGAATTCGTACGGCTATGCGCTTGAACATGTTGAATCGGCATATCTAATCGATGTCCGGAAAATGATTTCCGCAATTGCGGAGGATGTCCTTAACGGCAGGGGTGCGTCTTATATTTCCGGAGTGTTTCACCGCACACTTGCGCATATCGTGCTGGAGGTGTGTCAAAAGCTCAGAGAAGAAACCGGCTTAAATCAAGTGGTTCTGAGCGGCGGAGTGTTTCAAAACAGGCTTCTTTTGGGGCTTGCCCTGGATTTACTGGAGAACGACGGATTTCGGGTATATATCCATAGCAGGGTGCCGACAAACGACGGCGGCCTTTCTCTTGGACAAGCCGCAATTGCCTTAAAAAAAGCGTATGGAGGGAAACTATGAGCGAATGTATAACGCTTGCCCACGGCAGCGGCGGAAAACTAACGCACCGGTTGATAAACGAAGTTTTTTATAAGTACTTCAAAAACGAACTTCTGCTCGAAGGCGGAGATTCGGCTGTTTTCAGAGTCGACAGCGGAAAAATGGCGTTTACTACTGACTCCTATGTCATCAGTCCTGTTTTTTTCAAAGGCGGCAATATCGGAAAGCTTGCTATCTGCGGAACGGTGAATGACCTTGCCGTTTGCGGAGCCTATCCGAGGTATTTAAGCTGCGGCTTCATAATTGAAGAGGGTTTTGGACTGGGCGAGCTGGAGGCAATCGCGGAGGCTATGGCTGAAACGGCGAAGGAAGCGGGCGTTAAGCTGGTTACCGGGGACACGAAGGTCGTGCAGAAGGGCGGCGCCGACAGAATCTTTATCAACACCGCCGGAATAGGCTTTGTGCCAGATTATGTAAACCTATCAACGAAGAACATTAAAGCAGGGGATAAGGTCATACTTACCGGTACTATGGGAGATCACGGCGCGGCTATTCTGGTCGAAAGAGAGAACCTGAGGATTCAAAGCGGTATAGAGAGCGATTGTGCGCCGCTCAATTCAATGCTCGTGCCTGTTCTGAAAAAGTATGCTTCATCAATTCGCGTGATGAGAGACCCGACTAGGGGAGGGGTTGCGACCACCCTTAATGAGCTTATATCGGGAACAGGCCTGAGCATTATGATAAACGAAAACTTCCTCCCTGTTCGGGAGGAAGTGAAGGGCATTTGTGAAATGCTCGGAATGGACCCGTTATATATGGCTAACGAGGGCAAGGCTTTGATAATTGCCGACGGCTGCCAGGCTGAGAGTGTTCTTGAAGCAATAAAAGAAAGCACTTACGGAAAGGACGCGTCAATAATCGGAACCGTATCGGACGCTTATCCCAATAAGGTTCTGCTAAATACCATTGCGGGCGGACATAGGGTCATCGATATGCTGACAGGCGATCAGCTTCCGAGAATATGCTGACGGCCCTATCAGAACTTATAAACAACTGAGGCATCTCCGATGCTTTGATACTGCTTTGGAGTAATGCCGTACTTGGCCTTAAAAAGAGAGATGAAGTGAGAGATGTTCTCATAGCCCAAATCATAGGCAACCTCGGTTACATTCTGATTTTTCAGCATTTCCTTTGCGGCGACCATTTTCAGATTTGTTATATACTCCTTTGGCGTAATCCCGAGTACCTTTTTAAAGGAATTGCAGAAGTTTGTCTCCGACATGTTTAAGTAATACGCCAATTGACAGATGCTGATCGGCTGCTTGATATTAGTTTGTATATACCGCAGTGCTTTATATATGGGATTATTCCTCTCCATATTTATTATTTGCTGTATGCCCTTAATCTGAACGAGATCATATGCCAACTCCTGGGCGCATAAATCAAGCAAAAACTCTTTGTTCTTTTTATCATTAGCCGTGGAAAGGTCTGCAACCCTGTTCAGGCAGCTGCGGAGATCACAGTCTATTTCCCCGAGGAAAAACCTGTTGCTTTTGAGTGTGTCGTAATCGGCTTCCAAATTAACGCTGACTTTCTCAACTATCTTTTTCAGCAGTTCATCGTTGAGCTCCAGAACCAGAGCCTTTGTGGGAACCTCGATATCCATGTGTATACTTGTGTGAGGCGGCAGCAGAATAAACTGACGGGCATTGTATGTGAAGCTTGCTTCGTTATTAACGGAAACACGCTTTTGTCCTTCCAGTATCGTACACAGCCGGGTGTTTTCATATGATTTGTAATCGCTGCTTAAAGGAGGAAGGTCATAATATAAGAGCTTGAGGTAATCGGTTTCCATACCGTCTGCCAGCTCAAGATCCCTGTCGAACTTTGCCATCATATTTTTGTTTGGAAGCATGCAGAACACCTCAAATCCGAATATTTTGACACAAAATCAGCTAATAAGTATATTATACAACACGAAAATTTGAAATTCCATAGCAAATCTATACAACGAAAAATAGCCCCAGTTTTTAAAGAATTCCGTTAGAAATTTTACAGCTCGAATACTATAGTTTAATTGGGTAGAAGTAGTTTGAGTTGTAAAAAGACAAAGTATCTGGAACAAAGCGGTAAAAATATTTTTTCGTTCGGTACTATCCAAAGCGCATAGCTTGTCGATATACAAGGCCAATTGACACCAAAACCGTCGATTAATGCCAAATCACTCGTTGTGCCGAACAATCATGCGAGGGGGGTTAAGTTGTGAATGTGCTAACACTGATTCAATTGCGGTCAGCCGACGGACTTTCGACTGCGGGTATGGTAATCGCCATAATCGGAATAGCGCTGCTGTTCTATGGGGAAATTAAAGCCTTACTTCAGAAAGACGTTATCAGGCTGATTATTTTTTCCACAATTGCGCAGATCGGAGAAATAATCGCCACAATCGGCTTGGGTACATATCTGGGGATGGTTTCCGGCCTGTATCATCTGTTGAATCTGGTAATCCTGCGGAGCATGATGTTCCCGGCCGCGGCCCTATTGGCGCACAGGCTCGGAAGCAGAGAAATTTCATCGCTCAAAGGAATCGGAAAGGCGATGCCCTTTACCGCCGCATGCTTATCGATAGGCGTACTCGGAAGTATGGGTCTGCCTCCGTTTAACGGCTTCATTACAAAATTCCTTATGCTGTATGATGCTGTTGAAGCCGGCTGTTGGTATTTTGCGGCGCTGATTCTGCTCGCAAGCGTCATCGGAGCGATTTACTATATCAGACTTCTGAAGACGCTGTTTTTTGAAAAATACACCGGGCTTTCCGTAAAGGAAGGCTCTCCGGCGGCTCTTATTCCGATTGGACTTCTTACCTCCTTAGTCCTGTTCAATGGATTATTCCCGCAGTACGGGATGAAGCTTGCAAGCTCGGTAGGAGACTATATCGCGGCCGGCGGAGGACTCGAAATGAGCTCCGTACCGCAGATTCAGATAAACTGGCCTGTTATAATTATGATTCCCATGCTTGGAAGTCTTTTAGCGTATTTCTTTGGAAAGCGCTCACCAAAAACCGCAGGCTGGATAGCTGTTACGGTAATGGCGGCGACACTTGCGGCTATCGCAGTTTACCACGCGGAGTTTGATATTTATTCCCTGTGCTTTGCGCTGCTCATCGCCTTTGTCGGGCTTCTCAACATTTTGTACTCACTGGGCTATATGGGTCACGGACACGCGCAAAACCGTTATTATATGTTCTTCATAATGATGATCGGCGGTCTGATCGGAGTTGCAACGAGCAAGGATTTCCTTTCCTTCTTCATATTCTGGGAGATAATGAGCAGCTGGACCTTGTATTTCTCAATTATACATGAGGAGACAAAGGACTCGCTGCGTGAAGGCTTCAAATACTTCATATTCAATTACATAGGCGCGAGTATCTCGTTTTTGGGGCTTCTTGTTCTGACCGCGAAAACAGGCTCCTTCGACATGAATACGCTTACCGAGAGTCTTAAAAGCATGGACCTCGGCACGGCGGGCTGGGGCTTGGGACTTCTTACTGTCGGCCTTTTAATGAAAGCCGCGGTGCTTCCTTTCCGAATCGATTATCAGATGCACCCCGCAACCGCTCCCACGCCTGTCAGCGGCTACATATCCTCGGTACTTCTTAAAAGCGCACCGTTCTGGCTTATCAAGCTGTTTTTCATCATGGGCGGAGCGGTCGTATTCGGGCGGCTTGGAATGGCCGGCGGCAATTCGGTAATTATGACTATCATATCCTGGATAGGCGGCCTGACAATTCTTGGCGCGGGCGCAATGGCGCTTGTCCAGAGAGGCATAAAAAGGCTTCTCATTTACAGTACGGTCAGCCAGATAGGATATATGATTCTGGGCTTGAGTCTGGGCACAACGCTTGGACTTACGGGCGCGCTGCTGCATTTTGTCAACCATATGTTCTTTAAGGACCTCCTCTTCCTCGCGGCTGGCGCGATAATGGTGCAGGCGCACGCAAAAAATCTGGACGAAGTCAGCGGACTTGGCAAAAAGATGCCGGTTACCTTGGCGTTCTTTATGGTTGGGGCGCTGTCGCTGGCGGGAGTTCCTCCGTTCAGCGGCTTCACCTCCAAATGGATTATTTACGAAGCGGCTATGCAAAACGGTCAGGTATTTCTCGCGATACTGTCCTTGATAGGAAGCGTCCTGTCAATGGCGTATTTTGTGAAATTCATGCATTCGGCCTTCTTTGGAGTCCCGTCGAAGAGCTCTGAGAATGTCAAGGAAGCGCCGCTTACCATGCTGATTCCGATGGGAGTTCTGTCTGTAGTCAGCGTCGTATTTGGCATCATGCCCGGACTGCCACTTACAGTTATTTCAAAGGTGCTGGCGCTGGCTGGTATGTCGGCACCCAGCTACACCTTGTTCAGTGTGGAGACACCTCTCGGAATCGGGCAGGTGGGCGTAATCACGATGATACTGCTTCTGGCGATTGTAATAGGTGTAATATTCCTTTTAACCGGCACTAAGAAGGTCAGGTTTACCGAGGCCTATACCTGCGGAGTATCGGATATTGATAATGACCAGATTAACGCAGCCTCACAAAACCTGTTTGAACCGGCCGTGAAACTGATAAAGAAACTGCACGGTAAGCTTGTAGTTCCTGTCTTCGGCAATGGCGAGGAGGCGGAAAAATAATGAACGTACTGACTTTACTGCTTAATATTCTTATATTTCCGGGCGGCTTATTCGCCATAATGCTGGGGCTCTTCCTTTCGGGCGTTGACCGCAAGGTGTACGCCAGACTTCAAAGACGTGTAGGCCCTCCGCTTTATCAGCCGGGTATTGATATAATCAAGCTCTGGCAGAAAGAAACTGTTATACCAAGAACGGCAAGCTACTTTGCTTTCAGAGCCGCTCCGCTGCTTGGATTCGCAGGCATGTTCGCCGCAATCGCCATCATACCGATTACAGGGATTTATTCCGGATTCAGCCAGTCGGGAGACTTGCTGGTGCTGCTGTATCTGTTATCCACACCGGCGCTTGCCCTGATGATCGGCGCCTCGGCTTCCGGCTCCCCTTATAGCTCAGTCGGACTTTCAAGAGAAATGACAATGGTTCTGGCTTATGAAGTACCGCTTCTGGTCGTTTTTCTGACGGTTGGTATGAGAGTCGGAATGGCTGACGGGAGCTTTGCCTCCTTCTCCATGAACAATATAGTTATTTACCAGCTCGCTAACGGAAACCTGCTGTCCGACCTGCGCATGCTGCCGGCTTTTCTGGCGCTGCTGTGCTGTATCCCCGGAACAATAGGGGTTGTGCCCTTTGACCTACCCGAGGCCGAGACTGAGCTTGCCGAAGGCCCCCTGCTTGAGTATTCCGGTGCGGGACTTGCGATGTTTAAAATTACCGGCAGTCTCAAAATACTCGTTATGTCCGCGCTTACGGTTACTCTTTTCTTTCCGTCGGGCATCGGGAGCTTCTGGCTTGTGAATTTGGTGTGGTTTATATTCAAATGTCTTGCTGTGACATTCTTCTCCATCACCCTTATCCGTGCTACGAGAGCCAGAATGCGGCTGGATCAGGCGTATAAGTTCTATCTTATATATCCCACCTCAATGGCACTCATCAGCCTTGTATTAACCCTGCTTACTTTCAGAGTACACGTCTGAATGCGCAGCTTTGGAAGGAGAAATTATTATGGCCGAACTGCTTTCGAAAATCGCCAAAATGTCGCCGTGGATATACAGAATCAACGCCGGTTCCTGCAACGGCTGCGACGTCGAAATGGCGACAACCGCACTGATTCCGAGATATGATGTCGAGCGTCTCGGATGTAAATACTGCGGAAGCCCTAAGCATGCCGATATAGTGCTGATATCAGGACCCGTAACGGCTGCCGTTAAGGATAAGGTGCTGCGGGTCTATGATGAGATACCAAACCCCAAGGTCGTTGTAGCGGTCGGTATCTGCCCGATATCGGGCGGAGTATTCAGAGAAAGCTATGCCATTGAAAATCAGCTTGACGCCTACATTCCGGTGGATGTCAATGTTCCGGGCTGCCCTCCGCGTCCGCAGGCGATTATCGACGGTATCGCAAAGGCAATCGAAATATGGAAAACAAAGTTTTGATATCTGCTTACAACACCTGATTTACCGGACGCGAGAGCCGTGCCTGATACAACCATATGCTCTAATAGCTTCTGTATTAAGCACGAAGAAAGGAGAGGTCAAAAATGGTCTCATTTCTAAAAATCATTTTGCAGAACATAGGAAAAGGTCCATCGACTATTAAATACCCTTTTGAAGATTCGCCTGCGCCGGAAAAACTGAGAGGCAAAATAGCGCATGATCCGGAACTTTGCATTGCCTGCCGGATGTGCGAATATGTCTGCGCCGGCGGCGCAATCAAAATACAGGATTCCGAAGACAAGAAAGGTGTGGATTTTGTAGTATGGCATAACTCCTGCACTTTCTGCGGCTTATGCGCATATTACTGTCCGACAAAGGCGATACGTATGACGAACGATTATCATACCGCGCATCTTGAGGAAGAAAAATACGACTACTGCGAAAAATCGCGGCTTGAGAAGAACAAGTGCGAACGCTGCGGTGAACCGATTATGCCTCTTGCTCCTAAAATGCTAGAAAAGATTTACGGGAAAGAGGGCGACATCAAGGGACTGTCAAAGCTGTGCCCGAAATGCCGCAGAAAGGCTATTTGGGAGGATACCGTACTATGAAAGAAGACCTTATGGAGAGCTTTGGCGAAGAGCTGAAAAGGCTTCTCGGCGAAAAGTTCGAGCTTAGATGGGACATAGACAAAAAAGGAGTCGTATGCGGCTGGTGCAGACTTGACGACTCGGACGATATCTATCCGGTTGCGGAAATAGTTAAACGTTTTTCGGGCAGGGTGATGACAATATCGCCGCTAAACACGCCCAACGTTATTCCGGGTCAGGCACCCGAATATAAGCCTAACGAGCTGCTGAACAAGGAACCCGTCAAGGTCGTAATAAACTACCATTTTTATTTTCAGACTATCAATCTTACCGTGTGCGTTACTCTGCCGGATGACAGAAGAGCGGTTAAATCGATTACACCTGTTTTAATCAGCGCCGACTGGCATGAGAGGGAAATGCGGGAGCTCTACAACATCGACGTTCAGGGACATCCGAATGCAAAGAAGCTCTTTTTGGATGAAAGCATACACATGACCGATAACACGATGATACCGCTTTCGGAGGCACTTAAAGGCGCCAGCACCAGTACCTTGTGGGAAAAGATTATGAAATCCGGCAGGAAGGAGGAGAATGCAGATGAGTAGCTACACACTTCCTATCGGGCCGATTCACGTTGTGCTTGAAGAGCCGATTTATTTCAAGCTACAGGTGGAGGGAGAAACCATCACCGGAGTTGATATCAACGCAGGTCATGCGCACCGCGGAATAGAATTTCTCGCGATGCAGAGAAATTTCTATCAAAACCTGACACTCACAGAAAGAGTCTGCTCGCTGTGCTCCAACAATCACCCGTTTACCTACTGTATGGCTGTCGAGAAGATAGCCGGAATAGAGATACCTGAGCGTGCCGAGTATCTGCGGGCAATTGCAGACGAGATAAAGCGGATTTCATCGCATTTGTTCAACATCGGACTTATTCCGCACATCATCGGCTTTGACTCCCTGTTTATGCACGCGATGGAGCTCCGCGAGACGATGCAGGACCTCAAGGAATCGGTGTTCGGCAACAGAATGAATCTGTCCGTGAATACCATCGGCGGCGTGAGATATGATATCTCCGAAGAGCAGAAAAAATATATTCTGAAAACCCTGGACAACCTGAAAAAGCCCTTTCATGAGACTGCGGAGATTTGCAGGACCAACGCTTCCATCCGCCGCCGCACCGAGGGTGTAGGTGTCCTTCCTTATGATAAAGCCGTTGAATACGGCGTAGTCGGGCCGGTGGCAAGGGCATCGGGCATTCCTTACGATGTAAGAGTGGACAACCCTTATATGGCCTACGACACGGTCAAGGTAAATCCGGTCACTCAGAAAAACGGCGACGTCATGGCGAGGCTTCTGGTCAGAATCGGAGAAGTTTTTGAGTCGATAAGTATTATTGAAAAGCTCCTTAAGGAAATGCCGGAAGGTCCCACAGACCTTGGCTGCATGCCGGAAATCCCTGTTGGCGAAGCGATTGCAAAGTCGGAAGCGCCCAGAGGCGAGCTTATTTATTACGCGCGCACCAACGGTACCGAGATACCGGAGCGCATTAAGTGGAGGGTGCCGACCTATCCGAACTGGGGAGCCCTGAGCGTTATGCTGCCTGGCTGCAAAATTGCCGATATACCCGTAATCGTCGGCAGCATTGACCCCTGCATTTCCTGCACCGAAAGATAGAGTATAAGGAGGCGCCGCGCTTTGCATGAGCTGTCTTTGGTTTGCAGTATCTGTGATGTCATAAATAAAAAGGCCGTCGAATGCGGCGTCGACAGAGTAGTTCAGGTCAGAATAATTGCGGGAGAGCTGTCCGGTATCGAGGACTATGTTCTCAAATCGTGTTTTGAACTGATAAGTCAGGCAACACCGGCAGAGGGCGCGGAGCTTGTTGTCGAGCGAATACCGATAAGAGTGCGCTGCCGCCAATGCGGCTATGAATATGAAACGGGTATCCCGTTTTCAAAGTGCGCGAAATGTCATAATGGGAGCATCGAGATAATTTCGGGAACAGAGCTTTATATCGACAGCATTGCGGTGGAATAATACGGTTGGGGGGGTGATGGCTATGTGCGTTGCGGCTTTCGGAAGGATTACTGAGATAAAAGAAAATAACGCAGTAGTCAGCTTCAGAGGGGCGCTGAAAGAAGTTTCGATTGCACTGCTCCCCAAGGCAAAAATCGGCGATACCGTCGTGGTTCACGCCGGCTTTGCGACCGAAATTGTCAAGGACCCTCAGAAGGTCTATCGCGATATTGTCGCCTCGGACGCGTATTCAAGACAGCTGCTTGACGCCATAGAAAAAGAAAACGCAAGGCTTAATGAGCCTGAACTCAAAATCATGAATTTCTGCGGCACACATGAAAACACAATTGTGCAGTATTCCCTGCGCGAGCTTCTGCCGCCGAATATCCAATTAATAAGCGGCCCGGGCTGTCCGGTTTGTGTTACACCTGAGGAAGAAATTGCGCTTGGACTGAGTCTTGCGAAAAAGGAAAATGTAATTCTGACTACCTTTGGAGACCTGCTGAGGGTGCCGACCAGATGGGGCTCGCTGGAGCAGCTCAGACTCGACGGCGTTGACGTCAGGATGGTCTACGACATTTCTCAGGCGCTTGAAATAGCAAGGGAAACCAAAACCGAGGTTGTACATTTCGCGGTAGGCTTCGAAACCACCGCGCCGGGCACGGCAGCCACGATACATGAGGCCGGAAGCATCGGGAATTTTTCGATTATTTCGGCGCACCGTATAACCCCGCCCGCAATTGAATACGTTGTGTCGAACTCAAAACTGGATATACTGCTTTGCCCAGGCCATGTTGCGATGGTAATCGGGGCGAGTCCGTTTGACAGCATTGTGAAAAAATACGGAATACCGTGCGTCATCAGCGGCTTTGAGCCGACGGATATCCTGCAGGCGATATATCAGACAATGCGCCAATTGGGAAGCGATGACCGAACAGTTATAAACCAGTACGAAAATGTGGTCAATGAAGACGGTAATCAAACGGCACAAAAGCTAATTAAAGATACGTTTATACTCACGGATGCCGACTGGAGAGGTATCGGCATGCTGCCGGCTTCAAGGCTCATTTTAAATGATAAATACAAAGCCTTTGACGCCGAGTCAAAATTCAGCCTGAAAATGCCCGTCAAGGAAAAAAACGAAGCCAAGACCTGTATGTGCGGGGAAGTGCTCAAGGGCATGAAACCTCAGCTCTGCCCGAATTTCGGAAAAAGCTGCTCGCCTGAAAAGCCTCTCGGACCCTGCATGGTCACGGGAGAGGGAGCCTGCAGTATCGCATACTCAAACTTCAATTATTAAGCATGCAAATTAACCTGTGTCCTCTCATTAATATAAATGTGTGTCTCCGTAAAAAAGCCCCGTGTAAGAGCCTTACACGGGGTTTGCTTATTCGCCGAAGAGCAGAGAGCTTTCGGTGCGTTCACCGGTACTGGAGACGGTGGTATAGGTCACGGTGTCATTTATCCAGCTTTCAACAACATAGGGACCGTATTTGTTATTGGATTCAAGCACGCTGACTGAGGTATTGCTCGCAACGGCATATATTTGTATTGCAATGTCATTGGTGCTTTCATCGAGGGTTGAAAGAGCGAGAAACCTTCCGTCAGGACTCCAGACCGGAGGAGATACATTGACGGTAGTAATATCGGCAGCCAGAATTGAAAGGCTTTCGGAATCAACAAGATCGCTTGTGACAGTTCCGGGTCCCATGTGCCCGACCTCTATCAAAAAATGCTTGCTGTCAGGCGCCCACATGAAACCATCTGTCGTACCCTCCGCTTTGGCAACAAACTGCGCCTCCGCGGTGTTGACCTTCCAGACATAGACTTTGCCGGTTTCGTCGTCGTTCTTGATATAGACGGCCATTGAGTCGTCAGGCGACCATTTGATGTCAATAATACTGTTTTCGCCCTGAGAATCAAGATATTTCTGAATGTCGGCCTTTGAAACGCTTGGCGTGGGTGTTGGAGTAGGAGTGGGGCTTTCTGCTGCCGGAGAGACCACCGCAGAAGGAGAAGGCGAAGGTGAGACCGCGGGCGTTTTAAGCAGCGAACAGCCGGCTAACATACTAAGCATAAGCAGGACGGAAACTCCGGCCAGAAGCGAACTCTTTATTTTCACAGACATTTTTATTCTCCTTTTATGCCTTGAAATTGAAGTATCATAAACGCATTCCAAATATACTATATGATAACGCTGTAATCAAAAAATACAATACATAAAGTATAAATATTTTCCGATTCAAGTTTACATAATACATATAAAAAGCATTCTCTGAGACTTCTTGCCTTAGACGCTTAAGTATGCTAAAATGTTTCATGACAATTATTCCCCGAGCCACATTTGCATTGCAGAAACGGGAGGGTACCTCATGCTGTTCAGGAAGGTCTTCGGCGCGCTTATATTGCTGCTTCTTCTTGTGGTGCTTGGTGCGCTGATAATAGCGCGTCAGCTTGGATTATCCGAGCCGTTACCGGCGCCCTCGCCCTCGCCTATTGTAACCGAAACCCCAATACCTTCACTCTCTCCTACACCTGCGCCTGAACCCTCCACTGATCCTTTTGCCGATAAGCCGGATATTGATATCAGCTCATGGGAATATACCCTCGTGAACAAGGATAACCCGCTTTCCTCCGACTATGCCGCAGATATGACGGCTGTTTTGGACGGACAGAAGTTCGATTCACGGGCCGCGGACGCTTTGAAGGATTTTATAGCTGCTGCAAAAGCGGAAGGCATGACGGTTTACATAACATCAGCATACCGCAGCTATGATACGCAGGAATATCTGTTCAATAAAAAAGTAAGCGAATATCTTTCCTCCGAAGGGAGTCAGGAGGCGGCAACGGAAAAGGCAAAGACAATCGTTGCCTATCCGGGAACAAGTGAGCACCAGCTGGGGCTTGCCTGCGACATTGTTGACAAATACTATGACTATATGAATGAGTCACTTGAGAACACTCCGCTTTCGATATGGATGGCGTCGCACAGCGCTGAATATGGTTTCATTCTGCGCTATCCGAAGGATAAAACGAATATAACCGGAGTAATGTACGAGCCGTGGCATTTTAGGTATGTCGGGAAGGCGGCGGCTGCGTATATAACAAAAAAGGGACTGACTCTGGAAGAGTTCGTTGCTCTGTACAAATAACTGATGTCGGGAGAGGAAAAACCTACTCCCGACATTTTATTTTAGGCGGAGGAAAGAGATTTATCTTAGTGACGCGGCTGAGCCGCCAGATGCTGAGCGTAAAATTGAAGATTTCTTCAAAGAAGATGATGCCGATGTACCCGTTCAAAGCGAAGTGTGGCAGGAGAATGTAAACCAGCACGACCCCGAAAAGAGCGTCCAGAATATTGAAGCTCATCGACCAAAGATGCTGCCCCAGCCCCTTGAGACAGCCGTCCGTTACCATATCCATGTACATGACCGGAACCAATATTGAAAAGATTCGCAGATAATAACCCGCGTCCTCGCTTTTGTAGACCACCTTGCCTAGCGTTTCGGACAGAATAAAAAGCATCAGACCTATAAAAAGTGAAAAGCCAAGCGACTTGCGAAGCAGAGCGGATACTATTCTCGAAATGTGTTCCTTTTTTCCGGATACCTGTGCCGCGGTAAGTTCGGGAACGATAAGCTCCGCCAGCGCGGTTATTATGCAGGAGGGGAAGAATATCAGCGGGAAAACCATGCCCTGAATAGTACCGTAACCGGCAAGCGCTCCGTTCGCCGAATAGCCGGCCTTTTTCAGACCGCGTGGAACGAGAAGCTGCTCAAGAGTTGATAGAGAACTGCGGGCATAGGCGGAAAGGGCGAGCGGCATCGCGATACTGAGCATTCGAGCGGGCAAACGGGGGGAGTCTTCCGCTTTCTTTCCGTGTTTTTTACGGTCGAACAAAAATACAATGAGCATTAGTGCAAAGGAAAAGACCTCTGCCGAGGTGCTCCCTGCGCATACCGCCGCACAGCTTTTCTCCAGGTCACCCTTAGGCGCGAGACCGAGAAATACGATAACCAGTCCGATTCTTATCAGCTGTTCTATGACGTTGATTATCGCGGCCTTATAGATGCGCCCGCTTGCTGTGAAATAGCCGTACATAACAGAGGACAGAGATATAAAAGGAAGGCTAAGGGACATTATTCGGAGCGAAAGAACGGTTCTTGCGTCCCCGACCCAGAGAAAGCCAATTCGTTCCGCACTGAGATAGAGGATAAGTGCTGAAGCAGCGCCGAAAAACAGACTGTAAGACATGCAAAGCCGCATGGCTTTGCTGATACCTCCCGCACGTTCCAACCCCAGTTCTTCCGAGATAAGGCGGGTGGAGGCAAAGCGTATGCCGGAAATTGCGACAGTCGCCGCCAGAAAGCCGACGGAGCCGACAAGTCCGTAAAGCCCGACGCCCGCGGCGCCGATTCGGGAGACAAGCCACACCTGAAAAACAAGAGCTATACACCGCATTGCAAGCGAAGCGACTGTCAGGATAGCTGTGTCCTGCATGAGTTTTTTCTTTGCCACAGATAGCTTGCCCCCTTTGCCGTATATGGAAATATATGCGGCAAAGGGGGCAAAATGACTTAATAAGAAATATGGTAAGTATGCAATTGTACTTAATTCAAAATGCCGTCGCTTCTTTCAAAAAGCTCGTTAATTCGCTTTTTCAGTCTTTCGTTATCGGGTTTTGCTAAATCCGGGTCGTCTGTAAGAAGCTCCTGAGCCGCGGCCTGAGCGTCTGAGAGAACCTTCATGTCCATACCGAGGTCGGCTATATGCATATCCGGCAGACCGTGCTGGCGCGAGCCGAAGAAGTCGCCGGGGCCGCGGAGCTTGAGGTCCTCCTCGGATATTTTAAAGCCGTCGGTGGTCTGCTCCATTACCTTAAGCCGTGATTTTGAAATTTCGCTGTCCGCGTCCGAAAACAACACACAATAGCTCTTATGCTTGCCGCGTCCGACTCTGCCGCGAAGCTGATGGAGCTGACTTAAACCGAAGCGCTCAGCGTTCTCGACGACCATAAGCGATGCGTTCGGAACGTCCACGCCGACTTCAACTACCGTCGTGGACACAAGAATATCTATGCTGCCTTCAACGAAGGCCTGCATGGTTTTGTCCTTCTCAGCGGGCTTCATTTTGCCGTGGATACAGCCGATACGCAGGTCAGGAAAGACTTTTTCCTGAAGCTCTAAGGAATACTCCTTTGCGTTTTTCAAATCCTGCGGGCGTTCCTCATTCTCGTCAATTGCGGGGCATACGACAAAGACCTGCCTGCCGTCTGTCACCTGCCTGCGCATAAAGCCGTTAATGCGCTCGCGCATTTCCTCATTTACCACAAAGGTGTCCACCTTTTGCCTGCCGGGAGGAAGTTCGTCAATTACCGAAACGTCGAGGTCGCCGTAGATTATCAGCGCAAGTGTGCGGGGAATTGGCGTTGCGGACATAACGAGAGTGTGCGGACTTTCGCCCTTTGCGATGAGGGCGGCGCGCTGGTCGACACCGAAGCGGTGCTGTTCGTCTGTAATAACTAGAGCAAGATTTGAGAACTCAACGCTGTCGCTGATGAGCGCGTGCGTGCCGACCACAAGATCGGCTTCGCCTTCCCGAATAAGAGCCTGCGCCTCTTTTTTCTGCTTCGCCGTCATGGAGCCCGTCAGCTTCACAACCTTTATTCCAAGAGGAGTCAGCAGCTCAGTAAATGTCAGAAAATGCTGGTTTGCAAGTATCTCAGTCGGCGCCATGAAAGCACTTTGCAGCCCGCCCTCATGTGCGCACCAGATTGAGGCTCCGGCAACAATCGTCTTTCCGCTGCCGACGTCGCCCTGAATAAGACGGTTCATCGCGGCACCCGAGCTCATATCCCTCGCACAGTCCGAAATCGCGCGCTTTTGCGCGTTTGTGAGCAGAAAGGGAAGCCCCGAATAGAACCTTTCAAGCTTAGGAGTTGAAATGATTACGCCGCTCTTTTTCGAGCGGGAGCGCTTCATTTTCGAGAGAGCACAGGATAAAACAAAAAGCTCTTCAAAAATCAGCCGTCTGCGGGAAAGCTCGAGCGCTCCGAAATCGGCGGGAAAGTGGATGTTTTCATAGGCAAAGGGAACCTTGCAAAGCTGGGCTTTTTCCGCAACGGCATCCGGCAGAGCATCTGGAAGTACATTCGCGCACTCATCCAGTCCGTGCCTGACCGTAGATATCAGCATTTTCTGCGAGATGCCGGAGGTCAGACGGTAAACCGGAACAATGCGCCCCGTGAGAGAAGAGGGCGCGTCCTCGGCTTCGAAAAGGGGATTAATCAGTGTACGGTGCGAGCCCTCGACTGTTACTTTACCGAAAAACACATAGGATTTGCCTTTTTTAAGCTGCTCGCGGATATAGCTCTGATTAAAATATGTGAGGTCTATGGAACCGCTGTCATCCGCTATGCGCAGCTTCACAAGCTCCATCCCGCGGCGCACCCGGTTTAGTGTGGGGTCAGTTGCAACCAGAGCGTGAACGCAGGCGGAGACGCCCGACTGGAGAGCGGCTATCGGGACGGTCTGCGTCCTGTCCTCGTAGGTGCGCGGGAAATAGCAGATGAGATCGCGAAGCGTCGTTACGCCCATTTTGGCAAGGGCATTCGCGCGCTGCTGTCCTATGCCCTTCAGATAACGTATATCGCTGTTTAGCTCCGCCACAAAAATCCCTCCGCTCCGTGCTTATAGCGCCAGAATACTGCCATATTTACTGTATTGTAGTGATTATATTACCATAGAACGGCGAAATTTGCAAAATAATAGCATTCAGGCAGCCTCAAGCAAGCAAAAAAGACGGCGGTCTCGGGTCCGCAGGGCGGGAAGACACAACGCTACAGACATGATAAAAAGCTCTTGCATATATTGTCGCTCGGTGGTAAAATAACAGGCACAGCGAAATTGCGCGGGTGTAGTTCAATGGCAGAACACCAGCTTCCCAAGCTGGATACGTGGGTTCGATTCCCATCACCCGCTCCACACAAGCCTCGAAAATGCCGGGACTTCTGCATTTTAGAGGCTTTGTTTATGCCGGATGATGCCGTTAATCGGCAGCATCAGTATGATTCTTAAAAAAAAGCTTTACGCAAAACAAAGCTTCCAAGTGAGCTTGGAAACAGGGCAGATGTTATGTTGAAATCACGAATTAGAAATATTGATATAAAAAAATACGAGCACGCTAAGTATATGCTGTTTATTCCTCTGTATATGGCAATCTTTATGATTGAGGAAAGAACGATAAGAACGCATTATTTTGTGTCTCATGTCCATTTGGATGACCTCATTCCGTTCTGCGAATGGTTCATTATACCCTATTTCTGCTGGTATCCTCTGATGATAGGAACAGGTCTCTATCTGTTTTTCAAGGACGCTGAAGGGTTTAAAAACTACATGCTGTACATAGGAGCGGGCTTTTTACTCATCGTTTTGTTTTATGCGTTCTTTCCCAACGGACAGAACCTGCGCCCGACATCCTTTGACAGATCAAACTTTTTGATTAATGTGGTCAAATGGACTTATGGGAGGGATACCAATACAAATGTCCTTCCAAGCCTGCACGTTGTCGGAACTATGGGCGCAATGTTCGCCTTGCTGATGAGCAAAGACGTCCGTAAAATGTGGTTTAAACTTTTCATTGTGGTTTTGTCGATAAGCATATGCATTTCAACCGTGTATGTTAAGCAGCACTCGATATTGGATGTGTTTACGGGCGTTCCGGTCGGATTTATTTATTTCTTTGCCGTGTATAAATGGCTTCCTAATTTCAGGACAGCAAGAGAAATGAAAAACAGGGAAGTACGCGCCAGCCATTAGGAAAACTAATAATAATTCAGCCGGAGGAGTTCCTCCGGCTGAATCAGTTTTTATAGCTTGTCCATTCTGATTGTCATATAATTATGAGCCGTAGCTTCTAAAGCATCGTTAAGCGGCGGAAGAAATGTTCCCGGATAACGGCGCGAAAGCGCGGTCTGAAGTATGAGGTCGGCAAATTCGGGATTTTTCGGCAGCATCGGACCGTGACAGTACGCGCCGAAAACATTCTTATAGCGCGCGCCCTCGGTTTTGTCCTCCCCGTTGTTGCCGAAGCCGTGGAGCACCGTACCGAGCGGAGAAACTCCCTCGCCCAGATAGGTCTTACCGCTGTGGTTTTCAAAGCCCACGATAGTTGAGCCGCCGCTTTCCTGCGCACACCTGAACATATAATTTCCAATCATGCGCACATCGGAGCCTACCGTGTGGAGATTTAAAGCGCCCATATAATCGCACTGCTGGCCTGTGTGAGTGAGATAATACTGCCCCATCATTTGATAGCCGCCGCAGATACAGAGAAAAACCTTCTCGTCCTCAACTGCAGCGAGTATCTCTTTATCCTTACCGCTGTGCAGGTCGGTCAAGAGCACTTCCTGCTCGAAGTCCTGACCGCCGCCGATGAAAAAGAGGTCAAACCTTGAAAAATCCGCATGTGCACCGATGGGCAGCATAGTTACTTCGGAGTCAATTCCGCGCCACTCAAGCCGCTTTTTCATACAGATAATGTTGCCGGTATCGCCGTATAGGTTCAGGACGTCGGGGTAAAGGTGACAAATGCTTAATTTCATATCTTAGCCCCCCTATTCCCAGAATTCTTTGCCGCCGAAGGCGGCACTCATTTTTGCGCGCAAATCCATCATTGCCGTGTATGTAGGCATGATGATGACAGGCAGGGGCTGCGCTTTCATCGCGTCTATCAGTTCGTCATAGTCGTCAAAAACGCGGAGCTTAGTCTCGTCGACGCCTGCGTATTTCAGGCGCACCGCCATATCACCGGAGCGTATGCCGGAAACGTAGATTTCAGGTATCAGCGCGCTCATTTCGGCAAGCTTTTCAAAGTTTGCGTCCCAAATCCAGGACACGTCCTTGCCGTCCGCCGAATTGTCGTTCAGACAGCAGACAAAAACGCTCTCTGTGGAAAGTCCGGCAAGGTAATTGAGCACCTGATTGCAGCCGGCAGGATTCTTGACAAGTATGATTCGCGCCGAATGCCCTCCCAAATCGAACTCCTCCATGCGGCCAAAGCCGCAGGAAAAGCTCGCGATAGCCTCCTTTGCGAGGCTTCGCCTGAAACAGACAGCCTCGGAAACAGCAAGAGCGCCGACGGCGTTATAGATGTTGTAGCCGCCGGGAAGGTTAATCGTAATTATGTCGTCCTCGCCGAAAACCTGAACGCGAACCTTAGTGAAGGAAAGCTCCGTTGAAAGAATATCAGTTACCGAGACCTGCGGCTCGGGGCGCTTGTAGCCACAGTCGGGGCAGTAGAAGCCGCCGAGATGCCCGAAGGTGCGGTAGCTGTATTCGTATTCGTGCTTGCATTTAATGCAGTGCGGAGCATCTGATACCTCTGAAACAGGGTCCTTGTATATCGGAACGTCTACACCGTAATAGATAACTCTGTTCGGTATCTGCTCCGCAATAGACGCCGTGAGCGAGCAGTCAGCGTTAAGACAAACGACAGCTCTGGGGGAATTTTTAATACCGATTAGGATGCTATTAAGGGTGCCTGACACCTCACCGTAGCGGTCAAGCTGGTCACGAAACACATTCGTTACCAGTACAACGGCGGGATTAATGAGCCTGCACACCTCTTTTGAGGCTGCCTCGTCGCACTCAATGACGGCGTTTTCCTTTTTAGGCTTGCCGGTCAGGGTCGAATTCTCAATAAAAATGGACGTTATGCCATTAATGAGATTTGCGCCTGAGCGGTTAGCAAAATATGAGGCTCCTGCCTTGACGTAGATTTCCTCAATTATCCGCGATGACGTGGTTTTACCGTTTGTACCGGTAACAATGACACATTTTACGTCTTTCGCAAGCTGAGATAGCAAGTCTGGACAGATTCCAAGCGCAATTTTACCGGGAATTGCCGTTCCGCCGCGCCCTAAAAGACGCAGCAGTTTTACGGAGAGCTTGCAGGCGGAAACCGCCAAAAACACTTTTATTTTCATTATTTTATCATCTCTCTGAATTCTTCCTCGGTCAGAACGGGTACGCCGAGGCTCTGCGCTTTTGTGAGCTTGGAGCCGGCTTCCTCTCCCGCTACGACAAAGCTTGTCTTTTTGGAAACAGAGCCGGAGGACTTACCGCCAAAGCTCTCAACCAGAGCTTCGGCCTCGTCACGAGTGAAGGAGGTGAGAGAGCCGGTGAACACGAAGGTTTTTCCGGCAAAGCGGTCATCCAGCCGCGTTTCACGGCTTTCAAAGCTTACGCCGGCCTGTCGCAGCAGCTCAAGCTGATGCTTTGAATGAGGGTCATTCAGCCACTCGACGAGATATGCTGCTGTTATTGGGCCGATGTCGGGGATGTTTGTCAGTTCATCAACTGAAGCCGAACACAGCTCGTCCAGATTCTGAAAATGCATGGCGAGCACCTTCGCCGCCTTTTGTCCGACCTGCCTGATGCCGAATGCACTTAAAAGACGTGCCATGCCGTTATCTTTACTTTTCTCGATGGCGTTTATCAGATTTTTTGCAAAGATGTCACCTTTTTGTTTTGTAGAAGCAACCTGCGGTACGGTAAGATAATAAAGGTCTGCGGGGGTACTGATAAGGTTTTTGTTTATCATAAGCTCCGCAACCGAAATACCCAGCCCGTCAATCTCCATCGCGTCCCGTGAGGCGAAATGCGCAATATTTCTAAGACGCTGAGCGGGACATTCGACATTCGTGCAGCGTGTAGCCGCCGCGTCCTCGTCACGCACAACGCTTGCTCCGCAGGCGGGGCAGATATCTGGAATCTTGAACTGTACGGTGCCCTCAGGGCGTTTTCCAAGCCTGACCTCAAGTATTTCGGGAATAATCTCGCCGGCTTTTTGAATAAGCACAGTATCTCCAATTCGGATATCCAGCTTATCAATATTATCCTGATTGTGCAATGTCGAGTTGGTTACAGTCGTTCCGGCAAGGCGCACAGGCGCGACTACGGCCTTAGGCGTGAGTACTCCGGTTCGTCCGACCTGTACGGTGATATCCTGTACAACAGTCTCTTTTTTCTCGGGCGGGTACTTGTAGGCTGCCGCCCAGCGAGGCGCCTTGGAGGTACTGCCAAGAACGATACGGTCGGAGAGCCTGTTGATTTTTATTACAGCGCCGTCGATATCGTAGGGGAGACTTTCGCGGTTATCTCCAAGCCATTCGACCTGTGCGCGACACTCGGCGGCAGTATCACAGAGCTTGTAAGGCACGACTGGAAAATCCATTTCCAGAAGCACGTCGAGCGTTTCGGCATGAGTATCAAATTTTCTGCCCTCGGCGAGCTGAATATTGAAAATGATGATATCAAGTCTGCGGCTGGCAGAAATTTTGCTGTCAAGCTGGCGAAGGGAACCGGCGGCAGCGTTGCGTGGATTGGCAAAGAGCTTTTCACCGTTTATCTCTCGCTCAGTATTGAGGTCATTAAACGTGTCGCGCGACATGTAGACCTCGCCCCGAACTATAAGGCGCGGCGGAGCGTTTTTAATTTCCTTAGGCAAAATGCGGATAGTACGCAGATTTTCCGTCACATCTTCGCCGGTTATACCGTCGCCCCTTGTCGCACCACGAAAAAGCTTGCCGTTTATATACTCGACAGCGACCGAAAGCCCGTCGATTTTCGGCTCGGTGACATAGACAGGAGAAGAGGCGAGCGCATCGTTCGTGCGTGCAATAAATGCGTCCAGTTCCTCAAAGGAAAACACATCGTTCAAACTTTCGAGCGGTACGGCGTGGCTGACAGACGAAAACTGAGCTGACACCCTGCCGCCTACTTTTTGCGTCGGCGAATCTGAGGACTTAAGCTCAGGATGCTGCTCCTCAAGCTCAATCAATCGGCGCATCATCGCGTCATATTCAAAATCTGAGATTAGAGGAGCATCCTTGTCATAATAGGCGCTGCTGTGCCGCCGGAGCTCTTCTCTCAGTTTTTCAAGTTCTTCTTTCGTATCCATAGTAATAATACTCCGTTTCTATGGCTGATTTAAAGTGAGGTAAGCGTCAGGCACGTCACCGACGAGCACAGTCTCGGCAATAAGAACTTCGCTGACAACTTCGGTTGACATAACTTCCCACGGCATCATAACATCAATCTGGACTTTGACTTCAAGAATAATCTGGTGTTTAACCTGGTTTATTCCTGCGGATTCAATTTCATTTCGAAAATCGGCGAAGGAGCTTGTGAGCATCGTAATCTTTACAGGTATTTTCGGCCCCCTGCCCAAAAGCAGGTTGGAACCCAAAAGGTTGCCGAGCGGAATATTTTCATTCATCTGACCACTGTTTGTTGCAGCGATGACCTCCTGCAAAATCTCTGACGACAGGGTGTTGATACGAGCCATATTTGCCGAAATTGCGGTAATTTTTCCGGTATTGTCCTTCTGAAGAGTTACAAAATAGTCGTAGGTGTACTGCCCCTCGCGCATTTTTTCATTGATTTTGTTGTTAATAGTGGCGGTGATTGTATCAGACGCATCGGAAAGCGCCATCTGGCTCGAAACCTTTTTTAAATAGTTACCCACAAGCGCAACTGAAATGCACATTGCAACAACAACAAAAACTATGAATATAACTGCCTTTTCCTCTGTGGATTTCTTAGGACTTCTGAATCTTCGTCCTATCGGCCGCTTTAAGGGCGCTCGTCTTCTAATAAATGGCATAAGGATACCCCCTATGCCATTTATATGTGACGGGTGTTAAAAATAGCCCAAAAAAGGTTTACATAATCATGTGGATTTTGTAATTTCGCTTGCGGCGAGCATAACGCCGAGCTTGCCGGATTCATAGGTAAGCCCGCCCTGCATAAAGCCGAGATACGGCTCCCGCATAGGCCCGTCGCAGGATAGCTCGATGGAAGAGCCCTGAATAAAGGCGCCTGCCGCCATGACGACCTCGTCCTCATAACCGGGCATCGCCCAAGGGACAGGAGTCACATAGGAATCAACCGGTGAGCCGTGCTGAATACCCGTGCAGAACTTAAGCAGCTTATCAGCACTGCCAAATTCTATCATCTGGATAATATCATGTCTTATTTCTATCGCATTAGGAGATGTTTTAAAGCCGAGACGCTCCATTATACCCGCACAAAAGGCGGCGGTTTTGAGCGCCTGCGCTACAATATGGGGAGCCATGAAAAAGCCCTGATACATCAAACGGTTATTTCCGAGCGTGCTTCCACATTCTCCGCCAATGCCAGCCGTGGTCATGCGTATGGCGGCGCGCTCGACAAGATCATTTCTGCCCGCTATGTAGCCGCCTGTCGGGGCAAGCCCTCCGCCGGGGTTTTTAATGAGGGAGCCCGCGATAAGATCGGCTCCGACGTCAGTCGGTTCAAGAAGCTCCGTAAATTCGCCGTAGCAGTTGTCAACAAGTATATTTGCCGTGGGGTTAACCTCGCGAACGGCTTTAATTATATTTTCGATATCGTCGACTCCGAAGGCACGCCGCAGGGCGTAGCCTCGGGAACGCTGAAGCATTACCGCCTTGACCTTCGGATTTGAAGCCGCTTTTTTAATACCCTGTATGTCAGGGTCGCCATTCTTAAGCAGGTCGACCTGAGCGTAGTCAACGCCGTAGAATTTAAGCGAACCATCGCCGTCGCCAGCGATTCCGATAGTACACTGTAGTGTGTCATAGGGGGTTCCGGTCACGGATAAAAGTGTGTCGCCTGGTTTGCAGACAGCGAAAAGCGCGGTCGCTATTGCGTGAGTGCCGTTCACAAAGCCGATGCGGACAAGTGCGCTTTCCGCGCCGAAAACGCGGGCATATATCTTGTCAAGAGTATCTCTGCCGAGATCGTTGTAGCCGTAACCTGTCGTTCCCGCGAAACAGGCCTCAGATACGCGGAATTCCTGAAAGGCGGACATGACCTTGAGCGTGCAGGCCTCGGATACGCGGTCAAACTCCGCAAAAACATCGCGCAGTTCGTTTTCAACCACCGATGAGAGTGCCCTGACCTCAGGGGAAATTTCGTTTATATTCATTAGTGGAGATCCTTTTTTATTATTCGGAGAGCGCCCCGAGCAGGAGGGTTACAAGGCGTGGCATAGTTTCAAAATCTGAGATTTTTGCAATACATGAGGGTGAGTGAATGTTGCGCATCGGCGCGGAAATTGCAATAGTATCAACGCCGCTGCCGCTGCGCTGAATCGCAGATGCGTCCGTGCCGCCTGAAATCAGGGTTTTGGTCTGCCACTTGATGCCGTTTGCATCGGCGAGGGCAGTAACAGTTTTGTATAGCTCACGGCTGTAGAGCGTACCCTTATCCATGAAGGGAATGACGATACCATCGCCAAGTGTGCAGATGCGCTTGCCCTCCGGAACCTCCGGCAGGTCGGCGGCTGTAGTTCCCTCAAGCACTATCGCAATGTCGGGGTTCACGCGAGCCGAAACAATCTTTGCTCCGCGCGTGCCGATCTCTTCCTGTACCGTAAAAGCAAAGGTACAGTCGCAGGGAAGCTCGCTTTCGAGAAGCTTAATCATAGCCGCGCAGCCGACTCTGTCATCTATCGCCTTGGCCTTGAGGTAGCCCTCGCCAAACTCCATTACGCTGTCCTCAAAAACTCCCGCATCGCCCAGAGAAACAAGCTCATTCGCCTCGTCCTTAGTCTTTGCACCGATATCTATATATAGCTCCTCACGCTTCGGCACCGACTTTTCTTCGTCCTTTGATACGTGGTGATAGGCTTTGATACCGATTACGCCGCGCACTCTGTCTTTTCCGATATAAATCTGCTTGCCGATGATGACGCGTCTGTCGACACTGCCCAGAAAATCAAAGCGCAGATAACCGTCATCATCAATGCCGGTTATTATAATACCGACCTCGTCCATATGAGCGCAGATAAGTATCTTTCTGCCGAAGCTTTTTTTGCCCTTTTTATGAACGATGAGGTTTCCCATACTGTCTGTAGTTATCCCATCGGAATACGGCATTATCCGCTCTAATATATAGTCGCGGACCTCATCCTCACTGCCGGAAGCTCCGCTAAGATAACAAAGAGTTTTTAGTGTGTCAAGCATATCAAACTGCCTCCTGTGCGATAAACGCACAAATCGGTATAATTATTAAATCGGTGCAAATCCTGCACAGGCCGTCGTACCGGCTCATTTTATGCAATACCGTCTTCGCCGAGGGCGATTGTAAATTCGGTGAGCAGACTGACAATCGCGTCGGCGTCCGAAACATCCATTGTTTCGACGGGCGAGTGCATATATCTGATGGGCAGTGATACTATGCCCGTCACAATGCCCTCCCGGCAGACCTGAATTACCCAGCCGTTCGTGCCTGAATCGCCGCCCATTATCTCAAGCTGATGGGGGATGTTCTTTTCCTCGGCCGTTTTGATGAGCATATTTGTGATATTCCGATTCATACTCGGACCCACGCCGATTGCCGCGCCCTTACGCATTTCGAGAACCTCGCTCTTTTTGGAGTCGGGAGTCGAGGCGAAGGTCACGTCAAGCGCAATCGCGTAATCGGGCTCCGCCCCGTAAGCACCCGTAATCGCGCCGCGCAAACCCAGTTCTTCCTGAGTACTGAAAAGACAGCAAATGTCGACATTTAAGTCCTTTTCGGAAAGAAGTTCCATAGTTTTAATGATAATTGCGACACAGGAACGGTCGTCCAGCGACTTTCCGCAGAGAACATTTTCATTGAGCTCGTCTACACCGCCGGCGAAAACTGCGGGAGTCCCGAGCGGTACGCGCTTTTTCGCTTCCTCATCGCTCATACCGATGTCGATGAAGAGCTTTTTCGGGTCTATGGTCTTATCCATATCCTCGTCGGAAAGCGCGTGCGGAGGCATCGTGTCTATTACGCCGAATATGGGCGGCTCGGTCAGAACCTTGATTTCCCTTGCCGGAAGCATCCGCGGGTCGATACCGCCGATGTTCGCAAAGCGCAGGAAGCCCTTTTCAACACCGGTTACAATTAAACCGATTTCATCCATGTGGGCATCGAACATCAAGGTCTTTGCGCCCTCTTTTCCGCATCTTTTCAAAGCAATCAGGTTTCCGAGAGCGTCGGTTTTAATTTCGTCAACATAGGGGGAAAGCAGCTCCTTTGCACGCGCAAAAGCTCTCTCTTCAAAGCCTGAGGGAGCGGAAAGCCCGCAAAGGTCGGTTATCAATTCCTTAAGAAGCATTATTTTACTCCAATCGAAATACTATTACTCCATACCGAGGACTATACTGCGGAAGGTATTTCCGCGTTCAAC
Source organism: Oscillospiraceae bacterium (assembly GCA_963667545.2). Taxonomy (GTDB): domain Bacteria; phylum Bacillota; class Clostridia; order Oscillospirales; family Oscillospiraceae; genus UBA2658. The sequence goes on from OY763424.2 coordinate 1,634,151, forward strand.
AAAGTTCTTGAATTTATCAAAAGACGAACAAGCGGGAGACAGAATTACAACATCGCCTTCCGTCGCGCTGTCGGCGGCTGAGAGTACAGCCTCGCGGAAGTCGTCGATTATATAAATCGGAAGGGTCAGACGGTTATATCCGGGAGTGTTCAAAACGGCGTCTCTGATGCGCTCAGCGGTCTCACCCGTAAGGTACAGCGCCTTGACTCGTGCGACGATTTCGGTTCCTAGATCGTCGAAGGGAACATGCTTGTCGTGCCCGCCCGCGATAAGAATCGGTTTAACCTTGGTAAAACAGCGCAGCCCCGCAATGGTACGTGTCGGGCTTGAGGCTATGGAATCGTTATAGTATCTTACTCCGCCTCGCTCACGCACAAGCTCTATGCGGTGGGGAACGCCCGGGAAGCTTCTCGCGACCTTGCGGAAAGCGCTGTCGGTAATGTAGCCCTCGGTCGCTGCGTAGGCTGTCATGTAGTTATCGACATTGTGGAGACCGGGTATGAGAATACCCGCAGACGGCATAATTTCGTGAACCTCGTAGTTCTTTGCGGAATATATAAGCTCGTCAACGGCGAAGCAGCCGCTCTGCACCGAATGCTCATGGCTGAAATAACGCTTTTCGGCTTTGGACTCCGCAGCAAATTCGGGCGTATAGGAGTCATCAGCGTTAAGTACAAGACGGTCGTTTTCATCCTGACCGAGATAAATATTCTTCTTTGCATTGACATAGTCTTCAAGGTTCGGGTGAACGTCAAGGTGGTTGGGGGAAATGTTTGTTATAACGGAGACATTCGGCTTGCACTTCATGCTGTGCAGCTGGAAGGAACTGAGCTCCAATACGGCGAAATCGTCCGGCTTCATCTCGGGAACCTTGTTCAGAAGCGGCATACCGATATTGCCGCCCAGAAAAACAGTATGCCCGGATTCCCTCAAAAGCGTCGCTATAAGCGTTGAGGTCGTGGTTTTTCCGTCGCTTCCTGTTATAGCAATTGTATGGCAGGGACAAACAGAGAAAAAAGCCTCCATTTCGGAAGTTAAAACGCTTCCGTTATTTACGGCATTTTGCAGCTGAGGAGTAAAAGGATGTAACCCAGGTGTACGGAAAATAACATCCTCATGCAGGTCTTCAAGATATTTATCACCAAGGCGCAGCTTCGCGCCGCGCTCTGTAAGAGTATCCGCGTTTTCAAACTGCTCAGCACTGCGCTTATCGCATATGGTTACGTCCAGACCATGCTCCAATAACAGGTCCGCAAGCGGAGCGTTGCTGATACCATAGCCGATTACGGCTAAGCTTTTACCCTTGAGTGAGTTCAGATAATCGTCCAAAATCATGGTTCACGCCACCTTTCAGATTTTATATTATACAGCTTTTTCAGGGCTATTACAACCCAAATTATGCATATAGGCTGCCAGCCGGGGCAAGTTAATTCGAATGACTATGTATTCTTCTTGCAAGCGCTTGTCCGCTGAGTTATAATAAGCATGTAATTGGGGATCAATTTTAATCAAATTATACCCATAAATACGTTGAGCTTTGTTATATGTATTTTAATTATTGAGTCCGCCGGGGACGGTAAGCTCCCGCTTGCCGCCCCCGTATATCAAAGCCGAACCCGCGGGGATCGACTATCAAATCTTATGCCGCGCGAGGCGCTTCTGTTACGCCCCTATAGGCAGCCTGGAGATGGATAAAATGATAAAAATTGCACCGTCTATCCTTTCCGCCGACTTTTCGGCACTGATTAATGACATAAATGACGTAAAAAGCGCAGGAGCGGAATATCTTCATGTTGATGTTATGGACGGAAATTTTGTTCCGAACATAAGTATAGGCATACCTGTAGTCAAATCGCTCAGGAAAGCGACGGATATGTTTCTGGATGTGCACCTCATGATTGACAGACCTCAGCGCTATGTTAAGGCTTTTTGCGACGCGGGAGCGGATATAGTCACCTTCCATCTTGAGGCGTGCCAGCCTCAGGACATTTTTGAGGCGATAACAATAATAAGACTCTGCGGAAAAAAGGTTGGCTTGAGTATAAAGCCAAAAACTCCGGCGGTTACCTTGCTGCCTTATATATCAAACCTTGATTTGGTTTTAGTCATGACTGTCGAGCCCGGCTTCGGCGGACAGTCGTTCATGAGCGATCAGCTTCCCAAGATAACGGCTGTGAGACAGATGATAAACAATGTCAATCCCGCCTGTGAGCTTGAGGTGGACGGCGGCATTGACCCCGTTACTTCGAAGCTTGTCAAGGAAGCGGGGGCCAATGTACTGGTTGCCGGAAACGCAGTCTTTGGAAAAGAAAACAGAAAAGCGGCGGTTGAGGCCATCAGAAACGCATAAGCTTTCCGCATATTGCGACAAGTTTTACAGTTTATTTCAATTATAATCACAAGGAGCTTTTGAAAAATGTCATTCTTCCCGCCCTCATTGGAAACCCTCATAGATAAGTTTGCCGCTCTGCCGGGAATCGGCAAAAAAAGCGCTCAGCGGCTTGCGTTCCACGTTCTGTCGTTACCCGAGGGAGAGGCCGAAAGCTTTGCGGCCGCAATTATGGACGCGAAAATGAGCGTTCACTGCTGTCCCGTGTGTCAGAACCTGACCGACGGAGAAATCTGCTCGGTATGCAGTGACAGCCGCCGTGACCACAGCGTAATTTGTGTTGTCGCGGAGCCGAGGGATGTGCTTTCCTTTGAGCGCAGCCGTGAATACAAGGGGCTTTATCATGTCCTGCACGGAGTAATGTCGCCGATGAATCACATAGGTCCCGACGACTTGAAAATATCGGAGCTTATCGCCCGTGTCGCCGGAGGCGAGGTACATGAGGTTATAATGGCGACGAACCCGGACACCGAGGGTGACACTACAGCGATGTATATCTCGCGCCTTATCAAGCCCTTCAACATTAAAGTTTCGCGTCTTGCATACGGAATACCCGTCGGCTCGAACCTTGAATATGCGGACGACGCAACGCTTACCCGCGCCCTTGAGGGCCGCAGAGAAATGTAGAAAAGCAAAATTCTTGCAATATTTACAAAACTGTGCTATAATAATTATCTAAAGCCTACAAGAATGAAAAGTGGGCAAACTTAATTTGGATTTAGGTACGAAAGTACTTTTAATACGGTTACAATTCATGAAGGCAAAGCTGGGACGTATCGAATTATATCCGCGGAGCAGGGCGGATATGATTGAATATCGGGCGTCTGTTGTTTTTGCGCCTAAAAATGTCCGTAATCGGTTTTAAATCAATACATAATTCTTTATAAGAAGGAGAAAAATTTCTACTATGGCATCAAAACTGAAAATAATTCCGCTTGGAGGCCTTAATGAGATCGGAAAAAATCTCACGGTCTACGAGTACGGTGACGATATCATTGTCGTCGACTGCGGTCTCGGCTTTCCTGATGAGGAGATGTACGGGGTTGACATTGTCATACCCGATTTTAGCTACCTTGTTCAGAATCAGAACAAAATTAGAGCTATCATCCTCACCCACGGTCACGAGGATCACATAGGCGGTCTGCCGTTTCTCATGCGCGAAATCAATGTTCCGCTCTATACGACAAGGCTCACTGCGGGTCTAATCGAACTGAAGCTCGAGGAAGCTGGGCTGAAAGAAAAGGTCAAGATAACGACGCTTGAGGCGGGAGAACGCTTTAGGGCCGGCTGCTTTAATATCGAGCTTATCCACGTTAACCACAGCATCGCAGACTCTGTTGCGCTCGCAATAAAAACACCTATCGGTACGCTTATCCACACTGGTGACTATAAAATCGACGCCACACCGATTGAGGGCGAGATGATTGACCTCACAAGGCTCGGCGAGCTTGGAAAAGAGGGAGTTCTTATGCTCCTTTCCGACTCCACGAATGTCGAAAAGCCCGGGTATTCCGAGTCTGAGAAAAAGGTCGGAGTGCGCTTCGACGCGCTTTTCAAGGACTGTGACAAGCGCATAATCGTGACCACCTTTGCATCAAATGTACACAGGGTTCAGCAAATCATCAACAGCGCCGCGAAGAACAACCGTAAGGTGGCAATCACGGGGCGTAGCATGGAAAACATCATGCGCGTCGCTATGGAGCTCGGATATATGGACGTGCCGAAGGATACGCTGATCGACATCAACATGATAAACACTCTTCCTAAGAACAAGGTCGTTATCATCACGACCGGCAGTCAGGGCGAGAGTATGTCGGCTCTTTACCGCATGGCCTTTTCCGGGCACCGTCAGGTCGAAATAACTGCCGGCGACAGAGTCATCATTTCTGCTTCGGCTATCCCCGGCAATGAAACGACAATCAGCCGAGTCATTAACGAGCTGTTTATGAAAGGCGCGGAGGTCATATATGACAGGCTCGAGGAACTGCATGTTTCGGGTCACGCCTGCAGAGAAGAGCTGAAGATGATGCTCGCGCTCACAAAGCCAAGATATTTCATGCCTCTTCACGGCGAGCAGCGCCATCTTCGCACTCATGCAGAGCTGGCAAAAAGCATGGGCATTGATCCGAAAAATATTATCATAGGTGATATCGGCAGAATTGTCGAGGTAACGAGGAAGGACGCAAAGCTCGGTGGAACTGTTCAGTCGGGCAAAGTGCTTGTGGACGGAACCGGCGTCGGAGATGTCGGAAGCGTGGTTTTACGCGACAGACGGCATCTTGCGCAGGATGGCATGGTAGTCGTCGTTATGACTCTCTCCGCTGAGGATGCAAGCCTTATTTCCGGACCGGACATCGTGACCCGCGGCTTCGTCTATGTCAAAGAGTCCGATGTGCTTATTGAGGAACTAAAGAGAGTAACGCTCGAAACCCTGGACTCCTGCGAGAATCAGCACATAACCGACTGGGCAACAATTAAAACGAAAGTAAAGGCAAATCTTTCCGGATATCTTTACAAAACGACAAAACGTAGTCCAATGATACTACCCGTCATAATGGAAGTATAATTGAACAAGAAAAGCACTTTACCTGTCTCGTCTGAGAGCGGTAAGTTGTTTACTCAAAAAGCCCTGTGACTTCACGGGGCTTTTACTCTTGCAGAAACTGCACTTTTGTTGTAAACTGACAGCATTAATATAATGAGGTTGCCATATGAACATACCTGTTTTTGACGCGCACTGCGACACAATTGCGGAAGCGCATACTCACAGCTGCGGTTTGAGAAATAATAAGCTCCACATCGATCTGAAGCGGGGAGGGAGCTTTGCGCCCTACGCTCAGGTCTTTGCAATTTTTACGCGTCCGTGGCCTGAAAAAATTGATTGGCAGAATATCGATTACTCGAAGGACTGGCCTCAAGAGGTGCTTGTTTCGCTTTGTGGGGAGCTTCTGGACTATCTGCTCTCGGAATTCGAAAAAAACGCCGATATACTTACTCACTGCAAAAGTACAGCTGACGCAGATAAGGCGGCGAAGGAGGGCAAAATCGCAGCGTTTATCGCAATCGAAGGCGCGGAGCTTATTGGCTGCGACCTGAATCGTCTTGAAACAGCATACGGCAGGGGAGTGCGCTTTATTAATCTCTGCTGGAATTTTGACAACGCCCTGTGCGGAGCAGCAAACGGCCCCACAAAGGGCGGCCTGACAAAGCGGGGCGCAGAATTCGTTAATCAAATGCAGAAACTCGGAATGGCGGTTGATCTTTCACACGCTTCGGAGCGCACGTTCTGGGATGTCGCGGAAATCGCGAAAAGACCGATAATCGCTGGCCACTCAAACTCGAAAACAGTTTGCAACAATGCGCGCAACCTGACAGACGAGCAGTTCAAAGCGCTTATCTCACTCAAGGGCGCAGCGGGGCTGAATCTTTGCCAGGACTTTCTTAATGAGAGCGGCAAAGCAAATATCGACGATATAATCCGGCACGCGGAGCATTTTTTAGAGCTTGGCGGCGAAAAGACAGTTTGCCTCGGCGGAGATTTGGACGGTATAGATACTACGCCGGAGGGAATTACGGGAATTGAAAGCTACGGCGAAATATATAACGCCCTGCTCAGGCGCAACTATCCGGAAGACCTTGTACGCGATATTTTTTATAACAATCTTATCGAGGTACTGGAGAGAGTGCTGTGAATATACAGATTTTCGGGAAATCAAAGTGCTTTGACACCAAGAAGGCTGAACGCTATTTCAAGGAGCGCAAAATCAAGTTTCAGAGCATAGACCTGCCGCGCTTCGGGATGAGTCCGCGAGAGCTTGAAAGCGTTATTACGAATGTCGGGCTAACTGGGCTCATTGACGAAAAGGCGAAGGACGCCGAGATACTCAAGTATCTCGCCTATGACGCGGACAAGGTTCAAAAGTTGTTTGAGAACCCGTCGCTTATCAAAACCCCGATAGTACGCAACGGGAAAAAGGCGACAGTCGGCTACTGCCCCGAAATTTGGAAGGATTGGGAATAAAAATTTCGAAAAAGACTGATTTGTTCACTTAAAGTCTTTAGTCTATTTCATACCCTAGGATAAATATATATAGTATATTTATCAGGAGGTTAAAAATGGCTTTTACTTTTACGAAAGACCTTGAAACGGGAAATGCGCAGATTGACAACGAACATAGACAGCTCATTAAAGCTGCCGATGATTTAGTTTTAGCGTGCAGCCAGGGAAAAGGACGGCAGGAAATCGGAAGTGCGGTTGAGTTTCTGGCCAACTATACGAAAACACACTTTGCGCATGAAGAAGAACTGATGGTAAAGTATAAATATCCCGAATATATTTCGCACAAAAACTGGCATCAGGCATATGTGAGGGAAATTGAGGCTGCCGGGGTTAAGCTTAAAGCCGAGGGAGCGACTATCGCTTTGGTTGCCGATGTCAATGCGAAAGTGAGCGTGCTTATTACGCACATCAAAACTTCAGATTTGAAACTGGCACAGCACATAAAAACACAAAAATAAAAAGAAACAATGAAAACTCCGCTTAAAAGGAAAAACCTTGAATTAACGCTTTGAGACAAAAAAACGGACAGTCTTTTGAAAGACTGTCCGTTTTTTGTTTTTACAGATACTATTCCATTACATAGGGCAGAAGAGCGATCTGACGGGCCCTCTTGATTGACTCCGTAAGCTCACGCTGATGTGCGGCGCAGGTTCCGGTTGTACGGCGGGGCAGAATCTTGCCACGCTCGGAAAGGAAGCGGCGAAGTTTCACCGTATCCTTGTAATCTATATGCTCGCTTCTGTCGGCGCAAAACTGACAAACCTTTTTGCGCTTATGGTTTTTACCCATTTTGTCTCTGCTGTCTCTGTTGTCTCTGTTGTCTCTACCATCTCTATTATCAAATGCCAAGGCTTTTTCCTCCTATCATTGGATTTTTGTGATTTAAACTAGAAAGGCAGGTCGCCGTCGCCATTGTCCAGCTCCGAAAACGCGGAGCCTTTGAAGTCGCCTTCGCTAGAACGGGGCGCGCTGCCTTCGTGTGAGCCGGATTCCGAACCTTCGCGGCGCTTGCTGTCTCCAAAATAGACATTGTCGGCAACTATTTCTGCGCTTCTGCGCTTGTTACCTTCCTTGTCCTGCCATTCATGGATTTGAAGACGACCGCTTACTACCGCCATACTGCCCTTCGTAAAATACTTTGACACGAACTCACCGGTCTGACGCCATGCGACGATGTCGATGAAGTCCGTCTGCTTTTCGCCGCTGTCCTTGGGCGCAAAATCGCGGTCCACGGCCAGTGTGAAAGAGGCAACCGGTGTGCCCGAAGGTGTGTAGCGCAGTTCGGGATCACGGGTCAGACGACCCATTAGCGTAATGTGGTTAAGCATAAACTGCCTCCTATTCGCAGCGAACGGTAATAAGGCTGCGCATCACGCCGTCGGTAATACCAAGGATACGGTCTAGCTCCGCCGGGAAATCAGGAGTTGAAGAAAACTTGACGAGAACATAGTAACCGTCGGTAAGATCGTTGATCTCATAAGCAAGCCTGCGCTTTCCTATAAGCTCCATCTCATCTACAGTACCGTGCTGTTCGACAAGCGCCTTGAATTTTTCTACGACTGCTGCGATTTCTTCCTCGCCAAGGGTGGGGTTGATAATGTACATCAGCTCGTATTTTTCAGATGTCTTTGCCATTTTTAGCACCTCCTTCTGGACTAATGGCCCCCTAGAAAGGGGCAAGGATAGCTTGTCTTAATATGACAAGCTATCCTATTATACACAAAATATGAGGAATGTCAAGGAAAACGCTGAAGAGAAGTGCTTTCCTAAACCTTACATTGTACCCAGAGTAATTATCGCCATTGAATAAACCTCGTCCGCGTCGCAGCCGCGCGAAAGATCGTTGATGGGTGCGTTCAGTCCCTGAAGTATTGGGCCGTATGCAGCAAAGCCGCCGAGACGCTGAGCTATCTTGTAGCCGATGTTGCCGGCTTCAATGTTCGGGAAGATAAAGGTGTTGGCCTGACCGGCAACGGGAGAGCCTTTGCACTTTGTCGCGGCGACAACGGGAGAAACGGCGGCGTCAAACTGCAACTCGCCGTCAATGGCAAGCTCGGGAGCAAGCTCCTTTGCTCTCTCGGTTGCATCGCGAGAAAGCTGGACTGTGCCGCCCTTGCCGGAGCCTTTTGTTGAGAAGCTCAGTACCGCGACTTTCGGGTCAATTCCAAAAATCTTTGCGGTTCTGGCGGTTTCGATAACGACCTCAGCGAGCTTGTCGCTGCCCTTGAGAGTAACGTTGCCGTCCTTATCGACAGTGTCAGGATAGTCAATGTTGATAGCGCAGTCGCCCATTGCGAGCTTTTCATCGCCGCGGACGAGAATAAAGCAAGAGCTTACAAGATGAGCGCCCGGCTTTGTCTTGACTATCTGGAGAGCGGGGCGAACCGTGTCTGCTGTTGAATAAGTTGCACCGCCGAGCAAGCCGTCTGCCTTGCCCATCTTGACAAGCATCGTGCCGAAGTAATTGCTCTTTTTAAGAGAATCGCGGCACTCTTCAATGGGGGTTTTGCCCTTGCGGAGCTCAAACATCGTCTCGATCATCTTATCCATTTCGGGATAGCTGGCGGGGTCGGCGATTTCCATTCCGTCGATATTGAATCCGCCGGCTTTGGCAGCGGCTTTAACCTTTTCGGGGTTGCCGCAGAGCAGAACATCCATGATACCATCGGCGGCAAGGCGGCTTGCGGCTTCAAGGATACGGGGATCTTCACCTTCTGTAAAGACTATTTTTTTACGGTCAGCTTTAAGTTTACTAATTATTTCTGTCAGCATGATAAGTTTCCTCCCATGTAATTTTAAACCTTTTGCATTATACACCTTTGAATTCAAAATACAAATAAAAAATGCTAATAAATCTCATATATTCATAATTTACGGCTCAATAACTTGAGCTTTTGCAATTTTGAGTCTATAATAACTTTCGACTTTCAAAATTGAGGGAGGTGGGTCAATATGCCTCAGGAATGGTACGACGGCGCGTATTTTAACAGAGAGTTTCTCTTCCGATTCGGGGACTGCGATATCCGAAAGACGGCAAACCTGTATTCTATTATGAAGCTTTTATCCGAGCTTGCCGGAGAAGACTATGAAAGACGCGGAATGGGATATGACACTCTCGCAAACAGCAGGCAGGCGATGCTGCTTTCCCGCATGAGACTCAGGTTTTCAAGACTGCCGGCTCATAAGGAAAAAGTAGTCGCTGTCACTTGGGAAAGAGGCATGAACGGTCCGTATTTTTATCGTGATTTTGAAATAAAAGCCGAGGACGGAGAGCTTCTGATTTTAGGGACAAGCTGCTGGTTCTTGGTTGACATAATATCAAGAGAAGTGCTTCGACCGAATGCTCTCACCGAAGGCAAAAGGCAGCTTGAGGCTCGAAAAGCTGATTGTCCGGAATGCGATAAGCTCAAAAAACTTGAAAATATGCCGCCCTTGGGTAACAGACCGATATTTTATTCGGATCTGGACGGCAACGCTCATGTCAACAACGCTGTATATGCGAAAATTGCTGGGGATTTTCTGCCCGAAGAATTACGACGAAAGATGCTGAAGGAGTTTTCGATAAACTTCTTTGTTGAAACAAGACTCGGAGAAGCTATGGAGCTTGCCGGCATGGAAACCAAAAGCGGCTTTGTTCTTCAGGGAAACGCGGGCGGAATTCCCCGCTTCGGATGCAGATTCGAATTTTAAATCGCAATATTGTTAAATAGTTATACAGACATAAAATCGGAGGATTAAGATGGCTGACAGATGGTTTGACGGAACATATTATAAAAGAGAGATAACTATTAATTATATGGACTGCAACACCGACAGAAAGGTGTTTCTTCATTATATACTCGGACTGTTTTCGGAAATTGCCGGAGATGAAAGTCAGTCAAAGGGCGGGACGCACGAGGCTCTTGTAAATACCGGAAAGATGTTCCTTATTACTCGGATGAGTATTAGGTTTCAGAGAACTCCCGACGTAAACGAGACCTTGATTTTCAGAACATGGTACCGCAAGGCTGAGGGCAAATTCTTTTTCAGGGACTGCGACGTGAGGTCGACGCAGGGTGACTTGGCTGCCTCAATAACCGGCACCTGGGTTTTGATTGAGCTCAGTGAGCACAAAGTGCTCGAAACGGGCGAGCATCCCATTCCTAATGTAGAAAGCTTCAGCGAAAAAGCTGACAGTCCGGAATGTAAAAAAGTTGTCTCCGACGCAGAGCTTCCGGTTATTGGAACAAGACCCGTGTATTACACTGACCTTGATTGTAATAATCACCTTAATAACTCGGTTTACACCAGGATTGCGACGGACTTTTTGCCGTCCGAATATCAGGGCAGGGAAGTAAGAGACTATGTAGTGAACTTCAATAAGGAAACAAAGCTCGGCGAAACGCTGGAGCTTAGAGGCGGAAGCAGCAGAGAGCGCTATATCATCCAGGGCTTTGCTGACGGAATACAGCACTTTGCAAGCGAGTTTACTTTTTTTGATATCTGATTACGATTCCCTACAATTCAATACGGTGTTTGACCGCACCCGACCTTTTGCCTGCACTTTTAGGTGAGCTTAAGGTTCGGGTGCGTTAATTTGTGTAAACGTCAATTATTTTGAGTTATTTTTGGTACTTATGGCGAACGAAAATTTTGCAGCTACCCTTGCAAAAAAAGAGTAATATTTACAAATGGCAACAAAATAGTAACAAAAATATCTGTTAATACTACTAAATATTACGTTAAATAATTATCAATTGTTGATTTATTCAAAATCTTTTGCTAGCATGGGCAAAGTGTCCAAGAGAAAGAACCACAAATACTAAAGAAAGTGGGAGACAATTAACTTAAATCAATGCTGGCAAGTGCCAATGTGGGAATATACTGCTGCAGACAAGTATGTAGTAAAACTTGCGAGACAAAAGGCGCAAAGTGACATTATTCGAAACGAATATGAAGCTATAATTGCGCATACGGTTCGAAACCGAATCGCATAGTAATGCCCCCGCATTTAAGCAGCAAATGATTTTAAGGAGGTTTATCTATGAAAAGACTAATAACAATATTGCCTGTAATTGCGCTGACTGTCATACTAAGCGGCTATGCGCAAGCGGCCTATGATGAAGACATCGCAACCGTCCGTACTTTTTCGGTCGACATCGATTACTCAGAAGCTATGGTACAGGCAGCGGTAACAGGTGATTATGAAGCGGGTCAAACGGCTCAGCAGACTCGCGACGAAAAAATCTCAGCTCTCGATATGGGCGCTTCGACCTATACTTTTGAGGATTTGATGCTGCTTTCAAAAATCATATATGCGGAGGCAGGATCGGAATGGCTGAGTGACGAATGGAAAATGTGCGTCGGAGAGGTCGTATTGAACAGGGTGGCAAGCCCTGAGTTTCCGGATACGATTAAGGATGTGCTTGAACAGCCGGGTCAATACTATGGTTCAAACAGCAGCTATTTTGACGATTTGCTCCCGACTGAGCGCTGCGTGCGCTGTGCTGTTCGTCTTCTGAACGGGGAAAGACTGCTTGAACCCTCGGTTGTCTTTCAGGCAAATTTCAAGCAGGGAAGCGGAACCCAGACGGCGTTTTATGACAAATATCTCGGGTGGACATATTTCTGTTACAGCTCACACGTCGAACTGTATCAGTAGGACAAGTGTAAAAAGGCTGAAGCTTCCGGCTTCAGCCTTTTTGCTATATAATTATCAGAATATATCCTGAATGACCTTTTCGGGAGGAGCCTCGAGAAGACGGGGATTCTTCATGTAATACTTCAGATATTTGAAAGAGCCCGCCATATAGAAACCGTCACAGGTACGCTCGTCAACGGAAACACTGTAATCGATATATTTTCTTTCGACCGGACGGGCGGACGCGTCGAGCTCGACGCTGTGCCGCTTTGCTCCGAAAGCTACGAAAACTGGCAGGTTACCGATGTCATAGATATGGTGATGAACAGGGGGGATGCCAAGCGAACCGAGGTCGGTGATTATCATCGAGCCGTGGAAGGGGCTGATATCAAGCAGCGACTGCGGCAGCCAGCCGAAATAATCGAGCAGCTTGATAAAACCGACAACAGAATTGAGAACGATACGGGGAAGATTTGCGAATACTCTTACGAATTTGTCAGTACCGTTGTCCTCAACATTGGATTTGACTTCATCAATCTTCTCGTTAATTTTTCGGTAAATATCGAAAATCGTATCAGAGGGTAGGAATCTTACTTTAATAGAGGTTTCCTCCGCATCGTCGGAGAACGCTTTTTTGACCGTCATTACTGTTTCAATATAGTGATGAGCGTATACGCGCTGGCCGGAAACAAAACGGTTGAGCGCAGGGCGGGAAGCGACGGTTCTGACATAAGCCGCCAGAAAAACATGAAGAATACCCATGCCCTTGTAGCCCTCAGAACGCTTCTCACGCAGCCAGCGGTCGATCTCGGTTACCTCGATGCTGTCTGAAAAATAGTTTGTCGAGTCCGAACGCCTCTTCATGGCAAAGGGGGTAAATTTATTGTAAGGGGGATATGTACGGAGCAGACGCCCGTCAATACGGTCACCAAATCTGCGTTTATATATGGGTTCTGACATAATTGGTTTCCTCCGATATGTTTTTTGTTTTTTGTCAACTATCAGTTTTAAATTATATATGACATTTTCGCCGATATCAAGAGTGGTTTGAAATTTAATCACATTAAAGCGGTGGAGCGTGGCGTTTCAGCCTTATGCACGGCTAAGACAGTAATTTTTCGAGCTGCTTTACAATTAATAAAAAATATGACATAATTTAGCTAAGATGCAGAAGAGGAGCCGATACTTATGAAGAAGATTTATAAAATACTATTATTGGTCTTAGCTTTAGCCGGTCTGTTTGCGACGGCTGCGTTCGCATCAAATTTTGACAGCTCAGCAAAGGAACTGAAAACGCTCGGACTTTTTCAGGGCACAAGCGCAGGCTTTGAACTTGACCGCGCACCGACACGCTCGGAGGCGGCAGTGATGCTGGTACGTCTGCTCGGAAAGGAAAATGAAGCCAAGACTCAGTACACGTCAGGCACAATATCGAATCCGTTTACGGACCTTCCCGATTGGGCAAAGCCGTACATATCGTGGCTTTACGCGAACAATCTGGCCAAGGGCGTTTCGGATACGGTTTTTGGCGCAAACGGACAGTGCACTGCAAAAATGTACTGCACCTTTGTTCTTCGCGCGCTGGGCTATAACGACTCGGAGGGCGACTTTACGTTTGACCAGTCTGAGGATCTGGCGGAGTATCTAGGTATTTACGACTCCGATATGGTTGAGGATACTTTCCTGAGAGATCACGCTGTGGCAATATCATATCGGGCGCTCGCGGCGAGCCTGAACGGTACGGATACCTCTCTTTTGGAAAAGCTTGTTAAAGACGGCGCGGTTTCCGGAACCGGCGCGGATTCTCTGCTTGTCAAGGTGAAGAATTACCGTGCTTACAGCGCCGCTTATGAAAAGCTAAACGGCTTGTCAGCCGCTGCTTCAACGACCAATCGGTCTATGACTCTGAAGAACACAAAAACCGATGGAGTTTTAAGCGGAAGCGTGCAGAGTTCATATAAGTATATTTCGACAAGCAATGATTTGCAAATGGAATATATAGGCAACTTCAATAACGGCAGTACTGCGTCCAGTACAGGAGAATGGATAAAGGACGGTTATTACTATTTAAAAAGCGATTCTGAAAAGACAAAACAGAAGCTTACCGACAGCCTGATGGACACGTTGTTTTCGGGCGGGCCGTCGCCGCTTATGCCCCCGCTTTATCAGGTCAAGTCGATTACTGCTTCACAGACCTATGGAGGAACGCAGTATGTACTGACCTATAGCGATGATTTTGATTACCTCAGCCGTTCGAATAACTATTGGGATCTCGGCTTTGACGCGTCGAAAATAATGAACCATTCCGTTACTCAATGCACTCTCACTGTTGTTGTCGGGAATGACGGCATTATATCGTCTTTCAGGAACGACTATACATGTACATTTTTATACGATTTTGGCGACCACATATCTCCACTGAGCCTGACAGATACAACGGAGCAGGTAAATAACGCAACCGGCAGCAGCGTATACATTAGCTTCCCGGACTTTTCCGGGTTCAACGAGGTAAGCTGAACAAAGCTGTGCAATATGGAATTAAATTAAGTGCGCGGAGCAGGATAAAATACTCCGCGCACTTTTTCTTTTCAGTTCATTCGTATTTTCTGTTTGTGATTGTAAGCATGCGCATTTAATGATAAAATATTTATATTATAGTGTCTTGAAGTGCCATTCGTGTCAGATTAAGAAAAATAAGGCATTTTCTAATGATGTTTTAATCTTTTGTGGGCTTGAGTTTTAATCTTTCCGTCCCATAATGAAGCCACAACAAAAGAGACGGAGGTACAAAAAAATGTCACAAAATATGGAACTTGTTGAAAAGCTGGTAGAGAAGACCGGCGTAAGCTACGGCGAGGCAAAGGCAATGCTTGAGAAAACCGATTGGGATATCCTTGAGGCGATAATCAAGCTGGAGTCCGAAGGCAGAGTACAGGGAGCGAAAACCGCTCAGTATTCTACGAACGGCGAAACAAACGAAGCTAAGCAGGAGCAGCCCGAAAGCGGCACAAACGAAAGGCATCATCATCAGCACAGACAGAACAGGGAAAACTGCGAAACCGGTGAAAATTTCAGAAAATCAGCGAAGAGCTTCGGCGACTTCCTGAAGGATGTTTTTGACAAAGGCAATCACAACTGCCTGCTGGTTCACAGGAAAAATGAGAAAATAATTGAGCTGCCTGTTACGGCGTTCGTAATTCTACTGGTGTTCTGCTTCTGGGTCGTTATCCCGCTTATGGTCGTGGGTCTCTTTCTCGGCTGCCGCTATTCCTTTTCGGGCAATGAGCTTGGCCGCGACAGCGTGAACAGCGCGATGGGCAAGGCGACCGACATCGCCGACAACATCAAAAGCGAATTCAACAAGGGCAACTAATCCAACAGTTTAGCAGCTAAGTGAAAACGGACATAGGAGGAAAGCTCAATGGCTTCAAGAATACTGATAATCGAAGACGAGGAAAAGATCGCCCGCTTTCTGGAGCTGGAGCTTACTCATGAGGGCTACGAAGTAGCTAAATCCGCTGATGGGCGCGAGGGTCTTGACCTCGCGCTCGAAGGCGGCTATGACATGATACTGCTGGATATTATGCTCCCCGGTCTGAATGGCCTTGAGGTCATAAGACGTCTTCGAAAAAGCTCCGAAGTACCGGTTATTATGCTCACGGCGAGAGACGCTGTCATGGACAAGGTCTCGGGACTCGATATGGGCGCCAACGACTATGTTACGAAACCTTTCGCAATCGAGGAACTGCTGGCCCGTATACGTGTGCTGATAAGGAACAGAGAAAGCAGCGAAAGCGTTGAAAACAGGAAAGTGCTTATCTGGGGAAAACTTACGCTCGACAGCGCGAGTCATTCTGTTGAATATAATGGAGAAGTCATCGACCTCACAAAACGGGAATTTACCATGCTCGAACTGATGCTTTTAAACAAAAATATCGTACTCACGCGCGAAACCTTCCTTGAGCGGGTATGGGGCTATGATTACATGGGCGAAACGAATGTGGTCGATGTCTATGTGCGCTATCTGCGCTCTAAAATAGACGACGTTTACGGAATAAACATGATACGCACCGTCCGCGGGATCGGGTATGTGATAAAGGACGAAGCCAGATGACGACAGAAACAAAAACCGCCGAGCCGAAGAAAAAGACCGATAAGGTACTCTCCACAACCGCGAGGCTTCAGGATCTGCAAGTTCGGAGAGTTAAAACCGCTCTGTTCTTTTCCGGACTTTTTACGCTGATTCTCATAATTGCGGGCTTTTGCTATGTGCATGACAGCGAGTATCTGGGCCTGCGCGACCCCATTACGGTATGGAATTCGCTAAGCAGAAATATGCACTTTACAAAATCGAGCATATTCATATTCCCCAATGTCAGATATATTATTTCTGCCGTTGACAAAGCGCCGCAGGTAATAGACGCGACAGCGTATTTCTACGTCACAATAGTCGGCATGATATTGATCTCGCTTTTTAACGGGCTCGTAATGCTTTTTGCGAAGCTCTTTTCAAAGCCGCAGATTTCAAAGCAGCTTCAACCGTTATATAATATGGCGCAGACAGCCCTTAAGCTCTCAAGCGAAGCCGACCCGATTTCTATGCGAAAAGGTCCTGCTCCCGGTACAGAGGGCTACGGCGAAAAGCAGATACATAACCTTGAAAGCGCAATAGACAGCATTAAGGCTGATGCTCCCGACGCTGAGCTCCGTACAGGGGACAAAGACCTTCAGGGGCTTGAGGACGCGATTAACAGCCTTATTAAGCGTACGAGGGACAGCTACAGCCAGCAGATCCGCTTTGTATCGGACGCTTCCCATGAGCTGCGCACGCCAATTGCGGTTGTAAAGGGTTATACCGATATGCTGGACCGCTGGGGCAAAAAAGACGAGAAGATTCTGGATGAATCCATCGCGGCTATCAAAACCGAGACAGACAACATGAATAAGCTGGTGGAACAGCTCCTGTTCTTAGCGCGCGGAGACAGCGGCAAAACAAAGCTGACCTTTGAGAGGTTCTCGCTTTCGGATATGATACGCGAGGTCTATGAAGAGTCTCTGATGATTGACCAGAACCACAAATGGGATATTTCAGCGAGAGATGAGGTTACGGCCTATGGCGATATCGCAATGCTCAAGCAGGCAACACGCATACTCGTTGATAATGCCGCAAAATACACGCCGGAGGGCGAGACCATCAACCTCAAGGCGGTAACAGACAAGTCAGGAGCTCCTACGATCATTGTTCAGGACAATGGCATAGGCATCGCGGGACAGGATATGTCGCACATCTTCGACAGGTTCTACCGCTCCGATCCCGCCAGAAACAGACAGCAGGGCGGAACGGGACTGGGGCTTTCGATAGCAAAATGGATAGTGGACAGGCATAACGGTTATTTTGAAGTCGTCAGCCGCGAGGATATCGGCACGAGAATCAGCATACATCTTCCTTTGTTAAAGACGGAACAAATGCAGATGTGAACGGATTTTTCGTCCATAATTCACAGTTCCTATTTTTACGGCCATGTGTTATTATAGGCAGGAAGAGCAAAACCCGCTCTCCCTGCCTTTTGAACTACAAAAGAAAACCGGAGGATTAAACGCCTATGGACTGGGCTTCTTTGAAGGAAAGCTGCAACAACTGCAAAAGATGCGCGTTATGGGAAACCAGAACAAACGTCGTGTTCGGAGCCGGAAACGAAAATGCCGAGGTTCTATTTATCGGCGAAGGCCCTGGCGAGCAGGAAGACCTCTCGGGCCAACCTTTTGTCGGGCGCGCCGGCAAGCTCCTGGATGATATGCTTTCGATTATCGACCTTGACAGAACCAATATATATATTGCGAATATGGTAAAGTGCCGTCCGCCGCATAACCGCGACCCGCTCGGCATTGAAAAGGACGAGTGTATTACGTGGCTCCGAGAGCAGACAAGGCTTATAAACCCGAAAATTATCGTCTGTCTCGGAAGAATTTCGGCAATGGCGATTATCCGCGAGGATTTTAAAATTTCTGTGGAGCACGGCAAGTGGACAGAAAAAAACGGAATAAAAATGACTGCGCTTTACCACCCCGCCGCTCTGCTTCGTGACCCGCGCCGCAGACCGGAAACCTTTGATGACCTTAAGGAAATTCAGCGCGTTATCCAAGAAGTTTGCGAACATACATACGCTTAATAGCATTCCGTAGCCAGAGAAAACGATAAAAAAACGAAATTTGTTGAAATAAATTTTTTATTTAACACTTTTGAAACAAGATTTCAGTTTTTTTTGTAACATCTGCCTGTTATTATAAAGATGCAAGAGACAGTTGAACTTTTTCGTTTTCTCCTCATCCCATAAGTAATCGGCAAACGGAATGTCGCTCCGTTTGCCGAAACTTTTTTTATGCGGAACAAAAGACCTGTATTATTTCGTCTAAATTGTCAAGAACATGTTTAGACAGAAAAATAAGCCTGAGGAGGACTAAAATGCGAATAGCTCAGTTTTCCGATTCCTTTCTGCCTATAGTGGACGGCGTCGGAAGAGTAGTATATAACTATGCGAACAATATTGCTGATAAAGGACATGAGTGCTATGTCATTGCGCCGATGACGGACACCGGTTTCCGCGGAGGCTATAAATTTGATCTTGTTGACTACCAGAGTGTCAAGCTCAGAAACCGTCAGTATAAATTCGGGGTTCCAATTATGGACATGCATTTTATGGCGAGAATGAATAAAATTGAGCTGGATTTAATTCACGCTCACAGTCCTGTCGCCGCCGGACAGTCCGCAATAGTATATGCGCAAAAGCGCGGTATTCCGCTGGTCGGGACCTTCCACTCAAAATACAAGGAAGACATCCGCGACGCTACCGGTATGAACATGGTTGCGGAGGTCGGAGCAAAGCTGGTTGCTGATTTTTATGATAAGTGTGACGAGGTATGGACGGTGAGCGAATCGGCCGCCGATACTCTGCACGGTTACGGCTATAAAAAACGGATTGTCGTTATGCCGAACGGAACGGACTCGCCTGTAATTGACCCAAGGGACAGGCAGAAAGCCGCGGATGCCTTCGGGCTCGGCAATGAGACGGTTTTTCTTTTTGTCGGTCAGCAGGACTGGAAGAAAAACATAGAAAGAATATTACTCGCGGCGGAGGAAATAAAAAGAAGAGAGTTTCCGTTCAAGCTGGTTTTGGTCGGAATGGGCCCACACGCGGACGAGATAAGAAAAAGAGCGTCATTCCTCGGTCTTGACGACAAAATGGTGTATACAGGCCACATTTCGGACAGCTCAATGCTTGCTGGGCTTTACCAGTGCGCGGATTTGTTTGTGTTTCCGTCGCTGTACGATACGGCGGGACTCGTTGTGCTTGAAGCCGCGACTTTCGGGACGCCGTCAGTCGTGGTGCGCGGCAGCAGCGCGGCGGAGGTGATAAAGGACGGCGTGAACGGCTTCCTCTGTCAGGATGATGAGTGGGATTTGGCTCACATCATGGAACTCGCGATTATGGACAGTGAAAAAATGCGCACAGTCGGAGAGACGGCAAGACAGGCTTTACCAAAAGGGTGGGACGGCTTAATCGACAATGTTCTTGAGCGTTATGAAAGATTGATAAAAGATTATACCAAAAAATAGCAAACAGAGCTTATTCTTTCGGCTCATACACGGGAAAGGAAAACCATGCACAGGAAAAAATTTGTTAGAACTGTTGCCATTATTTTGGCATTCAGCCTTATTTTTACGACAGGCGTGCTCGCGGCGGTACTTGGAGACCTTATAAAGGGGCACGATACATATCTTGGGGCAGGGATGGAGCTGTCCAAAGGAGTCTACTGGACAGGGTCCGACTATCAAGACGAGAACTACATAGAATACTCACCGAGTTCCGCAATAAAACCTGTTGTTGTTTCCGGCTCGAAGGTATGCAATTACGGTAATTTCGCAACGATGGCGGCTCTGCTCGAAAAACAGGGCAAGCATGTTATTGCCGGCATAAACGGCGATTATTTCGTTGTCGCGAATAATGAGCCGCTGGGAATAGTTGTTCAGGACGGCGAGCTTCTGACTTCGGACGCGGATCACTGGGCTGTAGGCTTTTTGGACGACGGCAGCACAATATTCGGAAAACCGAAAATAAACATCGGCGTCAATATTGCCGGTACGGAATACGGCTTTGACTCGATAAATAAAACCCGTCGAGACGGCGGAGCAGTTGTATATACCGATAATTATGCTTCGGCAACGAAGAATACAGGCGAAGGCGCCGATATTGTCTGCTCGGTCAGCGGGCCTGTAACAATGAACTGCTCTTTGACGCTGACGGTAGAGAGCATAATAACACTGGGCGGAGCGCAGAGCATCCCTGCGGGCAAGGTCGTTCTCAGCGTATCCTCCAACGCAACTGACGCGCTTAAGGCTGCGATAGCGAGCCTCGGTGTCGGCAATACTATTACACTTGATGTTTCATCGCCGCCGGAATGGGCAAATGTCAAATACGCAATCGGTTCGCTGTATAAGCTTGTTACAAACGGCGTAGTTGAGAGCGGACTGTCCACCAGTGATATTAATCCCCGTACCGCGGTCGGGAAAAAGGCCGACGGCTCACTGGTTTTCTACACTATAGACGGGCGCCAGACGGGTAAAAGCGTCGGAGTCTCAATCGCAAAGCTTGCAAACAGAATGCTTGAGCTCGGCTGTGTTGAGGCTACGATGATGGACGGCGGCGGCTCTACGAGCATGAACGCGATATATCTGGGCGACAGCTCAGCTTCTCAGATTAACAGCCCTTCGGACGGCTACCAGCGATCGGTGACTGATTACATAATGCTCGTTACAGAGGCAAAACCGACAGGCACCGCGACAAGGCTCGCGCTATATCCGCTTTCGACCGATATTCTGTCCGGCGCAACGGCTTCTTTCGCAGTTAAGGCGGCAGACGATAGCGGCTACGCCGCAAGTCCTGGAAGTTATGTAAACCTCGCTGCCGTCGGCGGAGTGGGAACAATATCAGCGGACGGAAAGTTTTTGGCACAGACGGCGGGCAGCGGCAGCGTTACTGCTTCTGCAAACGGACTTGTCAGCGCGTCCGTGCAGGTGAATGTTGTAAAAACACCGGACACAATAAAAGTCAAAAACGAAGCAAGCGGCAAGACGCTGAGTGCGCTTTCGGTTGCGACGGAGAGCACGACCTCACTTACAGCCTCGGCGATGAAAAACCACCTCGCGCTGATATCTCAGGATAATTGCTATACCTGGTCTGTCACAGGAGATATAGGAACAATCGGTGCCGATGGCACTTTTACAGCGGGAACCAAGGACGCGGCGGGAACAATCAATGTTCAGGCGGGGGATACAACAGTATCGATTCCCGTTACCGTAGTGAATCCAGAGAAGTTTGACGACGTCAAAAAAGACGACTGGTTCTACAGCGCGGTAAAATATGTCGGCGACGGCGGTATAATGAACGGCACGGCTGACAGGGTTTTCTCGCCGGACGCCGAAATGTCGAGAGCCATGGTAGTAACTGTACTCTGGCGCATCGAGGGTTCTCCTGAGCCAACGACCTCAGGAACCTTCAGCGACGTACCTGACGGCCAGTGGTACTCAAAGGCGGTGTACTGGGCAAGCGAAAAGGGCATTGTGCAGGGTTATGCGGGAGCTTTTAATCCGGATGTTTCGATAAACCGCGAGCAGCTTGCGACAATTTTGTATCGTTATTCCGGCTCGCCCGCGACAAGCGGTGTGCTGGACAGCTTCACGGACGCATCGGCTGTGTCCTCATGGGCGCAGGGTGCGCTCTGCTGGACCGTTGAACAGAAGTATGTCGGCGGTGTGACAGAAACGCAGCTGTCTCCTCAGTCTACGGCGACAAGGGCGCAGGTCGCAACTATACTGTTCCGAATGTCTGAGTAATAATTGAAATAATGGCAAAGGGCGGCTCATTTTTGCCGCCCTTTGATGATAGTTGTTCGTAAAATTGAATATCCTGTTGACAAACTCCATATTTGCTGATAATATAAATAAGCGCTCCAAAGACAGCAGGTGGATTATATCCGTAAGTCCTGCCGAGGACGGCCACTATATTTTAGTTGCTTTCTGTCTTTGTGCTTTTAAGTGCAGGGACTTATTTTTTTGAGCGCAGCAATTTATGCCACGGAGGTGAAATTAATGCCAAATGCAAAGGTTCTCAGTGAGAAGCAGGAAATCGTCGCTGGACTCGTTGAAAGAATCAAAAGTGCAAGCGCAGGTGTTTTTGTTGATTACAAAGGCATCACCGTTCTGCAGGATTCAGAGCTTCGCAACGAACTTCGCAAATACGGCGTTGAGTATTCCGTTATAAAGAATACGCTCTGCCGCCGCGCTATTGACGAGCTCGGCCTTTCCGAAATGGATCCCATCCTCAACGGAACGACTTCTCTCGCAACCAGCACGGGCGACCCCATCGCTCCTTTCCGTGTAATCGGAGAATATGCGAAGAAAATGGGTGACAAGTTCAACGTCAAAGCGGGCTTCATGGACGGTCAGGTTCTTTCCCTTTCCGAAATGTCCGAGATTTCTTCACTGCCTTCAAAGGAAGCGCTGTATTCAAAGGTTCTCGGAACTATGCTCGCGCCAATCACAAGTCTGGCTATTGTAATCGGTCAGATACTCGAATCGAAGGGCGGCTCCGTAGGAACTGCCGAACCCGCCGCCGAATAATCCGGAACGAGCGGAAAACAACAATTACATTTAGGAGGAAATAATAATGGCAAGCGAAAAAATTACCGCTATGATCGAAGAGATCAAAACTCTCTCCGTTCTTGAGCTTTCTGAACTCGTTCACGCACTTGAGGATACCTTCGGCGTATCGGCAGCGGCGGCAGCTCCCGCAGCAGGCGCAGCAGTTGCAGCAGTTGTTGAAGAGCAGACTGAGTTCGACGTCGTCATGACCGACTTCGGCGCAGAGAAGATTAAGGTTATCAAGGAAGTCCGCGCTATCACAGGTCTCGGACTTGCTGAAGCAAAGGCTCTTGTTGAAGGCGTTCCCGCAAAAATTAAGGAAGGCGTCAACAAGGATGAGGCCGCCGCTCTTAAGGCTCAGATCGAAGCCGCAGGCGCAAAGGTCGAAATCAAATAAGATTTCCCAAAGTATTTATAAGCTGCCGCGATTTTCGCGGCAGCTTTTTTTATTTTCCGAAATGCTCTTTAGTTGCTTTTGCGACATAACCGGATAGTGCAAGTATGGCGATGAGATTGGGAATTGCCATTAACCCGTTAAGCGTGTCGGCAATTTCCCAGGCAAGCCCCATTTGCAGACCCGCGCCGATAACAATAAAAACGATATAAATAAGCTTATATCCCGTTATTGCCCGCGTTCCGAACAAGTATTCCGCGCAGCGGCAGCCGTAAAGCGACCAGCTGAGTATGGTTGAAATTGCGAAAAGCGCGGTTTCGATTGCTATAAAGATACCTGCGGTTTTTCCGCCAAACGCAGTCGCGAAAGCGGATATCGTGAGCTCAGCGCTTGCGGCGTGACCAAAGGGCACGGCGACCCCGCTCAGAAGTATCGCAAGCGCGGTGAGAGTACAAACGACAATAGTATCCGCAAAAACTTCAAATATCCCGTAAAGCCCCTGCTTTACAGGATCGGTTTCGCTCGTTGCCGCGTGGGCAATCGGAGAAGAGCCGAGCCCCGCCTCATTTGAAAAGACTCCCCGACCGATACCGTAGCGCATAGACTGTACGATTCCGACTCCGAAAGCTCCGCCGAGTATGGCATCCGGGGCGAAGGCTCCGATTATAATTGCCTCCAGCACGGAGGGCAACTGCCCGATATTTATGAATACTATAAACAGCGCGCCTATGATATACAAGATACTCATTGCTGGAATCAGCTTTTCGGTGACTGAGCCGATTCTCTTGATGCCGCCGAGGAGAACCAGCCCCGCAAGCAGCGAAATGAGAAGTCCCGCCGATAAGCGAAGCGCCATATCCGACGCTTCTCCTGTCAAAGTCGAGCCAATATTAAATTCATGCGCAAGCGTAACAAGCGCGTTTGCGGCAGTATTGACCTGCACCATGTTACCGATTCCAAGAGCCGCGACCGCTCCGAATATTGAGAACAAGACAGCGAGCCATTTGAAGCTCTTGCCCAAGCCGCCGGTTATGTAATACATCGGGCCTCCGACCCAGTCTCCCTCGCTGTTGCGCTTTCGAAATCTGACCGCGAGGATAATTTCGGCATATTTCGTCGTCATGCCGAAGAACGCGGAAACCCACATCCAAAAGACGGCGCCGGGCCCGCCGAGTGCTATAGCTCCCGCGACGCCCGCGATATTGCCCGTACCCATGGTTCCGGCAAGCGCTGTGGTGACCGCCTGAAAAGGGGATACGGCGCCCTTGTCCCTGATTTTCCCGTAGCTGAAGGCCTTGCCGACGGTGTTTTTCATCGCGTAGCCGAATTTCCGGAGCTGGGGGAAGCCGGCGCGTATGCTGAAATACAGGCCGGTGCCGATTATCAGCGCCATCATGGGCAGCCCCCAGACAAGACCGTTCAGAACGCTGTTAATATTTGAAACGATTTCCGCTAGGTTTAGCATCTAAATTCTCCGATCAATGAATATACTGAAAAACGGTTAGGCATATCTCTAAAGAGCTTAAGCGAAACATTTAAGAATATTGAGCGTCTTTATGGATATGTTCTATTTATATGTGAAAATGTTGAACTTTAATTTTATTTGGGTTAGAATAGATTTAAGTTATTCAAAGTTGAGAAAGGAATGAAGAATGAAAAAAATAATTTCGATGCTGCTTGCGGTCTGCGCGCTTTTTGGAATGACAACCGCCTTTGCTCTTGAAAAGGGTGACGCCCGCGCCGTGGTAGGGGCCGACATTTCGCCAGAGCAAAAGTCCGCCGTATATAAAACCTTTGGCATTGATGAGGGAAGCGTGACCGAGCTTACCGTTACGAATGCCGAGGAGAGACAATACCTTGACGGTCTTGTAGACAACTCGATAATCGGGACAAAATCAATTTCCTGCGTATATCTTGAAGTCCTCGGTGATGGGGACGGGCTTGACATCAGCGTAAACAATATAAGCTGGTGCACAAAGGAAATGTACGCCAACGCTCTTGTAACCGCAGGAATAGACAACGCAAAGCTCATCGTGACAAGCCCTGTTTCAGGGATATCCGGCACAGCCGCGCTCACGGGTGTTTATAAGGCATATGAAGATATTACAGGTCAAAAGCTCAACGAAATCGCAAAGCTCGCGGGAACGCAGGAGCTTGTCGTTACCGCCGACCTCGCTGATCAGATAGGCAGCTACGACGCCGTCACAATTGTAAACGAACTAAAAAAAGTCCTTTCTCAGACAGTCAATATGTCGGACGACGAGGTCAGAGCCGAGATTAAGAAAATTGCCGAAGAGAACAAAATCTCCGTAAGCGACGGACAAGTTGACCAGCTGCTTTCACTTTGCCGCTCACTGGAAAAGCTCGATCCCGACCAATTGAAAGCCAAGGTTGAGGAGATGCAGGAAACCGTTAAAAAGCTCGCCGCAGCGCAGTCAAAGTTGAAGGAAATTTCGGAGTCAATGAAGTCTTTCTTTGAGAGCGTAGGCAAATTTTTCGACAAGATATTTTCAAAAATCGGCTGACCTGCCGTAACAGCAATCTCCCGCAAGCCACAGTTTGCGGGAGATTTTTTGATACTTTCTTCAATTGACATATGCCGTGGCGGTCAATATAATTAACACAAAACAGATAAAATTCGAAAAAATGAATTTGGCCGGGAAAAAAGCGCACTTAGAAGATAGATATTACTGCCGTTTCGTGATATAGTATATAGTGCATAAATTTAGTTGGGAGCACCGGATTTTGATTAAGATTACGAACATAAAAATCCCTGTTGATTACAGCGAGAGCGATTTGAGACAGAAAGCGGCGGGCGAACTTGGCTTGCCGTCGGACAGCATTAGCAATCTGCGCCTTGCGCGTCTTTCCGTGGACGCAAGAAAAAAGAGCGAGGTTCACTATGTCTGCTCCGTTACTCTCTCCGCCGAGAACGAGGAGAGCCTTGTTGCGGCGGCAAATAACAGGCATATCGAGCTTTTTGAGCCGAGGGACTATGTTTTTCCCGAAGTCAAAAGAGAAAGCAAGCTTTCTCCGGTCGTGGTCGGCATGGGCCCCGCGGGGCTATTCGCGGCGCTTCATTTGGCTCGCGCGGGACTGAAGCCTATAATTCTTGAGCGCGGACGCAATGTTACAGAGCGAACAGAAGACGTGGATAGGTTTTGGAAAACAGGCAGTCTTGCCTTAAACTCAAATGTGCAGTTCGGAGAGGGCGGAGCCGGAACCTTTTCGGACGGCAAGCTCTCGACAGGCACGAATGACCCGCGCATTTCTCATGTGTTTGAAACCTTTGTGGAGCACGGAGCACCTGAAGACATCATCTGGTCAAACAGGCCTCATGTCGGAACGGATGTCCTAAGAGACATTGTTAAAAATATGCGGCAGGAGCTTATTTCTCTCGGCTGCGATATTCGATTCGAAAGCAAGCTGAGCAAAATCAAGTTAAAAGACAAAGAGCTTATCGGCATAACGGTGGAAACGAAAGACGGAACATACGAAATGCCCTGCGACGCACTCATCCTCGCTCCCGGGCATTCAGCGCGAGACACCTTCGAAATGCTCTGCGAAGCGGGCATTCCCATGGAGCAGAAGGCCTTTGCAATCGGCGTGCGCATTGAGCACAAGCAGGAGGCCATATCGGTTTCGCAATACGGAGGCTTCGCGGAAATGCTCCCGCCTGCGGATTATAAGCTCGCCTGCCATCTGCCCAACGGACGGAGCGCCTTTTCATTTTGTGTCTGTCCGGGCGGTCAGGTAGTAGCGGCGGCCTCGGAAAATGAGAGACTTGTGACGAACGGAATGAGCCTTCGCGCACGTGACGGAGAAAACATAAACGCCGGACTTCTCGTCGGCGTAAACCCTGCTGACTTTCAGACACAGCATCCTTTGGGGGGAATGAGATTTCAGGAAATATGGGAAAACAAAGCCTATATTCTCGGCGGAGGAGATTATCACGCCCCAATTCAAACGCTGGGAGACTTTCTGGCGCAAAGAGCTACCAAAAAGACAGGCAGCGTAGAGCCGACCTACAGACCGGGCGTTAAGCCATCGGATCTTCGTAGCTGTCTGCCCGAGTATGTCACTGACACACTATCAGGGGCGATTCCGATTTTTGACCGCACCCTTCGCGGCTTTGCGGATCCAAACGCGCTGATGACAGGAGTTGAGACACGTTCCTCCTCTCCGGTGCGTATTCTTCGGGGGGACGACTGCCAGTCGGCAGTCAAAGGAATTTTCCCTTGCGGAGAGGGCGCGGGCTATGCCGGCGGAATTACCTCTGCCGCCGTGGACGGTATTCGCGTGGCTGAAGCGGTTGCGACTTTACCCTAAAGATGAACAATAATTCGTTGAGGAGAAAGAATGAAATCTATACGTCAGGTATATAAAATCGGACTCGGTCCTTCCAGCTCTCACACAATGGGACCGGAAAAAGCGGCTAAGCATTTTGCGGCGTTATGCCCAGATGCCGAAAGTTTTCAAGTCACACTATACGGCTCGCTTGCGAAGACAGGTAAGGGGCACAAAACTGATGAAGCTATCACAAATGCGCTCGCGCCGAAGAAGACTGAAATCATATTTGATAAAATAACGGAGGGACTTCCGCATCAGAATACAATGGATTTCGTGGGTCTTTCAAACGAAAAGACGATGCTGAAGAAGCGCTATTTCAGCATCGGCGGAGGAGATATCCTTGTCGAGGGAGAAACAGCCGAACCGGATACTGAGGTCTATGGACAGAATTCCTTTAAGGAGATTTCTCAGTACTGCAAGGAGCATAATATCAGGCTTAGCGATTATGTCAGACTCATGGAAGGCGATGAGATTTTCAGCTATCTTTCCGAGATTTGGGATGCCATGCAGCAAGCTGTACTCGAGGGACTTTCAAGAACAGGTACCCTGCAGGGCGGGCTAATGGTTGAAAGACGTGCGCAGCAGCTCTATAACCAGCGGCATATGGACGAGAGTCAGGCAACCTATGAGACAAGAATGGTTTGCTCATACGCCTTTGCTGTCAGCGAACAGAACGCTGACGGCGGAAGGATAGTGACCGCGCCTACCTGCGGCTCCTGCGGCGTTGTGCCGGCGGTTCTGAAGTATTATAAGGATGAAAAGGGCTACAAGGACGAGAAAATACTCAATGCGCTTGCCGTAGGAGGACTTATAGGACTGCTTGTCAAAACTAACGCCTCCATAAGCGGCGCGGAATGCGGTTGTCAGGCGGAGGTCGGCACGGCCTGCGCAATGGCTGCGGCGGCTCTCGGCGAGCTTTTTGGCATGGGTATAGACCAAATTGAGTATTCTGCGGAGATCGCGATTGAGCATCATCTGGGGCTGACCTGTGACCCAATCTACGGACTTGTGCAGATACCTTGTATCGAGCGCAACGCTGTCGCCGCCATGAGGGCGATAAATGCCGTGACGCTTGCGAATTTTATGGCTTTTACCCGAAAAATATCGCTCGACCTTATTATTAAGACGATGTACGACACCGGCCGTGACCTGAACAGGAACTACCGCGAAACAGCCGATGGAGGACTCGCAAAGCTGTATAAGATAGGCTCATAGCAAAGAAGTGCTGCACCGTTAGGCGCAGCACTTCTTTATCGTGACTGACGGATTATCTCGCGGCGAAGCCGGACGATAATCCGTTTTTCCAACCTGCTAATGTATGACTGCGAAATTCCCATGATATCCGCGACCTCTTTCTGCGTGTATTCCGTTGAACCTCCCAAACCAAAGCGCATTACAATAATTGTCCTCTCGCGCTCCTCCAGCCCGTCGACCGCACTCATAAGCAAGGTTTTATCCGCATCGTCCTCAAGCGGACGCGAAACCTCGTCGCCGTCCGTACCAAGAACGTCCGAAAGCAGGAGCTCGTTGCCGTCCCAGTCGGTGTTGAGAGGCTCGTCGAGAGAGACCTCGGTTTTCAGCGCGCTGATTTTCCGAAGATACATAAGAATTTCATTTTCCACACAGCGTGAGGCGTAGGTTGCAAGCTTAATTTTCTTTTCAGAAATGAAAGTATTTATAGCCTTTATAAGCCCGATTGTTCCAATCGAAATAAGATCCTCGAGCCCGACGCCTGTGTTCTCAAAACGCCGAGCGATATAAACGACGAGACGCAGATTGTGCTCAATAAGCTTTTTCTTTGCTGCCTCATCGCCGCGCTCAAGCGCCTCTATGGCCTTGCGTTCCTCATTTTTGGACAGAGGAGGAGGCAGAATGTCACTGCCGCCGATATAATGAATTCCGGGAGGCAGTGTGATACCGATTCTGGCAAGAGCTTCCGCAAGCGCGATGTAAATTCTGGCGTACAGACCTAATGATTTCTTTTCTTCCATAAGACCTCCCAATTCATATAATCTCCACAATTGCTGATATACAGAAGCATAATGTTATATTACAGCTGAATACTCGCTGTTTCCACATAGAACAGTGGGACAGAATCCCACCAGAGCGTTTTTCTCTTCCACCCCGTCGATAAACAGCGCGTCCGGTCTGAAGACTGGAAGAAGCGCCATTTTCACTCCTACAGCCGAATATGGAACCAATCGAAACCGAGCGCAGAGAACGTTTTCATCTCCCAGTGCCTGTATGAATTCGGGCACTCCGACCTTGAGAGCGTCTAAAAGCCGTTCCGGCAGGAGCTTGCGTGCTTCATTGACGCCCATGACCATGACCGGAAGTCCGCTTAGGGGATCATACAGCTCGTTGCCCGTGTCGTGAAGAGCCTTGAACTCTGCCATTCTGCCGCAAAGCGCGACCTTCACGCTGCGTATCTCGCGCGAGCCCCGCTTGGTAAAACGCTTAAACACAAAGGTCAGGACGAAATAGCACACCGCAAAGGAGAGCAAAAGCACACGCATAGAGGCGTTTATGTATAATCCGCCGCCGAGGTTCTGACCTGCCAGAAGTGAAGCGGCGTATGCGGCGCCCCCAAAGGCGGCCGAGACTGCGAGAAAGGCTAAAAATGGCTTGATAAGCTTTCCTTCCACGCCAAAAGCAATGACCGTCATTAAAAAACCGAGAGCAAGCTTGAGAATCGGCGAGACTAAAAACTGCAGCGGAGGAAAAAGCAGCGAAACGGAATAAATGGCGCCTACTACGGCAGATAGGGCAAAGCGAAGCCTTTTAAGCGGCAGGGCGCAGAGCTTTGCCGTAGCGAGAATAATAAAGTAATTAATGATAAGATTGAGAAGAAACATCTCGTCCGCATATATCGTTTTCATATTTGAAGTATATGCGGACGAGTTTAAAAAACGCGTTATATTAGGTCGTCCGACAATAAAAAATCCGCAGACCTTTGTCTGCGGATTTTAAACTTATAACATCAGAAGCCCCAAATATTTTTTGCGTATTCCGAAACCGCGCGGTCAGCGGCAAACACGCCGCTGCGGGCGATGTTGCGCAGAGAAATCGCAGAGCGATTATCCAAATCAGAGATTATGGAATATAACTTATCGTGTGCGGAGAGATAGCTGCCAAAATCAGCGAGCAGCATATATTCGTCGCCGCCGTAGACCAGCTTTGAAACGAGATCCGAAAAGCTCTCATGGTTCGGGAAACCGAGGCTCATGTGATTCATGACAAGGCGAACTCGCTCGTTTCGGTTGTAAATTGCGAGAGGGTCATAACCCTTGGCCTTCATGGCTGTTATTTCGTCCGCATGCAGGCCGAAAAGGAACATGTTTTCGTCGCCGAGGTGCTCATGCATTTCAACGTTTGCGCCGTCAAGCGTACCGATAGTTATGGCTCCGTTCATCATCAGCTTCATGTTGCCTGTGCCGCTGGCCTCTTTGCCCGCGGTGGAAATCTGTTCCGAAACCTGAGCGGCCGGCATCAGCTTTTCGGCCACGGACACACGATAGTTTTCAAGAAACACGACCTGCAGCTTATCCTTGCATAGAGGGTCGGAATTAATCTCGTCCGCGAGCGAGCAAAGCAGGCTGATAATTCGCTTAGCCGCCGTATAACTGCTGGCAGCCTTTGCGCCGAATATAAAGCAGCGCGGCTGGAACTCGGCATTCGGGTTGTCGTGGATGCGCTGCTGAAGCTCCATTATCAGCATTGCGCACAGAAGCTGGCGTTTGTACTCATGCAGACGTTTAATCTGAACATCAAAAATTGCGTCGGGATTAATTATAAGCTTGTTTTCCGCTTTTATATATTTGCAAAGCCGTTTTTTATTGTCCTTTTTTATATCCTCAAGCCTGTGAAGAACATTTACGTCAGACGTAAAGTTTTCCAGCTGTGCAATTTGTTCCGGATGCAGGAGATAGGCGTCGGTTCCGAGAAGCTCGGTTATCAGCGTGTGCAGCCCTGGATTAATTTGGGCGAGCCAGCGCCTGTGATCAATGCCGTTTGTTACGTTTGTAAATTTATCGGGCTGCTGAGAATAGATATCGCGGAAGAGGTCATGTTTAAGAATTTCGCTGTGCATGGCGGAAACACCATTGACCTTGAAGCATACTGCAAGGCAGATGTTTGCCATGCGTACCTTGCCGCCGCTGACAATAAGGTTGCGAAGAATTGCCTCATCATTGCCACGAAATCTCTCCTCAAGATACTTCCTATGCCTTGTATCTATCTCACGGATAATCTGCCATATACGCGGAAGCTGTGCTTCAATGAGCTCCTGCGGCCAGCTCTCCAGTGCTTCCGACATTACCGTATGATTAGTGTAGGCAACACAGCCTGAAACCAGATTAAGAGCTTCATCCCAGCCCAAACCATCCTCATCCATAAAAATGCGCATAAGCTCGGGAATTATCATCGTCGGATGTGTGTCGTTTATTTGAAAAACGTGATGCTCAGGGAAATTGCGTACGCTGCCGTATTTCTTCCGATGCTCTTTAACAACCGACTGAGCCGTCGCCGAAACGAAGAAATACTGCTGCTTGATACGGAGTATCTTTCCCTCGGTGTTGTCGTCGGCGGGGTAGAGCACCTTTGTAATGACCTCGGCCATGGTGCGCTGCTCCATTGATTTCAGGTATTCTCCGCCGGAAAACAGCCGCATATCAAGAGATTTAGGCGACTTCGCATCCCAGAGCCTGAGAGTATTAACGCAGTCGGTCGCATAGCCTGAAATAAGCATGTCGCGCGGTACGGCGAGAACGGAGGTGTAATCCTTGACGGCTGTCTGGCACTTGCCGTTGTAGTCCCATTTTTCCTCGCACTTTCCGCCGAAACGAACCTCAACTGCGTCCTCGTAACTTGGAACAAGCCAGCTGTCAGCTGATATAGTCCAGCTGTCGGCGACTTCTACCTGCTTATAATCGATTATCTTCTGGCAGAACATGCCGAGCTCGTAACAGAGAGAGTAGCCCGTCGCGGGAAGGCCCAGCGTTGCCATACTGTCCATATAGCAGGCGGCAAGCCGCCCCAAACCGCCATTGCCGAGACCTGCATCCGGCTCAGACTCAAAAACCTCCTCAGGTTCCACGCCCATTTCACGAAGGACGTCGTATAGCTCATCGAGTATACCAAGGTTGAAAGCGTTCTTGGCAAGAGAGCGGCCAATGAGAAATTCCATCGAAAGATAGTGGATATGTCTTGTGTCCTTCCGCTCGCCGTGAACGAGATTGCGTGAGGTCATTTCGCGCAGAAGCGCCGCGCATGCGCAAAAGAATTCGGAAGGCGCTGCGTCGAGCGCCTTTTTCCCGTAATGAGCTTCCAGCTTATCCTCAATAGAAGCTTTAAGCTCATTCTTGCTGATTGGGGTCATATAATTTCCTTTCCGTGTCCTGTACAGATAAATACAAACAATTAATGTCTAAATCAGAGAGTCGTATATCTTTATATATTCTTTGGCGGAGCGGCTCCATGAGAGGTCCTCAACCATATCACGAAGCATCAGTTCACGCCACTTGTCTTTTTCATACCAGGTATCGATGGCAAAGTCAATTGCCTTCGCCATATCGTCGGCTGAGTACCAGAGAAAAGTGAAGCCGGTAGAATCCTCATTCGGATAGGGTCGGACGCTGTCCTTCAGGCCGCCGACCTCGCGCACTATAGGCACTGTGCCGTAGCGCATTGCAATCATCTGAGTCAGCCCGCAAGGCTCGCTTTTTGAGGGCATAAGCATCATGTCCGCTCCGGCGTAAATCATCGAAGCGCGTTTTTCTGAATACATGATGTTTGCCGAAACGCTTCCCCTATAACGGCTTTCCGCCCCACGGAAGAAGTTTTCAAAGCGCTCATCACCGGTTCCGAGAACGATGAATCTTACACCACGGGCAACTATTCTGTCAAGCGCCGCCTCAACAAGGTCGAAGCCCTTATGGCCGACAAGCCTTGAAATACACGCGATTATCGGAGTATCGCTTTCTTCGAGCCCCAGCTCGCGGCAAAGGACCGTTTTGCAGTTTTCCTTTTTAATCAGCGATTCAGGGCCGTAATTAACCGGCAAACGGCTGTCCGTCATAGGGTCATAGCGTTCGGTATCAAGCCCGTTCAGAATACCGGTCAGCTTATACACGTTGTCTTCGATGACTCTGTGGAGTCCGCTTGCAAAAAACGGGTCACGGAGCTCAAATGCGTAGCTTGGACTCACAGTCGTGACATGGTCAGCTTTATAGATAGCGCCCTTCATGAGATTCAGATCGTTTTCATATCTCAGAATTCCGTCGCTGTAAAGCTCCTCTGAAAGACCGAAAATGTCGCTGAGGCACTCCTTGCCGAAACGGCCCTGATATTCAATGTTGTGAATGGTGAAAACCGTTCTTATGTCGCCGCAATAGCCGCTGCGGTCCTGACTGACATAGAGAGGGATAAGCGCCGTCTGCCAATCGTTGCAGTTTATCACCTCGGGCTTCCAGTCAAGCAGGGGCAGAGAATCGATTACGGCTCTGGAGAAAAAAGCAAAACGCTCTCCGTCGTCATAGCAGCCGTAGATACTGTCGCGCTTAAAGTAATATTCGTTATCAATAAAATACCATATGACCCCATCGTACTCCAGCTTGAACACGCCGCAGTACTGTCTTCGCCACGCCAGATTGACAAAAGTATAAAAACAGAAGTTCATTTTCAGCCGCCATTTTTCTTCAATGGAGCTGTATAGCGGAAGTATCACGCGGGCGTCAACACCCTGCTCACGCAGAGCCTTCGGGAGAGAACCGGCGACATCCGCAAGGCCGCCGGTTTTAACAAACGGTACAGCCTCGCTGACTGCGTACAGAACCTTCATATCATTTTCTCCCTTCACTATTCCGGTTTCTCGTTTTATCATATGTATTTGTATTTCGGGACGATTATCGGGAGAGCGGGGCTGCCGGAAAGCATCAGGCCGTCCGAGAACACGGTGTACTTGTCAGCAATTACATGGCTGAGCGAAACATTTTCACCGACGATTGAGTCCTGCATAATGACGCAGTTTTTGAGTTTTGAGCCTTTTTTTATATGGACTCCGCGGAACAAAACACAGTTCGTAAGCTCGCCCTCGATATAACAGCCGTCCGCTACGAGAGAGTTTTTGGAATAAGCACTTTCGCCGTAATAAGTGGAAACGCTGCTGCGCCCCTTTGTATATATCGGATTTTCGTCGTTAAAAAGGTCGTTTCTGTATTCGGCCTTGAGCATATCCATATTTGCACTGTAATAGTCCGAGACAGAGCAAATCCTGGCGGCGTAGCCCTTGTGGATATAAAGCCCAACCGTCCCTCCCTCGCTGAGATAGTGGGTCAGAGCGTCGCGGTGAAAATGCAGTTTTCCGTTGGAGCGGCACCATTCAATGAGCTCTACGAGGAGTGACTTATTAATTATGTAAACCTCTGCTGTCGCCAATACCTCACTGTTAGATGAATTTGAAAAAAGCATTTTTCTGGAGGTACCCGGTGTTTCGGGAACAAAGCAAATATCGTCTCCGCCTTTGCAGGCCGCTTTAGTGCAAACTGCGGTGATTTCGCAGCCGGAGCTGAGGTGAGCTTCAAAAACGTCCTTCAGGTCGATATTGGCGGCAAGATCGCCGCGGAAAATTACAACATGATTCTGCTTGATATCGTCGATATAGGTTTTTACCGCCGACAGAGCTTCCATGCAGCCCTTGTATTCGCCGATACGGCTATCGTGCATCCCGAAGGGCGGGAGAAGACGGAGTCCGCCGTTCAAACGGCTGAGGTCCCAGTCCTTGCCGCTTCCCAAGTGGTCAAGGAGCGACTGATAATCGCGCTGCATAATTACGCCCACATCACGGATGCCCGCGTTGGTCATCGTTGACAGAGCAAAATCTATTAGTCTGTAGCGGGAGCAGAATGGCAGGGAGGCGCTGGTACGGGGCACTACAAGCTCGCCCAGAGCGGGCGAGGAGTGGTATGCGTAAACTATTCCGTGCAAATCAGCCATTATTAACCCCTCCTATCCGCATAAATCATTGCACCGGCTTCAACTCGGGCGCCGGCCTCCACAGCAGAATCCGGGCCGCAGGTAGTGATTTTAATATCGGTCAGTCCGTTCGGAGGGGAGCCGACGGTGGCACCTTCGCCTATAACGGCGTTTTCACCGATTATCGAATACTCGATTACTGCGTCCTTGCCGATTTTACAGCCGGGCATTAAAATGCTGTAATTTACCACCGCGCCCTCGCCCACAAAAACGCTGTTGCTCAATACGGAGTTTGAGACTGTTCCGTGAATATCGCAGCCTTCAGTTATAATACTGTGACGTATTTCGGCGTTCTCACCGATGTAGTGCGGAGGTTTGATGGGGCTTCTGCTCCTGATGGGCCACGAGCGGTCATATAAATCAATCAGCGCGGGGGCAAGCATATCCATGTTTGACTCCCAAAGGCTGTCTATCGTTCCAACGTCTCGCCAGTAGCCGCTGAAGGAATAGGCCCAGAGCTTTTCCCCTGCATTCAGCATATTCGGAATAATATTCTTGCCAAAATCCTTTTCGGACTTTGAGTTCTGCTCATCTTCAATGAGGTATTTCTTAAGCTTCTGCCAGGTGAATATATAGATTCCCATGGAAGCGAGGTCGCTTTCAGGCTCCTTGGGCTTTTCCGCAAATTTGTGAATGAAACCTTCCCCGTCGGTTGACATAATACCAAAACGAGAGGCTTCATCTATTGGAACCTGAATGACCGCTATTGTGCAGTCCGCTCCGTGTTCCTTGTGCTGTTCGAGCATATCCGCATAATCCATCTTATAAATATGGTCACCGCTGAGTATAAGTACATATTCGGGCTCCCACATATCCACGAAGCCTATGTTCTGATAAATTGCGTTGGCGGTTCCCGAAAACCATTCGCCTTTTTCACCGGCGCTCTGGTAGGGAGGGAGAATATAGACACCGCCGCGCGATATATCCATATCCCAAGGCTGGCCACTGCCGATGTAACTGTTGAGCTGCAGCGGCTGATATTGTGTCAGTACGCCGACAACGTTTATACCTGAATTTGCGCAGTTGGAGAGAGGAAAATCAATGATTCGATATTTGCCGCCGAAGGGCATTATGGGCTTTGCGGCCCTGCTCGTTAAAGCGTAGAGTCTTGAACCCTGTCCGCCTGCGAGCAGCATTGCGATACACTCCTTTTTCATACGCGAGCCTCCGATTTATATTGATTCTGTAATATATTGACTAAATCCGTTATTAATGACCAATTGCTGGAAAGTGGGAATCAATTTCTGGTTCTATGCATAAATACCGCAGTCAGTGGGGGAATGTTAATAGTAATTGAATGAGAAAAACCGTGATGTGGCATTTTGTCTACATTAAAAACCTCGTCCTTACTAAGCTCGCCGCTGCCCCCGAACCTCTGTTCATCGGTTGAGAAAAGCACTTTATATTTTCCGGCGCCCGAAACGCCGAGACGAAAATCGGAAACAGTCACGCCCGAAAAATTGCATACGAAATAGAGCTCATGCTCCGAGTGATCCTTCCTGATGAAACCGATAATGTTTTTCATGCTTTCGTCGGGGCAAATCCACTTAAAACCGTTTCCGTCAAAGTCGAGCTCCCAGAGCGGACGGTTCGAGCGGTAGAACCTATTGATTTCCGCGAAGAACAGATTGAGCTCGGAATTTTCCGGCTTTTCAAGCAAGTCCCACGGCAGAGCGGCTTCATAGTTCCATTCGCTCTGCTGTCCAAGCTCAGCGCCCATAAAAAGAAGCTTCTTTCCGGGATGTGCCAGCATATAGGCCCAGAAGGCACGGACACCCGAGAATTTCTGTTCCAAAGTACCAGGCGCTTTTCCGATAAGCGAGCCCTTCATATGCACGACCTCGTCGTGAGAGAGGGGCAGAACGAAATTTTCCGAAAAAGCGTACATGAGAGAAAACGTTAGGTCGCTGTGACAGCCCGCGCGGAAATAGGGGTCAGTCTTGAGATAACGCAGGTTGTCATTCATCCAGCCCATGTTCCATTTAAGGTTGAAGCCCAGTCCGCCGATGTCAGTCGGAGCCGTAACAAGCGGCCACGCGGTACTTTCCTCTGCAATCATCAGTATACTGTCGTCAAAAGCAAAACAGGCTTCGTTAAGATTGCGAAGGAAATCTACAGCGTTCAGGTTTTCCCTTCCGCCTGATTTGTTAGGCTTCCACTGGCCCTTTTTTCTGTCATAATCGAGATATAGCATGGAGGCAACGGCGTCCACGCGCAGGCCGTCAAAATGGTATTTTTCAAGCCAGAAAAGAGCGGAGGAAATGAGGAAGCTCTGAACGCCGCCCTTCGCAAAATCAAAAATCCTTGTGCCCCAGCTCGGATGCTCCGCCATAAGCGGGTCCGAATC
Organism: Oscillospiraceae bacterium; assembly: GCA_963667545.2. Classification (GTDB taxonomy): domain Bacteria; phylum Bacillota; class Clostridia; order Oscillospirales; family Oscillospiraceae; genus UBA2658. Next base: position 1,672,041 of record OY763424.2, read on the forward strand.
CTCGTAGAGTCTTGTGCCGTCAAACTCGACAAGTCCGTGCGGATCCTTCGGAAAATGCGCGGGAACCCAATCCATAATCACACCTATGCCCGCCTTGTGACATGCGTCAACAAAGCCCATAAGGTCGTGCGGAGTTCCGTATCTTGAGGTGGCGGCAAAATAGCCCGTGCACTGATAACCCCAGGAGCCGTCGTACGGAAATTCCGTTACCGGCATAAGCTCGATATGTGTAAAGCACATCTTTTTCATATAGGGGATAAGCTCCGCGGCAAGCTCACTGTAGCTGAGAAAATCCCCATTTTCATGCCGCCTCCAGGAGCCGGGATGGATTTCGTATATATTGAGCGGATTGCTGTATACCTTGTGCTCCCGTCTGTGCCTGAGCCACTTTTCGTCGTTCCACTTATAGCCTTCAAGCTCATAGAGCTTTGAAGCCGTGGAGGGGCGAAGCTCCGAATAAAAACCGTAGGGGTCTGATTTCCAGAGGGTCTGGCCGTCTCTTGCGAAAATGGCATATTTGTAGGCCGACAGCACTGGAATATCCTTGATTTCGGTTTCCCAGATTCCGCCTCCGATGTTATTCATCGGTGATGCGCCGACGCTCCAGCCGTTAAAGTCTCCTGCGACGGATACCTTCAGAGCATTCGGCGCCCAGACACGAAAAACAGCACCATCCCGCGTAATATGAGAGCCGAGGTAATCGCCCGCGCGGGAACATTTTCCGACAGCGAAGCTCTCGGAGAAAATATCAATTTGCTTTTTGGCCATGGAAACACAACCTTTGCACCGATTTAATAAGCGCTGAAAGAAGTTTTAAATGAAGACAGCGGGAATATGCTCCCGCTGTCAGTTATAGGTATTCATGGCTTTATCCGCGCCGTCGGATATTATTGCGGAAACAGCCTTTACGGCGTTTTCGCACATTTCCGCAATCGTGTCTGCATCGCTGCCGTGAAAGATTCCCAGAACCCAATTAATCATATCTTCCTCGGTATCATTTTTCGGAGGGGCGCCGACACCGATTTTGACACGAGGAAATTCTTCGGTTCCCAGAGCGGATATGATGCTTTTCAGCCCGTTATGCCCACCGCTGGAGCCTTTTGTGCGGATGCGAAGTTTTCCGACGGGAAGAGCCACATCGTCGCAGACGACGATTATACGCTCGGCGGGTATTTTGTAGTAAGCCGCGGCGGGAGCCACAGCGTTACCGGAAAGATTCATGTAGGTCTGTGGCTTCACTAGCAGAACACGTTTACCGCCGAGAGTGCACAAAGAGGTAAGCGCGTTGAAGCGAAGCTTGTTGATTTTAATGCTTTCGAGCTTTTCCAGCTTGTCCGCGGCGAGAAATCCGACATTATGGCGGGAGCCGGTATATCGCGGGCCGGGATTTCCGAGAAAAACGACCATCCAATCAGCACCGCCGGACTGATTCTTAAAAAGCATAAACTTATGTGTCCTTTCGCCGCTTGACAAACAAAGCAGAATAAACGGCCCGCCTGAAAACGGATAACACGGACGTCATATGCCGTCAAACAGAATACATCAGGCGAAATAAAATATCAGTCGAAAAGTGAGGATATCGAAACTTCCTCATAAATGCGCCCTATCGCCTCTGCAAAGAGAGAGTCTACGGAGAGATATTTAATCTTCTTGCATTTTTTCTTTACGGGGTAGGGAATTGTATCGAGCAGAACGAGTTCCTTGATGTAGCTTTCCTCAATGCGCTCGATTGCGGGTCCGGAAAGTACGCCGTGGGAAGCGCAGGCAAATATCTCTTTTGCTCCGCCCATCTCGATAAGGGCTTTTGCGGCTCCGCAAAGACTGCCGGCGGTGTCGACCATATCATCGAGCATGATGACTGTTTTGCCTCTAACCTCGCCGATTATGTTCATGACTTCGGAGCTGTTTGCCTTTTCGCGGCGTTTATCGACAATCGCAAAGTTCATGCCCAGCTTCTGAGAGAACTTTCTCGCTCTCGCAACGCTTCCGACGTCGGGAGATACCACGATGCAGTCCGGATTGCTGGCACCGAATTTGTTGATGTAGTAATTTGCAAACAGGGGACTGCCCATGAGGTTGTCCACGGGGATATCAAAAAAGCCTTGAATTTGTGAGGCGTGGAGGTCCATCGTCAGAACTCTGTCCGCTCCCGCTTCGGTGATTAAATTGGCTACAAGCTTTGCGGAAATGGGATCGCGGCTCTTTGTCTTTCTGTCCTGACGGCCATATCCGAAATAGGGCATAACCGCCGTAATACGTCCGGCGGAGGCTCTGCGCATGGCATCTATCATGATGAGCATTTCCATCAGGTTGTTGTTGACCGGGTAGCAGGTGGATTGTACTATGAAAACATCGGCTCCGCGGACTGGCTCGTTTATGGATATGGAAATTTCTCCGTCCGAAAATGCCGTCGCTACCGATTTTCCCAGCTCCAGGTCGAGTTTTTTGCATATTCCTGTTGCAAGAACTGGGTTCGAGTTCCCGGCGAAAACCTTGATTTCTTTGCCGTGTGAAATCACTTTTATCGTCCTCTCTTTTTGTTTTTCTACAGGACGCATAAGCGCCCACTACTTATCAAAGCCATTATAGCAAATCTGAAAACCAATTAAAAGTCCAAACACAAACTTTTTGAATTTATTTCACCATTATTTACTCAGCGCCCAAAAAAGTATCAAATATCAAGCTCGAAGCAGCGAAAACCGGTTTGTTGGACGGACACTATTTAATGTCCGATGAACAAATCAAAAACAGAGGCAAATTGAAGAATGCGTCAGCATTCATGCAATTACCGGCGTTTTTGATTTTCCCAAGTGCGAGGTTTTTGTGTTGACGCTCCCAAAAGCCTTGCACTTGGGACGGCGCTTTTCTTCAAAGCGCCGGTTCATCGAGACATCAAAGAGTGCTGCACAGATTGAAAACAAGCCGTTTTCAATCTTTCACGCGGTTCTTACCGCGTGAACAAACCGATAGTCGGTTTGTTCAGCAGACACTATTTACAAGGCGGCAATTATTGTATATACTATATGTGACATATTGCAAGGGGATTGAAGAATTTATATGCTGGAATTTGAAGAATACAAAGTAAAACTTAATAATATTAAACCAACCCTTGACGACCTGGGCGTGGCGCTAAGTCTCGAAGACGCGAAAAGAGAGATTGCTGAGCTGGAAAGACAGGCCGAAGCGGAAGGCTTTTGGGAAGACCTTGAAAACTCGCAGGTGATTTTGAAAAGAACCAAGCAGCTGAAAGCCAAGGTCGAAGGCTTTAAAAAGCTGCAGGACTCCTTTGATGACCTCTATACAATCTGCGAAATGGCAATTGAGGAAAATGACGAGTCAATGCTGGACGAGTTAGTCCGGGGCTATTCCGCTTTTGAAAAGAAGCTTCAGGACGAGCGCCTTACGACGCTTCTTACCGGCGAATATGACGCGCTAGGCGCAATCATATCCTTTCACGCCGGAGCGGGCGGGACGGAAGCTCAGGACTGGACTCAGATGCTCTTCCGCATGTATCAGCACTGGGCGGACAGGCACGGGTTTGCCTGCAAAACGCTGGACTATCTGGACGGAGACGAGGCCGGTATCAAGAGCGCGACCATTTCCATTGAGGGTGAAAACGCTTACGGTTTTCTCAAGAGCGAGAACGGCATTCACCGTCTTGTGCGCATCTCGCCCTTTGACGCGTCCGGCCGCCGCCATACGAGCTTTGCGGCTATCGAGGTCATGCCCGCGATAACCGATGAAGCGGATATTGAGATTCGTTCTGAAGATTTGAAGGTGGATACCTACAGAAGCTCCGGCGCGGGCGGTCAGCACATCAACAAAACGGAGAGCGCAATACGCATCACGCACATTCCGTCTGGCGTCGTCGTTTCCTGCCAGACGGAGCGCAGTCAGCATCAAAACCGCGAATATGCGATGAGCATGCTGAGGGCTCGCCTTGCGGAAATCAAGGAGCGCCAGCATCTTGAGAAGGTAGAGGACATCAAGGGCGTTCAGATGAAGATTGAGTGGGGCAGTCAGATTCGCTCCTATGTCTTTATGCCGTACACGCTCGCAAAGGATCACCGCACAAACTATGAAAACGGAAACATTAACGCCGTTATGGACGGCGACCTCGACGGCTTCATCAACGCCTACCTTTCGATGAACGCGGGGAAATAAGAAGCAAATAGCCGGTATTCGCATGCCATGCGGATACCGGTGAGTATTTTGGAAGCATTTGGATAGTTTTCGTGTGTGACGCGGGGAACGTCCTCGTGGTATACAAAAAGTAAGAGGGAAATATACTATGAATAAAAAATATTTCAAAGCGATCGATATGTTTCTTTGCCTAATATGGTGCGTGTTCTTTACTATAAGACTGCACTATCCTAAAGCATATCGACCGTTGGATATAGTGGGGATTCTAACTGTTATTCTTGTTTTCGTTGATAATATAATACTTCACAAACTGAACATATATAAATCCCTAAAAGAAGATACACTTATTCAAATAATAAGAATAGCGTTGGTCACATTTCCAATCATTTATGGACTTACCATATGCTTCTAAAATGATATGAATCGGGGACAGTTCTCATGACACATCATTTCAACATATCGCATTAACGAATGATGTACTATTTGTTAAATCAGTTCAAATCCCTTGAATAATTACATATTTGTGGTATACTCTGGCATAAACCATTGTTACGCGATTTCGGAGGTCAAAATGAAAGGAATAATTCTTGCAGCGGGCAAGGGCACTCGCCTTTACCCGATAACTCATTCGGTATGCAAGCCACTCTTGCCTGTATACGATAAACCGATGATTTACTATCCGCTTTCCCTGCTTCTCGAAATGGGAATTACAGAGATTCTGATAATAGTACCGCCGGACGACCAGGCACAATTTGAGCATCTCCTCGGAAACGGCGACAGTTTCGGAGCGAAGATAACTTATATCAGACAGTTTGAGAGAAGGGGCATAGCCGACGCATTCATTTTAGGCGCCGACTTTATTGGCGACGACAGCTCCTGTCTCGCGCTTGGAGACAATATATTTTTCGGCAAAAACCTTCACGAGAAGCTGATGACCGCAAGGCAGAGCAAGGCCGGAGCCACGGTATTCGGCTGTTATATGGAGGACCCCAGACCCTTCGGAGTCGTCGAGTTTGACGGCGACGGAAAGGTCATAAGTATTGAGGAAAAGCCGCAGCAGCCGAAATCAAACTACATCATTCCCGGACTCTATTTTTATGACAACAGGGTTATCGAGATTGCGAAAAAAATCGAACCCTCCGCAAGGGGAGAGCTTGAGATAACCTCGGTCAACAGCGCATATCTCGAAATGGGCGAGCTTCAGGTTGTACCGCTGGATAAAGAAGTGACATGGTTCGATACGGGCAATTCCAGCTCTCTTTTGGATGCCGCCTGCGCGATAAGGGATTATAAGAACAATACCGGCGAAGAAATTGGATGTCTCGAGGAGGTCGCCTACAAAACAGGGCTTATCTCCTGCGAGAAGCTGCTCGCAGTAGCTGAAAAAATTCAAATGTCGGATTACGGCAAGTATCTGATGGATTTTGCCAAGAACGGCACTCGATAGGACTTCAAAGACAGCGGACGGCGGCAGCCGGAAGCTGTCTTTGAAACATTAGAAAACAAACGCGGGGGAGGAAAAAATGACAGACCCTGTAGAACTTACGAAAAAGCTTGTAGCCATTGAGAGCTGCAATCCCGGAGTCGGAGAAGGCAGACTCGGTACTTACATATATGAACGGCTTACTGCCCTCGGCCTTCCGGTAAGAAAGCAGGAGGTTTTTCCCGAGCGCTTCAACATCGTAGCCGAAGTCGAGGGAAACCCTGAAAAATCGCCGCTGGTTATGATTTGCCACATGGATACCGTAGTTATCGGAGACGGCTGGACAGAGGCCCCGTTCGCAGCGGAAGAGAAAGACGGACGCATTTACGGACGTGGTGCCTGTGACATGAAGTCTGGGCTTTCCTGCGCGATCTCAGTATTCGAGGAGCTTTGGGAACAAGAAAAGAAGCCGGAGCGCACGGTGATGCTCATCGCTACCGTGGACGAAGAAGCGGAAATGAGCGGTATATCCGCTATTCTGCGCGAAAGGCTCATTCCAGAAAACAGCCTAATAATGGATCTGGAGCCGACAAGTCTTGCCGTTTCGGTTTCGCACAAGGGCAGAATCTGGTACCGTGTTAGTGTGCGGGGAATAACAGCCCACGCCTCCACGCCGTGGAAGGGGATTGACGCGATAGCGGCGGCAGCGGAGTTTATCACCACTCTGCGCGGACTTGTGCGCGATTTGCAGGAACACCCAGAGATGGGCGCGCCAACTGTTACCTTCGGGCAGATAAACGGAGGCTACCAGCCCTATGTGGTTCCGGATTTATGTGAATTTACAATGGATGTTCGCACAGTTCCTCCGTACAGCGCTGAGAATATCGAAGCCTTGATGATAAAAGCAAGAAGCCGTGTCGAGGAGAATTTTCCGGGAATAGAGCTTTCTTGTAAGATGACGGGCAGCCGTCCTTATGTTCACGGAAACAAAGATTCCGAGCTGTGCAAAGCGCTTTTTGATGCCTGCCGCGAGCAATGCGGACAGGACACGAGCCTGAAGCTTTTCCCCGGCTATACGGATACGGCGGTTGCAGCTGTGGCGCTCAATAATTTCAACTGTGTCTCGTTTGGCCCGGGCAGTCTTGAAATTGCTCACAAGCCGAACGAATATGTTGAAACTGAGGAAATAATCCTCTGTAATAAAATACTCCGGAGCGCAATAAAAAGGCTCTGCTTTAGCGAATGAACATGTCAAGAAAAGGTCGGCGCATACCTCCTGGAGGCGAAGAAATACGGAGTGCTGTCCATATTCTATCTGGAGTTGACCAGCGGACTGCTGCGCGGTGAATTGGAAGCTCTTTTGTGGGAAGACCTTGATGTGGAAAGCCGCATACTCGGCGTAAACAAGCAGATCGGGCGCATTCATAAGAAGCTGCTGGTGTACGCCGATATCGACACCTCCGTGCGTTTTCACGAAGATTGGGTAATAAGCATAACGGCCCCGATGACTATCCAATTGGACTGTCATCGGGACCGTCTTACAAATGAACGAAAGCTGGAGAAATCGTTCATGCGTATAAGGCGGCTATATCCTGTATTCTACGTTTCATTTCTGTGCGGACATGTAACGGCTCTAAACACTCGCATTTATCCCCAAAACTGATAAGAATATTGTAGTAGTATTCGTTCTCTATGAAAGGGAAACTAACAATGTAATGATCTTCCCCGTTTGGGGAAAAGTTTTCATAATCACAAAAATCAAGGACCCTGTCCATGACAGATTTATGAATACGAATTTTAATTTCTGTTTGAAGGGTTTCCGAAATATCAGTAAAATCTAACTGCGGTTTTTGATAATCGCGTGGCGTAAAAAATTCCTCTTGCATTTGTAGGTTTGACATGCGGGATAGTTTGAATAGGCGAAAATCATTTCTTTTATGGCAATACCCTTGTAAGTACCAATGACTGCTTTTCAATACGAGCTGATACGGCTCGACTGTTCGTGCGGTTTTATTTCCGTAGCGGTCTGCGTATTCAAACGAAAGTAGCTTGCTTTCCTGCAGGGCTGTTTTGATGATTTCTAAATATGGTTGTATGTTTCTGTTGCCCATCCACGGACTTAAATCTATATATACTTGATTTGCTTTTAATTCAATGTCTTTCGCTCTATCGGCGGGGATAAAGCTCCTGACTTTCGCAAGGGCGTTTACCAGTTCATCACCGCGTACCACGTTGGAAAGACTGGAAAGTCCCATCAGGATAGCGGAAAGGTCGGCAGTCGAAAAAGCCATTCTATCAAGCTTGTATTCCTGCATGATTTCAAAGCCGCCGCCCACTCCCGATGATGAGCGAACAGGAATACCCGCCATGTTGATAGAGTCTATGTCTCGGTAGATTGTGCGGGGTGAAACTTCAAACATATCTGCTAACTCCTGTGCGCCTATACGCTCTTTATCAAGGAGTATCATAATAATGCTGACAAGCCTGTCAACTTTCATCTGGCAGCCGCCTTCCAAAATTTCTTTTATTATTGTAGATTATTGCCATAATGTTGTCAACAATTACATGGTACAATATAAAAGCAAGCAAATCAATCTACCTATAAAATGAAAATGGAGGAAATTTATGTTTACAATTTATGTTTACGTTCTTGATACTTTAGCCGACTGGGAACTGGGGTATGTTACTTCGGAACTGAATTCAGGCCGATTTTTCAAAAAGGACGCGCAGCGTGTATCGCTCAAAACGGTCAGTGCTTCCAACGAGCCAATCAAGACAATGGGTGGGCTGACAATCGTATCCGATTGCTTGATTGAGGATATTGCTCTGAGCAAAGAGAGCGTGCTGCTATTGCCCGGTGCAGATACATGGAACGACCCAAGGCATGGCGCGATCATCGAAAAAGCAGGGGAATTTCTTTCTATAGGCGCGACTGTGTGCGCAATCTGCGGTGCTACCGCTGCGCTTGCCAGCTTTGGGCTGCTTAATAACCGTCCACATACCAGTAACGGGCTGGGATTTCTTGAAATGGTTTCTCCCGGTTATAAAGGGCAAAGTTTTTATATAGACAAGCCCTCTGTAGCGGATCGCAATCTTATTACTGCAAGTTGCACCGGAGCTTTGTTGTGGGCGAAACAAATTATTGAGCATTTCGGTGTTTTTGAAGCAAACACACTGGAAGCTTGGTATGAATATTTTAGTACCGGTGAGCCTGAACATTTCTTCGCCCTCATGCAAACGCTGCCATCCTCAAATTCTGCGCCGCAATAATCAAAGAATAAGGCGATTTTTAGAGCTCTCGAAACCGGCAGCAGACGCATTGTAAATGTGAACTTTTTAATGCGAAAAAACTCTGAAATCAACTGATTTCAGAGTTTTTTGGTCCGAGTGACAGGTTTCGAACCTGCGGCCTCGTGGTCCCAAACGCGTGTCTGAGCTATCAGGAAAAGCTTTCACGGCGTGTATCGTACTTTGCTGCCATGTTTGCTAAGGCTCCGCTTACTTTCCGGCACTTTTGTAACCTAATGGTTTCAGCCGGAGCTTTCGTTAACTGGGATGGAAATTGGGATGGATTCTGTATATTAAAAGATGTGTCTCGGTTTCACTCTAGGTAAGAGGAAGATGATTACGACTGTTCATTTTGTGCCGACCCACTTCGCCCAGCGGTGGGGAAATATATCATAAAAATGCAGAACAATAATTTAAACCCTTTTCATACACAATGCCATGTTTACTGATCGGCAAAATACCAACAAAGTATTCAAAGAATTACGCTGAGTTATTGCCGATAACGGCAATGATATTACGGAGCCCTAAGCTAATATGTAACGCTGATTTAGCCGATACCAGTAAGAAATCTTTCTCTGGATATTCGAAATCTTCTGTGATACTGTTCCTTGCTGACAGGAGGCGAGGAAATGCAGAACATTACAGTAGGGGAGTGGACAGGCCAGTGGTTCACGGACCGGATCGGGCAATGGAATGCCAGTACCGAGGGAGGTTACCGGAATCTGATTTACAGGCACATCATTCCCGACATAGGAAAAATGAAGCTGAGCGAACTAACTCTGGAAAACGTGCAGTCGTTCTACGGACGGCTCGTCAACAATGGGCTGAGTACCCGAAGTGTCTGGTGCATACACCTGCTTCTGCGGAGGGTTCTGGATTAAGCTTGTCGGGAACGGCTTATCGAGTGCAATCCGGCGAAAGGCTGTGAAGTGACGGAAGGAGCCGAACATGAAACAAACCTTCTGCGCATCAGGCAAATTCAGCGCTATCTGAAAGCAGCCGATGAGCACGGCGTACTCCCAATCATCTATATCGGACTGACCAGCGGCCTGCGGCAATGTGAACTGTTCACACTGCTGTGGGCCGATTTCAATGTCCAGAACCGATTTATACTGCGCGGCAAACGGTTACTGACTCTGAACGAAAAAGTCGCCGCGCTGCTGACAGAAGAATATAAACGCCATTCCGAAAAACCGCAGGTATTTATCAATCCCAAAACTGGCGAGCCCTATCAGCTCCATGAATTTTACTACCTGCACCGCAAATTACTGAGCTCGGCGCGCCTGCCATGGGTTCCGTTCCGGGACCTGGCGCGGCGCTGCAAGGAGGTGGGAATATGACGATCAAGGAGTGGACAGATTACTGGATGGAGGTTTATGACAAGCCGAATGTCCGCCGGACAACGTATGAGGCGCGTCGATATATTTTCCAAAATCATATCATCCCTGGTCTGGGAAATATTGCGCTCACCGAGTTGACCGAGGATGAGGACGGACGTTTTCTTGAAGATCGAAAGCATCACGGAAACCACCGCCCCGAAAGCAAAAGTTATCCCGAAATGAGCGATGAGAGCATGCTGCACCTTCATCGATTGCTGCGTCAGTGTCTGAGCCAGGCGGTAAGGGATGGGCTGATACAAAAAAATCCGGCGGACGCCTTTCGGTATCCAAAGACAATGACAGTAAAAGCAAATGTTCTTACCGCGATGGAGGCGGAGAATTATATGGACGCCGCCGAAGAACTCGACTGCCTGCCGATGTTCAATCTGGCGCTGATGAGCGGATTGCGGCAGCGCGAGCTGATTGCATTGAAATGGAGCGATTTGGGTGCAACTAAGCATATTTTGACGATACATAAAGGCAGGGCGGTGGAACGGTGCGAGCTGGTTGATTATGGAGGCTCGACGCGAGAGATATTACTGCCGCAGGAGACTGTGACGCTGCTTGAGCAGGAGCACTTAAGACATCTCAGCAGCCCGTATATGTTCCCGCACCCCGGAACACAAAAACCGTATTCACCCAACATGGTGCGATTGCTGCATAACAGGATTGTCGAGCGCTCGGGTTGGATCACATTCGCTTCACAGATCTCAGACACACCTTCGCCGTACTGACTCTGCGGGAGGGTGTGGAACTATCCGCGCTGACCGAAACATTGGGGCTTGCGCGCTGCTACATGACGAAGAAAAATTATGAGATGTATCTGCCAGGAAACGGACAAAATGTGCCTGTAAGCAGCGAGTGTGACCCGTCCAGCGAAGATCTGCGTCAGGCGGCGGATAAGCTTGAAAATCTACTGAACTTTTAATGGAACATCCAGCACATTGAACTGATGTCGGGTGCTCCGCTTGTCCAGGAGCGCAAAATGGGATAAATTGCCGAATGTCAGGTTGCAATTATTTACCAAAAAGTATACACTAAAAAATAATGAGAAATATACGGCAAAACCGTCGAAAGACGGCGACGTAAAGCTATAAGGGCCTGTACCGTTTTGGATGGCATCCGGCTTAGCAAAATGGAGAAGCTCTACGGTTCGTAGGGCTATTTTTGTATGCGTTTAAAATGCAAAGCAAAGTAACGGAGGAGCGCCATCACAAGTTAATCTTTCAAATCGAATTCACAGGTGTTATATGTTTCAACCCGGTCTTTACGAACAGATAATCAAGCATTTCAAGGACAAAAACAGTATGAAGATAATGTCAAGGCGACTAAGAAAGCAGAAATTGAGGCTAAGAAAGCCGCTATCCGAGCCGAGAATTTAGCAAAGGGCGTATTTTTACCCGTAGGTAGTCTGTCGAGGCAAGAGCCGCAGAAAGCTACACTTCCCACTGGTGCCGACGCCTGATAAAACAAATAAAGTCAAAACCTTGAGAGATTTTTGAGATTTGTTTGAGAAAATAAAAAACACGCTTGGAAGGGAGGAAAAATAATGAGTTATAAAGTCTTTTTGGTTGATGATGAAAAGGTATTGTCACCTTGCTGAAAAGATACTTTGAAATGGCTGGCTATCTTGTTTCCACTGCATACGACGGGAAAGAGGCACTACAGAAAGTGACGTGCCAGCCTGGTATTATTTTACTTGATATAAACATGAAGGAAATTTACGGCTTGAACGTTTGTCGGCACATTCGTGAATATATATCATGCCATATTTTGTTTTTCACCGCGCGCATTGAGACACACGATAAAATAAAAGGTTTCGGTGTTGGTGCCGACGATTATATCGTAAAACCTTTTGATCTTGATGAACTTGGGGCAAGGGTAGCTGCCCACCTGAGACGTAAAAACCGCAAACAAAACCGAGCTGTACTTTTTCAATGATACGACGATTGATTATTCGAAACGCAAAGTAATGATCGCAGGGGAGTCCGTTCATCTTTCTAAAAAAAGAGTTTGATATTGTGGAACTGCTTTCCTCAAACGCCGGCCAAGTGTTTGACCGGAAACGAATCTATGTTACTGTGTGAGGCTTGGAGACGAAGGAAATAGCGACACGATTATGGAACACATTCGTAAAATACGGGCAAAGTTTGCGGCGTTGTCGCTTCTTTTTTTGGCTGTATAAATTTGCGTGACAGCGTTTTTGACACGGGGCGACTCACCGTAAATATTGGCAATATGGCATCGAAGGAATATGCCGGGTGGAATAATAACTGGCGCATAACAGCATTTTCCGTGCTGCAAATTGGGCTTCCTATTATATTTGTGGCCATTTCACTTTTTCTCGCCGATATTGTGTTCTACCGTTTATCTGTGCTGTGCGCAAGTTCATGGAGATAAAGAAGCTGACAGCACCACTGTTGCGGAAACTCATTGACCATATCGACGGTTGCGAGGCGGAAGGCACCGGTAAGAACCGAACGCAGAGGCTTGTGATTCATTACCGCTTCGTGAGATATATCGAAATTCCGGTATCTGCTTTCAAAACTAATTTTTAAGCAGATACTCAACAGGGCGTAGCTGTTGAGTATCTTTCGAACAGAGCAGCCGTTTAAAATGTTAAATCATCTAGTTGCTGTATGCTATGAACCTCGGTCTGATTGATAGGAAGCGAAATTCGTATGGACATTCCCATGCCGATGCTGCTCGCAGCCGAAATAGTGCCGAAATGAGCCTCTACAGCCTTTTTTACGAGAAAGAGCCCATGCCCGCTGCCGCCGGCTTTGTTCGAGCCTTGGTAGCTGTATTCAAAAATATGGCTCGTTTCTTCGGATGACAGACCCAGACCATTGTCAGTAATGGTTATGCATAAATAGCCGTCATCGCAGTCGGTATAAATGGTTATAAGCCCCTCGCGGCCCATATATTTGATCGAGTTTTCAAGTATGTTGTAAAAAATCTTGTTTAACTGAACGGCATCCGCGTCTATGTAAAGAGAATCCTGCGTGGATAGGGTCTGTATTTGAATGCCGTGGCTCAGAGCAAGCGCCCGCATTTCTTCTCCTGTTTGGCGAATGAAGCCGACAATATCGACCCTGTTAAAAACAGGATTTATAACTTCAAAACTCCGGTTGGCCGACAGCTGGTCAGATAGAACTTTACTGATATAGGAGCAGTGCTCGACTATTTTATCGAGATAGGTCTGTTTTGCGTCGTCATCCTCCACCATGTTTCGTGCAAGCAGCTCCGCATATCCTTGCACAATGGAAAGCGGCAGCCGTATTTGGTGAGAGAGCACGCTTCTGAAGTCTTCGAGCGAATCACGGGTTGCTTCCCGCATTTTTTTTATCTCCTCTAAATGTGTACGCCTGTCTGCTTCCAGAGCTTTTTTCTGCTGCTCAAGCTGAGATGACAAAGTACGGTTTTCATAGCAGAGGCTATTAATCCGCAAAAAAAGCGCACCCACCGCGACAACGGCAAAGGCAGCCGCCGGAAGTGGATTACTAAAAAAGACAAACAAAATTGAAAGGGCGGCACTGAGAGAGACGACAATGATTGTCAAGACGCTTTTATTCATTATGACCTCCGGTCATCCGCTGCATAACGGACTGACTGTGTTCTCTAAACGTAAGGTTTGTGCGGCAAGAATGAAATAACTACAAATTTCGCTAAAAAAATTTAAAATTATGGAATATACGCAGAAAATGTGATAGATTAAAGCAGTAATGAGAATTATCGCATTACTATATTTGGAAGAATTGATGTATTAAAAAAATACAAATTAACGCAAAACATCTAAATCAATTATAAGCTTTAGAAAGAAAGAAAAGCAATGATTTTGTAACAGTATGGGGGGAGAATATGTACCGCGCACTTTTAGTTGAGGATGATAAGGATATTTCAGTCATAACTCAGATGAATCTTATGCACGCTCACTACGAGGTGGACGCCGCATATACATGCGCCGAAGCGCTCGAGTTTCTCAAGCATAGCGGATACGATCTCGTACTGCTCGATATGGTGCTTCCCGACAGCAGGGGGGATGCCCTTTGCAAGCAGATTCGCGGCGCCTGCGACTGCCCTATAATTTTTGTGAGCTGTATGGATGACAGCCAGACAATAGTGAACGCGCTTCGATGCGGCGGCGATGATTATATGATTAAGCCGATAAGCTATGATGAACTTCTTGCAAGGACGGCGGCTGTTATCAGACGCTCGGAAAACACAAAAAAGAACCTGCAGGGAGGGCTCAAGCTATTCAAGCAGTTTTCGATTGATACAGTGCGGCACCATGTTCTTCGCGGAGGTGAGGAAATCGTATTATCTTCAATTGAATATGAAATACTTGGCTTCATATGCGACCACCCGGACCAGCTGCTTTTGTATAAGCAGATATATGAAAGCGTATGGGACAGCGACAGCCTAGGGGATGTCCGAACGGTTATGGTACATATATCGAACCTGAGAAAAAAGGTTGACCCCGACAGAACGGGTATAATTGAAACAGTACGCGGCGCGGGTTATATTTTTACAGACATATAGGAGGGACTGCGAGATGTTGAGCTACTCAGCTTTGTTTTCGGCGGAGGAAAAAGAAAAGCCCTTTGAAAGCTATCAGCAGTACACGGATTATCTTTTTGCCTGCGTTGATATGCAGCTTTCAAAACATATAAACAGCCTTATGGCACTATTTGTAAATGATAATGGCGGCTTCAAAAATGTGATTTATCCGGACATTGAGGTTGCGCATGATATCTGCGAAAGCAAACTAAGCGACTTCTGCTATAAAGCGGGAGACGGCAATGAAAAGCCAGACAAATTTGACAGCGCGGCAGGAACGGAGATGGTGGAGGACGAGCTTAGTGAGCTGTTTTCCGAATTTGCCGAAGATAAAAGCAACACGGCTTCACCCGATTTTTCAGCGGAAGAGTGCATGAAGTATATTTCTCACCGCGCGGGGCTTTGCGGCGAAAGCGTTTCAATTCCGTTTTATCGCCTGTGCAAAAAGCTTGATTTTTCGGATTTTACGACTTTCTGCTTTGCATGCGCCGTTCTGTCCTCAACTCAGACAAGCTATGCCTCGGTATTCCAGGTAGTAAATCAGAACGGAGCGCTCTCTGCTCCGACTATTGAGTCCGCAGCGCGGGTTTTCTTCGGAAAAGACTTTTCAATTACGGGTGCTTACAGCGAAATGTCGCTGGCGCTTGAACAGCTTTTGCCAGTTTTAGCGCTGAACGTGAACAGCGCGATGCCGTTTTCGACCGTTGTCACTCCCGACAAGAGAATAATTGATTACCTGTTCAGCGCAAAGCCCGAAAGGCTCGATGAGAATTATGTCAGGTTTTTTTCAAGAATCACCGACAGCTCGGAGCCGGAACCGTTTCTGGCGAATAAAAATATTCTCGATGCCGTCAATATCTTTTATAATGACGGAGGACGTATAATCTCCCTATCCGGTGACGAGGGCGCCGGGCGAAAATTTACGATAAGGCATTTCTGCCTTGCGAGAAAACTCGGCTGTGTCAGCATCAACTGCGCAAAGCTATTCGTATATGATTTCGGATTTGTTGACAAAGCCCTATGGTCGGCTGCCAGGGAATGTGTGCTGACAGATTCGTGCGTCTGCCTTGACGAACTTGGATACCGCGAAGATGAAAAGGAGAAGTTTTTCGGCTATATGGATCTTGCGGCCGGGAAATTCCTGAAGTACGGCATAAGTGTTTTTGCCGTCAGTAAGGAAAAGCTTCCGATGAAACAGATTTTCACAGGGGACTTTGCACAGCTTGAGATTCCCACTCCCAACACCAGGGAACGAGAGGAAATCTGGAGCTATTATGCCCGGGGCTATAAGCTCAACTCGGATGTGGATTTAAACGAAATGGCTGTCAAATTTTTGTTTACGCCGGGAAAAATCAAAAGTGCTCTGCATCAGGCAAAGAGCCTTGCCGCGATGGATAGCTTAGTTGAAATACCGCGCTCAATTCTTTTCAAAGCCTGCAATAACCAGATGAGCCATGAGCTTACGCAGAAGGCCACCAGAATACCGGCTAACTTCGGATGGGACGATATAGTAATGAATCCCGATCAACGGCTGGCTCTAAAAAACGCCTGCGATCAGCTCGTTTTCCGCAAAAAAGTTTATGAGGAATGGGATTACATAAAGAAATACCAGTATGGACGCGGACTGTCTGTTTTGCTGTTCGGGGCGCCCGGAACCGGTAAGTCGATGTGCGCTCAGGTCATTGCGCATGAGCTCAATCTGGAGCTTTACCGCGTGGATCTGTCCAAGGTCGTGGATAAATATGTGGGCGAGACCGAAAAATCAATTTCAATGATTTTCCGCGAGGCTAAAAAGTGTAACGTCGTCCTGTTCTTCGACGAGTGCGACACGCTGTTTGCAAAGCGCGCCGATGACGGCGGCGCAAATCAGTCTTCAAACAACAACAAGACCGCGCTGCTGCTCCAGGAGGTCGAAGCCTATGACGGTGTTTCGGTTCTTGCGACAAACTATAAGCACAACATAGACCCGGCGTTTTTCCGCCGCATGAAATTCATCGTCGAGTTCCAGTTTCCCGATGCTGATACACGGTATATGCTTTGGAAGACTACGATACCGAAATCAACGCCCCTTGCGGAGGATGTAGATCTTAAATTTTTGGCAGAGCGCTTTGAATTCGTCGGCGGCAATATAAAAAACTGCATACTGAACGCCGCATTTCTTGCTGCCGCGGACCCTGCCGCTGAGGGAGAAGTGCACATGAAGCACTACCTCCAGGCTATCCGCTACGAGTTCGTAAAAACCGGTAAGGTGTTCACCCGATCTGACTTTGAGCCGTACGCCGATTTGGTGCTGTGATTGGAGGAAGACAAATGGCCATGCCACAGTCTTTGGAAAACAGGATTAAGGAACAGAACAGCAAAAAACAGAAGCCTAGGATAGATGATGAACCAGATGATATGGAGCTTGAACTTGAAAGAGAGCGGCATTTTACTTTGAACAGGCAAAAAAGCGTGTTTGACGATGACCACGGGAACAAAACGCCCGGAATCAACACTTCCCCCTCCGTATTTGAGAAAATGGCTGTATTCCGCACAGAGATAAAATAAGCTTTGGACACACTGAAGTCTAAAGAGTTTTTTAAGAAAAACAGGGTTTGTTTACAAGCGCGAAATTAACGGATATACTTAAACAGTCGAAAGTTGTCTAATTAACGCACTCAGACAAAGGATGCTTTTCGGACAAAAAAACGAAGCTTGTTAAGTGAGGTGTTATCTTTGCCCGGTTCATACGTAAAAGACGCCTACGCGACTGTATATAAGCATAACTCATGGGACAAAGAAGCGAGAGACTACGAGACGTCCCTGGGCGTTATGCTGTATAAAAGTCCGTATGTTATCAGTGCCGCTCAGACCGCGCTTGTAAAGCTGTCAAAGGTGCTGACCGCATACTATGGGGACAAGCCCGGCGGCAGAACGGGAGAATCATACGAGGACAGACTTGTGGAAGCGACGGTTCTCGGCGATATAGCTTCTCAAATATCGGGTCAGGAAGCTCCGACGCTGGATGAGCATAAAGAGATAAAAGAGCCAGAGGAACAGGGTGGAGAACAGCCGGAGAAACAGGACGGAGAGCAGCCGGACGATCAGGTGGAGGAAACGCCGGAAACAGAAGAGGCACCCGGTGAAATCCCAGTGACCGATACTCTTATGTCGTCATTTCTCAGAAACGATCCTGGGAGTGCCGGGCAGATCGGAACAGTGAACGAAGGAGACGAACTCAGCCGCTCGCACCATATGACCGATACATATGCGGTTCTAAACGGGGACGGAAATCTCCGTGAAAAAATGACCATGATTTTCAACAGTGCTCTTATGAACGGCGGAATGACGGATGAGCAGACAAGCCAGTCTGTAAGCTTAAAGCGTGTTCTTCGTGATGTCACAAGGGAAGAAACCGAGCAAAACGAGGGACTATCCGGCCTGAATATGGACGCAATAGAAAAAGTTCGCAAAAAAGGCAGCGATATATTCGGCATTGGCCGTCTTGTGTCAAAGCTCGGACAAACAAGCCTCGGAGAAAAGATAAGCGCCTTCTTCGGCTCCAAATCCAGAAAACGCAGGGAAGCGAAGCCGGAGGGTGAAGAACCGGGGCTCGGCTATGAATATTATAAACAGCATGGTATTAAACCCAGCAAGCGCGAAAAACAGCATGCTGTTACGAAAGTGGACGGGAAAAAGCAACTCAAGTGGAAGGAAGGCTCAGCTTATTGGGATATAGACCAGTCGACATTATGGGCAAAGAAAATGGCGGAAAAGGGTCGTATTCTTACTGCCGGGCCGTCAGGAACCGCTCAGAGAATGCTTTCGGCGTACAGATTCCTCGGCGCGTCTGACAAGGAGCTGTTTGATTTTCGTCTTGCTCTTATGGGCTGGATGCTGACTTCACAGGATCATTCACTTTATGAAATAATGATGGGCAGCCAGACAGTTGGGGTAAAGGGCGAAGAGGACATTTCCGAAGCGGCCGAGATGTATCGTACTGTATATCCTTTGTCGACAGAGCAGCTTCGAAATACTGCGGCTGTAGAGAAAGAGTTTCCGCATGAGCGCGTTTTTAAGACATTGCTCAAAGAGGTGGCCCGAAACCGTGTCGCGGCATCCGGGAGCCCGAGAGAAGATGGAGGCAGCCTCACCTATATTCAAGATCCGGAAAGCCATTCCGCCCGGGAGCTGGCCGTCAACATATACACTACCGCCGCGTACAAAACGATGACGCCCAGCCAGAAATACGGGTCAGGCATCGGAAAATGGCAGATGAGAAGAAACCGCGGCAAGAATCCGGACACTGACGAGGGCTCATATGAAGGTTCGCTTGAGGATGCCAAGCATGATTTCGACAGCGAGCTGAATGATGAGATATTCAAGGTAATTCAGGTTGCCTCCAGAATCAGCTACGAGGGGCTCGCCGAAGCCAGCGCAAAAGCTCCGGAGGATGTGGACGAAAACGGAGAAGGCGGTGAAGCCGAGTCTAACCATCTTGCGACCACAGCGTATAAAGGAATGGTTTACAGGGGAGAGGGCATAAGCAAGCTTTCACGCCAGTATAACAAGGTCGGCAATACCGTAACGCTGTCGGCAATGACAAGCACATCGATGGATCGGACAAGAGCCGAGAATTTTAGGGATGCGGTCAACACCAGGTGGAAGAAGCCGGTGCTGCTTACAATCAAAATGAACGGGATCAGCGGCATTGATATTTCGGAGATATCCAAATTCTCAGACGAGCTTGAGGTTCTGGTACCTGAGGGTACTCAGTTTAAAGTAACTGAGGCGCTGTCGGATGACGGAGATGGAAAATACGGTGTTACGCTCGAAGAGGTGGCCGGTAAGGACACCTATCAGCGGAGAGTCAAAGGCATCGGGGACGAGAGCCATCCGCTTTCGCAGTCACAACCAGCTCTGCAGCAGGCTCCGGTCGATGAGGCTGAGGGCAGCTTCGAAGAGGTCGATATTCCGATGTCGCCTGAGTTGATTAGCTTACTGGAAGCAAGAAAAACAGAACTTGGCGATACGGGCGTACAGGATTACCTAGACGCAATGGAAAACCTGATGGCACAGTTCGGTCCCGACTCGGAAACGTATCAGCTGCTGCAGGCAAACGGCGTAAAGATGTCTGATAAAAAATATGCGGCCAAACTCGTCAACTGGTATCTGGCCTGCGCGATGGATTTTGAATTTGATGAGACGAAAACGCTCAGGGCTTTTGACCTGCTGGACGCATTGAAGCGCCAGATTCCGGATCTCGCGCAGAATCAGGCAATGCAGCTAAAGCTGGCACCTAAATAAATGAACTGAAAAGTAAAGACTGCTTTAATCCGGACTGTGATAAATCATTGTCCGGATTATTATAGAAAGGATTACTGACCATGCCACTGCTTGACGTTAAGGATATCGGAGAACTTGCTGATATCTATTTTCCAGGGGAAATTGACTCCGAAGAGCCGTATCTGACCGCGGAGGAACAGCTGTCCGATTTTCTGCGTTTTCTGGATATGCTATGCGCTGCTATGTTTATCATCAGACACGACGGAGGGACTGCCGGGTTCAGCATGCGTGGCTCATCTATCTCTGATGAAAACTTGATAAAGGCACTTGAACCGCATAAGTTTGATGAACGCGGTTACCGGGACGCTTTCTGGGACATAGCAGAGGCGCTTTCGTCTCGTACCGCCGCAACGGTTCTTGCAGAGGTGCCGACGCCGTTTTCACTGTTATGCGAATTCGCGCAGCCTACAATGCTGGAGCTTATCGCAACCGTTATGGCTCTTGCTCCGGACATAGACAGAAAATACGAGCAGATTTACCGCCTTTTTCAACCGGATACGGCTGCGGCTAAGCCGACTTTGGGTCTTGTTGCCGATTTCTGTGCACTCCTCGCGCCCGTTTCGGGGGGTGAACTTGCTTCATTAATGGACGAGGACAGCGTTCTAAACACCTTCATCCTTGAAAAAGCGCAGGTTGATGCCTCAATGTCAAGGCTTTCAAGGCCGTTGTCCGTTAAAAAGCGGGTGCTTTCCATGCTGCTTGACGGAACTCAGCCGCTGTCCGAGCTTATGACTTTTGCAGAGCAGTACCGTGCCTCCGATAAGCAGGAGCCAATAATAATCAATGGAGAAAAAATCAGGGATTTGGCTGGAATCCTTGAAATTGTAACCGGCGTGAGCGATGGGTTTGTTATCCATCTTTACGGGCCGACCGGAACAGGAAAAAGCTTTACCGTCAGACAAGTATCCGCACTTCTTGGGACGGATGTGCTTGTGCTTGATGCGGAGCTTCTTTCAGTACTGCCTTATGAAAAACTGACGGAGGTTTTAGCGGATGCCGTTCTGAAAACCGTGCTTGACCGCTCGCTGCTTTATTTAAAGAACTTTAATTTCAGCAGGGAAAACTGGCCTAAGGCCAAAGAAATGGTAAAGTATATTAAGACCTATATTCCAACGCTCATCATATCCTCAAAAAAGAACTTTACTGATGAGCTGTATTCAGCCGCAACGGTAATCCCTGTCTCCTTCGACTACCCAAGCTCTGCCGAGCAGCTTGCACTGTGGAGGTATTTCGCTCAAGGTGCAGCTCTTCCGCTTGAAAGAGGCACAGATTTTTCTGAAATCACCGCAAGATACTTCCTTTCATCAGCAAAAATAAGGGGGACCATGGAAACAGCCGACCTTTATTCCTTTGCTGAGGGACTGGACGAGATTCCGCTTAGCAGAATCATGTCAACCATTCGAGAGCAAAGCAAGGTCGACTTCGGAGAAAACGCGACCCATATTCTCGCACCGTTTTCATGGGAGGATTTGAAACTCCCGGGCGAAAGTATGGATCAGCTGCACAGAGCCTGCGACAGGCTCCTTTATCGCGGGGTAGTCAACGACGCCTACGGCTTTGGTGCAAAGCTGCCTTATGGACGAGGCCTTTCCATTCTTCTTTACGGCCCCCCCGGAACGGGCAAAACAATGGCTGCGCAGGTCGTTGCAAACGAACTGGGGCTTGATATATACAGGATTGACCTGTCACAGGTTGAAAGCAAATACATAGGCGAGTCCGAAAAGAACTTATCCGCACTGTTCGATGCGGCAAAATACTCCAATGCCGTTCTTTTCTTTGATGAAGCGGACGCTCTCTTCACGCAGCGGACTGAGATCAGCAATTCTAATGACCGCTATGCAAACACCGAAACGGCGTTCCTTTTACAAAAGGTTGAGGAGTATTCGGGGATAACGATTCTCGCGACAAACAATCTTCAAAATTTTGACAAAGCCTTCAAGCGCAGAATAACCTTTATTATAAATATAGATATGCCTGACGAGCGGACCCGCCTGTGTCTTTGGCAAAGCGTCTTTCCGCCGAACGCGCCGCTTGCATCAAGTATCGATTTTGAAAAGCTTGCGCAAAAGGCGGAGCTTTCAGGCAGCTCAATTAAATCAGCCGCTATCAGCGCCGCATATGCCGCAGCCGCTCAAAATTCTCTTATAACGATGGAGCTCGTACGAACGGCGATAGTTGAAGAGTTTAAGCGAAACGGCAGGGTTATAGCTGAATACGAACTGATGTAAATTGTCAAAAGATAAGCCTTTCAAAAAGCACGTTTTTTGAAAGGCTTATTTAAACTAACTTTTTATTCTGAGATGCGAAGATGTGCAGAACGGGATATCAATTCTCTGTTGTTTGCAAGCTTTTCAATCAAAGCCTCGGACAGAGAATTGACGGTTTGTATAATTATTTTCGTATCAGATGAGTATTTTCTCAGCGCATTCTGGTAGGAGGTCTTTAGCATCGCAGAAAAAGCAGAGCTTCCGGCACCTGAACCTGAATCCGCATATGCGAGCGTCAGCATGCCGCTGAAGGAATGATCGAACAAGATGAAACCGTCAATATGATTGGCATTCATGACGGCAACGCTGAGATCTGCCTCAAGCTGGGCGCTTTCAAGCGGAACTGAGAGAGGAGCACCGTCGGATACCCTCATTTTCTGGTCGAGCTCACGAATGCAAGAGACCGGAAGGGTTGAGAACCTACGGACATCAACGTTTGAAGCAGTATTTGAATAGAAGGGATTGTTGGCCAGAGAGCCGAGTGAAACGGAGTAAATTCCGTCGGCTCCTCTTTCAAAGCTGAAACCGGTGTTCAAAAGAAATTTTTCGAGCAGTTTGTGTTCCTCGTTAAAAATTGTAAAATCTACCTGTATTTCGTATAGACCCTTAATACCGAGCATCAAATTCTCAAGCGTTTTTAGAAGCAGACTGGCACCGCCCATTTTGCGGTAATCAGGTGCGACAAACAGGGAACTTACCTTGAAAACACTTTCATATGGGCCACCGGCGACGGCCCCGCAGGCAACGCCGTTATCCACAAGACCGAGAGCAAACAGAGGCTTGCCTGCGAGGATTAGGCTGGCTTCTTCCGGGATAAGAAGGTCTTTGAAAAGATTGATGTTACCCTTATCAATAATTGTAGTATCCATTTTTCTCTTATCCTCCTACTATTCTGCTGCGCCGTCAGACGATTTTGCCGGAGAGATCTGATAGCGTTCAAGAATCGGTGCCACAGCGGGGAGAAGAGCTTTTCCGCGCAATAGATGCTGCATGATATCCATTAACTCGTTACCGTAATGGCTGAGCGTTGTAAGCCGTGCCATATCCTGTTCGTTGCCGCCAAGAGCTGCGCCTGCAAGCCTATGACGCATCTGGTCCCTAGTGATAAATACGTTGTTATTGTCGATGACCTCCTGACGGGCGCGGGTCGTAATCGTAAGCTTGCCAATCTCACTTAAAATCTTATATAAGTCGGAGAATACCCTGTCGATTACATCCTTGTTCTGATTGTATTGTTCCGGATGGTCTGCAATCATCTCCCTGTATGACTTCAGGTCACTGTATTGAAGCTCTGTTGCACCGTCGGGGAAGGAAACCCCGTATACCGTTTTCAGCTGCTCATCCTGCTGAGTATACGATTCCATAAGATTCTCGCGAAACTGTTCGGTTTGGCGCTCGGCCTCTTCCTGATATGCTGTGGAAGTTCGTATCTGCGAGGTTTTTAAGGCTAGATTGTAATTGTCGGTAAACATGCCTTTCATCGCTTCGCCCATTTCTATAGGGTCAATTGATTCATACACGTCACCTGCGTTAAAGTCAATGCCCCTTGCGTTCAAGTGCTGAGCCAGGGCTGCAGTAAACGCCACACCGAGTTCTATCTGCGATGAAAGAAGATTTTTCTGAAGCTGCGGCAGCGCTTCAAAGAATTCCGGGTTTTCTTTTTGAAGGTTCTCAAAATATGTGAACATATCACCTAGATGCTTGTATTCGGCGGCGTGCTTCACAAGATTTTCCGGCCTCATCATATCAGGAGTCAACTGAATTGCGAGTATTTTTTGCGTTATGCTCTCAAGATGAGGCTGACGAAGCTCAGTATTGCCAGAGGTATAATCGCTTATGAACTGACGATTTGCAAGCAGTACCTGCTGATCTTCTTCGGTAGAGGGACGGCCCCTTTTGTCAAGCTTGAAATTCTCGCTGAACACCCTAAGGACACGTGAATCACAGTTATTTGCATTTGCCTGCTCTGCAAGCTCGGAAGAAAGCCCCAAATTTCTGCTCATATTGTCCTGCTTTATATCGCGCGCCATGTCAAGGGTATACTCGTCACCGACGGGACAAAGCTTACGTGCCTCCCTGCGCTTTTTCTCGCGCTCACGGCGGGCTTTGTAGCCTTCCTGAGGCGCGGGAGCCTGCACCGGGGGTTGAGGGACCTGAGCTGCAGCGTTGACCTGAACGTGCGGCGCGTTGGCCTTCATTTGCTCTATCATATCTTCATCATATTTTGTTTGAAACACTAATACAGTTTTGGAAAATTCGTGCTTCTGCTGCTGAAGCTCCGTTCCCTGAGCGCTTCCCCAGGTTTCCAGCGTTTTGACCTGCTCCAACCGCTCCTCGCGCTGCTGTTGCTCCAGCTTTTTTTGATCCAATTTCTGCTCGTTCAAAACAATCACTGTCCTTTCATACTGATACCGCTTAGTTAGCGTATGAATCAAACCCACATAACGGAACTGTCCGTTCCGTTATGCAGGGCACGACATTGTCGAGACGCAACACTTACGGCTTTCGCTATAGAAATCAGCGGCTCAATCGGAATATACCATCAGGCAAAAGGTTCTAATATAATTCAAAAGTATTGTAACAACTCGTGGTTTATACCACAGGCGCAAAGCACCGTTGCGGTTATTATACCATAGTATAGATTTTTGAACAGGCGCTATTTCTTAAAATTCGCTAAAATCAGACGAAAGCGTCCGGCTTTAGACATATTACGACCCTTGAATTATTGACAATTACGAGGCTTTAGAATAAACTGAAAACTGGTAGAATTTTGTTATCTAGGGGGGACGCATGGACACACCACAGTATGAAAAAGCCCTCACCAGTAACGATGTTTTTATTTCGGGGACGTTCCGTAAATTCTTGCTTCCTACAATTTTGTCTTTACTTGGGGGTACGATTTGCAATTTCTCAGACGGTATTATAGTTGGAAATATAATGGGAGCAAAAGGTCTTTCCGTTATGGGCATTGTAACCCCGGTTTTCTTTATATTTACAACTTTAGGCTCGCTGATCGGAGTCGGAGGCGCGGCGCTTGCGGCGGTTCGTGAGGGGCGGGAGGATTTTAACGGCGTAAACAGACTGTACACTCTGTCACTTGTGATGATGCTGATAACAGGCTTTGCGGTTTCTGCCCTCGGGTTCATATTCCTTGATCCGCTTCTTACGCTTCTCGGGGCACAGGGAGAAGCAAGGCAGCTTGCAAGAGAATACTGTCTGTACTTTATCCCCGGCGCGTGGACGACTATGCTGCTGTATATTCCTCTTAACTTTTTCCGTATTACGGGTAGGCCCGGAATCGGGGCCGTAATGTTCGGAATAATGGCAGTCAGCAATATCGGCCTTTGTCTTTTTTTTATGCTTTCATTAAACATGGGCATGCGCGGTGTAGCATTGGGAACGGTTTTAGGAACAACAATTGCATTGTTATACAGTTTGGTAAGGTTTTTTGACAAGAAAACTGTCCTCAGACTGTGTGGATTTAAGAGCGAAATTAAGAGTATACCGTTAATCCTGAGTTCCGGAAGCCCGATGGCGCTGACGAATCTTCTCAGCGTCTTGCGTACTCTGTTTTATAACAGACTTTTGTTGACTCTGCTCGGAGCAGAGGGGGTAACTGTTTTTGCTGTGCTTACGAATGTAAACACCTTTACTCTTGCGATTTTATCCGGCGTTTCACAGACACTCGTACCGCTGACAGGCGTGTTTTACGGAGAGATGGATACTCAGAGTGTCAGATTGGTAATGAAAACTGCGGTCAGGTGGGGAATGAGACTCGTCTCCGGGACAGCTCTTCTCATAATACTTCTTTGGAAACCGATTTGCCTCATGTTCGGGCTTAATGATGTATCGCTGTTCACAGAGGCTAGATTTGCGCTGATTATGTTCGGAATCAGCTTGCTTCCGGCTATGCTTTCAAACCTGTTCCAGTTTCATTACATGACTATAAGAGCAGTATGGCTTGCGAACATAATATCCTTTTGCCGCGGCTTTGCGCTTCCGGCACTCATTTCGCTTGCTGTTTCATTTGTTGGCTCCCACGGAGTGTGGGCAGGTATTCCTGCTGGTGAACTGCTGGCAATCCCTGTTTTCCTTATGGCTGCGAAGATGGTTGCAGGAAAAAAAGGGCTTTCCATGCCGCTTCTACTCGACGAGAGCGAAAGCTCAAATGGAAGGGTAATTGCTTTTTCGGTTGAAAACTCCGTCGACGCCATAATGGACGCCTCACAGAAGATATCAGAGTTCTGTGAAGTCAATGAGCTTGATGAAAAGCGTTCAATGCTTATATCCCTCTCTATAGAAGAATTGCTGCTTTCAATTAAGGACAATGCACTAGGGGACGATGAGACAGAGTCAATGGACGTTAGGCTCTTTGTAACCGATAAGGATGTAATAATGCGAATTAGGAACGGGGGAAGAGAGTTCGACCCAATCCGCTTTTTCGAGGCTAATCCGGACGATATCGCGCTTAGCTTAGGAATACAGATGATTATTACGAGTGCTAAGGATGTACGTTACATGAGAACGCTGGGTGTCAACAACCTTACCGTGCAGATATAAGGAAGCGCATAATATGCATGAATTTATTAACCGAAAAACCGGAGAAAAGCTGATTTGTGATTTTAGGCTGGTTACTTCGGACTCGCAAGCCTTGCTTGAGGATCTTCAAGCTTGTATACGTGATGAGTACGGTCAGACGTACCCGCGCAAGGAAGTCTATGACCAGAGTGCGCTTTCCGCTCAAATAGAAAACCGCCAGCTTGTAGCAATGCTTGCAGTCAGCCAAGACGGAGACCCAGTCTCCAGCCTTGTGCTTTCGCCTTGCGGAGGGCTTGCGGACGTGCCGGAATTGACTATGCATGTTGTCCGCAAGCAATACCGTGGATTTGGAGTAGGGACAAGCCTAACAAAAGCAATGCTGGGCTTGCCAATTTCAAAAAACTACAGTGCTGTTACGACCCATTCGGTTACTTTCCACACAATGGCACAGCATCAGACACTGAATTGCGGGCTGATTCCAAGCGGGTTCCTTTTTCTTGTACACAGTAATCTGATTTTGCAGCATTCTTTTGACACGAAGGGTTGCATAAAGCAGTCATTTGCCGTGGGGGTTTACCCGGAGCGCAAGACGAACGCAGGGGTCATTTATGCTCCTGATGAGCATAAAGACTATATAAAAAAGCTTTATAGCAGACTCAATGCGTGTTTTTCTTTTTCTGAGGGTTTGCAGAATGTGGGAGAATCGCAGATACACACTAATTACGACGATATACACAACACCTTTACAGCCGAAATTTTCAGAGGTGGTGACGATATCGAAGCATGGGCGCGGGAACTGCTTGATAAACCGCATCATCCTCACCAGACGGTAAATCTCTTGCTGGACTTAAACGACCCGGGAGCGGCGTGCACATATGAAACACTTGCGAAGAAGGGCTTCATTTTCACTGGAATGCACCCACTGTGCGGGAATGGTGAATTCATGCTTCTGCACCATTCAATGGACCTGGAAGTACAATTTGACAAGCTCTGCATCGACGATGGATACAAGGAAATATTTGAATATATAAAAGACTTTGCAGGAGGAAAACCATGAAATCAATCAGAGGGAAGATTAGGAACCTGCTGCTTCTTATATCATTGCTTGCGCTTGCTATGATGTGTGTAGTCACTTCAGTAAGCATACTTAAAATACGAGGAGATGTTGTCGGTGCAAGCAACAATCTCGGAACATCTGCCGGAGAAAACAGCGGCTCAGTGCTTGAGGAGCAGATACTTGAGCGCCTGACTTCGACAGCGCAGACTAAGGCCGGCATCGCCGATGAAAAGCTCGGAAAGCAGCAGAACTATACGCAGCTTATTGCGGACTATTTCGGAACGCTGTACACCTCCCCACAGGACTACAAGGCGGTAGCGGCCAATCCGCCCGATCCTGCCTTAGCGGGGAAGAACACAGCGCAGCTTCTCTTTGCCGAAGGGGTTGATCAGGCTGCTGTTTCAAGCGAGATTGGACTGCTTGCAAACGCGTCAAACCTTATGCTGCTAATACCTAAGAATGACGAAGATATAACGGCGGACTATATAGCAACAGAAAGCGGCTTTGTCCTTATGGTGGATTCGGATTCCGATAAAAAGCCCGCGACTATCGATGGACGTGAGCGCGCATGGTTTAAATCTGCCAAGGAAGCGGATAAACTAATCTGGACAGACGTGTTCAACGATGCGATGGGCAGGGGACTTGCGATAACCTGCGCGGCCCCGGTTCATGACGCTCAAGGTAATTTAATGGCGGTCGTTGGTATCGGCGCGCTGATGACAAACCTTAACGAAGAGATTATAAGCACTAAGATAGGTGAAACGGGCTATACGTTTGTTGTAAATCAGTCGGGCAATATTATTATTTCGCCAAAGATAGAGAAGGCGGCTGACGGTTCGGCAATATCGGAAAATATCCTTAACTCCAAGAACCCGAAAATTGCGGAGCTTATTAAAAAAATGCTTGCCGGAGAATCCGGAGTTGCACAGGTCGAATATAACGGCAAGCAGGTCTATATGGCGTGCCAGCCGATGAAAACGCTTCCGTGGGGCGTCGTATCGGTTATTGATGTCGATGAAGCCTTGCTTCCGGTCACCGAAATACAGGACAGTATCGGCAAGCTCACCGATTCATCGGTTTTGGCAATAGACAAATCAATTCGAAACGCCGGCATTGCTATATTGGCAATCGTTATAATTGTCATTCTCGGCGTTCTTATGGTAAGCGGTTACTTTACGAAAAGACTGACGGAGCCGCTCGCACGGCTGACCACAGGAGTCAGGGATATCTCCGGAGGGAATCTTGACACAAAGCTTGATATAAAAACCGGCGATGAGATGCAGATACTCTCGGAAGCATTCAATGGCATGACGGGCAGCCTGAAAAAGTACATCAAGGATTTGACTGCCGTAACAGCCGAAAAGGAACGTATAGGCGCCGAGCTGAATGTCGCAACACAGATCCAGGCTTCAATGCTTCCGTGCATTTTTCCGCCGTTCCCGGATCATGAGGAATTTGATATATATGCGACAATGCAGCCGGCAAAGGAAGTGGGAGGCGACTTCTATGACTTTTTCCTTGTCGATGAGAACCACCTTTGTATAGTTATAGCGGATGTTTCGGGTAAGGGCGTTCCAGCTGCGCTGTTTATGGTTATTGCAAAAACACTTATCAAAAACCACGTTCAGAACGGAGAAACTCCCGCTCAGGTGATGACAGCCGTAAACTCACAGCTTTGTGAGGGCAATGATGCCGCTATGTTTGTTACGGCATGGATTGGGATTATGGATATACGAACAGGTGTGCTTACCTTCAGCAATGCCGGACATAATCCACCCCTTATAAAGCAAGGAGACAGCGGTCACTTTACATATCTTAAATGCGAACCGGGATTTGTTCTTGCGGGACTAGAGGGTATGCAGTATACTCAGTTTGAGAAAACGCTTAAAAAGGGTGATGTTCTGTTCCTTTATACAGACGGTGTTACCGAGGCGACAAACAAGGTGGACGAACTGTTTGGCGAGGACAGACTTCAGCAGGTCCTCGATGAGCATGCCGGCAGCGAGATGTTTTCAATGCTACCTGCGGTAAAAACCGCCATGAATGAATTCGTCGGGGAAGCGGATCAATTTGACGACATCACCATGCTGGGGTTAAAATTTAAGGGTTGTGTGCAGCAGACCGGTGAAGTAAATATCAAATAGAATATAGCGGAACAGATTAATTTATATATGGAATTCTGAAGATTCTTATTTAGGCAAGACCACTTGTTTGAAGGAGAGATGCGATATGGAACAACTGATTATCCCCGCGGAAACCAAGCGCCTAGATGAAGTTCTGTCATTTGTTGATTCGGTACTGAGCAGATATAATTGTCCTGAGGAAATCCAGATACAGATTGATATTGCTGTCGAGGAAATCTATGTCAATATTGCCAACTACGCGTATCATCCCGAAACGGGTGACGCGACAATAACATGCCGGGTGCAAAGTGATCCTCTAAGAGTAGTGATAGAGTTTTCGGACGGAGGATTGATGTATAATCCCATGGAACGCGCTGACCCTAATCTTGAGCTTTCAGCGGAAGACAGGGAAATAGGCGGGCTCGGAATTTATATGGTTAAAACCAGCATGGATAATGTGTCATACCGCTATGAAGACGGCAAAAATATATTTACAATCGAGAAGAAACTGAAATAGAAATATGTACTTTAAATAACAAAGCTCTCCCTGTCAGACTCAATCCGCTGACAGGGAGAGCTATTAGCTTATTTTTTTGCGCTCATTATTCTGACGCTAGCGGATGGTGAGCATTTTGGCGAAACCAACAGATTCAAGAATGGAATACACCGCAGGGGAAACATTTTTCAGCTCCATGACTGAAGCCTTGGAAGCGGCTGTTTTCTGTCCGATAAGAAGAGCGCGAAGCCCGGCACTGCTTATGTAAGGAACGGAAGCAAAGTCCAGCGTGACCGTCTTTGCGGCTTGGAACGCTTTCAGGATTTCCGATTGCAGCTCGGGACTGGTATTAGTGTCTATACGTCCTTCTATCGCCAACGTGGCTGAGGATGCATCCTTGGTTACTTTGATTGTCATGATGAACACTCCTTGTCTATTCTAAATAAGTCGTTCCGGTAAGCGATCTGCCAATGTCAAGCTGGCCGGGAGCGCTGTGGAGGACAGAACCGTTGAAATCAAGATATGTAAACGCATCAAGACCGCTGTTGTCGCCAAGAAAGACAATTCTGTATTGGCTGCGGACAGGCTTAATCTGATCAATGAAGAATTCCAGACAGGTGCGGAGTTGCTCGTCGGCATCGCAGTTTATCAATATAGTAAAATCATAAGGTGTATTCCCATACATTTCGCCGCCCAACTGCTGCCGAGCCAAAAGATTCCGCTCAATGACATAGAAAGGACACGAAATGAAAATGCTGATCATACCCTCAACCGCAGATCTGGTACCTTTAATAGCAAACAGGCGTGGAACGGCCTTTAACAAGCGCCTAAGTGTAGCTTCGTCGCTAAGCATACCCTTTGTTTCAAGACCGAGCCAGGAGGCAAAGTGATGCAGCATCGGCACTGAGACGGTATCGATGTCAAGAAAATTGTCCAGATGGTCAATAGTCTCTTGAAATTCGTTATAAACAGTTGAAAAAATAGTTAAGTAACGCTGAAAAAAGTTGTTATCATTTTGATAAACAGCCGGGAAAGTTGCAAAAAAGTTGTCGCCCGGAACAAAAACTGTCAGATCCGAAAGGGTTACGCTGCCGATTCCGCCGACTTCAATCCAAATATACAAATATCGACCTTTAAGACCATAGAGAAGCATATCTTGGACACCGGAGTTTTCAATACCTCCTGCCGCGCCGAAGAACTGTTCCTTTATTTCCGGAGCTATTGACGGATCAAGTAAAAAGTCATCAATTTTTGTTATATCGCCTTTGCGGACGAAAACACTGTCGTTTGTAGCGACTGCTCTTACAGTAAGCAGAATATCACCATTAAATTTGGCTTTGAGTGAAAGCCTGCCCCAGAAAAGGTCATCGACAACGCCGTCAAGTCCGTGTAAAAAAACGTGACGTACGGAAGCGGTATCCTCCGTGCTGTTCAGAGTGCCGCCATCAAGAGAGAACCCGTCAAGAAGGCTGCGCTTCAGGCGGTTTTTCCCCAGAACATATTTTTTTATAATTCCAGCCATAGTGCGCCCCCTAACGATCCTTTACGGAAAACGTATTTAGGTCAAGCCTTAAATTGCCGGGGTAGCACAGTGCTCTCTCGCTGAGCTTCAAGTCGGACGATGACGCGGTAATATCGGTGCGGTCTTCGGGAATCAGCCGCATAGATTCTACTCTCACCACGCATGGCAGCTTGCTGAGCGCATTATAAATTGCACTGAAACGTATCCAGCTTCCGAACGGCACATCCGTTGTAACAAAATCAAGACAAGCACGGATAGTGTCTTCAATTTCCTCACGCGCATTTTCATAATGCGGCTTGATAACAAAGGAGGCGTTTACATCGATCCTCACGTAACGGGGAGATACGAGCTCCACGCGGGTCGTAAGCATGCGACATTGTTCAATGCAGGACATAAGCTGCTTGATGTAGAGAGATGACAGGACCGGACGCTCATCCTCAGTATAAGGCTTTACAACCAAATTGACAAGATTATCTTTTGGAAAAACGACTGCTTTTACCTTATGTACAGATAAACCGGGAACGGATTTGACAACTATTTCATAGTCCTCTGCGGTAACAGCTGTGTTTACTCTTCTGATTTCGGAATAAAAACGTTTCCGAAGCTGTTCACATGTTTCATAGCTAACGCCGCCGAAACCGGGAGAAGGAGCGAAGAAAGTTTGATCAACATCGTTCCCGTCATAGCCCCCGCGATGGACGAGCTGCGCTCCGAAACGGATATTTCCGTTTTTCCCCTGAGTGGTGACGCAGTCGGCAACAAAGAGACGGTATGCGTCCGCATAGGCAGGATGATGAATTAAAAGCTGTCCCTCCTGCGGAAGTATGCTGTAATAAAGCTCGTCGGAAATGTCTCTGTCTGGATAGATGCGCCTGTAGACGGGCGGATTTCCGTCAGCAGACGGTATCTCCGCCAACACAGAAAAGCTGCCGGCAACAAGATCGGAAACCAAGTCGAGCTCAATGATCTGCTCCTCATATCCGTAAACAGGGTCAAGTGAGCGGTGGTAAACCATCTCATTATCATAACAGCAGACAAGAACAGCCTCGTCACCGTCCGCCGGGCCAAAGCCGTAAGAGCTTTTGTTAAACTCTATGCGGACTCCATCCTGCAAGAACTCAAGTTTGTAGAATCTTCCGTTTTGAGAGCCTAATGGCGAAAACTCACTGTAAGCATAATAGTCATCGCCTTCGGCTTCGCGGCAATAGACGAAGATGTTGCCGAAAAGAGCAAGGCTGCTATGTATAACAACTTCATTGCCGGCGGGAAAAACGAGAGAAGCGGCACGTGTCTTTTGCTGAAGCATGGGAAAGAGGTTGCCCGTCAATGTAAGAAGGCGCGGTGCCATGTCGTACTCGTGTTCACAGAGCAGGCATCGAATGGCAGAGCCGTAGACCGGCGTTTCAGGGAAAAGCGAGGGGGGGAGGTCGCCAAGTTTAAGGACTACCTCGCCGGACGATAAAAAGCCATGTGTTTTATCGTCTGCCTCAACGTCAAGCCAGCCTTCCAGGGTGAAATACTGCCAGCACGTCCTTGCAAAGACAGGCTCGTCGTTTAAGGGGTCGAACGGAACGCGCTTTGAACCGTCAGGTACCTGTACCCACAAGCGCAGCTCTGATTGGGAATGTACGTCGCCTTCGAGAACGCAGTAGAGCGCTGTCCCCGCTGTCGGACTGTGTCCGAAAACCTCAACAGATGTGCGGG
This sequence comes from Oscillospiraceae bacterium, assembly GCA_963667545.2. Lineage (GTDB taxonomy): Bacteria > Bacillota > Clostridia > Oscillospirales > Oscillospiraceae > UBA2658. Next base: position 1,705,867 of record OY763424.2, read on the forward strand.
GATTTTCGAGTAAACGGGATATGTTGAGGTATTCTCCGTTGCGCCCGACATACATTGCTTTGACCGACCACGGTTCGACAGTGATTTCCGAGGCCGTTTCAAACGAAAGTGAACCGGTGCTTAAGGTATAGTGACGCGGCAGTGTAAATTCATCGTCCGATCTTTGAGCCTGTACGAAAATGCTTGAAGGCACGTTTTCTGCGGATTTAATGCCGAGCATAAGCATGAGTCTGCGTCGGATCTGATCGGTGACCTCGCTAAGCTGCTCCTGCTGTAGAATGTTAAATGCTGTAAAATTCTGCAGCGTTGTAATGCCAGGGTCGGAAATGTTGAAATTAGTCCATTCGTCCGAATAAAGCGGTATCTGAGCCATAGCTTCTGATAAAAGCTCTTCATAGCTTTTATCATTAAGGTCGATACTGTTAAGCATGCGGGTTCCTCCCAATCATCGGCGGTTTTCCAGTTCCAAGAAAACGCGGTGAGTACCATTGACTGCAATAGCAAACGGGTTTGCCGGCAGATGTTTAAGGTCAGTTTCGTGAGAGCCGGATTCGTCCACATAGCGGGCTGTGGCGATAAATCTGGTAACATAGCCTTTAAAGCCGATTGAATGCAGCATCTGATGAAGCTGGTTGTCTGTCGGCAGGACTCCGATGTCCCAGCCACCGTTCAGTTCGCTTTGCAGTGGACTGATAAATTCACTGATACGTTTGTAAATAAGGGTTTGGGCGTCAAAATAATGCGCGACATTCTCGATTTGAATCCACACATCGATTGAGATACTGACAAATGAAGGCTCACTCAGACAGAGCGTGTCATCTGTAACCGTCGCCTCACAGCGGGAAAGCAAACGGGCCTTCAGCGAGTCGTGAAGCCCGGTGAAGGAATAGGCACCCTCCTCAAAGGCTCGGCTCATTATTGCTATCGTGATGAGACCGGGCGAGGGGCGGCCGCAGATATCAATGCCGGCCACACAGCGGACTTTTTCGATTGAGTCTGAAAAGGCGAGAACCTCGCGCTCAAAGTCCTTTCCGCAAACAAGCCGATTGCGCCCGCTGACAATCCAGGAGCCGCGCTGCTGAGCGCAGGAGACAGTTTCAAGATCACTTCCGCCGTAAGTGGGTATCGGGTTGGAGATGCCTCCAAGGTAAAGAGTGCTATCAAACAGAGTGTTGACGGCTCCGGCGGGAAGGTTGCCCCCCTGTCCTTTGCAGCAGATGGACTGAACCGTAAAGGCGACTCCATCTTGGGCGGGAGGTATCGCGACATGCACCCCATCACCGAAGGATATGCTGTTGTTCATACGGTCGATGACATAGTGCCGATCCGAGGGGGTAGAGCTGTCGAAGCTCTCAACCTCGTCCCACAGAACAAAGAATGAAGTTATGTTTCCTAGAAAATCATGGGTAATTCTTACTCTGTCTGGCGTCAGCTGGGCCATTTGCTCCATTGATGAGGGGGAAAAGCTAGGCATCTCGCTGACAAATACGTGCGTCGTATATATAGTTTCGGCGGCGAGAGGAAAGGTCATATTGGGAATAGAGCTTTCAATATAGAAAGCTTCTTCCTCAAGCGTTTCGCAATTGCGTACTTCAGCCGCATTGAGAAGCAGCCGCTTGATCTGAGGACAAAAGCGCGGCGCTTTGCCTGTTGCCTCGCCAAGATCAACGAGCCGAAGCCAGAAACGAGTTAACCCCTCTACGGAAAATGCTGAAAAATCCGTTGGCGGAATAAACATTATTGTGCCTGAACGCGAAAGTCCCTTTGTGCCGTCAATAGCTTTGAGGGATTTAAAACCGTTCTTTGTGGAGTATTCGAAGGCAGGTGGGCAGTCACCCGGTAAAACGCTTTCGACCGTTTCAAAAAGAAGGCTTATCGGCGCGCCGTCGGGCTTTTCATCAAAACCAAAATACAACGCATCCAATCCGTATGACAAGGGTGAAAAAGCGGGAAAGGGGAGATGAGACAGAAGTCTGTCCGTCAAGTCCTCCGTTAGGGTTCCGCATATTCTGCGAAGTCGCTGAGGCTGCTTCCATATTTTATCGTAAGTGCAGCTTATTTTCAGATTGCTTATAATGGGCATCTTGTGGATGCAGGGCTGCAAGTAGCAGTTGTCGGCCTGAGATATTCTGAATCTGAACATCCGTGAGCAGAATCCGCCCATTGTTATCGGCTGCCAGTCATCCGGGCAAGTGAAGCCTATCTCAAAATTGCCGGAATTTATACCATTGAAGAGCGTAGAAAAGTCGCTTTCACAGGAAAGCCTTTTCCAGCCAAGCCCGTTGTAGTATTCAACAAGCACAGACTGGGGGGAGGTGGTCACGGTGTCGAAAAGCACGGCTTTGGGCTTGCGCTTTATTATCTTTAACTCGGCAGCCTCTTGCTGGGGGGTAAAGGTTACGAGCTTCTCAACGCTTGAAAGACTAAAGCTGAGCCTGACATTTGCCCCCTGCTGAGCAAAGAGCCTGTCGTGCCCTATGTAGCATTCATCGAACAAGGAAGCGGATTCGCCAAAAGGCAAAAAGCGCGGAATTTCAAGCTCATCACTGTTGTGAAGGACAAACTCGGGAGCGGTCTCGTCGCAGATTGCACAAATACGCAGGTCCGAAAGGACAAGAGGCTCTTTTACTGGCTCAAGGGATTCAAGACATATACCAAAAAGATCCTCGCCGTCAAGACGTACGGGTTCACTTTTTTCCCTCTGCGTAAGAACAATACAGTCTCCTACAGCCGAGACCGAATCCAGAGGAACGGCCCCTTCTGAGGAATTACGCAGCCAACGGTATTTGAGGGGATCGGAAAGCCGCTCCGAAAGCGGACTGCCGTCGGCAGAAACCGGTTTTATTAGGATGCTTAGGCCCTCAATACCGTCGAATATGCTTTTGTGGTACAGGACAAGAGCGTTTTGCTCGATACCATCGCCGTCAGAGTCAAAAAGCGAAAACAGCGGCACTTCGGATTCGGCTTCAAAGGATTCCTCATCTTCTGAAATCTGGCTGAAAATACAAGCGGGCTTAGGCCCGTTCATAATGGGTATGATTTTACCTTTTTTGGAGAAAATCGAAACAAGGTCGGTGAGAATTGAGGATGTTACATAGATATCCCTCAGGGTCTCGAAAATTACCGGATCGCCGTTCGACGCCTGACCGAGCAGCTTGGTTCCGTGGGCAAGAGGTACACCCGAAACCGTGTCTGACGCAAGCTGTGCAACTATGATGCCGGAGGCAGGATAGGCAGGAAGCAGTGAGACGCCGAGAAGATTCGCAAACTCGGTACGATATTTATCCGGAAGCTGATTCAAGCGCCTTATATTATCAGATATCTGATTAATAAAAATAAGGGCAAGCGTAGAGCCTGTATCGGGATGCTCCGTATCAAAACCCCATTCGGGGGTGAAGGAAGCGGCAAGCTCGGAAACTCTTTTACGCAGTGCGGTTCTGTCACGTGAATCGATAAGAGGCAAATCAGAGTATAGCATTGACATCCTCCTTCTTCAATTCGTTCAGAAAGAACGGAAAAACCAAATTGTCCTGAGAGTTGGAAGCGGCAATCGTATAGTTTATATTTATTATCAGACAGCCCGCCTTCGACTCGGAGTCGATATCCACGTCAACATTAGCAATTCTCGGCTCTTGCGAGAGAAGAAGGTCACGGATATTATCGGAAAGCAATGAGAGCATTGTGACGGAAGTGTCCATAAAGGTGTAGCTCATAAGCTGGCTTCCAAAATAGGGTTCAAGCCAGCGTTCGCCGCGATTTGTCATAAGTATCAGATAAACAGATTCCTTGACGCTCTGCGTACCCGAGGAAAGCGCAAACCGCCCCGTACCAGGGTCAATTTGGGGAGGGAACTTCATACCGGTTCCCAAAAACTGCTGCTGCATCTGATAGCCTCCTTAACCGATACTTATCGGTGCGCCGCCTATTTTGACAGCTCCGCCGCTCTCGGCTTTTAAAGCGGAAGAAGCGGAAATCGCAACTGTTCCGCCCTCAACCTTGACCATGCCGTTCGATTTGAACGCAACCTGATTGCCGGCCTCTACGGTGAACTGATTTGCCTCCAGCTTGACGGCGCCACTTTCGCCGTTCAAAATGAGCTTAACTGAGTCTCCGACTTGAATTGTGACCTTGCTCTTGGCTTTTATCATGATGGAACCGGAACCCTCTTCGGTTTTTATTTCAATGAAGTTTTCACCCTTTTTGTCCGAAACACGTATTTTCTTTGCGTCGTTATCAAGCAGAACGGTATGAGCCTTGTCCGCTGTCTGGATGGTAATCTTGTCCTTAGCACCCTTTTTGTCGTCGGGGCTGTCATCAAAGCTTATCATACTGCCGTGCTTTGTTACTATGCGCTTGGTGCGGTTGTCTTTATCAACTGACTGAGAAAGAAATTTGTCCTTGTCCTTGGGTATGCAGCCGACAACATAGGGATGTTCGATGTTTCCGCCCTCAAAAGCAAGCAGAACCTGATCACCTACCTCAGGAAGAAAATAATGTCCCCAGCCCGAGCCGCCCGAAGGCTGCACGACACGCGCCCATTTCAGTTCGTTTGCCTTTTGATCACGAGTCGGAATAGTGACGCATACTCGTCCGCCCATGTCCTTATCATAGTTTTTAGCAACAATTCCCAGAGTGACACCGGTCATTCGGTTATCACCGGTTTCGGTTTTAGTGACCTGGCGAGCCGATATCTCGTCTATGATGTCATATAAAGCCATAAGGCGCCTCCAAATTTATTATAGCAGTGAGCCGACTCCGGGGACGCTTGGCAAGCCGGTCGGCTTGATTTCGGACGCACAGGCCTTTAGCTTGGTGTGATAACTGCCATCGGCGGTGAACTCGTGTGTCACGGTCGTGATGTAAAAATTGTTGTCAATGGGAGCACCCATGCCGGTTATGGCTACAAAGCGTCCCGGAGCGAGGTCAGGTATTCCGACGCAGTCAGCTTCAAGAGAACCCAAACGATAGGACATCTGCTCCATCAAGGAATCAACCCTGGCATCGGCCTGCTCCTTTGAGCTTATGGATGGGTCAATATAAACCTTTGACGCTTTCCCGACAAGACCCTCCGCCTTCCCGGAGGCCGAGAGCTTATTACTCTGTTTTTTTGAGGAGCTTATCAGCTTTCCCTGACCTGCATCCATCGATCGTGCCTCAATTTTCCCTACGATACCCGTCAGGCTGTATTCTGTATGAAAGCTTAAAATACCTTTGCTGACGCCTAGATTGGCCAAAGTAGAGGTGATGCTCTTTGCCTTGCGAAAGAATACCTCACCACGGTCAACAAAAAACTCGAAGTTATATTTTTTAGCAGCCTTAACAACAAATTCGTAGTCGCTTTCGGCAACCATTTCAATAGTTTCGGCGCTCGCCTTCTGGTTGCCGGTGCCGGTTTTTTTGTCGGGAGTGTCGCTGATATTCAGAGCGGTTATACCGCCCATGGCTTTAAGCTTGGCGTATCCGGTACGTCTGAAGATTTCGTTTACCGCCTCGCCGTAAGACTTGGATGTGAGCTGATACGAATAGGTGCCGCCCATCATAAGGCTTTTGACATCCATTGCCGAAACCTCGATATAGGGGAGATCATCCGGCGCATAGCCGAAAGCGATGCCGGCAACGAAACCGACGAAAACCGTTTCAAGCGCGTCAAAATAGCCGAGGCTTATTGTAACGGGAGCGCCCATAAACAGCTGCGATTTCATCTCTTCATAGCGAAACTTACCCTGCTTGTGGTCATAAACATTGTAAATCCGGAAGCGCGCAACAGAGGCTTCAAATCCGCTTGTTGCTTCGACATGGATATCGTTTACAACGAAATGAGAGCCGGAGGCCGCGGCAAGGGGTTTTTTATTCAAAAGGATCTCCGCCTTCGGAAAGGCAAAATCGTTGTATTTTGTCTGAAGGTCGCTGTAGCTTAAAGGAGCGGCTGCGGGAGTCGGTAGAGATAGCAGCGCCATTGTTTAAACTCCTTTTCTAATTAGAATTCTGCGCAGGACAGTCAGAATCCGATGTTTAATAGATTTCCGTAACGCTCGGCAAATGAGCGGCCGCCTGTGGCTGCCGCGGCATCGGCTGCCCCGAAAGTTTTGTTGAAAGCGGCGTCCCAATATGTAATATCCGCTTTGGTATCGACCTGCTGAGTGATATTCAGATGGACAACGCTGCGGACAGGTTTACCGGAAACGGAAAACATCGTATAGGTCGCGCTTGCCTCGGTGAGCTCTCCCGTGAAGGTCATGTCTGCCCACTTGAAAGTCACAAAGCGGGTGGAGTCTCTGATAAGAGCCGCAAGCAGGCCGTTAGTCTGCGGCTGAACGGTGTAGCCGCCCTTAGCCGCTTTGACCAGCCCTGAAACAGCTGAAACAGCATCGCCTGCGGAGAGACGCAGCTTATCTATCATAAACGCGTCCTTTGGATTCATGGCGTCAAATGTAAGCTCAACAGAAAGTACGACCGAGGGATTGCGGGTAATCTGGGTGGGTATTGAGGAGTCGAAATTCTGCTGCAGATACTGAAAGCTGGTTGGCTGTGCGTTAGCCTGCAATGAGATAGAGTTCGGATTATACTGCACCTCAAGGACGTGAGACGCTCCCATGCCTCCGGCAGCGAGATCGGAGATTGTTGCTCCGAGGCCAGTTCCGGACGCCTTGGAAAGCGCGGAAGCCGTTTTGTTGGCAAGTGAAGTAGATGTAGTGCTTTTCGTAGTATTAGTGTGAAGTATAAGAAGCGCCTTTTTTACTATTCCGAGTGCGCTGCCTGCGGCGTTTGTGAAAGTGTTTGTGCGAGCCGAAGCCATACGAAGACCCCCTTAAAGAGAAAGATTAACCAGATTACCGACCTTCTGAGCGGCGCCTACAAGGCTATTACCCGCGCCACTGAAGGCTGTTTCATAGTCCTTATACCAGGAAGTAAGCATGAGGTCATCCATTTCGTGCTGGATACGGAGAACTGCTTTTGCGCGCACCGGTCTTCCGGAGGTGGAGAACATCGTGTATTGGGCGGAAATATTGCAAAGCTGACCGGTAAAAACAAAATCAGCCCATCGGAATGATATGTTGCGCGTAAAGGGATTTCTGAGGGCTGAGACAAGTCCCTCGACCTCATCCTGAACAGACCAGACCTTTTTTTTGGCCGGCATTACGGCTGTAGCAATGTTCTTCGCGCCCTGTGCCGTAATTCCACCGGTGAATTTTTCTGCCATAAATGAGTCATAAACATTCATTTCGTCGAAGAACAGGGTTACTGTCATCGTAAGCTGGGCTTTGAGGACAGAGTCGTTTGCCGGATCATTGCCTAGCGCATCCGTTTTTTTCATCGGAAGATTTGAAGCGTTTATAATGAGCTGGGACGGGTTGAACGGGACTTTAAAGGTCTTGTTATAAGAACCAAAATCCTCAGGGGAATCCGCCGACGGATTAACAAGTCCCGGGTATGAAGCGTTTTTTACGACGCTTGCTTTTTTTCGAAAAAAATTCATTGCCTTAAGCCCAGCGTCCTTGCCGCCGGGCTTCCCACCGCATTTCTGCCGGTAATCGGAAACCACAAGATAGGCCTGCTCTATATTACCCGTAAGACTTGCGCCCAGTTGACTGGCAATACTCATTGCCATTGAATTTCCCTCCCTTCAGGGCTTAAAAACGTCCGCGCCTGCTGCGCTCGGTCGAAAGGCGCTTTTCCATCTGCTGATAGACTTTGTCGGATATTGCGTTCATCTGCTTTGCGAGAGTCTGGTTGACAAGCTTTGTTATATCCTCGGCAGACTGCGTGATGAGCTGCGTTTTGATTTCGTTCTGAGTTATTTCCTGGACCTGACGGTTTGTAACCTCCTCCGTCAGCACCTGAGTGGTACTTTGCTGCGTTTTTTGCTGTTCAAGCTTTTGCAGCAGCTCCTCAGAAAAATCAGTCTGTTCAAATTTGTGAACTATCGGAACTTTCGGCGGCACTGAAGGCTCCTTGCTGATTACCTGTCGCTTTGAAGGCAGTTCGCCGAACTGTTCGAGAACAGTCTCCTGCTTTTCTGTAAGCAGTTCTCTGTCAAGCCGCAGAGCATCTCTTTCGGACTGAATGGAGTTCGCCTGAGCTTGGGCGTGTACGGCGGCTACGGAGTTGAACTCACCGATGCTGCCAACATGAAAGAGCTTGTCCTTTTGAGCCCCCTGCGGATTCTGTTCATAACGCAGGATTGCTTCGTACAGCTCCCGGGTCTGCGCATCCGCTTTTTTCAAATAAGCCTCGGCTTCGGATTTTAGCCCCGCCGCTGGAGGGACTGACGAGGAGGGCGAGTTAAGAAGCTCCCGCAGGACATCTTCCGGTGAACTTAACGCCCGCAAAGACATATTTAAGGTCTTTTCGCGGTCGAGTACCGGAATATGCTCAACTGTCTTTTCGATTTGAGTCAGTTTTAGAGACTCAAATATTTCCCGGTTTCGGCGGTCAAGCTCACTGATCTCGCGTTCAAGCAGTTGGGGATCGGCGTCGCTGTCGCTGACGGGAAATAGAGAAGCTTTTTGCCGGACGGCCTCATCGAAAGAGGACTCAGCGGCGGTACCGGCTGCGTCAGGCTCTTCGCCTGTCTGACGCGAGTACGTTGTTGTTCTGCGGCTTTCATCGATATTAATGTTCTGACTGAGACTATTCCCTCCTGTAACGAGCTTCTGTTCGATGAAGTTGCTTACAGAGAGCGGAGAGCCCGGCTCTTGTGAAGGCACAGCCTGCGTGTCGGAAAAAACGGACACAGCCTCAGGTACTGCTCGATGTACAAGCTTCTCCAGAAGTCTTGAGTGCTCAAGAATATCGTATTCAAGCTCAATTTCACGGACGGTCTTATTCTCAAGAATTTCGGAAACAGCACTTGCCTCGGGGGGCGTCGGCTTAACCTTTCCGCCAGGCTGCTCACGCTTTAGTATCTCGCGGGTTTTTTCGGTAAGCTGGCGGTTAAAGATCGTTGCTTTCTGCTTTTCCAGCAGTAAAGTGTTTTCGGGGGAGAGGAGCTCAGTGCTATCGGCCGATGGATATTCAATACTTATGGGGGAAAAAGGCGGAGCTTCAAGGTGAGAAGCAGAGTCCGGTTTAATAATAGATTCCAATTCATAGCGCTTATCCCTGATAACCTGTTCGCGTATGGTGTCGGGGGTCTCATATCCGGTACGGTTTGAGGACAAATCGGTAATGCTTTCGCCATAATTCACGCTGTTGTCCGTAAGATCCTCGGTGGTATGAGTCAGGAAAAGCGATGAAGACGCGGAGAATGAATTGTCCTCAGACCGCAAGCTCAGAGAAATGTCTCCGAGACGGCGGCGAAGCTCGATGAGTTCATGAAGCACACGGGCCTCGCCTTTGTATTGAGCTATAGTATTTTCGGCATCAATCCGATTGCTCGGATAAGAAGCATAGTTTTCGTTGTGAAAGCTCTGAAACCTTGAGAGCGCGTTTCCTATTGTTTCATTGAGCGACTGCTCAAGGCTGAGCCAGAGATAGTTGTCTCCGCCGCCCCTATGCAGCTTCTGCACAATTGTGTGTTCAACGGTTGAAAGGAGAGCGGCGGCAGAAGCCTGAGATAAAACCTCAGCCTCATCCTGAGGCGGAGGCAGGATATCCCCCAGCTCAAAGTGGTTGCTTATGTGAGTGAGAGTAAGAGTGCCTCCCGCAACCGCGCGCTCCTTTAGAGAGGACAGCTTGAGCAGCTGACTGACAAAGAGCTGTTCGGACACTTTGAGCTCATTATTATGAAAAGTGCCGAAGTTATGCGCCTGCTCGCTCTGGTAGGCGTTTACTATATCGTATATTGCGCCGGTTTCAAGGCGCCTATAGATTTCATTGTGAAGAAACAGCGGGGGAAGGGGTTGGCGGTCAGATTCCTCCTTTGAACCGGAGGTACCGCTGATTTGTTTCCGCTCATCCAGCGGCTTTGATACCGGTCCTCGCAGTGACAGCTCCTGGCTGTAAAGAGAGATTAGCTCTCTTATCGCTGTGTGTTCCTCAGACAGGTTCTGAACCTGCTTCATAAAAACGGATACATTAGTTACGCCGAGCTTATTGAGTATATTGTCAATATAAACCTGATCCTGGTATGTGAAGTCGCTGCTTGTGCTCAGAAGTATTCTGTTGACTACATTGTTGATGATGTCCATGGAAACCGAACGCTTGTCGGTCAGACTGTTCTGGACTGCGACAGTTGTCATACCGCCGAGGTCATCGGGGATCTCCGGCGGGGTCGAGAGGTAGAACAGCAAATCTTTCGGCGTTATAGACGCACTCATCATATTGTAATTGCCGACAACGCGCTCATAGAATGCGTCGGTTACCGTAGTAAGAGCGTCGGTAATATTCAGCTTTATCGGTTCACGGATTGTCAGCATTGTTTAGCTCCTTATGTTTCGGAGAGACAGTGTGCATAGTAACTTTGAGTCGCTTTTACCGCGCGGAGGGCCTTTTGAATGTCGTTTGCGGCGCTCTGTACGGAAGGAAAGTGCTTATGAGCGTCGGGCAGGGCTTCCGCCTTTTGGACGGCCTTGTTTTCAGTTTCGCAGACGCTGACCTTGTTGGGAATCGCGTCGAGATGAGATTTGGTCTCAGCCAGACGCTGCTTCGTGCTGGTTGAAGCAATTTCGAGCACCTTTAAAATCTCCTGAGATTTTGAGTAATCACGCTTACCATCCTTGATACTCTCTTCAATTGCTGCGGCGGCGGTGCGCTTGGTATCCGCATCGGCTTTTGCTGTGTCAGCCTCGCTTTTTGCTGCGTCATAGGCTGTTTGCGCTGCACTCAAAGCCGTTTTCGCTTCAGCAAGCTGCTGCTTTGTATTATCCGCAGCTTTTTGAGCGTCCTGCAATGCCTTGTCTGCTTCAGTCTTAATGCCACCGGCGGCTTGCACGTCCGCGCTAAGTTTTTCGCTCTTCAGCTTTGACTCTGAAACCTGTTTTTCAAGGTCAGCATTGCGTTTATTCATGCCTGCAAGGTCTTTTTCGAGCTGTACGGCCCGGCTTTTTTGCTTTTCTGCCTCCAGCTGCTTCGTTGAGGCTTCCTTATCAGCCGTGTCCGCCGCGGACTGAGCTTCGTCTGCCGTCTTGCGCGCCTTAACTGCCGAGAGTGCTTCTGGTGAACCGGGGTCTGCGCCCTCTGCGGTTGCCTCCGCTGCGTCTGCGTCTGAAGCAGCCCTAGAAGCCTTTTCGTCAGCATCATCAGCTGCTGCTCTGGCTTTTTCAGCATCCTTGGCAGCGCTTTCAGCCTGACTCTTCACGGAATCGGATTCTTTTTGGGAGGCCGAAAGTTCATCCTTGGCTTTTGTAAGCTCTTCGTTAGCCTCAGCAAGAGCGTCCGCGGCATCTTTTGCGCTTTTTTCAAGTGCTTCCGCTTTCCATGTGGCAGCAGTGACCGCGTTTTCGGCGTCTTTTAGGGCCGACTGAGATTGCTTATCTGCCTGATTTGCGGCACCAAAGGCCCTCTGGGCCTCATCCTGCTTTCTATGCTTTTCATTGAGAGAGGCTTGCATTTTAACAGATACGCTCGATGCATCCTCCGCTGCTTTTTGAGCGGCCGGAAGACTGTTTTCAAGCCTGTCTGTTTCAGCCTTAAGGTTATTCGATTTTGTTGTCTCGCTTGTGATTGCGGCCGGTATCAGCTTGGATTTTGCGTCTGCGTCATTGTAAGCGGCCTGGGCTTCGTTTTTGGCATTCTTAATGCCGTCATAAAGACCCTGCGAACGCTGCTTGATGGCATGGAGTGTTTCAGCAGCGGTAACAGACGATACGGCTGCCGGCTGAGTTGCGAACATATTATTCCCGACCTCGCTCCAAGGAATATCAATACAGAGCATTTCACGGTAAGCGAGCGTTGTTGTCTCCGTAAGCAGGCCGGACTTATCTCCGACTAATTCGCCGTAAGTTTTTTTCATTACAGTACAGCCGGTAAAAGCAAATGTTCTCGCACAAATCAGAGGTAAGAATTGGTTCGGAACGCGGGCAACGAGTAAAAATACAGGCAACACCAGGTCGGCTCCGAGAGGTAAACAGTCAAAATAATCGACACCCACATAGCGCTCAACCTCCAGAGTGAAGGGCTTTGATATAGGCTTGCGGCGCATATGAACGTAGTCGTTAAGGCCGCCCTCCTGAATATAATCGTATTCAAGCTCGCGGCTGAAGGCATGGACACTTTTGCAGGGCAGGTCAAACAAACCCTCAACTCTAAGCATAAAGTTGAAGTTCACTAGTGGGTTTTTTCCCTGGTTCCATACCAGATAGTTTTCGTCTGTTATGCTTGCCATTGTCCGCAACCTCCGGGTGAACGGTACGATTATTTTCGCCCCAGTTCAAAAATGCTCTTTTCTTTTTTGCGCTTAGAGTCCGAGGGATTAAGACTGCTGTTAATTGAGGAGATCTCCTCACACCACCGTCTACGGCTATTGTGGTCGAGAGCCATCACATCATCGTGACTCCAGTGAAAGTAGTACGAGATAAAACCCATTTCACGGAACAGCTCCTCTTTAGGATACAGTGTTATCCCTCGCGCGTAAAATTTATCGGAACCTCATGAACCTTTCCGCAGTCGGGGCACACAACGGTCATAGTCGGCGGATTAATGTTGTTGATACGCTGATACATATCCTGTAAAAACGCAAGATCGGCTGTGAAAAAACGCTCTATCAGGGTTGGAACAATGGCATCCATACCCTCCAGCTCGGTGATAACCGAAGATAAAATCACAACAGTGAGATAGGATGGGTTGGAAAGAACGCGGGGGTCCCGCGTAGCGCTGATCTCGTCCCCGGCGGTCGCAAGGCGCATTTTTCCGTGCTTGTGGACGGCACCGGTCGAATCGACATAGCCCCTTGGCAGCTCAAAGTCATAAACGGTAGTCATAAAGTGATACCTCCATGCGAAGCAAATAAATGTTATACTGGCGCTTCCCACTGTCGGGAGCCGGTTTCTGATAAAATCGAAAACAGATACTGCAGAGGCTAAAAGCCGAATAACCTGAATATCTAATTTTCCGTGGCGGGTTAGCTAAGTAAACCCGCCACGGTTCATGCTGATTTGATCAGTTCGGAATGGTGAGTTCCTCGTATGCGATTTCAACGGACTCGATTGCAACTTCACTTGTGGAAGCATTGAGGTCAGGACCCGTGTACTTTGTTACCCAAGCGTCCTTAAGAACCCAGTAAAGGTCGCCGGATACTGTCTCCGCGATGGAGGAAGGAACTCCCGCGTTGATGTCTATCATCTCGATGGTGATATTGCGGCGGGGAGTTTCACCTCTGTGCTCATCGACGCACTTGACGACCCAGTCCTTGAAGGCCTGCGAACGCGTATAGCCCATCTTGAGAGTTATGTTGCCATGCTTAACAAGGCCCTGAATTTTGACGGGTGCCAGAGAATGGGAGTTGCCTTGACGGAACTCGACAACATCGACGGAGGCGTCGACGCCGGTTACTTCGCTGAAGGCCGCAACGCCCTGAACCTCGTCCACAGAAACGAGGAAGTTCATTTTGGTTAACGGGTAATATAACTGGGATGAATTCTTAACAGCCATAATCTATACTCCTTTTGGATGTTTTATTTAACGCTGAAGCTGCTGTGTGAAGCAGTTGCTATATCAGCACGGACATTACGATGCGGAGCCGCCGGACTCTGCGGTGAACTGGGTTACGCGGAAGATGACAAACTCTGCGGGGCGGGACGGCGAGATACCGATTTCGCAGATGAGGCGGCCGTTCATGATGTCGTCGCGGCTCATCGTGGAGGGGCCGATATCAACGTAATATGCTTCAGCGGGAGTTTCCCCGGAGAACATTCCGGCACGGAACAGGTTGTCCAGGAAGGAAGAAACGGTCATCTGTACGCGAGCCCACAACGAGGAGTTGTTGGGTTCGAAAACGACCCAGTTGGTGGCGTTTTTGATGGACTGCTCGATAAAGATGAACAGGCGGCGTACATTGACATACTTGAAGGAGGAGTTGCTGCTGGCCGTGCGCGCGCCCCAGACACGGATTCCCTGCCCGGGAAGGGCACGGATTAGGTTTACGCCGACCGGGTTGAGGATGTCCTGCTCGCCGGTATTGTAGCTTACGGAGAGCCCCGTGCACATAACGGTTTCATTTGCGGGGGCCTTGTGAACGCCGCGGGCCACGTCCGTTCTGGAGTATACGCCTGCGATAGCGCCGGAGGGCGGGATGAAGCCGGGCTTTTTCGTAACGGGGTCAAATACCTGAACCCAGGGATGATACATCGCAGCGTAGGTCGAATCAATTATGTTGCGGTATTCAATGATGTCATTTGTTTTGATAAGATTCTGGGGCACATCAAGAATAGCGAAACGGGAGCCTTCGTTTTCGCAGTGAGAAACCAGCGAAACTATTACTTCGGGGATCGTTACGCCGGGGACGGCAATTATGCTTGCCACAGTGTTTTCCTTGAAAGAACTGATTCCCGTACGCTTTCCGGGGCCGTTATCCTGACCTATGTATACTCCCGCATTTACGGCGGCCATGCTGCCGTCGCTGCCGCCGGAGAAGGCAATAGAACCGGAAAGCTTGCCCTCGCCAAATATGGCGGACACGGGGTTCACAATTTCATCGATGGTATCGAGAGATTCGACAACAACGAGATTGCTCGAACGAAGCTTCTCGCCGAGGTAATTTGTAGCGACAGGATTGAGGGAAACGGCGGAATAGACCTCAACTTCACCCTCATAGCGGACTGCTATGTCCATTTCAACCGAATAAAGCAGAATCTTCGGAACCAATGTAGGATCGACAGGATCGCCGGAGAAATCTCGCTCAAAGGTGATGGTGTTTCCAAAAACGGCGGATATGCGGCTCAACTCCCCGGCAAACTCAACGAGGTCGCCTTCGGCAAAACCGGCAGAGGTCTTGGCAACGTAAACGGCTTCGCCTTCTTTGCGGATAAGCTGGAGCTTGCGCTTGTTGACCGTTGTGAAGGAAATAAGTATGCGATTGCCCCATTTACCTTCGTTTGCTGCGCGGAGCTTGACGATTCCGGCTTCACCTACAGCAATTTTCGCGTCTTCGGGAACGACGCGGCTTATAAAGCACCGTGTTCCGCCGTTTACAAAGAACTGCTCGACGCTTGCGGGAAGATAGCGGTATTCGCCGTGGGTGTACTCGCTGAGATAGCCGCCGAATTGACGCTGAAAATCGGCGAAGCTGGTGCATAGTGAAGGTGCTCCGATAGTAGGTCCTTTAACGGTCATACCGATAAAGCCTGCCGTGCTTGTGCCGACACCTTCAATAGCGCGGGGTGATGAATCGTATTCTTCGACATAGACACCGGGAGATAAGTATTCAGCCATAATTTATTTGTTTTGGGAATTCCCAAAACTACCTCCTTTTGGATATATTTGTTTTCTTACTTAATAACGGACTGTTTTTTGACCGGGATCGCGTATGGAAATTGAACCGCCATATGCACACATGATGGTGCCATCTGTCGAAAGGCCGGGGGCTCCGCATATTAGGGGAGTTCCGGCACAGATCCACGTTCCTGTGGGGGCGGGGACGCAGGGCATGGGAGTGAGAACCCCCCATGCGGCCGCCGTGGCCGATGCTACGGTGGGATTTGACATGGACTGGCACATGCCGCAGGGAACAATGTTGGTAACAGGCACAGCGTCCTTGATGGTAAGTGCCGGCGCGCCGCCAATCATTACCGGAGAGGCTCCGATAAGTGAACCGGGACTAAGACCAAAGGTGCAGGTTATGACGCCTCCGGTAACTACGGGGAATGCCAAATTTTACTCACTCCTTTGAGAATGTATTTGATTGCGGCGAAGGCGTAATTTCATGCTCCGACCGTAAATCAGTGAGGAAAAACTGCGATTGCTGTCCAGTCTTGTAACGGATGATCCACTTTGAGGACGATGAATCGTCGCGCACGCGAAGGACATAAGTTCCATCCTCCGCGGTCATGCCGTACAAAACGGGGGAAATAGGGAAATAACTGGTAAAGCTGCTCTCGAGAACCCTGTCGATTTTGAAAGATCCTTCGTCAATACACTTAATTATTTTAAAGGGCTCGAAGCTCTGCTTTTCCGGATCGACAAGGGCATAGTCTGTGCGCTCCAGCTCCAGGTGATGGGGATTAAAGACAGTAATCAGCTTTTTTCTTGGGTCAAATTCTCTGATCAGGCAGTAATTGTCACCAAAGCGTACGGCCGAAAGCTCACTGATGCCGGGAAGTATGCCTTTAAGCTCCAGACAGGGAACGGGGTAGATATTATTTTGCGAGGGTATGAGCTGGATGCTCAATTCGGGGAGTTTGATGTCAAGCTCCGAAAACCTGACGAGTGAGGAGTACGTCTCATAGTTGCGGGATTTGACCGTCAGGACAAAGTCGTTCCTTTCGAGCTCGGTAAATATCAGAGTGCCCCGCTCCCTTTCGGAGTGAGGGAGCAGCTTACCGTCCGCATACAGCATAAGCTCGGACGCGGAAACGGGCTTTCCCGTGGTCGTATCAATGAAACGCAGCACAAGATTCAAACGGTGGCTGATGATACAGACAGCCATAGATCAGCCTCCCTTCGCTTCATCGCGCATGCTGATGCCAAACTGAGCCTCTGTGACGCGCGGAGTATCGACAACAATTTCGCTTGACAGAAAAACGGGGCATGCCTTGTAGAACAGGCTGACTTGATAGGGCTTGTTGATTGCCGACCATACGCGGACCTTATCCTCAAGCGACAGCTTGGCCGGAGAAAAAATGATGGGCGGTTCATCCGAGTCAAGCCAGGTCTGAAGTCTGCGGGGCTCAACAGAGCCTCCGTCGTTTATAACCTGAGCCGCTCGTCCGACAATCTTCTGGATATCTCCCGCTTTCAGCCCCATCTGCGAGGAGCCGTTGATAAAGAGCATGTAATACAGGCTGTACGGGCGGGGAGGACGTTTGAGCCGCGTCTTTCCCGAGCTTACAAAGGGAGGCACCGAAACCTCTCCTTCCTCCCTGATGTCATAAAGGTAGAGCCCTAAAATGTAGTCGACATCCTGATCTGCGGGAGAGGATACCTCGATGTTGTTAGGCGACGGTATAGGTTCCGGACACATTTTGCTTCGCAGAAGCTGAACCATATAGGAGGAAACATCAGCAATAATCGGGTAATCAGCCAAGACATCACCGCTTTCTATATTCGCTGCTCATGACAGGAACAGAGCGAAAAGCTCGTCTGCCAATGATTGGAGCTGGTCTGTACACAGTACGGCGAATTGCGTGTTTGAAAGATAAACGCACTGAACGCCGAATTTGGAGTAAGAGTAGTTTTCACAAATGTGTATTCCGCTTTGATAGGCCGAGGCTTTGGGCATATATTCAACATTGCTTGAGTTTTTACCGATAGTTACCGCGTCTGAATATACCGTAAATGTATAGTAATTTGCCCCCTGCGCAAGAGTTGCGGTCATACCGCCGTCCTTTTCGACATATCTCATTCCGGAATAAGAATGGATGGCAGAAAGCGGAATATATTCTGCATCCGCTTGCTTCATGTGTATGTAGACGGTCTGCTTTCCGAGGTTTGATAGGTTCTGTGCTGTGGATGAAATAAGACCGAGAGCTTCACCGCTGCCAGTTTCATCGTAATATGACTGGAGCGCAAGCAGATAAATTTCCTGCCCGAATTTGCTGAGCAGCTCTTCACGGCTGAGATTCGGCAAGGTCACCCCGCTGCTGTTTCCGGCTGAGCCACCGCCGCTTCCTTCTCCGCTGTCAAGTCCGCTGTCAAGAAGGTCCTTACTTCCTTCAACATTCCCTGAAAGGAAATTATTCGCGATTTTTTCAAGGTCCGCACCTGACTTTTCGTCCTGTAAAGCCGAAGAATAAGAATCCGCGTTGTTCTTGATAGCCTCCTTTATCTTCGCCATGGGGGGGTCAAAAGCACTGGTGCTGTCAAGGGTGCTCTGAGCTGCCATTTCGTTATAAAGAGCCGTCAACGCAGCGAATACCTGTTTGGGGTTCAGATCTATAAGATCGATAAGAGCGTCTATATCAGTATTCAGACGGGTCAGATCCTCGCCGGAAGGAGTGTCCGCATTAACGACCGTAAGACCGTCCTGCTTGAGCAGTTCAATCTGGTTTCCGAGCGAGCCGTCGGACATACCGGAAGCCGCTGAGGAAAGGTTGCCTTTGGCTTCGCCGAGTTCACCGAGCAATTTGTTGGCCAAGTCTGCATTTCCGGCATCCTGAGCGTCTTTGAGCTGCTTTTCGAGGTCAGATACCTTTGACTGGAGTTCGGAAAGCTTGTCAGAGGCCTCGTTTTCCAGGTCTTCTATCTGCTTGTCCAGATCAGAAATCTGATTTTCAATGTTCTTTGCTCCGTCGAGATCGTTCTTATCCAGAGCGGATCTCATCTGGGTTTGCAGATCGGCTTTCTCGGCTTTAAGCTTGGTCAGCTCGTCGCCGCCGTTTGCGGAAAGGATGGACTGCCTTTTCTTGGTCAGATAATCCATGTGAGCGTCAACTGTTGATGTGGTGCTTTCAAAAAACGCGTCGTACGGCGGAAGAGAGTAATAGGTTTTCGTCAAAGCGATGCGCGTATCGATAAAGCTGAGAGAGTCGTCATTTCCGACGCGTGAGCAGTAAGCGCTTACCAGGAATTCCAGCTCGTTGCGGTAACTGTTTATTGTGGAGGTGTTGGTCGAAATAATGTTTTTCAGGACAACGGAAGCGGCGTTATTTGCGACCTGTGCCTTGTAATCCGCCGTTTCACCCAACTTGAGAGCCTCTGAAAAGCGCTTAGTCGCTTCGCCGAGAAGGTCGGAGTTCAGGAGATTCAGCTCCTTAGTCTTGTCGGAAATCGTGTCGTTCATTATGTTTTCAAGCGAGATGAGATTTGCCACGTCCGTGTCACAGGCGCTGTGATTGCTGTCCTTTGCGTTCGTTATAAGCTCGGTTGAGTATTTATAGCGCACAGTCTGGTAAACTGTGGTTCCGGCAGTCAGCTTAAGACCGTCGTATTTAATGAAAGAATCCTCAACGTTCTTGACGCTTTCCGTGACCGCGGACAGCAACGAGGTGTTATCCGAGGAGCTTTCGGCGGTATTATCTTTCGCCGGAGGAGGAGTTCCCAGCTCGTCGAGGTACTCATTAAGTAATTTCTCGACTGCTGTAAACACATAGGCGCGGCGGTCGGCATCCACGCTCTCCATGACCTTTTGGACGGCTTCCTGCTCTTTTGCCCCGCCGTCGTTATCCGAAAGGACCTTTGCATATTCGTTAAGGGCTTTGAGTTTTGAATCGAGGTCATTTGTGTAATCGTCGCTGATTTTGACAGTCAGTATCTTCTCAATGCGCTTGGAAACAGCGTTTTTGCCCGAGCCCTCAACAATTTTGTCATACTGGGTCTTGAGAGGGAGCAGTTCGTCCATCGTAGAGATATCATAGGGATTGTTGATATCAAAAATGCTCACCGCGGCGTTCGTGCGCAGGTCATAGGTGACGCCATCCGATTTGGTGTGATGAGTAAAAAACAGCGCAGCTATTACCGATTTGTCAACTGGAGTCCCGTTTGTGGTTATATCGGAAAGTGAGTTCGCGGTGCTAATATCGAACCATGTTCCGTCCGCCAACTCGGACTTGTAGTACATGTTGCTCTGCCCGGAATCCTCCGCTGATTTTTCAGCAACATCATAGATTGATTGCGTAAGTGCGGAAATATGGATCAGGTGAGTGCCGATGACGAGTGTTGAGTTTTCAATATCATCAGGATTGATATGTACCGAGTCCTCCTCTTTCCATATAGCTCCGGCAAATATAACGGAGGACGCTACAGCTGCGATCAGAATGATTGCAATTATAGCTGTTCTTAGCCTGATACGGTGTGTAGGTTTCATCCTGGCTCCCTCCTTATCACTGAGAAGCTGCTGGTGTTGCGTAGATTTTTTGCGAGGACGTGTCAAACCGACCAGTAGCGGCAAGATTTCCTTCGGCATCATAAAGACTTAGCTTAACCTCGCTCAGACTGACAATAAGAATCGTGAGATAGGAAAGACTCTTTTCCACGTCAAGCTTGTCACTGCTGTACACGTTTCCGCTTTCGCCGTAAGAGATTGAATAGAATTTGGCGTTCGTTTTACTGTTGAGCTTGAGAGTCAGTTTCGAAGTTGAGAGCTTTCCGATAGGCGTCGTTTCCACAGAGTAGGAACCGACCTCAATCTCCTTGTTCTCGTCTTGCTTCTCGCCGACCTCAATGGGCAGTACAGCCCGGGGTACTGAGGCGTCAATAACGCATTCGGTGACATACTCTTTGCCGTTGTAAAGACGAATCGTCATTTCAGAGCTGTCCTTATAGTCAAGAGCCAGATGCCGCAGTTCCTTGCCGACCTCAGTCCGGTTTCCTATTTGGGTATCGCCCATCCATACCTCAAACGCCGTTATTTCAGGATCATAGTCCTTGGGGATGCTGACCCCGATATAAAAAGTGAGATTGGAGACGCTTGAATAGATATAGTAGTATGGGTCTTTTATCGGGTCGACAGTGCTGAAACTATCACCGCTCGGGCCAGTACTAGTGGCAATATCGGCACCGCTAAAGTATTTTGTGACAGCGCCGCAGGTCAGCCTGTCAAAGTCATAGAGAAGCTCGTTATAGCTTGCAAGTGAGCCGACTGTTTCAAGCTGCATTTCCTGATAACTGTCGCGGGCATCCTTGAGCTCGCTGTATTCGGCTTTTCCGAGCTTATTCAGCACCGAAACTTTAGAAAGCGTTTTTGAGGAGTCCTCGGTAAGCTCTACGGAGTCGGCGTATGCATTGTACGCGGTGACTAGAGACTCGTAGCTACTCGCTACTCGCGCGCGCAGTTCCTTCTCAGCGCTGTCTTTTTCCTTTTTCGCGGAGGCGTATTCCATACAGGCGGTATAAACAGCGTACATCTCGTCTTCAATATAACGCGTACCCGCAATTTCACCTTTAAACCACTCCATGGTAAATGTAAAAAAGAGAATTTTTAATTTGCCAGCCCAGGGAGCATCCAAATTCGTGAGCATCGCGTTGTATTGAATTTTGAACGCGGCATAGTCGATATCCATGCCCTGTTTTGCCATATTGATATAATTCTGGATAGGATCCATTTTCGAGCCGTACTGGTTGCGCATAAGACTTTCATATGAAGTCAGATTAAGCAGGGCTGTTGAGGCCTTCATACACGTTTCGTAGTAGCTCTGGTCGTTTGAAAGCGTATAGCTTATAAGTGATTCCAGATCTTCTCTGGGAATTGAGGCTGTCTTCAGGCTGTTTTTGAAAACATAGCCGCTTGTAACGTCCAGCTTGATCATGTCGGAGAGCGTCTTTTTGTCGGCTTCGAAAGAACGTTTAAGTTCAGAAAGCTCTGAAGTCAGCTTATCGACGGAAGCCTGCATTTTGGTTATATCATCCTGCGACGCGTTTCCGGTAAGGAGCCTCGCTTGGTTTTTGCTTAGTTCATCTTTGGCAGCGACAAGCCTGTCTTCGTCAAAGTCGATTTTTTCCTGCGTCACATAAAGCTGGGTATAGAGCTTATTTACGTCATCAAGAACCTGAAAACGCAAATCGTTCATCTCGTGACGAAGTGTGTCGATTTCTGCCTGAAGAGTCAGTGGCTTTACATTAAGCTCAAATTCCTGAGTTAGAGTGAGCTGCTGGGGAAATTTGAAGGTTAGGAGCGGGGACCAGCGAAAGCTCTTCAGGTTTTTGACCTTTGCCTGTATACCCTTCACGGCTTCGACGTAATTCATCTGCTGAAGCACGATTTCATTTGAGATCTTCGATATATCGGAGCTGTTAGCGAGAGCGAGCGTCTGCGCCTGCTGAAGCAGGAAGGTCTTGTCGGCCGCCTGTACGGGTAAAAGTGAGGAAAGCAAAGGAATGAGCAGAGCTGCGCACAAAATTATTGACAGTACACGATCAGACGCTTTTTTTATCCGCAAGGAACATCCCTCCCTTTTCTCGCTGATTTTTCGGTTTTCAGACCTTCTCGATTGAGTACATTAGAAAGTCGTCTGCCCCGGCGCCTGTGCAGTAGAAGGAATACAACAGACCGTCATACACATAGGTGTAAAGATAAACGCTGGCGTCTTTGTCGTATGAGGAGACATTATAAACGCCCTCAAGCTCTGAGCTTGACGATACCGACACGGAAGATAACTCGGCACCGCCCTTGTCGATGAGCATATTGATACAAATTGCCTCGGGTAGATTTACCCAAGCGGTACCGAGATAATCTGGCTGACCGAGAGCTTTGGTGATTTCGTTGATAGAGGTGTAATCGGAGTTTCCGATTGTGATATCATTTGAAAGGACATAAACCGTGCTGACAGAGGATTCTCCCGTGAGGGAATCCGTTCCGTCAATTGCCGAATACACGGCTCCGATTTCATCCATGGAAACACAGTATTCGTCCGCGCTGCTGTAAACAGAGCTTGAGCCCGTATACATAGCCGCGATATCCTTGGTGGTTTTGGATATCAGCTCATTGTAAACAATCTTGTCGCTACGGAACGTGCCGGTAAAGATAAGGTTTCCCGTACTGTTATACAGCTCACCCTGGCCGGAACGATGCCCCGTTTCATACTCGCCGTTATACTCAATCGTACCGGTATTTCTATAGAAACTACCCTTGCCCTGAAACAGATTTTCAGAAAACTCTCCGCTGTATTCAAGACTTCCGTCGGGATAGTTAAGCTGTCCTGTGCCGTTATATTTGTTGCCGGCGAACTCGCCCTCATAAAGCTTGCTGCCATCGGAGCCGTACAGGATTCCCGTTCCGTTTACGGCGCCCTTGCTGACCTGTCCGGTAAAAGCGAGGTGCCCGTCATGTGCAAGGATGTTGACCGAGCCCTTATAGAATTTGAGCGGAAGAGCATTGTACTTGTAGGTGTGCAGCGTTGCGGCTTCATCACTTCCGGAGATCTTCTTGGGAATATTTGTGCTTATATAGAGGGCACAGAGTATACCCAGAATAACGACAAGAGAGAATGCAAGCCGCTTGCTGACAAGCCACCGTCCGACCGTGTAGTAGTCGTTCTTGTTTTTGGGTTTGACGTCGAAGAGCTTCGCAAAAAACTGCCTGATCTGTGTAAAAACCTTTGTAGTCCAGAAGGCGGGGGTGGACCACATTCGCAGTTTCGTAATGATGGGCTGAATTTTGGCCTTTAAGGAAGACACAAGGGTTGAAAACAGTTTGTTCAAGCCGGCTCACCTGCCTTTATTGAAAAAATAAGTAAACGGGAACCTCCGGTGTGTCAATCAAAGCTCATTCCGAAAAGCTGGAAGTTTGGAACTTCACCCTCAGGGGCGTGGAAAAAGTGTTCACAGGCAAAAAGATACCATCGTGCGATTCCGTCAGTGGGACACACTCTCAGAATGTTTGAAAAAAGGTTGCGGGCAAGATAATAGTCGCTTTTATAAAACATGATTATCGCTTCCTGCAGCCGCTGGTCATAACTGACGCGCAGGTTGCGCTCTATGTCGGAATAAGCGTCCATCACCTCATAGAGCTTAAAGCTAAGCTGAAAGTCCGTGGAGGAGACAAACCCGATATAACGTGTCGTGTAGTTACCGTCCAGCTGCTTGAGAAAAGGTTCTGTTATTACAATCTGAACGCCGGCGGAACGGAACTGGTCGGAGAAGCTGCCGAGAAACTCCAGCTCTGAAGAGGATATGTAAGGAAACAAATTGTCGGTGCTGCCAGCAATGCCGTAAAGGAAAACCGTATTGTGAAGAAGAACGAAAAATTGAGGGTTTGCACTTTTCCCAGCGCAATATTCGGCAGCGGAGCCCAGAAGATCAAGCCCTGCACGTACTCCGTTATTGCTGTCCCCCTGGAAAAATACCTTATTTCCGGACATGTCGTAGCCGGAGGAAAGGAGCAGGCCATTGTGGGAGCGAATTGCGCTGTCCATAAGGGAGGACGAGCGGTTCAAAAATGACACATAGTCGTCATCTGAAAGAAGAAGACGTATCGACTGACGATTACAAACCGTTATTATAGCAGTGTTGCCGCTTGTTGCCCGGCTGTCACCCAAGCTGACCTCCATAACGGAAGCCCTGTCAAGCAGCTGCTCGAGACCTCTCGGCACAAAGCGGTGATAAGATAGCATAGTATTTCTGATCTCATAATCGCGGATTGAAAGAGAGATGCACATTTCCTGCAGAAGGCGTGCCATGATTCCGATTTCGTCGCCGCGGTCAGGGATTTCGGACACACTGTAATCGCCGTCGGCAATCCGCGACATCTGCGCTGAAAGAACGGTAAAAGATTTCAGACTGCGCTTTAATAGCACAGTGAAAAGGAACGATACGGCAATAACGCAGAGAAGAAGCGGAACAAAAAGTCTAAGTATCAGGTCCGGAACGGCTTCAAGGGAAACCTTATAAGCTGTGTACAGGACACAAAAACCACACATAAGCAGGGACGTTATCGCGAATAAAGTGATGATGAGAGCGGAAGCCCGCACATAAAGGCTGGTGGTCCTGTGCCTTATAGTCTCGGCTATGAGGAGCGGTATGAAAACAATAGCCAGAACGCACAGGCAAAGCAGGTAAAGCGGGGCTTTGCTGACAAGACGGTAAGAAAAGGGAACATGCAGTGCATGAAGCTCCGTATCTTTAAAAAGCTCGGAGTCGGACAAAGAGCTTACGCCGCCCGAAGAGACGGATAGCTCCTCGCCGCCTGACATCAGCAAGTAAAGCGTGCCGCTCAAGTATTTTGCCTGCTCGACCGTTCCTGCCGCCGGGGCTTCGTACAGAAGAAGCAACGCAAATTTGCCGGTTTCCAGGTCATTGCACTCATAGACCTTAGTGTTTCCGGAGGCGTCGCGCAGCGTTATATGCGACGTGCCCTTCAGCAAGCTGAAGTCAAGGAATGTGTCGCCCTTGTTGCAGGAAAACTCCGCAACAGGCAGAAAAGTGTTTCCGCCCGAAAGTGAAAGAACCTGCCATACGCTTTTCTGAGGAATATCTCTTAAAACGAACAGCGATTCGCCATCCATACAAGCGGACAGTAACGGAGCCGCGTTTCCGCCGGACAGCGCCGGAATGCTGTAAATATGCGTTATTCCATCGTCACGGATATTATAGATGTAATTGCTTGCTATGCGGTTTTCTACGCCAAGAGTAAGCTCACCGTCACTATTTACGGCGGCAATACCGTCAGCATCGGGAAGTCCCCACGGTGCGGCGGTTATTACAATCAAGGCTATGAAAAGAAGACAGGCAAATGCAATTAATAGTCTTTTCAAACTGATTACTCCTCTTATTTCAGATGCTCTGTTCCGATGATGTCAAAACAGTGCTTAAAAAGTCTAAGCAGGGGAATATCGCCGAAAATCAGCTGAGATATCAGCATGATGATCGCGACTGCGACGATAACGACGCACAAGACCAGAAGAAACTTAAACAGTTTGTCTCTGTTTCTGAGCCATAGCCCACGCAGGCGGGCCTTATAGCCCAGCTTGTGCTCGGGTATGGCGGTAAGCCTGATATCGCGGTAGAGCTCTGAAAATGAGGAATATGAATTATTCCGGCTTTTTCTGCTTATAAGCTCAACGCTTCTGAGCCTGTTTTTTGTTGCAGAGCCGAGGAGCTCCGTTATCATCTCCGCACAGCGGACAGTACAGTCTCTTTCCGTTTTATCGGTGTCAAGTAGCGAGAGATCCAGAACAGGGGTGAAATATATGCTGTTTTCCTTTGTGATATGAACATTGTCCTGCGTCAGAATAAGATACAGGAGTTCAGGAGGGAAAAGCGAGGAAATACACTCCATCACCAAATTGATGCTTATCGTTTCTCCTAGCGAGGGGGTGAGCATCTGTCCGCGGGCAAAGGTGCAGAACCTCCTTTCAGGCCGGAACGGAAAGCCGTAGATCAAAGTCTCGTTCTGGGCGAAACAGAATAAATATGGGGGGTCGGTGCCGGCTGAAGTGAAAATGGAGAGCAGGGACTTAACGTAGCGGCGGTCTTTTATCACGATCAGCGTATATCTCTCGTCAATCGGAGAGCGGGTGTTACGGCAAACAACAACATCATTTACGCTGCAGGTAAAGCAGGTCGCGATTACCTGCAGCTCCATATTATCTATGTAATAGGTCAAAGCCCGATCTCCTTTCGCTGAATAATGTAGGTGTTAAGCCTGCGCCTCATCCTTGTCCTCTGCATTGCGCTTTTTCACAACTGCATAGGCATATGTCGAAATAAGGGGCAAATCGGCGCAGGAAATCCTAATCTCATAAATACCCTCCTTGCCGGGGGCAGTATAAATTCCGTCGGGTGTGATGCTGCCGGAATCCTTGTCGGTAAGCTCATAGGCCAGAGTGCAAGGCTCCATATTCTTGAAGTTTACGCTGAAATAATAGCTTTCGCGTGTGGCCAGAACCACAGTCGGCCGAGCAGCTGAAATGCTCTTTCCCTCAATTTTCTGGATTTTATCATCACCCGAGTGAAGCAGAAATGCGTTCCATCGGACGCTCAGAACAACCATTGGAGTCATAGAGTCAATGCGCACGGCAACGATGAAGCTGCCGCGGTCGTTGAGCACCCTGACCGCAATATTGGAAGAGGGCAAAGGAAGCTCCTCGGATGCGAAAAGCAGGGGATCGCCGTATATAGTGTTGCGGGCTGTACTTTTCAGCTTCTTATCTTCGTTGAAATACTCGAAACCGGCACTTACATAAACAAGTCCTTTTCCGAGACCGTGAATTATTTCATCCGAATAGACAATTTGTCCCGGCTTTACGTTTGCGGGAACAGACAGCTCGCATATGCCGGTTGCGTACATGGGCTCGCGGCTGCCGGAAACCGAGGGGATAGGTTCGCTTACGGCAGTGCTGCCGACAGGAGAAGAAACGCTTGATGCTGAGGAAAACCATTTGCAGTATTCCTCCCTGAGAGCTTCCGCGGCATTTGTTTTTATGTAACGCTTAACACCGTCTTCAACGACGGATTCGATAATGTATGCGTTTTTTGTACGCTGAAGCGTAAATTCGGCAAGCTCAACCAGCTCGCTGCGGCCTTCAAGATTAAGCTCTTCAAGACTCACTGAACCGATAGAGCGGGCGATGATGGTACCGCTTGACAGGCTGACTATTGAAACCTTGAGCATAAACGGTTCTGCTGCCGATCTGGAAGAGCCCCCTACAGTGACCTTGATGTCGTCCGCTCCGGCCATAAGAGTGGATTCGGATGTCAACACAGGGCTTGCAGTGAGCCAATAATAGTAAGTTACGGATTTGCCCTGACTGAGGAGCAAGTCCTCAAACACGACAGTGCAGGCGTGTTCTCCGTTTTCGGAAATGAGCGACGGCGTCTGGATGGGAACAGAAAGAGAAATCGGCTGCGCGCTGCCGGATAGCTGCTTGACCGTAACAGAAAGGCGCACCTGCTGCCCGCAAGGTATAGCAACGGGAACGTTGACTGTGACCGAGTAATCACTGTCCTCATAAAGCACGGAAGAACTGAGAAAACTGGCCAATGAGAGCTTTTCTACAGGCAAAGCCGTCCTGTCGCAAAGGTAGAGCGAATAGCCCTCCTTGATGCGGTTGAACTCATAGCCCTCGCCTTGATTGCCCGAAGTAACGGAGTAGACAGGATTGACCTTTTCCTCTTCATAGCGCAGACATAGAACGGCGTGAGAGCTTTTAAGATTGTCAAAACCGTCGATGGAGGACAGCTTGCTCATCACAGAATTTTCGATGACAATCTCACGCCCAAAGCCGTCAACGGCGACGCCCGATTCCACCATAATTGACACGTCATCCAGACTGTATACATTTAAACCGCAGGCAATACCGCTTCCGAACATGAGCTCATTTAAGAAGCGGCGTTTCTGACTGCTGTATGACTGCTCGATCTGAAAATCGGCCGAAGTCAGCAGCTTTCCGACATAATAGCGATTGCGTTCAAAAGGTAGCAACTGGTTGTTTTTCAAGGTGAACACCATCCTTAATACTCCAAAATCCCGCTAAAGCGGGGCAACTGTTTTTAATGAGATTCGGACCAAGGGATAATCGACCAAAATCGACACAATTTTCTCTTTGCCGTAATTATATCATTAAATAATCCAAATAATTCTAAAAGTTTGTTTAAGAAAGAACCTCTGCACAGCCTTAGCCGGCATGAATTGAAAAAAACCGATAATGTCAAAAGCTTTTTTTTAGCTCATACCCTCCGGCTATGCGCTATTTGGTTCTATACTTTCGAGTTTAGTAAAAGTTTGTTAAAATTTGGAGCTATTCTGTTGTATTTGAACGAATCAATCTATAAAATGGGGCTGAAGAATTTTAGGAGGTTTGCAATTTGGATATTCTGGATTTTACTCTCATAAGCGGAGATAACCTTGATTCTTTTTCCACACTTATTCCGACTTCTCTGCGCAGCGGTATAAAGAACGGAGAGCTTTTTGCAATTGGCTCCATGATGTTCGAATATCCGAACGGAGCCATTGTCTCCTCTCTCGATAAAGACACCGTGACTATACTGTCAATCTATGTGGATGTTTATGACCGCCACAACGGAACCGGTACCTTTCTCGTTGAAAAGCTCAATGAATTAGTCTCAAAAGTTCCGGGGATTTACTCTATAAGGGCGGTACTTCCGCCGAAATTGGAAAAAAGTGGTGCAGAGTCTTTCTTTGAGGCAGCAGGCTTCAATTTTTCCGATTTCGGAGGGCCGGAGGTCAAATTCACAGTCGCTTCGCTTGAGGACGCGCCGCTGCCGAAAAGCTCAAACGATGCAGATCACTGCTTTTCAGGAAGAGAGCTTGGAAGCGAAGCGCTGATGAGATTCGAGCACAGCCTTTCCGCAGATGGGAATTACCTAATGAAAAAGTCTTTAAACAGCCCGAATATTATTCAGCAAGTGTCCATGTACTATGTGGAAAATAACACCGTAAAGGGCTGCGTGGTGTTATCCGAGGAAAAAGCGGAGGAGATCATATTTGAATTCGCTTACGCGACGAATGGCGCCGCTCTCCTGCCGATGCTTCTTTCGGCCTTGGGCGCAGTAAAAGAGAGCTACTCTCCCCAGACGCTCATTCGCCTGCAGGCGGTAAACGAGACGTCACAGAAGCTCGTAGAAAAGCTCGTACCTATGGCAAGCCTTAAATACAGGAAACTCGCATCGCGTTCGATTATTTAATAAAGGAGGGTATCACATATGAATGAGCATGATTTGCAGCAAAAGAAAAAAATGGAAGTCGATTTTAGCATCAATGAACAGCCTGTCCATTTTGAGCATCAGCTTCTCGACCCGCAGAGCGTTCCGGAGCAGGTTGAGATTACAAGAAGCGAACTCCACTACCTTGGGCGGATGGACTTTCAGACGATGAAGGCAAACGCGCCTGTAAGCGTACCGCTCTCCGCGCAGCAGCAGCCGGGCCAGGAGCTTGTTCAGGCCGAGCCGCAGCAGACCTATAAGCAGCGCAGAGAGATCGAGAAGCAGCAAAAAAAGGACATAAGCGACGGAAAAGCCTACACGCGAAACGCCGACACGGAAACCATCAAGATCGTGCGCAAAATGCAGGAAACGGCACCACAGTCGGACGGACCAGACGGCTTCCAGACGGACTTGTCTGACAAGGAGCTGGATACGGTCGTCTACAGGCTGATAAACACGCGAATTACGCCGGACATGTTCACGCCAGAGAACTTCGCGGCGAACAGTGCCATGCTTCGGGAGTCCATGTATAAATATAAGAAGCTCGGAGCGCTGATCGAAAATTATCCGGAATATTTCGATTTAATGAAGAAGACAGATTTATTCAAATTCAAGGCGCTCGAACGCTGTATCGCTATGGCTGAGCCGCTTGAGCACATGTTTATGGTGGCAAGCGGGGCTTCCGGACTGTTGACAGATGGCGGGGAGATAAAAGAAAAGAACATCGTGGAACATGCGCGAAATGTTCGGGCAGAACAGCTCGAGAGCTTCCGAAAGAGCGTCAAGGATAACGACGAGCAGCGCGAAAGGGATATTTCGGAGGTCTTTGACGAAAAGCTCAAGCAGGAGACGTTTAAATACCAGACGCTCACAAAGCCGGAATTCCAGCGCCTCTATCACGGGGACAATCCGGAGATGGACTGGATAAAGGTGCCGTCCTTCAACTATATGCCGTATTTCGAAGAGACTCAGGCTATGCGCGGACTCATCGAAGCTCAGGGGGAGCGGTATCTTGGCAACAAGGAGATCGTAGACAAAATGTTAAGCGAGTTAATCGGCTCGCTGGAGGTTTACGGCGAACTGAAAGCAAAGAGCTCGGCCCTAGGCGAGGTACAGGTACAGTATCAAGAGTTTATGAACAATCCCCGCGGCGGTGACGGCGACGTTCTTTTCAGGAGGGCGACCTCGCAGATCACCAGGTTGGGGAACGAAGGCAACGACGTCATAGCAAAGTTCGAACTGATAAAAAGTGCGATGAAAACCCTGCTGAGAGGGCAGACTCCGAACAAAATCGACACAGTCGTGCTGGCTAACTACGGATACGGGGATGCGAAGGAAATCATTGACCCGATAAGGGAGAACGTGACGCATCTGGCTTCGCGCGTCAATTGGCAGGGCGATACGCTCGACAGGCTGCTCAAGGATGAGCGCGTACATGTGGTTAACAAGGATTCCCAGTTCGTGACCAGAGCACCCTCAATGTTCAGGGAACACGACGACGAGTACAATATCAACCTTTTGAACTTCCTGCAGGACTATGAGAAAAAGCACGGAAAGACAAAGCCAGCACCCGAGGCGGGGCCGGAGGCCATAGAGCAGTATATGGAAGAGCAGAAGGCACTATACGGCGAGACAAAGCAAAGAGTCATGCCAAGCGTACAGAAAATACTTGACTGGGACGCACAGGAGGCTCTCATGCTCGACGATGAGCAGCTTGCGTCAAGGCAGGCGGAGCTTGATGACCTGTTCGGCGACAACATGTTTGTAGCCGACCTAATGAAACTAAAAAAACCGGATCAGCCTGATATAGAGCTCAAGGAAGATATTATCGGCGATAAAATGGACGAATACGTGTTTAAGCTCAGTGCGCTCCGCGGCCTCGCTGAGAAATCGAGGGGCCTTGCGATGAAGAATGCCGCGAAGTACGGGCTTCTCACCGATGACTGTTTTACCGAAACTGAGTTTAGAGGCAAAATCAAAGAGCCGGCGGACATGACGGAATATGCGGATTCGCGCATCGAGCTCGGGAATCGCCTTATAGAAACGACTTTGAAACGCCGCAGGGACGAGCACGATCCCAATTCGGAGGCGTTCAAGGCTAAGTGCAAGAAGCTATATGAAAAGAAGCCGGGGCTCAAAAGTATTACTGAAAGAGAGTCTCCGTTCGACGACATTGCGAAATATTATGAGAGTTTTCATGCGTTAAGGCCGGGAGAGCAAGGCACAGAAGAGGAAGAAATATCCCATCGGTTAAGTCACGAGCACTACAGGCTTGCAGGGTGGAGCGAAAAGGAGGCGAAGGAAAACGGTTATCCCGAGGACATCGGCGAAGCGCTTTTTCGAGGCTTCCGGCAGTACAAAACATATGATGCCACCCAGACCATGACCATAGACGAGTATAAGCAGATGCTAATGGATCTCGGAAAAGGCAGAGGAATGGAATCCGGCGTGACTCCGCCGCAGGAACTCCGGGAGGCCAGAGAACGGAATATGCGCGGAGCGCGCCAGTTCAAGGAGACGATACGCCTGCAGTACGACATGTTTTCAAGGAAATATGGTACGGCGATAGAAAACATGTCTGTTTCCGACATCTATGACCACTATGAGGAGATTCTCAGAGATTTTGCAAATGTCCAGGTCGATCTTGATTTTATAACAAAGCTGCCCGGCATCATCAACCCGGAAAACCCGGAGGACAAAATTATTACCGCTCAGGTAGAGTATTTTTCGCTTATGGGGGCAAATATACAGCAACACCTCCAGTATTTCGCCAATCTCGGCAATTCACAGGAGGATATTACGAAACAGATGAAAACTATTTCGGAACTGCAGTGCGGCGAGCACAAAAAGACTCTTCTCGAAAGCCCGGAGCTGTCGCATATCTCTACCCATATCGACTGGACGCAGAAGGTCGGTGCGCGCCGCAGACCGATAGAGTAGACAGAGCAAAGAAAGTGCTTTTTAACTTTATCAGGTGTGCGGCGGTCAACCCCGGATAACATTGATAAAGGTAACTCCGGAAATCACAGGCATTTAATAATAAACGCCCTGTAGCCGTAACGGTTACAGGGCGTTAAAAATGATGGAGAGGGTCTTATGAAATCCCAACCATTTTACGGTTATCCATTTCTTCAACCGCATTAGGGATTTTGGCAAAATCGGCGGCGGAAGGACTCCACCGCCGAACATCTTTTTCTGTCACTAATTGCATAAATCGATTAGTGATGACCTTATAAATTCCGAACATAAGACGCAGAAAAGCCACCGTAATCGGCGGCTTTTCCTTGAAATTGGTCCGAGTGACAAGGTTCGAACCTGCGGCCTCGCGGTCCCAAACGCGTGTCTGAGCTTTCAGGAAAAGCTTTCGCGGAATGTATCGTTCTTTGCTGCCTTGTTTGCTAAAGCCCCGCTTACTTTCCACCGCTTTCGCAACCTGTTAGTTTCGGCTGGAACTTTTGTTGACTGAGATGAAAATAGGGATGGATTCTGTATATTAAAAGATGTGTCTCGGTTTTACAGACTGTAACAGGCGGAAAATCGCGGCTGTTTCTTTTGCGTCCACCCACTCCGCCAAGCGGTGGGGAAATATATCAACAAAACGCAGAACAATAATTTAAAGCTCTGGTTTAATCCTCATACCCAATCCGAAAATAGTCCAGATATTTCTTGAATGCATCCTGCGCGGCAAGGCAGGTGTCGGTCAGAAAGCCCTTTTCGGTTTGCCACTCGCTCAGGCCGCGATAATAATACAGCTTTCGATCATCGCTTATGATAAACGGCACAATGTTGTTGCGCAGACATTCCTTGAACAGGATGAGCCTGCCGACGCGGCCGTTTCCATCCTGAAAGGGATGGATCGACTCAAAACGAACATGAAAGTCAAGAAGTTCCGCCAGCGTTTTTGCTTTCACGGCGTTGTAGTCGCTCAGCAGTCCGGCCATTTGCGCGGGAACTTCCTCAGGCGCGGTTGTTTCCTTGCCGCCCACTTCGTTAGGCAGACATTTATAGTTTCCCACGGCAAACCAGTCCTTGCGGGAATCGCTGGTTCCGTTTTTCAGCACCAGATGCAGTTCTTTTATCAGCTTTTCGCTGAGCTTGTCATCCGCGTGTTCGATTACAAGATCAATACAGCGGAAGTGATTTGCCGTTTCTACCACGTCGTCCACATTCACGCTGTCGCCTGCGCCGATGGTGTTGGTTTCGTAGATGTAGCGTGTCTGGTCGTGGGTCAGGCGGCTGCCTTCCATGTGATTGGAGTTATAGGTCAGCTCGATCTGCATTTTATGGTAGATGCCGCCGGAGGTTTTTGCCGTTTTTTCAGCCTTAAGAATCTCCAGCAAAGTAGTAGGCGAGTCTATGTGCTGATTGCTCCGACGGGGCTTTTCTGCCGTTTCGGGAATGTTCCAGGTCTTACCCGTCAAAAAAACGTCGCTGATGCGCCCCCGGGCGCAATAATTCCGCACACTGCGCTCGGAAATATTCCATTTTTTCGCCATCTCGGCAACCGATAAGTATTTCATGACACGCCCTCCTGTGACACCGTTATCATACCACAGTATCGGCAAAATATCAACAAAGTATTCATTGCATTATGCGGCTTTATTGCCGATAACGGCAATCATATCTCGGAGAGAGCAAGGACACCGTAAAAAGTAAGTCGGGCAAACAACGTCTCATTGTCTGCCCGACCTACGCGTTTTTGGGGTTGTCCTCGCTTTCAGCGTCCCGTTCGGCACCTTTCATCCTGGCGTCCACGATGCTGTTCTTGTGCTCCGCCCAAAGACTCTTCCAGTTGCGGTCGAGTTCTATGGAGCGGATCGTGAGGATTAGTTCCTCCACAGCCGAAACAAAGGCGACGCCGCAGACGATTACACACGCCGCACTCATACCCAGCAAACTGTACAGGACGGGGGAACGTAAAGAGAAGTGCGCCCGCTGCCTTGTTCAGCACGGTATGCAGCGCTGAAAACGTACGGTACTTGAAATAGCCGACGCCGTATGCTGCAAAACGCACTAAGGCGATGACACCCGCGCTGATCAACACCCAAGCGGGAAAGACGGCGCTTCGGACAACCGCGATGCCAACGCACAGGATAAACAGAAAATCTGCCGCGCTGTCGAGCTTCGCTCCCGTTTCGCTCTGCTGATGAAGTTTACTTGCCACGGGGCCGTCGAGTAGATCGCTGACGCCTCCGCAGAGATACCACGCCCAAAAGAGCGCTGAAAAAGGGTGCGCCAACAGCAGAAGCCCGGCAAAGACAAACCGGGAGGCCGTAATAAAATTCGCCGCGTGCTTGATATTTGCCGCCCCCTTCGCTGTTTGCTGGTTTGTTGTAAATAATAACATCCGCCCTTATAAAACGCAGAGTTTCGGACCGATTTCGTAATTCAGCATCTTAGACACAATACTAAGACCTTTTTCAAATTCCGCAACGCTGTCCGCGCCTGACAGCGAAATACGGGCGTAATTCGGAGGTACGACGCCGCCTATTGCAAACTTTTCGGAGGGTATCACATTGACTCCGTTTTCATACGCGGTTTTTTCAAAATCACCGCTGCTCCAATCGTCAGGAAGCTTCAGCCATGCAAACATGCTGTTCTGCACATATTTGTAACTGAAACCGGATAATGTTGATTTTATTAAGCAGGCTCTCAGCTCGATTTCATCCAGCTTCGCCGCGATGATCTTATCCGCCAAACCGCTGGTAATACACTCACAGGCAATTTCCGCGTTGAGAGAGGACGCCATCCATTGCGTATCAAACACAGCCTGAGAGATTTTGTTGCAAAGCTTCTTAGGCGCGGCGACGAAGCTTGTCCTAAGGCCTGCGTAAAATGCTTTTGAAAGGCCAGCAATGTAAACGCTCCGCTCCGGCAGCATCTGTGTCAGAGTCGTCGCTTTTTGGCTTGACAGAAAACGGTATATATCATCTTCAACCAGAATCAAGTCGTTTTTTTCAATGATTTCCGCTATCTCGGCGCGCCTTTTTGCCGACATAACGGCGTTCGTCGGATTTTGCATGGCTGTCACTGTATAGATCCCTTTGACGGCATGGCGGCGGCATGCGGCGTCAAGCGCTTGGGGGAGCATACCCTCGTCGTCCATTTCCACAGCCTCAAGTTGGATGCCGCAACGCCTGCCTGCCGTTTTAACGCCAGGATAGACCAGACAGTCGGCGGCAACGCGATCTCCCGGCTGAAATACAGAGGAAAAAATGCAGTTCAGCGCGTGTTGTGTTCCCGCTGTGATTATTACATTTTCAATATCAGCGGTTACGCCGAAGCGCTTCATCCACTCGCTTCCCGCAAGTCTATGCCGTTCTATCCCCTGAGGCGGCGTATATGCCATGAATTCATTCAGGTTGCTTCTGTGAAGGACTTTTTCCACAACGGGGCTTATGTCCGGCTCTCTCGCGTAAATGGGCAGAATAAGACCCAGTTCAAGCAGTTTTTCAGGGCCTTTTTCAGTATTTAAAAGAGACGGATAATAACCGGAGTCGGATGAAACATAAGTTCCGCTGCCAACGATTGAGGTCACCAGACCGCGCTTTTCTGCCTCCTTAAAAGCGCGCGTAATTGTGGTGACATTGACCCCGACTGTTTTTGCAAGTCCTCGGTGTGTCGGCAATTTCTCTCCAGGTTTTAATACTCCAAGCCGGATATCGCGCTCTATGGCGTCGGCGATTGCTACATAAAGAGTCTTATCCGTATCGATGATTTTCAAGTCCCACACTGCTGTGTCCTCCATAATTGTATGTAACACAATTATGGCTTGACAGTAATACAATGTCAAGCCATAATATAGCAAAGTCATACAATACAGCTGAAAGGGGTAATGAGAAATGAAGGAAAACGGATTGTGGCGGGACATGAGGACTCAGTTGGCTTCAAAAGAGCTGTTCGAGCAGGCGAAGACATATTCTTACAGCTATATCGACGGGCTGCCCGATATGGATGTCTCTCCGTCCGCTTCGGTCATATCTGAGCTGCGGGTTTTTGACGAGTCTATGCCGGATGAAACATGCCCTCCGTCGGATATACTG
The DNA here is from genome assembly GCA_963667545.2 of Oscillospiraceae bacterium. Lineage (GTDB taxonomy): Bacteria > Bacillota > Clostridia > Oscillospirales > Oscillospiraceae > UBA2658. Next base: position 1,742,040 of record OY763424.2, read on the forward strand.
AAGCTGCTGGACAAATACGGCTCGATAGCGACTGTCGCACAGAATGGCGGAAAATATTTCGGATTCGTCAACGGAGGCATCCTGCCTGTTTCGCTGGCCGCAAAATGGCTATCCGATACGTGGGACCAGAACTCCGGCCTGTTTGTTATGTCTCCGATTGCGGCGAAGCTGGAGGAGGTCTGTGAGAAGTGGATTGTTGATCTGTTGGGGCTGCCGGTTGGGACTGCCGCTGGCTTCGTAAGCGGGTCTTCGACCGCTATCATATGCGCTCTCGCAGCCGCGCGTAACGCCATTCTTCAACGGCGAGACTGGAATGTCAATGAAAAAGGACTGTTCGGTGCACCTCTCATAAAGGTTATTCTAGGCGAGCAGGCTCACTCATCCGTATTCAAGGCTCTGGCACTGCTTGGGTTGGGGAAGGACCGAGTACAGCTTGCGCCAGTCGACGAGCAGGGGCGTATCATACCTGAGAAGCTGCCGCCGATTGACAGTAACACCCTGCTGATTGTTCAGGCGGGCAACGTCAACAGCGGAGCTTTCGATCCGCTTGAAAAGCTCTGTGAAATCGCGAACGAGGCTGGCGCGTGGATACACGTGGACGGCGCATTTGGGCTCTGGGCGGCAGCCTCAAAGAAAAAGTACGCATTGATAAGAGGCTTTGAAAAAGCCGATTCCTGGTCGGCGGATGCCCATAAAACGCTGAACGCGCCATATGACTGCGGGATTGTTCTATGCAAAGACCGTTCGGCGCTGGTAAACGCGATGCAGGCCACCGGCTCTTACATACAGTACAGCGACAGCCGGGACGGGATGCTTTATACTCCCGAAATGTCACGGCGCGCCAGAAGTATCGAGTTGTGGGCGGCGCTGAAATATCTTGGAAAAACCGGCGTCAGCGAACTCGTCGACACGCTTTGTTCCAACGCGGAATATTTCGCTGAAAAGCTGTCTGAAAGTGGTTTTTATGTATTGAATGCTGTCGTTTTCAACCAAATTCTCATAAAATGCGAAACGTCGGAAAAAACAAAATCTACATTGCTGAATATTCAGTCTTCTGGCGAATGCTGGTGCGGAGGCGCGGTATGGAACAATGAGCCGGTCATAAGGATAAGCGTCTGTTCCTGGCAGACAACCAGACAAGATATCGACCACTGCGTAAATGTTTTTATTAAATGCCGGGAAGATAGTTAGTTTATGTATGCGTACAGCTTACTTGGCTAGTGATTATTGGGGTGAAAAGAATGGAAATTATGCAGGCAACTTTAAATGATCTGGACAGTGTTATGGCACTGCACAGAAAATACCACATTGCGTCAATTGATGAAAATGATAAGCCCGATGGTTTTGTTACCACCAATTTCGCGCAAAAGCAGCTCGAGCAACTAATAAATCGTGAGAATGGAATAACTGTCGCTAAAGAAAACGGCGCTGTCGTGAGTTATGCAATGGCGGCTTCTTGGGGCTTTTGGTCTGAATGGCCGTTCTTTTCACACATGATTCAGGAACTGCCAAAAAACTCGTTCAAGAATCAAATTTTGTCGGCGGGTAATTCCTATCAGTATGGGCCGATGTGCGTTGACAGCTCATTTCGTGGAACGGGGTTGTTTGAAAAGGTATTCTTCGCGTCGCTGGAAAATATGGCAGATCGCTTTCCCATTATGGTAACTTTCATCAATCAAATCAATCACAGATCATACGCTGCGCATACACGCAAAGGTAACATGACTACAGTCGGTACTTTTCAATATAACAACAATGATTATTACATGCTGGCTTGTCCGACAAAGTCTCGATGAAGGCGTCAACCCCTTGCCCATCAATATAGAGCGTACATAATTATAGTTTGTTATGGTGGGTCATCGACGCAAAAGAACAAAGTTATGCGGCCTTAGGCGATGGCGGGAATACAATCTAGGTGAATACGGCGAAAAATTTGGTCATTGCCATCGCGTCACGGTTCATGCCGCGCCCTAAGGACAGAATCGATTTTATCAAAGAGGTTCTGGAACCGATGTTCGAAAATCAGGAGTGAATCAACATGAGTAAATACAACGCCCTGTGGGAATATGTTCAACAGCGCGGCGAGGAGTCCTTCCGCCTGACCTTTGATGAGATCGGAAGCATCGCCGGCATACCGCTCGACCATTCCTTTCTGACATACAAAAAGGAGCTCGCGGCATATGGGTATCAGGTCGGTAAAATTTCAATGAAGGAACAGACGGTGCTTTTTAGCCGATGCCAGTAAGAAATCTTTCTCTGGATATTCAAAACCTTCTGTGATACTGTTCCTTGCTGACAGGAGGCGAGGAAATGCAGAACATTACAGTAGGGGAGTGGACAGGTCGGTGGTTCACGGACCGCGTTGGACAATGGAACTCCAACACCGAAGGCGGTTACCGGAATCTGATTTACAGGCACATCATTCCCGACATCGGAAAAATGAAGCTGAGCGAACTGACGGAGGAAAGTGTGCGGTCATTTTACGAGCAGCTCATAAAAAGCGGATTGAGTACCCTAAGCGTCTGGTGCGTACACCTGCTTCTGCGGAGGGCTCTGGATGAAGCCTGTCGGGAGCAGCTTATTGAGTGCAATCCGGCGAAAGGCTATGAAGTGCCGGAAGTGGATGAACATGAAACAAATCTTTTGCGCATCGGGCAGATCCAGCGCTATCTGAAAGCAGCCGGTGAGCACGGCGTACTCCCAATCGTCTATATCGGACTGACCAGCGGCCTGCGGCAATGTGAACTGTTCACACTGCTGTGGGCCGATTTCAATGTCCAGAACCGATTTATACTGCGCGGCAAACGGTTACTGACTCTGAACGAAAAAGTCGCCGCGCTGCTGACAGAAGAGCACAAGTGCCATTCCGAAAAACCGCAGGCATTTATTAATCCCAAAACCTACGAGCCCTATCAGCTCCATGAATTTTACTACCTGCACCGCAAATTACTGAGCTCGGCGCGCCTGCCATGGGTTCCGTTCCGGGACCTGGCGCGGCGCTGCAAGGAGGTGGGAATATGACGATCAAGGAGTGGACAGATTACTGGATGGAGGTTTATGACAAGCCGAATGTCCGCCGGACAACGTATGAAGCGCGTCGATATATTTTCCAAAATCATATCATCCCTGGTCTGGGAAATATTGCGCTCACCGAGTTGACCGAGGATGGCCTCAAAACGGCGCGGATGGAAAAGTACTCGTTGGAGAGCAAATGTCGGCTGTAATCGAAACCGAAGCCACGGTTCCGGGCACTGCGCCGCCGATTATCTCCTCTGATGATGACAACCAGGCCGGACCGGAGCAAGCAACGGAGGCTCCAGCAACAGAGCAGAAGACGACGCCTTCAGCTGCCACTCCGGCAGAGGAACAACAGCCAGTCAAAGAGGCGACTACCGCGCTGGCTTCGGAAACACCTCAAAAAACTGTTCCGCCGGAAACCGCTGCGCAAACGCAGTCATCAGAGCCTACGCCCAGCGACCAATGCACAATCGACGGTGAGCCATATGCCTGGATGCCGGGCTTCGGCTGGGTGGAAGTCGGCGGCGAAAACGTCTGCATCTACGACGAGAACATCTACGAAAACGGGAACAAAGTCTGCGAGATGGGTTAGCTGTTGATTGTTTTTGCCACGGCCGTCCCACGTCAACAGGCAATGGGGAAATGTATTAAGAAGACTCATTACAACAATTAAACCCTCCCACCGTAAACCGAAAAAGCTCTCGCGGTTGTGCTTCCGCGAGAGCTTTTAGTCTGCCCTCAGACAAAGGTATGCTTTCAAATCAGATTTTATCATAAATCCGCTTCAGATCCGTCTCGCTGATATCGCCGCGCTTTGCTTTTTCCTTCAGCTCCTGCGCGTCGGCGACCAGACGGTTCCACTCGTCCGTAGTAATCGTGCCGCTTCTCTTTCTGGCCTTCAGCCGACTATAGACGCGGCTGTATTCACGCTGCGCAAAATCCTTGCTATTTTTCAGTTGCTCCTTGTTGTGGGCCCCGACATTACGGCAGGTCCTTTTCGTTTCACCCGGCGCAATTTTGCTGCAGTATAGCGTGTCATACCCACCGACAGCCAAAAACCAGTGTCCGCAATTGCGGCACTGACGTGGAATGTTCCCAGCGGCCATACCGCGATGCAGGTCGGTGAAAAGAAAGTCTGTCAGATTATCGAAGATAAATTTCTCCGCCAGTACAGGTACCTTTTTCCCCGACAGGTCAACCGGCTCAAAAGAAAGCTCAGTGCTGAAAGACAGCTTCGGTATTTCTATTTCCGAGAGATTGCCGGTCTCCTCTTGTTCCTCCTGCCGGATGCGAAGCTCCTCAGACACTTCAAAGCGGTATTGACCATAGGCAACTGCGTAGGCCTCCGGCCTCCGGGACGGTAGACCTTCAAAATAGTTTTCCAGCATCCATGTCGCCTCGCGGACGAAGTCGTTATAAGCGGGAACAAATCCCGTGAGCTTATCCTGCCAGCGACGCAGCATCGTGTTTCGCTCCGTGCCCCGTGTCAGCATATCATCAGTCTCTGCCGGATGCTCCCGCAGATAAACCATCAGCTGACGTGCACTCTGTCCGCTCGATTTCATCTGAGAATAGACCGGAAGCTTCTCCAGCAGTGCCCAAACCGCATTCAACGCCTGTTGTGCTTCCGCCGTGCTCGAAGCGTCCCGGGCAGATAGGAACACCGTAAACACTTCCTGAAATGCGAATATCTTGCCGCGAAGCTCTGCAAGGAGCGCTGTGTCCGTGTCCAGCGCGTCTGCGGCATAACTGCCAAGCGGGCGGCTTTTTTCGTTGAGAATGCTTTCCGACTTAGCAAAGAGGATGGAAAAGCCGTCAAAAAAATCATTGTTCATGTAATACATTCAACTCACCCCTGTACTATCCGATGGAGTTTTGAGCGCTACCCAACTTGCGCCGGACCTCTTGCGGAAATGGACTTCGGTTGCTATACTCAAATTATACCCGATATATAAAAATAAATCAATCGGATTTTTCCTCTAGAACAGTACCTTGACAATCAAACACCCACCGTCAGAGTTCATACTCTCGGGGAGAAGCGGGCGAAGACCCTAAAAAAGGTGAGCCCACCAACGGAGATGCAAACGCTGTGGAAGTCACATAAGGCTCCAGGGCAGGAAGGTGTATGACGCGTGGCCAGTAAAATTTGAAATAGCAGGGGGTGATCGGCTTATCCGCAAGCCAACAAACAAAAGGATGGTGCTCAATGTCCCGTGCAAAAGAAAAAACCGCCGAAGCTGCTGCAACAGCCCGGCGGCCCGCCGCATTCCGGAGAACGCAAGCCTTATCTGTACAAAGCATAGCAGAGCGGTATCCGGAATACAAGTACAATTTATTTCTGAATTCAAAAATGTAGGTATCGTATGTCTATTCTTGGTGACCGCTTTTTTAAAATGAGCAACGCAGCCTTCCACTAGTTTAATATTATAGGTTACAATACCATTATAGTACCAGAAATGGACACAAATATCATTTCCGGCAGCTTTTAAAATGGATTAGGAAGGAGCAACACAAAAATCTTAACTGTAAGCTTAGACATAGTATTTAAAAAATATAATAGCCACAATGTAAAGGTCAAGAACGCCGATTTTTCCTGTTTCGCATCCCGTTAGGGACAAATTAGGGATTTTAGCAAAATCGACGGCGGAGGGACTCCGCCGTCGAACATCTTTTTCTGTCCCTAATGGCAAAATTCAATTAGGGATGCATTTGGAATTACTGAACAATTAACGCAGAAAAACCGCCAAAATCGGCGGTTTTTCTGCGAAACTGGTCCGAGTGACAGGTTTCGAACCTGCGGCCTCGTGGTCCCAAACCACGCGCGCTACCAGCTGCGCTACACCCGGATATACATATATTAATTGCGCACGCGGACACAAACGTCATTCCCGAAGCTTTGATATAATACCACGGTTTCCATGATTCTGCAACGGTTTTTTGTTGATGTTTTTAGGCGCATATGGTATTATCGCGAAAGGAGCGTGACAAACACTATGAGAATTCGCAGAAAACCTAATTTAATACCTCGCATGGAGCGCTGTGCCCATGTTCAGATAGAAGACCCCGCCGCCCTGAAGGGCGAATGGCTTAATGCAATTTCCGGTTACTCGGAATTATGGATCGAGCTCGGCTGCGGCAAGGGCCGATTCACCGCCGACACCGCCGAACAAAACTCCGACATTCTTCTCGTCGCAATTGAAAAAGTGGCGGACGCGATGATAATCGGCATGGAGCGGGCATATGACCGTGGTATCGAAAACGTGCGCTTTATTGATGCTGACGTACTTGCTTTGCCCGTGATTTTCGCACAGGGCGAGGTTGACCGCATATTTTTAAACTTTTCTGACCCATGGCCCAAGAATCGCGACGCGAAGCACAGACTAACCTCGCCGGATTTTCTTGCGCTTTATGAAAATGTCCTCAAGCCTGAGGGCGAGATACATTTTAAAACAGACAACGTACCGCTTTTTGAATACTCAGTCGACACGCTTATCAGAGAAGGCTGGACGTTATCCGAAGTGACCCACGACCTCCACGCGAACGGGGTTGTCGGCGTTATGACTGATTACGAGGCGAAATTCCATGAGCAGGGCGTGAAGATAAATCGCCTTGTCGCCAAGAAGGAGAAAAGATGATGAGACTTGTTTCCTGGAACGTCAACGGACTTAGGGCAGTTGTAAACAAGGGCTTTGAGGACATTTTCTACGGACTCGAAGCGGATATTTTATGCCTTCAGGAAACGAAGCTTCAGGAGGGGCAGATTGAACTTGACCTGCCCGGCTACGAAACCTACTGGAATTACGCCGAGAAAAAGGGCTATTCGGGAACGGCGATTTTTACTAAGCAAACTCCGCTTTCCGTGTCCTATGGACTCGGCCTGCCCGAACACGACACAGAGGGGCGCGTCATTACTCTCGGATTTGAGGACTTTTACCTTGTCTGCGTCTATACTCCGAACGCACAGGACGAGCTTAAACGCTTACCTTACCGTATGAGCTGGGACGACGCTTTCCGCGAGCACCTTTGTGCGTTGGACGCTATAAAACCCGTCATCGTCTGCGGCGACATGAATGTCGCGCATGCGGAAATTGACCTCAAGAATCCGAAGACCAACAGGGGAAACCCCGGCTTTTCGGACGAGGAGCGCGCGAAGTTCTCGGAGCTTCTGGAAGCCGGCTTTACAGACAGCTTCCGATATCTTTATCCCGAAACTGAGAACGCCTACAGCTGGTGGAGCTATCGCATGAATGCGCGTGAAAAGAATGTCGGCTGGAGAATTGACTATTTCCTTGTGTCGGACAGACTGCAGAATAACATTGATAAGGCATACATTTGCCCCGAAGTTTACGGCAGTGACCACTGTCCCGTGGGGCTTGACATTCAGTTTTAGGAAGTTATAATGGTAAAAATAGGTAATGTTGAAATAAATGGACTACTGGCGCTTGCTCCGATGGCGGGCGTTTCGGACATCGCGTTCCGCGAGGTTTGCATTAGGGCGGGAGCCGCCTATACCTGCACGGAGATGGTGAGCGCCAAAGCACTTGCTTACGGAGACATCAAAACGAAGAGCCTTTTGCAAATCGGGGAGGGCGAACACCCCAGCGCAGCGCAGATTTTCGGCAGCGAGCCGGAATTTATGGGGGAGGCAGCGGGGCTTGCGAGAGAGATTTCAGGCGCGGACGTTATAGATATCAATATGGGTTGCCCCGTCGGCAAGGTCTCCGGTAACGGAGACGGCTGCGCTCTGATGCGTGAGCCCGAAAAGGCGCAAAAGATAATTGAAGCCGTCGTGCGCGGAGCGGGAGTTCCTGTGACCGTCAAATTCCGCAAGGGCTGGGACAAGGGCAGCGTGAACGCTGTCGAATTCGGAAGAATGTGCGAGGAAGCGGGCGCTTCGGCCATAACGGTGCACGGGCGCACAAGAACTCAGATGTATTCCGGCGTTGCAGACTGGGACATAATACGCGATGTGAAAAAGGCTGTCAGCATACCTGTTTTCGCCAACGGCGATGTTTTTGAACCGGAGGACGCCGTCAGGATTCTGCGGTACACGAATTGCGACATGGCGATGATCGGGCGCGGAGCTTTCGGCAACCCGTGGATTTTCACGAGAGCAAACGCGCTGCTGCGCGGAGAAAAGCAGCCCGTGCTTCCGCCGCTTTCAGATAGAATTGATGTCGCGGTCAAGCAGTTCGAGGAAGCAAAGAAATACAAGGGAGAGAAGATTGCCTGCCTTGAGGCGAGAAAGCATCTGGCTTGGTATCTGCACGGCGTGCCGCATTCGGGCTACTACAGGACACAGGCGGTGCGTGTGGAAACATTTGATGATATTTACGAGCTTGTAAAGCTCATCAAGAGAGAATTGAGGTGAACCGATGACGCGAGAAGAAGAGGACATCCTCGTCGCGAAAATTCAGAGCGGAGACAGCTCTGCATACGAAAAGCTTGTCCTTGACAACCAGACAAGAGTATATAACCTCGCCCTCCGTATGGTCGGCAATGAAGAGGACGCCTTTGATATGTCGCAGGAAGCGTTTATCAAGGCCTACAACTCGATTGCGCTTTTCCGCGGCGAAAGCCGCTTTTTCGTTTGGCTTTACAGGCTGACGACGAACGTCTGCCTAGATTTCCTGCGTTCTTCGGGACGAAAGTCCCACGGCTCTCTGACTTATATGAGCGATGAGGAAGATGAGAAGGAGCTTGAGATTCCGGATGAGCGCTTTTCTCCGGAAACGCTGGTGGAGAAAAAGGAACTGCGTGATGCGGTCAACCGCGGGCTTATGAGTCTTTCGAAGGATTACAGGGCGATACTGCTTCTGCGCGAAATTGACGGTTTGAGCTATGAAGAGATCGCGGAAGCGCTTTCGCTTGAGGAGGGGACCGTTAAGTCCCGGATTTTCCGCGCACGAAAGAGGCTTTGTGCGATACTGACTGCGGACGGGAACTTTTCATTCGGGCTTACGTCAAAGAAAGCAAAGGAGGTGTGAAGCATGACAGACTGTGAAAAATATATAGAGCTTATGAGCGCTATGCTGGACGGCGAACTTTCCGTCGAACAGGAAGCCGAGCTTCGCGCCCACATCGCAGAGTGCGACGACTGCAGAAGAGTTTACAATGCTTTTAAGGGCATTTCAGGTGCTCTTTCTGAGGAACTGGCTACGCCGCCCGACACGCTTGCAAAAGGCGTGATGTTTAAAATCAAAAACCAGAAAAAGACAGAAAAACGCTTTGCTTTCGGACGCTTCACGGCACTTGCCGCCTGCCTTGCCCTTGTCCTGTTCGGCGCTTCGCATTTCGGTCTGCTGGGCGGTACAAAGCTCGGCGCGGCAGAAGAAAGCGCGGTCGCCCCAAAAGCGGCAGAGAACAAGACCATGATGGCGGATTCCGCAGGGGGCGGAGGCTCCGAGGGTACGGCCGACAGAAGCGCCGGCGTGGCGGCAAAGGATAGCTTGGGAGCTTCGGAGCAGGTCAAACTGACGCAAGGCGAGGTGCCTGTGACTGAAACCATCGACGGTGCTGTGCTCCAGTTCGGTTTTGCTTCTCCGAACATACTTGCCGCGAACGAAGCCGGAACAGAAGACAGCAAGGAACCCTATTTCCTGTTTGACGCGAAGGAAATTAAGTTATTTGAGGGCAAGTATTACACAGAAGAAAAGGATACCGATAAAAACAAGCTGCTGTTCACTCTCTCAACAGAAGAAGACCTGAACGAGCTTTACGAGCTTGTAACAGCCCTGCCGGATGGCTCCGTCGAGTACACTCCGGAAGACGGGGATATACTCAAGAACGATCCGCTGTATACGTTGTATGTTCCGGCAAATACCGAAAAAGACAAGGATGCCAAGGATAAGGTTATCTGCGTGTGGTTCGTGGATGGAGAGCTGTGGTGCGTTATTGCAGATGCGCAGAGTCCCGATCCCGCCGAGAATGTAAGTGCTGAAAAGATACTTTACAAGGCAGAGGGCGTTCAGGATAAATTCGAAACGGCTATTAAGGATATGAAAAAGGCAAAAGGAATTACGTAAACCAATAATACAAACTGGACTGCCGCTCATTAGTATAGAGCGGCAGTCCAGTTTGTTATGTAAACTATACGCTATTCAATTTCTACCATACGTTCAAGACTTATCCTCGCGCCTTGCAGCTCGGACTCAGCCAGTTCTACGGGCTGTCTTCTTCCTTCGAGACAGGCGAGGACATCCTCGAGACCGGTTTTTTTCATATCCGCGCAGACAAAATCAGCCTTCAGAAGATGGAGCTTTTTTTCCGGCAGTTCGCGCGAGAGAATGTCGAAAACACCCTGCTCAGTGCCTATAACGAGATTATCAGCGTCCGTTTTGCGCGCGTAGTCCAGAATTCCGGCGGTTGAGCCGATATAGTCGGCAAACGCCAGCACTTCCGGTCTGCATTCGGGATGGACGAGAATTTTCGCGCCCGGCAAAGTACGTCTGACTGCTTCCGCGTCTTTAGCCGAAACATTATCGTGGATAGGGCAGCAACCGTTATAGAGGATGATTTCTTTTTCCTGGACAAGTTTAGCAATGTAAGAGCCGAGATTTTTATCCGGAACAAAAATAACCTGTTTGTTCGGAAGCGAGCGCACTACTTTCTCCGCTGAAGAAGAGGTGCAGCATATATCACTCACGGCTTTGACCGCCGCGGATGAATTGACATAGCAGCAAACGGCAGCGTCCGGATACTGTTTCTTTAGTGCCAGAACATCGTCGGGCGTTATCATATCCGCCATCGGACAGCCGGCGTCGCCGGATGGAAGATAGACGGCTTTTTCGGGATTGAGTATTTTTGCGCTTTCCGCCATGAATCTGACTCCGCAGACTATCAGCGTTTCCTCGCTCGCTCTCTGCGCAAGCTTTGCGAGCGCAAATGAATCGCCGACGAAATCCGCGATGTCCTGTACCGGCAGAGACTGATAATAGTGGGCAAGTATGAGAGCGCCCCGCTCTTTTTTCAGTTTAATGATTTTTTCCTGAAGCTCATTCATAGAAGTATTTTTTTCCTTTCGGATGCGGGTAATATTATAATTACGAAATAAATGCGTTTACACGGAAAAGAATAGCACAAACAGAGCTGAATTACAAATACTTATCTGAGGAACCAGCCGCGTCTTAGGCTGTAAAGTTTTCATTTATTTTATAGGAATTATGTGGTAGAATCTTTATAACCGTTTTGTATATTCCTCTATGCAAGGAGAAAAATGTATGAGAATTAACCGCGCGGCAATCAAACAGAATGCAAAGGGTGTAATTGTGACAACGAAACCAAGCCCGATACTTGTGGGGCTTGTCTTTCTTGCTGTAACATATGTTCTGCAATTCCTGTCATATACCGTGAGCGGACAGTATCAGGCGTACACGAAAATGATGGACCAGATGCTTGCCGGAAATTTAGACTATGTTCCGCAGCTGCCCCATATAGACGCGGGCAGTGCTGTGATTATAATCGCTATTGTTCTTATGTTGATAATGCTCGCCACAGGCTTTACAATTTACTGTATGAGCGTCTGTCAGCTTAAAAAAGCTAGCTTCGGAAACCTGCTTGACGGCTTCGCCATTTTCTTCAAAGCGCTGTGGCTATATATACTCATGGCCATTTTTGTTTATCTCTGGAGCCTGCTTCTGGTAGTCCCGGGTATTATAGCACTTTACCGTTACCGCATGGCGCTTTTTATTATGATCGACAACCCCGAGCTCAGCGCGCTTGAATGCATAAGAGAAAGCAAGAAAATGATGACCGGACGCAAGGGTGAGCTTTTTGTACTGGACCTTAGCTTTTTGGGCTGGGCGCTGCTGACGCTATTTCCGTTTGTAACAATCTGGGTAACACCGTATACCTCGGTCACCTATGTTAATTACTATCTCGCGCTGAGAGATATGCCGAAGCCGAGCTTTGACCGTCAGGTCTGATTTTGCAGTCAGGGGAAGTTGAATATATGAATATATTAAGCTGTGTTTTTACGATAATCTGCTCTGTGATTCTGCCGATAACCTTGACGGTTATATTCTGTGTCCGAAAAAAGGAAATGTGGAAGCCGATACTTTTCGGTACCCTGACCTTTATCGTTTTTCAGGTGCTGACACGCATACCGTTGCTTCAGCTCGTTTTTCCATACCAGGCGTGGTACATAACGTTTCAAAACACTCAACAAATTTTATTCGGGCTATTTGCGGGAAGCACGGCAGCTCTCTTCGAAGAGGGCGGAAGATATATTGTTATGTCGCTTTTCCTAAAGAAGTACAGGAGTACCTCTGACGCTATTGCCTTCGGTGTCGGACACGGAGGAATCGAGGCAATTTATATGGTTGGAATTGGTACGATTATGGCACTGCTTACAACGCCGTTTCCGTCTACTCCGAGTCTCGTGTTTGCAAGCGGAATTGAGCGCATATCAACGCTCGTGCTGCATATCGGCTGGTCGGTAATGGTTATGAAGAGTATCCGTGAAAAGAACCTCTGGTGGCTTGTGATGGCTTTTGTTACGCATACGCTCATCGACTTCAGCGCTGTGACCGTTTTAATCGGTATGGGCACATGGACCCTTGAAGCTGTAGTTTTTGCGACAGCGCTGCTTATGGCGTGGTTTGTGGCGAGGGATTATAAAAGAACCTTAGATGGGTTTCCGAAAAATACGGATAACGCTTAGATTTCGATATACGCATAAAAATTCTCCCGGATTACAGCAAAGACCGCTGTAATCCGGGAGTACTTTTTCGTTTACTTTACTCTCTCATCACCGAAGAAGAAGAGCGCAACCGTTCCGGGACCCGTATGGGCACCGATTACAGTGCCGACGCTGTTAATTAGAACCTTGCCGTCCAGGTTGGGGAAACGAGCCTCTATCAGGTCGGCAACCGCGCGGGCATCTTCATAGCAGGCAGAGTTTGAAATGTAGCACTTACCGCTGTAGCCAAGGCCTTTTTCGGCGTGATGCTCCATACGATCGACAATTTCACTTATGACTTTCTTCTTTGTGCGTATTTTCTCACGCGGAATCAGCTCACCGGCTGTGTTCATGTTGAGGAGCGGGCATATTTTCAATATTGTGCCGAACATCGCGGCGGCCTTTGAAATGCGTCCGCCGCGGACATAACTCGTAAGGTCAGTGGAAAAGAACCAGTGGTGCAGGTGGAGCTTGTTTTTCTCAAGCCAGCTCTGAGCCGCATCAAGTGAAGAGCCGCCATCGCGAAGACGAAGGGCTTCGGTGACCAAAAGTCCATATCCGCTGGATGCTCCGAGCGAGTCGACAATCACGATTTTACGACTGGGATATTTCTGGAGCGCTGCCTCTCTCGCGACTATTGCGGAGTTAATTGTACCGGAAATGCCGCTGGAGAGTGTGATGTGCAAAACATCGCTGCCGGATTCAAGCAGGGGAAACCACATTTTTTCATAATCCTCAGCATTTACCTGGCTTGTTGTGGGCATTGCACCGTCGGCTATCTTCTTATAAAATACATCAAACGGCATCGACTGCCCGAGATCGTCCGGATACTCGTTCCCGTCTATTATGAAATGGAAGCACGCAAACGGGATATCGTTATCGTGGAAGAAATTAAGCGGCATATCGGCCGTGGAACAGCAGGTCAAAGAGAACTGTTTCATATATCTGCCTTTCAGGTGATATTAATAATTAGATATAAAGTTATTTGAGATTATTATATACCATATCCGATTTCTAGTCAACAGTATATCAAGATACAAATAAGGTTTACGAAAAAATAGAGCAGTAAAAAGTATATGTAATAGCATCTGAGAGCTTGACATTTGACAGCTATAGTGGTAATACAAGTATAACAAGTAATACTAGTCTGACTATTAAATTCGGAATAGAGGTAGGTATATGAAAAAGAAAGAAGTACAGCCGTTTATGGGAAGCGTAAAGGTCGGTCCGAAAGGACAGATCGTTATTCCCAAAGAAATCAGAGATATGTTTGGCATCGAGCCTGGGCAGTCGCTTGTTATCATGGCGCACCCGAAAAGAGGAATAGCAATCGAGCGTCAGAACGTTCTGCTGGGGATAGCCGAAGCAATTTTCGCGGGCAAGGGCAAGGAGGTTTACCCCTACGAGGATCAGTCCAACCTGGGCGAATTTGCAAAGGTTATAAAAGAAAACGTCGAAAGCGAGGATGAGAAAAAATGATCGCGATTGAGGCAAAAGCTCTTACAAAGAAATACAAGGGAATAACGGCAGTCGACGGACTCAATCTCACAATTGAACAGGGCGAGCTTTTTGCGCTGCTCGGAGTGAACGGAGCAGGGAAGTCCACGACCATTAAGCTGCTGACATGCCTTGCAAAACCGACAAGCGGAGACGCGCTGCTTTTGGGCGATAGTATTATTGACGCTCCGCAGTCCGTTAAACAGAAAATCAACGTGTCTCCGCAGGAGACCGCCGTCGCGCCTAATTTATCGGTCAGGGAAAACCTTGAGCTTATTTACGGCATCTACGGGCACAGCAGGGAACATGCAAAGGAAAAGACCGCGGAGATGATTAAATCCTTTAATATGGAGGAAATAGCCGAACAGAGGGCAAAGACACTTTCAGGCGGCTGGCAGAGGCGCCTAAGCATCGCTATGGCGCTTATATCGGAGCCGCAGATACTGTTTCTCGATGAGCCGACGCTTGGGCTGGACGTTATCGCGAGGCGTGAGCTTTGGAATATCATCAAGGAGCTCAACGGAAAAATTACGATAATCCTTACGACGCACTATATGGAAGAGGCGCAGTCTCTGGCGGACAGAATCGGCATCATGTCAAAGGGCAGGCTGAAGGCTCTCGGCACAGCAAACGAGCTGATGAGCGATGCTAAAACCGAGAATTTCGAGGATGCGTTTCTCTATTTTGTCGGGAAGGAGGCGGTTTTATGAGAACAAGAGCATTTGCGCTTCGCAACTACAAGGAAATAATCAGAGATAAGCTGAATATAGCCTTCGGGCTGGGCTTTCCAATTGTTGTGCTTCTCCTGCTATCGCTTATTCAGTCAAACATCCCTGTCACGCTTTTCGCTGTCGATCAGCTTACGCCGGGAATCGCTGTGTTCGGACTTTCATTTATTTCGCTTTTTTCGGGTTTTCTGATTGCAAAGGACAGGGGAAGCTCGTTTATGCTCCGCCTCTTTACTTCTCCGATGACGGCATCGAATTTTATTCTTGGCTATACGATTCCGCTGCTACCACTCGCAATTATGCAGATTGTTGTATGCTTCATTGTGGCGCTGTTTCTTGGGCTTCAAATCAGCGTACATATCCTGATGACGATACTGGTTCTTTTGCCGGCAGCGGTGCTTTTCATAGCAATCGGACTTCTCTGCGGAACTGTTTTTACCGACAAGCAGGTCGGGGGTGTCTGCGGTGCGCTGCTCACGAACCTTTCCGCATGGCTCTCCGGTACATGGTTCGATGTAAAGCTCGTCGGCGGAGCCTTTGAGGCGATTGCAAACGCCCTGCCGTTCCTGCACGCCGTGAACGCGGGACGTGCCGCTCTCGCGGGCAACTACAGCGAAATTTTTCCTGAGCTATGGTGGGTTATCGCTTACGCCGTCGCGTTAATGGTTCTGGCAATCGCAGTGTTTACCCATAAAATGAACAGCGACAGCGCAGCCTGAGACTTGAATATGAGAATAACGGAGCCTGACCACAAAAGGGTCGGCTCCGTTATTTTTGACTGGACAATATTAGATGTACAGTATAAAATACCTTTTTATGAGAATGTGCTTATGCAGCGACTGAGAGGACGGGACAAAAGTGCAGGTCAAGATTTCAGACAAAATCACATTGATGCTGACGGAGCAGGGCTTTACCTACTCAAACTGGCTTTATATCGACGATGACGTCAAAGCAGTTTTGGAAACCGGTCTGGACGAGACCGCGCTTCAGGGCGTAGACCCGAAGAAAATCGATATAGTAATTAACAGCCACCACCACGTAGACCATATTCGAGGAAACGGCCTGTTTCCGAATGCCAAGATAATGATACACGAACTCGAAACAGAGCTTCTGAAGGACGAGGAAAAGGCCAAAATCAGCAATTCAATCGACCAATGGGACGAGCTGATGCCGGGACTCGACTTTAGAACAGCCAATCAGGAGATTAATCTGGCACTTTCAGATGCCTGCCCATCTCCATATAACAGTTCGCGTACCGTGCTGCCGATTAGAGACGGACAGATTCTGGATTTCGGTACCGTGAAAGCCGAAGTCATGCACACTCCGGGACATTCTGCCGGACACTGCTGCTTCTGGTTTCCCGAAGAGGAGCTTCTTTTCAGCTCCGATATATGCTTGACAAAGGCAGGACCGTGGTACGGGGAGCATTTGGCGGATCCCGCGGAGATGATGCGTTCCATCGACCGTATAATTGATTTGAAGCCTCCGCGCGTCATATCAAGTCACATACACGAAATTGTAGAAGACCCCATTCCCTGTTTGACAGAGTTCAAACAGCGCATTGAAAAGAGGGAGGAGCGCGTGTACTGCTACCTTACACAGCAGCCCACAGACATTCACAGTCTTGCCGAGGCAAAGCTGATTTACCGCGCGCATCCGTCGAATTATGTACTTTTCTGGGAAAAGCTGATGCTGCTCAAGCACCTTGAGCGCCTTGAACAACAGGGAAGAGTCAGCCAATCAGAGGGCATTTACTACACAGTGTGAGTTTTAATTAAAAGGCATAGAAAAAGCGTCAGCCGAGGCTGACGCTTTTAGATTTTTCAAAATACTAATTTAGGAAAATGCCCGAAAGCTCGCCGATGTCTTTGGCAATTGCGATGACGCCCGCTTCCTCAAGCTCCTCGCGGTCACCGTAGCCGTAAAGCACGCCTATGCAGTCTAGTCCGTTTTGCTTTGCGCCGATGCAGTCATGCGCACGATCACCGACCATCACAACCTGCGAAGTGTCCTTTATGCCGCAGGTTTCCAGAGCGTAGGCGATAACCTGTTCCTTCCTAGCCCTGCTGCTGTCAAAGCTGGCGCCGGCGATGCAGCGGAAATATTTGTCGATGCCGTATCTTGTAATTATTTCACGGGCGAGAGGCTCGGGCTTTGCCGTTGCAACAACGCAGATATAGCCCGCGTCGTTGAGCTTTCCGAGAAGAACATCCATACCAGCATACATTGCGTTTTCATATATGCCCTTGGACTGATAGTATTCGCGGAAAAAAGCCACGGCCCTGTCCGCGTCCTTCTGCGTATATCCGCAGTATTTAATGAATGATTCGGTGAGAGGCGGCCCGACAAATTTTCTTAGTGTTTCCGTAGGCAGAAGCCCCGTTCCCATGTGCTCGACGGCATAGGTGACGGCTTTGAAAATGCCCTCGCCGGAGTCGCTGATAGTCCCGTCAAAATCCCAGAAGATGTATTTATAGTGTTTCATGTGATTCTCCTAAGCGCTTATTGTATAAGATTATCATCCGGCAGCGCATCTATCAATAGTCCGGATTCTCCGCCAGCCACTTTCTATAAAACGAAAGCTGCTCCGAATTGCAGAAGAAATGTTCCCCGTTTTCAAGAACGGTAAGATTGCAGCCGAATTTTAAGCAGAAAGACGTGACGACTTCCTTTTCGGTAATGTTATCCTTAGCACCGTATAATATGACAGTCTGCTTATTCCAGCGCTCAATCGGATGCGCCTTAACATAGCTGAAATATTCCCAGCTGAGTGTCGGTCCGTTCGGTATTGGGATATCCTTTTCAGACTCCAGCCTTTCTTCAGTCACGTCGTTCCATGCCATCATATTCCTTATGAGTCTTTCCATATCCAAAACAGGGGACAGGAACAGGCAGTGTCCAAGTGAATCGCCGCCATAAGTGAGCAGGCTGAAATATGCGCCCATACTACAGGCAAACAGACTGATGTCGTCGGATATTATCTTCGCGTAATCCATTATTATACCTAGGTCGTGAACACAGTTCTGAACGGAACAGGCATAAGGCTCAGCTTTGCGTTCGCCGTGCTCGGGCAGATCAAAGCTCAGAACCTGATAACCGCGCGTGAGCGCCTCCTCTGCAAATATCTCTATGACGGTGTCAGCCTTGTTTGACATATTTCCGTGAACGGCTATAAATAGCTTGTCCGAGGCTTCACCCCATAAAACAGAGGGGATTCCCTCAATTAAAAACTCATGTTTGAGCATAGTTTTCTCTTTCTTCGGCTATAAATAATATAAAAACAAAAAGCAGCGTGACGACAAAATCGCCGTACGCTGCTTTTCTGGTGCGAGAGAGGAGACTTGAACTCCCACGTCGGTTGACACACGCCCCTCAAACGTGCCTGTCTACCTATTCCAGCACTCTCGCATTTCCAGCACCCTTTTTAGCGGGCGCAAGGGTTATTATAGCAGAATTGAGCGGTTTGTCAACATCAAAATCAAAATTTCACGGCAGGTATGCGTCGTACCTGCGGGAGCCCAGTTTTTCGGCGGTAAAAGTGAAATAGATTATAATCAGCGCGATAAGAGCAAAGGACCCGTAACGAAGCGGGAGGAGATAGGCGCGGTTGAAATATGAGTAGTAGCACAATAGAGAAGCAAAGGACGCGAAGAAAGCTACAGGCGTATAGCTTGTCCACAGTACGGCGGGCAAAAGCGCGAGTACGTCAAGCATATAAAAGTATCTGTCGTGCATATGCGGAAGCAGGAACGGAATACCGGCGACGAACAGGAGAGTGATGCCCAGAATCGCCTCATTTCCGAGACTCTCGCGTTTATACCACGCCCAGATGAGAATCGCGCAGACGAAAAGGAAGGCGCAGGCTACGCCTAGCGCGGAAAGTGCCGCAACATTTACTTTGCCGGATATCATTGAAAAAAAGGAGGGAGAGTTGTAGTTGAGTCCTGTTCCGACGGAATCCGCCTGATTAAAATAGAGCAGCAGAGTATTAAAGAAAGGTCTTCCAAAAAGCACCGCCGGCATGATTTCGGCTATATAGACGGCGGGGAAGATGAAAAGCTGCCAGAATTTTACCTTCTTTGCAAAGACCAATACAAGGCAGATAGGCAGAATGAAAACGGCCTGAAGCTTAAAGCCGAAAGAGAGAGCAAAGAACGCCATTGAAAGCTTTGGTCTGTCCGTAAGGGCAAACCACAGAGCCAGAATCGCAAGGGAAACATAAATACTGTCGCACTGGCCCCACATCGCGCCGTTAATGATTACAGTGGGTAAAAGCAGCGTGATGAGATAAGCCGCAAGTCTCTTCGGGACGCTGCGCGTATATACTCCAGTGAGCTTCATCATACCAAACGCCATAACCACATCAAAAGATACAGAGAGGAGCTTTATAAGATACAGATCGTTCAACGGGAAGTAGGAAAACAGCGCCAGAAAGTAAAGATAAGGCACATTGTAGTTGCCGACGCTCTCGGAAAAGCCCTTGAAACCGCCGCTTACCCTGAAATATTCCACCCATTTGGCGAGAAACGAGTTGTAGTCACCGCTGTGGTAATCCATTAAGGCGGCACGTAGAGCAAAACAGAGCCCGAAGGCGAGCACTGCAATATACAAATATTTATTCTTTTTAAGCAGTCCCTCATACCAGGGTATCAGAAGCGAAATTATTAGTATGAGCCCGAAAGCTAGCATAGTCTGGATTTCCATTGAAAGGCCTCCCAAAAACATTGCGGCGCCGGTGGATTCGGGTATAGGCATAAGCTGCTGTCAAATCGTTAAAATGTCGGCAGATTCTGCCAAATAAAGCGTCTGCAAAAAAAATAGCGGTCAAGAATCTTCATTCCCACCGCATCCGCAAATAATACACAAAAATTCCATGCAGGTATTGACAAAATGTCAAAATGGATGATATAATAACGCACTACGTATGCAAAGAAGGGGCATTGCCCCCACTATCATCATCTGTGTACATTCTATCAGCATTTCGGCAAAATGCAAGATTGTATTAATTATTTCTTACAACTTACCCGGGCGTATCGAGAAAGATAAACAAGCGAACTAGAAAGCAAGGAGTGATGGTCAATGCCAAAGGACATTATGTACGGAAAGACCCTCAGGAAAAGCTTCGCAAGAAGCCGCGAGATTCAGGAGATGCCGAACCTTCTGGAAATCCAGAAGGAATCGTACAAATGGTTTCTTGAGGAGGGACTCAGAGAGGTTTTCACAGATGTCGATTCGGTTACGGATTACTCGGGAAATCTTGAACTGAGCTTCGTGGATTATTCCATGAACGAAAAGCCGAAGTATACCGAAGAGGAATGCAAAGCGCGCGATGCCACATATGCCGCGCCCCTCAAGGTAGGTGTTCGTCTCCGCAACAGGGAAACCGAGGAAATCAAGGAACAGGAAGTTTTCATGGGCGATTTTCCGCTCATGACCGAAAGCGGCACCTTTATCATAAACGGAGCCGAGCGCGTTATCGTTTCGCAGATTGTCCGCTCACCCGGTATCTATTATGACAAGAAGATTGACAAGACTTTGTCCTGCATCTGCGGAACCACGATTATTCCGTATCACGGCGCCTGGCTTGAATACGAGACCGACCTGAACGACGTGTTTTACGCCCGCATAGATAAAAACCGCAAGATTCCGGTTACCTGGCTGCTTCGCGCAATCGGCAAACGCAACGAGGACAAGCCCTACACATGGCTTTCCTGCCCGGGTGCCGAAAACGGAGTTATTACAAACGAGCAGCTCAAGGAAATTTTCGGAAACGATGAGCGCATTGTCGCAACCATCGAAAAGGACGCCTGCCTTTCCCGAGAGGAATCCTTAATCGAGATTTATCGCAAGCTGCGCCCCGGCGATCCCCCCACGGTTGACAGCGCCGAGTCCCTGCTTGAGGGCCTGTTCTTCGATAAGCGCCGCTACGATATTTCAAGCGTAGGTCGCTATAAATTCAACAAGAAGCTCACCATCCGCCCGCGTCTGACAGGACATCAGCTTGCAATGCCCATAACCGACCCGATGACCGGCGAGATAATCGCGGAAGCAGGCGAGCTTATAACCCGCGACAGGGCGGAAGAAATCGAAAGAAGAGGCGTTATCGACGCTGTTATCAGGGCGGACGGCAGAGACGTACGTATCTTCTCCAACGGAATGGTTGACCTTGCGGCCTTCGTCGATTTTGACCCCAAGGAAATCGGCATTAAGGAAAAGGTACGCTACATCGTTCTGAAACGCCTCATGGAGGAATATCAGGGCGAGGATCTCAAGGAAGCCATTTCGGCGAGCACTGACGACCTTATTCCCAAGCACATTATCGTTGACGACATTTTCTCGTCAGTCAACTATCTGCTCGGACTTTTCTACGGCATCGGTGAGCCGGACGATATCGACCATCTGGGCAACCGCCGCATCCGCTGCGTCGGCGAGCTTTTGCAGAACCAGTTCCGCATCGGCTTCTCCCGCATGGAGCGTGTTATCCGCGAGCGCATGACTCTTCAGGATTTGGACATTGTAACTCCGCAGAGTCTTATAAACATTCGTCCCGTAACGGCGGCTATCAAGGAGTTCTTCGGCTCGTCGCCGCTTTCGCAGTTCATGGATCAGACGAATCCTTTGGCAGAGCTTACGCACAAGCGCCGTATGTCGGCTCTCGGACCCGGCGGCCTTTCCCGTGAGCGCGCGAGCTTCGATGTCCGCGACGTACACTACAGCCATTACGGTCGTATGTGCCCGATTGAGACGCCTGAAGGCCCAAACATCGGACTCATTTCCTATCTCGCGAGCTATGCCCGCGTGAACGAGTATGGCTTCCTTATCGCGCCTTACCGCCGTGTCGATAAGGTTACGCACTACGTATCCGAAAACATCGATTACCTTACGGCGGATATGGAGGATCAATACATCGTTGCACAGGCCACCGAGCCTCTCGATGAAAATGGCTGCCTATCTAACGAGCGTATTACCTGCCGCCACAGGGACGAAATAATCGAAGTCGACCGCGACCGCGTCGACTACATTGATATTTCACCCCGCATGATGATATCCATCGCGACCGCGATGATTCCCTTCCTCGAAAATGACGACGCGAACCGCGCACTGATGGGCGCCAACATGCAGCGTCAGGCGGTTCCCCTCATGGTTACGGAACAGCCTATCGTCGCAACAGGCATCGAGTACAAGTGCGCTGTCGACTCAAAGGTCGTGCTGACAGCCGAGGCAGACGGCGTTGTGACGCGCGTTTCCGCAACGAACATAACGATTAAATATGACAAAGAAGGCATCAAGGACTATAAGCTCATCAAGTTTGCCAGAAGCAACCAGGGCACCTGCATCAACCAGCGCCCCATCGTTGCGGTCGGCGACAGAGTCGCAAAGGACGACGTCATAACGGACGGCCCCGCGACAAGTAACGGCGAAATTTCGCTGGGCAAGAACATCCTTGTCGGCTTTATGACATGGGAAGGTTACAACTACGAGGACGCAATACTTCTGAACGAGCGCCTTGTTATGGAAGACACCTTCACATCTCTTCACGTCGAAGAGTATGAATGCGACGCGCGCGACACGAAGCTCGGACCGGAAGAAATCACCCGCGACATACCCGGCGTCGGTGAAGACGCTTTGAAATATCTCGACGAGGGCGGCAGAATCTGCATCGGAGCCGAGGTTCATTCGGGCGATATACTTGTCGGCAAGGTTACGCCCAAGGGCGAAACCGACCTCACCGCCGAGGAGAGACTGCTCCGCGCGATCTTCGGCGAAAAGGCGAGAGAAGTACGCGACACCTCATTAAAGGTTCCGCACGGCGAATCGGGAATAATTGTGGATGTTAAGCGCTTCACTCGTGAAGCGGGCGACGAGCTTTCCCCCGGCGTCAACGAGGTCGTCAGAGTATATATCGCTCAGAAGCGCAAAATCTCTGTCGGCGACAAAATGGCGGGACGCCACGGAAACAAGGGCGTTGTTTCGCGCATACTTCCGAAAGAGGATATGCCCTATCTGCCCGACGGCACTCCGCTCGATATAGTCCTGAACCCGCTGGGCGTTCCTTCCCGTATGAACATCGGACAGGTACTTGAAGTCCACTTGGGCTATGCTGCGCACGCTCTCGGCTGGAAGGTCGCAACCCCGATATTTAACGGCGCGAACGAAACCGAGATTCATGAAACACTAAAATTCGCGGGACTCCGTCCGGACGGCAAGAGCGTTCTTTACGACGGACGTACCGGCAGACCTTTTGATAACCCCGTAACAGTCGGTTACGTTTACTTCCTCAAGCTCCACCATCTGGTCGACGATAAAATCCACGCGAGAAGCACAGGCCCCTACAGCCTCGTTACGCAGCAGCCATTGGGCGGTAAAGCTCAGTTCGGCGGCCAGCGTTTCGGAGAAATGGAAGTCTGGGCGCTAGAAGCCTATGGCGCGGCCTATACACTTCAGGAAATACTCACAGTTAAATCGGACGATGTCACGGGTCGTGTCAGAACCTATGAAAGCATTGTAAAGGGACACAATATCCCGCAGCCGGGCGTACCGGAATCCTTTAAGGTGCTTGTAAAAGAGCTGCAGTCCCTGTGCCTCGATGTCCGCGTTCTCGACAAGTACGGAGACGAAATCGAGCTCAAGGATCAGGACGACGACGATGATTTCTCGCCGGACTTCCGGGACGATCTACTGCCGCCGGACGAAAGTGAAATTGAAGCCTCGGGCTACACTATCGAAACTCCTGAGGAAGATCTGGATCTAGGAGACGAATTCGTAGAGGCAGAGAAAGAGGAGGAACGGATATGAGTTATGCACCCTTTGACGCAATTCAAATCGGCATTGCCTCCCCCGAAATGATCAAAAGCTGGTCATTCGGCGAAGTCAAGAAGCCCGAAACAATAAACTACCGGACCCTCAAGCCCGAACGCGACGGCCTTTTCTGCGAAAAGATTTTCGGACCCACCAAGGACTGGGAATGCCACTGCGGAAAATACAAGAAGATTCGTTATAAGGGCAAGGTCTGCGACCGCTGCGGAGTCGAGGTCACAAAATCCAAGGTTCGCCGCGAGCGCATGGGCCATATCGAGCTTGCAACGCCGGTTTCCCACATCTGGTATTTCAAGGGTATTCCGTCCCGCATGGGGCTGCTCCTTGACCTCACGCCGCGCATACTCGAGAAGGTTCTGTACTTCGCGTCCTATATAGTGACAGACCCCGGTATGACCCCGCTCCAGAAAAACCAGATACTCACCGAAAAAGAATACCGCGATATGCGCGAAAAGTATGAGAACGATTTTGATGCCGGCATGGGCGCGGAAGCTATTAAGAAGCTCCTTGCCGATATCAACTGCGAAAAGCTTTCCGAAGAGCTCAGAGCTGAGCTTAAGGATGCCACAGGTCAGAAAAAAGCCAAAATCGTCAAGAGACTTGAAGTCGTCGAAGCGTTCCTCCATTCGGGCAACGACCCCCAGTGGATGATAATTGATATACTGCCTGTCATCCCGCCCGAGCTTCGCCCGATGGTTCAGCTCGACGGCGGCAGGTTTGCAACGAGCGACTTGAACGACCTCTATCGCCGCGTAATAAACCGCAATAACCGCCTTAAAAGGCTTATTCAGCTCAACGCTCCGGACATCATAGTCCGCAACGAAAAGCGTATGCTGCAGGAAGCCGTTGACGCCCTCATCGACAACGGACGCCGCGGCAGAGCCGTAACAGGAGCCAATTCACGCGCTCTTAAATCTCTGTCCGATATGCTCAAGGGCAAGCAGGGCCGCTTCCGTCAGAACCTTCTCGGAAAGCGCGTTGACTATTCCGGACGTTCCGTTATCGTCGTCGGCCCCGAGCTCAAGCTCTACCAGTGCGGCGTGCCGAAGGAAATGGCAATTGAGCTGTTCCGCCCCTTCGTTATGAAAAAGCTCGTTGAGGACGGCTTTGCAAACAACATCAAGTCCGCTAAAAAGATGGTCGATAAGCAGCAGACGGAAGTCTGGGACGCTCTCGACGTCGTTATCAAGGAGCATCCCGTTCTTCTGAACCGCGCGCCTACGCTGCACAGACTGGGAATCCAGGCGTTTGAGCCGATTCTCGTTGAAGGCCGCGCGCTCAAGCTCCATCCGCTCGTCTGCACCGCCTACAACGCGGACTTCGACGGCGACCAGATGGCAATCCATGTCCCGCTTTCCGCGGAGGCTCAGGCCGAGGCTCGCATCCTTATGCTCTCGGCGAACAACCTTCTGCGTCCGCAGGACGGAAACCCTGTCACTGTTCCTACGCAGGATATGATTTTGGGCGCCTACTATCTGACCTTTATCAGAATGGGCGAATACGAAAGCGAAATGCTGAGAGTCACCGATCCGGGAGATACGGGCCTTGAAAAAGACAGCATCGTTCCGGCAAAGGAACTCATCGCGGCCAACGACAGCATTGTCAAGAGATCAAGAGAGGGCGAAATTGAGCTCAAAATCGCATCTTTCGAAGGTGTACGCGCGTTCTCAGGTCCGAATGAAGCTATTATGGCATACGACGAAGGTGCTATTGGCATGCACTCCCCAATCAGAGTGCGCGTGAAGAAATCAATTAACGGCGAGATAAAGAGCAAGCTCGTCCAGGCTACCGTGGGACGCATAATTTACAACGAGCCTATTCCGCAGGATCTTGGTTTTGTCGACAGAACCGATCCCGAGCAGATGTTCGACTACGAAATTAATTTCCAAACCGGCAAGAAGCAGCTCGGTGTCATCATCAACAAATGCATCACAAAGCACGGCTTCACGATTTCAGCTGAAGTTCTTGATAACATTAAGTCCATGGGCTATAAATATTCAACTCTGGGCGCTATCACAATCTCCATCGCGGACATGACTGTCCCGTCGGAAAAGAAGGCTCTTATCAAGGCGACCGAGCAGAAGGTCGTAGCGATTGAAAAGCAGTATAAGAGAGGTCTTATCACGGACGAGGAGCGCTATCGTCTCGTCGTTGCCGAGTGGGAACAGACGACCAAGGAAGTCACCAAGGCTCTGCAAAATAACCTTGACGAGTTTAACCCCATCTACATGATGGCAAACTCCGGCGCCCGCGGAAGTATGAACCAGATACGTCAGCTCGCCGGTATGCGCGGACTTATGGCGAATACCGCCGGTAAAACAATCGAAATTCCTATCAAGGCTAACTTCCGCGAAGGCCTTTCCGTTCTGGAGTACTTCATCTCATCGAGAGGTGCGCGCAAGGGCCTTGCCGATACGGCTCTGCGTACTGCGGACTCAGGTTACCTTACCCGTCGTTTGGTTGATGTCTCTCAGGATGTCATCATCAAGGAGCGCGACTGCGGAACGCATCTCGGTATCATGGCAGGTACCGTTTACGAAAAGGGGCAGGTCGTTCAGACCTTCGGCGAAAGTATCCATGGCCGCTACCCGCTTAACGACATTATTGATTCCAATACTGGCAAGCTTCTGTATACGCATAACACAATGCTGTTCAAGCCTGACGCAGCGGTACTTGAGGCTGCGGGAATACACGAGGTGCTCGTGCGCTCCGTTATGATGTGCGACGCTAAGAGCGGTGTCTGCGCAAAGTGTTATGGCGTCAACCTCGCAGCAGGTTCTCCTGTCAACGAAGGCGAAGCGGTCGGTGTCATAGCGGCGCAGTCCATCGGCGAACCCGGCACGCAGCTTACCATGCGTACCTTCCACACCGGCGGCGTCGCCGGAGACGATATCACGCAGGGTCTTCCCCGCGTCGAAGAGCTTTTCGAGGCCAGAAAGCCCAAGAAAATGGCTATTCTCGCTGAGATATCCGGCAACGTTACGGTTGAGGAAACCAGAAAGAACGCCATGTGCGCCGTTCTTGTATCAAATCCCGAGAGCGGGGAAACAATGGAATTCCAGGTGCCTTACTCCGCGGGTCTTCTCGTCGCAAGCGGAGATACGGTTACAAAGGGGCAGGCGCTCACGTCAGGCGCATATAATCCGCACGATGTACTCCGTATTCTCGGCGTTCCCGAATGCCAGAGCTATATCATTCAGGAAGTTCAGAAAGTGTACCGTCAGCAGGGCGTTGACATCAACGATAAGCATATCGAAGTCATAGTGCGTCAGATGATGCGCAAGGTCCGTGTCGAGGACGCTGGCTCAACCGAGCTTTTGTCGGGTGCCACAGTCGACTGGACCGAAATTAATGACGCGAACAAGGCGATTGAAGAGAGAATGGCTCAGGGTGAAACGGAGCTTAGACTCGCGACTTGCGCGCAGACACTGATGGGTATTACAAAGGCGTCACTCGCAACTGAGAGCTTCCTTTCCGCAGCCTCCTTCCAGGAAACCACGAAGGTTCTTACTGATGCCGCTATCAAGGGCAAGGTAGACCATCTTGTCGGACTGAAGGAAAACGTCATCATAGGCAAGCTCATCCCCGCGGGCAGCGGACTTGACCTATATCGTGACTTTGACACGCAGACAGACGATACGATTGAGAGATCGAGCGACGACTATGTCGACCTGAGCGCACTGGTCGGAAGGACCAACGCGCTGTAAAAAGCGAATGAGCACCGGAGCCGACCACTTTTCCGGCTCCGGTGCTTTCTTTTCTAAAAATTTAATTGCAGAAAATTCTTGACGTAACTTGTGCATTATGCTAAAATGCTTATTTGCGTGGGTGGACTTGCACTTTTTGCGGCAAAGCGCTTTTTTTACCTGAAATCCGGCGAAAAAGGCCCCGAAACGCCCGTAAATCCAAAATAAACGCACACTTGTTAATCTTCGCTTTTTTTCGGAATAACCTATGGTATTTCCGTTAAAAATATCATGTATGCACATTAAAGAAGAAAGGAGGGAAAATATGCCTACGTTTAACCAGCTGGTAAGAAAGGGCAGAGAAGTCCCGACCTATAAGTCAACCTCTCCTGCTATGCAGCATGGCCTAAACACCATCAAGAACAAGCAGACAGATTTGTCCGCACCTCAGAAGAGAGGCGTTTGTACCGCAGTTCGTACCGCGACCCCCAAGAAGCCTAACTCCGCTCTGCGTAAAATCGCCCGCGTTCGTCTGACAAACGGCTACGAAGTTATCTCGTATATCCCCGGAATCGGTCATAACCTTCAGGAGCACTCCGTCGTTATGATTCGCGGCGGCCGTGTCAAGGATCTCCCAGGTGTCCGTTACCACATTATCCGCGGAACACTGGATACCCAAGGTGTTGCAAACCGCAAACAGGCCCGCTCAAAGTACGGCGCAAAGAAATCCAAAAAAAAGTAAACACGCGCTAAGCGCAAGGCTTATGCCTTGTCCGGAGCTTAACATATATATAGTATGTTTCGTCCGACAGGCATATGCGGAAAGGCAGGAGCCTTTTCGAGTACCTATGAGATTCATTTTAGTATGAAGGAGGGAAGTATAGTGCCCAGAAGAGGTAACGTACCCAAAAGAGAGATTCTTCCCGATCCCATGTATAACTCCGTGCTGGTGACAAAGCTCACCAACAGTATTATGCTGGACGGTAAGAAGGGTGTCGCTCAGAAGGTCGTCTATGATGCATTTGACATCATAAAGGAAAAGACCGGAAAGAACCCCCAGGAAGCGTTCACAGAAGCGCTCAACAATATCATGCCTTCTCTTGAAGTCAAGGCACGCCGTGTCGGCGGCGCAACCTATCAGGTTCCGATCGAAGTCAGACCCGACAGACGCCAGACCCTTGGTCTGCGCTGGCTGACAGGTTATGCACGTAAACGCAACGAAAAAACAATGAAAGAGCGTCTCGCAGGTGAAATACTGGATGCGCTGAATAATACCGGCGGATCAGTGAAAAAGCGTGAAGACACTCACAAGATGGCAGAGTCAAACAAGGCATTCGCTCATTACCGCTGGTAATCGGGAGTTAATATATGCCTAGAAAAGTATCCCTGGAGAAAACCAGAAATATCGGTATTATGGCACACATCGATGCCGGAAAAACAACTACAACCGAACGTATCCTCTATTACACGGGAGTCAACTACAAGCTTGGCGAGGTGCATGAGGGAACTGCGACAATGGACTGGATGGAACAGGAACAGGAGCGCGGAATAACCATCACCTCCGCTGCGACGACCTGCTTCTGGAAAGACCACCGCATCAACATCATTGACACCCCGGGCCACGTCGACTTCACGGTTGAGGTTGAGCGTTCTCTGCGAGTGCTGGACGGCAGCGTTACTGTTATGTGCGCAAAGGGCGGAGTGGAACCCCAGTCCGAGACAGTCTGGAGACAGGCTGACCACTACAGGGTCCCCAGAATGGTATATGTCAACAAGATGGACATCATGGGAGCGAATTTCTTCCATGTCATCGACATGATCCACGACCGTCTGAAATGCAATGCCGTTCCTATTCAGCTTCCAATCGGCAGTGAAGATACCTTTACCGGTATCATCGACCTAATCGAAATGAAGGCCGATATCTACTATGACGATATGGGTAAGGATATGAGAGTGGAAGAGATTCCCGAGGACATGCTTGAACTGTCCAAGGAATACCGAACGCTTCTCATCGACGCCGTCTCCAATCTTGACGACGAGATTATGGAGCTGGCTCTTGACGAAAAGCCCATTCCCGTGGAACTGCTCAAAAGAGCTATCCGCCGCGGAACGATTGACAACGAGTTTGTACCCGTTGTCTGCGGTACGTCATACAAGAACAAGGGCGTCCAGAAGCTTCTTGACGCGATTGTCGACTACCTGCCCGCTCCGACGGACGTTCCCGCTATCAAGGGGATTGACCCGGATTCGGATAAAGAAGCCGAAAGACCTTCGAATGATGAAGCACCGTTCTCAGCTCTTGCGTTCAAGATTATGACAGACCCCTATGTGGGAAGACTGTCATTCTTCCGTGTCTATTCGGGAACGCTTTCCACCGGTTCCACCGTGCTGAACAGTACGAAGGGACACAGAGAGCGCTTCGGACGTATTTTGCAGATGCACGCAAACCACCGCGAAGATATCGATATGGTCTATTCGGGGGATATCGCCGCCGCCGTAGGACTCAAAAATACTACCACAGGCGACACTCTCTGCGACGAAAAAGCGCCTATCATCCTTGAATCCATGGAATTCCCCGAGCCGGTCATCAGAGTGGCTATTGAGCCGAAGACCAAGGCAGGACAGGAAAAGATGGGAATCGCGCTTTCAAAGCTCGCGGAGGAAGACCCCACATTTAAAAGCTATACCGATGAAGAAACCGGACAAACTATAATCGCCGGAATGGGCGAGCTTCACCTTGAAATTATCGTCGACAGGCTTCTGCGCGAGTTCAAGGTCGAGGCAAACGTAGGAAAGCCCCAGGTCTCTTACAAGGAAACCATCCGCAAGGCTGTTGAGCAGGATACTAAATATGCCCGTCAGTCCGGCGGTAAGGGTCAATACGGTCACGTTAAAATCCGCGTCGAGCCGAACGAATCCGGAAAAGGCTATGAATTCATCGACAAGGTCACGGGCGGTGTCATACCCAAGGAATATATTCCCGCTGTCAATCAGGGAATCCAGGGTGCGATGCAGGCGGGAGTTCTCGCAGGTTATCAGGTCGTTGATGTTAAGGTCACTCTTTATGACGGCTCGTATCACGAGGTCGACTCCTCTGAAATGGCGTTCAAGATCGCCGGTTCCATGGCGTTCAAGGAAGCCTGCCGCAAGGCCGATCCGGTTCTGCTTGAGCCGATTATGAAGGTTGCCGTCACCGCTCCGGACGATTATCTGGGCGATGTCATCGGCGACATCAATTCGCGCCGCGGACAGGTTCTCGGAATGGAGAACAGAAACGGAACGACTCAGGTTGACGCAAACGTGCCGCTTTCTACAATGTTCGGCTACGCGACCGACCTTCGCTCAAAGACACAGGGCAGGGCGAATTACGCAATGGAGCCCAGCCACTACATTGAATTGCCGAAGTCGCTCCAGGAAGAAATCGTCGGAAAACGCAACGTATAAGCTCAAAAACAGTAAAATTCCTGTTGCAAAGAGCGCCGGAATACTGTAATATTGTAACGCGATTCATTTAAGCGCCCAATTTGATAAAATTAATTTTTAATGTAAACATATTTAAGGAGGATGTTCCAAATGGCTAAGCAAGCATTCGACAGATCCAAGCCCCATGTTAATATCGGCACCATCGGTCACGTCGACCACGGCAAGACCACTCTTACCGCTGCTATCACAAAGTATCTCGCTCTGCAGGGCAACGCAGAATATACCGACTATGCAAGCATCGATAAGGCTCCCGAAGAGCGCGAACGTGGTATTACCATCAACACCGCTCACGTTGAGTACCAGACCGCAGCGCGTCACTATGCACACGTTGACTGCCCGGGCCACGCTGACTATATCAAGAACATGATTACCGGCGCAGCTCAGATGGACGGCGCGATCCTTGTTATCGCGGCATCCGACGGTCCTATGGCTCAGACTCGCGAACACGTTATCCTTGCTCGTCAGGTCGGCGTGCCCGCAATCGTTGTTTTCCTGAACAAGTGCGATCAGGTTGACGACCCCGAACTCATCGAGCTCGTTGAGATGGAAGTTCGCGAACTGCTCACAAAAGAGAAGTTCCCCGGCGACGATATCCCCATCATCAAGGGTTCCGCTCTGAACGCCCTCGGCTGCGAATCCAAGGACGTAAATGATCCCGACTTCGCATGCATCAAGGAACTCATGGACGCTGTTGACAGCTACATCCCGACTCCTGAGCGCAAGAGCGATATGCCTTTCCTTATGCCTGTTGAAGACGTCTTCACGATCACCGGACGCGGCACCGTTACCACCGGCCGTGTTGAGCGTGGCCGCGTAAAGGTCGGCGACAAGGTTCAGATCGTCGGACTCAGAGACACCAAGGAAACCACCGTTACCGGAACCGAAATGTTCCATAAGACCCTTGAGTACGCAGAAGCGGGCGACAACGTCGGCACACTGCTCCGCGGTATCACAAAGGGCGAAGTTGAGCGCGGACAGGTTCTCGCGGCTCCCAACTCCATAAAGCCACACACCAAGTTCGTTGGTCAGGTTTATGTTCTGAGCAAGGAAGAAGGCGGCCGTCACACTCCGTTCTTCAACAACTATCGTCCTCAGTTCTATTTCCGTACCACCGACGTAACCGGCGTCATCTCTCTGCCTGACGGCGTTGAGATGTGCATGCCCGGCGACAACATCGACATGAAGGTCGAGCTCATTATGCCTATCGCTATCGAGGAAGGCCTCCGCTTCGCTATCCGCGAAGGCGGCCGTACCGTTGGCTCGGGCGTTGTTATCGCTGTTGAGCAGAAATAAGCTGTAATAAGCATTAAAAGCTCCCGCAGGCCAAGCCTGAGGGAGCTTTTTTCATCATATATCATATGAGGAGTTATCTTCGGCAAAGGCCATGCATAAAACCGTCTATCGCAAGCGAGTGTATATCGCCGCCTATTACCTTATTGTTAAGTACATAGAGATCGGCAACGACTTTACCCGTATAGCCCGAGTAATTTTTGACCGTGTATGTATAAATCATTGCCTCCATGCCGCGATACTGCGTCAGATCATAGCCCTGATCGAGCTGCATCCTGTTGTAAGTGTTATAGATATCTGAAAATTCCTTCGGGATGACGACCTTTTTTTCGCTTACCGGAGTCTTGTCGACCTCCCAGCCCATATTTTCGAGAAACATTACCCTGTCCTCATTCGTCTTAACCTTCGAAGAGCCCGTGCCGCTGCTTCCACCGGCTCCTATGGAGCAGATGACTGCGCAGAGCAGAACCGCCGCGGCGATGACTATCAGCAGAGCTGTTTTTTTGTTCCATTTAAACGTAAGTACAAACATTACTTTGCCCCTCCCTTGAGCAGATATTATTCGGCCCACTAGAAAGTATTCAAATTAATATTCGGATATGCTATAATAAAGACAGTATTTTTGTGTTTTATTATCAGTACATTTTCTGACTGTAGTATTTATCGGAGGTCAAATGAGCTTAAACAGACTTGACAAAATAATAAGTGACACAGGGCTTGCTACAAGGAGCGAGGCTCGGATTTGTGTTGCTATGGGCCGTGTGCGCGTGGACGGCGAGGTTGCAACTAACGCCGCGCTTAAGGTCGAAACGGATAAGGTGGAGGTGAGACTGGACGGCAAAGCGATAACAGGCGGATATCATTATTTCATGCTGAATAAGCCTGACGGCATACTTTCGGCAACGGGGGACAGAGACCAGAAAACGGTGCTTGACCTGCTGCCGCCAGAGCTTAAAAAGCTTGGACTTTTTCCGGTGGGCAGACTGGATAAGGACACAACTGGGCTTATTATCCTTACAAATGACGGGGAATTCGGTCATTTTGTCACCTCACCGAAACACCACATCAAAAAACTTTATGAATTTACGGTTGAAGGACTTCTCAATTCCGACGACATCAAAGCGTTCAAAAATGGTATACTGCTGCAGGACGGAACGCAATGCCTGTCCGCGGAGCTTGAGATCGACGAGCGTGACTTAAGCCACGGTTTTGTCACGATATTTGAGGGCAAATATCATCAGGTCAAAAGGATGCTCGCTTCAAGAGGAAAGCCGGTAAAAGCCCTGAAGCGCGTTGCGGTCGGCGCTCTCTCGCTGGACGCTTCGCTTGGTGAAGGTGAGTTCAGAGAACTGACTCAAAACGACCTAAACCTCATAATTAACAGAAATGTTACAAATTAGAAACGATTTATGATAAGAATTTACAAGCTGAGCGTGTCAGCTTTGTAGATAAAGTGAATATACAAAGAATTCAATTTTGTGGTATTATTACTAAGCGGTGTGTTCCGAATGCTTGGATAGACACCGCGCACGATTTGGAGGACAATCATGTCTAGTGTGACTTTGAAGGGGATTGGGAAAACCTACCCGGGGAATGTACTTGCCGTCAAGGATTTCGACATGGAAATCGAGGACAAGGAGTTCGTTATACTCGTCGGCCCTTCCGGCTGCGGAAAATCCACAACGCTCCGTATGATCGCGGGACTCGAGGAGATAACCGAGGGTGAGCTTTACATAGACGACAAGCTGGTCAACGAGGTACCGCCGAAGGACAGGGATATTGCGATGGTGTTTCAGAACTACGCGCTCTATCCGCATATGACGGTCTTCGACAATATGGCTTTTGGACTCAAGATACGCAAAACTCCGCGCGCCGAAATCAACGAGAGAGTTCTTGAAGCAGCGAAAATGCTTGAAATCGAGAATCTTCTCAAAAGAAAGCCGGCGGCTCTCTCCGGAGGTCAGCGCCAGCGCGTAGCGCTCGGAAGAGCGATAGTCCGCAAGCCCAAGGTGTTTTTACTGGACGAGCCTCTCTCAAACCTTGATGCCAAGCTGCGTACCTCAATGCGGACGGTGCTTTCCAAATTGCATATGCAGCTTGGAACCACATTTATATATGTTACGCATGACCAGACGGAAGCAATGACGATGGGCACCCGCATAGTAGTTATGAAAGACGCCTTTGTGCAGCAGATTGCGCCGCCACAGGAGCTTTTTGACAAGCCCTGCAACCTCTTTGTGGCAACGTTTATGGGAACGCCGCAGATGAACATAGCGGAGGCAGAGCTCATCGACGACGGAAAAGTAACTTATCTGGAGTTCGGCGGCGCAGAGCAAAAGACTCGCGTAGCGCTTCCCGAGGACAAGGGCAGAAGGCCTGAAGTGCTCAAATATGCGGGAAAGCTAGTGCTCTTTGGCATACGTCCCAACGATATACACGCCGAAGCCAATTTCATCGCACAGCATCCGGATCAGACTGTCGATTCCGACGTTGAATTCGTGGAACTGCTGGGTGCCGAGAGCAATGTCTTCATAAGGGTTTGCGAAATCGAATTTGCCTGTGTAATTGATTCAAAGATACATATGACATCCGGCGAGAAAGTCAAGCTCGCTTTTGACGCAAGCGCCGTGCACATTTTCGATAAGGACACTGAGGTAACAGTGACCAATTGATATGTTGCATAAAAAAATTACGTTGCAGGTGTGCTTGATGCTCAAGAAAGCAATAAATGGTTTTTCGGCAAGCAACTTCAATTTGAAAATGCGTTATTATGGAAAATAAACTATTTTTTGTGGCTGCAAATGATGAAAACAGAGAATAACATAGCGTCTTATTAAAAGATTTTACAAAATATCATCAAAAATATATTGAAAAAAGCAATAAAATAAGATATTATGTGAAACGGTTAGTTTTCATTGCTTATATTAGGAGGAGCAACCATGTCAAGTAGGATTTTTCAGAGCGTTATTGTTCAATTGAAAGAGGCCACTGACAGATGCCTCGGAGTCATCGATTCCGAAGGCTTTGTCGTAGCTTGCAGCGAACTATCTCTGATCGGCACAAAACTCGAGAATTTACAAGGCATATCTGGCAGCGATCTCTCCGATCAGTTCTTTACCTCGGGTACAAGAACATACAGGATTTTGGGAAGCCCCAATTCACGCTTCGATTATGCCGTTTTTGTAGAAGGAAGAGATTCCCTTGCAAAGAGTATCTGCATTATGGCGGCGGTTGCCTTCAATGAGGCAAAGGTTAATTATGATGAGAAATACAACAAGGTAACTTTTGTAAAGAACATCATATCGGACAACATTCTTCCAGGCGACGTGTATGTTCGCGCAAAGGAGCTTAACTTCGTGACGGATGTTCCGCGCGCTGTTCTGCTCATACGCCAGCTTGAAAAGTCCGACATTGCGACTCTGGAGCTGATTCAGGGCCTGTTCCCCGACAGGCAGAAGGACTTCGTCCTCAGCATGAGCGAGACCGATATCGTGCTCATCAAAGAGATAGAGCCGGGTGTTGAAGCCAGAGAGCTTTGTCAGCTTGCCGAAAAGCTCGGCAGCACGATCAATGCCGAACTGCTCGTCAAGACGGTCATCGGAATCGGTACGGTAGCAAAGCATCTGCGTGAGCTTGCCGACCGCTACAAGGAAGCTCAGGTCGCTATTGAAGTCGGCAAGGTCTTCGAAACCGACAAGAGCGTTATACATTACGAAAGCCTAGGTATCGGGCGCATCATCTATCAGCTTCCGACGACGTTGTGCGAAATGTTCCTTAGCGAGGTCTTTAAGAAGAACCCGATCGAATCCCTCGATCAGGAAACTCTGTACACAATCAACAAGTTCTTTGAAAACAACCTTAACGTATCGGAAACCTCTAGAAAGCTCTTTGTACACAGAAACACCCTTGTTTACCGCCTTGAAAAAATCAAGAAGCTGACGGGGCTTGATTTGCGCGAGTTCGATCACGCGATAGTTTTCAAAGTGGCGCTCATGGTCAAGAAATACCTCAATTCACAGAACATCAAGGGCTGACGCCCTGACCCTGCTGGCTCGGCGCGAGCCGTGCCTGAGGTAACATTCCCGCAATCGGAGGAAATCATAAAATGGTTTTAATGAACAATGTTTCGATGGTCTATGAAAACAGCGGCACTGTTGCCGCCAATGGATTGGATTTTGAAATCAACGAAGGTGAGTTCGTCTTTTTGGTTGGCCCCTCCGGTTCGGGGAAAACCACAATCATCAAGCTGCTCACCGGAGAAATAACCGCTACGGACGGAGAGGTCTATGTGAACAATTTTGACCTCCGCTCGATTAAGGCGCGGAAGCTGCCGCTGCTGCGCCGTACGCTTGGAGTTATTTTTCAGGATTTCAGGCTCATCGAGGACAAGTCGGTCTATGAAAATGTCGCCTTCGCAATGCGCGTTGTCGGCGCAAGCAATAAGGAAATCGCAAAGCGGGTTCCGTATGTGCTTGAACTCGTCGGGCTTGAGGGCAGGGAAAAGCGCCTTCCACAGGAGCTTTCCGGCGGCGAGCAGCAGCGTGTCGCAATTGCAAGGGCGCTGGTAAACAGTCCAAACCTCATAATTGCGGATGAGCCAACAGGAAATCTGGATCCCGTTAAAAGTCTCGAGCTTATGCTCCTGCTTGAAAAAATAAACGAGCTTGGAACCACGGTCCTCGTTGTGACACATGAAAAAGAGCTGGTCAACTCTTTTTCCAAACGTGTCATCGCATTAGATCAGGGCTCGATAATCAGCGACGGAATGGATGGGTATTACAGCTATGGGATTCATGAATAAACTTGGTTATCTTTTAAAAGAAGGTTTCAGGAGCATAGCGATCCACGGCTTCATGTCCTTCGCATCGGTCACAATTATTATAGCCTGTCTGGTTATAATGGGCAGCTTTTCGCTCCTCGCCGTCAATATCGACGCGCTTATAAATAAGCTTGAGAGCGAAAACGAAATGCTTGCTTTTGTTGACGAGACATATACACAGAATCAGGCAATGGCTCTCGAGGGAGACCTTACGGCTATCCCTAACGTTAGTAAGGTCGAGTTCGTAACGCGCGAGCAGGCAATGGCGGATTTTGAAAAGGGCTATGAGAATAACTCTCTTTTTAACCAGATAGACGCCTCCGTGTTTCGTGACAGATATGTTGTTTACTTAAAAGACATAAGCCTTATGGCGGATACGAAAACTCAGCTTGAGCAGGTCAAGGGCGTCGCGGACGTCAGTGCTCAGCTCGACATTTCCAAGGGCTTTGTCACTACAAGAAATATTGTGAGCGCAGTTTCTCTTGTACTTATAGTCATACTGTTCGTCGTGTCCGTTTTTATCATGTCAAACACTATAAAGCTCACGACCTTCGGACGAAGAGAAGAGATTGCGATTATGAAGATGGTCGGCGCAACGAACAGCTTCATACGAACACCGTTCATTATTGAAGGCTTGACGCTGGGCATCATCGGTTCGGGGCTCGCGCTCCTGCTTGAATGGGGCATATATACGCTTATAACAGACAAGATTATGACGAGTATTGCAGGTACATATGTGAGTGTTCTCTCGTTTAATACGCTGGCGCTTCCTCTTGCTCTTGTATATCTGGGCGTAGGCATTGTGGTGGGCGCATTCGGAGGAACAATTGCAATACGCAATTACCTGAAGGTTTGATTTTTTGCTTCGATTACCGGAGCTTTAGCTACGCAGACAAAACTTCGCTGTCTTGCGATTTGAGAGTTTTGCAAAGCGCAATCTGCGCGGGAGGTAACTATGCAGAAGAGAAAAAAGCTAATTTCAGCCGTATGTATTGTTCTTGCGCTGATATTTATTATGACCATCGTTTTGGGCGCTATCGGCAGCGCGTGGGCGGTCTCTCAGGCGGATATCAACGCTCTTAAGAATCAGCAGACGGCTATTCAGCAACAGAAAAAGACACTCCAGACAAAAATATCTGATCTTCAGGGTAAGCAGGATTCGGCAATCGATCAGAAAGAGGCGCTCGATGAGCAAAACGAGCTTGCCCGTCAGGAAATTGAACTGATAACTGAACAGATCGATTTGTATACAGGCATGGTCGAGGAAAAGGCCAAGGAGCTTGAAGCGGCACAGGAAGACGAGGACAACCAAAAGGAAGCTCTCCGTGTCCGGATGAGGGCCATGGAGGAATCGGGAAGTCTTACATATTATTCTATCCTGTTTAATGCCAGCAGCTTTACAGACCTGCTTGCGAGGATTAGCGATATATCCTCTATAATGCAGTACGACAAGGATCTTGAGGATAAATTTGTAGCTGCAACTCAAAAGGTTGCGGAAATCAAGGCCGAGTATGAGGAAACTCTGAAAGAACAGCAGGACAAAAAAACCGAGCTTGAGGCCAGAAAAGCGGAGCTGGAACAGCAGATAGTAGCTGCCCAGGCTGTAATTGCCGATCTAGAGAAAAACATAGAAAAGTATAAGACAGAATACGCGGCTAATGACAGCCAGGAAGCCGCAATCCGCAGTCAAATCGATCAGAAGGTCGCTGAGCTGCAAAAGCAGCAGGAAGCGGCCAAGAAAGCCGGTCAAAAGGTTGTTTCCGGCTCCGGTAAGCTGACGTGGCCGGTGGTCGGAACATCTACAGCCAGCGTTACATCCGGCTTCGGATACAGGATACACCCGATTTTCGGCGACAAGCGCTTCCACAGCGGCGTTGATATTTCCGCGAATTCCGGCACGACAATCATGGCCGCGGACGCCGGAACCGTTGTTTCAGCGGTTTACAGCAGCTCTTACGGCAACTATGTTGTAATCAGCCACGGCAACGGCATGGTGACGCTATACGCTCATATGAGCTCAATGGCGGTTTCCTCCGGGCAGACGGTTACCAAAGGCCAGACGATAGGCTATGTCGGCTCTACAGGCTGGTCGACAGGACCGCACTGCCATTTTGAAATCAAAGTGAACGGACAGCTGGTAGACCCATTGAGCTATTTCTAAAAATCGGCTCAATGATAATTGCCGGGCAGCGAGAACAGGCTGCCCGGCTAATTTCAGCTTTTACGTCTATTATATTTGATTAAACAGCATAATATACTAAGCCTGAGGTCCGGACCTTGCTAGGAGGAGCTTATGAAAAAACGGTACAGTTTACTGACTCTGATTCTTGCCTGCGTTTTAACGGCAGCGCTGGCGGGTGCCTGCATTTTCAGCGTTTTTGTCGTTAAATACGGCGGGACGGACACCTTTCCCTATGCTACAAAATTTGCCGCTGTCTTCAACGCTATAAAAAACGACTACGTCGGCGACGCGGACATGAATCAGGTATCGGACGCTGCTTACGGCGCGATGATTGATTCAATCAATGACCGCTGGAGCTATTATATGAATAAGGAGCAGTATGAAAGCTACAAGCTCTATCAGAAAAACAGCTATACGGGAATCGGAGTAACCATAGTCAAGGACGAAAAGAGCGGACTATACCGCATTGCGACAGTCCTTGAGGATTCTCCGGCGAGCAAGGCAGGAGTAAATATCGGCGATATTATGTGCGCAATTGACGGAGAGAATTTGACCGGCAAAACCTCAACCGAAGTGAAAGACCTCATCGCCGCGAAGAAGGGAAAGTCCTTTGAACTGACGCTCAAGGCGGAGGACGGCACTGAAAGAACTCTTACAATCGGTACCGATGTCATCCATTCCGACCCCGTTAAATATGAGATGCTCGAAAACGGTGTAGGTTATATCAGAATCAAGAATTTCGAAACCGATTCCGGTGAGGAGACCATAAAGGCCGTTGACGATTTGGCAGCGCAGGGCGCAAAGGGCATCATTTTTGATGTGCGCAATAATCCGGGCGGGCTTTTGAGCGAGCTTCTGAAAGCGCTTGACCACATTCTGCCGGAAGGCGACCTCTTTGTGTCTGCCAATAAAGCGGGAACCGAAAAGGTTGAGACCTCAGATGCAAATTGCGTTAAGCTCCCGATGACGGTTCTTATTGATGAAAACAGCTACAGTGCGGCTGAATTTTTCGCGGCGGCGCTCTCGGAATACAACTGGGCAAAGCTGGTCGGTACTCACTCGACAGGAAAGGCACGTTCGCAGATCAATATCGAGTTGACGGACGGCAGCGCAGTTCATCTGTCAACGAACAGCTATCTAACTCCGAAGAGGATTGACCTTGCGAAAACGGGTGGACTTGCGCCTGACGTTTCCGTTTCAATCAGCTCCGAGGATGAAGACAAGCTCGTTTCGGGAATGCTGAAGCACGAAGAGGACGCACAGCTGAAAGCGGCTCTTATAGAAATAAAAGCTCTCATCGACAAATGATTGCTTCTTTATCTGCTTGACACGAAGTTGTTTTCTATCTATAATACGTAAATATGATGTCATTCTATATTAAAATGTATAGTTCAGCCATTATTATAAGTTGAAGGGACGGATACTATGGCCATAGAAGCAAAGTACAAAATGAGTCAGGAGCGTTTAAACGAGATTAAGGCTGAGCTCCATTATCTCGAAACCGTCAGGGAAAAAGAGGTCTCCGAGCTTATTAAAGAAGCGCGTTCCTTCGGCGACCTTTCCGAAAACAGCGAATACGACGAGGCGAAAACAGAACAGGGCAAGCTCTATTCCAAAATCGCTGAGCTTCGGAACCTCCTCGAAAATGCCGAGGTCATTGAAACTCGCGAAGTCACAAACTCTATATCTCTCGGCAGCAAAATTAAAGTCGAGTGCTTAAACGACGGCGGAATCGAGGACTATCAGGTCGTCGGCTCGCAGGAAGCAAATCCCATGCAGGGACGTATCTCGGACGATTCACCTTTCGGACGCAGCCTTATGGGCCGCAGCGCGGGTGAGACAGTCTCTTTTGCCGCCCCCGCCGGCGAGATGCAGTTTAAAATAATATCTATCGAAAATTGATATACGCAAAATCCGTCCGAATAACTATTATCCCATAAGGGATGACTTACATTGCGGCGGCCTCCCGTGAGCGGGAGGAACTTTTTATACCGTCTGCTCGAAACGAGAGAAAAGCATTTGGGAGGTCAGTCAATGAGTCAGGAAACTATGCCGGAGGAAACCCTGGATATATCGGAAATCCTTCAGATTCGCCGCGATAAGCTGTCTAAGCTCCGCGAGGAGAAAAGAGACCCATTCACAGTTACAAAGTATAAAAGGACGGCGTACAGTGAAGAAGTAAAGAATAACTTTGAGGCCTGGGAAGAGAAGGATGTTTCCATGGCGGGACGCCTCATGTCCAAACGCGACATGGGCAAGGCCTTTTTTGCCGACATACAGGACGATAAGGGCAGAATTCAGCTTTATGTCCGAATCGACGATCTTGGCGAGGACGCCTTCGGCGAGTTCAAAAAGTGGGATATCGGAGACATTATCGGTATAGAGGGCTTTGTTTTCCGCACACGTAAGGGCGAAATTTCCGTCCACTGCAAGAAGGTAAAGCTCCTTTCAAAATCATTGCTTCCTCTGCCGGAAAAGTTCCACGGACTGACCGACCTCGAGACCCGCTACCGTCAGCGCTATGTGGATCTGATTGTCAATCCCGAGGTTCGCCGTACCTTCGAGGTACGCAGCCTCTTCATACGCCATGTCCGCAGATTCTTGGATGGCCGCGGCTACATGGAGGTCGAAACGCCGGTTCTGAACACTATTTCAGGCGGCGCTACGGCACGTCCTTTCATTACGCACCACAACACTCTGGATATGGACATGTACCTTCGCATAGCCACGGAGCTTCATTTGAAGCGTCTTGTCGTCGGCGGCATAGAGCGAGTCTACGAAATAGGCCGTATTTTCCGCAATGAGGGTATGGACACTAAGCACAATCCGGAATTTACGACGGTTGAGCTCTACGAGGCTTACGCGGATTTCAATGACATGATGGACCTTTTCGAAGCGCTGCTGTCAGGCGCCGCGATGGACATTCTGGGTACCTACGATGTCACCTGGCAGGGCGAGCAAATTTCACTTGCTCCGGGCTGGGAGCGCCTTTCCATGGCCGAAGCGGTTAAAAAATACCTCGGAGTCGACTTTATGCCCGTAAGCTCCGATGAGGAAGCGGTCGCGCTTGCGAAGTCCGTCGGAGTCGAGATTCCGAAGGAAAAGGAAAAGACCTGGGGCAACGCACTT
This sequence comes from Oscillospiraceae bacterium, assembly GCA_963667545.2. Lineage (GTDB taxonomy): Bacteria > Bacillota > Clostridia > Oscillospirales > Oscillospiraceae > UBA2658. The sequence continues at coordinate 1,784,368 of OY763424.2, forward strand.
TACGAGTGCTTTGACCAGAAGGTCGAGGAGAAGCTCATTCAGCCGACTTTCATTACCCTGCACCCCGTAGATGTTTCGCCGCTCGCAAAGCGCAGCCCGTTTGACCCGAGGCTCACGGAGCGTTTTGAGCTTTTCGTCTGCCACAGTGAGATGGGCAACGCCTTCTCGGAGCTGAATGACCCGATCGATCAGAAACAGCGCTTCCAGAAGCAGGTTGAGCTCCGCCGAAAGGGCGACGCCGAGGCAGGCATGATGGACGAGGATTATATCACGGCTCTGGAATACGGTCTGCCTCCTACGGGCGGTCTCGGAATCGGTATCGACCGCTGCGTCATGCTGCTTACGGGCGTTGACTCAATCAGAGAGGTTATTCTGTTCCCGACAATGAAACCAATAGAAGCACAATAAAAAACAGGCTGTGGCAGGGCGAAAAACGCCTTGCCGCAGCCTTGCCATGTAAAAGGTGAGGACGAAGTGGAACACATCACATCCAGGAAAAACCGGATAATCGCTCATCTGAAGGACTTATCGCAGGATGGAGCGTATCGCAGAAAAACCGGCGAATTCATTTGCGACGGCGAAAAGACGGTCAAAGAGGCAATGAATTTCGGCGCGGAAGTGACCTGTATTCTCTGGGCAAACGAAGCGGCGTTTGAAGTTTCGGAAAGTATTGCACAGTATTCCTGTCCTCCTGACCTCATGCAGTATGCTTCGCCGCTCAAAAACTCCGCAGGACCGGTTTTCAGCGTTAAAATTCCCCGCATATCTTTGGACGGTGAAAAAGTCTCAACGGCAATTGTTCTTGAAAACGTTCAGGATCCGGGGAATGTCGGCACGGTCATAAGAACCGCGGACGCGATGGGGACGGATATCGTGATACTTGTCGGCGACTGCGCCGACTTATACAACCCCAAAACCGTTCGGGCAACTATGGGCGGCATATTCCGTCAAAAGGTTTTGGAAACGGACATAGACGGTTTGAAAGATTATGTAAACCGAAATGGCCTGAAGCTCTACGGCGCCGCACTGAGCGAGAACGCCGAGGATATTCGAAACATCGATTTAAAAGGCACCGCCGTTGCAATCGGAAGCGAGGGCAGAGGACTCACAAGAGAGCTCCTCAAGCTATGCAGAGCACAAACCATTATTCCTATGCGTCCCGACTGCGAATCTCTTAACGCCGCTGTGGCGGCATCGATAGTTATGTGGGAAATGTATAAGTAAGGGGAAGTATACTTGTCGACACTTAAATACTGGGTGTGGCTTTCCGCCCTGACGGGACTCAAGCCCAAAAGGCGGTATGAGCTTCTTGACACCTTCGGCGACCCCGAAAAAGTTTATTTTGCGGACGAGCGGCTTTTGAGAGAAAAGCTGAATCTCTCCGACGCGGAGCTGCGTCCCTTTGCGGAGCGAAGCCTTGCGAGGGCTGAAACAATCCTTGAGAAGTGTCAGGCTGAGGGCATTTACATAGTCACGCTTCAGGACGCGGTATATCCGGAAAGACTTAAAAACATATTTGACCCGCCGGTCGTCCTCTACGTCAAGGGAAGACTCCCCACAATTGACGAGGAGGCGGCAATCGGAGTTGTCGGAACGAGAAAAGCCACGACCTACGGTATAAAAATGGCGCGAAAGCTCGGTTATGAAATTACAAAATGCGGTGGACTCGTGGTTACGGGTCTTGCCGAGGGCGTTGACAGCGCTGCGGCAGAGGGGGCTTTGCGCGCTGGCGGCTCCGTTATTGGAGTTCTGGGCTGCGCAATCGACGATATCTTTCCCAAGTGGAACGACGTGCTTTACGGAGATGTAGCCCTCTCAGGAGCGCTGGTCAGCGAATACCCGCCGGGAGAACCGCTCGGAAGGAAAAATTTTCCGGAAAGAAACCGCATAATCAGCGGGCTTTCGCTCGGAGTCGCCGTGATAGAAGCTCCAGCGAAAAGCGGAGCGCTCATTACAGCTTCGCTTGCTCTTGAACAGGGCAGAGAGGTCTTTGCAGTACCCGGAAACGCGGACGCCGTGAACTGTGACGGTTCTAATGAACTTATACGGGACGGCGCTCAGCTCGTGACAGCCGGATGGGATATTATGGCCGGTTTTGCGCCGCAATTTCGTGGAAAGCTGTCAAGGACCGACCCGCAGAAAACCGCCGTGCTGGCTCATGAAGGGCCGACAGAGCCGGCTTTCTACGAGGCAAAGCGCGAGGAAACACCACTAAAAACCGCGCCAGAAACGGGCAGAGGCTTTGCAAAGCTGAGGGTAAGAACTGACAGAAAAAAGGTTGACAACCCTATAAAGCGGGAATATATTGATTTGCGAGAACAGCTTTCCGGACTTTCCGAGCGTCAGCTGAAGATAGTTTCCGTTATGAACGACAAGTCGGTGCACATCGACGACATAATCGAAAAGACTGAACTGACAGCGCCCGAGGTGCTTTCTGAGCTGACGCTGCTCCAGATAAAGGGCTTTGTGTCTCAGGAAAACGGAAAGCGATTTACTTTGAAGATAGAAAAGCGCTGAAAAGAAAAGCGCCTATAATAAAGAATGAATTGAGGTCATTTATGGCACAAACTAAGACGAATCTGGTCATTGTCGAGTCGCCGGCAAAAGCGCGGACGATCGAGAAGTATCTTGGCCCGAGTTATCATGTTGTTGCCTCCATGGGACATCTGCGGGATCTGCCGAAGAGCACCATGGGTGTAGATATTGAAAACGGTTTTGAACCCGATTATCAGCCTGTGGCTGCAAGAAAAGATGTTATCGACGAACTTAAAAGGAAATCCAAAACAGCTGAAATCGTCTATCTCGCAACCGACCCTGACCGCGAGGGCGAGGCGATATCGTGGCATCTGAAGGAGCTACTTGAGCTGTCAGACGATAAGGCAAAGCGTGTGACCTTTAACGAAATTACGAAAAAAGTTGTCAGCGAGAGCATTGCGGCACCACGCGAAATTGATAAGGATTTGGTCGACGCTCAGCAGGCGCGGAGAATCCTTGACCGTATCGTCGGCTATAAGCTCAGCCCTCTGCTTTGGCGAAAGGTTCGGCGCGGTCTTTCGGCAGGGCGCGTGCAGTCTGTTGCTACGCGCATGGTTGTGGACAGGGAAAAAGAGATAAGAGACTTTAAAACCGAAGAATACTGGCTTTTGGACGCAACGCTTGACCGCACGGAAAAAGAAGGCGGTTTTGTCGCGCGTTTCCACGGTACGGAGGCTAAGAAAATCGAGCTCCGTTCGGAAGCTGAGGCCGACAAGATAATTAAAGAAATTTCCGGGGATGAATTCTATATAAAGTCAGTCAAGCGCGGAGAAAAACAGCGCTCGCCCTCGCCTCCGTTCATCACCTCGACCCTCCAGCAGGAGGCCTCGCGCCGACTGGGAATGACGCCGAAGCGCACCATGTCCATTGCCCAGCAGCTTTATGAAGGCGTCGATATTACGGGCGAGGGAACGGTCGGACTTATAACCTATATGAGAACGGACTCTCTGCGCCTGTCCGATGTTGCGACAAGCGCGGCAAAGACTTTCATTATCAATCATTACGGGCGGGAATACTACCCCGACAAAACCCGCGTTTTCAAAACCAAGGCCGGAGCGCAGGACGCGCATGAAGCCATACGTCCAAGCAGCATCGAGCTGACACCGGAGCTTCTGAAGAAGGATTTGACAGCCGACCAGTACAGGCTTTACCGTCTCATTTGGGGACGCTTCACCGCCTGCCAGATGGCAAATGCCGTCTATGATGGCGTAACTATCGATGCAACCTCCGCAGGCTACATTTTCCGCGCAAACTATTCCGAGCTTAAGTTCGCGGGTTACACAGCGGTATACGAGGAAGCAAAGGACGAGGAACAGAGCGAAAGGGAAAAGCCTCTGCCTGACCTGCGAGAGGGCGAGAGAGTTAAGCTAACAAAGACGGAGAAGGAACAGCAGTTCACTCAGCCGGCCTCTCGCTACACGGAGGCAACGCTTATCCGCGCAATGGAGGAAAAGGGCATAGGCCGCCCGAGTACCTACGCGCCGACTATAAGCACAATTACGACCCGTGAATATGTCGTTAAAGAGGGAAAATATCTCCGTCCGACCGTACTTGGCGAAGTTGTGACCGAGCTGATGGAGAACCGTTTTCCTGATATTGTTGACCTAAAATTCACAGCGCGCATGGAGGAGACTCTCGACAACGTCGAAGAAGGCAAGCGCGCATGGAAGGACGTTTTGGCTGAATTCTATGGTGATTTCGATAGCGAGCTCAAGAACGCCGAAACGGCACTTGAGGGTCAGCATATAAAGATACCCGACGAGGAATCGGACGAGGTCTGTGACAAGTGCGGACGCAAAATGGTTGTAAAAACCGGACGTTTCGGGCGCTTTCTGGCCTGCCCGGGCTATCCGGAATGCGACTTCACAAAGCCCATTGTCATTGAAATGCCGGGAAAATGCCCGAAATGCGGTGGGCGTATTTTAAAACGAACATCCAAAAAGGGCTATGCCTACTACGCCTGCGAGCATGTCGCCGAGAAAACCTGCGACTTCATGTCTTGGGACGTTCCGGTCAAGGACACCTGTCCGGAGTGTGGGAAGACCCTGTTCAAGCTTTCGGGAAAGGGCAAAAAAACGCCCTTCTGCGTAAACGACGCCTGCCCGAACTTCCTTCCGGAGGATAAACGCGGCTACAAGAAAAAAGCCGCCGCCGAAGGCGAAGGCGACAATACAAGCGAGAAAACCGAAGGAAAACCTACGGCAAAAAAAGCACCGGCGAAAAAACCGGCTGCAAAAAAAGCGGCAGCGTCAAAGTCAGCCGCTAAAAAACCTGCCGCAAAGAAAACTGCAGCACCTAAGACAGCCGCAAAGACAGCGACGGCAAAAAAGACACCCGCGAAAACGGGCGCAAAGGCGAAGTAAGTGATTCGTCCTAAAATTCACGTGGAGGACTGAGAATTGGACACGGTTACAGTAATTGGAGCGGGGCTTGCTGGCTGCGAAGCGGCATGGCAGCTTGCCGAAAGGGGCGTACCGGTGCGGCTCATAGAGATGAAGCCGAAAAAAATGACGCCCGCCCACGTTTCTGAGAACTTTGCCGAGCTCGTATGCTCGAATTCTCTGCGCAGTGACGAGCTCACAAATGCCGTCGGGCTTCTAAAAGAGGAACTCCGGCGTCTCGGTTCGCTTATTATGAAGTGCGCCGACGCAACGGCAGTGGCGGCAGGCGGCGCTCTGGCCGTTGACCGCGAGAGCTTTTCCTCAATGATTACCGAGAAAATTAAAAGTCATTCGAGCATTGAGGTCGTGTCAGAAGAAATGACGGCAATTCCAGACGGTGAAGTAATAATTGCGACAGGGCCGCTGACAAGCGACGCTATGGCTGTCAGAATCGCCGAAAAATGCGGAGATGTAGGTTTCCTGAATTTTTATGACGCCGCGGCTCCGATAGTGACGCTCGAAAGCATTGATATGGAAAACGCGTTTTACGCTTCCCGCTATGACAAGGGTACGGCGGATTATGTAAACTGTCCGATGACGAAAGAAGAATATATCGCTTTCTGGACGCAGCTCTGCGAGGCAACGCAAGCGCCTATCCATGGGTTTGACGACGCGGGAGTCTTCGAGGGCTGTATGCCTGTCGAGGTTATGGCTCGCCGCGGTGAGGATACTCTTAGGTACGGGCCGATTAAGCCCGTCGGACTTGTCGACCCGCGAACCGGAAGGGAGAACTACGCGGTTGTTCAGCTCCGGCGTGACAATGCCGTCGGCACGATTTACAATATTGTCGGGTTCCAGACACATCTGACGTTTTCGGAACAGAAGCGTGTGTTCTCCATGATTCCCGCACTGAAAAACGCTGAATTTGTTCGCTACGGTGTCATGCACCGCAACACCTATCTCAATTCGCCTAAGCTTCTGGACAGATATTACAGGCTGAAAAAAGAGCCGCGCATAAGCTTCGCAGGACAGATAACGGGTGTTGAGGGCTATGTCGAGTCCTGTGCGTCCGGTATGTACGTCGGACTTGAGACAGCGGTACGCGTGAACGGAGCACCGGCTCTCGATTTTCCGAGAGAAACGGCAATCGGCGCGCTGGCGCTGTATGTTTCGGATGCTTCTGTGGGTGCCTTTCAGCCTATGAATATAAATTTCGGCATAATAGAACCTTTGGGCAAAAAGATAAAAGGTAAGCGTAATAAAAATGCCGTGATATCAGAACGTTCCCTTGAAATTATAGACAGTTATTCCGCGGGAGGGAAAGTTTGAAACAAGTTTCAAACTTACTATAATTTCAAGTACGTGTTGCTCGCCCTGCGGGCAACCGCAACACATGTACAATATATGACCATTCCTATTCATGGTCATATTGTGTCTTAAGCCGAGCGAAAGGAATGGTCATATATATGAGAATAATCATTGACGCTATGAGCGGGGACAACGCCCCCTCTGAGATCGTTAAGGGCGCGGTGGAGGCAATCCGCGAATTCGGAGTTTCGGTCACGCTCGTTGGAAAGGAAGAAGAGGTACGCTCCTGCCTTGAAAATGAGGAGGCGGAAGATTTGAATGAGAAGATAAGCGTCGTCAATGCAACTGAGATAGTCAGCATGGAGGATGACCCCACCACAGTTCTGCGCTCGAAAAAAGACTCGTCGATGGCGGTTGCACTGAAATTACTTAAGGACGGCGAGGGTGACGCCTGCATATCGGCCGGCAGCACAGGAGCGCTTTTGACAGGCGCGACGCTTATTGTCAAGAGAGTGAACGGCATCAGAAGAGCCGCACTCGCGCCCGTACTTCCGAACGGAGGCAGGGGAGTCATGCTCATCGACTGCGGGGCAAATGTCGACTGTACTCCCGAATATCTTCTCCAGTTCGCTTTTATGGGCTCATTCTATTCGAAAAAAATCCTAGGTTGCCAAAATCCACGGGTAGGGCTTTTGAATGTCGGAACTGAGGATACGAAGGGCGGAGATTTACAGATTGAAGCCTTTAAGGAGCTAAAAGCTGCGGGTGAAGCGGGGCACATTAACTTTATCGGCAATGTCGAGGCCAAAGACGTGCTCTTCAACACCGTCGATGTTGTGGTTGCGGACGGCTTTTCGGGGAATATAATGCTCAAGACCATTGAGGGTACGGGAAAATTCATTATGAACAACCTCAAGGATATCTTCACGGCGAACAGACGCTCTATGGTCGCGGCGCTGACAATGAAAAAACGCCTCGGAGAATTCAAAAAGAAAATCGACCCGTCAGAGGTCGGAGGCACCGCGCTTCTCGGCATTTCGAAGCCGGTCATCAAGGCTCACGGCTCATCTGACGCGAGGGCTTTAAAAAATGCTGTTCTTCAGGCAATAAATTGCGTCAATACCGATGTCGCGAGTGAAATTGTAAAAAATATTGAATTAATGACGATAAGTAAAGCGGAATAGACTTGACAAGTATATACTTTATGAATATTATCAATTTTAGCAATATATTTGGAGATGGAAATTATGGTATTTGAAAGAATTCAGAAGCTAATCTGCGAGCAGTTCGTGGTCGACCCCGAAACAGTTACTATGGAAACAGCCTTCGTAGACGATCTCGGCGCAGACTCGCTTGACGTTGTCGAGCTCACCATGGCACTTGAGGAAGAGTTCTCGCTGCCCGAAGTTTCGGACGAGGAACTCAAGAAGATCCTTACGGTCGGAGACCTTGTCGAATACGTCAGCCGCTACGTACAGGACTGAGATTTTGACAAACTGAGCGGGAAAGGGGGTGCCCTATGGATGAACTCGAAACAAAACTTGAATATCGTTTTCACGACAGGGCGCTCCTGCTCACGGCTTTAAGCCACAGTTCCTACGCTAACGAAAACAAAGGCGCGGGATTCATGAGCAACGAGCGTCTGGAATTTTTGGGTGATTCCGTTCTCGGACAGGTGGTGGCAAGCCACCTGTATTTGTCGTATCCGAAAATGCCGGAGGGGCAGATGACTCGCCTTCGCGCGGAGCTTGTCTGCGAAACCAGCCTTTATGAGGTCGCAAAGCTCTTAAATCTCGGTAAATTCATAAAGCTCGGCAGGGGCGAGGAGCACACAGGCGGAAGAGCGCGCGAGTCCATTCTTGCGGATGCCGTTGAAGCAGTCATTGCCGCCATGTACCTCGATGGCGGCCTTGAAGTCGCCAAGGGCTTCATTGACAAGTATATACTTTCAAAGCTCCCCGCGATGGAGACCCGCCCAATCAGCGACTACAAAACTGCGCTTCAGGAGTATGTACAGCGAAAAACCGGTCAGGTTCTCGGTTATGAGCTTCTGACGGAAGAAGGCCCCGATCATAACAAGAGCTTCACGATGCAGGTGAGTCTGAACGGCAGGGCTATCGGCGTGGGTAACGGGCATACAAAAAAGGAAGCGGAGCAGAACGCCGCAAAGAACGGACTTGAGGAGATTTCAGAATGACTGCAAAACGGAACATCATACCTGTATTTGTTCCGCACCTCGGCTGTCCGAACAACTGCGTTTTCTGCAATCAGCACAGGATTTCGGGAGAAAGCTCTCCCGCGACACCGGAAACGGTCAAGAAAACCATACTTGAAGGTATCGCAAGAATACCGGAAAATTCAAATATTGAGCTGGCGTTTTATGGCGGCAGTTTTACGGCAATACCGGTCGAAGAGCAAAACAGGCTTTTTGGACGCGGCTTTGCCGTTTTTACGTGATGGGAGCATAGAGTCTCTGCGCCTGTCTACTCGTCCCGATGCTATCGATGACGAAACGCTTTACAGACTTAAAACCTACGGCGTAAAAACAATCGAAATCGGCGCGCAGTCCATGTGCGGCGAGGTACTGCATCTTTCCGGCAGAGGGCACACGGTTTTGCAAACCGAGGCTTCAGCGAGACTTATTAAGGCGAACGGACTGAAACTCATTTTGCAGATGATGACGGGACTTCCGGGAGACACAAGGGGATCGCACAGTCGAAACGGCGAAGAGAATCATCGCGCTTGAGCCCGACGGAGTACGAATTTACCCGACGGTCATCGTTGAGAACACGCCGCTTTGCGATATGTGGCGCGAGGGTGCGTATAAAGAGCATACGGTTGACGAAGCGGTTGACTGGTGCGCAGCCATTCTCCCGATGTTCGAAAAAGCTGGGATACCCGTCATTCGTCTCGGACTCAACCCTTCGGAGGACCTCTCCGCCGGCGCGGGCCATGGGCGGAGCCTACCACCCGGCCCTTCGGGGAACTCGTAAAGTCGCGTTTGCTTCTCGACAAAGCGAGGGATCTTCTTTCGGGAAACACGCACGATGAAAATGTCGTTTTTGTACGTTAACGCGTCGGAAGTTTCGGCGATGACAGGCCAGAAAAGGTCAAATGTTCGATGTGTTATGCGAAGAGTTCGGGCTGAAGAGCCTGAAGGTGTCCCCAAATGATATACAAAAAGGCACAGTGATTTTAGGATAAATAATCCGTGATTGGTTGCAAATTACACGGATTCATTATATAATCAACAAATATATTATTTTAGTTTTCAATCTTCCGGCAAAATATACCAGAGGTGAAATATGTACCTAAAAGCGCTCGAAATACAGGGCTTCAAGTCCTTCGCGGACAAAACGAGGCTGACCTTCGAAAAAGACATAACTTCGATCGTCGGACCAAACGGAAGCGGAAAATCGAATATTTCGGACGCGATACTCTGGGTTTTGGGAGAACAGCGCACGAAAACGCTCCGCGGAGGCAAGATGGAGGACGTTATTTTCGGCGGCACGGAAAAGCGCCCGAAAAATGGGTTTCGCGCAGGTTTCGCTTGTTCTGGGATAACACGAAGCGCATTTTTAATACAGACAGCACCGAGGTAATGATAACCCGCCGTTACTACAGAAGCGGCGAGAGCGAATACTACATAAACCGCGAGTCCGTGCGCCTTAAGGCCATCAGCGAGATGCTGATGGACACAGGACTCGGACGCGACGGATATTCCGTTATCGGTCAGGGTAAAATCTCCGAGGTCGTGTCCCTCAAAGAGCCTTGACAGGCGTGAGCTTTTCGAGGAGGCGGCAGGCATCTCGCGCTACCGCTACCGCAAGGACGAGAGCGAGCGAAAGCTTATGCACACTGACGAGAACCTTGTCCGTATAAACGACAAAATCGACGAGCTCAAAATATCGCTTGACCCCCTCAAGGTGCAGGCCGAGACCGCGAAGAAATATCTGCTTTTGCGCGACGAACTGCGCGCTTTGGAGGTCTCTGTCTGGATGGAGACGCTGGACAGGCTCCATGAGCGAGCGAAAACAGTGAACGACGACTGGGAAAACGCAAAAAAACGGGCTGGAGAGGGCACAATACGAACTAAATGAGCTTTACGCGGCATCGGAGAACTATTCCGAGAAAATGCGCGAAAAGGATCTTGAAGCGGAAAAGCGTCGCGCCGATTTAGCGGAGACAGAAACGGTCTGCGCCGAATGCGAAAGCGAGCTTGCCGTTTTGGAGAACAACCTAAAGCATAATTCGGAACGCGTTTCTCAGCTGCAGTCAGAGATTGATGATCAGGATGCAAGGGCAAAGTCTCTCGAAAATCAGATTGCAAAAAGAAATGAACGCATTGAGGAAATTAAACACGAACTCAGCGAGCTTGAAACAAAAGCGCGGGAACTGACAGATGTCATCGGACAAAATTCCGAGGGCGAGGATGGCGCAAAGCTCGAAATATCGAAGTTGATTTCTGAAAAAAGCGAAAAGCAGGCCGCTCTGGCGCACTCAAACGCCGTTTTGTCCATGCTTTTGGACGCGGCAAGGGAACTTTTTGAGACGGATGAAAAGCGCGGACGTGAGAGCGGGGAAACCTTAACGCGCCGTGATGAGTTGTCCCAGAGACTTAAAGAGGCGTCTAAAGCTTATAATGAGGCTAAAGAAAAGGCCGACGAACTTAAAAATATAATTGAAGGCTACTTAATGCGCATGGAAGGCCGCGAAAGCAAGGTCAAGGCGCTCGAGGATAAGCAGACAAAGCTCACGATTGAGCTCAATTCGGCTCGCTCCCGCGCCGCCATGCTTACGGAGATGGAAAAGGAATTCGAGGGTTATTCGCTGGCTGTCAAAACCGTTATGCGTGAGCATGACAGGGGAACCATCGCGGGCGTTCACGGGCCTGTCGCAAATCTTGTCAAGACAGATGACCGCTTCGCTCTCGCAATCGAAACAGCTCTCGGCGCGTCGATGCAGAGCATAGTCGTCGATACGCAGGATCAGGGCAAGTCGGCGATTGAGATGCTGAAAAGACGCGACGCTGGCAGGGCAACTTTCCTGCCGGTCGACACGATAAGGGGCTCAGAGCTCAAACGCAATCCACAAAACGAAAACGGTTATCTCGGCACGGCTTTTGAGCTTGTACGCTTCGAGCCGAAATTTGCGGGCATATTTTCCAATCTGCTCGGCAGAACCGTCGTTGCGGAAACTCTTTCGGACGCCGTCGCGATGTCGAAAAGAAACGATAACCAGCTCCGCATTGTAACGCTGGATGGACAGCTCATCAACGCAGGCGGCTCGATGACAGGCGGCAGCGCCGCTAAAAACTCGGGTATACTTTCCCGCGCAAACGAGCTAAAAACACTGAATCTTAAGCTTGAAGACCTGAGCACACAGGCGCGTGACTGCGCTTCCACGCTCTCGGAAGCGTCGCGCGAGCTCAATTCGGCAAAATACGAACTTCAGACTGCGGAATTCGAGCAGAAGGAAGCACTTGAAACCCTCCGCTCCTGCGACAGCGAAAAAACGCAGGCGCAGTTCCTCCTCAATGAGACGGAAAAGACGCTAGAGACACTTGAGCGGGATGAAAAGCTTTCAGCTCTGAGGCGTGAAGAGAACACAAAGCGTGCCGAAAGCACGAAAAGTGAAATTGAACAGCTGAATTCAGCTGTGGCAAAGCTCGAAGTCAGGCTGACCGAGCTTTCTGCAAAAAGTGAGGAACACGAAGCAAGGGCGAGAGAGCTCAGCGAAAAGCTCTCAGCGTTTGCCGAAAAACGCTCGTCGCTCGTTTCGGAGAGCGACACGACGCTCATAGCCATTAAGCAGCTTGAGGAGCTTTTGAGCGACCTTACAGGTGACGGTGACACCCGCAGACAGGCGATTGAAGCACTTTGCTCCGAAAACGATGAATTGGGGAAAAAGAAGCAGGAGGCTGAGGATAGACTCTCGCAAAACCGTTTGACTGCGGATAATATAAGGGGAGATATCACTAAGATTAACTCCCTGAAGCTTGAGCTTGAGGGCAAGCGTACCCAAAACGAGAAGAAGGCGCAGGAAGTCAACCGTGAGCTTCTGGACATGGAGCGGCTCTGCGGCAGCATTGAGCAGAAGAAGCTCGCCTCCGAAATGGAGGAGAAGCAGATTATTGACAAGCTCTGGGACAGCTATGAGCTTTCCCGTACGGCGGCGCAGAGCTTAAGAGCGCCTGTTCAGAATATGACAGACGCGACAAAGCACATTAACAGCCTCAAACGCGAGATAACAGGTCTCGGCAATCCGAACATAGGCGCGATTGAGGAATACGAGCGCGTATCTGAGCGCTATAATTTCCTCACGGAACAGCGTGACGATGTCGAAAAGGCAAAGCGTGAGCTGGAAAAAATCATCACCGAAATTACGAAGGAAATGCAGGAAATATTCCTCCGTGAGTTCAAGACCATTGACGAGAGCTTCCGCAACACCTTCCTTGAGCTGTTCGGCGGAGGACGCGCGGCGCTTGTGCTCGAGGATGAGGACGACATCCTTAACTGCGGAATTGAAATCAAGGTTCAGCCTCCCGGAAAGGCGCTCAGCACGTTGAGCCTGCTCTCGGGCGGAGAAATGGCGTTTGTCGCAATCGCACTGTATTTTGCAATAATCAAGGTTCGTCCGACGCCGTTCTGCATTATGGACGAGATTGAAGCGGCACTGGACGAAGCGAATGTCGACCGCTTTGCGCATTATCTGCGACAGATGACAGACAGAACACAGTTTATCGTCATCACTCACCGCCGCGGAACCATGGAGGAGGCCGATATGCTGTACGGCGTTACCATGCAGGAAAAGGGCGTTTCGCAGGTGCTCTCCGTGGACCTTGAAGAGGCGGAGCGCGCCATAGCAAAGTAACTATCAAAAAGGGGAAAGTCCCGAAGCGTTTCGGGGCATAAATGCAGACATTATGGGATTTTTTGATAAAATTAAACAGGGGCTCGCGAGAACAAAGAAAAACATGTCCGCCCAGATGAACAGCATGTTTGCAAGCTTTACTGGCGAAAACGAGGAGTTTTTTGACGAACTAGAAGAAGCCCTTATTATGGCTGACGCCGGAGTGGACACCTCAACCGGCGCTGTGAGCGAGCTTCGCAGGCTTGTTAAGGAGCGCGGCATCCGCGGCGGTGAGGGAGTCAAGAGCGCCTTTGCCGAGGTTATGACAAACATACTTGAAGTCGGCGACAGGGAGCTTTCCATGAGCACCAAGCCCTCGGTCATACTTATGGTCGGAGTCAACGGAGTCGGAAAAACGACGACCATCGGAAAGCTTGCCGCAAAGCTCGGTGCCTCGGGCAAAAAAGTATTGCTTGTCGCGGGGGATACCTTCCGCGCGGCGGCGGCGGAACAGCTCACAATCTGGGCGGATCGCGCCGGAGCGGACCTTGTACGTCATGAGGAGGGCTCTGATCCCGCTTCTGTGGTGTTTGACGGTATAGCGGCCGCAAAGGCCAGAGGAACGGACGTTATTATCATCGACACGGCCGGAAGACTGCACAACAAGCAAAACCTCATGAACGAGCTAAACAAGATTACACGCATAATAAACCGCGAACTGCCGGACGCATCAAGGGAAACTCTCCTCGTGCTGGACGCGACGACCGGGCAGAATGGGCTTATTCAGGCAAAGCAGTTCAAGGAAACAGCGGATATCTCGGGCATCGTACTGACGAAGCTCGACGGCACCGCGAAGGGCGGCATCGTTTTCGCCATAGCGGACGAGCTTCAGCTCCCCGTTAAGTATATCGGTGTCGGGGAGGACGTGGATGACCTTATGCCCTTCGAGCCTCAGGGCTTTGTGGAGGCGCTGTTACAGCAATGAGATATATTCTAGCCAGCAATAACAAGGGCAAGCTTAAGGAAATGAAAGCCATCCTGGCCGCTCTGGGCGAGGAAGTCGTTTCGCAGAGCGAGGCGGGACTTTCCCTCGAAGCCGATGAAACAGGCACGACCTTTGAAGAAAACGCTCTTATCAAGGCGAGAACCGCGTGTGAGGCACTTTCTGAGCCCACCATAGCAGATGATTCGGGACTCGCAGTGGAAGCACTGGGCGACGCTCCGGGCGTGTATTCGGCGCGCTACGGCGGCTGTACGACTGACAGCGAACGAGTGAACCTTCTTTTAAAAAACATGGAGGGCGTAAAAAACAGAAGAGCGAAATTTGTTTCCTGCATAGCCTGCATATTTCCAAACGGCGACTTGATAACGGCAAGAGGCGAGTGCGAGGGCGTCATCGCCCAAGCTCCGAGGGGCGAGGGCGGCTTCGGTTACGACCCGGTTTTTGAACTTCCTGAAACGGGAAAAACCATGGCGGAACTGCTCCCGGAGGAAAAGAACGACGTTTCACACAGAGGCAGAGCACTGAAAATATTTGAAATGAAACTGAGGGAATACAATGCTGACAAGTAAGCAGCGCGCATATCTGAGAGGCCTTGCGGCGAGCGAGGACACAATCCTCCACGTAGGCAAAGGTGATTTGAACGAAAACATAATAATTCAGGCAAAGGAAGCTCTGAAAGCACGCGAACTTATAAAGGGCAAGGTGCTTGAAAATTCGACTCTGACCCCGAAGGAAGTGTGTGACCTGCTCTGCGCGGAATGTAAGGCGGACGGTGTTCAGGTCATTGGCAGCAAGTTTGTTCTGTACAAAAGAAATGAATTAGACCCCAAAATAGTGCTTCCTAAAAAAGAAAAGAAGAAATAAATAGAAAGCACATAGAAATATCTCATTTTTTAGCGCAAAGGGGGGCTGTGAAATGCGGATTGCTGTTTTCGGGGGGAGCTTCAATCCTCCGCACTACGGGCATGTCGAAGCCGCTAAAACTGCGGTGAAGGAGCTGCGTGCTGATAAGCTCATAATCGTTCCCTCTGCAAAGCCGCCTCATAAGGAGCAGGATGCGGGCTCTCCGTCTGACAGTGAGAGACTGGAGCTTGCGAGGCTTGCTTTCGGGGATTTTGAGGACACGGAAGTGTCCGACATCGAAATGCGCAGGGGCGGCGTGTCCTACACCGTAGATACGCTTGAAGAGCTGAAAAAGCTTCATCCGGATGACGAGCTTGTCTTTCTTATGGGCACGGATATGCTCATGTGCTTTGAAAACTGGAAGGATTTTCGCCGTATCCTGGAGCTTACGGCTTTGGCGGCTTTTCCGAGGAAGCACGACGAGATTGCGGATATAAAGAGATTCGGAAAGCTGCTTTCCGAAAAGTACGGTGCCGCTGTTTACGAAATCGGACTTGTTCCGACAGAAGTGACCTCGACCGAGCTTCGAATAATGCTGAAAAACCGCGAAGGAAACAATTTGCTTCCCGATACCGTCTATAGAGAGATAATCAAAAGAAGGCTTTACAGCGCAGAGCCGAGCTTTGCGTGGCTGCGGGAAAACTCATATATTTATCTTGACGAAAAGCGCGTTCCCCATGTGCGGGGCTGCGAACAAGAGGCGGCCCGACTTGCGGAAAGATGGGGCGCTGACAGGAAACTCGCCGCAGAAGCGGGCATTCTGCACGACATAACGAAAAAACTTAACGGTTCAGAGCAGTTGCTATTATGCGAAGAATATGGTATTATCACGGATGTTGATGAAAAAGCAAACGTGAAGCTGCTCCACTCAAAGACGGGCGCCGCTTTTGCCCGCGATAAATTTGGAATTTGCGACGAGGTGTATTCCGCAATCTGGTGGCACACTACCGGTCACGCGGACATGACGCTGCTCGAAAAAATAATATATATTGCCGACTATATCGAGCCCACACGCGATTTTGAGGGTGTGGACGAGCTGCGCAGCCTTGCTTACAAGGATATTGACGCCGCTCTGATAAAAGGATTACAAATGAGTCTGGAAGAGCTTGAACACAGGAATTATCTTCCTCATGCAAATTCCGTTGAAGCTCTCAAGTGGCTCACAGAACATAAAAAAGACTGAAAGCCGTTTTGCGGCGTATTAATTGCCGTTTCGGATGAAGGCGCTTTTGAAAGGAAAGATCGACATATGAAGGTATTTGGCGGAAGCGGAAAAAGAGAGAACAGTTCAGGTCGCGACGTGAGAAACAGCAGAATGGAAAGCACAGGCGGCTATTATATAGATGACTACGATAGAGGGTATAATAGGGAAGAAGTTCCGCTGAGGAGAAACCCGGCGGCTAACTCCGGCAGAAGGCCGCCAATGCCTCAGAAGCCGAAGAAAAAGGGTAAGGGCTGGCTTATAGCACTGCTCGTAATCGCAATCCTCGCGGCGGCTGCGTTCATCTATTGGAAGCTTACGACGAAGCCGCCCGAGACAACGAATGTACCTGCGGATCCGCAGGCTACAGTTCAGGTAACCGACACCGAAACCAGAGAAGTCGGGCGTTATTACACTTTGCTGGTTGTCGGTATTGATCAACTCCAGGCCAATACGGATACCATCATGGTCGTTCGTTACGACGCAGTGGAAAATAAGGCCAATATTGTATCAATTCCACGCGATACGCTGGTCAATGTGCCCGATCCGGTTAAAAAAATTAACGCGGTATACAGCTACGCCAAAGCCGACAATAAGGACGGTATCACGGCGCTTATGGACGAGGTGGAGGACATTTGCGGCTTCCGTCCGGACAGCTATGTGTTTATTGATACGAAGATATTTATTCAGGCTATAGACGATCTCGGCGGAGTATACTTTGATGTTCCGGTGAATATGAATTACGACGACGTCACGCCGAATATAAACTACGAATTTCACATCCACGTCCAGAAAGGCTATCAGCTCTTGAACGGCGAGAATGCTCTCGGTGTGTTCCGCTTCCGTCATAACAACAACGGAACAGGCTATGCTATGGGCGACATAGACCGTATTAATACTCAGCACGACCTTATTAAGGCGGTAGCATCTCAGGCACTTCAGCTTAAAAATCTGACGAAGCTCATTGAAATCGCGAAGCTCGTCAGCGACAATTGTGAGACAAGCCTTACTTACGGCAATATGCAGTGGTATGCTCAGGAATTCATGAAAATGAGTATGGACGGAATTAGTATATCGACGATGCCAACGACAGGCGCGTATATAAACAATTTGTCCTATGTAAAAATAAATGTTGACGATTGGCTCACTGTAATCAACGCGCAGCTCAACCCCCTTAAGCGTACGATAAACGCCGAGGATTGCGAAATCATGTGCCAGAAGAGCGAGGAGTCGGGAAAATACGTGATAACTCCGGGCAACTATTCCGTTACTAACGGAGGAAAGCTCTACACTAACTTCTATAAAAACACTCAATAAGTCGGAAAGGACAATTGATTATATGATGACACCCCAGCAAATGGCTGAAAAAATTGTCGAGGTCCTCGCAAACAAGATAGGGCACGACATTAAGCTCATAAAAATTGACGCAATCTCCGTGCTTGCGGATTATTTCGTAATATGCACCGCAGGTTCCACAACCCAGATCAAGACGCTCTGCGACGAGGTCGAAAAGGTTATGGAGGATAACGGCGAGAAAATACTCCACCGCGAGGGCTATCGTGCCGGCGGCTGGGTGCTTCTGGATTTCGGTTGCGTAATAGTTCATGTTTTCATGGAGGAAGCTCGGGCGTTCTACGGACTTGAGCGCCTTTGGGCAGACGCGACTGAGATCGATATATCAAACCTTATCGGAGAGAGATAAGCGAAAAACAGCATAAAATATTGGGCGCAGCTTCTGCGCCCTTTCTGAATAGAGGGTAGACAATAACAATGAAGTACGATTTTACAGCTATTGAAAAAAAGTGGCAGAAAAAGTGGCTGGATGAAAAGATTTACGCGGCCGAAACCGGCAGCGCAAAGCCAAAATCCTACCTCCTGATAGAGTTCCCCTATCCCTCGGGGCAGGGGCTTCATGTCGGACATCCCCGTCCGTACACGGCGATGGATATAGTAGCAAGAAAACGCCGCATGGAGGGATACAACGTTCTTTTCCCGATTGGGTACGATGCTTTCGGCCTGCCGACGGAAAACTACGCGATAAAAAACCACATGCACCCGCGCGAGGTCACTGAAACCAACATCAAACGCTTCACCGAACAGCTTCGTATGCTCGGCTACAGTTTCGACTGGGACAGATGTGTTGAGACCACCGATCCCGAATACTATAAATGGACGCAGTGGATATTTCTCCAGATGTTTAAAAAGGGCCTTGCTTACAAGACAAGTATGCCTGTCAACTGGTGCACCTCCTGCAAGTGCGTGCTTGCGAATGAGGAAGTCGTAAACGGTGTTTGCGAGCGCTGCGGAGCCGAGGTGGTACGCAAGGAAAAAAGCCAGTGGATGCTGAAAATAACCGAGTACGCTCAGCGGCTTATAGACGATCTGGACGAAGTAGACTACATTGAGCGCGTCAAAATTCAGCAGAAGAACTGGATCGGACGTTCCACGGGCTCTGAGGTCAATTTTACAACGACAGCGGGCGACGCGATGGTTGTTTTCACCACGCGCCCCGATACGCTCTTCGGCGTAACCTACATGGTCATGGCTCCGGAGCACGCGCTGATTGAAAAATGGGCCGAAAAGCTTACAAACCTTGAAGCCGTCCGCGAGTATCAGCAGGCGGCTGCCAGAAAATCGGACTTTGAGCGTACCGAGCTTGCCAAGGACAAAACCGGTGTCAGACTGGAAGGCGTCAATGCGATTAACCCAGTTACCGGCGACGAGATTCCGATTTTTATTTCGGACTATGTACTTTCTACCTATGGTACCGGTGCTATCATGGCTGTTCCGGGACACGATACGCGTGACTGGGAATTCGCAAAGCAGTTTAACCTGCCCATAATCGAAGTTGTCAAGGGCGGCGACGTCGAAAAGGAAGCCTTCACCGACTGCGAAGCCGGTGTTCTGGTAAACTCCGGCTTCCTGAACGGTATGACTGTTGAAGAGGCAAAGAAAAAAATTACCGAATGGCTCATAATGAAGGGGCTCGGTCACGAAAAGGTCAATTACAAGCTGCGAGACTGGGTTTTCAGCCGCCAGCGTTACTGGGGCGAGCCGATACCTCTCGTTTGGTGCGACAAGTGCGGTTGGGTGCCTTTGCCGGAGAGCGAGCTGCCGCTCCGTCTTCCAGACGTAAAAAGCTATGAAACCACCGACAACGGCGAAAGTCCTCTTGCGCATATGGACGATTGGGTGAACACCACCTGCCCGCATTGCGGCGGCCCCGCCAAGAGAGAAACCGACACGATGCCGCAGTGGGCGGGATCTTCCTGGTACTATTTGCGCTATATGGACCCGCGCAATGGCGACAGCCTTGTCGGTAAGGACGCGATTCAATACTGGAATCAGGTCGACTGGTACAACGGCGGTATGGAGCATACGACTCTGCACCTCCTGTACAGCCGCTTCTGGCACAAGTTCCTCTATGATATAGGCGTTGTTCCGACCAAAGAGCCGTATATGAAGCGCACGAGCCACGGCATGATACTCGGCGAGGGCGGCGAAAAGATGTCGAAGTCGCGCGGTAATGTCATTAATCCAAACGACATCATCGACGAATTCGGAGCCGATACACTGCGCCTGTACATCATGTTCATCGGCGATTTCGAAAAGGCCGTTCCGTGGTCAAGCACCGCGGTCAAGGGCTGCAAAAGATTTCTCGACAGGATTTGGAACCTTGCGGAGGTTACGCTTGAAGGCAAAGAGTATTCCAAGGCAAATGAGTCGGAAATACACAAGGCGATTAAGAAGGTCGGCGAAGATATTGAGAGCATGAAGTTCAACACGGCCATAGCGACGCTCATGAGCCTTGTCAATACCTTCTATGATAATAAGCCCTCAAAA
Source organism: Oscillospiraceae bacterium (assembly GCA_963667545.2). Classification (GTDB taxonomy): domain Bacteria; phylum Bacillota; class Clostridia; order Oscillospirales; family Oscillospiraceae; genus UBA2658. The sequence continues at coordinate 1,804,394 of OY763424.2, forward strand.
GGCGATATCAAAGCGCTTATACTCATGCTTAGCCCCTTTGCCCCGCACATCGCGGACGAGCTTTGGGAAATTCAGGGCTACGCGGGCTATGCCTGCCTGCAGCCGTGGCCCAAATATGACGAGGCTAAGACCGTTGACGCAGAAAAGGAAATTGCGGTTCAGGTCGGAGGCAAGCTTAAAACCACGGTCATCGTTCCTCATGATGCTGATGACGAAATGGTTAAGGCTATTGCCTGCGGGGACGAGAAAATAGCGCGGCTTCTGGAAGGTATGGAAATTGTAAAGACTATTGTAATAAAAAATAAACTTATAAACCTCATTCTCAAGCCTAAGAACTGATTAGACAGGGGGCGAACCTTTGAAGGCGAGCCCCCGTTTCTATCCCTGCCGCGACATAGGTTACATAATTAAGTTGACAAAGGCCCGAAATCCTGTTACAATACAAGATGTATTCAGATTGATCAGTTCGACTCATGCTCTAAAGCAAGTCTTTTGATGGTTTGCTTCAGATACGTGAGTTTTTTTGTTTATATCGGATATAATATTTTTCGGAGGTACTTTTATGCATAACGGTACAGTTAAATGGTTCAATTCACAGAAGGGCTTCGGCTTTATTTCAAACGCTGAGGGCGGCGATGATGTTTTCGTGCACTTCTCCGCAATCTCCGGCGATGGCTTTAAGTCACTCAACGAAGGTCAGGCAGTGACATATGATGTCGAGCCCGATCCCAAGAGCAACGGCAAGCTCCGCGCAATAAACGTAATTCCCCAGTAAGCGCTTTGAGCCAAAACAAAGCCCCGTCATCATCAGATGGCGGGGCTTTTCTTATTTAGGCGCGCTGTTAAGAGTTCTTATTAATATATTCGCAGGCGGCGAGAGCGGCAACCGCACCGTCAGCCGTCGCGGTCGTGAGCTGACGCACTCTTTTTGCCCGGCAGTCGCCTGCGGCAAACACGCCGGGACGCCCCGTTTCACAGTCCTCGCCTGAGGCTATGTATCCGGCTTTATCAAGCGGTACAAGCTCCGAAAACACTTTGTTTTCGGGAATCAGACCGATTGCCACGAACAGTCCGTCGCATGGGAGCTCTACAGTCTCATCAGTGGTTTTATTGCGAAGCTTAAGACCTGCGAAACCTGAGCCGTCGGTTATGATTTCCTCAATAGCCGTACCCGTGAGCGCACGGACGTTAGGCCTTTTTAGAAGGGCTTTCACGAGCGTTTCCTCGCCGGTGAAATAGTCAAGGTCCTGCACCATTACAACTTCACGGCAGACATCCGCAAGCAGAGTAGCCTCCTGCAGAGCCGAATTGCCGCCGCCTGCGACAGCCACGGTCAGTCCTCTGTAATACTCGCCGTCGCAGAGAGCACAGAAGCTGATACCGTTGCCGACAAGCTCGTTTTCGCCCTCAAGCCCCAGCATACGGTGCTTGACGCCAGTCGCTATAACGACAGCCTTTGCCTCATACTCCACACCGCTTTCAGTCAGTACGAGCTTGCAGTCACCCTTGTCCGCGATTCCCGTCACGGTTTCCACTTCGACCTCAGCGCCCTGCGCGAGAAGCTGTTCGAGCATCCTGTCCGCGAATTCATTGCCGCTTATGGAGAGCGAGCCGGGAAAGTTTTCAACTCTCGGCGAATATGTAATCTGCCCGCCAAAGCCGCCTTTCTCAAGCACAAGAGCGCTTTTTCCATTGCGCACAGCGTAAAGTGCGGCGGTCATTCCGGCGGGGCCGCCGCCTATAATAATGATGTCATACATAGCGTTTCTTCCTTCTGTGTAATAATCGGATAGGGGTCGGGCGGTAAGCCCGACCCCTATAATTTCAAAATCAATTCAGAGCCGTTAGTTCTGTTCAGCGAACTCGCACGGATTCAAGGAATGTCTTGATATCCGGAACGCCATAGAGCTTCTCGGTGTTCACACCGTCCGTAATGACGAGCGTGGGCGAGCCCTTGATTCCGTACTGCTTTGCAAGCTCAATATTGTCATCCGCAATAAGCTTCTCATAGGAGAAGCCGGCTTTATTCAGCATCGTCTCGGCTACACGGCAGTTAGGGCAGGTAGCACGGGAGAACAGAATGCTTCTGGCATCCGCAGCGACGGCGGGCATATCCGTTTCGGCTGGAGCTTCACAGCATTTTGCCGCCGGAGCCGTATGGGGTACCGAGTGAACTATATCATAGAGCTTGCGGTCCTTAAATTCCTTGGACTTACCGGCATTCCAGTTCTGGACGGGACGGTAATAGCCTGTTATGCGGCTGTAGACCTCCGTCGCCTCGCCGCAGTCGGGGCAGGTGTAGACCTCGCCGGTTATATAGCCGTGATTTTTGCAAATCGAGTAGGTGGGCGAAATGGTGTAATAGGGGAGACGGTGGTTTTCCGCAATCTTGCGGACAAGATTCGCGGCAGACTTCCAGTCCGGCAGCTTCTCGCCGACAAAGGCATGGAAAACTGTTCCGCTGGTGTAGAGAGTCTGCAGCTCGTCCTGAATCGAGAGAGCTTCAAAGATATCCTCGGTATAGCCGACGGGCAGGTGGGAGCTGTTCGTGTAATAGGGAGCGCCGCCAGCTTCCGAAGCCGTGATAATGTCCGGATACTGCTCTACATCGTGCTTTGCAAGGCGATAGGTCGTGGATTCGGCGGGAGTAGCTTCAAGATTGAACAGAGCGCCGTACTGCTCCTGATAGTCGCTGAGCTTTTCGCGCATATGGTTTAGAACATCCTTTGCGAACTGCTGCGTTTCCGGATGCGTGAGGTCTTTTTGCAGCCATTTCGCGTTGAGTCCCGCTTCGTTCATACCGATAATGCCGATAGTCGAGAAGTGATTGTCGAAGGTGCCGAGGTAGCGTCTGGTATAGGGATAAAGCCCCTCATTGAGAAGACGGGTTATGACTGTGCGTTTGGTGTCGAGAGAGCGCGCAGCAACGTCCATCATGTGGTCAAGACGCTTATAAAACGCCGCTTCGTCGGAGGCAAGATACGCTATGCGGGGAAGATTTATCGTAACGACACCGATAGAGCCTGTGCTCTCGCCGCTTCCGAAGAAGCCGCCTGACTTCTTGCGAAGCTCACGGAGATCGAGACGGAGACGGCAGCACATTGAGCGCACGTCCGAGGGTTCCATGTCGCTGTTGATGTAGTTGGAGAAATAGGGCGTACCGTATTTCGCGGTCATTTCGAAGAGGAGCTTGTTGTTCTCGGTCTCGCTCCAGTCAAAGTCCTTTGTAATCGAATAGGTCGGGATGGGATACTGGAAGCCGCGTCCGTTGGCGTCGCCCTCAATCATGATTTCGATGAAAGCCTTGTTGACCAAGTCCATCTCTTTTTTGCAGTCCTTGTAGCAGAAGTCCATCTCTCTTCCGCCGACTATGCAGGGCAGCTCAGCCATGTCGTTGGGAACTGTCCAATCAAGCGTGACGTTCGAAAACGGCGCCTGAGTGCCCCAGCGGGAAGGCGTGTTCACGCCGTAGACAAAGGACTGAACGCACTGTTTGACCTCCTTGTAGGTCAGATTGTCGACCTTGACAAAGGGAGCAAGATAGGTGTCGAAGGAGGAGAAGGCTTGAGCGCCGGCCCATTCGTTCTGCATTATGCCGAGGAAGTTTACCATCTGGTTGCAGAGCGTGGAGAGATGCCCCGCGGGCGAAGAAGTAATTTTTCCGGGAATGCCGCCCAGACCGTCCTTTATAAGCTGACGGAGCGACCAGCCCGCGCAGTAGCCTGTGAGCATGGATAGGTCGTGCAGATGCATATCGGCGTTGCGGTGAGCCGAGGCAATCTCATCGTCATAGACTTCGCTTAGCCAGTAGTTCGCCGTTATCGCACCGGAATTTGAAAGGATAAGTCCGCCGACGGAATAGGTCACGGTGGAGTTTTCTTTCACACGCCAGTCGGTCGCTTTTACATAGCTGTCGACTAGGTCCTTGTAGTCGAGAATCGTCGACTTCATGTTGCGGATTTTCTCACGCTGTCTGCGGTAGAGAATATATGCCTTTGCAACGTCCGCATAGCCGGCATTGACAAGGATATTTTCCACGCTGTCCTGAATATCCTCAACCCCGACAAAACCGTTACTTATTTTGTCCTGATAATCAGCGGTGACCTTGAGGGCCAGCAAATCAATTGTGTCGGGCGTAAACTCCTTGTTCTGCGCTTCAAAAGCCTTGGTTATTGCAACGCTGATTTTGGATATATTAAAATCAACTGTCTGCCCGTCACGTTTTACTACTTTATACATCTGAAAGCCCCCTATAATATAACTGTTTCTCTATCTATCTTCTGATACTCAAAAAGCTTGTAACTATTTTGTATTTTTTGTTATTTTATGATACAATCAATATAGTACACTCATATATTGTGGTTGTCAATGGCAAAAAAGTAAAATATACCACTAAATATTGATGTAAAGTGTCAATTCCTTATCACTACATTCTGCGCGAATTGTGACAGAATATCCCTGAAACGCTCCAATTCAGCGGCAGTAAAGCCCCTGAGCGGTGTGTCGGATTCGCTTTTGCCGAAACCGATGAGGTCGCCGCTGTCCTCAAAATTCTGTAAATAACAGTTCTTCGCGCCTTTTATTGCGAGACCGATTTTTTCTATGTCCGATTCGGTGTGCAGAGGCGAGACCAGAGTCGTGCGAAACTCATAGGGTGCCCTGTCCTCAAGCAGAAGCTTTATGCTCTCAACAACCGGGCGCGTGTCGAAATCGGGTACTCCCACGGTCATCGGGTACTTGTCAAAAGAGTTTTTTATATCCATAGCAACATAATCCAAAAGAGAACGTCCTAATAAAGAATCGAGCTTTTCGGGAAAAGCACCGTTTGTATCAAGCTTCACAAGAAAGCCCATAGCACGAACTTTTGTAATGAAATCTGCCAAGTCATCCTGCAAAAGAGGTTCTCCGCCGGTTATGCAGACGCCATCCAAAAGGCCCTTTCGCTTGTTAAGGAAAGAGAAGACCTCCTCTTCGGAGATCCTTACACAGTCCGAGAAGCGGGTCACAAGTGATGCGTTATGGCAGAAAGGACAACGCAGATTGCAGCCTCCGGTGAAAATTGTTGCTGCCAGCTTTCCCGGGTAGTCGAGAAGCGACAGCTTTTGTAATCCGTATATTAGCATTTTTCCTCCGCTGCGGCATTATGCCTATTATCATTTTACACTACAGCCACCGTTTTGACAAGTATAATTTGTTTACAAAATTCATATATATAGTTTTGCTATTTTGACTTTATTGCAAAGCAATACAATATATTGTGTTTGGACTTCGGACACAATGCCCCAGACTCGTTGACAAATTCTGCAAATGAGCGTAAAATCAGTAAAAAGTGTACATTAGGGAGTTAAACATGCAGGCAAAGAAAATATCGCTCGTGATTCCCGCATACAACGAAGCGATTATTATCAGAAAAACAATTGAAACGGCGCTAAGCTTTCTCGAGCGCTGCGGCTCCGACTATGAGCTTATCATCTCAGACGACGGAAGTACGGACGATACGAAAAAGATAGTCGAGAGCATGCCTCGGGAGCACCTCCGCTGTATCGGTCATTTTCCGAACAAAGGCAAGGGCAGCGCTGTAAGGGAAGGAATTCTTGCGTCGAGCGGAGAGATAGTTGCCTACACCGATGCTGACCTTGCTTATGGTATCGACTCTGTCGGAGAGCTTCTGGACAAGCTCGAAAGCGAAGGAACAGACCTTGCTATCGGCTCAAGAAAGCTTCATCCCGAGGGCTATGAGGACTACCCGTTTATTAGGCTCCTTGCCAGCCGCTTGTTCAGCATCCTTACGGGGCTTCTCGCCGGCTTTCGCTTTGATACGCAGTGCGGACTCAAGGCCTTTACGGCAAATGCCGCAAAGCAAATCTTTTCTCTGTGCGAAACGGACGGCTTTGCCTTTGATTTTGAGGTTATGATGCTCGCAAAGGGACAGAAGCTCACGGTTGCTCAGCTTCCCGTCAAAATAATAAACCACAGAGACTCAAAGGTCGCTGTTCTGAGCGACAGTATAAAAATGTTTATTGACATTATTAAGATACGCTCGGCCGTGAAAACACGGCTGAAAGGGGAAACCGTCAGTGATTAAAAAAAGCGCTCGTATTGAAAAACAGAATTACATGCTTCTGTTTCTCATTATGTTCGGGCTGATTTTTGTCCGCTGCTGTTATTACGGCTTTAATTATTTTTATCAGCTGGACGACTATATACAATATCATAACTATTCGGCTTACTATGATGACAAATGGGCGCTGATTAAAAATCTCGGTATGCTTTCCGCACGTCCTCTGGCGGGGCTTTGCGACCTTTTTATCTGGTCGCGTCTTTACGGATGCATGATAGCGGCAGTTGCAATTATCTCGGCAATGTACGCCGCCTCGTCTGTTTTTTTGCATAAGATTTTTTCAAAACACTTTGGAACAGGCTACCTGTTTTTTGTGGTTTTTGCTCTCCTGCCGCTGGGCTTCGAGGGAAGCTATTGGGTTTCCGCATCCACGCGAATTGTTGTTGGATTGTTTTTTGCCTCACTCTCCGCTTACTGCTTTGACCTCTGGTGCGACGAAGGACGAAAACGTGACCTGATTATTTTTGCCGCTCTGCAATTCATCGCGTTTTGCTTTTATGAACAGGTTCTTCTGTTTTCGGGTGCGTTGACGCTTATTATTATGCTCCTGAACGTTAAAGGCCGCGGAAAAAGCCGCGCGGCTTGGGGCTTTTTCATGTTTGCGAACGCGGCGGTTTATCTCGCGGTTACAAAGCTGATGCCGACCGGAGTTTACGGAGGAAGAGCGGAGATCTACCTGCCGTGGCAGGAAGGCTATTTTGAGCATTGCTTTCTTTCCGCGGGGAAACAAATGGAAGAGGTTTTTGTCAGCGGCTCCGCTGAGACGTTCGGAAAGGGTCTGCTCCGCGGGCTGAAGCTCCTTATTTCAGAGCCAAACGCGCTCTATGTGCTCGCGGCGCCCGCCCTATGCTTTGCACTCTATTCGATTGTCAAAAAATCGCGACGTGATAACATCAGCTTTTTCGCGGAGCTGTTTTCGGGACTGCTGCTTGCCGCCGCACCCCTTGTGTTGTTTTTCTTTCTCAAATCACCTTGGTTCGGCCTGCGAAATGCCGTTACCTCCTTCTGCGGACTTGCGCTGATGCTTGACGCGCTGTTTGACCTCATTTTTGGCAGACTCAAGTCCGGCAAGGCGGCGGAAGACGTAATAATAGCTGCGCTTGCTCTTCTTTGCTGCATAGCGTCCGTCAGCGAGCTGCACGATTACCGCGAAACGACGCTGGCCGACACGAAGATTGCCGCGGCGACGGCGGAGACTTTTGAAAACCTGACTTTCGGAAATTATGAAAACATATGGCTTTTAAATGTCGACGCCTCCTATGTTAAAAACGGCAACTTCTATTACCATGAACACGATTACGGGGTCACGTCGAGTCCCTGGGCGCTGACCGGCGCGGTGAGAGCTAAAAGCGGCAGGGGAGATATCCCCACCATTTCTCCCATATCCACCTATGCCGCCTTTTCGACGGCAGAGAGCGAAATAACAAAGGCCGCGGCGTTCTGCTACAGGAACGGGAAAGTACAGCCGGTGACGATAACGAAAGCAGCCGACAACCTGTGGTCTGTCACTGATAATTCGGGACAAACACTTGGAACACTTAGCTACGTTGACGGCGGACTCTGGCTGAAAATGAAATAGACAATATAGTAAATACCGCCTTATCGGGCAAGTCCGATAAGGCGGTATTGCGTTTTTACATTATTCAACTATGCTTTCAATTATAAAAGACGGTCTGTGCTTCGTCTCAAGGTATATCTTGCCGACGTACTCGCCGACTATTCCAAGACCTGTGAGAATAAGCCCTCCCATCAGCAGAACAAGCAGAAGCAGCGTTTTAACACCTGAAAACGGCACGCCCGCGATTGCCTGAATAACAAAAACAAGCAGAAGGACAAAATCAGCGAAGAGGGTTCCGACTCCGCTCCAAAGTATCGCCCGAAGGGGCTTTGTGCTGAGGGAGGTAATCCCCTCGGTGGCCAGACTGAGCATTTTCTTCAGCGGATATTTGCTCTCTCCCGCGATACGCTCGCCGCGCTCGTATTCAGCGACGCCGGTTTTATAACCCAGCATCGGGACTATTCCGCGCAGGAAGAGGTTTACCTCGCCGTATTTTGAGAGCGCCTCAAGCGCTGTTTTGCTCATCAGACGATAGTCCGCGTGATTATAGACGATCTCGCCGCCGAGCTTATCCAGAAGCTTGTAATAGCCCTCTGCGGTGAAGCGCTTGAAAAAAGTATCCTTTTCTCTTGAGCAGCGCACGCCGTAAACGATTTCGCAGCCCGCGTAGTATTTTTCCAGCATTTCGTCGACGGCGTTAATATCGTCCTGAAGGTCGGCGTCCATCGAAATTGTAACGTCCGCCCTGTCCTTAGCGGTCATTAGCCCCGCGAGCAGCGCGTTCTGATGTCCGCGGTTGCGGCTCAGACAGACTCCGCAGAACAGTTTGTCTGCCTCATGCAGTGATTTGATAAGCTGCCACGTTCTGTCTTTCGAACCGTCGTTTACAAGCAGGACACGGCTTGCGTCCGATATCGTTCCGTTATTAATAAGTGTGTGCATTTTATCGTGCAGCCGCTTTGAGGTCTCGGGAAGAGCCTCTTCCTCGTTATAGCAGGGCACGACAATATAAAGCGTGCTGCCGCGAAATTCGTTTTTGAATGTATCCAAAGATGTTCACCTTCTACAGAATTTGTTTATGATATTTGAGGATAGTGCGAAACGGTATGCGTAAGCACCGTTTGCCAGTATATACTATTATAATGCAGGCTTTTCACGATTGCAAGCAGAGAGAACCGCATATCGCGTCAGATATAAATAATAGCCTTTAGCGTGAAAAAGTTTGGCAAACAGAAAGATTTTAACCCGATTGTCAATAATTTTCCCATTTTTGTATTGAAATTTTACCAAATCAGGAATACAATATGGTTAGAGTCATTATAAACGTTATTACAAGCTGATTGACGAGGCAAAAACCATGATCGACATTATTTTGGTGGAGCCGGAGATACCCTCCAACACCGGCAACATTTCCCGAACCTGCGCGGTTACGGGAGCAAGACTTCACCTTATTGAGCCGCTGGGCTTCGACATTTCGGATAAGGCGCTGAAAAGGGCCGGTCTGGATTACTGGCAGTTTCTCGATGTCAGAGTCTACAAAAATCTGGACGAGTTCTTCGAAATAAACGGCGACGAGAATCTTTGGCTTGCAACGACCAAGGCTCCGAAAAGCTATGACGGCGTCGATTTAACCGGCGATGTTAAGCTTATGTTCGGCAAGGAAACGGCAGGACTTCCCGAGTACCTCCGCGAGAGATACAGGGAGCGCTGCATACGCATTCCGATGAAGGACACCCTTCGAAGTCTCAACCTGTCCAACAGTGTGGCAATTATCTGCTACGAGGCGCTTCGTCAGCAGGGTTTTCCCGGCCTGTGCGGAACCGGCTCGATGGCGGAGGAAGAAACAGTTTGAAGAAAAAAAGAATATAACTATTATAGGAGGTTTGTTATGAATTACAACAAGAAATCAGTCAAAGATGCGGATGTCAAAGGCAAAAAGGTTCTCCTACGCTGCGATTTCAACGTGCCGCTGGATAAACTGACGGGCGAAATAACGAGCGATAAGCGCATTGTGGAGTCCCTTCCCACGATAGAATATCTGCTTAAAAACGGCGCAAAGGTCATTGCCTGCTCACATCTGGGCAAACCGAAAGGCGAGTTTAAAAAGGATTTGAGTCTTGAGCCTGTTGCTAAGCACCTGTCGAAGCTATTGAATATGCCCGTTGCCTTTGCGCATGACGTTGCGGGAGAAGAGTCCATAAAGCTTGCAAACGGACTGAAGGACGGCGAGCTTCTGCTTCTCGAGAACCTGAGATTTGACCCGGGTGAAGAGAAAAACGATCCCGAGCTTGCGAAGAAGCTGGCATCGTTGGGCGAAATATATGTTTCGGATGCCTTCGGAACAGTCCACCGTGCGCATGCCTCCACAGCCGGAATCGCGGCCTATTTGCCCGCGTACGCTGGCTTCCTTGTCCAGAAGGAGCTTTCGATTATGGGCGGCGCGCTCGATGATCCGAAGAGACCCTTTGTCGCGATTCTCGGCGGAGCCAAGGTTTCGGATAAAATCGGTGTGCTCACAAACCTCATTGACAAGGCTGACACGCTCATCATCGGCGGCGGCATGGCTTATACCTTTCTGAAGGCTCAGGGCAAGAGTATCGGAAAGTCGCTTCTTGAGGAGGACAAAATCGTTCTCGCCGGCGAGGTCATGGAGAAGGCAAAGGCCAAGGGCGTTAAGCTGCTCCTGCCCGTGGATGTTGCGATAGGCGACCGATTTGCCGCCGACTGCGAGAAGAAAATCGTCAGCGTGGACAATATTCCGGATGAATGGCAGGGCATGGACATCGGAACAAAGACAATTGCCCTGTTTTCCGACGCGATTAAGGGCGCAGGCACGATAGTTTGGAACGGACCTATGGGCGTATTCGAATTCCCCGCCTTTGCGGATGGAACCAAGAGCATGGCAAAGGCAATGGCGGACTCCGGAGCCGTTACGATAATCGGCGGCGGAGACAGCGCGGCCGCGGCTGAGCAGATGGGCTTTGCGGACAAAATAACTCACATCTCAACGGGCGGAGGAGCTTCGCTTGAATTCCTTGAGGGCCGCGAGCTTCCGGGCATAGCCTGCCTGCTCGATAAATAAATAGATAGAAAATATAAAAGACTACAATTTGCGCACCAGCGCATACAGGAGGATAATATGAACAAGAAATACCGCAAGACCATTATTGCGGGAAACTGGAAAATGAATCTCGTTCCCTCAGAAGTGAAACCCTTTGCCGAGGAGCTCCGTGCGCTCCTGCCGAAGTCGAAAACCTGTGAGGTAGCGCTTCTGGTTCCGTTCACGCATATTTCAACGCTTCGCCGCACTTTAAAAGACAACCGCATTTCCTACGGCGCTCAGGATGTTAGCATACACGACAAGGGCGCTTTCACGAGTGAGGTTTCGGCGGATATGCTCGCCGATCTGAGCATACACTACGCAACGGTTGGCCACAGCGAATGCAGACAGTATCACGGCGACACCGACTTCACCATAGGGCAGAAAGCGCTGGCACTCCTGGAAAAAGGAATCAGCCCAATTATCTGCGTCGGTGAATCCCTGGAACAGAGAGAACGATCTCTCACAATGGAATATATCAGCTATCAGGTGCTCGCGGCGCTGTCCTATATACCCGAAGGCAAGGAGCGTCAGATTGTCATTGCATATGAGCCAATATGGGCTATAGGCACCGGCAAAACGGCAACTCCGCAGGAAGCTCAGGATGTCTGCGAGGGCATTCGCTCCGTCATCCGTGAAAAACGCGGAGCCAGAGTGGCGCGGAGCATCAGCATACTTTACGGAGGTTCAATGAACCCGAAAAACGCGAAAGAGCTGCTTTCGATGCCCGATATTGACGGCGGACTTATCGGCGGAGCTTCTCTGAAACCTCAGGATTTTGCGCAGATTATCAGCGCGGTGGCGGAAGTCACCGGGGAGGAATAACACTATGAAAAAAATTCCCACAGCCCTCCTGATACTGGATGGCTTGGGCCTTGCCGCTCCCTGTGAATATAACGCTGTTTCGAAAGCCTATACCCCAGTGCTTGACAAAATGTTCAGCGAATGCCCGAACACCACGCTTGAGGCTTCGGGAATTGATGTCGGACTGCCCGAGGGACAGATTGGAAACAGCGAAGTGGGTCACACCAACATTGGAGCGGGACGCGTCGTTTATCAGGTTCTGCCGCTCATCTCGAACAAGATAAAAGATGGAACTTTCTTTGACAACAAAGTCTATATTGATGCGATGGATGCCTGTGTAAAGGAAAACAGTGCTCTTCACCTGATGGGGCTTTTATCGACAGGCGGCGTACACAGCCACATAACGCATCTGTTTGCGCTTATGGAAATGGCAAAACGCAGGGGAGTACCAAAAGTCTTTATTCACGCGTTTCTCGATGGGCGCGATGTTCCTCCGACCTCCGGCGCGGACTTCATGCGCGAGCTTGTAGCTAAGTGCGGGGAGCTTGGAATCGGCAAGGTCGCGACGCTTCAGGGCAGGTTCTATGTCATGGACAGAGACAAGCATTGGGACAGGGTCGAAAAGGGCTACAGCGCAATGGTTTACGGCGAGGGTATACAGAATCCCGACCCCGTTGCCGCGATTGAGGAAAGCTACGCAAAGGGCGTTACAGACGAATTTGTCGAGCCGGTTGTCTGCTGCGACGGAAAGATTTCTTCCGGCGACGGCGTAATTTTCTTTAACTACCGCCCAGACAGAGCAAGGGAGATAACCTACGCGCTGACAAGTGAGGATTTCGACGGGTTTGAGCGCAGAAACGGGCTTTTCCCGCTGCACTATGTCTGCACGGCGCGCTACGATGAGAAGCTGAAGAAGCTGCCCGTCGCGTTTCCGCCCGAAGAAATCGAAGATACTTTCGGAGAATATATCTCTAAGCTCGGCCTTACACAGCTGCGTATCGCTGAGACCGAGAAGTACGCCCATGTCACATTTTTCTTTAACGGCGGAGTAGAAAAGATTTATCCGGGAGAGGATAGGATACTCGTGCCTTCGCCAAGAGAGTTTCCGACTTATGACCTGATTCCTGAGATGAGCGCAAACGAAGTCACCGAAAAATGCGCCGATGCCATTCGCAGCGGGAAATACGATGTCGTTATCTGCAATCTCGCAAACTGCGATATGGTCGGGCACACAGGCGTAATGGCGGCGGCTGTCAAGGCTGTCGAAACGGTTGATGCCTGCGTCGGACGTATAACAGCGGCTGTCCGCGATATGGGCGGAGTAATACTAATTACTGCCGACCACGGCAATGCCGACTGCATGTTCGAAAACGGAGAGCCGCATACGGCGCATACCACAAATCCGGTTCCGTTTATCATCTGCGGCGCGAATGTGAAGCTGAAAAACGGGCGTCTTGCGGATATTACACCGACGATGCTTGAACTCATGGGCATAAATAAGCCCGAAAAAATGACAGGTGAAAGCCTGATTGTCAATTAACTATTTTTTACCGATAGGAGTAGCAATATGATTTATTCGACCGAAGTAGAGCATATGTGCCCTGTTACCAAGGGCGCATACCACGGCCCAGCTCCCATACCCGAAGAGGGCAAATGGGTTCAGGCAAAGGAAATCAAGGATATTTCCGGACTTACGCACGGCATCGGCTGGTGCGCCCCTCAGCAGGGCACCTGCAAGCTGACGCTTAACGTCAAGGATGGCATAATCGAGGAGGCGCTGGTGGAAACCATCGGCTGCACGGGCATGACACACTCCGCCGCAATGGCAGCCGAAATTCTGCCCGGAAAGACCATTCTGGAAGCCCTCAACACCGACCTTGTCTGCGACGCCATCAACGTCGCAATGCGCGAACTGTTCCTGCAGATAGTTTACGGACGCAGCCAGACGGCCTTTTCCGAGGGCGGACTGCCCATCGGCGCGGGCCTTGAGGATTTGGGCAAGGGCATGAGAAGCAGTATCGGAACTATGTACGGCACGAAGGCTAAGGGTGCCCGTTATCTCGAACTGACGGAAGGTTATGTAAACCGAATTGCCCTTGACGAGAACAATGAAATAATCGGATATGAGTTCATCAGCCTCGGCAAAATGATGGACGCCATCAAAAAGGGCGAGGACGCGAACGCGGCGCTCGAAAAAGCAAAGGGTACATACGGACGCTTCTCCGAAGGCGTGAAGTATATCGACCCGCGTCACGAATAAGGAGGAACACATATGGCACTGTTTGAAAGCTATGAGCGCCGCATAGATAAAATTAACGGCGTACTTAAAGAATACGGCATTTCCTCGGTTGAGGAAGCAAAGGAAATCTGCGATAAGGCCGGAGTGAACCCCTACGACATCGTAAAATCCATTCAGCCCATCGCTTTTGATAACGCAGGCTGGGCCTATGTCGTCGGAAGCGCAATTGCCATCAAAAAAGGCGCTAAGACAGCGGCTGAGGCGGCCGAGTTAATCGGAATCGGACTTCAGAGCTTCTGCATCCCCGGAAGCGTCGCGGATGACCGTAAGGTCGGCTTAGGACACGGCAACCTCGGAGCAATGCTCCTGCGCGACGAGACAAAGTGCTTCGCGTTCCTCGCCGGACACGAGAGCTTCGCTGCGGCTGAGGGTGCAATCGGCATAGTCAAGAACGCGAACAAGGCCCGTAAGGCGCCGCTGCGCGTCATACTGAACGGACTTGGCAAGGACGCGGCTCAGATAATTTCCCGCATAAACGGCTTCACCTATGTCCAGACGCAGTTCGATTACTACACCGGTGAAGTAAAAATCGTTCGCGAGATCGCCTACTCCAAGAGTGAGCGCGCTCAGGTTCGCTGCTACGGCGCCGACGATGTGCGCGAGGGTGTAGCTATCATGCATATGGAGGGCGTGGACGTCTCCATCACCGGAAACTCCACAAACCCGACCAGATTCCAGCATCCCGTTGCCGGCACCTACAAGAAGGAATGTGTTGAACAGGGCAAGAAGTATTTCTCCGTGGCATCCGGTGGCGGCACGGGACGTACGCTACATCCGGATAATATGGCGGCAGGTCCGGCATCCTATGGTATGACGGACACAATGGGCAGAATGCACTCGGACGCGCAGTTCGCGGGTTCCAGCTCGGTTCCGGCGCACGTCGAGATGATGGGCTTCCTCGGAATGGGCAACAACCCCATGGTCGGAGCTACCGTCGCCGTCGCTGTTGCCGTTGCGGAGGCTCTGAAGAAATAAGCTTTTCGATGTGCATAGCCCGATAAATTTGACAGAGTAGGAGTGTGCTTTATGAAAGTAAAAACATATCTGGAAATTGTTGACGTACACGCTCTCGAGATACTCGACTCCAGAGGAAATCCGACACTTGAGGTTGAAGTAACTCTTGACGACGGCACTATAGGCAGAGCGGCTGTGCCCTCCGGCGCTTCGACCGGAGCTTTTGAGGCCTGCGAGCTCCGTGACGGCGACAAAAGCCGCTATCTCGGCAAGGGCGTACTAAAAGCAGTCGATAACGTAAACGGCGAGATAGCCGAAGCTATGCTTGGCCTGAATGCGCTGGATCAGCCCTCAATTGATAAGCTCCTCATCGAGCTTGACGGCACTAAGAACAAGACCCGCCTTGGCGCGAACGCGATTTTAGGCGTATCTCTCGCCTGCGCGCACGCGGCAGCGGACGCTCTGGGTATGAGCCTGTATACCTATATAGGCGGCGTAAACGCAAAGACTCTGCCTGTTCCGATGATGAACGTCTTAAACGGAGGCGCGCACGCCACAAACAGCGTCGATATTCAGGAATTTATGATTATGCCGGTATCCGCGCCCAACTTCCGCGAGGCTCTGCGTATGTGCGCGGAGGTTTTCCACACGCTTAAGAAGATTGTCAAGTCCGCGGGCGTCGGCGATGAGGGCGGCTATGCTCCCGACTTAGGCAGCGATGAGGACGCGCTCAAGGCTCTTGTCGAAGCTGTTGAAAAAGCCGGATATAAGCCCGGAGTGGACTTCAAAATCGCTATGGACCCCGCAGTTTCCGAATGGTTTGACGAGAAGGACGGCTGCTATCACCTGCCAAAGCGCGGCACTGTTATGACACGTCAGCAGATGGTTGACATGTGGGTAGGCTTCTGTGACAAGTACCCGATCATCTCAATTGAGGACGGCATGGCGGAAGAGGACTGGGAAGGCTGGGCCATGATGACCGAAGCTCTCGGCCACAGAATTCAGATTGTCGGCGACGACCTTTTCGTCACAAACTCCGAGCGGCTCAAGAAGGGCATTGATATGGGCGTTGCCAACGCAATACTCATCAAGCTCAACCAGATAGGAACGCTCACTGAAACGCTTGACACTATCCAGATGGCTCACAGAGCCGGCTATACGACAATTGTTTCACACCGTTCGGGCGAAACCGAGGACACGACGATTGCGGATATTTCCGTCGCGCTGAACGCGGGACAGATAAAGACCGGAGCTCCCAGCCGTATCGACAGAGTAGCAAAGTACAATCAGCTTCTGCGCATTGAGGACGAGCTGTTCGACGTCGCAAAGTATCCCGGCGACGGAGCTTTTTACAGCATCAAGGCAAAATAAGCCTTCATTAGAAAAAATTACTAAATGAACGTATAAATGGTGTTTCCGCTGGTAAAAATATCTGCAGAAACACCATTTTTCTATTCAGGAGGTAATAAAATGGCTGATAAAAAGAGCTTAGGCGAAAAGCTGGAAGCATTCTTTTCCGGAAAGGGCTTCTACATAGTCCTTTTCCTTTGCGTAGCGGTCATAGGCGTTTCCGCCTATATGCTGTTTCGCGGGAACGGGGACGATGTAGAAGAAGCACAAAACGCAAACAGCGGTTATTCGGAGGCAGTGGGGCCTTTGAACGATGAATCCGAAATGGCTGTCCCGCCGGAAGTGGCGGAGGTACCTGATGCGGATGAAGGCGCTGCCGTGGACGAAAGTCTGGAAAACGCCACGCGGAACGAGGAAACCGGCAACTGGACCGAGCAGCAGACTCAGACAGCGGTTTCCGCGCAGTATATCTGGCCGCTCGCGGGCGACATCGACTTGCCGTATTCCGTAACGGCGCTCATCTACAACAAGAAGATGGGCGACTGGCGTACGCATGACGGCGTTGACATCGCAGCTCCGCTCGGAACACAGGTGCTTGCCGTATGCGCCGGACAGGTCGAGAAAGTCTATCAGGACGACATGGGCGGAATGACGGTTATCATCGAGCACGCCGGCGGAATCAGGAGTGTTTATTCAAACCTTGCGTCCGTTCCCACCGTTTACGAGGGTGACAATGTAATGACCGGTGAAATAATCGGCGCTGTCGGCGCGACTGCTCCGGGGGAAACAAAGGACAACCCGCATCTCTGCCTGAAAATGACGCTTGACGGACAGAGCGTAAATCCCTGCGACTATCTTCCCCCAAGATAAGACCTTTCTTTTAAAGAGGGCTTCACTCATTGAAGCCCTTTCTTTTTGCTCAGAAGAAGGAAATAATTCTTCAAAAACTCGTATCAGGTGTTATAATGAATTTAAACGACTTAAAATCACAGCTTATGACAAAAGCTCGTAATAAGGCGGAGAAGGATGAATGAAGTATGACGCTTAAGGAACGCTTTTTGAATTATGTGAGTTATGACACACAGTCCAGCGAAGAATCCGAGACAACGCCAAGCAGCGATAAGCAATGGACGCTGGCGCGTCTGATTGAAAAAGAACTTTTGGAATTGGGTGCCGAGAATGTGCGGATAAGCGAATATGGCTATGTGATGGCGCATTTGCCCTCCAATATGGGCGAAGCAAAAGTCCCGGCGCTGGGCTTTATCGCGCACATGGACACCTCGCCGGACGCTCCAGCTGAAAATATAAAACCGCGAATTATTGAAAACTACGACGGAAGCGTCATAGTCCTGAATGAAAAGAAAAACATTAACCTCATTCCGGAAGAATTCGACAGCCTAAAAAAACATATAGGAGAAACGCTCATTGTTACGGACGGGACGACCCTGCTGGGCGCGGATGACAAGGCCGGAGTGGCAGAAATAATGACGATGGTCGAATACCTTGCCGCACATCCAGAGCTTCCGCACGGAAAAATCTGTGTCGGTTTCACGCCGGACGAGGAAATAGGCAAAGGCGCGGACAAATTTGATGTCGCCGATTTCGGTGCGGATTTCGCCTATACTGTGGATGGCGGAGACCTAGGAGAGCTTGAGTTTGAGAATTTTAACGGTGCCAACGCGGGCGTTTTCGTACAGGGAAAGAGCATCCATCCGGGCGAGGCGAAGAACAAAATGATAAACGCCGCCCTTGTCGCGGCGGAATTCGCATCCCTGCTGCCGCAGCATGAGACTCCTTCTCATACGGAGGACTACGAGGGCTTTTTCCACCTGCACTTTATGTCCGGCACGGTTGAGCAGGCGGAGCTTCAATATCTTATACGTGACCACGACAGGGTAAAGTTTGAGGCTCGTAAGCACTTCATCGGCTCGGTCGGCGATTTTATCAACAATAAATACGGAAAAAATACCGTTCAAGTCTTGGTACACGACCAGTATTTTAATATGCGGGAACAGATACTGCCGCATATGGAGCTTATAAGCTTGGCGGAAAACGCTATGAGGTCGGAGGGCGTTACGCCCGAGATAGTCCCGATACGCGGGGGAACGGACGGTGCGAGGCTGTCCTATATGGGTCTGCCTTGCCCCAATCTCTGCACAGGCGGGCTCAATTTTCACGGGCCGTTCGAATACTGTTCCCTTGACTCAATGGAAAAGATAGTGGGGGTGCTAATTCGCCTCACAGAAATGTTTGCAAAAGAAATGGCCGAATAAACGGCTTAGCAGAGGATACTATGGAAGATTTGAAAAGGATCGCGGCGATACATGACATTTCGGGAGTTGGGAAGTGCTCGCTCACAGTCGCACTGCCGGTAATTTCCGCTAGCGGCGTCGAATGCGCCGCCCTGCCCACGGCGCTGTTATCAACTCACACAGGGGGCTTTGATAATTTTACTTTCCGCGACCTTTCCGAAGAAATGCTGCCCATTGCGCGGCACTGGAGGGAAGAGGGGATAGTGTTTGACGGCATCTATTCGGGCTATCTCGCGTCTTCAAAGCAGGAGGAGATGCTCGAAGAAATCATAAAGCTTATTTCGAACGAAAACACAAAAGTTATCGTTGACCCTGTCATGGCCGACAACGGCAGCTATTACAGCAAGCTGGGCCATGATATGTGCCTTGCGTTTCGAAGGCTCTGCGGAAAAGCGCACATAATTACGCCGAATATAACCGAAGCGGCGCTTCTGACAGGCCTGCCCTACAGGGAAGCTCCGCATGAACGCGGATATATAGACGCGCTTGTAGAGGGGCTTGCAAAGCTCTGCGGCGGGATAATTGCCGTGACGGGCGTCTGCCCGGACAATGAGCACGTCGGTGTTTACGCTGTGGACATGCAATCGGGCGAGAGCTGTTTCGCTTCGGGGGAGGCAAAAGAGGGAGTCTTTTGCGGCACAGGTGATTTGTTCGCTTCGGCTTTGTCGGCACTGCTGCTGCGCGGGGCGGGGCTTAAAGACGCTGTTGAGACAGCAGTTTCGCTTGTCAACGAGAGTATCGAGCGCACGGTCTTAAGGGGAACGCCACGCAGAAACGGCGTCGATTTTGAGGGCGCGCTCCCGAATTACATTAGAAGAGTGTCCGAGCTTTTTGAAAAATAGCATTTGCCGGGTAAACAGGAATCCGGTTCGCTCGGCAGACATTAAAAAAAGGCGGTCATAGACCGCCTTAATCAGTATTAATTACAGCGCAAAGCCGCCGTCCGCTCCGAAAACCTGGCCCGTTACAAAGCTCGCCTTGTCGGAAGCAAGGAAGGAAGCGAGCTCCGCAACGTCCGCCGGCTTTCCGAGACGGCATAGCGGGGTCGAAGCTATGAGCTGTTTTTTGTCCTCATCCGAAAAGCCGGAAAGCATATCCGTGTCTATGACGCCCGGAGCGATGCAGTTGACTCTGATTCCCGAAGGGCCAAGCTCTTTGGCAAGCGATTTAGAAAGTCCTATGACCGCTGACTTGGTGGCGGAATAGGCCGCTTCACACGAGGCTCCGTGAACTCCCCACACTGAGGAAACGGTGATTATTGAGCCTTCCTTTCGGGACACCATTGACGGAAGGGCGCACTGAACGCAGTTATAGACCCCGTCTACATTTACAGCGAAGATTCTGCGCCAGTTTTCGGGAGAAATATCCGAAAAAAGCCCATATTCAGCGATTCCCGCGTTACAGACAAGAACATTTAGCTCTCCGATTTCGTCATACATTGAACGGACCTGTGTAAGGTCCGAAACATCTGCTCTGACAGCAAGCCCACCGATTTCCTGCGCAAGAGCAAGAGCCTTCTCGCGGGAGCTTAGGTAGTTAATATAGACTTTAAATCCGTCCTTTGAAAGCGAGCGGGCGATTGCCTCGCCGATTCCTCTTGACGCGCCGGTTACAAGAGCTGTTTTCATGATTAAAAAAGCCTTTCTCAGGTGATACTCCAATCGAAGCTCAGTATTGATATATTATAGCGCAAATAACATTAATTGAGAATCACTGTCTGATAATAGATGTTTGAAAAATGCACATGTATGTGATAAAATACAAATTACGGCGGTTTGGTGTAAGTTCACGCCGCTATTAGGAGGTTTACGGTTATGCGGACAATCATCTGCAAAAAATGCGGAGCTGAGATAGACGCTTCTTTGGGCGAATGCCCGAATTGCGGAGCGGTGTACTACATATTGCCTGAAGAGGATAAGAAACTTGAATGGGCGATGAACACCGAATCCGATATAGACGACACAAAAATACTTCGGGCGATAGAAGATAATTCGAATCGAGGCGAGGCTGGCCGCGCAACACGCGATATATTCAGCGCAGACAATGATGAATTATTCAATACCCGGGTATGGAGACTGGCGGAAGAGCAGAATACCGCGAAAATCGAGCGGCCGCAGAATACTGATAATGCAGTGCCGGTGCCGACAGTACACCGTCCCGTTTCACAGCGCCCGGTACAAGAGTATCCTGTGCGGCAGACGGCTGTGCCCGGAACTCAACGTCCCGTCCCGATGAAAACCCAGCCTGCTCAGAAGGATAAGGAAAAAGAACTGCGGAAAAAGCAGCTCATCGTCTATGCTGTCGCACTGCTGGCGGTTTTGACACTTGTACTTTCTTTCATGGGCGGACTGTTCAATTTTACGGGCAGCGGCGACGATAAGAACGTAATGCAGAACGTGGTCGGAATGCCGAAGGACTCCGCTATGACAGTGCTTCATGATGGGCTGGGGCTCGAAGTTACTGTAGAGAAGGAGGATAGCACCGAGGCGGCCGGAATCGTTACAAAGCAGAGCATAAAAGAAGACAAAAAAGTCAAAAAGGGCGATAAGGTAACTATAACGGTCTCGTCGGGCAAAGCGCCGGAATCCTCCTCCGGAAAAGGGGACTACATAGAAGTGCCGACACTAACGAAAAAAACATATGATCAGGCAAAGCAGTTGCTTAGCGATATGGGCTTGAAGATAGTTCGCGGCGAGGATACTTTCAGCGACGAAGATGTCGGCATCGTCGTTACTCAAACGCCTATGCAGGGCGCAAAGCTTGAAAAGGGCGACACTGTAACCGTCACTGTTTCAAAAGGACTTGAGCCTTCTCCCTCTCCCGAAGCTCACACCATCAGCGTGACGGCGGGCAAGGGCGGCAGCATCAGCCCCAAGGGAGCCGTATCGGTTGCTGACGGCGAGGATCAGACATTTACTATCACTCCAGACACCGGATATGAGATATTCGAGGTCAAGGTTGACGGGACAAGCATCGGAGCACCCTCCAGCTATGCGTTTACCAAGGTGACCGATGACCATACAATCTATGCGGTGTTCAGGCAGACATCTTCAACTTCACCTACACCGTCTGCAACGCCGACTACAAACCCGGTTTCGAACACCGACATCGGATAATAACAATTAATATCCCCGCTCAAAGCGTTCCGTCTCCCGTCGCTTATCGGGCTGAGAGGAAGAAAGGGGAACAAGGTTGCAGGTTAAAGAAAAAACTGTAAAAAGTCAAAGAATCACGGCAATCGTATACGTGGTATTGCGCGTTCTGGTCATTGCTATTCTTGTCCGTGCGATAATTCTGGGCAGATGGGATCAGGTGTTTTACTGCGCACTCGCTCTTATAGAGTTCATGGTTCCCTCGTTTGTTGAGAAAAAGCTCCGTATCGAGCTGCCGTCCGCGCTTGAAATAATCGTACTGCTGTTTATCTTCGCGGGTGAGATATTAGGTGAAATCGGAGAGTTTTTCAATAAAATACAGATGTGGGACGTTATGCTCCACACGCTGAACGGCTTTTTGATGGCGGCAATAGGCGTAGCGCTCATAGATGTGTTCAATAAAAGCCCAAAAATAAACTTCAGTATGTCTCCCTTTTTTGTCGCGTTTGTGGCGTTCTGCTTTTCAATGACAATCGGAGTGCTATGGGAATTCACCGAGTATTCGTTTGACAGGTATTTGGGCTTCGATATGCAAAAGGACACGGTTGTTAGCTCAATAAACTCCTACGAGCTTGATCCCGCACGGCAAAACCCCGTAAAAATGAGCGGGATTACAACGACCGAAATTAAAGGCACGATGAACGGGAAGCCCGCCGATTTGACCATAAGCGGATATATCGACATCGGGCTGAACGATACGATGGAGGACATGTTCGTAAATCTTGTCGGAGCATTCGTGTTTTCGATTATTGCAGCGTTCTACATAAAAAGACGCGGAGAGGGCAGAGGCGGAGTCGCCAAAGCACTGATCCCGCGTATGCTGACGCAAGAGGAGATTACGGAGATGGAAGACACCAAGCTCACCGCTAAAGAAAAGCTGAAGGCGCGCTTCAAAGCCTGATTATATCGCAGGTAATTTCACCCTTGGCGTCTATAATGACTTCCGCACAGCTTGAGCTGGCCGTAAGGCCGCAGGTTCCCGGATTAAGAACATATATCCCTCCGGACATCGCAAACTTCGCTATATGCGTGTGACCGAACATTGCTATATCGGCTCCTCGCGCACGAGCCTCGTCAACGAGCGCTGACAGGGTTACCTTGACTCCGTATAAGTGTCCGTGTGTAATGAATATTTTTACTTTTCCGGCCTGAAAAAAATCGGTTTCCGGCTGGATAGAGCCTAAATCGCAGTTTCCACAAACCGCTCTAAGCGGTATTTGCGGGAACTGCGCTTCTATTTTTGAAACGTCTCTTCCTCCGTCGCCGAGATGAAGTATCATATCGGGCTTTCTTTGCTCAATTGCGCTGAGCATTTTCAGACTGTACCCATGTGAATCAGAGAAAACCAAAAGCTTCAAGTGAGAATCTCCTTATGACAGCAAGAACTATGCGGGGTTCGCGGTTATAGGTAACCACTGCGGAAAAGTTGAATATACTGAACTGAAAGAGTATCTTCGGGAGGTGCCGCGGTATGAATAGTTTTGACAAAATGAGCAAGGAACTGCTAAAAGGCGGGAAAGCTGGAGAGATAAATAAGGTAGTAAATTCGCCCGAGGGCAAAAAAATCGGCAGTATGGTGGACGGAAACGCGTTGAAAAAAGCTGTAGCCGAGGGGGACAACAACACAGTGAACCGTATTCTTGGCCAGTTCTTGTCGACTGATGAAGGCAAATCCCTGGCGAAAAAAATAAGCGACAATTTCGGAAAAAAATAGGACTGAGGAGGGCCAGACTATGAGCGAACTGGAGGGAATGATAAACGGGATACTTTCAAATCCCGAGGAAATGAAAAAAATCATGGATATGGCCGGCAAGCTCATGGGCACGGAGAGCGGAGAAGCGCCTGCGTCTTCAGAGTCCGTGCCGAACGGGACTCCGTCGCTTGATAGCTTACTGCAGGGAGTGGATATAGCGGGCCTTGCGTCGGCTGCTCAGACTCTGCTGGGCAATGACACAATCAGAAAGCTGCTGTCCGGACCCTTTGTCAAAAACCTCATCGGGGAAGTTGCGCATCCCAATAATGATAAAAGAGAACTGTTTAACGCATTGAAACCTTGGCTTTCGGAAAAAAGAAGAGTTAAGCTCGAAAAAGCTATAGTATTCGCGAGAGCCATGCGTGTTGTGGGAGTTGCAACGCCGCTTATCAAGGGAGGGTAGAAAATGAAAAGATATATCGGTAATACCGGCATATACGAGTCAATGCCGGAACCGGTCGTTTTCATTGCTCACGAGCCTTTGGGCGAGCCCGGCGCTGATAGTGATATATTAAGAAAGCCGTCGGGTCAGTCGGGAAATCTCGGCGGACTCGAGGGTTTTCTCGGTGAGCTCGGTAATAGGCCGGGCGGAGGGCTCGGCAGCGGTTTAGGTAATATACTCGGAGGACTGGGAGGCGGCAAGTCGGGCGGAGGGCTCGGAAGCATACTCGGAGGACTCAGCGGCGGCCTTGGCAATATACTGGGCGGGCTCGGCGGCGGCAAGTCGGGCGGCGGCCTTGGCGGAATACTCGGCAGCTTGGGCGGGGGTCAGGGCGGAGGAGTGAGCGGCATGCTCAGTGGTCTAGGCGGCGGTCAGAGGGGCAGCGGCATACTTGGCGGCTTACTATCGAAACTCGCGAGACCCAACCTGGAGCTTGAGGACCTGATTCTTGTCGGACTCCTCTACCTGCTGTACCGCGAGAGCAAGGATATCGAGTTCCTGCTGATTGCCGGAGCCATGCTGTTCCTTTAAGGAACGTCAAACACGCTGTCGGAGGGGGTTGAAAGCTCAGTGGATACGGAGTCCATCGAAAAAATAAGCTTGTCTTTATCCAATTTATTCATAGATACCAAAAGACCAGTATCTACTGCAATATTTGCTTGATATATATAACCCAGCTTTCCGCTTTTGTATTCAACGTATATACAGGGTTGACCGGCCTTTTCGACATAGTAGGCGTCGCGAATGTCCTCCTGCGGGACATCCTTTATGTCCTCATAGGTGATAAGTCTGGAAAACCTGTCTACTTCCTTACTCACGCTGCTCTCATTGAGCTTTGATTTAAGAACCCCGGAAGAACTGTTATACCAGACATATAGGTCATTGCCGCGAACAAGTATGTTCTTGACGACTTTATTCTCGGATATACTTAGCCTGATATTTTTGCCGGACTGCCAGTAGCTGAGGGTTTCTTCGCTTTGACCGCCGTTCCAGATGGATTTTACTGTATAAGAGCGCGTAAAGCTTTCGGGACGCGCCAAAGTACCGAGTACAGTCTTGACTGTCTCTGGATTTACTTCAATTCGGTCTACACTATCGCCCAAGAAACCTCCGCTGCTTTCGGCGGCGGGTGAGGGCAGGTTGACAACATGAGAATTATCCTTTTGTGAGTATGTTATAATCAGAAATGCGGCCGCTGCAAGCAGCACCGCGACGATTACTCCGACAATGACACCCTTTTTCATGGGCGAAAATCCTCCGGGCGCTTATCGCACGCGCCAAAGCTGAAAAGTATTGCCTCCGCTATTCGTGAGCAGGCGCTGCCGTCGCCGTAAGGGTTGACGGCCTTTGCCATTCGGTCATATACCGTTTTGTTTGTCAGAAGCTCACAGGCCAGAGAATATATGCGCTCTTCCTCGACTCCGACAAGCTCGACAGTTCCGGCTTCAACCGCTTCGGGTCTTTCAGTCTCGCACCTCATTACAAGGACAGGCTTGCCCAAAGCGGGAGCCTCTTCCTGAAGTCCGCCGCTGTCGGTCATGATAAAGTAGCTTTTCGACATGAGCCGGTGCATCTCCATCGCGTCTAGAGGCTCAATAAGGCTGATGTTCGGTACGCCGCTCAGAAGCTTAGCCGCGGTTTCGCGGACATAGGGACTCAAATGCACGGGATAGACGACGCGCACATCGTCAAAGGCTTCCGCAATCCGCCTGACGGCGCGGAAAATATTCTCCATTGGCTCACCGTAGTTCTCGCGGCGGTGGCAGGTCATCGCAATGACGCGGCTCGCGCTGAAATCAAGGCTTTTAAGAGCTTCTGTTCTAAAGCTGCCGTCACCGACAGTATATTTCATGGCATCGATAACTGTGTTGCCGGTGACGAAGATGTTTTCGGTAATATTTTCCTTGTTAAGGTTGCGCGCGTTCTGCGCGGTGGGCGCGAAGTGAAAATTCGCGAGGCTCCCGATAAGGCTGCGGTTCATCTCCTCCGGATAAGGCGAGTAGCGGTCATAGGTACGAAGTCCGGCTTCGACGTGCCCGACCGGTATTTTTTCATAGAAAGCGGCAAGAGCCGCCGCGAACGCTGTTGTCGTGTCGCCGTGGACAAGCACGAGATCAGGCTTAGCTTCCTTAAACACCCCGCCGAGACCGTTGAGGACGCTGCTGGTGATGTAGGACAGAGTCTGACCCTCTTTCATAACGTCAAGGTCGTAATCGGGTGTGATATGAAAACAGGCCAGCACGTCGTCCAGCATTTTGCGGTGCTGAGCGGTGACGCAGGCAAAACAGTCAAATTCAGGTCTGCGCTTGAGCTCGAGGTACAGCGGGGCCATTTTAATAGCTTCGGGCCTTGTGCCGAAAACCAGCATTACTCTAACGGGTTTCATTTTTGTCCTCCGGAGTCTTATCGGCTTTCTCGTCTTTAGGCTCAGGCTTCTTAGAGGAAAAGGCCTCGCCCTTGTTGTGGTGCAGCTTGCCGTAGACAAAAGCCCATAAAAAGGCGCACAGACAGAAGCCGAGAATCAAAATGAGAGCTTTTATCTCTCCGCTTGTAGTGATAACAACTGCAGCAAGCCCGAGTATGGCACTGATTGAATATAACACAGCTACAGCCTGTTTCTGGCTCAACCCCATGTCAATTAGCCGATGATGGAAATGTCCTCTGTCCGGATGCATGGGGCTCTGACCTTTGAAAAGACGGCGGCAGAATGCGAAAACCGTGTCAAAGAGCGGAACGGCAACCGCGAGCAGGGGAACTGCAAAGGACACAACAGCGTAGAACTTGAAAAGTCCGAGTATGGACATGGTAGCGAGAACATAGCCCAGAAGCAGCGCTCCCGTATCGCCCATGAATATTTTCGCAGGATTGAGATTATAGGGCATGAAGCCGACGCAGGCTCCCGCAAGAGCGGCAAGTACAACTGCTACGCTGCCGTCCGAAACCAGAAGCGCGATGACGAGCATTGTAAGGCTGCTGATTGTCGAGACACCGACGGCAAGCCCGTCCAGCCCGTCGATAAGATTGACGGAATTAGTTATTCCGACTATCCAAAGTATCGTTATTGGTATTGAGAGATTGCCGAGAATGAGGTATGCCTTGGAACTCCACACGGCGGGATTTGCCAGAACATTGATTTCAACGCCGTGCAGAACGGCGACTACTGCGGCGAGTATCTGTAAACAAAGCTTAACCCAGGCGTTGAGAGAAATAATGTCGTCTACAGCTCCGGTTGCGACTATTATTACACATCCGAGCAGAATGCCCTGCATCTGACGGTTTATATCCGCGAAAAGCAGTACGCTCAGAAGAAAGCCAAGGAAGATAGCAAGCCCGCCCATTCGGGGTATCGGGTGATCGTGAACTCTTCTCGCTTCGCCGGGAATGTCCATTGCACCGACCTTCTGCGCGAAGGCTTTGACTATCGGTGTAGCTGCGAAGCTGATGATAAAGCCGACGGCGACAGTTACCAGTATTCTTATCGCAAGCTCTGTGGTAATATGCATAACAAAAATGTTCCTTTCACTGCGCAAAGGGTTTCAGCGCAATTTAAAGCACGGCTCGGGTAACTTATCTCTCTACGAATCCGACTTTTTTGTATACCTTCCGCAGGGTTTTGGCTGAGGCGCGGGACGCCTTTTCCGCGCCCTCCTTGTATATGCTTTCAAGATAGGTCTTGTCCGCGATAAGGCGCTCCGCTTCCTCACGGATGGGGCGCAGAAGCTCGACAACCGACTCGCCGACCATCGTTTTAAAGTCACCGTAGCCCTTGCCGCAGAATTCGTTTTCGATTTCCGCAAAGCTCTTGCCCGTTGCGACGGAATAAATCTGCATCAGATTTGAAACACCCGGCTTATCAGACGGATTGCAGCGCACACATGTTTCGCTGTCCGTTATGGCTCGCTTGAAGGAGCGCATAATTTCATCAGGCTTCTGCATGATATATATGCAGCCGCCGGGATCCTTGTCGGACTTCGACATTTTGCAGTCGGGACTTGTCAGGCTCATAATGCGAGCGCCGACCTTTGGAATATACGGCTCAGGCAGTCTGAAAACATCGCCGTAGACGCCGTTAAAGCGCGTTGCAATGTCGCGCGTAATCTCAACATGCTGCTTCTGATCCTCGCCGACAGGCACAAGGTCGGTCTGATAGAGAAGTATATCTGCGGCCATAAGCGCAGGGTAGGTAAACAGTCCCGCATTGATGTTGTCGGCGTTTTTAGCGCTCTTGTCCTTGAACTGCGTCATGCGTGAAAGCTCACCAAACATGGTGTAGCAGTTCAAAACCCAGGCAAGCTCCGCGTGCGCGGGAACATGGCTCTGAATGAAAATCGTGTTTTTCTGAGGGTCAAGCCCGCAGGCAATGTACTGCGCAAGCTGATTGAGCGTGCGGCGGCGCAAATCCGCGGGGTTCTGGCGTGAGGTTATCGCGTGCATGTCGACGATGCAGTAATAGCAGTTATAGGTATCCGAAAGCTCAACCCAGTTTTTGATTGCTCCGAGATAGGAACCGAGGGTTAAATCCCCCGAGGGCTGGATTCCGCTGAATATAGTCTTTTTTTCGCTAGCTTTTTCGTCCATTTTCAGAAAATTCCTTTGTTTTGATTAGAGTGACAGCTCTTCCGATAGCTTTTTAAAGCCAGAGAGCGAGTTCTCAATAGTTTTAAGGCTTACACAATAGGCAATTCGGACATAGCCCGGGCAGGCAAACGAAAAGCCCGGTACGACTAGGATGTTGTATTTCTTGGCAAGCGTGCAGAAATTCTTGTCGTCGCAAGGCGTTTTGACCCACATGTAAAAAGCACCCTGAGGATACGCACACTCAAATCCGGCGTCCTTCAGTCCTTTGTAGAGCACTTTGCGGTTGTTGTCATAGGCAGCAATATCTGTTCTCTCATCCAGGCAGCGCATTACGACTCTTTGCATGAGAGAGGGCGCGTTTACAAAGCCCAATACCCGGTTCGCAATTGCTGCGGCGTCAATAATAATCTCGCTGTCGTCCGCTTCCGAGGGGATTACGAGATAGCCAATACGCTCGCCCGGAAGGGAAAGCGATTTCGACCAGGAATAGCCGACAATCGTGTTGCGGTAAAACTTAGTCAGCCAAGGTACCTCGGCCCCGTCATAGGCAAGCTCTCTGTAGGGCTCATCGGAAAGAATGTATATCGCGTGTCCGAACTCCTTCTGCTTTGCGTCCAGAACCGCGGCAATTTTTTTAATGGTTTCCTCGGAATATATAACGCCCGTCGGATTATTGGGCGAATTGACAATTAGAGCCTTCGTCTTAGGTGTCAGCGCCCTGCCTATTGCCTCGGCGTCCGGCTGAAAATCGGGCAGACTGGGCGGGACGATGACCAATGTTCCGTCGTAATTTGCGATATAATTGCCGTATTCAAGAAAATAAGGCGCGATAACGACGACCTCGTCACCGGGATTCAGCAGCGTTTTTAAAATTACATTGAGGCTTCCCGCCGCACCGACAGTCATGACTATGTTCTGAGCGTCGAAGGCTGTGCCGAAGCGCTTATTGATGGAACCTGCAACGGCGGCGCGCACATCGGGATAGCCAGATGTAGACATATAGCCGTGCACCATTGTGGAGGGCTCGCTTTTGAGAATATCGAAAACGGCTTCCATAACCTTTTCAGGAGCTGGGAAGTTGGGATTTCCGATACTGAAATCATATACATTTTCGCGCCCGTAGATTTCGGCAAGCCTGTTGCCCTCCTCAAACATCTCACGGACAGTCGAATTGCGCTGAGTGAGCCCATACATTTTTTCGGAAATATTATGCACCATAGCGATACCTCACAGACTTATCTGACGATATTTCAATTAAAGTATTGTATCACATTTTAACATTGCTTGACAATCCCTGCGATATAAAATATTATATTGTGTAGCTCAAACGGACACAAAGGAGAAATAAAAAGCATGGATATGAAATGGTTTGAGGACATGGAAAAACGCATTCCGCATGGTGAAGTCAGGACGCGTTTTGCTCCGAGTCCCACAGGATATATGCACGTAGGAAATCTTCGCACTGCGCTTTACACCTATTTAATTGCTAAAAAAAGCGGGGGAAAGTTCATCCTTCGTATCGAGGACACCGATCAGGGGAGACTGGTTGAGGGTGCGACGGACGTTATTTATAAAACGCTCCGCGACTGTCATCTTGCGCACGACGAGGGCCCCGATATCGGCGGCCCCGTCGGGCCTTATATTCAGACAGAGCGCCGCGAGCTCTACGGAAAATATGCCGAGCTTTTACTCGAAAAGGGCGGAGCCTACCGCTGTTTCTGCGAGAAAGGCGACTCCGAGGAGGAAAGCGGCGAGTTTAAAAAGGTCGAAAACCCCTGCGCACGTTTAACAAAGGAAGAGTCGGACGCTAAAGCGGCGGCGGGTGAGCCGTTCGTTATCCGTCAGCGCATCCCGCACGAGGGGACGACGACTTTCCACGATGAAATATTTGGGGACATCACGGTTCCGAACGATACGCTGGACGACAATGTGCTGATAAAATCTGACGGACTGCCGACCTATAATTTCGCGAATGTCGTTGACGATCACCTGATGGGTATAACCCATGTCGTTCGCGGCAGCGAGTATCTTGCCTCCGCACCGAAGTATAACCTGCTTTACGAGTCCTTCGGCTGGGGAATACCCAAATACGTCCACTGCAGCCCCGTAATGCGTGACCACCAGAACAAAATGTCAAAGCGCCACGGGGACCCAAGCTATGGGGATTTGATAAATCAGGGTTATCTGACTGACGCTGTTTTGAATTACGTAGCGCTTCTGGGCTGGAGCCCCGGCGGAGAACAGGAAATCTATTCGCTGGAGGAGTTGTGCGAGGCTTTTGATATTTCGGGTATTTCAAAATCTCCGGCGATATTTGATATTGAAAAGCTGACATATTTCAACGCGGAATATATAAAGGCGCTCACTCCCGAGCGTTTTACCGAGCTTGCAAAACCCTTTATACGTCAAAGCGTAAAGAACCCCGCAATCGATATTTCGCTCTTTGCGCCGATTCTCCAGCCACGCACGGACAGGCTGACGGACATTCCGGAAAAAATCGACTTCTTCGACGAGCTTCCGGATTACGATATCGAGCTGTTCACGAACAAAAAATCCAAGACTGATTCCGCCGTGTCGCTTGATATGCTGAAAAAGGTTTTGCCGGTTTTAGAGGCCATCGACTGGACGGAGGAAGCGATACACGACACGCTTATCTCGCTTGCGGAATCGCTCGAAGTGAAGAACGCGACTCTCATGTGGCCGGTGCGAATCGCCGTTGCGGGAAAAGCTGTCACACCGGGAGGCGCGGTCGAAATTTGCCGCATACTCGGCAAAGACGAAACCATAAGGCGTATAAATATCGGAATCGAAAAACTGAAGTAGGCGAAATGCCAGAATAAACCGTTCGAAATTAAAATTTGACATAATTAAAACACCCCTAATGTGTAAAAAATATGCACATTAGGGGTGTTTGTTTTTTTAATAGAACACGCGCCGGAAAATATTAAGCAGCGCCGGGCGGCGCGCGGGAGGTCACATGAGAAAGAGCACAGCCATAACGATAATTTCACTGCTAGCCGTGGCGGCAGTGGCGGCTACAGCGTTCGGACTCGTTACAAAGCAGAAGCTTGACAGCGACGATCAGTATATATCCGCGAATTATCGCCACGCTTTTGCCGAGGTGGTATCGAGCGTAACCGATATGGACACGGCGCTCCAGAAAAGCTTGCTGGTTACCTCGCCTTCGATGGCCGGAGCGGTCTGCACAGAAATTTACGGAAAGGCCCTGCTTGCCAAGATGGCGCTCGGCGTAATGCCCTATTCGGCAAACGATATGGAGAGGACCGCGGGCTTTATCAGCCGCGTGGGCGACTATGCCTATGCCCTGTCCAGAAAAGCCGCAAAAGGGGAGGGCTTTACCCAGGAGGAAAAGGACAACCTGCGCTCACTTTCGGAATCAACCACCATGCTGGCGCAGAACCTGAACTCGCTGCAAAACGACATGGGCAGCGGACTTGTAAGTATTGACCAGTACGCAAAAACTGTGGCAGAGCATGACAAGAGCGAGGAGGAGCTGCTGCCGCAGACGCTGGGAGACGGGCTGAGCTCCGTTGAGAAGGAATTTCCGGAAACTCCGACGCTGATATATGACGGACCGTTCTCGGAGCATATCGAAGGTCAAAAGCCTTTGATGCTGGAGGGTCTCGATGATATCGACGATGACGCGGGGCGCAGGGCCGCGGCAAAATTCATCGGAATACGCGCCGAGCAGATTCATCCCACGGGTGAGCTCAACGCTGATATCGTTTCTCTGTGCTATGAAGCAGAGTCGAGTAATGAAGTGACCAGAGTGACAGTCAGCAAAAAGGGTGGGATTGTCTATCAGGTCGTCAGTTCAAGGCTTGTTGGAAAAACCATTATGAGCGCAAAGGAAGCGCTTGACGCCGCAAAGCGGCTTTTAGAGCGCAAGGGCTACAC
Source organism: Oscillospiraceae bacterium (assembly GCA_963667545.2). Classification (GTDB taxonomy): domain Bacteria; phylum Bacillota; class Clostridia; order Oscillospirales; family Oscillospiraceae; genus UBA2658. The sequence continues at coordinate 1,836,735 of OY763424.2, forward strand.
CAATATGCGTGAAAGCTATTATATGATAGACAACAATACTCTGACGGCTAACTTCGCATACACCGAAAACGGAGTAATCTGCTACTCTGACCTCATAAAAGTCGGTATTGCGATGGACGACGGGTCGCTGCAGAGCTTTGATGCTACGGGATATGTCAAATCGCACACACAGCGCAGCATACCGGTTCCGGCAATTTCAGAGGAGAGCGCAAAAAGCAAGGTGCCGAGCGGGCTTAATATTGTGAACGTCAATAAGACCATAATTCCCAGCGCGGGTAAAAATGAGGTTTTCTGCTACGAGTTTGAGTGCGAGGACTCAAACGCTCAGCACTTTTTAATCTATGTAAATGCTACGACAGGCGAGCAGGAAAAGATATTCATACTTTTACAGGACGAGAACGGAACGCTGACGCTATAAAAAAAGAACTGCCGTTCGTTTTGACGGCAGTTCTTTTTTTTCATTATTTCATGTACATTCCTACAACAGAAAGGTTTTTATCAAACGAAAGCGTAAAGGTGCGGGTGGCCTTTTCGTAGGTGCAGACAAGCACGCAGACCGCGTAGTCTTCACCGGTGGACTTACTTTTTTGTCCGTATGTAGCAACGGTTTTGTATTCCTTGAATGCGCCGGATTCATCGAGCGTAGGCTGCCAGGCGGTTTTAAGACTGTCCGCCGAGAGCTGTGCCTGCAGGTCGCTCCGGACAAGCGTTACAACGGAGTCGTAATCCTGAGTGTTGATAGTGTCGACAACGGTTTTTGCCTTGGCAACCACGTCGTCCTCTTTGTAGACATCTGCAAGCTTATTTGACGAGCAGGCGGCAAGGGATAAAATCATTATAACTGCGAGAATTGATACTATTGTTTTTTTCATTGTTTGTTCTCCTTTTCAATATTTTGTCTGCGATAAAGCAGGTATGAATAAATTACCGGAAGTATGGCCATCAGTGCAATAATGCCGAGCATGACGTAGAAGCTGCCTATAAATGTATTTACAATCACAGCTAATCCGCCGAGAACCCATACAAAGCCTCCGAAGCGGTGGGTCTTGTTCCAGTTTTCCTCATTGTCCAGCGTCCAGGGCAGTCTAATACCGACCGTATAGCTCTGCCGACTTTTCGGCATGTAGTTGCCGATAATGAGAAACAGCAATCCAATAAGAGCGGAGCATATCATGGTTATCGGCACATCATAGCCAAGCCCTTTGAAAAGGGTTACGGGCATAAGAATGAGAGATGTGACAGGAATCGCCCACAGACCGACAGCTCTGATGACAGCATTGGCGTTTCGGCTTTTGGGATCGGCATTCAATATAAAGTGAGTAAAAAGATTGACAATGGCAAGGCCGGCAGGGAGGACAAAGCAAGCGACAGCCTTGGAAGAATAAGAGTCGGGGGTGTCGTTTATATCAAAGTGAGTCGGCAGCTGGTCAGGCAGTTTTTTGTATAACAGCAAGCCCAGTGCAATCGGCAGAAGGCAGACAAGCGTTGAAAGAACAGCCTGCGTTTTAACTTTATTTTTCATCCTTATTTCCCCCGAACTGCGAAAACCACAGCATGACTTCTTCGAATACCGAGGTGTTGAGTTCATAGTAAATATAGTTTTTATATTTGCTTTCGATGATAAGTCCGGCCTTCTTGAGCTGCGAAAGATGGTATGAGATTGTCGCGCCTGTCATGTCGAAGGACTGGCCGATTTCTCCGGCGGACATTTTTCCCGTTTTCAGCATAACAAGAATCTCGCGCCGGGCAGGGTCTGACAGCGCTTTAAAGGTTTCGGGAAAGCTCACAATCTCACCTCCGCTATTTCGATTTATTTCGAAACAGAATATACTCCTTATTCTGAAAATGTCAAGAGGGTATTTAGAAACTTTTCTAAATACCCTCGAATTTGTTTAATTATGTTCGGCGCGTCAGATTAAGGAAAGAATTTTTTCCTTCGGAATCACGCCGACCAATTTGTTTTTCAACTGGCCGTGCTGCATTACAATAAGCGTTGGGATGCTCATGACTCCGAAGCGTCCGGCAAGCTCCTGTTCGTCGTCAACGTTGACCTTGCAGACCTTAATGTCTTCGCGTTCTTCGGCAATCTCATCAACTACAGGGGAGAGCATTCGGCAGGGCCCGCACCAGCTCGCCCAAAAGTCTATAAGAACAGGTTTTTCGGAGGCGGTAACTTCTTTTTCGAAATTCTGGCTGGTAACTGTAATGACTGACATAGTTTTCTCTCCTTTATTTTTTAGTAGGCAGATATATTACAGGCGCGAAGCGCCGTGTGGTATTTAGCTGAAATGCCGTATACTAACCTCTTGCGGTTAGTATGCCCATATCCGCATTCAAAAGCCGGACTAAAGCACTTTACAACGGGGCTTTTTTGATATGTCCGAACTGACGGGGATATTCAGGCGGAGTAGGCTTAATCTTTTTTATTATAACGGCGCTGTGAACTATGCCGGTGCCGGGAATCGTGTATTTTTTGATTTCCGAGAATTTACCGCCGAGTACTGAGATGGCTCTGGAGGCTTCCGCAAGTTCCTCCTCACATTCTGGACCCTTCATGGCTATGAAGACACCGCCAACATGGACAAAGGGCATACATAGCTCGCAGAGTATGTTTAAACGCGCCACAGCGCGTGAAACGGCAATTTCATAGCTGCCGCCGATATCGTCGACTGTTTCCTCAGCTCTTGCGCAGATACAGCGCAGGTCGAAAAGACCCAGTCTGAGGCAGATTTCTTCAAGAAAATCCATGCGTTTTTTATGGCTGTCAAGCAAAGTGAGCGCGATTGTCGGTTCGGCAATCTTGAGCGGAAGGCCGGGAAACCCCGCGCCCGTTCCAACATCTATAACAGAGGCACCGGAAAAATCATAAACCGAGCACAGCGCCGTGCAGTCAAGAAAATGCAGGCGCGCGGTAGGCTCCTCGCCCTCAATGGCGGTCAGATTCATGACCGAGTTTTTCTCAGTCAGATAGTCGTAGTACTTTTGAAATCGTTCGGACATTTCTTCTGTGAAGGGCAGTCCCAAAGCTTCAAATCCGTCTTTTAATATCTGCTGCATTCAGCCCTCCGGACGTTATAAGGGAAATCAATTTAGACTTATGTTTTCCCCTTGAATTTCAGCCCGCATTTCGGGCAGGTTATGTTTATTTTTCCCTTGCCGCGAGGTAAACGCAGCTTGCTTTTGCAGTCGGGACAGCTAATGAACCGATACTGCTTATTTTGCTGTCTGCGGAATTTCCATCTCGCAAGGGAGTCGGAAACATCGCCGGAGATATGGGTAAAGCGATAGTTTTCCTCTCTGCGTTTCGCAAGATTTTTCGAAAAAGCACGCCAGATTGCATATGCGGCGGCGGCAAGAGCAAAAAACGCGATAACGGGAGAGAGGAACGTAAGCGCGTAAAGAACAAACGCCAGGACAAGAAACGCCATACTCAGCTTATCAAAGCCGTTTCTGCCGGTCATAATTTCGCGAAGCCTGTTGAGCATTGAAGATACTCCTCCCCGGAGTAATGTTGATTTGGCTGATGTAAAGCCCGATTCAGAATAAAAGACACCTGATATAATCGGTTAATCCAAGAAAGTAAACAGAGCGCATCACTCGATACGCCCTGTATATTATCATATTATTTCATTTTAGTCTACTGCTATGCGTAGAAATCGTGCTGACCGATGTTTACAACAAAAACCCGGGTCTGCGCAAACCAGGAGGAAACACCAATCTGAGGATTCACAAAATATATCGAATCCCCGACAAGGTTGTAGCCCTCAAGACAAATTTTAGCAGCTATGACAGATTCCTCATTTGGTACATCGTTTATCGTGCCGTTTGTTGTGACGCTGAACTGGACGCCGTACTTGGAATCAAAAATTACGCCGTAAATCGACTTCGGACAGCTGGGATTTGCCACACGGTTGAGAACTACATCTCCGACGCCGATTTTGCCTTCGAGAGACTGATCTCCCGCTTCCGCATTAATAAGATGTGACAGCCAATAAAGATCATCCGTGTTGTAATATTCTTTTCCGTCTTTGATGACAGCGGGATTGTCAGCGGTTATAGTCACGGCGGAGGCGTCATTATCCCACGCCACTTCTGCCTGATAAGCCTTTGCCAGCTCACGGACGGGCAGACAGAGAGAGCCGTTTATAACAAGCACGCCCTTGGGGAGATAGAAGCAACGGTCGTTAACCGTAATATAATCTGTTCCGACGGCTGCCGAAAGTTTAAAATCCTTTCCGGTAACAGTCGCTGTCTGGGTATCCGAATCCCATGCGATATCAGTTTGATCTCCGATGACATTAAGAAACGCTCTCAAAGAAACATATGTAGTGTCTTCGACTTTGATGCCGTCCGTCATTCTGATTCCATTCATATACATGGCGACAGCAGAGGAGGTGGTTGAATCTGCCGCTGTGGTTGTATTCTCGGCGGTACCGACCGCAACTTCAATGTTTCCGCTTGTGCTTTCGGCGACGCCGCTCGTTTCCGCGGCCTCAGCGCCGGTATTACCGCCGCTTACAAACCCGCCGGTCATACAGACTATCAAACAAATAGCGCATATTATGGAAATGTTCTTAAGTATTTTATTTTTCATAACACGCTCCTATTCTTGAATATTTATCGATAGAGATAATTACACAATTACTTTATTCTGACATAATTATATTCATTTGCATGTACAAAAATCAAGAGCAAAATTGTACAAATTGACATATAGGGAATGATGAATTGTACACATAGGCCCAAAATGATGGGATAAATCCAGTAATATCAATGGTTTAGCACAAAATGTTGTATGTGCACAATAGAAAATATTTTGCCCGTGTGGGGATAAACAGGCATACAAACCATAAAAAATGCAGGATGGTTGTCAATAACTTTTCATTATGTAAAGCATTCTTTTTGCGCGTAGAGGAAATACTGAAGGGCTTCGGACAAATTGACCATGTGCGAAATCCCACTTTCCGTTTTGGGTTATTAATAATCGAAATGACGCATAAAATCAATATACGGAAAGAGAGGAGGGACGCCTTGAACATCAAAAAAGGTATTGCGGTCACGGCACTTATCATTTTTGGAGTATACGCTGTGCAGTCGGTCGGCATTGATCCCAATGCCGGAGATATGATTTCCCGTTTAGCGGGGGAAAGCGGTTTGACACAAACCGGAGCAAAGCCGCATGCTTTTTCCTCCGGCGTCGAAGCCGCGGGTGGTGAGGAAACAGTTCAGACAAATTCGGACTTGACGAGCGAAACACTCCCCCCTTTTCCTTCCGAAGTAGAGATTCCGGAAACGGAACCGCCGAAACCTAAAGATTCTGCTTCAATACTTCCTACGACAATTGAAGGCGGAATGGTGATATCAAACGATACAAGCTATGAGCTTGACCTTGGCTCTCTCGTATCGGCGGGAACCTCTGTTATACTGGCACCGAAGGGCCCGCAGATATTAATAATACATACCCACGGCAGTGAAGCATATACGCCGGACAAGACTGACAGCTATGCGGTTTCAGATTCCTTCCGCACGGAGGACACAGAGCACAGCGTTATAAGAGTAGGGGATGAGCTTGCCTCCTGTTTCGAAAGCTATGGACTATCAGTTATACATGACAGGAGTATTTATGATTATCCGAGCTATACGGGAAGCTACACAAAAAGTCAGGCGGCGGTAGAAAGCTATCTCAAAAAGTATCCGAGCATTTCCGTTGTTCTTGATGTTCACAGGGATGCCATAGGGGATAACGACGTTGTGTACAAAACCGTTGCGGAGGCGGACGGAAAGCCCTGCGCGCAGTTTATGCTGCTTGCGGGAACCGGAGAAAATGGCTTGGAGCATCCAAAATGGAAAGAGAACCTCAAATTCGCGCTCTACCTTCAGTCGGCAGTCGTAGCAAAATATCCGTCGCTGCCCAGACCGATTGCGCTTAAAAAGGAGCGTTACAATCAGCATCTTTCAACAGGGTATCTGATTCTGGAGGTTGGGAGCAGCGGAAATACCTTGTCGGAGGCACTCAACGCTGTCAGGCTTTTTGCGGACGCCGCGGCCCCCGCTTTGAAGAAGCTTAGCCAAAATTCGGAACAATGAGAAGAATAATACGGAAATATAGCTCAACATATTTATAATATGTATAGTTAAAATTCAGTTAAAAACCACGCCGCTCAACGCAGTGTGCATTTTTTGCTTTTTTGCGCTATTGATACGAATAATTGTGCCTTACAAAGACGATACTTATTTTATCGTTACAACGGATAATAAAATAAGGAGGAGAAAGTGTGAATATCAGCGAAATCATGACCGAGCACGTTATTTCAATCAATGAGGACGAGCCGGTAATCGCGGCGGCGAGACTTATGAAACAGCACAACATCGGCTCACTTCCGGTACGGGACGGAAAAAACAAACTCAAAGGCATTGTTACGGACAGGGACATCGTCCTTCGCTGCGTTGCGGGAAACATTAATCCGCAGGAAGTCAAAATCGGAGAGGTCATGAGCCGCAGTCTTATAACCGCTTCGCCGTTCGAGGATACGGAAAAAGTTGCAGAACGCATGGGAATGAGTCAGATACGCAGGCTTCCGGTTACCGAGGACGGCATACTTGTCGGTATCGTCGCGCTTGGCGATATCGCTAAGAAAGACGAATTTCGGATGGAGGCTTCCGAAGCTCTCTGCGAAATTTCCGCTAATTTCAGAAGAAGGTAATTGAAATAATATAGCGATAAGGCCGTCTTTTCGAGCGGGTCGGAACTGAAATAGACCTGTTTGCAGCTCGGAATGAGCGGCTTTATCCGTTTGCGGCGTATGCGAGCAGCGGTTCCATTTGCGCATATACTGTTTCAAACTGTGAAAGAGGCAAAGGATTTTCACCGAGCCCCATTTCGACCGTATATCCGGGACGCCCGAAGTCCTGAATGAACCAATCCTTGAAACCGGCGTTGTCACTTTCCGGAGGAGTCTGCGAAAGCTCGTACCCGCTTGCCTGTGCTAACCGCTGTCCCAGCTCAAATGCTCCTGCCGGCTCGCAGCCCGCAAATTTCCAATAGATTTCGTTGCCCTGCGAATGGAGCGCCAGAACAGTGTCGGGGTTGATATTTCGTAAAAAATTGGCGAGCGCACGGCTTTCCGGTGCGGATAGAGGAGCAGCGCCGACAAAATCCCGCGGAGAGGGACTTGCAAAGCCTAAGCCTGATTTGATTTGTTTCGCTTTTTTCCAATTTGCAGGATACTGTAAATTCAAATCCGTTCCCTCAATATTTGCTTTCCAGCCCGAAGGAAAAGGAATGAAAGGATAATTCGCGGCAATTTTTTTTGCCTGCTCGAAATATTTCCCATACGAAATTTTTCCCAGAACAAGATCGACGCCGTCAGGATTTATTAGCGGGGCAAAATATAGAGTCACCTTGTTTAACAAGTCTTTAGCGTAAAAATTACCGATATGTCCGTTCACGTTTGACTTTTCAAAAAGCTCTTTCATGAATTTTAAAAGCACAAGTGACGTTATCCACTCGTTGGCGTGATGTGAAGCGCTGTATAAGACTTTTCGCGGCCCGTAGCCCGCACACATATATAACAAGGGCTTTCCCATGACGCTTCTGCCAAATACTGAGGGCGCGGCGGCACCGAACTTTTCGGCCAGGCTGTTCATTTCATTAAAAACGGTGTCAGAGTATGGAAGTCCCGGCATTTCGCCGTCCGTAAAAAGCGCTTTACCTTTATCCGGCGGTTCAAAACACGGCTCGCACTGTTTCATAAAAACCTCCATCCGTTCAGTGCTCTGATGATTATTTATTTTCGACATACAGCATTTAACGCTGAATTTAAAAATTCCCCCGCGCAGATAAAATTACCTTTTTCATAATACCCTTAATAATGTGCGAAAAAAGCCGAAAAGGTAAATGAGAAATAATTTGTTACGCAAATCCGCGCTTATTTTGCGCTTCGACGAACATAATGATACTGCGATTTAAAAATCGAGAAGCGGGGGAAACAGGGATGAATTACAAAAACAGAACAAAATGCAGAAAAGCCCTTATTTCGGCATTGCTTACAGTTTGCGTGTTCTCACAGTCGGTGCCGGCATATGCGGCACAGGAAAGAATGCTTATTCCGATGGGCTGCACGGTGGGAATCCAAATGTTCACCGATGGGGTAATGGTAGTAGGACTTTCCGCGACGCAGAACGGACAGGCACCCTCACCGGCGGCAATCGCGGGAATTATTCCGGGAGATTTGATAACGGCGCTGGACGAAACTAAAATCAGCTCCGCCGACGGGTTTAAAGCGGAGATGTCCAAGCTGACAGGGAAACCGATTTCGGTAACTATTCAAAGGAAAGGCGAAACACTCAAGCTGACGATTGAGCCGAATATGAAAAGCGGTTCAGCCGAACTGGGAATCTGGCTTCGGGACAATGTTTCGGGAATCGGAACGATGACGTTCTATGACCCGCAGACCAAGATGTACGGCGGCTTAGGGCACGGAATCAATGATTTTGAATCTGGTGTTATCATGCCGCTGGGGAAGGGCGATATATTCCGCTCAACGGTGGTCGAGATAAAGAAAGGCTGTGCCGGAGCACCGGGTGAGCTTTGTGGGGATTTCAGTGGTAAGAGTGCCTGCGGCAACATTCTCAAGAACACCCGTTACGGTATTTTTGGAGTTCTCTATTCCGAACAGCCTGATGCGGGGAAAGCAATACCGACAGCATCCAGTGATGAAATCGAGCTTGGCAGAGCCACGGTTATTGCAAACATCGAAGGCATGGAAAACACTGAGTTTGAAATCGAAATAACAAGAGTATACAGAGGCAATGCCGACGGAAGATGTCTGATGATTTCTGTTAAGGATAAGAGGCTTCTTGAAAAAACAGGCGGGATAGTGCAGGGAATGAGCGGCAGCCCCATTATTCAAAACGGAAAGCTTATAGGCGCCGTGACGCACGTTATGGTGAATGACCCTACCAAGGGCTTTGGAGTTTCAATTGAGAAGATGCTTGATGAAGCAGGTGACATGACCTTGGGCAAAGCAGCATAAATAATTAAAGAGTGGGGCAAATAATTCAAAGAATATTTGCCCCACTCTTTAATATTGTCCAAGCAGAGCAAAATCAAAAAACACTCATTAGTTATGTAAACCTGATGCTTAGCGCAAAATACTGGATGTCCAGGTGGTTCCTTATGACATGACATATAAAATGTCCGTACAAAATGCACATTTACAGCGCTAAAAAGCACAAAATGCGCGAAAAAAGAACAAAATAATTTAACAAACATTTATGGCATATATTGTATAGAATGCACATAATTAGACGGGTGTTACAAGGAAATTAGAGCTGAATTATGTCGATTAATAAAAAATCCCGTCATTTTTAATGGCAAAGTCGAGAAGAGTCGATTTATGTAAACAAAAAGCTGTTATTATTTAGCACTTTTTTGTTGCACTTTGGGGGAAGATATGTTAAATTAAAGGCGTTTGGCGGTGATTGTGCTTAAAGAGATAGATGGCCTACCGTTTATGAATTATAACGGAGGGGAATATTATGGAAACCAAATCAAGAGTACTGATCGCAGATTCAGGAGAAGATTTCCGCTTTTTAATGGCGGATACGATCTCTTCGGAGGAAGACATGACCGTCGTCGGTGCCGCTGGGGACGGTATCGAAACGCTGTCACTCATCGAGCAAAAACACCCAAATGTCATTGTAATGGATCTTGTTCTCACCAAGCTGGACGGACTGGGCGTCCTTCAAAAACTCTCGCAGATGAATCAAAAACCGGCGGTTATAATCGTTTCGGGATTTTTCAATGAACATGTAGTACAGGAAGCGGCGGAGCTTGGCGCATATTATTTCATGCCCAAGCCATGCGACATTCCCGCGCTTCTCAGCCGCATCAGACAGGTGTCGGCAGCAAACCGTTCCACGTCATCAAATTCAAAGCAGCAGGGTGTTGATATGTACCGTCGGGAGGATAATCTTGAGGCGGTAGTCACCGAGGTTATACATGAAATCGGTGTTCCTGCGCATATCAAGGGCTATCAGTATCTCAGGGAAGCAATAATACTTACGATTAATGATATGGACATCATTAATTCCGTCACGAAGGTGCTGTATCCCACAGTAGCAAAACGCTTCAGCACCACCCCGTCAAGGGTCGAAAGAGCCATAAGGCATGCCATTGAAGTCGCGTGGGACAGAGGCGACATAGAAACCCTGCAAAAGTTCTTCGGTTATACAGTTTCCAATGTAAAGGGCAAGCCGACAAACAGCGAATTTATCGCCATGATTGCGGACTGCCTCAGCCTAAGGCGCAAGGTAGCCGAGCGATAAAGCTGATTAATTTCAGAGAAAAGAACGCGGAAAAAACGGCTGCGGTCCAAACACGCTCTGCGCGGTAAATGTGCGGAGCGTGTTTATATTTTTTGGCAAAAAAATAAGCAGTTTTTCAAATAGTCGTGGAACAATTAAATAATATATGATAAAATACATTTGTAAAAGAACTTTACTTAATTCAGAAGCCATTAGCTATGAAGCAGGCAGGAGCACGGGAGATATAATATGGAAAGAATTACAGAGAAATTAGACGAATTTCTGCGTGGAATATCAATGCATCCGGACCAGACGGATATTCATGCCACGACTCAGGAATTCCTTTCTGAACTGAAAAAGGGACTGGAGGGCGAAGATTCATCCCTTAAAATGATTCCCACATATATTTCCGCTTATGGCACGCCACCTGATGACATTCCCGTAATTGCGGTTGACGCGGGAGGGACCAACCTGCGTATCTCGCTTGTCACGTTTAAAAACGGAAAGCCCGTTATTTCAAAAATGGAGATCGTTCCGATACCGGGCAGCCAGCGCGAGATTTCCGCAGACGAGTTTTTCGGCGAAATTGCGGATAAGATTTTGCCGCATACGGAAGTCAGCGACTATATAGGCTTTTGCTTCTCGTACCCGGCCGAGATATTTCCGGACAGGGACGGGAAAATATTGAGACTCTCCAAAGGAGTCCGCGTAAAGGGCTCGACGGGACTCGTCATTGGCAGAGAGCTGAAAAAGAAGCTGCGCGAAAAGGGTGTTTCGAAGGGCTTTCATTTCGTGCTGCTGAATGACACCGTCGCGAGCATGATGGGCGGCGCGGCAGAGTTTCCGGTTTCGGGCTTTGACGGAATATGCGGACTTATTCTCGGAACAGGCTTCAATACCTGCTATACGGAAAAGGGCGAAAAGGTAACGAAGCTCTCTAACGCCTCCGATATGACAATAAATACAGAGTCCGGCAATTTTTTCAAAACAGTGCGCGGAAAGGCCGACGAGATGATCGACCTTGCGTCGGAGAATCCCGGAATAGCTCTTTACGAAAAGATGATTTCGGGCGCGTATCTGGGCAAAATTATAACGAACACGGCAATTCTTGCTGCCCGCGAAGGACTGCTTTCCGAGACCTTTGCATCGATTGAGCCTCCTTTTGCACTTCCGGAGCTTGATGACTTCCTGCGCGGGAAAGATAACCGCGTTAAAAAGCTCTGCGTCGGCAGCGACGTGGAGTACATGCGCGGAATTATTGACAAATGCTTTGAAAGAGCGGCTAAGCTCACCTGTATCAATATAGCGGCACTCTGCCTGCAGTGCAACGGAGGAAAGGACGCGTCACACCCCTTCTGCGTCGTCGCTGAGGGCTCGACCTTTTATAAATCTCTTCTGATGAGAGAAAAAATCGATAAATATGTAAAGGAATATATTGAAGACGAGCTTTCACGCCATGTTGTTTTTAAAGGCGGAGACAATCTTACGCTTACGGGCGCCGCGCTTGCCGCGCTTATCAACTGATTTCTGTAATGTTTACATTTTGCCGATGATGTGATAAAATACCAATTCGGCTGATTCGAATGAAACACGCAAACATAACAGATTATATGAGGATGAACCAATGCTTGAAAAACTCAAGGAAATTGAGGAAAAATATTCGGAGATTGAAAGACAGATGACTATGCCGGAGGTCTATACAGACGTCGCGGCTTATGCGAAGCTTGCAAAAGAACAAAAGGAGCTTACGGCGATTGTCGAGACTTACCGACGCTACAGCAAATATGCGGATACTGCAGATGAGGCAAAAAAACTCCTTGAAAACGGAGTGGACGATCCTGATTTTAAAGATATGCTCCGCGAAGAAATCGAAGACGCGAAGGAGCAGATGGAAAACATCGAGGGAGAGCTTAAAATACTGCTTTTGCCCAAGGACCCGAATGACAGCAGAAACGTCATCGTCGAAATACGCGGCGGTGCGGGCGGCGAAGAAGCTGCGCTTTTTGCCGGCAGTCTCTATCGCATGTATTCCATGTACGCCGAGTCCAAGCGCTGGAACACGGAAATAAACTATGTTTACGAAACCGAAATCGGCGGTATCAAGGAAGTCAGCTTTGTTATCGAGGGCGAGGGCGCGTATTCACGCCTGAAATTTGAGAGCGGAGTACACCGGGTTCAACGTGTACCCGACACAGAGTCCTCGGGACGCATCCACACGAGTACGGTCACGGTTGCAGTGCTTCCTGAGATTGACGAGGTCGAGTTTGCGATAAATCCCAACGACCTTAAGATTGACACCTACCGTTCCAGCGGAGCGGGAGGTCAGCACATCAACAAAACCGAAAGCGCGATACGCATAACGCACCTGCCGACAGGCACGGTTGTTGAATGTCAGGACGAGCGCAGCCAGTATAAAAATAAAGACCGCGCAATGAAAATTCTAACTTCGCGCCTTTATGAGGCCGAACAGCAGAGGCAGCACGCGGCGCTTGCGGCAGAGCGTAAAAGTCAGGTTGGAACAGGTGACCGCTCCGAGCGTATACGCACCTATAATTTTCCGCAGGGGCGCGTGACGGATCACCGTATCGGTTTGACGCTTTATAAAATCGAGCAGATTATGAACGGCGATCTTGATGAGCTTCTTGACGCCCTTGTGACGGCTGATCAGGCGGAAAGACTCAAGACCTCGACGGGTGAATAAACGGAGATGTAAAAAATGGAAACACAGGAGCTGAGCGGCAGAATCTCTGAAGCCGCACATATTCTTAAAGAGGGCGGGCTTGTTGCCGTCCCGACCGAAACAGTCTACGGGCTTGCGGCAAACGGCTTTCTTGAAAATGCCGTTTCAAAAATATATGAGGTCAAGGGCAGACCGGAAAACAAGCCCTTGAGCCTTATGGTAAAAGGCGCGGATGCTATCGAAACCCTTTGTGAGGACGTGCCGAAGGCGGCGTATATCCTTGCGGAGGTGTTCTGGCCCGGGCCTTTGACCATCGTAATGAAAGCAAAAAAAACCATACCGGATATTGTGCGCGCGGGCGGAGACACCGTCGGACTGCGCTGCCCCGACCATCCGCAGCTCAGCGCATTACTCAATGCAATAGATTTTCCGCTTGCGGCGCCCTCGGCGAATCCGTCGGGCGAAAAAAGCCCAGTGAAGGCACAGGACGTTTTAAAGTATTTTGAAGGCAAAATTGAGGGAATAATAGACGGGGGAGAGTGCACGCTGGGCAGAGAGTCGACCATCATTGACCTGTCCAAAACACCGTATACAATACTGCGCGAGGGCGCGGTTTCGTCGGCAGACGTTTTTATGGCGCTCACAGCAGCTTTAACGATTATCGGCATAACAGGCGGTACGGGCAGCGGAAAAACAACGGCGCTGAATGTCATCAAAGACATGAATGGCCTTGTCATCGACGCGGACGAGGTATATCACACGCTTTTGAACGAAAGCAAACTGATGATTGATGCCTTGAACGAGAGATTTCCGGGTGTGATTCCGCAGGGAACGCATGACACAAAGGCACTGGGAGAAATTGTTTTTTCAAATCCGGAAGAGCTGCGCGCGCTGAACGCGATAACGCATAAATTTGTAAGCGAAGAAATTGCAGGGCAGTTGACGAATTGGGCGAGGCAGGGCAATACTCTTGCGGCAATTGACGCGATTGCGCTGATTGAGGGCGGGAGTGGGAACATCTGCAAGGCGACTGTCGGAATCACGGCGCCGACGGAAAATCGGATTGAGCGCCTCATGAAGCGCGAGGGCATAACGCGCGAGTATGCGGCACTGCGCATAGCGGCGCAGAAGCCGGATGAGTTTTTTGAGAAAAACTGCGACTTTACCGTCTCGAATGACGGTACGGAGGATAGTTTCAGAATAAAATGCAGAGAATTATTTGACAGTATTGTCAGGAGGTAAAGTGTATGGACACAGAAAGGTCCGAGAGAAAAGACAGGCTGTTTTATAAGCAGAAAAACGGTTATGAGCTTATAGACGAAAAGGAACTGGAGGCGCTTGAAAGCTACTGCAAGGGCTATATGGATTTCCTTAGCGGGGCGAAAACCGAGCGGGAGGCCGTTACAGTGGGAATCAAGCTTGCCGAGGCAAAGGGCTTTGTTCCCTATAAAACAGGCATGAAGCTCGAGCCGGGAACGAAGATTTATCATTCCAACAGGGGCAAGGCGCTTCTGCTCGCGGTTGTGGGCAAAAAACCTCTGAGCGAAGGCTCCGTTATCGCAGCGGCGCACGTTGACAGTCCGCGTCTGGATTTGAAACAGGTCCCCGTTTATGAAGACAGCTCAATCTGCTATTTCAAAACGCATTATTACGGCGGAATCAAGAAATACCAGTGGCTGACCATTCCGCTCGAACTGCACGGAGTTGTTGTTTTAAAAGACGGCAAAACAGTTGATATTTGCATAGGAAAAGACAAATCCGACCCGATTTTTCAGATAACCGACCTTCTGCCGCATCTTGACAGGGAGCAGAGGAAAAAGTCGGCAAATGAGTTTGTACCCGCTGAAAACCTTAATCTGCTTGTCGGCACGATACCCGATAAGGAAGATGTAAAAGACAGGGTTAAGCTCGCGATTATGGACCTTCTTAACAAAAAATACGGTATCATCGAGGAGGATTTCCTCTCCGCCGAGCTTTCCGCGGTTCCCGCATACGATGTCCGCGAAGTCGGGCTGGACCGCAGTCTGATTGCTGGCTACGGACACGATGACCGTGTCTGCGCCTATGCCGAGCTTGCCGCGATTCTTGAGGCTGAAGTTCCTGAAAAGACGGCTGTCTGCATACTCGCTGATAAAGAAGAAATCGGCTCCGAGGGCGTTTCGGGAATGAAGAGCATGGCGTTTGAGCGCTTTATGGGCGACCTATGCGACGCGCAGGGCGTGAAGCTCGCTCACTGCTTTGCAAACAGCTTCTGCATTTCAGCGGACGTTACGAATGCCTTTGATCCCATATATCCCGATGTTTCGGAAAAGCGGAACGCCGCAAAGGTAAATTACGGAATCAGCATTTGCAAATTTACAGGACACGGCGGCAAATCCGACTCCAGCGACGCTTCGGCGGAAACTGTTGCGCGTATCCGCCGCATATTTGCCGAAAACAATGTCGTTTGGCAGATGGCGGAGCTGGGAAAGGTCGATCAGGGCGGCGGCGGCACAGTCGCAATGTATATGGCGGAACGCGATATCGATACAATCGACGCGGGCGTGCCGGTTTTATCCATGCACGCGCCGTATGAAACCGTTTCAAAGTTTGACTGTTATATGACCTATAAGGGCATCAAAGCGGCCTACGCAGAAAAATAGGATTCATTTTAATTATAAAACCCCCGTTTCTGCAAAGACTAAAGCAGAAACGGGGGTTTTTAAATGAGTGATTTATTTAACGGCGACCTCGAAAAAGACGACGAGGACACAACGACCGGAAACATAAACAACTTTGGAAGTGTCGTTATCGGGCCGGAGCAAAGCCCTATTCACTGTCTTACGATTGTGGGGCAGATTGAAGGGCATCAGATACTCCATGAGAGCACAAAAACAACGAAGTACGAGCATGTTATGCCCATTATCGCGGCAGTTGAGGAAAGCCGCGACATTAAGGCGCTGCTTATTCTGGTCAACACTGCGGGAGGTGACGTTGAGGCGGGGCTTGCTATCGCGGAGCTCGTTGCGGGAATGAAAAAACCGACGGCGTCAATTGTACTTGGTGGCGGACACTCAATCGGGGTACCGCTCGCGGTTGCCGCAAAGAAAAGCTATATTGCGCCGAGCGCTGCGATGACCATACACCCAGTCAGGCTCAACGGCGTTGTGATTGCGGTTCCGCAGAGCTTCAACTATTTTCAGCGCACGCAGGAGCGGGTTGTAAAATTTATAATAAATAATTCGCACATTGCGAGAGAAACGCTGATGGATTATATGCTTCGCACAAGTGAGCTTGCAAACGACGTAGGCAGCGTAATTGACGCGGAGGACGCTGTGAAATGCGGACTCATAGACAGCATCGGCTCTTTATCCGACGCGCTGTGCTATCTTCACGGCGAGATAGAAAAAAATGCCGAAAACGAACAAAAAACAGAATAAATGCCGAAAAATCAGGCTGACATTTTTATACTATTGACAAAATCATTTTTGCTTGTATAATCATGATAACAGATTAAAAGCGATGACTGAGAAGAAGTAGAAGCTGATTGGTCCTTAAAGAGAGTACCCGGTTGGTGAGAGGGGCATGGACTTAGCTTTGAAATACATCTTAGGAGCTGCCCGCTGAAAAGCTCTATGCTTAGTAGGACGGAGCCGGGACCTTCACCCGTTATAGTGATAGAGTATTATTTGTACTCGAAGAGGTTGCCGCCGCGAGACGGCAATAAACTGAGGTGGTAACACGGGAATATTTATCCCGTCCTCTGATTCTATCAGAGGACGGGATTTTTGTTTTTAGTCTGTTAAATACAAACTAAAAGGAGTAATCAAAATGTCAGCAATCAAGTTATTCACGGAAGAAAACATCCCAATCGAAATGCACAAG
This sequence comes from Oscillospiraceae bacterium, assembly GCA_963667545.2. Classification (GTDB taxonomy): domain Bacteria; phylum Bacillota; class Clostridia; order Oscillospirales; family Oscillospiraceae; genus UBA2658. The sequence continues at coordinate 1,853,587 of OY763424.2, forward strand.
GTCAGGATAGTCCAAAAGCTGAATCTTCCACCGATTGAGCGGCGTCTCGAGGCAATCAGCGAGGCGGGCAACAACACCTTCCTGCTTAGAAACGCGGATATTTTTCTGGATATGCTCACGGACAGCGGCGTCAACGCAATGAGCGACAACCAGTTAGCCGCGATGATGCAGGCGGACGACAGCTATGCGGGCTCCGCGACCTTCACTAGGCTTGAGTCAAAGCTCACCGAGATTTTCGGTAAAAAGCATTTCCTGCCCGCCCACCAGGGCAGAGCGTGTGAGAATATTCTTGCTACCGGCTATGTCAAACCGGGCGACGTAGTTCCGATGAACTTCCATTTTACTACCGCAAAGGCTCACATTACGCGCTGCGGCGGCTCAGTCGTGGAGGTCGTTGCCGACGCGGGGCTTGAAACCACAAGCGACAATCTTTTCAAGGGCAACACCGACCTTGATAAGCTGCGCAGGGTCATAGAAGAGAACGGGCCAAAGAAAATTCCGTTTTTCAGGCTCGAAGCGGGGACGAACCTAATTGGAGGTCAGCCGTTTTCGCTTAAGAATATGACGGATATCAGAGCGCTTCTCGACGAATACGGCATCCGTCTTGTCCTCGACGCAAGCCTTTTACAGGACAATCTGTTTTTCATCAAGACACGCGAGCAGCAGTGCAGGGACATGAGCATCCGTGAAATTACACGCAAAATGGCGGATATGTCAGATATCATTTACTTTTCCGCGCGAAAGCTCGGCTCAGCGAGAGGCGGCGGGATAATTTTCAATTCCGATGAGGTAAAAGAGGAGCTACAGGAACTCGTCCCGATGTTCGAGGGCTTCCTTACCTACGGCGGAATGTCAGTTAGGGAGATGGAGGCCATAGCCGTCGGACTTGAGGAAACTATGGACATGGATATGATTTCTCAGGGGCCGATTTTCATTGAATTTATGGTAAACGAGCTTAAAAAACGCGGTGTACCCGTAGTAACGCCGGCAGGAGGGCTTGGCTGCCACCTGAACGCGAAGGAATTTCTTCCCCATATCCCGCAGTCTGAATATCCGGCAGGAGCATTGGCGGCGGCGATGTTCATTGCCGGAGGCGTCCGCGGAATGGAGCGCGGCACACTCTCCGAACAGAGGGAAGAGGACGGAAGCGAGCGCTTTGCCGAGATGGAGCTGCTGCGTCTGGCAATGCCGCGCCGCGTCTTTACGCTTTCGCAGGTCAAATACGCAATCGACCGCATTGTCTGGCTGTATGAAAACCGCGAGCTGGTTGAAGGCCTTAAATTCGTCGAGGAGCCGAAAACCCTTCGCTTCTTCTTCGGGAGGCTTGCCCCTGTTTCTGACTGGCAGGAAAAGCTGGCTGCAAAATTCCGTGCCGATTTAGGCGACAGCCTGTAAATATTATAAAAAGATGCGACAAGGCGGCGGACCGATTATTAGGTCTGCCGCCTTGTCGCGTGGTTTACATAATATGTAGAAAACTCTGAAGTTAAATTCTCTTGGTTGCAAGGAAAAACAGTGCGATAGTGCCGGGGCCTGAGTGAGAGCCGATAACAGGGCCTATGGGGTTTATGTATACAGTCTGGACACCCATACGCTCGCGGACAAGCTTTTCAACATATTTAGCGTCCTCAAGCGCGTCGCCGTGACTGATAAAAACAGTCTGTTCCGAGGGATTAATTGCGGTCTTTTCCATGTGGGCAACCAGTTCCTCAAGACTTTTCCTGCGTCCTCGTACCTTGTCGACAGGAATGAGGTGACCGTCATCGTCAACGTGCAGGACGGGCTTTATATTCAGCATGGTACCGACAAAGGCAGCGGCACCTGAAACGCGCCCGCCGCGCTTCAAGTGGTTAAGGTCGTCCACAGTGAACCAGTGCGCAAGGTTCAGCTTGTTTCTTTCAACCCAGGCAGCAACCTCATCGATGCTCATACCCTGCTTTTTACGGGTTGCCGCGTGCCATACAATGAGGCCCTCGCCCATGGAGGCAGCAAGCGTATCGACCAGAACAATTTTTCTGCCCGGGAATTCGTCTTTCAAATCATCCGTGGCAAGCCTTATGGAGCTGAAGGTGCTGGACAGGCCGGATGAAAAGCCGAGATACAGCACATCAAGCCCTTCCTGAAGATAGGGTCTGACCTCATCCTTAAAGATTTCGCCGTTTATCTGCGTTGTCGTCGAAGTCTTGCCGGCACGCAGCAGCTCGTAGAAATCGTGAGAAGAGAGATACCTTTCGTCCGGAGTGTTCAAATAATCTTTTCCGTCTATGGTATACAGCATGGGAATGACATGAAGCTCAAGCTCTTCAACGAGAAAAGCCGGCAGGTCTGACGTTGAATCAGTAACTATTTTATAGTTCGACATAAAAACTGCCTCCTTTCCGGGAATAACCGGATGTGTTAGTTGGTTTATAGAAGCTGGCTCAGCATTTGATTTTGCCGCCGAGCTTAAACACGTCGGAGGCTTTGCCAATGACTACAAGATGGTCGGTGTCTTTAAAAACATAATCGGCGCCCGGTGTAACCTGAAGAGCATTGTCTCGCTTAACAGCGATAATGTTGACGCTGAACTTGTTGCGGAAATCGAGCTCACCAACGGATTTATTTATCCATTTGGCGCAGCAGGGAATCTCAAAAATCGAATACTCCGAAGTGAGCTGGATATAGTCAAAAATGTTGTCCGCATTGTAGCGGATAGCAAGCTTTTCAGCGATATCATGCTCGGGATAAACTACCTCATCCGCACCGATTCTATACAACAACTTTGCCTGACGCGCGGTGCGTGCCTTTGAAACGACGTGAGCCACACCCTTTTCCTTCAGCATGGATGTGATTTCGAGCGACGCCTGAAAATCCTCGCCGATTGTTACGAAGATTATGTCAAAGTTGTTTATTCCGAGAGAGTCCAGAACAGCCTCGTTGCAGCAGTCGCCTATATGAGCGTCCGTAAATTCGTGCGCTATTTCGTCAATGACATCAGGGTCCCTGTCGACTATCATAACATCGTTTCCAAGTTCCTGCATACGCTCGGCAAAGTGACGGCCAAAACGGCCCATTCCTATTACCAAAATTGATTTCATTTTTTTCGTACTCCTCAGCCTATGAGAATTTGTGTGGTCGGTCTTGTAATCGGGACATTTCTTCGTCTTTCGGCGAGAACCAGCATGAGGGACAGCCCGCCGACTCGTCCGGTGAACATCAGAATTATTAGGATTAGCTTTGAAACGGAACATAAAGTCGGCGTGATGCCCATAGTCAGTCCCACTGTTCCGATTGCGGAAACAGACTCAAACAGCACCTGCGTAAATGAATAGGGCTCTATCGCGCATATTATTAAAACGGCTGTGAGAACGCAGCCTGCATAGACCGTAAAAATTGAGCTTGCCTGAACAATCGTGTTTTCATCGAGCTTGCGCTTGAAAACGGTAACGCCGCCGTATCTTCTTGCTGCGGCAATAGCGCTGAGTATCAGGACCGCAAAGGTCGTTGTCTTGATACCGCCGGCTGTGGAACCGGGGCTGCCTCCGATGAACATCAGTACAGTTGTCAGAATTTTTCCCGATTCGGACATCGCCGACTCATCTATTGAGTTAAAACCAGCTGTTCTCGGAGTTACGGACTGGAACACAGAGGAAAGCAGCTTTTGCCCAAAGGTGAAACCCTTAAAGGCGTGGTCATACTCAAATATGAAAAAAAGTACCGTACCGCCTAAAAGCAAAGCGGCGGTGGTAACGAGAGCTATCTTTGAGTGCACTTCATATTTCTTGAAATGGAATTTGAACCGTGCAACATCGGTCCAGACAATAAAGCCGATACCGCCGATGACTATGAGAGCTGCAATCGTAAGAATGACAACCGGATTAAATTGAAGTCCCGGCGTGGTCAGAGAGCTGTATTGCCCATATTTACCCATAAGGTCGATGCCTGCATTGCAGAACGCCGAAACGGAATGGAACACGGCGTTCCATAGGCCGGGAAGAAAACCCATCCTCGGGCAAAACACAAAAGCGAGAATTACGACTCCCGCGCCTTCAACAATTATCGTACCTTTTATAATGCGCCTAAGCAGCTTAACTATGCCGTTTATGTGCAGTGAACCCGCCGCCTGCATAATGAGGCGTCTTTCGCCCAGAGAAATGCGCTTTCTTAACAGGAGCGCTATTAGCGAGATGCAGGTCATAACTCCCAGACCGCCTATTTGTATGAGACAAAGTATTATTACCTGTCCGAATACCGACCAGTGAGTGTAGGTGTCGACTACAACGAGCCCTGTTACACAGCTGGAGGTCGTTGCAGTAAACAAGGCATTAATGAACGGTGTCCATTCATGAGTACGGGATGAAACAGGAAGACAGAGTATGAAAGCGCCCGCTAAAATCAGGCAGAAGAAACTCATAACGACTACCTGCGTGTAGGTAAGCTTTGGAAAATGAAGCTGCTTTTTCATTGCCGTCCCTTCAAATATCAAAGACATTGTATATATTTATATTTGAGAAAACTGTGATTGCAAGTATATCACACCGTTCACAGATTATCCATAATATTTTAACGAAAAGAACATCATTGTGCATTTTGCGGTACTTTGCATAAAAGAGTGCATTATTCGCGGAGCTTTACGGTAATTACGGAGGGATAAAAATCGGAGGGATTAATGAATACGGAAATAGTATATGTTGCGGTCATAACGATAATCAGCTATCTCGTTGCGCAGGGAGTCAAGGCAACAGCGCTTGATAATAAGTGGATACCCGTAATTTGCGGAATATGCGGCGCTGTTATGGGCTATATCGGACTTAAGGTAATGCCCGGATTTCCGGCGGATGATCCGCTTACGGCGATTGCGGTCGGAATTGTTTCGGGACTGGCGGCGACCGGCTCGCACGAAATTGCTAAACAGCTTTCGGTGAAAACAGATGAAAGTAATAAGCAGTGATTTCAAGTGGGCCTTCTCACTGACCCCGAGAAGCGTCACAACGCATCTTGTTCTGCATCACGCGGGAGTATCGTCAGCAAGTGCCGCCGGAATTCACGCCTATCATATTTCAAAGGGCTGGGCAGGAATCGCCTACCATTATTTCGTAACAAAAAGCGGAGAAATATATGCGGGAAGACCGGAAAACATGCGCGGCGGACATACGACGAACTGGAACTATTGTTCAATCGGAATCTGCTTTGAGGGAAATTTCGAAACGGAGCAGATGCCGGAGGCACAGATTGAGGCGGGCAAGGCGCTCATTGCGGATATTGCCACACGCTATCCGTCCATCGTAATCGGCAGGCACTCGGATTTCGGCCAGACCGCCTGTCCCGGAAAGAACTTTCCGTTTGACAGGCTTGCCGCCACAAAAAATACTGAGCCACAGAAGGATGCGGAGCTTTCGGAGACGCCTTCGGAATGGGCGAAGAGCTCCTGTGAATGGGCCGTCAAAAACGGCCTTATACAGGGCGACAGCGATAAAAACTGCCACTGGCATGACGCTATGACAAGGGAGGCTCTTGCGGTTATTCTGGAGCGGGCTTCAAAGCTGTTTACATTCAGGAATTGAATAAAAGAGTCAGCGGAGCCAAACACAAATTATCCCTTCAGACTCCGAGGACAGCATAAAACGCCACGGACGCTCTGCCTGTGGCGTTTTATGTTTTGCAGGAAAGTAACAGTATAAATGAAAAAGACATAATATAAGCCGGAAGATAAATTATCAAAGCTGTTTTTGCCGCTTTTATAAGCTTCGGGCTTACTCGCCGCACTGAGGAGCCGGGAAAAGTCTTGTGCGGAGAAAGGATAGACAATATGTTCGGAAACAACGGTTGCCTTTGGGTCATTGTTATCATCATAATTCTGGCCTGCTGCTGTGGCGGCGGATTATGCAATAACGACTGTTAGAGCTCAGACTGCGGGAGCATATGCAGAACGAAGTCAAACAAAAAACGATGGTTCCGTGTCTGGTCAGCGGACGAAATGCTCCAAATTTCTGCTTCGCTGTACATAGAAAAAAGGATAACGCCATAGATGAAAAGTCATCTATGGCGCTTTTTTATTTCAGCTTTCTCAGAAGTGAGAGCGGAGCGCAGGACTTCGGCAGCTTCATGCACAGCTCCATCATAGGGTGCGGCGTGGAATCAATTGCTTCGCCGTCAGCATTAAATATTTCTTCGACAATGAACGGAATTGGCTCACTGTCGTTCGTAAGAAGCTCAACCACGTCGCCTACAGAGAATTTGTTGCGCTGAGTCAGCACGGCGTTTCCATCGGAATCGCATTTTTCAACAACCGCGCAGACATCGGCGGAGGCAAAATAAATGCTGTCACTTTTAGAATAGTACTGCCCCGGCTCGCCGAAATAGAAGCCGGTACAGTAATTCCTGTGGCTGATTTTTTCGGTTTCATCAATCCAGACATGGGCGAGAGGCGTTTTTTTGATTGCTGCGTCCAGCGCGTGTCTGTAGGCATTTGTTACCGCGGCGGCGTAATACGCGGACTTCATTCTGCCTTCAATCTTAAAGCTTGTTATGCCGGCGCTAATAAGCTCGGGCAGGTGCTCAATCATGCACATATCGTTGCTATTCATGATATAAGTGCCGCCATCCTCAGTGATTTCATAGTATTCGCCGGGGCGTTTTTCCTCGACAAGATGATATTTCCAACGGCAGGGCTGAGCACACTCGCCTCGGTTCGCGTCGCGGCTCGTGAGATAGTTGCTTAAAAGGCAGCGCCCCGAAAAGGATACGCACATCGCCCCGTGCACGAAAGCCTCCAGCTCCAGCCCCTTCGGACAATTTGCCCGAATGCTTTCGATTTCCGAAAGACTCAGTTCTCTGGCAAGGACTGCGCGGGAAGCGCCCATATCATAAATTGCCTTGCAGGTTTCGCTGTTCACAATCCCGAGCTGCGTGCTGACATGTAGCTTCGTGTTCGGCGCATATTTCTTTGCCATTGCAATAACGCCGAGATCAGCGACTATGAGCGCGTCAACCCCGACGCTGTCAAGAAACTCAAGGTAGGAGGGAAGACGCTTAAGCTCGTTTTCACGCGGAAGGGTGTTGCAGGTAACATGAACCGAAACGCCCTTGTCGTGGCAAAGCTTCACGGCTTCCCGCATGCTTTCCTCGTTGAAATTTCCGGCGGCGGCGCGCATCCCAAATTCGCTTCCGGCAAGATAAACTGCGTCGGCACCATAATGGAGCGCCATTAACAGGCGCTCCATATCACCGGCAGGAGCCAATAATTCTGGTTTCAAGAATATCCTCCCGTCAAATAATCAATAGCTTTGAGTTGCCACAAAGGCGTTGAATTCGGCTGCCGTCTTGAAGAACTTATGCGTTCCGGTCGCCGTGTCGAGCGCATAGTATAGATAGGTCGTGGTTGCGGGCTTCAGAGCCGCCGTGATTGACGGGAAACCGGGGTTCGCTATGGGCGTAGGAGGAAGTCCCGCGTTCTTTCTGGTGTTATAGGGACTGTCCAAATCAAGGTCTTCCTGAGTGAGCTTCTCCTTATGCTCGGGCAGCGCGTATTGTATGGTAGCATCGATGCCGAGAGGCATTTTAGCCTTGAGACGGTTATATATGACGCTAGCAATAGTTGCTCTCTCGTCGTCGTTTGCCGCTTCCTTCTCAATCATGGAGGCGATGTTCACAATGTCACGCATCGAAAGGTTCTTTGCAGCGGCAAGATCCCACATCTCTGCGGTGAGCTTGTAGTGGAATATCTGCAGGAAGGTATCGATTGTAGCTTCCGGAGTCTCGCCCTCGTAGAACTCATAGGTGTCGGGGAAAAGGAAGCCTTCAAGCCTTGAGGCATCGCCGAGGGGGATGTTCTCAAGGAATTTATAGTTGAACTCCGTGTTTGCCGCACACTCCATGAGGTCGTCATACTTGCAGATTTTGTTTTCCTCAAGACGCTTGAAAATCTCCTTCATAGTAAAGCCTTCGGGGAAGGTGACCATGGTGCGTACCTGAGAATCGCTGCCAAACTGCATTTTTTTGACTATTGCGCGGTAGTCAAATTCTGTTGACAGAGTATAGGTTCCGGGGTCCATTTTCTCTTTAGCATCGGAGATTCTGGAATAGAACTCGAAAAGAGGCTTGTATTCAATAATGCCCGCGTCTTTAAGTAACTTGGCAACTTTATTAATATCAGCTACGTTGACGGTGCTGGTCTTGACCGTGCCGTCCGCAGCTGTTGTCTGCACCTTTTCCTGAGTAAAAATCTCCTCCGGCAGAGTTACGTCGACAGACTTGACCTCCTTGTTCAGAGCAAGAACGTCGCTCGCCGCCATCCAGCCGACGCACGCCAGTATAACGCTGACACTGACGATGAAGATAAAGTAAAGCAGTCCGCCCAAACAGCCGGTTTTCTTGTCGCGTCTTTTACTGATGGGAGAATTATACTTCTTGTCGTACCCGTATTCGCTGTCTTCCTCGTCATATGGCGGCAGATTATCGTCCCTGTATTTTTTGTCTGACATCGGTATACTCCTTAATTGTTATGATTGTTATGCTGTAACCGCGAATCGCTGACGGGCATATTATGGGGCGTAAGGCTATATGAAGGTTTGAGCCTTAAGCCTTCTCGTTTCTGAACTTAGAGCCTACTCACCGCGCAGAGTGGCAAAAAAGATAGTCGTGTGCGGAGAAAGGGATAAATAATATGTTTGGATGTGGAAATATGAACGGTTGCCTGTGGGTGGTCGTTATTATCGTAGTTCTTGCCTGCTGCTGCGGAGGCGGTGGCGGCGGATGCTGTGAACGTGAGCGCTGCTGCTAAGACTTAAATATCGATAGAAAGAATATATTTTTCTATTTGCGGGGCCTACTTGGGCCTCGCAATCCTTTTTTCGGTGATTATTATGTCCGTGCGTCTGTCGTAACCATCTCTCGGCACAGAACCGACTAACAGCGCTTCACGGCAGAGGCCGACGGAAAAGACCTCATGTGCTGAAAGGTATCTGTCGTAATAGCCGCCTCCGTGACCTATACGGTAGCCCTCTTCATCAAAGCACAGAGCGGGGACAATAATAACATCGTCCGTACTCGGTTCAAGCCTTTTTGCGGTTTTCGGAGGCTCGGGAATTGAGTAGGCTCCGGTAGACAGCTCTTCTATCGTGCAATCGAGAAGCGCAAAGCTCATTGTGCCGTCTTTCCCGCAGTCGCAGGGAAGCGCAATATCTTTTCCGAGCTTTCCGCAATACTCGATAAGCGCTCTGGTATCCGGTTCTCGTTCTGTACTGATATAGGTGAACACACGCGAAGCGGAAATGAATTCCGGCAGCGATATTAGGTTTTTAAAGATTGCGCTGTCACTTTGTATAATATAGCTGTCTTCAAGGGCGGCAATGCGTGCTCTGGTTTCAGTCCTAAATATCTTTTTATCCACGGCTCAGCATACCAAATCCGCTCTGATTCTTTCCGCCGTTTTTTCGCCCTTCAGATGAGTAAGAAGCGCAAGCCCGAAATCGATTGCCGCTCCGGCGGAGCGGCCCGTAATAAGGCTCTTGTCTTCTGTGGTAGGCTTTTTCGTGTCACACAGCGCCTTTCCCATAAGGTCCTCGCAGCCCGGGTAGCAGGTAATGTGTTTTCCGTCAATAAGTCCAAGCTTAGCAAGGACGGAAGGCCCCGCGCAAATTGCGGCGAGAAATGCGCCGGAGCGCGCGGCAGTCTCAATGAGCTTCATCGTTTTTGCGTCGGCTTTGATCGAATTGACACCGCCCTTACCGCCGGGGATTACAAAAGTATCGCCAGAGACGGGAGTGATGTCGGCTGTCAGCAGGTCGGCAGAAATTGTAATACCGCGTCCGCCCGAAACAAGTTTTGATGTGCCGACAGCGGCAAATTTCGCTTCGACACCGCCGCGGCGGAGAATATCGCAGGGGACAACGGCCTCAATTTCCTCAAAGCCCTCGCCAAGTATGATATATACCATTACTGCAAAACCCCTTTCACAGTATTATACACATCCTCATGTATTTCCGTAACTGTGCGCATGGCACCTTTTTCAAGACAGCGAACCTTTGTCCAGCCGAGTCTCTCGGACGCTTTTATACCTGTTTGCAGGCAGGCGGCAAGGTAGGGTGCGTTTATTTCATGTATATCGCCGGTCGTTCCTGTCTGTTGCTGCCTTGTTTTCATTTGTGCAAGGCAGGTTTCAAGGTCAATATCCATGTATAAGACGACGTCGGGCCTCGGAAGTTCCATTAAACGGAATTCAAAATCATAAAGCCAGTCCAGAAAGGCGGTAAGCTCATTTTCAGGCAACTTTGCGCCCTGATGAATCGCGTTCGAGGTCGTATAGCGGTCACAAATGACAGTTCCGCCGTTATTATAATATTCTCCCCAGTCTGTCTTGAATGAGGCGAAGCGGTCAACAAAAAAGAATGTGGACGCTGCGAAGGCACTCACATCGCCGGGGTCTTTTCCGAACTCGCCCGAGAGATATGAACGCAGAAGGGAGGAGGAGCTGTTATTGTAGCGCGGAAATACAAGCTTGCGGAAAGGCACGCCCTCTTTTTCAAGCCGCTCGGTGAGAAGCCGAAACTGCGTTGATTTTCCGCTGCCGTCTATACCCTCGAGTACTATGAGCTTTCCCTGCATCGATTTTGCCTCCGTAAGTAAGTGAATGTTATTTTCCGAACAGTCTCCTGCCGATGACCTTGAAGCCGAACTTCGGCAGGTTCATCATTCTTCCCAAACGGCTCGGGTCCTCCTTGAGACGGTAGAGCCACTCAAGATTGAGCTTTCGCCACGCTTCCGGTGCTCGTTCGGAAATGCAAGCGAAGACGTCCATCGAACCGCCAAGTCCCGCCATAAGACCTGCTTTAAGGTATGACGCGTTTTTCTGCATCCAAAGCTCCTGCTTGGGAGCGCCGAGACACACGAGCAGCAGGTCGGGGGAGGACAAATTGATTTTTTCGATTATCGGCGCGTCGTCGGTAAAGTACCCGTCGTTTGTGCCGGCAATTATAAGACCTGCGTAGCGTTTGGAAAGCTTCTCAGCGGCAAGCTCCGCAACGCCGGGCTTTGCGCCGAAGAGAAATACCGACATATTTTTTTCCGCCATTAATCCGAAAAGAGTTTCGGCAAATTCAATGCCGGGTACCTTCTCGCGAAGAGGAGTGCCGAGAATCTGAGCGCCCTTTATAACGCCGATACCGTCCGGCAGAACCAGATTCGCGGAGTTCACCGCGCTCATAAGACAAGAGTCGTCACGGCAGAGCATAACAATCTCGGGGTTAGGCGTAACGACATAGGCCGCGTCGCGCCGTTCCATCAAAGCAAGAGCCGTTATAACGGCCTCCTTCTTTGTTACATTGTCAAAATTAACACCCAGAACATCGATTCTGATTTCAATCAAATCCTTTCAGGTATGTGCCCGAAGTCATCACACCTGCGAAAAAACTTCGCCGATTTTTTCATTAATAACTAGATTCGCGTATCTGTCATAGGGCGTAGGCTGCCTGTTAATCAGAACAAGCTTTTTTCCCTTGTAGTAGTTGATAAGGCCCGCCGCGGGATATACGTTCAGCGAGGTACCGCCGACTATGAGCATATCCGCAAGGCTGATGTATCGTATGGATTCGGCAATTACGCGGTCGTTCAGCTGTTCTTCATAGAGAACGACATCGGGGCGGACTATCCCGCCACAGGCGCAGCGGGGAACGCCAAAAGAGCCGTTTACCTCGGCTTCCGGCATTTCCTTTCCGCAGGAAACGCAGTAGAACCTGTGCGTTGTACCGTGCAGCTCAAGAACATTCTTACTGCCTGCGGCCTGATGCAGTCCGTCTATGTTCTGTGTGACGACAGCCTTTAGCTTGCCTTCTTGTTCAAGTTCTGCGAGCCTCAGATGTGCATGGTTAGGCTTAACGTCACCGAGAGCGAGCTTGTCACGGTAGAATTTATAAAATTCCTCTGGATTCCTGCGAAAGAAGCTCGCGCTGAGTATTTCTTCGGGGGGATATTTGTATTTTTGGTTGTAAAGGCCGTCCACACTGCGAAAATCGGGTATACCGCTTTCCGTGGAGACGCCCGCACCGCCGAAAAAAACGATATTGCCGCTTTCCGCTATCATATCGCGAAGCCTATCAATTTCCGCGCTCATAACGACACCTCCGATACTTGCAAATACAATTTAAACCAAACTTTATTATACACACTTGAGAGAACTTTCGCAAGAAAAAAAGGCTGCCTCAAGTGAGTTTGAGGCAGCCGATGGCATTTTAATTCGGACTCATGGTATAGTTCGGCGCTTCCTTGGTGATATAGATATCGTGCGGGTGGCTTTCCTTAAGCCCCGCGCTCGTTATGCGGACAAAACTGCTGTTTTTGCGCAGAGCGTCGATGTTCGGTGTGCCGCAATAGCCCATACCGGATTTGAGACCACCCATGAGCTGGAAAATCGACTCCGAAACCAGACCGCGGTAGGGGACTCTGCCCTCAACGCCCTCGGGAACGAGCTTTTTGTTGTCTGACTGGAAATATCGGTCACGGCTGCCCTTTGCCATTGCGGCAAGGCTGCCCATGCCTCTGTAGACCTTGAACTGTCGGCCCTGATATACTTCGGTATCTCCGGGGCTTTCCTCACAGCCGGCAAAAAGCGAGCCGAGCATAACCACCGATGCCCCTCCGGCAATTGCCTTGACGATGTCGCCTGAATACTTAACTCCGCCGTCCGCGATGATTGGTATGCCGTATTTATCGGCCATTTCGGCGCAGTCCAGAACCGCCGTCATCTGCGGTACACCGATGCCTGCAACAACGCGGGTTGTGCAGATTGAGCCGGGACCGATGCCGACCTTGACGCAGTCAGCGCCCGCTTTGATGAGAGCCTCCGTGCCTTTGGCTGTTGCGACATTGCCGGCAATAAGCTGGACGTCGGGAAATTTTTCTTTTACCAGAGCAACGCTGCGAAGTATATTTTCTGAGTGACCGTGCGCACTGTCAAGCACAAGCGCGTCCACGCCCGCATCAACGAGAGCCTTTGCCCTATCGAGAATATCCGGAGTTACCCCGATTGCCGCCGCACAGAGCAGACGACCGTGAGGGTCCTTTGCGGAATGCGGATAGGCGAGCGCTTTTTCAATGTCTTTTATGGTTATTAACCCGCGCAGATGACCGCTATCGTCCACGATGGGAAGCTTTTCAATTTTATTTGTGTGAAGGACTTTCTTCGCTTCCTCAAGCGTTGTACCGACCTTGCCGGTTATGAGTCTGTCTTTAGTCATAACGTCGGTTATGAGCTGAGTCATATCCTCCTCGAACTTCATGTCGCGGTTCGTTATGATGCCTATCAAAATGCCGTCCGTGTCCACTATGGGGACGCCGGAAATGCGGAATTTTGCCATAAGAGCGTCCGCCTCGCCGATTGTGCGGTCAGCCGTCAGTGAGAAGGGATTGGTTATAACTCCGTTTTCGGAACGCTTAACCTGATCTACCTGTTCGGCCTGAGCCTCGATGCTCATGTTTTTGTGAATGACGCCTATGCCGCCCTCTCGGGCAAGAGCGATTGCCATGCGGTATTCAGTTACAGTGTCCATTGCGGCGCTGATAAGAGGAATTCTGAGCGCGATTTTCTTTGTCAGTCTGGTCGCAAGGTCAATGTCGGCCGGCAGTACACTGCTCTCCGCAGGAACAAGAAGGACATCGTCATAGGTGAGTCCCTCGCCGATGAAGCGATCGGCATATTCCTTTTTATTTTCCGTTTTAACCGCTCCCTTTCATTTTATATTTCGAATATTGTACTCCACTTGCGGACAGGCTGTCAATTGTTGAAGCTGTAAATATTTTGCGTATTTTTGCCTTAGCTTAGTACAGCGTTATCGCCAGGACATGCTTTCCGTTTACGAACACTCCAGATTGTCCAAGCGCTCGTTTGTCCGGGCATAATAAAATATGTACTGCTGGGCAAGCCCGGCGTAAGGTCCGAGAACCTTCGGGTCGAAATTACCCGGGAAATGTCTTTCCAGAGCCCGCTTCATCCAGACGTCAATCGGGAACCTGTCCATACGGTGCAGTCCGTAGAGCATGAAGCAGTTTGCGACTTTGTCGCCGATGCCGCGCATGCGCCTAATTTGAGTAAATGCCTCCTCTGAGGAAAGAATAGAGAGCCTGTCAAAATCAAGTTCACCGCTTGCAACGGCGCGGGCGGCACATAGTATGTACTCAGCTCGGTAGCCGCAGCGCAAGGGCGCAAGGTCATTCTCGTCAAGGACGGCAAGAGCGCGGGCGGAGGGAAAGCTGTATAATCCGCAGGGCAGCTTCTCGCCGAAATGCTCGCACAGCGTCGTTATAATTTTTTTTATCCTGGGAATATTGTTGCACTGTGAAATGATAAAGCTAACAAGAGCTTCCCAAGACTCCTGACGTAAAATACGGATACCCTGTCCGAAATCCGCGCACTTTTCAAGATAAGGCGGCTCTGTAAACGGTTTCGACATCTCCCCGTAATCAATGCCGAGATCAAAATACTCGCGCCAGAAGGGGATGTCCGCATCTTCCGCGTCGCAAATGACGCGACCGTCCTCCTCGCGTATCGAAAGGGCTTTTCCGCTTGCAACTCCGTGGTAGACTCCGTCTTCATCGGCACTCCAGCGAAAGCACTGACCGCATTCGAAGGTCTTTTTCAGGCTCAGCTCCGACGAATAAGTCAAAACATATTCTGATTTGAGCAGCTCACGCATAGCTTTTCCCCCGTGTACCGCCAAGAAAAGCGGTGACTTTGCAAAAATCCCGCCCCAAATGAGGCGGGATCAGTGTTAAAATGAATGCTTATTTTTGTTTTTTCTTGCGGCCTCAGACTTCTTGCGGCGCTTTACGCTGGGACTCTGATAGTATTCCTTTTTTCTGAGGTCCGACAGAACTCCGGACTTCGCGCAGCTCCTCTTGAATCTCTTGAGAGCGCTGTCCAGAGATTCATTCTCTTTTACGCGTACTTCTGACATTTTATTTCCCTCCCTCCAAATACACCCGAAGGCGCTTTAAGGGCCATCGTTCATGGCTTTAACATGACTGATTATAATTGTTTCTTGGTTCAATGTCAAGACATTTCACTGTGCTTAAAGGGCAACATACAGTACCTATGCGCAGTATATCCATATGAAATCATATATATGCTCATATTCGACACGAAATAAACTAAAATGCGTTCAGTACCAAATGCAGATGGGACAGGACGTCCGGCTTTTCAGGCAAGTGATAGCCTTATAAAAAATGCTTGTAATATTTATGCAACAAGCTTATACTGATTATAATGACATGTTAGATGGAGGTCATCCGGTGGAAACGAATCCTGTATTACTAAGTTCACTATCTCTTGACAGCGACATTCCGCTTTATTCTCAGCTTGTGAGCATTGTAAAACGCAACATTACGGCCGGCACGCTTGGAGCCGGTGAGCTTCTTCCTTCGGAGGCGGAGCTATGCAAAACCTTCAATATCAGCAGAAGCACGGTTCGTCAGGCAATCGGCTCGCTGGAGGCAGAAGGTCTTGTTGTGCGCAAGCAGGGTAGAGGAACCTTTGTCGCGGAACCTAAAATGCGGCGCAAAACCGAAAATGTCTATTCATTTACTTCGGAAATCAGCTCAATGGGACTAACTCCTTCGTCGACGCTGATTGAGTTCGAAATCATAACGCCCACTCCGGACCTTATGAAGGTGCTTGAACTGAATTCTGCGGATAAGACTATTTATCGCTTTACGCGAATCAGAAATGTGGACGACGAGCCTCTTATTCTGGAGACTTCGTTCTACCCGCAGTATATCTATCCGAAGCTTACCCGTGAGCTATTAAGAACCCACAGCTTCTACAGTCTTCTTTACGAAGTCGGTATAGCCCCAGCCTCTGCGGTGGATTCCTATGAAGCCGTTACGCTCGGGAGAGAAGAAGCGGAACTGCTTCATTGCAGACCGGGCAGCTGTGCGTTCTCCGTTCAGAGAAGAACAAGAACAGAAACGGGCATGATATATGAATATACCCAGAGCCTTATCAGGGCGGACAGAGTCACTCTGGACATATTCCTGCATAAGGACGGCGTATCATTTACGCGCAGCGTAGATAAGTAGCTGCATAATTAAGGTGATTTTTTCTAATAATTATACGTATAGGTGTTTACAAAAGGGAACTTCTGTAGTATATTAGATGTAACAGACGTACCATACGTTTATAATGTGCAATAAGGAGGATAACAATGAGTAAGATTAGAGTAGGAATCAACGGTTTCGGAAGAATAGGCAGACTTGTTTTCCGTGCCGGACTGGATAACAAGAACATCGAGTTCGTCGGTATTAACGACATGATTTCACCCGACTATATGGAGTATATGCTTAAGTATGATACTATCCATGGAAAATTTGAGGGCGAAGTAAGCCATACAGACAACAGCATTATTGTCAACGGAAAGAGCATCCCTGTTTTCAGCGAAAAGGATCCTTCAAAGCTCCCCTGGGGCAGCCTTGATACAGATTTCGTCGTTGAGTCCACCGGACTTTTCACGACAACCGAGAAGGCCAGCGCCCATCTCGCCGCCGGTGCCAAGAAAGTCGTTATCTCCGCTCCTTCCTCGGACGCCCCGATGTTTGTTATGGGCGTAAACAACAAGTCCTATAAGTCCGAGATGAAAGTCGTCTCCAACGCATCCTGCACCACAAACTGCCTTGCGCCTATCGCAAAGGTTCTTAACGACAGCTTCGGCATTGAGTCCGGACTGATGTCAACAATCCATTCCACAACAGCAACACAGCGCACGGTTGACGGTCCCTCCGCAAAAGACTGGAGAGGCGGCAGAGCTGCTTCCGGCAACATCATCCCGTCATCCACCGGTGCCGCAAAAGCTGTCGGCAAGGTTATTCCTGAGCTTTCCGGTAAGCTGACTGGCATGTCTTTCCGCGTACCTACACTGGATGTTTCCGTCGTCGACCTTACGGCTAACCTTAAGACGGCAACGACCTATGAGGAAATCTGCAAGGCCATGAAGGCTGCTTCCGAAGGCGAGCTTAAGGGTATCCTGGGCTACACTGACGAGCTGGTCGTTTCGTCTGATTTCATCCACGATCCTCGCACCTCGATTTTCGATGCCGAAGCAGGCATTATGCTCAACGAGAAGTTCGTCAAGCTTGTCGCCTGGTACGATAACGAGTGGGGTTATTCCAACAAGGTCGTCGACCTCATCGAGTATATCAGCACAGTAAAATAGTCCTATAATAATAAAAGCCATCCGATGCATTCAACATCGGATGGCTTTTTTATACCCGTTGATATTTAGTAAGCGCCAATAGGGGGCATCAGATCGGGCAGAAAGAACAGATTGCTGTTTCTGTATTTAAAAAAGAATACTCTGAAAATCAGATTGTCGCCCGTTGCGTAGCCCTTGAATGCCGTGACGAAATCATCAAGCTCAATACTCATTTCCGCGGCCGGAACCCTCTTTGACATTTCAACTGCGTTTACAATTGAAAGTATGCAGGCATCAAACGCATAGGTGAGATCGCGCTCAAGCGTGTGACCGGCATTAAGATATTCGCGTTTTGCGTTCTCGCTGCAAGAAATAAGGTCTTCAATGTCCGAAAAACTTTTAACGGGCAAAGAGCCGTCCATATCCAGTACGTTCAGACAGTTTTTGCGGAGATAGGCGTCCAGCTCATTCTCATAGGCCATATGCTGCTTCACTCCGCCCAGAAAATCCTCGTTGTGTGCAAAGCAAAAATAGTCACATAGATAATGGCACATAATGCCAAGCTTTTTTGAATACTCGGCGCCGACCCTGCCTGAATTACTCAGGGGAAGGGAGGAAAGCTTAGTCAATATGTCCGAAGATTTGCGGGTACAGACCTTGCCGAAGTGCGGAGCAACCCACATCGCGGGAGTCTGATCAGGCATTATGTTGCCGTATACAAAAGCTGTGCGGTTTAAAAATATACCGCGCTTCTGCAGTGAAGCATGTAAAAGATGAGCCATTGCAAAGTGTGAGGTAGCTTTCATTTTTTTCCTCCTGCCGGGTTATCCGCGTAAACCAATATTTATGCGCGTATGGCGCGAAAGTACAGAAATAATTAATAGACTGCCGCGGTTTGTCGGGAAAAATCGCAACAAGCTATTTGTAACAGTTTCAATATGTTATGTCAAGCTTAAAATTAGCTTAAATACTGTCAGATATCTACAAAAACATCTTGTAAATCAGGAAATATTAACGGATGTCACAGAATGAAGCTTTCAATACCGGATGTTAATAAAAAGTTTACTATTTTACCATATAGAATACAGGTTATATGTGGAAATGCAGGAATATATTACTCGAATACAGCTTAATTATGATTTGAAAAAATTATTGAACAACATACATGTGTATTAACAGGAAAAAGAAATCCTTAAGTTTAACTATAACTAATATTATGTAAACTAAATCTGCTGTAGTTACATAACATCTTCGAGTTCTTAAACGGTAAATTCAAAAATACAATAAAAATATGTTTGCAAAAGTGTTGGAACATATTTGCAGATTATGCGTCTTAGGCAATTGAGGCGAAAAATATATGGTTGTCATAAGAACTATTTTAGTTTAGCAATTGACAATATTTGTCGCAAGTGCTATATTGCAGGTGTACTATTACAAACAATACACTTAGCGAGCGTGAATATAAGGAGAGATTAGATGAAGAAGAGTTTTAATGGTTACAAGAGAGCCGCATCCGCGCTGCTGGCATTTGTAATGCTTGCGGGACTTCTGGCCGGCTGCGGCGGAGGTAAAAAGGGCGATGAGGCGCTTTCCGAATACGTATATGTACCTCAGTATGTGTCCATGCCGAAAGAGGTAACAGATATGTCCAACTCGTATCTTTACGGAGACACGGTTTATTTCAGCGCAAATATGCCCGTACATGCCGACGGAACACCCGCGACACAGGCTGAAATTGATGCCATGAACGGAGGAAACGCTAAATCCGGCGGAGCCGCATCCTCGACCAATGTGACCTATTCAGGAGACGGAAGCGTTACTGTTTCATCTACGGCGGCGGCACCGGCAGCAGGTACCGGAGCGGATACTGGAGCGGCTGTCCCTTCAGACATTACATATAAGAATTTCCTTTATTCAATTAAGAAGGACGGGAGCGGTTATCAGAAGCTAGCGGATTACACTCCGAAAACCGCTGACCCTAACGATAAGGATTCCAATGCGAGCCTCTCGCAGCTTATTGTTGACGAACAGGGCAACCTGTGGGTTGCGGAGACTATATCAAAGCCTATTTTTAATTTACCTGAGGGCTTTAAAGGCAGCACCGATGACCGTTATCAGTATTACGCCGGAGAGGACAACAAGTGCTTTATCCGCAAGCTTTCAAATACCGGAGCTGAGCTTGGGAGTGTAGATCTCAGCCAGTATGTCGACAAGACTGATGATGAGAACAGCAAAAATCAGGGTAGCTTTTATATAAACAGCATAGTAGCCGACAAGGCCGGCAACATTTACTTATCTGACGGAAACAACACCGTCTATGTAATAGGGTCGAACGCAGGTTTCCTTTTCAAGGTCAAGGTGGACGGCTGGCTTTCAAGTCTCATACACATCAAGGATGGTACTGTAGGCGCGGCAATGAACGGTAAGGAGCCCGGCCCTGACGGTACCTACAGCATGACGCTGAAGATGATCGATGTAAGTACCAAGACCTGGGGCAAGGACTATACTGTTCCAAACAATGTGTACAACACCTCGGACGGCGGAGACAAGTATGATTTCTGTTATTTAGACGGCTCATCTCTGTTCGGGTATGACCTTGCTACATCGACGAAGGAGAAGATACTCACATGGTTAAACTGTGATGTGGACAGCGATGATGTAAGATTCAGCACGGTTCAGCCTGACGGCAATGTTTTTGCAATCTCCAATGATTTCGGCGATAACGGCTCGAGAAATTTTGAGATTATAACCCTTGCCAAGACGCTCAGAAGCCAGGTTAAGGAGAAAACGACTCTGCGGCTTGCCACGATGTGGATGGACTACAACCTCAAAAAGCAGATACTCAAATTCAATAAGACAAATGCTGATTACAGAATTGAAATAACAGACTATACGGAGTATAATACGGATAAGGATTATACCGCCGGAATCACTAAGCTGAATACGGAGATTATTTCGGGCAACATTCCCGACATGATTGATATCTCCAATCTGCCGTATAAGCAGTATGCAGCAAAGGGCCTGCTTGAGGATTTATATCCTTACATAGACAAGGATACCGAGATTAAGCGCGATGATCTGATGCCCGGCATTATCAAAGCGCTTGAAATTGACGGCAAGCTTTATACGCTTGTCTCAGGCTTCAGCGTCATGTCAATAGTCGGCGCGCCTTCCGTTGTCGGAACAGACATGGGCTGGACAATGGCCGATATGCAGAAAATTATTAAAGAACACCCCAATGCCGATTTTCCATTTGGGCAAGGCATGACCAGAGACAATATACTACAATATCTTTGCATGCTGAACATGGATAAATACATGAACTGGCAGACGGGCGAATGCAGCTTCAACTCCGACGACTTTAAAAACACGCTCACTTTCGCAAAGACCTTCCCCGAAAAATATGATAATCAGGACGGCAACAATTGGATAGATCCCTCTATACTGGTACAGGACGGGCGTCAGCTCTTTGATATATTCACTTCGAGTGATTTCCAGACCTATCAGTACTACAAAGCGGTGTATGGCGGATCAGTAACTTTTAAAGGTTTCCCCTCCGACTCCGGCACGGGTAATGTGGCTCAGCTTACCGGCGGCCTTGCGATGACGACCTCCTGCAAGAATAAGGACGCCGCATGGCAGTTTATGCGCGTTCTGCTCACGGATGATTACCAGAAGAATCTGAGCTGGGGCTATCCCATGAGCCAGAAGGCCTTCAACGAGAAGCTGGCAGATGCCATGAAGCAGCAGTACACGACGGACGAAAACGGCAAGCAGGTTCCTGTTTCAAACGGCGGCATGAGCATGGGAGACGGAATACAAGTTCAGTTCTATGCGATTACCAAGGAGGAAGCTGACCAGATCAAGGCACTCATAAACTCCGTTGACCGCACTGCCAATTACGACCAGAGCCTGACGGAGATTATATCCGAAGAGGCGGCTTCGTTCTTCTCCGGTGACAAGACCGTCGATCAAGTCGCGGATGTCATACAGAGCCGCATGACCATATATGTAAACGAACAGAGATAATATTCGCGGCGTAACGGGCGGGGTTTTCCCCGCCCGGCGGAAAAAGAGGAAGATACAATGAAGAAGAAGTGGCAAAAGCTTTCTGAACGCAAGAAAGATCGCCTGCGCGACCTGGCGTTCCTTTCACCCAGCATACTGGGCGTAAGTATTTTCTTCATCGTACCTTTCTTTGTCATAGTCTACTATTCGCTGATAAATAACCCTATCCAGCACAAATTTGTCTTTCTCGATAACTTTATAGCGCTGTTTAATAACTCGGCTTTTACGACAGCGGCAAAGAACACTGCGGTCTTCTCCCTGATTGCGGTGCCGCTTGCCGTTGTTCTGTCGTTTTTACTCGCACAGATGCTTGAAACCCGCATTCCGCTGAAAAGTCAGTTCCGTACTTTTTTTCTCAGCCCGATGATGGTGCCCGTTGCGTCCGTCGTACTCATATGGCAGGTTATTTTTTCACACAACGGTACGCTCAACGACTTTCTTTTGCTGTTCGGAGTTGAAAAAATAGACTGGCTGAAGTCCCAGTACGCGCAGGTTGTCGTAGTCTCACTTTTTTTATGGAAAAATCTCGGGTACAACATGATTTTGTTTATGGCTGCGCTTAACAACATTCCAAAGGATCTTATTGAGGTTGCCGATATGGACGGGGCGACCCCGTGGTTTAAATTCAGGAACATCACCGTGCGTTACCTCTCGCCGACAATTCTATTTGTCACGATACTTTCGCTGATAAACTCATTTAAGGTCTTTCGCGAGGTATACCTGCTCACCGGCGAATACCCCGTACAAAGCTTATATATGCTGCAGCACTTCATGAACAACACCTTTAAAGCTCTGGACTATCAGAAGCTGTCCGCGGCGGCGGTGCTTATGGCTTTGGTAATGGTTGTTATAATCGCGCTGCTCTTCGCGTTTGAGGACAAGCTCGGAAAGGACGTGGAGGGATGAAAAAGAAACACTATCTTGGCAGGGGCGTTCTAACCTTGTTCGCGGCGCTTTTTGCCATAATATTCTTGCTTCCGACAGTACTGACAATTTCAAATTCCTTCATGTCGCAGTCGGAGATTTCAGCAAACTACGGAGCGGTTTTTGAAAACGCGACAAGCTCAACAAAAACCTACATATCTAAAAAAGTAAATCTCAAATTCATCCCCGACAAGGTGACCTTCAGCCAGTACGCAACGGCACTGATTAAGAGTCCGGATTATCTGTTCAAATTTTGGAACTCTGTATTTCTCGTAATTCCTATAGTCCTTTTACAAATTGCAATCGCGGCGCTGGCGGCCTACAGCTTCACCCGATACCGAGGCAAGGCAAAAACCTTTTTGTTCTTTTTCTATGTTATTCTGATGCTAATGCCGTATCAGGTAACTCTTGTTCCAAACTATCTTGTTTCCGACTGGCTTGGGATTCTTAACACGCGCTGGTCGATTATTATGCCAGGAGCGTTTGCTCCATTCAGCGTTTTCCTGCTTACAAAATTTATGCGGCGCATACCGGCTTCGCTGATAGAAGCCGCAAAGCTTGACGGAGCGGGCGAGTGGCTGATATTTACGAAAATCTGCCTTCCCCAGTGCAGAAGCGCGCTGTATTCGATTGCTATTCTGGTTTTCATAGACTACTGGAACATGGTCGAGCAGGCGATAATCCTGCTTCCCGATACAGATAAGCAGCCACTTTCCGTATTTCTCTCTACAATTAATTCAAACGAAGTCGGACTTGCCTTCGCGGTCGCAACGATATATATGATTCCTTCACTGCTGCTCTTCCTGCATGGCGAGGAAGCTCTGGTCGAGGGTATCACGCATTCCGGCTCCGTTAAGGGCTGAACGGGGGAAAGCTATGGACGCAATATTATGTAAACCAATTGAAAGGAAACCGGACTATGACAGAGCAAAAGGTTAAGAAGCGCGGATGGGTCAAGAATGCTGCCATAATTTTTCTGTCGGTCATGCTTGTATTGACCTTCTTTTCCAACACAATAATGAAGCATTCACTTCCCGAAGTGGCGGCTCAGTATGTCCAGTCCGGTGCAATAAGCGCTAAAATCCGCGGAACGGGAACAGTGACCGCAAACGAGAGCTATGAGGTAAAGACTGACCAAACCAGGGAAGTCCTCTCAGTACCCGTTAAGGTTGGCGACGATGTCAAGGTTGGCGACACGCTTGTCTTTTTCGGCGAAGCTGAGAGCAAGGAGCTTGATGCCGCACAGAAAGAGCTGGACGACCTGATGCTCAAATATCAGCAGGATTTGATTGATGCAAGCGGCGGTACCAATTCGAAGGAGACACTTGCAGTTAAGCATGCACAGGATGCGCTTGACAGAGCAAAGGCGGACAGAAGTGCCAATGCGTTTGAAGCGGCTTCGATTGAAAGCGCAAAAAGAGCGGTTACGGACGCAAAAGCCAACGAAACGGTAAGACAAGCGGAATGCGATCTCGCGCAGTCAAATCTGGACGCGCTTGGTGGCCTGACTCACGGTTCGAGCGGTGATTATTCAAGTGTTACTGCTGCAAGCACAGCACTGAATAAAGCAAAAAGCGATTTGAATGATAATATGAGTTATTATTCAGTTTCGTATAATGCACTAAAAACCGCTGCTGAGTCTGATCCGGCCAGAGGAACAACTTCCGTGTCGTATTATATGGCTCAACTTGCGCAAAGCTACTCAACATATGATAAAACCTCTGACCAGTACAAGCAGTATTTAGCTTATACTGCTATAACAAAATCTCAAGACGCGGTTGATGCGGCACAGCAGACCTATAATTCCGCACTTAACGCTTACAACAATTCATCTACAGGCGGAAACGAGTATGAGTGGAACAGGCTCAACAAGCTGTTGTCCGATGCAAAAGCACGGCTGAAAACCGCTCAAAATGCATCGACAACCGCAGCGGACAATCTGAAAGAGCTTCAGGATAAAAAGACTGCATGGCAAACGGCCGACAACACTGTTTACACTTGCCAGATAACGCTCGATGATGCGGTAGAGGCGCTTGCGGCTAAGCAAAAAACAGACGGAAAAACACAGCTGACCCTTGACAACGAGAAAAAACAGGTCGCGGAAAAGAAGTCTGCCCTTGACAAATTGAAGTCCGGCGGCGATGGCGCGTCTATTGTGAGTAAGGTAAACGGCAAAATAGCGTCCATAAGTGTGTCCGCCGGAAAAACAACAACGGCAGATTCGCCTCTCATGACCATCGAAGTGCCGGACATGGGCTACGGAATCAGCTTCTCGGTAACGACGGAGCAGAGCAAAAAGGTCGCGCTGGGCGATGCCGCCGAGGTTACAAATTACTACGGGGGCGATCCTGTAACCGCGACTTTGGTTGGCATTAAGTCTGACCCGCAGAACCCCGGTACGAATAAAATACTCAGCTTTAAGCTGCAGGGCACTGTCGAAAGCGGCTCTCAAATCAGCGTTGCTCTCGGCGAACGTGGCGGCAGCTATGAGACAATAGTCCCGAACAGTTCCATTCGCTCCGACGCAAACGGCAAATTTGTCCTTGCGGTTATTTCAAAGAACAGTCCGCTCGGCAACAGGTATATTGCCACGCGTATCGACGTTCAGGTGCTTGCGGCGGATGATGTCAACAGTGCGGTCTCCGGCGGACTCACCACGAGCGATTTCGTTATTACGACTTCAACAAAACCGATTGAGCCGGGCACGCAGGTACGTCTTGCGGACAATTCCTGACAGAAAATAAAAAATGAGGAGGGGTAGGGATGAAAAACAAAAAGACAATATTGTTATATGCGATGAATGCCCTGCTTCTCATTCTCATTGCTCTCTGCCTCTTTAAAATTCACAGCTACAGCAATGTGCTTCTCAGCCAGCAGGCAGAGAGCTACTGGAAGGGTGACAGCAAGCTGCGCTTTGCGCAGGTATCGTGCTTTTTTCCGGTGGATAAGCTGACAAGTACTGATTCTATCAGAGCCTTCAGGAAAACCATTGACAGCAAGCTCGTAGACGCGGGTGTGGAACCTAAGGAAGACGGGCAATACTGGACGGACTGCTACTCAGCAACAGACAGCCTTACGGTCAAGGGCGACCGCAATTCAACGGAGGCAACGGTAATCGGCGTCGGAGGCAACTTCTTCCTGTTTCACCCCTATGAGCTCCTGTCGGGGAGCTACATTGCGGAAGACGATCTGATGAAAGACAGAGTGGTTCTGGATTATGAACTGGCATGGAAGCTCTTTGGCGGTGATAATCTTGCGGGAATGACGGTCACAATTAACGGCAAGCCATACTATGTTGCGGGTGTCGTTCGCAGAGAAACGGACAAGTTTTCTGATAGGGCGTTTTCGGGTGAACCCGTGATGTTCATGTCATATGATACTCTTTCTGCGTTAAAACCTGGAAAAAGTGATGGAACTGACACCGGGAAGGCTGCGGGAGCCGGTATTGACTGCTATGAAATCGCAATGCCCGATCCGATTTCGAATTATGCGGAAGCCTTTGTCACGGAGAGCTTTAAGTCGGCGAAAGGCGTTGTAGTCGAAAACAGCGCACGTTATAGCTTTTCGAGCATTATCAATATGTTCAGAAAATTCGGAAGCCGCTCAATCTATGACAGCGGCGTAGTCTATCCCTATTGGGAAAATGCCGCGAGAGTTTCGGAGGTATATGTAGCACGTCTCTACGTGCTTATCCTTCTTCTCGCGCTGTTCCCGTTCATATGCCTGATTGCTCTTACCGTACGATTCATAAAGAAGCTCGTTGTCAAGGCAAAGCTTATGAAATTCCAGCTAACGGACGCATGGGACGACAGATATGCGCGCGAAGCGGCATGGAAGGAGCGAAAGGCAAATAAGCAAAAAACCGGGAAACGCCGCACGGTCTCCGGAACTGTAAAAGAATGGAAGGAGCGCCTTGCGAAGAACCGAATTGCCCGTAATATTCGCACTCACGAACAGAAAAAGCTCGGAAGCCAGCCCGTTAAGAGAGATCTGATGCGTAAGAAAAGTGTCAGACCGAATAAGAAAGAAGCACCGAAAAAGCTAACGGAAAAAACGGTTGATTCTTTTGAAAAGGAAGTTGTACCGGATATTGAGAGCATAGTCCGCGAAGTAATGGAGGAAATGCACAGTCCCGATATAAAGCCGTAATAATTAAGCCAAAATAATCAAGACGCAGGTACACGTTTGAAGTACCTGCGCCTTTTTTGTTTTGTGCATAGAACTCTTCCTGACTACCGCAGCCCGAGTGACGCGATGTGTTCGCGGGCGAGCGCGCTGACACCGTCAAAATCAACGTTGGGGTTGAAGATGCTCTCGATTCGATCATGTATACCCTTCGCGTCGCTGAGTGCGGAACAAGCCTCGGCTATCAGCGCATCCTTCATTTTTTCGCAGCGGCGCACCTCGGTTCTGTTTTTTTTAATCTTACCGCTGTCAAGCAGCGCATCAAGTCTGATATGCCGCTCCTCGGGCATATCGCCGAGAGCGGTGCCGGAGCATAGGAATCCAAGCCTAAGAGAGGGAACAAGAGCGGCCTCAATTTCCTCGGGAATCAAGGGGTCGGGGCATACAATTACATCATGCCCCGAGTCCAGCGCCGCCTGAACAATGCGCCGCAGAGCGGGCAAGCCCATACGCTGCCTGTTTTCAAAGACATAGAAGCGGTCACAGAGACTTGAAATTGTTTCGGGGAAGGAAACCGGACCCTTATAGGTCAGCGCACTGAGAAAGCGATATGTTACGCTGCCTTTCTCTTTGCGGCGTTTTCCGAATTCACGAAGAGCGATACCGCTTGCCCTATTTTCGGCGGCCTCATTTTCCGAAGACGTCCTGAATCCGTCCTGCCAGCCCTGCTGAAGCTGTCCTGCGGCAGAAAGAAGGGAATAAGCTTTTTTATAATCGGCTGAAGAGGAGCTATAAAGCTCCGCAAGCTCTGTTTTGTATTCCGAGATAGCTTTGTAGTCATAAAATGTTCCGAGGTTGATATAGGCGGAATCTACGGCAACCATATGCGTGTCCGCGATGTGCGGAGCCGTGCCGTCTGTATAGGCTGTCTTCAGCTCGGGGATATAGATGCCGTCGAGCGAGGAGGAATCGCCGGAGCATACGGCGTATTCAACGCACAGCCCCGCCTTTTCAGCCGCGTTCCCAATCATTTTCATGAAGCTTGATTTACCGCAGCCCGGACCGCCTTTAATTATCCAAAGAAAAGTTCCGCCCGATAAGGGTACGAAGCTGTCGTAAAATGAGTAGAAGCCGCGGCAGGTGTTGCCTCCAAGAAAATATCGCAAAATGCGTTGGTCATTCATATTGATTTCAGTCCCTTCCACAGCGTGAGAATAGTGTTTATTCTCTACACATTATGCGGGGACGAATACTTTTGACCGCCGTTTCGGGAACATTTCAGGCTATTGCTCAAATGTTTAATTTACATCGTTATTCTGCCTCGCGCAGCCGCTCAACAATGCTCTCGCGGTCTATGCTTCTGTAGGCGAGAGCGGGCAGCAGATAGGACAGAAGAAGCATTGCGGGCAGGCAAATGAGCATTGGCAGCATGGTGAAATTATATGAAAAGAACCATATCTGACCTGCGAACAGCTTAACTATCAGATACACGACAACATTGCCGACCGTGAAAGACGCAAGCAGAGCCGCAAAAGCGTATACAAAGCCCTCTCCGATGAGCATACGGTGCAGCTGTTTTGCCGTCATTCCGACGCTTTGCAGCATTGCCAGCTCACGTCTGCGGGATATGATAGAGGTCAGTATCGAGTTCATAAAATTCAGTATGCCTATGAGCCCGAGTATCGCGGACAGCACGCCTCCGACTATAATTATCATACTCTGCATGCTGTGAAACTCCGCAGCGGCGGAATCCTTTGATACACAGCTCATTTGTGAGGTTCCGCAGTAGGCTTCAATTGCCTTCGCGACCTCGGCTTCTTTGCCGGTTTCGGCATTGCATAAAACATGAAGGGGAGTTTTGACTGTATTATGCTCCAGATATTCCGTACTGGGCAGTATAAACTCCGGGTCAATGTAGTGACCGTGCATACAGTTCGTGGGGTTCGGCATGAAGGCTAGACCCAGAACGGTGTATTCCTTCGTGTCGCCATTGCCGTAGTCAAGCGTCACCTTGTCGCCCGGCTTGTAATAAGGGTAATCGCCGTTATCGACATAGGAGCTTACAAAGATATAGCCTCCGCTCTCGAATTTCTCGTAGTCCGCCTCACCGCCAAGCACGCTCAGCTTATTGAATATGAGCTTATCAATGCCATAAATATGCGCGTAGCAGCTCTTTTCATCAGTGAACTTATTGACACAGTCACTGGTATATTTTGCGTTGTAATCCTTTTTTAGCCGCTCATCAATGATTTTCTGAACATTGGCGGCGGCGCTGTCGGAAAGTCGGTGTGTGTTTTCGGACATATAAACCGCTCCCGCTTCGCTCACGCCATCAATGGCGCTTATCCTGTTCAATGTGTCCGCGTCCGCATATGTCAATTCATACTTCGTTATGAGTTGCGAGTTGCAGACGGAAAAATCGGCGATTACTTTGTCCTCAAGGTATTTGTCCATGTCAAAGCCCGTGACTATTGTATAGACGCTGTTTACAAGAATAAGACTCAGAGACAGCGAGAGAACGACGGATACAAGTTTTCTGCGTGAGCGGAAAACGTTTGAAAAAGCCATGGAAAGCGTGGTGACCTTTTTTGACCGGCGCTTTATGCTTTTTTTTCCCGAGTCCTCATAATAACGCAGAGCTTCCATTGGACTTGTTTTTGACGCGAGCTTCGCGGGCTTCGAGCAGCTTAAAAGGACAGTCACGACACTGAACAGCGCAGAAAGCGCGAAGATAAGACCGTTCATAGAAACAACACCCTGACCCGAGTAATAGGTGCTGCTCAAAATGAGCGGCAGCAACAGGGCACCGATGCCATAGCCTATAAGAAGCCCTATGGGTATACCGATGCAAGAGAGCAAAAGCGCCTGCCTTCGTACGATTGTCCGCAGTTGCTTTCCGGTCGTGCCGATGGTTTTCAACAGTCCGTAATACCGCGTGTCCTTTGTGACGGAAATGTAGAAAACATTATAGATTATGAGGTAGCCCGAGGCCACAATAAGAAGTAGAACCATGACAATAAGGAGGACGGTCGTCTTGTCAACTTCCGCTCCGCCGTAAGCCCAGTTGACGCCCTGATTGACAACGCTGGGGTCATAGCCGCTGTCAACAGTCACTCTAGTGATTTTTTTCTCTATGTTAAAAGTGTTATTGAACCACATTGCACATGAGATTAAGCCGGAATAGTCATTGTCGGTGCGCTCATAGAGCGGGATATCGCTCATCGGTGCCACGTCAAGGACGTAATCCTTGGAAAGCCAGACCTCCTGCGCCATTGCGATGGGGTCTCCCTCCCATAAGCCGCAGAGCTTGAAAGTTTCGTGATAGGTTTTTCCGCGGACTGTGAAATCGAGCGGTACCTGCTGACCGAGTTCGTGCGGTATGCCCAGCGCGTCGAGGACGATAGTCGATGTAGCAATGTCATTGTATTCCTTCGGCATAGCACCTGTTTCAGGATAGCTTAAGCTCCATTTTGCATCCTTGTCCTCGCTGTAGCGTATTTCGGTTGCCAGTTTGGAGAGTTCCGGATTATCTGCTGTGGTCAGAAAAATATTATACGAGACATCCTTGATCGAAGGATGAGTCTTGATTTTTTCGTACTGCTCCTGAGTTATGAATTTATAGCCCGCGTGAGCCTCGGTGCCGACCTGACGGCAGGTGCTGCGTTCCATGGTTTTCAGCATGCTTCCACCGATGGTGAAAAGGCTGGTGAAAAGCACAGAGGTAAGCACGATAGCGCAGATGGCGACAATGTTGCGCGTGCGGTTGGCTTTGAGGCTTCTTCGCGATATGTTATTAATCGCTTTTTTGTTCTTAACCCTTATCATTTCGCACCGCCTACGATTTTTCCGTCCTCAATGCGGATGATGCGGTCGGCAAGCTGCGCTATTTCCTCGTTGTGTGTAATCATTACAATAGTCTGACTGAACTTTTGACTTGTAATTTTGAGAAGCCCGAGAACATCCTGACTGGTGCGGCTGTCGAGGTTTCCGGTCGGCTCGTCCGCAAGAATAATTGCGGGCTTCGAGGCGAGCGCTCTTGCTATCGCAACGCGCTGCTGCTGTCCGCCGGAGAGATTGTTCGGCAGATTTTGAAGCTTTGATTCCAGTCCGAGAGTTTTTATGACTTTATCCACATATTCGGTGTCCGGCTGCTTCCCGTCGAGCTGAACAGGGAGAACGATATTTTCATAGACGTTCAAAACGGGCACAAGGTTGTAGTTTTGAAAAACAAACCCGATTTTACGGCGACGGAATATCGTTAGCTCCTCATCCTTCAGAGAGAAAATTTCTTTTCCGTCGACCGTCACGCTGCCGCTTGTCGGGCTGTCCAGTCCTCCGAGCATATGCAGAAGCGTTGATTTCCCGCTGCCGGATGTGCCGACTATCGCGACAAATTCACCGCTCTGTATTTTCAGTTTGACTCCGTCCAGTGCATGCACGGCGGTTTCTCCCGTCCCGTATGTTTTTCTCAAATCGTTTGTTTCCAATATATTCATTGGTTACCTCCAAAAATAAAGTCTGTATTGCAGGAAATTTTCCTACAATACGGACTGTATCATACGATTATTTCGACATTCTTTCACAGAGTAAAAGAAATCTAACAGTTTTGAAAGATTTCATGCTTCCCGCAGGAGAAATACAGAGAAAACAGAGCCTTTGTCCTGCGCTGAGGTAACCTTGATATAACCGCCCTCACCGCAAACTATTTCGCGCGCGAGATAGAGCCCGATTCCGACGCCTTCGCTTTCAGCGACCCGCGGACTGCGGTAGAACCTTGAAAAAATCTTTGTCTGTTCGTCCTCGGAGACTCCAATACCGCTGTCCTTAATATCAATGCGGCAAAACAGCTCAAACGCGGTAACGGACAGTTCAATCGTACCTCCGTATGGCGTATACTTCACGGCGTTATCCGCAATATTGAAGACAGCTTCCGTCGTCCACTTAGTGTCAAAACACGCCTTTTCAGCGGTGCCACATACCTTTATGGATATGTTCTTTGCCTTTGCCTTTGGTGCAATCTGAGCCATTACGGTACTGAGCAGGGAAGAAATATCGGAAAGCTTTGGGGTGAGAGTAATGATGCCTGTTTCAAGCCTTGACACCTTGACGAGCGAGTCGATGAGAAAACTCAGCTTCTGCGCCTGTTCAGAGAGAGCGAAGACCTGCCGAGCACTCTCGTCAGGCAATTCCTGTTCGCCTAGAAGCTGAGCATAGAGCAGAATATTTGAAACAGGCGTCTTGGTCTGGTGAGAAATATCCGCGATAAGCTCTTTAATTTTGTCCTTTTCCGCAGCAAGGTTTCTGGAGGAAACGGAGCAGGAATTAAGATACTGCGCGAGCTTCGCTTCGACCGAGGACAGCAGGCTTTCATCAAAAACGTTCTCCTCAAAGCTGCACGAAATCGCGTCATCAATCATCTTGGATGCGCTGTCAAGCGTACGTTTTGTTTTTAGGTGCTTATTAAGTGCGAAAATGACTGCAAAAACGATGGCAAAGAGCGCTGTGGCAAGGCAAACGTAATCGAAATTGTTCATATCAGTTTACCGCCCAGGTATAGCCGATGCCGTAAATAGTTTTTATGTAAACCGGTTTTGAAGGACTGTCCTCCAGTTTATCGCGCAGGCGCTTAACGGTAACGGAAAGCGCGTTTTCGTCTACGTAGTCTGCGCCGTCCGTCCATATCCTGTCAACAAGCATAGCGCGCTCCAGAGTGCGCCCTCTGTTTTCAACAAGCATTTTGAGCAGCTTCTGTTCGGTCTTGCTCAGCTCTACAGGTTGACCGTCTTTGCTGTATTCGAGCCTGTCAAAATCAAAGACGAAGCCGCCAAGCTCGATTTTGCCGAAACTGCGCTCTGATGCGTTACGAAGCTGCAAGTTGACCTTTGCACGCAGAACAGCAAGACTGAAGGGCTTTGTAATGTAGTCGTCTGCGCCGCTTTCAAGCCCTGTCACAATGTCCGTTTCAAGGTCGTTAGCCGTTAAAATAATGACAGGCGCAAGCGCCTTGATGTCATTAAGCAGGTTAAGCCCGTTGCCGTCGGGAAGATTCAGGTCGAGTATAAACAGGTCAAAGCGGTTACCTATAATCTCGCACTTAGCTTCTGATATGCTGTGACAGGCGAAAGGAAATATGAGCTCACTTTTCAGCGCGAGGCAGACTCCGTTTGCAAGTGCCCTGTCGTCCTCCACTATAAGAATTCTCTTCACAGCCTTCGCCTCCTGATAAAAAAATGGCAGGATGAACCCAGAAGTCATCCTACCATAATTTTGTTAAGAAATCAAATTTCCGGTGTCATAGCTCTACAGTGCCGTTATAAACAAGGCTTGCGTTGCCGGTGAGATATACCGCGTCGTCCGTATAGTTTACAACGAGCTCCCCGCCGCGCACCTTAACTGTCACGTCCACGCCCTTTTCGCAGAAGCCGTTTTCGACTGCCGCGACGACTGCCGCGCACGCTCCTGTACCGCAGGCGAGAGTCTCGCCGTTGCCGCGCTCCCAGACACGCATTTTGAGCGTGTTGCCGTTTACTACGCGGACAAATTCCGTGTTGACGCGCTCGGGGAACAGAGAATCGTTCTCGAAGAGCGGGCCTATCTCCGCGACATTTACGCGGTCAACCCTGTCGACGAAAACAACACAGTGGGGATTGCCCATATTGACGCAGTTTATCGAATATTCTCCGTTCGCAACCCTGACTTTTTGATTCACAACCTTGTCGCCTGAGAGCTTAACAGGTATCGACGACGGGCGCAGCTCTGCTCTGCCCATGTTGACGCGAACGGAGCGAACCTCTCCGCCAAAGGAGTAGAGCGTCAGCTCTTTTATGCCGCTCTCGGTTTCTACGGTCATCTCCGTTTTCGGAACAATTCCGCGGTCATGCAGATACTTTCCGACACAGCGCATGCAGTTGCCCGCCATGCCGCTCTCCGAGCCGTCGGCGTTGAAGATTCGCATTCTGGCGTCAGCAATATCGGAGTGCTCAATCAGAACCACACCCGTGCCTCCTATGCCGAAGTGGCGGTCGGCGAGTGAGGTGCTGAGAGACTCGGGGCAAGAAATACTTCCGTCGAAGTTTTCGAAGAAAATGTAATCGTCACCGCTGCCCTGCATCTTTGCAAATGGGAGTACCTCGCGCTCGGTGCGCATGTGAGCTATATCGACAAGCTCCGTGTTGTGCTCGTTATAGCGGCTTGAAAGCATGTCGGCGAGCGCATTGGCTGTGTCAAGTGAAGTGAGGCAGGGGATGGAGAGCTGGAGCGCGCGGCGGTTTATGCGGATGTAGTCATTTACATAGTTCGGCTCTGTCGTACCGGTCATGATAAGGTACGAGATTTTTCCGTCCTCGAGGAGGGTAAGGGCGTTTGTTTCGTCGCAAAGCTTTCCGACTACTGTGACGTCGGTTCCGAGACGCTCAATTTCGTGTGCGTTGCCCTCTGTAGCGTAGAGCTTGAAGCCGAGGTCGTCAAATTTTCGGGCGAGGTCGATGACCTCGAACCTGTCCAGCTTATTGACACTGATAAATACGCCCTTGTCGCGGTTTTTGGAGTGAGAGTCAAGGTGGAAGCCAGCCGACAGAAGCCCTTTGAAGAGTGCTTCCTCGAGTGTTTTCCCGATACCCAGCACCTCGCCCGTGGATTTCATTTCCGGACTCAGCGAAGAGTTGACACCCAGCAGCTTTTCAAAGGAGAAGACAGGAACCTTGACCGTCACATAGGGCGGCTGTTTATACAGTCCCTTGCCGTAGGGGAGGTTCTTAAGGCTCTCGCCGAGCATCAGGCGCGTCGCAATATCGACCATCGGCAGCCCCGTCACCTTGCTGATATACGGAATTGTTCTCGATGCACGGGGATTGACCTCGATGACGTAAAGCTCGCCGCCATATATGAGGTACTGGATGTTGACAAGTCCCCGCGTACCCATTGAAAGAGCGAGCTTGGTAGAAACTTCGATGATGTTCGTAAGCATCTTGTCACCGATGTTATAGGGCGGATAGACCGCGATACTGTCGCCGCTGTGTACGCCCGCACGTTCGATATGCTGCATGATTCCGGGTATTAGAACATCCTCACCATCGCAGATTATGTCAACCTCAAGCTCTGTGCCCATCATGTATTTATCAACCAAAACCGGGTTTTCGATGCCTTGAGTGAGGATGATGTTCATGTATTGGCTTACATTCTCATCGGTGTAAGCTATGGTCATATTCTGACCGCCGATAACATAGGAGGGACGCAGCAAAACAGGGTAGCCGAGAGTTCCGGCGGCATTCAGAGCATCTTCCAGAGTGACGGCGCTCAGGCCCTTAGGGCGGCGAATATTGAATTTCTCAAGCAGCGCGTCAAAGCGCGAACGATCCTCCGCAAGGTCGATGCTCTCCGCCGAAGTACCGAGAATCTTGATACCGGCGTCGCTCAGAGAGTGAGTTAGGTTAATGGCGGTCTGTCCGCCGAAGGCTACCACAACGCCGTAGGGCTTTTCAACGTCGATGACATGCATAACGTCCTCAAAGGTCAGCGGTTCAAAATAGAGCCTGTCCGCGGTGTCAAAGTCGGTTGAGACTGTTTCGGGGTTGTTGTTGATGATAACGACCTCAAACCCAAGTTCTTTAAGGGTTTTCACGCAATGCACGGAGCTGTAGTCGAACTCGATGCCTTGCCCGATGCGTATTGGTCCGCTGCCCAGAACGATGATACGCTCCTTTACGCCCTTGATAAAAGGGCGGGCTTCGCAGTGCGCGTCGCAGGTCGAATAAAAGTAGGGCGTTTCCGCCGCAAATTCGGCGGCGCAGGTGTCTACCATTTTGTATGATAACTTAAGAGGCGTTTTGACCTTTCCGCCGGAAATACGCTCGAGAGCCTTGTCCGTGTAGCCATAGTATTTACCGAGACTGTAGCTGTCCTCAGTGAGACTTTTTTCGGAAATAGCGTTTTCAAAGTTTGCTAGGTTCTTGAGTTTGTGCAAGAACCATGGGTCTATTTTTGTAATCTCGTTAATCTTCTCAACGTTCATACCCTGCTTAAGCGCAGCAAAAACCGTGAAGAGACGTTTGTCGTCAACCTTATGCAATTCATTAATTATGTCAACCGTAATCGCTTGTTTGGGATTTAAAGTATCGAGTCCGAGCTCTGCGCCGCGCACGGCTTTCATAATTGCCGCCTCAAAGCAGGAACCGATTGCCATGACTTCGCCGGTCGCCTTCATCTGTGTGCCGAGAGTGCGGTCTGCGACGATGAATTTGTCAAACGGCCACTTTGGGAGCTTGCATACCACGTAGTCCACCGTCGGCTCAAAACAGGCTGTTGTTTTGCCTGTAACGTCGTTTCGAATCTCGTCGAGCGTGCAGCCAAGCGCAATTTTTGCCGCGACCTTAGCGATTGGGTAGCCCGTCGCCTTACTCGCAAGAGCGGAGGAGCGAGAAACGCGGGGGTTGACCTCGATGACGGTGTATTCAAAGTTGTGGGGATTGAGCGCGAACTGGCAGTTACACCCACCCTCGATCCCGAGCTCCGTTATAATATCGAGTGACGCTGTGCGTAGCATCTGATATTCCTTATCGGAGAGCGTCATAGCTGGGGCAACGACGATGCTGTCGCCCGTATGCACGCCGACTGGGTCGAAATTCTCCATCGAGCAGACCGCGATGACATTGCCGTTTCTGTCTCGCATGACCTCAAACTCGATCTCCTTCCAGCCCGCGATATAGCGCTCAACCAGTATCTGTGTGATAGGGGAGAGCATCAGGCCGTTACGCGCGATTATTCTCAGCTCGTCCTCGTTAAAGGCAACTCCGCCGCCCCCGCCGCCGAGCGTGAATGCGGGGCGGACGATTACGGGATAGCCAATCTCAGTGGCAATTTTCAAGGACTTATCAAGGTCGTTTGCAACATCGGAGGGAATTACGGGCTGGCCGAGCTTGAGCATTGTATCGCGGAAAAGCTGTCTGTCCTCTGCCTTGTCAATCGCCTCAGCCGAGGTACCCAGAAGCCGTACGCCTGTTTTTTCAAGGTAACCTTCCTTGCTGAGCTGCATGGCGATTGTAAGCCCCGTCTGTCCGCCAAGGGAAGCCAGCAGACTGTCCGGACGCTCCTTTTCGATGATGCGCTTAACCGTTTCGGAGGTGAGCGGTTCGAGGTAGATTTCATTTGCGAGAGTAGTATCGGTCATTATCGTCGCGGGGTTTGAGTTTACGAGCACAACATTCAGTCCCGCCTCCTTGAGTACACGGCAGGCCTGATTTCCAGCATAGTCAAATTCCGCAGCCTGACCGATGACGATGGGGCCTGAACCGATGACGAGTACTTTCTTGATCGATTTATCAACAGGCATTATTTTATACCTCCGTCTATGAGCTTAAGAAATTTTCCGAAGGCGAAGCGCATATCGCGCGGGCCGCAGTGCGCCTCCGGATGGAACTGAAGTGAGAACGCTTTTAGCGACGGATAGTCCAGCCCCTCACAGGTGTTGTCGTTGAGGTTTACATAACTTAGCTTGACTACACCCTTGTCAAGGCTCTCCGAGATTACCGCATAGCCGTGGTTTTGCGAAGTTATGTAAACCCGGCCGCTTTCAAGTTCCTTGACCGGCTGATTGCCGCCGCGATGCCCGTAGCGCAGTTTTTCGGTTTTTCCTCCGGCAGCGAGAGCAAGGAGCTGATGCCCGAGACAGATTCCGAAAATCGGAACCTTTCCGAGCAGATCTTTGATTTCATTAATGCACTCAATATTCTCCGCCGGGTCGCCGGCTCCGTTTGAAAGCATGACACCGTCCGGTTTCATGGCGAGTATCTCGACCGCTTTCGCATTATAAGGAAACACCGTGACCTTGCAGCCAAGTTCTGCAAGTTCACGGATGATGTTCCTTTTCGCGCCATAATCGATGAGAGCGACGCTGTACTTCGCTTCACCTTTCGGTGTGACAATGTAGGGGCTTTTGGTGCTCGTTTCGGCAACAACACCTGTGACCGTGTAGCTTTTCACTATTTCGGGCACGTCTTTGGGCCTCGTTTTTGTTATCATGGCGTTCATAACGCCGGTTTCGCGGATTATCTGGGTAAGCTCTCTGGTATCGACACCACAGATCCCGACAACTCCCTGATGCTTCAGGAAGCTGTCAAGCGTTTCTTCACAGCGGAAATTTGAGGGAGCATTGCACCAATTGCGGACGACAACACCCTTGGCGTGGCACTTCCAGCTCTCGTAATCCTCGTGGATTATGCCATAGTTGCCCATTTCGGGGAAGGTGTGCATAATAATCTGTCCGGCGTAGCTCGGATCGGTCAGAGTTTCAACATAGCCTACAACACCCGTCGTGAAAACGAGCTCGCCGACGGTTTCACCCTCAGCTCCGAAGCTTTCGCCCTCGAAGACTCTGCCGTTCTCTAAAATAATGTAAACCTTGTTCATAGGCTTAATTTTTTCCGAGGAGCTTGACTAAAACAGCTTTTTGGGCATGGAGCCTGTTTTCCGCTTCGTCAAACAACTCATTAGCGTGGGCTTCAAATACTTCTTCCGTAATTTCTTCTCCACGGTGTGCGGGCAGGCAATGCTGAACTATTGCGTCCGGCTTTGCGGCGTCCATAACAGCGGCGTTCACCTGAAAGTTCTGGAAGACTGTGCAGCGGTCCTCGAATTCATCCTCCTGTCCCATCGAAGCCCAAACGTCGGTATATATGACATCCGCATCCTTTGCCGCAAGAAGAACATCGCTTGTGCAGAGGAAGTCGCCGTTATCATTTGCCCACTTCATAAGCTCCGCGTCAGGCTTGTAGTTTTCGGGGCAGGCAATAGCAACAGACATGCCCATCTTGATGCAGCCGACCATGAGAGAATTTGCCATGTTATTGCCGTCACCGATGAAGCAGAGTTTGAGGCCTTTGAAGGAGTGCTTATATTCGCGTATGGTCATGAGGTCGGCGAGCACCTGACAAGGATGGGCGTAATCCGTGAGTCCGTTGATAATCGGAATGGAGCCATATTCCGCCAGAGCTTCGACCTCGGCCTGCGCAAAGGTGCGAATCATAATGCCGTCCAGATAGCGGGAGAGCACGCGCGCGGTGTCCTGAATCGGTTCTCCGCGCCCAATCTGAAGGTCACGCGAGGAGAGAAAAAGAGCGTTTCCGCCGAGCTGGTACATTCCGACCTCAAAGCTGACTCTTGTGCGGGTCGAGCTTTTCTGAAAAATCATTCCCAAAGTTTTTCCTTTGAGATGAGGGTGCTCGATGCCGTTCTTATGCTCGTATTTGAGCTGATCGGCAAGATTTAGTATTCCGACTATCTCTTCCGGAGTGAGGTCGGAAAGCTTAAGAAGATGCTTCATAGTGCGATTACTCCCTTCAATATCTGTATAGCTTTTTCAAGTTCTTCCTGTTTGATGTTTAGCGGCGGCAGCAGCCGAACCTTGGTTTTAGCCGTCAAAACGATTACGCCCTGTTGCAGGCATTCGGCGGCGATGGTTTTTGCGTCCTTCTCGGTTTCAATTCCTATCATCAGCCCAAGCCCTGTGACAGACTTGACGCCCTTGGCGCCTGAAAGCTCCGCTTTTATATAGTCACTCTTCCTGCGAACCTCCGTAAAGAGGTCTTCGTCAAGCCTTGACAGTATGCTAAGCGCGCCCGCCGCACAAATCGGATTTCCTCCAAAGGTGGAGCCGTGCGTCCCCGCCGTCATGGTGTCCTTGACCTTTTCGCCGAGCATCGCACAGCCGAGAGGCAGTCCGCCGGCAAGACCCTTTGCGGTGGTCAAAATGTCCGGCGTAATTCCAAATTGCATATATGCATAAAGTGTGCCCGTTCTGCCGTTTCCCGTCTGCACCTCGTCTATAATAAGGAGAATATCCTTTTCGGCGCAGAATGCTGATACCTTTGCAACATAGTCCTTATCGAGCGGAATTACGCCGCCCTCACCCTGAACGAGTTCCAGCATGACAGCGCAGACGGTTTCGTCGCAGAGTGATTCGAGCGATGCAAAGGTGTTCGCGGGGGCATATTTGAAGCCCTCAGGGAAGGGCGCGAAGTGAACATGCATGCCGTCCTGGCCTGTCGCGGAAAGCGTCGCCAGCGTGCGTCCGTGAAAGCTGTTTACTAGCGTCACAATTGTGCTTCGTCCTGCGCCGTACTTATCGGAGGAGTATTTCCTCGCGCATTTTATCGCACACTCATTTGCCTCAGCACCGGAGTTTCCGAAAAATACCTTTTTCATTCCGGTCTTTTCGCAAAGGAGCTTTGCAAGGAGCGCTTGGGGTTCGGTGTAGTAGAGATTCGAAATATGCGAAAGTTTGTGAAGCTGAGTTTCGACTGCTTTGACCCAGTCTGCGTCGCAGGCACCGAAAGCGTTTACGCCTATTCCGCTGCCGAGGTCAATAAATTCCTTGCCGTTTTCATCGGTTATGATAGCGCCGCTTCCTACGGATGCAACAAACGGACTGCGGGCATAGGTGTCAGCAACAAATAAATTGTAAAGTTCTATTATATCCATATCAACGCTCCTATATTATGTAAACTTAAACGAACATAGTCCCGATGCCTTCGTCTGTGAGAGTTTCGATAAGTATCGAGTGCGGCACGCGCCCGTCAATAATGAAAACTCTCTTTACGCCGCGTCGTATGGCTTCAATGCAGCATTCGACTTTTGGAATCATGCCGCCGGAGATAACGCCCTCGCGCATGAGCTGCGGCGCTTCGCTGACGTTCACAACAGGGATGAGCGACTTCGGGTCGTCTTTGTCGCGCAGAAGTCCCGAAATGTCCGTCATGGACACGAGGCTTTCCGCTTTCAGCGTTCCCGCGATACGGCTCGCGGCAGTGTCGGCATTTATATTGTAAGTGTTACCGTCCTTGTCACAGCCGATTGTTGAAACCACGGGGATATAGCCCTTGTCGAGTACATCCAGGATAGGCTGGGGATCGATGTTTGTTATATCACCTACAAAACCGAGCTCGTCACTCATCTTTTCGGCCTCTATCATATGTCCGTCCATGCCGGAAAGCCCGATTGCGCGCCCGCCCAGATTACCGATGAGGTTAACAAGATTCTTGGAGATTTTACCTGCAAGCACCATTTGAACGACTTCGGCGGTTTCCTTGTCGGTCACGCGGAGCCCGTCGATGAACTGCGTCTCCATGCCCATGCGTCCCAGCGTATCGCTGATTTCGGGGCCGCCGCCATGCACCAGCACGACTTTGATACCGATAAGTGAAAGCAAAACGATATCGCCCATGACGGCGCGTTTTAAATCCTCATTTATCATCGCGTTGCCGCCGTATTTAACGACGATTATTTTGTTATTGTAGCGCTGAATGTAGGGGAGAGCCTCAATGAGTACCTTCGCCCGCTGCGCGTTGGTCAATGCTTCGTCCATAATCTGTTTCTCCTTGGATGTATTATGTCAACTACGGTAGTCGCCGTTTATCTTAACGTAACCGTAGGTTAAATCACAGCCGAAGGCTGTTGCGGTCGCATTTCCATCTCCGAGAGCAACGTCAATAATAATGTCTCCGCAGGAGAGAACTTCCTTCGCTTTTTTCTCGGAGAACTCAATTCCGCCGCCGTTTTCACAGACTCTGATTTCTCCTGCTTCGGATTTAAAGCCGACGGCAACCTTAGTAACGTCAACGTCCGCGCCGGAATATCCGATTGCGCAGAGAACTCGGCCCCAGTTCGCGTCCGAGCCGAACATTGCGCACTTTAGAAGGGGAGAGCAGATGACACTTTTTGAAATTATTTTTGCGTCCTCTTTACTCTTAGCACCGGTGACAACGCACTCGAGCAGCTTGGTTGCGCCCTCTCCGTCCTTGGCGATGCGGCGGCTTAGGTTGAGACTCAGCTCAGTAAGCGCGGCCTTGAAAGCTTCGAAGCTCTTGCCCTCAGAGATAATCTCATCATTTTCCGCCATGCCGTTTGCCAAAACAACCATCGTGTCATTCGTCGAGGTGTCGCGGTCAACACTAATCATGTTGAAGCTGTCCTGAATACTGAAATTCAGAGCCTTCTGAAGCATTCCAGGGCTGATTGCTGCATCCGTGGTTACAAAAACGAGCATCGTCGCCATGTCTGGGTGTATCATTCCGCTGCCCTTTGCTATTGCGCCCATTTTGACAGCTTTGCCATCTAGCTCAAATTTGATTGCGACTTCCTTTTTGACTGTATCGGTAGTCATAATTGCAGTCGCGGCATCTTCTGAGTTCTTGCCGAGACCTAGAACAAGCGCAGGCATACCTTTTTCAATCGGCTCAAGGCTGAGCTTTTGACCTATAACGCCGGTTGAACCTACGACTACGTCCGATGAAGCTACGCCAGCAAATTTTTCGACAAGTTCGCACATACCCTCTGCAATTTCGATTCCGTTGTCGTTGCAGGTGTTCGCGTTGCCACTGTTGGCGATTATCGCGCGTGCATGACCGTTATTTATATGTTTCTGTGTTACGATTATCGGTGCGCCTTTGACGAGGTTTTTTGTGTATACTCCCGCTGCCGAGCACATTTTCTGGCTGACAATGAGAGCAAGATCCTTTTTGCCAGTTTTCCTTATTCCACAGCTTACGCCTGAGGCTATAAAGCCTTTTGGGGCGCATACGCCGCCGTCGATATAGTTCATATTATGTAAACCTCCAAATGTTATCTTTAATAGCAAAATATTAGCCGAGCGTCAGTCCCGTTTCAGGGGGCAGGCCGCACATGATATTGAAGCATTCGATAGCAGCGCCTGCCGCGCCTTTACCCAGATTATCGAAGCGGGAGGAAAGGAGTATCCGCTCATCATTGCCAGAGACGTAAATCTCCATATCGTCACGCCCTGCGAGCGTGCTTGCAAAGAGGAAAGAGGGCTCATCGTCTAGGACCTTAATTAGCTTTTGACCCTTGTAGTGCGTCTTAAATACTTCGCGTATCTCTGCTACAGTATATTTCCCGTTTAGCTGTGAGATGTGAAGAGGAACTGTTGCAAGCATACCCGAGTGAAAATCTCCGACAACCGGCATAAAAACTGGAACATTATGTAAACCACATTGTGCAATTATTTCCGGCAGGTGCTTATGGGTTTGGCCCATTGCATAGAGCTTCGGGCTGTCGTGCGCTGACGTGCGTGAGGAGTCCTCATATTCGGCTATCATTTTTTTTCCTCCGCCGCTGTAGCCTGTGAGCGAAACGCAGGATAAAAGGCAGTCGGGCGAAATTATTTCCTTGGAAATAAGCGGATATATAAGTGAGATGAAGCCGCTGGCGTGGCAGCCGGGGGAAGCGACGTGTTTTGCTGATGCAATCGCGCTTCGGTGCTTATCCGATAGCTCCGGAAAACCGTATGCCCAGCCCCCCGCAGTTCGGTGAGCAGTGGAGGTGTCGATTAGCCTTGCACTTGTATTCCTCGCAAGCTCTACTGTTTCGCGTGCCGCGTCATCCGGAAGGCACAGGAAGACAAAACCGGCTTTTTCGATGAGCTTCTTTATTTCCTGAGAATCCTTACGGAGCGAGCTGTCAATTTCAAGTAGCTCCACGTCAGGGTGCTCTTTAAGTCGAGACGCGAGCCTTAAACCCGCAGTTCCCTCGGAGCCGGCTATAAAAACCTTTGTCATTGACATCACCACCGAATAAATATTCATATAATATGAATATTATACATTAATGCTTCTACTAAATCAAGCGAATAATGCATAATTATATTATAAAATTTAACCAGTTAAAGAAATGTTGTTTGTGCAGAAGTACAAATAGCGGGCTAAGCGACGCATAAAAAGCTAAAAAAATAATCCAAAATCAAAAAAATGATTTTGGATTACAAAACATATAAAATTGAAAAAAATGAAACAATCCGACTTTTGTTTTTCATGTACACATCATTGTAACAGCTTATGCTAATTATGTTGTGCTCCATGATATCCTCCTTACCGAGCGAACCAAAACCTTCAGCCGGATTTTCATCTTTTTTATAATGCACTAGTTATTCGAATAAATCAAGACCTTCCGCAAAAAAATCTGCGGAAGGTCTTAATATTATACGATATGTCTTGCGCCGACGTAACGGGCCGTATAGTATTTTTCAGAAAGATCGCTGATGATGACAAAGCCGCTTCCCGAGCTTGCGTGGATGAACTGTCCGTCTCCTATGTAGATGCCGACGTGCCCTATCGATTCTGTGTGTGAGGAAAAACAAATTGCGTCGCCGATTTCGAGATTTTCCTTTTCGACGTATGTACCGTTTTTGTAAATTTCGGCTGCCGTGCGGTCAATCGTGTAGCCGCATTCCTTGTAAACGTACTGAACAAAGCCCGAGCAGTCGAAGCCTTTTTCGGTAGTGCCGCCCCAAACGTAGGGTGTGCCGAGATACTTCATCGCGGTGTCGACAATATTTTGACCCTCGCTCTCGGCGGAGGCTGAAGCACCGTCGCTTAATTCTACAAGGTTAGAGAAAACGAGACTTGGCGGTTCTGTACTGCAGAGATTAATTGAGGCGGTGTTTTCTTCTTCACCGGATACGGCGCTTAAAGCGTCAGTTTGCTGCAGAAGAACAGGGGACAGGGTTTCGGGCGAGGGGAAGAAATCCTGTGTGCGTGAGGGACTCATAGCTCCAATGATGCCTGCGGCGTTCGCGGAAACGGTGAGTGTGCTGATGAGCGCTGTCGCTGCTGCGATTGTTTTGAGCTGCTTTGAAATCATGCTGTTCCTTTCGCGATTCCGGTCCGGGTAATGGTAACCCTCGAAAGGTGGTTTGCCGGAAAATTTAATGGTTTATTGGGCAAGGGCTCTGTCGAGCCAAACGGACGCGACGTCCATTGCTGAATAGAGGCTGTCTTTCTCACTCTTTTTTACAACGCGATCACGCGATTTGAGGTCGGGATCCGTGAGCTGAAGCTGAACGGAAACCTTCGTCGCAACGTCCATATCCTTGACTTTTTTTGAGTCAAGAACCTGGAGCAGGATAATATACTTTTCGGACATACTGCCGAAATATATCATGTTATCCTTGCGGCGGAGAGGATGACCCTTATATTCGAGTACCGCTGCTTTTTCTTCTGGCATGTATCATCAATCCTTTCTTTTGTATGGAAAAGAGGCTGTTTAAGGGAACGTAACCAAATTGTAACACATTGTATCCTTATTGTCAACGCGAGTGAAAAATGTTCAAAATATTTGGCAATATAGCACTGCCAATACGGGTGAAGGACGGGCAGTTTGCCGGTGTCATCTGTAATATTCAACTGCGGAGGCAAAGAGTCCAATATTGAAATTGCCGGCTGTGTTTTTATACAGTCCGTTGCCGACTCGTTCCGAATGCCCCATTTTTCCAAAGACTCTTCCGTCAGGCGAGGTGATGCCCTCAATGGCACAGACGCTGCCATTGGGGTTATAACGAATATCCTGAGTAACCCTGTCTTCAAGATCGACGTACTGCGTCGCAATCTGACCGCTTTCACCGAGCCTCCGTATAAGTTCGTCAGAAGCCAAGAAACGGCCCTCTCCGTGTGATACGGGGACCGTGTAGATATCGCTGACCTTTGTGTTCATCAGCCACGGGGAAAGATTTGAGGAAATGCGAGTGCGCACAAGCTTCGACTGATGCCTGCCGATAGTGTTGAAGCTGAGAGTAGGGGAAGCAGCATCAGTGTCCGTAATGTGCCCATAGGGGACAAGGCCGAGCTTGAC
Organism: Oscillospiraceae bacterium; assembly: GCA_963667545.2. GTDB lineage: Bacteria > Bacillota > Clostridia > Oscillospirales > Oscillospiraceae > UBA2658. The sequence goes on from OY763424.2 coordinate 1,898,493, forward strand.
AAGAGCTTGGAAGCCATTGCAGATGCCCAGCATCAGCCCGTCACGGCGGTTTAAAAGTTCTTCAATTTCGTCACGTATGGCGGCGTTTCTGAAAAATGAAGTTATGAATTTCGCGCTGCCGTCCGGCTCGTCGCCACCTGAGAAGCCGCCGGGGATAATGACCATCTGCGCGGTCTTTAGTTGCCTTGCAAAACGCTCGACCGAGCCTGAAATGTCTGACTGTGTCAGGTTTCTTATGACAATAATCTCAGCTTCCGCCCCAGCTTTTTCAAGCGCCTTTGCCGTGTCGTATTCACAGTTCGTGCCGGGGAACACCGGAATGACGGCTTTAGGCCTTGCGAAGGAGGTGTGCGGCTTAGCGGGCTCGGTTTTTCTTTCAAACGCATATGGAACGGTAAATTTATCTGCGGTTTTAATATTGCAGGGGTATACGCTCTCAAGCTTGTCCTCATAGGGCTTTTGCAGCTCGGACAAGGAAATAGCCCTGCCGTTCCATGAGATTTCACGTTTTTCGGAAGTGTGTCCGAGCTCTATGCCAACTGTTTCTCCGTTCGTCATCTCAAGGATAAAGCCGCCGTAGCGATACGCAAAAACGTCGTCCAAAGAAATAACGCTGTCAAAAGCAAAGCCAAGTCCGTTTCCGAGACACATCTTGAATATACCCTCAGCGACTCCGCCGAAGGTCGGCGTCCAGACCGCGCAGGCTTTTCCATTACGGATAAGCTCGGTAACTTTTGCAAAAATTTCTTTGAGTGAGGCTGAATCAGGCAAGCCTTCGGTACTGTATTTTGGGGCAAGCAGACATACTTGGTGACCCGCTGTCTTGAATTCGGGAGAAACGACGTTTTTTACATCGCCAGTCGTGACAGCAAAGGAAATGAGCGTCGGAGGAACGTCAAGCTTTTCAAAGCTGCCGCTCATCGAGTCCTTGCCACCGATAGCGGCAACGCCAAGATCAAGCTGTGCCGAGAATGCACCGAGCAAAGCGGACAGAGGCTTTCCCCAGCGCTTTCCGTCGCGAAGAGGCTTTTCGAAGTATTCCTGAAAGCTCAGGTAAACATCGTCAAAGGAGGCTCCCGCCGCCACGAGCTTTGAAACAGACTCAACCACGGCGAGATACGCGCCGTGATAGGGACTCTTTTCATTGATATATGGATTATAAGCGTAGGACATGAAGGAGCAGGTCGAAGTATCGCCGTGCTCGAGGGAAACCTTGTGCACCATTGCCTGAATCGGAGTTTGCTGGTACTTGCCGCCGAAGGGCATCAGCACGCTTCCTGCGCCGATTGTCGAGTCGAAGCGCTCCGAAAGCCCGCGCTTTGAACAAATATTGAGGTCTGAAACCAAATTTTTCATGCCGCTCTCAAAATCAGCGGGAAGTGCCTTATAAAAACTCTGCGGAACAGCGGGGGAAATGTCGATGTGCTTTTCCGCGCCGTTTGAATCAAGAAACCTACGCGTAACATTGACAATCGCTTTGCCGTTCCAGTACATGATGAGTCTTGGAAACTCGTTTACCTCCGCTACTACCGTTGCCTCAAGATTTTCAATAGCGGCAAGCTCCATGAAACGGTTTATATAATCCTTTTCCACGACCACAGCCATGCGCTCCTGCGATTCGCTGATGGCAAGCTCCGTGCCTGAAAGACCCTCATATTTTTTTGGTATTGCGTTGAGGTTAATTTTTAAGCCCTCCGCAAGCTCCCCGATTGCAACGGAAACGCCGCCCGCGCCGAAATCATTACAGCGTTTAATGAGGCGAGTAGCTTCGGGATTGCGGAAAAGCCGCTGGAGCTTGCGCTCTTCCGGGGCGTTGCCCTTCTGCACCTCCGCTCCGCAGCTGCCGAGAGATGAGAGATCATGCGCCTTGGAGGAGCCTGTAGCTCCGCCGCAGCCGTCGCGTCCTGTTCTGCCTCCGAGAAGAATGACGATATCGCCCGGCTTGGGTTCTTCGCGGCGCACATTTTCCTCGGGAACCGCGCCGATGACAGCGCCGACCTCCATGTGCTTTGCGGCATAGCCGGGGTGGTATATCTCGTCGACAATTCCGGTTGTGAGTCCGATTTGATTGCCGTAGGAGCTGTAACCTGCCGCGGCAGTCGAAACAAGCTTTTTCTGGGGAAGCTTTCCATTTAGCGTTTCAGATATGGGTCTTGTTGGGTCGGCGGCTCCCGAAACACGCATTGCGGCATAGACGTAGCCGCGCCCCGAAAGCGGGTCGCGTATAGCGCCGCCGATGCAGGTTGCCGCTCCGCCGAAGGGCTCGATTTCCGTCGGATGGTTGTGGGTCTCGTTTTTTAAGAGGAGCAGCCATTTTTCGATGCCGTTTTCGGTTTCAACTTCAATCTTGACCGTGCAGGCGTTGATTTCCTCGCTTTCGTCGAGCTTTGAAAGCTTGCCCTGCGCCTTGAGCTGTTTTGCTGCGAGTGTTCCGATATCCATAAGACATATAGGCTTTGTGCGTCCAAGCTCGTTTCGTATGTCAAGGTATCTGTCCCAAGCGTTTTGAAGTGTCGCGTCCTCGAAGCTTACGCTGTCAATAACGGTGTTAAAGGTCGTGTGGCGGCAGTGATCCGACCAGTAAGTGTCAATCATTTTAATTTCCGTGATGGTCGGATCGCGCTTTTCGGAGGCGAAATATTTCTGGCAGAAGCGCAGGTCGTCCCCGTCCATCGCCAGGCCCTTTTCGCGGATAAAGTTCTCGATACCCTCGTAATCCATTGCACGGAAGCCCTCGAGCACCTCAACTTCAGTTGGAATATCGTATTTTGTTTCCAGCGTAACATAGGTTTCGAGCGAAGCCTCGCGGCTCTCGACGGGATTGATGACGTAGTTTTTTATCGTTTCAAGCTCAGTATCGGCTAGTTCACCTTGCAGGACATAGACCTTTGCAGTTCTGACAATAGGCCGTTCGCCCTGAGACACAATCTGAATGCACTGGGCGGCGGAGTCAGCACGCTGGTCGAATTGCCCGGGGAGGTATTCAACCGCAAAAACAGCACAGCCTTCCGTGCCGTTTAGTGCATCAGAAACTACATCAAGCTGCGGCTCGGAAAAAACAGTGTTTTTGCAGTTTTCGAAAAGCTCTTCGGAGATGTTTTCCACATCATAGCGGTTGATGATTCGTAAGTCTTCCAGCTTTTTGATACCCAAAAAACTGCGGATGTCCTCACAGAGCGCACGTGCCTCAAGCGCTTCGGAGCTTTTCTTTTCAACGTAAACCCTGTAGACCACGCTCACACTTCCTTTTCAAATGCTTTCAGAGCCTTTTGCCCAATGTCGCCGCGGTAAAATGCGTTTTTAAAATGTACGAGCTTCACCGCGTCGTAAGCCTTATTAATAGCAGACTTCAAATTGCTTGATTTTGCTGTCACACCAAGAACGCGCCCGCCGTTTGTCAGGAGCTTTGCGTTTTCGAGCTTAGCTCCCGCGACGAAGATTTCCGTGTCGCCCGGCTCAGGCGAGGGGAGAGCTATCTCAAAGCCTTTTTCATACTTCTCGGGGTAACCTTCGGAAGCCATTATGACACAGCAAGCGGAGCATTTTGAGAATTTGACCTCGGTTTCGGCGAGTGTGCCGTTTCTTGTGGCAAGCATTATGTCAACCAAATCGCTCTCGAGCAAGGGCAGCACGACCTGCGTCTCGGGGTCTCCGAAGCGGCAGTTGTATTCAATGACTTTTGGACCTTGACTGGTTAACATAAGTCCAAAATACAGACACCCCTTAAACGTTCGTCCCTCCGCGTTCATCGCGTTCATAGTGGGGATAAATATCTTCTCCATGCACTCGTCGGCAATAGCGTCCGTATAGTAGGGATTCGGCGCGATGGTGCCCATTCCGCCGGTATTGAGTCCCTCATCGTTGTCATAAGCGCGCTTATGATCCATGCTTGAGACCATGGGGACGACGGTATTACCGTCCGTGAAGGAGAGGACGGAAACCTCCGGCCCTTCCAGAAATTCCTCGATGACGACAGATAAGCCGCTATCGCCGAAGACCTTGTCCTCCATCATGGAGCGGACTGCGGCTTTGGCTTCCTCTCGAGTCGTTGCAATAATTACGCCCTTGCCGAGCGCCAGTCCGTCCGCCTTGACAACAGTCGGAATCGGAGCGGTATCAAGGTATTTGAGCGCATCGGACATATCGGTAAAAACCTCGTAGGAGGCAGTAGGTATGTTATATTTTTTCATAAGATTCTTGCTGAAGACCTTGCTGCCCTCGATAATCGCGGCGCTTTTATTCGGACCGAAACAGGGAATACCCGCTTTTTCAAGCTCGTCTACAGCACCCAATACCAGCGGGTCGTCGGGCGCAACGACAGCGAAATCTATAGAATTAGCCTTTGCAAAATCGACTATCGCGGGAATGTCCTTCGCGTTGATATCGATACAGACAGCGTCCCGCGCGATGCCTCCGTTGCCGGGCAGAGCGTATATTATGTCAACCTTAGGGCTTTGCTTCAGCTTCTTTATGATGGCGTGCTCTCTGCCGCCGCTGCCGATGACCATTAATTTCATAGTGCACCTCGGTTTACATAATTAATGATGGAAAAGTCTCATTCCCGTAAAAGCCATAACAATGTTTCGCTCGTTGCACTCCCTGATTACGTCTTCGTCGCGGACAGAGCCGCCGGGCTGGGCAATGTAGGTTACGCCGCTTCGATTTGCTCTAATTATGTTGTCGCCAAAGGGAAAGAAAGCGTCCGAACCCAGAGAAACACCCTTGATTTTCGAGAGGTATTCGCGCTTATCTTCATAAGAAAGCTTTTTAGGCTGTTCGGTGAAGAACTGCCGCCAGACCTCGTCGCCGCGCACATCGTCGGCCTCCTCGGAAAGGAAAACGTCAATCGTATTGTCGCGAACCGCACGGGAAATATCGTCCTTGAAAGGCAGCTCAAGCACCATCGGACTCTGGCGCAAATGCCAGTTGTCGGCTTTTCCTCCCGCAAGGCGAGTACAGTGAATGCGGCTCTGCTGTCCCGCGCCTACGCCGATTGCCTGCCCGTCAGAGGCAAAGCACACGGAATTTGACTGCGTGTATTTAAGCGTAATCAGGCTGATTATAAGGTCGCGTATCGCATAATCAGGCAGGTTTTTGTTTGCGGTTACGATGTTTTTTAGCAAATCGGCGTTTATCTCGAAGTTGTTGCGCCCCTGTTCGAAGGTGACGCCGAAAACCTGCTTTAATTCCTGTTCCTCGGGAACGTAATCCTTATCAATCTGAACGATGTTGTAAGCTCCGTTTTTCTTGGTTTTAAGAATTTCCAGAGCCTCGGGAGTATAGTCCGGCGCGATTATGCCGTCCGACACCTCGCGCTTTATAATGTTCGCCGTGACAAGGTCGCAGGTGTCGCTGAGAGCTATCCAGTCACCGAAGCTCGACATGCGGTCGGTACCTCGCGCTCTGGCGTAGGCACAGGCGAGGGGAGAGTCGTTAAGTCCCGCAATATCGTCAACAAAACAAGCGCGTTTTAGTTCCGGAGAGAGCCTATTTCCCACAGCGGCAGACGTGGGGCTGACGTGCTTGAAGCTTGTCGCGGCGCACATTTTGGTTGCGGCTGAAAGCTCCTTGACAAGCTGCCAGCTGTTGAATGCGTCAAGAAAATTTATATAGCCCGGGCGTCCGTTCAGTATCGTTATCGGAAGCTCGCTTCCGTCGCGCATATATATCTTTGCAGGCTTCTGGTTAGGGTTACAGCCGTATTTGAGTTCAAATTCCTTCATTGCTTCATCCTCAAACGTTCTTATTTATCATGCGGCTCTCATAAGAGCCGCTTTTAATATCAATGAATCGAACATATAGCGAGACTTTGTTTTCTGCGTTGAGATTGTCCCAGATAAGCGTTGTGTACTCGTCAATATCGCTCCCGACAGCTACGACCTCCGGCTCGCCGAAAAAGCTTGGGATGGGCTTTCCATTGCCATCATAGGTGTGGATGAAATGTCCGACGCCCGAAACCGGATGATAGGTGAATGTAAAGCGGCTGCAGCCGGAAGCCTCTGCGTCAGAAGCTTTGAGAATACTCAGTTTATAATTACCGTTTTCAAAATCAATAAGCCCGCTGATACGCGGGGTGAAGTTAGGCGCATCCGGTTCGAAGCAGCGCGTCTCGAGCGCGTTTTCAAAGGTGTCGCCCATGGCGAGAAAGTCAAATATCGTGTCCGTCTGGTCGCCGTTTGTAACAATGACTTTCTTCCCGCAGACTCGGACGGGGGAATAGATTATGAGACTGGGGTCTTCGACCTTGCTCGCGTCGAAGGGGTGAATGACAAGGCCGTTGCCGCTTTCAACAAAAACGCGGTTGCGGCTGTTTTCGCTCCTGCCCATTATAAAATAGGCAAAAACCGCTTTTTTGCCGTCCGGGGTTTCACCAATTATGATGCCGCGCCCGGGGTATTCGTTTTCGCGCAAAATCTTGCCGATGTCGTTTATTTTATAAGCCATAGTCTGCGCCCTCTTTCAGTATATTTCTCGAAACAAGCTCCGCAGCGCGGGGAAGTATAATCCACTCGGCACGCTCCATGACGCGCTTCTGGAGCTTTTCAGGTGTGTCGCCTTTATGGACAGGCACGCTCTTTTGCAGGATTATCTCGCCGCCGTCGGGAATTTCATTTACAAAATGCACCGTCGCGCCCGTCACCTTGACACCGTAGCTAAGCGCTGCTTCATGGACTTTAAGGCCGTAAAAACCCTCGCCGCAGAAGGAAGGAATGAGCGAGGGATGGACGTTGATAATTCGTTTTTGCCATTTTAATACGAAATCAGCGGACAGTATGGACATGAAGCCCGCTAAAACGACAAGCTGAATACCGTGTAGCTTGAGCGCTTCCTGTATTTTATTTTCAAACTCCGCCTGACTTCCGCACACCTTCTTTGAGACTGTAACGGACGGTATGCCGTGCTTTTTTGCTCTTTCGAGCGCATAAGCGGTTTCATTACTAGAAATAACAAGCACAATTTCGCCGCTTTTCAATGTACCATTATCCTGTGCGTCGATGAGCGCCTGAAGATTCGTTCCGCCGCCCGAGACGAGTACGGCGATTTTCGTTTTTAGCATATGATGACGCCCTCGTCGGATTTCACGATTTTGCCCATCACATAGGCATCCTCGCCGTTTGAACGCAGCACATCAAGCGCCTTTTCCTCGTCCTGCTTTGCAACGATAACGCTCATGCCTACGCCCATATTGAAGGTGTTGAACATATCGCGCACGGGGATATTGCCGGTGTTTGCAAGGTAATTGAAAATAAGCGGTATACGCAGAGTCGAGAGGTCAATTTTCGCCGCAAAGCCCTTCGGAAGACTGCGCGGGATGTTCTCATAGAAGCCGCCGCCGGTGATATGCGAAACAGCCTTGACTTTAATTGCCTCAAACAGCGCGAGCATAGGCTTAACGTAAATTTTCGTAGGGGTTAGGAGAGTGTCGCCCAGGGATGAGCCGTCAAGCTCCGCAACAGGAGCTTTTAGGTCGCAGTTTTCGATATCGATAACCTTACGCACAAGGGAAAAACCGTTTGAGTGTACTCCGCTTGAGGGGAGTGCGATGATGACGTCGCCCTCGGTCACCGTGTTTTTATCCAAAACCTTTGACTTATCCACGACACCTACAGAAAAACCGGCCAGATCGTATTCGTCGACAGGGTAGAAGCCCGGCATTTCGGCCGTCTCACCGCCTATAAGAGCACAGCCTGACTGAACGCAGCCCTCCGCAATGCCGGAAACGATAGAAGCTATCTTTTCGGGCACATTTTTGCCGCAGGCAATGTAATCAAGGAAAAATAACGGCTTTGCTCCGCAGCAGATAATATCGTTTACGCACATCGCGACGCAGTCAATGCCGACCGTGTCGTGTTTGTCCATGAGGAAAGCGAGCTTGAGCTTGGTGCCGACACCGTCCGTACCGCTCACCAGAACGGGATTGGGGGTATCTTTCAAATCCAGCTCGAAAAGACCGCCGAAACCACCTATGTCAGAGCTGTTCGAGCCTATGAGCGTTCTTGCTATGTGGGTTTTCATTAATTCAACTGCCTTGTAACCTGCGGTGATGTCAACGCCCGCGTCCTTGTAGCTCTCTGAAAAGCTCTTCATTCCGGAAAACTCCTTTCGCTCAGCTTTTGTTCAAAGCGGTTTTTGTTAGGTTTTTGAGGTATCTCCGTAGGATAACAGCCGCTGAAGCAGGCGGAGCAGTAACCCTTGTGACAGGGATTGTCCGTAAGCTTTGTAACGTTCTCTACGCTTAGATAACCGAGTGAGTCCGCGCCGACAATTTTTGCAATCTCATCAATCGAATTGTGGCAGGCAATAAGGTTGTCGCGGCTGTCAATGTCCGTTCCATAGTAACAGGGATTGAGGAAGGGAGGTGCGGAGATGCGCAGGTGAATCTCCTTTGCGCCCGCCTCACGAAGGAGCCCGACTATCCTCGCGCAGGTTGTCCCGCGCACAATAGAATCGTCGATGAGGACAACGCGTTTGTCCTTGACCGTCGCGGCAACGGGGTTTAGCTTTATGCGAACCTTATCCTCGCGGGACTTCTGCCCGGGAGAGATAAAGGTCCTGGCAATATAGCGATTTTTTATTAGTCCGATGCCATAGGGGATACCGCTCTGGCGCGCAAAACCGATTGCGGCGTCAATACCGGAATCGGGTACTCCGACCACGACGTCCGCCTGAACGGGGTGCTCAAGCGCGAGAAAAGCGCCTGCGCGAAGTCTTGCGTTATGAACACTGCTGCCCTCAATAACGGAGTCGGGGCGGGCAAAATAGATGTATTCAAATACACAGAGGCTCGGCTCGCATTTAGAGCAGTGGTCGGCTATTGAGCGAGCTCCGTTTTTATCGAAAACCATGATTTCACCGGGCAGAAGGTCGCGCTCCATTGACGCGCCGGCCGCGGCAAGGGCGCAGCTTTCTGAAGCGACTACATAGTCGCCCTCGGGCGTTTTGCCGTAACAAAGCGGACGAAAGCCGTGCTCGTCACGCGCCGCAATTAGCTTTGTCGGCGACATGACTACCAAGGAATATGCTCCCTTTAGTCTGTACATCGCCTTATTTAGAGCCTCTTCGATTGAGCTTGCCGAGATGCGTTCTTTCGTAATAATATAGGAAATGACCTCGCTGTCCGTAGTCGTATGGAAAATACTGCCCTCGAGCTCAAGCTCCTCGCGCAGCTCCGCGGAATTTACAAGGTTGCCATTGTGCCCGAGAGCCATTTTGCCCTTAATGTGGTTTACGAGCAGGGGTTGGGCGTTGTTGCGGTCCGAATTGCCCGTTGTTCCGTAGCGGCAGTGGCCGATTGCAATGTTGCCCTCGCCTAGCTTTTCCATCACGGTCGGAGAGAAAACATCGTTCACAAGTCCGATGTCTTTAAAGGATGTAAACACACCGTCGTCGTTTACAACAATGCCGCAGCTTTCCTGTCCGCGGTGCTGGAGAGCAAAAAGTCCGTAATAAGCAGTTGTCGCGACGTCGCGGGAGGAGTTTGAATAAACGCCGAAAACTCCGCATTCCTCGTGAAGACTGCTCATTATTTTTTGTCCCCCAGAAGGCGGCGCATAACCTCGTTGTAGGCGTCCTCAACGCCGCCGAGATCGCGGCGGAAACGATCCTTGTCGAGCTTTTCGTGGGTTTTGACATCCCAGAAACGACAGGTATCGGGGCTTATTTCATCTGCAAGGACTATTGTCCCGTCAGGCAGTTTCCCGAATTCCAGCTTGAAATCAACCAGCTCAATACCGTGCTCGAGCATAAAGGCTTTAAGCAAGTCGTTTATTTTGAAAGCATAGGTCTTAATCGTGTCGATATCGGATTGCGTGGCAAGACCGAGAGCCAGCGCGTGGTAATCGTTAATCAGCGGGTCGCCTAAAGCGTCGTCCTTATATGAAAACTCAATCGTGGGCGCTTTGAAGACGATGCCTTCCTCAACGCCGTAGCGCTTGGCGAAGCTTCCGGCGGAAATGTTTCGTATGATAACTTCGAGAGGTACAATGGAGACTTTTTTGACGAGTGTTTCGCGGTCGTTCAGTTCCTCAACAAAATGCGTGGGTATGCCGTTTTCTGCCAAGAGTTTCATAAGGCGATTGGTGAGACGGTTATTGATTACGCCCTTTCCGAGTATTGTGCCCTTTTTTTCGCCGTTGAAGGCCGTTGCGTCGTCCTTGTAGGAGACGATACACAGGCTTTCGTCATTTGTGGCAAAAACTTTTTTTGCTTTGCCCTCATAAAGCTGAACAGTCTTTTCCATTGTACATTTCCTTCCGTGTTATATTGTATATTTTAGCTTCAGTGGTTGAATTTCTCCTCGACCGCTTTGTTCTTTGCAAGTACACTTTCGGCTGCAGAGCTTCTTGTCGCCGCGAGCTTTGCCGCAAGCGTTTTGTCTGATACTGAAAGTATCGAAATAGCAAGAAGGGCGGCATTTTCAGCTCCATCGATCGCAACTGTAGCTACAGGAATGCCGGAAGGCATTTGTACAGTTGAGAGGAGAGCATCCAAGCCGTCCAAGGTAGAAGATTTTATGGGTATACCGATAACAGGTAAGGTAGTATTTGCTGCAATCGCTCCTGCAAGATGTGCCGCCTTGCCGGCAGCCGCAATTATTGCCCCGAAGCCGCGTCCCCGCGCTTTCTTAGAAAAATCCGCAGCTTCTTTAGGTGTACGGTGTGCTGAGAAAACGTGCACCTCATAGGGCACCCCGAATTCCGCAAGCTTACCGATAGCTTTTTCGACAACGGGCAAATCGCTGTCGCTGCCCATAATGACAGCTACTTTCTTCATTCGTCACCATTCCTTCAAAATCAAATTTCGAACTGTTGTGGCTGATATGGATTTTTGCGGTCTGTTTTGTGTTTGCAATTTCATTCTAAACTAACGATTTATTGCGGTCAATAAAAAGCGGCATTTTTGGGCATAGGTAAATCGATGATTTTTACAAGAATTATGCAAAGAATTTAGCATAATTAACGAATGCAGTGGAAGAGAAGACCATATAAATAAAAAACACAAGAAAAGAGTCTGGTTTTCGTTATTTTTGACGATTGCTTGTGATATAATGCGGAAGGTACAATATAAAAGGATGTTCTCAAATATTATTGTCCCTATCAATCGGGTATGGAGGAACATATGAAAACAGATATAGTCATCGTCGGCGCAGGACCCGCAGGAATTTTTACGGCGCTGGAGCTAATCCGTAAGGGCGGCAAAAAGAAAATTGTGATGGTAGAGAAAGGTGTCGCGGTTGAAAAGCGCCGTTGCCCCAAGGCTCAGACGAAAGAATGCGTGGGCTGCAAGCCTTACTGCCATATAACGACCGGCTTCTCTGGAGCAGGTGCTTTTTCCGATGGTAAGCTTTCACTCAGCTATGAGGTTGGCGGCGACCTGCCCACGCTTATCGGCGAAAATGAGGCGCAGGAACTGATCGACTATGCAGATAAAATCTATCTTGAGTTCGGCGCTGATGAGAAGGTCGAAGGCGTCAGCGACTACGAACAGGTTAAAGAAATACGCAAGCGCGCAATACAGGCGGGGCTTAAGCTAGTCGACTGTCCTATAAGACACATGGGGACAGAAAAGGCGCAGGATATATATTACAGCATTGAGCAGTATCTTTTGAATAATGGCGTTGAGCTGATGTTCGGCTATGAGTGCGACAACGTGATACTGGACGGGGACAAGTGCCTTGGCGTGGTTATCCACAAGGGCGTCGAGAGCCTCGAGATTTTCGCGGAAAAGACTGTTATCGCAACCGGCAGACGCGGAGCGGAATGGCTTGAGAAGATCTGCGCGGAGAACGCGATTGCGCATCAGCCGGGAACGGTTGATATCGGCGTACGCGTCGAGGTTCGCAACGAGGTCATGGAACAGGTGAACTCCGTTCTGTACGAATCCAAGCTCATCGGCTATCCGAGACCGTTTAAAAACAAGGTTCGCACCTTCTGCCAGAACCCCGGCGGCTTCGTGAGTCAGGAAAATTACGACGACGATTTGGCTGTCGTGAACGGTCACTCCTATAAGGACAGAAAGTCCAACAACACGAATCTTGCGATACTTTGCTCGCACAATTTCAGCTATCCGTTCAACCAGCCGATAGCCTATGCGCAGAAGGTGGGAGAGCTCACAAACATGCTCGGCGCGGGACACATTATGGTTCAGCGCTTCGGAGATATACTTGACGGTAAACGCACATGGCAAAAGGAGCTTGCACAGTCAAATGTGCGCCCAACGCTTCAGGACGCAGTCGCGGGGGATATAACCGCCGCGATGCCCTATAGGTCAATGATAAATATTATTAATTTTATTCAGGCCGTCGACCACGTCGTTCCGGGCTTTGCGTCCACGGAAACGCTGCTCTATTCACCGGAGCTCAAGTTCTATTCGAACAGGGTCAAAATGGACAAGGAACTGAACACGAACATTGACGGACTGCACTGCCTCGGAGACTCCAGCGGCTGGACAAGGGGACTCATGATGGCGTCCGTCATGGGAGTTCTCATGGGAAGAAAAATTGCGGAAAACGATCAATAAGCACTTCAAATTAAACGGCTGCCGCAAATTCTGCGGCAGCCGGTATCAGTTTTGAATATGACGAAGCTTCGACGCAAGGAGACCCCAGATAAGCCACATGAGAGGGGATACAAGGAAAAGCCCCAGTCCGAAAAACGCCTGCACCCAGTAGCACAAAAGCCCGAAGGCAAGACAGACGACAGCGGGGCTATTAGATTTAGCGGCTTTTACAAAGCTTATAATCTGTGCGGCAAGATACGCAATAAGAGATAAAAGCCCGGTATTTACGAGTATGCCAAGATAGTCATTATGCGCATTGTCGACAGAGGAGCTGAGCGTTTTGCCCGTTTCCTCAACGAAGCGCGAAAAATTGACGTCCAGCCTTAAGGCAAGCGTGCCGGGGCCACCGCCGAAATAGAGCCTTTCGGGGACGAGCGCGAGCGTTTTGCGCCATATAAGTATGCGCGAGGAGCCGAAGCTGTCTTCAAAATTACCGTGCAGGATCTGCGAAAGCTCATAAACAGAGCCCTCATTACCTCTCCAGAAGTAGGCGGCAGTAATACCCGCAATGACCGCCGAAACGGAGATTACCGAGAAGAAGAGCTTTAAAGACTTTTCAGCAAAATTGCTTTTCCGTAACGAGAGACGCAAAACGGAGACGACGGCAATCAAGACCAGCAGGCCTGCAGAAACGCGAGAAAACGAAAAATTTACGGTAACAGCGGAAGCAAGCTCGGAGATTTTGATTGACACGTCGAGAAAAGCAGAAACTGAGAAAACCGAGACTATTTCAAGCGCACGCCTGAGCCGCTCACCGCTGCTTATCACAAGCGGAGCGGCAATGAGGGCTGTCACAGCGGTTGCAAGTATTCCGGCCGAAACGCCGCAGGTAAAGAGACAGAAAGCTGTCAGCAGGATAACGGGTAAAACAACGAGAGGCCTTTTTGTGCTTGTGATATAATACAGACTGGCTATTGGAAGTATCAGACAGATATATGCAGAAAAGAGATCGGCATTGCCTATAGTCCCCAAAAACGTGCTGGTGAATTTAACACCCGCGTCATAAAAATCATAGTCCCCGGGGAACAGCCAGAGCGGGTTAAGTCCGAGGAGCTGCAGCACCGCTATGACGCAGTTGATTGTTACCGCCATTACTGCCGCGCAGATATATGCGCGTTTCGGGCGGGCGTAAAGCAATACTCCGCAAAAGATTCCCACGCAGAGAAAAGTTGTAATAAGACCGTCAAAGCGTCCTGCTCCGACCAAAACAGACGACTTATATGGTGAGATTGCCGCGGAAACACAGCAAAAAACAATGTAAAGCAAAACAAGCAGACCGACGAGGGACGGCGCTTTGGCTTTTATTGTTTTTCCGGCGCGAAGCTTGAATATAATCAGTAAAATGAGCCACAGCGAGGTGGTGATAACGAAAAAGATATACTTTGAAAAAGTAACATTGGCATATCCCTCGAACCCTGTGAAGAGCGGGAAGAGGAAGAGCATTATTAATATGTAAATATCCGTAATTTGAAAGCAGAGAGCTTTCAAGCTCGGTTTCAGCTCAGGTCCCGACATTTTTATACCTCGAATAAAGAAAAAATCAGACGGAGGATAAGTAATTGTATTTTGACACTCATGCTCACTATACGGACGAAAGTTTCGACGCCGACAGGGACGAAACAATAAAAGCAGTGTTTGAATCAGGCGTTGAGTTAATTGTAAACGACTCGAGCGACTATGAAAGCTGTGTGGAGTCGGTTAAGCTTACGGAAAAATATGAGTTCATATACGCCGCTGTAGGTTGGCATCCGCATGAAGCAAAGTTTTTTTCCGACGACTCCGAAAGGTTCATTAGGCAGTGGTGCGCCCTTAAAAAGGTTGTGGCTATAGGTGAAATTGGCCTCGACTATTATTACGACCTGTCCGAGCGTGAGGTTCAGCGCGAGGTGTTTATTCGCCAGATGGAGCTTGCGAGAGAGCTCAAAATGCCCGTTGTTATTCATGACAGGGACGCTCACGCAGAATGCATGGAAATTATAAAAAGGTTTCCGGAGATCAAAGGAGAATTCCATTGTTATTCCGGCAGCGCGGAAATGGCGAAAGAGATACTCGATATGGGCTGGTATCTCGGTTTCACGGGTGCGATAACCTTTAAGAACGCGCGGAAAGCGCTCGAAGTAATCGAGATGTGTCCAAATGACCGGATACTGCTTGAAACGGACTGTCCCTATCTGGCTCCGGTTCCGCTCAGGGGCAAACGCAATGACTCAAGAAATCTGACCTATATGGCAAAGACAATTGCGGATATCAAAGGCATCAGCGTTGAAGCTGTGGCGGAGATTACAAAATGCAACGGCAAAGAATTTTTTGGAATCGATTAAACCGGCAAACATTAGGGCTGCTTCAAGAATCCTGTGCCAGAACAATTGAAACAGCCTTATTCTAATCTTCATATTTGGGGCCGTAGCTATCGCTGGGAAGAATGCCTGCAAGCTCGGCCAGAACAAGCGGAGTTTCGTCGTGCAGGTAAGCCGTTTCCGGACTGTTGAATTTTTGAACGGTATCATTATCCGCAGGAAGCATTACGCGTACACAAGTTCCCTTGCCCTCACGGCTTTCAACCAGAAGAACGCCATTGTGCTGCTGCGTTATTCCGAGGGCAATATAAAGTCCGAGACCGTTGCCCTTTTGTATAAGAGTCCTTTCGCTGTTATCGTCCGGCAGTCTGAAGATATCGGTGACAGACTCGGGAGGTATACCTTCGCCGTCATCATCCAGTGATATAACTATTTTGCTGCCTGTGCTGTTAAGCGACAGCGTGACGCAGTTACCGGAAACTGTGTGCTGCAGACTGTTGGCAAAAATATTCAGCAGAAGTTGCTCTATCCTTGCAGGGTCAATGACCGCGATAAGTTCGCTGTTCGCTGTCTTGAAGCTTATATTGACTCCTTTGTCGGAACAGAGCCCCGACACTATATCGGTCACATCGGAGCAAAGCTTGACAAGATCGGTCTGCACCGGGGAAAACGGCAGTTCTCCGCGGCCGATCAAATCGGCGCTGTCAATCTGAATCAGGGTACGCAGCAGCGAGTAGTAAGAGTGGTAAAGCACGGATATATGCTTTTCGCTCGGCAACTGCCCATCCTCAAGCATCGAAAAGCAGCGATCAGCCGACATCTTGATACCCATTGCACTGCTTCTGAGGCTACTGATCATTTGTCTGGAGATGCCGAGAGAAGGTTTGCCGTCACTTAAAAAATCAATGAAAAGCAAGGTGAGTTCTGTTTCCTTGACAACAGAAACGCAGGCTTTTCGTCCCATAACAGTGGCGCCGCACATATAATTTTTAGCATCTTCCTCGAGAACATCGCAGGATATTATCTCTTTTGCGGAGGTTCCGGTCAAATCGAATCCGAAAGCTGTTTTCGCCGCAGGATTTGAAAATATCACCTTATAACTTTTACTGTCAAGCACAATAACGGACTGGTGCACCGAAGAGAACATGGTGCTTAAATTTTTTTCGCTGTACATTATCCGAACTCCTGTCAAACGATGCTTTCAATTCCAAATCTATGCATTATTTATCTGTTTTTATTTAATTATTTATACACAGGCATCTTTCATCATTGTCTTTGAAAATGCTGGATTTGTCAACTGTTTATGTTGATTATTTCTCAACAAAGTTAAAAAGTACAAGTTGAATTTTGTTGAGTAATACATATCTTCAGCTAATTTCAATTTACTCTTAAAAGGTATGATTCCGCGACAAAGACAATAAAAAGCCGCCAAAGTGCGTTGGAGGTCAGCTGTTTTCCTTGATTTTTGTGCGCGATTGGTGTAAATTGAGACGAATTAATCGGAAGACGCGTTTCGTCTGAGCTCTATTCGGTAAAAATCGGGAATTTGGCGCATATATAATATAGAACTAAGGGCAGAATACTTTATCGGAGGTACGATTTTGACAGCATCAAAAAACCAGAACTATTTACATGGTGCAGCCCTTCTGGCTGTATCAGTTATTATAATTAAAATTCTTGGAGCAATTTATAAAATCCCGCTTGCAAATATTTTGGGGTCTGAGGGCTACGGGCATTTTACTGTTGCTTATAATATCTACAATGTTCTTTTGGCGCTCTCAACCGCCGGACTTCCGATTGCCGTTGCCAGAATGATTTCGGAGGCAAACAACCTAAACAAGCCCGAGCAGATAAAAAAGATATTTAAAGTAGCTCTGTATTCGTTTATCGTTTTGGGCGCAGTCGGCAGCCTGGTCCTTATTAAATTTCCGGTAGATCTTGCTGTTGCGCTTGGTGACGCGCAAGCAAGTCAAAGCATTGCCGCGCTGGCTCCGGCAGTCATTCTGGTCTGCGTTCTGTCCGCTTTCAGAGGATATACCGAAGGCCTTCAGGATATGCGGCCGACCGCCGTTTCACAGGTTATTGAGGTCGCGGGAAAGATAGCCGTCGGCCTGACAATAGTTGTCATATTGCAAAGACAGGGCGGCAGCGTTCCGATTATGTCCGCCGGAGCGGTTACAGGAACAGCGGCCGGATCAGTTCTCGCCTGTTTTTATATGTGTTACGTCGTAGTCAAACGCAGAAAGTACGAAAGCGATATGCTTAAGCTTCGCCCGCGTGAAGAGATTGACATGAGCTCGGACGGTAGCAAGCATATACTAAAAACCTTTGTTAAGATTGGCGTCCCCATAGCGCTGGGCTCCTGTGTAACCAGCATAATTTCACTTGTCAATACGGGACTTATACTCAACAGACTCCAGGACGCAGTCGGCTTTTCCCCATCAAAGGCCTCTTCCTTGTTCGGAGTGTATTCCATGGCACAGACACTTTTCAATCTGCCGTATGCGCTATTAACTCCGCTGACAATCAGCGTAATTCCCGCGATTGCCGGTTTCAGAGCCAGAACAAAATATGATCAGTCCAAAAACGTAATCGAATCCTCTTTGAGAATCGCAACAATTCTCGCTCTTCCGATGGCAATCGGCATGAGTGTCCTTGCCAAGCCGATTATGAGCGGCGCTTACTACGGAAGTCCGGCGGAAGGCGGTTCACTCCTTGTAATAATGGGGATCTCTTCATTTTTCGTATGTGTAGTAGCGATGACTACCGCTATCCTTCAGGCCGGCGGCTTGGAGCGTATTCCAATGTTTACCATGATTCTAGGCGGCGGCTTGAATGTTGCCATAAGCTGGGCTCTTCTAGGCAACAAAGAGCTTAATATTTTTGGCTCGGCCATTGGAACCCTGATCAGCTATATTGTCATGTGCCTAATCAATTTCTGGTTCGTTGTTAAGAAAATGCCTGAGCGTCCTACGCTCGGAAAGATATTTCTTAAGCCGCTGCTCAACTGCGCCGTCATGGGTGTTGCGGCGTGGCTCATATACCCCGCTGTACTGGAGCTTTTGGGAGCGGGACCCGAGCCCGGCAGAATGACAATTCTTATCGCGTTGTTTGCGGCTGTTGTCGCTGCGGTGCTTGTCTATGGCGTAATGACTGTTGTGACAAAGGCAATAACAATCGATGACATGAAGCTTATTCCCAAGGGCGAAAAGATCGCTAAGCTGTTTCGAATCAAGTAAGAAAACAAGCAGCAAAGATTGTAAGAAGAGTCGATAACATGCCAAATCCGCTTGTTTTATGCCGAGATTTGCCACATGTGTACAGATATTGTAAAGTGTTTTTAGAAATATATACATAAGTGAAATTTCAACTTGCGGAAGGGTGAAAAGTGTGGTAAATTTTGAGTATAAATCTGCATATGATGTGGAGGATTTCCGTAAAATAATTGCAATTCTCCGATCTCCCGGCGGTTGCCCGTGGGATATCGAACAGACGCATGAGAGCATCCGCCGCAATCTTCTTGAAGAAGCCTACGAGGTCTGCGAGGCGATAGACCAGAATGATTCCGAGCATCTTCGTGAGGAGCTTGGAGATCTCATGATGCAGATAATTTTTCATTCAAGGATTGAAGAGGAAAAAGGCGTTTTCAATCTGGACGATGTGGCGGACAGCGCCTGTAAAAAGCTGATATTTCGCCATCCTCATGTTTTCGGAGATGTTGACGTTTCCGGCAGTGACGAGGTAATAAAAAACTGGGACGAGCTTAAGCGCAGGGAAAAGTCTCAGGTAACGGTCACAAAAACGATGACCGATGTGGCGGAGAGCCTTCCCGCATTGTGGCGAGCCGAAAAGATTCAGAAAAAGGCAAAGAAGGTCGGCTTTGACTGGCCGGATGTAGGCGGCGCGATGTCGAAGCTTCAGGAAGAGCTTCAGGAGCTTACCGAGGCTCAGACAGAGGGGGACAAGGCTCACATTGAGGAAGAGCTTGGCGATCTGCTGTTCGCGGCGGTCAACGTCGCAAGGTTCTATGATATTGACCCCGAAACGGCTTTGCATAAGAGCAGCGACAAATTTATCGGTCGATTCGACTATGTTGAGACAGAAGCAAAAAAAGGCGGCAGCGAGCTTAAGGACATGAGCCTTGAAGAACTGGATGCTCTCTATAATGCCGGCAAACAAAAGAGGTAGTATTTTTGCGGAGTCATTTCCGCAAAATCTATATATTTAAAGATTACTCAATGAAAAATATTTAGGAGGAAAAACATGAATAAAGCAGAACTTATTGCCGCTGTGGCAGAAAAAACGGGACTATCCAAGAAGGACAGCGAGCGCGCGGTGAACGCCACGTTCCAGACCGTTGAAGAGACGATTGAAACCGGCGAAAAGGTACAGCTTGTCGGATTTGGCGTTTTCGATGTTAAGACCAGAGAGGCTCGCGTAGGACGCAATCCCAAAACCAAGGAAGAAATCAAGATTCCCGCATCCCGCGTTCCGGTTTTCAAAGCCGGCAAAGCTTTTAAGGATGCAGTTGACAAATAACAAACCCAAGGCGCGGAGCTTCCGCGCCTTTGCGCTATATTGAGGAAGGTTCAAAAAATGCGCCTTGACAAATATCTGAAGGTTTCGAGACTGATTAAGCGCCGCACCATCGCAAACGAAGCCTGTGACGGTGAACGTGTTTCGGTGAACGGCAAAACGGCAAGAGCCTCGTACGAGGTAAAGCTTGGGGATATAATAGAAATTCGCTTCGGACAAAGAACGCTTAAGGTGGAAGTTCTGGCCTTGACGGAGACGGCACAGAAGACCGATGCCCCGGCAATGTACAGGGAAATACCCTGAGCAAAACGAGTTTGTTTTAAAGACGCGATGGGTCAAGCCTCGCGTCTTTTCGCATAAATAGAACAACAGAACAGCAGTTTGTCAAGAACAATATTTTCCGAAAATTCGACCGTTTCATAAGGTGTAAAAAGATTATGTAAACTGATATTGAATATTATGTCGAATGTTGCAGTATCCTTTGTGTGGAGAAACCTGTTGAAAATGTGGAAAACCGTTGATAATTCTATGCGTTAGATTAAAGAGAATAAGAAAAATGCCGGAAATTGTAATGAATATGCATAATATTAGTAAACCGTGTAAAATCCGGTGTTGCAAATAATGAAACATCAAAAAAAAAGCTTGACAGTGTGACGGCGAGGGAATAATGGCATTTGCGCCTCCATATAGTGTTACAGGCACTAGCTTGTTCATTGCTGTTTTTGGAGGCGTACAATGAAGAGATTATTGATTGCGGCTATTATTGCGGCCTTGATTTCAACCAAAGCCATAGCTCTCGAACCGGTTGCGGAGGGGGCTCTGACAATACCCGTTCCGTCGGCTGTACTTATGGAAAAGACGACAGGCGAGCTAATATACGAAAAAGACTCACATACTAAGAGAGCTCCGGCCAGCGTAACAAAGATTATGACGTTGCTGCTTGTTATGGAAGAAATAGAGGCGGGCAGGCTGACTGAAAACGACATCGTGACTTGCTCCTCACACGCTGCCTCCATGGGAGGCAGCCAGATATGGCTGGAGGAGGGAGAAACGATGACCGTCAGCGAAATGCTCAAGGCCGTGTGCGTCGTTTCCGCGAATGACTGTGCGGTGGCGCTGGCGGAACATTTAGCGGGTTCAGAGGAGAGCTTCGTGCAGAGAATGAACGCACGTGCGGCCGAGCTGGGTATGGTCGACACGCATTTTGTAGACTGTACGGGGCTTACAAAAGACCCTGCGCATCTGACAACTGCCTACGACATTGCGCTGATGTCACGCGAACTTCTTAAACACGATAAAATTAAGGAATACACTACGATCTGGATGGATAAGCTGCGCAACGGCGAGTCAGAGCTTGTGAATACCAACAGGCTTGTACGCTTCTACAAGGGTATCACGGGATTGAAGACAGGTTTTACTCCGGAGGCCATGTACTGCCTGTCCGCGACGGCACAGAGGGACGGAACGGAGTATATCGCGGTCGTCATGCACGGCGCGACGAGCGACGAGCGCTTCGAGAGCGCAAAGACACTTTTGAACTTTGCGTTTGCAAACTATGCCCTGTGTCCGCTTCGCAGCCCGAAGCCGCTGCCGCCCGTGCTTGTTGCGCTCGGAACAGCTGAGAGCGTTCAGCCTGTTTACGGCGGTGAGGAAGGTCTCCTTATGGAAAAAAGCAAGCTCGGAGAGCTGAATTATGAGTTTAATCTGCCAGACAGTCTTGAAGCCCCGATTGTTGAGGGGGAAGCTCTGGGCGAAATGATTGTTTATTCCAACGGCACGGAATTGGCCCGAGTTCCTCTGCTGGCGGGTGGCGAAGTGAAAAAACTGACGGTCTTCGGATTGTACGGAAAAATGCTTTCAAGACTGTTTGGAGGGTAACAATTTCCACTTGTTGCCTAAAAAAACAGGAATTATGGTTATCCAATCCCACAAATACGGAAAATTCATCAAAAATTGCTTGTAATGGACAGTGAAATGTATTAAAATACAAAAACATAATACTCGGAGGAAATAATTCCTTTGGGGAAAAGAGGCATTGTTTGATGATCAAAGTTGATCTGACCGGCGCAAAGGACTTTTTTGGACCCGTGGGCCCTGATTATTCAAGAATCTCCGATGCTCACAGGAAACTGTTTGAGCATTCGGGAGAAGGCTCGGAATATACGGGATGGGTGGATTTGCCTTCGCGTGTGTTTTCCGGAGAGCTTAAATCTATTCAGGCCTGCGCAGCAAGAATACGTTCAAATTCAAAGGTTCTTGTCGTCATCGGTATAGGCGGCTCTTACCTTGGAGCGCGCGCGGCTATCGACCTTTTGCGTTCTCCGAATTATAACCTTATCAAAAAAGAAACGCCGGATATTTTCTTCATGGGCAACGGACTCTCCGCCGCCGCCATTAACGAAACCATTGAGCTTATAGGCGACCGGGATTTCTCCGTCAATGTCATTTCAAAATCCGGAGGGACGCTCGAGCCGGCGCTTTCCTTCCGCGTTTTTAAAAGCCTGCTGGAGAAAAAATACGGAGCTAACGCGAAAAAGCGCATAATCGCTACTACCGACGAGAGAAAAGGCATACTTCACGACATGGCGCTCAGCGAAGGCTGGGAACGTTTTGTAGTCCCCGAAGATGTTGGGGGAAGATACTCAGTGCTTTCGGCTGTCGGGCTTCTGCCGATGGCGGTTGCCGGTATTGACATAGAAAAGGTACTGCAGTGCGCCGTGCAGGAAATGCACGATATGGATTTGCGCTCAGTGGAGAATCCGGCGTGGCTCTATGCGGGAGCAAGACAGCATCTGTATCAGAACGGAAGATCGACTGAAATTCTTGCGTCCTATGAGCCGTCGTTCCGCTTTATGTCGGAGTGGTGGAAGCAGCTCTTTGGCGAAAGCGAGGGAAAAAACGGAATCGGCATTTTCCCCGCGTCCGTTGAATACTCCGCGGACCTGCATTCGATGGGGCAGTACATTCAGGACGGGCCGAGGAGACTTATTGAGACTGTAGTTTCTTTCGAGAGCACAGCTTCGAGCCTCAAGGTGCCCTTTGAGCTCGGAGACAGGGACAAACTTAATTATCTTGCCGGACGCGATTTCGGAGACATTTCCAAAACAGTCGCAAAGGCTGTTGCGTCCGCTCACATAAAAGGCGAGGTTCCCAACATTACGCTCAGCGTTCCGAGACGGGACGAGGAGGGCTTTGCCTCGCTTGTGTGCTTCTTTGAAATGAGTTGCGCACTTTCGGCCTACGCTTCGGGCGTCAATCCCTTTAACCAGCCGGGCGTTGAAGCCTACAAGAGCAATATGTTTAAGCTGCTGGGTCAGGAACAGGCATAAAAATACGGGAGCTGAACCCGAAAGGGTTCGGTTCCCGTTTTCGGCAATCAAAATGAGTAATCGACGCAAACTGCTTAAAAACAAACATTGAAGTTCCGCCGCACTTATGATAGTATGGCTTAAATAGTAATCACCGCATTTTTCGGAAATACTTTTAGGAGGGTGTTTATCATGGTTAAGCTTATCGTCGGCTCCAAAGGAACCGGCAAAACACAGAAGCTCGTTGAACTTGTCAAAAAGGCTGTTGCGGAAGAGAGCGGCAGCGTCGTTTGTCTTGAAAAGGACAAAAACCTCACCTTTGACATCCCTTATACGGTACGTCTTATTCACGCAAGTGACTATAGCTTTAAGTCGATAGAATTTTTCAAGGGCTTTATCTGCGGACTTCAT
Source organism: Oscillospiraceae bacterium (assembly GCA_963667545.2). Lineage (GTDB taxonomy): Bacteria > Bacillota > Clostridia > Oscillospirales > Oscillospiraceae > UBA2658. Next base: position 1,921,603 of record OY763424.2, read on the forward strand.
GCCGCAAATTACGATATCTCTCATGTATTCATCGCGAACATCCTTAAAATATGCGAGGATGTTGATATGGACAAGGTCGCGACTCTTTTGGACGAGCTTGATGCTTTCGGAAAAAAAGAAGGCATTAATTTTACGGTAACCGCCACGGTCGATCCCGCTACGCTCGGCGATAATATTAAGAAATACTGCTAGTATATTAATACTGTTAAATAATCGGCTGCCGTTATTTCTTACGGCAGCCGAAGTATATTTAAGGATAAAGTTAAGGTGCTGTTCACCGCAGCATGGGATACAGTTTTTCTCTGGCGCTTTTTATCCCGTCACAGAGAGCGTTTACATCATCTTCGGTTGAAAAGCGTGAGAAGCTGATGCGCAGAGCGCCGTCTATAACTCTGTTCGGAAGCCCGAGAGCCTCCAGGACATAACTTCTGCCGCCCTTTTTGCAGGCGGAGCTTTTAGAAACACAGATGCCCAGTCCGTCAAGATAGTTCATCATAACCTCGCTCTTGTAACCGGGGAGCGAGATGCTCAAAATGTGCTGAGCCTGGCCGGAAAGTACCTGAAGCTCCTCGTTTTCCTCTGTAAGGCGCTTTATGGCAAGCGCCTTGAGCTCGGCCAGCTTACGCTGAGACTCTTCGAAAAGACCGCTGCCCAGTTCCGCCGCCTTTGCAAATGCCGCGATTTGAGGAAGCCCCTCCGTGCCGGAGCGCTTGCCGGACTCATGCCCTCCGCCGACTATCAGAGGCGCAAGATTCAGGGCTTTTGTGCCGCCCCTGACATAAAGGGCTCCGATGCCCTTCGGCGCGTGAATTTTATGACCGCTTATGGAAATCATGTCCGCGCCGAGACTTTTAGCTGAAAACGGAACCTTTAAAAAGCCCTGTACGGCGTCCGTGTGCAAAAGCGCGGCGCTGCCTCTTTTTTTCAGGGACCGCGAGATTTCGGAAATGTCGGTCACGCCGCCGGTCTCGTTGTTGACGAGCATGAGGGAAACCAAAACCGTATCCTCGCGCAGAGCCTCCATCACGGCGTCTACAGAAATACTGCCGTCTTTTTCCGGCTTTAATCTTGTGACCTCGAAGCCGCGCTTTTCAAGCAGGTCAAGCGACCTTAAAACTGCGGCGTGCTCGACTTCGGAACTGATAACATGATTGCCCCGACGTTTCATTAGCTCCGCGCCGGAAAGTATCGCCCAGTTGTCGCTCTCCGAGCCGCAGGAGGTGAAAAAAACCTCTTCTGACTTTGCGCCGAGCGCTTTGGCAAGCGTTTCTCTCGATGCTTCAAGAACAGCTTTTGCGTCACGGCCCAATTTGTGAGTTGAGCTCGGGTTGCCGAAGCCCTCGGTCATTATTTTATAGGCAGCGTCGGCTGCCTCGGTGCAGACTCTTGTCGTCGCCGCGTTATCCAGATATACTGTCATGCAGGTCATTCCTTTGGTTTACTAATATCGAAATCAGTGTTATAATACAGCATTATGTCATAGCGTAGAATGGCATAATAAATAATAATTCAGAATAATGCTTTTATTATATCCCCAAACAAAGCTTAACACAAGGTGAACCTATGAAATATAAAATTGCGACTCTCGGCTGTAAGGTAAATCAATTTGAAACGCAGGCTCTGGAAACAATGCTTTCAGGCCGCGGCTTTTCCGAGGCAAAGACCGGAGAAGCGGCGGATGTTATAATTATCAATACTTGCGCGGTTACGGCTGAAAGCGGTAGAAAGTCACGGCAGATGATAAGAAAGCTGGAGGGCGAGAACCCGGACGCTATCGTTGCGGTCTGCGGCTGTTTTTCACAGCTTTCGCCGGAAGAAACAGCGTCAATAGGTGCGGACGTCGTCCACGGCAGCGGCGACAAGGAACGCTTCGCAGCCGATATAGAGAAAGCTCTTGCTGAAAAAAGCAAAATTAAATGGACAGATGATCCGTTCACGCGGCGAGTAATGGAAGAGCTTCCCTCAGGCGCCGTAGACGGACGCACAAGAGCTATGCTGAAGATACAGGATGGCTGCACGAACTTCTGCACCTACTGTATCATACCCTATACCAGAGGAAGGGTCCGCAGTCTGCCGCCGGAGCGCTGTGCCGCTCAGACACGGGAACTTGCTGAAAAGGGATTTCGTGAGCTTGTCATAACAGGAATCGAGATTGCCTCCTATGGGCGCGACCTTGAGCCTAAGTGTACGCTTTCAGACGCCATTGAGGCGATTGCTTCGTCAGCGGGGGAGATGCGGCTTCACCTCGGCTCGCTGGAGCCGACTGTCATCACCGAGGACTTTGTAAAAAGACTGAAAGCGACGGGGAAGGTTTGCGACCATTTTCACCTCTCGCTTCAGAGCGGCTGCGACGAGACTTTAAAGCGTATGAACAGAAAATACGACACCGAGAGATTTTTTGAAGCAACGCAGCTTCTTCGTGAGTATTTTCCGCACTGCGGCATGACTGCCGACCTCATAGCCGGTTTTCCGGGCGAGACAGAAGAAAACCATGCCGATACGCTGGAATTCATCCGAAAATGCGGATTTTCGGCAATTCATGTTTTCCCTTATTCACAGAGACCGGGGACAAAGGCCTCCACGATGGATGGACAGCTCATGAATGCCGTAAAAGCAAAACGGGCGAACGATGCTCAGAAAGCAGCTCTTGAAATGGAAGAAGCATATCTTTGCTCCTGCATAGGTAAAAAATTGTCAGTTTTATTTGAAGCGGAGAAGGACGGCATGTCCATAGGCCACGCAGCAAACTATACTCAGGTGTGCGTGAATGACAAACATTTGCGCGGAATTGTCAAAAATGTCGAAATTACTGAAATTAGGGGTAAAATACTTGTAGGTATGATAGTTTGACATTATAAAAATATAGCAATATAATATTAACTGAAAAATATTCTGGCTATCAGAAAATATTTTTGAGAATTGCATGGAGGTTATTCGATGAAAAGAGAAGAAGTATTCAATTTCTCCGCAGGCCCTTCCGTACTGCCTACCGAAGTCCTTGAGATTGCCGGCAAGGATATCCTTAACTATAACGGCAGCGGAATGTCAGTCATGGAAATGAGTCACCGCAGCAAAGTTTATCTCGAGATTTTTGAGAGCGTAAAGTCAAAAATGAAGGTAGCTCTTTCAATTCCGGAGTCACATGAGGTTTTATTTTTGCAGGGCGGAGCTTCATTGCAGTTTTCAATGGTTCCGATGAACTTTTTCTCAGAGCTCGGCAAGGGCGTCGCGGATTATGCCGTCACCGGCAACTTTGCGACCGTCGCTTATAAGGAAGCCAAGAAATACGGCACAATTAACGTTGCCGCGTCCTCTGAAGATAAAAACCATACATACATTCCGAAGCAGTCCGATTTGAAGCTTGATCCGGAGGCGGAATATTTCTACTACTGCGCAAATAACACGATTTTTGGCACCGAGTGGCAGTATGTACCCGAAACGGGCAAGGTTCCGCTGGTCTGCGATATGTCCTCAAACATTCTTTCCAAGCCTGTGGATGTTTCAAAATACGGTCTTATTTTCGCTGGAGCACAGAAGAATATGGCACCAGCGGGCCTGACAGTCGTAATTATCGATAAGAGTCTCGCCGGAAAAGAAATGGCCTGCACTCCTCTTATGATGAGCTACAAGACCATGATAGACAACGACTCAATGTACAACACGCCTCCTTGCTGGAACATCTATATTCTCGGCCTTGTGCTTGACTGGCTCGAAAAGCAGGGCGGAACTGTCGGAATGGAAAAGATTAAGAAGGAAAAGGCCGCGCTTGTCTATAATTTCCTCGACGAGAGCAAAGTCTTCCATGCGAGCGCGGAGCAAGGCTCCAGAAGTGACATGAACATCACCTTCCGCACCGGAAACGAAGAGCTTGACGAGGCGTTTGTCAAGGGCGGCTCTGCCAAGGGCTTTACGAACCTCAAGGGTCACCGCAAAACAGGCGGCATGAGAGCGTCTATCTATAATGCCATGCCGACTGAAGGCGTTGCGAAGCTTGTTGAATACATGAAGGAATTTGAGGTTAAAAACCGTGTATAAAGTAAAGACGCTTAACAAGATTTCCTCCTTCGGACTTGACATCATTAAGGAAAACGGCGTAGCTGTCGACGACGCGGCGGATGCTCCGGACGCGATTCTTGTTCGTAGCGCCGAAATGAAGGAAATGGAATTTGCCGATAATCTCCTGTGCATAGCGAGAGCCGGCGCCGGAACGAATAATATTCCCGCCGCGCGCTGCACCGATAAGGGTATCGTGGTATTCAATACTCCCGGCGCGAACGCCGAAGCAGTTAAAGAACTTGTTATCTGCGCTTTGTTAATGTCTTCGCGCGATGTAGTCGGCGGCGTAGACTGGGTTCGCAGCATAGCTGACAAGGGCGACGAAATTCCGGCCGCTGTCGAAAAAGGCAAGGCGAGCTTCATCGGTCCCGAAATCAAGGGCAAGACTCTTGGCGTTGTCGGACTTGGCGCAATCGGAGCGAAAATTGCCAACGCCGCTCTCGAACTCGGTATGACAGTGTACGGCTACGACCCGTTCCTGTCCGTGGACGCGGCTTGGATGCTCTCAAGCAGAGTAAAGCACGCGGCGGATATTGACACAATTTACCGCAACTGCGACTATATCACGCTGCACGTGCCGTATATCAAGGACAGCACCCATCACATGCTCAATAAGGACGCTTTCGCGAAGATGAAGGACGGAGTCCGTATTATTAACCTTGCGCGCGGCGAGCTCGTTGATGACGACGATATGCTTGAAGCAATCGACTCAACCAAGGTTGCCCGCTATGTGACGGACTTCCCGAATGCCAAAACCGCTAAGGCTCCGAATACCATACCAATCCCGCACCTCGGCGCGTCCACGCCCGAGAGCGAGGATAACTGCGCTGTCATGGCGGCGCAGCAGACGGTCGATTACCTGCAGAACGGAAACATCAGGAACTCGATCAATTTCCCGTGCGTAAGCCTTGACCGCACCGGCGAAAGCAGACTTTGCGTGTTTTATCGCAACAGTCCGCTCATGCTGAACCATTTTCTTGACCTTTTCGGAAGCGCCGGAATTAATGTCACGAACATGATAAATAAGCAGAGAGGCGACTTTGCCTACGCAATCATTGATGCCGATAAAAAGATCGGCGACGAGACAGCAAAGGCCGTTACAGAGTTGCCGGATGTCCTGAGAGTCCGTGTCCTTTAAAAAATAAGCACAGAAAACTGCCGGTTTACAACCGGCAGTTTTTTATTGTGTGTTTTCAATTGTGTAACAAAAAGATACAGGAAAATACAGGAATTGCGCTACGGCTATTGAAAAACTGGTCGATAAATGCTATAATTCCAATAATTATGTAAACAAGTCTGCAAAAGGGAGCTGTTTTGATGCTGCGAAGGTCGTTGAGCTTAATATTGGCGGCGGTATTGTGCGTATGCATGATGCCGGTGCCGGGCTTCGCGCGCGAAAACGATTGGCAAGCTGGAAACAGCGACCTTAACATACGAAACGGCGGCGTAATGCTCAAAAACGGCGAGAGCTTATATTTTGTACAGGACGGAATTTTCGTGCAGAGCGGGGAAGAGCTTAAGGCACTTTCTGCTGATAACGCAAAGAATCTGAATCTGTATGACGGCTATTTATACTACACGCTTGGCCGGCAGGTATCGCGCATACCCGCGCAGGGAGGAAAGACGGAGAACATTTTTGAGGCTAAGAGCGAGATTACTCAGCTCTATGTGATAAACGGCGCGTTTCTCTATCTTTCGGACGGGAAGGTCTATGAAAAGCAAAGCACGAGCGCGAGCCCTTCGAAAATCAGCGGACTTTCCGACGTCAGGGGACTCATTCCTACGCAGTACGGCAATCTGCTGCTGACGGGCCAAGCTTTTGATTATTCTCTTTGGGCGAATGACAAAAAGGTTTTATCCGGTGTGTTCTCCTGCTATACGGACAGCGGTTATCTGGCAGTGCAGATGGACAACGAAAACTACATGATAAGCCTTGAAAAGCTGTTTAAGGGCTTTGAAGCGTCCTCCGACTTAAAGAATTTTAATATTCACGGAACCGTTTCGCTAAGTTCGCTGCTGGCACCGGACAATGAAAACGCCGTGAGAGACAATAACGAAAATAACGAACTCCAGTGTGATTTCAAGGCGCTGCTGTGTAAAGCGGGACTTTCGGCGGACAAAGTGTCCCTTATGGAAAACGATGCCGCCGCTGTAACGACGGTGATACCCACGGTATCGGACGGGCAGAATAATATCGTAAAACGTGCGCGTCAGCTGACGGAGATACAGTGGACTCCGCTGGAGGATATCACTCAATGGGGTTATTACGGCATTTTCAAGGCTGAAACGACCTACACCGGCATTCCCTACGGACAGCCGGTGAATGCGAACGGATACATAGGCTATGGTGTTTCAATCGGAACCTTTGCCTCGGCTGTTCTGGACAATACGAGTAAATTCTACACATCCTATTCCTCATATAACAAAATCGCGCCGGTATATTCAACGGACTGCAGCGGCTATGTTTCATATGCGTGGGGATTGGATAAAAGAAAAACTACATATTCATTGCCAGAAGTGGCGGAAAAAGTCGGTGATCAGAGCTTGTATAGTCTACAGGTGGGTGACTGCCTTGATAAAGAGAGCAGCCACATCGTTCTCGTATCAAAGCTTACATACGACACAAACGGAAATATCGTCGGAGTGCAGACCATGGAGGAGACTGCTGTCATTACGCGGGTAACCGATTATGGCGAGGGGCAGACAAGGTCGCTTGCAAGCTTCCAGTCATATTATCTGGATAACGGCTTTACAATTTACAGATATCCGAACAGAGACAGCGTTACATATACTCCGAATCCGGCGGTTCCGCTCGACGGCGAAACAGTTGTGGGTCAGAAGGAACCGGCTCCGAAAAGCAAGACAACGGCTTATGTCGGAGGAAAAAGCGTTGCGCTATCCTCCGATACTCAGGGTACGGCCATATACTATACGCTGAACGGCTCCGTACCTACGACATCCGGTACGCCTTACTCCGGACCGATAACTGTGAACGATACCGTAAAGCTGCGCGCGATTGCTGTATCGGGTAATTTTACTGACAGTACGGTTCTCGAATATACGGTCAAGGTTCCACAGCTTGCAGCTCCGGCAATCTCCGTAATCAGCGGGCTGAGCTCCGGTAATCTGGTTTCCACCGGTTCGCAGATAAAGCTCGGCTCGGTTTCGGGTGCGACGATTTATTACACGCTTGACGGCTCCGAGCCTACAGCTTCGGGCAATACATATTCATCCCCGATAACACTGACACAGGATGCAACGATTAAGGCAATCGCCGTGGCACCGGGTATGAAACAAAGCTCAGCCGCTGCTACGGCTTTCCGCATCGGGGCGGTTTACAATGTCACGGCAAGTGCCAGAGCGGGGGGAAGTATAGGCCCTTCAGGTACAAGCACAGTCCTTGCCACGGGCTCGAAAACCTTTCAAATCAATCCGTCTGACGGATATGCAATAAGCGACGTACTGGTTGACGGAGTATCCGTAGGCGCTGTAAAAAGTTTCATTCTCTCAAATGTGAATGCTGATCATACCATAGCGGCAAGCTTTAAATCCACCTCACAACTTCCGTTCGCGGACGTCGGCATCGACCAGTGGTTCCATGACGCTGTCAGCTTCGTGTATGCAAAAGGACTGTATAACGGTACCTCGACAACGGCTTTTTCACCTGACATGACGATGACGCGCGGAATGTTTGTAACCGTTCTCGGACGCTTTGCCGGGCTGCCCTCGGACATTGCTTCGGGTATAGGACTTGTCACGGGTGCGGGTGTAAATATCCGAACAGGGCCTTCGACAGACTCGGAGGTAGCGGGTATAATCTCCAATAAAAACACGGTTGTTCAGGTGACCTCGCTCAGCGGGGAATGGTACGGTATAAAATACGCGGCGGTCACTGGCTACATCAGAAAAGACCTCATGAAAGCCTATAACGGGAATTACAGCGACCTTACGGCGGGACTATACTACAGCCCTTACGTAGAATGGTCGGCGCTGACCGGTATTGCAAACGGAGTTGCGGGCGACACCTTTGGCGCTGAGACAAACATTACCCGTGAGCATATGTGTATGCTAATGTACAACTATTCGCTTGCCTTCGGAAAAACGCTTCCCGTGAGCGGCGTAAAAGCAACATTCACCGATGATTCGTCTATAAATCCGGAAGCAAGAACAGCGGTTTACGCCCTGCAGCAGGCCGGAATAATAAACGGCATGGGCGACGGCACGTTTTCGCCTCAGGGCACGGCGACACGCGCGCAGGTAGCGCAAATATACATGAAATTCGTAAATGCCGTTGGCTGATACGGAGCTATCGGAATTAATACAGCGCCGCCGGACAGAAAAGACTGAGCTTTTGTCCGGCGGAACTTATTATGCCGGAACCCGGAAAGTATTGCATGAAAAATTCACAATTTATTCGACACATTGCAGTAAAACGTGGTATTATTACTTATCATATCATAAGCACGTTTGATAATAGGGGATAGAGCTAATGGCTTTGCGCACGTCGGCAAAAATGAAAAATGAGATAATGCCTGTCAGACAGGTGATTCCGGAGCTTTGCGCTTCTCCAGAAACCGGACTGACAGCGCGTCAGGCGAGTGAGCGGCTGCAAAACGGCTACGGGAACACGGCAATCGAGCCGCCTACCAAAACGGTTGGACAGATTATCCGCAATAACCTCCTGACTTACTTCAACGTGGTATTTTTCGCGCTTGCCGCCTGTGTTATCGCGGTGGGCTCATGGTATAACCTTACCTTCATGCCGGTTGTTATAGCGAATATTCTCATCGGCATTGTTCAGGAGCTGCGCGCGAAAAAAGAGCTGGACAACCTGAGTATCATTAATTCGCCGAAGGGCATTGTCGTGCGGGACGGGGTAATTAAAACCATAAACGTTGTGAACACAGTTCGCGATGATGTAGTCGTTTTTACCCAGGGAAATCAGGTTTTTGCGGACGCGATTGTAGTATCTGGCGAGTGTCTGGTAAATGAAGCTCTTATGACCGGCGAAGCGGATGAGATTAAAAAGACCGTCGGGGAAGAACTGATGAGCGGCAGTTTTGTCGTTTCAGGCTCGGTCAGGGCAAGACTTACACGGGTTGGCAAGGATTCCTATGTTTCGCGGCTCACGCTGGAATCAAAAAAGAATAACCGGCAGAAGCAGTCCGAAATGATGCGTTCGCTCTCAAGCCTTGTCAAATGGATAGGTATCGCGCTGATACCTATCGGGGCTTTCCTCGCCGTCAAAGAGATATTATGGCTTGGCAGATCTGTTACGGACGGGGTGGTCTCGACAGTCGGCGCACTCGTCGGAATGATACCGGAGGGCTTGTACCTGCTGACAAGTATAGCGTTGGTAGCGGCGGTTGTGCGTCTCGCTCAGCGCAAGACCGTAGTCCATGACATGAACTGCATTGAAACGCTTGCGCGTGTCGATACGCTGTGCGTGGATAAAACAGGCACAATAACCGAAAACAAGATGATAGTCGAGGATGTCTGCCTGCTCTGTAAGGACAGGTTTATAGAGGACGATATCCGCATGATAATGTCCGATTATGTTTTTGCCATGCAGGACGACAATGATACCATGGCGGCTCTGCGCAGGTATTTCAAGGGCGAGCCCTCCCAGTCCGCAAGCGAAACGCTGCCGTTTACATCGGTCAAAAAGTACGGAGGAGTTTCCTTCCACGAGGATGAAACCTATATTCTCGGCGCTCCGGAAATTATCTTGGGCGAGAAATACGACGAATACAGAGACAAGATTGATTTTTACTCCAAGAAGGGCTGCCGAGTTCTGCTGCTTGCAATATACGATGGCCAGCTCTCGGACGAAGCGCTGACAGGAGAAATATTACCGCTCGCGCTTATCCTGCTTGCGAATAAAATCAGAAAGAACGCGCCGGAGACTTTTGCTTATTTCGATAAGCAGGGAGTAACCATCAAGGTTATCTCAGGCGACAACGCTTTGACGGTTTCCGAAGTCGCAAAAAGAGCGGGCATCGCAAACGCCGATAAATATATCGATGCACGAACTCTCGACGACGACAGGAAAATTCGTCAGGCGGCACAGGAATACACGGTCTTCGGCAGGGTTACCCCTGACCAGAAACGAAAAATTATCAGAGCGCTTAAAGCTGCCGGACACACCGTCGCTATGACGGGCGACGGTGTAAATGATGTGCTGGCACTGAAGGAAGCGGACTGCAGCGTAGCGATGGCATCCGGCAGTGAGGTTGCCTGTCAGGTTTCACATGTCGTGCTTATGAACTCAAATTTTGCCTCGATGCCATCTGTTGTTATGGAGGGCCGTCGGGTAATCAATAATATTGAACGAAGCGCCGTATTGTATCTGGTCAAGAACATTTTTTCGTTTGTTATGGCGCTGATAACCCTTCTATTTACGCTTCCATATCCGCTGACTCCCTCACAGCTGAGTCTTGTCAGTACGATTTCAATCGGTATTCCGTCGCTGGTACTCGCGATGGAGCCAAATGAAAACTTGGTGCATGGTAAGTTCCTTCGAAATGTTATCTTCCGGGCTCTTCCGGGAGGCTTCACGGATATCATACTGATAGTAGGTGTTACGCTCTTCTATCTTGCGTTTAATTTCCCGATGGAGGAAATGTCCACGATATGCGCCATTATTCTCGGTGTTGTCGGACTGCTGACGCTCCACAGAATGTGTGTGCCGTATAACAATATAAGAAAATTCCTTATGATATCAATGTGTGTGACCTTTGCCGTTATGCTGATATTCTTCAGAGAACTCTTTACGCTGACGAACCTCTCGTTTGCCTCGATACTGGTTCTTGTAGTATTTTCACTTTTGGCCTATCCGCTCATGCAGACGCTGAGCATGGTATTTGACAAGCTGGATAAAAGGTTTATTTCAAAGCAAACGAAACCGGGACTCCGAGCCGGCAGGCATGTTGCGCCGCCGAAAAGAAGATAATACAACATATATGCCGAGGGACAAAGTACCCTCGGCATATATTGTTATTGATAAGAATATGACTAACTTTACAAAAAGTTTAAAAATTATTTGTGCAATTTTCATTGACATTTTATGCAGAATGCGATATTATCAAGTCAAACTAAGGAAAGGAGTTGGTATAATGTACAGAAGGATCAAAAACAGTGATGTGGACGATATGATTTACGGCAGCACCGTAACAGTACCCAGCGACAGATAACTGTCAGCCGGATTTATTTCCGCGCTTCGCGGTTTACATAAATGATACTCGTATGCAGCGTTCGGACGGCATCGAAGCCGCCAGGACGCGATTATTATTTTTATGGAAAAATCCATCGCGTTTTCCGCTTTGAGCTGGAGACCGATACTGTCCGCACACAAAACGCCCCCTCAGAATACGAGGGGGCGTGAGCTTTATTTCTTACTTTCGGAGTTGTCCGGCCTTGTAGGCTTTTTCGGGTCGGGGTAACTTGAAAGGTTGTCGATTATATACTCGCTTGCGATTTTGCACAGATAGCTTTCCACTGCAAGCCGCATTGCTATTTCGGGAAGATGTTCTTCGGAATTGAGAGCTCTTTCGCTCAGCTCTTTAGCGCAGGTTTCAACCATGCTGCGAAAGCTCTCGTAGAACTCCTCATCAGACTTGTGCTGTTTGGATACTTTTATAAGATAGCCTGTGTCCTTGACTGAAAGCACCTGCTTCAGCCGCAGGATGATGGATAGATAAACCAGATGCTCTCTTGAATATTTTTTTCCTCTCGCGCGAGGGAGCACGTCAGCCTTGATGTAATTGTTGACCATCGCGGAGCTGAGTCTGTCGTCATCGCGAAGACTTGTCTTGCTGCGGGAAAGAAAATCAAGCACCTGATCCATATAAAGTTCTATATCGGGAAACCCGTTGTAGTCGGGAAATTTGAGCTGATCAGCCAGTTCCCGAAGTTTTTCGACTTTACCCATCCTTAAGACACCTCACACATAATTGAATACATTATAGCGCGCCAGGCATAATAATGCAAGTATGATATATTTAGTTGACATATCGTATATAAGATAATATAATAATGATAACCATATTGCGTAATTATCAGGAGGCGTATTCTCAAATGAGCAAGATTTGTCTTTTCGGAGACTCAATTTCGAAGGGCGTCATCATTGATGAGATAAGGAACAGATATACAATGACAAAGGATTGCTTTGCCAATCTGCTGTCCTCGGGCAGTGCCGCTCTCGACATGACAAATTACTCGATGCTCGGATGTACTATCATGAAGGGAAAGAGCATGATCGAAAGGCACATCAAGGACGTCCAGAGCTCTGATATTATTGCCCTTGAGTATGGCGGAAACGACAGCGACCATTTATGGGATGAAATTGCGCAGAATCCAGAGGGAGAACATTTCCCCAAAACGCCGATTGCCGAGTTTGATAGTATTTATCGCGCAATAATCAACGAGCTGAGCGTTATGGGTAAGAAAATTGTGATGCTGAATCTTCCTCCTATCGACGAGCACAAATATTTTAATTGGATCAGCAGGGGATTGGATGCCGGCAAAATCCTTCAGTGGCTTGGCGGGAGTGACGAATTTATATACAAGTGGCATGAGGCATATAATGTGCAGGTCTGCAATATTGCTTCAGAGTATAACATACCGCTTGTAGATATAAGGTCAGCCTTTCTCGAGAGACGAAACTTTTCTGACTACCTTTGCAACGACGGGATACACCCGAATGAGAAGGGGCATGAGCTGATTGCGGAGGTAATTTCCGGTGCGCTGCCGAATCTGGAGCAGCAGATTATCAAAAAGACGCTTCTTGATAAAGGAGCGTAACCGATATATTACGGTTGACATATCTACAAAAATGTAGTAAATTATAGTGCGGCTCATCGCTAAGCCGCACTATAATTTATAGATATGGAAGAGTATCGAAGTGGTCGCAACGAGCTGCACTCGAAATTCTTTGTAGCGTAGGTCGTTTAGTCCATCCAAAGTCCTTGATTTGCAAGGCTTTTTGCGGGTTCAAATAACTGAATATTTCGGAGTTCTACCCTCGAGTTCTACCCTAAAAATTCTAATTGAATTTTCTGTTTGGGGATGCTAAACTCAGGTGAACATACATGGAAGAGTATCGAAGTGGTCATAACGGCCCTGACTCGAAATCAGGTAGACGGCAACGTCTCGTGGGTTCGAATCCCACCTCTTCCGCCAGAAGTCCCTTGAAAATGCTGAATTTTCAAGGGACTTATTTATGCCCGATATTTCATGCATTTGGTTGCGAGAACCGGAATTGTTGTAAAGAATTACAACAATTTTTTGATTTCTGTTATTACAGCGATATTTGCCTATTCACTTTTAGAACCAGATAATGAATATTGTAGTAAAAATGTTGTAAAACCCTGTATAAAGCAGTAAGAAAATACAAAATGATTTAAAAAGAAGGAGCCAAAATGATGAATCAAACAAAAGAAAGTGCCTTATTACAAAATGGGACCATATTCCCGGACGGGGAGCTTAATCATAATAAAATCAATCTAATAAGCGGGGCGACGATCCCGCAGTTTTGCGATTTTTTCTGGGACACATCGCTTAGAGACAAAGAACTTGTAACAAGACTTAACTCTCTGATGCAGACAATGTATGTGGAAGGACAGCGCGATGAAATGATGGATGTACTCTTTATACTCTATCGAATTGTTGGGATGGACTTTCCTGAGAAAATTAAGCTTTTGAGTGAGAACAGGGAAGCGCTGTCATATTTCCTACGTGAAGCAGTGTTAGATTTTGACGATGTCTTCAGTGAGCTGATTGCTTTATCTGATGCGGGCATTGAATAGAATTGAAAATGTTAAGTGGCTGTATTTGATACCGAGGAAGAGCGAAAATAAAAGAAAAACAGTTTCTCATTAATTAAAATCGATCCTTAAAACATACTTACACATGTATTCTTCAACGTCGGCTCTTGTAAACCGAGTGGAATCATAGAGCACGCCAGAGTAATCTATATAGTTATCTAAGTGAAATTCAGCATATTGTGCTTCAGGATATGCATGATGATGGAGATACATATTATACTCGTTCTCATGATATGGTGCTGGTGGTCGCATGGAATTGGTGGGCGGACAGCGCTGGATTATCTAACAAAAGTACGCGTCATGAACTTCACAGAAGCTGTTGGGCTTATACTGAGAGATACGCCTGTTTCTTCTCCGGCACAGTCGCGGGCACCTCCGGCGCGAGACGAACCAAGGACTTTGATTTTACCGGAACGAAACGACAACAACCGACGTGTTTTCGCATATCTGTGCTCACGAGGAATTGATCCGGAGATTATTAATCATTGCATTAAGCATGGGCAACTTTATGAGGAACATGAACACCACAACGCTGTGTTCGTTGGCTTCAAAGGGGATAAGCCTAGGTGTGCTTCAATGCGAAGCACTTTATCCGGCTCCACATTCCTGCGCGATGCAGAAGGCAGCGACAAGCATTACTCTTTCAGCTTTACAGCTTCAGATAACAATTGCGCTCTCGTTGTAACCGAGGGCGCAATTGATCTTTTATCCTACTTGACCTTCATCAAAAGAAACGGGTACGATTGGCGAACTGTTAATGGCGTGTCACTGGTAGGCATCTATAAGCCCCGAGAAGAAACACCTACCGTACCCATGGCACTGGAGCAATACTTGAAAGATCATCCTCAGATACGCCACATTGCCCTTTGCTTGGATAACGACGAGGCTGGGCGAGCCGCTGCACAAGGTATCATTTCAGCTCTCCCAGGAATGGAAGTAACATACCGTCCACCGCCTATTGGGAAGGACTACAACGATATGCTGACTGCGTCAATTGGAATCGAACACAAAGTCAAAACGAGAGGAGGAACCGAGCGTGAGTAAAGTGATTCTTATTAATACCCCGCGTTCTGCGCGGCGCGAAGCGCCGCTTTTGCAAGCATGATATTTTGCCGTCACGATGACGGCAAAATATCCATTTCAGGGGCAAGCCCCTGAAACCCAATATGCAAATGGTCTCGGCTGAGAATGTGGATATCCAGAAAATGAGCAACTTACGCCTGATTTTATGGAGTCGGTCTGCTCAAGCTCTAATAGTACTACTTGTTTCTCAGCATTATTCCCAATACCGTAACATTAATAATGTCTTTACTACCACTTTGTTTATGTTTAGTTTCATTCTTGGATGGAATAACCGACACATATATATCTTCTCCTAAAAAGTCAAGCTCATATCCAGTTTCAGTTGTAAACGTTCCGTATGTCCGATAAAGCAAATCATACATGTCATTCGGGGCGTATTTAACCGGTTTTTCAATGTCGATCCCCAGCAATGTCATAAATCGCGTTAGTTCAGGCAGGTACTCGGAGAGGCCGTTAAACACTCTCGGCAAATCAGAATAAAAACTTTTCGCTTTTTCAATATCAATGTCAAATACATAGTCGTCTCTGATTACTCTTTTCACATCACATACCATAGTTTATATTTATCATAATTCGCTCTCACGCAAATAAAACTCCATAGTCTCAAATATCTTCCCATCTATGCTGAATATTTCATCAATGGGAATAACCGTACCATCAGCCATAGCAACAACTCGCTCATATTCGCCTATTTTTTTAACCGTACCGACAGCCGTAACATAGGAGCCGCCATCCTTCTTTGCATCCGGCTGAAAGTAGGTGACGGAGACTTCCGGGCGGTCCTTGAGATAGGCTGCTATGATTCGCAGTCTCTCGTTCAAGGCTTCCTTCGCGCTCTCATCTAATTCCAAGCGCTTGTCGGTCAGTCTCGCGGTTTCCTTGACGGCAGCGTCATAGCCGGTGAGCGCAGCAAAGGGTGCAAACTGGGCCGCACGGTCTGCAGCGGGCATCTGAGAGTGGGTTTCGGAGACATGGTGGGGCAGATTGATGATGTCGTCATAGGAACTCGTCATGCCTTGTGTCCTCCAATCTGCCTGTTCCGGTCTATAGTGGTAGCGCCTTCCTCGAAATTTGTGCCTTTCAGGATGGCGTTCTTACCATACTTTTTCTTTATGGCCAGAGTAGCTTTCTGCATCCTTTTCTCGCGCTCAAGCTTGGCTTCATCCTGCTTCTCGGCCTCGTGATCCGTGAAGAAGTCAAGCTGCTCGGGGCTGCCGGCTTCCCGGACAGCCGCCTCGTCAACCAGATGATTTGCCACAAGACTGACTCGTCTGACAAGAAGATTTTTATCGACTATACGGTCAAAAAGCTCCATCACAGCCTTTAAAACAAGCTTCGTGGAGGAGGTGTGTCTGCCGAGATTAATACTGCCGTGGGCCTGTTTCGGAATCGAGCGGCCGTATCTGTCGGTGGTAATCTCTCCGCGAAAGACCTGACCCCTTTTCGCGTCTGAGAGGTTTTCAATGTCATAGCCGACGGTCAGAACCATCTGGTCGGTCAAAAGCTCCTTTTCCACCAGATCGAGCACCAGCAGCTCGGTCATTTCACGCACGATCAGCTTTGCTTTTTCAAAGCTGTACGGAGACTGCAAAACTTGTCCGGAGCCTAGGCTCTTTGTGTCAGACTTGTATGCCTTGATGTCGACAATCGTACAAGGCTCCCAGCCCCAGGCGTGGTCAATGAGCAGTTCTGCGTTGATGCCGAACAGTCTGTACAGCAGGTCCTCGTTGTAAAAATCAGTAGGCTTGCCGATTGAGCATCTTGCTATATCACCCATGGTGTAAAGCCCGTTCTGCTCAAGCTTCTTTGCATATCCTTTCCCCACACGCCAGAAGTCGGTGAGAGGCCGGTGCGACCATAAAAGACGGCGGTAGCTCATCTCATCCAGCTCTGCAATTCGAACGCCGTTTTTATCCGCCGGAATATGCTTTGCCTCAATATCCATCGCAATCTTGCTGAGGTATAGATTTGTGCCGATACCCGCAGTGGCAGTGATACCGGTTGTCTCAAGAACGTCCAGAATCATTTTCATAGCGAACTCACGCGCTGTGAGCCTGTACGTGCTCAGATAATCAGTGGCGTCAATGAATACCTCGTCAATGGAGTAGACATGGACGTCCTCGGGTGCAACATACTTTAAATAGACGTTATAAATACGTGTGCTGCACTCCATATAGTGCGCCATTCTGGGCGGTGCGACAATGTAGTCCAGCGATAGGCCCGGAGAGGACTTCAGATCTGTGTCGTTGAAGGAAGACCCGGTAAACACGTGGCCCGGCGCTTCGCGCAGCCGCCGCGCATTAGCTTCCTTGACTTTTTGAACGACCTCAAACAGCCTTGCTCGTCCCGGAATTCCATAGGCCTTGAGAGAAGGGGAGACGGCGAGACATATAGTCTTTTCCGTTCGGCTGGCGTCAGCGACGACCAGATTGGTCGTCAGCGGGTCAAGCCTGCGCTCCATGCACTCGACCGAAGCATAGAAGGATTTTAAGTCGATTGCGATATAGGTTCTGTTCTTCATATCTATTTTCCGGTCGCCTCCTTAAACAGAAAATAAGCCTATCGTCAAATCATGATTTGCAAGCTATTTCAATAGCATTATTGTACCCTGCGTTTAAATATGGAAATCACCCACCGGGTGCTGCCATAGCTTTGAGCTGTTGGAACGACACTGACCAGCTCCCATCCCTGTGCCCCCAGTTCATTTAATTCCTGTTGAAATGCGTTTTTATCTACTTTACCGCCAAATGTTCCCTTGGCATCAGTAAATAGTGTTTTGTACTCAAACTTATCCATATTTCCCTCCGTTAAATTTCTGTTTGTCGTTATGATACCACAAACAACACTTCTTTTCATCAGCTTAACAAGATTATTAATATTACGCGTTGGAGGTGATTATTATTGAACCCGCGCAGGATCAAAATCAGCGTCCGGCTCAACGATAGCGAACATCGCCGTCTGAAAAAACAGTCTGAGCTAACGGGCCTGTCCGGAGAGGCACTGATCCGCTCCCTCATCCTGAGCCTCGATATAAGGCCCATTCCACCAGAGCATTTAGCAGAGATTCTTCGCCAACTCTCGGCCATCGGAAATAACATCAACCAGATTGCGCGTGTGGCCAACGGCACGGGACACGTCAGTAAGGAGGACATCGATGCCATAAAGTCCATGCAGGCGCAGATTTGGCATCAGGTAAAAGCTTTCTGAGCATGGCCATAACGAAAATTCTCTTTATTCGGGCGAGACTGGACGATAGGGTATCCTAGTGGAGCGCTTCTCGCTTGCCACTGTGGACACTGCCGCAATTAAGACAGAAATCGAAAAGTCTCGTGCCGAAAAAATGGAGCCTGTCAGGAATACGCCAGCCGATAAAAACATGGACGCTTTTATCGCCGAGCTTATGGGTGGCGATCCTGTAAAGCAGCAGGACAAGCCAAACCCTACGACGGCGGCTCCAGTGAAATCCGCTCAATCAAAGCCTTCCTCGCCGAACAAAAAAGCAAAGACCGAAGGTGCTGTGCGTCATTCCATATGCGAGGAGCTGCGTACTATCAAGGCCGAGCAGAAACAGAAACCACCGGAGCGCCGAACAAAAGAAAAAATGCGCAGTAACATACCTTCCATATCCCAGAACAGCAAACCCAGACAGAATAAAAATAAATTGAAAAAGGAGCGCACATAATGGAAAACTATGACGACATCTTCTCCGCACAGCCTCAGCACAGCGCACAGTACACACCCGACAATGCTTTCAACAAGGACGAGTGGGCGGCATCCAAGCAGGCCGGACGCACAGAGGTCTATGAAATGATGGATGCGGCTAGGAAAGAGCTTCCTCAAAAGCTATGCTGCCGTTTGCCTAGAGGGGGTCGTTATCGTCCTCGGCTGCGTCATATTCTCAGTGTTCGCGGCTTCTCCGCCTACGGTAGACACATCGGCTGCACCGGTGACAATGGTGTGGTCGTACATTGCGGAGCTTATTTTCAATATGCTCATTCTTGTTGGAACAATCAAAATGGCTGACCGGGTGGTAAGAGAGATGATGAGATTATAAAGGAGGTTAAACATTGGAAGTCAAAATCAATCGGGAAATCCGTGACTACACGGAATCTATGTTTTTCGGTCTCAATATGAGGCAATTCGTTTTTCATTGTTGGCGGTTCTCATCGCTGTCGTTATCTATTTTATGTTGAGAAGCTACATGGGCATATCAGGACGTTGCGACCATGATTCAGGCTCAGCTCAAGGAGATCGGCGTGAACGCACAGATTGAAACAGTCGATTCCGCAACTTGGAGCGACAGGCTTAAGAGCGGCGACTATGATATCGCGCCTCAGCCATTCACGGTTTCCGCAGGAGAACCGAACTATTTCTTCACACGCAACGTCGAGAGTAGCGATTCAAACAATAAATCTCGTTGTTACGGTATCAGCGACATGGCTCTTGACGAACTGATAGCCAAGGTTGCCGTTGAGCCGGACAAAGCGGCGCGTCAGAACTACTATAACGAGATACAGAAGCTCGTTTTCAAAGCCTATGGAATACATAGACACATTTGTAGCGGATAGCCTTGTACGCGCACGCTTTGCACATAACCGAGCTGCAGGCATGAGTGAAGAGCTTGCTATGAGAGAAGCTGACGGCTGGACAGCAGGTATTATGGCTGACAGAAGCAAGGGCTCTATGCCAACATTTTTTGCAAGCCACAATCCTATTTACAAAGCAATAACACAGTTTCAACTCGAAGTAAATAATCAGCTAAGCTGGCTTTTTAAAGATTTACCGCGCGAAGCTAGAGAAAAGGGAGCGGGAGCACTGGTCACAATGCTGCTAAAATTCTTTATTGGTTCATGGCTCTACAACGAACTATATGAATTTCTGATAGGTCGGAGGCCTGCGCTGGATCCGATAGACTTGCTGAACGATGAGGCAGGGGACTTTACGGGATATAAACTGCCTAATACTTTGGAGATGCTTACAGGCGCAATAAAAGGAGAGGCGCCGGACTTCACAACACAGAAGAAGAAAGCGGGCGTTGCATCATATGACCTGTTGAAAAATACAGCTAGCGAGATGCCATTTATAGGCGGACCGTTAGGTGGCGGACGGCTTCCTATTGCAAATGCATTTCCTAATCTCAAGAAAGTTTGGACAGCTAGCGGAAACCTGATGAGCGGAGAGGGCAATACGCGGAAAAACTGGGACAACATTCTGGATGAACTGATAGCTCCAGTTGCTTATGTAGTCCCACCATTCGGAGGCGGTCAGCTCAAAAAAGCATACCAGGGAATAAAAGCCGTACTTGAATCAGGAAAGTACAGCGTAGACTCGCAAGGCCGCGACATATTACAATAGCGTCATCATATGGGGTTAAGGTCGGAACATATGTGAAGTTCAAAGATATACTTCCTAAATACGACGCAGACGCAAACGGGAGCTATAAGTACGAAGAAGTCGAAAGCGCGATCAACAGCCTAAAGGGACTGACTAACGAACAGCGAGCGGCACTCTGGCAGCTCCAGACGGGCGGAAAGAATAACCCATACAGTTCCTCTGTCGGCTCAAAGATTAAAACAGAGCTTGCCGGACAAAAAGAAAAAGCGTCGTCAAGCTCGTCTGGGAGCTCCAACGGCAGCGGGCTTATGGGTTATATAGCCGGACAGAACGAACCAACAAAAAAAAAAACGAATGCGACGGTTCCGCAAAAAACGCAAAGTACCGGGCTGATGGGATTTATTAACGCTCAAAAATAGCAACAAAAAAGGCTTTCGGATATTCTTCGAAAGCCTTTCATTATTTCATTAGCAATATCGTTAGCAAATCGCGCATAAAAGTAATGCTAATGAATTATATTTTAAGTATGAAAAATGGAATGATAATATAGAAATTAATAAAAAAAAATCATATAATGACCGATAATACTAGAGAAATTGAAAAAGTTCCGTAATCTCAACGATTACGGAACTTACAAAATATGGTGCGCGAGGGGGGACTTGAACCCCCACGCCCGTGAAGAGCACCGGCACCTGAAGCCGGCGAGTCTGCCGATTCCACCACTCGCGCATAACATGGAATGCCCGATGATAATAGCATTTTTAAGCCGATTAGTCAAGTGCTTTTTCTTATTTGTTGAAGGTTAAATAAATTATTACAAAGCCGTGCGGCAATAAAATTCTAATTAAATACAGTCTTGTCGCTTTCCTTCATACATATTTGATAAGGGTCAATAACTGGCCTAATAAAATGATAATATATTTAAAATAGCATACTAATATGTGTGGATATCATAACATAACTGTGTTATACTGGAAATGATAATAAGTATTGCAACAATATTTATTTGATTTTGTCTATTATCATCAATAAACCGAAGTGCATGTCTTAAAATACAATCAATTGGTCTCAAATAAGGAGGAACTTATATGGAACTGCTGGAAGGAATAATGTCGAGAAAAAGCATACGCGCATATGACACGAACCGCCATATTGAGGAGGACAAACTGCTCAAAATAGTTGAGGCAGGCATGAACGCACCTACCGCTATGGAGCAGCACGCATGGCGAATCCTGACGATACAAAACCATGACACTATGGTCAAAATTTCTAGCCACAGCAAGTGGTGGCAGATGCTGAAGAACTGTCCTCTCGCCATTGTCGTGATGACGGACGTCAGCGATACCGCCGGGCTGGACGAGGAATTTCAGGTGGTCAGCGCGGCCGCCGCAACCGAAAACATGCTCCTTGCGGCGCACGGCCTGGGACTGGGCGGGGTCTGGCTCGGCATCAGCCAGTCAGACGCTGGCTATGAGAGCTTCCGTGCTGTACTCAGCATTCCAAAAAATCTCCGTGTAGTCAGCGTAATGGCCATCGGCTATCCGAAGGTGGAATCGCAGCCGCCTGAAAACCGTTTTGAGGATTCCAAATGGATAAGGGAGCATTTTTAAATTGGAAGAAGACAAACTAAAAACCGGCGGGCGAAAATATTATCTGGGCGTTGACATCGGCACTACGGCGATAAAGGCCGCGCTTTTCGATAATGACGGTAATAAGGTTCTGCACTGCGCGAGAGAGTATGAGCTTCTGCGCCCCTCCGCGCAGCGAGTCGAGCAAAAGCCGGAGGTATATTGGGAAACCTTCAAGACCTGCGTGAAAAGCGTTATGGAGGAGTCCGGAGTGGATAAGGAGCAGGTCGAGGCGTTCGCAATGGACTCTTCTGCTGAGACCATAGTGTTCATGGACGAGAATATGGAGCCTCTCGACAACTTCTACGTATGGATGGACAACCGCGCTGAGGCGGAGGCTGACGAAATTAACGCCCGCTTTTCCCCGGAGGAGATAGTTCTCGCTACGGGGCAGACGCCCATAGACCCCGTTTATCCCGCGACGAAAATTTTGTGGTTCAGGAAAAATAAGCCGGAGCTTTTTAAAAAAATCCGTATGATGTTCATGTGCGACGATTACATACTCTGGCATATGAGCAATAGAAAGGTCAGCCACGGCTCGAGCTGGTGTACCTCATACTTGTGGGACATCACGAAAAAGCAGTGGTGGCCCGAAATGCTCGGCTATTTGGAGATTAGCGGCTCCCAGCTGCCGGAAATTGTGGAGTGCGGCACTCCAATAGGAACTATACTTCCGGAAATAGCTGATGAGTTGGGTCTGCCGAATGACCTTCTTCTTGTGGTCGGCGGTCAGGATCAGAGCAGCGGGGCCATAGGAGTCGGCAACGTCGTGCCGGGAATTTTCTCCGAATCCACCGGCGGTGCGCTGATGGTCTGTACTGCCGCCTATAAGCCCGTGTTTGATTTTAATGGCTGCGTGCCCTGCAATTACAGTGATATGAAGGACATCTACATGATACAGGCCGGAGCCAAGGGCGGCATTCTGATGCGCTGGCTCAGGGATACCCTCTGTGCAGAGGAGATGCTAAAAGAGCGCAGCGGCGAGGGCAATGCCTATGACCTAATGGACAAGCTCGCTGCGGAGACTCCGGCGGGAGCGGAGGGGTTGTTTCTTATGCCGTTTTTCGGCGGCGCGGGCAATCCGCACAGGGACATTTATGGGCGCGGCGTGCTCTACGGGCTCAGTCTGGGCCATACCAAGGGGCACATTATAAGAGCCTTTATGGAGGCACTGGCCTGTAATATAACGAAAATTATCGAATATACAGAAAAAATGACCGGAGTAAAGGTCACACAAGTGCGTTCGCTGGGCGGTGGCTCGATGAGTCCGCTGTGGTGTCAGATAAAGGCAGATGTCTTGGACAGACAGGTCGTCACCATGAAGAACACTCAAGACGCCGCGTGTCTCGGCGCCGCTATCATCGCGGGTTACGGCGCGGGAGAATGGGATTCCATAGCCGATACGGCACTGCAGTTTGCGAAGATTGACAAAACCTATGACCCAAATCCTGCAAACAGAAAGGTCTACGACCGGCTTTTGAAAAAATATGACCTGTTTATCGAGGCAACGCACGGCTACACGAAAGAGCTTGCAAAGCTGGAATGACAGCTCAAACAACAGCACGACGCTCCGCATTCAATGCGGAGCGTCGTGCTGTTGTTTGATGAGTTTACTTATGTTCTTTCATGAAGGCTTCGATATCCGGCATTTCAGGATAGCCACAACCGGGCTTGCGCGTCATGCTGCCCTGACGAGTTACCTTGCAGGCCGCGTATTTGCTCGCCCACTCTGTAGCCTCGCGCAGCGTTTTGCCCCAGACAAGACCTGCCGCGACAGCCGCAAGATAGCCGTCTCCCGCGCCGATGGTGTCCACAGCCTTTACGGGAGTCGGAGAGACAGTCCAGTAATCGTCTCCATCCAGAACGGCGCTGCCGGCTTCTCCGCAGGTCATGATGACGCCCCTGCAGTGATACTTGTCACGGATTTTCATGAGGATATTTTGCCAGTCCGCTTTGGAATCCTCGGGCAGGGAGCAAAGCAGCTTTGCCTCAATATCGTTGAGTACAATAAAGTCGAGATAGCTCAGCTCGCCCATGGATGCGTCCGGCAAAGGACTCGTGTTGCAGAGCGTCGTCATGCCGAATTCTTCCTTCGCAATCTTCGCGCCGTCGAGGGCTTTGCGGAAAGGCATGCCGAAGCCTGTGATAAAGACCTTGGCCTCCTTCATAGCTTCGATAGCCCTGTGCGTCTCCTCATAGGTCAGCGCAGAGCAGGCGCTGTCACCGTCAACTATGGTGTTGAGGCCGTCCTCATCTATCATAATGAGGCCTGTACCGGTGGAGACGGAGTGGTCGCGGTACATAAAAGTGGTATCTACGCCGGATTCGCTCATCCACTTGTCACCCATGTCTCCCCAGGGGTCATAGCCGACCTTGCCGATATAGCCCGTACTGACACCCATGCGTCCGAGAGCGACGGAGACCGTTGCGCCCTTGCCGCCGTCCTCTTCAACATGCCAGTTTGTAGCCTCCATGGTCTCGCCGCGACGCGGAAGGCGCTTTACGTGGCATACCTGACCAACGCCATGGCTGTTCAGGACGATTACATCGATAGCTTTTGTTTTACTCATAATATTCCTCCGCTGTTATCAGTCAGTTTTCATCCAGAAGCGAGCGTATTGCCCTGTAACCGCGCTCGGCGGCAAAATCCGGCTCGTTAGCGTATCTGCTGAACAGCTCGAGCGACAGATAACCGTCGTAGCCGATGCCCTTCAGGTAGCTAACGATACGCGGAAAGTCCATTTCGCCATCGCCGGGAATGAGGTGATCCTCGCTGGTGGAGACAGCATCGATGAAGTGAATGTGCTTTACGTCCTTGCCCATTTTTTCAAAGTAGGAGCAGACGGGCTCGCCGCAGGTGAGAGGGCAGGCGAGGTCGAGCATGCATTTAAAACGCGGAGAATTGACCTGATCGAGCGCCCAACGCACATCGTCCGAGGTGGTGATTATGGTTCCCTCAAAGGGTGTTACAGGCTCCAGAATTATGGTCTGGCCTATTTTTTCGGCGTGATCGGCAAGGACTCTCATGTTGTCAATAAACAGTTTTTTCACGTCTTCCTTGCTGCGCCCGTAGCCGGGATGATTGCACGCGAACATGCAGTACTCGGAGCCGATTTCTTTGGCCATATCCAGCGTAAGCTTGAAATAGTCAAGGCTTTCGGCGTTCATTTTCGGGTCTGCAAAGACAAGGCTGTAGGGCGAGCCGGTGTTTTCCGGAGCGTAGCTAACTATCGGAAGCCCGAAATCCGCTGACAGCTTCCGAAGCTTAGCGGCGCCTCCGCGCGCAAGGTCCGGGGCGTAGGCGTGGGGACGAAAGCCCCCGATTTCAATGCCGTCGTAGCCATTTTTTGCGGCGGCTTCAAACGCGCGCTCAACTGGGTAATTTGAAAAACCGGCTGTAAAGAGAGCAATTTTCATTGCCATATAGAGGTGCTCCTTTATTTTGAAAGTATGTCGTTTATGTGCGTTTCCATTTCCTTCGCATTTTTCTCCGACAGATAGCCGAAGTCGAAGCGAAGCTCGTTGTGTCCGTGCGGCGGTATGGTGTTAAATAGGCCATGCGCCTTCTGATAGGCAGTGCTGTGGTTAGTGCCGGTCGTCGGCAGGGCGACACCGAGTCCCTGTTCGTCCCCTGTACAGCAGAACCAGCGCAGGGCATAGGGCAACTCCGCTGTGCGGAAGCCGACATAGCAGGCATCGCCGTCTGGCATAAGCTGCATCGCGTGCGCCCAGCCGTCAGAATCGGCGTTGTAGCGTATATTGATGCACATTTCGGGGTCGTAGCATTGATTCTTTAGGTCAAGAACATCGGCTATTGTCGGGTCAGCAACGAGCTTTTTGCCGTATTCACGGATTTTGACAGCGCGAGGGGATTCGTCCCCCAGTTCGGTGGGAGATACAGAGATGTGTTCCGCGTCCTTGGGCGCACTGTAGATAAGGTGCGAACCGTCCACCGCAAGCCAGTTCATGTGGCACATAAAAACATAGTCAAACTCGCTTGTACGACGGTTTTCAATGTCGATGTGCATCTCCAGCACCGTAGCTTCGCAGTATAGACGCAGTTCCGGGCTGTAGGCGTAGTGGTATTCCTGACTGTTTCGGTATATAAAGGTACCGCCGACTGCAAGGTATTTGCCTTTTTCATCTCTGCCGATTCCGGCGTAGGTTTCCGGATAGTCGGCAAAGGGCAGCTCGCCGTGCAAAGGATAGCTTTCGCCTTCGCCGGCGCAGTTTATATTTGTCAGCCCGCAGTGAAGCAGAAGAGCCCCGTAGTTGTCTCCAAATTTGGTCGTTGCGAGCGGCTGATCGAAAATTGAACGCTGTGTCAGCCGTTTGCCGCAGAATTCTGCGAACCAAATCTGCTGCCCCATATAGGGCAGCACGACCATGCTGCAATGGGCGTTTTCAATTTTCAGACCGCAGACGCCGGATTCATAACGGAAAGCTGTTGCGTGAAGCTCACCGTCTGTTATTAGCTCGACCGGGCGGTCACCGAAAAAGGACGGTTTAAAATTAATACGCGTAAATTCCATGAGCTTGTACGCTCCTTTCGCTGCTTCTTATTTTACGTCGTAGCCAAGTTCACGCATAAGATTGTCAAGTTCTTCCTTGACTTCATCGGAAACAAAATCCTGATCCTTGGGCATACGGGAGTGCATGCCGGTGGGGCCTCCGCCGTATTTCATAGCGTAAATGTAAGCAGCGTTAAAAGGTGACTTTTTCACGACATTGCGTATTTTAAGTACCTTGTGCTGAGCAGCAATGCATTTCTCATAGTCACCGGCAAGCCCGTATTTGCAGATGTCAATCATCTCGGCGGGATACGGTACAGCCATGAAGGAAACACAGCCCACGGCACCGAGCATCATCATTACGCCGTCAAGTCCGTCGCAGCCGCCAAGAAAGTCGAACTCGTTTTTGTCAATGCGGAGGGTGCACTGGAGAAAGTTAAGAATATCCACTGAGGCGTCCTTGAAGCCGCGGAGATTGGGATGTTCCTTGGCGAGCTTTGCGAGCGTGTCAGGCGCATAAAGAGTACCTTCCTGTACGCAGTTGTAGATATAGACCGGGCGCTTGGCGTAGTCAATCAGCTCAGCGGTATAGTCATAAAGTGCTTTTTGAGTGTGGCGGAAATAGGGAGGAGCGGTTATGGCATAGCAATCGGCCATGCCTGTTTCCTCATATAGATCGAGAAGCTGCTTGTTCTGAGCGACGGTGTTTTCAAAGGAGCAGGCCATAATCTTAGCTTTGCCCTTCGTTCTGCCGTAGATAACTTTCAGCAGCTCAAGTTTTTCCTCTGTGGAAAGAGCGTGGCATTCTGCCCCGAAGCCGTTTACGAAAAAGTTTTTAATGCCTTTGGAAAGATGCCAGTCAATCATCTCAGCGGTTTGCTCATAGTTGATTGAACCATCCTCGTTGAAGGGTGTCAGTATCTCGTCCAATACGCCCGTAATAAAATGTGCCATGATTGTTCCTCCTGAATATTTATAATTTTATTAAAAAATAATCCTTATACAACGTGTTGAATATTGAAAATTAATATGATAACATATGAAAATGTGAATGCTTACGAGATGTTCCTTTTAGGCTCAATAACAATTAAGGAGGGATGTGCTTGGACTATCGCGTACTTCCTCATACCGACGCAGTTGAAAAGCTGGAAAATTTTATCACAGTAAACCGAATCTCACCTAACGCGCGTATCCCTTCGGAACGCGACCTCTGTAAAATGTGGGGACTAAACCGCACGACTCTGCATTTTGCCGTGAACACTCTGGTCGAACAGGGGCGGCTCTACCGAATAAAGGGAACCGGCACCTATGTCGCCGAAGCAAAGCAGGTCAGAAATATTGTCGGAGTCAGCTCTCTGTCGCAGGACATCTGGCAGCAGGGCGCGACAATTACGACCAAGATTCTGAGCATGAGAGTGATGGAGGCCACAAAGCAGGTTTCCAAAAAGCTGAGAATCCCACTGGGGAAAAAGGTTTACGAATGTATCAGACTTCGCAACATCAATTCCGTTCCATGTATAATTGAAACCTTATATCTGGACTGTGAGCGCTTTCCGGATTTCGATAAGTATTATTCGGAGAAATCTTCCATAAGCTCCATATACTCAAATATCTATAAAATCGATCAGGTAAGCGGCGAAGAGAATATCAGCGTAACCTATACCAGCGAAGAAGAATCGCTGCTTTTGGGAGTCCCTGAAGAGACCCCCGTGTTTTTTACCTCGGGCATTACGGTTACGAGGGATAAAGAGGTCATTGAATACTATAAAGCCCTGTTCCGAGCGGATCGCTTCAAGTTTGTCAGCATGATTGACAGAAACGGTTAGAAGGTGAAGCAATGAAGGAAATAACGGAAGAAGCTCCGGAAAAAGAAAACAAAATTACCTACCGTATGCCCATATATCTGCAGCTGCGCGAGATAGTGCGCAACAAGATTGAGGAAGGCGAATATCAGCCGGGCACGGCCATACCCTCCGAAAACGAGTTGGCCGAGACTTACGGCATCAATCGCATAACTGTCCGCAACGCGGTGGTTGCTCTTGTAAACGAGGGAATGCTCCGCAGAGTGCAGGGCAAGGGTGTGTTTGTCGTCGGCAACAAGCTGGAAGAAGCGCTGGAAGAGCACGGCGGGTTCGTATCGTCGATTGCGAAGGGCAAAAGCAGCGCGAGTGTAAAAGAACTTACGAAGGTACTTCGTACCGCCGGTGACAGATATGCAAACATCTTTGAAATCGAGCCGGAAGACCCGATTTTTTACCTGCGTCAGCTGGTATCGGTGGATAATGAGCCTGTGTCCATGGAGGAAATCTTCGTTCCTCAGGATGTAGTACCTCAGCTGGAGGTCGTAAATTCATCGGTTTTTTCAATGCGCGATGTCTTCACGTTTTACGGCGTAGAGATGTGCGCAATGAGGCAAAACCTTGAAATTGTAATGGGCTCACAGGCTATAAGAAAAATGCTGAACGTGCCGGACGGCGTTGCGCTGATTATGATGGAATGCACCTACAAGGACAACAGCGGCCGCCTTATTGAATACAGCAACTCTTATCACAGGAGCGACAAGATAAGCTTTAAAATTCGTCTGCATAAGACTTGAACGAGTGTTCCGGGGAACAGCCTGAAGGCTGCTTCCCGGAATCGCTTTTTTCAGTAGAGAAAGCACGGAGCCTCAGTACAGACTGTGCATAATATCAGCCGTCGCTGTATAGAGAGCGTCATAAAGAGCCTGATATTTTTCGTAAAGCATATGGTTTCCCGGATTCGGCTCATAGCTTTTACCAGGTTTAATAAATTTGGTCAGGCTTGCAAAGCTCTCGTAGCCGGGCCATTTAATTCCCAGAGCCGCCATCATCGCGTCGCCGAAGCTTGCGCCCACGGTAACCGCGGGTGTGCTTATGGTCTTGCCTGTAATATCCGCAACAATCTGCATCCAAAGAGGGTTTTTCGCCCCGCCGCCGACAGCGAAGACCTGCTCAATGGGAACCTTATGGTTCATCATAATCTTTAGCTGCTGATTTACAGAGAAGCCTACAGCTTCGAGTGCGCTTCGATACATGTGCTGTCTCGTATGCGCCAGAGTAAGGCCGCAGAGCACTCCTTTTGCATAAGGGTCATTTATTGGTGTGCGCTCGCCGGCAAAGTAGGGGAGGGTGATGAGACCTTCGCTTCCGGGAGCAATCGCGCCGACACCCTCGAGCATAGTCTCATAGGCATCCGGCCCGCCCGCGCGCTCTTTTTCCAGAGCGTCGGGGAAAATGTTGTCTCTGTACCATTTTGTCAGAGATCCGGCAGCATTGGTTCCGGCGGATATGTCGCAGAGACCGGGGACGATAAATTCTTCACGCCAGAGCCGTTCGTCATCAACAAGCTCCTTTGTGCCTAGTATCATATAGATTGAAGAGCCGAACTGCACCATCATCTTGCCCGGTTCCACAACTCCAGTGCTGATGGCCTCAGCGCCCGAGTCATCCGTACCGACAATGACCGGAGTGCCGACGGCAAGGCCGGTATCTTTTGCCGCCTGTTCTGTGATGTAACCAGCAATATCAGTAGCCTCCAGCACATTCGCAAGCTGGTCGGGGCGGCAAATTGGCCTGCAGGTTTCCGGATTTGGAGTCCCGTCGTTATTGTAAAGCGGATTGAAGCTAGCGAGGCCGAGGAAACGGTCAACTGTATAATTACCCGTCAGCTTTGCCGCGATAAAGCTTGAGCCTGTGAGAAACTTATAGGTTTTAGCATAGACCTCCGGCTCTTTATTCTTAATCCAGAGTATCTTTGGCATCACATCGCTGGAGCAGAGCGGACGTCCATACCATTTTCTGATTTGCTCTTCACCATACATCTGCGTGAGCTGGGCCATTTCGTCCGTCGCTCTTGCGTCAATGCCGTAGAGTATGGCTTTGCGCAAAGGTCTGCAATTTTCGTCCACCGGCAGGCAGTCGGCTCCCAGAGCGCTGGTTCCGATGGCCTTGATGTCTCTTGGGTCAACGCCCGTCTTTTCGATAAGGGCGTGGCTTATGGCGCAAAGGTCGCCCCACCAGTCCCTTTCAGCGTCATGCTCATAGAAGCCCGGGGCAGGGTTTTCCATTACATGCTCCGTTGTATGTACTGCCAGGACATTGCACTTTTCATCAATAAGTACGCCTTTGCTGGAATTGCTTCCGGTGTCGATCCCCATAAAATAAGCATTTTTCATATCAGCACACTCTTTTTTATTATATTAATGATTAATAATCAAACTGACGATAGTAGCGGCGAATCTGCATGGGATGGCACAGAAGCTGCTCCAGATGCACATCAACGCGGTTGTTGACAACGCGCATGACAAGATGCGAAACAGAGCCGCGAAATTCCGGACTGATGCCCTTGAGAGCGTAGTCCTTTGTATCTATAATAGTATAATTCCCGCAGACCTTCGGAAGAAAGGATGCGACGCGCTCCGCTAAAGGACGTTGTTCATCTTCGCCCATGAAAAGAGTCACAGGCGTATCGCGGTCAATTATTTCAAGAGTTCCGTGGAAAAACTCGGAGGCGGTAATGGTCTTGGTTCGCAGCCAGAGTTGCTCCTCCCAGTAGCACATGCCGTAGGAATAGGCGGCGCCCCACTGGTTGCCGCTGCCGATGAAATAGTGCGGCATTTCCGGATGCTCCTTTAGATAGTTGAGCTTGTCCTCGGAAAACTTTTTGCCGAAAGTATCGGCTGCCTCCTCAGCATCACAGAGAGCTAAGGCCAGATGCTGTTCCATTTCCGCGTTATAGCGGTCATAACCAGGAAATTCACCGTTTTTATACATCAGCCGGTTCGCAACCATGTAGAACTTGAGCTGTTCGTTGCCGGGGTAGGTGACACAGTAATCACAGTCACTTATGAGCGGAGCGGAGTCGTTATCGATGAAAGCAAAAATGCGGCAGCCCAGTTCTTTCAGCTTGGCGATGGCCTCCACAATCTCCTTGGTGGAACCTGTTACAGATGAGAAAACGATGACGGAACTAGAGCTTATACGCTTATTGCCGCTTGTAAGATATTCTCCGGCGCTTTCTACATAGACTGGCAGACTGCTTTTTGCGCGCATGTATACTTCTGTTTGCATACCGGAGGCCAAAGTGCCGCCTATACCGAGAAAATAGATACCGTCAAAGCCCTCGTCGTATATTATATCGACGGTTTTTTCTATTTCACCGCGCAGAGCGAGCGCTCCGCTAATGCTGTCAATCTGTTTCTGCCTGTCATATTTAAGCATTCAGCAATCAGTCCTTTCTGGTTTTGGCGGCATATTTATATTATTTCTGTAAGGCCAACAGATATATTAATACAACAAGTTACTAATTATTAAAACCAATGTACCTGACTCAATATAACACTTGCATGTATATGTTTCAACCTTCAGACATAATATTTGGACTTTACTACATAATCACACATCGTATTTTGGAATATATGTATAATTCAATTTATTCAAGACACATTGAAGTGCTATTCTGCGTAAAGTTAGGCAGGAAATTAATTAACAATGCTGAAAGCCTCTGAAATTCAAAAAATAATAATGATGCACAATTAGCCACGCAAATAAAGGGGAATATGTATAATAATATACCATATATCTTCGTCTGTATTGACTTCAGTAAGTACAATTGGTATAATAAATCACAAACTGATATAAAATGATGATATCAGAGCCTCGGATTGAGGCATAATATAGAAAACCTTAACCCGAATCGGTCGTAAATTTCTGCTATACGGTTCGCGTTTCGGTATCAGGAGGATGAAATTATGCTTTGGACAGAAGAAATGTTTGGCGTTAAAAAGCCGATTTTTGCAATGCTGCATTTGGACCCGCTGCCGGGTGACCCCAAGTATCGCCACGGAGACAATATGGATCATGTTGTGGAGCTCGCGAGGAAGGACCTGCACGCCCTGCAAGATGGCGGCGTGGACGGAATCATTTTCAGCAACGAGTTCAGTCTGCCTTATGAAAGGCATATGAGCTTCGTTACGCCTGCCGCGATGGCGCGCGTAATAGGAGAGCTAAAGAGCGAAATACGTGTTCCTTATGGCGTCGACTGTATATCCGATGGTATGGCCAGTATAGAGCTCGCGGCGGCAGTGGACGCGAAGTTCATCCGCGGCACCTTTTGCGGCGTCTACGTCGGTGACGGCGGACTGTATAACAACGATTTTTCTCAGATTATGCGCCGCAAGGCAGCCCTGCATCAGGATAATCTGAAAATGCTCTATTTTATCAATCCCGAATCCGATAGAAATTTGGATACACGTCCTCTCGTGGATATTGCCAAGTCTGTTATTTTCAAGGCAAGTCCGGATGGACTTTGCATCTCGGCATCAGCTGCGGGACAGGAGGTTGACGACGAGCTTATTGCATCCGTCAAGGCGGGCGCGCCCGAAGTGGTCGTGCTGTGCAACACCGGCTGCCGCGTGGACACAGTCGAAAGAAAGCTTAGAACCTCCGACGCGGCCGTGGTCGGCACAACCTTCAAGGAAGACGGAGATTTCTATAAGCATATCGACATTGCGCGGGTGAGCGAATTTATGCAGGTGGTCAAAAATTATCGCAAAACACTTTGAACACCTAAAAATATGAAGTTAAAGGGAAGCGACCGAAAGCCAAAGATACTGGCGCTGGATTTGGACGGAACGACGGTGGATGATACCGGCGTCCTGCATGACCGGACTAAGGACGCCCTGCGAAGGGCGAGAAAAGCCGGAGCAATAGTCTGTTTCGTAACCGGCAGGCGGGATGTGGATATGTACGCCATAAAGGATCAGTGTCCCGGACTTGCGGATTACCTCATTCTAAATAACGGCGGAAAGCTTGTTCGTGTTTCGGGCGGAGAAGTGCTGTTTAACGAATACATGCGGGAACGTGATGCAAGAGAAATTATAGAGTACTGTCTTGAGCATGGTTACCAGCTGCATCTGGTAAGCGGTATGTACTGGGCTGTGAACCGCTGGACGGAAGGGCTTCAGGCATACGTGGACATGCTTGGGACTCAGCCGATACTTTACGGCAGCCCAGACGAGGTGCCGTATACCAAGATGGAAGGCATGATGGCCACAGCCGACGCCGACAAGGTTGCGAAGTATCTCGACAAAGCGGGACTTGAAATTTACTATGTTTATTCAGAACCCGGCTGTATAGATATAATGCCAAAGGGCATACACAAGTGGAACGGCGTAAGGCGGTTTCTGGATATGTTCGGCTATACTGCGGAGCAGGTGATTGCGGCGGGAGACTTTGACTCCGACGTCAGTATGCTGCAGGGCGCCGGAATCGGAGTTGCCGTACAGAACGCCCAGCCATGTGCCAAGGCGGCGGCAGACTATATAACTAATTCTGATAACAATCACGACGCGGTCGCGGACATCATTGATGATTTACTGCTGGGTCTCCGAAAGGGGCTCTGCATACCTGTTGAGCGGAAGTGAAATTATGGAAAAATACATACTCGGAATTGACAACGGCGGCTCGGAAATCAAATGCGTTTTGTTTGACCTTAACGGCAAAGAGATGGCGACAGCTTCCGAGAGAGTCGGAATGCTGCAGCCCGCTCCCGGCTTTACAGAGAGAGAGCAGGGGCAGGTGTGGCAGGCAAACGCCGCAGCAATAAGTGCAGTAATCAAAAAGTCGGGAGTAAAAGGCTCGGACATTCTTGCCGTCGGCCTCACCGGTTACGGGAACGGCATATGCCTTGTGGACAGTGAGGGCGGGGAGACCTATCCGTGTATTATCTCCACCGACTCGCGCGCGGAAAACTATTCGGCGCGTTTCCGCGCGAACGGTCTGGGACGAAAAATCTATCCCAAAACTCGCCAGAACATCTGGGCGGCCCAGCCGGCGGCACTGCTGCCGTGGTTTAAGGACAACATGCCAGAGGTCATAGAGAAAAGCGCGTGGTGCTTGGGAATCAAGGACTTCATCCGCTTCAAGCTGACAGGTGAATTCGTTACAGAGCTGACGGAAGCGTCCTCAACCTGTCTGTGTGATTTGGATACAAGAAAATTCGACAGTGAGATATTCGAGACTCTGGGCATAGGCGGATATGAGCGCCTTATGCCGCGCATCGCCGCGAGTACGGAAATAACCGGATATGTTACCGAAAAAGCGGCGAAGGAGACAGGGCTTGCAATGGGAACACCCGTGGCCGGAGGCTATTTCGACATAGACGCCGGCGCATTGGCAAGCGGTGTGTTGACGGAGGATATACTCTGCCTGATAGCGGGAACCTGGTCTATTAACGAACATCTCGCGGCGCAGGCAAATACTGACCCCGATAAAAACCAGAATACGATGACACTTTCTTATCTGCCGGGCCATTTCATGGCGGAGGATTCCAGCGCGACCTCCGCAAGCAATTTCGATTGGTTCGTAAATCAGCTTATAGGCAAAGACCGCGGGGATGTTTCACGAAGCAGTCTTTACGACGAATGTAATGCTATAATGGAGAGTCTTGAAGGGCAGGACAACGACGTAGTGTTCGTGCCATATCTGTTCGATTCCTCTACAGTTTCAGGCGGAAAGGCGGCATTTTTCAACCTTTCGGGCTATAACACAAGAGAGCATATGCTGCAGGCTGTATATGAGGGTGTGGTTTTCAGCACAAAGCTGCATATCGGAAATTTGTGCTACGACGGCAGAGAGTACAAAACGGCGAGACTCTCCGGCGGTGTGACAAAAAGCCGAGTCTGGACTCAGATGATGGCGGACGCGCTCCAGATGAAGATTGAGGTGCCTTGCGGCGAGGAGCTTTCCGCAAAAGGTGCCGCCATGGGCGCAGCGGTCGCGATTGGCCTGTACGCCGACGAACGTCAGGCGGCGGAGCGCATGGTGCAGATTGAAAGAGTATTTGAGCCAAACCCCGACAAGAGAGAAATTTACGACAAGAAATATGAGAACTTTAAAAAAGCGCTTAATGCGCTTGCGGTTTTCCACCAATAACAGGGGAGAGATAAGATGTTTACTGTCAGTCCTTCGCTTTATTCCTGCGATTTTCTGCATCTTGCCCGGCAGCTGGACGCGCTCGAGGGCATCGACACCCTGCACCTGGACATTGACGACGGCTGCTTTGTGCGCGGGATAAGCTTCGGAATGGATTTTGTAGAGCAGGTGGCAGGCTATACAAAGATACCTCTCGACGCGCACATCGAGGCAAACGATCCGATGCAGTTCGCGGAACCGCTGTGCAAAGCCGGAGTGTGGCTCGTTACGGCGCACGTTGAGGCTCTTCCTTACCCCAGCCTGTTTTTGAGCACCGTACACGGCTTTGGCCGTAAAGCGGGACTGGCTCTCAATATCAAGACGCCCGTGAGCGTTCTGGAGCCCTATGCCGATGCGCTTGATCAGATAATTCTGGTAAGTGTTGAGGCGGACTGTGAGGGACTGCCGTTTAGAAAGGGAGTTCTAAAAAAAATCAAGGACGCAAGGGCGATGCTCCCACCGTCGGTACAGATATGGGTGGACGGCGGAGTGAACGAAAGTAATATCCGCGAGGTTGTAGAGGCAGGCGCGGACGGTGTTGTAATGGGGCGGGCCATTTTTTCCGCAAAGGACCCCAAAGCCGCATGGAAGCATTACCGAGAAGTGGGCGAAATGTATAGCGCGGAAAGAGCGAGGTAAATAAATATGTTCGAGAAAGAAAAGCAGGAGCTAATAGACTGTGCCAGAAGCATGGAGAGATATAATCTCGTAACTTTGAGCGGCGGCAACGTGAGCCTGCGCATGCCGAATGGCAATATTCTTGTAACACCCTCCGCCATGGGATATGACAGCATGGTGCCGGATGATATAGTGATACTTGACAGCGAAGGGAAGATAATCGAAGGCAAGCGCCGCCCCTCCAGTGACAGCAAGGCGCTGCTCTATATTTTTAAACACCGCCCCGATATAAACGCGCTTATCCACACACATCAGCCCTATGCGACGGCTGTCGGCATGGTCTGTGAAACTTTACCCGCAAATCAGGTTACGGTCATCGACGAAATAGGCGACGATGTGCCTGTGGCGCCGTTTACCCCAAGCTCTGACGAGGGCATGGGAATAAGTACGGTGGAGCACGCGACAAAGGCGAAAGCGGTCATTTTAAAACATCACGGAGTCATGGCCTTCGGTAAGACGCTGGAGCAGGCGCTTTGTGCGGCGGTCTATCTCGAGGAAGCCAGCAAGGTGCATCTCGCGGTACTCGCGACAGGCAGACCCGTTCCGCTACTGTCAGCACAGCAGATTGCAGAAGAGGGTGCCGAACGCGGATATTACGGTCAGCCGTGAAAGAAGAGTCTGTCCGCTCAGGCAGCTAATGTGTTTGAACCGCAGGCCGCGTAATGACCCGCGATTGAATAAAAATAACTATCATAGATAGCTAAAAAGGAGCGTAAAACAAATGAAACTCGGCATGTTTACTTCCGGATATCAGCGCAGTCCTCTCGAGCATTGCTTTATCGACGCCAAACGCTTTGGTTATGACTACATTGAGCTATGGGGCGGCAGACCCCACGCATACGCGCCCGACTTAAAGGCCGGAGACATCAATATTATCAAGAAGCTCATCGATAAGTACGAGATGCCCGTACTCGGCTTTACGCCGGAGCACAACGGCTATCCCTATAACTTTATGATAGGCAGCGAGTCGCAGAGGCAGGACGCTGTCAATTATCTCAAGCTTTGTCTGGATATGGCGAAAGAGATGGGAGCTGACTATATGCTCGTTTCTCCGTCCCACGCGGGCTACGAGGCAACCTACGACGAAATCTGGGACCGCATGGTAAAAACACTAAGAGAACTGGCCGAGCACGCTGAAAAGGACAAAGTTAAACTTGTCGTCGAGACCCTCACGCCCTATGAATCCAACGCCTTTAAGAGCGCAAACGACCTTGTCGAGCTTTTTAAAAGGATAGATAACCCTTACATCGTCGGCATGTGTGATACCGTCGCGCCCTATGTTCAGCACGAGAGCATAATGGCCTATTTCAGCAAGCTGGGAGAAAAGATGTACCACATGCACATTATTGACGGCGAACTGGGCACGGACAGCCACATAATGCCCGGTGACGGCGCGATTCCGCTTCCGGAGCTTATGACGGAGCTGAAGGCCATCGGCTACGACGGAACAGCAACTATTGAGCTGGTGCTGGGCTATATCAACGAGCCCAGAATGTACGCTCAGCGCGCAGTGAATCGCGTACGCGCAATGATGCAGGATGCTGGACTAGAATAGAACACGTTAGAAATAGAAAAGCTGGGCTCCGTTTAACGGGGCCCAGCAAGTTTTTCTGCCTTCTTTAGGGCAGAGAGCAGAATTGAGGGGGAATATATAATTAACGGCGATGAATTAACATCTAAAGCCGATAATTACTGCTTTTCAAGCTTAGCAATATAGTCGTTGACCTCATTCAGAGGACGGTATGCAGGAATGGTGCCGTCAATCGTGACGGACAGAGCGGCGTATTTATTCGCCCAGCTCATCGCCTCACGAAGATTTTTGCCCCACACTAAATTTGCAATCGTGGCTGCCATATAGCCATCGCCGGCACCGGCAGTGTTCACGACCTTATCTACCTTTACGGGCGGGACTGTCAGGAATTCGCTGCCGCAGAGCGCCGCACTGCCGGAACTGCCAAGAGTGAGAACAATGTTCCGGACTCCGTATTTTTTTTGAATACTCTCCATTAGCGCGCGAATCTCAACAGATTCATCCTGTGAGAACCCGCAGATGTAGCGGCCCTCAACCTCATTCAGAAAGAGATAATCAATATAATCGAGATTTTCCATCGGCTGCTCAGGCAATGGACTCGGGTTTAATGCAGTTTGCATCCCGAGGCTTTTCGCGTATTTGGCTCCGTCCAGTGCAATGCGCATGGGAATCTCAAAGCCTGTGACAAAGAAAGAGGAACCTTTCATGGTGCCAAGAGCGTCCGTTACTTCCTTTAAGGTCAGCTTTACGCTGGAACTGTCGCCGTCAATGATTGTATTATGTCCGTCCGGTC
Organism: Oscillospiraceae bacterium; assembly: GCA_963667545.2. GTDB lineage: Bacteria > Bacillota > Clostridia > Oscillospirales > Oscillospiraceae > UBA2658. The sequence continues at coordinate 1,960,034 of OY763424.2, forward strand.
CTATAAGGATAAGCCCAGTGCCTGTTGATACCTCATCGGTTCTGTACATGAAGGTCGCGTCGACCTTGGCGTCCGTAAGCCATTTTTCTCCGAGGTCGCCCCAGGGATCGTTGCCTACTTTACCAATATAGGCGGTGTCAACACCAAGCCTGCCGAGAGCAACCGCAACGTTTGTGCCTTTGCCGCCATCCTCTGCGACGTGCCAGTTTTTGACGCAGAGTGTTTCGCCCCACACGGGCATGTGGTCGGTATAGGCGTATTGTCCGACTCCGTGGCTGTTGAGAACGATAACGTCTTTTTTACTCACGGCCGGTTACCATCCTCTGATTTCGTGGGACATGGGGTGATCTATAGTGTTCTCGTCGCAGAAAAGCGTCACGTCGGGTACATACTTGGGTACCAGTGTCACCGGATACTCAAGAGTCGGCTCCGAGAACAATATCACGCGCACAACAGTCTTTTTCCAGTCGCCGGTTGCGACCATATAGATGAAACGCTTTGCGGAGAGCATGATTTTAAACCCTATGGTTATTGCGCGGGGGGGTACTCTGTCAAGGCAGCAGCCGAAGGAGCGCTCGGCCATGGCAATGAGGGAATCGTCATTCAAATCGACGATTCTTGTCTTGGAGTGCGCGTATTCATCTATCGACACGCGGTAGCAGTAGCTGCGGGGAGCCTCGTTGAAGGCTATAAGGCCGGTCGCGCCTATGCCTGCCCAGACAGTGTCCACGCCGCCTAGCTTGTCACACAGCTCGTCTGCGGCGTCGATATCGTTGATGCGCGGCCAGATGCGCTGGCTTTCCGGAACGTTCAGTTCGGCGTCGATTCTGTCGTAGAAGCACGCATTCATTGTGCCCTCAAGGCTCTCGTAGGTGTCGCCCACGGGAAAGGGACGCCCCTCCCAGTCGAGGAACTCGTCCATGTGGAAAATCCAGAGGTTTTTGCAGCTGATTCTCTCTTTGTTTACGCGCTCAATAAGTACATCGTACTCATCTGTGGGACCTGCCGGCAGCACCCATTTTGTGGGCTTGCCTTCTTTATTGTTCTTAATGATTTCATCAGCCATCATGTTGCCGATGGCCTGCATCATCGTATCGCGGTCTTTTTTTATGTCCAGCTTGACCTTAAGATCCTGCCTTTTGTCAAGCTCCTGACGGGGCACAGAGCACCATGAAAAAAGCTCTTCCCTCGATATTTTGTAATCGTTCATTTTTGTTTCTCCTTTGAAGATAGAGTATATATTATAATGCTTCGCTAAATAACGTCCTAAGTGCAACTCGTAAAATACGAATTGACTCTGACAAACGAAGCAGAACACGCAAATTAAATATGTACAAAGAGCACCCAACTCCGGCTTACTTCAGATGTTCACAGAAGTTGGGTGCTAAGCAGATGAGTTTTACCTGCCGTAAAAAGATATTACAGTATAGTTAACTCAATTATTCTTTGTTTTCGATATCATTCTCTGTATTGCCCTCAACCAAAGCTGCTTCTTTCTTTTTCTTTTTGGCAAAGAAGAAATACACCGGCAGACCTGTGCAGATAGCAACCGCCGCAGCAATCATGCCGGCGCCGGGAGCCCAGACAAAGGTGGAGACCAGAAGTATGCAGGTCGGGACGATTGCCAGAAGAGCCATAAGAGGTCCTGCGGGCATTCTATAGGTCGGATGATAGTTGGGCTGTTTGCGGAGCTTGAACCACGCGATGAACACCATTGCGTTACGCGCAAGGCAAATCAGCGTGAAATAGCCGAGAAGATCACTCAGAGAGCTGAAGAATACCAGAATGACTGCAAGACCGCTCTGCCAGAGCATGGAGACATAAGGGGTCTCCCACTTCGGGTGAATCTTGGACCAGGATTTCCACCAGATACCGTCGCAAGCCATCTTGTATTCTATACGGGCCTGGAACATGATGAGACTGGACAGTGAGCCTGTTACAACGAAAATTGCGAGGATGGCGGTTATTACTCCGGCAGCGTTGCCGATTATGGGGATGTTTGCAGCTGCAGCAGCAACGGGGGCGTCGGAGCCTGCAAGCGTCGTTACATCGACAAGGCCGACAGCCGCGGTTGAAAGCAGAGTGTATAGTGCGGTGCAGATAAGAACCGTAGTGATGAGAGCGATAGGCATGTTGCGCTTCGGGTTTTTAATTTCTCCGCCCATGACACAGGCTGTCTGCATGCCGTCATAGGACCAAGTGGTTGCGGAAATGCCGGCGAGCAGAGCAAGTATGCCAGTGTGACTTCCCGCGACCGGAGCGGAGGAGAAGTTAACGCCCTTGACAAAGAACAGGCCGACAGCAACGATGATGAAGAAAGGAAGAATTTTGACAGAGGTGATGAAGCCCTGCCATCTTGCGCCGGCTTCCATTTTGATCATATGCAGAGCTGTGAACAAAAGAATCAGGACGACAGCAACGATACGAACAGTCAGAATGGAGAATCCTGTAAAGAAAGCAAGATAGTTGCCGACTGCGATAGCCATGATAGCGATGCCGACAGGGTCGGTAGCTGTGTAGCACAGCCAGCCGCTGAGGAAAGAGAGCGCCGGCCATTTGGCCTCACGGAAATAGGTGACAAAAATGCCATCCTCGGGATAAGCGGTGGAATACTCTGTGTAGCATAGATTCTGCGGAATCATAATGATGCCGCCAATCAAAAACGACAGAATAACCATGATTGGGGTACCGGCTGCACCGGCAACGGAACCTACCGAAGCAAAGATACCGGAACCTACTGTGGTTCCGACACCAAGCACTATAGCCGTGAAAAGTCCAAGCTTTCTGGCTAATGTAGGCTGGCCGGCAGTTTGCGGTTTTTTCGACATGGATACGTCTCCTTTCGATTTATAATCTCTCATCAATCGGTACATGAAAGAATCTTGTACCACTTTCAGTATTATAATCGCTCAACTTGTTAATATCAATACAAGTTACAAAAATAATCAACCACTGGAGCAAAATTGGGACATTGTGCAATTTACAGTAGTGTTCTTTGTGAACTTAGTCGAATAGTTGCACATAATACATAATATTATAATCAGCAAACGTAGTATTATGTAAAAAAACGGAATTACGTGTATTGTAATCAGAGCTTAAATTATCAAAATATCCCATATATACGCAGTATTAATCGAAAATATACAATTGAGCCGAAACATATACCGATTAACCACGCGTTTGCGCAAGACAATTGATAAAAGAAACGCTATTCGAAGAAGAGGGACGCTCCGCCGAGAATCCCGCTGTCTTCAAGCAGGGAGGAGATGCGGATGGCTGTGTGCTGTCCCAAATAGACTTCAGCTGACATACGGCGGGTAAGCTCGTCCGCGAAAGGAAGAAGTCCGCGTGAAACACCGCCGCCAAGAATTATCACGTCCGGGCAATATACATATACATATTGGTTCAATGCAGTTGAGAGCATTTCAATATACCAGCTTAGGCAGGATAGAGCCTTCGGATCGTCATTTTTCGCAAGCTCAAACATGCTTTGATTTGTAGCGCTATGGCCGAGCCTATTCTTTATATACTTTTCCAGCGAGGTACCGGAGCAGGTAGACTCAAAACAGCCGCTTTGCCCGCAGTAGCAGGGAGACTCGTCAAGGCAAGGCAGTTCACCGCCGCTGCGAACCTTGATATGACCCGCCAAATGCATGAACGCGGTATCGCCGAAGAGTTTTCCTCCTACGCAAAGCCCAATCCCGACGCCTGTGCCCAGAGTTATCGAAAGAACACGCTCATAACCGAGTCCGGAACCGTAAAGAGCTTCGGCCAGCGCGATGAGACGCGCGTCGTTGTCAAGTTTTACGGGTAAACCGAGCGCTTGTTCAGCCATTTTACGCAGGGGATACGCATGAGTAAAGAAAGGAATGAAGCTTGCCATGCCGTCTATTGAACCATCCGCAAAAACATAGCTTCCGACTGACAGTCCGACACCCGAGAGCTCATCGCGCGATATGCCGAGAGCGGCTGCCTGTCGGTTAAGCTCAGCGGATAAAGAGGCCCAGAATGCGCCTTCTGAGGATTTTTCAGTGTCCAGCGTACCGGAGACGGCTATATGGCCCGTCGAAAGCTCTACGATGCCCATTTTGATTCTTGTACCGCCGATGTCAATTCCGACGGCGTAAGCAGGGCGGCTCATTTCACTATCCATCCGTCGTCAAAGAACATTCCCGGCTCTATACCGTTGTCAAGGGCGCACTGGTAGGAGAGAAGCTGAAAGTACATGGCCAGTAAAAGGTTTGTGTAGCCGGTAGAGAGTCCGAGATCAGGATAGAGGATACTTACGCCGCCGGAAGCACCACTGCCCTCGGGGCCAAAGTAGATGGTTTCGGGTACGAACTTGTTGACGCTGTCCCAAATCATTTTGGATCTGCTGTCGGGCAGAATGTCGAGAAGAACCGGAACAGTGACAGATTTCACAATTGAGTGAGAACGGATTATTTCCATTGAACCATGGAAAAAGTTATCTATTGACATGACGTTTGCCGGAATCTTCGAAGTTTCTTCCATCCACAGAGAACAGCTGCGCATCATGTTGATGCCGTAGCCTCTGGAGAGCAGATAGAAGTTGTTGGCCTTGTTCATAAACGGAATCTTGCGAATCTGCTCATGTATATTTACTTTATTGTTTTCCATCCAGTCGAAGGCACTATATAGCTTCTCCAGCAGTTCTGCATCCGGTTCCGTACGGTTCATCATGGAGACAAGAAACAAACCGCAAAGGCACATTGAGCTGTAGGCCTTGATGCAGACGATCTTGTCATAAGAGGAAATGTCGTGGAGCATATAGGAGCAGTTGCGGCCAACGGTACTGTCAGGCGTCATCGTTACACCGACAGAAATAAAGTTGTTTTCCTTTAAATACTGCGAAAAATCAGCAACTTCTCGGCTTTCGCCGGAGCGTGACATTATTATGTAGAGCGCGTTTTTATTCAGGCGGTTGGGCTGCTGAATTAAGCTTGCGGTTTCAACGAGCCTAACACGGTGGGTGCTGAGCTCGCAGAGCGCTTCATACATAGGCATCAGAGAATAGAACGCGCTGCCCATAGAGGTAAGAACGATTTCATCCGAAATACGCATCAGGTTGCTTATATGCAGAACCGTCTCAAGTTTTGGACCGGAGAGATCTTCAAGCACCTTCCTCAGTTCAAGAGGCTGCTCAAATATGTTTTGAAGCAGAACATTGTCATTACAATTCATGTATTATTTCCTTTCAGAGCCGGGACGGCGGAGTTTTAGCTGGACTGTAAAATATGAAACCAGATATATTTCTGAATTTATACATGCAGGCATAATTGTGAGCCAGCTTATTAAATAATCTAGCATGCATAGGGAACTTTGTCAACGTGCAGTGCAATCATTTTTTCACCTCAAATCAGAACTCAACATTGTGTTAAAGCATTATAATTAGACCGATAATTAGTGCACAATACACAAATATGACGCTTAAAATGAAAACAAAACAAATAATTATCAATAATGGTTGAAAAAACAGGGTGCTTGTGTTAAATTGAAGAAAACATGGTATAGAAATAGCACAACTTATCTAAATTATTATTTATTATGTGAATGGAGGCTGATTTCATGAGAAAAGATGCTTATCGAATCAAGCTGTTTCAGGACGAGGCTGCCCGTTGCATACGACGTCTGTTTGAGGAGGGACATCTCCCCAACGACAAAATGGGCGACGTAAGCGTAAGGGACGCGGAGAGTGGTTTAGTGGCCATGTCGATAAAGCCGGGCTTTATTGGGGTAAGAGACCCGTCGGAATATCACGGAACCGATATGGCGGTCGTGGATATGAACGGAAACCTGATATACGAGATAACACCGCCGAACGACAACATGGAGCTGCACCTTGCCATTTACAGGGCACGTCCCGAGATAAATGCAATAATACATACTTTCCCAGTTTACTGCGGCGGTTTCGCAACGCGCAAAGAGCCTATACCGCTAGTATTTGTAGAACAGGGCTATATTATGCAGAACTTCGACTTCGGCAATTCCAGAGGCTTTTCGACCGATGTCGTGACCATGAATCCCGCGCACACAACGGCGTATTACAATGAGGTTGTGGAGAAATTCCATGAAACTAATTTTGTGCTGCTCTATAACAACGGCTGTATCGCAACGGGAGACAATGTGGATAACGCAATAAACTATCTGGCGTGGATGGAAGAGGTAGCGCAGAAAATTACGCTGGCTTCCTTCATCGGCGACCTGCACTACATAGGCTGAGTGATAAGGAGCTGACAGTATGGAAAATTATAATGTTTTTCAGGAATATGAGCAGAAGCTTTTCAAGGAAGAGGTTGCGCGCGGCACACGACTTTTGAATATCAAAGGGTTTTCACCCTCAGGTGAATCAGGAGACGTGAGCGTCCGTGACCTGAAGACGGGCTACATATATGTCTCCGGCAGTCCTTGCTGGTGCTTCCAGAAAAATCTGCAGGACGCCCGTGGTTGGGAGAGATTCGTTACAGACGTGAATGAAACTATTATGATACCGTGGAGCGAGCCGACCATAGAGTGGTATATGCACGTCGCAATCTACAGAAAGCGCCCCGATGTGCAGGCCGTCGTACATACGCACGGCTACTGGGCCTCTGTGTTCGCGGCTTTGTCCATGGATGTGCCTCTCGACACAATAGGAGAGGGCAAACAGGGCGTCATTCCCTGTGCTCCTTACGCTGCCGCGGGAACCCCCGAGGTAGGAGCGGTAACAGCGGAAGCTCTGGCCGATTCCGACTATTGCCTGATGGCCAATCACGGCGCGGTTTTTGTCGGCAAGGATTTGAACGAGGCCTATGACAAGGCTATGTGGGCCGAAATGGCCTGCAAAAAGGCTTATATAGCGCTATTGACCCAGAAAATGCGCGGTAAAATCGGTTAAATTTATTTGAGCAATATTCAAGTACGCTTGACCCATAAGAGGGGATGGCATCCATGAAAAGTCTATCAGGAGGATAGTTTATTATGAGAATAGCGACGGTCGGCGACAACTGCCTGGACGTGTACGAAAAACAGGGACTGGTCTACACGGGCGGAAATCCCGTCAATGTTGCGGTATACCTTGTCCGTCTTGGAGAGGAGGCGTCCTATACGGGCGTGGTCGGCGATGACAAATACGGCAAAGTGGTTATCGACGCGCTGAAGGGCAAGGGTGTGGATGTGAGCCATGTGCGGACTGAGCACGGCAGTACCGCTGTAACAAAAGTGGAGCTCGTAAACGGCGAGCGCGTTTTCGGTGAGTATACCGAGGGCGTTCTGGCAAATTTCAGGCTTTCGGATGAGGACGTAGATTTCCTCTGTGCTTACGACATGGTAGTTAGCGGTATATGGGGCAATATTGAGAGTGATTTGTGGAAAATTAAGGAGCGCGGAGTGCCAATTCTGTTTGATTTTTCGAATCAGCCCCAGCACCCGATAGTTGAAAAAGCTATTTCGCATGTCGATTACGCGTTTTTTGCCTCTGATGAGGGAGACACGGCGGAGCTTCGCAGATTTATGGAAGATATGCAATCGAAAGGCCCGAAATGTGTCGTTGTGACCTTGGGTTCTCAGGGCAGCGTGGCCTATGACGGCAGAGAGTTTTACACCTTTGGTATTGTGCCTTGCGAGGTCGTTGATACCATGGGCGCAGGAGACAGCTACATCGCGGGCTTCGTCCGCGGACTTATGCACAATGAAGATATTCCCGAATGTATGCATATGGGCGCAGAGAACAGCAGCGTAACTCTGACTTATCAGGGCGCGTGGTAATAAAGCCAGAGACTTATAATGACTCTTGTAGGGCGAAAGCACCATGCCTTCACAGGCCATCCGATTAGAATTCTTCCTCGGCCTGATGCGATGCCGACTCTTCAAGAAAATATCTGCGCCAGCGTCCCCTGCGGTAGCGCAGGACCAGAAGACCGCAGCGGGTCACGTTATCCGCAACCATGCAGAGCCACGCCGCAGCGAGTCCATAGTGCAGATGACAGACAAAAACGTAGGTCAGCAGTACCCTTACAAGCCACATGCACGCACTTGAGTAGATAAAGGGTGCTTTGGTATCTCCAAGGCCGTGGAATAGACCTTCCATTACTATAAAAACTGCAAACAGAGGTTCGCTGACGGCAATTATTCGAAGCATTTGGGCGCCCAGATTGATGACGGCTCTGTCAGAGGTAAATATACTGACGATGAACTCCGGAAACAAGAACATCAGCAGAGCCATGGAAGTCATAATCGGTACTGCGACCGCAAGTGCTGCGTTACGGGTCAAGCGGAATTCCTTTTCACTCCTGCGGCCCAGAGAGTTGCCTGCTAGCGTGCTGACGGCGGCCTGTATGCCATAGCCCGGCACATACACCGCTTCCTCGGCGGTCAAAGCGATGGAATGCGCCGCGGTCGCAATTGTACCGAGACCCGCGACCATTGAAGTGAAAACGATCTGTCCGAAGTTTACTGTGGCGCGTTCCGCCAAAAGCGGCAGACCGATATTAAAGCAGGATTTGAGAATACGCGGCTCCAGCTTCATCGGCATGCCTCTGGGTGTAACGTTGGGATTGCGCAGAACCTGCAGGAACATTAAAGTTCCGCCCACCACATAGGCGATTGCCGTTGCGGTCGCAGAACCCTTAACGCCCATTCCGGCCCCCCAGATTTTTACTGATATGCCAGCTATCACATATACCTTCGTCGGCCAGATAAACAGAAAGTTAAGAACGATATTCACGATGTTCATAAGTATGTTTACGGCCATGGGAGACTTGCTGTCTCCGCTTGAGCGAAGTACGCTCGCGAATATTATTGACGCGCTGCGGAAGATCATAGGCGCGGCTATAATGCCGAAATACTGCGCTGCGGGCTGACGAATTTCTTCGTCCGCTCCCATCCAGCCGGGAAGAAACGGGCTTACGGCAAGCGAGATGCCACCGACTACAACGCCAAGAAACAGCATTATCCAAATTGACTGCACTGAGGCTGAGCGGGCATCATCGCGGCATTCAGCTCCGAGACTGCGCGAGATGAACGCAAGTATCCCGAGTCCGAGCGCAAAGAAGGGTCCGTTTATCATCCAAGTTACCGAGATAGTCAGGCCGACAGCCGCGCTCGCTGCGGCTCCGAGCTGACCGACCATCGCGGTATCGACGTACTGTACGATAGTCTGAAGTGCCTGCTCCAGAATAGTCGGGGCTCCGAATTTCCAAAGTCCGCGAACCTTATCGCTTAGCTCCGGATTTAGTTTAAGCTTCATGCAAGCAAGCCCCCTTTCCACAAAATATACAGCACGGCAATAAAAACTGGTTTGCAATCAAATTAACTTATCTAGTATTACAACAAGTATATCAAGGAGGACGCATATGTCAACCATCACAATGGACAATATTTCGGTCATGAGCGCACAATATGTTCACCATACCTTTGACTATTACCTCGACTCGATGGTCAGATGCGGAGTGAAAAACATTGATATCTGGGGCGGAACGCCGCATTTCTGCCGGTTCGACTACCCAACAAGCGCAGCAGCCGGGCGTAAGCTGAGGGAACTTAGAGACAAAATTGATTCGAGAGGGCTGAAGGTCGCCATATATACGCCCGAGATACTCGGCTATCCCTTCAACCTCGCGGTGCCTGACCAGATGACCCGTGACCGCACTGTGGACTATATGGACATGGCTATGGACGACGCTCTTGAGCTAGGCACAAACCGCTTGTTCATTAACTCCGACACCAGCCCCGCTGACCTGCCGCACGAGGAGAGTTGGGCGCGTTGCGCCGACACTATAGGCAGAATATGCGAGCTCGCTGAGAAAAAGGGCATCACCATGATGCTCGAAACGCTTCAGCCCTATGAGAGCAATCTTGTCGTGACTCTTAACGACCTTGAAAGAATGCTGCATGATGTGAACAGCCCCGCCTTGCAGGTCTGCCTGGACGTGGTAGCCATGGAGGTCTCAAAAGAGACTATGCGGGATTGGTTCGACAGACTGGGCGGACACATACAGTTCGTCCATTACGCGGACGGTGATCCCTCCGGGCACTATATACTCGGAGACGGTAAGCTGCCGCTAAAGGAATACATAAGCATTATGGAGCAGAACAACTACTCCGGCATAGTTGATCTTGAAATTAATGACTCCATTTACTGGGACGACCCGCATACATCCGTCAAGCGCTCCGTTGACTATCTCAGAACTTTTTTACCGGAAAAATGAGCTAATAATACTGCTTGTGTTTAGCGAATAATAAAGAGAAGGACTGCCGCAAAAGTTTAATTTTGCGGCAGTCCTTCTTTATAAATAGGCATAGCTTTACTGAACAGGTCATTTATTGAAGCTGTCTTTCAGCGCGACGGAACGGTTAAAGACGAGATGCTCTGTTGAACTGTCGCGGTTATCGACACAGAAATAGCCCTTACGCATAAACTGATAGGAGTGCGGGAACTCCGCGTTTTCAAGACTTTTTTCGACCTTGCAGCCTTTCAAAACCTGCAGAGAATCGGGGTTCAGGCAATCGAGAAAATCCTTGTCTCCGCCGTCAGGGTCTGGGTCGGAAAACAAATTGTCGTAAATTCTTACTTCCGCGTCGACTGAGGTGTTTGCGTCGACCCAGTGAATAGTAGACTTGACCTTACGCCCGTCCTTCGGGTCTCCGCCGGAGGATTCCGGGTCATATTCGGCGAGAACTTCAATGACATTACCGTTTTCATCCTTGACGCAGCCTGTGCATTTGGCGACATACGCACCCTTGATGCGAACCTCGTTGCCGGGAAACAGACGGAAATACTTGGGTGCGGGTACCTCCATGAAGTCCTCGGCCTCGATGTAGAGGTTCCGCGAGAAGGTAACTTCGCGCTCTCCGTCCTCGGTATGGTTAGGGTTGTTTTCTACCATAAAGATTTCGGTTTTGCCTTCGGGATAATTTGTTATTGTGAGTTTAACCGGCTCCAGAACCGCCATGACGCGGGTTGCGATTTCGTTCAGGTCGTCGCGCAGGCAATGCTCAAGAAAGCCGTATTCAACTGTGCTGGGCATTTTTGCTACGCCTATGCGCTCGCAGAAGCTGAGAATTGACTTCGGTGTATAGCCTCTTCGGCGCAGACCGCATACTGTCGGCATTCTTGGATCATCCCAGCCGGAAACGCGGCCTTCCTCGACGAGCTTGCGCAGCTTGCGCTTGGACATGACGGTGTAGTTGATACCGAGCCGAGCAAATTCAATCTGGCGCGGAGTGGTAGGAACTGAGACATTTTCCACGACCCAGTTGTATAGCGGACGGTGGTCTTCGTATTCAAGCGAGCACAGGGAGTGCGTTACGCCCTCAATAGCGTCCTGAATCGGGTGGGCGAAGTCGTACATCGGGAAAATGCACCATTTAGTGCCCTGCCGGTGATGCTCAATGTAGCGTATGCGGTAAAGCACAGGGTCACGCATATTGAAATTTCCGCTTGCAAGGTCTATTTTTGCTCGAAGGGTATATTTGCCCTCCGGAAATTCTCCGGCGCGCATTCTGCGGAAAAGGTCGAGGCTCTCCTCAACAGGTCTGTCCCTGTATGGACTTCTCGCGGGAGTGTCCGTGCCGCCTCGATATTCCTTGAATTCTTCGGGTGTCAAGGCACAAACATAGGCGAGACCTTTTTTAATCAGCTCCTCAGCGTAGCCGTAGGTCTGTTCAAAATAATCAGAGCCATAGAAGAATCTGTCGCCCCAGTCGAAGCCGAGCCAATGGATGTCCTCCTGAATGGCGTCGACAAACTCGGTGTCCTCTTTTGCGGGGTTCGTGTCGTCCATGCGCAGATTGCACACGCCGCCGTATTTCTGAGCGGTACCGAAGTCGATATATATAGCCTTGGCATGGCCTATGTGCAGATAGCCGTTCGGCTCGGGAGGGAATCTGGTGTGAATCTTTTTTCCCGCATAGGCTCCGCCTTCCGCAAGGTCCTCGTCAATAAAATCGTGAATAAAGTTGCTGGTGTTTTCGTTCATAATACGACCATCCATATTTATTATAATAATATTATTATAAACGATGATTGTGGTAATTACAATAATTCTGTGTTAAAATACGGTTATATACGACAAAAAGCGTAGGAGGGAATTGGAAATATGACGGACATTATCATCATAGGCGGTGGGCCTGCGGGAGTTTCCGCCGCGCTAACGGCAAAGAACAGGGGCAAAAGTGTAAAAGTCGTTTCAAACAGCGCGGAGCTGAGTAACCTCTGGAAAGCAAAAAGCGTTGAAAACTATCCAGGGCTTTCGAATGTCGGCGGCAAAGAAATGATGCAGGCTTTCCGAAAGCAGCTCAATGATGCGGGAATTGAGATAATAACGGGCAGAGCGCTGAACGCCCTGTCGATGGGCGCAAGCTTTTCTGTCTCCGTCGGGCAGGACTATTATGAATGCAAAGCAATTATACTGACAACAGGCATTGTTCAGCAGTCGACTTATCCCGGAGAACAGGAATTTCTTGGTAGGGGAGTATCCTACTGCGCGACCTGCGACGGAATGCTTTTCCGCGGGAAAAAGGTTGCGGTAATCGGTCTCAACGAGGAAGCGGAGAGCGAAGCAAATTTCCTGCGTTCTATCGGCTGTGAGGTCGAGTATTTCGACAAGGACAGAGCAAAAAAGTTTGAAATCAAGGGTGAAGAGACAGTCGCGGCTCTTGTCGCGGATGATATAATTTATCCGGTGGACGGCATCTTCATACTGCGCAGCACGATTGCTCCGTCCAGCTTTCTGACTGGACTTGAAACCGATAACGGTCATATCATTATTGACAGTGCTATGAAAACGACGCTTGACGGCGTTTTCGCGGCAGGAGACTGCACGGGCAGACCTTATCAGGTGGCGCGTGCCGTCGGGCAGGGAAATACTGCGGCGCTTTCCGCCAGCGAGTATCTTGACAAAAAGTAGTCTTTAACATATAATAACGCAATAGTTTAAAAGCACTGATGGGGAAGTGCGATTCGATTGTGCGGCAAAGAGAGAAAGTATTTGGTGAGAGCTTTCGCGCACATGAGTTGCTGGTCGCTCCGGAGCCGGTTAAAGGAAATGTTGACCCGTGCGCTCGCGTTATGAGCATTAGAGTGCGCCGTTAGCGGCGAATTCAGGTGGTACCGCGGTTTTACGCCCTGAGCATATGCTCGGGGCGTTTTTGATTTTACCCGTTTAAGCGGGGAGAGGGAGAATACGATATGGCAAAAGAACTGTCCAAGGTCTATGAGCCGAAGGAAGTCGAACAGCGAATTTATGAGATGTGGGAAAAGGGCGGAGCCTTTCGCGGCGTCCGCGACCCGGAAAAGAAGCCCTTTACAATAGTTATGCCGCCACCGAACGTAACGGGACAGCTCCACATGGGGCACGCGATGGACGCGGCTCTGCAGGATATACTCATACGCTACAAGCGCATGAAGGGCTTTGCAGCGCTTTGGGTTCCGGGAACCGACCACGCGGGTATTGCCACGCAGATAAAGGTCGAGGAGGCTCTTCGCAAGGAGGGGCTCACACGCTATGATTTGGGGCGCGAAAAGTTTTTGGAGCGCGTCTGGGACTGGAAAAATAAGTACGGCGACCGCATAGTCGAGCAGCAGAAGAAGCTCGGTGCTTCCTGCGACTGGGAGCGCGCACGCTTTACGATGGACGAGGGCTGCTCCAAGGCTGTCCGCGAGGTATTCGTGTCCCTGTATGAAAAAGACCTTATATACAAGGGCAGCCGAATTATAAACTGGTGCCCTCACTGCACTACGGCGTTATCCGATGCCGAAGTCGAATACAAGGATAAGCCCGGCTTCCTTTGGCACCTGCGCTATCCGCTTACGGACGGCACAGGTTATATAGTTGTTGCAACGACACGACCGGAAACCATGCTGGGCGATACGGGCGTTGCGGTTAATCCAAATGACGAGCGCTATAAGCACCTTGTCGGCAAGACCTGCATGCTTCCGCTAATGAAGCGTGAAATCCCAATTGTAGCGGACGAATATTGCGACATGGAGTTCGGCACCGGCTGCGTTAAAATGACACCCGCGCACGACCCGAACGATTTTGAAGTCGGGCTTCGCCACAATCTTGAGGTTATCCGTGTGCTGGACGACAACGGCAGAATAAATGAGCTTGGCGGAAAATATCAGGGGCTTGACCGCTACGAAGCGAGAAAAGTCATCGTCGCCGAGCTTGAAGCACTCGGGCTTGTCGAAAAAATAGAAGAGCACCAGCACAATGTCGGCACCTGCTACCGCTGCTCAACGGATGTTGAGCCGATAATTTCCGCGCAGTGGTTCGTCAGAATGCAGCCGCTTGCAACCGAAGCCATACGCGTCGTTGAGGACGGGGAAACAAAGTTCGTGCCCGAGCGCTTCAGCAAAATATATACGAATTGGATGGAAAATGTCCGTGACTGGTGCATTTCCCGTCAGCTTTGGTGGGGACATCAGATACCCGCGTGGTACTGCGCGGACTGCGGACACATCACCGTTTCGCGTGAGGATGCGACAGAATGCGAGAAGTGCCACAGCAAAAACATTACGCGTGATGAGGATGTTCTGGACACTTGGTTCTCATCCGCACTCTGGCCGTTTTCAACCTTGGGCTGGCCGGAAAACACAGCCGATTTGGATTACTTCTACCCGACGGATGTTCTGGTAACAGCCTACGACATCATTTTCTTCTGGGTCGCCAGAATGATATTCTCCGGCTGTGAGCACACAAAAAAGCCGCCGTTCCATACGGTTTTCATTCACGGGCTTATCCGCGACGACAAGGGCCGTAAAATGTCAAAGTCACTTGGCAACGGTATTGACCCGCTTGAAATCATCGACAGCTACGGCAGTGATGCGCTCCGCTTCAATCTTGTAACCGGCAACAGTCCCGGAAATGATATGCGCTTTTATACTGAGCGTTGCGAAGCAATGCGCAATTTTGCGAACAAGATTTGGAACGCGAGCCGTTTTGTAATGATGAACCTCACAATAGACAAATGTGAGCTGCCGGATAAGCTTGAAACCGAGGACAAGTGGATACTGTCAAAGCTGAACGACGTTATTAAAGAAGTAAGCGAAAACTTGGACAGCTTTGAGCTTGGCGTAGCTGCATCAAAGGTCAGCGATTTTATCTGGGACAGCTACTGCGACTGGTATATTGAGCTTACAAAGCCGCGGCTGAACGGTGAGGATGAGGAGAGCAAGCTTAACGCCCAAAAGGTGCTTCTGTATGTGCTGACGGAAACCATGAAGCTGCTGCACCCGTTTATGCCTTTTATCACCGAGGAAATCTGGCAGGCACTGCCGCATGAGGGCGAAATGCTGATGCTCGAGCGCTTCCCTGAATACAGCGAAAAGCTCGCGTTCCCGAAGGACGAGCAGGATTTTGAAATTCTTATGGAAGCAATAAAGGCAATACGCTCCCGCCGCGCCGAAATGAACGTTCCGCCCTCCAGAAAGGCACACTTAATAGTAGTAACCGACAAGGGCGGAATATTTGAAAACGGAAGAGCCTTCCTTATAAAGCTTGCGTATGCGGGCGAAATAAGTATAACCGAAAAGACACCGTCAGACCTTGACGGTATGGTTTCCGCTGTTACAGGCGACGCGAAGATGTTCATGCCGATGGCGGACCTCGTTGACCTTAATAAAGAGCGCGAGCGCATAGCAAAAGAGCTTGAGAAGGCACAGAAGGAGTATGACGGTCAGATGGCTAAGCTGTCAAATGAGGGCTTCATAGCTAAAGCCCCCGAAAAAGTAATTGAAGCCGAAAAAGACCGCGCCGCAAAAGCCAAGGCTTTGATAGAAAATCTTACGGAAAGCCTTAAAAAGCTGAGTTAAATTTCGGCAAAGCGTCCGGCTTCGACAAAATAATAAGCAGGTATATTTTAAAATAGCGCTGTGGGCATATAGCCCGCGGCGCTTTATTTTTACGCAAATACGGGTGGAGGAATGAAGATGAAAATATTCACGACAGAAAATAACGGCTGCCTGAAGCTCAGCTTCACAGGGGAACTGGACCATCACGGCGCAAAACCGGCTATGAAGACAATAGACGGACTGATAGACGACGCTCTTCCGCGAAATCTTATTATGGATCTTTCGGAGCTGAGTTTTATGGATAGCTCGGGAATTGCGCTGATACTGCGCGTAAACAGGAGAATGTCTGACATCGGCGGAAAGGCGTGGGTTGAAAATCCTCTTGGACAACCCCTGCGCGTCTTAAATGCTTCCGGAATTGACAGAGTCGTTAAAGTATTTGAAAAGGCAACATAGAGGGAGGAAGAGTATGACGAACACAGACTACATAAAATTCGAGTTTCAGTCGAGGAGCGTAAACGAAAGCTTTGCGAGAGCGGCTGTTGCCGCCTTTGCCGCAAGGCTCGACCCGACGCTTGAGGAGCTTGCGGATATCAAAACAGCGGTCAGTGAAGCGGTTACGAACTGCATCGTTCACGCTTATCCCGGTGTTCTCGGAACGATTTGGCTGAGAGCAAGGATTATCGACGAAGCAACGCTTGAAATCACCGTCAGAGACAGCGGAGTAGGTATACCTGATATTAAAAAAGCAAGAGAACCCATGTTCACAACGGGCGGGGATGACCGCAGCGGAATGGGCTTCACAATTATGGAGAGCTTCATGGACAGGGTCAAGGTTCGTTCCTCAGAGGGAAAGGGGACAAGCGTTACCATGACGCGGCGTATAGTCCGCAGGACTTCCTCCGTATGACGGACGCAATGACCGAGGCTCTGAAAAAAGCAAAATTAGGCGACAAAGATGCTTCAGAACAGCTGATTGAGGAAAACTCCGGACTGATTTGGAGCATAGCGCGGCGTTTTTTCGGGCGCGGGGTTGAAGCGGATGATCTCTATCAGCTCGGCTGTGTCGGGTTCCTTAAAGCTATACAGGGCTACGATGAGGAATACGGAACCCAGTTTTCAACCTATGCAGTACCCAAAATCTCGGGGGAGATAAGACGCTTTCTGCGTGACGATGGAGCGGTAAAGGTGAGCCGCGGAATAAAGGAGCGGGCGCTGTCAATAAAAAGCGCACGCTCGCTGTTGGAGCAAAAAAACGGCAGGGAACCGTCTTTGTCGGAGATATCCGAGCTTACCGGGCTTGACTCCGCCGAAATCGCGAGCGCCGAAACGGCAGTCGGCCCGACGGAATCGCTCCAGCGTGAAACCGGAGAGGAGGGCTTTACTCTCGAGCAGGTGCTGGGAGATTTCGGTGAGGAGGAAAGGCTAGTTGAGCGCGTTTCTCTGAGGGAAACGATAAATCGTCTGCCGGAGCGGGAAAAGAGCGTCATAGCACTTCGATATTTCCACAGTCTTACTCAGGACAGTACCGCACGGGTAATGGGCGTGTCGCAGGTGCAGGTATCGAGGCTTGAAAAACGTGCGGTCGAGAGACTCAGAGAAATGCTGATTCAGTAGGAAATACAAATCAAATCAAATATTGACCTTGTTTATTCGCAAGTCTTAAGGTATAATCATAAGACTTGCGAATTGGCTTTTTAGGAGAGAAAATGACAGATTCAGAGTACAGAAAAAGATATGTGTCGGCGCGGAAAACCGTTATTGAACGTGAATTTTCGCACCTGAACGATATGCAGATTAAGGCCGTCATGGCAACCGAAGGCCCGCTGCTGCTCCTGGCCGGAGCGGGAAGCGGCAAGACGACAGTTCTCATAAACCGTATAGCGAACATTCTGCGCTACGGCAGGGCGTCCGATTCTGACGATATACCGGCAAACGTCGGTGAGGAAGAACTGGAGCTTCTTGAAAAAGCTGCGGAGGACAAGAGCTTTTCAGATATTGAAAAAACCAAGCGTCTTGCGGCTCTCGAGCCCTGCGAGCCGTGGAGAATCATCGCCATTACCTTTACAAACAAGGCGGCGGAGGAACTGAAAACCCGTCTCGAAAAAATGCTGGGACAGGCCGCGCAGGATATCTGGGCGCAAACCTTCCACTCCGCCTGTGTGCGTATCCTTCGCGGGCACGCTGAAAGGCTTGGCTATTCGAACAGATTCACAATCTACGACACGACGGACAGCCAGTCCGTTATGAAGCACATAATCAAGGATTTGGATATTGACGAAAAAACCTTTCCGCCTAAAACGATTCTGAACTACATCAGCAAGGCCAAGGACGACATGCAGACGCCCGAGGGCTTTCTCACTCAGGCCCGCGCGATGAACGATGTCAGGCGAAAGGTTATCGGCGAGGCGTTTGCAGCCTACGCAAAGAGACTTAAGGACGCGAACGCGATGGACTTCGACGACCTTATTCTAAATACGGTGCTGCTGCTTGAAAACAACAGCGATATCCGCGAATATTACCAGAAAAAATTCAAATACGTACTAATAGACGAATATCAGGATACAAACAATTTGCAGTATCGGCTGGCGGCGGCGCTGGCGGGAGGACAAAAAAATATCTGCGTCGTCGGAGACGATGACCAGAGCATTTATAAGTTCCGCGGTGCGACGATTGAAAATATCCTGAGCTTTGAGAGCCAGTATAAAAACGCGCGGGTTATCCGTCTTGAGCAAAACTACCGCTCAACGGGAAACATACTGGGTGCTGCAAACGCTGTTATAAAAAATAATAAGGAGCGCAAGGGCAAGGAGCTTTGGACGGAAAAGGACATGGGCGATAAGCTCACGCTTTACGTCGCGCAGAACGAAAACGACGAGGCGCAGTACGTCGCAACGCGTATACTCGAAAGCTTTGCTCTCGGCTCAAACTGGCGGGACAACGCCGTTTTGTATCGCATGAACGCGCAGACGAACAAGCTCGAATACGCCTTTAAACGCAGCGGCGTGCCTTACCGCATTATAGGCGGTACGCGTTTTTTTGACAGGCTTGAAATCAAGGATATGATGGCGTATCTCTGCGTTATACTTATACCGAACGATGATTTGCGCCTTCTCAGAATAATCAACAGTCCGCCGCGCGGAATCGGAGACAGGACTATCGAGGCGGCTCAGGCAATCGCGGCGGAACGCGGAATTTCACTCTTTGAGGTCATAAAGAGTGCCGACAGCTACTCAGAGCTTGAAAGATCGTCGCACAGGCTGCGCGAATTCGCCTATATGATTGATGAGTTCCGTTCTCTGGAGGAAACTACTCCGCTGGACGAGTTGTTTGATATCGTAATCGATAAAACAGGCTATATCCGCGCGCTTGAAGCAAAGCCCACCGACGAAAATACGGCGCGTGTCGAGAACATCGGCGAACTCAAGACTAACATTTTGAGCTACATTAAGGAAACGGGCGATTCACGTCTCGCGGGTTTTCTGGACGAGGTCGCGCTGTATACCGATATGGATAATTTTGATGCTGACAACAACTGCGTCGTCATGATGACCATGCATTCGGCAAAGGGACTTGAATTTGACAACGTATATATTGTCGGCGCTGAAGAGGGAATTTTCCCGGGGCTTCGGAGCATAGGTGAACCCGAAGAAATGGAAGAGGAGCGCAGACTCTGCTATGTCGCGCTGACTAGAGCAAGGAAAAACCTCACACTTATATGTGCGAGACAGAGAATGCTGTTCGGAAATACCAGCTCGCACAATCCCTCGCGCTTCATCGAAGAAATACCGGAAGAGTACATTGAACGCAATGAATCTCCCAGAAACGACAGCTTTGGAGGAGTCGGGATGCGGGCCGAATACGGTTCCTATTCCGCAGGCCATAAAAAAGCCTATATGCCCGAAAAGCCAAAATACAGCTATACAGCGCCACCGTCGCCGACCACGCAAAAACAGGGCGAAAACTTCAGAGTCGGCGACGAAGTTGTTCATACTGCCTTTGGCGGCGGATATATAAAAAAAATGACGCCTATGGGCGGCGACAGCCTTGTAGAAATCGAGTTTGAAGGCGGAGCAAAGAGACTGATGCTCAAGGCTGCGGCTCCGCATATGCACAAGAAATAACGGTTCCGAAAGGAACCAAAAAGGATAAGCTACAATGTCAATCAAGGAAGAAAAAAAATACGCGGTACTGGGACGGACGGCGCTGATAATAACCACACTTATTTGGGGCACCTCGTTCGTTGTACTGAAAAATACGCTAAACTCTGTTCCGACGCTTTATATACTTGCGTTCAGGTTCAGCGGAGCCGCAATACTTCTGGCACTTCTCTTTTTTAAGGAACTAAAGAATATTGACAAAAAATACATTATAAACGGTGTTGTTCTCGGCTCGCTCCTCTTCGGAGGCTATGTTGTGCAGACCTACGGGCTGTTTTACTCCACGCCAAGCAAAAATGCTTTCCTGACCGCGGCATATTGTGTGCTTGTACCGTTTGTTGTCTGGATTGTAAGTAAAAAGCGTCCCGATAAATATAACTTTATATCAACTGTGATTTGCATAATAGGCGTAGGACTTGTATCTCTTAAAAATGATCGGACAATTGAGCTGGGCGACTTTCTTACACTCTGCAGCAGCATTTTCTACGCTACACATATTGTTCTGACATCCAGATACATTAAGGGACGCAGCGTCGCTATACTGACAATGCTTCAATTTGCGACTGCCGGTGCTCTCGGCTGGATTTCGGCTCTTGTAACTACGCCGTTTCCGACGTCGATTTCCACAGGAAACATATTAAGTATTGCATATCTTTGCGTGATGTGCACGGCTGTATGCTTCATGTTTCAAACCTTCGGACAGAAGCACACACCTCCGTCTACAGCAGCAATAATTCTAACGCTGGAATCTGTTTTTGGCGCGGGTTTCTCGGTGTTAATAAACCATGAGGTGCTGACACTAAAGCTTTACGCCGGCTTTGTACTGATTTTCGCATCTGTAATCATTTGCGAAACAAAGCTGAGCTTCCTGAAACGTAAAAAGAATTTGAATGAAAATGCCGAAGCCGCTGAGCCGGAACCTAAGCTTTTCGATTAAAAAACACTCTCCGAGAAAACCGGAGAGTGTTTTTATTCATGCCATTATTTAAACATTTTTGCCTTGCTGATGATGAAGTAAGAAACTACGCTTAAAACGGCAGTTGAGGCTACAATAATGATAAAGCCGTGGGGACCCTGCATAAACGTCATTGAACCGAAATTAACGTTCATTCCGAAAGCTCCGAATATGATATTCGGTATAGCCAGAGCAACTGAAATAACAGTCAGTATTTTCATTACTATATTCAGATTATTGGAGATTACGGAAGCAAAGGCGTCCATCATGCCGCTCAGAATGCCGCTGTAGATGTTGGCCATTTCGATAGCTTGTTTGTTTTCGACTATGACGTCCTCAAGCAAATCAGAATCATCCGGATATTTTTTGATTATGTCGTATCTTGCAAGCTTTTCCAGCACCGCCTCGTTGGAACGGAGGGCGGTCGTGAAATATACAAGGCTCTTTTCAAGCTTGAGGAGCTCAATAAGCTCGTGATTTTTTGTGGAGCGGTGGAGCTTGTTTTCAACCTCGTCTGACTTTCTGTCGATTATACTGAGGTATTGTAAATAGAGTGTCGCGGTTCTGTAGAGTACCTGCAAAATGAAACGCGATCTCATAAACGTATAGAAATCGCGAACCTTACCCGCGGCGAACGGATGAAGGACAGGCGTGTCCTCGCTGCAAACAGTGATTACAACATCGCCCGTGACGATAATTGAAAGCGGGATAGTGTTGTACAGCTCTTTCTCGTTATGTTCCTCGATGGTCGGTATGTTTACGAGAACCATAGTATAATTGTCGTCCGTCTCAATTCGTGAACGCTCGTATGCGTCCATTGCGGCTTTCAGAACGTCATTGTCCAGCTCCAAATCGGAGGAAATTTTGCGCAGCTCGGCTTCACTGGGACCAATCATTGAAATCCAGCAGCCGGGTGCCGGACTGTCAATCGTTTCGAGGTGGCTGTTCCTCGAGAGATAGTACTTGACCATATATCTCAATCCTTTCGTTGCTTCGCGCAGAACGAAGCGGCGAAAGGCTAAGTCCTGTACGAATTATTTATTTTTTTGCGGAGGTTTACCGTTACTGTCCGGCAAAGGGTCGCCTTTCATTCAATTTCACTTCCTTTTCAATTTAACCAATTTTTGAAATTATAGTATATGCTATGATTTTGCCGAGAATTTGTGTTTTCAATAAATCTTCAAAATAACGCAAAATCACATCTACGCATTCATATTACGTCGATATTTTTATTTTGTCAATTCATATCTCTTAAAATTGTGACTTATCGCAGTATTTCGCGCCTACACAAAAAAATAGCTGTCGCAATGGCCAATAAAAAAACCCGCAGAGCATTAAGCCGCGCGGGTTCTTAAAATAACTTGTGATTTCTACTCGCCGAGGTCGTGCTTAGCCGTAACCAATACTCTTGTATCGTAGCAGGAGAACGCGCCGTCAACCAGCTTTTTGTCGGGAGCCTTTGTCAGAAGAGAAACAACTGGCACGATTATAAAGCCCGCGAGCATCGCGAAAGCGCCGCAGTTGATGGGAGAGACAAGAATAGTGGGGAAGAAATCAAGCTTAAGCAGGCGGCAAAGCAGGTTTAGTATCATTATGCCGGAGCCGAATGCAAAGCTTGTGAATACCGCCGCCTTTGTCGTCTTTCTCCAGTAGAGACCAAAGAAGAAAGGAGCGAGAAAGCTGCCTGCAAGAGCACCCCAGGATATGCCCATAAGCTGAGCGATAAAGGTGACGTTTGCCTTGTATTGGAAGACTGCAATTATCACTGAGATAAGAATAAAAACTACAATGAGAAGTCTGATGCTGAGAAGCTGCTTCTTTTCTTTCATGTCCGCGGCAAACAGCGGTTTAATAAAATCAAGTGTCAGCGTGGAGGACGAGGCCATAACCAGTGCGGACAGAGTCGACATAGAAGCGGAAAGCACAAGTATAACTATCAGTCCTATGAGGAGAGGGGAGAAGTGTGACATCATCGTCGGAATTATGGAGTCAAACCCGCCCACCTTAACAGCTTCGCTTGTAGTAAATATCCGTCCGAAGCCGCCGACGAAGTAACAGCCTCCGGCTATTATGATTGCAAAGATTGTCGAAATGATTGCGCCCTTTTCAATATCGTTTTCACTCTTTATAGCGTAGAACTTCTGAACCATCTGAGGAAGGCCCCAGGTTCCGAGAGAGGTTAGAATAATAACGCCCAGAAGATTCAGCGGATCAGGCCCGAAGAAAGAGGCAAACGTTCCGGGATTTTTTGAAACCGTTTCGTCTGTGACATTGGACAGAGCACTTAAAGAGCCGAGGAAGCCGCCGTTGGTTTTTAAAACCGCGAATATTACGGCGATTATTCCGATAATCATGATAATTCCCTGAATAAAGTCGTTAATCGCTGTTGCCATGTAGCCGCCGGCAATGACGTAAATACCAGTCAGCACTGCCATGATAACTATGCAGACGGTGTAATCGATTCCGAAAGCCATTCCGAAAAGCCGGGATAGACCGTTATAAAGCGAAGCGGTGTAGGGAATTAAGAAGATGAAGACAATTAGCGAGGCGATGATTTTGAGAGATTTGCTGTCAAAGCGGGCACCGAAAAATTCCGGCATTGTGGCGCTGTCGAAATGATGCGTCATGAGGCGTGTTCTTCTGCCCAACACCACCCAGGCCAAAAGACTGCCGAGAAGTGCGTTCCCAATGCCTATCCATGTCGCGGAGATGCCGAATTTCCAGCCGAACTGTCCGGCATAGCCGACAAAGATGACAGCAGAGAAATAAGTTGTGCCATACGCAAAGGCCGTGAGCCATGGACCGACGGAGCGCCCTCCGAGCACAAAGCCGTTTACATCCGTCGCACGACGGCGGCAGTAAAAGCCGACCCCTATCATAATTGCGAAGAATACGACGAGCATGATGATCTTGATTGCCATAATACCAAATCCTTTCTCTTTGGAGAACGTGAAAAAACCGCCCTCCGTAATATGCTTACAGAGGGCGGATAAATTTAATCCGCGGTACCACCTCAGTTTACCGTATCCTCACGGAAACGGCCTCGTCGGGTACGGCGATAAAGCGATACCCCAGCGCTGTAACGGGCGTTCCCGATGCGGTCTACTCGCGGAATATTCCGCTTTCAGCGCACAGCTCGCAGGATGTATTCAATCAAAAAAACCCTGCTGTCTTGCACCGTCCGCCAGCTCTCTGAAGGATATATTCTGATTTACTTGTTCCCGGTCATTGCCTTTATTGTGGTAATTGTAACTTAACAAATGTGAAGTGTCAACAGAAATTAAAGAGCTGTAATATAATTTGAGAGTTTAAATAGATAAAGTGCGTTTTTCCGTATTTGAAACGACAATATGCACAAAATCACTCTTCGTGATATAGCTCCACAAAGACCGGAACATACAGAGCGAGCGTCGCCGCCATTGCAATTCCGCAGAGAAGAATAAGGCCATTTATGACTTTTTCGCCCATTTCGGGGAAGAAGACGGGCCTTAGAAACAAAATGAACATAACGATGTAAACGAGCGCTGTGCTGACTTTACCGAACCATTTGGCTCCATTGAGCTTTTTTCCGTTGTGGTGAAGCATAACAAGGCCGGCAACGAGCATAAACCCTTCCTTTATGACATATAAAGCAAAAAGATAGCGCATATACTGGTATTTAACAATAAAGCATATAATCAGAGCGCCCTGCGTCAGCTTGTCGGCTAAGGGATCAATGAGCTTGCCAAGCTCTGTTACCATGTTAAATTTTCTCGCGATAAGCCCGTCGAACATATCCGTAATTGACGAAACGCCGACTATAACGGCAGGCGCATAGTAGTCCGAAACGGATTTTGCATTCAGATAAGTGTACATGAAAAACGGGATAAGCAGAATGCGGAAGTATCCGAGCATATTTGGAATTGAGAATATTTCTTTGCTTCTGTCAGACCTCATATATCCACCCGTTCCGAAAAACTATTTTCTCTAATTCAGTGATTTCCATGCTGTATCGAGGGCAATCTCCATCATTTCCGTAAAGCTGTCCTGTCTCTCAAGCGCTGAGAGACCTTCTCCGCTGAATACAAGATCGGATATTGTCAGTATGCTCAGAGCCTTTTTTCCGGCTTTTGCGGCAGTCAGATACAGCCCGGCTGTTTCCATTTCAACGGCAAGTATGCCCATTTCAAGGTATTTCTTCGCAGAGTCAGGATTCGCGTCATAGAACTGATCTGCCGTAAAAACAGAACCCACTACCGCGTGAGCGCCGATTTTTTCTGCCGCGTCCGCTGCGTACTTCAATAATTCATAGCTTGCGAGAGGTGCGAGAGTACCCGGGAAGCAGTATTGATTCCCGTAAGCACTGTTTGTTGACGCTCCCATAGCGATGACGACGTCGCGCAGCTTAACGCAATTGGCAATGCCTCCCGCGCTGCCGATTCTGATAATGCTGTCAACATCGAAATAGTTATAAAGCTCAAAGGCGTAAAGCCCTATTGAGGGTATGCCCATTCCGCTGCCCATGACGGAAATACGCTTTCCTTTATAGGTTCCGGTATAACCGAACATATTGCGAACTGTGTTGAAGCAAGTGTAATTCTCCAGATAATGCTCCGCGACATATTTTGCGCGGAGGGGATCTCCGGGCATGAGGACGACCTTTGCAATGTCTCCTTTTTCAGCTTCGTTACAGGCGGAAGGTACTATCATTTTGAATACTCCCAATCATTTAAATAATGCTGCAAGGCTTTCGGTATACGGAGGTCTGCAAATACCCTTCTGGGTTACGATTCCGGCAATAAGCTCATGATCGGTTACGTCAAACGCTGGATTGAAGCACTTAACACCGGGCAAAGCCATAGGCTTTGCGTAGAACATGGTTTTTATTTCGTCGGGGTCGCGCTGTTCAATTTCAATATCATCGCCGGTTTTGCAGTTTAGGTCTACGGTTGAAGTCGGCCCGAGTACGTAGAGCGGTATTCCATAGTGTTTTGCAAGTACCGCGACGCCGCAGGTTCCGATTTTATTAGCTGTATCTCCGTTTGCAGCGACGCGGTCACAGCCGACAAAACAGGCCTGTACCCAGCCGTTTTTCATAACGGTGTTCGCCATGTTGTCGCATATCAGGGTAACGTCGACACCGGCCTTAAATAGCTCATAAGAGGTGAGTCTTGCGCCCTGCAAAAGAGGCCTTGTCTCATCCGCAAACACATGGAACTTCATGCCGCGTTCGGTTCCGAGGAGTATGGGACCAAGCGCGGTTCCGTAGCGGGAGGTCGCGAGAGGACCTGCGTTGCAGTGAGTGAGGATTCCATCTCCGTCTTTGACAAGTGTAAGACCAAACTCCGAGATTTTCCGGCACATCTCAATGTCTTCGTTATGAATGGCTTTCGCTTCATCAAAAAGAAGAGCACGGATTTCTTCCGCGGAAAGGGAGGCATTAGACTTAGCAAGCTTTACCATGCGTTTGAGCGCCCAGCTGAGATTGACGGCTGTCGGGCGTGAGGAATTGAGATATTCCGCGGACTTTTCAAGCTCTGCACAGAACTTTTCACCGTTATCCGTTTCAATTTCGCGGGACAGAGCATATAGACTGTAGGCGGCGCAGATGCCTATTGCGGGGGCGCCTCTGACCTTTAATAGCTTTATTGCGCAGTACATTTCTTCCGCAGTTGAGAGGAGTATTTCTTTCTCCTCGTTAGGAAGAAGTGTCTGGTCAATGATATACAATGAGTTTGTTTTTTCGTCATATCTGATGTTATCCAAGGGTTTCACTTCCTATTAAAATATATAAAAATAATACCACAAGAGCTTTAATAAATCAACCTTCATAAAGCTGCCGACAACGTACTGTATGAAAAGCGGGAGACTTTGTAAACAAAGTCTCCCGCAGCCTTATCAACATATAAAGCGTCAAAGTCTTGTGAACTACATAATCCTTTCCTTTGGATTTTGTATTTCCATTATATCCAAGCCCTCAAAGTCCTCTTCCTTAATAAGCGGACTGGTGCAGATTTTTGCCTTCAGTTCCTGACGGAAATCAGGGTGGGCGATTTTGATAACTGCCCTAATACGGTCTTTCAGAGTCTTACAGAAGACGTCCGCAACGCCCCATTCTGTAACAAGGTACATTACAAAATTCTTAAGCGTAGTGACAATGGAGCCCTCAGGCAGCCATGGCACAATATTTGAATGGGTCACACCGTCATGATCAACATAAGTGGAACGGATGCAGATAAAGCTGCGACCGTTCTTAGCTCTTGTAGCGCCGTAGATATAGGCAAAGGAGCCGCCGGTTCCGCTGTAGGGCTGAAGTCCCTGAGCCTCCGCGCAAACCTGACCGATTAAATCGCACATGAAAGCGGCGTTTATTGTAACCAGATTTTCCTGCTGCATTATATAGAACGGGTTCAGCCCATATTCAACGCCGACGAGCTGCGCCCTCGAATCCTCGGAGCAGAATTTGAAAAATTCCTCGGAGCAGGCGCCGGGACTGCAGGCGGTTATCTTTGTTATGACTCCCTCGCGGCAGAGCTCCGCCATTGTGTCGCAGGCCACCTCGGAAAATATCTCGAAGTGTCCGATGCTCTTCAGGTTTGCCAGTATTTCCTCGCCAAGCCCGCCGAAACCGATTTGCAGCTTGTCTCCCGAGTTAATGTACGGCAGGAGGAAGGACGCGATTTGCTTGTCGATATCCTGAGGGCCGGCTGCGGGGACGGCAATCATGTCTGTCGGAGCTTCGACGACATAATCAAAGTCGGTTATATGTACGGAGGTCTTGTCCGGGTCGCCGGCCATCGGGTATTGTCCGGTTTCATCAATGAAAGCAACCCTCATTTTTATCTCGGGACGCTGAGCGATTGCTTTTACAACGGATACGCCGTAACCACCGCAATTGCACCAGCCGTTTTCATCAGGCGGGCATACGTGAATGGCAAGCTTGTCACACCCGTAGACAAAAGGCGCCTGATCAAGCTGATCATAATTTGCACCTGCATATTCCATAATGCCCATTTCGCCGGACATACGCTCCAGCGGAACGCAGAACATGCTGTTCATGCGGAAATGCTTTTTTGAATCTTTATCGAACATGATATCCGTCGGCTGACACATGCAGTTGTACATCATAAATATATTATGGTATTTCTCCATGTTGTTGTACAGCTCGTCAAGCAGTTCATAAGGAACCTGATTGCACTGACCGAGCCACCAGTGGTCACCGTCCTTGAAGCATTCTTCCGCTACTTTTTCGGTAGTTGTAAGATGATCCTTGTACCATTTTTTCCAATCAATATTAAAGTTAGGCATACTGCAGTACATCCTTTCATACTCATACTGGTGCTGATAATTATAAATAACCAGAATACCAGAATTATAATTCTATTGACTATAACATACAATTCAGTTATTATATACCAGAAAGAATGGCTATAATTCCAATAATTTGTTTAATGCATATATATAATATTTTGCTTCTCACATCCATAATTCTGATAGATAGCGAATCATAATTACATAATTATGGCATTCTGCGCGTAAACAGGGATAAAACCGCAGCTGTACTTTAAATATGCACAATTAATTCGTATATTACATGTTTTTCAGCTTACTGATTATTTTCTGTCTAATAAGAAAATGTGAAAAATCCTGCAACAGTTTTGGGAGGAGAAAAATGGAGCTTCGTGATTTGCGTTACTTTTGTCTGACAGCGGAAATGGAGCATGTTACAAAAGCCGCTGATAAGCTGGGCGTGGCACAGCCTTTTCTTACAAAGGTGATACGCCAGATCGAAGAAGAAATCGGCACTCCGCTTTTTGAAAAGGCGGGAAGACAAATAAGACTTAATAAATACGGGGAAGCCTTTTATGAACAGGCAAAAAAGGTACTCGCCGGTATGGATAATCTTTTTGCCGAGATGGATTATATGCTGGACAGGCCCGGCAGGAATATTACGCTCCTTTCCAACACGGAAGCGTATACCTCCGGCCTCATTGTTGATTTCAACAAACACGAAATGAATTATTCGATGTCGGTATTTTATGCTTCCCAGAACGACATTATCGATTCGTTAAAATCAGGCGAAGCAGACTTCGCGCTGACCTGTCCGCCTATAAGTGAAGGCATAGCCAGCAGTATCAGAACGGAAATCGCGTTTTTTGACGTGGGTTGGATACTGCTTCCGCCGGAGCATCCGCTGCTCAAGAAGAAGGTTATAGATTTTACGGAGCTTCGCGGTGAAAAACTCTTGACAAGCCCAAAGGGCTCCGCAATCAGATGGAAGGTCGAACCTCTGTATGAAAAATACGGTATGCAAATGAATATTGTCTGCGAGTCAAATAACCTGCACCTTATTACTCAGGCGGTGAGATGCGGCATGGGCTACGCTTTCATGCCGAGTCTTTATTTGAACGAACGTCCGGAACTCTATAAATACGCGGTTGAGGTCAACGCTCCGCAGGAGGAGAGACAGGCCTATTTCGGCCTGAGTTACAACGGGCTGACGGTAGAAAACAGGAATGCAAAGCACTTTAAAGCCTTTGCCATGAACTACTTTCAGGACATACAGAGCATGGTATTCGCGACACCTACAAAAGAAATTGATAAGGTCTATAATTTGAATATGTGAGCCGCAGGGCGGGCTTATGAAAAATTAACCCGCCGCCTTTTGCTCGTTGAAAGTTATGTATATAGTATAAATCAAGGAAAAAGTCAAAAAAATGTTCTTCTTTAGTGTACATCTACAAGTCAATATGGCTAACTTTGTCGAAGTAGTCAATTTTAACATATTTTATGAAAAAACCGACATTTATTGCTTGCGCTTTGAATAGGTTTCATATATACTTATCAAGTATTATATTGGAGATTATATGAAACGGAGAAAGTATTACCCAGCTGTAAAATTATTATTGGGAGGATGAAAAATGAAGGGGCAGAAATTGCTTAAGGTAATCAGCATTCTTATGATTCTTGTGAGTCTGGGTGCTATTGCAGCGGGAGCTTTTGGACTTCTCGATGTCAATGACCAAAAGGCTATCAAAACCAAAGAGGGCGACGAGGCCAGAGCGAACATTGACAAGTTGGAAGAAGGTTCCAAGACACTGGAATCCAAGCGTGCCGACTATGATGCCGGTAAAAAGACTCTTGAAGATGGACAAGCGCAGTACGATGCGGGACAGAAGCAGCTCGCAGACGCACAGGCGCAGTACGATGCCGGTAAGGCAAAACTCGCTTCCGCAAAAGCACAGCTCGACGCTGCACCTGCGCAGCTTGCAGCCGGAAAGAAACAGCTCGACGCTGCAAAAGCACAGCTTGACGCAGGCTCAAATCAGCTTACAGCAGGTAAGGCAACTCTTGATGCAGGGCTGAAAGAGCTCAATGCAAGTACGGCTACATATCAAGCAGGCAAGGCGGCTACTGCTAACGGTCAAGCAGCCTATGAAGCTATTATAGCCGCTGGTCAGGCTCAGTATGATGCAGGCTTAGCTAAGTACAATACAGATAAGGCAACATATGATGCTGGACTTGCTCAGTACACCGATGGTCTTGCTAAATACGAAGCAGGCGTGAAGCAGGTCGAAGCAGCTAAGGCGTCGGGCGCTCTTACTGGAGACGCACTGACTGCAAAGCAGAAAGAGCTTGCAACCAACAAAGCAACTCTCGATGCTACAAAAGCTCAGCTTGATGCAGGCAAGACGAAGCTTGAAGAAGGCAAAGCAACACTTGATGCAGCAAAGGCTAAGCTTCTTCCCTATGCCACGGTTATGGCTGGCATACAGAAGTATGAGTCATCAAAAGCACAGCTTGATGCAGGTGCTGCACAGCTTGCTGCTAAGCAGAAGGAATACGATGCAGGTCTTGCAAAGTATAAAGCAGGCTTAGCTGAGTACAACTCGAAAAATGCTGCCTATCAAGCAGGTCTGAAGGAATATGCTGCCGGTAAGGCACAGCTTGACGCTGCTCCCACCCAGATTGCAGACGGCAAAGCAAAGCTTGATGCCGCCGCGAAGCAGCTTGAAGACGGCAAAGCTCAGCTTAAGCAGTTCGAAGACGGTCAGGCTCAGCTCGACGCAGGTTTTGCAACACTTCTTGAAAATCCCGATGTAAAAGCAAAGGTTGATGGCGGCATGGATAAGATCGCTGCCGGCAGAGAAGTATTGGCTGAATCCACTGTGACAACAACCAATCTCCTTATGACCAGACTTTACATCTATGCAGCTCTCATTCTTGCGGCTATACTTGGTCTTATCGCCGCAATTCTAGGCGCTGGCGCCGCGAAGATGCCCAGCATCGGCAAAATCAAGGGCGGAATCATCCTTGGCTTTGCGACTGCTGTTGTTGCTGTTGCAGCGTGCGTTTATGGCTTTGTCAACACATTCTTCAAGCTGTTCGACGCTTTCACAGCTCAGTCGGCAGCCGCGGGTGTTGTTGTAGTTGTTGCACTCGTTTTTGTGATTGCGATACTCAGCTACAAGAATGCGCTTGTCGCTCTTATGAAAGCCGAATAAAACAGCTTTCGGCCTATTCTAAGTTTAACAAAAAGCGGGCTTCCATGAAGCCCGCTTTTCTTATCTCAAATTAACGTGAAAGAAGTATGTAACTTGTCATAAAAAAATCGTGAAAAAGTAATCTATAGTTTGTAGCTATAGATTAATCAGATATTTATAGTAAACATCGGATATACTTTTTCGAATAAACAATGTATACTTATACCATCAATTATGCGAAACAGTGAAGGATTTGAGAGACTTTCTTTATTTCTATATCTGTGTTAATATTTTCGCAATTCTTTTTTAGCTTAAGAAAAAATTGACTTCTCATGAGGTCATATAAATAAGATATTATTACTTATAGGAGTGGATTTATATGGGAAAATTCAAAAGGGATATGAAGCTTTTGGCCGCCGTTCTTGTCTTTACGCTTCTTATGACAGGCTGCAGCCGCTCCGGGACCTCAAATGGTACTTCATCTGACAGCAGCATCACAATTGGAGTATGTCTCAGTTCTTTCCACGCGGGTTTTATGACTGCGGTAAATCAGGCTGTTACCGACAAGGGCAAAGAGATGGGAATAACCGTAAATGTCGCGAATGCCAACGGAGACGCAAGCGTTCAGGCTGACAATATGCAGAACTTCATAACTCAGGGCGTGAACGCTATAGTAATTAATCCGATAGACAGCAACGGTATAATTCCCTCCATCAAAATAGCAAACTCCAAAGGGATTCCGGTATTCATAATAGACACGAACGCCGCAGGCGGCACAATCATTAATAGGAACGCAACTGATAACCTCAAGGCAGGGCAGACGGCAGCGCAGACTATCGCAGAACAGCTTAAAACAAAATACGGCGAATATAAGGGAACGGTTGTCAACCTTTGCGGCAAAATCAGCCAGGCTTCCGGATATGACCGCGACAAGGGCTTTATGGACGAAATCGCGAAGTATCCCGATATCAAGGTCGTGTTCCGACAGGATTGTGAATTTGACCAGGAAAAGTCGATGAACGCCATGATGAATGCGTTGCAGGCAAACGACGTAATCGACGCGGTCTTTGCGGCAAACGATAACACGGCGCTCGGCGCAATCAAGGCAATCGAGCAGTCGAGCCGCTTTTATCCCGTGGGTGACGCAAAGCATATTTATCTTATCGGCATCGACGGCAACCCTGAAGGCATACAGGCTATTCGCGACGGAAGAATCGACGCAACTATTTCGCAGAACCCTATAACAATGGCTAATAACACTATACAGATGGCTTATGATTACCTCAAAAACGGCACAGCCCCTGAAGCCTACACAGAGTCGCCTCAGATTCTGATAACCAAAACAAATATTGATTCCGCAGAGGTTAAGGAATTCGGACTCTGGGCGGATGAACTGCGAACCCGCACCGGAAAATAGAGAAATAGCGTATAGAGACGGGAGGTGAGCCATAGCCATGGATTCCTCACCAATACTTGAACTGAATAACATTTCAAAGAGCTTTCCGGGCGTAAAGGCTCTCAAAAACGTCAGCTTCGCACTGTATCCGAACGAGATTGTAGGTCTGGCAGGAGAAAACGGCGCCGGAAAATCTACGCTGATAAAAATACTCGGAGGCGTTTATAAGCCTGACGAGGGTACGATTAAATTAGACGGAAACGATGTTAAAATTGCGGACACGCATTCCGGCATTAATCTCGGTATCAGCGTCATTTATCAGGAGCTCAGCCTTGTACCGGAGCTAAGTATCGCGGAAAACTTATTTCTCGGCGCTGCTCCGAATAAGAAAGGCTGGATTGATTACACCGAGCTTTATGAAAAAAGCGGAACGATACTTGATATGCTTGGGCTTGATATCAGTCCGAAAACAAAGGTGGGCGGCTTAAGTATCAGCGTTCAGCAGCTGGTCGAAATCGGAAAAGCTCTGGCGAGAGACGCGAAAATTCTTGTCATGGACGAGCCTACCTCCTCACTTGGCAGGGAAGACACGGAGAGACTTTTCGGTACGATGAAGAATTTGAGGGATAAGGGCTACGGCATTATTTTTATTTCCCACAGGCTGGAAGAGCTTTTCAGTGTGACCGACCGAATTACGGTTCTTCGCGACGGAGAGGTCATTGATACACAAAAAACTTTGGACTGGTCAGTTGATTCTCTGGTTTTTGCAATGGTAAACCGCAAGATTGACCAGTATTATCCTAAGAGACCGATAAATATCGGGGATATTGTGCTTTCAGTCGAAAATCTGGAAAACAAGTTGATTCGCAATATTAGCTTTTCAGTAAGGGCAGGAGAAATCATGGGGGTTGCGGGGCTAGTCGGCTCCGGGCGGTCAGAACTCCTGAAGACGATATACGGCGTTTACAAAGTAAGAAAAGGTCGAATTGAGCTGAAAGGGAAGCCGTGTATAATCGGCTCACCAGGGACTGCACTGGCGCACGGCATTGCGATGGTGCCCGAAAACAGGAAATCCGAAGGCTTGATATTGGAAGGAACCGTCAAAGAAAACATTGTTCTTTCGGTTTTAGGACGGATTTCAAAGTTTGCTTTTGTAAGCAGAAAAGCGATTGACAGCATTGCCGATGCAGCAATTAAATACTTTGAAATTAAAACACCTTCAAAAAACCAGAAAGTGTTGCGCCTGAGCGGAGGGAATCAGCAGAAAACCATCTTTGCCAGAATAGCCGAAATCGAGCCGAAAATACTCCTTTTGGATGAACCGACACGCGGCATAGATATAGGCTCGAAGGTTGAAATATATAATAAAATATTGGATTTTGCGGAGAAGGGTACGGCGATTATTCTTGTTTCTTCAGATTTGACCGAGATACTGGGAATGTCCGACAGGGTATTGGTAATGAAGGAAGGCACAATGGCTGCCGAAATGAAAACTAAGGACGCTTCTTCAAAAATCATAATGGATTACGCAACAGGGGGCAGATAGCGGATGGAAAGAGCTAAAAAGAAAAAAAGATTTGAGCTCCGCGGCAATCTGTCTATATTGATGGGGCTTGTTGTTCTATGTATCTTTTTCAGCATCACCGCAGACAGATTTTTAACCGCAGGAAACCTTATAAGTATGCTGCTGCAGGTCGCAAATATAGGCATTGTTGCAATCGGCGGCATGTTCGTTATCCTGACAGGAGGCATTGACCTTTCCGCAGGTTCAATGACCGCGCTTGTCGGTCTCCTTATGGCCGGTTTTTGTGTGGATAACGGTTTTCCCGTTGTTGTTGCAATACTACTGGGCTTTGCGGTCGGAATAGGACTTGGCTTCCTGAACGGCTTGAGCGTTACAAAGCTGAGGCTTTCTCCGTTTATAGTAACTCTGGCGATGCAGTCAATGCTGCGCGGACTCGCAAACGTGTATTCAATGGGTACAACGATATTCGGAATGCCGGATAGCTTCAATATTGTAGGCGGAGCCTCTTTAACTATTCCGGGAACTCCGATAAGTATTCCGCTTCCGGTTATTCTTCTTGTCATGCTTTTCGTTATCGGACATCTTGTTTTGTCAAAAACAGTTTTCGGGCATCAGGTATATGCAGTAGGAGGTAACCGCGAGGCGGCGTATCTCGCCGGAATTAATGTTAAACGTGTTGAGATGATAACATATGTAATTGCTGCTGCAATGACATCTGTTGCCGCACTTGTTCTTACGGGAAGACTCGCGGCCGCCCTGCCGACTGCAGCGGAAGGGCTGGAATTTAGCGCAATTTCGGCAATTGTCATAGGCGGCGGCTCACTCAGCGGAGGTAAGGGCAATATGCTGGGAACCTTTATCGGTGTGCTGATTATCGGCGTTTTAAATAACGGTCTGAGTCTGCTCAACATTTCACCGTTTTGGTCAAAATTTGCGCAGGGGCTGATAATATTTATAGCGGTTTTAATAGACGCCATTAACCAGAGACGCGTACAGGCGAAGGCTTAAGGGCGCATCAGGACGCTTGGAATTGTGCTGTGCCGCCTTAATCATTTTTCTTGACTTTTCTCGGGCAGACGCTTATTCTGTTTCTGCGATTCAGGAAGAACTGATTATTCCCATAAACTTTTCGCCGGAAAGATAGCAAACTTATATGGAAAACAAAATAACGATACTTTTAGTTGAGGATAACGATGGATTGGCAAGCTATCTATCCGTCCTACTAACGTCAAACAATTACAGCATTATAAGAACCTCGAAGGGCAGGGAAGCGATTTCAATGGCTGCCGCCTACTGCCCGGATATGATACTGCTGAATATAGGACTGCCTGATATAAGTGGACTGGAAGTTCTCAAGGCTATCAGACTCTGGTCAAACGTGCCCGTAATATTTGTAACCGCAAACCTTTATGAAAACACTAAAGTAGAGGCTTTTGACAACGGAGCTGACGACTATATTACAAAGCCGTTCAGCAACGGTGAACTGCTTGCAAGGATTAAAACCGAGCTTAGGCACGGACAGAAGACCGTTCAGGAAGACCCGATCAAGAGCATCGGCGATGTAGTGATTGATTTGCTGAAAAGGGACGTGACAGTTGGCGGAGAATGCATACATTTTACCCCGATAGAGTATAAGATTCTCCTTCTCCTTATAAAGCACGCAGGAAGAGTGCTGACCTATGATTTTATAATCAAGCAGGTATGGGGCCCGTACACAAACGAGACATTTGAAAGCGAGCGTCTGGCTCTTCGCGTTAATATTGCGAATATCAGAAAAAAAATTAAAGAAAATCCTGCAAAACCAAGATATATTTTAACTGAAGTTGGAATCGGATATAAGATGTCTGAGAAGTAGTTGTACTTATTTCACATGTACGAGATGTAATAACGATTATAATACACAAAAGGTGGATGGCTTCAATGCTGAAATTAGGCATATGAGTGATTTGCTTAAAATCTTTATATAATCTTAATATGCAGTAAAGGATTCATTATGCCATCTTTATACCTTGCAAGCTACAATAGGTTTTGGCTCTAATCAGCACATAAACTTGTAAGGGAGATATGACCGATATGAACCTATACTTTGGCATCATCTACGGCGTGATTGTAGTTTCGATAATCGCGACGATTTTGCTCTTCCGCTATGTCCTAAAGCAGAGCAAGGGAACAAAGGAAATGCAGGATATTTCCGATGCTATCAAAGACGGGGCAATGGCGTTTCTAAACAGACAGTATAAGACTATAGCTCTGATAGCCGTAATAGCCCTGGCAGTAATATTCGCGGCAGTATATTATGGGAAAATTTCAAAAGGAACCGACATTGCGCTGGATACGGCAATCCACACTGGGATAGCTTTTATCATAGGCGCATTTTGTTCGGCCTTATCCGGATATATAGGCATGTATATGTCCGTCAGCAGTAACGTAAGAGCGGCCGAAGGAGCAAGAACAAGTCTTGACAAGTCACTTCAGATTGCCTTCAAAGGCGGTTCGGTTACAGGACTCGCCGTTACTACGCTTTCACTTTTTGGCGTTTCAACGCTGTTTCTCGTTTTCGGCGGAGCCTCCGGAAATCAGGAACTGATATGCGGCGCGCCAAACCTCATAGTCGGCTTTGGCTTCGGCGCCTCGCTTGTTGCTCTCTTTGCGCAGCTCGGCGGCGGAATCTATACAAAGGCGGCGGATGTCGGCGCTGACCTCGTCGGGAAAGTAGAAGCGGGGATTCCTGAAGACGACGCGCGTAATCCGGCGGTTATAGCCGATCTGGTCGGCGATAATGTCGGTGACTGCGCGGGCAGAGGCGCGGACCTTTTTGAGTCTACGGCAGCGGAAAACGTCGGAGCGATGATACTCGGAGTTACGCTCTATCAAGTCTTTGGCTGGAAGGGCATCCTATTCCCGCTGGTGGCCCGCGCTCTGGGCATTATAGCCTCGCTGGTAGGTATTCTTTTCGTTAGGGTAAAAGATGAGACAAAGGATCCGATGAAGTCCTTGAACCTTGGCTACGGAATAACATCGGCTATAATGGCTGTACTCCTTGCCGTGCTTATAAAGCTCATGCTCGGCGGAACAACGCCGGACGGCACGCCAGTCAACACATGGATGCTCTATGGCTGCGGCCTTACCGGTATCATTCTAAGCTATGTTTTTGTTTGGCTTACCAACTATTATACTTCGTATATGAATAAGCCTGTACGGTCAATTGCTGAAGCCAGCAAAACCGGAGCTGCTACAAATATAATTTCCGGAATTGCCGTCGGTATGCGTTCGACCGCTCTTCCCGTTCTTTTCATCTGCGCTGCCATCTATGTGGCATATTCACTCGGTACCGCAGCCCTTGGCGGCATGGCAAATGCAGGGCTCTACGGAACCGCTGTTGCGACAATGGGTATGCTGTCTACCTGCACATTTGTCCTTGCAATGGACGCGTTCGGACCAATCACTGATAACGCGGGCGGCATAATTGAAATGTCCGGCGCGCCCGAAGCGGTCCGAAACACAACAGATATGTTGGATGCCTGCGGCAACACCACCAAGGCGCTCACAAAGGGCTATGCTGTCGGCTCCGCCTCACTTGCGACCTTCCTGTTATTCGCGGCGTATCTCGATGAGGTTAAAGCCTCGCTCGGCATGGCGCAGGATTCATGGTACGCTGTGGATATCGGCAAACCCGCTGTATTCATAGCGGCATTTATCGCCGCAATGGTGGTATTCCTTTTCAGTTCAACAGCAATCAGCGCCGTCAGCAATGCTGCACAATATGTTATTATTGAAGTAAGACGTCAGTTCAAAGAAATTCCGGGTATTATCGAAGGAAAAGCAAAACCCGATTACGCAAGATGCGTCGATATTGTAACTAAGGGCGCTTTAAAGGAAATGATTGTTCCGGGACTCATAGTTGTTATCGTTCCGATTCTGGTCGGCGTCCTGCTCGGCAAGGAAGCGGCCGGAGCGTATCTTATGGTTTGTACAATCGTAGGAGTTGTAGTCGCGCTTTTCCTGAATAACGGCGGCGGAGCGTGGGACAACGCAAAAAAATATGTCGAGATGGGAAATTGCGGCGGCAAAGGGTCAGACGCTCACAAGGCTTCAATCGTCGGCGATACGCTTGGCGATCCTTTCAAGGACACAGCCGGTCCATCGCTCCATGTTCTCATTAAGCTGACCAGCACGCTCACACTTTTGTTTGTTGTTCTCTTCGCACATTAATAAGGAAAAAAAATAAACAGGTCTTTCGGTTCATCCGAAAGACCTGTTTATTTTTGTAATACGAAAGCTTATTTTATCGGAGCCAGCATTTCCGCAAGTGCCCTGACCTGTGATACATGCGATACAGCAAGTATCTCGTCATTAGCCTCAAGCACGGTGTCGCCGCGGGGTATGACTAAATCTGAGTGCCTGATTACACCGAATATAACGCACTCGACAGGCAAGTTAAGATCACGAAGTGACTTACCGACGACGGTGGACTTGGGGTGTACCTTCTCCTGCACGAGCGAGTGCGTACCCTTGTTCAGCTTCATAATCGTCATCATATCGCCCAGAGACATTTCCTCGGCAACCATATGAGCCATAAGATCGGCCTCATTGAGTCCGACGTCAATGCCCATTTCCGGCGTGAAGACCCAGCTGTTTTTAGGATTGTTCACACGGGCAATTACACGGGGAACTCCGAACTCGAATTTTGCAAGAGTAGATATAACGAGATTGTCCTCATCCTTAGCTGTAACCGCAACAACAACGTCAGCCTTTGCGATTCCGGCGCTTTCAAGAACGACAGGGTCTGTGAAGCCGCCGGCAACGACTGCTCCCTCGGGCATTTCGCTTCTTAAAAGAGTCAGCTGCTTTGCGCGTTCCTCTACAATGGTTATCTTATGGCCGTCTTTCAGCAGCAGGTTTGCAAGATATGAACCAACCTGTCCGCCGCCAACTATTAAAACCTTCATATTTTCACATCCTTTCCCTTACGCCAGACCAAGCATCGTTTTCAGGCGATCGCTTGATGTTACCGCAACTGCTATGTTGAGAAGGTCTCGCTTCTGAAATTCGGTTCCCAGCGTGGGAAGGAAGGTCTTGTTGTTTCGCGTAATCGCGGTCACTATGAATTCGCCGGCAGATGTAAGCTCGCGAACCGTGCGCCCAACGAGAAGTGCGGGTACTTCAAGCTCTACAACATCGACATCTCCGCTTCCGAAGCTGACGACTGCGTTTAGCTGCGAATAGCACAGCAAATCGTAGACGCGGGTTATGCCCCAGGTCGCGGGGTCTATTGTCTGGATACCCAAACGCTTATAGATTTCGGCCTTCCTCTGGTCGTAAAGGCGGGCAACGACCTTCGGAACTCTGAATATTTGACTGGCGATACGGGCAATAACCGCATTTGCCTCGTCGCTTGACGTAACAGCGGCAAGCCCATCTGCACGCTCAATGCCAGCCTGTATAAGAATGTCGCGATCGAAACCCACACCGGTAATTGTCTTTCCCGAAAAGTTAGTAGGCAGACGCTCAAAGGATGCAGGGTCGAGGTCGATGACAGTGACGCTGTGGCCGTTCTGGATGAGCGCTTTCGCAAGTCCCGTACCCATGCGTCCGCATCCTACAATGATCATTTTCATATCGGAACCTCCTATTTTGTATGCGTTTTATTTAATTTACGTTTTTCACGGCTGCGCACAATAGCCTTGCGGATTTCCTCAAGCGCAATGATCACAACCGGCCAGATGAGCAGGAACGCCCAATCGCTGAGACGAAGAGGAGCTGTGTTGAAGAGCTTGTGCGTAAACGGTGCGTATACCAATATTGAGAGAAGACATAGCTCAACAAGTATACCAATGAGTACCATTCGGTTTTTAAAGATGCCGACCTTGAATACGGATTCACGTTCGGTACGGCAGTTGAAAACCATGCCTATCTGACAGAAAACGATAGCGGCAAGGGTCATCGTCGTTGCCATCATATAGACAGAACCGGAGGATTGCATCGGAATTGTCGGCCAGCCGAACTGATGATACAGGAAGTAGAAAGAAAGCATTGCAAAAACCGACTCAAGAACACCCAGCCAAAGGAAGGCGCGTAACATTAACGGACGGTTAAGCAGTGATTCCTCTCTGGGGCGAGGTGGGCGATCCATAATGCCATGTTCGGGCAGTTCGGTTCCGAGAGCGATTGCGGGAACCATGTCGGTGCCTAGATCGATGGCAAGAACCTGCATAACCGTAAGCGGCAGGGGAATGACGCCGCCCGAAAACAGATAGAAGATGCAGGGCACTGCTTCCGGCATGTTGCTGTTTAGTATATAGGTAGAGAATTTGCGAATATTGTTGTAGACTGCTCGGCCTTCTTCAACGGCATGAACGATTGACGCAAAGTTGTCGTCCGTCAAAATCATGTCGGCAGCTTCCTTTGCAACATCGGTGCCTGTGATGCCCATAGCGACGCCAATATCAGCTTTCTTGAGGGCGGGGGAGTCGTTGACGCCGTCGCCGGTAACCGCGACGACATTACCCATTTCCTGAAGCGCGGAAACGACTCGCAGCTTCTGCTCAGGGGCAACACGTGCAAATATAACTTCACCGCAGAGCGCATCCTTAAGCCCTGCGTCGTCAATCTTTTCAAGCTCAATGCCTGTGAGTATGCGGGGGTGTTCGCCGCTGACAATTCCAATCCTGCGCGCTATACTTTCAGCGGTAAGACCGTAATCGCCGGTGACCATGATGATACGAATTCCAGCGTGATGGCATTCCTCAACAGCAGCAGCAACCTCGGGACGTGGAGGATCCATCATCGCTATAAGACCGAGGAAGGTCATATCCTGCTCGACCAACTCGGGCGTGTAGGCGCTCAGCGCAACAGGCAGATTGGCTTCTTCGGTTATCTTGCGTAT
Source organism: Oscillospiraceae bacterium (assembly GCA_963667545.2). GTDB lineage: Bacteria > Bacillota > Clostridia > Oscillospirales > Oscillospiraceae > UBA2658. The sequence goes on from OY763424.2 coordinate 2,001,209, forward strand.
CGCGACTGCGAGAACACGCAGACCGTTGCGTGCGTAATTGTCGTTTGCGTCCATGATTTTTTCACGGAGCGCGTCGTCAAGCGCGGTTTCCTTGCCGCCGCTGATATATTTTGTGCAGAGCTCAAGAACCTCTTTCGGCGCGCCCTTGATATAAGCAGCTTTATTGGCACCGAAGGAAGGATCGCTGATTTGATGTATTGTTGACATGCGTTTACGGTTCGATTCAAAAGGAAGCTCGCGCAGACGGGGCGTACGGCGCTGCTCGTCGCTAAGGTTAATGCCGCCTTTCTGGGCAGCTACGAGCATACAGGCCTCAGTCGGATCGCCAAGAACTGTCCAGCGAGCGGATTCCTCGTCGGGAGGTACAAGACGTGAATTGTTGCAGAGACCCGCACAGACGAGAAGCGAGCGAAGCTCACTGTCGTTATCCGCAGTTGCCTGCGCTTCTCCGTTTGATATCTGGCCGTCAGGAGCATAGCCGACGCCGGTAACCTTATATTGCTTATCAACCATCCAAAGATCATTTACAGTCATTTCGTTTTGCGTGAGAGTTCCGGTTTTGTCGGTGCAGATGACTGTTGTGCAGCCGAGAGTTTCAACAGCGGAAAGACGCTTAACAAGCGCGTTTCTCTTTGCCATACGCTGAACGCCCATCGCGAGCGACAGTGTAACTGTCGGCAAAAGGCCCTCCGGAATGAAGGCGACTATCATACCCATGCCGAAGATGAAGCTTTCGTAGACATTTGCTTTGGCAAGCAGCACGGCTGCTACAAAGAAGAAGGCGCCGATGCCGACCGCCATGAAGGACACGATTTTCGTGACCTTGCCGAGTTCGACCTGAAGAGGGCTCAAATCTTCGGACTGACTCTGCGTAAGCCCCGCAATCTTGCCGAATTCAGTGCTCATGCCGGTTGCGAAAACAACAGCCTTACCTGTACCGGAGGCAACGTTTGTTCCGGCAAATACAAGGTTTGGCTCTTCAACGTGCGTTAAATCGGAACGAAGAACAGCTTCCTTCGTTTTGCTGACGGCATGAGATTCGCCGGTTAAGGTGGATTGGTCCACTTTAAGGTCGCTTTCTTCGATTAGTCTGGCGTCGGCGGAAATCTTATCGCCCTCGGCAAGAATAATGATGTCGCCGGGTACCAGCTCTTCCGCAAGAATACGCTGCTCCTCGCCGTCGCGAATAACGTGAGCATAGGAGGGCAAGAGTTTTTTCAGTGCTTCCGTTGCCTTTTCAGCTCGGAACTCCTGCATGAAGCTGAATACTCCGTTTATAATGTTGACGAGCCATATCGCGATGCCGAGCTGCGGCATATGCGCAATAAAGCCCACGAAACCGCCTACCCATAGCAGTATTGCCATTAGGTGGGTAAAATTCGAAAGGAATTTCACGATAAGCGGTTTGCCTTTGACTTCTTTAATGGTGTTGCTGCCGTACTTTTCAAGGCGTACCACCGCCTCGTCCTTCGTCAAGCCCGAAGGACTGATGTCTATTGCGGCGTAAACCTCGCTGACAGGCAGCGAATGAATGGTTTTGCCTATGTCTTCGTTGCTGTTTTGTTTGTCTAAATTGTCCATGACCCTTCTTCTCTTTCCCCAGAATGAAATGCTCCCACTCTCTTGCAGCCAGTAAAAACGGCGGAAACGGTATAAGATTATTTATGCCCGCTAAACTAACCGTTAATCATAGCTGTCTTGATCAAATTAGTTCGCCAGCTTTTTTTGAACCATAAATAATAAACACCAGCGGATAAATCCGGATTCAAGCAATAATAGTCTATATAACTAAATATTTCAAGTACCCTGTTAAGAATATATTACACGAATTACACAAAATTGCAAGCAAGATTTCTGTTAATATTTATAGTATGCTGGTTGTAAGTATGTATAATACTGACGACATCTAAATAGCCTGACGGGAATAATACATTAATATTAATAAGAGGAACTGCCGCGATTGATACTTACGCAGCAGCTCCTCTGTGATGCGATTGTAATACTTAGGTCAGGCTTTTTTGAGCTTTGATTCTCCGTGGCTGTTTTTCCACATAGTCCACAGCGGACCTGCTATGCAGATTGTCGAATAACAGCCGGAAATCGTACCGAACATCATCGGCAGAGCAAAATCCTTGATGGATTCGATGCTATAAATCTGGGCGAAAACAAACACGATTGTGATGCTGACAAAAACGGCGATATTGGTGTTGATGGAACGCGACATCGACTGAGTGATACTTGTGTTTACAAGATCAGCGGTTGGCGTTTTAGCGCCCATAAGCACCTTATTTTCTCTGATACGGTCATAAATAACAATCGTGTCATTGATGGAGAAGCCGATAATCGTGAGAACCGCCGCGATAAACGAGTCATTCAGCGGTATCTGGAAAACAATGAATACAGCGGTTACAACAAAGGCATCGTGGAATAGTGCTACAATTGCCATAAAGCCCGCGGAGAAGCCGCCAATTTTACGAAAGCGGTAGCCGACATAGACAAGTATAAGAGCGAAAGAAAGTAGAATCGCTATAATTCCGCGTGTAAAGAACTTCGCACCGGTAGAAGGCTCAACCGAGTTTGAGCCGGCAAAAGTCAGCTGAACGTCGGGGTAGGCCTTTGTAAGCGTATCGGTGACTATCGTTTGTTCCTGAGAAGTAAGTGATTCTTTATTTGCAAGGTTAATGATGAGCATTTGTCTGTCTTTTGCGACAGTTGTCTGCTCCAAAGCACTTGCAGTTTTACCGAGAGCGTCCTGAACAAGACCTCCTGCCTCTTCGCTGTCAATTGTTCCGGTATAGGTGTACTGAAGAACCGAGCCGCCCTGGAAGGTGATATCGAGCTTAATACCGTTGACCAAGGCAAAGATAATGCCGGTTAGAATTATGCAGATTGAAATTGCAAAATAGACATATCTGTGTTTAAAAAAGTCGATTACTTTCATTTCGCTAACCTCCTTGCACCGTATAAAGCGGGTTTCTGGAAGCACTTAAACTCGCTGAGTGACCTGATCATTAGACGTGACGCAGTGACGCCGGCTATGAAGTTCATCAGAACGCCGCAGAGAAGCGTATAGCCGAAGGAAAGCAGAGAACCTGAACCGAGCGCAATAAGAACTATTGATACTATTATAACAGTTATATTGCCGTCGAACACCGACGAAAACGCGCGGTGGAAACCTGCATCAATCGAAGAACGGAGAGTTTTTCCGGAATTAAGCTCTTCCTTGATACGCTCTGATACGATAACGTTCGCGTCAACGCCCATACCGATGGACAGAATGACACCGGCGATACCGGGCAGAGTGAGGGAAAACTGCGGAATCGAAAGTGCCAGAAGCTGTCCGACCACCTGCAGTAACAATGCGATGCAGGCGACGAACCCGGGCAGCCTGTAATAAAACAGCATGAACAGGCATACAAGAGCAAACGCGACCTCACCGGCAAGGATCATGATGCTGAGAGCTTCTTTGCCAAGTGTGGGGCTTATAATGTTGGCTTCATGCGCTACCATTGAGAAGGGGAGAGAACCGGAATTTATCTTTGAGGCAAGGGCTTTGGCTGTCTCAAGATCCTTCTGGTTGGTGATGATAGCGCTGCCGTCCGAAATTACGCTGTTGACTGTGGGGTCTGAAATCAGGTTGTCATCCATATAAATAGAGATTTTCTGATTCAGAAGCCTTTGTGTCGCTTCCGCAAATTTAGTGGTACCGGCAGTTGAGAGCTCCAGAGCAACGACATAAGTGCCGGCGTTGTTATCAAAAGTTGCATAACTCTTCTTAACGTCCGAACCTTCGAGAACTGTCTTTCCGTCGGGATCTCTGAATGTCAGGTGAGCAGTTTCGCCGAGCTCTGAAATTGCCTTTTGAGGATCAAAATCAGCCTCATCAGATTTCCATGGGAATTTAACGAGTACAGCGCCGTTGGTGGAATCAACCGCGACATCACGGTCGGTGATGTTCTCGGCATCCATGCGCGTCTCAATAATGGACTTTGCCGTTTCAAGCTCGTCCGAAGTCGGAGCACGTCCGAGATCCTTAGGGGTATATGTGGCTGCAACACCGCCGCGTATATCGATTCCGTAGCGCATCTCGTTTGAACCCTTAATTTCGATGGATCCGAGATGCAACCCGAAAAATGCAAGATACAACAAAGCGGCAGTAATCAGTACCACGATGAAGAACGTATTCTTATTTGCTTTCAATTTTCTTCCTCCAATGTGGCCTGCTTGTCGAAGCATTGGCAAACAGGGAACAAATTTAAATTAGTACATGAAAAAGCTCATATGCGGCTGATGTTATACCATGCCGTCCTTAGCTTGCATAAAACCGATTATCTTTATAGTACAAAGCTGAATAAATATCTCATTATACAAAGGATACAAATAAGAAATGATAAAAACAGAGGCAGGCAGAGCCGAATAAAGTGAAACAAAGCTTTCGGAGGACAGCTTTCTCACAAGAAAAGTTTGATCAGAGCCAACTCTATATGCAACATTTTCCGCATCAAGACAGTCTAAATTACCATGGATGAAAAAGGATATCGGAACACTTGCGTCAACCGCGTCCGAATGAGCGGCAGAGGAAGCGGAGATTATGTCGTTACTGAAAAAGCTGGGAAGGCAGGCAATATTAAAACACATAAATGAGAAAAGCAGAAATAAAACCAAAAGTCTAACAGAAACGGTGTTTTTGGTCACTAATCATACCTCCCTCATAAAAAATGCTATATTTTGGGCAAAAGACCCTAGTCCATTATAATAATTTTTAAACGTCTGTCAATAGCCGAGTATAAAACAAGCGTCTATTTGGCCCGAGCAAAAATGCAGTCTGATTTATGACGTTAAAAACAAAACAACAAATAATAAGCTGAAAATTAGGGATATGCATTTACTATTTGCAAAAAAAGGTATAAAATAAACAAAAATAATATTTCGTTAAATAATAATAGTTTTATGTACATACGAAAACATCAAGGAAGAGGGTAAACGCGAATGAAAAAAAGAGTACTGACTTCAATAATGGTAATAGTTCTGATTATATCGCTGGCCGTTCCCGCTTTTGCCGCCACATATTCAGACCTAAAAAATCATTGGGCCAAGACATATATGGAAGCACTGGCTGACAGCGGCTATATGACCGGCTATTCGGACGGAACCATGAAGCCGGATAAAAGTATAACATATGCTGAGGCGCTGGCTCTGTTTTCCAGACTGTATACACTGACTGATTTGCAGTCCAAGATGATTGATACGGATTACGGCTCAACAGTTAAGGCAGAGGTGCCTGCGACCTTGTCCTGGGCATATAAAAATGTTGAAATCTGTCTAGCGGCCGGAATAATCACCGAAAGTGAGCTAAAAAGCGTTGACCTTTCGGCAGCGATAAGCAGAGAACAGATATCCGTTTACCTTGTTCGTGCCGTTCAGCTGACCTCGCAGGCAAACGCCTTGAGCAGCGTTTCACTCTCATTCACGGATGCCGCCAGCATATCTTCGGGCAGTGTCGGTTCCATCGCGGAGCTTGTAACAATCGGTATCGTAAAGGGCGATGAAAAGAATAATTTTTTACCGAAATCAACAGTGACGCGCGCGGTTGTGGCGACTATGGTTTATCGCACGCTGGACTATCTCAAAACTAAGAACACAACGCTCAGCATACCGGCCTATGTTGGTATGACACAAAGTGAAGGAATAATCCGTTCCGTCAGCGGCAGTACGTTTGAGCTTAGCGGATTTGACGGGCTGACGAGAGTATACACACTTGCGTCAACAGGCAAAGTAACAGTTAATGACGCGGCAGGGACTCTCAGCTCTACATATATTAATTGCAAAGCGACAATTACCACAAAAAGCGGGGCGGTGACGAATATCGACATCGAAAGCGCCTCATCAGCCGATTGGATACAAGGAGCGGTGACCTCAGTTTCATCATCAACATCCTCAGGCACAATTACTGTCACGAAACAGGATTCAACAGTAAACAGCTACAATGTTCCGGCAACCGCGAAAATAACGCGTGCCGGAGCTACAGCAGTGTTTACCTCAGTTGTGAAATTTGATTTTGTTACCTTGAAGGTCGTAGGTGGCAATGTATCTGAGCTTTATGCGGTTTCGGGTGACAAAACACTTGCAGCTACTGTAAAAGATGTTACATACGGGACAACCGTTTCGATGAAGGCTGCCGACAGCGACGGGACTATATACTCTTTCCAGTTTTTAATATCAAGCCTGCCTTCAATTAAGCGCGGTGATGCCACTGTGACAATTGACCGCATTAAGGCCGGCGGAAATGTTACGTTGACAATCGATGACTGTAAAGTTACGAAAATAGTCATAGAAGGCTCGGAAAATTCAATCAACGGGGTTGTAACATCAATTACGACCTCAACCGGCGGAACCGCATGGGTCATCAGTACCGCTGGCGGAACTACAACTTCGTATACGCTCGACGAAAATGTCACTGCCTATAGCGGAACTACCGAGATTAACATTTCAAAAGTAGCGGTTGGTGATACGGTTGCCATTGTTGCGTACGAGGATGTAATTACTGAGGTAAAGCTTGTCAGTTCAGCTTCGACCACAACTAAGGTGACCGGAACTGTCCTTGACGTAAATACCAATAATGCTATAGTTACTATACTTACTGCTGATAAAAAACTGGTATATATAAACGTTAAGTCGACGTCGTCGATACTCAATGTCAAAACAGGCTCGAATTTGTATTATTCAGGAATTGTAGTAGGCTCTTCGCTTGTGGCTTACGGTGATTATACAGACTCCAGAAACTTTGCGGCAAAATCAATTATAATTGAATAAAGCCGAAAACAACAAAACCGCCCGAATCAGGGCGGTTTTGTTGTTTCACCAGATTTCTTTTGTTGCCACAATGTCGACTCCGGTGTTTGCGACATTCTGCTTTATGACATCACCGATATGGACAGGGGCTGAAACAGCAGTATATTTCAGTTCCCTCATAACATTAAATATCCTGCTCTTTGGAATATCAGATTTGGTTTTGCAGGAAACTGTTACGGCGCCGCTGTATGATGAAAAAACCCGTACTGCGGTGGTAACGATGCGCGTGGGGTTAGTCACCTCCTTGCGGGAATAGGTATCGCCGCGCGGACAGGAGTTGCCCTCAACATTTTCTATTTCTCCCAACTCGTTCAGTGTAACCTTGATTTCGCAGCCAAGCGGACAGCCGATACAGATGAGATTACGTGTATCCATACTTCACGCCTCCTCAACCCGAATTGTAATCTTTGTAAGCTTCGGATGTTCATCAAAAAATGCCTTTTTTAAATGAAGCTCTTCCATTTCTCCGGGCACCATTATGGAACGCTTAAGGTGCAAAACCCTTTCATCGTCAAAATAAACACTTAAATACTTGTTCTTAATAATACTGCCGACGCGCAGACGAACAGTCAGCTTTTCGGCAATGTTCGAAGGGTCAACGGCAGAGGGCACAGTATAGCGCGGTCCGCCTTCCACTGAAAGAGGCACCTCATTTCTCTTCGCTTCTATCATTCCGTTCATTATATAAGCGGCGGCGTTCCTACCGGCTGCAGCCGCCTCCTCTGATACATAATCGACAAGGTCGTGCACATGCAGCACGTTTCCGGCTGCGAATACGCCCGGTATGCTTGTTTCCAGACTTTCGTTTACATAGGGGCCGCTTGTTACCGGATTAATTTCAACTCCCATACCTCGGCTGAGCTCGTTTTCGGGAATCAGGCCGACTGAAAGTAAAAGAGTATCGCACGAATAATGCTCCTCCGTCCCGGGAATCGGCTTGAGGTGATCATCCACCTCGGCTATGGTAACGCCCTCAACACGCTCGCTGCCCTCAATATCAACCACCGTATAGCTGAGCTTGAGAGGTATTTCATAGTCGTCAAGGCACTGTACTATGTTCCGGCGAAGTCCTCCGGAATAGGGAAGCAGCTCAGCGACGACCTTGACTTTTGCCCCCTCAAGAGTCAAGCGGCGCGCCATAATCAGGCCTATGTCACCGGAACCGAGAATGACAACCTCACGCCCGGGCATAAGGCCTTCAATATTGACGAGGCGCTGTGCCGTGCCGGCTGTATAGATTCCCGCCGGACGGAAGCCCGCAATATTAAGGGCACCACGGCTGCGCTCGCGGCAACCCATTGCCAAAATGACTGCACCAGCCTGTATTGTTATTATGCCGTCCGTGCGATTTACAGCGGTTATTATCTTATCCGAACTTATTTCAAGCACCATGCTGCGCAGCTTATATTCGATTTTGCGGTCTGTAACCAAATCGATAAATCTTTGCGCATACTCCGGCCCTGTAAGCTCTTCCTTAAAGGTATGCAGACCGAAACCGTTATGTATGCACTGTCCGAGTATTCCGCCCAATTCCTTGTCGCGTTCGAGTATCAATATGCTCTTGATTCCGGCGTCATAAGCTGAAACGGCGGCGGCAAGTCCGGCGGGTCCTCCGCCGATAATAACAATATCGTAATTTTCCATGCCTGTCCGTCTCCTTAAATCCAGTCTTTGCTTTCGCCTAGAATAAGCTTTGAGCTGCCGCCCTTTTTTGTAAGCTCGCCCTGTTTGACCCCCAGTTCGCGGGCAAGGATTTCCATAGTTCGCGGAGTACAGAATCCGGCCTGACAGCGGCCCATTCCAGCGCGTGTGCGCCGCTTTATGCCGTCCAGACTTCTTGCACCGAGAGGGCGGTGTATTGCGTCCAGAATCTCGCCCTCTGATATGCCCTCGCAGCGGCAAATGATATTACCGTATGCGGGATTTTCTTTTATAAGCTTAATATGCTCCTCTTTTGTAAGTGTTTTGGGATCAAGAACGCCTTTGCGTAGGCGGTTGAAATCAGGTTTTAGCTCAAGACGCAGTTTATCTCTGATAAGCTCGCCCACCATTTTGCCGATTGCCGGTGAAGCTGTCAGGCCGGGGGACTCAATCCCTGCGCAGTCAATAAATCCAGGGGCGTCCTCGACCTCGCCGATAATGAATTCATGATGCTCCTCATGTGCGCGAAGTCCTGCAAAGCTTGTGATTACCTGACGTATCGGCAGGTCTCTGACCGTGGAGCCGGCTTTGCTGATAAGCTCAAGAATTCCGGAAGCGGTAGTGTTCGTACCTTCCTTGTCCTCAATATCAACTGCTGTCGGCCCAACTATCGTATTGCCGTGGATTGTCGGACTGACAAGCACACCCTTTCCGAACTTACTTGGCAGAGGAAAAATGGTTTGAACGGCATAATTGCCGGTATTCTTATCAAGAAGGCAATAGTCGCCGCGGCGGGGGGTTATATGTATTTTCTTTTCTGAAACCATGTTGTGGATTACATCGGAGTAGACACCTGCGGCGTTTATAACGTATCTGGTTTCTATCTTACCTTTTGTCGTTTCGAGTATCCAGCAGTCTTCGGTTGAATGAAGTCCGGTTACCTCAGTGTCAAATCTAAACTCAACGCCGTTCGTATATGCGTTCTCAGCCAGTGCTATTGTCAGCGTGAAAGGACAAATTATTCCCGCAGTTGTGGCATAGAGCGCGGCGACAGCAGTGGGGTTAATGTTGGGCTCTATGGCCTGCAACTCGTCTTTTTCGATAATCCTCAGCTGCTCCACTCCGTTTGCCAGCCCGTTTTTATACAGCTTCTGCAGCTGCGGTCTATCATCCTCATAGAGACAGACCACTATGCTTCCGTTGCGTTTGAACGGTATCTCAAGCTCCTCGGCAAGCTCGCCCATCATGCGGTTGCCAATGACGTTGAGCTTTGCCATCAGACTGCCGGCTGCCGCGTCAAATCCTGCGTGAACAATCGCGCTGTTTGATTTCGATGTGCCGCAGCATACGTCTTCTTCCTTTTCCACAACACATATCTTTGCTTTGTAACGGGAAAGCTCGCGTGCTATGGCGCATCCCGTAACGCCTGCGCCAATAATAGCAATATTGTACAAAGAGCTCACTCCTTCATGGAAATATTAAAAATTTCCGGGCAGATCCTAAACACTTGTTAGTGAGCGGAACTGCCCAGAAACTTTTCAGATTAAGGACTGGCGGCTTTTACTATGTCAAAATACGTGACATTTGGTTGTCATCAAGCCCAGGGAATGATGCTGTAAAGCCCCATAGCTAAGAGAGCGCCTGCGATAGGTCCCAATACCGGAACCGTAAGGCCGTACTTGAAGTTACTGGAGCCTTTGCCCTTGATAGGCAGAACAGCGTGGGCGAGACGTGGACCGAGGTCGCGGGCGGGGTTGATTGCATATCCTGTCAGGCCGCCGAGAGACATACCAACCGAAACGATGATGCCGAATGTGAGCAGTTTTTCTACGCCAGAGGCAATGCCTGTAACCTGACCGATACCCAGAATGGCAAATACGAGAACGAAGGTTCCAATGAGCTCGGAGAATAAGTTGCGTCCCCAGTTCGGGATGGACGGGCCTGTCGAGAAGACTCCCAGCTTAGCTGCCGGAGATTCGGTAGCGTCAAAATGATCCTTGTAAAGAGCATAAACGATTATGCCGCCAACAAATCCTCCGGCTATCTGCGATACTATGTATCCCGGGACAAGACTCCAACTGAACAGGCCGCCTGCCGCAAGCGCGAGAGTGAGCGCCGGGTTGAAGCTCGCGCCGGATGCGTTGCCGAAGATGAAAGCCGGCAGCATAACCGCAAGGCCCCAGGCAATTGTTACCTGGACGGAGCCGCCGCCCTTCATGCCGGATTTCGTAAGGTTTACGTTTGCCACAACGCCATCGCCGAGAATGATGAGCAGCATAGTGCCTAAGAATTCGCCTAAATACTTTAAAAGCATAATAATAATCCCCCTCAATTATTACTTGTTAAAATTAATCCTTCGCCCAGCCATAAGCGCACTTGACAGCCTTGTTCCAGCCCTTGATGCGCGCGGCACGGTCGTCTTCATCGATTTCGGGCTCGAATGTTTTGTCGATTGCCCAGTTTTTAATGACATCCTCCTTGCCGGCCCAGTAGCCGACAGCAAGACCGGCAAGATAGGCCGCGCCCATCGCGGTGGTTTCAACGCAGGTTGGCCTCATAACGGGTGCATTGATGATGTCGGACTGTGTCTGCATGAGATAGTTATTTGCGCACGCGCCGCCGTCTACCTTAAGGGCGGCAAGCTCAATGCCGGAATCCGCTTTCATAGCCGTCAGAACGTCGTTGACCTGATATGCAAGACTGTCAAGCGTGGCACGGACGATATGATACTTGTTGCAGCCTCTTGTCAGTCCTACAATTGTGCCTCGGGCGTACTGATCCCAATGAGGCGCGCCAAGTCCCGTAAAAGCGGGCACGACATAGCAGCCGTTGGTGTCCTCAACCTTTTGAGCCATGGCCTCGGACTCGGGAGAAGAATCAACAATCTTCATTTCGTCTCGCAGCCACTGTATGGCGGCGCCCGCTACAAAGATGGAGCCCTCAAGGGCGTAATTGACCTTGCCGTCAAGTCCCCATGCTATTGTGGTTACAAGACCGTTTTTTGAGAAGACAGGTGTCTCGCCGGTGTTCATGAGCATGAAGCAGCCGGTACCGTATGTGTTCTTGGCTTCACCGGCCTTAAAGCAAGTTTGTCCGAAAAGTGCTGCCTGCTGGTCGCCCGCCACTCCCGAAATCGGAATAGCGCCGCCGAAGAACTGCGGATCAGAATAGCCGAAGGTGCCGCTTGAAGGCAGTGCTTTTGGCAGCATGACGGCGGGGATATTGAGCTCGGCAAGTATCTCCTCATCCCATTCAAGAGTGTTGATGTTGAACAGAAGGGTGCGGGAAGCGTTTGAATAGTCTGTTGCGTGGATTTTACCGTCGGACAATTTCCACATCAGCCATGTGTCAACCGTACCGAACAGCAAGTCTCCTTTTTCGGCACGCTCACGGACACCGGGCACATTTTCAAGTATCCAGCGAAGCTTTGTCCCGGAAAAATAAGCGTCGATAACGAGACCTGTTTTACTGCGGAAGGTATCGACAAGACCCTTCTCCTTAAGAGAATCGCAATATTCGCTGGTGCGGCGGCATTGCCAGACGATTGCGTGATAAACCGGTTCGCCGGTGTTCTTGTCCCACACAACAGTAGTTTCGCGCTGGTTTGTGATGCCGATGGCGGCGATATCGGAATAGACAGCTCCGATTTTCTGCATCGCTTCCAGCGCAACGCTCATCTGGGTATCCCAAATCTCATTTGCGTCGTGCTCGACCCAGCCGGGCTTCGGATAAATTTGGGTAAATTCTTTCTGTGCCACGCTGCATATTTCACCCTTAGCATTGAACAAAATACAGCGGTTGCTGGTGGTCCCTGCGTCCAATGCCATGATGTACTTTTCCATAAATAAAACCTCCAATATATAAGTGATTAGTAAATGTATATAGTGGCGGCAGCCTATTTATGAATTAATCTGTACAAACATTGCAAGGATATTTTCACTGATTTTTATGGAATTGAATTAACGTTCCTGACGTCAAATAATGCGCCAATGGCTTCCCGTTTTGGGCTGCCGTTGACGCATTATTCTTATTATGGTTTATACTGCATGCCGGTGTGGTCGATTTTGTAATCATCCTTGAGCAGCAGCTCCGACACAGGAACGATGTCATAGCCGTCGGCTATCAGCCCCTCGATTATCGCAGGAAGCGCCTCGGGCGTATTCTCCGCCGCGTTTTTACCCATGCCAATTGGATAATGTCGAACAAAGTTGGATAGGGAAACGGCTTTCGCTTGTAATTCTTGCGAAAGCCGTTTCTGGAGTACTAATAGATTGTTACCGTAAGGTTCTAAAATTATCCTACAACATTGTTGATGAATCTCTCCAGAATAACCGCAACTTCGGCTCTGGTAGCTGTTCCCTGCGGAACGAAAGCGCCGCCGTCGCGTCCGGTGATGGTGCCTGTCTTCTGGCAGTAGGCCGCAGCCTCGTTAGCCCAAGAGGAGATGCCGGAGGCGTCGGGATAGGTCAGAGCAGTTGTCTGGACTCCTTCGGGAGCCGCGTTAATGTACTTCGCGAAGCGATAGAGCATTGCCGCCATCTCCTGACGGGTAATTTCCCTGTTGGGCAGGAACTCGCTGCCGCCGACACCTGTAATAATGCCATTCTTTGCGGCCCAGTTTACATACCTGCCGTACCAGCCGGAGTAATCAACATCCGTGAATTCTCCGGAAGAAGCCTGTACAATCGTCCCGTAGGAACGCTCATAGAGCCTCCCGAGAACTGTTGCGAACATTGCTCTGGTCATACCGCTGTCAGGGCTGAACACGTTATCAGCGGTGCCGAGGAATAGCTCGCGCTCGGTTACAAAGGAAATGTCGTTCTTTGCCCAATGACTTCCCGTGTCGCCAAAGCTCTTCGGGTTTGATACAAAGGCTATGACTTTTCCAGTCTTTTCGATATACTTCATTTTACCGCTTGCATCGGAAGCAAAGCCGAGGAACACCTTAGCCCCAACGGCGTCAAGATAGTACGGCAGCTGTGCTCCTGAAGCCATTCCGACTACCAGCGCATACGGACTGAAGCTCTTTGCGCTGAACTGGATGCACCAGACGCCGTTCTTCTGTGTCAGCGTATACGGAAGAACATCAAGCGACCCGTTATTGTCGTGGACAAGCGTAACTTTATCGCGTTTATCCTGGAGCGACTGCGGCAGCGGCATTGTAATCGTGACGCTGTAGCCGGCTGTAGGCTCGGTTTTAGTGTCGGTGTTTTTGATATAAAGACTGATATCAAACGGATAAACTTCATCCGCGGTTCCCACAAGAACCTTGATGGCCTTTTCAGCTTCCGTACTGTCGGTAAGCCTTGTTTCGACGGAGTTGCCAAAGGCACCCTGCATATTAGCTTGAACCGAGAAAAGGTTTTTATCGGTATTTTCAAAAACCTTGCTTGTTACGCTGGTAATTGCGATTGTACGGGAGGTATCCGTAGAACCGTAATAGGCAGATGTCTGCCATCCTGCAAAAAGCTTGAGGTCAGCGCTTGCGGTATCGGAAGCAAAGTTCCATTTTTGGGTGCATTCTTTGTCCGTATACCAGCCAGAGAACACCTTGCCGGAATTGACAGGATCTGCCGGCGCCGTGAGCTTCTGGCCGGTCAGCGCATAGCCGTAATCCGGCGCCGCGCCGGAGGCCCCGTTCAAATCATAGCTCAATAAATACACATTAAAGTCGTATGTCAGCAGCGCCACGGGTTCGTTGCTTTTGTAAACGATGACGTTAAGCTCATATCTGCTCTTTCTCGAGAGGTTCTGAGTCATTGCCTTCGTGTCCGTGACGGTTTTTATAGCGGATGTGGTTGTGACGCTTCCGTTTGCTTCGTTTATCTGAGTGGGGACTCCGTTTGCGTCAAAACCGAAAAGCTTGTAGTCAAGCGCGTATGTGGCCGCGTCGGAGTCGGTCAATGAGGCTTTGGGAGTCAGCTTGCTGCCGTCGTACGAAAGCGAGAGCGTTTTCCCAGTGAGATTGGAAACGCCGCCGTCTATGAGCATATAGGCGTTCTTAATTGACGATCCGAAGCCTCCGGCTGAATTTGTCGCGTTGAGCAAAAGATGGAAGGTGTGTCCGCTTCTGAGAACATACTGCGGTATTGAGAAGATTGACAGCGTGTTTTGAGTCGTACCCACAGGCTCGCGGGTGAGATATCCAAGGTAAAAACGCTCGTTTGACGCGGTTTCGTCAACTAGGTAAACACTGTCGGTTTCCGTATAGTCCACATCATATCCCGTGAGTATGAAATACGCGCTATAGTGTGGCTCGGCGATATTACCGACACCTGTGCCTGTGGTGAAGGAATTTCCTATCTGAGGATTCGGGCTGCTGTCGCTGTACGACAATTCGCTGCTTAACAGCGCATTTTCAGAGCCGTTCAGGTCGGAGACATCGTCCCAGATTGCGTAAAGAGAAAGAGAACTCGGCTTGGGGCTTGCGGCGTTATACACGCTGCTGTAATCGTCGTAGGGAATATAAGCGACTGTCGTGGAGTTCGCGGTTGTCGCCCAGCCGTTGAAGCTGTAGCCTGTCTTTGTGGGGACATATGAGCCTATCGGCTTAGGCCCTGAAAAGGATACTATGTCGCTTCTCAGCAGCGTGCTTCCGTCGCTGCTGTAATAGTTGAAAACGAAGCCGTCCGTAAACTGCGCATAGGCGGTGGTATCAGCGTTAAATACATAGTCTGTCGTAATTTCCGTACCGCCTGACGCCGCTGTGTACCAGCCGGAAAAGCACTTGCCGGTTTTGGAGGCCGTTGGCAGTGAGCTCAGCTTGCCGGTGGATACCGTATCCGCGGTGCCTGTGGCACAGGTACCTCCGTTTGTCGTTGCATCAAAGGTGATAGCTCTGGGAATTGTAAGGTGATAGTAGTAATTGAGAGCTCCTGAAATCGTATTTGTAATCGGCGTAGCAAGCTCCGTGACCGTTCCGCTGGTGACAAAGCTCGCAATTGATTTTACTCCTCCGTCGTTATAGTTGTGAGAGGTAAAATAGCCGCCGGAGATGCTCCAATTGGATTCATTCAGGGCCGAGGCGCTCCAAATCATTGCCGCGCTGGAATTATATGTCCCGAGATACCCGCCGGAAATGCTAATATATGCCCCTGTAGTCGCATCCAGCGCCTCGCAGCTTTCGCTGTCGGCGCAGCCGTATAAAACACCGCCGCTCATTCCAAAGTGAGCGCCCGACTCATAGGCATAAACAGCCTGACCGGGACCGAGTATTCCGCCGGAAAGAAGCTTAGCCGTGCCGGCTGCGCCTATATTTACGCCTGAACCGTTGGCACTGGCGGTGGAAGTGTCCACCAGCTTTATGCAGCCGTTCGCGCTCACCGAAGTGTCCTTGACCGTCAGCGTTCCATCCTTGACGTAAACAGCCGCGTCTGTTCCGGTTTCACCGGTCACATCCGCCGTGCGGGTAATCTGATAGCCGTTCAAATCGAGTGTCACGCCGATGTTGTGCCTGTCATATGTAATACAGTTTGCCGGCGCGGCGTCTGACAGCAGCTTTACCGTCTGTCCGTCTAGCGCGGCGCCCAAAGCGCTTTGAATATCATTGTAATATGTATTGGTTGTCGTGTTCATCGCCACGCGGCTGACAAAATACAGATTGGTTCCGGTCAACTCAAGCGTAAAATACGGGTCAGTATTTGCGCTTATGAACTTTGTATCATTTGTTCCGGTTTTTACACCAACTACCGCAATGGTTTTTCCGGAAATTATAGAACCTGGATTATAAACGCTCAAGGGCTCGCCGATATAATTATTGGTTGTATCAGCTGCCCCGTCGTTTGCATGGATAGCACCGGAACTTACGGCAACGAGATTAGCAAATCCTCCGGTAATGCTCGGCGTACCTGACAGATAAATAGGGCCGGTTGAACCGTTAGCGACACCGTAGCCGTTAGTGCCAACGCTTATGGTTCCGCCGCTGATTTTAACCGCTCCGGTTGATTTGTTTCCAATTCCGAAGCCGGTACTCTCTATTCTGCCGTCGCTTATGACAATTGTTCCCGCTCCATTGTTGCCGATTGCAGTCGGGACATTTCCACCCGTCAAAGTGAAACTGTTTGTGCTTGTATTAGTGACTGTGCCGCCAGTCATCTCAAGAATATTTGCTCCTGCTACGCCCGTATTAAGCCAAACAGTTGCATATTTGGTGGATGTCGAGATACTTGCGTTACCTGAAATGGTTATTTTCCCTGTACAGTTATTATATATTGTGTTGCTTGCGCTTGAACTAATGTCTCCTCCGCTGATATTAACCTTTCCCGGTAATGTTCCATCGCCCGTGTTATACACAGCATAATGAGAAGTGGAACTAATGGTTCCTCCGCTAATATTTAACGTGCCGGTAGATGCATTTACTATGGCGTCCTTCAGAGAACCGCCCGTAATTGTACCGCCTTCAATATACGTGTCCCCTGAGCCGATCATATTGATGGCGCTGAGTGAGCTTGCGTGAATCACACTTCCGGCTTTCACTGTGAGGTTCGATCCAATGACCGCTACCGCACAGCCCGCATCATCGGTACCGGTGCTTTCAATTCTTGCGCCGTCAATTATTCCTGTGGCACTCGCTTGGAAGGCCAGCGCATAAGTTCCGCTGCCCTTCAGTGCGCCTTTAATCGTATAGGTTCCGGATGAACCTATAGCACCAGAGGTACCATTAATTGCAGGTGAATCGCTACTGCCGGCGTCGCAGTACCCGCTTACACCGCTTCCACTGGAAAAGGTTTCGCCGAAAGTAATAGTCGTCGTCCCAGTACCCACAGCAATCTCAAGGGGATTGAGAGCATCCGTTAAAGTAGTGTAATCGGCGACTTTTGCAAACTGTGCATAGTCCACCGTACCGCTTGGCGCCCGATAGGCGGTGAATGTACCGTTTTTTCCCACAACGATATAGTCGTAGCTTCCCCCAGTTGCCGTCGCAGATAAGGGCAGTAATGACAGCATCAGTATCAATGAGAAAAATAGAGCCATGCCTCGTTGAATTCTCTTCATTTTATTCTTCCTTTCATCTTTTGTATGTCTATTTATAACAAGTTTTAAACATATAAATTATCTCAAACATAAGTCACCAAAAAGTCACCAAAATACTTTAATCTTGACAATTTTCGGCAAATAATTTTTAATAGCGACAGAAGGTCTTTTGCCGAAGCTTTGGTGAGAAAGGACAAATTCGAATGATTACGTCAATTTTGATTGATGATGAAATACCGGCTCTGGCGGTTTTGGAGCATTATCTCTGTTTAAGCGGAGAATTCAGTGTTTTGGGGAAATACACTGATCCGTCAGAAGGAATAAAGGCTGTTGAAAATATGAAGCCGCAAACAGTTTTTTTAGACATTGATATGCCGGAAATCAAGGGAACGGAGGCGGCTGCGCTTATTACGGAAAAGTCACCTGACACCGTGATTATTTTTATTACCGCATTCAGCGAATATGCTCTTATGGCCTATGAGCTGTCCGCGCTTGACTATATTATGAAGCCTGTTTCAAAGGAGCGGCTTGAAAAGGCCGTGCCGCGGATAAAAAAAATCGTCGCCGCAAGGCCAACAGGTGAAAAACGGAAACTTAAAATCAGATGTCTTGGCGGTTTTTCAATCAATCGGGAGGGCGCAGCGCCGATAAAATGGAGATCGAGGAAGGTTCAGGAAGTTATCGCCTTGCTTGTTCAGAACAGAGGCAAGATAATCAGCAGCGAGGTTATCACCGATACAATTTGGCCTGAGCTGGATTATAAAAACGGAGCTCACCTGCTGCGCAACAGTATTTATCACATTAGAAAAGCACTCATGGAATACGGCGTAACGGAAGAGGAGATATCAATACAAGACAGATATTCCTTGACACTGGGAGACGTCGAGCTTGACGCGGACGATTTTGAGCGGCGCTGCGGGCGTTTGAAATGCGAGAAAGAGCTGGAGAAATATACCGAGTGCATGGATCGCTATACCGGAGAATATTTTGCCGGGTTTGGCTGGTTGTGGGCGGAGCAGAAGCGAGCAGAGCTATCAAGAATGTATCTTCGGACTGTATCAAAAGCGTCTGAGCTGCTGATAAAGCGGCACGAATACGCGGCAGCGGAGGAAAGACTTTTGAGCGGGCTGCACGAGGAGCCTTATGGCGAGGATATGATTTTGCGTCTGCTCGAGCTATACAAACAAACCGGCGAATATGCAAAAGCGGCGCGTTTATATAACAACTACTCCGAAACAATGGCTAAAGAGCTTGGATGCTCTCCAAGTGAGGAAATAACAACAAAATTCCTCGGTGCCGGGTAAACGGATACCGCCGAGGAATTCTATTTCAAATATCATTGGGAGGTCTTTTTAATGCGCTGCAAACGAAGTGTGCTGACTATTCTTTTATTTATGGGAATTGTTCTGCTTGCCTGCGCCGTGTTTTTTGTTGTCAGAAATAATTCTATTTACATCCGCAGCGGCACACTTGATCTTTCAGAATGGAATGGCAGGAGCGCAATTCCGCTGATAGGAAAAGCCGAGTTGTTTTCGAATGAATTAAAATCTCTGAAGATAACGGAAACCGATTCGCCGGATGGAATGGTGACTTTCCCATCGTATTTCATCGGTAAGGGAACAGCGGTGAAGCAGTCCTCCGGCATCAGATACAATACATATCGAATACATGTTACGGGAGCGGTGCCGGGACAGCTGCTGGCACTGAGGGTACCGCCATATCTTTCAGCCTACCGTATAATCATAGACGGGCAAACGAGACAGCCTCGCGATGAGAGCGCGTCGCAGGAGGACAGAACGCTATCGCGGTATGAGGTCGAAACCTTCGAATTCAGACCCGTCCGAGAAAGCTTTGATATTCTCATACAGCTATCTGACTCTGAAGGCCGCTGCAGCGCAGCCTGTTCGCTGATTTACCTCGGAACGGCGGGACAAATTGAAAAAATTAATTCGGTAATCTCCGGATTTGACATTTTTGTTATAGCTTTTTTACTCGTTGTCATTTGCTACAATATTTTTTATTACTTTTTGAGAAAGGATATGTTCTTCGTCGCTTTTATCCTTCTGTGCCTTATGATGATTGGGCGGACAATGATAAGCGGGAGCTTTTTAATAGGGGGCTTCTTTTCAGAAACAGGCCGGTTTGCGGCTTTTTATATTGACTGCTTAACTATGTTTTTCCTGCCTGCCGTGTGGCTGCTTACCACTTACTTCAGTAATTCGGTGGTTCTGCCGAAAAAAGCTGTTTTGCTTAGCGGCTTATTTGCCGTCGCCGCAGCTATTGCGTTGCTCTCCATCAAGCCGTCCTCAATGATGCTGCTCTATCTTTTTTCCGAAGCCGTATGGCTTGTGGCCGCGGTATATGTAATTTGGAAATCTGTCACCGCAGTGGTTGAGGGAAAACTGAATAAAACCGTAACGGCACTTCTCTTGTCAGGCGTTGCAATCCTGATATTCTGCACAATTCTCGACATAATCCAGAGTGTTTTCAGTGGCAGAGGCTTGCTGGACTTTCTGCCCATAGGTCTGGTGATTTTTACTCTGATGTGGGACTATTCCTATACATATCAGTACAATGCCTTACTGCAGGATCGGTTGAAAGTCCTTGAGGATTTGAACAGGGCGAATGAAAAGGGCAGGTCGCTGGAGCTTAAATTCCTGAGGTCGCAGATTCGGCCGCATTTTATTAACAATGTACTCAACACGATAATTGCTGTTTCTTTAACGGACCAGGAAAAGGCCAGAGGCCTGTTGTGCAATTTCAGCACCTACTTGAAAAGCTGTTACGATTTTGGAGAGCCGAACGGATGTATTCCAATCGAGCACGAGCTTTCGGCAATAAAGGCCTACATTGCATTGGAGGAAGCAAGGTATACGGATTCACTTAAGGTTGAGTTCAAAATTGACAGCGTATCTGTAGATATCCCGCCGCTTATACTTCAGCCGCTCGTCGAAAATGCAATCAAGCATAATAAGATCAGCCGAAAATCTCCTCTGTCCGTTTGCGTCTATGTTACAAAACAAGAAGAATCGGTGCTGATGGGCGTCATAGACGACGGTCAGGGTTTTGATACGGCGGCAATCTCATCTCTGCTGAACGATGAGCCAAACGGCCGCGGTGTCGGACTATATAATGTTAATATGCGTCTATTAAAAATATATGGCACGCAAATTAAAATTGAAAATTCGGACGGCGGTGGTTGCAATGTGTATATGATTATTCCGAACAATAATAACAGTTTGGAATAGCCATTCTGTAAATTGAAACTTATTCCTTGCACTGAAAAATCCATGTATTTAAACGGAGAATTTTCAGCATAATTTGATAATTAATTCGAGATATGACCTTTACGATACGACAAAATTACTTGATATATTTTAACATAAATCTCATGAGCGTCGTGGCTGCCTGAGCGCGAGTGGATTGCGCTTTTGAAGAAGTATTATTTTCGAAGTTTTTTCAGAATATTAGGTTGATTAAAAAATTGCGAAAGCCGGCTGATGCCCGACTTCCGCAATTTTTTCTTTAACGTTCAATACAAAATATTCTTAATCTTACTGTAATACAGGTGAATGATGGTGCCTTCATTCTATGGTCATATAAGCTTGCATATCAAGGGCGAAACCGATGACTAAAAATTATGTTACGGTTTATACTGCATACCCGTGTGGTCAATTTTATAATCATCCTTGAGCAGAAGCTCCGAGACGGGGACAATGTCATAGCCGTCGGCTATCAGCCCCTCGATTATCGCAGGAAGCGCCTCGGGCGTATTCTCCGCCGCGTTGTGGAACAGGACTATCGAACCGGGCACGACCTTTGTCAGCACTCGCTGCTTAATCTCCGACGACGAGATTCCCTTCCAGTCCAGAGAATCAACATTCCACTGTATCGCGGTCATACCCATCGAATTGACCGCGTTTATTACATGGTCGTCATATTCGCCGTAAGGGCAGCGGAACAGCGTCGGTTTAATGCCTGTTACCTTATATATTTTCTCGTTGCATTTAGTGAGATTATCGACTATCTGATTTGCGTTCAGCCCCGAAAAATGCGCGTGGTCGTTTGAATGGCTCATGACCTCATGCCCCGCGTCGTGAAGCGCCTTAACGGATTCGGGATATTTGTCCACCCACGCGCCGACTACAAAAAACGTTGCCTTAACGTTGTATTTTGCAAGAATGTCGATTAGCGTCTGCGTGTCCTCATTGCCCCAAGCCGCGTCGAACGTAAGGCTCACGCACTTGTTGTCGCGTTGGACGCAGTAAATGGGAAGCTGACGCACCGACGCGCTCGCGCCGACTATTGCGGAGCTGTTAATCACCCACGGCAGCCCGAAAAGAAAGCACAGGCAAAGAATAGCGACGGTTTCCCGCCTGTGTCTGTTAAACCACTTTTTTGCTCTGTATATTCTGTAATCCATAAGACGACCTCCCGAAAATCCGTTTGGTACATCCTATGAAGCAGGGCAGGGGAATAGGACTGGTTGTACGCGGCAAGACAAATATAAACCGGAAATATTACGGGTTTGTCATAGAAATGCCGTTAATCTTAGAAAACCCATGCAATATACTGATGATAAATATGAAAGAACTAATTAACGCAAATTCACAATGACTGGTTGGAAGTCATATTATAGAGCGTGAGAATGGCAAAATGAGCGCAATATTGCAATATTCGCTGTTGACTATTGCATATTGGTTTTGATATAATCATAACAAGCCAAACGTTACATACATTACTTGCGATTGTTATATCAATTATACTTTTTCGCTATGTCACGGTAGGTATTTATACGGCTTGTTTTACGAAAACACGTTTTTCGCTGATTACAGCCATCAAATAATTTGTGCAGCCATTTCAAAGGCGAATTGGAGGACAATTTGAGACGAGATATTCAGAAGCTCAAGCTGCCGGGGTATGTGAGCGATATACTGGAAAACTGCAAAAGCCTGACCATTCCCAGAACGAAGGGCGAGCTTTTCGAGCTTTCCTTCGGGAACGCGGGCAATGATAATTTTGAAGTCAGCTACGAAGCAGGAGCGCTCGGCAGCATCTGCGAAGCAACAGTTACGAGATGCAAAAACGGCGTAGCCGTCAACTATCCGGAAGACTACATGAGAAAGCGCGACCCGGACTGCCTTCTGGTATCGGACAGCTTCGAGACAGATAAACCCAGATATAGCGACGTATATCACAAGGATTTCGAGCCGCTCAGGCAGGAAACCTTTGAGTGGCTGAAGGCTCAGGAGCTTATTGCGATGCCTTTCAGAGCAGGTGACGGCGTGTGCGGCTATGACGCTCTGCTTATTTCTCCGCT
Source organism: Oscillospiraceae bacterium (assembly GCA_963667545.2). Classification (GTDB taxonomy): domain Bacteria; phylum Bacillota; class Clostridia; order Oscillospirales; family Oscillospiraceae; genus UBA2658. Next base: position 2,023,995 of record OY763424.2, read on the forward strand.
TAACGCAGCATTTTTCGCGTACTCGCTCGCGAATATGCAGGAGCTTTTGAATGTTGACGAGCTTACCGACGAATTTGACGCGAAAGGTATAGTTTATCTCGCCCCACCGTTCCGTCATACGCACTTCAACGGAAAGCAAATTGTCGTTCATAACAGACTTTCGGACATACATGAGATTTTTGCCTATAACCTCTATCCGGGCCCCAGCGCGAAAAAAGGAATTTACGGCATGCTGCTTAACATCGGCGAGCGCGAGGGCTGGGTCACGGCTCACGCGTCAGTTGTCAAGGTCATCACGCCCTACGACAACGAAATCGTCATCATGCACGAGGGCGCTTCCGGCAGCGGAAAGAGCGAGATGCTCGAAGACATCCACAGGCAGCCGGACGGCAGGATAGTCCTCTCACGGAACATTACGACAAACGAAAAGACTTACATCAAAATCGATGAAAGCTGCGAGCTTTGCCCCGTAACGGACGACATGGCGCTCTGCCATCCTTCAATACAGAACGACAGCAAAAAGCTGGTCGTCAAGGACGCCGAATGCGGCTGGTTTTTGAGAGTCGACAATATCAAAAGCTACGGCACGGAGCCAAAGTATGAAAAGATAATCACTCAGCCGTCGGAGCCGCTCGTATTCCTGAACCTTCAGGGCGTAGCGAAAGCGACCTGCCTTCCGTGGGAGCATACGCTCAATTCGGACGGCAGACCCTGCTCGAATCCGAGAGTCGTTCTGCCGAGAAACATGGTTCCGAGCATTATAAACGATCCCATTGAGGTCGATGTACGCAGCTTCGGAGTGCGGACTCCGCCCTGCACTAAGGCAAATCCGTCTTACGGTATCGTAGGAATCTTTCAGATACTGCCACCCGCGCTTGCATGGCTGTGGCGGCTCGCCGCTCCGAGAGGGCATAATAACCCGAGCATAACCGACTCCACGGGACTCATCAGCGAGGGAATCGGCACCTATTGGCCGTTTGCGACGGGCAAAAAGGCAAGGCAGGCAAATCTGCTGCTCGAGCAAATTGCCCGCTCCACGAATACGCGGTACCTGCTGCTGCCGAACCAGCATATCGGCGCGTATGAGGTCGGCTTTGTGCCCCAGTGGATTGCCCGCGAGTATATCGCCCGACGCGGCAGCGCCAGAATCAAGCAGGAGCACCTTCTGGAATCCAGATGCCCGCTTTTGGGCTACACGCTCGATTCACTCAAAATCGACGGTCAGTATATACGCAGAGAGTTTTTGCAGCCCGAGCTTCAGAAGGACGTCGGCCTTGAGGTTTACGACCAGGGCGCGGAAATGCTCAATTCCTTCTTCAAGTCGGAAATCGGGGAGTATGACCTCAGAGAGCTGAACCCTCTGGCCAGAGAAATCATCGACGCGTTCCTCAGCGGTGCGACACTCCAAGATTATGTAAACCTAATGCCAATGAAATATTGATGAAAACCGACAAGAAGCCCCGCGAAAGCAGGGCTTCTTTATGTTTGCGTTACATTCTATTCAACAACTATACTAAATCTTTATATTTTCTCATCTTGCTTATTCATATCTAAACACCTATGGCAAAAGGTGAGAACACGAGAAACATCATCAAAATTATGATATCGTGCGCAAATCTTTCTACCCATAAGCGAATTGCATGTTTCTCTCTCAAGTTTAATCATATATCTAATGTCATCAGCAGAAACGCTATACTTAATAAAAAGAGCTTCAACATTATCTACCCAATCGCGATCAAAATGCGCAAGTGCCTTATTCCTAATCTTTTTAAGATTCGCAAATTTAATATCATATTTATCAAATTCCATTTTGCATTTTTCAATTGTTTTCACTGATGAATCATTTATAGTAAAAGGCTCCAGTATATCTTTGTGATCTAAAAGCCACTTTAGTCGTTGATATGCTGCACAAATATATATGAACGAGTTTTCCATTAACGATTTACGTGCAACAGCCCAAAAGCCCCCGCCAACTTTAAAAACATCGTTCCAGTCAGCATTTCCATAGCGCAACTCAGCAAAGGATTCAAATGCGACATCCGCATAATTAATTCTGTCGGCAATTTCTTTTATCTGAATCAGGAATCTTTCGTTATCCATATTTAACCTTCTTAAATCGAATTAGATTCCAATTGCTGTTATGTGTCGTTAAACGACCTGGGCAGTATTGATAATAACAGAAATTGATATTTTTGTGTTTGAAATAAAGCCAAAAAAACGCAATACTTCGCCCTACCGTTTCTGGCAGAGCGAAGTTTTTGCGTTGCAATCTGCCAGTCCCGATATTTGAGGTCGGCGCGGTGCGAGGCAACATATATTCTTTTTCTATAGTATTACAGCAACCGACAAATTACAAGCAATAATTACCAATTTCCTATAAAAACAGCCGCGGATTCTGCCACTATCTTTTTATGTGCAAACGGGTGTATAATACTTTTTAGTAAAATATTGAAGGAGATATCTAATTGTTATTTAGAGAATTAAATATAATTGCCCCGATTCAGAAGGCGCTTGCCGCTCAGGGCTACGAGGAACCTACACCCATACAGACGGGGGCCATTCCGCCGCTGCTCGAGGGCTCGGATTTGCTCGGCTGCGCCCAGACGGGTACGGGCAAAACCGCCGCGTTTTCGATTCCGATTTTGCAGAGCCTTTCAACGGGACAGGGCGCGCCTAAGGGGCAAAGACAAATCAAGGCGCTTATCGTAGCGCCGACGAGGGAGCTTGCAATTCAAATTAAGGACTGCTTTGACGCCTATGGCGCCAATCTTAGTCTGCGCTCGCTTGTCATTTTCGGCGGAGTCGGCCAAGCGCCGCAGACGAAGGAGCTTGAAAAGGGAATCGACATTCTCGTCGCGACTCCGGGCAGACTGCTCGACCTCATAAATCAGGGCTACATTGATTTAGGGCATGTAAAGCATTTTGTGCTTGACGAGGCCGACCGTATGCTGGACATGGGCATGTTGCAGGATGTGAAGAGAATCATAACTTATCTGCCGAAGGAAAGACAGACGATGTTTTTTTCAGCGACCATGCCGGCTGAAATCGCGGTACTTGCAGATACTATATTGAGACACCCTGTGAAAATTGAAATCACGCCCGTGCTTTCTCCGATTGATATAATCGAACAGTCGGTCTATTTCGTCGACAGGGAAAACAAGACAAACCTCTTGGTTCATCTGCTTAAAGACAGAAAATATGATTCTGTGCTGGTGTTTTCAAGAACAAAGCACGGCGCGGACAAGATTGTGAGAGAGCTGGACAAAAAGGGCTTTGAAGCGGTAGCTATACACGGCAACAAGTCGCAGACCAACAGACAGCAGGCGCTTAGCGACTTCAAGGACAGAAAAATTAGAATCCTTATAGCTACGGATATTGCCGCGAGAGGGCTTGATATTGAGGAGCTTTCCCATGTCATAAACTATAATCTGCCCGAGGTGCCGGAAACCTATATCCACAGAATCGGACGTACAGGCAGAGCCGGTCTTGGCGGACAAGCGATTTCCTTCTGCGATTTTGAGGAAAAGCAGCTGCTTAAGGACATTCAGAAGCTCATCGGCAAAACCTTGCCGGTGGTAGAGGAGCATCCCTATCCTCTGGTAAACGAGTTTATCATGCCGAAAGCTCAGCCCGTTCCGCGCGCTCCGCGTCCGCAAAACTCGAACAGGGCAGGAAAGTTCACTCCGTCGGACGACACGCGAACAGGCAAAAGCACTTATAATCCAAAAAAGAACAGCGGTAATGTTGCATACAGCTCTAAACCGCTTACCCGTTACAAGTAATACTAAAAGAGGGTTCAAGATGATAGAACTGGGAAAAATCCAAACACTTGAGGTCGTCAGGCAGACGTCAATCGGAGTATATTTGAATTCGAGGAACGAGAAGGCCAAAGAGGACATTCTGCTCCCTCAAAATCAGGTTCCGCAGGAATTAAAAATCGGCGATGACATCGAAGTGTTTGTTTATAAGGATTCCGAGGACAGAATTATATCCACGCTTAAGAAGCCGAAAATTACAATCGGCTCGCTTGCCGTTTTGAAGGTAGTTGAAGCGACCCCCATCGGCGCTTTTCTGGATTGGGGCTTGGAAAAGGATTTGCTTCTGCCGTTCAAGGAGCAGGAGACTGAGATCAAAAAGGGCGACGAATGTCTTGTTGCGCTTTATATCGATAAGAGCGACAGGCTTTGCGCGACTATGAAAATCTATAATATGCTCAGCAGCAGAGCGCCTTATAAAAAGAATGAGCGCGTCAGCGGAATAATTTACAGCATTAATATGCAGTACGGTTGCTTTGTGGCTGTGGATAATAAATATCACGGTCTGATTTTGACTAAGGAAATGTACGGCAATTTTGCGGTAGGGGACAGGGTTGACGCGCGGGTCAAGAATGTCCGTCCGGACGGAAAACTGGAGCTCAGCGTGAGGGATACGGCCTATAACGAAATTGAGGGCGACGCTCAGAAGATTCTTGATTTGCTGAAAGCGCGGGGCGGCAAGCTGCGTTTGAACGATGACAGCTCGCCGGAGTCGATTAAGGCCGAGCTTAACATCAGCAAAAAGGCGTTCAAGCGGGCTGTCGGGCGGCTCATAAAAGAGGGTGCGGTCAAAACTTCCGATGAGGGTTTGGAAGCGCTCTGGAAACAGCCTTAAGGTTTTCATTTGAAAACCGGATTGAAGGAGAAAATAATGGCCGATAAAAATATTAAAAAAGAAGTCAAGAAAATGAAGAAAGTCGGTGGTTCGTCTGCCGTTTCGTCGGCAGTAAGACCGATTGCGGTTCAGCCTGAGCTGATTAAGAAAAAGAAAAAACCTATGTAATTAGTTAAATGAATAAGCAAAGAGGAGAGGGCGAATAGCTTTCTCCTCTTTCTCATTATTTGTATGCTTGAAGATATATCATTTTTCGACTATTGGTGTTAATATGATTTTAGTTCGATTTTGAATTTGAAAGGATGATGAATATGCAGTATGTTTATATTTTTCTCGGCGTTATCGCAATTTGGCTTATTCTTTCTTCGATTATTATTGTTAATCAGGTAGAAAGAGGCGTCGTTTTCCGCTTTGGCAGAGTAGTCGGAGTCAAAGAGCCTGGAATCAGAATGAGGTTTCCGTTCGGCATTGACGTTGTCCGTAAGGTTGACCTGCGCACACGTACCATTGACGTCCCCCAGCAGGAAGTAATTACAAAGGACAATATCTCGATTTTAGTCGATGCAGTTGTCTACTACAATGTTCAGAATCCTACTTATGCGCTCACGAGAGTCGTCAGCTTTGAAAGAAGTACTACGCTTCTCGGACAGACAACCTTCAGGTCGGTTTTAGGTCAGCATGAGCTTGATGAGATTCTCGGAAACAACACGAATCTGGTTGAAATTCTTAAAAATATGCTTGCGGATACCACCGCTGAGTGGGGCATCAAAATTATCGCAGTCGAAATCAAAAGTATACAGATTCCTGACACAATGAAGCGCGCAATGGCAAAGCAGGCTGAAGCGGAACGTGAGAGACGCGCGAAAGTCACCGCCGCTGAGGGAGAATTCCAGGCTTCGCAAAAGCTCTATGAAGCGGCGCAGGTAATCGCGCAGGAACCGATATCGCTGCAGCTGAGGTATTTGCAGACGCTTGCGGAAATTGCCACAGAACAGAATTCAACTATAGTATTCCCGCTGCCGATAGACATGATGGATGCTTTTAATAAATCGAAAAAGTAAAATATTTCTCTTAATAAAAAGAAGCTCTGCCTGCGCAGGGTTTCTTTTTATAATAATCGAATTTATTTGGACTGAAAAAGGCTTGTTTTTCTAAAATCGTTGACATATGATTATTACGGAATGTATTCTAGGGTATATAGCCTGCCGCAGGCTTCAAGCGAATCCGGTCAGTATCTTGGCACATACCTGAAAATGAAATGGAGTAGGAAAATGAAGAAATCTATCTGGCTTTTTACCGCATTAATCATGTTATTATGCATTGTATTTACGGGCTGTTCGTCAAAAAGCGCCGAAAATCTGACGCCGACGGATGTACTTACGAAGTCCTATGACAGTATGCAGGCGGCGAAATCCTTCCATTTCACAATGGACCACGACACCGGCGGTACGCCAATCAGCAAGAGCATACTTATGACAAAGCTGGTGGGCGATATCGTGAGTCCGGATAAGCTGAAAGCGACAATAACCGGCACATACTCGGACATGGCAATTGAAGTGAGCCTTGTCACGGTTTCCGGTGAGACATATATGACAAATCCGATAAGCGGAGCATGGGAGCTTGCTCCAAGCTCTTTCAAGGTGCTCAGTGTTTTTGACCCGGGCACCGGTATTGCCTCAATAATCAAAGGGCTCTCGGATGTGACCGATCTCGGCGAGGAAAAGGTCGGAAAGACGAAATGCTATCACCTCAAGGGCGATGTTTTGTCCGAAACTCTTGCTCCGCTGACAGGCGTCAGCGCGACGGGCGTTAAAATCGGGACAGAGGTCTGGATTGATAAGAAAACCTACCATGTTCTGCAGGTGAAGCTCACAGGTAAAATCACCGATTCCGAAGCGGACGGCATAACAAGAACGCTTGTTTTTTCTGATTACAATAAAGATATCAAAATAGAGCTTCCCGCCTGATTAGTGATTTAGCGAATTAATTATGTTTTAGAAAGTGAGCGTTATGCTGCAGGAATACAGAGAGCAAATCATGAAAAAAGCTTCGCCGAAGATTGTAATGGTCGTAATTTGCCTCGGCATTTTCGTCGCTGCAATGGACCAGACTGTAATATACGGCGCGCTTCCCGATATGATGACCTCCATAAAGCTGCCCGTCACAAGGCTTGATCAGGCCTCGTGGATAGTAATAGGCTATCTGCTCGGCTATACCTTCGCTATGCCTCTTGTCGGCAAGGTTTCGGATGCTTACGGGCACAGCAGGGTCTATATCATCGCGCTTCTGATATTCATCGCGGGCTCCGTGCTGGTTGCAATGTCGGAAAGCATAGAGTGGCTGGTCGGAGCGAGAGTGTTTCAGGCTGTCGGCGGCGGTGCGCTTGTCCCTGTCGCAATGGCAATCGCCGGGGAGATGTACACAGGCAAAAACAGAGCCGTTGCTCTTGGCATTATCGGTGCGGCGGTAGAAGCGGGCGGTGCTCTCGGGCCTTTCTACGGCGCTGTTATTGCCCAGTATTGGAATTGGAAGTGGATATTCTGGCTGAATATTCCAATCAGCCTCGCCGTGCTGGTTGTGGTTTTCCTCAATGTGCGTCCCAACGCCGGCGTCAAAGCAAAAATTGACTATCTCAGCGGCGTGCTGCTCGCGGCTGCACTTACGTTTTTATGTATGGGGCTGTCCCAACAATTTGGAAAAGAGAATTATCTGCAAAAGCTGATAGGCTATCTTGCTGCAGGTATCGTTCTGCTCGTAATGTTTATAGTGCGTTCTCTTAAAACTCCGGAGCCGCTTGTAAAGCTTTCGGTTTTTAAAGATGTCTTGTTTTCCATGGCAAATCTCACAAATTTCTTCGTGGGAGCCGCGCTTATCATTGCAATGGTCGATATTCCGCTAATGACGGATACAATCATGGGCGTTACAGCGCTTGAAGGCGGCTTGCGCCTGCTTCGATTTACTGTGATGCTGTCGGTCGGAGCAATTGTCGGCGGATTTCTTTGTAAGCGCTTCGGTTACAGACTGCCGACAATTATAGGGCTAATAATGAGCAGCGTCGGATTCCTTTTCATGAGCCGCTGGACTCTTGTAATAGCTGACCCTCAAATGACGATTCATCTTTTCGTATGCGGCTTTGGTTTCGGACTTGTGATTGCGCCCCTCGGTACGGCGGTTATGGATTCGGTAAATCAGGAGCAGAAGGGCTTTGCCTCCGCGATGGTCGTTATGGCGCGCATGATAGGCATGATGATAGGCATGTCCGCAATAACCGCTTGGGGTATGGAGCGCTTTCACCTTGCCACCGCGAGTCTCTCCCTACAGGACATTATGGACACGCCGCAGAAGCTGACCGATTCACTGCTCGCGCTGTACAACAACTTCTTCCTTGCCTCGGTTTTTATCTGCGCTGTCGCGATAGTTCCGGCACTTTTCCTTTCAAGAAAAAAGAAGGATTTACAGTAAGCTATATAATATAAAAACCGGTGGACATATAATCCACTGGTTTTTTTATATTCTTCCGTAAAGCTCCGTTATGTGTTTGAGCCAAATTGAAAGTCCAGATAAATCAAGCTCCGGCCTCAGCCGCCACTGCCAGTTTGAGCCCAAAGTTGACGGCGTATTCATCCTGGCGTCCGCTCCTAGCTCCAAAAAATCCTGCATAGGAGCAATCGCAAGAGAGGCGACGCTTTCCCAAAGCGAGCATATCATGGCCTTCGAGGTACTTTCGCCTTCCTTGATGCGCAGGTAATCGCGGGCTTTCTCGGTTTCTGAAGATGGCGCGGAATCAAACCAGCCTTCGGTTGTCGAGTTGTCGTGAGTGCCGGTATAGGCAACGCAATTACAGGTGTAGTTGTGGGGAAGGTAATCACTGTCCCCGGAATTGTCAAAGGCAAACTGCATGACCTTCATGCCCGGAAATCCGCTGTCGCGCAGCAGCTCTCGCACCGATTCGTCGAGAAAACCGAGATCTTCTGCGATTATCGGCTTATCTCCCAAAGCGTTTCTCAGCGCTCGGAAGAGCTCCATGCCCGGGCCTTTGTGCCAGACGCCAATTTTGGCGTTTGAAGCGCCGTAAGGAATTGCGTAGAACGCGTCAAAGCCTCTGAAATGGTCGATGCGCAGTACATCATAAAGCTCGAACTGATGCGCGAGACGGCCTATCCACCAAGTAAATTCCTCTTTCTTGTGTTGCTCCCAGTTATAGAGTGGGTTGCCCCATAGCTGACCGTCACAGGTGAAGCCGTCAGGCGGACAGCCCGCGACTTCCGTCGGAAGCAAGTTCTCATCGAGCATATAAAGCTGGGGAGATGCCCAGACATCACTGGAATCGGGAGCAGCATAAATGGGCAAATCACCGATTATAGATATGCCCTTGCCGTGTGCATAGCTTTTAAGATCGCTCCACTGACGGTAAAAAAAATACTGGACAGTCTTATAAAACTTTATTTCGTCTGCAAGGCTATCTCTTGATTCATTCAGTGCCGCCTCCTCGCGAAAACGCAGAGGGGCTTCCCACTCGTTCCAAGCAGTGCCGCTGTGACTGTCCTTGAGAGCCATAAAAAGAGCATAGTCGTCGAGCCAGGATGAGGATTTTTGACAGAAAGCCTGAAAGTCATCGGGATTTTGCTTTAGTAAAGTTACGGCGGCTTTACGCAGAACCGTAAATCTGCCGCAATAAATCGCGCCGTAGTCAATACGCTCGGGGTTATTTCCCCAATATGTATCTATGTAATCTGCTTTTTGAAGAAATCCCTGATCGCAAAGAGTGTCGAGATCTATAAAATACGGGTTGCCCGCAAAGGATGAAAACGACTGGTACGGTGAATCACCAAAGCCGGTAGGGGAGACGGGAAGTACCTGCCAGTAGCTTTGACCGCTTTCCCATAAAAAATCAATAAACTTCTTAGCTTCCGTGCCCATTGTGCCGATGCCGTAAGGGGACGGTAGTGAGCTGATATGCAGCAGAACTCCGCTTTTTCTCATAATGTTTTCCTTTTTAAATAACGCGAGGTAAGCGACAGCCACGGCTGTCGAATTATTTATTAATTCTATAATATTTTTTATACAAAATAATTATAAACCAAAATTTCAATAGGGGCAACAGTATTGTAAGGACATGACTTAAAAGCACATAATTGGGAAACATAACTGCGGATTAGAGCGGAAGGAGAGGACAATTATGGTTTCAAAGCGCGTAGGAAAGCAGACTGTCAGATTTGAGCAATCGCCCTGCATTTCTTTTTTTGCGTCCGTAGGCGGAAAAATGGAGAGTGAGGGGCCGCTTGCGGGAAGCTTTGACTATGTAAGTGAGGACTCATATTTCGGAGCAAAGAGTTGGGAGAGCGCGGAAAGCACAATGCTTAAAAAGTGCTTTGACCTGTTGACCACAAAAGCGAATATCAGTGCAGATGCGCTGGATTATATATTCACCGGCGACTTACTAAATCAATGCGTAGGCTCCGAGTATGCGGTCAAAGAATCAAATGTTCCTCTTTTCGGACTTTACGGCGCGTGCTCGACCATGGCCGAATCTCTGGCGCTTGCGTCAATGGCTGTGGACGGCGGCTATGCAAACATGGCCTGCTCCATGACAAGCTCTCACTTCTGTTCGGCTGAAAGACAGTTTCGGCTTCCTCTGACCTACGGCGGGCAGAGGACTCCGACTGCTCAGTGGACAGCGACAGCCGCGGGCGCCCTTATCATTGATAACGGAAGCGCGGGCCCCTTTGTTACGCACATGACTGCCGGAAAAATTGTCGATACCGGAGTATGTGACGCGGGAAATATGGGAAGCGCGATGGCTCCGGCGGCGCTTGAAACGATTTGTACCCATCTTGCCGATACTGGCAGAGAACCTTGCTATTATGACCTCATCGTAACCGGGGATTTGGGCTTCATCGGGCATAAAATACTGCTTGAGCTTTCACAGCAGGCGGGAATAGACCTTTCGGCGAACTGTACTGATTGCGGAATGCTTATCTATGACAAGGAAAAGCAGGATGTTCATGCGGGCGGTTCCGGCTGCGGCTGCAGCGCCTCCGTGTTGGCGGGACATCTGCTTCCAAAAATGAGGAGCGGAGAAATAAGAAAACTGCTCTTTGCCGCGACGGGCGCGCTGATGTCGCCAACGACTTCGCTTCAGGGCGAAAGCATTCTGGGAATTTGTCACGCGATTTCGATAGAAGATGTCAGAAATGCGTTATAACGGGGGACAGGAATGGGATTTTTAATATATTTAAAGGCATTTGTTGTCGGCGGATTCTTTTGCGCGGTAGGTCAGATATTGATTGATAGAACCAATTTGACGCCCGCTAGAATATTGAGCTTATATGTCGTAAGCGGAGTTGTTCTGGGCGCGGTTGGGTTTTATGAGCCTCTCGTCAAGTGGGCGGGAGCCGGTGCAACCGTGCCGCTGACAGGTTTCGGGAATGTGCTGGCAAGAGGAGTACGTCAGGCGGTTGCGGATAAGGGGCTAATCGGCGCGTTTACCGGAGGCTTTACCGCGTCCGCAGCCGGTATCGCCGCCGCTGTATTTTTCGGACTTCTGGTAGCATTGATTTTTAAATCCAAGGATAAGGCGGGATAGAAATAAACAAATAACTTGGTCCACAGCCGAGCATAAACTATTTGACATTCGCGGGATACTATGCTAACATTTCTAAGCTGATTGTTTGTTTTAAGAAGCAACAAACAGCATTGCAAAATGCGGATGTGATGGAATTGGCAGACATGCAAGATTTAGGTTCTTGTGCCGCGAGGCGTGTGGGTTCGAGTCCCTTCATCCGCACCAAAGCAATACCTCCAAGTGCTAAGTAGCACTTGGAGGTATTGCTTTTTTATTACTTGCAAATGTATTTTGATACAGATATATTTAGTAAGTAGTCACAGAAAAATCTGAAAAGCAGCACAGTATCCTTATTCCTGGCAAAAATATAGATTTAGGAGCATACTGCATGAAAAGAAAAATCGTACATAAATTTGCTGTCGTTTTTATTTCGCTGTTTCTTCTCACCGCTTTAGGTTTCGGCTACTATCGCTTTTTTATGTATCCTCAACGAGGCAGAATTACGAGTTTTGAAGATTCAGCGAAACTTGATACGGTGCTATCGTATTCACAGGCAAAAGAGGATATTGATTACCTATATCGACATCTAAAAAGCAGACATCCGGCGTGGTTAGACGGTTCCGATAATCTTACTGAAGCGGTAAAACAACAGTATGAAAAAGAAATAATGAATTTAGGTGATACTGTAACTGTGCTGCAGCTTTGGCAAGCCGCCGGCAGGATTACTGCAACGCTACATGATGGGCACACGTGGGTTGAATGGGAAAACCCCGGTGACTGGTACTACATTAACGATTTTTCTCAGAGAAATTATTACGGGGAGCCGATATCTATTGATGGGATACCAACTGAGGATGTATATAAGAAATATTTAACTATGGTATCTTATGAGCTGGATTTCTATGCGGCAGCTAAATTTGCAAACGTAATTTATTACGAGCCATTGCTCAGAATGTGTGGTGTAGACACATCCGATGGCGTAGATATTGCATTTAATACTCCGGATGGAGAAAAAACCTATCACTATTCGTTTGTCCCTTTCGCAGATGTGCAGGGGAATGATAAGAAAGAAAGCGACGATTGGGCTTATTTTTCCATTGATAAAGAAAAAAATCTGGGAGTATTCACACTGAAAAAATGTATTTGCAATGATGAATATAAGCAGATACTCGACGATTTTTTCAATGAGGTGTTTGCCGACGGAATAACTAATATAGCTGTAGATCTTCGCGGTAATGGTGGCGGCAATTCTATGGTTGCCAATGAATTTCTAAAACACATTGACATAGATTCCTATAATGAATGGGATTCTGAGGTGCGTTGCGGATGGTATCTGATGAAATTCCGGGATAATACGGTTGCTAATCAGAAAAAAGAGCATGTTTTTAGCGGTAAAATATATGTTTTAACAGATACTTTTACCTATAGCTCAGCGATGGATTTTGCAATGTTGATTGAGGATAATAAACTGGGTCTATTAGTCGGAGGTACCTCCGGAAACCGTCCAGATGCTTATGGCGACTGCCTCTATTTTCAGATGCCAAATTCGAAGCTTGCTGTCAGCGTTTCTTACAAAAAGTGGTATAGAATAGATTTAACAAAGAGCGGAGAACCACTGACGCCTGATTATGAGGTTCCTTCAAGCGAGGCGTTAAAAAAGGTCTATGAGCTGATTAGCTGAAAATAGTAGTATAATCTATGAAAAAATCAAAAAGTTAAAAGGGAAGCACGGAAATATTTCATTCTTCGCGCTTCCTTTTGAATGAAACAAAGATTACTGGATTTGCACAATGAGCGGTCTAATACGCAACATAGCCGTTTGTATTAATCGCAAAATTACTGGAGCTGCCGGTGATATAACCGACAACCGTTTTCATTTTAGATTTAAAGGTTCCGTATGTCGTGGAGTCGACCAAATCGGAAAATACGACTTGTTCACCTGGGGCAATTTCTGTTGTCGTCACCATCTGGGCAAACATGCGGTTTGCAGACCAGCAATAGAGTGAATCCCCGTTTTTGTCGAGCACCTTAAAATCGAATAGCTGCTGGGAGCTGTGGTTAATCGTGACAGCTTTACTCGAGTTGTTCATAACAGTGAGAGTCAGGCGCAGGCCGTCCTTTTCCTCGGCAGCAGACGCCTTAACACTGACATCGTTCTTATATGATTTTATGAGGTCTACTAGTTTACCCGTAATCGTTACGGCTTCCGCACGCGTCGCGGCTTCACGGGGAAACAGACGATTGTCTCCCCGCCCATTGACAAGCCTAAGGTTGCAGGCGGTCTGAATTTCTCCTGCGTACTCCGAACGAATGTCGGAATTGTCTTTATACTCAAAATACATAAGTGTCGTTGCAAAGTTGTCACCCGCAAAGTGACGGAATGCATTCATAACATAATGAACCATTTCATCGCGGTCTAGCGTTGACGACGGGTCAAAATTGTCCTTTGTGTCGATTATGCCGAGGGTCGCTAGGTCATAAAGGGAGCCCGCGCCGGTATCGCTGTTTTTTACATCTTTGTAGTACTCGCCGATATCCGTTGCCGCAAAATAGTTTATGTTAATATCAAGGGCTTCGTGGAGCAGACGCGCAAACTCCATACGCGTTATAGGCTGATCGGGGTGGAAAAGACCGTCGCCGTTCGAAAAAATGTCCTGATACCCGTAGGCTTCAGCGTATTTTTCAAACCATTTATTTTCTATATCCGTATAGCTCTTCGCGGAAATCGGAGCCGGTCTGTTAATATCAGAGACTTCTTCCGCCAAGACGCGCAGGGGCAACGCAAGCGTGAAAATAGAGATGATTAGAACTGACAGTACAATGCTTTTTATATGCTTCATTAGCTATCTTCCTCCGGATTATTTGCTTTGTGTTCCGACTTATGATAATTAGACGCACTTTTTAATTTGAATGTTTCGCTGCTGTATGCTATATTTAAAACCAAAATACAGATTATTCGGAGGCATGAGAGTGTTGAGTGACACGGAATTCAGATTAGCGGAAGAATCGGACACGAAGCTGATTCTTGATTTTGTTAAGGCTCTGGCGGCTTACGAAAAAATGTCCGATGATGTGGTCGCGACGGAAGAGCTGCTGCGGGAATGGATTTTTGTAAAACAAAAGGCAGAGGTTATATTTGTACTTGATGGGGGCAGGGAAGTCGGCTTTGCACTATTCTTCCACAATTTTTCAACCTTTTTGGGAAGGGCGGGTATTTATCTGGAGGATTTGTTCGTTTTCCCTGAGTATCGCGGAAAGGGTTACGGCAAGAAGCTGCTGCAGAAGCTCGCGGAAATGGCTCTTGAGCGCGGCTGTGGAAGGCTTGAATGGGCCTGCCTTGACTGGAACAAACCGAGTATAGGCTTCTATCTATCGCTTAACGCAAAGCCGATGGATGAATGGACGGTTTACCGGCTGGCTGGAGAGGATTTGACAAATCTCGCTGACGAGAAATAATATTATGTAAACTGTTATTTTAATGCGCTGTACAGTTAGGAGTGTCAGCTTTGAAAAGGAAAACCAGGATTTCGGAATCGATACAGCTCGGGATAATACTTGCGCTTTCCGGCGGCCTGATGGACGCTTACACTTATGTCTGCCGCGGGCATGTTTTCGCAAACGCACAGACGGGCAACATACTGCTGCTGGGCATAAATCTCTCGGAGGGCAATTTCAAAGCCGCAGTGCTGTATCTTTACCCTGTTCTCGCCTTTACGTTTGGCATTGTAATGTCCGAAATTGTCAAACGCAGATATCTTCGCGCAAAAAGGCTGCACTGGATGCAGATTACAACCCTTCTGGAAGCTGTGATACTGCTTTTCGTGGGTTTACTGCCGCAAGCAATGAATGTTCCCGCAAACTGTCTTGTGTCATTTGCCTGCGGAATACAGGTGGAGAGCTTTAGAACTATCAAAGGCAACGGCATTGCGACGACCATGTGTATCGGAAACCTCAGAACGGCGACTCAGTACATCAGCGACTATTTCTATGAAAAGGACAGGGGTCTGCTCCGCAAAGGTCTGATGTATTACGGAATCATACTTTTTTTCGTGTGCGGCGCGATTATAGGGTACAAGCTTGTTCAGCTATTGGCGGAGAAAGCGATTATCGTCAGCAGCGTTCTGATGCTGCTGGGATTTTTCATGTTGTTTCTGGAAGAAAAATCGGAAGAGACCAGTTAATAGAAAGAGCCATACGAAAGCCTTTGCTCACGTATGACTCTTTGTTATTAAAAACGAATAATTTTCGGCGCGTCAGTAAAAGAACAAATAGTCGCCGTAGCATCCTTCAGATAAAGTACCTGCGTGTTGCCGTCGTCCGGGGCATACATGCCTTTGAGCGACGGATAAGCGTCAAGCATATGTGTTTTCGGCTCAATTCTGTCATCCGCAACGGCAGTTGCCTCAACCCTTATCCACTTGCCCTCAAACATGCCGCTGATTTCAATCTTCGGATTTGCGGCAAGCTGCTTTGATACATTTTTTACTTTTCCAGTCTGAATGTAGAGCCTGCCCTCAAAAACATCCACAGTTCCAAAGGGGCGGACTCTCGGCTGATCACCCTCGGTGGTTGCAAGGTAATAGACTCCGCAGTTTTTCAGAAACTCATAGACTTCCTGCATAAATAGTGCCTCCTTAATTGTCTTTTTTGTTTTCCTGTGTTATATTACTCCAAGTATCGACGCGTTTTCAGTCGTCAATTACCGGACTCTTTGAATTATAATATCTGGGCTTTCCTACGGTTCTCTTTTTGTATTCTATTGCCTCCGTCGGGCATGCGCAAATACAGGCCATGCAATGCGTACAGTTTTCGCCGTAAACAGGAGCGCCGTCAACAAGGCGTATGTTATTCAAGGGACACAGTTCTTCACATCTGCCGCAGCTGATGCATTTATCTGTTACATGAAAGTCCTGCGACTTCACAACTGACTTATAGAAAATCGGATTAATACACTTGCTCTTGAAGTTTGCGAAGAAACCACATTTCTCCTCAGGGAAAGCATGTCCCTTGCTTATTATCTCAGCAAGCGAGCGGAGACGCCCATCGGCTTCTTTCATTATTGCGTCGATTTCATTTTTAGGTGTAACTTCAAATACCGCTACATAGTTTTCGGGCATAACCACAGCCGCCGCGCCACTGTATTTAAAACCCTTTTTCTCACACAGCGGTTTAAGATAAGCACCCGCGTTTCCGATGTCATCGCCGCAGGTCATTGCAAAGTATGCATCGGAGCTGCCTTCGAATTTTCCGTTCTCAATAAAATCGGAGAAAATGCGCGGTATTCTCCATGAGTAAGTGGGACAGACGAAGACATAAGGCGTTTCCGAATATAGCCCGGCAGTTCTTCGATCTTTAATGTATTCATTTGCGCTGACAAGCTTATCACCCAAGTGAAGAGCCAGGGCCTCAGCCGCATAGCGGCTGTTTCCGGTCCCGGAAAAATATATGATCATTTTGCAAGACCTCCCGAAAAGAATATCTGTCCAAATTGTAGCACCCTTTGTCAATATGTTCAAGAACGCATAGCTATATTTACCGCAAGAGATGCTTGAATGCGCCGGAATATACAGATAAATAGATTAGTTGCTTATAACCCATGAAAACATGGTAAAGGATAAAGAAGAGGTAATTGATATGTTCGAATTGGTGCAGGTAGGTCCGAAAAGCTATTATATTATGAGCCCCGCAAAAATCGGGATATACAAACCGAATGATACAGAGGCTTATCTTATTGACAGCGGAAACGACAAGGACGCCGGACGTAAGGTTCGGAAAATCCTCGACGAGAAGGGCTGGAGCCTCAAAGCAATTATAAACACACATTCCAACGCCGACCACATCGGGGGAAACCGTTATCTTCAGCAGCAGTACGGCTGCCCGATTTTTGCCAAAGGTATCGAGGCGGATTTTACAAGACATCCCGTATTGGAGCCGTCGTTTCTCTACGGTGGGTATCCGCTCAAGGAGCTGAGGCATAAATTCCTTTTGGCGGAGGAAAGTGAAGTGCTTGATATAACTGACAATAGCTTTCCGCAGGAGCTGGAAGCCATCCCGCTTCCGGGACACTTTTTCGATATGATAGGAATACGCACGCCGGACAATACTGTTTTTCTCGCGGACTGCATCTCCAGCCGTGAGACGCTGGAGAAATACCGTATAGCCTTCATATATGACGTTGCCGCATATCTTCAAACCCTTGATAGGGTAGAGACAATGGAGGCCGATATATTTGTACCGGCGCACGCGGAAGCTGCTTCGGATTTAAAAGAACTGATTGAGTTCAACAGGACTCAGATTTATGAGGTTGCGGAGCGAATTGTTTCAATCTGCGAAGCTCCGCAGATGTTCGAAAATATACTAAAACAGATTTTTGACGGCTATGGTCTGACGCTAAGCTATGAGCAGTATGTGCTTGTCGGAAGCACTGTTCGCTCGTATCTTTCATGGCTGAAGGATATGGGAAAAATAACGGCAAAAATTGAAAACAACTGCATTTTATGGGAAATTTCGTAAATCGCTCGTTAACACTTATGTAACAATTTCCTTTACAAGACAAAATCAATATGCTAAAATAACTTTAATTGGGACTGTGGCTTTTGCGGTTTTTGTATAAAAGGTATAATATACCAAGCGGAGCTGCAGTACAAAAATTCTATGGAGGTATTTTAATGAGGAACACGAAAAAATTTCTTGCGCTGCTTATTGCCGTTTTGATGCTTGCAAGCGCTATGGCCGGCTGCAGTTCTAAGCCTGCAGCAGAGTCTGCTGCTCCTTCACAAGCTGCGGCGACATCTTTTGAACTGTCGGTATGTCTTGCATCCGAGCCCACGACAATTGACCCCGCGCTTAACTCCTCAGTTGACGGCGCCATCATGATTCAGCATTTTTTTGAAGGTCTGAACAAATGGGTTGACGACGGAAGCGGTAATGCCAAAATTGCTCTCGGGCAGGCCGCATCTCAGGACAAAGTCGTAAACGCCGACGGAACAGTAACATATACCTTTAAGCTTCGCCCCGATGCAAAATGGAGCGACGGCAAAGCTGTTACGGCTGATGATTTCGTATACACATGGCAGCGTCTTGTAACTCCCGCAACCGCGGCTGACTATGCGTATATGCTCGACATGGTCAAGGGCTACAACGAGGTGTTCAACGGAACACCTACAGGCAAGTATGAGACAAAGACCAACGCGGATACAGGCAAAGAAGAAAAGGTCGAGGTTATTAACTATGCAGATCCCAGCACTTTGGGCGTTTCTGCACCCGACGCCAGCACTTTCGTTGTTACTCTCACATATGACTGCCCCTATTTCCAGGAAATCTGCGCTTTCCCCGGAACCTATCCCGTTCGTAAGGACGTCATCGAAAAAGCGGGCGATCAGTGGACCTTTGACCCCGCAACCTATATCGGCAACGGTCCCTACAAGATGGAAAAGTGGGAGCACAACTCCTATATTAAGGCTGTGAAGAATGACACCTATTATGATGTTGCAAAGCTCGGCCCCGATACAATAAACTTCCAGCTTATGGACGACGACAACGCACAGCTTTCCGCATTCAAGAGCGGAACTCTTCAGTTCATTATGAATGTACCTGTTGACGAGGTTTCCACACTGCTTTCAAGCGGTGAGCTTAAGGTCGTTCCTTATCTCGGAGTATATTATGCCTGCTTCAATAATAAAAAGGCTCCGTTTGACGACGCTCGCGTTCGCGAAGCTTTTTCACTTGCGATTGACCGTAACTATATCGTAAACAACGTAACACAGACCGGTGAACTTCCCGCTACCGCCTATGTGCCCTCCGGACTCAATGACGCCGCTGGCGCCGGCAGTGATGACTTCCGCACAGTCGGCGGACAGTACTATTCAGTTAAGCCTGAGGACTATGAAGCTAACTGTGCAAAGGCCCGCCAGCTTCTCGCCGACGCCGGATATCCGGACGGCAAAGGCTTCCCGGCTGTTGAATATCTTTACAACACCAATGACCGCCATAAAGCTATCGCAGAAGCTCTTCAGCAGATGTGGCAGACAGAGCTTGGAGTTACCGTTTCTCTGAACAACCAGGATTGGGCTGTTTTCCTTGAAAACCGTAAGGACGGCAACTATCAGATCGCACGTGACGGCTGGCTCGCTGACTACAACGATCCCTGCACCTTCCTCGATATGTTCTATACAGGCGGCGGCAACAATGATGCTCAGTATGCCAACCCCGATTTCGATGCAGCAATCGACGCTGCTAAGGCAACCTCCGATCCTGCAGAGCGCATGAAAGACTTCCACAAGGCCGAGGATCTTCTCGTCGGTCAGGATAAGTCCATTGCTCCGCTTTACTTCTACACTCAGTTGTATATGCTTGACCCCAAAATTAAGGGCATGTACTATGCACCGCTCGGATACTTCTTCTTCGGCTACACCTCCAAGGCTGCCGCATAAGTTTAGAAATCTCTGCGCGCAATACAGGGAGCCGCTCGGCACGGGCGGCTCCTCTTTATAATTAATTTCTATGTTCATCAAGCGTTTTATGTTTTATAATAAATAATATTTTCTTTATCAGAGGTGGCTATAATGAAATCTCGCAGTTACGGTATTGACCTTTTAAAAAGCATATCCATGCTCATGGTTGTTGTCTTGCACACTCTGGGCGCAGGAGGTATACTCAATACCGCCTCAGCGGGAAGTGCTGCAGGCAACTCCGTATGGATGCTTGAAACGGCCTGTATCTGTGCAGTAAACTGTTTCGGCCTGGTCAGCGGTTATGTTCTTTGCAGGGGCCACTACAGGCGTTCAAGACTGCTCTCGCTATGGCTGAGAGTCGTTCTGGAGTCGCTTGTCATTACGGCTGTGTTTGCAGCTCTAAAAACAGGTACCGTCGGCACCAAGGAGTGGATTAAGGTGTTTACACCAGTCCTTCAGAATGTCTATTGGTACTTTACCGCCTATTTCGCGCTGTTTTTCTTTGTACCCTACATAAACAAAATGCTGCTTGCTCTCTCTCTGAAGGAAAAAATAAGTCTATCGGCGAGCATAGTAATAGTTTTTGTACTGATGGGTAACCTTCTCAACAATGACATATACTTTGTACACGGCGGGTACAGCTTTATATGGCTTCTATGCCTGTACATTCTCGGCGCCTGCATGAGGGATATTGAACTTAAGCCGAAAGTAAACAAATATTGGTTTCTTCTTGCGTATGTCCTCAGCTTTGTTTTCTCCTGGGCAATCATGAAGCTCACCAATATTCAGGCGGTCATTTCCTACACCTCGCCGTTCACGCTGCTTTCTGCGGCGCTCCTGCTTCTCTTTTTCAGAAGGCTGGAATTTAAATCGGAGAAATCGCATAAATTCATCTCAATGCTCGCAAGAACCTCGTTTGGGGTTTACATAATACATACCCATCCGCTAATCTGGACCAATCTGCTGACGGATCGTTTTATCCCGTATCTCAAGTATCCTTGGCCGGTAATGCTCGGAGCCGTAGTGGTGACAGCTATAGCCATTTACTCGGTCTGCACACTGGCGGATTGGCTTGCGGAGAAATTTTTCAAGCTTATTCACATTGAACGGCTTGAGAAAGCGGCGGATAACATTGGGAAAAACGGGCGAAAGACACAAATTACTATGTAAAAACTGACAAGGTTAGGAACATTTTGCGAATTGCAAAATCTTGTCTTTTCTGATATATTTTCAATAATGCTATTACTTTAGCAATCTAATCAGTAAAACAAAGGAGAAAAGACCATGAAAAAGCCATTTGTGACGCTCCCGCAGCTCCAAGAGTTTTCCAAAGAATTTGCTACACCCTATCATCTCTACGATGAAAAAGGCATACGCGAGAACGCACGAAAGCTTTACAAGGCCTTTTCCTGGAATAAAGGATTCAGAGAATATTTCGCGGTAAAGGCCACCCCGAACCCGTCAATAATGCAGATACTCAGCGAAGAGGGCTGCGGTATGGACTGCTCGTCCCTCACCGAGCTGATGCTCTGCGAAAAATGCGGAATTTCGGGCGAGAGCATTATGTTTTCGTCAAACGACACGCCTGCGGAAGATTTTTTACTTGCGGATAAGCTCAATGCGATTATTAATCTTGATGATATAACACATATCGATTTTCTCGAAAAAACAGTGGGGCACATCCCCGAGAGAATCTGCTGCCGTTACAATCCGGGCGGTAACTTTGAGATTTCAAATACTATAATGGACACTCCGGGCGACGCAAAGTACGGCCTTACAAAGCCGCAGATGTTCCAGGCTTTTCGGCTTCTGCGAGATAAGGGCGTCAAGGAGTTCGGAATTCACGCTTTCCTTGCGTCAAACGCGGTTACGAACGACTATTATCCGACGCTTGCGGCGACGCTGTTCCGCCTTGCCGTCGAACTGAAGAATGAGCTGGATGTGCATATTGGCTTTATAAACCTGTCCGGGGGTATCGGCATACCTTACCGCGAGGATCAGATGCCGGCGGACATTGCCGACATCGGCGACCGTGTCCGCAAGGTATATAATCAGATTCTCGTTCCCGCGGGTATGGGCGACATCGCGCTATTTTCCGAGCTTGGAAGGTTCATGCTCGCGCCTTACGGCTGCCTTGTGACCAGAGCAATGCATCAGAAGCATATCCACAAGGATTATATAGGTGTTGACGCCTGCGCCTGCAATCTTATGCGTCCGGCAATGTACGGCGCTTACCACCACATAACCGTCATGGGCAAGGAAAACGCTCCCGCGGACCATCTGTATGACATCGTGGGCGGCCTCTGCGAGAACAACGATAAGTTCGCGATCGACCGTTGGCTGCCGAGAATCGACAGCGGTGATTTCCTCGTAATTCACGATACAGGCGCTCACGGGCATTCGATGGGCTACAACTATAACGGCAAGCTCCGCAGCGCGGAGATTCTGATGCGTGAGGACGGCACGGCAAAGCTTATACGCCGCGCGGAAACTCCGGATGACTATTTTGCGACGCTCAATTTTTAATTCACTTTGTCTACCGAAGATGCGGATACCTCGTACGCGGTCTTTTTGACTTGTCCGATGTCAGCGCTTTTTATGTAGCTTCTGCTTTGAATTCTGCCTTCGAGTTCAATGGTGTCTCCCACATCCCATTGTGACGCCTCGCGGGCGTTTTGTCCCCATGAAATGCAGGGGAGATAATCGGAACGGCCGAAGGGGCGATTTACCGCAAGCAGAATATCGCAAATCTCCCGTCCGAGAGGAGTCATGCGAAGACTCGGCTGCTTGCAAACCGTTCCGCGCAGGGATATTACATTTTCAGGTTCGCCGTCGCAGAACTCCAGTTCATTGGCATAAACAAATATCAGAAGCCTGTTTCCGACTCCGCTCTTATTATTATAGGAGCGGAGTTCTCCTGTTACACGGAGCATGGAGAAGCCGTCAGGCTCGACAGACTGCATTTTTTCCTCGTCGCAGACTATGTTTATCACATCCTCAGCCCCTGAAAGCCGCGGTACCCTTAACGGAAAAATATAGTATTTCCTGTTGCGGCTGATGTGCGAAAAGCTGGCTTTTCCGTCTACGCTGCCGCATAGCCGTGTCGTGTTTCCTGTTGTACTCTTTTCCATAACTACCTCCGTCGTTTATTAATTTTGCTTTAGCTTATGACCGCAAAGAATCGGAAACGGATTCAAAATAAGTTGTCCCTTGCGTTTATCAAAGCATATTCGGCGAAAGTCAGCGTTATACATGGGCCTTTTTAATCAGCACAAAAAAACATTACAAAAATACAAAAAGAATATTTGGGTTCGTGAATCAGCGCATTGACTTAGATAACTGCAATTAGGATATTCAAAAAAACCATATTTGCAGAATATTGCAGTGATAATTGCATAATTGAACTTTATGTATGCTGAATTTATTACATTAGTACAGTAATATGTCGTAATTAATTGAATTATTTGACATTTTAGTTGTAAATTGCAGGAAATGGCAGAAGTAAAATTGCAGGAATGCCTTGACTCAATTGTATATTTGATATAATATTTAAAAAATACGAGTGGCTCTTTGCATTTCCGATTTACGCGAAACAGCGGTTTTAGGATGCAGCTGCGGCCATACGAGCAAGTAAATAATAACAGGAAGTGAAGATATGGCAAAGTACACCTTAAAAAGGCTTGGGATGGCACTGCTAACGCTATTAGTGGTTGCATCCCTTACTTTTTTATTGATGAACAGTATCCCGGGCAGCCCATGGCTGAGTGAAAAATCTCCTTCGCAGGCGACAATAGACGCGCTGAACGAAAAATACGGTATGGATAAGCCTGTCATAGTGCAGCTTGGAAAGTATCTCGAAAATGTTGTTCAGGGCGACATGGGTGTTTCTCTGAAAATGCAGAAAAACAGACCGGTGGTGGACATTATTACCGAGATGTTCCCCGTTTCGGCGAGTATAGGCTTTATTGCCATATTGTGGGCAACGCTCGTAGGCGTGACCTTGGGCTGTCTTGCCGCGTATAACCGAGGAAAATGGATTGACAGCCTTTTGAGGATAATATGCACCATAGGTATTTCAATGCCGACCTTTGTTATCGCCTCGCTGCTGCTCCTGACTTTTGCAGGTACAAACGAAGCGCTCAGATTTTTCCCCACAATCTTTGACGCGTCTCTAGGCGCAAAGGCCTATGTTCTTCCTTCCATAGCGCTGGGGCTTTATCCGATGTGCTATACCGCACGGCAGGCAAGAAGCTCAATGCTCGACGCTCTTGGGCAGGACTATATAAAAACAGCCAGAGCCAAGGGACTTCGGAATCCCGCGATAATCTTCAAACATGCGCTGAGAAACGCGCTGATACCTGTCATTACATATCTCGGACCTGAAATAGCCTTCGTTTTCTGCGGCGGCTTCGTCACCGAAAAAGTATTTTCCATACCCGGGCTTGGACGCTATTTCATCCAGAGCATCCTGAACCGTGATTATCCCGTTATTATGGGAACGACGATTTTTCTTTCGGCATTCATTATCGTCATGAATTTCCTCGTCGATGTACTTTATAAGGTGGTCGATCCGCGGATTACCATTACTGAGGGAGGAAAATAAGAATGTCGGATAAGATTAAGCGAGCGAAATTTGGCTCAATTCAACCTAATATAGAGAATCTGCTTGAACTGACTGACGAAGATTTCATGCCGGCAACCGACGAACAGAAGGAAGCCTTTATTGCGGATCGCAAGAGTACCTCCTATTGGAAGGACGCATGGCGCAGATTGCGGAATAACAAGGTTTCAATGGTCGCCCTTGGCATCATATTCCTGTACCTGATTTTTGCGTTTATCGGTCCCATGCTCATTCCTTATGCATACGAAGAATTTGTCTCGGGATCCGAAAACCTTTATCCCTGGCACTATTCGCTGGAAGATCAGAAGCTGCTCGAGAGCTTTTCCGGAAATGATGACGAAAGACTGAAGGTAGCCATTGACGCTGCCACGAAGGAAAAAGGCTCCGATCTTACCTCAATCGAAGTGGCAACGATTAAGGCTAAGGTTAAAGCCAACAAGCTTAATATCAACGATTTTAAAAAACAGAACGGCATACATCTCGAGGCTTTCGGTTACTCAAAAGCCGAGCTTACACGTATCGCAAACGGTGAAAAGGTATTTCCGCATGTTTTCGGTACGGATAAATTCGGACGCGATATCATGGTTCGTATAATGATAGGAACAAGAGTATCGATGCTCATTGGTATCTGTGCCGCACTTCTGGTGCTGCTTATCGGCGCGACCTACGGTTCAATCTCGGGCTTTGTGGGCGGAAAAACAGATGCAATAATGATGCGTGTGGCGGAGCTTATATACTCCGTGCCGGAGGTTCTTGTAGTTTTGCTTATCTCTACGGCACTCCAGCCCGCGCTTATTGCCTTTCAAAACAGAGGAGAAGGCTTTTTCCAGAACTTAGTCGGTGTGATGGGGCCGAACCTTATATCTCTCTTCGTCGCATTCGGACTTCTTTATTGGGTAACGATGGCGCGTATAATCCGCGGACAGATACTTCAGCTCAAGGAGCAGGAGTTTGTTTCGGCGGCCAAGGCTCTGGGCGCAAGCTCAGGGCGCATAATCAAGCGTCATCTTCTGCCGAACTGTATCGGTCAAATAGTTGTTACAACTTGTCTTCAGATACCGGAAGCAATCTTCCTTGAATCCTTCCTGTCCTTCCTCGGAGTCGGTGTTTCGGCGCCTATGACAAGCCTGGGCTCCATGGCGGCGGATGCTTTGTCAGGCTTTCAAACCTACAGCTACAGACTTGTGATACCGTCCTTGATACTCAGCGTCATGATACTTGCCCTAAACCTTTTTGGTGACGGACTTCGTGATGCTCTTGACCCAAGGCTTAAGAAATAGAAAGGAGGAAATACCGCTTTGAGTAACACAGAAAACAAGAAACTGCTGGAAATCAAGGATTTAAAGGTTTCCTTCTTCACACCGGCCGGCGAGGTTAAGGCTGTCGGCGGAATATCCTATGACTTGGGATATGGCGAAGTTATGGGAATCGTCGGCGAATCCGGTTCCGGCAAAAGCGTCGAGGCATATTCGATTATGGGGCTTCTGCAGTCACCGGGAAAGGTAATCGGCGGCTCTATAAGCTTTGAAGGCGAGGATGTACTGGCCTACGATAAAAATCAAATGGTTGATTTTCGCGGAAACAAGGTCGCGATGATTTTCCAGAACCCTATGACCTGCCTCAATCCGGTCTACACGATTGGGAATCAGCTCGTCGAGGCTTTGCGCGCGCACAATAAAGACATCTCCGTTTCCGACGCAAACAAAAAAGCCATGGAAATGCTGGAGCTTGTCGGAATTAATAATGTCGAAAAACGCATGAAGCAGTACCCGCATGAATTTTCAGGCGGCATGCGTCAGAGAGTTATGATAGCGATGGGCCTTATCTGTTCGCCGAAACTCTTGATTGCGGACGAGCCGACAACAGCGCTGGACGTTACGATCCAGGCGCAAATACTTGAAATTATGAAGGATATTCAGAAGAAGACCGGAATGGGTATAGTTTTCATTACTCATAACCTCGGCGTTGTCGCTGAAATCTGCAACAAGGTTTCCGTTATGTACGCGGGAAAAATAGTTGAGCAGGGAATGGTCAACGACATTTTCTACAAGACCGCGCATCCCTATACAATTGGCCTTTTGCGCTCCATGCCGCGTGTGGATGCCGAAGAATATGAGCGCCTGATTCCTATCGACGGAACTCCCGTAGATATGCTCAACACGCCTGAGGGCTGCTCCTTCGCTCCAAGATGTGAAAAATGCATGCAGATTTGCCTGAAGAAAATGCCACCCTATGTCGAACTGGGCGACGGCCACCGCAGCGCATGCTGGCTTCGGGTACAGGATCAGATGAACAATAAGGAGGAGCAGAAAAATGGATGACAAGGTGCTTCTTCAGGTCACTGACCTGCGCAAATACTTTCCTGTCAGGGGCGTAAAAGGCCCCGGAGTTCAGGCTGTCGAGAGCGTTTCGTTGGAAATCAAAAAGGGTGAAACTCTCGGCTTAGTCGGAGAGTCCGGCTGCGGGAAAACAACTCTTGGCAGGACTATATTGCGCCTGTACGAGCCCACCTCAGGCCGTATCGTTTATAACGGAAACACAATTTATGACAGCGGCGGGTTCGATATACCGGCAAAGGATAAGAACGGACAACCGGTTCTTGACAAAAACGGTAAGCCGCTTATGACGAAATCAAAAAAAGCCGCTTTAAATATGCTGCCTTTCCGTCGCAAAATGCAGATTATTTTTCAGGATCCTTCAGCTTCTCTGGATCCGCGCATGACGGTCGGCGAAATAATCGGAGAGGCAATCGATATTCACAAGCTGGCAAAGACGAATGCCGAACGCACCGAAATGATAAAGCAGCTTCTCAGCAGCGTCGGGCTCAATACCGAGCACGCAAACCGCTTTCCGCACGAGTTTTCCGGCGGGCAGCAGCAGAGAGTCGGCATAGCCCGCGCTCTTGCGGTCAAACCGGAATTTATCGTCTGCGACGAACCTATTTCCGCGCTCGATGTTTCCATACAGTCGCAGATTGTCAATATGCTCGAGGATATGCAGAACGATCTTGGGCTTACGTATCTGTTTATCGCGCACGATTTGTCCGTCGTAAGGCATATCTCCAACAGAATCGGAGTTATGTATCTCGGCTCGCTTGTCGAGCTTGGCGAAAGCTATGAGCTGAACAAGCATCCGCTGCACCCCTATACGAAAACGCTCCTCTCGGCTGTGCCGGTACCTGATCCGCAGAAGTCGCGCGAAAGAAAACGTATAGTGCTTGAGGGAGATATTCCGAGTCCAATGAACCCGCCGACCGGCTGTCGTTTTCATACGCGCTGCCCCTATGCCACACAGAAGTGTAAGGAAGCAGTTCCTGAATTCAAGGAATATGATAAAGGTCATTGGGCCGCCTGTCATTTGCTGGGCTAGAAATTCAAAAGCGCTTTCCGTAAAAGGAGAGCGCTTTTTTCATCTCCACAGCATACGGTGGAGAGTTACCAAATAAAGCTCAAGATATATTACGCCTAAAATCGGAATGTTCATAAATTCTCTATTGACACAGCATTGTTCCCGTGGTAACATATCGTGAAATAAGGCAAGACAGGGGGGCTGTCAGTTGAAAATCTCGATTCGAAACGCAGAAGTATTCTATGACGGAGCATTTGTCAGGAAAGACGTTTTGATTGAAGACGGCATCATCACTGACATTAAATCAGATATTCCCCACTCCTCCGGCGTTCTTGTTTATGATATGAATAACTGTTTCATTTTTCCCGGTCTCATCGATGTTCATGTACATCTGAGAGAGCCGGGGTTTTTTTATAAGGAAACGATGAAGAGCGGAACTCTTGCCGCGGCTCACGGCGGGTATACGACAATATGCGCGATGCCGAACCTGAATCCGGTGCCGGATTGCCTTGAAAATCTGGATGCTGAGCTTGATATAATTAAAAAGGACGCCGTTACGCACGTGTTGCCCTATGCCAGCATAACCGTCGGAGAGAAGCAGCGGGAGCTGTCCGATATGGAAAGTCTCGCGCCTTTTGTTGTCGGCTTCTCGGATGACGGAGTCGGCGTTGAGAGCGCGGATTTGATGGAGAAAGCCATGCTTCGCGCGAAAAAGCTCAACAAAATGATTGTCGCGCACTGCGAAGTCAAAGAGCTGGTAAATGGCGGCTGCATTCACGATGGTGAATATGCGAAGCGGAATGGGCTTAAGGGAAATCCTTCCGAAAGCGAATGGCGCGAAGTTGAGCGCGATTTGGAGCTTGTCCGCAAAACCGGCTGCGATTTTCATGTCTGCCATGTCTCCACAAAAGAAAGCGTTGATCTGATACGAAAAGCAAAAGCGGAGGGTCTGCCTGTCACCTGCGAAACAGCACCGCATTATCTGGTGCTATGCGACGAAGATTTGCGGGACGACGGACGATTTAAAATGAACCCGCCGCTGCGCGGAAAAGAGGATAGGGAAGCGCTTATTCAGGGTATTAAGGACGGGACAATAGACATGATTGCGACTGACCACGCCCCGCACTCTGCGGAAGAAAAATCAGGAGGACTGCAATGCAGCCTGAACGGCATAGTCGGGCTTGAAACTGCGTTTCCGATACTCTATACAAAGCTTGTTAAGCAAGGGATTATTACGCTGGAAAAGCTCATAGAGCTCATGCAGGTGAATCCTTCGAGGCGCTTTAAAATAGGAAGCTGTCTTGAAATCGGCGCTCCCGCCGACCTGACGGTCTTTGATTTGAACGCGGAATATGTAATAGACCCGAACGATTTTTATTCCAAAGGCCGCTCGACACCATTTGAGGGCGAAAAGGTGTTTGGTGAATGTCTGCTGACACTTGTCGGCGGCAGGCCTGTGTAAGAAAAAGTCGGAGAAAGGCAAAGAATCGAGGTTTGATAATGAAGAAAGAGATTTTTTCGATAGAGAGCAGCGAAAAACTTACAGAAAATGTTTTCAAAATAACGCTTTACGGCGATGTCTCGTCTATTAAGGCTCCCGGGCAGTTCGTGAACATAGAGCTTGAGGGTCTGTATTTGCGCAGACCGATTTCTGTCTGTGACCTTGAGGGCAATCGCCTTACGCTCATTTACAAAGCTGTCGGCAAAGGCACGGAACTTCTGAGTACTATGAATATAGGCGAGACACTGGATGTGCTTGTCGGGCTCGGAAACGGCTATAACACCGAAAAAAGCGGAAACGCGCCCGTTTTGATAGGCGGAGGAGTAGGGGTTCCGCCGCTGTACCTGCTTGCAAAGACACTGATGACCGAGGGTAAAACTCCGAAAATTATATTGGGCTTCAATACCGCCTCTGAAGTATTTTTGGAGAAGGAATTCCGCGCTCTGGGCGCTGAGGTTTTTGTCACCACAGTCGATGGGAGCCGCGATATTAAAGGCTTTGTAACCGACGCGCTAAAAAGCTGCGGTGAGTACAGTTACACCTTCTCCTGCGGCCCCGAGCTAATGCTGAGAGCTGTTTACAACGCTGCTGAAGCCGACGGGCAGTACAGCTTTGAAGAGCGCATGGGCTGCGGCTTCGGCGCCTGCATGGGCTGCTCCTGCAAAACAAAATACGGTTATAAGCGAATCTGCAAGGACGGGCCTGTGCTGGAAAAGAGGGAGATAGTATGGTGAATACAAAGGTGGTTCTAAGCGGTATAACGCTTGACAATCCAATAATCCCCGCAAGCGGCACTTTCGGCTTCGGAGCCGAATTTGCGGAGCTGTACGATTTGAACATACTGGGCAGCATCGCCGTCAAGGGTACAACGGTCGAAGAGCGCTTCGGAAACCCGACTCCGAGAATAGCTGACTGCGAGAGCGGAATGATAAATTCAGTCGGACTGCAAAATCCCGGACTGAAAGCCGTCTGCGAGCATGAGCTGCCGAGGCTTGCGAGACTGTACCATAAGCCAGTAATCGCCAATATCAGCGGCTTCACGGCAGAGGAATACGCCGTCTGCGCGTGGGCTCTGGACGCGCAGGAAAACGTCGGTATCATCGAAGTAAATGTGAGCTGCCCGAATGTGCACGGCGGCGGCATGAGCTTCGGAGTAACTCCGGAGGGCGCGGCGGCGGTTACAAAAGCTGTAAGAAGGGCTACGGGCAAGCCTGTATACGTAAAGCTCAGCCCGAATGTAACGGACATTGTTTCAATCGCGCGTGCCTGCGAGGACGTGGGTGCGGACGGGATTAGTCTTATTAATACTCTACTTGGAATGCGAATTGACCTAAAAACGAAAAAGCCCGTACTTGCAAACACAATGGGCGGGTTTTCCGGCCCCGCGATATTTCCTGTTGCGCTCCGCATGGTTTATCAGGTGTTTGAGGCGGTAAAGATTCCGATAATCGGAATGGGAGGCGTTTCCTCAGCCGAGGACGTTATCGAAATGATGCTCGCTGGAGCATGTGCGGTTCAGGTAGGCGCGGCAAATTTGAAAAACCCCTTTGCCTGCAAGGAAATTATAGAAGATTTACCGAGGGTAATGGAAAAATATAAAATCGAAAAGCTCAGAGACATAATAGGAGGCGCGCACTGATGGCAAAAGACGTAATTATAGCCTGCGATTTCTCAGGCAGGGAAGAGGTACTGAGCTTTCTTGATAAGTTCAAAAATCAAAAGCCTTTTGTAAAAATAGGCATGGAGCTCTTCTATGCCGAGGGACCTCAAATCGTGCGCGATATAAAGGCACGCGGTCACAAAATATTTCTTGACCTTAAGCTGCACGACATTCCGAACACAGTCAAAAAGGCAATGTCGGTGCTATCAGGACTCGACGTTGATATGTGCAACGTCCACGCGGCGGGAACCTCTGCGATGATGCAGGCGGCACTGGAGGGGCTCACGCGTCCTGACGGATCGCGCCCGCTTCTGATAGCGGTGACACAGCTCACCTCGACCAGCGAGGAGCGTATGCAAAGTGAGCTTCTTATAGGTAAGAGCCTTCAAGAAACGGTTCTGCATTATGCCGTGAATACAAAGCTCGCAGGGCTTGACGGCATAGTTTGTTCGCCGCTGGAAGCAGAAAAAGTGAAGGAGCGCTGCGGCAAGAATTTCCTGACAATTACGCCGGGCGTGCGCTTTGCGGACGCGAAGGCCGACGATCAGGTGCGTATAACAACACCCGAAAAAGCGCGTGAGCTTGGCAGCGATTATATAGTCGTCGGCAGACCGATAACCGCGGCAAGCGACCCTGTAGAAGCGTATGAACGCTGCTTAAAGGAGTTTTTAGGATAGAAAATCAGCCGAATGCATGACGCATAAGGCTATCGATAAGAAAGGAAATACCTTATGGAAAAAAAAATTGCCAGAGCGCTTCTATCAATCGGCGCTGTCGTAGTCCGTCCGGACGAGCCATTTACATGGACGAGCGGCATAAAAAGCCCGATTTACTGCGATAACCGCCTGACTCTTACCTCACCAGAGGTGCGAAGCAAGATTGAAAACGGACTTGCAAAGCTTGTACGCGAACAATACCCCGACTGTGAACTCCTGATGGGCACGAGTACGGCGGGCATTGCCCACGCCGCAATTGTCGGACACATCATGAACCTGCCGATGGGCTATGTACGCTCTGGCGCAAAGGACCACGGCAAGAAAAATCAGATTGAGGGAAAACTTGAAGCGGGCCAAAAGGTCGTTGTCGTTGAAGACCTCATATCCACCGGCGGCAGCGTTCTGGAGGTGGTAGATGTACTGCGTGAGGCCAGAGCAGAGGTGCTGGGTGTCGTCAGCATATTCACCTACGGAATGAAGAAGGGCCTTGAGAGGCTTGAGAGCGCACATGTAGCTAACTACAGCCTGACAAACCTTGATGTTTTGACCAAGGTCGCGGCAACGGACGGAATCATATCCGAACAGGATATACAGCGGATACTGAAATTCCGCGACAATCCTTCGGATGAAAGCTGGATAGGGGAGGACAAATAATGAAAGACCTGATAAGTATTACAGACCTGTCGATTGACGAGCTTCAGGAGCTCATTGATAGGGCGGAGGATATCATTGCAAATCCCGATAAATACGCTGATAAGTGCAAAAGGAAAAAGCTTGCTACCTTGTTCTTTGAGCCCTCGACGCGCACGCGTCTCAGCTTTGAGGCGGCGATGCTGGAGCTCGGCGGAAATGTAATAGGTTTCTCGGAAGCTTCAAGCTCATCAGCGTCAAAAGGTGAAAGCGTTGCGGACACAGCACAGACAATTAGCTGCTATGCCGATATAATTGCTATGCGCCACCCGAAGGAAGGCGCGCCGCTCGTTGCCGCAAAAGCCGCAAGTATACCCGTTATTAACGCCGGCGACGGCGGGCACAATCACCCGACCCAGACCCTGACCGACCTTTTGACAATATATCGCGAAAAGGGCAGACTGAATAACCTTAAAATCGGCTTTTGCGGCGACCTCAAGTTCGGCAGAACGGTGCATTCATTAATATCAGCAATGTCACGCTACGAGGGCAACAGCTTTGTACTGATATCACCTGAAGAACTGCGTGTACCGGGATATATAAAAAAGGATGTGCTCGAAAAAAACGAGTTGCCCTACAAGGAAACGGAAAACTGGGACGATATGCCGGAGCTGGACATTCTCTATATGACGCGCGTACAGCGTGAAAGATTCTTTAACGAAGCCGATTATCTTCGTCTGCGCGATGTGTTCATACTTACGATGGACAAGCTTGAAAACGCGAAGGAAGACCTCTGTATAATGCATCCGCTGCCCAGAGTGAACGAAATTGAACGCGCGGTGGACAGCGACAAGCGCGCTTGCTATTTCAAACAGGTGCTTTACGGGAAGTATATACGCATGGCTTTGATACTCAAGCTGCTCGGCATAGAGTAAGCGGAAGGGAGACAGTAATATGACAATAGACTCAATTATAAACGGTATTGTTATCGACCATATACAAGCAGGTAAGAGCATGGAGATATACAAGGTGCTTGAGCTATCAAAGCTTGACTGTCAGATAGCGATTATAAAAAACGCTACCAGCAAAAAGGCAGGGCATAAGGACATAATTAAAATCGACTCGCTCATTGATATCAATCTCGACGTACTCGGCTACATTGACCCCGGAATAACCGTCAACTTTGTCAGAGACGGAAAGCTGGTTGAGAAGCGGCACCTCTCACTACCGGAGACAGTTACGGATGTCATTAAGTGCAACAATCCACGCTGCATAACCTCAATTGAGCAGGAGCTGCCGCACGTTTTCCATTTGATTGACAGGGAAAAGGGCATATACCGCTGCATCTACTGCGAGCATAAGCCGAAAGCAGAGGCATAAGAATTAATCCCCGAAACTTCAAGGTTTCGGGGATTAAACGTTAATTATTCAGCTGTTTCGATGATAATGCCGCCCTCGCTGTGAACAATGATACTAAAGCCGTTTTCACACCAGTTAAACGCAATCAGGATTTTGTCGGTGTTTTCCAGCTCAAACGATATATCGTTCTGACTCATGTTCACGGCAATAAGCGCTTTTATTCCGTCCCTATAACGTGTAAAGATATATACCCCGTCTTCCGCACGAAGTGTACGATACTCTCCGCCTGCAAAGGAGGGGCAGCCTTTTCTGGCTGCTAAAAGCTCTTTGTACCAGTCAACAAGTTCCGCGTCCTCGCTGCCCCAAGGATAGCAAGCGCGATTAAACGGATCCTCGTAGCCTTCAAGACCGGCTTCATCACCGTAGTAAACACAGGGCACTCCGGGCAGAGTAAACTGAAGGAGAGACGCAAGGTGAAGAAGCTTCTTCGTTCTGCTGCGCTTTTCCGGCGAAAGCCGCGCCGCAGCTCTTTCGTCGCGTGTCGGGTAGCTCTCGCCGCCGAGCACCGTTAATATTCGTTCTGTGTCGTGAGTTCCTAGAATGTTCATCATCGAGTCAAGCGCGGGTTTCGGATAGTTTTCGCAGATGGCCTCGACAGTTTCTCGAAGAGACTCAGCCCTGCCGGTCTTGACATACGCTATAATCGCGTCCTTGAAGGGGTAATCCATTACGCTGTCAAGCTCTTCGCCCTCAAAATAGTGGCGGCGATAACCGTAGGATACCTTGCTGGATGCGTCCTCCCATACCTCGCCAATGATGAGAGCGTCGGGATTTGCGGCTTTGACGGTTTTGCGAAGCTCACGCAGGAAGCCCTCAGATAGCTCATCGGCAACGTCCAGCCTCCATCCAGAGGCTCCGAGTGACATCCATTTTTGGAGCACGCCGTTTTCACCCGTTATAAAGCTCCTATAGCTTAAACACTCTTTTTTGACCTGAGGAAGAGTCTTCACTCCCCACCAAGCGTCATATTTGTCGGGCCATTCGGTGAAATTGTACCACTCGTAATATGGTGATGTTTTGTCGCGATAGGCGCCGCTCTCGCCGTAAGCTCCGCTGCGGTTGAAATAAACGGAGTCGGAACCTGTATGATTGAACACCCCATCGCATATGACTCTGATGCCTAGTTTATCCGCTTCGGAACAAAGTTTTCGGAAAGTTTCATCGTCACCGAAGGACGGGTCAATTTTCATGTAATCCGCCGTGTCATATTTGTGGTTCGAGGCAGCCTCAAAAATCGGACTTAGATAAATGCAGGTAATGCCGAGCTCATGCAAATATTGGAGCTTTTCTGTTACCCCGTACAGGTTTCCGCCAAAAAAATCGTTGTTTCTGATTTTACCGTTATCGTCAGGCTTATAGTTAGGGACGCCGCCCCAGTCGTTTCGCAGTATAGAACCACATTTTTCTGCATGGTCGCCGGATTTATTAAAGCGATCAACAAAAATATGATAAAAAGCCCCTCCCTTTATCCATTCGGGTGTGGTATAATCAGATAAGTAAACAGTTTGCTGCCATGAACGGGGTTCTCTTTCGGCAAAGCCCGCGCCGGTCGGCTTCTTTTCGATGGCTCGCTCAGTGCCGTCTATAACAGCTGAGAAGTGGTACCAGTAAAGGCCCTTGTTTTCAAAGACAACACTGCCCTCAAATCGCGTGAAGCCGCGTTCCGTCCAAACGGGTGAAAGCAGGAATTCGCCAAAACTGCCATCAGCGTCATATATTACTATAAGCTTCAAAGCCGATATGTTCAGCGTTTCAGCCGCGCGCAGACCGAACAAAACATCGGTTCCGGCTGTTACCGCGCCGAATGGCAGCTTGTCAAGCTCGCTTCTTGAATCAAAAAGAATATCGTCCATAGTTTCCTCCGAATCATCGGGAATTGAATAATTGCTCCGATTATATATGAAAATCGGCAAATTGGCAAGATTGCATCAAATACAACAAATTGAACGGGAGTGAGTTTTATGACAAAAGAAGAAATACTCAGAATGTGCGATCATACGGTACTGCGTACCGACGCGCCCTTCAGCGAAATTGCGGAAAACTGCCGTCTAGCAATAAAATATAACTGCGCGTCTATGTGCCTTGCTCCTGCGCATGTCTATGAAGCAAAGAAGCTTTGCGGAGAAAAGCTTAAGATTTGCACCGTAATAGGGTTTCCTAACGGGTATAATGACTCCGCAACAAAGGTTTTTGAAGCAAAGCACCTGATTGAGGAAGGTGCGGACGAAATTGACGCAGTTATTAATATCGGCTGGGCTGTCAGCGGTATGTACGGAGCCGTCGAAGACGAGCTCATGCAGCTTCGTAAGGCAACGGAGGGTTCGATTCTGAAAATCATTGTCGAGACCTGCAAGCTTTCTGAGCCGACGCTTCGGGAGATATGCAAGGTCGTTTCGCACTCCGGCGCAGATTTTATCAAGACATCAACAGGCTTTGCCGAAAGGGGAGCGGCTGTCAGGGATATCGAGATTATGCGTGAAACCTGCGCACCGCAAACAAAGATTAAAGCGGCCGGAGGTATTTCAAGCTTTGAGGACGCGGAGAGACTGATTGCGGCGGGCGCGAACAGGCTTGGAACAAGCAGACTCGTGAAGCTTATGCTTGATGAAGGAAAAGATACTAAAAACAGCTTGACATATTGAGTAATAGCTGTTAAAATACTTGAGTTAGAACAAAGTAGGTTCGGTCGGTATCCGTCCTCACCCTGCCACACTGGTGCGCAGAGGTCAATAAAACCATGTTAGGCTCAAAAGGCTTATTATGTGTATTTTATGCGGGTGCCAAGGCATCCGCATTTACTTTTTATGGGGCTTGCCCCGCAATTTAGCTTGGAGGTGTTTGAACATAGCAAACTTGGCTCATCAGATCAACGAGGAAATCCTCGACAAGGAAGTTCGTCTTATTAGCGATACGGGCGAACAGCTCGGCATTATGACCGCTCAGGCGGCATTGGATATCGCGATGCAGAAGGATCTCGACTTGGTTAAGATTTCTCCTACCGCGAATCCGCCTGTATGCAAGATTATGGATTACGGGAAATTCCGCTTTGAACAGGCAAAGAAGGATAAGGAAGCAAAGAAAAACCAGCACATAGTCGAGGTCAAGGAAATTCGCATGTCGCCGGGTATCGGGGAAAACGACTTTAACGTGAAGCTGAAGAGCACGCAGAAGTTTATTATTGACGGTGACCGTGTAAAAGTTTCCGTTCGTTTCAAAGGCAGACAGATGGCTCACACTGAGCTGGGTGAAGTACTGCTGAAGGAATTTGCCGAAAAATGCACGGAATTTGCCATCCTTGATAAAGAACCGAAGCTCGAAGGGCGGAGCATGTCTATGTTTTTGTCACCTAAGCAGTCATCGACTAACAAATAATCATATCAAAGGAGTAAACCGTTATGCCTAAGCTCAAAACACACAGCGGCGCAAAGAAGAGATTTAGTCTCACAAAAACCGGCAAGGTTAAACGCGCTCATGCTTACAAATCTCACCTTCTCAACGGTCATGGCAAGACCACAAAGATGAAAAGACGTCTTCGCCAGGGGACCTTTGCTGATGTCACCAACGAGTCTGCGATTAAGCGCATGATTCCTTACAAATAAGGAGGAACATAGATTATGGCTAGAATTAAAGGCGCGATGATGACGCGCAAGAGAAGAAACAAAATTCTTGGTATGGCCAAGGGTTATTGGGGCGCAAAATCCACCCACTATAAAATGGCTAATCAGGCCGTTATGAAGTCTCTCACCTATGCTTACATCGGACGTAAGCAGAAGAAAAGAGATTTCCGTCAGCTTTGGATTACCCGTATCAGCGCGGCGTGCAAAATGAACGGCATAAATTATTCCACATTTATGCACGGACTCAAGCTTTCCGGCATCGATATGAACCGCAAGATGCTCTCAGAAGTCGCGATTCATGAGCCCGAGGCATTTACAGCTCTCACAGAACAGGCAAAGTCCGCTCTGAAGGCATAATGCTGTTTTCGAAGTAAACAAGAAATTTATGGCGGACAGTATTTTTTGCTGTCCGCTGTTTTATTGCGTTATACATTATTCGGCAAATATCGAGGTGTCATTATGATAGAATTAAATGTGGACGAACTGAGAAACGCAGCAGAAACCCTGAAAGCCGGAGACAGAGTACTAATCTCCGGAACGGTCTATACGGCAAGAGACGCGGCGCATAAGCGCATTTTTGAGCTTCTGGACAAGGGAGAGGCTCTGCCCTTCGACTTAGCCGGAGCCGTAATTTATTACACGGGGCCAACGCCCGCGTTTGGCGGCAAGCCGGTCGGCTCCTGCGGCCCTACAACGTCTGTGAGAATGGACGCCTTTACTCCGCGGCTGCTTGATATGGGCCTTGCCGGTATCATAGGCAAGGGCGAACGGGGCGAGTTCGTCTGCGAGGCATTAGTCAGAAACAAGGCTGTGTATTTCTGCGCCGTCGGGGGTGCCGGAGCCTTGATGGCAAGTCATGTTGTAAGCGCCGAGGAGCTTGCGTTCCCTGAGTTGGGCTGTGAATCCGTGAAAAGGCTTGTAGTGGACAGGCTTCCTGTCACGGTTTGCATTGACGCCGTTGGAGGCAACATTTTCAAAGAGGCAAGGCGGAAATACGCGGAACGTGATTGAGACTGTTTTTGAAAGGTAAATCTGTATGAAAAGTGCTGTGGCCGGAGTCCTTTATGCAATTGCGGTTTTGATGCTTACAACTGCGCTTGGACTTGCAGCTATATGTTTGACTGGGTTCCCGTATTTGGCGGATGTAGATTATTTGAAGATTCCCGAAACAACCGGAATCTCAAAATCTGAAGCACTGCAAAATTATGACGCGATAATGGATTATCTGTCGCCGTTTTCCTCTGAGGAATTCAGCCTCCCGACACTGAGCTATACAGAACAGGCAAAAGGTCATTTTGCCGACTGCAAATATCTATTCAATGTTATTTATATTCTGGGCGGCGCTGCGGCTTTAGTTTTGATTTTGTTATCAGGAAGAAGATCGCTTTCGAAAAGTACATTGAGGGTATCGGGCGCGGTGACGCTGGCGATTCCCGCATTTATCGGCGCGGCGCTCGCAGTCAATTTTGACAGAGCGTTTGAATTGTTCCATATAACTTTTTTTAGTGGCGCATCTTGGATTTTTAATCCGGATACAGATGCCTTTATTAAGATAATGCCGAGCACATTTTTTATGCACTGCGCAATTTTCATTTCACTATTCTGGGTGGCAGGGGCAATTGCACAGCTTACAGCAGGATATTCAAAATACAGATCACGCAGATTTTAGATTCTGCGCGATTTTTTTTCGGGAACAAATGGTATTAATTGCCGTCATAGGAACAGGGAAGGAGGTAATGCCAAATGAGAAAGCTCGCGGCAATGACAGGAATATACGCGTCGGCTCATTTTATTGTTGATTTCTCATGCGCCTACCTCATTTTCAACATAGTCCACGGCGCTGAAAAATGGCTGCTCTGTCTTGTAATTTATAATTATTTTGCGTTTGCGCTTCAGATGCCGCTGGGAATAATTGCGGATAAAGCTGAAAGAAACTCAGCCTTTGCCGCTCTGGGTTGCCTGCTTATTGCGATATCGCCCGCGCTAAGCTTTTCACCTCCGCTGTTATGCTCGGCAGCCGGATTGGGAAACGCATTTTTTCATATCGGCGCGGGGAGAGCTGTTCTGCAGGAAAGCGGAAAAGGCTTTTCATCGCTCGGAGTTTTCGTCTCGCCGGGAGCTATGGGCTTATATCTGGGTGCCATGCTCGGGAAAGGCGGGACTCTGCCACTTATTGCGGTTATTTGTGCGCTGCCGGCAGTTGCCTCAGCTATATGGTTCGTTATGCCGCGTTTAAGCGATAGGCGGGAAGGTCCAGATTCGGTAATTAATAAAGAGGCATTCTTAGAAAAAGGTCTCGGCCTCATGCTGCTGTGCCTTTTCATTGTAGTATGCCTGCGTTCCTATGTCGGCTCGACACTTTCCTTTCCGTGGAAGGGCGAGGGGCATTTTGCGCTCTGTCTTGTGATAGCTGTTGTCTGCGGAAAAGCCTTCGGCGGTATTCTGGCGGATCATTTCGGTGCTGGGATTACGTCTTTCGTGTCGCTTTTCGTTTGTGCGCTGCTTTTTCTCTTTTTTAGAGCTCCGCTGTGCGGAATACTCGCAATCTTCCTCTTTAACATGACAATGCCTATAACTCTCGGTGCGGTTACAAGAAAGCTGCCTGAACATCCTGGCTTCGGTTTTGGACTTCTGACCTTCGGGCTTTTTATCGGTATGATTCCGACTTTTCTGGAACTGCATTTACATATTGCTCTTCCTTACGGTTATACGGCAATCTGCGTAATATCAGCAGGTTTGCTTTATTACGGGCTAAAGGAACCGAGACAGGAGCTTAAGATAAATGGGGCTTGATTTCGTTTGGACTCTTTTAATCTCATTGGGGCTGACAGTTGTTCTGGAGCTTATATTCGCCCTTGTTTTTAAAGTTCGCGGTGAGCGCGACTTCGTACTGGTTATAGTCGTAAATGTAATTACAAATCCCGCCGTAGTGCTGCTGAACTATTTGCTGCTCAGAGATACAGCGCTTCCCCGGATGCCTGTTATATTTGTTCTTGAAGCGGCTGCTGTACTGGTTGAGGCCTTTTACTACAGACGATATGCCGAAACCATAAAGAAACCGTTTCTGTTTTCTCTGTGCG
Organism: Oscillospiraceae bacterium; assembly: GCA_963667545.2. Classification (GTDB taxonomy): domain Bacteria; phylum Bacillota; class Clostridia; order Oscillospirales; family Oscillospiraceae; genus UBA2658. Next base: position 2,064,255 of record OY763424.2, read on the forward strand.
CAAACGTGTTTTCATTTTCTATCGGTCTTTTAATAAACTATGTATTTTGAGGAGAAGTATAATGATTAATAAAAAGCTTCGCAGAACGGTCACAATGATAATTACCTGCGTAATACTTGTATCCCTTGTGGGTACTTACGCATTTGCGGATGTTATCTGGGAACCGAACGATGATTTTTACAAAGCACATTTCGATGATTGTATATATGTTAATCGTCAATACTATTCAAACGGAGAAACTGGCTATATGGAGCTGTTTACAGCGCCGGGGGGAACCAGTCTTGGCTTTGCGGACAATGGAGAACTGTTTAATGTCCAGTTCAGCTATAAGCTGGGCGATGAACTCTGGGGCGTAGTCGGATATTCCAAGGACGGGGATAAGCTTGTTCCGGTAAGCGACGGCGATGCCAAATGCGGCTGGTTTAAGCTTAACGATTCGGAGCTTAAATATGACTATCAGAGCTTTGACGAAGCACACAGCTCAGAGTATAAATCCTACAGCGGCGACTATTCTGAACTGAAGAATGTTCAGAACATAGTTGAGTGGTCGTTCCCGAATTCAGGCGAATCAATCGGAACCTTGGATAAGGTTGACGAGAACTTTGCTGTCAAGTCCGCATACACGGATATTGACGGAACACAATGGGGTTTTGTAAGCTATTATTATGGGCTGAAAAACTTCTGGGTCTGTCTGTCCAAGCCCACAGAGGCAAATATAGCGGCAAAGGACGTGCCCGTACCGGAATTCCATACAGCGTCGCCCGATTCCAAGCCCGCGTCATCCGGCGGCGATATGACCACAGTCATAATAATCTGTGTCGCAGCTGCAATACTCAGCACCGCCGTACTGTTCGCGTCGCTCAATAGGAAGAAGCGCAATCCCTCTGAAAAGAAATGATTTTTCAGCTTTTCGGATTGCCTGTAATTCAAGAACTGTTTAATAAATCAATCTAAATTAAACGTATGAGACATATGATGTCAATCTGCATTATGCGATTAGCTTATAATTCAGTTTATTAAACAAACTGGTTAAATGCGCCTAAAACGCTTGCAAAGATGAAGACCAAGGCTTATAATAATTTCATACAATAGCAATTGGATGGTGTTTTATGAAGGAATTATCAACAGTGGCAAGAGGCGTCAGAGCCTCGACGACTTTGGCTGTAGACGCTCTTGCAAAGCAGATGCAGGCAGACGGAATAGATGTAATCGGCTTCGGAACAGGTGAACCGGATTTCGACACTCCGGATAATATAAAAGCCGCGGGAATCAAAGCTATATCAGAAGGAAAAACAAAATATACACCCGCCGCGGGACTCGTCAACCTGCGCAAGGCAATTTCCGCGAGAATTAAGATAGACCTTAATCTCGACTACGACTTTTCTCAAATAGTTGTGGCAAGCGGCGCAAAGCACAGCGTATATATGGCGCTTGTAGCTCTCCTAAACCCCGGAGACGAGGTTATTCTTCCGGCGCCCTATTGGGTGAGCTATATCGAGATGATACATCTTGCGGGCGGACATCCTGTAGTAATTGAAGCGGGAGAGAGCCAAAATTTCAAGATAACGCCGGAGCAGCTCGAGAATGCAATGAGCAAAAATACCAAGGCTCTCATTCTCAACAATCCATCAAATCCAACCGGAATGCTTTATACGCGCAAGGAGCTTGAAGTCATTTCGGATATCTGCAAAAAATATGACATATATATAATCGCCGACGAAATCTACTGCGGTCTTGTTTACGATAACAAGGAGTTTGTGAGCGTCGCGTCTCTTTCGCAGGACGCCTATGAGCGTACTATACTCATAAACGGCGTTTCGAAGTCCTATGCGATGACGGGCTGGCGCATAGGCTATGCCGCAGCTAACCCTCAGATTGCGAAGGTGATGGCAAATTGCCTCAGCCATTCCACCGGCGCACCCGGAACGATGAACCAGATAGCGGCAATAGAAGCCCTTTCTGGCCCACAGGACGGTATTGAAGCCATGCGCAAGGTCTTTGAGGTAAGGCGAAACTATATTGTAAAGCGGATGAACGAGATACCCTGCGTGAGCTGCATAATGCCGGACGGCGCGTTCTATGTAATGATGAATATTTCAGGGCTCATCGGAAAGACTCTGGGCGGAAAACTAATAGAAAATGACGATGATTTAGCTGTCGCGTTTCTTGAAAAGGGACGTGTTGCGGTCGTTCCCTGTTCCGGTTTCGGAGCTCCCGGCTTTGTACGCTGGACCTACGCCGCGTCAATGGAAAACATCCGCGAAGGGCTCAACAGACTGGAAGCGTTTTTGCAGGCTTAAATAACGTAAATTACATTTGCATTGAAAAACTATACGCCGAACAAAGCTATTGCTTTGTCCGGCGTAAACTAATATAATCATTAAGGACATTCCCGAAAGGATGATTAGCGCCTATGAATAACACTTACGAAAGCCCACTTTGCTCCCGATACGCCTCAAACGAAATGCAGTATATCTTTTCGCCTGATAAGAAGTTCACGACCTGGCACAGGCTGTGGCTTGCGCTTGCGAAAGCGGAAATGCGGCTCGGCCTTCCTGTTACGCAGGAGCAGATCGACGAGATGGAAGCTAACAAGGACATAGTCGACTACGAATACGCTGCTGAGATGGAAAAAAAGCTGCGGCACGACGTAATGGCGCATGTTCACGCCTTCGGCAGGCAGTGCCCCAAGGCGATGCCGATTATCCATCTTGGCGCGACGAGCTGCTACGTGGGCGACAACACGGATATCATCATAATGCGAGAGGGTCTTGAGCTTATAAGGCGAGAGCTTGTAAATGTTATTTACCGTCTTTCAGACTTTGCTGATAAGTATAAAGACGTGCCGACGCTCGGCTTTACGCATTTTCAGCCCGCTCAGCTTACGACGGTCGGCAAGCGTGCCACGCTCTGGATAAATGACCTTCTGCTCGACCTTGACGAGGTGGAATACAGAATTAAATCCCTTAAACTGCTTGGCTCAAAGGGTACGACAGGTACACAGGCAAGCTTTCTGGAGCTTTTTGACGGAGATCACGAAAAGTGCCTTGAGCTTGAGAAGCTTATAGCCGAGGAAATGGGCTTTGAGGCCTGCGTCCCCGTTTCCGGACAGACCTATTCGAGAAAGATGGACGCGGCGGTTTTGGCTACGCTTTCGGGTATAGCACAGAGCGCGGGCAAGTTTGCGACCGACCTGCGGCTTCTGTCTCATCTTAAGGAGCTTGAAGAACCGTTTGAATCAAACCAGATTGGCTCCTCCGCAATGCCGTATAAGCGCAATCCCATGCGCTGTGAGCGCATCTGCTCTCTTTCAAGGTATGTTATAGCAGACGCTCAGAACCCCGCCTACACCTCCTATAACCAGTGGTTCGAGCGAACGCTTGACGACTCCGCAAATAAGCGCATCTCGGTTCCGGAGGCATTCCTCGCGGTCGACGCGATACTGAATATATACCTCAATGTTGCTTCTGGCATTCGTGTCTATGAAAAGGTCATTGAAAAGCATATTAGTGAGGAACTGCCCTTCATGGCAACCGAAAACATTATGATGGACGCCGTTAAAAAAGGCGGAAACCGTCAGGAGCTTCACGAGCGTATTCGCGTCCATTCGATTGCGGCGGGTGCGGTTGTCAAAGAACAGGGACTGCCCAACGACCTTATAAAGCGTATCGCAGGTGACCCGCTTTTCGGCTTGACCGAGGAGGAAATTACAGGTAATCTTGACGCGCGCAAATATGTCGGACGCTCGCCGGAGCAGGTAACGGAGTTTATAAAAGGCGAGGTTAATCCTATTATCACGCGTTACTCGAAGCTTATAAACACTTCGGAAACTGAGCTTAAAGTCTGATTTAAATTATACCCGAGCCTCAAAATCAGGGGCTCGGGCATTTTTATCGCATTTGTTGACTTAGCTTCAGCCTGATTATATAATAAGAATGCAGGTATTGATTATTCTGCATAGCGGCTACGCCTTTGCCATAGGATGCAAAGGGGTGATTGCTTTGATAAAAACAATAAATCTGTATACCGCGGCTTTCTGGCTTCTTATTATTGCGGCTGTCGCAGCCGCGGTTTTGTTTTTGCTGTCTTCAGACAGTTCTGATTATATATCTATGTTGACTTCAAATAAATCTGACGTACCCGTTCTTGTAATAGATGCGGGTCACGGCGGAGAAGACGGCGGAGCGGTCTCGCTGTCTGGCACCGAGGAAAGTGAAATAAACCTTGATATATCACAGAGAATGGCGGCACTTTCGGAACTTACGGGTATCGAATTTCGGATGACGCGGGACAATGAGAATATCGAATACCCCAGAGAATTAAAAAGTACATCAAAAAGGAAAAAATACGATCAGAAAAGGCGGGTCGAATTTATTAACGGCATCTCGAACGCGGTTTTGCTAAGTGTGCATCAAAACTGCTACCCGCAAGAATCGCCTTACGGCCCACAGTCTTTCTATTCTAAAAACGAGCGCAGCGTCACGCTTTCTGCCATAATACAGGACTCTATGAATCAAGTGCTTTGCCCTGGAAACAGAAGGCTTTCGGTGCCGGTTTCAAGCGATATTTACTTGTTTGAAAACGTAAAGTGCCCGGCGGTACTTGTCGAATGCGGCTTTGTATCGAATCCCGAGGAATCAAAGCTGCTGGATACGGAGACCTATAGACTGAAAATTGCCGCGGTGCTTATAAGTGCCTATCTCAAGTACCTAGATACAAACGAATGACGGAAGGTATACAAATGAAAACAAAAACGGTGTTTTTCTGCTCGGACTGCGGCTATGAGTCGCCGAAATGGTCGGGACGCTGCCCCGCCTGCGGAAGCTGGAACACAATGGTAGAAGCCCCCGCCGAGACTAAAGCTAAAAGCGGAGGAGTTCTGGCTTCAAGCAGAATGCCGAAAAATCCGCCTGAGCTGCTGTCGTCTCTCGGAACTGATGATGAAATCCGGTTTCACACGGGCTTTGAGGAATTTGACCGGGTACTGGGCGGCGGGGCAGTGCGGGGCTCTCTTGTTCTCGTAGGCGGCGCGCCGGGTATCGGAAAATCAACTCTTTTGCTTCAGTTTTGCGGAAAGCTTGGCGCGAGCGAACGCATACTCTACGTAACAGGCGAGGAATCCAAGCGCCAGCTCAAGCTCCGGGCGGAGCGGCTCGGCGTAAATTCCGAATCACTCTACGTTTTTGCGGAGACCGACCTGAATGAAATTATAGCGGCAGTAGGGGACATTAAGCCCGATGTCTTGATAATCGATTCTGTTCAAACCATGTATAATCCGGAGCTCACGGCAACACCCGGAAGCGTCACGCAGGTCAAGGACTGCACCATGGCTATCATGCAGCTTGCCAAGGGCGGCAGTATAACGGCTTTTATAGTCGGGCACGTCAATAAGGAAGGCGCGATTGCAGGACCTAAGGTGCTCGAGCACATGGTGGACTGCGTTCTATATTTCGAGGGCGACCGCAGTATGGCATATCGAATACTTCGAGCAGAGAAAAACCGTTTCGGCTCTACTAACGAAATAGGCGTTTTTGAAATGGGAGACAGCGGCCTTTCCGAGGTCAAAAACCCATCCGAAATGCTGCTTTCGGGCAGACCTCTTAATAGCCCCGGTACCTGCGTCACCTGCGTGATGGAGGGCACAAGACCTATTCTAGCCGAAATTCAGGCTCTGGTCGCGCCCAGTGGCTTCAATGTTGCGAGAAGGAACTCAAACGGCATCGACTATAACAGAGCAACCCTGCTGCTTGCTGTCCTCGAGAAAAGGGGAGGGCTTGCCGTTGGAAACAGCGACGCATATATAAACGTAATAGGCGGACTTGAGCTTTCCGAACCGGCGGCAGACCTTGCAACCGTGCTTGCAATAGCGTCCAGTCACCACGACAAAGCTGTCGGAAACGACCTTGCGGCAGTCGGTGAAGTCGGACTCACAGGTGAAATCCGAAGTGTGGACGCCCTTAACCAGCGCCTTGCGGAGATTGTTAGGCTGGGCTTCAAGCGCTGCGTAATACCGGCTCACGTCAGAGCCGAAATCAAGGCTCCGAAGGGGCTTGAGCTGATACCTGTTAAGAATATACGCGAGGCTATTGCCGCGGTGCTCTCATAGCGCCATGACGCATTTTGTAAAAAGCCCTAATCTCCCGTCCGGAAAGGTTAGCGTCGCCGCGATTGGTGAAGCATACGCGGCTGAGCTTGGCGCGGCGATTGAGCCATATGGTGTAAGGCTCCTTGGCTGCCCCAGTAATCATCAAATCGATACGAGACTCAGTTCGCATATCGATTTAAGTGTATTTCATATCGGAGAAAACAAATTTCTGCTGTCAAATGCAGCTTCAGAAGGTAAATTCGCAGCCGAACTGAGAAAACTCGGCGCTGAAATCATTGTCTCCGAAAGAAAACTTGCGCCCGGGTACCCGAATGATGCCGCTTTCTGCGCTTTATCTGTCGGCGGCAAGGTGTTTCATAACGCAAAGCTGGCTGCCGATGAAATCAGTCAGGTCTTTACGGACAGACTTTTTCATGTCAACCAGGGCTATGCAAAGTGTGCCGTTTGTCCCGTGACGGAAAACACGGTGATATGCTCAGACCCGGGGCTTATTAAAGCTATGCGAGGTCAGGGGATAGAAGTGTTGGAAATCGCGGCCGGTTTTATTAAGCTTGAAGGTTTTAACGAGGGCTTCATCGGCGGCGCGGCTTTCAAAATAGCTAAAGGTAAGCTTGCCTTTACCGGAAATCTCGACGGGCATCCAGACAAAACCAGAATTACGGATTTTTTATTAAAGCACGAGGTTTCACCGGTTTTTCTCACTGACAAACCGATTTTTGACATAGGTTCGGTGATTCCGATCCTTGAAGAATAGAAAACAGACGCGGAATTGAGCCGCGTCTGTTTTTTTAATATAGAATTAACTCGCTATATCATAAGTCTGACCGACCGCTGTCGCGGTGGTATACGCCTCAACCTCAGCTTCGACCGGAGAAGTCTTATTTCTCAGCGCGTAAACACAGGAACAGGTGACTTTTGCCCCCGGAGCGACATCGGAATAATAATTCGAGTCCGTTTCGGAGTCCTCAGTCGCGTAGGTGGTGTCAAGCGAAATCCCGTCCTGATAAGTGAAGACATAGAGCTCATTGCTCAGGCTCGTACTTGAACTGCTGTTATTTGTAAATTCATAATAAATTCTGATAGCGGGGTCGCCGTTTGCGTCGTCAATCAGCTCACCGTCTGTGACAGCCACATAGAAGCTGTCAAGCGCACCCTCAGCGGGTACATTGAGAGTCCATTGAGGATCAGTAACCGGCACAATAACATAGGGTGCCGGAGCCCCGGGCAGGCTCCCCGGTACATAAGAAGCTGAAACCTCGCCGCTGCCTTCACCTTCGTCATAGCCATATATGCTGAAATCCACGTTCCCGCCTTCCGGGTTATACTTGAACTCGGAGCAGCATTGCATAGTTACTCCAGGACGTATATTGTAAGAAACATTGGTTGCTTTGTCATCGTTAGAGTATGTTTCGGTCAGATTGGAGCCGTCCTGAGTGGCGTAGTAGCTTAGCGCGTCCCACGCGGCTGTTGATAAATCGCCCTTATAATTATTCGTGAAATCGTAGTAAATGCGGATTGCGGGTTCATTATCGACATCAGTGAACTCTTCCGCTCCGGTAACAGTGATATGATAGTTCCCGCCGCCGACATCGCCGCTTCCGGCTACGGTACCGCCGGACTGCAAGCCTTTATCAGCGGCCGTCGAGGAACCGTCCAGAGAACCGTGCGGGACAGTCGGATTATTTATATCGTGATCCCTGATCTTTTCAAAATAATACGTTGCGCCGTCATTTATCAGAATGAGCTGCTTATTTTTATAAGAAAATGAATAGCTGTCATCTGGAGCCGCTATTGAAATACCGTCATCGGTTTCCTGCCAGTTGGCTTCAATAACATCGCTGCTAGTGGAGGATGCAAGGTACGCCGAGTAGTCGCTGTTTATCTGTACATCCAAAGCACCGACAACACTCGTTCCGTAAAAATCCTGAGAAATATTGCCGTCGCCGGTGTCAACCGCAACGCTTTCCCAATAGCCCACGTAAGGATTGCTGCTGAAAGCATTCACAATAAAGTATCCAGCCAAAGCTAAAAGGAGCACGCCCGCCACAACAATAACAGCAATTAGCCCCGCTTTGCTTTTCTTTTGAGGCGGAGCGATGACGCCGCCCGCAGGAGGATAGCCATAAGAGTTCGGAGCGTTATACTGAGGCTGCTGTGCGGGAGCGTAAGCGCCCTGATAGGGAGGAGCATAGCTGTTCTGAATAGGAGGGACATATGTACCTTGCGCCGGAGCCGAGAAGCTTCCCGAAGCAGGCGCTTCATATGTTCCGACCGTGGAATATGTATCGGAAACGGGGGTGGCCTCGGGCTGCTTTTCTGTGTCGGAGGAAGTTGCTGTACTTTCTGCCTGACTCTGTTCCGTAGCAGTTTCGGTAATAACGCTGTCGTTTGGCGAGGATGCTTTCAAAGCGGTGCCGCAGTTAGGGCAAAAAACCGCATCATCAGGTAGTTTAGACCCACATTCGGTACAAAATGCCATAATGAACCCTCCAAATTTATCTAATCTACATATTATACATAATTCGACCTAATACAATTTATTTTCTCATATACTTCAACCGGCTGTCAAGGTAATATTGTCGATTGTTATCTGTTTCTTCGATTAATAGGCCTTGGCTATAGGTGAATATTAGCTGTAGTACAAAATAGATAAAATTATCAGCCGAATATTTGAAATATTGAGCTAATTTATATGCTAAAAACAATACTTAAAAATTAACAAAACCGTTGCAAATAACCATTAATTGAAGTATAATGAAACAAATGTGACCTGTTAGATATTTAACACTGTTTGTTAATTGGCAAACGTTGCTTTTGCCCGAATGCATTGAAGGTTAAAATCAACTGCTCACTTTTATAAAAATATGCGATATGGTTCAGCCTTAATTGAGTAAGGCAGGAGGAGAAACCCACATCGCATACCATTTTAAAAAAGGAGAATTGACAATGAAAGAAGATTTCGGCTTAACCCAGGACCAGATTGACATTCAGATTATGACGCGCGACTTTATCCGCAAGGAACTCACTTGGGAAAGAATCAAGGAATGCGACGAGAAAAACGAAGTTCCCATGGACATCGTTAAAAAGTGCGCGGATATGGGTCTTACCAGCATCACTCTCCCGGAGTCCGTCGGAGGCGGCGGAATGGGTGAAGTGACAAACTCTCTCATTCTTGAAGAAATCGGCTATCAGGACGTCGGCTTTGCAACCACAATCGGTGCCTGCGGCCTTTGCTACACACCTATTAAGCTTTTCGGAACAGATGAGCAGAAGCAGCTTTACGCTGACTTTATACTTGCCGGCGGGCTTTCCGCTTTCTGTCTTACCGAGGCAGATGCCGGTTCCGATGTCGGTGCTCTCCGTACAACAGCTGTCAAGGATGGCGACGAATATGTCCTCAACGGAACAAAGGCCTTCATCACAAACGGCGGCAACGCAAGCATTTATACAGTCTTTGCTGTAACAGATCCCAGCGCAGGAGCACGCGGACTTTCCTGCTTCATCGTTGAGCGCAGCCGTGCAGGCATTTCCTGCGGCAAGGACGAGGAGAAGATGGGAATCCGTCTTTCCAACACCTGCGAAGTTATATTTGACAATGTACGCATCCCCGCTGATCACCTTGTCGGCAAGGAAGGCGCAGGCTTCAAGATTGCTATGAGCACCTTCGATATCACCCGTCCCGCGGGCGTAGGCGCTGCCTGCTGCGGCGCTATGAAGAGCTGCATCGACAAGTGCATTGAGTACGCCGCAACGCGCGTTACCTTCGGTACGCCTATTCTCCAGAATCAGGCTATCCAGTTCATGATTGCCGACATGGAAATTCGCTACGAAGCCGCACGCGCCCTTGCATATAAGGTCGCAGCGGGAATTGACGCTCATGTCATTGACAGCGCGCTTTCCTCCTCCTCCAAGTCCTTTTCCTCCGAATCTCTTGTCAAGACGGCTGAAGACGCCATCCAGATTCACGGCGGCAACGGCTACAGCAAAGAGTATCCGATCGAGATTATCTACAGAAACGCTAAGATTTCTACGATTTACGAAGGAACCAATCAGGTTCAGCGTATGGTCATCGTGAAGTCCCTGCTGAAGGCCTCCGGTCTGATGTAAGCTATCACGCATACACCATTACATAATGATATTGTAAAAGCAACTCAGAAATGCTTCTGCGGTTGACTTAGTTTCTGCAACAAGTCCGCATAAACACTTTGTGTCTGTGCGGACTTGTTTTATTTCGTGTCTGACTGTTCGGGACTGGGCAATACTATAGACAATTCTCTTCGAAAAATGCATAAATTATTGGAATTTACACGAATATGGATAATATTGCGCATAAAAAGTCTTTATATGTTGACATTCTTTTTACCGCTATGTATAATATATTTCTGTGGAAATGTCAGCATTTTCGGGCGTGATGAGCTCTTTGTATTTCTGCTTTTGTCTTATGATTTAGATAGACTTAGCAGCTCAGCCATTCGGAAAAAGCAAAAATATTGAAAGAAGGAAAAATCTATCATGAACATGCTTGTTTGCATCAAACAGGTTCCTGACACAACCGAAATCAGGATAGACCCCGTTAAGAACACCCTTATCCGTGACGGCGTTCCCAGCATAGTAAACCCCTTTGATGCTTATGCTCTTGAAGCTGCCGCGAGACTTAAGGATAAAGACCCTTCCTCGAAGATCGTTCTTCTGTCTATGGGCCCCGATCAGGCGAAAAACGCTCTCAAGGAGTGCCTCGCTGTCGGCGGAGACAAGGCCTATCTCATCTGTGACCGCGCAGTCGCGGGTTCCGATACGCTCGCAACCAGCTACATACTCTCCTGTGCCATTAAAAAGCTTGAAGAGACCGAGGGCAAATTTGACATTATCTTCTGCGGCAAGCAGGCAATAGACGGTGACACCGCTCAGGTCGGGCCGGAAATCGCCGAGCATCTCGGTCTGCCGCAGGTTACATACGCTCTTGAAGTTTTCAATGAAGACGGCAAAATTAAGGTCAAGAAGGAAGCCGAAGAAGGCTGCGAGATGATAGGAATCAAGACCCCCTGCCTCATCACCGTAACAAAGCCCAACTTCGACCCGCGTTACCCCACCATCAAGTCCAAGATGGCCGCAAACCGCGCTGAAATCGCTGTTGTAGTCGCTGACGATATGCCCGAAATGGACAGGGAGCGTATCGGCCTCAAGGGTTCTCCCACAAAGGTCAAGAAGACGTTCACTCCTCCCGTAAAGAGCGGCGGCGTCAAGGTGCACGAGGACGACAACAAGGCAACGGCGAAAAAGCTCTTCGATATGCTCGTTGCCGACGCCATCATATAAGGGGGTAACTGAAAATGGAAGCAAAAACCAAGGACCTATGGGTATTTATAGAGACAAATGAAGACGGCACCGCGAAGAATGTCGGCATGGAGCTGCTTACTGTCGCGCGCGGCCTCTCCGAAAAGCAGGGAGGCAAGCTCGTCGGCGTAGTTATCGGCCACAATATTGATGCTGCCGTAAAGTCCGCTGTCGCTTACGGTGCTGATACCGTTCTTGCTGTAGAAGGCAAGGAATATGAGCATTACACAACTGATGCCTATGCCAAGGCAATATACACTCTCGTTGAAAAATACGCACCTACAAGCCTTCTCATCGGCGCAACGACAAACGGCCGTGACCTCGGCCCCCGTCTTTCCTGCCGTCTGAGAACCGGTCTTACCGCTGACTGCACCTCTCTCGCCATTGACGAGGAGTCCGGCAATGTGGCATGGACGCGTCCTGCCTTTGGCGGAAACCTCATGGCGACCATACTCTGCCCGGATCACCGTCCCCAGATTGGAACTATTCGTCCCGGCGTTTTCAAGAAGGGCGTACCGGATGAGGCTCGCAAGGCTGAAGTTATCAAAGAAGATATACATTCCACTCCCGAAGAAATTCGCACAGAGCTTTTAGAGGTTATCAAGGAAGCTGCAGGCGAAATTGTTGATCTCGAGGGTGCTGAAATCATCGTCTCCGGTGGCCGCGGTGTCGGCGGGCCGGAAGGCTTTAAGCCTATCAGAGAGCTTGCGGAAGTCCTCGGCGCAACAGTCGGCGCTTCCCGCGCGGCTGTCGACGCCGGCTGGATTGCCCACTCCCATCAGGTAGGACAGACCGGAAAAACGGTCGGGCCTAAAATCTACATTGCCTGCGGCATTTCCGGCGCCATCCAGCACATTGCCGGCATGAGCGGCTCCAAGACGATAATCGCCATCAATAAGGACGAAACCGCACCGATATTCAACATTGCGGATTATGCGGTTGTTGGAGATCTGTTTGAGATTCTGCCCGTACTTACGGCTGAAATCAAGAAGCTCAAGGCATAAACTGTTCGAAACAAATTCAGAGGGGCACGAAAGTGCCCCTCTGTTTTATTTTAAGCTAAGCCGTCAACCAGCGTATCAGCTTTATATTTGCCGCATATATTTTAAGTATGATATGAATGCGCTTACTTAGGGGGCAAATATGAACGAAAACTTAAGGAGCTGTGAGCTGCCGATACCGTATCCGATGCTTAAAACCGACGGGAAAAATCTTTATTACGCCTCACTGCTTACGAATGATTATGCCGGAGCTGTGAGCGAAATGAGCGCAGTATCCGCATATATCTTTCAGCGTCTCTTGACCCATAACCAGAAAATATCCGAGACGCTAAGGTGCATTTCGCTGGTTGAAATGAGGCATTTGGGGTTTATAGGTAAGCTGATTTCGGATTATGGCGGAAATCCTCGTTTTGCCGTTCAGTCCGGCAGCAGAAGCACTTACTGGAATGCACAGTATATTAATTACGAAACCAATCCCAAATGCTACCTGAAGGAAAACATATCGAATGAGAAGTTAGCTATAGCAAGCTATAATAACCGCATTAACCAGATATCCGACAGGCCGGTGCAGGAGCTCTTAAAGAGAATAATACTCGACGAAGAAAACCATATAAGACTCTTTACCGATTTGCTCGAAGAATTCTATTAAAAAAACTCCCGCCAGATGTTTCTGACGGGAGTCCGCTTTATATTAGTGAACAAGTTCCTTTGTGTCTCTTGCTATAACAAGCTCTTCGTTTGTGGGAATGACAAGGAGCTTTACCTTGCTGTCAGGGGTTGAAATGACTATTTCCTGTCCGCGCTTGGAATTTGCTTCGCTGTCGACCTTGCAGCCGAGATATCCGAAATATTCGCAAATTGCCGCTCTTGTCGATTTGCTGTTTTCGCCGATTCCGGCGGTGAATATTATAGCGTCAACGCCGTTCATAGCTGCAATGTATCCGCCTACGGTTTTTGCTACCCAGTAATGGAAAATGTCAAGTGCCAAAGCAGCGCGCTTGTTGCCCTTTTCAGCAGCCTCGTCAAGATCACGGAAGTCACTGGAAATTCCGGAAACGCCGAGAACTCCGGATTTCTTGTTCAGTATCTCAAGCATCTGGTCGATGTCAAGATTGTATTTGTGCATAATAAACTGGACAGCGCCCATGTCCATCTGTCCGCTGCGTGTACCCATCGGCAAACCTACGAGAGGCGTGAAACCCATTGAGGTATCAACGCTCTTGCCGCCGTCGATTGCGCAGACGGAGCTGCCGTTGCCCATGTGGCAGGATATAAGCTTAAGCTCGGATAGAGGCTTGCCAAGCATGGCTGCCGCACGGCCTGCAACATAGCGATGGCTTGTCCCGTGGAAGCCGTAACGGCGTATCTTGTCGTTTTCGTAATATTCATAAGGAATAGCATAGGTAAAGGCTTTACCTGGCATAGTCTGATGATAAGCTGTATCAAATACGGCGACCTGAGGAACCTTTTCTCCCATAACCTTTTTGCAGGCCTTGATGCCGGTTATGTTTGCGGGATTATGAAGAGGCGCGAGCGGAACACATGTCTCGATGGCTTTCATGACCTCGTCCGTAATAAGCACGGAGGTGGAGAAGAATTCTCCGCCGTGAACGACGCGGTGGCCAACTGCGTTAATTTCGGACATGGAGGAAACGACTCCGTACTCTGCCGAAGTGAGTTTTTCGATAACAGCCGCAATCGCCTCCGAGTGAGTGGGGAGCTTTATATCCTCATCAAAAACTTTCTTGCCTTCAACGAGAGGGCTGTGCTTCAGATGACCGTCTATTCCGATGCGCTCGCAAAGTCCCTTTGCCAGCACTTTTTCACCTTCCATATCAAAAAGCTGATACTTAAGGGAAGAGCTACCCGCGTTTATGACCAAAATCTTCATTATTCCGACCCCTTTATCATTGTAATCTTTATATTTTGACTGTAATATATATGTACGCCCTTTAAGGCTCACACACTTAGCTATTTTAATCCAATCAAATGTAAAAAATCAAGCCTTTTTGACATTTATTCACGTTAATACTTAATTATTGCTTCAAAAGGAGCCAAAATGAAAATTCTGGGTATCGTTGCCGAGTACAACCCGTTCCATAACGGACACAAACTTCATATTGAGGAAAGCAAAAAGGCCATATCGCGCGATACGGCTGTTGTTTGCGTTATGTCCGGTGATTTCGTTCAGCGCGGTGAAGCCGCCGTCTTTTCAAAATTTGCTCGCGCTGAGGCGGCTGTCAGGTGTGGTGCCGACCTTGTTATCGAGCTGCCGCTGCCGTGGTCACTTTCTTCTGCGGAAGGTTTCGCGCGTGGTGCCGTCGGGCTTATGGGTGCGCTGAACTGTGTTAATTATCTCAGCTTTGGCAGCGAATGCGGAGATATCGGAGTGCTCAGCTCACTTGCCACGGCGCTTACTGACCCGTTTCTTGACTCGGAGATTCGTGAGGAACTTAAAAACGGCGTTTCCTATGCCGCCGCAAGACAGGCAGCGCTCGCAAAAAGCATAGGCAGCTTGGCGGATTACCTTGCGGCTCCGAATAATATCCTCGCGGTGGAGTATCTCAAGGCGATTTATGACCAGCGCCTGAGAATTGAGCCGCTTACAATAAAGAGGATTGGTGCCGGACACGACGAGGAGGGAGGCTCTGCCTCCGATATACGCGGGATGCTCTCACAGGGCAAACAAATTAAAAACTACGTTCCGAAAGAGGCGTGCGAGATATTCCGGCGTGAAAGCGAGCAGGGCAGGGGCCCTGTGTTTATGGACGATCTTGAAAGCGCAATATTATCGCGCTTTAGAATGATGGATGACCGCATATTTTCCGAAATACCCGATGATTCAGAGGGACTCGGGAACCGACTCATTGCCGCTTTTCACGAAGAATCAACTCTTGAGGGAGTACTTTCAGCCGCGAAATCAAAGCGCTACGCGCTTTCCCGGCTTCGCAGGATGTGCCTGTGCGCCGCTCTCGGAGTAAAAAGAGGGCAGTCGGACGGCATTCCACCGTATGCAAGAATTCTCGCGGCAAACGAAACCGGCAGAGCCGCACTTAATATAATAGCCGAAAAATCCCTTATTCCTCTCATAACAAAGCCCGCGGCTGTAAAGGAGCTGTCCGAAGAATGTGTAAATCTTTTCGCGCTTGAAAGCTCGGCGCATGATCTTTATGTTCTCGGTTATACGGCGCAGGAGGAGAGACGCGGGAATGCGGACTGGCGCGCGAGTCCCAAAATGATCTGAATATTTGGCTTTTTTGAGCTATTGAGACCCACCCGCCTTGTCCAATACGCCTATTTCTGCCTAAAAAACTTGATTTCGTAATATTTATGAGGTATCATACCGACATATGATTCGAAGTGTCCAAAATTCTGACGATGAATTGGAGTACGGATGAAAAAAGTCATTTTGTCGGTCTTAGCGTTTTGCCTTGTAGCCGCTTTGTTTATAGCTTTCGGAAGTCTGGGCGGGCTGGACAAAATCAGTGCTTTCGGCGAAAAAATCATACATAAAAATGTTATTTATATCGGCGTTTACGAGCCGGCAACGGGCGATTACGCGCAGGGCGGACTGACCGAGACCCTCGGAATTCGATATGCCAATTCCGTATGTCCGACGGTTGAGGTCGGTGGTGTCAGCTATGAAATTAGGCTTGTCGAGGCTGACAGCGCGGTGGACGTACAGGGCTCTGCCTTGTCAGCGCAGAATTTGTCCGGTTCAAAAATCACCGCCATTCTAGGTTCATACAGCTCAAAAGCCACAGCAGCAGGACTCCCTGAATTTGAAAAAGCCGGTATTCCGCTTGTCGGAATTTCGTGCTCGAGTCAAGCCGCAACGGAGGGCGCAAGCTCATATTTCCGGCTGTGCTCCAACGACAGCTTCCAGAGCGGCGTAATGGCAAACCTCGCATACGGGATGAATTTCAGAAAAGCCGCCGTGATAACACAGACCGGCGATGAGTACTCAAAAAAAGCCGGCAAGACATTTTCCGAAGCCTATGAAAAGCTTGGCGGAGAAGTTACGCAGTACAGCTTTCAGCTCGGACAGCAGAATTTCCGTTCGCTCGCGGCGGATATTGCGTCCGGCGATGTCGACTTCGTCTATATGCTCTCGGGCGCCTTTGAGGCTAAATATTTTATAAATCAGTCAAGGGACGAGGGGCTTACCTGCCCGATACTCGGGCCTGAAACTTGGGATTCGACTCTGCTTCTGAACGATGTTACTTTCAATTCGAGAGAGGTCTATATAGCTTCTGAGTTTGACTCAGGTCCTTCGGCTAGCCCCGACTCTGTCGAATTCTCCGGAAGATACTCCAAGTGGCTCCGAAAGGATTCGGAACGCGTTAAGCTGAATGGTGGGAACGATTACACCTCAAGCTCAGCCGCGATGGCTTACGACGGCTATATGCTCATAGTCAAGGCAATCGAGACTGCCGATTCGAAAGACCCGCAGGCAGTCAAGGCAGCGCTGAAAACTCTTACATATAAAGGCCTGACAGGAACTATCTCCTTTGACGAAAAGGGAGAATCGTTAAAAAAACAGGTGTTCATTAAGACCATCGACACAAGCTCAAAGCAGTTTGAGGTTTTGCAGATAAACACTGTCGGCAACTGAAAAGAAGACCTTTCCTTTTGTGGAAAGGTCTTCTTCGTTTTCTATAATTCCGCGTATTGAAGGACATTTCTGCAGGCGTAGATTAACAAAGCGGCTACAGGTATATTCATAAGCGTGATGCATAACACGGAAGTGACATCGGTACTGAAGATAACTATATTGCTCATGCCGAGTATGACTGCCAGAACAATGCCGGGCGCCGACAGAAGAATATCCGCGGCAAAATATATAAATACGCCTGCAACCTTTGAAAGTGAGCCGCCCCAGATACGCTCTATTGCGATGCTCGAAGCAATAAACATGAAAGAAAACGACAGTCTTCCGAGAATGCACAGCAAGCAAACGGGTATCGGTGCTCCGATTATTATTGAAACAGGTATAAATATCAGCGCGCTTTCAAGCAGCTCACTGGGCAGAGTTTCGGCGAGAGCATAGAGCATTTTTTTAAACGGAGACTCGGGAACCAGGTAGATAAAGGGCTTAGTGATTTCGCGGTTAAATCTTCCCAGCGCTACGGAGAAAATCTGCATGTAGACAGCAAAAGAAAAAATTGGAAGTATTCCTTCGCCCTTCATAAAGATTGAAAAGCCTATGGTCATAACCATAAACATAAGGGACATGGGTTTTATCCAAATTTTACTCGCGCGCCTGTTTTCAAGCATATGCTTGTAGAAAAATACCGACGCGCCCCAGCCCTTTCCGATACCGGCCTTGCCGACCTTGATGACCTTTGGAGTCGCTTCGGGCGTTACGCCGTCTTTTGCGGAATTGATTGTGTTCTGCATTGTTTCGGCGGAGGCTATTACGTCCTCATAGTATTCACGTTTTGAACGGGACATCGCGATTAGCATTGCTGTGAAAGCAACAGCGGATAGTCCAAACCACAAGGCTGCCTGCAAATATTCTCCCTTAAAAACGCTTCCGGCAAAGCTGCCAATCCAGCCCGCAAACGGGAAAAGAAGTACGGGCAGTCCGTTGCACGCTTTGACAAGCGCTTTTACGATGTGGGTTTTGTCACTCAGAACATGCAGTCCTGTGTATGCGAGAAGTACGGCAATCAGGATATAAAGCACCGTATTGGCTAGGTTTTTCTTCTTCTCGCTGTCACTTACAAAGGTATACAGGAACATGCCCAAAGTCTGGCTCAAAAAAACCGTCAGCGAATAGGTCAGGAATATCAGAAGAAGCCCCCAATAGCTCAGGTTGTAGTTCATGTGGAGCGCGGAATACTGGAACAGGATGAATAGACCGATCAGCATTGACGACCATATCTGCTGTATCAGCGCATAAAAAAGGATGCTTCTCTTGTTCAGCGGGGAAGGGAAGAGAAAATTAACATCCGCCATTTTGAAAAATGTTCCGCCGTTTTTGAGACCCGAATTGAGCGTAATGGAAAAGATAAGTATGAAGAGAGCATTGATTCCGGCGGTAAGCTCCGAGACATCCCGAAAAACTCTGCCGGATTCCTTAGCTCCCGCATTTCCGCCTATTGTAGTCATGACGATAAGGCCAATGAAAATTACGACATAAATAAGCCTGACGGGTTTTTTAAAGAAGCTTACGAGCTGGTTGTGCATTTTTGTCCGGAGAAGATACGAAAGAGCGCTGCCGTTCATTTTCCGACCTCCGATGCTTTACCCTCGGTGATTTCAAAGAAAAGCTCCTCAAGACTCTTTTCGTTTTCTTCGCCTATGTTATTGTATTTCGTCGCTGCAAAGCTGCCGTTCATCATAATATGAGCCACATCCCAGAAATCCTCAACGCTGTCGAGCATGTGCGTACTAATAAGCAGCGCGCAGCCCTGACTCTTAAGCTCCGTAAACATGGTTTTAATTTCCTTGATAGCGTGGGGGTCGAGCCCAATCAGCGGCTCGTCAAAGATTATAACACGCGGCCTATGCAGCAGCGTGCAGCAGACAGAGAGCTTTTGCTGCATGCCCTTGGAAAGCTCCTTACCGACCTTGTCTTTTTTGTCCAGCAGTTCAAAGCGCTCAAGAAGATACTTATCATATCCGTCATCGGGCAGGCGGTAGGCGCGGCGTATAAACTCCATATGCTCAGAAATCGTCAACAAGTCGTATACAGCGGGCATTTCCGGTACATATCCGATCATAGCTTTTGCTTCGACCGTTTTGTTGTCGAAACCGCCTATCTCGATTTTGCCTTCAAATCTGAGAAGTCCCGCAATTGATTTTATGATTGTCGATTTACCCGCTCCGTTCGGCCCGACAAGTACCGCAATCTGTCCGCCCTCGACGGAAAAGGATATATCGTTATTGGCAAGCAGCTTTCCGTATTTTTTTGTTACGTGCTCAACTTTAAGCATTTTGTTTCTCCTTAAAAAAGTCATCATGATGTTCGTATGTTAGTTATTATATAATAACTCATGCGATAATTCAATAAATTAATAAAACCCTTGCCTTTTAGTCCAAAAAGTGTCATCGATTTAAACCGCAAAATTACGTTTTTTACAAATATTGCATACATTATTACATTTACCTTGAAAAACGGCGCAGGAATGATAGAATCATAAATTAAATACAAAACAAATTATTGAAAGTGAGCGTGAGCAGAGTGGAAAAAATCACAATCAGGAAGGCAGCCGCATTAAAGGAGAAGCCATCGCTTGACGGAATTCCTTTCGGAAAGTATTTTACCGACCATATGTTTATTATGGACTATGATGAAGGCAAAGGCTGGCACGATCCGCAGATCGTACCTTTTGCGGACTTTTCGCTCTCTCCCGCAGCAGTCGTTTTTCACTATGCGCAAGAGATTTTTGAGGGTATGAAAGCTTACCGCAGCCCGAAAGGCGAAGTGCTGCTTTTCCGTCCTCTTGAAAACGTACGCAGAATGAACAACTCCGCTGATCGTATGTGCATTCCGCAGGTACCGGAGGATGTGTTTATCGACGGACTGAAAGCTCTTGTTGAGCTTGAAAAGGACTGGGTTCCCAGTGCACCGGAGACATCCCTTTATATTCGCCCCTTTACAATCGCTACAGCGCCGCAGCTCGGCGTTCACGCGTCTTCAAGCTACCGCTTCGCAATTATTGCATGTCCTGTGGGCAGTTATTATCCGGAGGGGCTAAACCCGACAAAGATAATGATTGAGAGCAACGATGTCCGCGCGGTACGCGGCGGAACCGGCACCGCAAAATGCGGCGGAAACTATGCCGCCTCAATGCGCGCAGGAATAAACGCTGAAAAGCAGGGCTATAGTCAGGTGCTATGGCTCGACGGCGTTTCACGCCGCAACATAGAAGAGGTCGGTGCCATGAACGTCATGTTCAAGATAAACGGAAAGATAATAACTCCCGCGCTGACCGGCAGTGTTCTGCCCGGTATCACCAGAAAATCCTGCATAGAGCTTCTTAAACTCTGGGGCTATGAGGTTGAAGAGCGTGAGCTGCCGGCAGAAGAACTTGTTAAGTCGGCTGAGAACGGAACTCTTGAAGAAGCCTGGGGAACAGGTACCGCAGCGGTTGTTTCACCGATTGGTGAGATTGCCTTCGAAGGTCATAAGCACGAAATCGGCGGAAACCGCATAGGCGAAGTTACGCAGAGGCTTTATGATACTCTCACGGGCATTCAGTGGGGAAAAACCAGCGATAACCTGGGCTGGACAATGAAGGTCTGCTGATATACTGTAACAGTAACAATAAAACTCCCGCAAGCCAATATACGGTTTGCGGGAGTTTTTTTATTTTGCGGTTCCAGTTTGAAGAGATACTATGTCGGTGCTGCCGTATTTTTTCCTGAGCACGGGTTTTTCGATTTTTCCTGTCGGGTTGCGCGGAATCTTATCAAATATAATCTCGCGCGGACGCTTGTAGCGCGGAAGCTCAAGACAAAACTCGTTTATTTCTTCCTCTGTCGCTGTTACGTCAGGCTTAAGCTCAACTATTGCGCAGGCGATTTCACCGAGGCGCGGATGTGGCCTTCCGATTACGGCAACGTCCTTGATTTTGCTGTTTTTACGCAGGAAGTCTTCTATCTGAACGGGATAGAGGTTTTCTCCGCCCATTATAATAACGTCTTTTTTACGGTCGACCAGCCAGATAAAGCCGTCGGCGTCGACCTGCGCCATATCTCCGGTCCACAGCCAGCCGTCCGGCGAAAGGGACTCGCGTGTGGCTTCCTCGTTTTTGTAGTAACAGGTCATAACGCCGGGGCCGCGCACGGCAAGCTCACCGACCTCGCCCTGTGGAACCTCGTTTTTGTCGGAATCCACGACCTTAGTCTCCCAGCCGTAACCGGGAACACCGATTGCCCCGACCTTGTGCGTGTTTTCAACTCCAAGATGGACACATCCGGGCCCGATTGATTCCGAAAGCCCATAGTTGGTGTCGTACTGATGATTCGGGAAATACGCTCTCCAGCGATTGATAAGGGCAGGGGGGACGGGCTGCGCGCCAATGTGCATGAGTCTCCACTCTGAAAGGTCATAATCGGAAAGCTTAAGCTCGCCTCTGTCCAGAGCATCCAGAATATCCTGCGCCCACGGAACCAGAAGCCAGACGTTTGTCGCGTGTTCCTGTGCGGCTGTCTGAAGTATCCATTTGGGGCTTATGCCGCGCAGAATGACTGCCTTGCTCCCCGAAAGGAGGCTTCCGAACCAGTGCATTTTCGCTCCGGTGTGATAGAGCGGCGGCATACAGAGGAAACAGTCGCCGCGCTGCTGATTATGGTGTTTCTGCTCCGCTATTGCCGCGTGGGTGAGGCTCAGGTGCTTGTGCAGTATGGCCTTCGGAAAGCCGGTTGTGCCAGAGGAAAAGTATATTGCCCCGAAATCGTCGTCAGTTATTTCAATGTGCGGCTTACGGCTGGAGCAATAAGACATGAAGGTATAGTAGCTCTCCGCCCACTCGGGGCACACAGAACCGACATAATAGAGCTTTTTAATTTTCGGGATATCATCCTTTATTTCGCTCATGCGACCGATGAATTCATTTCCGAACACCAGAAGAGAACAGTCAGCCAGATCAAGGCAGTATTTGATTTCTTCCGCGGTGTAGCGGTAATTGAGCGGCACAGCAAGCGCGCCTGCTTTCAGAACGCCGAAATAGACCGGCAGCCATTCAAGGCAATTCATCATCAGTATACCGACCTTGTCGCCCTTCTGAACGCCGTTTGCGAGCAGAAGATGAGCAAAGCGGTTGGCGCGGCAGTCGAAGTCCATCCAGGACAATTCGCGCCTGTAGGTGTTTTCCTGATAGTTTATATCAACCAGAGCGAACTCAGTCCAGGACGTCTGCGCCACGCTGTTCTCGTGTTCCGGGTTAATTTCAACGAGCGCTGTCTCGTTCGGATACAGCTTTGCGTTTCGCTCCAACAGTTCTGTAATAGGCATAATATACTCTCCTTAATAAAAAATAAAAGCCCTTCGGAAAATCCGAAGGGCGAAACAAGTTCGCGGTACCACCTTGGTTCGCGGCCCGCTTGCGCAAAGCCGCCTTAACAGCTCTCTTCCATCGCGTATGACGCACCGTGCAAAGAGCCGACCCTTTAACGGGCGTCACCCGTCACAGCCTACTTGAAATTCTTTCAGTGTGAAGCTAAAGGATGTATTCACCGAAATTTCCCGTGCGCCTCTCATCTTACCGGCTGCTTTCTGTTCGGTTCAGTATCGGATACTTCTTCCTCATTATCGCTTTTAAGTATTAAATTATTGTTATGATATTATACGTGCAAAGATAAGTCAAGCCCAAAGCTCAAATATCGTCACTTCACACAACGAATCGTTAAACAGCTCATGCTTTAACAGTGCAATAAACTGGCTTACACAATAAGTTCAGGTCAATTATCTCCGTAAGCTTTGTTTTTGAATTCGTCGAGAAACGCAACAACGAAGTCCTTGAAGTCTGCGCTTGCCGACCCGGCGTAGGGCATTGTGTTATAGGTTATCCCTATGTATGCGTAGGTTTCAGGTATATCAACATCTACGCAGAACTTTTTCAACTCGGGGTTTGAGTAAAGCTGCCAGCGCGGAATGATTGCGTAGCCCATACCGTCCCTCACGCTGCGGATAATGAGATTCATATCGTTGGACTCGCAGACAATCTGAGGCCGAAAGTCATACTTTTTGAAAGCCTGCTCAATATTAATACGAAGACCTGTACCCTTTGAAGTAGTTATCAGCTTTTCATTTTTGATGTCGTCAAAGGTTACGGTATCCCGACCTATGAGCGGATGCTCCGGCGGAAGAAGAATACTGCAGCGTTCGCGAAGAACGAGCTCGGTTTTAAGCCCTTTCAGCGGGTCGTCGGACAACGGGGGAGAGCAGATGGCAAAATCAGCCTCACCCGCCGCAAGAGAATCCATAATGTCTTTGACGGCAGCAAATTCAATTGCAATTGTATAATCGGGATATTTTTTTCTGAATGCCATAATAAGCTCCGGTGAATAGGAGCTCATGTTGCAAAGAATCGATATGCTTTTATTGTGCCTGTCAAGCATTGTACTTATCTCGGTGTTAAGCTCGTCAACGTCGGAAAGAACTTTTTTTGCGTGTCTGAAAAAGACCTCGCCGTTTTCATTAAGGCGGATCTTTCTCCCGACATTGTCAAACAGCGACAGCCCGATTTCTTTTTCAAGGTTTGATATAACTCTGGTCAGAAATGGCTGAGATACACCGAGCTTTTCTGCCGCCTTAGTAACATGTTCCATTTCCGCGGTCATACAGAAAAAGCGCAAATCTCTGATATCCATAGAATCCTCCGGGCTTTTGGATTGAATAGCTGTTGAGGTTTATAAACTAAACTGTCGGGTTCTCGTTGATTTTTTCCTGAAGCTTATGAAAATAATCACGGCTGAAGTACAGGAAATCCTCCATATTTCTGTTTTGAATCGACAGCTTATTATAGCTCAGTCCCATATTGCCGAACTTGTCGGTACTGTCAATATCAATGCAGTATATGCTCAGTTCCGGATATTTCGCAAGAACGGAGTATGAAATGAAAGCGTAGCCGAGTCCTGACAATACCGCCTGTATTATAAGGTTCACATCATGGGTTTCACATACTATCTTCGGTCGGACAGAATACTTGTCAAAAACATAATCGACGTGATTACGCATAGCCCCGCCCTTTGAAGCGGTTACGAGCCGTTCACCCTGAAGCTCTTCAAACTTAATCGATTTTCGCTTGAGCATAGGATGCCCGGGCGGAAAAATTACACAGGCTGTGTCACGAAATACAATTTCAGTAGTGATATTCTTCGATAAATCCTCATCGATTGCCGGGTCGCAGAGAGCAAAATCCGCCGTACCGGTTATAAGCGCCTCGACCATTTCCTTTTTCGTGGCATAGGCGAGCTTTAGCGAGTAATTCGCGTTTTTCTTTTGAAACTCAACTATCATCCCGTGGGCGTGCGCTTCGGTATTGCACAGAAGTGAAATCGTTCTCATGTTTTGCTCCTGAACAAAGTCCATTTCCGTATAAAGGTTGTCGACGTCGGCAAGTATTTTTTTCGCGTTGCGGTAGAACACCTCACCGTTGCTGTTGAGCTTGATTTTTCTGCCAACCTTGTCAAACAGCTCGGTACCGAATTCATCTTCAAGCTGACCGATGATTTTTGTCAGATAGGGCTGGGCGATTCCCAGAATCTCCGCGGCTTTTGAAACGTGCTCAAGTTCGGCAGTCAGACAAAAGTATTTTAAATCGCGTATATCCATGAAAACCTCCCATTTAAATTCAGGTCTTCCGTTTCCCTATTTTTAACATACTAACATAAAATATCGGTTCACGCTATAAAAATATCAATAAATTATGACTATTTTTATATGTATGTGAAATTAGTTTATTATGAATCGGATATGCACATTAATCATATACTGACAATTATGATTAAGAAATATTGATAACTCATATTTATCAGCCAGGCATCTGTTTTAAAAAAATTTCGGCATGGCGGCAAGCTTTACAACTTTACCTATACTTTACAAACTTTTGAAGCAATCGTGGTAGTGACCTAATGTCAATAATTCTATTATGATTACAGTACCAATGAAAAATAAGTGTAACAAAGATGTGAATTAAGGAGAAAGTTTATGAAAAAAATCATTACGATTGCTCTTGCGGCTGTTATGTGTCTCGCGCTCTTCGCCGGCTGCGGCTCAGCAAAAGAAACGGAAGCGTCCCCGTCCGCAGCAGCTTCCGCCGCTCCCACCGAAGCAGCTCTTTCCGGAACAGTATCCACCAACGGTTCAACCTCAATGGAAAAAGTCATTGCAGCTCTCAGCGAAGCATTTATGGCTAAATATCCCGACGTAACAGTTACTTATGACGCAACAGGCTCCGGAGCCGGAATCACCGCCGCAACTGACGGAACAGCGGATATCGGTCTTTCAAGCCGTGACCTGAAGACCGAAGAAACCGGACTTGACGCAACTGTCATTGCACTCGACGGAATCGCCATTATCGTAAACAAGTCCAACAACGTTACAGACCTTACGCTTGAGCAGATTTCAAAGCTTGCAAAGGGCGAAATTACCAACTGGAAAGATGTCGGCGGACCGGACGCTCCCGTAGTCCTCATCGGACGTGAAGCAGGCAGCGGCACACGGGACGGTTTTGAAAGCATAGTCGGCGTTAAGGACGCATGCAAGTATGAGCAGGAACTGACCTCCACCGGCGCTGTCATTGCGGCAGTTGCTTCTAACGAAAACGCTTTTGGTTACGCATCTCTCTCCGCTGTCAACGACACGGTCAGCAAGATAAAGGTCGGCGGCGTGGAATGCACGGAAGCAACAGTTCTTGACGGCAGCTACAAGCTTCAGAGAGACTTCAATATAATCACAAAGCAGGGAACCGAGCCCTCCGCGGCAGCCAAGGCTTTCATCGAATACGCAAAGAGTGCGGAAGCCGCACCCATAATCGAAAAGGCCGGAGCAATTCCTCCCAAAAAGTAAGTAGGTCATAAGACAAGGGGACTTCGCCTTTGAAGTCCCCTTTGAGTGCTTCTTAATACGCGCACGGAGGTCAATATGAAAGCTAGAAATATTACAGAACAAGTCATGCATGTCATATTCATAGTCTGCGGTATGATATCAATTGTCGCTGTCGTCGGAATATCAGCATATATGATAATCAGCGGTCTTCCCGCCATAAAGGAAATCGGTCTTAAGGCATTCCTCTTCGGGCAGGTCTGGAAGAGCACGGCTTCCGAGCCGTTGTTCGGCATCCTGCCGTTTATTCTATCTTCTATCTTTGCAACCGGCGGAGCAATACTTATAGGCGTTCCTATCGGGCTTCTTATGTCGGTGTTTCTTTCTAAGATAGCAAGCACCAAAGTAGCTGCTGCCGTCCGCCCCGCAGTTGAGCTGCTCGCGGGGATACCCTCTGTCGTATACGGTCTTGTGGGCATCATCGTTCTTGTTCCGGCGGTTATGGACATCTTCAACCTGAAAAGCGGCTCGACGTTGTTTTCAGCGATTATAGTTCTGGCAATTATGATACTGCCAAGCATCGTCAGCGTCAGTGAGAACGCGCTGAACGCGGTACCGGCAAAGTTTGAGGAAGCAAGCCTTGCTCTGGGGGCTACGAAAATCGAAACAATTTTCAAGGTAAGCATACCTTCCGCAAAAAGCGGGATAACGGCCGGCGTAGTACTTGGCATCGGCAGAGCGATAGGCGAGGCTATGGCGGTCATGATGGTTGCCGGAAACGTTGCGAATATGCCGAAGCTTTTCAGCAGCGTAAGGTTCCTTACAACCGCTATTTCCTCGGAAATGTCCTATGCAGGCGGGCTTCAGAAACAGGCGCTGTTTTCAATCGGTCTCGTTCTTTTCGTGTTCATAATGATTATTAACGTTGTACTTAATACTCTGCTGAAGGGAGGGTACAAGAATGAAGGCTGAAGCGCGAGCGCTTTCGCTTGAAAGCAATATATCCGCCGGACGCAGATTTAAGGATGTAGTCCTTAAAGTTCTTATCTACCTCTCCGCGATAATAACCATATTGTTATTGCTCGGTCTGATCGGTTATATTTTTTACAGAGGACTTCCTCATGTCACATGGGAGTTTCTGACTACACAGCGTAAGGTGCTTGAGGACAAAATCGGCATTCTCCCGAACATTATATTCACGCTTTATACTATCCTCACCGCTCTCATAATCGCCCTTCCCATCGGAGTAGGGGCAGCGATTTACTTAAATGAATACTCCACAAATAAAAAATTTGTGAGATTCATTGAGTTTTCAACGGAGACTCTGACCGCAATTCCGTCCATTATTTACGGCCTTGTCGGAATGCTTTTCTTCTGCCAGAAGCTCGGGCTAAAATCCAGCGTGCTCGCAGGCTCGCTGACGCTTGTTGTTATGATACTGCCGAGCATAATCAGAACGACGCAGGAATCGCTCAAAACAACTCCGCAGTCATACCGCGACGGCGCTCTGGCTCTCGGCGCGACAAAATGGTACAGCATCAGAACGATAGTTCTTCCCTGTACGATAGACGGCATCGTTTCCGGCGCCATACTTGCGGTAGGACGTATTGTCGGCGAATCGGCGGCTCTGCTCTTTACGGCAGGCGCGGGCTATGTGCTGGTGACAAACTATTTAAAGGCTCTTACAACGAGCGGCGGAACTCTCAGTGTAATGCTCTACGTTTATACGATGGAAAACGGTGAATTTAGCGTCGGCTTCGCGATTGCGGCCATACTGATGATTCTTGTGCTTATTATAAATTTCTCCGCAAAAGCTGCCAAAAGAAGACTAAAAAAGATCGGGTAAGCGCGTGGATTTGTTCACGCCCCCAAGGAGGCAAACATGAGTATAATATCGACAAGGAATCTTGAGCTTTATTACGGTTCTTTCCATGCGCTCAAGGGTATCGATATGGACATAGAAGAAAAAGAGATTACCGCGCTGATAGGTCCTTCCGGCTGCGGTAAGAGTACATTTTTGAAAACGCTGAACCGTATGAACGATCTCATACCCGACGTACTAATCATCGGTGAGGCAAAATACCGCGATACAGATATTTACGCCAAAACGACGAACGTAAATCTTCTCAGGAAAAGCATAGGAATGGTTTTTCAGGCACCGAACCCCTTCCCGATGACGATATACGATAACATTGCTTACGGTCCAAGGCTTCACGGCAATCACAACAAGGCGTCTCTCGATGAGATAGTAGAAAGCTCCCTGCGCGGAGCGGCACTCTGGGATGAAGTCAAGGACAGGTTGAAAAAGAGCGCTCTGGGGCTTTCGGGAGGTCAGCAGCAGCGGCTTTGCATAGCGCGGGCGCTGAGCGTTGAGCCCGAAATACTGCTCATGGACGAACCCACAAGCGCACTGGACCCCGCGAGCACCATGCGTATCGAAGAACTGATGGACGACCTGCGCAAGAATTACACAGTTGTAATTGTCACGCATAATATGCAGCAAGCTGCGCGTATCTCCGATAAGACCGCATTTTTCCTCATAGGCGAGCTCGTGGAAATGGGGAAGACCGACGACATATTCTCGATTCCTCAGGACAAACGCACAGAAGACTACATTACCGGCCGCTTCGGTTAATAACGTTAGGAGTGAGATTATTATGGCGACAAGAAGATTATATGACGACGAGCTCAAGGACCTGTCCTCAGCGCTTATCAGAATGGGAACAGCCGCAATAGATGCCGTTACCCGTGCCATGCAGGCCCTGAAAACATTTGACAAAACTCTTGCAAAAGAGATAATAGAAGATGATACAAATATTAACGCAATGGAGCGCGACATCGAAACGATGTGCCTCAAGCTTATTCTTAAGCAGCAGCCCGTGGCAACCGACCTCCGTAAAATTTCAACGGCAATAAAAATGATTACGGACATTGAACGCATAGGCGACGCCGCTTCCGATATTGCTGAAATAAGCATGTATCACGACAGCGTCAACTTCCCGGACATTCAGGATGAAGTGCTGAAAATGGCCGAAAGCGCTAAGGAGATGGTTGCCTCAGCTATCGACGCTTATGTGAAGGGCGACCTTGAGCTTGCAAAGGCTACAATGGCAAAGGACGATGTTGTTGACGAGTATTTTCTCAGAATCCGCCACGCGCTCGGCTCGAGAATATATAACGACACGCGCGATATGGAGACAGTTATTGACTACCTGATGATCGTCAAATACCTTGAGCGTATAGGCGACCACGCAGTCAACATCTGCGAATGGGTGCATTTTTATGTCACAGGTGTGCATATTAACGAAGAACTACCTGATTTCAAGTAGTGAGGAGGCTTCCCTTTGAACGAGAGGATAGTTATTGTTGAAGATGATGAGAGCATAAGGATGCTTCTTGAAGTTGCGCTCGGGAGCAACGGGTATAAAGTCAAGGGCTTTGACAACGCCATATCCGCGCTTGCATATATGAATAATGAGCCGCCTCGCGTCGCTATAATGGACATTATGATGGACGGCATGAGCGGAATTGAGGCCGTCCGCGCTATGAGAAGCTCAAAGGTACTCAAGGAAGTACCGGTTATTGTGCTCACGGCAAAGGACACGGAGCTTGACAAAATAATCGGGCTTGACTCCGGTGCCGATGATTATATGACTAAGCCCTTCAGCGTGCTTGAGCTTTGCGCAAGAGTACGCGCTCAGCTTCGAAGACATGGCGAAGCTGAGCAGCCGGACGGCTCGGAAAATGTGCTTGAGCTGGGCGGAGTGAGGCTTGACGGCAATGTCAGGGAGGTTACGAGGGATTCGGAACAGGTATCGCTGACCTTTAAGGAATTCGAGCTCCTGAAATACCTGATGGAAAACAGCTCTCGCGCTGTTTCCCGCGAAGAGCTTATTTCAAGGATATGGGGCGACGACTATTTCGGAGAGACACGCACTCTCGATATACACATCGGCACGCTTCGGCAGAAGCTCGGTGACACAGCCGATAACAGCAGCTACATAAGGACTGTAAGGGGTGTCGGCTATCGCTTTGTCGGAGGTGTTAAATGAAGAAATCCTTGATGGCGGGGTTTGTCCTCATCCTCATACTGACACTTTTAATATCCGGTGCTCTCAACGCATTTGTCTTTGACAGAGAACTGATATCGGACACAAAGCAGGAGCTTCTGTCATACGCCTCCGTCATTTCAAAGCAATTTGACCACTCTCAGGATGCTGATATTCAGGCAAAAATATTCGCGGGCGGGATAGAAAACGTCCGCGTTACAATAATCTCGTCAGACGGCACCGTTCTCGGCGATTCTGCCGCAGACTACAAATCAATGGAGAATCATCTTGACAGGCCGGAGATAGTTCAGGCGGGGCTGACAGGGAAGGGCTCGGATGTCCGAAACAGCGAAACGCTTGGGAAAAAGTTCGTCTATTCGGCCGTGCAGACCTCCGACGGTTATTTCATAAGAGCCACGAAAGAGGTTTCGGGCGTCTTTGACAGTCTCAAATCCATAATACCCGCAATGATACTCGTGATACTGATAGCCCTGATACTCGCGTCAATACTGACTGGCAGATTTACAACCGGCTTTATTACTCCGATTAGCGAAATGAACGACAACCTTATGCGCATCAAGGACGGAGGGAATAAGCTCGAGCCGAAGGCTTACCGCTTTGCCGAGCTTGAGGATATGGCGGTCAAGATAAACGCCATATCCTCTAATCTGACAAAATATATAGCCACAATCCAGCACGAGAAGGATAAACTGAATTATATTCTCGATAATGTCGGCGAAGGCTTTTTACTGCTGGACGAAAAAAAGAACGTACTTCTCGTAAACGAAGCCGCCTGCGGATATCTGAACTGTACGAAAGCAGCTGTCGGTGAAAACATACTTTACGCCACAAGGAATTATGATTTTATTCAGTGCGCCGACAGAGCTATAACTGATAAGCGCAGGCTCTCACTTGACCTCAGTCTCGGAGGGAAAATTGTTGAAACGGTTTTTTCTTACGCGGGGGAGGACAGCGGAGTTGAGGCCGCTCTAATTATTACGATGTCCGACGTAACCGAAAGCCGAAACTCTCTCAAGGTAAGGCGCGAGTTTTTCTCCAACGCAAGCCATGAGCTTAAAACGCCGATTACCTCTATAAAAGGAAGCGCAGAGCTGCTGTGCTCCGACCTCCCGATTTCGGAAAAGCAGAGCAAAGAGCTGCTTACAAGAATCGGGCTTGAAACCGAGCGGATGAACATGCTGATTAACGACATCATCATGATAAGCCGCATGGAATCGGGTGAGCTTTCGGGTGAAAAAGAGAATGTCGATATTTCCTCGATTATAAAGGAAAGCCAAAATGAGCTTGAGACGCTTGCAGAGCAGGAAAGTGTCACATTTAATTCGGATATCAGTCCCGTAATTATCTATGCGAACAAGAAAGACATACGCGGCCTTGTTTCAAATCTTCTCGTCAATGCCGTAAAATATAACCGGCAGGGAGGAAGCGTCGATATTTCGCTATCGCAGCAAAACGGTCAGGCTGTGCTCAGCGTCCGTAACGACGGCGATCCGATACCGCCGGAGCACCAGAGACGAGTTTTTGAACGTTTCTACAGAGTCGACAGCGGACGCAGTAAAGCCGTCGGCGGAACGGGACTCGGACTTGCGATTGTAAAGCATGTTGTCGACGCGCTGGATGGAACGATAAATCTGGAAAGCAGAGCGGACAAGGGCACGACCTTCACCGTACGTCTGCCGCTCTCCGGTAAATAACAAAAAATCGCTTCAGGCTTTTTTTAGTCTGAAGCGATTTTTCTATGTCAGCTTTTCATTTATCAGTTTTTCCATGAGCCGAATCGCCATTAGTTCACTGGTACCCTCGCAGGTGATTCGAAGTGCTGCGTATTTTTCATAAAGCGGTTCACGGATTTCAAATACCTCACTCAGCGACATTTTGACCGGAGTAGCTACGCCTCTGTCCGAAAGTGTTCCGGTCATTCTTTCTTCAAGCTCTTCAACGGGTGTGTCAAGCCAGATAACGATGCCGTTTTGTGACAGGCTTTTCATCGCGTTTTCGGAAAATACCATGCTTCCGCCAGTTGCGATAACTGTATTATCACAGTTCAGGTTCTCGCCGATTTTACCCTCTTGCTCAATGAACTTTTCATAGCCGTCCTCAGAGATTATACGGGGCAGCGGGCGCTTCTGTTCAAGCGCCAGAAGTATGTCGGTGTCAATGAAGTTATAACCGATGAGCTTAGCCAGTATTACGCCAACGGTGCTTTTTCCCGTTGCCGGCATGCCTATCAGTATTACGTTTTTCATTTCCGCCACACTCCGTTCATTTTTTTGGATTATAGCATCATTTGCCGCAATTAGCCACAAAAATTTATACCTGCAAACCCGAGCTTATGATATTGATAAATCAATGCGGATTTGATATATTATGGATGACAGGACATACTCAATTTTCTTAAATGTGTATCAGCGGCTTCCCTGCATATAATTAAACGATAAATTTTCACTACAGGAGGAACATCCATGCAATATGAGATTTTCGGAAACAATCTTCCAGCTGTAACGCTGACTTTACAGCCCGGCGAAAGCATTTACACGCAGTCCGGCGGTATGACCTGGATGACGGACGGCATTGCAATGGAAACCAACATGAAGGGCGGCTTCGGAAAAGCGCTGGGCCGTATGTTCTCCGGCGAATCACTTTTTATGGCTACCTATACATCGCAGAGGCCAAACGGTCAGATAACGCTTGCATCCTCTTTTCCCGGCTCAATAATTCCTCTGGAGCTCGGAAACGGCAGAGAATTTATTTGCCAGAAGACCGCCTTTCTGTGCGCGACTCCCGGAGTTGCACTATCCGCAACCGTGCAGAAGCTCAAGGTGGGCTTTTTCGGCGGAGAAGGTTTTATAATGCAGAAGCTGGGCGGACAGGGACTTGCTTTCCTTGAGATTGACGGAACAGTCGTCACCAAGGATCTTGCCCCCGGCGAAGTGCTCAAAGTCGATACCGGCAATATCGCGGCATATGAGGCCAGCGTATCATATACGGCAGAGACTGTCAAAGGCTTCAAAAACGTTCTTTTCGGCGGCGAGGGCCTGTTCCTTTCAATCCTGAGAGGACCCGGAAGAGTATACTTGCAGACCGTAAACATGTCCGAGTTCGCATCTAAAATTATACCGTTTATTCCTACTTCCTCAAACAATTAGGGTATTTTAAGCTTTCGCAGCAACAGAAAGGATAACTCATTATGGGTCTATTAAAAGCAGGCGCAGGCGCGCTCTCGGGCGTTCTCGCCGACCAGTGGAGAGAGTATTTTTACTGTGACGCTCTCGACCAGGATGTACTCGTTCAAAAAGGCGTTAAGCGCAGTTCGAAACGCAGCTCGAATACAAAAGCCGAAGAGAACATAATTTCAAACGGCTCAATCGTAGCTGTTTCGGATGGTCAGTGTATGATCATTGTCGAGCAGGGTAAGGTCGTCGATTTATGCGCTGTTCCGGGCGAATTTGTCTATGATACATCGACTGAGCCCAGCATATTTGTCGGCAATCTTGGAGCCTCTGTTTCCGAGACCTTTAAGACAATGGGTAAGCGTTTTACATTTGGAGGGGACACTGCAAAGGATCAGCGTGTCTATTACTTCAACACCAAGGAGCTTATCGGCAATAAATACGGTACGGCGAATCCTGTGCCTTTCCGTGTAGTCGACAAAAACGTCGGGCTCGATGTGGATATCGCAATCCGCTGCTACGGTGAATACTCTTACAAAGTAGTTGACCCTATGCTGTTTTATACAAACGTCTGCGGCAACGTCGACTGGGACTACAGGCGGAGCGAGATTGACGGCCAGCTTAAAAGCGAGCTGCTGACCGCGCTTCAGCCCGCGTTTGCGAAGATTTCCGAAATGGGCATACGTTACAGCGCGCTGCCCGGTCATACGATGGAGCTTGCAGACGCGCTGAACGAGGTACTTACCAAAAAATGGCGCGAGCTGCGCGGCCTATCGATAATATCGCTCGGTGTGAGCTCAGTCACCGCGTCCGACGAGGACGAGGAGATGATTAAGCAGCTCCAGCGCAATGCCGCTTTCCGCGACCCGACTATGGCGGCGGCTCAGCTTGTCGGCGCACAGGCTGAGGCCATGCAGAACGCTGCCAAGAACGAGGGCGCGGGCGGCGCTTTCATGGGCTTTGCTGGACTTAATATGGCACAGACGGCGGGCGGAGCGAACGCCCAGAACCTGTTTGCAATGGGCGGGAATACAGCCGACAATGTAATTACTGATTCATGGGTTTGTTCCTGTGGAACGTCGAATACCGGCAAATTCTGCGCGAACTGCGGAAAGCCCAGACCGGCAGATGCTGTTGGCTGGACGTGCAGCTGCGGGACTGTAAATAAGGGGAAGTTCTGCATGGAGTGCGGGAAGGGAAAGCCCGCGGGAGAACTGCTCTATAAATGCGACAAGTGCGGCTGGGAACCTGCCGATCCGAAAAATCCCCCGAAATTCTGCCCGGAGTGCGGAGATCCCTTCAATGAAAACGACGTAAAATAACGCAGAGATATTAATGGGCGGTTTCGTAATAAACCGCCCCCTTTCTTACCGATACCTGTTCTCAAATTCAAGCCAACGCATTGGAGGAATTTACATGAGCAAGAAAGTCATTACTATAAGCCGAGAATTCGGAAGCGGCGGCAGGACAATCGCAAAAGCTGTTGCCGAACGGCTGGGCTATGCTTTTTATGACAAGGCTCTTGTCGAGCTTATCGCCAGGGAGAGCGGCTATTCACAGGAATTTGTTGAGCGCAGGGGAGAGGATGCCACTTCAACCTCAAGCTTTTTGTTTAATCTTGCCCGTTCCGGAAGCGCCGGGGTGGACGGCTATGCGGATATCTCTGATAAACTGTATGTTATTCAGCACAATATAATCAAGCGCTTACCGGATGAAGGACCCTGCGTAATTGTCGGGCGCTGCTCCGATTATATTCTTAAGGACGTTCCTGACGCGCTCCATGTGTATATTTATGCGGATACAAAGTTCAAGGCAAACAGAATTGTCACGCTCTACGGCGAGAGGGACGACGCTCCAGAAAAAAGACTTGATGAAAAAGATAAGAAGCGCAAGGTATATTATAAAAACTATACAGGCAGAATATGGGGTATGAGCAGTAATTACGACATCTGCTTAAACAGCGGAAAGCTGGGAATCGACAGTTGTGCCGGCATAATTTCCGAGCTTGCAATGCAATGAGCCGCGTTCATGTAGGAAACGATGCTGTATGCCAAGTGAATAACGCAATTGACACGAATACATATTAATAGTATAATCAAGTGGAAATGGTAGACGTTACTATGTAATATGTTATCGATTACCATATTTATTAATAATTTGTGAACACGAGGTTTTGCAATGAGCTTTCAAATAATAGGTGACAGCTGCTGTGACTATCCTTATCTTGAAGACGACTATACCTGGATTAAACGCGTGCCCCTGACAATTGAACTGGACAATGAAATATTTGTGGATGACGAGGAGCTTCGCTGCGCCTTGCTCATCAGCAAAATGGCGGCATCCCGCAACGCTCCGAAATCTGCCTGCCCCGCACCGGGAATTTTTGCGGAAACCTATGACTGCGGAGCTGATGATGTCTATGTTGTAACGCTTTCGGATAAGCTCAGCGGCAGCTATGGCAGCGCTGTTGTCGGAGCGAATATGTTCAAGGAGAGCCATCCTGAGAAGAATATTTTCGTTTTCAGCTCGAAGAGCGCCGCGTCGGGAGAAATCGCTGTCTGTCAGAAGATTCGTTCACTTGCCGAGGCGGGTGTGCTCTTTGATGAGGTTGTAACTCAAACGCTGGAATTTATCAACAATATGACGACGTTTTTCGTGCTTGAAACTCTTGAGGTTTTTCGCAAGAACGGGAGACTAAATCATCTTCAATCCATCATTACCGGAGCACTGAAGATAAGGCTTATCATGGGCGCAGACGAAACTGGAAATATTTGTGTCAGAGGAAAGGCTTTAACCATCGACAGAGCTGTTGGGAAAATGGCAGAGCTTATCGCCGAGAGGTGCCGGAACCAGGATATGAGCGAACGCACGCTGTATATCACTCAATGCCAATGCCCCGACAGGGCTCGGCAGGCTCGCGATTTCGTAATGGCCAAGGTGGGCTTTAAGGACTGTGCCATCCTTAGGGCTGGCGGTATCAGCACGATATACGCAAACGCCGGCGGCATTGTTGTTTGTTATTGATTACGCAATATTGATTAATAAGCGGTATTTTAGGATTATTGCGAATAATTTAAAATAAGCCCTTGCAATACTTGATTTGCTGTGGTAAAATTTCATGGTCTATGCGGGGGCAGTTATGCCCTTTGCTTGCGCGTATCAGGAACGGTCCTCTGGCGGAACAATTTACCGGCCATGAACGTTTACAGTGAAGGGAGGATTATAAGCATGGATTTAGTTAAAACACTTTCTCAGCAGTATATGAAGGCTGAACTTCCCGAAATGAATGTCGGTGACACAGTACGTGTCGTCGTTCGTGTTAAGGAAGGAAACCGTGAGAGAACCCAGGCGTTTGACGGCACAATAATTGCCAGAAAGCACGGCGGTATCAGCGAAACAATCACGGTTCGCCGCATTTCCTACAATGTAGGTTGTGAAAAGGTTTTCCCCGTACATTCACCCACGATTGTTTCAGTTGAAACGATACGCAAAGGTAAGGTACGCAGAGCGAAGCTCTATTATCTCCGTGACAGAGTCGGCAAGAAGGCTAAGGTCAAGGAGCGCGTTTAACTTATTAAAAGAAGAGGCGAAAGCCTCTTCTTTTGTTTTTTAAGTACATTATGATGGTTTATAGTCCAGAGATTACTCATATTTATGTGCGATACAGGCATTTTTCGTTTTAGTTATTGCTAAACTATACATCGTAAGTGTATAATTAGCATTCAGATATGTACTCTTAAAGGAGGCGCTTCTATTTGAATAAAAAGCCCTTTGAAGAATATGACCTTTTAAACGAAAACCCGTCCGGCTTTGATTACGATCGCTTTGAAAAAGAAGAGGAGACGGCTAAACCTGTGAATAAAGAAAAAAAGCCCGAAAAGAAGCATAAAGAAAAGACTGAGATTGAAGAAGCGCCATCTGAGATATATGAATGGATGCAGTCGCTTGTTTCCGCTCTGCTTATCTGTGTTCTGGTGTTCGCGTTTCTCTTCCGTATTATCGGCATAATAGGCTCGTCTATGGAGCCGTCTTTTTCGGATAAGGACAGCGTTGTAATTTCAAACTTGTTCTTTACGCCCAAGCAGGGCGACGTCGTCGTGCTGCGCAAGCTTTCCTTCCAGGAAGAGCCGATTATAAAACGCGTCATCGCCGTTGCAGGGCAGACCGTGGACATCGATTTTGAAAAGGGCATCGTTTATGTAGACGACAAGGCCCTTAACGAGTCTTATATCAAAGAATTGACGCTTACGCCGCTCAATTTTGACGGTAAGATTACCGTACCCGAAAATTGTGTTTTCGTGATGGGTGACAACCGCAACAATTCGCTCGACAGCCGCAGCAGCATGATAGGCTGTGTCGATGACAGATATATAATGGGTAAAGTGCTTGTGAGATTACTGCCGGTAAATAAATTCGGAGTTATTAAGCACAGCACATCGTGAGGTGAATTAATGTCCGAAAAAACCGAAAAAATGAATATTCAGTGGTTTCCCGGACATATGACCAAAGCGCAGCGCATGATTGAGGAAAACATGAAGCTTGTGGACGCCGTCTGCGAGATTATAGACGCGCGCATTCCTTATTCAAGCAGAAATCCGGATATTGACAAGCTAGCCGGCGCAAAACCCCGCCTTGTCATATTGAACCGTGTCGATCAGGCGGATCCCGCCGTGACAGCGCTCTGGCGGAATTATTTCAAGTCTCAGGGACTCTTTGTTCTTGAAACCGACTGCAAAAGCGGCAAGGGCGTTTCCGGCTTTGCCGACGCAATACGTGTCGTCCTTAGAGAAAAGCTTGAAGCTTATGCCGCAAAGGGACAGGCGACACGTCCTCTGCGTGTTATGATACTGGGCATCCCGAATGTGGGGAAGTCAACGTTTATCAACAAGGTCGCTAAGCGCAAGGCCGCCCTTGCCGCGGACAAGCCCGGAGTAACACGCGGCAAGCAGTGGATAACTATTGACGCGGGGCTTGAGCTCCTGGACACTCCGGGCATACTCTGGCCGCGTTTTGACAGTCAGGAGGTCGGTGAGTGCCTCGCCTTCACGGGCGCCATTCGTGACCAGATAATCGACAGGGAAACGCTGTCTGCAAACCTCATGGTTAAGCTCCGTGAGCTTTATCCCCAGAGCATTACAGAGCGGTACAAATTCACGCCAGCCCCTGATTCGACCGGCTTGGAGCTTCTTGAGGAGGCTGCAAAAAAGCGCGGCTTTATTGTCTCAAAAGGGGAGTATGACTTAGAGCGTATGTCCGTAATCCTTCTTGACGAGTTTAGAGACGGTAAGCTGGGGCGTATAAGCCTTGAAAAGCCGAAGGTATGAACATGGATTTGTGGCTTATCGAACATGAAATACTGCAAAGCGGAGTAACCTCCCTTTGCGGAGTGGACGAAGCGGGGAGAGGCCCTCTGGCAGGCCCGGTATGCGCCGCGGCGGTGATTTTGCCGCACGGGATAGAAATTAAAGGTCTTAACGATTCAAAAAAGCTCACCGAGAAGAAACGCGAGGAGCTTTTTTCTATAATTATCGATAACGCAGTTTCTTACGGCATCGCTTTCGCAAGCGTTGAGGAGATTGAGGAGCATAACATTCTCGGCGCGACCTACATAGCAATGAATAGGGCGATTTCACAGCTCTCGCAGACGCCGGAGCTTGCGCTCATTGACGGCAACCAGACTAAGGGTATCGAGTATCGCTGCCGCTCAATTGTCGGCGGAGACGCGAAGTGCGCGAGCATTGCCGCGGCTTCGATACTTGCCAAGGTCACGCGGGACCATCTGATGCTCGAATACGCGGAAAAGTATCCGCAGTACGGCTTTGCTTCCCATAAGGGCTATGGAAC
Source organism: Oscillospiraceae bacterium (assembly GCA_963667545.2). Lineage (GTDB taxonomy): Bacteria > Bacillota > Clostridia > Oscillospirales > Oscillospiraceae > UBA2658. The sequence continues at coordinate 2,103,281 of OY763424.2, forward strand.
AGCGGAGCACTACTCGGCACTGCGCGAATACGGCCCCTGCGAAATACACCGCCTGTCTTTTCTCAAAAAGTTTTATGCGGAGGGCACAGCATGGACAAAAAACTTGTCGGGCGCTTCGGAGAGCAGACCGCCGCAGAATACCTGAAGAAAAAGCACTACAAAATCGTCGGACTGAATTACTCCTGCCGCTTTGGAGAAATTGACGTTATTGCCGAAAACAAAAAGTACATAGTTTTTGTCGAAGTTAAGCTACGCAAATCCGATAGCTTCGCAGAGGCAAGAGAGTTTGTAACCCAGTCGAAGCAGGAGAAAATTATCAAAACCGCGTCACTTTGGCTGCAAGCCAACGAAACGGAGCTTCAGCCGCGCTTCGACGTAATCGAGATATACGCGCCCGAAGGGGCAACATCCAAAGCTGTGAAAATCAATCACATAGAAAACGCATTTCAGTGAGGAGCATTTCAATGAAGTATTACAGTACGAGAGATAAGAATAATGTCGTTTCGGCAGCTCAAGCGATTGTTCAGGGTCTTGCCGCTGACGGAGGACTCTTCGTTCCCGAAGCTATCCCGTCCGTCGCGCTCTCTGATATTGAAGCGCTTTGCAAAATGGACTATCGCGCAAGAGCTGTCACCGTCATGTGTATGTATCTTGACGAGTTCACAAAGAACGAACTTGACGCCTTTGTGCACGACGCTTATTCCGATAACTATGACTGCAAGGAAATCGCGCCTACGCGCTTTCTTAACGATAACACCGGAGTGCTTGAGCTTTGGCACGGCCCCACCTGCGCCTTCAAGGACATGGCTCTGCAAATGCTCCCGAGACTGCTGACGGCTTCGCTCAAGAAGCTCAATGAGGCGCGCGAGGTCTGCATCCTCGTCGCGACCTCCGGCGATACGGGCAAGGCGGCTCTTGAGGGCTTTGCTGATGTTGAAGGCACATCAATCGTCGTTTTCTATCCGCGTGACGGTGTATCCGATGTTCAGAAGCTCCAGATGACGACTCAGCGCGGCAAAAACGTTTTTGTCTCAGCGGTTGAGGGCAACTTTGACGACGCTCAGACCGGCGTAAAAAAGATATTCAGCGACCGTGAATTCGCAAAGAAGCTGGACGAAAAAGGTGTTTTCCTGTCCTCTGCGAACTCAATCAACTGGGGCAGACTGCTTCCGCAGGTTGTCTACTATTTCTCCGCGTACTGCGACTATGTGAATTCCGGCAAAATCAAAATGGGCGACGCAATTGATTTCTGTGTGCCGACTGGCAACTTCGGCGACATTCTCGCAGGCTGGTACGCAAAGAAAATGGGTCTGCCCGTCCGAAGGCTTATCTGCGCCTCAAACAGCAACAATGTTCTTACGGACTTTATTAATACCGGAGTGTATGACCGCAACCGCGAGTTTTTCACAACCATTTCACCCTCGATGGACATTCTCGTTTCCTCGAACCTTGAGCGGCTTCTGTTCATGCTTTCGGACGACACCTCCGTCAAGTACTGGATGGACGGGCTCAAGACAACAGGCAAATACGACGTCGGCGAACAGATACTCTCGGATATCAAGGCGGACTACGACTGCGGCTATGCTACTGACGCCGAGGCTAAGGCGTGTCTAAATGAACTTTTCAAGGCTTCCGGATATCTGATGGACACCCACACTGCGGACGCTTATGCTGTGCTCGCTAAAAAGCGCGCTGAAGGTGAGAGCTTCCCGACAGTCATCGTGTCCACCGCAAGCCCATATAAGTTCGCTGACAGCGTTCTGGACGCTCTGGCCGAAAGCTCCGCCGTCTCCGGCGCGAAGTTGATTGATAAGCTGCAAAGCGCCACCGACACGGTTGAGCCGAAGCCGCTAACAGGGCTTGACGGCAGGGAAGTGCGCTTCAAGGACTGCACCTCAAAGGATGAGATGCCCGAAGTGGTAATGAGTTTTCTGACAAAATAGTTTCGGATATAAAAAGACCGCGGAGCTGAAAAAGTTCCGCGGTTAAGTATTTATCGAAGGAATTTAATGATGTAGGTGGGGCAGCCCCGCCATTTGAGCAGGGCTGCCCATGGTTTTACTTAGCAGTGTCCAAAGCAACGGTAAATCAACTGCATGATCGCTGCACAATTAAAATTGAAGCACATATGCCGGACCTCCTTTAAGTTATTGTCCCTTTCGGAAATTTTCGTTCCCCTCAAGGACAAGTACATTGTAACCGATTTGTAACCATTTTGCAAATGAAAGTTATGGAAAGGGGGGAGAGTAGGCAAAAGTATATAGGGAGAGGCTCACACCTCTCCCTATATACTTTTTATGTATTCTTTGTACCGACTTAAATCGCCAGCGACGCAAGATAGCTTTTAATATCCCTGAGCGCGTATTCATACGCCCGGTATGAGCCGTTGCGTACGGCCCAGTCGAACATCGTTCCGCGGCTGAGACGCAAAATTGTGTCCGCTACCTCGGAAGGGGGCACATTACTTTGAAGTTCACCCACGGAGACAGCGCGCATGACAAGCTCGCGTATGTAGAAATTCATGGAGCGGCTCGGCTCAATAACGCTTTTACCGCCGGTTTTGAGCTGAGTTCTGAGCACCTGCTGCCATAAAAGCAGCTCGCCTTCCTTGTAATGCATCATGATTTCGAGTATCTGGTCGTCCTCTTTTTCATCAAACAGCCCATCATGGTTGCCGCACTGGTAGCCTATGATAAAATACAGCGCTTCAAGTGCGGAACCGTATTCTTTCGCGCGCGCTCTTGTTACGATTTCTTCATCGAAGAAGCGGTACGCCTCCAAAAGAAGATCTTCTTTTGATTCATAGTAATGGTAGAAAGTACCGACGGAGACCCCCGCCATTGCGCATATATCCTTAATGCAAACCTCGTCCATATCCCGCGTTGAAAATATCTGCAAACCCGCGTTGAAGAGCCTTCTCCTTGTTCTGACAGCCTGCTCCTTGCGGGTTATTTTTTCCTGCTCATTGTTTTCCATATATTTTTACCACCTGAATTATAGGCTTTGACAAATATCGCAAAGCGTTATTGACAATGTATAGTACTGTTGATATAAATAAAGAGTGTTCGTTGAATTATATTCAACGAATTGTCCCACACTCTAAGGATATACAACACTTGGTAGTTTGTCAATAGCACAAGTCGACACGTAGGTACCGTTTGTGTAGAAAGAAAAATGATTTATTATTGATTTTGGAGGCGGTTAACATGGGTGAATGGAAAAAAAGCGGCTGCGTGCTGTGCGCGCAAAACTGCGGACTTGAACTGGAGGTTGAGAACAACCGCATCATAAAGGTCAGAGGTGACAAGGACAATCCGCGCTCTGTGGGCTATTGCTGCCGCAAGGGACTGAGCATAGGGAGCTATGTTCATAACGCTGACAGGCTCAATTTCCCAATGAAAAAAGTCGGAGACCACCATGAGCGCATTTCTTGGGAGCAGGCAATCAAAGAAATTTCCGAAAAACTGCTCGCAATCAAGGCCGAGCACGGCGGAAAAACTATTGCCTATATGGGTGGCGGCGCAATCGGCGGTCAGATGGAGGCAGCTCTTGGACTTCGCTTGCTCGGTTTTTTGGAATCCCGAAATTACTACTCCTCACTTGCACAGGAATTTTCAAATATTTACTGGGTTGACGGCAGGGTTCAGGGCAAGCAGGGCATGCCCTTTATGTGCGATGCCCACAACGCCGACACGCTTGTCGCCTGGGGCTGGAACGGCTGGATGAGCAATCAGGAGCCGCGCGCCCGTGAGCTGATACTTAAACTGCAAAACGACCCCGACAAAAAGCTGATTGTTATTGACCCCCGCGTATCCGAAACGGCAGAGCACGCCGATTTGCACCTGCAGCTCAAGCCCGGTTCGGATACCATGCTGCTCAAAGCCATGATTAGAATAATTCTGGACAAAGGTTGGGACGACAAGGAATACATTGAAGCGCACGTCAGCGGCTGGGATGAGGTTGCGCCGTTCTTTGACGGCTTTGACGCGAAACGTGCCGTCAACGAGGTCTGCGGACTTAACTACGACAAGGTTTTAGAGGCGACAGAGCTGATTGCAAAAACCAAGTCCGCTATTCATCAGGATTTGGGCATTTACATGAATCGCAATTCAACGATTAATAACTACCTTTTGTTTGTCATTCGCGCAATTACGGGACGCCTGTGCGTTGAGGGCGGGTATGTCATTCCTGCTTCTCTGTACGCAATGGGGAGCAACACCGACGAGAGAAACCCCAAAATCACCCGCACAGCAAAGCACAATATGTTCCCGGTTTACGGCGTTTATCCTCCCGCAATTTTCCCTGACGAGGTTTTGGACGACAATCCAAATCACCTAAGAGCGGTCATCGTCAGCGCCTGCAATCCTCTGCGTTCCTATCCCGATACTTTGGCATATGAAAGGGCGTTTGCGGCTCTTGACCTTTCCGTCTGTATCGATGTTGTCTACAACGAAACGGCCCGTCTGTGCGATTATGTTCTGCCGTGCCTGAGCTATATGGAGTCCTATGACACGACCTGCTTCAACTATGCATATCCCGAGCTTTACTTCCAGCTGCGCCAGCCGGTTATCAAGCCTCTCAGTGACGAGTCAAAGGAAGGTTCCGCCATTATACTCGCGCTTATAAAGGAAATGGGCTTCTTGCCGGAGCTTCCCCAGTCACTTTACGACTCGGGCAAGGATGGCATAACGGCTTACAGCATGGAGCTTATGATGTATATTCAGGAGCACATGGAACTCGCGAAAATTATGCCCGTTATTCTCGCTGAAACGCTGTCTCCGTCGCTTGGCTCAGTCAATCAGTCGCTGATTGTAGGGCTTCTCATGGGGGCCGGCAAGGCCTTCAAGGCGGGAGCAGTGGCGCTTGGCTATCCTGACGATGATTTGACCATGACAGAGACGATCTATAACGATATAATGGCTCATCCGGGCGGAATGATTCTATCCCGCTTTACGAGAGACAATTTCAGCCTCTTAAAAACCGAGGATAAGAAGCTGGCTCTCCGGATTGAAGAGCTTGACGAACAGCTCAAGAATGCTACAATAGAAAATGAAGCTAATGCTCTGAAAATGCCGGCAGACATGCCGATGATTCTGCATGCCGGACTTCACCATGAGACCGTTGCAAACACAAGCCTCCGAGATCCCGCTTGGAACAAGGGCAGAGATGCCGACTCGATGCTTATGAGCGTCGCTGATGCAAGTAAGCTTAGAATTGAAAACGGTGAAACGGTAAGAATAGTAACCAAGGCATCAAGCGCCGAAATACCGGTTGAGGTCAGCAAGTACGCTGCGGAGGGTGTTGTTTACATCCGTCACGGCAGAGGTCTTATATATGACGGAGTAAAATACGGTGTAAACGTAAACGAGCTGGTTTCAGGCAAGGACAGCGACGAATTCTTTACGCCGACGCACAGGCGAGTGCCCTGCCGAATCGAAAAAATTTAGCAAAAAATTTAGCAATTAATAAAACTGTTCTTTGAGCAAAAGCGCCTAAACCCAATGGGCATGGCGCTGCGCCGAGACCTCAGGTCTCCGAGGTTTGCGGGGAAACTTGCCGGCCTTCCGATGTGAAAAAAGGGACGGACAGATTTAGCACCCTATATGAGTGCTTATCTTGTCATTCAACCGCACGAGCTTAAGCGGCGCCGTTGCTTTTTTCAAAGTGGCGGCGCCGCCTTTGCTGCTTTGGAAATCAAAGTACCTTATGGCATGGGAGTGACATATGAAATTCGGAGCTGTAATTCTGTATGGCGGAAAAAGCCGCCGCATGGGTCGGGATAAAGCTGAGCTGATAATCGAGAATCAAACTTTTCTTGAGCATATATCCGCCGAGCTTAAGAATTTTGATGAATTGCTCTTATCGGTTGACAGCCTTGACAAGTCTCCCGATTCAAAATACACCGCTGTTACAGACATATATGCAGACTGCGGTCCGATGGGCGGAATTTACGCCGCTCTTTCAGCCTGCAATTCGGACGCGCTTCTGGTCGTTTCCTGTGACCTGCCGCTTTTCAGAGAAGAGCTTGGGAATTATCTTTGCTCTCAGCTGACAGAGGATGCCGACGCAGTCGTGCCTGTCACCTCTGACGGGAGAATGCACCCGCTCTGCGCCGTTTATCTAAAAAGTGTCGCACCTGTATTTGAAAAGCATTTAAAGAGCAACAGCTACAAAATACTGGACGCTTACAGAGATATGAACGTCAAATATATTGCTATGGACCGAACTCCCTGCAGTGAAAAGTGGCTTCAAAACATAAATACGCCGCAGGAATATGACGCTCTTTGCAGTTGGAAGGGCGGACGAAAATGAAAATGACAAACCGTAAGCGGAGGTCGAAAAAGGTGAGTGGGATATGAGAATATCTTTGGAAGAAGCAAAAGAGCTTATACGCGTTAAAATCCGCCCGCTCGCTCCCGTGTACCTGCCTCTTTTTGAGGCCTTGGGCTGCGTCACGGCCGAGAGTGTTAAGGCGCAGATGGATCAGCCGCCCTTTCCCCGCTCGCCCTATGATGGCTACGCTCTCAGAGCGTCAGACAGTACGGGCGCTTCACGTAATAGTCCTGTTTCGTTGACTGTAATAGGGCAGAGCTTTGCCGGAAGTCCGGCAAAAACAGCGGTCGGCAGAGGTGAAACGGTGCGTATAATGACTGGCGGTGTCATCCCAGAAGGAGCGGACTGTGTCATTGCTCAGGAAAAAACCGACGAGGGCGGACAGCGGGTCAGAATATATCAACCTCTTGAGCCCTATGAAAACTACTGCAGACAGGGCGAGGATTTTCTTGAGGACGAGGAAATTATTCCATGCGGAATAACTGTGACAGCCGCCGTGGCCGGAGTTGCCGCAAGCGCAGGTTACACGGAGCTGCTGGTATTTCCAAAACCGAGAATTTCAGTTCTCTCCACTGGTGATGAACTGCAGTCTTCAGGATTACCCTTGGAAAATGGACAGATTTACAGTTCAAATACCCCCTATTTGTCAGGTCGGCTATTTGAACTGAGTTTACCTGTAGTTTTGAACGAACATATCCGTGACGATGCCGCTGAGATTATGAGTGCTTTTGAAGCAGCAAGCGCGAAATCCGATATTGTTATTTGCACAGGCGGCGTATCTGCCGGTAAAAAAGATTTGGTACCGGAAGCCCTTGAAGCTTTGGGAGCCGAAATTATATTTCATGGTGTTGAAATCAAGCCCGGAATGCCGGCGGCTTTGGCGCTCTTCAAGGGCAAGCCGATTCTTGCTCTTTCCGGCAATCCTTTCGCCTGCGCCGTAACCTTTGAGCTGCTGGCAAGAGGTGCAATCGCAGCGCTTACTTCAAATCTGCTTGTTGAACCTTTCAAGCGAAAAGCAAAATTGGCAAGCGAATATTTGAAAGCTCGCGCTGTCCGGCGCTTTTTGCGGGGATTTGTAAAGGATGATATTGTTTCTATAGCAGGAGAACAGGGGAACGGGCAGCTGCTTACGCTGATCGGAAGCAACTGCATTGCGGAGCTGCCGGCAGGCACCGAGCTCTTGACCTCGGGAACGCCCGTCGATATTTATATGCTGGAGGGCAGTTCTTATGGATACTAAGCCCGTGCTTCTTGCTGTCAGCGGTGTCAAAAACTCAGGAAAAACGACTCTCATTGAACGCCTTATTCCAATTCTTGCGAAAAAGGGCATTCGTACAGCCGTCATCAAGCATGACGGTCACGGTTTCACGCCGGATACGCCTGAAACGGACAGCTTCAAATATTTTGCCGCCGGTGCCTGCGGCGCCGCGGTATTCGACAGTGACAAATTTTCTCTGACGCGGCGGACTTCCGTTTCGGAAAAAGAGCTGATTTCTTTCTTTCCGGACGCCGACCTGATATTATTAGAGGGTTTTAAAAGCTCGGAGTATATTAAGCTGGAGCTTGTTCGTGCTGAAGTATCATCCGAACCGATTTGCGATGCGCAGACTTGCATTGCGCTGGTCAGCGACCTTGAGCTTGTAACCAAGCTGCCGCTTTTTCATCCCGACGCGGTGGAAGCTATTGCAGCTTTTATCGCTGAATATACAAGAAACGGAGCATACTATGCTTGACAGCTGCGGAAGAAATATTGATTATGTACGCGTTTCTGTAACGGATCGCTGCGACCTGCGCTGCTTTTACTGCATGCCGGAAAAAGGCGTTGAACAGATTTCACATGACGAGATACTTCGATATGAGGAAATAGTTCGTGTCGTGCGGCTGCTTTCACAATTGGGAATAAAGAAGGTCCGTCTTACCGGCGGAGAGCCGCTTGTCAGGCGCGGGCTCTCGTCACTGGTTAAAGAAATCAAGAGCATTGACGGTATCGAAAAGGTACTCCTGACGACTAACGGAATGCAGCTTGAAGACAAGCTGTCCGCTCTCGTCGATGCCGGTCTGGACGGCGTAAATATAAGCATTGACTCATTAAGCGAAGAAACCTTTGAAAGGATAACCCGCCGAAAAGGGGTAGATAAGGTTCTTGACTCTGTCGACGCGGCTTTAGCTTATCCGGAGCTTCGGGTAAAAATCAACTGTGTGCCCTCCGAGCTCAACCGAAATGAAATTATACCTCTTACAGCTCGATTTCTGAAAGAGGAAAGGCTTTCGCTCCGGTTTATCGAAATGATGCCTATAGGTCTTGGCAAAGAATGCACCGGCATACCGGAAGCAGAGCTTGTCCACATGCTGCAAAGCGAGTTCGGTGAATTAACGAGACTTCCTGACGAAGCGGGCGGCGGCCCGAGCAGATACTATAAGCTGGCAGCTCTCCCGGGGCGTGTCGGGTTTATCAGCGCGGTCAGCCACTCCTTTTGCTCTGATTGTGACCGTATCAGACTCACGGCGAACGGATTTCTTAAAACCTGTCTGCAATATGACTGCGGAACTCAGCTCCGCCCCCTTTTTTGGCTAAGCGACACCGAACTATTGGAAGTTATCAGGCAGACAATTTTGAATAAGCCCGAACGTCACTGTTTTACCTCAAAAGACGGTTCAGGCCTCGAACAGCACATAATGTCTCAGATCGGGGGATAAATTAAATGGGTAATATTATCGCCGTATGTACGAGTTCCGTTAAAGGCGTACAGAAGAAAAACGTCGGCACTGTGAAGCTTGTCACCGATTGGGGAATAGAGGGGGACGCTCACGCCGGTAAATGGCACCGTCAGGTCTCTCTTTTGTCCCATGATAAAATTGAGGAGTTTCGGGCTAGGGGAGCTGAAGTCGCTGACGGTGCTTTCGGCGAAAACCTTGTAGTTTCAGGTATAGATTTCAGAGCGCTGCCTGTAGGCACACGTTTTGCGGTTAATGACGTTCTTCTGGAACTGACTCAGATCGGAAAGGAATGTCACAGCGGCTGTGAAATATATAAAAAAATGGGGGATTGCATAATGCCCCGTGAGGGAGTATTTTCCCGAGTACTTAACGGCGGAACCATCAGCGTAGGGGATACGCTCACCGTTTTGCCGCCTTCAAGCAATATATAACGGGAGAACGAGCATGAAAAAACTATACGCGTTAATATTGGTACTTGCATTGTCCCTGCCTCTTACAGCCTGCGGAAAATCAGCGGCTCAGCCAAGCACATCACCGACCGCAGAAGCCCTGCAACTATCTTCCGCCCCTGTTGAGCTGACTGTATTTGCTGCCGCTTCAATGACCGAAACACTGAATCAGGTAATTGAGCTTTATAAGTCGGCTGCGCCAAATGTCAAAATTACCCCCACCTACGATTCTTCCGGCACTCTGATGACGCAGATTACGGAGGGTGCGGAATGCGACCTCTTTATTTCAGCCGCGCTGAAGCAGATGAACGCTCTTGACGCTGCGCAGGGCGCCGAAAAAAATCCTGATAAGCTGGACTTCATAGCTTCCGATACGCGGGTAAATCTCCTTGAAAACAAGGTTGTGCTTGTCGTACCAAAGGGAAACCCGGCAAAGCTTACGAAATTTGCGGACATCTCAAAAGCGAAGCTGATAGCTCTGGGCAACAGCGACGTACCTGTCGGCAGCTATTCTCTTGATATTATCAAATACCTCGGCATGGATATAGCGGCGCTAGAGAACGCAGGCAAAATCACCTACGACTCGAATGTCAAGGAGGTCACGACTCAGGTTGCAGAGGGTACGGTCGACTGCGGAATCGTTTACGCGACCGATGCGAATGTGGCGGGGCTTGACATTGTCGATACCGCGATGGCCGATATGTGCAAAAAGGTAGTTTATCCCGCAGCGGTTTTAAAAGCAAGCAAATATCCTGAAGCTGCCAGGGCATTTCTTGACTTTTTGAAAACCGATGAAGCCATGTCGGTTTTTGAAAAAGTTGGTTTTACAAAGGCTGAATAAAGTAGTATCATATACTAGGTAACGCCGAATAGCGGCGAAGGGAAATCTCAGAAGCCGGAGGTTTCCCTTTATCCCGTTTTTCAGTTCTGTATATTTTCCCATCAGGAGGTGAGCAATGGACTGGTTTCCGCTGATAAATTCGCTACGGATAGCCGCAATATCCACTGTTGTCATCTTTTTTTCCGGCATTTTCGCGGCTTATTACATTGACAAGGCCCCGAGACTCGTCAAGGGCATATTGGACGTGTTTCTGACACTGCCGCTGGTGTTGCCGCCGACGGTGGTCGGTTATCTTCTTCTTAGGCTGCTCGGCCCGAGGCACACGATAGGCCTGTGGTTTCTCGAAGTCTTTGGCACTAAGCTCGTTATGACCTGGTGGTCGGCAATATTCGCTTCCGTAGTCGTTGCGTTTCCGCTTATGTACCGCACCGCGCGCGGAGCCTTCGCGAGCTTTGATACAACGCTTGCCGACGCAGGGCGCACTCTGGGGCTGTCAAATTCCTTTATTTTCTGGCACATCCGAATGCCGTTCTGTAAGATGGGTATACTTGCGGGTGTTGTATTGTCCTTTGCACGTGCTTTGGGCGAATACGGGGCTACGTCGATGATAGCCGGCTACACTCCGGGCAAGACCGCAACGATTTCAACCACCGTTTATCAGCTTTGGCGGACCGGTGACGACGCGCTCGCCGCAAAATGGGTACTCGTGAATATTGCGATTTCCGCAATCATTCTTTTATCGATAAATTTCCTTGAAAGAAGCCGCCGCCGGAAGGGGGTGGCCTGATGGCTTTGTCCGTAGATATCAAAAAACGGCTTGGTAATTTCCTCCTGAATGTCAAATTTGAAGTCGAAAATGAAAAGCTTGCGCTTTTGGGTTCCTCAGGCTGCGGCAAGAGCGTGACGCTCCGCTGTATGGCAGGGATCATGACTCCCGATGAGGGACATATCGAGCTTGACGGGCAGGTTTTCTTCGACAGTGAGAGAAAAATCAGTCTGTCTCCGCAGAAGCGGCATGTAGGCTATCTTTTTCAGCAGTACGCCTTGTTTCCAAATATGACGGTTGAGCGGAATATTGCCGTCGCAGTTAGAGAGCATGACAAGAGAAAAGAAGTCACGTCCGAAATGCTCCGCGTTTTCCAGCTTGAGGATGCAGCAAAGAAGCGTCCTCAAGAGCTTTCCGGCGGGCAGCAGCAGAGAACCGCTCTCGCTCGGATTCTTGCGGCAAAACCTGGGCTGCTGCTTCTGGACGAACCTTTTTCCGCACTTGACAGCTACCTCAGATACCAACTCGAGCTGGAGCTTATGGACACACTTTCAAAATTTGACGGAAACGTCATTTGGGTTTCACATGACAGGGGAGAGGTCTTCAGAAACTGCGCCCGCGTATGCGTAATTGATAGCGGAAAGTCCGAATCCGTTGTTACAATGGACGCTCTGTTTCATGACCCGGGAACCGAATCCGCGGCAAGGCTTTCCGGCTGCAAAAACTTTGTTTCAGCTATACCGGAGAACAGCGCGGTAAAGATTTCCGACTGGCAGCTGAACTTGCAATGCGGCAGACCTGTCCCAGAAAACGTAAACTCTGTCGGACTGCGTGCTCACTGTTTCCGCTTTGCTTCTCAAGGCGAGGAAAACGCGATAAGCTGCAAAGTGGACAGAGTCATTGAAGATGTCTTTTCCATAATATTGATGCTGTGTCCGGAGTGCAGTCTCAGCGGCGCTCCGCTGATAAGAATGGAAACAAGCAAGGAACTCTGGCTTTCTCAGGCCGATAAAGCATATGTTAAAGTCACTATTTCACCACAGGATATTCTGCTTTTACATTAAGGAGGAATTATTATGTTCAGTGCCGCCGTTATTACAGTCAGTGACCGCTGCCACCGTGGCGAACGTGTGGACGAGGGTGGCCCGCTTGTAAAAGAAACTCTGGAAAAGGCCGGCTACGCCGTCACGCTCACGCTGATTGTCCCGGATGAACAGCCTCAGATTGAAGCAGCGCTAAAGAAGATAGCCGATGAAAAAACCGTTAATCTCATTGTCACCACAGGGGGCACCGGCTTTGCTCCGCGCGACGTTACGCCGGAGGCGACGCTTGCCGTCTGCGACAAGCTAACTCCCGGGATACCGGAGGCCATGCGCTATGCCTCACTTAAAATCACTTCCCGCGCGATGCTCTCGCGTTCTCAGGCGGGAATACGCAGCGGCACGCTGATAATTAATCTTCCCGGTTCACCCAAAGCTGCCAGGGAGAACCTTGAGGCCGTTTTGCCCGCGCTCGAGCACGGACTCACCATGCTTCAGGGAGAGCCTGCGGACTGCGCAAAGCTCAGTAATTAATATGATGAAAAAAGGCGGGGCAAGGAGATAAATAATCCGGCCCCGCTTATATATTATTAACAAAAATTTTACTATAATTTTCAGCTTTAAATAGCTTGCATTTTATGAGATTTGTTATAAAATAATAATGTGATTAAACAGCTGACAATTGAATATTTGTGATTTATATATGCTCATAATTTGGTTGAGCGTGTCTACCAACTACCTTTAATAGTTGTCTATAAATTCCTTGAACGGATTTATAGCAGCATGTTGAGGTAGCTTTTTTTCACGAATATTACGGTAATACCGTAATATAATGTTTACGGAAAGAGTGTATGTTATGAGGCAAAACAGTTTTGTTATCAAAGGCGACATCTGCTACAGCGCGGATAAAAATACGCTGCTGACATTTAAAGGCCATTATCTCGTTTGTCTTGACGGTCATTCCGAAGGTGTTTTCGAAGCCTTACCAAAAGAATATTCTGCTTTGGAAGTATATGATTATTCCGGACTGCTGGTGATACCCGGGCTTGTCGACCTGCACCTTCACGCCCCGCAGTTTACTCTGCGCGGTCTCGGTATGGACGACGAGCTTCTGGACTGGCTCAATAATCAGACCTTTCCGGAGGAGAGCCGATATTCGGATATTGAATACTCTAAGGCAGCCTATTTCGATTTCTCGGAAGCGCTGAGACTCGGCGCGACGACAAGGGCGTGCATTTTCGCTACCGTCCATGTACCCGCAACAGAGCTGCTTATGGAGTATATGGAGGCAACGGGTCTGCATACCTATGTCGGCAAGGTCAATATGGACAGAAATGGCCCCGACAGCCTGATCGAAGGTACAATTAGATCAGCCGAAGATACGGAGGCGTGGCTAAGCTTTTGCGAGCACCGCGGCTACGAGAATACTAAGCCAATACTCACGCCAAGATTTATTCCCTCATGCACGGACGAGCTTATGCGGCTTTTGCGTAGCATACAGGAAAAACACGCGCTTCCGCTTCAGTCGCACCTCTCCGAAAATTTTTCTGAAACCGAATGGGTCAAGGAGCTATGCGAGAATTCGGAATTCTACGGCGACGCTTATGACAGCTTTAAGCTTTTTGGGCGGGATGTTCCGACTATCATGGCGCACTGCGTATTCTCGGAGGAAAATGAGCTGACGCGCATTAAGGATAACGGCGTATTTGTTGCGCACTGTCCTCAATCGAACACAAATATCTCCTCCGGAATCGCGCCGGCCAGAAAATTTCTCGATATGGGACTGCACTGCGGCCTTGGCACCGATGTTGCTGGCGGCGCAACCGAGTCGATACTCAGGGCGATGACCGACGCTGTCCAGATGTCAAAAATGCGCTGGCGTCTTCAGGATGACAAGCTTTTGCCCCTGACCTTCGAGGAAGCGTTTTTCCTCGGCACCAAGGGCGGGGGAGAGTTCTTCGGAAAAGTCGGAAGCTTTGAAAAGGGTTTTGAGTTTGACGCGGTAGTCTTGGATGATGCGGTACCGAGCTATCATGCACCTCTGACACTCAAACAGCGGCTTGAAAGGCACGCATATCTTTCAAGTGCGCAAAATCCGTCACATAAATTTGTCTGCGGAAATCAGATTTTTTAAAAACCATTTATACTCAAGGTACCAGCAAAGGGACCGGTCGTTCTGACCGGTCCCTTTGCTGGTACAAACAGATTACATTGTAATTCTTGTTCCTGTTTTTCCGCTGATGCCATCGCTGGCTTTTTCCAAAAGGGTAATCAGCGCAGTGCGGCCTTCCTTGGAGGAGGCAAACTTCACAGCGGCCTGAACCTTCGGAAGCATGGAGCCGGGGGCAAAATGTCCTTCCTCGATGTAGCGTTCGGCCTCGGGAACGCTGATGTTGGAGAGCCACTGCTGGTCGGGCTTTCCAAAATTAACGGCAGCCTTTTCAACCGCGGTAAGGATAATAAGAAAATCAGCGTCAAGATTTTCGGCAAGCAGCTCGCTCGCAAAATCCTTATCGATAACAGCGCTTGCGCCCTTCAGGTGATTTCCTTTTTTAATAACCGGAATACCGCCGCCGCCGCAGGCGATTACAAGCTGTCCGGCGTCAACAAGGGAGCGGATTGCGTCAATCTCAATGATTTCCGCAGGCTTGGGCGAGGCGACAACGCGGCGATAGCCACGGCCTGCGTCTTCCTTGACCACATATCCGTACTGTTCTCCTAAGGTCATAGCCTGCTCAAGTGACATGAACTGTCCGATTGGCTTTGACGGATTGAGGAAGGCAGGGTCGTCCTCATCGACTCGAACTTGCGTAATCATAGTCGTAACAGGGACGTCGTGTATATTCCTGTTGAACAGCTCTTCACGCAGCGCGTTCTGCAGATCGTAGCCGATGTAAGCCTGGCTCATAGCGACGCATACGGAGAGCGGAACTACTGGCTGTTTTGCATCCTCTCTTGAGAGCGCGGACATAGCATTATTTATCATGCCGACCTGCGGGCCGTTTCCGTGAGCCACAATAACCTCGCAGCCATCCTCAAGCAGATCTACAATAGCCTTTGCGGTAACCTTTACGGCCGCCATCTGCTCAGGAAGCGTGTTTCCCAAAGCATTGCCGCCCAGCGCGATTACAATGCGTTTTTTCTTCATAATTTTTCTCCTCTGCTTCGCTTCAGTTCAAAGCGACGATCGCTTCGACCTCGCAAAGTACGTTTTTCGGAAGCTCTTTGACCGCGACACAGGATCTTGCAGGCTTTCCGGTGAAGTATTCGCCGTAAATCTTATTGAACGCAGCAAAGTCCTTCATGTCCGCAAGGAAACAAGTCGTTTTAATTACGTTTTCAAAGCCTGTGTTCTGTGCCTTGAAAACAGCCGAAAGGTTTTTCATTACCTGAAGCGCCTGCTCCTCGATAGTTGCGCCGGCTATTGCTCCGGTGACAGGATCAAGGGGTATCTGTCCTGAGGTGAACATCAGATTGCCGTAAACAATCGCCTGAGAATAGGGGCCGATAGCCTGAGGCGCGTCGGCTGTGTTTACATATGAAATCATAATAAATCTCCTGTTTAAAATGTTTTCGTTCCGATTATTTGCAGATTCTCTCAACGGAGTTTTTTTCAAGCTGCAGAAGCAGGTTTGCAGGGTTCTTGAACTTTGAGAGGAAAATCATGGCTGCAATGACATAGGGCTTGAAGCTCGCTTGCTTATAAAGGGGAGTGCGGTAACGGTCAAATACGGACGCGTCAACTTCGCCTTCCTTGCAGCTTACACCGGAAATATCGGCGGGCAGGCAATGCAGATAAAGAGCCTTGCCGTCTTTTGTGGTTTTCATCATTTCTTCGGTGCAGGCCCAGTCCTTATGCGTTGCGTTTTGAGCGAGTAGCTCTTTTTCAAGAGCCTTTATACCGTCAAAGTCGCCGTTGCCGTAGAGGTCAGTGCGCTTTTCCATAGCGGCAAAGGGCGCCCAGCTCTTCGGATAAACAATATCAGCGCCTTTGAAAGCGTCTGCCATGCTGCTGGTTTTTCTGTAGGAGCCGCCGGAGAGAGCCGCGTTCTTTTTCGCGACCTCTTCGACCTCGGGCATAACGTCATAGCCTTCCGGATGAGCAAGAACAACTTCCATGCCCATTCTGGTCATGAGGCCGATTACGCCCTGCGGAACGGAGAGAGGCTTGCCGTATGACGGGGAATAGGCCCATGTCATAGCGAGCTTCTTGCCCTTGAGGTTTTCCACACCGCCGAACTCATGAATTATGTGCAGCATATCAGCCATGCACTGAGTGGGATGGTCAATGTCGCACTGGAGGTTCACAAGTGTCGGTCTCTGTTCGAGAACGCCGTCCCTGTTACCGTCCTGTACCGCCTGAGATACTTCTCTCATGTAAGTGTTGCCTTTGCCGATATACATATCGTCTCTGATGCCGATAATGTCGGCCATGAAGGATATCATATTCGCGGTCTCTCTGACGGTTTCTCCGTGAGCGACCTGCGACTTGCCCTCGTCCAGATCCTGAACCTCAAGTCCGAGCAAATTGCAGGCGGAGGCGAAGGAGAAGCGTGTACGGGTGGAATTGTCGCGGAAGAGGGAGATTCCGAGTCCGCTGTCGAATACCTTCGTGGAAATGTTTCTCTCACGCAGATTGCGGAGCGCGTCGGCGACTGTCCAGACGGCTTCAAGCTCGTCCTGCGTCTTTTCCCAGGTGAGGAAAAAGTCGTTGTTAAACATTTCGTCAAATTTAAGACCGTTTAGTTTCGTAGCAAAATCCTGTGTGTTCAAAATTATACCTCCAAATATTATCGGTTGACTTTCATATTGCTTATATTCTTACTTGCAGTACAGTATGGGGAGCGCGGCGTATACGGCGGCACAGGTTACGAGATCCTGTTTCCAGGTCTTTTCGTTCGGAGCGTGCGCCTGAGACTCCGCGCCGGGGCCAAAACCGATGCAGGGGATGCCGTTGCGTCCCATGATGGAAACGCCGTTTGTGGAGAAGGTCCATTTGTCGGTGAGAGGACGGGCTTTTCTCATTTCAAGCGTGGTACTGTCGCCGATTCTCTCATTGCCGAAGAAACCCTTGTAGCTCTCCTGCATTGCAACCGCGACAGGATGCTCCTCCGGAATGACCCAGGTGGGGAAGTAGCACTCAATGGGATAGACGCAGCCGGTATAAGAGGGACGGTCATACTGATACATGGAAACCTTAACATCGTCGCCATACTTTTTAACTGCGGGCAGCGCGCGGATTTCATCCAGGCAGCTTTCCCATGTTTCGCCGGCGGTCATTCTGCGGTCTAGAGATACAGCGCAGGAATCCGCGACGGCGCAGCGGCTGGGGCTGGTGAAGAAAATTTCAGAAGTGGTAACGGTTCCGCGTCCGAGGAAGCGAGCTTCCTTCCACTGCTTGTTGTTCTTCTCGTCGAGCATCTTTACGAGGCCCTTGATTTCGGTACTGTCAGAGGCGTCGTTTTCATTGAGTGAACGGACGTTCTGGAGAATATCGGCCATTTTGTAGATGGCGTTGTCGCCTCTTTCAGGAGCGCTGCCGTGGCAGGAAACACCCTTGACGTCGATACGGATTTCCATTCTGCCGCGGTGTCCGCGATAGATGCCGCCGTCCGTAGGCTCGGTTGAAACAACGAATTCGGGACGAACCTTATCCTCGTTTATGATATACTGCCAGCAGAGACCGTCGCAGTCCTCTTCCTGAACCGTACCGACAACGAGAACGGTGTACTTGTCGCTGATAAGTCCGAGATCTTTCATTATCTTCGCGCCGTAGACGGAGGAAACAATGCCTCCGAGCTGGTCGGAGGTACCGCGTCCGCCGATTTCAGTGTCGCTTTCATAGCCGTCATAGGGATCGAAATTCCAGTTTTTGATGTTGCCGATGCCGACTGTATCGATGTGCGCGTCGTAGGCGATAAGCGTCTTGCCGGTGCCCATGTAGCCCAGAACATTGCCCTGAGGGTCGATATTGACCTTATCAAAGCCGACCTTCTTCATTTCTTCCGCGATTCTGTTTATGTGGCCCTCTTCACCGCTGCTTTCGCCCGGGATTCTTACCAAATCGCGAAGAAATTTGGTCATGTCCTTCTCATAGTCCTTGGCTTTTTCGTTGATTTTCGTGAAATCCATAATTTTATCTCCTTCGAATTATAGTGTTTTTATCTTAGCTGCGTCCCATACAATGGCTTTGTCTCTTTCCGGGTCGGTGTCGCCCTCGGTGGAGAAAAGCAGTATCTTTGAGTCTGCGTCAATTCCGATTGCTTCGCGAAGGCCAATATATTCAGGGTCTTTAATAATAGCGGCAAGAAGCCCCATTGATACTGCTCCGGACTCTCCCGAGATGACCTGAGGATCGCCCTTTATAGGGGCTGCCAGAATCCTCATGCCTCTTTCGGCAACCCAGTCGGGGCAGGAAACAAAAACCTTGACATGGTTTCTAAGTATATCCCAGGAAATCGTGTTCGGCTCTCCGCAGGCAAGCCCCGCCATGATTGTCTGCATATCCCCGTCGACGACCTGAATCGAGCCGTCTCCGGCAGCCGCGCTCTTGTAAAGGCAGGCCGCGGCCTGCGCTTCAACGACTACAACAATCGGAGGGTTGTTGGGATAACGGTTCGCAAAATAGCCCTGAACAGCTCCCGCAAGCGAACCTACGCCGGCCTGGACAAATACGTGTGTAGGCCGTCCGCAGCAGTATTCCTCAAGCTGCTCGGTAGCTTCCATAGCCATAGTTCCGTAGCCCTGCATTATCCACGCGGGTATTTCTTCATAGCCCTCCCAGGCCGTGTCCTGAACAACTACGCCGTTTTTTGTGTTTGCCGCCGCCTCAGCTGCCATTCTTACGCACTCGTCGTAATTCGCAAGCTCGATTGTCGCGGTGGCGTTTTCTTTAAGGATGTTCTCAAAGCGTGTCTTTGTTGTGCCCTTCGGCATAAAAACTACCGCTTTTTGCTTAAGCTTGTTCGCCGCCCAGGCAACGCCTCTGCCATGATTGCCGTCGGTAGCCGTATAGAAGGTGGCTTGCCCAAAATCGTTTTTCAGTTCCTCTGAGGTGAGCACGTCATAGGTGAGCTCAGAAATATCTCGTTCTGTCTGTTTTGCGATATACTTCGCAATTGCATAGGAGCCGCCAAGTACCTTGAAAGCGTTCAGGTTAAAGCGATAGGACTCGTCTTTAACGTAAAGCTCACTGACTCCGAGGTACTTTGCAAGGTGGCTCAGCTTGGCAAGAGGCGTTTTTGAATACTGCGGAAAGCTTTTATGAAAGTTTCTGGCTTTTTCAACCTCTTTAAGCGACATAATAGAAAGATGTTTGTCCTCTGTTCTGGGCATTTTGTTTTCGACCCATAAAATTTCATTTTGCATTCTCTTCTACCGTTTGGTCTTGTTGATGACCCGCTTAATACGGCGTGCGCCCCCTTTCTGATTATTTGTATTATTCCTTAACTTCATTAATATAGCTATACATTGTGAATTTTGAGATTCCGAAATATTCCGAAATCTTATTGCCGGACTTGGTGACAAGGAAGGCTCCGGAATCATTTAGGAACTGAATCGCCTTGATTTTATCTTCCTTGGTCATAAGCGCGACAGGCTTTCCGACAATAGATACGGACTGCTTGATAAGATTATCCAAAAGTTCGTTTACGTTGTTCGCAATCGGCTCCGGCTGCTCATTTTCCGGCGAGGCATCGGGAGTTATGAGATCCCGTATTGCGTGGCTTACAGACAAAAGCTCCGTTATATCGTGGTTGATTGACAAAATATAATGTACCTTCTGGTTTTCATCCCTGATGAAAATTGTACTGGATTTAAGAATTCTGCCTTCGGAGGTACGGGAGAGATACCCAAGCTGATCCTTAATAGTCGAAGCATCCCTGTGCATGGTTTCAAGGACAATTTTCGAAGTTCCGCTCCCAGCGTGTCTGTTGGTTACCTGTCCGTTTACTATATAGGCAATAGAGTTCTCAAGGTCGCCTGATAAATCGTGTATGGCGACTTCACAGTTCTGACCAAATTCTTTGGCAATGCCATCTGCAATGCCTTTCAATATTTCAAGCATATTTTCCAAAATACCACTCCTTGATATAGTTGGGATTTGTGTTATCATAGATTACAATTTCATGATAACACAAAATAGAAGATATTCAAGCATAATATCTAAAATATTTTTAGTTATTCTAAAATTATTTTTGTTTTCGCTTGAATATATAAATATTTAGTGCTATTATTACGATATAGAATCTTATTCAAGTGAAGTGCTTAGTAAAAAACTACAAATTCAAGGGGGTAGTTTCATGATTATAATCGGAAACGGCAGATTGGTTACAAGGGATGCAGGTAATCCGTATATCGAAAACGGCGCGGTGGTACTTGACGGCTCCGTTATATGTGAGGTCGGTAAAACAGCGGATATGAAGATTGCTTATCCTCAGGCTGAGTTTATTGACGCCAAGGGCGGCGTAATAATGCCGGCCTTCATCAACACCCACGAGCACATCTACAGCGCAATGGCGAGAGGCCTGAGCATTAACGGCTATAACCCCAAAGGCTTTCTTGACATACTTGACGGAATGTGGTGGACGATTGACCGCAACCTCACGCTTGAGCAGACAAGGCAGAGCGCAAGGCAGACTTATATTGAATCAATTAAAAACGGTGTGACAACCGTATTTGACCACCACGCCAGCTTTGGCGAAATCACCGGCAGTCTTTCGGCAATCGAGGACGCGGCAAAGGAAATGGGCGTTCGCTCCTGCCTCTGCTATGAGGTTTCCGACCGCGACGGCAAGGACAAGGCACGTCTTGCGGTCAAGGAAAATGAAACGTTTATTAAGCACGCGCTTGAGGACAAATCCGATATGCTCGCGGGTATGATGGGTCTGCACGCTTCATTCACTCTTTCGGACGAAACGCTTGAGCTTTGCGCAGCGTCAAAACCTTCCGAGGTCGGCTATCACATCCACGTTGCGGAGGGCATTGAGGATTTGCACCACTGTCTGAAGCACTACGGGAAACGAATCATTGATCGTCTGATGGATATGAACATTCTCGGCTCGAAAACCATAACTGCTCATTGTATATATGTAAACGCTCATGAAATGGAGCTTCTTAAGGAAACGGACACTATGGTCGTGCATAATCCCGAATCCAACATGGGCAACGCCTGCGGCTGTCCACCGACAATGGAAATTGTACACCGCGGCATTTTGACAGGACTCGGCACTGACGGCTACACTCACGACATGATAGAATCATATAAAGTCGCAAACATTCTGCACAAGCATCACCTTTGCGACGCAACCGCCGCCTGGGGCGAGGTACCGCAGATGCTGTTTGAAGGCAACGCGAAAATTGCCGGCCGATATTTCAAAAAAGAGCTGGGCGTATTGAAAGAGGGCGCGGCCGCCGACGTAATCGTAATGGATTATATTCCGCCAACGCCGATGGACGGTTCAAACTGCAACGGTCACATTCTATTCGGCATGACGGGCAGAAACGTCGTTACTACCGTCTGCAACGGTAAGGTGCTGATGAAGGACAGGGAGCTTTGCGGAATAGACGAAGAAAAAGTCCTTGCGGAAGTGCGTGAAGAATCCGCAAAGCTGTGGAAAAAAATAAACGGTTAAATGCAGAAACGGAGGGTGCAAAGATGAGCGATAAAATGACACCCATTCCATTCGCTGAGCTGATGGAGTGGATATTGAACGAAATAAAGACCAGCGGAACAGTTTTCGGAATACACAGACCGTATATCCACGCTAACAGCAACGAATGGCATGTTTTCGGCAGAAAGCTTGAAACGCCTTTCGGGCCTGCCGCCGGTCCCCATACGCAGCTTGCTCAGAACATCGTCGCCGCGTATTATGCGGGCAGCCGCTTCTTTGAGCTGAAAACCGTACAGATACTCGACGGCGAGGATCTGCCGGTTTCGAAGCCGTGCATCAAAGCCGACGACGAGGGCTATAACGTTGAATGGTCGACTGAGCTTTATGTTCCGCAGGCTTTTGACGAGTATGTCAAGGCGTGGTTTGCTCTACATATAATCGCGAAGGAATTCGGACTGGGCGATATGAACGGATTCCAGTTCAACATGAGCGTCGGCTATGACCTCGCCGGCATTAAGACCGAAAAGATAGACAAGTTCATCGAAGGTCTAAAGGATGCCAGCGGAACCCCCATATATAAGGAATGCATGGACTGGCTTACAGCCAATGCCGGAAGCCTTGAAAAAGTCACGCTAGAAGACATTAAGAGCATTCCTGAAAGCGTCTGCAATTCCGTTACCCTTTCAACGCTCCATGGCTGCCCTCCGCAGGAAATCGAGAGGATTGCCCGTTATCTCCTGACAGAGAAAAAACTGCATACCTTTATCAAATGCAATCCGACGTTGCTGGGCTATGAATACGCGCGTGAAACCCTCGATAAAATGGGTTACGACTATATTAAATTCGGTGAGTTCCATTTTAAAGATGACCTGCAGTACGCGGACGCCGTTCCGATGCTGGAGCGTCTGATGGCGCTTGCCGGTGAAAACAAGCTTGAATTCGGCGTTAAAATTACAAATACCTTTCCGGTGGACATCTGTGCTGATGAGTTGCCCGGAAAAGAAATGTATATGTCGGGCAAATCGCTTTTCACGCTGTCCATGTCCGTCGCCGAAAAGCTCTCAAGAGATTTCGGCGGAAAACTCAGGATTTCATTTTCCGGAGGTCTGGATTATTTCAATATTAAAGACGTCGTTGCCGCAGGCATATTCCCCGTCACAATGGCGACTACTTTGCTCAAACCGGGCGGATATCAGCGCATTGAGCAGCTTGCGGAGCTTTGGAGCGCCGGAGGGGCAAAAGACTTCAGCGGAGTTGACTGCGCGGGAGTTTCGAAGCTCGTTGAGAAAGCTAAAGTATCCAAGCACCATGTCAAGGCAATAAAAACTCTTCCTTCCAGAAAAATGAAAAAGAGCGTCCCGCTTATCGACTGTTTTGTCGCACCCTGCCAGCAGGGCTGCCCGATAAAGCAGGACACAACGACCTACATGAAGCTTGCCGAAGAGGGCAGAATGACCGACGCTCTCAAGGTCATTGTTGAAAAGAATCCTCTGCCGTTTATTACGGGAACAATTTGCGCCCATAACTGCATGACGAAGTGCGTGCGGAATTTCTATGAATCTCCCGTAGATATTAGGGCAGTCAAGCTCGAAGCTGCAAATGGCGGTTATATTGACTTGCTGAGTCAATTGAAAAAGCCCGTCATCACCGAAAAAAGAAAAGCCGCCGTTGTCGGCGGAGGCCCTGCCGGTTTATCCGCAGCTTACTTCCTCGCAAAAGGCGGAATGGATGTAACTATATTTGAAAAGCGCGAGAAGCTCGGCGGAGTCGTCCGCAACGTGATTCCGGGCTTTAGAATTGACGGAAGCGCAATAGATAACGATATTAAGCTCGTCCTTTCCATGGGTGTCAAGGTTGTAACCGGTAAAGAGATTACTTCACTCGATGAGCTGAAGAATAACTTCGATAATGTTGTTTTTGCCGTGGGCGCCTCGGAACAGGGCGTTCTAAAAATCGGTGAGCATACTGCGTGGAATGCTCTTGATTTTCTTGAAACCTTTAAGCGCGAGAACGGCAAGCTTGACGCAGGGAAATGCGTCGCGGTCATCGGAGGCGGAAACACCGCAATGGATACGGCTAGAGCCGCAAAGCGTACCGCCGGAGTGGAAAAGGTGCTTCTAATTTACCGCAGAACAAAGCGCTATATGCCCGCCGACGAAGAAGAAATCCGCCTTGCACTTGAGGACGGAGTCGAGATTCATGAGCTGCTTTCTCCAGTTGAGTTTATATGCGGTGTTTTAACCTGCAAAAAAATGAAAATCGGAACGCCGGATGCTTCCGGCCGCCCCGGTTTTGAAGAAACTGATGAGACGCAGACCTTTGCTGTCAACACAGTTATAGCCGCAGTGGGTGAGCGCATCCCGAAGAGCTTTTACCAGAATAATGGCATCGCGCTCGATGAAAAGGGCCGCGTTATTGTCAGCGAAAAGACACTTGAGACCTCTATAAAGGGCGTATATGTTGTCGGTGATGGCCTGAACGGTCCCGCCACAGTCGTTGAGGCAATCAGGGACGCGAGAAAAGCAGCCGAGGGTATTCTTGGAAAATCAGTAGCGGCCGATTTTGACTCCCAGCTTGATTCTGATACGATTTACGGGCGCAAGGGCGTTTTGAAAGAGGAGGACAATAAACAGCTTGATTCCTACCGCTGCCTGAAATGCGACAGCATTTGCGAAAACTGCGTTGAGGTCTGTCCGAACAGGGCAAACGTTTCGATTGCCGTTCCCGGAAAGAAAATGAACCAGATTATCCATGTGGATTATATGTGCAACGAATGCGGCAACTGCAAGAGCTTCTGCCCCTACGACAGCGCTCCGTATCTTGACAAGTTTACGCTCTTCGCAACAGCTGAGGACTTTGAAAACAGCAAAAACAAGGGCTTTGTAGTTACGGATTCCAAGAAAAAAGCCTGTAAGGTTCGCCTTGACAGCGGTATTTATGACTATACCGTCGGCGAAAAAACAGCGGCAATACCGGAAGACATTTGCGGTTTGATTTCAGCAGTTATTGAGAAATACGCCTATCTGCTGATTACACCAAAAAAATATCATATTTAAAGCAAGGTACAAGGAAATGAGAACTTTATTAAAGGGCGGAACGATTGTTTCCGGCGAAGAAGTCCTGCTTGGGGACGTACTGATCGAGGACGAGAAGATAATTAGGACAGGGGAGAACCTGTCCGACGGTGAGGCGCAGGTCGTGGACGTCAGCGGAAAGCTGTTGTTTCCCGGCTTCATCGACGCGCACACGCATTTTGATCTTGAAGTTGCCGGCACGGTTACCGCCGACGATTTCAATACCGGCAGCCGCGCAGCGCTGCTCGGCGGAACCACGACGGTTATTGATTTTGCCACCCAATACCACGGCGAAAGTCTGAACGAGGCTTTTGCTCACTGGCTCGCCAAAGCTCAGGATAAGGCCTCCTGTGATTACGGTTTCCATATGGCCATTTCCGACTGGAACGGTAAAATCAGTGACGAGATACAGGATATGATTGACATGGGCGTCACGTCGTTCAAGCTCTATATGACCTATGACGACATGATGGTTAACGACAAGGAGATTTTTCAAATCCTGAAGCGTTTGAAAGAGGTCGGCGGAATTGCGGGAGTACACTGTGAAAACAGCGGCGTAATCAAGGCGCTCGTCGAAGAGAAGAAGCGGCTGGGTGAGAGCGCGACGGTCTGCCACCCGCAGACAAGACCCTATCAGGTCGAGGCTGAGGCGATGAACAGACTTCTGCGAATTTCGGAGCTTGCCGATTCACCGATAATCGTAGTACATCTGACCTCAAAAGAGGGCTATGCGGAAGCTCAGAAGGCCAGAAGCAGGGGACAGAAGGTCTATCTTGAAACCTGCCCTCAGTATCTGCTGCTCGACCAGTCGCTATATGAGCTGCCCTCGCCCGAATGCCTTAAGTATGTAATTGCTCCGCCTCTGAGAAAAGCTGAGGACAGGGAGTGCCTTTGGACTGCGCTGTCTGAGGATCAGATACAGACAGTCTCAACCGACCACTGCAGCTTTAACATGCAGCAAAAGCTCATGGGAGAGCATGACTTTACGAAAATTCCCGGCGGTATGCCCGGAGTTGAGGACAGGGCTGTTCTGCTTTATACCTATGGCGTAAAGAAAAACAGACTCACTCTTAGTCAGATGTGCCGCTTGCTCTCGGAAAACCCAGCTAAGCTCTACGGAGCCTTCCCGCGCAAGGGAACCATAGCCGTCGGCAGCGACGCGGATATAGTCGTATTTGACCCCGAATCGGCAGGCGTTATCAGCGCGAAAACGCAGGCTTACAACACAGACTACGCCCCCTATGAGGGCTTCGAAACTCTGGGACGCGTTGAGCAGGTTTATTTGAGAGGCCTGAAGGTCGTTGATGACCGCAAGGTCGTAGCCGAGCACAAAGGCTGCTTCCTTAAAAGAGAGAAATATAGCTTGTGATGTAATGTTTGGAACAGGCAAGTTCTTTAGTAAAATATGTTGCAAAATCGGCTGATATTTAGTATATTTATATAAACATCATATATGCTTTCGGTTATTCGAAAGACTTACAAGTCCTGACAGTTGAATATTGAACGGCTGGGTTTATATATGCTCATAATTGGTTGAGTGTTTCTACAAACTACCGGAAATAGTTTTCTATAAATCCCTTAATTAATTGTAAGGGATTATGCTGTTTTCGGTAGTTTTTGCATAAAAATTAGGAGGATTACGGATGGCGACATTTACTGTAAACGGTATGACGGTTACCGTCCCCAAAAATCAAAAATTGCTCCGCTATCTGCGCGATACTCTGCATCTGACTTCCGTAAAGGACGGCTGCAGCGAGGGCGCGTGCGGTACCTGCCACGTGCTCATTGACGGCAAGCCCACGAAGGCCTGCATTCCGCAGACGGATAAGCTGGAAGGAAAGTCAATTGTAACGATTGAAGGACTTTCTGATTTTGAGAAAGACGTATACACCTACGCGTTTGGAAAAGCCGGAGCCGTACAGTGCGGCTTCTGCATTCCCGGAATGGTGATAGCGACTAAGGGGCTTCTGGACGAAAACCCAAACCCTACCCGCGAGGAAGCGGCGTTTGCCATACGCAATAACATCTGCCGCTGCACGGGATATGTCAAAATACTCGACGCGATGCTTCTAGCTGCTGAGCTGTTCCGTAAGGGCGAGGTTCCTCCCGTTCCGGAAAACTGGAAGCTCGGTGCAAGGGTGCCACGTGTCGACGTGAAGGAAAAGGTTACAGGAACAGGAATTTATCCCGATGACGTTTATCTCGACGGGATGCTATATGGCAGCGCAGTCCGCGCCGAATATCCGAGAGCGAGAGTTCTGGCTATCCACGCAGAGGAGGCAAAAGCTCTGCCCGGAGTGGTCGCGGTTTTTACTGCGGAGGATATTCCGGGTCAAAACAAGGTGGGGCATCTGGTCAAGGACTGGGATACCATGATTGCCGTTGGGAGCATTACTCATTATCTCGGCGACGCAATTTGTCTTGTTGTGGCCGAGGATCAGGAAATACTCGCGCAGGCAAAGACACTTGTACACATTGATTACGAGGTTCTTGAGCCTGTTCGTTCGGCTTATGAAGCAATGGCTGAAAACGCACCGCTTGTTCACAGCTCTGGCAATCTTTTGGCGCATAAGCACATTAAGCGCGGAGAACCGACGGAAGCAATCGCTAATTCAAAGTATGTTCTTACAGAAAAATTTTCAACGCCCTGGACAGAGCATGCATTTCTCGAACCCGAGTGTGCCGTAGCGTATCCCGATGGTGACGGAGTTATGATACTCTCCACCGATCAGGGTGCCTACGATACACAGCATGAGACCATGGGAATGTTGGGGCTTCCTGCGGAAAAGGTCAAGGTGCAGAATCAGCTTGTCGGCGGCGGCTTCGGCGGTAAGGAAGATGTGTCCGTACAGCATCATGCCGCGCTTATAGCTTATCTTCTCAAGAAGCCTGTCAAGGTCAAGCTCACCCGTCAGGAAAGTCTTCTGATTCACCCTAAACGTCATCCCATGGATATGGAATTCACGTTGGGCTGTGACGAAAACGGCATAATAAAAGGTGTAAAAGCAACGGTTATCGCGGACACGGGGGCATATGCGTCGCTTGGCGGGCCCGTTCTGGAAAGAGCCTGCACCCATGCCGCAGGGCCTTATAACTATCAGAACTTTGAAATCGACGGAAAAGCATATTATACAAATAATCCTCCCGCGGGTGCTTTCCGCGGCTTTGGCGTAACACAGACCTGCTTCTGCATCGAAAGTCTTTTAAACCAGATGGCGGATAAAGTCGGCATTTCCACATGGGAAATCCGTATGCGCAACGCTATCTGTCCCGGTCAGGAGCTTCCGAACGGTCAGATTGTAGACGAGTCCACCGGACTTGTCGAGACGCTTGAAGCAATAAAGCCTTATTACGACGCGGCGAAATATGTCGGAATCGGCTGCGCTATGAAGAACGCCGGCGTCGGAGTCGGAATTCCCGACACGGGACGCGCGCGGCTCGTTATTCAGGACGGAAAGATACATGTTTACGCCGGAGCTTCGTGCATCGGGCAGGGTCTTGGAACCGTTCTGACACAGATGGTCTGCGACCAGACGGGAATCAACTACACCGACGTTGTTTATGAGCGTTCCAACACCTATAACTCGCCGGATTCCGGTACAACCTCCGGCTCAAGACAGACTCTCTTTACCGGAGAAGCCTGCCGCCGCGCCTGTGAAGACCTGAATCTTGCGCTTAAAGGAAGAGCCCTTTCAGAGCTTGAGGGACAGGAGTTTTTCGGAGAGTATCTCGGAAAAACAGATAAGCTCGGCGCGGATGTTCCGAATCCCAAAAGTCATATTGCTTACGGCTATGCTACGCAGATTTGCATTCTGGACAGCGATGGAAAAATTGCACAGCTGATTGCCGCTCACGATGTGGGCAAGGCCGTGAATCCCACCTCGGTTGAAGGTCAGATTGAGGGCGGCATGGTCATGTCGATGGGCTTTGCGCTGACGGAGCGCTATCCTCTCGAAAACTGCAAGCCCACCGCGAAGTTCGGAACCCTAGGGCTTTTCCGTTCAAATCAGATACCTGAAATTAAATCAATAATAGTTGAAAAAGAAGGCTTGGACGTGGCCTGCGGTGCCATCGGAATAGGGGAAATAACCTCAATTCCCACAGCTCCCGCCATTTCTGACGCTTACTTCCGTTATGACGGCAAGTTTCGTACAAAGCTGCCGCTGGATGACACGCCGTACAGCAAGAAATAACCGTTAAGACTATAAAACCAGTTCTCAAAGGAGGCTAAATTTCATGGGCAAAAGCGTAGGACAGAGCAAAATACGTGTTGACGCTTACGAAAAAGCAACAGGAAGAGCAAAATATACAGACGACCTGTGTGACAGCAGCGCGCTGATAGCGAAGATTTGCCACTCAACGATTGCGCATGGCTATGTGAAATCGATTGATACAACGGAAGCCGAACAGATTCCCGGCGTGGTGAAAATCGTTACCTGTTTTCAGGTTCCGGAAATCGCCTTTCCGACAGCGGGTCATCCCTGGTCTACAGACCCGCATCATCAGGATGTCGCCGACCGTTTGCTTCTGAATCGGCACATTCGTTATTACGGTGATGAAATTGCCGCCGTTATCGCGGAAAATGAAGTTGCGGCCATGCAGGCTGTCCGCGCCCTTAAGGTGGAATATGAGGAATTGCCTTTTGTTCTCGACGCGCAGAACGCAATGAAGGAAGACGCTCCGCTGATACACGACGAGTTTCCGAACAATATTTTGGCGCATACTAATATCCGTAAAGGCAATTACGAAGAGGCGGCCAAGGAGCCGGGACTAATTAAGGTCGAAGGCTGGTATGACACGCCGACAGTTCAGCACTGCCATATCGAAAATCATCTCTGCTTTGCATATGAAGAAGCGGGGAGAGTCGTGGTAGTCTCCTCAACTCAGATTCCTCACATAGTTCGCCGTGTCGTAGGTCAGGCTTTGGGACTATCCTGGGGCAAGGTTCGAATCATTAAGCCCTATATAGGCGGCGGCTTTGGCAACAAGCAGGACGCGCTTTATGAACCGTTATGTGCGTTTTTGTCAACTCAGGTGGGTGGAAGGCTGGTTAAGCTTGAGTGTAGCCGCGAGGAAACCTTTGTTTCCAACCGCGTTCGCCACGCTATCCGCACACATATAATCAGCTGGGTGCGTCCGGACGGCAGCTTTGCCGCGCGCAAATTTGAGGCCTTTTCCAATCAGGGCGCATATGCTTCTCACGGTCATGGCATTGTTGCAAAAGGCATGGGCGCGTTCCCGCAGCTTTACCCCTGCGACAATCTGGAGTGTGATGCATATACGGTTTATACAAACCGTCCGGCTGCCGGAGCAATGCGCGGCTACGGTATACCGCAGGCCATGTTTGCGGGAGAGTCGCACATTGAAGACGTGGCAAAGGCTCTGGGTATGGATTCGCTTGAATTCCGCCGCAAAAACATGATGCCCGTCGGTTTTGTCGATGGCTTCTCCAAAAACGAAAACTACTACGATTCCTTCAATCAGTGCCTTGATAAAGGCATGGAGCATATAGATTATGAGCGCAAGCTAAAGGAATATCAGAACCAGACGGACCCTGTGCGCCGTGGAGTCGGTGCCGCAATCTTCTGGTATAATACAGCAGTATGGCCGATTTCGCTCGAGTCCTCCTCCTGCCGCATGGTTCTCAATCAGGACGGCAGTCTCCAGTTTCAGACCGGCGAAACCGAAATCGGACAGGGCTGCGATACAGCCTATTCTCAGATGGTCGCGGACGCTGTCGGTATCCCGTTTGAAGATGTCCATGTGGTCTCTACACAGGATACTGACGTTACGCCCTTCGGAACGGGCGCTTACGCCTCACGTCAGACCTACATCGGCGGATTCTCTATAGTTCAGACCGCTAACGCGCTGCGTGAGCGCATTCTGAAAGCTGCCCATGAGCTTACGAGAATGCCGATTTCGAACATCGATCTCGTTGACGGCAAGATAGTTCGCAAGGAAGACGGACGTGTTCTGATAACGCTAGGAGAGCTTGCAACAGAAACCCTCTACAGTCTTAGTCAGAGCGAGCATATAACCGCAGAAACAACAGCACAAATTAAGTCAAATGCATACTCTTTCGGCTGTTCCTTCGCGGAGGTGGAAGTCGATATCCCGATGTGCAAGGTGAAGCTTTTAAACCTTGTCAATGTCCATGACTGCGGAACGCTCATCAATCCCGCTCTGGCTGAGGCGCAGGTTCACGGTGGCATGAGCATGGCCATCGGTTACGGTTTGTCCGAACAGCTCCTGTTCGACGAAAAGACCGGGAAACCCCTGAATGACAACCTCTTGGACTACAAGCTTTCAACATTTATGGATCATCCCAACTTGGGAGTAGAATTTGTTGAAAATGCGGAGCCTACAAGCCCGTTTGGTACAAAGGCTCTGGGCGAGCCGCCAACCTGCTCAGGCGCGCCGGCAATCCGCAACGCCATTCTTCAGGCGACCGGAGTTTCCGTCAATCAGCTTCCGATGAATCCGCACATACTCTTTGAAAAGTTCAAAGAGGCCAGCTTAATCAGCGATTAGGGGAGGGATAACTCAATGTATGACATGAAAGCACTATATGAGGCGCAAAGCGTTCAGCACGCGGTCGAGCTGCGCCTTGCTCACCCCGAAGCGCAGATAATTGCCGGAGGCTCGGACGTTCTGGTTCAGATGCGCGAAGGCAAGCGCG
Organism: Oscillospiraceae bacterium; assembly: GCA_963667545.2. GTDB lineage: Bacteria > Bacillota > Clostridia > Oscillospirales > Oscillospiraceae > UBA2658. Next base: position 2,134,792 of record OY763424.2, read on the forward strand.
CGGGGAAAGAACTCATCAGCATATACGGTCTTAATGAGCTTCGCGGCGTATCTATCGATGACGAGGAAAATATACGTATAGGCTCGCTGACATGCTTCTCTCACATCACCAGGGACCCGATTATTCAAAAGTATATCAACGTACTCGGTCAGGCTGTCGATCAGGTCGGCGGCCCACAGATACGCAATATCGGAACTATCGGCGGCAACACCTGCAACGGCGTCACATCCGCGGATTCCGCGTCGACTCTCCATGCATGGGAAGCTATCATCGAGCTGACAGGGCCCGAAGGTGTCCGCAGGCTTCCGATTCACGATTTCTATATCAAGGCAGGTCTCGTGGATATCAAGGCAGGCGAAATTCAGACCGCGATTCTCATTCCCAAAGCAAGCTACGAGAACACCTACGGCAACTATATCAAATACTCCATGCGCAACGCTATGGATATTGCGACTCTGGGAACCTCCGTCAACGTAAGATTGTCCGCCGATAAAAAGACAGTTGAATGCGTCCGTATAGCCTTCGGCGTCGCGGGGCCTGTTCCGATGCGCGCTCCCCATGCGGAGGAAGCGGCGAACGGTCAGCCCATATCCGAAGAGCTGGCGGAGAAATTCTCCAAAACCGTTCTTGAGGATATCAACCCCCGCGACAGCTGGCGTGCCTCCAAGGCGTTCCGCTCGCACATCGCCGTGGAAAGCGCAAAACGCGCGTTCCTTGAATCCGTTAAACTGGCAGGAGGTGTTTTATAATGGAAAAGCACGAAATGCAGTATAAAGTGGTTCACTGTAACATTAACGGCAAGGATGTTGAGAAAACAATCGATGTAAGAGCCTCTCTGACCGACATGCTGCGCAACGATTACCGCCTGACCTCCGTAAAAAAAGGCTGCGAGGTCGGTGAATGCGGCGCCTGCACTGTTCTAATCGACGGCGAGACCTTCAACTCCTGCATTTATCTCGCTGTCTGGGCAGAAGGAAAAAACATCCTTACTCTTGACGGTCTTATCGGGCCTAACGGCGAGCTGTCCGAGATTCCGCAGGCTTTCGTTGAGGAATCCGCGATTCAGTGCGGCTTCTGCTCTCCCGGCTTTATGCTGACTGCCTACGAGATTCTGGAAACAGGCAAGGAATATACCGACGACGAGCTGAGAAAGCTCCTCTCCGGCCACCTCTGCCGCTGTACGGGATATGAAAACATCTTGCGCGCGGTCAAGAAAGCGATGTATAATAGGCTTGGTAAGGAAATGCCGAGATAGCTTAGGAAAGACAGGAAAGATCTTTTATGGCGGTCAAAAGAGAACTAAAAGCGATAATTACGTTTTCGACGACGACTTATGCGCTTGAAGCTGAACGCCTGTGTAAAAAAGAAGGTCTTCCCGGACGGCTTATTCCCGTTCCTTCGGTAATTTCCGCCGGCTGCGGTATGGCATGGTGCGCGTCGCCTGAATACACTGCCGACATCAGGAAACTTTTTGAACACGGGAATGTCCCCTTTGAAGGTATAACAGAGCTACCAATATAATTTGCAAACGGCTTGAATTTTACTCAAGCCGTTTGTTTCAAGGCTCGTTATTCTTGCGGTTAGATAACGGTCGGGAGGAATATAGATTTGGATGAGAAATTGAGCTTCAGGCTTGCAGTAAGGCTTTTTATGGGTGAAAAGGTATTCGGCCCCGGTATCGCGACACTTCTGCGGGCCGTTGAACAGACGGGCTCGCTGCAAAAAGCTGCTGAAGCGATGGAAATGGCCTACAGCAAAGCGTGGAAAATGATAAGGGAAACTGAGCGGCTTTGGGGTGTTCCGCTAACCTACCGCGACATTGGCGGCAAAAACGGAGGCGGCTCGGTTTTAACTCCGGAGGGCAGATTCCTTCTCGAGCGTTATGAGCGCTTCACCGCGGAAATTCAGCAGAAATGCTCAGAAGTATTCGACAAGTACTATTCCGAAGAGCTTTTTCGGGAATTGGAAGCACTGCGGGCGGAGACTCATAAGGGGGAATTTTGATGGAAGAACCGATTGTATTCTGCAAGGGCGGGGGCTGTACGGCAAAGCTTGGCCCAGGTGCGCTTAGCCATGTGTTGGAAAAGCTTCCGAAGCCAAGCGACCCGAACCTTCTCATAGGCTTTGAGAGCTCCGACGACGCGGCCGTATACAAGCTCAGTGACGAGCTTGCAATCGTACAGACGCTGGATTTCTTCCCGCCGATGGTTGACGACCCCCATATATTCGGGCAAATCGCTGCGGCAAACGCGCTTAGCGATATATACGCGATGGGTGCGGATTTTAAAACCGCTCTCAATATTGTCTGCTTTCCTGAATCAATGGATTTAAATATTTTAGGCCAGATTCTGCTCGGGGGAAGCGAAAAAGTACGGGAAGCAGGAGGCGTTCTTGTCGGCGGTCATTCGATTGCCGATAACGACGTAAAATACGGGCTTTCGGCGACGGGAACCATTCATCCCGATAAGGTTTTTGCTAACAACGCCTGCCGCGCGGGCGACGCGCTTATTCTGACAAAGCCCTTGGGCGTTGGTATTATCTGCACAGCCGCAAGGCTCAAGGCAGCGTCAGACGCGGCTTTGGCGGAAGCTGTCAGGTCAATGACGACACTCAATAAATACGCGTCCGAAATCGCCAGAAAATACAGGACGCACGCCTGCACGGACGTAACCGGCTTCGGCTTTCTTACTCACCTTTGCGAAATGCTTGGTGACAAATACTCCGCGATTATCGAAATGAACAGCGTTCCGTTTATACCGGAGAGCGCGGCTTACGCGGATGAGTTCTACATTACCGCCGCCGGTCAGAGGAACCGAAATTATGTTGAAAGCAAGGTTGAACTTTCCGTCTGCTCCTTTGCGATGCAGGAAATACTGTTTGACCCTCAGACCTCAGGAGGACTTTTAATAAGCATTGACCCGTCAGACGCTGAGGCTGCTCTTTCTGAGCTTAAAGCTCTTGGGCTTGCCTGCGGAATTGTGGGTAAAGTAACTGACAAACTGGAAAAATCTATTTATATAGAATAGGAGATATCAATATGAAGATTGACGCGAGAGGGAAACAGTGCCCGCTTCCGGTTATTGAAACCAAGGAAGCTCTTGCAAAAGCCGCTCCGGGGGAAATTGTAGAGGTCAGAGTCGATAACGAAATTGCCGTGCAGAACCTCAATAAGCTGGCCGTTCAGAAAAGCCTCGCCTTTGCTTCCGAAAAATCCGCCGAAAGAGATTACCTTGTAAAAATTACAGTCTCCGGAGAGCCGGTTGATGCAAAAACAGAGGATGACCTCAATGTCGTATGCTGCTCAGGACAGGGAACTGTTGTTGTCATTTCTTCCGACGCGATGGGCAGCGGCGACGACACGCTCGGAAAGCTTCTTATGAAAGGCTTCATTTTTGCTTTGACAAAACAGGAAACCCTGCCCGCGGCAGTTCTGCTTTATAACGGCGGAGCAAAGCTCTCCTGCGAGGGTTCCGAATCGCTCGAGGATTTGAAAAATCTCGAATCGGCAGGAGTGACGATCCTCACCTGCGGGACTTGTTTAAATTTTTACGGACTGAGTGAAAAGCTTTCGGTCGGTTCGGTCACGAATATGTACGACATAGTTGAAAAACTAACGAAAGCAGCGCTGGTTGTGCGTCCTTGAGGAAAATATCGGAATGGAAAAATTGGTTATTGTTCGTGGCGGCGGAGACATTGCGACCGGAACTATTTATACGCTGAGCCGCTGCGGTTTTCCTGTGCTTGCTCTTGAAGCAGAATACCCAACGTCCATACGGCGCAATGTATCCTTTTCTGAAGCGGTTTACGACGGCAAAAGCCGTGTTGAGGATATGACCTGCGTTCTCGCGGATTCATATGAACGCGCGCTTCAGATAATGAGTGACGGACACATTGCGATGCTGATAGACGAGCGCTGCGCCGTTCTTGAGAAAGTCCGCCCCTGGGCGCTGGTCGACGGTATACTTGCAAAGCGTAATCTAGGCACAACTCGTGGCATGGCTCCTAAAACTATAGGTCTCGGGCCTGGCTTTACGGCGGGCATGGACGTAGACCTTGTAATTGAAACCATGCGCGGGCATGATTTGGGGCGCATTATCGAAAAAGGAGCGGCTCTTCCGAACACTGGCGCGCCGGGAGATATCCTCGGCATTACCGGCGACAGGGTTCTTCACGCCGTATGCGACGGAGAGCTTTTTAACGTCGCTCATATCGGCGAGCTTGTTGAAAAAGGGCAGACGCTTGCCGTTATCCGTAACGACGAAGGTGAATTTCCGGTCATAGCAACGATTTCCGGCGTTTTGCGCGGCCTCATAAGATCGAGCTTCAAAGTCAAAAAAGGTTTAAAAATTGCGGATATCGATCCCAGAAAATCAGAACTTGAAAACTGCTTCACAATTTCGGACAAGGCAAGGTGTATCGGAGGCTCGGTGCTTGCAGGCCTGCTTTATCTTGAGAGAAGGGACGGCAAATGATTTATTTCGACAGCGCGGCAACGAGCTATCGCAGACCCGCGGAAGTCAGCCGCGCGGTTTCAAACGCAATTAACACCATGGGCAACGGCTATCGCGGAACGTATGGCGCGGCGCTTAATACCGCGAGAATGATTCACGAAACGCGCGATCTGATATCCGAAATGTTCAGCGTCGGCGGCGCTGACAGGGTTTCATTTACTCAAAATGCCACCACTAGCCTCAACATGGCAATAAAAGGCATACTGTTGCCGGGAGACCACGCGATTACAAGTGTCCTTGACCACAACAGCGTGCTGCGTCCTCTTTACGAGATGGAGGAGCGCGGAGTCGAGCTATATATAACCGGCTGTGCTGAAAACGGTGTTCTTTTATACGATGAGCTTGAAGCTGCGGTTAAACCGAACACAAAAGCCGTTATTCTCACTCATGCGTCAAATTTGACCGGCAACCTGACGGATATTCAGCGAATCGGACGCTTTTGCAGAGAACGCGGTATTATATTTGTACTCGACGCGTCACAGACTGCGGGAATTATTCCAATAGACATGGAAAAAGACTTTATCGATATCCTATGCTTTTCCGGACACAAGGGGCTGATGGGCCCGCAGGGGACAGGAGCCATATGCGTTAGAAAAGGCGTTGAAATAAAGCCCCTTATGACAGGCGGAAGCGGGTTTCAGACTTTCAGCAAGACACATCCCGACAAGATGCCGTCGCGTCTGGAGGCAGGAACGCTCAACGGGCACGGTATAGCGGGACTTAACGCCTCGCTTAACTACATTAACAGAGTCGGAATAGACAGCATCAGAAAAAAAGAACAGCGGCTGACAAGAGAGTTCTATCTTAAACTGCGGGTGCTTGACAAGATAAAAATCTACGGCGATTTTTCTAGCTTTGACCGCGCACCGACTGTGGCATTCAATATCGGAGATATCGATTCAGGCGAAATATGTTCAAAACTTGAAGCAGATTACGGAATATGTGCCCGCGGCGGCGCGCATTGCGCTCCGCTGATGCACAAGGCTCTTGGGACAGAAAATCAGGGAGCGGTGCGTTTCAGCTTTTCACATTACAACACTTTGGCGGAAATTAAAACCGCCATTGATACGTTGACGGAGCTTGTATGCGATTATCAGTAAATAATCACACATGGACGCAGGCGGCAAGCTTCACAGAAGCGCTGGCGCCGCTGATTAATGCGAAAACACGTATTGCCCTTGTGGGTTCGGGCGGGAAGACCTCGATCATCATGCGTCTTGCCGATGAACAAAAAGCTCTTGGTAAAAAGGTTCTGGTGCTTACGACGACGCATATGTATGTTCCCAAGCAATACGGCGTGTTTTCAGGTCTTGCTGCCGATATTGAAACGGCGCTTGCAGCGAACGGCACAGTGATAACCGGAAAAGAAGCCGACTGCGGCAAAATAACATGGATAGGGGACGAGCTATACCGTGAAATAGCGCCGATGGCGGATATTATTCTGATTGAAGCCGACGGCTCAAAGAGGCTTCCGCTCAAGTTTCCGAGCGAGAGCGAACCCGTGATACCGCCGGACGCCGATATAATACTTGCTGTCTCGGGCCTCAGCGCAATCGGTAAGCGTGGTATAGACGCCTGCCACAGGTGGTCTATTGCAAGACAGGTACTAGGTATTCCGAATGAAGAAATACTTAAGCCCGAGCATCTGTATCTTTTAATGAGTGAGGGTTATTTAAAACCCCTCAATAAAGAGTATCCTTCGACACACATCATACCGGTATTCAATCAGGCGGACGATAAATCGCTTTCAGATATCGGCAAAAGAATAATAGATGAGCTCAAGCCCGAAAGGGGAATTGTATCATCTATGCTGCCGCTTTAAGGAGAGTCTCTATATGACGCTTGGAATTGTTTTTATGGCATCGGGCTTCGGACGTCGTTTCGGCTCGAATAAGCTCCTGTATCCGCTCGACGGGAAACCTTTGTTTACTTACGCGTTATCAAATCTTATTAATGCAATGAATGAGCTAAAAGGCGAAAGTACAATTCAGCTTGCGGTTGTGAGCCAATATAGTGAGATTCTGACTGCGGCTGAACAATGGGGAGCAATCGCCGTTCTTAACCCTGACAGCAAAAAGGGAATCACCGCCTCAATTAAGCTGGGTATAAAGACCCTGCCGGATTCGGACAACTATGCTTTTTTTGTCGCGGATCAGCCGTATTTAAAGGCAAATACAACAATTGATTTCATAAGGCGTTTCCTTTCCGGCGGAAAGTCAATCGGCTGCGTAACCGACGGTTCCGTTTCGGGAAATCCCGTAATATTCAGCCGCGCGTATTTGCCGGAGCTTATGGCGCTTGAGGGTGACAAGGGGGGCAAGCTGCTTTTATCAAGATATCCCGAGGAGGTTTTTTATTTTGAGGTCAATTCCCGGGAGCTTTTTGATCTGGATAAGCCGGAGGATTTCAATTAGAGTTTTACTGTGCTGCAGGAAACATAAATAACATCAAATTTATTAATCATAAACAGGAACGTTAATAGTCAAACCCAGCGCCGTATTATTCGGGGCCGGGTTTGATTTTATTATGCGCCATAATACATATAATTAATTTTCAAGGTTGTTTTCTGCAATAATAAAATGATTTGCGCCCAATAAATTAGTTTTTTGGCTTCATTTATGTTTTTTCTGAAATTGTCTTTGCTATAAGCGGCACACATCTTAAATCCTCCCATAGTATGATGTTGAAAGGAGGTGTTGATACAGCTTATGAATCGTAACTACAAGAAGCCAAACAACGAAATTGAGGGTACAAGCGAAAATATGAAGGTTTGGAATTACGGTAACAGCAGCATGGGCTGCGGGAGGGGCATCGACAGGGGAGGCTGCAACGTTATTGTAAATTGCGGCCCGACAGGTGCGACAGGGCCTACCGGCCCGACGGGTTCAACCGGAGCAACAGGCGCAACCGGTGCTACAGGTCCGACCGGAGCGGCAGGTGGAATCGGCGCGACCGGTGCGACGGGACCGACAGGCCCGACAGGTGCAACCGGCGGTGTGGGTACAACAGGTGCAACAGGCGCAACGGGTGCTACAGGCCCGACAGGTGCAACCGGCGGTGTGGGTACAACAGGAGCTACAGGAGCAACCGGCGCTACAGGGCCGACGGGAGCAACAGGTGCCACAGGTGCCACTGGAACAACGGGCGTAACCGGCCCAACAGGCCCTACCGGAGCAACAGGTCCGACGGGAGCAACCGGTGCCACAGGATCAACCGGCGCTACAGGCGCTACAGGCCCCACTGGTGCAACGGGCGCAACCGGACCTACAGGTCCTACAGGCGCAACCGGTGCCACGGGAACAACGGGCGCAACGGGGCCGGGCGGTTTGACTCTGTTTTTAGCTACCGCTCTGCCGGTTGTCAATGGCAACTGGATAGGGCTGGGATCAGTTTCCGCAGCTCAATTATTTGCACGCAGCTCGGTAGTCATGCCGGTAAATGCAACAATTACAGGTATCGTCCTGAACGTAAGAGACAATCCTCTTGCTTCGGGTGAAACAGTAACGGCTACGGTCTTTACAAGTCCCTGCGGCTTTACCGCGCCTGCAAATACAGGAGTTTCGGTTACTGTCACAGGCCCCAATCCGCCAACCTGTTGCGCTGCTGCATCAGGCTCGGCAGCTGTAAGCAGCTGCGATCTTCTGTCTGTACAGATAACAACAAGTGCTGCGGTAACATCCCTCAACGGCGGTATATCCGTGACGGTTTTCTTTACGGTCTGATGTATTTTATTATATGTTTTGGGTGCCGATTATTGTCGGTACCCATATTTTCTTACAGAAGCGTCATATAGATATACAAACGCGTACATATTTTATAAAGGAGAGTTTCAAATGCCAAAACTTCGATTTCATCTTCTTGGTCTTGCTCACCTCGAAACACACAAAAGAAATTCTTCCTGCGCATATACTCAAAAAATAATTAAGCTTGCCGACATGCTTAAGAAGAACGGCCACACAGTCTATTTCTATGGCGTGGAGGGCTCTGAGCTCAACTGCGACCGGTTTATTCCGGTATTATCTCAGGATGTTCTCAAAAAAACCTACGGCGATTATGACAGAACAACCGGCTTTTTCAAGATGAACCCGAACGATTTCGCGCATCAGCTTTTCAACAGCAGCGCAATAAACGAAATACTTGAAAACAGGCAGGAAAGAGATATTCTTCTGTGCCCTATGGGGACAAATCAGAAACCGATAGCGGATGCCGTAAATCTGATGACAGTTGAGTCCGGAATCGGCTACACAGGAGTCTTTTCATCACACCGTGTCTTTGAGTCATACGCATGGATGCATTATATCTACGGCCTGATGCATATCGAAGACGGCGCCTGGTATGATGCGGTAATACCGAACTATTTCGACCCTGCCGATTTTCCGTATAAGGCTCAGAAACAGGACTACCTGTTGTATTTCGGAAGAATCATAAGCAGAAAAGGGGTTCAGACAGCCTCTGAAATCGCAAAACGCACGGGCAATCAGTTATATATAGTCGGACAGGGCTCGCTGGATGACCCGATAGAAGGGCTTTCTCTCGGAAACGAAAAACACATAATATATAAGCCTGCCGTAGGATCGGAGGAAAGAGCGGAGCTTCTGAGCAACGCCAAGGCCGTGCTAATGCCAACCTACTACCTTGAGCCCTTCGGCGGAGTCAATGTTGAGGCGCAGCTGTGCGGAACGCCGGTTATAACAACAGACTGGGGTGCGTTTCCCGAAACCGTTCTGCACGGAGTTACGGGTTACAGATGCAGAGTTTTTGAAGAATTTTGCTGGGCGGTCAATAATATCCATCGCATAAAACCTGCCGCCTGCCGTGAATGGGCGGAAAACAATTATTCTATGGATAGGGTAGGGAAGATGTACGAGGAGTATTTTCAACGGATTTACAGACTTTTCGGAAAGGGCTGGTATGAGGGCAACGAGAGCCGCGAGGAGCTCGCTTGGCTTGAGAGGTATTATCCGAAAAATTAATCATAAAGCATAATTAATAGCAGTAATTATTTATCTGAACTCATCATAACGCTTCAGCCGCACATAATAAACAGGGGGCGGAGGCGTTTTGATGAAGGAATGTTTTGAGGGTTTGTATTTCAAGCAGCAGACTAATGAACGTGCTATTGCGTTTATACCTGCGCTGCATACGGATAAAAACGGCGGCAGCGCGTCGCTGCAAATTGTGACAGGAAACAAGGCTTTCTGTGTCTTATATCCGATTGAATCCGCGGGTTTAAAACGGCAGGAGGCTTGTTTCCATCTTGGCCGCAGCCGTTTTTCACTTGAAGGTATTCATCTGGATGTCCATGATAACGGAATTGATTTGACCGGCGATATCAGGTTTTCGGCGCTCACGCGCCCGAAATACGACATTATGGGTCCGTTTCGGTATGTGCCGTTTATGGAGTGTCGGCACAGCGTTTTTAGTGTCAGGCACGAAGTTTCCGGAACCCTCACTTTTAATGACGAGCTAATGAGTTTTGATAAGGGCGCAGGATACATTGAAGGGGACAGGGGGCGTTCCTTTCCTAAGCGCTATGTCTGGTCACAGTGTCTGAGCGAGGATGTTTCCCTCATGCTTTCCGTCGCGGATATTCCGTTTTTAGGTGACAGCTTTTTGGGCATAATCGGAATTATATGCTTTCATGGACAAGAGTTTCGAATTTCCACCTATCTCGGGGCAAGGCCGGTTTTTATCGGCAGCGGGATTGCCATAGTTCGTCAGGGAGATTATACCTTTGCGGCTCAGCTCAAATCAGGAGACAGTGAGTTCCTGCAGGCTCCTGTCCGGGGTGCTATGACTAGGCGCATACGTGAGAATATATCGAGCCGAGTAAGATACCTGTTCACAAAAGGCAATAAGGTAATATTTGATTTTACAAGCGACTGCGCGAGCTTTGAGGATGAATACTGATTAAAGTGAACCAGGTTATTGTACGCATGGTATATTCTGTTAATAAGAAGCTCTGTAACACTTCATGTTACAGAGCTTCTTATTAAATGTTCCGATATCGCGTATAATCGACAATTATCGACGCCTGTTTGCGTATTCCGATATATTTTGACCTATTTTATCTGATTTTATTTGCATTCCTCAATAATTCAATGATATAATCACTTTAGTTACCAGAATATCACAATGCTAGGAGGATGCAAATGAAAAATATAAAAAAATATTCCTGCCTGTTTTTCTCGCTCTCACAATCCTCATGACCGCGGTACCGGCCTTTGCAATATCAACTGATGAAGGAGCTGCCACGACTTCTAAGCAAGCTGCTGTATTAACGGCAACAGACAAAGCTAATGCTTTGCATGATTTGGGCTTGCTCTCTGGGACACAGCCCGAAAAGTTTGATCCGGATCTCAACTCAAATCTTACCCGAGAACAGGGATTCTCAATGATAATAAAGCTGATGGGTATGGGAAAAGATGCACAAGCTATACCTGAAGTTGATGCGAAGGCAGCCCTCGCTAAATATTCAGACGCTGAAGACTTGTCTGCCTGGTCCAGAAAAAACGTCGCTAAATTGGTTTTAAGCGGCATCCTAAATGGGTTTCCGGACTACACCATAAAACCACAAGATGACATGACGGGAAATCAGTACGCGGCGCTTTTACTCAGAACACTGGGTTATTCTGAATCACAATATAAGTTTCAGAATTCCGCGGCTGACCTTAGTAAATTGGCTGATGGATTCGCTTCCATAGAAGATTCACCCTCACTTGCGATTAATAGGAATACCGCTGTCGAGATGACTTTCGGAATTTTGGACTTGCAGATTAGTGACAAAAGCTATACCGTAATCGACAAGTTGGTTTCACTGGGAGCAGTTGACGTAGCGGCTGCCAAAAAATACGGCTTAGTAACAAAGGTGCCGGAAGAGTCTAAGCCGACTCCGACACCCAGTCCGACTCCGATATACGTTCCGTACTATCCCCCCGCTGACACCGCTGTAAGCTTTTCAAGCGTAGAGCTTTCATCGCTGACAGATACAACGACACAGCTGAAGCTTACCTTCAGTGCCGACCCGACAACGCTGAGCATCAATGACATTACCGTAACAGGTGCGACAAAGGGTGAACTGAGCGGAACGGGCAACACCCGCACCCTGACCGTATCTGATATAACAGTTTCCAAGCTTGAAAATATTAAAGTGAAAATCAGCAATCCGTCGGGATATAGCATATCTCCATCCGAATGCTCGGTTTCGACAAGTAATCTGCTGAGTTTTACAGTAGGGGCTCCCGCAACAATCGGAACACAGCTAACCGTAAGTGCGGGGAGCTTGGCTTTAGACAATTCGTTGACTTATAACTGGTATCAGTCCGACAACAATACTTTGTTAATAGGAGAGGGTTCTACTGATTCCATGGCACCAGGCAGCAACGGGGCAATCTGTGAACCCGGTGAAACGTGCGCCGGCAAGTATCTTATTGCCAGAGCAGATTATAATTATAAAGGCAAGTACCTTTTAGTCGCAACGCTAGCCACTGACAAAAAGCTTGGAAGCAAGATTCCTGATGATATAACTTTTAGTAGTTCAACCACCGCTTCGATCAGTTTGACAGACTTTCCTGAGAACTTTTCCGGTTTTGAAGTCGCCGTCGCACCCAACGGAACACACTATGGCGATTATCAAGCTTTATCTGCCGACTCTTCAGGTAGCTTAGTAATTACCGGACTGAGCGGAGTATCAGGAGCTACAAAGTTTAAAATTAGGATGAAAGAAACTGACACCGCATACGCGGGGCCTGCACATGAATTTGCGGTAATGGATTCATAGTAACTTTCAAATTATACGCTATAGAATACAACAAAAAGCCCTGTAATCATTGAAATTACAGGGCTTTTCTTATGGAGCATCTATCCAGATTCGAACTGGAGACCTCGTCCTTACCAAGGACGCGCTCTGCCGACTGAGCTATAGATGCGTTTATGGCGACCCAGAACGGGCTCGAACCGTCGACCTCCAGCGTGACAGGCTGGCGTTCTAACCAACTGAACTACTGGGCCACAAGCGCTTTGCTATTGTACAATGTAAATCAAACTTTGTCAACACCAAATTCCCCCGTTTAGGGTGCAATATTTCTTTTTTCGATTTATGTTTGCTTGCCTGAACGGACAAGTTGTGATAAAATAAATATCAATCTGTTTGATTGCAGATTTTCATCCTAAACCTTATAAATTAATTAGTTTGTGCTGTTCTCACGGGAGGAAGCCATGAAACAAAAAATAATTGCCGCTGTGCTGGTAATACTGTTTTTAGCGCCGTTTATTCAGACGGCTAATGCTGACAATTCAGGACTGTGCTTTACGGCAACAAACGATTTGCTGCTTGATCTCGGCTCTATGGCGACCTTCGTCGGCGGCATCTCATACGTCCCAGCAAAGGTATTTTCCACATACGGGGTCTCTTATAACTATTTTGAATCCAAGTCGACCGCACTGCTCTATAACTCAAGCAAGCAGATATTTTTTGAGCTTAGTTCCGGTAACAGCTACGACGGAACCGGAACCACGCAGTCCGTTTCTGCAACTTTCAAAAACGGACAGGTATATGTGCCTGTCGCGTGGATTTGCAATTATTTTGGCTTATATTATTCGTACATAAGCGGCGACGGCTACGGCGATATTATCAGAATTAAAAACGGTGGGGAAGTCCTTACGGATTCTCAGTTTCTAAATGCGGCGGCGTCTCAGATGCGTACCAAGTACAACGAGTATTACGGTACAACGACGCTTCCCTCACCGACTCCGTCCCAGCCTGTAACGAGCGGCTCAGAGATTCAGGGATCCAGCGCTTCTATTTGCTTTATCGGTCTTCCGAGCGAAAAGCTGCTGAACAGTCTTGACAACTACGCGGCTCAGGCGTGCTTTTTCGTAACGGCGGACGAGGTTGCCGCATCACCGGATATAATCAGGCGCATCTGCGGTTCAGGCCACAGCATCGGTATATACTGCAGTTCTTCGCCCGAGGCGGAGTGTCTGAACACGTCTGATTTGATTTTTGAAGCGGCACAGGTAAGACCTGTTTTGATATATTCGGCTTCTTCTATATCGGAGAACGCTAAAACTTACGCCGAAAACAACGGCTATGCTTATTTTAATCCAGCGATTGTAATTCCCGCGACTGCCAAACGTTCCGCGGATATTACATCAAAGCTTGAAGATATTACCGGCTATACTTCGGTCATGATTCCGATTACCGACAATACCGGCAGCTTTATTCCGGGCGTTCTTTCGTATTCCTCATCTCATCACATCACGCTCCTGCCTCTTCGAGAGACAATGGTGTGACTGAGCATACTAATTTGCAAATTTCAGGGGGCATTCATGAGTAAAACTGATTTAAAGGCTGTAATTCTTGCCGCCGGCAAAGGCACAAGGCTCCAGACCGAGGGAATCACACTTCCAAAGGTCATGCGCGTAGCTGCGGGAAAACCGCTTTTGGCGCATGTTCTTTCTGCTTTGGATTTCATTCCAAGCAAGGACTGCGTCATAGTCGTGGGCTATCAAAAGGAGAGCGTTATAAACGCATTTCCGGATTATGTTTTTGCGGAGCAAAAGGAGCAGCTTGGAACGGGGCACGCGGTTATGGCTGCGTTTTCGCAGCTTGACGGTTATGACGGTCAGCTGCTGGTCTGCTGCGGCGATATGCCTCTTATCAAGCGCGAAACATATCTGGCGCTGGTTGAAGCTCATAGAGGATCCGCCGATGTCTGCACAATCCTGAGCGGAACAAGCAAGCTTAACCTGCCGTACGGGCGCATCCTGCGCGACGATAACGGAGAATTCTGCGGTATGGTCGAGGAGAGGGACGCGTCGCCGGAGCAGAAGAATATAAAAGAACTCAACAGCGGGGTATACGTGTTTGACGCTGCCGCGCTACGCGAGGTGTTATCCGAGCTGCGGCATGACAACTCGCAGGGGGAGTACTATCTGACGGACGCTCCGCTGCTTCTAAAGCAAAAAGGCTATTCAATCGGCGTCTGCTGCAGAGAGCTGGGATATGAAATTATCGGTGTCAACACTCCCGAGCAGCTACGTCAGACAGAGGAAATATTACTCAGATGAACGAGATGTTTTGCATAGTCGGGGCAGGGGACATGAGTGGAACAAGGCTGACCGTTCCGGACGGCGCTTTTGTTATTGCCGCCGACGCGGGACTTACGCCTTTAAGGGCGGCGGGTATCACAGCCGACCTGATAGTCGGTGATTTTGATTCTCTGGGCGAGATTCCAAAGGGTGAAAACGTGGTTTCGCATAAGCCGGAGAAGGATGATACCGACATGCTGCTCGCCGTGCGCGAAGCGCTGGAGCGCAAAGCAAAAGCCATTATCATTTACGGTGGGCTTGGCGGCAGGCTGGACCACGAATACGCAAACATTCAGACGCTCGCTTATATTGCCAATAGCGGCGCGCGCGCATATCTTGTCGGCAGAGGCTGTGTATGCACCGTCATAAAAAACGGCTTAATCTCTTTTGACGGCGACATGAAAGGCACGATTTCCGTATTCTGTCACGGAGGCAATGCTGAAGGCGTTACGCTATCGGGCCTTAAATACCCGCTGACAGACTACACTCTTACAAACGACTACCCGCTCGGTGTAAGCAACGAATTTACCGGCGTTCCTTCAAGCGTATCAGTTAAGAACGGGCTTCTTCTTGTTATCTGGAATGCCTCAGAATTCGAACCAGACAGATATAGACAGCACTTATTTTAGAAACAGTAAAGGATAGAGCATGAAAATTTCGGGCGCAATATTTGACATGGACGGAACCCTTACAGATTCGATGTTTATCTGGGAGGATCTGGGCAAAAGATATCTCATTTCCTGCGGAAAAATCCCTCAGGATAACCTTCGTGAAGCAATAAAAGACCTTACAATGGGCGAAACAATAGACTACATCAAAAACCTTTACGGTCTCACACAGACTGACGAGGAAATTTATAAAGGGCTTAATGACCTGCTTATCCCAATGTACCGTGACGAGGTTTTGCCTAAAGAGGGCGTTTCTCTTCTGCTTGAAAGTTTCAAGGAACGCGGAGTCAAAATGGCTGTTGCCTCAGCGACGGACGAGCATATAGTGAAAATGGTTCTTGAAAAAAACGGCCTGCTCAAGTACTTTTCCGAAGTTTTCACCTGTACGGGAGTCGGTGCGGGTAAGGAAGAGCCTCTTATCTATGAAAAAGCTCTTGAATTTCTGGGAACTCCGAAAAACGAGACGGTAATTTTCGAGGACGCGATTTACGCCATAAGAACCGCACGAAAAGCGAATTTTCCTATCGCCGCAGTCTATGACGATTCTCAGATAACGTATCAGGACGAAATCAAAGCGCTTTCAGACTTCTACATAACTGATTACAGAGAGGCCTATTTGCTTTTCTGATAATATAATGACACAGACTCCGCCAATTTGGAGTCTGTGTCATTTATCATAATATTTTGCTCAGTGCAGGAACATCAGCAGCTTGACAAGCGGATGCAGCACATCCTTCTGGTAGCTTTCAATCTCGCCCTTGTCAACCAAAGCCGCAAGTTCGGGGTCAAACGGCAGCTTGCATACAGTTCCGACCTTGTATTTCTCGGCTATTTCGTCAATGTGGCTCTCACCGAATACGGAGAACTTTTCACCGCAGTGAGGACAGACGGTGTAGCTCATGTTCTCGACAAGACCTATAACCGGTATGTTCATTTTTTCCGCCATATTCACGGCTTTTTCCACTATCATTCCGACAAGCTCCTGCGGAGAGGTCACAACGATGATTCCGTTTACCGGAATTGACTGGAAAACCGTCAGTGCGACATCGCCGGTGCCCGGCGGCATATCGATGAACATAAATTCCTCATTTTCCCAGATAACATCCGTCCAAAACTGCTTGACGGCTCCTGCGATAACGGGTCCGCGCCAGATAACCGGATCTGTGTCGTTGGGAAGGAGAAAGTTTATCGACATAAGGTCAATACCCGTTCTGCTCTGGATAGGATACATTCCAACCTCGTCCGCCTCCGGCTGACCGGAAACACCAAACGTGCGTGGGATGGAGGGGCCGGTTATATCGGCGTCCAGTATCGCGGTTTTATATCCCATTGCCTGCATATTTACGGCAAGCAGAGAGGTAATAAGCGACTTGCCTACGCCGCCTTTGCCGCTCATCACGCCGATTACCTTCTTAATTTTTGAAAGCTCGTGAGGAGCATCGGTATTCTGAATATTTTTTGCTCTTTTAATTGTTATTTTGGGCAGTTCCTGTCCCTGAGTTCCATTGGCAGAATTTTCGCTCATATAAAAAACTATCCTTTCAAAACCTGTGTTACTTTAATATTATATACTTATCAAATTAATTGTCAACAATTGCACCGGCTCAAAGCTGCTTGTCCGTATGTGCGTACGTTTTTGCCAATATCTATAGTATTTGACTTGAATAATGCAGAAACTGATGTTATAATAACGTGTATTAGTGAAAATTATATTTATTGTGAATAGCTCCGACTTATATTATTCTAAAGCCGGGTTTTACAGACAAGGGAAAACTCCGGCCGGGAGGCAAATCAGTGAAGAAGGAACGTATATCAAACAATGTAATCAGGCGTTTACCCATGTATCTTCGCAAGCTTGATGATCTAATTTATCACGGAGTCGACCGTATTTCCTCCGGTGAGCTTGGCAAGCAAATGGGGCTCACGCCCTCACAGATAAGGCAGGATTTCAGCTGCTTCGGCGAGTTTGGGCAGCAGGGTTACGGTTATCGCGTTGCTGATCTCAGGGATCAGGTCGCGGGAATTCTCGGTATGCATAGGGGCTTCACTGTTGCTATAGTCGGCGTAGGAAATCTGGGCCATGCACTTATCAGCAACTTCGGCTTTAACGAACAGGGATTTTGTCTGGTCGCAGCTTTTGACTCAGATCCCGAAATTTACGGAAACGAATATGACGGCATTCCTGTATATGACAGCGCCACTCTTTCAGATTGGCTTAAGCGCAATCCCACAGACATCGTCGTGCTTACCGTTCCGCGCAGAATAGCAAGAAGCATGGCTGAAACTGTTGCGGACTGCGGTGTCCGCGGTATCTGGAATTTTACGAATATTGAACTGGAGCTCGTAAGACAGGATGTTCGAGTTGAAAACATCCATTTTTCGGACAGTTTGCTGACTCTCGGTTATTATCTTGCCGAACAGGAAAACATGGAAAAGAGCAAATAGTCCGGAACACTCTTGGAGGCAACCGTGATAAAAAAGCGTTTTGTATCATTATCTCTTGCATTGATTATTTTATGCGGTACAATGTCAGCCGCTGCCGCCGTAACCGCCGGAAGCGCGTCAGACCCGCTCATTTCAAAAAGCTATGTGGACAGTACCTATCCCGGACTTGTGCTCACAGCCCCGCTGAATACACTGTCAGATTCAATGGCCGTACTGCAATATAAATTGAGCCAGGCTGCCAACACAAAGGCAGTCGGAGTCAAATACTCTTTAGTAACGCCCGGCGGTATCGTTTCTCTCTCGGCAGGCTCAGGCTTCACGCTTTCTTCCGGCTCAGCACGTTTAACTAGCTGCAGCGGAACCTTTATTGATTTGTCAGACGGTACTCTTATCTCTTCTGGGCAGAGCCTCAGTTCCGGACACCGCTATATTGCCGCGGAGAATACCACGGCTTCCGTTGCGGTTATCACCGCTTCAAAGCTTGCACTGTTCGGAACTGTAAGCATCGGCGCCGGAACCGCTCCGACCTTTACCGACGTTACCGCGGATAAGTGGTTTTATACCTATGTCTTATATGCGGTACAAAAGGGGCTTGTCAGCGGACGCAGCGCGTCAATTTATGATCCCGATGCGAATCTGTCTATCGCGGAGGCGATTAAGCTTGCCGCCTGCATGAATCAGCTTTATAATACCGGCAGTGTTACACTGGTGAACGACCCTGCTCTCTGGTATAAATCCTATCTCGACTATGCCACAAAAAATGGCATTGTTACGAAGTCTTACAGTAATTATAATGCCGCCATTTCAAGAAGTGAGTTTGTGGCAATATTCTATGCTTCCTTGCCATTATCGGAATACTCTCAGAAAAATGCTGTATCCGATAACGCTATACCCGACGTCAAGCTCTCCGACGTCACCGCCGCCCAGATATATGCGTTTTTCCGCGCGGGCATACTGACAGGTTCGGACGCTCACGGAACATTTTATCCGAACAACAATATTAAAAGGAGCGAAGTGGCGGCAGTTCTTTCCCGCATGTTTGAAAAAGATTCCCGCCAATCGATTACCTTGTCCTGAATCATTGATATCAGCGGTCTGTCCGAAATATATATATTAGGAAGACCGCATATCTTAGCCGGAGGTGATACTGATGTTTGGTACTTTAAATACCAGTGATACAATTGCCGCCTTAGCAACGGGAAATGTCATTTCCGCAATCGGTATCATCAGACTTTCCGGCAGTGACGCGATTAAAATAGCAGCAGAAATATTCCAGCTTTCTTCCGGTAAGAACCTGACTGAAATTCCCGACCGTTCGCTTGTTCTGGGCATACTTAATAATACGAGGGGCGATGCCCTTGATCACTGTCTTTGCACAGTCAGCCGCGCGCCGAACAGCTACACTGGAGAGAATACGGCTGAGCTTCAATGCCATGGCTCGCCTACAGTTTTGCGCCTTGCGCTTGAAGCCCTTTTTGAATGCGGTGCGCGTCAGGCGCTGCCCGGAGAATTCACGAAAAGAGCCTTCCTGAACGGACGCATGGACCTGACGCAGGCGGAGGCCGTAATAGACCTCATTGATTCCGAGACGGATGAGGCCGCGAAAAATGCGGCGGGACAGCTAGGCGGCGCGATTTTGCGCAAAACGGATGGGATTTACGGTGAATTGGTTGACATAATATCTCACTATCATGCCGTTCTGGACTATCCGGACGAGGAAATAGATGAGTTCCGTATTGAAGCCTATCTGGAAACTCTTCTTAAGGCGAGGGGAGAGCTCAAGTCACTTCTCGACACCTTTGAACGAGGAAAAGTTATGAAAAGCGGCGTAAAGGCAGCCATAGTCGGCAGACCTAACGCCGGAAAATCCTCGCTTTTAAATGCATTGCTCGGTTTTGAGCGAGCTATAGTCACCGCGATTCCCGGCACGACACGGGATACTATTGAGGAATGCGTAACGCTCGGCGGTGTTAAACTAAGACTTGTGGACACCGCGGGACTGCGGGGTACAAGTGATCCGATTGAAAAAATCGGAGTAGACCGAGCAATTAGCGCGGCGGCGGCGTCCGAACTTGTACTAGCGGTGTTTGACGGCTCCGAATCATTATCGGCAGAGGATAAGGAAGCTATTGAAGCCGCAAAAGGCTCAAAGCACAGAATAGCCGTTATCAACAAATGCGATTTACCGCAAAAGCTCGACCTTTCTGCAATAAAAATGAGCTTTGATATCATACTGCCGGTATCTGCTATAGATAAAACAGGGCTGGACGCTCTGGACAAAGAGATTTCCTTGCTATTTCCGACGCCTCCTGCGCCGGCAGGCGAAATACTGACTAATTCCCGCCATGCGGACGCGGTTGGCAGAGCGCTTAATTCCATCGACGAAGCCGTTCTGGCTTTGAAAACTGGCGCAACGCCCGACATCGTTCTTACCGAAGCCGAGAACGCTCTTTCCGCTCTCGGTGAACTGACAGGCAAAACCGTCCGAGAGGACGTTACCAGGCGAATCTTTGAAAGATTTTGCGTGGGCAAATAAATTTGGTGTTCATTAATGAATAACATACAAAAGGAGTAAATGTATGAACAAAAAGTATGTGTACCTGTTTGCCGAAGGAAACGGCAAAATGCGCGAGCTTCTGGGCGGCAAAGGCGCTAACCTTGCCGAAATGACCAACCTTGGTTTACCCGTACCGCACGGCTTCATTATCTCGACAGAAGCATGCACAAAGTATTATGAAGACGGCGAAACCATTTCATCCGAAATACAGGATGAAATTATGACTTATGTCGTAACTCTTGAAGAGCAGACCGGAAAGAAATTCGGCGACAAGGAGAACCCGCTTCTCGTTTCTGTACGTTCCGGTGCACGCGCATCCATGCCCGGAATGATGGACACAATTCTTAACCTCGGCCTAAATGAAGAAGTTGTTGAAGTCATTGCCAAAAAGTCCGGCAATCCCCGCTGGGCATACGACTGCTACAGACGCTTTATCCAGATGTATTCCGACGTCGTTATGGAAGTCGGAAAGAAGTATTTTGAAGAGCTCATCGACAAAATGAAGGAAGAGCGCGGAGTAAAGCAGGACACTGAACTCACCGCAGATGACCTCAAAACTCTTGCCGAGCAGTTCAAGGCGGAATACAAATCGAAAGTCGGCTCCGATTTCCCGACCGACCCGAAAGAGCAGATGATGGGCGCAGTTAAGGCCGTCTTCCGTTCTTGGAACAATAACCGCGCTATTGTATATCGCCGTATGAACGACATCCCCGGCTCCTGGGGCACCGCCGTCTCCGTTCAGGAAATGGTATTCGGCAACCTCGGCGACACCTCCGGCACAGGCGTTGCGTTTACCCGTAACCCCGCAACCGGCGAAAAGAAGCTGTTCGGCGAATTCCTGATGAACGCTCAGGGCGAGGACGTCGTCGCTGGCATCCGTACTCCTCAGACCATCGACCAGCTCAAGGACGTAATGCCCGGAGCTTATGACGATTTCGTGAAAATCTGCGCAAAGCTTGAGAGCCATTACCGCGACATGCAGGACATGGAGTTTACAATCGAAGACAAAAAGCTCTTTATGCTCCAGACCAGAAACGGCAAGCGCACCGCGGCAGCCGCTCTCAAAATCGCCTGCGACCTCGTTGACGAGGGTGTTATAGACGAAAAAGAAGCCCTTCTTATGATAGACCCGAAGCAGCTTGACGCGCTCCTGCATCCGCAGTTTGACGCGGACGCTCTCAAGAAGGCCGCCGTTATCGGTACCGGCCTCGCGGCTTCTCCCGGCGCTGCCTGCGGCAAAATCGTGTTCTCGGCTGAGGATGCAAAGGCTTGGGCCGCGAAGAAGGAAAAGGTCGTCCTCGTCCGCCTAGAAACCTCTCCTGAGGATATCGAGGGCATGGCCGTCGCTCAGGGCATACTGACAGTTCGCGGAGGCATGACCTCCCACGCAGCCGTTGTTGCCCGCGGAATGGGCGCCTGCTGCGTTGCGGGCTGCGGCTCAATCAAGATGGATGAAGAGAATAAAAAGTTTGAGCTCTCCGGCAAGGTCTATAAGGAAGGCGACTGGCTGAGCCTCGACGGTTCAACCGGAAATATCTACGGCGAAGCCATTAAGACAACCGACGCCACCATCGGCGGCGAGTTTGGACGCATTATGGCCTGGGCCGACAAATACAGAACACTTATGGTTCGCACAAACGCCGACACGCCTAAAGATGCAAGGCAGGCAAGAAAGTTCGGCGCTCAGGGCATCGGCCTCTGCCGCACTGAGCATATGTTCTTCGAAGCTGACCGTATCCCCGCAATTCGCGAGATGATTTGCTCCGACACTGTCGAGCAGCGCGAGAAGGCACTGCTGAAGCTTGAGCCGATGCAGCAGTCCGACTTTGAGGGCATTTACGAGGCGCTGGAAGGCAACCCCGTAACCATCCGCTATATCGATCCTCCTCTCCACGAGTTCGTACCGACAGAGGAAGAGGACATTGAGCTTCTTGCCAAGGACCTCGGCAAGTCCGTCGCGGATATCAAGGCGATAATCGCGGGCCTCCATGAGTTTAACCCCATGATGGGTCACCGCGGCTGCCGTCTGTGCATCACTTATCCGGAAATCGCCGTGATGCAGACCAACGCTGTTATTAAGGCTGCTATCAACGTCAAGAAAAAGCATCCCGACTGGGATCTCGTACCCGAGATTATGATTCCGCTCGTAGGCGAAGTCAAGGAACTCCAGTATGTCAAGAAGATAGTCGTCGAAACTGCTGACGCTGTCATAAAGGCAGCCGGAAGCGACCTGCACTACAAGGTCGGCACGATGATTGAAATTCCGCGCGCCTGCGTCACCGCAGACGATATCGCCAAGGAAGCTGAATTCTTCTCCTTCGGCACGAACGACCTCACACAGATGACCTTCGGCTTCTCCCGCGATGATGCCGGCAAGTTCCTCGACGCTTACTATCAGAAGAAGATACTTGAATCCGATCCGTTTGCACGTCTCGACCAGACTGGCGTAGGCAAGCTTGTTCAGATGGCTGTCAAGCTCGGACGCGAAACACGTCCCGACCTCAAAATCGGCATCTGCGGCGAACACGGCGGCGATCCTTCGTCCGTTGAGTTCTGCCACAAGACCGGACTCAACTATGTTTCCTGCTCGCCCTTCCGCGTTCCAATCGCACGTCTCGCTGCTGCTCAGGCAGCAATCAGGTTCCCGAGATAATCGATAGGGCAGGCAATATCCAACAAAACTGGTCACCGGCGTCAAAAAGACGCCGGTGATTTTTTACTTTCAAATCTCTTTTTGAGTTCCTGCATGATTTTGCTGAAATATCAGTATAATTAAGCAAAATGCGGAAATCGGAGGCGGCGCTAATGGAGCACAGTGAAGGAAGAAAGCTACTAAGTATAACCTTGCTTGCAGCTGTATCAGCGCTCTTTCTTCTCTCCTTTGCCGTCATCAATTTCAAAGGTTTTCCTAAGTTCTGCAGCTGTGATATGTATGAGGACACTGTATTTTCAATGCTTGCATGGAAAGCAAAGAGCTTTTTCCCAGACAGCTGGGTCTTCGGCAATCAGTACTATATCTTTGCAACGCCGGTGCTCTGCGCTTTGTTTTATGGGCTTACCGGCACTCCGAACCTTTCAATGGCATTGGCAACAACGGCAATGACCCTGCTGATTGTTTTGAGCATGCTGTTTTTGATTTACCCGTTTACCGATAAAGTCGGGCGTTTCGCGGGCATTTTGGCCTTGCTTGGCTGTATGGTAACGGCGAACGCGGCCCTGAGTCTTGAAGGTCAGCTATTTTATATACTTGCCAGCTATTACAGCGGCTATCTGATAACGATTCTGGTAGTTACGGGAGACTATCTTCACGCTCTCTGTTTCCCCGAAAAACGAAAGCTTTCCGCCTCTTTGCTTATTTCGCTTGCGCTCTGTTTCGCTGCCGGAATGCAGAGCCTAAGGCAGACTGCTGTCCTCATCCTTCCGATACTCGCAGTCGACGTTCTCCGCATACTGGTTCTTCTGTACAAGAAGGAACAGAAACTGATTCTCAGAACGCGCGCGGCAGCGCTCAGAGCCTTTCTTTACGCGGTTTCCAATCTGCTTGGTGCTATGTATATTAGGCTGCTTAAGGTTCCTCAAGTTGAAATCTACGGCACAGTCACACGCAGAAGCCCGTCAGCGAGGGGAGGGGTGCATGAGGTCAATATGAGAATACTGCAGAAAATCACCGGTTTTTACTATGCCTTTCACGAAAAAAACGGTGTTATCTACCTTATACTCGCGTTGTTTTTCACCGGCATCGTCATCTCCGCCGCGGTCATATCTATAAGAGGCTGTATAAACGAGCGGCGCAAAATCAAAAACGGAAGTAAATACCTTTTTGGTATATTGACTCTATTTATATTTGCCATATCTCTGATTGAGCTCTTCGCCGCAAATCACATTCTGGATATCAATTTCCGTATGGTCTATATGTTTGTCTGGTACCCGTTTGCGGCTATATCCTGCGTTGTGCTGTTAATGTATATTAAATCCTATAAAGGTAAATTTGCAGGAGTAGTTTTACTCTGCGCGGCCTGCATTGGAACTTGGTACACGGGTTATTATCCCGTACTTAAAAACACTTTCAGTCCCGAAGCGCCCTGCGTAGCTGAGGAGATAAGCGAATATATTATCGACAACGGATATTACTTATATTTACGGCGACTGGAGCATCGCACTGTCCGATTGCGGTATATTCACAAACGGCAAAGCGCTGGCCGCATGCTCCTATAAAAAGCCGTTTGAGATTCTTGGGTATATCAATCCGCAGGGCGTTTATGGCGAAAAGGAAAATAAAAAGGCCGTGTATGTGTTTTTTGGGCACCAAAACACCTCAGCCCTGCGTTATGCGGCCAGAGTCGGAGCTAAAATGACGCTTATCAAAAAATTTGAAGGCGGCTACACGCTTTACCGCAGCGATAAGCCGCTGATGCACTAAGGCGCGTCAACTTTGAAGACACGTTAAAAATACGCAATAAATGGATAATTATGTTATTATTAATGCAATTATAAATAAATAACTATATTGGCAGGGTAGGGAAGTGCCCTAGAAAAAGCCACCGTTTTTCATAAGAATAACGGTGGCTTTGTATTATTACTATGCTCTTACTGATTGTTATAATCGTCTGCGATTAACCCAACTAAAATATCTTTGAGAGCTTCGTTTTCAATCCATGATTGTGTGAAGGTGTAGCTCGAGCTTCCGGTTTTAATCGTGGTTTTTTCGATCGGCTCCGGTTTTCGCTTTTCCGTCCCGGCTTTGTCGTCTAAATTCATATTCCGTGCTCCTTTTCAAAGTCTGACTGCTTCGATTAATATAACCACTTCATCAGATAATTATTACCGCAGTATATGCGGATATTCGTACTTCTGTAGGCTGTCTCTAAAACACAAGCGCTTTTGCGCATTACCGGCGGCAAAAATGCATCCTTGACTAAGTGTGTATTTCTGTAGTATTCTTACAGTTAATACAAAATAATGATTTAAATCGTAAATAGGTGAAACATGAAAAAGAAAACCGCTGTTACCGGGCACATAACCGCACTCGTTACAATACTTATATGGGGCTTGACATTCATTTCGACGAAAATTCTTCTGGTAGACTTTACGCCCGTAGAAATTCTGTTTTTTCGTTTTGCTATAGGCTTTGTCGCGCTGCTGATAGTTTATCCTCACAGGCTTAAGCTGACAGACAGAAAACAGGAATGGATATTTGTCTGTGCGGGGCTGTGCGGCGTGACGCTGTATTATCTGCTTCAAAACTTCGCGCTGATATACTCTATGGCTTCAAACATTGGTGTCGTCGTTTCGGTTGCGCCGTTTTTCACAGCGATTTTAGCGCATTTCTTTGCAGATAAAGAACAGCTTAAGCCGAACTTTTTCATCGGGTTCATTGCCGCTATCACCGGAATCATTTTAATGAGCTTTAGCGGAGGCACTGGCTTCGAGTTTCATCCGCTGGGCGATATTCTGGCTGTTCTGGCGGCGGCCGTCTGGGCGGTTTACTCATTGCTCGCAAAGAAAATTAGCACCTTTGGATATAACTCAATTGCGACAACGAGGCGCACCTTTTTTTACGGTCTGCTGCTCATGACACCTGCGTTCTTTTTGACTGATTTTCGGCTGGGACTTGAGCGCTTTACGGAGTCCGCAAACCTTCTTAATATGCTGTTTCTTGGTCTTGCGGCCTCCGCAATCTGCTTCGTCACATGGAATTTTGCCGTAAAGCTGCTGGGGCCGGTCAAAACCAGCGTGTACATTTACATAGTCCCTGTAGTAACCGTAATCAGCTCGGTGCTCGTTCTGCACGAGAAAATCAACATTATGTCGGCACTTGGGATAGTACTTGCGCTAGTCGGATTGTTTGTTTCTGAAAGCAAGAGCTTTAAGTGGAAAAAGCGAGAAATAATGGAGAAGTAACGGAATTATATCTGTAATTTATTATAAAAACGAAAAGCCCTCTGCTGATGGCAGGGGGCTTTTTTCTTGACTATTTAGAAGTAGGGTAGCATGGTAATATTATCCTTATAAATGTGGGGTAATGTAATGAAAAGCAAATTTGTAAATGTAGAGAGTTTTACTTATTCAAGTATTCCAGTATTATACTTGATTTATTGTTTTTCATTTCCATCACATGAAACAGGAGAGCCGTTACAAGAATTATTTCCTGAATTGTTGCCTATCGAAATACCTTTTTTAATTGGTGCAATTAAAAATCCTAAAACTATACCAAAAAAGAAAAAAGCTGCACACTTAAAGAATAACAGAGTTTTATTCATGTCTACTCCTTTTTTACAATTAGTTAATGTATTATACAGTGATTGACTGACAAGGTCAACAGCAATTAATCCCGAACATTAGGCTTAGTATTAGTTGTTTCTTAGGTTTACATATCCCCTCTATTAAACAAAATTTTTATTTTGTTTAATTGTTGGTATATTTGTCAATAGACTGCCCCACCGGTTAATGGTATAATATTCTTATATCATAATTCCGTTGAGGCTTTGATTATTCGCTATTCTAGTGCAGCTCTCTGCTGAGTGCTTTGTAAGGAGCGTATTACTATGGATTACCGTCACGAATCGCCGCAGATTCTTAAAGACTTTCTTATGTACCACGAAACTATCAAAGGCCATTCGTCAAAAACCGTTGACGAGTATTTTCTTGACCTGCGAATGTTTTTTCGATTTCTAAAAATTGATCGTGGTATTGTACCGCACAAAACCGAATTCGACGAAATTCCTATTATGGATGTTAATCTAGATTTTTTGAGCAGTGTTACGCTCAATGAAGTCTATGACTACCTATCCTTCCTCGCGCGCGACCGTGTTGTCAATCAAAACAGCCGTATCAAGGAATATGGATTATCAGCCACTTCTCGTGCAAGAAAAATTGCATGTATTCGCAGTTTCTACAAATATTTGACAGTTAAAGCAAAATTACTTGCAGAAAACCCTGTTGCGGACCTCGATTCTCCCAAAACGCCGAAAACCCTCCCCCACTATCTTTCTCTTGATGAAAGTCGGCTGTTATTAAACGCTGTAATTGGTAATAATAGGGAACGCGACTACTGTATTTTATGCATTTTTCTGAACTGCGGACTGCGTATTTCGGAAATTGTAGGTCTTAATCTCACTGATTATCACGTGGATAGTCTCCGTGTCATCGGAAAAGGCAATAAAGAGCGAATTGCGTACCTTAACGATTCAACCAAAAGCGCAATCGACGCTTGGCTGCTTGTGCGGCGAAACATGGTTCCGGTACATGAGCCGGCGATGTTCGTTACCAATCGGCGTACTCGTATTTCCCGGGAAATGGTACATAGCATGGTCAAAACGAACCTCCTTCGTGCTGGACTCGACCCCACGCAATATTCCGCTCATAAGCTGCGCCATACGGCGGCGACGCTCATGCTGCAAAACGGCGTTGACGTGCGCACGCTCCAGGAGGTGCTGGGGCATGAGCACCTCAATACAACGCAGATATATACCCATGTGGACAATTCAGAGCTGCGAATCGCCGCCGCCGCGAATCCGCTGGCTAATTTTGAACCGGACAAGGACAAATAGGCATTTTTCTGACCTCATATTCTACGTCACTGGAAATATCACCACAATGTTGTCAAATTCGAGCTTCGTCTGTTGCAATTGTTCCTGGTTTCCTGTAAAATAAACAATATATGCGGCAGTACGGAGGATAGTATCGAATGGTATTTTCAAGCATACTTTTTTTGTTCATTTATCTCCCAATTGTATTGGGGATTTACTACATTGTGCCGTGGAAATGGCGTAATCCGTGGCTGCTTCTTTCGAACCTCGTGTTCTACGCTTGGGGCGAACCGATTTACATCCTGCTCATGCTGTTTTCCATGGTATTCAACTTTTTCGGCGGAAAGTATGTTTGCAAATACAGGGACGTTGATAAGAAAAAGTCCAAAGCGATACTCGTCGTCGTAATAATTGTGAACCTCGCAATGCTGGCGTTCTTTAAGTATTACAACCTGTTCGCGACAACGCTGGACCTTATCCCCGGGCTGAGCTTCATCAAGCCTCTCAGCGTCGCCCTACCTATCGGTATCTCGTTTTATACCTTCCAGAAGATGTCCTATTCAATCGACATCTATCGCGGCGACTGCGACGCGCAGAAGAGCTTTGTCAGCTTCGGAACCTTCGTTACACTCTTCCCACAGCTTATCGCGGGTCCGATTGTGCGCTACAAGGACATAGCCTCCCAGCTCAATTTCCGCTCGAAGTCTCCCGACCAGTTTGCCAGCGGCGTCAGACGTCTTACGATTGGTCTTGCGAAGAAAGTTCTCATTGCAAACAACATCGGCAAGCTGTGGGATACTTATTCAGTTATGCAGTCGTCCGATTTAAGCTTTGTCGGCTCGTGGATTGGTATAATAGCATTTTCTTTGCAGATTTATTTTGATTTTTCCGGCTACAGCGACATGGCAATCGGTCTTGGCCGTATGCTGGGCTTTGAGTTCCTTGAGAATTTCAACTACCCGTATATCTCCAAAAGCGTCACTGAATTCTGGCGGCGCTGGCATATCAGCCTCGGAACATGGTTCCGCGACTACGTTTATATCCCTCTTGGCGGCAACCGCAAGGGCAAATACCGCCAACTGCTCAATATAACTATTGTCTGGGCGTTGACCGGCTTCTGGCACGGCGCAAGCTGGACTTTCATGCTCTGGGGACTATATTACGCAGCGTTCCTGATATTCGAAAAGCTGTATTGGCTGAAGGTACTTGAAAAAGCGCCGAAATTTGTCGGACATGTTTATACAGTCCTTGTCGCGGTGTGCGGCTGGGTAGTATTCCAGCTCACCTCCCTTAACGACTGCGCGAGGTATTATAAAGCAATGTTCGGCTTCGGCAACGGCGGCTTCTTCAATAAAGTCGACGGTTTCTATTTCATCTCTTTCGCCGTCGTGTTTATTGTCGCGTTCATCGCCTGCACTCCCCTTGCGAAAAATCTTTTCAATAAGCTTCCGCAGAAAGCTAAAGACATCGCGACTCCCGTTCTGATAGTGCTCGGGCTTGTGGTCTGCACGGCTTATCTTGTCGACGCGACCTATAACCCCTTCCTGTATTTCCGCTTCTAAGAGGTAGAGAATATGACAAAACGATCATCATGGATACAGATAATACTATTTGCGGCCTATATCGTCCTGTTTTTTACTCTCTTCCTCATTTTCCCAGACAAAGGGTTTTCTGAGCGTGAAAACAGAGAGCTGACACAGGCTCCGGCCTTGACTTTTGATTCATTGATTTCAAAGAAGTTTTCGACCAAATTTGAATCCTACGCGTCCGACCAGTTCCCCTTCCGCGACAGCTGGACGACCATGAAGGCAAGATGCGAAATCGGGATCGGTAAAGAGGAAAACAAGGGCGTCTATCTCTGCAAGGGAGATACACTCATCGAGGCGTATGAAGCACCCGACCAAAAGCAGCTTGACACGAATATCGGAGCTGTGAAGAGCTTTGCCGAAAGCTCCTCAGTGCCTGTTTATTTCGCCTTAATCCCGAGCAATTCAGAAATACATTCCGAAATAATTCCAAAGAACGCGCCGAACGACAGCGAGACGAATGTCATTGACTACTGCTACGCCAATTCCGGTGCAAAGAACATCGATATGAAAGCCGCTCTGGCCGCACATTCGGACGAATATATTTATTACCGCACTGATCACCACTGGACAAGTCTCGGCGCCTATTACGGCTATGAAGCACTTATGAAGGCCATGGGGTACACACCCACTCCCCTCTCCGATTTCACTCCGCAGACAGTTTCGGGTGAGTTTTACGGCACCGTATATTCGAAGTCCGGCATAAGCTGGGTAAAGCCCGATTCAATTCAGATTTTTGCCCCGCAGGAGCCGACGACAGAGGTAATGAATTACTCGACGGGTGAAGCTGTAAAAGGTACGATGTACGACAATACCTTCCTTGAGAAAAAGGATAAATATTCCATGTTTATGGGTGGCAACACTCCGCTTGTTAAAATCACGACCCAAAACACCGACGCACCGAAAATTTTGATACTGCGAGACAGCTATACGGACTCCCTCCTGCCCTTCCTACAGAACAACTTCTCGGAAATCGACGTTATGGATTTGCGCTATTACAAGACACAGCTTATGGAATCGTCAGTCTCCGACTACGTCAAGGATAACGGCATCGACGAGGTTCTGGTCTGCTACAGTGTGTATAACTTTGGAACCGACACGAACGTGTTTATGCTGAAATAACAAAAAGCACGCGCCGCATCGAAATGATGCGGCGCGTGTTCTTTTGCCGTAAATTCACGTTTATTATTTTATATCCGTTCCGCCGAAGATACTCATTGCGCGAATCAGAACGGTCGGCGCGTTCTCGCCCGCTTCCGATACGAAGCTGTTGTCAACTCCGCCTAATATCGGGGTGCTGTCGACTACCGCCTTGACATTCTTTGGGAGAATAATATCCGTTCCGCCGAAGACAGTATAAGAATTAATTATGCAGTCGCGCCTGATTATCGCGTTCTCCAGCCTCAGGTCAATACCGCCGAATATAGCGTAGGAGTTTGCTCCGCGAAAATCCATTCCGTCGAACTTTGGGCTGCTACCGCCGAAAACGGCAAAATAGTTTTCGCCGCTGTTTCCGGCATATACGCCGTTGTTGCTCTCTTTTCTGAACCTGATTGGTTTCTTGAAAATAATACTCAGTCCAAAAATGACTATAACAAACGGGAATATCAGTTTATAGCCCAGCTCGCCGTGCAGAACGTCCTGCGCCGCCAGAAGTAGAAGCACACCGACTCCGCCAACCGAAGTATTGAAAAAGTTGAAGCCGCTGTTAATTATCGAAATGATGCAGGGCACGATTATAAAAAGAGTCCACCAACCGTCAAAAGAGACATTGTATTCCTTCCAGAAGCCCAAAGCCTGTCCGCCGAAAAAGACGCCCAGAGCAATCACAAGCGCGCCCAAAATGATAGAAACCGTGCTTTTTTTCATTATCATGTTCTCCTATGAATATTTTGAAGCAAGCGGCAAACAAAACACTCCTGTTTGCCGCTTGTATATAGATTCGGTATTTATTCTTCGTTATCCCAGTTGTGCCATACGTTCTGCACGTCTTCGTTGTCCTCGAACATTTCCAGCATTTTGTTCATGTTCTTGACGTCGTCTTCTGAGACAAGCTTGATGTAGTTCTGGGGAACCATTTCGACTTCCGCTGAAAGGAATTTATAACCCTTCGCTTCGAGAGCCGCCGCAACAGGCTGGAAATCGTCCGGAGCGGTATAAACGACAAAGGTTTCGTCCTCTGTGACACAGTCATCGGCTCCGGCGTCCAGCGCCGCTTCCAACACAGTGTCCTCATTGAGCTTTAAATCCTCGTTGTCGACTATTATTACGCCTTTTTTATCGAACGACCAGGAGACACAGCCCGCCATACCCATGTTTCCGCCGTATTTATCAAAATAGTGTCGCATTTCGGAGGCCGTGCGATTGCGGTTGTCTGTCATGGTTTCAACTATGACGGCGACTCCGCAGGGGCCGTAGCCCTCGTACACTATGGTTTCGTAGTTTGAAGAATCTCCCGCGCCCAGACCTTTTTCGATGGCGCG
The DNA here is from genome assembly GCA_963667545.2 of Oscillospiraceae bacterium. Lineage (GTDB taxonomy): Bacteria > Bacillota > Clostridia > Oscillospirales > Oscillospiraceae > UBA2658. The sequence goes on from OY763424.2 coordinate 2,166,663, forward strand.
CTTGATGTTGTCGTTAGGCATATTCGCGGCCTTTGCCTTCATAATGACGGCGGCAAGGCGTGAATTGTTCGCGGGATCGCCGCTTCCGCCTTCTTTGACGGCAACAATCATTTCCCTAGCAATTTTGGTAAATGCCTGAGCGCGCTTAGCGTCTGCCGCACCCTTTGTTTTCTGAATATTATGCCACTTTGAGTGACCTGACATATTAACAGCTCCTCTTGTCTTTAGCTTTCGCTATTTTACCATATAATGAGGGGCGGTGCAAGTATTTTCGAGGAGCTATAGTTTAAATATCACTTAGCTCTGGGTATCAGGAGCGGTCTGTATTTTGGCGAAAATTCATTATTAATTTTATTCGCTGATTCAATCATATCCATGGTCGAACCGTATTTTTTAGCCAGCATCCAAAGGTCTGTTTCTCTTTCTGAGCACAGTACGACGAGTGTCGGACGGCCGCCGCTATACATCTGGCAATCCTCGCAAAGCTCAAGAGCGCATACTGCACTGATTTCCGAATACTCCTTTATGCAGTAAGCGATTTCGAAGACAACGCTAAGCTCCGCGCTATGCGGCGCTCCAGTTATCATCGGCTTTTCACAGCAAACAGAAATGATTTCAATTCTCTGGTTTCTCATGACCTCAACTGTCTCTTCCCCGTTCAGCTTCAGGTCAAGGGCTTCAAGCTCTCCGCTCTCCGATTTTCCGACTCCGCTGACGCTTGCAGAAACTCTTACAGCGTTTCCTTCAAGCTCCGTGCAGACTTCCGAAACGCCTGCATACATAATTTCCGTCAGCGCCGCTCCGGACTTCATTTTGCATTTTAAATTCAGCGTTATCGGACTCTGCGGCAGGCTTTTCATCAGCCTTACGTCTTCGCATTCGGTGTTCACCTTATACGCATTGCTGTAAGCGTCGGCAACATAGACGGAAAGCTTTGCTTCCCTGCTTACAGCCTGCGCCGACATTTGCAGCGACGCCAGACACACAAAGGCATTATCCTTATTCGCGGCCATCTTGAACTCCGCGTCCTTGAGCTGGATACTGACAGTGTTCATAATGTTATCACTGAAAGTGTCAACTTCGATAATCTGCGAAAACTGCGTGGTGAAAAGGTTGTCAAAAAGGCTGCCGTCGTTTTCGTTTAAAAATACTGCCAGAGTCTTTGCGAGCGCCTTAATGATGATCTTATTTCCAACCTCTTTTATGTCCTGAACGCAAATTTCCGTTTCGGCGCTGAGCATTTTTGCGTTTTGCTCCTTATCTGCTGGAAGCTTGTGTTCGTCGGTTACGACAAAGCTTTTTTCCCGCACTCCGACAACGAGAGTATGTTCGACTTCTTTTTTCAAAATGCAGACGGATTCTTTTTCGCTGTCGGATAAGTTGTCCCAAAGTACGAACTTATCCGGCGCATAGACTACAACATTCGCTGTCACATCCGCCCGAAGCATGAGCTTTCGCGAATTCATCATTCTCGCGTCCAGACAGCAGAGCGCCCATCTTGAGCAAAGCTTTGAATTCTCATCGGCTCCGGCTACCGGCACTGCCATATCGAGCGGGATATTTGACATGACGCACTGCATTTTGCCACTGTCCTCTGCCGCGTAAATTACGCTTACTTCAACCGAGGCGTTGAAATATACCTCGTCGGTTTTTGTTTTTTGTGATGAAACAAGAAGCTGGCCGCGGACATCGAGTATCTCACCGATATCCGCGTTGACGTCGGGAACGACAAGCTCAAGAGTTTCCTCTTTAGAAATCACATTGTCGTATATAGGTTTCAGGCAATCGCTTTCAACGCGATGAAGCGCGACGCGCATATTATCAGTCCTTTCATTACTGTTTCAATTAACAGTATGAGCGGAACCCGCAATTTATTCTTTTATTTAAGCCTTGCATCCTAACGGAAGAATCTTCTCAGAAAAACACGAATGCACCTCGGCGGACAAAAAACCATAACTTTCATAGCGCTCCTCCATTCAAGAAATTAACTTCACCATCTTATCACGCAAAGACCGACATAGATCAGAACTGCGCCCAGAACGAACCACCAGAACGAAGAGGGCAGAATCAGCGCAAGCAATACGAAAACTCCGAGCAGAGCGACCAAACAGCCGATCCTACAGCGAGGCCTGCCGTTTTTTTTCAAGGTCTTACCTCCTTTCAGACAGCAAAAATACCCTTTGCATATTCTGTACCCGGTACATTATACGCAAAGGGCTTTGTATTTGTGAATCAGCTTATTTAATTTCCCAGTCCTTAACCTGTGAGGCAAGCCCATAGAGACGAACATAGCTCTCATGCCGTGAATGGCTTACAGTTCCCTTTTCCACAGCCTCCAGAACAGCACAGCCGGGCTCTTTGATATGCGCGCAGTCGTCAAAGCGGCATTTACCGATAAACGGTAAAAACTCACGGAAAGAATACTGAAGGTTTTCCTTAGGTATGTGCTCCATTTTTTCAATATCAAAAGAGCCGAAGCCCGGCGTATCGGCTATAAATGCCCCATCGCCCAACGAGAATATTTCCACATGTCGGGTAGTATGCCTGCCGCGCCCGAGTTTATCGCTGACCTCGCCGACCTTGATATCAAGCTCCGGAGATAGAGCGTTCAAAAGGCTTGATTTTCCGACTCCGGAATTTCCTGTGAAAGCGCAGAGCTTTCCTTTAATGGCATCCTTCAGTTCAGGTATGCCCTCACCCGTTGCTGCGCTTGTTCTTATGAGAGTGTAGCCTGTCGTCCCATAAATCTCATAGAGCCTGTCGCCTGAGTCCATATCCGTTTTGTTGATGCAGATAATTACTTCGCAGCCCGCATTTTCCGCGAGAGCCGTGACTCTGTCAATCAAAAAAGGATCGGTTATAGGGTTCACAGCTGAGGCAAGAATGACCATACAGTCTATGTTTGCAACCGCCGGACGTACAAAACTGTTTTTTCTTTCATGTATTATGTCAACCGTGCCTTTACCGTTGGTGTCCAGCACAATATCTGCTCTGTCCCCTACCAGCGGAGTCGTTCCGTCCAGACGGAATTTACCGCGTGCTCTGCATTCTATTATGCCGCAGTCGGTCTTGACATAGTAAAAGCCGCTGAGCGCCTTGACTATTGTTCCAGTCGGCATCAGGTACCCGTCCCCCCGGTTGAATCGGCAGGAGTCTCGGCAGGCTCGGACGCCTCCGGTGTGGGAGATTCCTTCGGGCCCTTAGAGACTTTTAAGTATATCACGGTATGCTCCGCGACAGATTGGCCTGAATCGATGCTCTGCCAGATTACCGTGCCCGCGGCGGAATCATTTTCGACCTCGCTGACGCTCCCGACATCGAGATTGAGCTCGGAAAGCTTGGAAATTGCAGAGTTCTTAGATTGGCCGATGATGCTTGGCATCGTGACCTGTTTAAGCTCCGGCCCTCCGCTGACGGAGAGCGTTACCGTAGCTCCCTGCGCGACCTGTTCGTTTGCCGCAGGGCTGGTGTTGACTACATAGCCCTCCGTAATGGAGTCCGACGCAACAGGCTGAACATTAACTACAAAGCCAAGCTGTTCAAGCGAAAGCTTTGCTTCGCGGGCTTCATGGTTCGTCATGTCCGGCATCTTAGTCATCTTAATACCGGCGCTGACCGTAAGCTCGATATCTACTCCGTTATCATCGACAGCTACATTGCGTCCTTCCTCCGGATCCTGACTGATTATTTCTCCCTCGGGAGTGTTTGGGTCGATTGCATAGACAACATGGAAGTTGAAGGTGTCTTTATACGCGTCGCTGTTTGTAACGGTCTCGCTGTCCTTTCCGACGAAGCTCGGAATATCTATTCTCTGCGAATCGGTGAAAATGTCTTTCAGCCAGAAGCTCCAGAGAAATGAAGCAATAACCAGAAGAAATACCACTATCAACGCAATGCCCGAATAAGTGCTTACTGTCCTTGAGCGGGCTTTTCTCTGCGCATAGCTTTCCTTGGAACGCAAGAGTCCTTTCTTATGACTTCCGGTGTTCGCAGCTTCCTCTGCAGTGCCGGAATCGATGCCAAGCAGAGCCTGATTTTTTCGGAATGCTTCAAGGTCATTCAAGAGATCGTCTGCAGACTGGTAGCGTTCATCTATTTCAGCTGCCATCGCCCTGAGCGTGATGTTCTCAAGCTGAACAGGAATATCAGGATTAATGTCTCCCGGCAGCGTTAGCATCTGGCCTAGGTGCTGAACTGCAATTGCTTCGACAGTATCGCCCTCGTAGGGTAGCCTGCCCGTAAGCATTTCGTACATCACAACGCCAAGAGAATAAATATCCGCACGCGCGTCAACGGGGTCTCCGTGAACCTGCTCCGGGCTGATATAGTGGATTGATCCCATAGTCTCGGGCGTTTCACCGTTAGATTCGCTCTGAAGATGCGCTATACCGAAATCAGCAACCTTGATGCTTCCGTCTTTAACCACCATAATGTTCTGCGGCTTAATATCGCGGTGGACTATCCCTTTGCTGTGGGCATGACTCAAAGCCCTCGCAATCTGCGTTGCAAAATGGAGCGCCTCTTTCCAACTCAGAGCGCCCTTTTTCTGCATGTACTGTTTGAGAGTTATACCCTCCAGCAGTTCCATGACAATATATTGACAGTCGGAATCACGGCTGAAGTCGTAGACCGACACGATGTTCGGGTGTGAAAGCATGGCAACCGCCTGTGACTCCGCACGGAAATGTTCACTGAAATCGCTGTCGCAGGCAAATTCATCCTTGAGCACCTTGACGGCAACGTAGCGGTTAAGTCTGTGGCAGAGGGCTTTGTAAACAACCGCCATACCACCGGAACCGATAACTTCAAGGATTTCGTATCTGTTGTCAAGCATCTGTCCCAGATACCTGTCCATACAATTTTCCATTGTTAATCCTCCATAAATGAGGTCAATATTATTTGCGGAGCAGTCCGACCGTAACATTGTCGGGAGCGCCTCTCGAAAGAGCCATGTCGAGAAGTTCTTTTCCTAATTCGGGAAGTTCCTTCTTGTTTTTGACAATCTCGAGTATCTCAGAATCGCTGAGCGTATTGCTCAAGCCGTCCGAGCAAAGCAAAAGCAGGTCATTCTTTTTGAATTCAGGTGTAAATGTATCGCATAAAACAATCTTGTCGACGCCCAATGCGCGAGTAATTATGTTTTTTCTGGGATGATTTCGTGCCTGTTCTCTTGTTATAGCACCTTTTCCTACCATTTCCTCAACAAAGGAGTGATCACGGGTAATCTGGGTTATTTCACCTTCAGAAATAAGGTACGCGCGGCTGTCGCCGACGTTCACGATACAGGTTTCCTTGCCCTTGACAATTGCCGCTACGAGAGTTGTGCCCATCCCCTCACAGGTTTTGTCTGTTCCGGCGCGCTTATACACCTGGTCATTTGCTTCGCTCGCCGCGAGGCGCGCAGCCGCGGCAAGGCTTTCCTTTCGTTTCTTATCGGAAAGATTTTCTGATATCTCTGTTGTGAAGGATGAGAGAGCGATTTCGCTTGCGACTCTTCCCGCTTTGGCACCTCCCATGCCGTCACAGAGCACGAGAACGGCAAAAGACGGAGAAGTATTCTGGAAGAATCGGACACAGTCCTGGTTCTCGCTTCTCACCTTACCGACATCGGTTATGGTGTAGCCTTTCATTTGTCCCTCCTGCGCGCCGCGTAGCTTTTCGGGTTCCCGGCGCAGACCTTTGAGTTCATATCTTTTTGCTGTCTTCTCTGGCAGCTTTTCTCCTCAGCTGTCCGCAGGAGGCGTCGACATCGTTTCCGAGCTTTCTGCGTACTGTTGAATTTGCTCCGTTAGCTTCGAGAATGCTGATAAATTTCTTCAAATTTTCAGCCGTGGAGGGTTTAAAAGCCCTCTCTTCAACGTGATTGAGCGGTATTAGGTTAATATGCGCCCCGCACTGTTTCGCAAGGCCCGCAAGCTTCTTCGCGTGCTCCGGAGTGTCGTTTATGCCATCTATCATTGCGTATTCAAAGGATATTCTCCGTCCGGTGCGCTCATAATAGCGCCTGCAGGAGGAAATGAGCTCGTCTACTCCCCTGCCCCTGTTTGCCGGCATGAGCTTTGAGCGCGTTTCATCGTCCGGCGCGTGGAGAGATATCGATAAGGTCAATTGTAGATTAAGTTCGGCCAGTTTGTCAATCTTCTCTGTAAGTCCGCAGGTCGAGAGTGATATATGCCGCATTCCGATGTTCATTCCGAGGGGATGGTTCACTAGCCTCAGGAATTTTATCACATTGTCATAATTATCCAGCGGTTCGCCAATGCCCATCAGCACGATATTCGAGATTTCATGTCCTGAATCCAGCTGCGAAAAGAGCACCTCGTCAAGCATTTCCGAAGGCTCGAGGTTGCGGACCAGTCCTCCTATCGTAGAAGCGCAGAAAGCGCAGCCCTGACGGCAGCCCACCTGAGTCGATATACAAACTGTGTTGCCGTGCTTGTAGCTCATTACGACAGTTTCCACAGCGTTTCCGTCCGCAAGCTCCCAGAGATATTTGATTGTTCCGTCAATTTGCGAAATCTGCTTGCGAATTGGGCTGGGAGCCGTAATGAAAAACCGCTCATCCAGTGAGGTCCGAAGCTTTTTTGAAAGATCGGACATTTCTTCAAAGGAGCACACTCCCCTGCTTAGCCACGTGAAAATCTGTTTCGCGCGAAATTTCGGCTCGCCCATTTCGATAAGCACCGCTTCAATTTCTTCCGGAAGCATCGCTTTAATATCAGCTTTCATTATGTTTCCTCAGTTTACAGATGAAAAAGCCGTCTGTATGATGTATGTGCGGGTACAGGTTCAAGCTTCCGTTTTCGCAATTACCGATAGGCTCCGGCAGGGCAAAGCTCTCTGCAGAGAACTCCTTGTGTTTACTGAGAAAGCGGTCAATAACTCCGCTGTTTTCCGCATTCAGCACAGTACAGGTCGAATAGAGCAAGGTGCCGTTCGGTTTAACGCATTTTGAAAGCCCTTCAAGTATGGCAAGCTGCGTTTCCGGCAGCTTTTCGATTTCCTTCAAGTCCTTGTATCTGATATCGGGCTTTTTCCTGATAACGCCCAGTCCCGAGCATGGAACATCTGCAATTACGATGTCAAAGGCTTCTCCGATAGCTTCGTCCGGCTTTGCGGCGTCCATAACGCCTGTCGAAATGATATCTATTCCAAGCCTCTGCGCGCCTTCACTTACGCGTGTGAGCTTGTTTTTGTGTATATCGCAGGATAGTATTTTCCCTGTGTTTTGCATCATAATCGCTGTTGCAAAGCTCTTGCCGCCCGGCGCGCTGCAAGCGTCAAGAACTTCGTCGCCCGACTTTGCTCCGGCTGCGAGAACTGCAAGGCGTGCGGCAACGTCCTGAACATAGAAAAAACCGTTTTTATACTCGTCTAGTGCCGCAATATCTCCAGCGCCGGAGATTTCCAGACAGTCGGGCAAGGTTTCATGCTGTTTTGTTTCAACACCTTTGCTTTCAAGAAAAGTAAGGAGTTCCGCAGTTGTTGTTTTAAGCGTGTTGACCTGAATTGTCAGCGGAGCGGCTTCATTGTTTGCCTTAAGGAAATCCTCAGTAAAATCACTGCCAAATTCATCTATGAGCTTTTTTACGAGCGGAGCAGGCGTCGAGTATTTTACGGACAGGTAATAAATCATATCCTTATCGGGTATAGCGGGCAGCTTGTCCTTATTCTCCGCAATCCTGCGCAGAACGGCGTTTACCAGGCCGGAAGCCCTTGCAAAGCCAAGCTTTTTGCAAAGCTCGACGCCCTCGCTTACCGCCGCGTGTGAGGGTATTCTGTCCATGAACAGTATTTGATAGACCGAAAGGCGCATAATATCCCGAACCTTCGGCTCAAGCTTCTGCGCTTTTGAGGCGTATTCAGCTATATAAAAATCGCAAAGCAGCATGTTCTGCAGCACTCCGTAGCAGAGCCTTGTGCAGAGGGCGCTGTCCTTGGAGTCGAGGCCGAAAGTCGAAATAACGCTTCCAATCAGCGCGTCCGAAAACGCCTGATCTCTTCGGCAGCGCTCCAGAACCGTCAGTGCCGCTTCACGGGCCGATTTTGCCATTTTAATCTCCTTGTCTATATGCTCATCGGGTGCCCGCGAAGATAATCGCAGGCCGCCATCGCTTTGCCTCCGGGAGCCTGTAAGCGCGTTATCAGAAGGGTTTCTCCGTTTCCGCAGGCGAGCTCTATGCCCTTTTTAACGTCGGCAGAGATGACAGTTCCCGCAGGTTTATCGGTTTTGTTTTCGGTGTACTCCGCGCCGAATATCTTGAAGGAAAGCCCTTCCAGCTCGGCCGTCGCAACCGGCCAAGGATTTAGGCCGCATATGAGCTTAATTATCTCACGTGGAGTTTTATTCCAGTCGATAGCGCTCATATCCTTAGACAGCTGCGGTGCAAAGCTTGCACGCGAAGCGTCCTGCGGTGCTCTCGGCGCACAGCCCAATTCAATATCTCTTACGGTTTTTAAAAGAAGCTCCGCTCCGAGCTCGCTCAAACGGTCAAAAAGCTGTCCTGAGCTTTCAAATTCGCCTATTTCAGTTTCGGATGTATATATAACATCTCCGCTGTCAAGGTCGTGCGCAAGGTACATGGAGCTAACGCCCGTCACCTTATCTCCGTTTAAAACCGCCCACTGGATAGGCGCGGCTCCGCGGTATTTGGGAAGCAGAGAACCATGAATATTAATCGTACCCTTTGGCGGCACCGCCAGAATATCGTCCGGCAGAATGCGCCCGTAAGCCACAACCGCAGCAAGGTCTGGATTTAGGGATTTCAGCATCTCAACAGCGGTTCCGTCACGCATTTTTTCAGGCTGGAAAACGGGTATGCCGGCTTTGAGCGCAATATCCTTGACGGGACTTGCAGTCAGCTTCATTCCCCTGTCCTTAGGTTTATCAGGTTGTGTAAATACGCCGACGACATTCGCGCCTTCGTCTATGAGACGCTTCAGCGAAACCGCGGCAAAATCAGGCGTTCCCATAAATACGATTCGCACTTTTTGTCATCTCCTGTTTACTTCTCGCCCAGTTCTTCCGGTGTGAGCATACGCTCCGCGCGCTCGGGGAACAGAATGCCGTTCAGATGGTCGATTTCGTGGCAAAAGCATCTGGCAGTCAGGGCTTCACCCTCAACTTCAAAGAAATTGCCGTTTCTGTCCTGCGCACGGACCTTCACATGGTTCGGGCGGGTCACGATACCGCATTCCCCCGGAAATGACAGGCAGCCTTCAGCCCCTGTCTGCTCGCCCTCTTCAAGAATAATTTCCGGATTTATCAGTTCGATGAAATATTCTTCTTCCTCTTCGGGTACATTGGTTTCAATAACGATTACAACCCTGCGCAGAACGCCTACCTGCGGCCCTGCAAGTCCGACTCCGCCGGATGCCGCCAATGTATCCTTCATATCATCAAGTAAAGTAAAGAGTCTGTCGTTGAATTCCGTAACCGGACGGCTGTTCTTTAAAAGTATGCCGTCCTCCTTTGTGACTATGCTGCGAATAGCCATATCCCTATCTCCTACACTGCTTATTGCTGTAATCAGCTTTATTGATTGGCGCTCAAATCTCCGAAAACTGTAACGCCCTTAAATTCTTTATTAGTGTTGCAATGAATTATTACGTTCGATAACAGTTCTCTGACGAACTTGTCGTCTTTACAGGCAATCGTAAGCCTATAGCGGAAACTGTTGTTCACCCGAACGACCGAGAGCGGAGCCGGACCGAGGATTCTTACATCAGCTCTGCTTCCGAGTTCCTTGGTAAGTATGCGTTTTGCGGCGTTCAAACTCCGAATAACAAGATTTTCATTTTGTCCAACGGCCGTAACGGCAAACAACTCAGAAAAGGGCGGACACCACTGGAGCCTGCGCATTTCAAGCTCGGAGGCATAGAAGCTGTCGTAATCCTGACTAGCCGCCTGCAAAATCACCTGATTCTGCGGTGTATAGGTTTGAATCACGGCTCTGCCGGGGCTTTCGCCCCTGCCGGAGCGCCCGACGACCTGCGTTATAAGGGAGAAGGTACGCTCTGAAGCTCTGTAATCTCCCGAATAGAGCGACTGATCCGCTAACAGCACCCCGACAAGCGTCACATTCGGAAAATCAAGTCCCTTTGTTACCATTTGGGTACCGATAAGAATCGGAACCTTCTCGTCACGGAATCTGTTGAGCAGAACATCGTGCGAGCCCGCTGCCGCGACTGTATCAGTGTCAAGACGGAGAATTTCGGTTTCGGGAAAAAGCTCTTTTAGCTCCTCCTCGATTTTTTGAGTGCCCGCGCCTACAAAGTTCAGCTTTCCTCCGCAATCGGGGCACGAGTTGTCGACGTTTTGAGTATAACCGCAATAGTGGCACATCAGACGGTTATTTGCGCTGTGATAGGTAAGGCTGACACTGCATCGCGGGCACTTATAGGTATAACCGCATTCGGTGCAGCTTATAAGCTTAAACATACCCCGCCTGTTTAGAAAAAGTATGCTCTGCTCGCCTCTCGATATATTTTCCTCAAGCTCTCTTATCAGAACCGAGCTGAAACTTCCGCCGTTACCGTTGCGGAGTTCTTTTTTCATGTCAACTATCTGAACCTGTGGAAGCGACATCTGATTGTATCTCGCAGGAAGCGAGAAAAAGCTATATTTCCCGATTTGCGCGTTGTAACGGCTTACAATATCGGGAGTTGCGCTGCCAAGCAGCAGAAAGGCGTCACTTCTCGCGCAGCGGAACTTCGCCACGTCGCGCGCGTGATAGCGAGGAGTGTTTTCGGATTTGTAGGTATCCTCCTGCTCCTCATCTATTATTATAAGCCCCAGATCCTTAACCGGTGCAAATACTGCACTGCGTGTGCCCACAATGACCCTCGCTGTGCCGTTTTTGATACGCTTCCACTCGTCATAGCGCTCACCGGCGGAGAGCGAGCTGTGCATAACGGCAATCTCGTCTCCAAAATATGACGAAAAGGTTTCGAGCATCTGCGGTGTAAGCGCAATTTCCGGAACAAGGAGTATTGAAGACTTGTCCCGCTTGCGAAGTTCGTCTATAAGTCTTATATAAATTGAGGTTTTTCCGCTTCCCGTTACTCCGTAAAGCAGGGCGCAGGCGGCTTTACCCTCGTTGATTTGCGAAAGTATCCCGTTAAAAGCAGCGCTCTGCTGCTCTGTCAGCTCCGGCAGAGTCTGCTTTGCGCCCTGCCTGTATTCGGGTCTGCGGAACACCTCCATTTGCTCAATGGCGATGAGCCCGTCCTGTTCAAGCTTTTTTATAGTGGGGCTTCCCGCGCCCGTCAGATAACGGATGTCGTTCACGGTTGCTCCGCCGAAGCTTATGAGAAGCTCCAGCACAGCGCTTTGTGAGGGCGCAGAACGCTTTTTCGCCGCGGCTGATTCAGCGGCAGCTTCGGATGGTACGGCAAGATAAGCAAAGCTCACGGTTTTGTCCTTAACTCTGCGGTTTTCAAGGGAGTCGGTTTCTAGAATTCCCTTAGCCGTCAGACTTTTCACCGCGCTCAAGGGGTCTTCCTCTCCGAAGGCAAGCTCAACATCTCGATATTCGCATTGTCCTTCGTGCGCAAATAAAACGTCCAGAACCCGGCGCTGCTTATCAGCGCGCCCCGCCTTTTCATAGGCCTCGTCTTTTCCCACACCTTCGGCGATACGGCAGACGGCGCTTAAGCTATACCAGAGTCCCGCGGGAAGCATCGTCTTGACAGCGTCGTAAACAGTGCAGAAAAAGCGCTCGCGCATCCACAGTGCCAGCTTAATAAGCTCGTCTGAGATGACAGGCTTTTCATCCAGCACGGAGGATACGCACTTTAGCTTTTCATAATCTGAGCTTCGGGCAAAGCTTAAAACTATGCCCTCTGTTTTTCTGTTGCCCTTTGCGAACGGAACCAGCACACGCATACCTGGCATTAGCGAAGAGGCAAGCTCTTCAGGAACGATATAATCGTAAGGCTTGTCGATTTGATAGGTGGCGGCGGACACCGCAATTTTCGCAACATGTTTTTCCACTTGAGTACCCGCCTCCTTCACAGAAAAGCACCTTTATGGCGTGTCGTTCTATGTCCTTCTGCTGACCGGCTTGATTTTTCCGGTATATACCTCATCGATAGCTGTGGATACGGGCTTTTTCTCCAGATGGATACCGTTGTCCTCGGCAATGCCCGAAATGTCCCTTGCCCTGCGGGCAACTACGTTTACAAGCAGATAACGGCTTCCTACCTTCTGTACGAGATCGGAAAGCGGCGGATATAGCATCATAATGAATTCACCTCAGTTAAATAATTTTGTCGGTTGGCCGCCTTGCATTTTTCGGCGGTGATAATTGATTTTATCTCATTGGCCGCTGTATCGGGATTATCGTTCAAAACGATGTAATCATAATTGAGCGCCATTGAATACTCGTGCTTTGCGGTATTGATTCTCTGCCGGATTTTTTCCTCGCTGTCCGTCCCTCTCATGTGCAGTCTTTTCTCAATCTGAGAGAACTCTGAGGGAATAACGAAAATTAGAATGGCCTCCGGGCAAAGGTTCTTAATTTGCATAGCCCCTTGAACTTCGATATCAAAGAGGACACTTAAGCCTTTATTGATATTCTCCTCAACAGGGGCTTTGGGTGTACCGTAGAAATTTTCAACATACTGCGCATACTCCAACAGCTCGCCGTCACTTATCATTTCTTTAAAGCTGTCGGTATCGACAAAGAAATAGTCAACTCCGTTATGCTCACCCTCACGGGGCTTTCTGGTCGTTGCGGAAACGGAAAAAACCACGCTCTTGTCCTGTTCCATAACCCGTGAAATGACCGTGCTTTTACCGGCGCCGGACGGGCCGGACACCACGATCAATTTCCCGCAATCACTCATTATCCGTTTCACCTCCGACATCCGTATCGTTCTTGCCGCTCATTCTTCCCGCGACGGTTTCAGGCTGTATTGCGGAAAGGATAACATGTCCGCTGTCCATGATGACGACGGCCCTTGTTCTTCTGCCATAGGTCGCGTCGATTAACTGTCCCCTGTCGCGCACATCGGTAATGATTCTTTTAATCGGTGCCGATTCTGGGCTTACAATGGCAATGACGCGCGAGGCCGAGACCATGTTGCCAAAGCCGATGTTGATAAGTTTCAAGGTAAAATCCCCCTATTCAATGTTCTGAACCTGTTCTCTGATCTTTTCGATTTCCGATTTCATATCCAGAACAGCTCTTGTAATATCTCCGCTGTTGCACTTTGAGCCTATAGTATTCGTCTCGCGGTTAAGCTCCTGAACAATGAAATCAAGCTTTCTTCCTGCCGGAGCATCGTCTTCAAGCATTCCGCGTATCTGCTCGATATGACTCCTGAGTCGAACTGTTTCCTCGTCTGTAGCAATGTGATCCGCATATATAGCGGCCTCGGTTAGAATGCGGCTTTCGTCTATCTGCTTTGATTCAAGTATCTCCTGCATTCTTTTTGTAAGCCTCTCACGGTACTCTTCGACCGTTTGAGGAGAGCGCGATTCGATAAATGTAACAAAGCCCTCCAAAGTGTTGAGCCTGGACGTAATATCGTCAAAAAGCTTCCTGCCTTCGCGCTGACGCATGGCATCAAAATCCGCCAGTGCAAGACCTAGAACCCGCGTAAGCTCCTTTTGCGCCTCTTCCTTTTCAAGCTCTTTTTTATCCAGGGCCAGAACATCCGGCAGCTTTGCGATTTGGTAGGCGGTCAGCTCAGAATTGAGTCCCAGCTTTTCTCCGATGCTTTCGATTGCCGCCTTGTATCCCGCTGCAAGGTCATCGTTTACAATAACCGCGACACCTTCGGCAGCAGCTGCGTCGAACGAGATGAAGACATCAACCTTACCTCTGGAAACATGAGCTGAAACTGCCGATTTAACCATTTCCTCGGCATACATAAAGCTCCGCGGAAGCCTTACCGATGTATCAAGATATCTATTATTGACGCTTTTCAGCTCTACGGACAATTTATAAGCGCCTTCCGAAGACTTCGCTCCACCGTAGCCGGTCATGCTTTTAACCATTCTGCGCTATCCTTTCCGCTTTGTTACTTTAGAATTTTTCTTGCACATAAACTATTTCATTTTGACATAAACACTGTATTTGCCGACAGCTCCGACACCTGTGTAGCCATCCACATAAACCTTTGCCGGCGGCTGGAGTATTCCGCTTGCAGCTCCGACATCTGTCAGGTCGGCGACAACCCTGATGTTATTCGCACCAATCTTGGACAATACGCTGTCGCTTCCGCGCAGTGTCACTTCCACGTTTTCGGTGACGAGTGTTACTGTCTTTCCCGAGGGGCCGTTGATTGTTGAAATGTTTGTAACATTGAATTTCTTGGTTTCAAGCCCGACTACCTGAACCGTGACCTTGACTTCCGTTATACCTGTGACATTTGTGACATTATTATCCAAAACAATATGGAAGGTATCCTCAAACGAAGACGCAAATGAGGCAAGATCTATAGTGCCAACAGAAATCTTGTTCAGGCCGGCAAGCGTTTCAGCGTCCCCCGCCACCGTAATGCTGGAGGGCTCGCAGGTAATTTTGACGTTTTCGGCGGTCGCTCCCCCGCCCTCTGCCAAATCGACAGTCAGCGGGACTTCCTTGGTAGATGTTATCGGGACGGTAACCGCAACTGTTTCTTCGCTCAAGGTGATGTTTCCAATTTTAATTTCATTGCCCTTCTCATCCATGAGCACATACGCGGCAGAAGATTCAATAGTCTTGTCGGCATTGTCTCTGCTTATCTCGACCCACGCATACGAGACCTTGCTGATTTCATTTTTCGGCCCTGAAATTGTCACGGTCTGCGGATTGAATTTAATTGGCTGCGCAGCAAAGCCTTCGGCTACGGTGCCCACAAACTCTCCCTTGAGCTCGACAGTCTTGGTGCTGGTTTTATCAATATTAAACGATATGCTGCTGGGAAGAACTGTGACAATATCGATTGAATTTGTATTACTGGCCGGTGGGAATATAATTGAGACAGACTGATTGTACATTCCTTCCGAGCTGAACTTAGAAACGTCGACAACAGCTTCGATATTGGCTGATGATAGCTTTGCTATTTCGCGGCGCGTTGCCTTAATTCTCACGGTGACCGTGTTTGAGCTGATATTTGAAATGACCAGACCGCTCTTTTCAAGCAGACCGTCCTCTCCCTGAAAAACGACCTTCACGCCGTCATAGGTACGCTCAATGACATCGCCTTCAGATGTCGTTACATATACCCAAAGCAGGATTGAAGCCAGAAGAGATATCACAGCCCATAAAATCTTACTATCCAGTAATTTGGACTTTTCCTTCTTTTTATCCATGCTTCTTCACCCTAAAATAGTCATAGAGCTTTTTCTTTTTCTTATCGGAGCCAAGCTCTTCATCAATGATAATCTCGTTTCGAAGTATCTTTTCAAAGGTTTCTGGTGACAGGTGGCGTTTCAGCATTCCATCCACCGCAATGGAGATAGCGCCCGTCTCTTCTGACACAATCGCGACTACAGCGTCCGAGTGCTCGCTCATTCCGATTCCTGCTCTGTGGCGCATACCCAAATCGCGGCTCAGGTTCTGGTTGCTTGAAAGCGGAAGCATACAGGCGGCAGCCGCAATTTTACCTTCGCTGATAATAACCGCTCCGTCGTGCAGAGGAGCTTTGTTATAAAATATGTTTTTAAGGAGTTCTGCAGTCGTGTCCGAGTGTATTATCGTACCGGTATTAATCTGGTTGTCCAATTTGTTTCCGCGCTCAAAAACGATGAGCGCTCCGGTCTTGCTCGTACTCATAGCTTTGCAGGCAATAACCGTCTGCGTTATCGCGGTGTCAATTGCCTGAACCTGTATGTTGCCGCGCAGAAGGTTCAAAATGCTTCCGCTGCCGACCTTTTCAAGCGTACGCCTGATTTCCGGCTGGAATAGGATAATAAGAGCGAGGAGACCCACCTCGACAGCCTTGCCAAGGATAAAGTGAATAACAGTCAGACTAAGCCAATCTGAGGCCCAGAGTACAAGCAGGACGATAATCAGTCCTTTGGCAATCTTGTTGGAGTTCGTCCTTCTTATGAGTTCAATCAGCTTGTATATCAAATACGCGACAATAAGGATGTCGATTACATCCGGCACCCTTGCTGACAGCAGATAATGAACTGTCCTCAGTATTGAGTCTTTGAACTGTTCCATTTGGACTTACCTCTGTTTGTAAATAGTTCAAATTTCATCGTCAGTGTGTTGCTGCGTTCGGACGTTGAACACAATTACAGATATTATATTATATAATATCTGTGCTGAAATGGCAAACGTTTATGACGGTATTTATATTTTATTCAGAATTTTTTTCAGCGTGCCCGCCGTATAGTCAATCTCCGAGAAAGTATTGAACGGGGAAAAGCTGAATCTGACTGTACCTTCTTCGATTGTTCCGACTGTTTCATGCGCGGTGGGAGTGCAGTGGAGTCCGGCTCTTACGCAGATGCCCTCCTTACCGAGTCTTTCGGCAAATTCGTCGCACGCAAGCCTGTCGCTCATTATTGACAGTACCCCCGACTGCGACTCCATGGTCTCATCATAGAACAGTTCCAGCCCCGGAACATTATATATATTCTCGGCAAAAGCGCTGCAAAGGCTTTTCTCGTGTCTTAAAATTGCGCCGTCCGGCTTTGACGTGATAAACTTCACGCCCTGCATGAGTCCCGCAACGCCCGACACGTTATGAGTACCGGCCTCAAGTCTGTCCGGCAGGAATTCCGGCATAAGGCTTTCCGCGCTGTTGCTTCCCGTTCCGCCGAAGAGGAGCGGCTTTGAATTCCCTGCACAGAGCAACACACCGGTTCCTTGGGGGCCCAGGAGTCCTTTATGCCCCGGCATAGCGATAAACTCAGCGCCCAGGTCCGAAAAATCGAGCGGCAGAATTCCCGCCGACTGTGCCGCGTCTATAATAAGCGGCACCTGAAATTCGCGGCATAGCTCCGCGATTTCGCGTATCGGCAGAATGAAGCCGAACGCGTTTGAAACATGTGTGCAAACCGCGCACTTTGCGCCCGGCAGGGCTTCTCTGAACGCTCTGACCGCGGCTTTCTGATCAAAAAGCCGCGATCTGGCAATCACTACATCGGCGTTAAGAGCTTTTAAAGGCCTTGTAACGGAATTGTGCTCATACCCCGAAATGACAACTCTGTCCCCTTCTGAGACAAGTGAATTTATGGCTATATTAAGGCCGTGCGTGGCATTCAAGGTAAATATCACGTTTTCCGGCTCAGGAACGTTAAAATAAGACGCGAGTAGCATACGGCAATTCAGTACGCAGTCCGCCGCCAGCATTGCCGGCTTATGGCAGCCCCTCCCGGGGCTCGCCATCGTTGTCATTGCACGGCTTACGGCGTATGGAACATCTCTCGGCTTTTGGAGGCTCGTTGCCGCACAGTCAAGATAAATCATTATGACACCTCGCTGACGGAACCGTCACCCATAACAAGGAATAACCTTGTCGGTCCGAGGCCTGCTTCACTTAATGCGGCAATCGAACGCGTCAGGTTCTTTTCGGATACCTTGACACAGTAGTTACAGCCCTGACCCGTTGCGCTTTTCGGTGCTTTTGTAATAATCGCGCTTATGCCTATACGCTCAAGTGCGCGCGATGCTCTTTGCGCATATGTGAGCGATCTGCACATGAGTAAATAATGAAGCATAGAAATTTTCCCTTCCGTCGGTAGATTGACCGATAGTCGGTCTGAGATATTCTATGCTCAAAATTTGGCACATGTTCAGTTATTTATGAGAATGATTGCGTGCGCTGCTATGCCTTCGCCGGAGCCCGTAAAGCCCAAGTGTTCCTCGGTCGTTGCCTTAACACTGACGCAATCGGCGCTGATATGAAGTACTTCCGCGATTTTTTCCCGCATCTGCGGAATATAGCCCGCAAGCTTCGGTGCCTGAGCTATGACAGTACAGTCAAGGTTATTTACTCTCCAGTTTGCTGCGGAAATACGCTCGTAAACACGTCTTAACAGCTCTAAGCTGTCCGCACCCTCGTATTTCGGATCGTTGTCGGGAAACATCTGGCCTATGTCGCCGAAGGCGGCAGCTCCGAGCATTGCGTCCATTATAGCGTGCAGCAGCACATCCGCGTCTGAATGCCCGTCCAGCCCTTTAGCATAGGGAATTGTAACACCTCCGAGGATTAGCGCTCTTCCCTCTTTCAGCCTGTGAACGTCATAGCCATGGCCGATTCTTATCATGTTGAAGCTCGCCCCCTCCGCTCCGCCAAAATGCACTCGGCAAACTTCAGGTCGAGCGGCGTTGTTATCTTTATGTTTTCCTCGCTGCCCTCGGTGACGAACACAGAAAAGCCCAGCAGCTCAACAGCTGAAGCGTCGTCGGATACCTGAGCGTCTTTTTGCAGGGCACTCGTCAGCGCGCCCTTTATTAGCTCTGGTATAAAAACCTGCGGTGTCTGCGCGCACCATGCCGTGGCCCTGTCCGGTGTTTCGGACGTAAAGGAACCGGAAAGTATTTTTACGGTGTCGCGTGCGGGCACAGCGGGAACGGCCGCCTTATATTTATAAGCGCCTTTTATTGCGTCCTCGATTATCCTTGCGGTCACGAGCGGCCTCGCCCCGTCATGGACGGCAATCAGGTCGCATTTTTTATCCGTTTCGGAAACGCCGCTCAGAGCCGATTCAAGCCGTGTTGCGCCTCCGCAGACAACCTTTGTAACCTTGCTTATCCCGAACCTGTCACAAAGCTCCGCAACCTGCGTTATTTTCTCCGATTCCGTCACTACAACAATCTCGCTGATAGCTTCGCAGGCCTCAAAGGTCATCAGAGAATACGCAAGCACGGGGACACCGCAAAGCGGTGCAAATAGTTTATCGCTGCCAAAGCGGGTTGATGAGCCTGCGGCAACAATTACCGCCGAGCATTTGATTTTCTTCGTCATAAAGGCGGAAAGGTCAAAAAGTGACATATTAACCTCCGACATAAAATATTGAAAAACGCGATATAAACTGTAAACGGGCGCGTCAGCATGTAGAATTACCAAATGCTTACGCTGCCCGCAAACTATGCTCAGGAAACAGCAATATTTATTCTTTGCTCAACTTCCTCATAGCTTATGCTTTCGGATAAAACGATTTCGGATATCAGAATCTGTTTCGCCGAGTGAAGCATCTTGCGTTCTCCCGTTGAAAGCCCTCTGTCTGTGTCTCTGAGCATTAATCCTTTTATCACAGCAGCTACCTCAAGCAGGTCGCCGCTTTTTATCTTAAGCATATTTTCACGATACCGTTTGTTCCAGTTCTGAGTCATGTTGATTTCGATACCTGCGATAGCAGCGATTATACTTTCGGCCTCATGCGGATCCACAATAGGTCTCACACCGATACTGTCGGTGCAGTCCACCGGTATCATAACAAGCATATCGCCGACGGGAAGTTTAAGAACATAGTAGTCTTTTTCCGTGCCGTCAACTTTTCGTTTTACGATGCTGTCTATGATACCCGCGCCATGCATGGGGTGCGCTATCCGGTCGCCAACGCGAAACAAGGTCATTCCTCCCGTCAGAATAAATTAGAGTATGTACTCGCAATATAGATTATACACGAATTTTTGAAATTTAGCAAGAAAGTATAACAAATAATTAAATATAGTTCAATTATAGAAATAAACACACGATATATATGCTCTAGCTTCAAATATTGGGCATATTAGGCGGTATCCGGCGAAAACCAGCAGAAAATCCCCGGTTACGAAGCTCGTAACCGGGGATTTTTGACTGAGCTTAAGATTTACTTCGCCTCATCGGCTTCGGGTGCGATGCCGGTCGCTTCTCCTTTTTCGGAGACCTCATATACCAGAGCCGCTGCTTCCGGAGCGTCTTCTCCCAAAACGGCCGCGTCTTCTGCTTCCGGTTTCTTCTCGGGCTCGAGCAGAGCGCGGATGCTGAGAGAAATCTTCTGCTTATCGGTATCTATAGCAGTCAGCTTGACGTCAACTGTCTGTCCGACGGAAAGAACCTCGTCGGGCTTGCCGATACGGCGATTGGATATCTGGGAAATGTGGATAAGCCCGTCAACACCCGGCATTACTTCGGCAAAAGCGCCGAAGGGCATGAGCTTAACTATTTTTACGCTGACAACATCGCCTACCTTGTAGGTGTTCATGAATTTTTCCCAGGGATTGCCGGCGGGGTCCTTGTAGCCCAGAGAAATCTTGCGGTTTTCCTTATCAAAGCTGATAACATAAACCTCAACGGTTTCTCCTACGTTCATGATATCGGACGGCTGTTTGATGCGGCTCCAGCTGAGCTCGGACACATGTATCATGCCGTCAATTCCGCCGATGTCGACAAATACTCCGTAGCCAGTGAGGGACTTAACGGTTCCCTGATAGTGCTTTCCGACTTCAATCTCGGACCAAATTTTATCGGAGCGCTCTCTGCGCTCGTCCTTAGAAACGGCACGAATGCTGCCGACAACGCGGCGGCGTCCGCGGTTGACTTCGGTAATCTTGAGGCGAACCTTCTTCTTCAGGAGCTCGCTCATATCGGAATCCTTGCCAAGTCCTGTCTGAGACGCAGGAACGAACACACGGATGCCTTTAACAGTGACGACAACGCCGCCCTTGTTTTCTTCTGTGATAGTGCCTTCAAGGATAGTGCCCTTGTCTGCCGCTTCTTCAACAACGACCCAGGACTTTGCGGCTTCAAGGCGCTTCTTGGAAAGCATAACAGTGCCTTCAACGTCGTTGACGCGAACAACACAGGCTTCAATTTTGTCGCCGACTTTGACAAGCTGCTCAATCGGGACATCGGTGTCGTCAGTGAATTCGGAAACGGGGATATATGCGGAATGCTTCGTTCCAAGATCAAGACTGATCTCTGTCGCAGTGATTGCGTCGACGACACCAATAACGGTATCTCCGTTATATATTGTTTTAATAGATTCCTCCAGCATCTGGTCGAAGGTCATTTCCGTTTCGGCAACAGTCCCCTCCACCTTTTCTTCTGCTGTGGTTTCTTCAATTTTCAGTTCATCAGTCATGGTTTGTTTTACCTCCTTAATAATCCACTCCGGTGTTGACGCTCCGGCTGTTATGCCAATGGTTTCGGCTTCCTCAAAATCGGAAAAATCGAGTTCATCCGCAGACGTTATGAATTGAACATTATTGCAACGTTCTCGGCATATTTCCGCAAGATGGACACTGTTCGCGCTGTGACGTGCGCCGATAACTACCACTGCATCGCAGTTTTCAGATAAAGCCGCGGCATCAAACTGCCTTATGGATGTAGCGCTACATATTGTATCAAAAATTTTGTAGTTTGTACACTCTTTTTTAAGAATATTTTTGGTCTTTTCCAAATTATTTTGTGTTTGGGTAGTCTGAAACACTACAGTCAACGGTTTGTCCCGGTTCTCCCGCGCTGTAATTCGCCAGCTTTCAAACTCGTCCGCGTCCGAAAACACCATCGCGTTTTCGCACCAGCCGCAGATTGCTTTGACTTCCGGATGCTCCTTAGTGCCGATAATCACAGGTATTCTTCCGCTTGCGGCAGCATCTGAAACAATCTTATGAATTTTCAGCACCTTCGGACAGGTTGCGTCAATTATTTTGCAGTTCTTGCTTTTGAGCGTCTCATATTCCTCAGCGCCGACTCCATGCGAGCGGATTACTACGCAGGCTCCCTCCGGAACCTCGCCGACCGAATGTGCTACCTTGAGTCCCGATGCACTCAGCTTTTCAACGACGGAATCGTTATGTATAAGCTCACCGAGGCTGAAGCAGTTTTTTTTGTGCTTTTCAAGCGTCTGTTCAGCCAGCTTTACGGAACGGCTGACACCGAAACAAAATCCGGCGCTTTCAGAAACTAATAGTTTTTTCAAGACTGGAACTCCAAAGCGTGTATTTTGTCCATCAATTCAGCTATGAGCGGAGCATAGTTTTTGTCCGTCGGAGCCTCCAGCATATAGGGTTTGCCAATAACAAGCTTCGACTGACAAAATGCCTTCTTGCCCTTTGAAAGGTGTATCGGCAAAACCGGAACCTTCATCTTTATGGCAATGCGAACCGCGCCGCTTTTTGCCGCAACGAGGTCTTCCTCCTTAACTCTGGTTCCTTCGGGGAACATCATAATCTGCTCGCCATTTTTCAGATGCTTCATCGCTGTTCTAATCGAGTTAATATCGGTCTCTCCGCGCACAATCGGGAAAACTCCAACACTTTTAAATATGGCGCCGACAACAGGAATTTTGAAGAGTTCGGCTTTAGCCATAAAGAAAAGCTGACATTTATGCCCGAAAGCATAGGCGATCAATATGGGATCCAAAATATTAGTATGGTTGGCACAGACTATAACAGGCCCCTGAGGTATATTTTCCCTGCCTTTGACAACGCAGGGAATAACGAGCTTTGCAATTGGAAATAAAAGCATATACCAGAAGACGTAAGCAAACTTCATCGCGACATTTTCTCCTTGATAAGGACGCAAATCATTTCAAAGCTCTGCGTCAGTGTATTTCCTGTGGTATCCAAAATTACCGCTCCCTCCGCAGGCCGGAGCGGCGCCGCCGAGCGCGTACTGTCGTTCAAATCTCGGTAACTGATATCGCGCAGAACCTCTTCATAGGTGGTTTTAGTGCCGCGAAGCTGCAGCTCTTCAAATCTTCTCTGCGCGCGCTCCTCAGCGGTTGCCGTCAGAAAAATCTTTATATCGGCATCAGGCAGAACAACGGTTCCGATGTCCCGTCCGTCCATAATTACGTTGTTAGTCCTCGCAAATTCGCGCTGCTTTTCAAGTAAAAAGGCACGTACCGCCGGCATTGCGGAGACATCGGAGGCATAGATAGATATTTCCGGAAGCCGGATTTCGCCGGTAACATCTTCACCGTTTAGAATCATCCTTTGAAGCCCGTTTTCATCGTGACGCATTGCAATATTAATACTCGGCAGAAGCGCTTCTGTGCCCGCCTCGTCCTTTGAACCGAGTCCCGCGTTCCGGACAGCTACGCCTACAGTGCGGTAAATTGCCCCGGTATCGATATAGAGAAAACCGAATTTTTCGGCGCACATCTTGGCAATCGTGCTCTTTCCGGCTCCTGAGGGTCCGTCTATCGCAACGGAATAATATTTACTCATTCTGAGAAATCCTTTCAAGTTTTCTGCAGCTCCAGCGCCTGTGCCGCAGCGTATGCCGTCGACCACGCAATCTGAAGGTTGAAGCCACCCGTGTAGGCGTCCACGTCAATAATTTCGCCCGCAAAATATAAGCCCTTTATAAGCTTTGACTCCAAAGTCTTCGGGTTAATCTCCTTGACGCTTACTCCGCCGGAGGTGATTATCGCCTCGTCTACAGGGCGCGGCTCCGCAATGCTCACTGGAAACTCCTTGAACAGCCGCACAAGCGTACGCCGCTGCTCTTTGGTAATGGAATTCACCTTTGTTTCCTCCGGTATTCCCGAAAGCCTGACGAGTACCGGAATCATCGTATGTCCGGCAAGGTCTGAGAGCACGTTTGCGAAATCTCTGTTGGCGTATTTCTTGAAGTCGCGCAGTATCCGCTCGTCCAGCTGCTGTTCGCTCAGCCCCGGCTTAAGGTCTATAGAAAGACGGTATTTATGCTTTTCAAAATCACGCATATGCGAGCTTGCCGAAAGAACTAAAGGTCCCGAAACACCGAAATGCGTAAACAGCATTTCTCCCAGTTCTTCATAGAACACTTTACCATTCTCGTCAAGTACGCGCAACGTCACATTTCTGAGTGAAAATCCCTGCATTTCGGCACAGTAGTCATCGTCCGATACAAGCGGAACCAGCGAGGGCTGAGGAGTGATTATCGTATGCCCGACATTTTTTGCAAGTGCATACCCGTCCCCTGTTGAGCCGGTTCCGGGGTAGCTCGCTCCGCCAGTGCAAAGTACAACTGCTTTACAACTCACTTCAGTATCCTCTGCTACAATGCCCGTCAGAACGCCGTCACGGGTTTTCAGCGCGCTTGCGCGCTTATGGAGCATTCTTACTCCCTTTTCGCGCCCGAAGCGTTCCAGTGCGTTTGCAATGTCGTGTGCGCTGTCGCTGACAGGAAACACGCGGTTCCCGCGTTCTGTCTTGAGCGGCACACCCAGACGCTCAAAGAAAGCCATCGTATCCGCAGTACCGAATCTGTTGATAGCGCTGTAAAGAAAGCTTCCGTTGCATGGTACATTTTCCAAAAAGTGCTTGTTGTCGCAGTCGTTGGTAAGATTGCAGCGGCCTTTTCCAGTTATGCGGAGTTTTTTCCCCATGAGTTTATTGGGTTCGATTAAAAGCGTATCGAAGCCGCGTTCGGAAATAAGCGCCGCAGCCATTAGTCCCGCCGCTCCGCCTCCTATAATGGCAACATCAGCCCGTAGTGTTTTCATAAACCTCGTTCTCCGTCCAGACAGTTTCCAGACGCTTAAATGTATCGGACAAAGCGTCTTCAGAGCGCAGTCCGATAGAAACTATCAGTGCGTTTATCAGGCTTAATGGCGCAACAAGGGAATCAAGGAAAGAAACCATATCGCTCTTGGCAAAAAGTGTTATGTCTGAAATCCTTACGAGCGGAGACGATTCGCCATCCGTCAGGCTTATAGTTGTGGCTCCCGCCTCTTTCGCAAAGCGCATGGCCTTGACTGTGCGGCTGGAATAGCGCGGATAGCTCATAGCTATAAAAACATCGCCCTCTTGTATTCTGATGACCTGCTCGTATACCTCGCTTACAGCTGTATCGTGCAAAAGATGTACATTGTCGCGCAGTAAGTTTAAATAATAGCCCATAAAGCTTGACAGCGCAGCGGAGGAGCGCATACCGACTATATATACATGATTCGCGCCGATAATAGCGTCAACGGCGGCATTAAAGCTGACGATATCAATTTCCTCAATTGTCTTCTGGAGCTTTTCCATATCGGCCGTTAAAACCGCTTTAAGTACGTTGGAGCCGTTTATAAGGTCCTTGGCCACCTCTATGCGCTGGACGGAAGTGAGGCGGTTCCTTATTATCTCCTGCAGCGCTTTCCTCATGCCGGGATAGCCGTCGTAGCCCAGCTCCGCGGCGAAGCGAACAACGGTCGATTCGCTGACTCCGACTGTGGAGCCGAGCTTACCGGCGGTCATAAAAGCAGCCTTATCGTAGTTTTCCTGAATATATTTCGCAATGCGCCGCTGCCCTTTTGAATAGTGGATAGTACTGTTTGCAATGACAGCCAGAACATCTTTTTCCATAAAATCACATCCTCATCATTTCGGTATTATTCACAGCTTATCATTAATGATACTACATAAATAAAACCAAATGCAAGTGTCGAAGCAATTAAAAATCAATATTCCTGCAATTTTTTATCTGTTTTTGCAATTCCGGCAATGCTCACAGTAGTATTTTGCAAGTTCTCTATCTCGCTAAAGTCTAAATATCTCCACTGTCCAACAGGAAGCTTCCCGAGCTTCAAGCCGCCCTCCGCTGTGCGTCTGAGGCGCAGCACCTTCAGTCCCGCCTTATCGCACATTTTGCGTATCTGCCTGTTTCGGCCCTCGGAAATTGAAATGGAAATAAGGGCCCCCTCTTCAGTTTGCGCCAAAAGCTTCACTTCCGCCGGATGTATAACATAGTCGTCAATAATGAGCGGCGACCGCAGTATCGGGAGCGCCTTTTCAACATCTTTGCCCTGCACACGCACTTCATAGGTTTTTTTTATTTCGTGCGAAGGGTGCATGAGCCGATGCGCGAGCGTACCGTCATCGGTCATTATAAGCAGTCCCTCCGAATCATAGTCGAGCCTGCCGACGGGATATACTCTCGCTCCGACATCGGTTGTCAGCTCGGCAACGGTTTTTCGTCCCCTGTCGTCTGACATTGAGGACAGATAGCCTCGGGGTTTGTTAAGCATTATGTAAGTCCTCTTCCCGCTGTCGGGCAGAGGATTGCTGTCAATTTCAATTTTGTCCCGTGTATCGTCCGCAAGAGCGCCCAGAGAAGCCGTTTTCCCGTTCAGGGTAACTCTTCCCTCCTCAATCAGCTTTTCGGCGGCACGCCGCGAGCAGAAGCCGGAGGATGCTATAATTCTCTGTATACGCTGTTCCATGCTTATCTCCTCCGGAATAATAATAAAAACGTCAGTCAGCACCTTCGAACACGAAGCCGTATCTGTTTGCAATAAACCACGCGCGCTTGATTCTCCCCCAAGCGGAGAGCTTTGCGTTATCGGCGAGCGCCACGCTTTCGACGTAATTAAGAGGGTATTCCGCAATTACATTTCCGTTCTGCTTAACAAAGGCCCGCCCCGCACACTCGCCGGCCTTGATGCCCGCGTATACGAACTTGGGAAGCTCCAGTGAGAAGCTGATATCGGAGTTCTTTTCGGTAAGAATTCTGGAATCCTCCGCCGCGGATACGCCGACACTTTCTTTAGCACCGGATATAACCGGTATTTCACAAATTACACCCAACGGCAGAATGCGCTTATATTCGTAGCTTGAATACGCCCAGTCATATAGCCTTTCATGGTCGTTCCAATCGTCGGGATCGGAAAGAGTTACACATACTAGCCGCAGTCCGTTCCTTTCGGAGCACGAAACGAGACTTCTGCCCGCCGCCATAGTGTATCCGGTCTTTACACCCAGGCAACCCTCATAGTTCCACAGCAGCTTGTTATGGTTCATAAAGCTCTGCTCTCCGACTTTATAAGTCTTTGTGGAAACTATTTTGGCAAAAAGCTCATTTTTCATTGCTTCGCAGGTAATCGCGGCCAAATCCTCAGCGGAGGAATAATGGCCGTCGGCATCAAGGCCGTGCGGATTCTTAAATGAGGAATTGGTAAGCCCCATTTCCCGAGCTTTCCCGTTCATCATTTCGGCAAAGCCTTCGATGCTCCCCCCGCAGTGGCAGGCCAGCGCAGTCGCCGCGTCGTTGCCCGAAACGAGAAGCATTCCGTATAGAAGGTCGCGCACCGAGTATGATTCTCCAGCTTTGAGATACATGGACGAGCCCTCGACCTTTGTATACTCCGGAAGTATCTTCACCTGCTCGTCGGGATCGCAATTATCCAAAACGACAAGCGCCGTCATGATTTTTGTCGTACTCGCAATCAGCATATGCGAGTCGGCATTTTTGCTATAAAGAACCTGACCTGTATCAGCCTGCACCAGAATAACGGCTTCCGCCTTGTTATCCGGAACGGCATAGGCCCTCTGCGGTATAAATAAGGTCAAAAAAATAATGGCTGTCAGCACACCCGATGTCACTTTTTTCAATAATAAGCACCACCCCGGAAATTATTGGGCAGTGCTTATTATTGACGCAGACCGGTATTATTATACAGACTTGGCCAGACGTACCTAGTCCTTCTTGTATTTATCGATCATCTGCTGAACCTTGTCGACGATATCCGGAATCAGCTCAACCAGTCTGTCGACAGTTGTGCTGGCGGGCGCCGTGATGTTCAGCATCTTTACAACGCCGTCTGAAATTGTGAGGAAACCGACGGGGTCAATTTTAACGCCCGCGCCGTTGCCGCCGCCGAAACCGCTTCCCGTGTTTTTAAAGGGTATATCGCTGCCGCCGCTGCCGAAGCCGAAGGTTACCTTCGAAACCGGTATGAGCGTCGTCCCGTCGGGAGTAATTATCGGTTGGCCGACTATGGTGTTTACGTCCACCATTTCCTTGATTTTGCTCAATGTTACCTCTGTGAGGTCGCCGATAGGATGTCTGTCCATAAAGTCATTCCTTTCTTGTACGGTCGTCTCTTTTTTGCCTGTATCTGAGTTTGAGGTAGTCTATTCCAAAAGCTGCCGATATATAAAACACTTCCCAAACCTGAATCGATAAGGTAAGCCAGCAGTCGAATGCAGGTTCTTCGCCTAGAAAATCAAAGGATGTACCGATATCGCGCTCGGTGATGTTGAAGGCGTTATCAAAAAGCGGCACAATCGAGCCCAGCACGGCTGAGGAATATCCAAAACCCATTGCCGTTTTAAATGGATCGTCGGATGCGAATGTATAGCGGATGCGCAGATAATCAACGTGCAGCTTCCTGCGAAGGCGTCCCAGCGTTTTTAGACCAAGCTTTGCCAAACGCAAGAGCTTCTCCTTATCAAGCGGTTCTTTTTTCTTTTGAGCCTTTTCAGGAGCGTCTTTACTCACAGCTGAGGGGTTTTTCCGTTTTTTGGGCTTTCGGCTCTTCATCTTACCGGGAATTATGCGAATTTTAACAAGTCCGAGTCTGAGGCTGAGTATGAGCTTTCCGCCACTGTATCCACCGTCAGCGCCAAGCGGTATAAGCATAAAAACGGTGAGAATTAATACTACTATGATTAACGCTTTCAAGGCATCACTTCTTTCTGCCTTATTCCTCAGATATCAATTTTGAGCTGCCTGTCATCATCGGATTTGAGCGATTCAATTACCTGACTGAGCTTTGCGATCCCGTCGTCACTGCTCATATCGGGAAGTTTTGGCAGTTCCGTCAAGCTTGTTATGCCCATAGTTCGTAAAAACAACTCGCTGGTTTTGTATATTGACGGTCTTCCCGCAACGTCAAGCCTTCCGCAGGCTTCAATGAGGCCTCTTTCAAGCAGGATGCCCATGGTATAGGAGCTGTCCACACCACGCACCTGATCCACATAGGCTCTTGTGACCGGCTGAAAATACGCGCATATCGCGAGCACCTCAAGCGCCGGCTGGCTGAGTCTGGGCGGCTTTCTGCGTTCCAGCGCGAATGTAATGCTCTGGGCATATTCGGGTGCCGAGCAAAGCTGCAGGGCGTCATCCATACGCACCAGGCGGATTCCACGCTGCTGAAAGCTGTATTCGTCGGAAAGATTTTTCGCGGCTTTAAGTATCTCTTCCTTTTGAAGTCCGAGTACAAGAGCAATCCGCTCAGCCGGCACCGGCTCTCCAGACGCGAAAAGTATGGCCTCTATCGTCGATTTCAGTTCCCTGTCGTCCATTATTCTTTGTCTTTCCTAATCGGAGACCAGCTCCGGTATTTCCTCGGGAATTTCTCCGCAGAGTGAAACTGTCAGTTCCCCGTCGCAGTCGATAAGCTCAAGGCTTCCCATACTGCACAGCTCCAAAACCGAGATAAAGGTCGCAACCACCTCAGAGCGGGTTTTACTTAAAAGATAGAGCTCGCGAAGAGTGTGCACCCTTCCGCTTCGCAGAAGAGAAATCAGCTGCTCGCATTTTTCTCGTACGCCGTAAATTATGCGCTTCGGAACAAGTATGCCGTTATGCTCAATATCACGGCTTAATTCTCCGCGAGCAACCATTGACAGCAGAGACATCAGAAGCTCCTGCGGCTCATGGCTGTATCTGTACGTCTTGTCCCCGATAGCTTTCAGCGGCTCGGGCGTTTTTGAGAACATAAGCGTTCCCTGTTCAGCCGCTTTTGAAAGCTCGGGTGTAATTGCTTTGATACTTGTGTAGGCTTCCTTGCATTTGAGCTGTTCGAGCGAAGAAATAAGCTCCTCAAGCTCGGAGACCTCTTCTTCACCCACAAGCAGTGTCTTTGTTTTCAGATAGACAAGATATGAAGCCATCTGAACAAATTCGCTTGCGACATCGAGGTCCATTTCCTGCATTTTTGAGATGTACTCAATATACTGCTCAAGTATAACCGAAATCTTAAGGTCGCGTATCTCGATTTTATTTTTTGAAAGAAGCATCAAAATCAGGTTCAGCGGACCCGAAAAGTCCTGCATCTCGTCCCTGTCTTTGACAATTCCCTCCAGAAAATAGGTGGGATTCTCCATAATGCTCCTTTTGTGCTTACGTTCTCATCTTAAGAGCTGTCATACGGTGAGGCTATAAGCCCATTGCGAAATGCCGACAAGGTACGAGACAAGTCCGTGAGTAACAGTCGTTAGAAACGGCGTCAGAACATTGAAAACGACAAGAACGAGGAGAATTATCATCCCGTATCTTTCATAGCGCATAAGCTTGTAATACATACCCTGAGGCAGCAGCGCAAACAGCACCTTCGAGCCGTCCAGAGGCGGAAGGGGTATGATATTGAAAACCGCGAGCGCACAGCTCAGATATGCCGTGGAGTACAGCATATTCATAACGATATTCCCGACATTTCCCGATTTCTCCAGCGGTCCGTAAACAAGACCGAATATAAAAAAAACCACGATTGCAAGAAGTATATTTGAAATCGGCCCCGCAAGAGCGGTAACAGCCATTCCGGTTTTCGGGTTTTTAAAATTATTCATGTTGACTGGCACCGGCTTTGCCCATCCAAAACCAACGAATACCATCATGGCAAGGCCAATAATATCAATATGCTTTATGGGGTTCAGCGTAAGACGACCCGCGTCCTTTGCGGTGTTATCCCCGAGTCTGTAAGCGACAAAACCGTGGCTCAGTTCATGGAAGGTTATGCAGAGCAAAGCCGGAATAATCACTAATAATTTATCGGTAATTACAGACCAGTCGAGTCCCGACCAGATTGAACTTAAGGTATTTATAATTATCCCTCCAATAGGGCTTAAATCAATGATTGAGTTATTATACCAATTTTCTCAGGAAAAAACAAGTGCGGGACAGAACATTCACTCAAACGGCTTATTGCCGTTATCGGAGTGTCCCGCCCCGCCGCAGTTCACTTTACAAATCTCATGATTTCGCTCATAAGCTCTGAATTTCCCGTTCCCTTTTCCGCGGAGAAAAGTATGACGCGTGCTTCTTCCGGAAGCTGAAGCGTTTCGCGGATGAGTTCAAGGTTCGGCTCCATTTCGCTCTTTTTGAGCTTATCACACTTGTTGGCGACAACAACAAACGGGCAGCCTGTGGACATGAACCAGTTTGCCATTATGACATCATCGGCGGTCGGTTTGTGGCGGGCGTCAACTATCATAACGCCAAGGGTGATGAGCCCGTCACAAGCGAAGAACTCCTCCATCAGCTTGCCCCAGCGCTCTTTCTCCGACTTTGACACCTTTGCGAAGCCGTAACCGGGAAGGTCAACGAAATAGGCCTTGCGGTCAATCAGGAAATAGTTGACGTGGATAGTTTTTCCGGGAGCAGAGCCAACCTTTGCAATGCCTTTCCTGTTCAGGAGCCTGTTGATGACCGAGGATTTTCCGACGTTTGACTTGCCGGCAAAAACTATCGTCGGCAGACTTGCGGAAATAAAATCCTTGGGATTCGCGGCAGACTTAATAAATTCGGCATTGTTCAGATTCATTGGATACGCTCCCCTGCGCGTGAGCGCATTGATTATTGTCTGAGATTCGACGAAATGACCGGCTTTGACGTGTCAATGAACGGCACTTCAATACTTTCCTTTGCCGTATCACTCTGGACGGAAAATTCAATTTTACGGTTGAGCGCGACGTCAAGTACCTTGTCGACATGATCTGTAACCACAAAGTTCAGCGCCGCGCGGACAGTCTGGTCGATTTCTTCAAGGTCTTTTTCGTTGTCGGCCGGAATTATGACCGTCTTAATGCCCGAGCGCAGAGCCGCCATTGTCTTTTCGCGAAGTCCGCCGATTGGCATGACCCTGCCGCGCAGAGAAATTTCACCCGTCATCGCGACGTCGCGGCGCACGGGGTTTCCCGTAAGGGCGGAAATGACCGCTATGCAGATTGTAATACCCGCGGATGGGCCGTCCTTCGGTATCGCGCCTTCGGGGAAATGGATGTGGATGTCCTTGGTCTTGTAAAAATCGTGCTGAATACCGAGTACGTCGGTACGACTGCGTATATAAGAGACAGCTGCCTTAGCCGATTCCTTCATAACGTCTCCGAGGTTGCCGGTCAGTTCGAGATTACCGGTTCCGTCAAGGACAGTGGCCTCAACATCAAGCACCGTTCCGCCCGCACTGGTCCACGCCAAACCGCGTACAAGTCCGATTTCATCAGCCGGAGCGAGAACGTCCGGTTTAAATTTCGCGGGGCCGAGAAGGTTTTCGAGCATACCAGCCGTCAGCTTTAGGGATTTGCATTCGCCCGAGGCTATTTTTCTCGCTGTCTTGCGACAGACGGACGCAAGCTCACGTTCAAGGTTGCGGACTCCGGACTCTCTTGTATATAGGTTTATAAGCTCTCTGACTGCATCGTCGCTCAATTTGAGCTGGTTTGCCGAAAGCCCGTGCTTTTTGCGTTGCTTCGGGATAAGGTGCTGCTTTGCGATTTCCAGCTTCTCCTCGTCCGTATAGCTCGAAAGCTCGATGACCTCCATCCTGTCCAGAAGCGCTCTGGGAATGGACTCGGTTGTGTTCGCGGTCGTAATAAACAGAGTATTCGACAAATCATACGGGATCTCGATAAAGTGGTCACGGAAGCTGTGGTTCTGCGCGAAATCGAGCGCCTCCAAAAGCGCCGCGGCGGGGTCGCCGCGATAATCGCTTGCAAGCTTATCAATCTCATCCAGCAGCATGAGCGGATTTGACGATTTTGCCTGCTCGAGACCCGCGATTATTCTTCCGGGCATCGCACCGACATAGGTTTTTCTGTGACCGCGAATCTCGGCCTCATCGTGAACTCCGCCCAGCGATATGCGCGCAAATTTCCGGTTTGTCGCTCTGGCAATGCTCATAGCGATACTCGTTTTTCCGGTTCCGGGAGGGCCTACAAGGCATAAAACGGAGCCCTTGAGGTCGGGCGCGAGCTGCTTAACCGCAAGATATTCGATTATGCGGTCCTTGACCTTTTCAAGCCCGAAATGATCGTCATCCAGTATCTTGCGAGCTTTTGCGATATCAACGGTTTCTCTTGTCCTTGTGTTCCACGGAAGCTCAAGGACGGTGTCGAGATAATTTCTCAAAACTGCGCTTTCGGAGGAGCCCATCGGCTGTTTTGAAAGGCGCGTAACCTCTTTCATCAGCTTTTCGGTTATCTCGTCCGATAGCTTCAGGGAATAGATTTTATTGCGGTATTCCTGAAGGTCCTCGTAGGCTTCGTCGTATTCGCCGAGCTCGGCCTGTATGACCTTCATTTGTTCACGGAGAAAAAAGTCCTTCTGCGATTTTGTCATCTGCTCATGCGTGCGTTCGCTCAAATCCTGCTCGATAGACAAAACCGAAATCTCACGGGTTAGAAAGCGGTTCAGAAGCTGGACTCTGTGCAGAGGATGCAGTTCCTCCAGCAGCGCCTGCTTTTTCTCCGGCTTCATATAAATATTCTGCGCAATAAAGTCTGCCACATAGCCAGGCTTGTCGGAGTCCGCAATCTTTGTAAGCAAATCAGGCGGAAGCGAACCGAAAAGATGTGCATACTCGTCGAAAAGGTTGAGGCACTGCCTGATTAGGGCCTCGGCCTTTGCGGAAGAATATTTCGCGTCGCTGTCCTCTTCAATCTCTACATCGGCGTAATAAAATTCGTCCTTCTCCTCAAATCGCGTCATTCTTGCCCGCTTAAAGCCTTCGACAAGGACACGTACTCCCTCCGTTCCGGGAATCCGCAGAAGCTGCTTTACACGGCAAATCGTGCCTATCGAATAAAGGTCACTCTCACTAGGCACATCCTTTGATATATCGCGCTGAGCGACAACGAATATCATTCTGTCGGCTTCCAGGGCGGAATTGAGCGCCGCAACAGACTTCGAACGTATAACGTCGAAGTTAATCAGCATTCCGGGGAAAACCGAAAGTCCTCGCATTGGCAGCAAGGGGTATCCCTTATCGTGAGCGTAATCAATTTTTTCCTTCATGGTTTCCTCCTTTCGAGGGACTGAAAAAGCCGCAGTATTGCGGCTTTTTACATAATGTGTCGATAATTGTCAGGTTTGAGAGGATGCTTTTTTCCTGATTACCATTGGTGAAAGACCGTTTTTAACACAGTCCGCAGTGACTACAACCTTTTTAATAGTAGGATCGGAAGGCACGTCGTACATAATTTCGGTCATCAGGCTTTCCATGACGCTGCGCAGACCGCGCGCGCCGATTTCCATCTTGATTGCCTTGTCGGCTATGGCTTCAAGCGCGTCTTCCTCGAATACGAGTTCAACATCGTCGTAATTCAGAAGTGCCATATACTGGCGCGTCAGCGCGTTCTTCGGCTCTCTGAGTATGCGGATAAGATCCTCACGCTTAAGGGAGTTGAGCGGAACAATGACAGGCAAACGACCGATAAGCTCGGGGATTATACCGAACTTTAAAAGGTCATGGGACTGAATATCCTGCATGATTGCGCCTGTGTCGCGCTCAGCTTTACTCTTGATTTCGGCGCCGAAACCGATGCTTTTTCTGTCGAGCCTGTTTTCGATGAACTTCTCAATGCCGTCAAACGCGCCGCCGCAGATAAACAGTATCTTGGTGGTGTCGACCTTGATGAACTCCTGATGCGGGTGTTTTCTTCCGCCCTGGGGAGGAACATTCGCAACCGTACCCTCAAGAATTTTTAGAAGCGCCTGCTGGACTCCCTCGCCCGATACGTCGCGGGTAATAGAGGTGTTCTCGCTTTTACGGGAAATCTTATCCATCTCGTCGATGTATATAATTCCATGCTCTGCTTTTTCAACGTCAAAATCGGCGGCCTGCAGGAGTCGTAGAAGGATGTTTTCAACATCCTCGCCCACATAGCCCGCTTCGGTCAGCGTGGTTGCGTCCGCAATTGCAAAAGGAACGTCAAGAACTCTGGCAAGTGTCTGCGCAAAGAGCGTTTTGCCGCTTCCGGTGGGTCCTATCAGTAAGATGTTGCTTTTCTGGAGATCGACATCTCCGTTATCTCCGTAGAGAACCCGTTTATAGTGGTTATAAACAGCCACAGACAGCGCGATCTTTGCTTTATCCTGTCCGATTATATAGTCGTCCAGAATT
The DNA here is from genome assembly GCA_963667545.2 of Oscillospiraceae bacterium. Taxonomy (GTDB): domain Bacteria; phylum Bacillota; class Clostridia; order Oscillospirales; family Oscillospiraceae; genus UBA2658. The sequence goes on from OY763424.2 coordinate 2,201,413, forward strand.
TTTTTGATGTCAGCCGGACGCGGAAGGTTCGAGCCTTTGAGTCCAAAGCTGTTAGCCGCGCCCGAGCTTGTTGACAGCGCTCCGTTTTTGGGGCTATAGCCCTCATCTATAATGCTCATGCATAGGCGTACGCACTCGTCGCAGATATAAGAGCCGTTGCCGGCAATCATTCTCTCGACAAGAGTCTGGGGCTTGCCGCAGAAACTGCAGCGTATATTCTTGCTATCTTCAAATTTAGACATATATACCCCGTCAAATAAAAATGCTTAAAAAATAATCAGCGCTTGTAAAGAATCTTATCTATCAGTCCGTACTCAACCGCTTCTTCCGCCGTCATAAAGTTGTCGCGCTCGGTATCAGCGGTAACTACCTCAATCGGCTTGCCTGTTCTTTCGGCAAGAATCTGGTTCATGCGCTTTTTAATGGTTTCCAGCCGCTTAAGGTGAATTGCCATATCCGTAATCTGTCCCTGCGTGCCTGCCGAAGGCTGATGAATCATGATTTCGGCATTCGGCAGGGCAAATCTCTTGCCCTTTGTACCCGCTGCAAGCAGGAACGCACCCATAGAAGCGCCGAGGCCTATGCAAATCGTTGAAACATCGCACTTTATATACTGCATCGTATCGTAGATTGCCATGCCGGAGGTAATGCTCCCACCGGGGCTGTTGATATAGAACTGTATGTCCTTATCGGGGTCCTGTGCTTCAAGGAACAGAAGCTGGGCAACAATAAGACTCGCCGTTGTGTCATTTACTTCTTCGGAGAGCATAACAATTCGGTCGTTGAGAAGTCTTGAAAATATATCGTAAGAACGTTCTCCGCGGGATGTCTGCTCAATAACATATGGTACTAAGCTCATAATGATACTCCTTTCGTGATAAAACAATCTAAAAGAAGATACCCATACAGCACGGTAAATATTCCGCGTCCGTTAGGTGCGGCACGCTGTCATTCCGTGCTTGGCAGAAATTAGTTTAACCCTTACTCTGCGGTTTCTTCAGTCTGGGCGTCTGCTTTTTTTGCTGCTTTCTTTGCGGGGGACTTTTTTGCCGGCTTCTCCGCCTTGACTTCCTCAGTAACCGGAGCAGTCGGAACAGCGCTCTGCATTATTAAGTCGTTTGCTTTTTTCTTCTTCATGTCGTCCATCATAGATTCAGCCGGAATTGCCTGCTTAATCTGCTCGGGAGTCACACCGTACGCCTTAGCAATGTCTTCAATGGATTTTTCGATTTCTTCGTCGGTCACTTCGATGTTTTCTGCCTTGGCAACCGCTGCAAGCAGAAGGTCTGTCTTGACCTGTGCCTCTGCCTGAGGACGAATCATGCTCTGGAACGATACGGGATCCATGCCCGACATGCGGAGATACTCTTCAAGATGCATGCCACGCGACATAAGGTTGCGGTCATACTCGTTTGCCATCATTTGCATGCGCTCTTCGATCATTGCGTCCGGAATCTCACAGCTAATGTTTTCAACGGCCTTCTGGAGCACATTGTAGCCAAAGTCCTCATCAACAGCCTGCTTACGCTTTGATACAAGCTGCTCCATGATTGCGGTTCTGTAGTCCTCGAGCTTGTCGAACTCCGAAACGTCCTTAGTAAATTCGTCGTCGACCTCGGGCAGTTCCATCATTGTGACTTCATGGACTTTGACTTTGAATACAACTGCTTTACCCGCAAGTCCTTCGTGGTAGTCCTCGGGGAAGGTGATATTGATTTCCTTTTCGTCGCCGGCCTTCATGCCGACAATCTGCTCCTCGAAGCCGGGAACAAATGAATTGGAGCCGAGCTCAAGGTTCGTGCCCTCTGCCTTGCCGCCGTCAAAAGGCTTGCCCTCAAGGTAACCGTCATAATCGATAACGACAGTGTCGCCCATCTGAGCGGCGCGCTCGACAGTGAGCTGACGCGCGTTGCGCTTTCTGATCTCTTCTATATAAGAATCGACATCGGCGTCGGTCATGTTGACTTCTTCACAGGGCGCCTCGATGCCCTTATACTGGCCGAGAGTCACTTCGGGATAAAGAGCCGCTTTAAACTCTATAGAAAGAACCTTCTCGTCGCTGACGTTATAGTTCGAAATTCCGGGACGTCCGACAGTTTCAAGGTTTTCTTCCTTAACAGCAAACTCAAAAGCCTTGGAAGATATTTCGTCTACAGCGTCATCATAGAAAACGTTTGCGCCGTACATACCCTCGATAACCATTCTGGGTGCCTTGCCGTTACGGAAACCGGGTACGTTTACTTTCTTTTTATTCTTAAGATAAGCGCTCTGAACCGCTTCTTCAAATTCATCTCTGTCGACTTCAACCATAAAGCTGACGGTGTTCTTTTCTTTTTTCTCTACGTTCTTGACGATCATTGGGTTTTTTCCTCCTACAGTTTACACCGGAATAATTCCGATATTGTCAAATTCCATAAGCAGTATTGTAACAGATTAGATAAATAAATGCAAATACTTTTTGTGAACATTTGCTCAGTCGAGAATGCGTATTGGGCTGAAATTCAGGTAATCCGCGGACACGAGTCTGTGCTCGACTCCCCTGTAGCTCCCCTCGAATATGTTCTGAAGACTTTTGCCGTGAATGTGACCCGAACAGCACATCAAAACGCCGTACTTATCAAAAAGATCAAGTATCTCGTTACAGACATAGGCGCCGTATTTCGGCGGGTAATGCAGAAATACATATTTTGCCCTGTCCCCTGCTGCTTTAAGCGAAGCTTCCAGTCTCATGAGCTCGCGGTCCATGATTTTTTTGTCGTGGAGTGATCCTGTTTCCTCCTCATAGAACCAGCCGCGTGTTCCGCAGATTGCCTTGTCCTCGCCATAAAAGAAGCAGTTGTTGTTTAAAATGTCAATTGTGGTAATGCCGTTCTCCATGAAGAAGCTCTTGGCCTTTGTAGCGGTCGACCACCAGTAATCGTGGTTTCCTTTGAGTATAATTTTCTTACCCGGCAGACGGTCGATAAACAGGAAATCTTCCCTTGCCTCGCTCAAATCCATGCCCCAGCTTAGATCGCCGCAGATGACGGTCACATCACCCTCGGAGAGCGCGGTAAATGAGCTTTTGAGCTTTTCCGCATGGTTTTCCCACTTTGGGCCGAAAATATCCATCGGCTTGTCAGTGCCCAGCGAAAGGTGAAAATCACCTATTGCGTAAATTGCCATTTGGTTCTCCCGAATCTAATACTTCATCTAAGCGTTTGTCAGTCCGCGCGCTTTATGTCATAGGCGCTTCTAAGTTCCCCATCATCCGCCGAAGGTGTTATAACGACCTTGTCGCCAACTGAGAGGACTGCCGAAAGCTTGTTGTCCGCGACAGAAATAATATAATAGTAGCTGTCGCCCTCCAGCTTAATAAACACGTTCGTGTTTCCGTCAATAACAGCGGAGCGAATATCCGAAATCGTTCCGGTCACAGCCTTGCCCGCAATTTCGCTCTCGGACGCAAGATTACTGCCGGCCAGCATATTCATATAGTTGCGCTCGCACTCCGCAACGGTTGTTCCCGATGCGACCAGCTGATACTGCTGAACGTTTACCATCGCGTACATTTTAACAAGTCCGCCTGTATCCTTTAGTGCCATAAAGTAGGTCGGCTGGTTGGAAATGTTCAAAAGCAGCGGGAAGGTCGCGCGGTAATCCATATACTGTACAATACCCTCGGCGCTTGACATGGCGGCGTACTCCTGAGCACCCGCACAAGGATAATATTTTGTTTCCTTGGTTCTCTGATTTGTAAGGATGAAGCCAATATTTGAGTTATCGGATACAACGCTAGTGACGCCGGTGTACATATAAACACAGCCGTCTTTTGCGATGTAATTGTATCCGTTAGTTGAAATAGTTACGCCCTTTTGCCCGATGAAAGAGTTAAACCAGCCGTTCTGATACATTCCGTAATAGTTGTACTGCTTAATAATCAGGGCGGCTGTATATACTCTGTCGACCCATTCCGGCACCTGGCCCGCCGGATAATAGGTGCAGTCGCCGTTTATAGCGTTCATAAGCACAGCACCGTCAATGTCCGTTCCGCCGAAGAGTCCGATTTTCTTGACAATTCTCGGGCAGACCCAATAAGGCGTGCCGGAATCGTCGACTTCGAAATTCGGCGAGTCGAAAATATAGGTCGGGTAATTCAAGCGCAGATGGCGGTTCACGTTGCGGAAGAAATACTCGCAGGTTGAGTATTTCATACCGTCGTTCAGCCTTACCGCCTGCACCTCCTGTGTTACCATATTGATCATGATGTATGCAGGCAGGCCCTTGGATTGATTGGCGAGCCACTTGAAAAAATCGCTGTAGTAAAGAGGCGTAACTCTGACCGGCGTTCCGTTATAGTTTATCTGCGTATAGTCGTCTGCCACTTCAAACTGAGAAACCATGTCGGACAGCTCGCCCATCTTTTTGTCGCCCAGTTTCATGGCGCTTGCCTCATCGAGCATGGGTATTTCGCTATAGGAAATCTGGTCGACCTCTTTGGCAAAGTCTCCCGTTTCGACCGTGAGCAGATTGCGGTATGCATGGGCGCGGAATATCGGTGCCGAAATTAAACTGCCGACGACGAAGATAACGGCAAGTATAATACATACGGTAACCGGAATCGTGCAGTGAGTCTTAACGCTCTGCCAGAGTTCCCTGCCGCTGTCGGCTCTGAAGAGTCCCTGTGTAAGGATTGAGAGGAAGCAATAGACCGCAGATAACAGCAGCACGAACGTATAGAAGGCCGGATCCTTCAGGTTGATTGCCGGCAGTTTGATATAATAATAAATAAGCGCAAAAATCAACGTTATCAGAAGATTCGATACTGTTCTTTTGCCCTTCCCCTGCGCTTTGTCTTTGTTCATGTGTGACCTCCGACTGTATGTCATTTTTGTATATTAATAATTGGTTATTTATGTTTCTAGTATACCTCAATATATTGCATTATTCAATCGCAACATTTGAGGACACAGAAGTCGCTTCCGGCGCATTTGCGGAAAGTGGGGTTTTGCGCAGCAGGAACAGTCCGTAAACGAACAGCGGAGAAAGAATCGCGAGCGAAATCAGCGCGGACTGCAAAGAGGCATTGCCGCCCATCGTATTATTGAATGTACTGCCAACGGCAATTTCCTCTACAGAACCCATAAAATCGAACACGGCATGCGCGACAATCGCCGGCCAAAGGGATTTGCAGCGGATAAATATTGCAGAAAAGAATACTCCGAAGAATATGGCGTATAAGACCTGTGAGCCGACCTGAACAAACGAGCCTCTGCCTGTAAGGAGGTTCATGAAGTGCAGCAGGCCGAACAGAACGCTCGACAAAAGTACAGCCTTGTATACTCCCCTTTTTGTGCTTCCGTATTTATCCAGCATTACAGTCAGGACAAAGCCACGGCAGACAAGCTCTTCTACAAAACCGGTCGAGATAGGAGCAAACAGAAACAGCAAATCGACGGTTGGCTGCGAAAAATCGATTTTCAAAGTACCATCGAAAAGTGAGAAGCCGTTGAGTATCGACATAATTATTATTGGCCAGACGAGCCACAGTGACTTTGCGGGCTCAGGTCTCGTCAGTCCCGCGCGTCTTAAAACAGACAGCTTAGAGATAATGAACGCTGCGGCAAGCGCCACCAGTCCCTGGGTCAGCGCGATGCGTACATAAAATGCCGACTGATACCCTATGCTGTCCGAAAGAAGATTTTCAAGCTTGATTTCGGTCAGAACGCTCATTAGAAACATAATAATTAAAGAAGAAATGACCGGATAGCGATGGATGAAGTATTTTAGTTTGTTCAAAGTAATTTACAGTCCTTTCGACTCCGCACTGCCTGAAAGCAGTTAAAGCATGTATTAGTGTACTATGCGAATAGTACACTAATACATGCTTTTTGTCAATCCATATTTTACCGATATTTAATTTTCCGTGACAGCTTCCCTGCCGCGGTTTAAAAGTTTTTCTCCGAAGTTAAATGCAAACAGCCCAAACAGGATAATTCCGCCGCCGATCAGAGTCGCGGAATCCGGCTTTTCCTTTGCCCATAGGTAGCCCATAAGGGTCGCGAGAAAAGGCGTCACAAACATATAGTTGCTTACCGACGCGGCGTTTTTCGCTTTCTTGAACGCCTGTGCCCAAGCGGCGTAGGCTACGGCGCTGGTGAAGATACCCAGTATCGCGATATACAGGAACGCAACCGGCGGAGCGCTCTGCACCTGTTCTACTGTTTCCGGTAAAAAAATTGCGAGCATAATTGTACCCGAAAAGATCCCGAAGGTTGATGCCTGCAGCCCAGAATACTTCCTTGTGATTTTGCGCTGAAGAAGATTATATACGCTTAAAAGCAGAGCCGCGCCGATGAGCCATAAAAGACCGGGATTAAACGTAAACACGCCCTCCATTAAGGTTAGGACAACAACGCCGGAAAACTCAACGGCAATCGCCGCCCATTTTATCACGCTCATCTTCTCCTTATAAATAAAGCGCGCGAGAAGCGAGGTTATTACCGGAACGGTGGCAAGCATAACGCTGCTGGTAGCTGAGGACACGGTTTCGCAGCCTTTGTTAAAGGCTATCATATAAAGGAAAAATCCAAGGAACCCCGCGAGCACGAACCATTTCAAATCAGCCTTTTGCGGAATCTTCATCTTTGTAACAAGCACAAAAACGATGAGCGCGCAGGACGCTACCGAATAGCGGAAAAAGCCCAGCGCGAAGGCGCTGAAATAGTGCAGCGAGAGCCTTGTCAGCACATTGGCCAGTGACCAGAATACAATCGTTATAATCGCGTATGTATGGAAGCTGTCTTTAATTTTCATATTAACACCACATATTTTAGCTTTTTACTAAAATACACTTTTAAGGCGAAAAATGCAAGAGCAAACAAAATTGGGGTGTTATCGTTTCAGATAATTCTGTTGAGCTAAAAAAAATAACCCCCTTGCAGTCCAAAGACGGTTATTTAAGGCATATGCATACAAAATGCTGTATTGTTTACATTGATTTCGTATTAATAAGAGAACATTTAGGAGAACTAATATTAATTATCTGAAGACTTTTGAGAAATAATCTTTTCTTTTTCAGGTACTGCCATTTCTACAAAAGCAATTCTATATTGGCCATTTCTATGTAGCAGTTGGTTGTAATATTTCAGACCTTCAATATGGCTTGTAGCTTCAATTACTCTTTTGCGATCAGCTAAACTAGTATTACATCCAAAATAGATTGCTGTCAAAGCCGTCGGCTCATAATTAAGAAAGCTTTCTGATGTATAGTTTATTCTCCATTCTTTTTCGTATTTCCATTCATCGCATTTTTGATAACTAAGTTCAATAAATTTCTTATCCAAATAATCCAGAGCTATATGTTTTTCACAATTAATCATTATCGTGTATATTCTTGATGAATAGTTTACAGGCTTTGCATTATTGAATGGAAAACATTTGCTATTAAATTCTAAACATATACCGAATTGTTCATCTGCATAATGCGCCCACATTAATTGAGAGTTATTTATAGAAGAAAAGGACGCAATACCTAAATCTGTTTTAAATCCGTCCCAATTGTAATCAACTATTGAGTTTTGTATTTCCTCGTGTGAATAATTACCATTTATTATCCTTTGGTAATCAAATGGATAAAATGTTTGGTAAAAGGGTATTTTCATATTATCGCTAACATTAAATGTGAAAGCACCTTCATACACGTCATTAAGCATGCCGGCATTGGGAAAGTAAATTTTATTCTCTATTAGGTTCTCTAAATGTCTTATTTTGCAATATTTATATAGCTTCATATAAATCCCCTGTTAATTTTATAAATATATAATAACCCGACTATCCAATAATTTCAAGACAGTGGGGTATGATGTTTCATAGTTATGGTTTGTTCCTCATTTATTTTCATATTTTGGCATGTTTTTCTTTCTGCAAATTAATAAAGCATCGTTATCGTCTCCGAAATTAATAAAAAACAAGAACCTTGCAGTCTTTATGACTGCAAGGTTCTATGGCGGAGAAGGAGGGATTCGAACCCTCGAACGGCTTGTGACCGTTACACGATTTCCAATCGTGCGCCCTCGACCAAGCTAGGCGACTTCTCCATAGTTTGCTCAAACAAAACGCAATATTCTGCTTGCCGAACACAGCTTGTTTATTATAATGTAGTTCATTCGTGTTGTCAAGTATCAGTATTGCTTTTCATGTCATAAAGAATGATGATTTTTATCTTATGATATTTTGTACTATTTACTAAAATAAATGTGCTTTATGTATTGAACTTGGATAAACAGGTGTTGTATAATAAGTGTCGCGCTCTGATTTAAGATTATCTCAAAAGCGGCGCAAAACCCGAGCTTATTCCCATAAAACAGGAAGATTTCGGCAAAATATCAAACATACAGGTATAGGGTGAAGAAAGTGGAGCATTATTTCGTAATTAATCCCGCTGCAGGGCCTTCCGATTCGACAAAGCTGATTGAGGATGTAATAGCCAACTCGAAGAGCGCCGCAAGCTGCCACATTTATTGTACTAAGAGTCCCGGTGACGCCACCGATTTTGTCGCAAGAAAATGCTCGCAGACAGCGGGCCCTGTTAGGTTTTATGCCTGCGGCGGCGACGGCACGCTGAACGAGGTAATAAATGGCGCGGTCAATTTCCCCGACGCCAGCGTTGGCGTCTATCCCTGCGGAAGCGGAAACGATTTCGTCAAGTATTACGGCGGCGCACAGGGCTTTATGAATATTGACGACCTTATTGAGGGCGAAGAGCACCAAATCGATCTCATTCTCGCAAACGGCAAATACTGTATCAACGTCTTTGATTTCGGGTTCGATACGGCTGTTCTGCAAAATATGGAAAATGTCAAGTCTAAAAAGCTTCTGACCGGAAAAGGACCTTACATGTATGGTGTGCTTAAGGCTCTTTTTGCTTCAATGAAAACGCCCTGCAAGGTAACGGTTGACGGAGAGGTAATCTGCAGTGATTACGCCCTGCTCTGCACCGTTGCAAACGGAAAATATGTCGGAAGCTCCTTCCAGTGCGCTCCTCGCTCGAAAAACGACGACGGGCTTCTTGAGGTCTGTCTGGTGAGGCCTTTCTCCAGACTCACGTTTTTCAAGCTCATCAAGTATTACACCAAAGGCGAACATCTGGATAATCCCCTGTTCAAGGATTATATTGTTTACCGCCGCGCCAGAAGAATTGAAATTGAGGGCGGACGGGACTTTGTATACGCGCTTGACGGAGAGCTTGTAGAACAGCCCTGCGTGAGCGTTGAGGCCGTCGAAAATGCAATCAGCTTTGTTGTGCCGCGAGGTATTGCTGTTGAGCCTAAAAGCAATGTATCTGCCATAAAACAATAACTTTGGGAGCTCTTATGACGCAGGAATTTTACCGGTATATCTGGGTGTTTTTCGTATATGCGTTTATAGGCTGGTGTGTCGAGGTGATTTTTCACGCGGTGTCCGAAGGTAAATTTCTCAACCGCGGATTTCTGAACGGGCCCGTCTGCCCTATTTACGGTTTCGGTGTCCTCATAGTTGCAGTTTGTCTTTCCCCTGTTAAGCAAAATGTCCTGCTTCTATTTTTAGGCTCTGTTTTGCTCAGCTCCGCGCTCGAATTCGTCACAGGCTTTGTACTGGAAAGGTTTTTCAACGACAAGTGGTGGGATTACTCAAGGGAACCGCTCAACATCTGTGGTTACGTTTGCATCAGGTTTTCGCTCGCATGGGGACTCGCCTGTGTACTGGTGGTCAATGTTATTTATCCTCTGACGACAACGCTTATAAGTCTTATTCCTCAGACCTTCGGATTTGTTCTCCTCGGATTGTTCACGCTGCTCATACTATCCGATACTGCCGTTACTCTTGTTGAGACGCTGAAACTCCGGCGCAAGCTGGTATTTCTTGATAACACCGAAAAGAATATCCGCAAGGTTTCAGATAGCCTTGGCGAGGCTCTGACAAACAGGACTCTTGGTGCGGTAGAAGCTTTTGAAGAAAGAAAAGATGTCCTCGAACAAAGGACGGCAAGGGTCCGGCTCGGTTTGAGTTCCGTTCAGGCGAGAATACTAAGTGCTTATCCTCACCTCAGGCGCGGAAGATACCGCGATAGTATCCTCAGGCTCCGCCTCCGCTTTCACAATGAGCACGGTAAAAAGCTGAGACATCAGATTCTGATTGACGACTCTCACGACATCTTTTCAGACCTCCCCATTGTGCTTTACCGGAACACTTTTGAAACCGTAATCGATGTTCTGGAAGCGAGAGACGAATACACCGCCGGTCATTCAAGGCGGGTTGCGGCTCTGACAAAAAGGTTTTGTATATTCCTTCGTATATCTCCTCTGGAAGCGGAGCTTTTTGAGTTGTCCGCTTCACTGCACGATTTAGGAAAGGTCGGCGTACCCGACGCAACGCTCAACAAATCCGAAAAGCTGAACGACAGCGAGTGGTGCGAAATGCGCCGCCATCCGGATATAGGCGCGGATATAATTATGAAATCCGGCGCAAAGCTTGAGCGCGTCGCCGATTTAGTTCGCCATCATCATGAGCACTGGGACGGCAGCGGCTATCCCTCCGGCTTGAAAGGCGAGGAGATACCGAAGGGTTCTCAGATAATCTCAGTCTGCGACGCGGTTGACTCCATGATGATTGAGCGTGTTTACCGACAGGCCATGCCGCCGGAAGCCTGCAGGCAGGAAATATTAAACGGCAAAGGAACTTTGTTCTGTCCCGAGCTGGTCGATGTTTTTCTTGAAAATTGGGACGCGCTTGTAACTGATATTTATTACCAGCCCGAAAGACAAAAAGCAGTCAAGACTGTTACTAACCCTTAATATTAAACAAGCGGGAAACCATCAAATTTTGGTTTCCCGCTTGTTTTGTTAAGCTGATTATTTCTCTGTGTCGCGCGAGTAAACTCCTGTGCAGCCGAGCAGCACCGCCAGCGCAGCGCTGAAATCGATGAGCAGTCCGAACCATAACGGAGCGTAGCCCATTGCCGCCAGAACCATGATAATGACTTTGATACAGCAGACAAAAACCGCGCCTCTTGTCACAAAATGCTTTGTTCTGCGCGCAAGCCTTATGACCGAAGGAATCGGTCCGATTCCGTTCTGCATGATTACAACGTCTGCTTTTAACAGCTTCTCTCCGCAATCGATGCCGTCTGTCAAAATCCCAAGATCCGCGGCCTTGAACAGCTTATGACTGCAGCTGCAGTCTCCCACAAAAGCCAGCGTACCCTTTTTTTCTATACGCCCTTTGATTTCGGCAAGGCGCATAATCTTTTCTTCAGTCTGGCACTCGGCGTAGTATTCGTCGATTCCGAGCTCGCTCGCCACCAGTCTGTCCTTTTCGCGGCTGTCTCCGGAAATCATAACTATTCTGTCGACGTCGGCCTTTGCAAGGGTTTTGAAATAGCTTGCGGAAACATCCTGCTTGATAGTTTCATTAAACGCGATAAAGCCTGCGTATCTGCCACTTACGGACATATAGAGTCTCGTGCCCTCATAAGTGTTTCCCGAAGCTATCTCAACTCCGTTTTCGGCAAGAAACTCGCCGGTGCCCAGCAGGATTTTAATTCCTTCAATAGAAACTGATACGCCCTGAGAGTATTCGCTGAATTCGTCAATGAGAGATGTGTCGATATTCTCATTAAATGCGTTGATAATTGCCTTCGCAAGGATGTTGGTGCTGTTTGCTGAAGCATAAGCCGCGACTTTCAAAAAGGTATCCGAATCCATTCTGTCGGCCTTAATTTCTTTGATAAGGTAATTTCTGTCCGTCAGTGTTCCGAGCTTATTGAAAACAACCGCTTTGACCGTGGCTGAACTTTCAAGCGCCTTTGCGTGAGTGTAAAGAATACCCGCGCTGCGCCCTGCTGCCATACCCGCGAAATATGTCATAGGTATCGACAAAACGACTCCGCACGGCGAGGCTATCGCAATGATTGTAATAATCCTGCGAATAGTTTCGGTAAAGCTGATGTCATTGATTAAGGGAAGCAGCAGAAGAAGAACAAGGCTCAGAACAAGCGACGCCGGAGCAAAGAAAGCCGTTACTCTTGTCCATGACTTCTCGTTTTCCGTCAGCTCTCCGTAGCCCGATTTCAGAACGGCGGCCATCTTCCTGTAGAGCGCGTTTTCGGGAAGCTGCGCAGCTTCCGCGATAAACTGCCCTTCCGAACAGACGCTGCCTGCCGGTAAATAGTCGCCTTTTGAAAGGCGTGTCTTACCGCTAAAGCCGGTTATAAAGCTCAGATCAGCCGAGCCCGCGCCGTCCTTGATAACGCAGTCGACCGGAACCGCCATTCCCTCATATACGACAAGCCTGCTGCCTATGGGGTAATTCGGATTTTGACCGTCTCCTGTTTTCGCTTCGTCCGAGCCTTTGAGCATTTTTCTTTCGGGCTCAATAGCCTCGCAGATCATATCCCGCGTCTTGTGAAGCGCGTACGCCCGAACGATATAAGAAATCTGGAGCAGCAGCAGCGCTATTACTCCTTCAGCCGGACGGCTTATAGCAAAAGACAGTACGACCGCAACCGTGACAGTCAGATTTTCGGTGAATAAAACCCTGTCACGAATATTATTCACCATGCCGAGAACGATATCATAGCCGCAGATAAGTGCCGCCGTAATAAGAAGAATGAAGCTGATGTCGTCCGGAAGCTTTGCAAAATAGTGCGCCGCAAGCAAAGCCGCGGACAAAATTATCCGAAGTATCAGCACTATCCCGGGTTTTGAATAATCTTCTCCCAAGGAGGGGTAAATTCGCTCTGAAGTGCTAGGTTTCATTGCCAACCTCCCGAATTGTATTTCTTTATCGTTCCTCGTGCTGATTATCAGGCCTTTCCGTCGCTGCCCAGAACGTTGACTATCTTGGCCTTGACTAACTCATGGATATAATCTCTTCCGGGGGTAAGATACTTTCTGGGGTCAAAAGCGTCCGGATTCTTAGCCATTGTCTCACGGATACCGGCTGTCATCGCAAGCCTCAGGTCGGAATCGATATTGATTTTGCAGACCGCCATCCTCGCGGCTTCGCGGAGCATATCCTCGGGAATACCGATAGCGTCCTTGAGCTGTCCTCCGTTGGCGTTTATAATCTGAACATACTTTGGGATAACGGAGGAAGCGCCGTGCAGGACTATCGGGAAACCGGGCAGTCTCTTTTCAACCTCAGCGAGAATATCGAAGCGAAGCTGGGGCTTTGTGCCTGGCTTAAACTTAAAGGCGCCGTGGCTTGTCCCGATTGCAATTGCAAGAGAATCGCAGCCGGTGCGGGTTACGAATTCCTCGACCTCGTCGGGCTGAGTGTAGGAGCTGTCCTCCGCCTTGACATTAACCGCGTCCTCAACGCCCGCAAGTCTTCCAAGCTCGGCTTCAACGGATACGCCTCTGTCGTGAGCATAGGCAACAACCTTTTTCGTGAGCTCAATATTTTCATCGAAGCTCAGATGCGAGCCGTCGATCATAACTGAGGTAAAGCCGCCGTCGATGCAGGACTTGCAGAGCTCAAAGCTGTCACCGTGGTCAAGGTGGAGGCAAATAGGAAGATTGGTATCCTCGACAGCCGCCTCGACGAGCTTCATGAGGTAGACATGCTTCGCGTATTTTCTTGCGCCGGCAGACACCTGCAGTATGAGCGGTGAGCGAACCTCGGCAGCCGCCTCGGTTATACCCTGGATGATTTCCATATTGTTTACGTTAAATGCTCCGATGGCATAATGACCTTCGTAAGCTTTCTTGAACATTTCCTTCGATGTTACGATTGGCATAAAATCAACTCCTTGCAAAAAATAAAAAATATTAACAAAATAAACCTATGTATGTATTTTACTCCTAAAATGTGTTATCATCAACATGTTTGAAACATTTCGTACAAAATTATTTTTAACTGTCAACTAGGAGGATATTTTTATGGAAAAAGAACTTAGAGGCGCCTGCATAATCGGCCAGTCCGGCGGCCCTACCGCGGTTATCAACGCCAGCGCCTACGGCGTTATACGCACCGCGCTTGATACGGACTGCATTACAAAGGTTTACGGCGCGGCTCATGGCATCAGAGGCGTTCTGGATGATAAGCTGTATATTATGGACGAGGAAGACCCGCGCGAGCTTGAGCTTCTTAAAAATACGCCGTCCTCTGAGCTTGGCTCTGTCAGATACAAAATCGCCGATCCCGAAAAGGACGACAAGGATTATAAACGCATACTCGAAATATTTAAAAAATACGACGTCCGCTACTTCTTCTACAACGGCGGCAACGATTCTATGGACACCTGCGAGAAAATCAGCCGTTACATGAAAAGCGTCGGTTACGACTGCCGTGTGATGGGTGTTCCGAAAACCATCGATAACGACCTGTTCGGAACAGACCACTGCCCAGGCTTCGGCAGCGCAGCGAAGTACATCGCAACCTCCTGCATGGAGGTTTCCAAGGACGCAAGAGTCTATGATACGGGAATGATTACCGTTGTTGAAATTATGGGGCGTCACGCGGGCTGGCTTGCCGCAAGCGCGGCGCTTGCCACCTACGCCGGAAGCGGCCCTGACCTCGTTTATCTGCCGGAAGTTGATTTCGATTATGAAAAGTTCTGCAGTGACGTAGCCTCTCTCTATAAAAAGCACGGCAAGGTGCTTGTGGCCGTTTCCGAGGGCATCCACGACGCCGATGGCAAGTTTATCTCCGAATACGGCTCGACAACCGCTCAGGCTAAGGACGCTTTCGGTCACTCCCAGCTCGGCGGACTTGCCGTTCAGCTTGCGGACGAGCTTAAGAAAAGAACAGGCGCAAAGGTTCGCGGAATCGAATTGAGTCTTTTGCAGCGCTGCGGCTCTCACCTTGCCTCCAAGGTTGATGTTGACGAGGCTGTTCTGGCAGGCAGAACGGCTGTCAAAGCCGCCGTAAAGGGAGAAAGTGACAAAATGGTCGCTTTCGAGCGTAAATACGTCCTCGGCAAATACACCTGCAAAACAAAGCTTATCCCTCTGAGCAGTGTTGCGAACTTTGAGAAAAAGGTTCCGCTTGAATGGATTACCAAGGAAGGCAACAACGTAACTCAGGACTTCATTGAATACGCCCTGCCACTCATTCAGGGAGTGCCCAAGCGCGAAACGGAAAACTCCCTCCCGCGCTACGCAAGACTGAAAAAGGTCGTCGCGAAATAAGATATCTATGGAAGAAGAGCTTTCGGCGACTTGCCGAAAGCTCTTGCTTTACCTATTCACTTTCCAATTGAGCAAATACCGCTCTTGTCTCCGCTATATCCTTTGCAATCTGCGCGCTGAGCTCTTCGGGACTTTCGAACTTTTTTTCCGCGCGGAGGAATTTATAAAAACCGACACGGACGTATTCGCTATAAAGGTCGCCATCAAAATCGAGGATGTATGTTTCAACGGAAACCTTGCCATTTTCGCCGAAGGTCGGGCGCACACCGATGTTAGTCACCGCGGGCTTATCGCCGCTCTCAAGAAAAACCTTTGTAGCGTAAACACCTCTTGCCGGCATGACAAGGCTTTCGTCGTCGCCGTCAAGGTTAATCGTCGGTGTTCCGAGCTTGCGGCCCACCTTGCGCCCGTCTTTCACCGTGCCCGCAAAAATGTACGGGTGCCCCAAAAAGTAGTTCGCTCTTTCAATATCGCCGTTCATTATGAGTTCGCGTATAAAGGTCGAGCTGACGGTTATCCCGTCAAGCGTGAATTTCGGTATGATATCACAGCCTATGCCAATTTTCGCACAGTACGCGGATATCCTTTCGGGGTTTCCCTCGCCTTTATAGCCGCAGTGAAAGTCGTGTCCGATTACTATATGCGCGGCGGAATACTTCGTAATAAGCAAATCGATGAATTCCTGCCACTGCATTTCCATGGTTTTTTTGTCGAAGTGGCAGATAATCACATCCTCCACATCGAAAAGGCGCCTTATAATGTCCGAGCGAGTTCTAACGCTGCCTATCAGCGGAACGCTGTGCCCTGTAATGACCGATTCAGGGCTCACATCAAAGGAGAGCACAGCGGGCGTGGCATTAAGCTCCGCGGCACGTTTTTTTGCCATCTCGATGAGCTGCGCATGTCCCCTGTGTACGCCGTCAAAAAAGCCGAGAGCAATCACAGTCTTGGTTTCCGGGTTTGCTGACATTATTACCTCCAACCGCCGAAAAGCGCAACGCATCCGGCGAGTGACCACAAATTATAGGTTTGCAGATGTTTTATATCTCAAAAAAGCTCTTTACCGTGCTCATAATGCCGTTTTCGACATTTCCAAGCATCAAAAAGCTCCCGTTTTCATCATATACGCGATATTTTCCATTTGCAAGCGGAGCCTCAAAGCTATTGCCGTTAAGGGCGCGTTTTAGCTGCTGTTCGTTCAAAACAAAGCTCGGATATTCTTCAAAAAGTGAATCCAGAGGCTTTAATATCGTTTCGAGCCCGCCTTTTTCGGCAAGCTCGCTGATTTCATCTAAGGTGTGCGCGTCATTTACTGAATAATTTCCCGCCATAGTTCTGTGAAGCGAAGACAGTGCCGCGCCTGTTCCGAGCCGCTCACCGATATCGCTCACAAGCGAGCGGATATATGTGCCCTTGGAGCAGACGACGCGGAGAATGAAATCTCCGTTTTCTTCGCCGACAAGTTCAAGCGCCTTTATCGTAATCGGACGGCTCTCCCGTTCGATCTCAACGCCTTTTCTCGCAAGCTCATAGAGCTTTTTCCCGCCGACCTTAATCGCGGAATACATCGGCGGTGTCTGCATTAGCTCCCCTGTAAATTCAGGAAGAATGGACAGCAGTTCGTCCCTTGATACGGTATTATCCGATGTTTTAAGAACGGTTCCCGTAATATCCTGTGTATCCGTGACAATTCCGGCGCGCAGTCCGGCGATATATTCCTTTTCATGGCTCTCGGCAAATTCCACAGCCCTTGTAGCCCGTCCGACGAAAACAACGAGCAGCCCCGTTGCCATCGGGTCGAGCGTCCCTGAATGACCTATGCGGCGCTCGTGCAAAATTCCGCGAAGCTTTGCAACCACATCAAAGCTTGTGAAGCCTTCGGGCTTGTTTATGAGGAGAATACCGTTCATTTATACTCTCCGCCTATGATATCCGCCAGAACTTCGGCGGCTTTATAAGAATTCATGTTCATTGTACAGCCTGAAGCCATTTTATGACCGCCGCCGCCATAGAGAGCGCAGACCTTGTTCGCGTCAACTGAGCCGTTTGTGCGAAGCGAGACCTTGCAGCGGTTTTCATCAATTTCTTTTATCGTAGCGCTTGTAAAAGCGCCCTCAACTCTGCCGGGCAGAGCCGCGATATCCTGACAATCCTTTTCAACCGCTCCCGCTTTTTCAAGCATCTCTTTTGTAAGTACCGAAATTACGGTCTTTCCGTCATGATAGTAGAGCAGCGAGGAAAGAATCAGCGCTTCAAGTGCAAGTCTCGCTTTTGAGCTCGTGCGGAACAGTATCTTGTTCAGATATGCGTTTCTCGCACCCGCAAAGCAGAGCTCAGAGGCCGCTTTAAGCGTCTCCCCTGTCGTGTTGCCGTAAACGAAGCAGCCCGTATCGGTGGACACTGCAACGTAAAGGAGTTCCGCGACCTGCGCGTCAAGACCGCAGAGCTCTTTTACAAGCTCCATTACAATCTCTCCGCAGGAGGCCTTGTCCGGCCAAAGCAGCGTGTTTTTCGCATACAGGGAGTTTGACGGGTGATGGTCTATGCACAAATCGGCAGTTTCCTTGAACCCTTCGGGATAAAGGCTCTCGTCAGCCATATCCACACAGACGGTATACTTCTGCACAAAGCCCTCCGGCGCGAGATACGGCTCCGCAATCCACGGATAGCTGTCCCCGAACTGCGGGTTGTTATATAAATAGGCGGTTTTGCCGATTTTGCGTAGAGCGTAGCAGAGCGCGGAGGCGCTTCCAATTGTGTCACCGTCCGGTCTGATGTGTGTGACAATAAGAAAATCATCTTTTTCTCGGAGAAATCCGACTGTTTCAGCGATTGTCATTATCCTGCTCCTCCGGAGTTCCGACTAAAAATCCCGGTTTGCTGATGATTTCGTTGATGTGCGCGCCGTGTTCAATCGAATTGTCAAGCTCGAATATGAGCTCCGGCGTATATCTGATGTTCATCCGCTGCGACAGCTCGCGTCTGAGCCATCCGGAGGCAGATTTCAGCCCTTTTTTAAATTCCTTTTCATTCTGAAGGCCGAAAACACTGAGGAAAACCTTGCAGTAGCGCAAATCGCCGGTGGTTTCTGTCCTTGTGACGCTTATCATGCCTTGATTTACACGCGGATCTTTGATTGAGCGCAAAAGCTCACTCATAACGAGCTGAATGTCGTCATTTGTCCTGCCCAGCCTGTAGCCTGCCATAGTTTCACCTCATTTTCCGGTAGATACTGAATTTGATTATACAATGCGTTCCATGACGAAGGCCTCGACAATGTCGCCTTCCCTTACATCATTAAACTTTTCGATGCTTATGCCGCATTCATAGTTCGTTGCGACTTCTTTGACGTCGTCCTTGAAGCGGCGAAGTCCGGAAAGCGTTCCTTCGAAGACGACTTTGCTGTCTCGAATTACGCGGACGCTGCTGTTTCTGACAATTTTGCCGTCCGTGACATAGCTTCCGCAGACGGTACCGATTTTTGAAATCTTGATGACCTGACGGACCTCGGCGTGGCCGGTAATGACTTCCTTGAATTTAGGAGCCAGCATGCCCTTCATCGCGGCTTCGATTTCGTTGATGCAGTCGTAGATTACGCGGTACATTCTTATATCCACGTTTGCTCTCGCCGCATAATCGCGCGCTGCGTTGTCCGGGCGTACATTGAAGGCAACGATGAGCGCTCCGCTGGTCGCGGCCAGCATAACGTCCGACTCATTTATAGCACCGACCGCGGAGTGAATTACGCGAACGCGTACCTCTTCGTTTGTCAGCTTCTCCAGAGAGGATTTTACCGCTTCGGCACTTCCCTGAACGTCAGCCTTGACAATTATGTTTAAGTCCTTAATTTCGCCCTGCTGAATCTGTGCGAACAAATCCTCAAGCGACACCTTTTTGGGCACGCCAATGCTTGCGTCCTTAGTCTGTTGCCTTCTCTGCTCCGCCAGCTCGCGAGCCATACGCTCATCGGCCACGGCGTTGAAAATGTCGCCCGCCTGTGGTACCTCCGAAAGTCCGGCAATTTCGACCGGTACAGAGGGGCCGGCCTCGGTGATGCGCTCGCCCTTGTCGCTCGTCATTACTCGTGCGTGACCGACAGAAGTTCCCGCGATGATTATATCGCCCAACTTCAGCGTGCCGTTCTGTACGAGAACGGTCATAATCGGGCCGCGGCCCTTGTCGAGACGGGCTTCAATAACGGTGCCCTTTGCTGCTCTGTTCGGGTTAGCCTTAAGCTCACGCATTTCCGCCTGAAGGGCAACCATTTCGAGAAGCTTATCAACGCCCATTCCGGTTTTAGCGGAGATTGGGACAATAATCGTTTCGCCGCCCCATTCCTCGCTGACGAGCTCGTATTGGGTAAGCTCCTGCTTAATGCGGTCAGCGTTTGCCGTAGGCTTATCCATTTTGTTAATGGCTACGATAATCGGTATACCCGCTGCTTTCGCGTGGTTTATCGACTCGACGGTCTGCGGCATAATGCCGTCGTCCGCCGCGACTACAAGAATCGCAATATCTGTAACCATTGCGCCGCGTGCGCGCATGGATGTAAACGCTTCATGTCCCGGGGTGTCAAGAAAGGTAATTGGGCTGCCGTTTATCTCTATGCGGTATGCGCCGATGTGCTGAGTAATACCGCCCGCCTCGCCGCTTGCAACGTTTGCTTCGCGGATGCGGTCAAGCAGCGATGTTTTACCGTGGTCGACGTGTCCCATAACGACAACTACCGGAGCACGGGGCACAAGATTCTCGGCTTTGTCAACGCTGTCGTCTATGAGTCTTTCTTCAACTGTGACAACGACCTCTTTTTCAACCTTGCAGCCCATTTCCATAGCAACAAGAGCCGCTGTTTCATAGTCTATTGTATCGGATAGCGACGCCATTGTCCCGAGCTTAATAAGCTGGCGAACAACCTCCGCACCAGTTTTTTTCATGCGGCCCGCAAGCTCGCCGACGTTGATTTCGTTGGGTATCGCAACTTTGAGAGGAGCTTTTTTTGCAATCTCAAACTGAAGCCTCTGGAGCTTATCTTTCTCCTCCTGCTTACGTTTCGGGCTAATGACCTGATGATTCTTGTTCTTGTTTATGAACTTTTGCTTGCCCTGCAAATCCTCTGTCTTTTCGGGCACAAGATTTGAAAGTCTGTCATCGTATTTTTCAATGTTGACAGTCCCTCCGCGCGTATCAATAATGCGCTTTTCCGGAGCGACCTTGGGAACATACGGCTTGTTTTCAACGGGTTTTTGATTGGTATTGGGCCGAAATTGCACCTGCTCCGGCTTCTGAGCTGTTGGTGTACTACTTGTCGGCGCCACACTCGGAGCGGCAGGAGCCGCTTCCGCAGCCGGCTCTTCCTTTTTCGGTTTTTCGGGAACCGCGAACACTGACGCGAGATCCTCAACCTGATTATGCTGGGTAAGATATTCGAAAATAAGATCCAGCTCATTCTCCTCCAGAACCTGCATATGGTTCTTGGGGACAGTGGCGTACTCCGTCAAGATCTGTGCTATATCCTTTGAATTCATCTTGAAGTCCTTGGCCACCTCATGAACTCTGTATTTAATAAGTGTACTCATATGTTTCTCCTCCTCTTACCCGTCGCGCTGCCTGCGTTTGCCTTGCCTTTTTGAATGTTCTTTTCGTGAGCCAGCGCTTCACGCTTCCTTGCCTGCGCTTTCAGGCTCTTTTGAGACAGAATATCAGAAACGGCCCTATAGCTCGGCTCGTCCTCCGCAAGCGTCTCCATAAAGGCAGCCGCAAGCCCATAATCAGTTATTACGGCCATTGAGCAGCCGTTATCACCCGTAATCTGCGAGATATCCGACTTTGAAAACGGCAGCGTTACAAGTGGTATCTGTGTCTCATGAATAAAATTTTCCGCTCTGCGTCTTGCATTATCCGACGCGTCTGACGCAAGCAGAAGCACCCTGCCCTTGCCAGCGCGTATCGCAGCTCCGGCGGCCGTCTCCCCAAGCTCAACTGAACCGGCTTTTTTCGCAAGCCCGATATAATTTAAAGCCTTATTCATCTCCCGCCTCCATCTGTTCCTTCAGCTGAGAGTAAATCTCATCCGGAATCGGTACTTCGAGAGATCTTTCCAGCGCCTTGCTCTTGATTGCTTTTTTCAGGCACTCCTGACTTCTGCATACATAAGCGCCTCTGCCCTGAGCCTTGCCCTTGAAGTCAAGGGTTATCTCGTTTTCGGGTGATTTTACAACGCGTATAAGCTCGCGTTTGGGTTTCATTTCGCGGCAGCCGGTACACTGTCGCATAGGTATTTTTTTAGGCACTTCGGCCACCCCCTTCAAATATTATTATTGTCAGTAGCTCCCCTCGGACTCGGGCTTAATATCGATTTTGTAGCCGGTCAGCTTTGCGGCTAGACGGACGTTCTGCCCTTCCTTGCCAATTGCAAGTGAAAGCTGAGAATCCGGTACGATTACCCTGCAGCTCTTGCCCTCATCCAGCATTGTGACCGCGATAGTGTCCGCCGGTGAAAGCGCCTCGGAAATAAATTCCTCTGGCTGTTCGCTGTATTTTATAATATCTATCTTCTCTCCGCCCAGTTCGGAAACAATACCGGCCACGCGCCCGCCCTTAGGGCCTACGCAGGCGCCAATCGGGTCAACATCCGCATCGTTCGACCAGACGGCTATCTTCGTGCGGCTTCCGGCCTCTCTCGCAATACTCTTAATCTCGACTATGCCGTCAAATATCTCGGGTACCTCGATTTCGAACAGGCGCTTGACAAGTCCCGGATGAGTGCGCGAAATAAGCACCTGCGGGCCTCTTGTCGATTTTCTGACCTCGACAACGTAAACCTTGACCATCTGGCCCTCGACAAGTCTTTCGCCCTTAATCTGTTCATTGGGTGAGAGCATTGCTTCGGTGTATTCGGAATTGGAATTGATCTTTATCGATATGCTGCCGGTGCGCGGCTCGATTCTAGAAACCGTACCTGTCAGTATCTCCTGCTCTTTGGACGTAAATTCATCGAAAATAATGCCGCGTTCGGCTTCTCTTATCCCCTGAATGATTACCTGCTTTGCGGCCTGAGCGGCGATACGTCCGAATTTCTTAGTTTCAATCGGCACTTCGACAAAGCCGCCGACCTTCGCGCGCTTGGAATAGCTCTGCGCCGCTTCGACAAGCAGTTGAGTCGCGGGATTTTCCACCTCGTCGACGACCTCCATGCGAAGGTACATGTCAATGCGCTTTTTATCGTCGTCCATATTGATAACAACGTTATCCCCACAGGCCGGATTATCCTTTTTGTACGCGGCTAAAAGGGCTTGCGTTATTTTTTCGAACATATAGCTCTTGGGTATGCCCTTCTCTTTTTCTATGTCGTCGAGTGCCGCAAAAAAATCAGCGTTCATATATTGTTCCTTTCGAAATCAAAGCAGGCTTATGTGTACGCCTGCAATCTGTTCTTTTGTAAAATCTATCGTTTTCCCGCCGAAGTCAAGCGTGACGTTTCCCTTATCATAAGACGCAAGAACGCCTTTATAGAGCTTTGTGCCCTCCAGCGGCTTATAAAGCTTCACTTCAACAGTTTCACCTAAAAACTTCTGAAAATGCGCGGGCAGTCTAAGCTGTCTTGTCAGTCCCGCCGATGAGACTTCAAATATATAGTTGGTCGGAATGGGGTCTTTTTCATCCAGTATCGGATCAAGCGCGCGGCTTACGTTCTCGCAGTCGTCAATCGAGACGCCTTCGTCCCTATCAATATATATTCGAAGATACCATTGTCCGCCCTCCGAAATATATTCGACGTCCCAAAGCTCACAGCCGAATCCCTCAACTATCGGACGGGCAAGCTCTGTAATAAGGTCGATAATTTTACTCATACAGCACCATATTCCATATTCTTACATATTTTTTCTAATCAACAAAAAAAGTGGGAGAACCCACTCAACACTCACGCTTACTTCACTAACATGTGTTATAATACCATAAAAAATAAGCATTTGCAAGACTTATTTTAGATGTTGCGGGTGATTGCGTCCAGAAATATTCACGATTCACCTATTTGACATAAGCGATTAATTTTGGTAGAGTAATGATAATATATTGATTTTTATATAATGAGGCGTTTATATGATACTTACTGTCGATATAAACAATACCAGCGCGGTTTTCGCCGTAATGGACGAGGGCAAGGCACGTTTCATGCTGAGGCTTTCTTCGGACAGAAGCAAAACTGCCGATGAGTACGCTGTTCTGATTGAGCTTGCTTTTCGTCAGCGCGGCTTTGATGTCAAAAGCGTAGAGGGTGCGATTATCTCCTCCGTGGTTCCTCCGCTGACTGCTATCATCAAGGACGCGGTCGCGCTCGTTACAGGGTGCGCTCCTTCAATCGTCGGTCCCGGCATCAAAACCGGACTCAATATAAGGCTAGAAGACCCGACGGAGCTTGGCGGCGACTTTGTAGCATCGGCAGTCGCGGCAATAGCGGACTATCCCCTGCCCTGCGTTATTGTAGTAATGGGCACAGCGATTGCGATGGGAATTATCGACAAGGGCGGAAACTACGTCGGCGGTATAATCAGCCCCGGGCCAATGGTTTCACAGGAGGCTCTCGCAAGCGGAGCCGCTATGCTTTCAAACGTTAGTATAACACCGACCCCGCAGGTCATCTGCAAAACGACCAACACCTGCATACAGAGCGGCATAGTACACGGCTCCGCCGCAATGATAGACGGACTGCTCGAAAGAGTTGAATCCGAGCTTGGCGAACCTGTTTCGGTTGTCGTCTGCGGTGACTGGGCAGATACCATCTCGCCTTATTGTAAGAGGCAGGGCATGATTACCGACAAGGAAATTTTAATGCGCGGGCTTTGGATGATATACAAAAAGAACAAGCGCACATAATGAATAACAACTAACAGCGGGACCGCACATCGCAGTCCCGCTATTATTATTTACTTCTGATGTACAAATCTATACTCTGAGCTGCGGTTTTTCCGGCGCCCATCGCAAGAATGACAGTCGCGGCGCCTGTAACAGCGTCGCCCCCCGCGAAAACTCCGGCCCTTGAAGTAGCGGCGGTTTCGTCAGCGACTATGCAGCCTTTTCTGTTGGTTTCAAGTCCCTCTGTCGTGGATTTTATAAGCGGGTTCGGACTTGTTCCAATTGCGATTATGACCGCATCAACGTCCAGAACAAAGTTGGAGCCTTTTACCTCAACAGGTCTGCGGCGGCCTGACTCGTCGGGTTCACCGAGCTCCATTTGCAGACATTCCAAGCCCTTGACATGACCCTCTTCGTCACCGAGTACTCCTATGGGGTTATTGAGGAGCTTGAATATGATACCCTCCTCCATCGCGTGGTGAACCTCTTCTTTTCTTGCCGGAAGCTCGTCCATACTGCGGCGGTAGACGATGAAAACCTCGTCAGCTCCCATGCGCTTGGCACAGCGCGCAGAGTCCATAGCGACGTTCCCGCCGCCCACAACGGCAACACGCTTAACCATTTTAATCGGCGTATCGTACTCGGGCAGATAGGCCTTCATTAGATTGATTCTCGTCAGATATTCGTTTGCGGAGTAAACACCGAGCAGGTTCTCGCCTGGAATGTTCAAAAACTGCGGAAGTCCCGCGCCGGAGCCAATGAACACGGCCTCAAAGCCCTCTTCAAATAGCTCGTCTATGCTCATAGCTCTTCCGACAACGGCATTTGTGACTATCTTCACGCCCTGATTCATGAGATTATCGATTTCGCTCTGCACAATAGCTTTCGGAAGACGAAATTCGGGGATACCGTAAACCAGTACGCCGCCCGCCTTATGGAAGGCTTCGAATATCGTAACCTCATAACCGAGATGCGCCAAATCTCCCGCACAGGTAAGTCCCGCAGGACCTGAACCTATGACGGCTACTCTGTGACCGTTGGTTTCAATCTTTTCAGCTGTTTTTGTTTTGACCGAGGTATTATTTCTATGAAAATCCGCCACAAAGCGCTCAAGGCGGCCAATCGCGACCGGTTCGCCCTTTATTCCTCGGACGCACTTGCCCTCGCACTGGCTTTCCTGCGGACATACTCTGCCGCAAACCGCCGGCAGAGTATTTGTCGATGTAATTATCTCATACGCCTCTTCAAATTCACCCTCCGCGCACTTTGTGATGAATTCCGGAATACGCACATTTACGGGGCAGCCGGAAACGCAGGGCTTGTTCTTGCAGTTCAGGCAGCGCTTTGCCTCGCTTTTTGCCAAATCGGCTGTGTAGCCCAGAGCGACCTCAATAAAATTCTTGTTGCGCACCTGAGGCTCCTGTTCCGGCATCGGATTCTTGATTGGTGACATATCAGGCATGGCGCACACCTCCAGTCAGACGGCAGATGTGTTCTTTCTGCGCCGATTCTTCATCTTTATAGAAAGCGCCGCGGCGCAGAAGCTCGTCCCAGTCGACAAGATGTCCGTCGAACTCCGGCCCGTCGACACAGGCAAATTTCGTCTCTCCTCCGACTGACACGCGGCAGCCGCCGCACATACCGGTTCCGTCTATCATTATCGGATTCAAGGAAACCACAGTCTTAATTCCATAAGGCTTGGTCGCAAGGCTCACAAATTTCATCATAATTCCCGGGCCGATGGCGACAACCTCGTCGTATTGCCTGCCCGAATCTATCAGCTCTTTCAGCTTATCCGTCACAAAGCCCTTTTCGGCATAAGAGCCGTCATCCGTCGTGATATATAGATTTGTGCTGTTCGCTCTCATTTCCGGCTCGAGCATAACAATATCCTTTGAGCGAAATCCCGCTATCATATCGACCTCGACACCTTTTCCGTGCATAGCTTTCGCAACCGGATAGGCAATCGCGCAGCCGACTCCGCCGCCGACAACCGCGACACGCTTCAGGCCTTCGGTTTCAGTCGGTTTTCCAAGCGGCCCGACGAAATCCATAATCGAATCGCCCTCATTTAGCTCAGCGAGCATCATAGTCGACCTGCCCACGGGCTGGAACATGATTGTAACTGTGCCTTTTTTGCGGTCATAATCCGCAATAGTAAGCGGTATCCGCTCACCGAATTCATCAAGACGGAAGATTATAAACTGCCCCGCCAAACATTTCCTCGCAACAAGCGGAGCGTCCACGACCATTTCAAGCGTAGTTCCCGCTGTATTGAGGACTCTCTTTTTAACGATTTTAAACATAAGAGCCTCCTTTTGCAGTGCCAGTTTTTATAAAGCGTATTTATTATACCATAGATAAGCGCTTTGAGAAAGAAGATTATTCCCTAAAATTTTTCCAGATTTGAGATATTAATTGCTCATATTGGCAGTAAAAAGACGACGTTTCTGTCATCTGGAAACGCCGCCAATTTTTATTTTATTCGTACTGAGCTCTTGCGCCGCCGATATACTTCGGACGAGTGCGAGCGGCGGAGACATAGGCCTCTCCGATTTTCTTTGTACTTAAGCGCAGCGGAACCGCAACATCGCGCAGGTGCATTCCGATAAGCGTTCCGCCGATGTCGAGCCCCGCCGAAGCTTTGATGTGCTCGACAAGAACAGGGTCGCGGAATCTGAGGTATGCCGCAGTTGCGAAGGAACCGCCCGCTTTCGTCTTAGGTACGGCGGAGACAATTTCATATCCGAACCTTTCAGCTGCCTCGCGCTCGATGACGAGTGCCCTGTTCAGATGCTCACAGCACTGAGCCGCGAGGAAAAGACCGTTTTCATTTATCACAGGGAGAATAGCCTCCAGAACAGCTTCCGCTGCTTCCGGAACGGAACCTTTGCCGATTTTTTCTCCCACAATTTCACTTGACGAGCAGCCTACGACAACGATTTGTCCTTTTGCGGGCTTTGCTTCCGCCAGAAGCTCGTCAATCGCTTCGCGTGAGGCTTTTCTCACTTCTTCATACATAGCCGTTACTTCCTTGCATAGCTTGATTTTCGGTTCCAATATATTCTATCACCCCTTATCAGGTTTGACAATAGCGCAATATAAGAGTATCATACAGTTTAAAGTTGTGACCGAAAATGACGTATTTCGACTCACCTGCTTTTTAATCACGGAGGTACATATGAAAAAATTATTACCCGTTATTTTAGCCATACTCATACTGCTTACAGCCTGCGGGAAAAAGAGCCCCGCCGTTGAAATCTCACCGGAGCCCCCTTCTGTCAATGTTCCGTCTGCGACGCCGGAACCGACGCCTACTCCCGAAGCAATCACCAATCCGCTGACCGGCGAAGCGATTTCTGAGGACATCAGCGCGAACAGGCCTTACGCGGTCATGCTCAACAACATCAGTGTCGCCAGACCTCAGGACGGTATCTCAAAGGCAGATATTCTTTACGAAGTTCTCGCGGAGGGCAACATCACCCGTTTTGAAGCGATTTTCTCCGACCTCAACGGCGTCGGCGTAATCGGAAGCATGCGCTCCTCACGTCCGTATTATATTGAAGTTGCTCTGGCATATGACGCGATTTATGTCCACGCTGGCGGCAGCGACCAGGCGTATTCGGATATATCCTCCAAGGGCGTTGACAATATCGACGGAGTCCGCGGCGCGTATTCGGGCACCACCTTCTACCGCGACCCGACCCGTATGAAGTACGGCAGCGAACACAGTCTGTTCACGACTTCCGATAAGGTACTCGCCTGTGTTAAAAGCCTCGGTTACGACACCAAGCACAGCGGAACCTTCGATTACGGTCTGAGCTTCACCGAAACGCCCGACTTGGGTTCCTCCGCCGCCTCGGCATCGACTGTAAAGGTCAGCTTTGAGGGCATCAAGGATACGAGCTTTACATATCATTCAGATACAGGTCTTTACACCGGCGCCGAGTACGGCTCTGATATTATCGACGGAACTACAAGTAAAGCCGTAACTTTTAAAAACCTTCTCGTTCTTTACGCTGACGCGAAAGTGCTGGACGATTACGGGCGCAGAGCTTTTAATCTTGAGGGTACCGGTACCGGCCACTATATTGTAAACGGAAAGACCGTTCCGATTAAATGGAGCCATTCCGGAACCGGAAGCTGCTTTAAGTATACTCTTGAGGACGGAACCCCTCTCGAGCTTGCAGTCGGAAAGACCTATATAGGCATAGTTTCGACAGGCAGTAAAATTACGATGCAGTAAGCAGAATAATTATAAAAATGGAGCGGACTTTTTAGCCCGCTCCATTTATTCATGCAAGAAGAACTGTTTCCGACTCCCCTTACTTACTCAATTACAAAAGCATGATTCCCGCTTTTTCGCAGGCATCGGTCGTCTGCTCGTCCCAAATCGAAACCTGAACCTCTCCGACATGCACCTTGTTGAGAAGAAGCATCGATATGCGAGACTGTCCGATACCACCGCCGATAGTCAGCGGAAGCTCGTTATTAAGGAGCATTTTGTGGTATTGGAGTTCCCTTCTGCTTTCACAGCCGGCGATTTTAAGCTGTCTGTCCAGAGACTCGGGGCTCACGCGGATACCCATGGACGAAACCTCCAGCGAGCAGCCAAGAGGCTCGTACCAGAAAAGTATGTCTCCGTTTAAGTCCCAGTCGTCATAGTCTGGTGCGCGTCCGTCGTGCGGCTTGCCGCCCTTGAGCGCTCCGCCTATGCCCATAAGAAATACCGTGCCATATTTTTTTGTTATGGCATTCTCGCGTTCCTTGGGCGTAAAGCCGGGGTACATATCCTCAAGCTCCTGCGCAGTTATATAGGTGACATTTCTGTTCAGCTGACCGCCCAGCGCAAGCTGCGGATAAATTGACTGCATCGTCAGCTGCGTATCGCAGAGAGCGCCGACTATTTTATCGACCTGCGTCTTGAGAAAATCAATATTTCTGTCCTTCACTTCAATAACCTTTTCCCAGTCCCACTGATCGACATATATGGAATGAAGGTTATCCATCTCTTCGTCGCGCCTAATAGCGTTCATGTCGGTATACAGCCCCTTGCCCGGGAAAAACTCGTAGCGCTTGAGCGCGATGCGTTTCCATTTTGCGAGCGACTGGACGACCTGTCCTTCCTTATCCGTATTTGCTATATCGAAAGCTACAGGACGCTCCACGCCGTTCAAGTCGTCATTGATTCCCGTGTTTGCCTGAACGAAAAGAGGTGCGGACACACGGTAAAGATTGAGTTCCCCGGCAAGTCTGTCAATAAATATTCTTTTTAACAGGCTGATTGCCTTCTGCGTATCATAGATACTGAGCGTACTTTTGTAGTCTTCCGGAATGTTAGTGTTCATTTTGGTTTCTTACCTTTCTTGCTCCTGCTCCGTAAGCAGTTTTATTATTTTGTGGTATATGTTTTCCGCGCCGCCGCGGAAGTTTTTTTCAATTGCTACGGCCTGCTCCTCATCGGAGGACAACACGGCCATTGAAATAATATTTCCGATTCCGTCCGACAGTGATAGACTTACCTTGACTCCGCCGTCCTTCAGCTTCTCGTGAGAGGTCAGTATCTGTTTGTCGCGCTTCATTTTGGCTATGAGCGGCTGAGCGTTGCGCTCCGCTTTTGATCTGACAGAATAAGGTATGCTACTCTCAACCGTGTCGCCCTGTTCCGCACCAAGTGTTGTTATCCTGTAGCTGTTTTCATTCTGTTCGACGTGACCCGTACGCACAAGCTCCGCAAGGCACTGCGAATATTCGAAGTAATCGAAACCGTCGTCAACCATTACGAGGTCCGAGAGCGTCTCAAAGCTGACAGGGCCGGGAAGACGGTTCAACACAAATAAAATCAATATTTTAATATCCAGCTTCTCGTGGATGAATCCGAACCGTTCCATGCATCTGCCCCCAAACTCAAAAAATCGCATAATATGCGCCTGAATCTTTATAATTATAATTCTTTTCAGGCAATACGTCAAATAATAGTTATCACAACCTTTATGCTCCTGCATAGACTGTATCGAGAAACCGCAACAAAATCTATCGGCAGGAGGAATAAAAATGGCTGAAAAAGCAGCAAACGCGAATAGTCCGGCATCTTGCCGTGAATCGGTTTGTATACACACAAGAAAAGTTTTTGACGCGTGCAGGGATAAAGACTGCATTGAGGATCTGCGGGTGTTCCCGACCTGCGGCTCTCAGGCAATCATAGACACAGCTTTCAGCATCAGGCCGGGTATGGCGAAGCTCCTTTACGCGGATGTTCGCGTTGAGGAACTGAACTTTAACCGCGGGTGCTTTACAGTCGACATCACCTATTTCTACAAGGTGACGGGGAGAGCCTTCCCCGGTGATCGCCTGGTAACCGGTCTCGCAATTTTTGACAAGAGAGTGGTGCTGTTTGGCGGCGACGGAGGCTCAAAGGTATTCACATCCCATAACGGCGGCTTAAGCGACAACATCTATAACAGTTTGCCGATTGGAGTCGTTGAGGCTGTTGATCCGCTCATCCTTGCAATGAAGATTGTCGATGTCTCAAGCATGGATACGCGTGACAACGAAACGCACGATATTCCCAGGGAAATTTCCAAAAGCTTCGAGGATGAGCTCATTACTACGCTCACCTGCAAGCAGCTGTTCGTAACTCTCGGACAGTTCTCGATCATCAAGCTCGAGCGTGATACCCAGCTTCTGATACCGGTATTTGACTACTGCATACCCGACAAGGAATGCGCTGCGGGCGGCGATGAAGACCCCTGCACGCTGTTCAGTCACATACCTTTCCCGGTTGACGACTTTTTCCCTCCCCCGGGAAACCCCAACCGGTGCACTTCTCCGAACTGCACGGAAACCTGAAAAGTAAAAAACTAAACAGAAAACGACTCGGGCCGCGGTAAGAATCTCCGCGGCTCGAATGATTTTGCTAAATAACGCTTCTTAAGGAATAAAAAGCCAATGCTCTGTGCAAAATAATTTCAAAGCGCCCCGGATTATGAGACGCCATATTTTGCTTGGAGGTATCCATATGAGAAAAACCTGTAACGTAATAGCACTCACCTTGGTGCTGATGCTGTCCCTGTGCGTGATAAATGTCGGAGCAACCGGGACAGGTGCCGCGCCCATTGCTGAAAACCTGGATATCAGCACTTATCGCAACACTTCAGTCGGAGGCCAGTTAAAAGCTACCGACCCCGATGGTGACATTCTGAAATTTGAAATTACAACCTCCCCAATCAAGGGCGAAATTGTAATGAAAGAAAACGGCAGCTTCGTCTACACCCCCAAAGACGGAAAACGCGGCCGCGATTACTTTGGCTTTAAAGCCTATGATAACGACGGCAACGCCTCCGCCGAGGCTACTGTCATCATAAAAATTGAAAAGCAGAAAACCAAAATCACCTATACCGACATGAACGGCAACGGAGCTCACTGCTCAGCAATTGCACTTGCCGAAAACAGCATCTTTGTCGGAGAGAACATTGCCGGGCAATATGTCTTTAATCCTAATGCACCGGTAACAAGAGGCGAATTTCTAACAATGTGCATGAAGCTCGCAGATTCGGACATTCTTTCGGGCGTCATCACTACCGGCTTTGCCGATGACAGCGAAATTCCGGAATATCTGAAACCCTATGTCTCAACAGCTCTGCTGACGGGCGTTATTTCGGGTTACAGCGACGGAGTTAATACAGCCGTGTTTAACAGCAAAAACAACATCAGCTATCCCGAAGCGGCTGTAATGCTCAACAAGGCACTGGATCTAACGAACGTAAACGCCGAAACCTACGGCGGAGCCGCGCCGGTCTGGGCGGAGCAGGCCTGTGCCAATCTGAGCGCCTGCGATATATCCGATTACACGGACCTTCCCCAACTCACACGCGCCGACTGTGCAAGGCTTCTTTATAACGCAATGAGCAAGGTCAAAAATTAACAGGCATGGGAACAGTCTGTAAAAATAAAAAAACTCCCTCAAAGGGGAGTTTTTGTTATTATTACAGACTGAATTATCAGGGGAACACGCCTCTGATTTCAGTTGCCGATGATATCTTCCTCAGCGCGTTGATATATGCGCCCATTCTCAAAGTGGTGTTATATTGCTCTGTATCCTCCCAGACGCTGTTGAAAGCTTTTATAATTAGCTTTTCAAGGGCTTTGTATACCTCTTCCTTGTCCCACATCAGGTTCTGGATGTTCTGCACCCATTCAAAATATGAAACTATAACACCGCCTGCGTTGGCAAGAATGTCGGGTACAACTGTGATACCTCTCTCCTCCAGGATTCTGTCGGCAGCTGGAGTCAGCGGGCCGTTTGCTCCCTCAACAATAATGGAAGCCTTCACGTCTCCGGCATTTGTCTCCGTAATCTGGTTTTCAAGCGCCGCGGGGATAAGGACATCGGTTTTGACCGCTAGCAGGTCTTCGTTCGTAATATGTCTTACGCCGTCCGCTGAGAAATCCGCGAGAAGTTTTCCCTTGTTTGAGGCAAGGAAAGAAGAAATCTCATCGATATTGAGACCCGATTCTTTGTACAGTCCTCCGCTTACATCGGAAACAGCGACGATTATTGCGCCCTTCTGCTGCAGGAGCAAGGCTGCGTTTTTGCCGACGTTGCCAAAGCCCTGAATCGCGACCTTAGTTCCGGCGATTTCCTTGTTTTTCTTATGCAGTATTTCTCTCGTTATAAACATAACTCCCATGCCGGTCGCTTCAAAGCGACCAAGCGAGCCGCCGATTTCGATAGGCTTTCCGGTTACGACGCTGTTGACGACATAACCTGTGAGCATACTGTATGTATCCATAATCCACGCCATGATTTCCGGATTCGTGTTTACATCCGGTGCGGGGATATCTTTTTCAGGTCCGATAATGGGGTAAATTGCGGCGGTATATCTTCTCGTCAGTCTTGCAAGCTCTCCCTTTGAAAGCTCGGCGGGATTAACCTTTACTCCGCCTTTTGCTCCGCCGTAGGGTATGCCTGCCACGGCGCATTTGAAGGTCATCCATGCCGCAAGAGCTCTTACCTCGTCAATGTCAGCATCCTGATGGAACCTGATTCCACCCTTACCGGGGCCTCTTTCGGTGCAGTGCTGAATTCTGTATCCCTCAAAGATTTTCAGCGACCCGTCGTCCATAACGACAGGTATTGATACCGTCAATTCCCTTTCGCAGTGTTTGAGACGAATATAGCTTGCTTCGGGAAGTTCCATCAGTTTCGCCGCACGCTCCATTGTTGCGATGAAGCTCTGGAACGGATTGACTTTGTTTTCCATAACAGCCTCCAGATTAATAATATTCTTTTTTCTACAAATCATTGTATCTTTTGACAGTCTAAGCCTATCAGCCAGAACTCATTATAGATGTTTTTACGAATAAGTCAAACTATTTTTTAGTATATCAAAATAATTTTTATAGGAAAGTATATCTAAGCATCAACGCTGCTCGACCCAAATCTTCGGACTAGGCCGCCATTTATTAACCGTCGATATGTAAAACAGCCTGAAACAAATGTTTCAGGCTGTAAGTGTTTTTTCTTGATGTGCCGTTATGCTCTGGGTATGAGTTTTTCATCAGGCGCAACTATTAATGTTTTATAGTCCGTGTATATCACCTTTCCCGGCATTGAGCCCGAAGGCTTTTTCACAAAACGCACCTGAGTATAATCGACTGGCACCTTCCCGCCTTCACGTCCCTGTGAATAAAAGGCTGCCAGAGTCGCCGCTTCAAAGAGCGTTGTCTCGTCAGGCTCTCCCCCGTCGCAGCTGATTATCACATGGCTCCCGTGCAGCTTCTGTACATGAAGCCAGATGTCTGTTCTGTGCGCGGCTTTGGTTGTGAGCTTATCGTTCTGTGCGTTGTTCTTTCCGACAAATATTTCCATGCCCGCGCTTGATACAAAGCGCATTGGCGCCGATTCTTTAATTTTCTCGGCTTTACCCGATTTCTGCGCTCTTATAAATCCCGTTTCCGTAAGCTCACGCCTTATCTCCGCAAGGTCGCGTTCACTCTCGCAGCGAGAAATCTCGTCCATAACGCTCAGAAGATACTCTTCCTCCTTTTCGCCCTTATCAATCAAATCCCCGAGATACTTTTCAGCGGTCTTTGCTTTTGTATAGTCCTTATAGTACTTGGCTGCGTTTTGCTGCGGTGTTTTCAGCGCGTCAAGCGGTATCTGAATTTTCGGACAGCTTTCCTCATAATAATCCTCGATCTCGGCAAATCGGTCGCCTTTTTTTAAACGGTACAGATTTGACGTAATTAGATCACCGTATTTTCGGCTCTGGTCGCGGTTCTCGGTTTTTCTCAGCTCCTCATAACGTGCGGCAAGCTTTCTGACGGAGCGCTCATGAGCGCTCTTGACGGATTTGAAAAGCGCCTGTGATTTGCGCTTCATCTGCTCCTGCTTGTCCCGTTTTGTGTAGAAGTCCTCAAGCATTGAGGAAAAATCGGGGTAACCTATCGTCTGCGCTGTGTTTTCGTATTGCTTTATCCGCATGAAGGAATAATCGTAGGGCTTTTCATCGACAATCAGCATCGTCGGCACAAAATCCGAGTTTTTAACGCGTGCTTCCAGTGCAGTGAGCTGTTCCGGAAAAGCGGCTTTTTCGCTTTCGGAAAATTCAGCTATTAGTTTGGAGGCATTGCCCGTTGCCGAGTAGCACATTTCACGGCAAATAAGCGGAGAAAGGCCAGAAAACGCATCCAAAAGCCACTTATCAGCTAGCTTTTCCGGTTCCGCACTCATCCACATTGAGTTCCGTTCTGCGGCGGTTAAAGAGAAAAAGTCCGGCTTCTCCTGCTCAGGCGGCTCGCGGTAAATAAGTCCCGGCGCAACCTGACGCACACGGCTCATGTCTCCGTCCACTCGGCGCTGAGAGTCGATAATATGTCCGTCTGAGTCAGTGAGAATAATATTGGAATTTCGCCCCATCAGTTCAACTATCAGCTGTTTTTTTGACTCCATGCCCATTTCGTCGCGTGTATCCAAATCAAAAACCAGCATACGCTCCATATTGGGCTGACTAAGACCCGCAATTCTCGCTCCGACAAGGTGCTTTCTTAAAAGCATGCAGAACATAGGCGGAGTCTGAGGGTTTTCAAAAGTCTCGTTTTGAAAATTCACACGCGCGGTACCCGTGCCCGCAGAAATTAGCAGCTTCTCATTTTGTCCGTTACCCCTGACTGAAAGGATGAGCGTATCACGCGAGGGCTGCTGAACCTTATCAATTTTAGCGCCGACGAGTGTGCTTCTCAGCTCGCTCGCAAGCGCATATATGGTTATCGCGTCAAGAGGCATAGCGGCCCTCCACAATCATATCAAACAGCTCGCTTATTCTGTCCTTCTCACCCTTAAGATACAGAAAACCGAACAGTGTCTCAAGCCCGGTAGCCGAATGATATTCGGAAATATCCGCGTTCTTCGGGACAGAGTTGACTTTCGCGTTCCGTCCTCGCTTGTAGACCGAGAGCTCTTCGTCTGTTAGATTATCCAGAATCTTATTGACGGCTTTTGCCTGAGCCGGTGCCTTGACATAGCTTACGGTTTCAAAGTGCAGACCCTTTGAGGTCGTTTTTCCGTTCGCGCAAAGCCAGGTACGTATAAGCAGCTCATATACCGCGTCTCCGATGTGAGCAAGCCCCAAAACGCTCATATTTTGAAGCTGCTCGTTAGTCAATATCGTATTAAAATAATCTTTCATTTTTCCCCTTACCGGCTTTTTACCAGTTTTGAACACGGGGCCTTCGGATAACCGAAAGCCCCGAATTCATATATTCAGCTAGTCCTTCCAGTCGTCGGAAGGCGTATCCGCGTACTCAGCAAAGCTGACCTGATCCCCTGCGGGTTTTCTCAATGCGCCGCACTGTGAGGACTGCATTTCCTGCCACTGCTGCCTTGTGATAAGCACCTGGCGGGGTTTCGAGCCTTCAAACGGGCCTACAACTCCGATTTCCTCCATCTGGTCGACTATCCTCGCGGCTCTGGCGTAGCCGAGCTTCAGTCTGCGCTGAAGCATGGATACGGAGGCCTGTTTGGTCTCAAAAATGACATCCACGGCCTGCGGCAGCAGGTCGTCGTAATCGGAGGCATCGTCCTGTGACTCTTGCTTGTCGCTCTCCTGTGAGCCGCCGTTTTTGTCCTCGGCAGCCTTTTCTATCTGGGCAAGGATGTCCTCGCTGTAAACAACCTGAGCGCCCTCCTTGACAAAGTCTATGATTTTTTCCCGTTCCTCGTCGGAAACGAAGGCGCCCTGTACGCGCATGGGCTTGCCCACGCCGAGCGGCGAATAGAGCATATCTCCCGCGCCGATGAGCTTTTCGGCTCCGGAAGTATCAAGGATAATGCGGCTTTCCATCGCGGACGAGACCGCGAAGGCGATACGGCTCGGGATGTTTGCTTTCATAAGTCCCGTAATGACGTCCGCCGAAGGACGCTGAGTTGCGATAACAAGGTGCATTCCGGCGGCGCGCCCCATCTGGGCGACGCGGCAGATGCTCTCTTCAACCTCTTTTGAGGCAACGAGCATAAGGTCGGCAAGCTCGTCAATAACAATTACGACACGCGGCAGAGTCTGCTCGCGAATTGTCTTCTGATGTGCGTTATAGCCCGTCAGGTCGCGGACTCCGCTTTCCGAGAACAGCCTGTACCTCTTCAGCATCTCAACAACCGCCCATTGGAGAGCGCCCGCCGCTTTTTTCGGGTCGGTAACTACCGGCACAAACAGGTGCGGAATGCCGTTATATACGCCAAGCTCGACCATTTTGGGGTCAATCATTATAAGGCGTACTTCCTCGGGCGTTGATTTATAGAGCAGGCTGATAATCAGCGAATTCATGCAGACGGACTTGCCGGAGCCTGTCGTACCTGCGATTAGCATATGCGGCAGCTTTGCGATGTTTCCGACTATTGCGTTTCCGCCGATGTCCTCGCCTATAGCAAAACTGAGCTTTGACTGCGCTGTTTTAAAGGACGGCGCATCGATTATATCGTGCAAGTAAACCATGCTTATGAGCTTGTTCGGAACCTCTATGCCGACCGTGGATATCTTGTCCGGTATCGGCGCTATTCGCACACTTGTGACGCCCAGCGAAAGCGCCAGGTCGCCCGCGAGATTTGTGAGCTTTGCGAGCTTTACGCCCTGCTCAAGCTCAAGGTCGTAGCGCGTTACCGTAGGCCCGCGCGTTATGCCTGTTATCGCTCCGCTCACGCCAAAGCTGCGGATTGTGCTTTCGAGTCTTTCACGGTTAAGGGAAATCTCTTCCCTTCCGTCGATATTGTTTCTCGCGCCAGCGGTGCTCAAAAGCGATATCGGCGGATATCTGTATACGTCGGCGCTTTCCTCCATCGTTTTTTCAATGGTTTTTGTTATCTCTTCGGTTTCCGCCTCGACCTCGTCACGCGAAATTTTCTTGATTGCCGAGCTCGTACCCGCGCCTTCGCTTGTAATCTGCGAAACACCGGCAACGGCTGCCGCTTCCTCGACAGAGAGAGGCTTGACATTATCAGTGGGTGCTGAGCGCCTCGTTGTTTTAGGGCTTGCTGCCAAAGGCTTTTCGCCGTCCTGCGATAAAACCTGATCCGGCGTTTTTACACGCGGCTTCGTGTTGAAAAATCCGACTTTTTCCTCAACATAATTGTCGTTTTTAAGACTCGCCTCATCAAGAGGTATATCAATAGCTTTTACGTGCTTTTTCCCGATTGTAACGGGGGTTCCCGTTCTTTCCTGCATAGCGGCTGCGGGCAGGGGTCTGAGATTCTGAGTGTTTTCCGGAATCGGCTCATACTGTGAGCGGCTGCGGTAGCTTTCGATAAGCTTGGGTACGGTAAGCCCCACGGAGCTCATTCCGAAGAAGATGAGTCCGACAGTGAAGACAGGTGCCGCGCCGTAAATACTGACGGCTGATTTAAGCCCCATAGCGAGAAGCCCCGAGAGCACTCCGCCGCTCGTCATACCTTGTCCGCTTTTATAAAGAACGGAGATTATTGATTTTGAGAATTCAATCTCGGTACCGGTCGAAAACAGATGATAAATCGAGCCGAGAAACAGCGGCAGCATAAGCGCCGAAACGACTCTGAAGCCGACGGGCTCGTCCTTCCGAATAAAAAGCGTTGCGGAGCACACCAACAGAGCCGGGGGAAAAATGTAATAGCCCCAGCCTACGATGCCCTTTATAAAGCCGCAGAAATATGTAATGAACCACGCGTCGACATTAAAATAGCCGATAAATGAAAACAGTCCGAGGAACAAGCAGATAATCGCGCCGACCGCGCGCTTTGCGGGATTGCCCACCGGCATGCTTTTTGAAACGGCAGGCTTTCTTGTGCTGTTTGCGGATTTTGCCGGCGTTTTTTTCTTTGCCGCCGTCTGTTTAGAGGTGGATTTTTTTACAGCTTGTGCCATTAAAATTCACTCCGTATCAAAGAATAATCGTTAGTACGATTGTCAGTATACCGATGAAAAAGCAGTACCAGCAGAATTTTCCGAACTTGCCCTTCTGGGTCAGCAGCTTAACAATCTTAATTGAGAAGAATCCCGTAACGCCCGCAACCGCCATACCAAGCAGATAAGCTGGAATACGAGTGGCATCCGCGCCGTTTTTCAGTGCGTCGATAAGTTCTAACAGCGTCGCGCCGAGAACGGCGGGCAAGGACATAAGGAAAGAAAACTTAACCGCGAAATTGCGGTTTAAGCCTGTCGCCATGCCTGCGGTAATCGTCGAGCCGGAGCGGGAAATGCCCGGCAGTGTCGCAATTGCCTGTACAACGCCGATTTTAACAGCGTCACCGACAGACATGTTTTTTTCGGTCTTTCTGCCGTTCTGCATTTTATCGGACAGATAGAGTATCGCGCCTGTAATAAGGAAAGCTACGCCGATAAAGTAAGTGTTGTTGTTGAGCTTATCGATATAGTCTTTGACCGGCAGTACGATAACGAGCGGAAGCGTCGCAATAATTATCATGAGCACCAGACGGCGCGCGGGCTTCGGGTCGCCCTGCTCCGGCTTGGGATGGTTGATATCTTTGAAAAAGCCGATAATCTCGTTGATCATATCGACTATATCCCGCCAGTAAACTATGCATATTGCGATTAGCGTTGCAAAGTGCAGAAGCACATCGAACAGAGTATCGACTCCGTCCATGCCAAAAAGATTCTGAAGCACCGAAAGGTGCCCTGAGCTCGATATAGGCAGGAACTCCGCAAGTCCCTGAACTAAACCTAAAATCGCAGCAAATAGCAGTGTCATTGTTCCCTCCGAATATTTGTGCTGAGCTGATTGACTATACTACTAAAAAATTAATACTCTCGTCATTTTTCCGGCGCTAAGGTTGAAAGCACCTTCTTCTTTCTGCGTGTACGGCGATGCCTTGGCGGATGAGCCTTAGTGCTGTAATACTCCTCCATCTCCGCATCTGCTTTGTACATGATACGGTTGACTGTCCATGTATCATCTTCGGCGGAACGGAACTTGAGCCGAACAAGATACTTGCCGTGGGCTTTGCACTCGCAGATTGTCATGTATCTCTTGTCGCCCTGATTTATCCAGCGTCCGCACTTGAGGCGCTCGCCGCACGACGGACAAATGGGTGCCGAAATCTCTTTATCCTCGAACGCATCCGATCTTTCGTTGTAGCCGGTAAACGCCCTATGCTCGACGGCGTCTCCCGATTTGCCTGTCTCCTGTGCTCCGCACAGACGCGTTGCGAGGACCTTCGAGGCCGATTCATAGTGACTGATTCCCTCTTCGAGGTCCAGCTTCGAGCATACAAGAGCCGTATTGTAAGCGTCGCCCAGAGCATCGTGAGCAACGCGCGTCTGCTCGATGCAGAAATGCTCCATAGCAGTCGTAAGGCCGGTCTGGTTGCGTCCCGCCTGAGTCTGGATATTATAGATGACCTGCAGATTCACCCACTTATCAATCCAGTCCCAATCAAGGTCGTGGATTATGATGTTCTGCTCCATGATGCCCTTGTCGTCGCTTCCCCATGTCAGGAAGGTGCAGTTTTCGCCGCACCATTCGCGGAACTGCGCGAACGCCTCCTTAAAGCCTACTCCGCCCTCAAGGCGTTCCTTGTCAAAGCCTGTAAGCTTTTCGACTTTATAATGCATCCTTTTAAAATAAATGGGTTTGACATCGAGCTGAAACTCTTCGCCCGGCAAAAAATCATCCGTTAGCCTGACAGCCCCGATTTGGATTATCTCTCCTCTTAGGTGTATCGGAAGCTTATTGAAGACGGCAGATTGTGAGGACATGGCCTGATTCCATTCCATATCCAAAACAACAAAGCCCATTAATTAAACCATTCCCTTCGGTTTTATAAGAAAAAAGGAGCGTTAGTTCCTTTAATTTTGAAATACGCCATACGCAAAACGCTGTCTGTATAAAAAACGTATAGTCCGACAATTTGTTATTGTAACACATATTTTTCAATATGGACAGCCTTTTTACCGATGTTTTCAATTTTTTATGTAAATCAAAGAACATTTTACCGTTACTCCGCTTTAATCACCGCCTTGCGGGCTGTTGAATGGTAATGCGCAGCTTTGAAAGCCTGATTGACAGCGGCGAAAATATGCGCTATCGTCATATTGTTCTATATAGTTTCTAATTTTGCAAAGCGTGCAAAGCCCATCTTTTTTAAATCTGCTACTGGGAGGAATCTCATCTGTTCAAGCTTAATTTGTCTCCTGTCCGCGAGCCGCGAAAACTAAACAGTTATTTGAAGCGCGAATGGAAGCTTCTTGCCGCCGTCACGGTAACAGGCATTGCGTTTGACGGCAGTATGTCCTTTGCCGCGGTCTTGCAGGGCAAGCTGATTGACACGGTAGTCTCAAGGCTTGTGCTTTCTGCCGTTCTGAGGCAGGCTCTAATATTTATCGGCGTTGTCTGCGCGATTCAGCTTATGCGAGGACTCAAGCGCTATTTTGTGCGGCTTTTCGCAAACCGTACCGGCGCCCTCATGCGGCGCATGCTATATAACAGCTTCATTGCGGAGGATATTTCCGTTCTTTCAGGAATCTCTGCCGGAGACCTGATGACCAAGGCTGTCGGTGATGTCGATATCTGTGTCGAGGGTATGAGAAAGGTTTTGACGGAGATTTTCGATACTGGCGTTTTAATGCTGTCCTATATTATTACAATGCTGGTTTACGATGTTCGAACAACTCTCGTTTCCTGCGCTTTTATTCCTGTAGCAATGTTAATTGCGGAGAAGCTGAAAACAGTCATTGCAAGCTACACGAAGCTATCCCGAGCGCAGAGCGGTGCTGTTTCAGAGCTGACTCTTTCGAATGTCTCAAATTCCCTGCTCTACCGCGTCAACAGCGCGAGCGGTAGGAAAAACGAAGAGTATGAAACAGAACTCGCGGAGCTTGAAGCCCGTGCTGTCAAGGCTGACGTGCTTGAAAACTCGATGCAGCCTGTCTATAACGCAATCTCCTTGCTTGGAATCGTGGGCATCCTCTATTTCGGCGGTAAAAATGTCGTTTCAGATGTCTGGACTATAGGCTCTTTTACGGCTTACATTGCGATTTTTATTGCCTTGGCAACCAAGGCGAGCAAGGCGGCAAAGCTCTTCAACACCTATCAAAAAGCGGCTGTCTCGTGGGAACGCATAAGCCCCAGCTTCCGCGAATATCACATGTCAGATGAAAGCGAAGGCTATGTTGCTAAGTATGCAAGTCTCTCCTGCCGCGAGCTTGGCTTTGCCTATGTCGGCGCTCAGTCGGCGGTATTCAATGGGCTCAGTTTTGACGCAAAAGCCGGCGATATAATCGGCGTAACGGGCGAGGTCGCAAGCGGTAAGACCGCGCTTGGGCTCGCTTTGACTGGGCTCTTCCCCTATCGCGGTAAAATCGAGCTTTGCGGCAAGGAGCTATCCGAGTATTCGCCGTTTGAGCGTAGCCTTTCGGTCGCGTACATGGGGCACGACCCACAGCTTCTGTCTGATACGATATATCAAAACGTGACGCTCGGCGATGGCGGTAATATTTCCGAAATACTCCGACTCGTCTGTTTTGATGAGGATTTAAAGTCCATGCCTGAAGGCGAAAATACGCTTGTCGGTTCCGGCGGCGTGCGGCTGTCCGGCGGTCAGCGCGCGCGCATTGCACTCGCACGCGCTCTATACCGCAAGAGCAGTTTGGTAATTCTCGACGACCCGTTTTCCGCTGTGGACATGGAAACCGAGCGAAGAATTATCGAAAACATGAGGAACAGTTTTCCCGGCAGAATAATAGTACTTATCTCGCACAGACTCGCGGTTTTTCCGCTGGCGCAGAAGGTTCTGTTTTTTGATAACGACGGAATCGTCTGTTCCGCGCATGATGACCTGTTAAGGAATAACGCCGCCTACAAAGCTCTCTGGGAGTCCCAGAAAGGGGGCGCGCAGTATGAGGAATAAAAGCGTTATAAGCTGCGTTAAATCCGTTATAGCCAGTAAGCGCGCGCTGACGCTTGCTCTCTGTGTCGCAGCTCTTATGAGCGTTCTTGCGAGCCTTGCCCCTCCGCAGATTATGAAGGTCATCATAGATAAATACCTCTCAAATAAACAGACAGCGGGGCTCATAGAACCCGCGATACTGTATCTTGTCGTAATCATTTTTATCGGCGGTTTCGATTTTTTGAAGGGCTGGCTTCTCACCTTTTTCGGTCAGCGCACTATTCACGTTATACGCTCTGAAATGATGAAAAAGCTCGGACGCCTGCCTTCTGCATTTTTCACGCAAAACTCCGCCGGCTCAATTTCGTCACGCATAATGACCGACGTTGAGAATGTTGACGTGCTGTTTTCGGATGGGCTCGTCAGTATGGCGGTGGACGCTCTCAAGCTCGTCGGTATTATAATTTCAATTTGGATTTTTTCTTTTCGTCTCGCGCTTGTCGCGCTTTGCCTTATTCCGATAGTGTTTCTAATAACCCGCTTTTTCCGAAAAAGAATGTTTTACGCGGAGACAAAAAACCTTTCTCAGCTCGGAAGAGTCAACGGTCACATAGCTGAAAGCGTTCAAAACCTCCTCATGATAAAGCTCTTTTCCAAGGAGAGCTGGATGGAGGAAAAATACTGCCGCGAGCTTGAGGAAAATTATAAAACCAAGGGCAAGGTAATAATCTATGACTCAAGTTATGCTCCGATAATTCAGCTTATCCGCGCAATCGTCATATCAATAGTCGTGATTCTCTCTGCTGAGCAAATCGGAATAATGGGAGTATCCGTCGGTATGGTTGCTGCGACAATTGACCTTATATCTTCTCTGCTTATACCTGTCGAGTCACTTGGAATGGAAATTCAGAACATTCAGCAGGGTCTTTCTGGAATGAAGCGCATCGACGCTTTTCTTAAGCTTGAGGAGGACGAAAAGGATGAGAGCATTAGTGCTGCGGAAGTCATCAAAGGCTGTGAAAAATCGGCAGTCACCTTTGATAATCTTAGCTTCTCCTACGAGGAGGACGTACCTGTCCTTAAAAATATGACACTCGATATTCCCTTCGGGGAAAGCGTCACAATAGCCGGGCGAACAGGCGTCGGAAAATCAACTTTGTTCGGACTGATTATGGGACTTCTGAAGCCGACCGACGGAAAAGTTCTTATCGGTGGCTTTGACGCGCACAGGATACCGGACAGCATCAAGCGGCGCGTTTTCGGCTACGTCGAACAGAATTTCCGTTTTGTTCCCGGTACG
Organism: Oscillospiraceae bacterium; assembly: GCA_963667545.2. Classification (GTDB taxonomy): domain Bacteria; phylum Bacillota; class Clostridia; order Oscillospirales; family Oscillospiraceae; genus UBA2658. The sequence goes on from OY763424.2 coordinate 2,245,088, forward strand.
ATTGTCGATCAAGTGAGCCTTGGAGACCCCGAAATAACAAGAGCGCGCGTCGCCGAGGTCTGCGAATCAGTCGGACTTTCGGAGAGTATTGAAGCTCTGCCACAGGGCTACGACACTGCTTTAACTCCTAACAACTCCTTTTCATGGGGACAATGCCAATTATTTTCGATTGCGCGAGCTGTCGCCGCCGAACCGAAAATACTGCTTCTTGATGAGATTACCGCAAATCTCGATTCCGCAACCGAGGAGCGCATAATGGCGGCACTCCGGAATGTGTCTCTTGGCAGGACTGTAATCTCCATCTCTCACCGTGAGAGTGCAATGCGCGGCTGTGACAGATTGATATTTATTGAAAACGGTGAAATTACTACGCAGGGCAACCCAAGTATAACTCTTGAACTCATTAACCCATAATGTTATGTTAACCTTATTATAATACAGCAGGGGCAGGACATCGTTGATGTCCTGCCCCTGCTGTATTATATAATCAATTATGCCTGCTTTGCGAGCCTTTCCAATATGCTCAGTGTCAGTGTCCATACTCTCTCAACAGACGCGATATCGGCTCTCTCCTTGGGCGTGTGAATGTCCTGCAGCTCCGGTCCATATGAAATTATGTCAACCTTTTCGAGCATCTTGTCAAAGAATCCGCATTCCAGCCCCGCGTGAATTGCCATAGCCTTCGCCTTTTTATTGAAAAGCTCGTTGTAGGTTTCCATCGCGAGCTTCTGCAAAGGCGAATCCGCCCTGTACTCCCACTGTGGGTATTCCGCCGAGCAAACGCTCGCTCCGCCCGTAAGAGCGGCGATTGCGGCAAATTTTTCTTTCATCTCGGTCTTGCGGCTGCCTACAGAGCTTCTCGCCAGCGAATGGATAATCAGCGCGTTTTCCCCCTGCTCGATGAATCCCGGATTGGAGGAGCTTTCAACCAGATCATCAATATTGAAGCTCATCCCGAGAACTCCGTTTGGCAGCAGGCTAAGAGCCGAAACCGCACGCTTCTGCGACTGGGCTGTGTAGCAAATAGCGTCCCTCATTTCACCTAAAACAAGTTCAACGTTTATATTATCCCTGTTTCCGTATTCATGTTTGAAATCTTCAGATAATTGTCTTACCAGGGCTTCAGCGCTTTCAAGCTCCGACTTTTTTACGAAAAGCTCGGCAGTCGCGTTGGTAGCGATTGCGTTAGTCTTGCCCGCAGCCTCAATAGAAGAAATCCTAACCTTGTCTCCCAGCTCTGAAAGTATTCTTGACATAAGCATAATTCCGTTTGCCTTGCCAAGATGAATGTCTCCTCCGGAGTGCCCGCCCTTAAGTCCGCAGATTTTTACGGTAATGCCGCATAGTCCTGAAACCGTTTCACGCTCTATCGGAATACTCAGATTATTCCTGAAGGCTCCGGCACAGCTCGTGAAGAAAACGCCTTCCTCTTCAGTGTCAAGATTGATGACATATTTTCCCTTGAGGAGCCCGAAGTCCAGCTCGCTGACACCGAGACAGCCGATTTCCTCGCTTGTTGTGAAAACAGCTTCGAGGTCGGGATATTGGGCATCGTCCGTATCAAGCAGGGCGAGAGCATAGGCAACGGCGATGCCGTCATCCGCGCCCAGAGTCGTGCCGTCCGCCATGAGCCAGCCGTCTTTATATATAAGTCCGATACCGTCCTCATAGGGTATTTTGCATTTATCATCACGGACATAGACCATATCGGTGTGTCCCTGAATTATTACCGGCGCACAGGCGCAGTTCGGCACCGTGGAGGGTTTTTTAATTACCACATTGCTGTGGCTGTCGCTGTATACTTCGAGCCCGCGTTCCTTTGCAAAGCCAACAAGATAGGCCGCTATCGCCTTTTCGTCACCGCTTTCGCGCGGGATTCGGGAAATCTCTTCAAAATAATGAAACACTTTTTTTGCGTCTGTCATGCTCTACCACCCTTTCATCGGCAATAATTATACACTCCGCAAGGAGCAGATGCAATAATACTATGCCGCTGACTTGCCTTTTTCAATGAAGGGGCGCAGCCTTTTTGCGAGAATCGCGCAGACTACAACGAGGACAAGGTCTCCCAAGGCGAATGGCAAAAATCCTATTGAAAGAATCTTCTCAAAGTGTGTGGGAGTTGACAGATAGAAATTCAATATTAAATATAAATGCAACAGTCCGACTGCAAACATGGCAATAAAGTTTGCGAGTCCCGCAATTAGATAAGTTCTTATAGTGTTTTCACCATGCTCGGAGATAATCCCCGCAAGCCATGTTCCGAGCGCAAAGCCCATTATATAGCCGAAGGTCGGCTGAAAAATATAGGCTGGCCCTCCGCCCTGCGTAAAAACAGGTACGCCCGCAAGTCCAATGAAAATATACAGGCACACAGCGATAAGTCCCTTTTTCTTTCCGAGTAAAAGACCTGCAAGATTCGTAAAAAGGAACTGGAGAGTTATCGGCACATATGGTGTCGGGATTCTTATAAAAGCTCCGACTGCTATCAGAGCGGCAAAAAGGGCACAGAGTACCATTCCCCCGACGTCTGTCAGCTTTTTCTTTTGCATTTATGCTCCTTACAGCGAATTTGCTGAAAAACCGACTATTGAGATTTCGCCGCTTTGAAGCTCAATAGTCTCGCCGCTCTCTAGTCGCACAAGCAGTCCGCCGGAATTGCTGATTCCCGTTACTGCTCCATTTTGCTGTTCACCGCCACGCAAAAAGCTGATATTTTTCCCGAACATTAGCGAACGCTTCCGATATTCGTCTATTATTTCTCCGTTAGAAAGCGCATTAAAGCTGTCGAGAATTCCAGTGTATATTTCCGCCGCGAGGCGGTTACGCGAAACCGCGCTGTCGCCGAACGAACCGACTATATCACGAAGCTCCTGCGGGAGGCTTTCTTGATTTGTCGTACAATCTACACCCACGCCGACAATGATGCTCTCGATGCCTCCGCTTTCAAAATCTGTTACGGCTTCGGTCAGTATGCCGCAGACCTTTTTCCCGTCCAGATAAACATCGTTGACCCACTTTATTTTAGGCTTTTTATCCGTTAGCTTTTCGATAGCCCTGCAAACCGCTACAGCCGTCGCAAGTGTAATCATCTGCGGCTCCTCCATGTCAAAACGCGGCTTGAGAATGATGCTCATATATAGACCTGCTCCCCGCGGCGAGAAAAAGCTCTTGCCGTATCTGCCGCGCCCGGCTGTCTGCTCCTCCGCAATGATAACCGCCCCGTGGATAGCCACGTCCGCCGCAAGCTTTTTTGCCTGCGTATTCGTCGAATCCGTCACATCCAAAACCGAAATCGGAATTGATTTATATTTTTGAGAAAGATTTACGCGCATACCTTGTTCGCTTAGCAAATCGCTGTCGGCATTTAGCTTGTAGCCCTTGTTCGTAACAGCAAGTATCCTGTGCCCGTCCTCTTCAAGACTCTTCACAGCTTTCCAGACGGCTGTTCTTGAAACATTCAGCTTTTCCGCGAGCTCCTGTCCGGAAACAAAGCGTTCTCTTTCACTTTCCAGCACAGCTAAAATCTCGTTCTTTGTTGACATCTCATACCTCCTCAAATCGACGATTTTTCGATATTCTACCCTATTCGCTTGCCGTTGTCAACTATATAGTAATGTGTGGTTGACATTCTAATTAATAAATTTCGAATGAATTAGGGACATCAGGGAAATACTATCCAATATCCATCATATCGCGCAAATTTATCAAGGCAGAGACGCAGCGTTATCGTCTCTCCTTGCCTTAGGGAGGTAATTCATTTGCTGAACAAGGTTGAGATCTGCGGTGTCAACACGGCGAAACTCAAGGTACTGAAAAACGATGAAACGATGGAGCTTCTGCTCCGGGCAAAGAAGGGGGACAAAGAAGCACGGGAAAAACTGATTTCGGGAAATCTTAGACTGGTTTTATCGGTAATACAAAAATTCGCTTCGCGCGGTGAAAATGTGGACGACCTTTTTCAGGTCGGCTGTATCGGATTAATCAAAGCAATCGATAACTTTGATACCAATCAGCCTGTCAGATTTTCGACCTATGGCGTCCCGATGACTGTCCCTTGTCGTAACAGGTTTTCTTGACATAGGAATGAATTTGAGTTAGAATACGCAGGTATCAAAAAAGCATATGTCTCCGTAGCTCAGCAGGATAGAGCGTCCGCCTCCTAAGCGGAAGGTCGCGCGTTCGAATCGCGCCGGGGATGCCAAAATCGCCGAAAGCATTAGCTTTCGGCGATTTTTCTTGTTGAGAATTTGATTTCCGCTATTGAATCATGATAGCTTTTTTACAAAACGGCCGTACAGTATTCGTATCCATATAAGTGATGTCACTAAAGCTGGAACAGCGAATAAATAATCGTCTTCGACACTGAGTTTCGCAATCCAAAAGGATGGCAGCACTGAGAATAGATACTGAACATCAGAAAACAAGAAAAACGGAACCGGAAGCCCCATAAGAATAATACCGGCCAGTTTTCCAAGCGCCATGCCCTCCACGCGATTGTGAGAGAACGATACAATAAGCAGCGACACTCCAATGTTCAGAAGGCTCGACAGCACGCAAATTATCAACAGTGCAGATGTCGTCCACGAAGTAAGCGAAAAAAGCTTCATAAGTATTAAGGAGACAAAAACAGCTATTATAGCCGGCAGCACGAGGCGGGATGCAATATACCCACGCTTTCCGACAGGAGTCACAGCCATGTATGAGCTCATATTTTCATCGTTTTCTGTCAATATGACAAGTGACGAGACAAAGCACAGCATATATGGCGTTATTATTGCCAGAAACAGGTCAAACAACAGATAATACTGTGAGAGAATTGTGGACCTTCCGAAATACCCACAGAGCGCTGTTTCGGCAGCAGGAATGCCAAAGCGAAAAGCGAAGCCGGCGAGTATCGGGGCAATCATAGTCGCATAGAGCATCCCGTCTTTTGATATCTGCTTTAGAAACATACCGAAGCAGCGGATTATTGGTTTCACAGCGTGACACCTCCCACCGATTTCAGCATTTTTTTCACTGATGTGCACGCGATGCAGAAAAACAGCACTGTCCACAACAGCAGGAATATAAACGCAGGTAAAGCTCCGCCGCTTCCGCCGCAGAGCGCTAACATGGAGACACCCGGATGTACGAGAAGCCAGCTCTTCTTATACCAAAAAAGCCAGATTATTGCCGGAAAGTTAATTAGTATCTCTGCGGGAATCGTCGCAAGTACAAACTGATTGAGCGTTGTGGTTCTACAGGCGATAATCAGCCCGATTGCCGAGAACAAGCATGAGCAGAAAAACACCCCTGATATGAATTCAATAGGTTTTGTTACAATACCGGCAGGAATACCGATTGCCAGACTGACCATTGTTGAAATGAGCCCAATCGAGCACAGCTTTGACAGGACATATTCAAATGGCTTCACGGGCGAGACAGCTATGCTGTTCAGGACTCTTTCGCTTTTTTCAAAAAGGACGATAGCCCCCATGAAATATAGCCCCATCGCTGAGGGATCCGAAAAAATCATCAGGATTGCCGCTTTTCCCCTCCACGATTCGTCAAACGCGAATAACAGTCCGATATAAAGAACAGAGAAAACAAGATAGATGAAGTAGAATCCGTATTTGAATTGAAAAGCGACATCTCCCAAGAGCAGTTTTCTCACTATCATTGCAGATGCCTCCCCGTTATCTCGACAAAGATGTCGTTGAGGGTAGGTTCGCTCGAATGTATGGATAAAAGGCGATTTTCGCGGATAAGATTTTTAAGCGCTTCATCTTCGGAGGTTCTGCTAAGCGGAATTTCCGATTTGATTTCCTTGCCGTTATCCAAAAAAATATAAGCAAGCTTTGACGCACCCTTACCCATAATAAGACTGCGGGGCGTATCGAGAGCACGGATTTCCCCATCCACGATAAAAGCCACCCTGTCGCAGAGCTCGGTGGCGTCATACATATTGTGTGTCGTCAGGATTATAGTTTTCCCCTTTGCCTTTTCAGCAAGGATAATGTCCTTCATCACACGGGAGCTGGACGGGTCAAGACCCGAAGTCGGCTCATCGAGGAAAAGAATCTGCGGATCATGCAGCTGGGCCTTGATAAAATTCAGTCTCGACTTCATGCCTTTCGAGAAGTCCGAGACTTTCTTGTCAGCATCGTTTATAAGTCCGACGCTGACAAGCAGTTCATTAATGTCACTGTGCTTATGATAGAGGGAAGCAAAAAATCTTAGGTTTTCAAGCGCAGTCAGCTTCTCATATAAGCTCGGAAACTCAAAATCAACCCCAATATTTTCATAAAAGCGGTTGTTATGGCATCGGACTTCCTCGCCGTTTACAATGACACTGCCTCTGTAGTTGGCTATGAGACCTGTCAGGATCTTCTGCAGAGTGCTCTTACCAGCGCCCGAAGGACCCAGAAAGCCGAATATTTCACCGGATTTCACTTCGAAATTCATATTCTCGATGAATGGTTTTTGTGTATAGCTGAAGCACAAATCGTTAACTTTTATCATTGCTTTTCTCCCTAAAACATTTGAATAACGACTCCCCTTATCATGACACGGAGCGCCTCATCAAAAACCTCTTCGCCCACTTCCTTTTTGTGCAGCAAAGAGACGAATATGCCGCGTATTGCCGCACTGAAAACCTTCATGTTTTCCGCTTTCATGCCGGGCACCATCGATATAAGTTCTTCCACCCTGAAGTCGTCCTTATCAGCGTGAATCTTAACCATCTCCGGCGGGAGCTTCCGAAAAAGCAGTTCAATTTCACCACTTGTAATTAGCTTCAGCAAAAAAGAACCATCCATTGATTTGTATAGTCTGAATATGGTATCCGTCAGCTTTTCCGCATCTACACCATCCTTAAGGGCGGCTATATCTGCCATAAATTTACTCTGCATTTCATCGTGCAGCGCACAGAATACTTCAAAAAAAAGCTGCTCCTTTGACTCATAAAACAGGTAAAAGGTCCCTTTCGGAATGTTCACTCTCTTCACAAGCTCATCCACCGTAGTCCTTCGAATACCGTACTGGTCAAGGCACTTCTCTGTTTCCTCAATTAGTTTGGTTTTTATATATTCCCTCTCGCTTTCGGAAAATGTTTTCGGCATGCATGTCACCTCCTACCATTTGACTATTATTGCGTTATTAGTCACTATAATAGCAGCATATATTGAAATGTCAATACATTAACGCCTGCGCGGTAATATTTATTTTACACCTTCTCCTGAACACTTGATTAGTTATCCTCTCAGCAATAGAGCAAAAAAGCGTCGAAAACTTTTATATAAAGTTCTCGGCGCTTTCTAATACTTTTTATCTTAACATGAACCTGAATCAGCGATTATCTTTTCTTTTGGCAAACTGGCCCGGTTTAAAGTTTTTGGGACTGCCGTTTTTGCTTTGCGGTTTGTAGGCTCCGCCGGACGGACGGCTTGGTCTGCGCTGCGCCTCGGCCAATACGCAGGCGCGAACGGGCTTGCCGCAGATTTTACAGCCCTTCATAGCCTCTATCGCCTGATCCACGCAGTCGAGAGGGATTTCAACAAGGCTTTGATCCTCGGAAATATTCACTTTGCCAAAATCCTTACCCGATATTCCGGTGCAGTCGGCCATTGCCCCTATGATGTGATTAACAGCGACACGGCTGCTTGAACCGATATCCAGCAAAATTGTTCCATATTCCCCGGTATGCACTCTGGGCTTAGGCTTGCTTTCTCTTCTTACTGTAACTTCAGCCGTTTCGTTCGTATCATGCTTTATCTGTCTGACGGAAAACTGAGACGACTTTTCGATGCCCTCGTAACGCAGTGCAATCACTGCCTCCGCAATATTTAGCAGGGAGTAGCCTTTCTCGACCAAGGTATTGACCATGCCCGTGAATATCGGAGCGGTTTCCTTTATTATTTGTGCTTCAACTTCGTCAACTGCTTTGGAGATTCCTTTGGCCTGAATGTCCGCAGCCGTGGGCATGGGCAGCTCTTTGATTTCGGATTTTACCGCAAGCGCTATTTGTCTGATCTCGTTTGCCTCGCGCTTGGTGCCGCAGATTGTGATGCTGCAGCCCGACTTTCCCGCTCTGCCGGTTCTGCCTATTCGATGAATATAATACTCCAGATTTGGTGGAATGTCATAGTTAAAAACATAGTCGACGTCGTTTACGTCAATGCCGCGCGCGGCTATATCCGTTGCTATGAGTATTGTTGTTTTTCCGGCTTTAAAACCCTGCATCGTGCTTGTGCGCTGAGTTTGCTTAATATCGCTGTGGATGCTCTCCGCACTGACATTGTTGTCGTTTAAAAACACGGTGAGTTCATCCGCCATCTTCTTAGTTCCGCAGAAGATAATTGCTCGGTTCGGCTGATAATACTGAATGAGCATGAGAAGCGCTTCCTTTTTGCCCGCGTGCGGAACATCGATATATCTCTGCTCAATATTATCTATAGTTATCTGGGCCTTATCGATTTCGATAAGCACCGGGTCCGTCAGAAACTCGCTGGTAATTTTCATTATTGCGGGGGGCATGGTTGCGGCAAAGAGAACCGTCTGCCGGTCTGTCGGAGTGTCGGTCAGAATCGTTTCAATGTCTTCCTTGAAGCCCATGTTTAACATTTCATCCGCTTCATCGAGCACAATCATTTTCAGATTGTCTAGCTTTATTGACTTGCGGCGCATATGGTCCATAACTCGTCCCGGAGTGCCGACTACAATATTTGCGCGTCGCAGGGCAATGCATTGCTTGTCGATAGGTGCACCGCCATAGATAGCGACTGGGTGAATGTTTTCTTTGAAGCGCGTAAGCTTTGTAATTTCTTCTTCCGCCTGCTGCGCCAGTTCCCGCGTCGGGCAAAGAATAAGTATCTGTATGGTGGGCTTTTCCTCGGTCGTGTCAATTCTTTCTATCGCGGGGATAGCGAACGCAACTGTTTTTCCCGTTCCAGTCTGGGAGCGGGCGATAACATCCACACCGGTGCGAATAACCGGTATAGCTTCCGACTGAATGGGCGTTGCGGAGTCAAATCCCATCATGGAAACTGCTTTTTCCACCTTTGGGGTAAGGCTCATTTCAGAAAATAGTACTTTTGTCATGTAATTCCTCAAATCTTAAAAATAAAAAACGGGGACCGAAATCCTCGTTTTAAAAGCGATACTCTATCAGTCGCTTATATTATCACTTATAAAACGCATTGTCAAATATTCATATCGCAATATTATCATTATTATATGCTTTTTTGCTTAATACATCAATTGAAATGGCGAAAACATCCGTTTTTCGCCATTTCAGCTCATAAGCATTATTGCATTATCATTTGGTTTTCTATTACGCGGCTTTTAAACTTTTTCTCGTACATCTGTCGGTCAATTATTGTCAGAACCTCAGATTGCGAAATCTTTCCGCCGCATTCAAAAATCTCATAGCCCATACTCAGGTGAATCGAGTACGGAGCGAAATCCCGTATGTTAAAGATTTCGATGTTCCTTTCAATTTCCCCTGCGATGCCTTCAAGCTCCGAAATGTTCCTTGCCGGAACTATCACAACAAATTCATCGCCGCCATAGCGGGCAGTGAAGCCGCTTCTCCCTATGCTTTTTTTCAGAATATTTGCTGTTTCGACCAGCGCCTGATCACCTATCACGTGCCCAAAAGCATCATTTATCAGCTTAAACCTATCGATATCGAGCATAATTACGCCAATACTGCCTGATTTCGCATCTTTTCTGAGACAATCGCTGAGGTGTATATCCATTAATCTGCGATTATAAAGCCCGGTAAGGTGATCCGTATAGAGCTGATTTTTCTGAATATTTATAAAAATGATGACGAGTGATATTGTTACGCCCGGCCAAATTAACGCATACCCAAAATGCATAACCTGAATTATACTTCCCAGAACCGGCGGAAGTGTGAAAATTAGGAGAGAGAAAAACATGTTTCTTTCCGTCTTATTTCTGTTGGCAAAAAGATAAATGATTGAATAGACAAAGTAGCTATAGGTCACAGCAGCAGAATACCAGAATAATTCCCCTCTGTGATAATAGTTTTGGCTGTCTATGTAAAAAAAGAAGCCGTTAAAGCATGTCATTATTGTCAAAGCCAGATTAATTAGAAAAGGAACATACAGCAGTACTCTTGCCTTCATCGTTTCTTTTACGTCCATTGTCATCTGATAACGAACGTAGAGACACCAAAGCAAATATGGCAGAAGCTGAAAAGCATAGTAAAATAAATTCGAAATCAGGTTTACATAATATATGAGCTTTCCAGGATGCCCGTCACATATCCACTGCATTGAATCAGCAACCAGAATAAAGGCAACGGACATGCACATGAAGAGGAACAGCTTTTGATCCGGAAGGTATGTTTTTGTATTACTGTGTATGTTCACTAAAACAACCGTCAGCAGTATAAGGGAAAAAATGTTAAGTATTACGTTTCCGTAAGCTGTCATTCGGGACTCACCATCCTGTTTTGCGAAATTAGCTTCAGTAAATGCCGCTATTGTATATTTCTATGCTAGTGTCATTTTAATATTTTTTCCCATTTTGTCTGTATTTCTCTATATTTGTCTATTATAATTGAATTTCTTTCTCTGTGTCAATAGCAGTTAAAAATACACAGCATAATTCGGTAAAAATGAGACGATATATTTGATATTATAAGTCGAGATAAAACAGAATCGCCGCAAAGCTCTTGCTTTACGGCGATTCTTATTTGCGGTTTTTGCCCTGACGGAGCTATTCGCGGATAAGTCCCGCTTCAAGTGCCTGCGCGTGAAGAGCTTCGCGGAAGTCGGGGTGAGCGATTGAGATCATCCTCTTTACTCTCTCGCGTATCGGCTGATGATAAAGCTCGGCAATGCCGTATTCGGTGACAATGTTCATCACCTCCGAGCGGGGTGTCGTTACGACTTCGCCTGCCGGCAGATTTAGGGTTATAGTAGAGATTGCCGACCCGTCCTTGCCCTTAACGGTTGACGGCATGCAAAGAAAGCTCTGTCCGCCTTTCGACATTGCGGCACCCTTTGCGTAATCAAGCTGCCCGCCTGTTGAGCTGTATATCGAGTGTCCAAGTGTCTCTGAGCAGACCTGTCCTGTGAGGTCAGCCATAAGGCAGGCGTTAATCGAAACGAAATTATCATTTTTCGCTATTTCGTAAGGATTATTGACAAAACTGATCGGGCAAAGCTCAACCTTGCCTTCGCCGACAAACTCATAAAGCTCAGTGCTTCCAAGTCCGAAGGCCGCGAACATTCTGCCGTTTATAACGCCTTTTTTTGCCAGATAAACCATCGAATCGGTAAACATTTCGGTGTGGACCGATAGATTCTTTTTCCCCTCGAGACCATATCCGACCGCGTTGGAAAGACCTCCGAGACCGATTTGGATGCACGAGCCATCCCTTATACGCGGAAGCAGAAGTGCCGCGATTTTTTTCTCGATATCACTTACCTCCGGCTGGGGCAGCTCCGGCAGCGGATGGTCGCTCTCGCAGATACAGGTTACTTCGCTGACATGTATTCGATGCTTTATGCCGCTTACCTTTGGCTGGAATTTATTGACCTGAACAATTATTTTTTTGGCATATTCGGCAACTTCTCCGTTTACGGCAACGCCCATAGGTCCGTAGTACAGATAGCCCTCTTCATCAGGAAGAGAAACATCCGCAAGCAGGGTGTTTACTCCGTAAACCGGACGCAGGCAGCTTGACACCTCGGACAGATGTATGGAGTTGATGTTTACAGTTCCCAGGCCATAGAAAAATTTCTCGGCCGCTCCGTAAAATATTGTGTGAAAAGTTATCTTTCCTATGTAGTCCGTAGACTGAAAAAATTTGAACGGATAAAGCGCCATGCCCGTTACTACTTCGACATCTCGAAGTTCATCAACTCTGTCGCAAATTGCTTCCATAAGCTGGATTGGAGCGGCGGAGCACGGCCCAAGCAAACACTTGTCGCCGGATTCAATTACTTTTGCCGCGTCTTCAACAGAAACCAATTTCTGTTTGTAGATCTCACGCCAATCTGACATACCATACCTCCATAAATATATTTGGGCGAATATTTCGCTTGATTTAACGTTAGCATTGATTTATTATGTTGTAAAATGCATAATATCAGTCTAACTCATGCGCTACAGCGATTAATCAACACTTTTCGGGGGTTTATATGGAGCTTCGACATCTTCAGTATTTTAAGCGCGTCGCAGAGGTCGAGCATTTGACAAAAGCCGCAAACGATCTCTTCATCTCTCAGTCGCACCTGAGTCACATGATGACCGAGCTGGAGAACGAACTGGGTGTCAAGCTCTTTGACAGGGTCGGGCGGGGCATACGGCTTAATCCCTGCGGTCGGGAATTCTACAACGATGTGGTTATGCTTTTTTATCAGTTTGACGATGCCAAGAAAAAGGCTCTGGAAATTTATAAACGGCAGTCCACACAGCTTACAATCGTGACAAACGTAAGCACTTATATACCGGGTCTTCTGAAGAGGAACAAGCAGGACTCCCCAAATTTGAACATCCAGCAATACTCGGCGAGAAGGCGTAAAATAGTGAGGATGCTTCTTGACGGCGACGCTGATTTTGCAGTCTGCTGTCCCCTTCTAACAGAAGCACCCGAGCTTGAAAGCATTTTGCTGCATATGGAGCGGGGAGTTATCGTTTACCCGTCCGGTCATTGGCTTGAAAATCGAAAATCCGTCTCTTTTTCCGAGCTCAAGGATGAAAACTTTATAAGTGTCGGTCTTGGCTACGGTACGCGCGACATGCAGGACGTATATTTCAGACAGGCACGGATTGCCGTTAACAGCACTGTTGAAACCACGGACACTTCCTCAATTTATAATTTTGTTAAGGACGGGCTGGGAATCGCAATTGCGCCCAAAACAATGACAAAGCAGTTACCGGATTTTCAAAACCAGTTCGTCGAGCTGGACGAAGGACCTCTGGCGTCCATCGGTCTCACATGGAGAAAAGACCACTATCTCAGCGAAGCCGGGAAAGCGTTTATGGAAACAACGAAAAATTATTTCAGTGAGCTTCAGAGCTTTCTCTGATATACAAAAAAATCCGCAGGAACTGATGTTCCTGCGGATTTTGCACATTATCAAGTTTTAAACAAGCCTGTCATACAATCAACATATTTTTGCGGATATACTAAGCTCAATTCGCCGTGCTTAAGTTTGGGTGCTATGCAGAGCCTGCTTCCCTGTATTGCCGAATGCAGCTTTCCTGCTGATTTTCTCATCATGCCGATTTCTTTTTCACCGACGATTATCAATACTTTCGTATTTGTTTTTGCCAACGTATCCTTGATACAATAGTTTCCGTTGCTTAGTGAAATGTTGACAAGCGATTGCTTTGACATTTTGGCGCTGTCGTTATAATAAAGTTCAAACATTTCCTTAGGCAAAGACAGAGCCTTCGCCTGCATTTTTGAGAACCATCTCTGCTTAACGAGTCCGTACATCAGTTTATTTGTATAAGCCATTACTGCCGAACCCGTAATCGGTATAACCAGTGCGCTTTCGATTATTGCAAATTCGGTTATGTCACTTCTACTGGATAAAACCTCAGTAACAATCTGCGCTCCGATTGAGAGACCGCCAAGCGCATATATTTTTCCGCCACATTCCGTATCTATATACTCAATGAGCTTCTTTGCTGAATCCTCAATACTGATAAACGTATTGTCTCCGTCATCACCGTGACCGTCAATAATCGGCGCAACAACATGATAGTCTTTTTCCAAAAGTTCAATAACCTTTTGAAATCCCCACCACGACAAACCTCCTCCATGGATGAGAATAATCGTTTTTGAGCTTTTGTTCCCGAATTCCTTGAATAACATATTCCAGTCCTTTCGCGGCAGCCTTGCTCTCACAATATAAAGTAACAGCATGTCGGTAAAATCCGACATGCTGTTTCTGGTACGCCCGACTGGATTCGAACCGGCGACCTACAGAGTCGGAGTCTGTCACTCTATCCAACTGAGCTACGGGCGCGTATGCTTTTTGCGGCAGACTGTATTATAGCGTATTGTATCCTAAAAGTAAAGATAATAGTGCCGCCACACGGCAGAAAAGCGGTTCCGCGCTTACTAAGGCGGAACCGCTTCAAACTGTAGAAATATAATTAGTTAATAGTCGTTTTTAAGGCTTCCCTTGGGGGAAGCTGGCGCCGAAAGGCGACTGATGAGGGTCGATTTTCAACAGATTTGAATAAAACGGTTCAATTGGTGATGCAGCCCCTCATCCGGCAAGGCTTACGCCGTGCCACCTTCCCCCAAGGGAAGGCTTTTTTCTTCGCCCTGCGTCCCTTTGCAGTATTTGTGGCTCGACGCAGTTTATTTTTCACTATAATATCTATCCGCTCAGAATTTTACGTCTTCCGCCGTAAGGAGCTTGAAGCCCTTGGCCGTGAGGCAGCCGAGCGCCTTTTCCTGATCGTCGCACTTGAGTATAATTGTCGCGCCCTCGCCAATCGGTGAAACAAAGCCGTAGCTGTATTCGACCATTATACCGCTGTCCGTCAGTGCTTTCAGCGCATTGTGGAAGGAGCCGGGCGTATCGTCGACAGCAAGCGCTACAACGTCGGTTTCCTTCACAGTCATACCGTTTTCGCGCAGGGCCGCAAGCGCCTCCTTGCGCTTATCGACTATTAAACGCACTACGCCGAAATCCGTTGTGTCCGCAATCGAGATTGCCCTGATATTCACACCCGCATTAAAAAGAACGCCAGTAATGTCCATTATCGCGCCGCGGCGGTTTTCCGCAAAAACCGAGATTTGTTTTAACAGCATATACTCTCCTCCTTAAAAGTTGACTTGTGTGCGCTTGTCAATGACTCGCTTTGCCTTGCCTTCGAAACGCTCTATGCTCTTCGGCTCGACAAGCTTTACCTTGCAGGCGATACCCAGAACGGAATGTATCGCATCCGTTACCTTCTTCGTCATCGCTTCGAGCTTTCTCACTTCGTCGGTAAAGGTTTCCTCCGTGAGCTCCACGAGCACGGTCAGATTATCAAGATTGCCTGTTCTTTCGACTATCATCTGATAATACGGCGCAATGCCGTCGAGCTCCATTAGCACGGATTCAATCTGTGACGGGAATACGTTGACACCTCGGATAATAAGCATATCGTCCGTGCGTCCGGCGGGCTTCACCATGCGGACAAAGGTGCGTCCGCACTCGCATTCGCCGGGCATACGCATACCCACGTCGCGCGTACGGTAGCGTATGAGCGGGAGCGCTTCCTTAGTCATGCAGGTGAAGACAATTTCACCCTCGGTACCGTCGGGCAGCTGCTCTCCTGTTTCGGGATCGATTATTTCGAGATAGAAATGGTCCTCGTTGACGTGCAGCCCGTGCTGGCATTCGCATTCATAGGCGACGCCAGGGCCTATGACCTCGGAAAGTCCGTAAATGTCGTAAGCCTTGAGGTTCAGCTGTTTTTCAATCTCTTTTCTCATGTTCTCCGTCCATGGTTCCGCACCGAAGAAGCCTGCTTTCAGGCTCAGCGCATCAGCTGAAATGCCGTTCTGCGCCATATACTCCGCGATTGTCAGCGCATATGAAGGCGTTGCGAGAATAAAGGTCGGCTTGAAATCCTCAAGGATTGTAACCTGACGCTTGGTGTTGCCTGTTGATGCGGGAATCGTAGCACAGCCTAAGGTTTCGGAGCCGAGCCCTCCGCCGAGTCCGCCCGTGAATAAACCGTAGCCATAGCTTATATGCCCGATATCAGATTTGGTAACGCCGCCCGCTCCGATAGTCCTTGCCATGACCTCTCCCCAGAGCTTCAAATCGTTTGCGGTATAACCGACAACAGTCTGCTTTCCTGTTGTGCCCGATGAAGCGTGGATTCGCACGACCTCTTCCATCGGGACGGCAAACAGTCCGAAGGGATAATTGTCGCGCAGGTCCTGCTTATAAGTAAACGGAAGCTTTGTGATGTCGTCAATGGACTTAATATCCTCCGGCTTCAGTCCCATGCTGTCAAATCGCTCATGATACATTGGAACCTTTTCATAAACTCTCTTTACCATTTCGCAAAGCCTCTTGCTCTGCAGCTCGCGGAGCTGTTCTTTCGGCATTGCCTCCGCTTCTCTGTTGTACATGTGATACGACAATTTAATACCTTCTTTACTGTTTATTTATCGAAGACTCCGCCCTATGCGAAATTGTCTTCGCTATTCATGGTTTCACGCTTTGCTCCTGCCCGCTAAAGAAAATACGGTATTCCTCCAGAATCCTCCGTGCGGCTTCTTCGAGCGTCACGTCGTTTTGTATCTCCGCGTCGGCAAAGCGGCAATAGAGCGGTTCGCGCTCTTTTTCAAGGATTTTTAAATTTTCCAGACTCTTTGAAAGGGGTCTGCCTTCAATTACCAGCTCCGTCAGCTCACGGCGAATATAATATATCCTTCCGTTTGCGTGGAGCGGCGCAAAGTTTCGAAAGTCTTTTACGACGCCGCCGCCGGTCGCGATTACAGCTCCGGTCAGAGCCCCGGCCTTAGCCGTTTCAACGCGTTCAATATCACGGAATGCGGGCTCGCCGTCCTCGGCAAAGATTTCGGGTATCGACATGCCCGCCGCCTTCTCGATTTCGGTGTCTATATTCACAAATTTCCTGCCAGTTATGCTCGCAATGCATTCAGCTACGGTGCTTTTTCCGCTGCCCGGCATACCTATTATTACTATATTTCCGCTTTCCCGCCGCATTTTGCGATGCCGCTCGTCGTCGGGCGTTTCACTCTGATATTCCCGGCTGAGTGCAATGAGTTCCCTAAAAAGTCGAATCGAATAGGCGGACATATCTCCGCTCTTTAACGCCACTGCTTTGAGTATCTCACTTTCGCGCTGTTCGTCGGCGAGCGGCTTGCCGCTGTTTTCCTTCTCGCGCAGGGCTTCTTTGGCAAGCTCCATGCGGTGCAGAAACAGCTCGAGTATTTTGTCGTCCGCTTTGTCTATCTCTCTTCTGATTTCATCCAGCTTCATTACTGTCTCTCCCGCCTTTCCTCTGTTATTCCGCCGAGCCTTGAAAAATCTCCGAAAAAGCCGGGATATGATTTTCCTATCGCTTCGGCTCCGTGAATTGTCGTCTCTCCCCCGCAAATACTCGCGGCAATCGCCGCGGACATCACGATTCTATGGTCTCCGAAAGCTTCAACCGTTCCTCCGGAAAGAGCCGTTCCGATAATTTCGAGCTTGTCGGGGTATTCCGCCACAATTCCGCCAAGTGAATTTATCATAGCCGCGACGGATTTCAGCCTGTCGCTCTCCTTATGACGCAGGTGCTTTGCGTTATACAGAACAGTCTTGCCCTCCGCGCAGGACGCGATAACCGCAAGAATCGGAAACAAGTCCGGTATCGCCGAAACGTCAACCAAGCAAGCCTTAAGCGGCGCTTTTCGCACGCGTACGGAGTCTTCCCTGATAATTACTTCAGCTCCAAAATTCCGAAGGATTTCAACTACAGCTTTGTCTCCCTGAAGCGAATCCATACGCAGGTCATTTACCGTCACGTCGCCGCTTATCGCTCCGCCTGCGAGGAAAAAGGCTGCGGCGGACCAGTCTCCGTCAACACTCAAGGTTTTGGGCGAACGGAAGGTCTGCCTCCCGGGTACGAGAAAACCCGCTTCACCGCGCTTAACGACTATGCCGAACTGTGAAAGCATATCCATCGTCATAAGGACATAGGGTTCGGAGCAAAGAGGACTAGTCAAATGGATTCGGCTGTCTCCCTCCAGCAGCGGAAGCGCCATGAGCAGTCCCGAAATATACTGAGAACTGACGTCTCCTTCAATATTATATGTTCCCGCATGCAGCTTTCCCGAGACGGCAAAAGGAAGGTTTTGCCCTGAAAACTCCGCTCCGTTTTGCTCAAGCGCCGCTTTAAGTCCGCTTATTGGGCGGCTCGGCAGCTTCCCGCGGCCCGAAAACACCGATTTAGCCATCAGCGCAGCCGCAACCGGCAAAAGAAATCTCAGCGTAGAGCCGCTCTCAAAGCATTCGAGCTCCACAAACTCGTTATCGCCGTTAATCGGCTTCACCAAAACCGATTCCGCACCAACGTTGATTTCTGCCCCCATAGCTCGAAGACATCCGATTGTCGCTTTTATATCCTCGTTATTTACTATAAGGCTTACCTGTGTCGGACTGTCAGCAAGCGCCGCACAGATAAGCGCGCGATGCGCCACCGACTTTGAAGGTATTGAACCGGCCACGCCGGATAGTCTCCCGCCCGTAATTCCGATGTCCAAAATTGCCCCTCCCAGTTTTCCCGTCATACCGGAATATTATCGCGGAAACAACAGCAATGATGGTCATTATGCCGGAGCCGCGAAGCGGCGTTATGGCATATATGATTGAGTCCTGTTATAATGACCGCGCGCGGTCATTATAACATAGAGAGGATATTAAAAAAAGCCCCGCAGCGAGTTTGCTGCGGGGCTCTCATCAATCGATTTTGTTCGATTCGCTACCCGTTATCAGACAAACTCAAATAAGCCTTACCGAAGAAAAAGCCGGTAAAGCTAAAGCTAAACGAGAAAACCTGTTGAGTTCTGACAGCGTTACAATTCATAGTGAATCTCCATAGAACTATTATAAGTAGATTATAGCATTGTAAAATCTAAAATGGAAGTGACAGTTTTCACAATTTAAAGTGCAGAAATATCGGTTTTATGCATTGCTTTATGAATTGATGTTTAGCCCAAAACACTTGCTAAATTATATGTATAGATAATTCATACGAAATAAACAAAACCTATTGATTATAGCGGTCGGATTTAAGAGCACTAAACTATTGACTTTATTGTGATAAAGATTTAAAATGGCAACATTGACCTAATAAAATTTATTTGTTTTAACTGATACTCAAGATGGCTTCGTTCTCTTGCGGAGTCGTTTTTTGTATAAATGTACACATATATAAAAAACAGGAGGAACGAAAATGAAAAAGTTTCTGAGCATCGCGCTTGCCCTCGTGCTCATCGTCGGCTGCTTCGCGGCATGTGGCAGCAAGACCACCGGCGAGAAAACAAGTGAAAGCCCGGCTCCGTCAAGTGCGGCAGCTACAGGCGACACAATCAAGGTCGGCATCATCGGCTGCCAGACCGGCGACTACGCCCAGTATGGCGTCAGCGTTATGAACGGTGCAACTCTTTACATCGATCAGCTTAACGCTAACGGCGGCATTGGCGGCAAAAAGGTCGAAATCGTAAACTATGACAACAAGGGTGACAGCCAGGAAGCCATCAACGCTTTCAACCGCGCTGTTGACGAAGGAATCACCGCTCTCATCGGCGATGTTCTTTCCGGAAACACCATGGCTGTTGTCGGCGAAGCCGCTCCCCTCAATATGCCCATGATCACCGCAAGTGCAACCGCAGAGGGCGTCACCTATGACAAGGACAGCGACACCGTTTACAAGAACGTTTTCCGCACCTGCTTCATCGACCCCTTCCAGGGTGAGAAAATGGCAAAATATTCAAGTGAAAAACTCAGTGCGAAGACCGCTGCCGTTATCTATGAAACCGGCAACGACTACGCAGTCGGAGTTAAGGACGCTTTCATCGCAAAGTGCAAGGAAATCGGCATTGATGTAGTTGACGAAGAAGGCTACGCGAAGGACGACGTTGATTTCAAGAGCCAGCTTACAACTATCGCTTCCAAGAACCCCGATGTCGTGTTCTGCCCCAACTACTATCAGGCAGACGGCCTCATCATCACTCAGGCCCGTGCAATCGGCATCAAGGCTACCTTCGTCGGCTCCGACGGTATGAACGGCGTTTCCAAGTATGCATCCGCCGCTGATCTTGAAGGTACCGTATACTGCTCCGGTTACGCTCCTGCCAGCACCGATGCTGTCAAGACCTTTGAAGCAGCCTATACCGCAAAATACGGCGCTGATACTCTGAACATGTTCTCCGCTAACGCTTACGATGCCGCAATGGTTCTCTGCAACGCTCTTCAGATTGCCGAGGATGCTAAGCTTACAGCCGGAACTGACGAGTACAAGCAGGCTGTTATCGACGCTATCCGCGACAAGAGCGGCGATCTTGAATGCGTCACCAGCAAGGGCTACACCTTTGACGAGCACAATAACCCCGTTAAGGACGCAAACATCATGAAGCTCGTAAGCGGCGCAGAAACCTTCGTCGAGACATATTAATCAGTTATATACCTGACCGATTCTTTGTGCGGGAAGTTTATCTTCCCGCACAAAGGCATTTACTTTTTATTAACCTTTCTTACGCGGACGCCCGATGAGTGGACCTGAACCTCTGCTTTGGGGCCAGCCATCAAGCGTCTGCGGCAATCATTTTCAGAGAGGACGAAAATATATGTCCCTTGTACTCAGCCAACTGATAAACGGACTTCAATCCGGCAGTATCTATGCACTTATAGCAATAGGCTACAGCATGGTATACGGCATCATCCTGCTTTTAAACTTTGCGCACGGTGATGTCATTATGGTCGGTGCCTATATAGCATGGCTCACAATCGTCAGCTTTTCACTCCCCCCAATTGTAGCAATCGTACTTGTTATTATAGCCTGTACTTTACTTGGCGTTATAATTGAAAAGGTCGCCTATACTCCTCTTCGTAAGGCCCCTCGTCTGTCTCTGCTGATAACGGCTATAGGAATATCCTTCCTGCTGGAAAATCTCGCTCAGCTCGTTTTCGGCGCCGGCGCCAAGAACGTCCCCTCGCTCATCACGGGTCCAGCGCTTAACCTCGGCGGGCAGCACATCGGCTTTACGGCGGTGCTGACAATTATCGTTTCCGTTATCTCGATGATAGGGCTCACCTTCCTCATCCAGAAAACTAAGATGGGCAAAGCTATGCGCGCAGTTTCCGAGGACATGGGCACGGCTCAGCTCATGGGCATAAACGTAAACAGCACGGTCAGCTTTACCTTTGCTGTCGGCAGCGCACTTGCGGGTATCGGCTCAGTTTTGTATTGCTGCGCTTATCCGCAGGCGGCTCCTACAATGGGCTCTATGCTGGGTCTTAAGGCTTTCGTCGCGGCTGTCCTCGGCGGAATCGGCTCCATACCCGGCGCTATGATAGGCGGCTTTGCAATCGGTATCGCCGAAGCCATAGTTTCCGCTGTGGGTCTCTCCGTCTGGAAGGATGGCGTCGTCTTTGCAATCCTTATCATTGTTCTGATATTCAAGCCCACCGGTATTCTGGGCAAGAAAATTAACGAGAAAGTTTAAGGAGGCGGTTTTGTGAAAAAGAATTCCACTATAATCCCGATGCCGCTTCGCTATCTTATAAATATTGTTCTTTTCGCGGCCTTTCTGTTCGTTTTGAATACGCTCATAACCGGCGGAACAATTTCAAAATATTATTCCGGCATCATTTCCTCAATTGGCATCAGTATCATACTTGCCGTGTCGCTGAACGTGGCGACAGGCTATCTGGGACAGCTCCCTCTCGGGCACGCCGGTTTTATGGCTGTCGGGGCATATACCTCCGCTCTTATAATGAAGGCTGTTTTAGCTTCCGGCTTCCTGAAGACAGTTTTGGGCTCGGTCATCGCTTTCCCTGTGGCTCTTCTCGCCGGCGGCATTATCGCGGCTTTGTTCGGGCTTCTTATCGGTATACCCGCGCTGCGGCTCAAGGGTGACTACCTCGCAATTCTTACGCTCGGCTTCGGTGAAATCATCAGAGTTGTGCTTTTAAACATTGATAATGTTTTGGGTTTCAAGCTCACAAACGGAGCCGCAGGGCTTCAAAAAATCCCGAAAACGACTACTTTTCTTATCACCTTCATCTGTGTCGGCGTCACCTGCTTTGTCATCCACACTATGATGAAATCACGCCATGGAAGGGCGATTCTCTCTATCCGCGAAAACGAAATCGCGGCGGAATCCTGCGGCATCAGCACCACTTACTATAAGACTCTCGGCTTTGTAGTATCGGCTTTCTTTGCCGGAGTCGCAGGCGGTCTTTATGCGGGCAACATCGGAATACTGAATCCCTCCGCTTTCGGCTTCATGAAGTCGATCGAAATACTGGTCATGGTCGTTCTCGGCGGCATGGGCAGCATGTTTGGCAGCGTTTTGAGCGGCGGCGTCCTCACCGCCCTTCCGGAGCTGCTCCGTGATTTTGATAAATACCGCATGGTCGTTTATTCCCTTGTTCTCGTCGTCGTTATGATCTTCAAGCCGACAGGCCTCATGGGAACCTATGACTTCTCGCTCAATGGTCTGCTGGACAAGCTGATTGTCAGAATCAAGGGCGGCAAAGCCCCGTCAGCAAAAAAGGAGGGCAAGGCAAATGAGTAAATTTCAGAAAGAGCCCGTTAAGCTTGTCCCTGTCCCCTCCCCGAATATCATACCAGAGCGCGATATTGACAAGACACCCATACTTGAAGTCTCTCATCTCGGTATCGATTTCGGTGGTCTGACGGCAGTCGACGATTTTAATATGGCAATCGGCAGAACCGAAATTGCCGGTCTTATCGGTCCGAACGGCGCGGGAAAAACGACTGTTTTCAACCTGCTCACTAAGGTCTATCAGCCTACGCGCGGCACGATTATGCTAGACGGCAGAGATACTGCCGGAATGAACACCATACAGGTCAATAAGCTCGGTATCGCGAGAACCTTCCAGAACATCAGGCTCTTCAAGGCGCTTTCCGTTATGGATAACGTTCTCATCGGTCTGCATAACGAAATGGATTACCACCTGCCCAGCGCGGTTTTCAGACTCCCCTCGTACTGGAGAGCCGAAAATATCGCCAAAGGCCGCGCCCTTGAACTGCTTTCGATTTTTGACATGCAGGACTTGGCAGACGCGACAGCGGGTTCCCTGCCCTACGGCGCACAGCGCAGGCTCGAAATCGTAAGAGCGCTCGGCACAAACCCCTCTCTGCTGCTTCTTGACGAGCCGGCTGCCGGAATGAATCCTTCCGAAACCACGGAGCTTATGGAGAATATCCAAAAAATTCGCGATACCTTCAAAATTGCGATAATGCTGATTGAGCACGACATGAACCTTGTCATGGGTATCTGCGAAGGCATCTGTGTGCTCAACTACGGCAAGGTCATCGCAAAGGGCACACCTGAGGATATCCAGTCTAACCCTCAGGTCATAGAGGCCTATCTGGGCAAAAAGAAGGAGGGTAACTGACGTATGCTGAAGGTCAATGACATTAACGTATATTACGGCAGTATCCATGCCATAAAGGGCGTGTCCTTTGAGGTCAACAAGGGCGAAATAGTAACCCTGATAGGCGCTAACGGCGCCGGAAAATCAACTATTCTTAATACTGTTTCGGGTCTTCTGAGAAGTAAAACAGGCTCCATCAGTTTTATGGACAGTCCCATCGGCAATGTAGTGCCGCACAAAATTGTTGCGGCGGGGCTTGCTCAGGTTCCGGAAGGCCGCAGAGTCTTTCTAGGTATGACCGTTGAGGAAAACCTTGAAATGGGCGCCTTTACAAGAAAGGCCACCGAGGTCAGTGCAGCTCTGGACGATGTCTATGTCCGCTTTCCCCGCTTGAAGGAACGTAAAAAGCAGATAGCCGGCACGCTTTCCGGCGGTGAACAGCAGATGCTCGCAATGGGCAGAGCACTCATGTCGAAGCCGGAGCTTTTGATGCTTGACGAGCCTTCAATGGGGCTTGCACCGATTCTTGTCGAACAGATTTTTGATATAATTAAGGAGCTGAACGCAGCCGGCACAACGATACTTCTCGTTGAACAGAACGCACAGATGGCGCTCTCGATTGCCGACAGAGGCTATGTCCTTGAAACCGGTAAAATCGTTACGAGCGCAAAGGCGGCGGACCTTCTCAATGATGACGCCGTTAGAAGAGCCTATCTCGGCGGCTGAAGCAATGAGCCCGCCGTACCCGTAAGTAATGGGTGCGGCGGGCTTCGCGCTATTGACTTAATCGCTTAAAATGATGTATACTTGGCAAAGCGGTCCAGCAGGTCATTCACACGATTGACCAAAAATATTTATGCCCGTTGTTTGCGGCATTCCCACGAAGGGCAGGCGGTAGCTTGAATGTTCTTTATCTGATAAATTATGCCGGTAAAGCCGGCACCGAAAAATATGTTGAAAATCTGGTACGTCTTGGAAAGGGCAAAATCAACACTTATTTCGCCTACAATATCGAAGGTGAGCTATCGCAAAAAATGAAAGACAGCGGCGTTCCCTCCTTTCAGGTCGAAATGAGCTGGCGTTCCCTTTTTTCGGCGGCAAAGGGACTTGCGGAATACTGCCGTGAAAACAGTATCGATGTTATTCATGCGCAGTATCCGCGCGAAAACATCATAGCGCTTCTGTCAAAAAAATACTACGATAAACCGCGTGTCGTCCTGACTAACCATCTCACGCTAAGGCTGTCCGGAGCCTCCGGCCTTGTCTGGCGGATGTTGAACAGGCACTTTACGCCGAAAAATCATCGTATAATCGCCGTCTGCAACGAAGGACGCGACATTATGATAGCTAACGGTGTCAAGCCTGAGCGTATAGCCGTCATCTTTAACGGCATCGAGCCGACAGGCATTCCGGTAAGGTCGAGCGCGATAAGACGTGAGCTTGCGCTTACGGATGACTGCTTCATTATGACAATACTAGCGCGATTTGCACCTGAAAAGGGACTTTCCTTTCTTCTGGACTCGCTTACAGAGCTTAAGAGTAAGACAGACAAGCCGTTTGTATGTCTTTTCTGTGGGGACGGTGAGCTTGTCAGTGAGATTAAAAGCAGAATTACGGAGTTAAATCTCGAATCCGAATGCCGTCTTTTGGGTTTTCGGAAGGACACGCGCGAAATTTTGCTCGGTTCAGACATTTATATCTGTTCCTCAAGCTGCAACGAGGCAATGAGCTTTGCGATACTCGAAGCTATGAACGCCGGGCTGCCTCTCGTTGTAACCGACGTAGGCGGAAACCGTGACCTTGCTGAAACCGATATAAAGTGCGGCTTTGTAAGCGCTTACGGCGATACAGATGCCTTTTCCTCCAATATTAAGCTCTTAATGGACGATACTGAGCTAAAGAACAAGTATTCAGCCGCGGCAACAGAGAAAATTGAAAAATGCTTTGATTTGAACAAACTGGCGGATGATGTTTTCTCCGCATACAACTAAAGACTGAAAGAAGGAAACAAAAATGATAGATAAAAACGGAAAGCTCTTCGGAAAGATTAACCTTATTGACTTCATTATCGTACTTGTCATCATCGCCCTAGTCGTGTTTGTCGCTCTGAAGGTTGTAGACAAGGGCAGCGAAAGCGCAAACCTCTCTCAGGTACGTATCACCTTCTTCGGAGATGAAACTCCCGATTACGTCGCAAAGGTTCTCGAAAAAGGTACAAGCGTCATGGATTCAACCGAAAACTTGACTCTCGGGACTGTGGAGAGCTTTGAAATCGGCGCTCCTATTGGCTATGACACGAACGCCAACGGAGAGATTCAACAGGTTACAAGACAGGGCTACAATTCCGTTTCGATAACGGCTATCGGCAAGGGTGAAATTTCCGAGCACGGCGTAACTATTGGCGGAGTGCTCTACGGAGTCGGACATACGCTCACAATCTACGCCGGAAAAGCGAAGCTGTATCTTAAAATCAGCGGCATAGAGGCCGTTTCGTAAGGTTAACCTCCCCAATTAATAAACCTATGAAAGCGGGGTGGCTCTGTGCTCTCCTCAAGTATTTTGGGAAAATCCTATAGCATCTGGCTGCAAAGCGGTACATTCGCCTTTTTGCAGGCAATTTTCGACGTATTCAGCAACGCCTTCTCCGAAAGCACGATTGTCCACTGGTTTGTCAGAGACAGTCGGGTCGAGCCTCTTTATGAAAAATCACTTTTTGCCCGAATATTTAAGACGATATTCGATTTTATCGCCCATATAATATCCTGTATAGTTAAGGCGGTGACTCGCGCGGCGAGGGGCAGCGTAACGGCTGCTTTTGTCAATCGGTATGTCAGGGGTTCTTTCTTTATCAATTTTGAAACCATGCTTGGCGGTTTTATCTGCATGATGTTTATAATTCCGCACGATTACTGGTCTAATACCTATGCGCTTCTTGCGGCTGTCGCTCTTTTCGCGCTCTATTTTATCATGGTCGGCGCGGGCAGCAGAAAGATGTATTATCTGCACGATATGGGTCTGCCCGTTACACTTTTTATGACGGCCTGCGTGGCAAGTCTTGCGTTCAGCTTTGACCGCGGAGACAGCTTCCGGATTCTTCTGTTTTATGTAACCGCCCTCCTGCTTATGTACATTATTTCCGCCGATATCACAACAAAGGAGCGTATGATGAAGCTTCTGGGCTTCATTTATATCGCCGTTATCTTCTCTGCTCTTTTCGCTTTTTACCAGCGTATTACGGGCGTAGCGGTAAGCGCGAGCCTTACGGATCTCAATTTAAATAAGGGCGTTCCCGGCAGAGTTTTCGGCACCCTTGGCAATCCCAACAACTACGCCGAGTTTCTCGTAATGATGACGCCGCTGGCGGCAGTGTTTGCCGCGAATATCAAGCGCACATGGATCAAAATTCCCTTCTGCATCGGCATTGCTTTTCCAATCATGGCGCTTTTTATGACCTATTCGCGCTCCTGCTGGATATCAATGATGCTGACCTGCGTTATTTTCGTCTACTACGCAAATAAAAAGCTCATACCGGCATTCTTCCTGCTTTGCGTTGCGGCTGTCCCCTTTCTGCCGAACAGCGTCTTGGTGCGTCTTTCCACGATTTTCAATTCGCAGGATACCTCAGCCATGTTCCGTATCTATGTTTGGAACGGTACTGTCAAGATGGCGCACGACTATTTTCTGACAGGGATAGGCCTCGGGCCGGCCAGCTTCGCTATTATTTATCCCCATTATGCGAATATACACGCTCAGGTGGGCGTACCGCACAGCCACATGGTCTATATGGAGCTTATTATTGAGCTTGGCATACTCGGCTTTGTGTCCTTCATGTGGTTTATGCTCAAGCTTTGGAAAGACTCTGCGTGTGCGCTGCTGAAAACTCACAGTAAAACCAACAAATTGGTTCTGATTGCCTCGGTTTCCAGCCTTGTGGGTATAGCGTTCGCTTTTGGCGTAGAATATGTCTGGTACTATCCGCGCACCTTCTTTGCATATTTTATCCTTGCTGGCATCGCTACAGCTGCTGTCAGAACAATGAAAAACGAAAAAGCAGACTGCGGCAAATCTGAAAACGGAGAATAAGCATGAAAAACGACAGGATTCACAAGCTTGTCTGGGCGGGACTATTCACCGCTCTGACGACTGTTGCGACCCTTATAATAATACCCGTTCCCGTTCTGCACGGTTACGCTAACGGCGGTGACGCTCTGGTCATCGTCAGCGCGTTTCTACTTGGTCCCGCGTGGGGCGCCGTTGCGGCAGGATTGGGTTCCGCCCTGTCGGATTTATTGTCGGGCTTTATAATCTACTCTCCGGCAACGCTCATAATCAAAGCTCTGATGGCTCTTGCGGCGGGCGCGATTCTGCGCTGCGGTAAAAACAGAAAAAACCTACTTATAACCGTTTTGGCCTGTATTTCAGCCGAGCTCATTATGATTGCTGGGTATTTTGCCTATGATTCCGTTATTTACGGAGTCAAGGGAGCAATCGGCGATATTGCCGGCAACGGCACTCAGGGTATTTTCGCCGTAATCGCTGGCACCGCTCTGTTCTACGGCCTCACGCGTATTCCCTACGTCAAGAAGAACTTTTAACCTAACTTCAGGAGTTTATTAAATGATTACAGTTGAGAACCTTTCCCTACAGTTCGGCGGTCAGAAGCTCTTTGACAGAGTCGACCTCCAGTTCGTTGCGGGCAACTGCTACGGCATAATCGGCGCTAACGGCGCAGGCAAATCGACCTTCCTTCGCATACTTTCCGGCGATCTCGACAGCTACGACGGAAATGTCAGCATTGACAAGAAAAAGCGCATGTCCGTTCTCAAGCAGAACCAGAACATGTACGATGAGTATTCTGTCATGGACACCGTCATCATGGGAAACCGCCGCCTTTACGACTGCGGCAAGGAAAAGGACGCGATCTATGACAAGCCCGATTTCTCCGATGAGGACGGCATTCACGCGGCGGAGCTTGAAGAGGAATACGCCGAGCTCGGCGGCTGGGAGTCGGAGAGCGACGCTTCGCGGATTCTTCAGGGACTCGGCATTGCAACCGACCTGCACGGCAGCATAATGAGTGAGCTTGAGGGCCGTCAGAAGGTCAAGGTTCTGCTTGCTCAGGCGCTTTTCGGGCATCCGGACATTATTCTTCTCGACGAACCGACCAACAACCTCGACCTTGCCTCCGTTGTTTGGCTGGAGGATTTTCTAATGGACTATTCAGGTACAGTGCTGGTCGTTTCGCATGACCGCTATTTTCTGAATACTGTCTGCACGCACATAGTCGATATTGACTACGGCAAAATCAAGATGTACGTCGGCAACTACGACTTCTGGTATGAGTCCAGCCAGCTAATGCAGAGGCTCATCAAGGATCAGAATAAAAAGGCCGACCAGAAAATCGCCGAGCTTCAGGCCTTTATCGCGCGATTTTCTGCGAACAAATCAAAATCCCGTCAGGCGACAAGCCGCCGCAAGCTGCTCGATAAGCTGACGGTTGAGGAAATGCCCGCCTCCTCCCGCCGCTATCCGTGGGTTGGCTTCAAGGCCGAGCGCGAGCCCGGCAAGGACAGGCTGTTTGTTACCGATATAAGCAAGACCATAGACGGAGTCAAGGTCTTGAACAAGGTCAGCTTTATCATGGGCAAGGAAGACAAGATTGCAATCATAGGCAAGAACGAAATAGCGATTACCACGCTGTTCAAGATACTCGCCGGTGAGCTCGAGCCAGACGAGGGCGACTTTAAATGGGGCGTCTCGACGACACAGGCATACTTTCCCAAGGACAACAACTCGTATTTCGATGACTGCGACTACGACATTATGGACTGGATGCGCCAGTTCTCGGACGACAAGCGCGAGAGCTACCTGCGTACCTTCCTCGGGCGTATGCTCTTCTCCAATGACGATGTTTACAAAAAGGTCAAGGTTCTCTCAGGCGGCGAAAAAGTACGCTGCATGATCAGCAAAATGATGCTCTCGGGCGCAAATGTTCTGCTGTTCGACCAGCCGACGAACCATCTCGACCTTGAAAGCATTGCTGCTCTCAATAACGGTATGGACGCTTTCGAGTATAACATCATATTCTCAAGCCACGACCACCAGCTCACGCAGACGGTCGCAAACCGCATTATCGAGCTGACTGAGGACGGCTGCATTGACCGTCTTTGCAGCTACGACGAATACATGCACATCATGGACAAGAAGGACTGACGAGAGCGTCAAACAAGCTCGCACCGCAAAAAGCCGGACAAGGTAATGCCTATCCGCGGCTGCTTGCGGTGCGTTTAAGTTAACCTAATTAAATAAAGATGTAACGGCTAAAGCCGTTGATATTGAATGCTTTTTGCTTACTTCGTCAGCGCCGTCTTGCCGTATTTATATACGCCTACAGGCGGCGCTTCCTCGTCTGCGAACCTTTCTGGCGCTCTCCCCTTCCCCAAACGAAAAAAGGACTTCTCAAAAGAGAAGTCCTTTTTTCGTTAAGTACGACGCTCAAGTATTATAAGCACCTTTGCTCTTCTTTTGGCTGATTTGAAAGTAATTTCCTATGTCCAAAAAATAGTTCAAAGACTTGCCGATAACCGTTCCGTGACGTAGCCGGAACTGAATCAAGCCAAACAGTTAAGCCTGTTCCTCTCTCATCTTCGCGAAGCACTCGCTGCAATAGACAGGTCTGTCGGACTTCGGCTCAAAAGGAACCTTTGCTTCCTTGCCGCATGCGGCGCAGGTTGCAGTGTAGTACTCGCGGGGACCGCGGGCTACGTTCTTTCTTGTGTCGCGGCAAGACTTGCAACGCTGGGGCTCGTTCTGGAAGCCGCGCTCTGCATAGAACTCCTGCTCACCGGCGGTGAAGGTGAATTCCTGTCCACATTCCTTACATACTAACGTTTTGTCCTCGAACATTTTGAATCCTCTCTTTGAAAAAGACTTACCCTTTTCGGGCATTTATTGCGAACAGCCCTTGCTGTTATCGCCAGGATAAAGGTTTTGCGCGAGCTTACGCCGTATGCGCTGAACGGCATTGTCAACAGACTTCTCAGTCTTGCCGCACACCTCCGCTATTTCGGAGT
Source organism: Oscillospiraceae bacterium (assembly GCA_963667545.2). Taxonomy (GTDB): domain Bacteria; phylum Bacillota; class Clostridia; order Oscillospirales; family Oscillospiraceae; genus UBA2658. The sequence continues at coordinate 2,275,278 of OY763424.2, forward strand.
ATGACAGACCGCTGAGGTACAGATGCAATATTTCAACTTCAAATTTTGACAAACACCGCGAATAGGTCTGGATTATCTCATCTGCGCCTTCCCGAGCCAAAACCTGTTCTTCGGGAACACGCCTATAAGCATCGCCGTAAGATACCGCGCTGGAACTAGTTTCATCAGAGAGGACATCATCGAACGACACCATGTCATTAAGAGGCTCGTGCTTTTTGCGTGAGGCGCTTTTTATAGCCGAATATATCCGCCGCTTTACGCAAATTTCGGCATAAGTTTTGAAGGAGGTGTTCATGGATAAATCGAATTCCCTTATAGCGGAAAGCAAACCGAGCATGCCTTCCTGAATAAGGTCTTCACCGTCTCCTCCGACTAAAAAGAATGGTCTGGAACAAATCTTGACCAAACGGGTATAGCGAAGAGCAAGCTGTTCCTCCGCGATTTTATCGCCGGATTCTGTCATGCTCAGCAACTCGTTATCACTGAGATTAGAATATTTTTCCATAATACCAATCCATTTATCCCTATACGTCCATAATTGTAGTATAATATTTACAAAAAGTCAAGTAAATCCCTTTTATAAATTTACATTTTCATAATTATTTGACAAGCTGTCGATGTAGGACGAAAGTCTGAGCGCAACTTCATTCATAGTCTTTTCATCGGCAGCTTCGACCATTACTCGTATAAGTGCTTCCGTTCCGGAGGGGCGAACGAGTATTCTGCCGGTTCCTCCCAAAGCTGTCTGTTCGTCTTTTATCAATTTGATAAGGCTTTCGTCCGACATTATCCGTTCCTTGACGGCGTTTCCACCCTCTATGGAAATGTTGCGCAGAATTTGAGGATAGGTCGGAATCTCGGCTGCAAGCTCAGAGAGTTTCTTGCCGCTTCTGCTCAGCACGCCCAGAAAACGCGCTGCCGCAAGCTGTCCGTCTCCCGTAGTCGCATAATCGAGAAAAATCATATGCCCCGACTGTTCTCCCCCGAGATTGAAGCCGTTTTGAAGCATCATCTCCAGCACATTTCTGTCACCCACGGCGGCGCACCGGAGATCAATGCCGTTTTTTCCGCAATATTCATGGAAGCCGAGGTTCGACATCACGGTTGCTACTATCGCATTTTTACTCAGTTTGCCCTCCGCAATCATGGCTTTGCCGCAGATTGCCATTATTTTGTCGCCGTCAACGAGCTGTCCGTTTTCATCTACCGCAAGGCATCGGTCGGCATCCCCGTCGAAAGCTATGCCGAGGTCATAACCTCCCGCAACGACCATGCGTCCCAGCCCCTCAATATGCGTTGAGCCGCAGTTTGCGTTGATGTTGCAGCCGTCCGGATGGTCCTTAATAAGTTCGATATCAAGGGGAAACCTTCCGAAAATATCGTTTACCGTTCTGGCCGCCGCTCCGTTTGAGCAGTCTATCATGACCTTGAGCTTGCCTATGCGTCCTTCGGAAACAGATACGATATGTTCTATATAACGGTCAACGCACTCATGTCCGCGTGTCAGCATTCTGCCGATATCTCCGTTCTGCTTCTCGGTCAGCGGCTCGTCGGAGTCAATGAGCTGCTCAATTTTACCTTCCAGCTCATCGCTGAGCTTGAAGCCCTTGCCGTTGAATATTTTGATGCCGTTGTGCTCATAGGGATTGTGCGAAGCGGAAATGACAATGCCCGCGTCAGCTTTGCTGTCCGTGGTTATGTAGGCCACAGCGGGAGTCGGAATTACGCCCAGAGGCATAACGTCCGCGCCGGCGGAGCAGAGCCCTGCGGTTATCGCGGCTTCGAGCATATCGCCGGAAATTCTGGTGTCCTTCCCTATTGTTACAAAAGGCTTCCTGCTTTCGTTTAGTCCTTCCGCGAGTACCATAGCCGTCGCCTGTCCGACTTTGAAAGCAAGCGCCGCATCCAGATTTTTATTTACAATGCCGCGAATTCCGTCGGTTCCAAAATATTTACCCAAGTGGTTATCCTCCAAATAATATGCTTATGCCGCTGTCCCTGCCGTACGGGCCAGCAGCGAATCGTATCAAAGTTTATCCGATTTCAATTTGCTGCTGTCCAAGGTATTCTATGCCCAGATGGTCATAGGCCTTTTTTGTTATGCAGCGTCCTCGCGGCGTGCGCGTCAGGAAACCCTGCTGGAGAAGATAGGGCTCATAGACATCCTCGAGCGTAACCGATTCCTCATTAATTGTGGCAGCCAGCGTTTCAAGCCCCACAGGGCCGCCGCCGTAAAACTCGATTATGCTCAAGAGCATACGTCTGTCCAACGAGTCAAGGCCGAGCTTATCGACCTCAAGACGCGTCAAGGCTTCGTCCGCCACGTCACGGGTGATTACTCCGTCCGCGCGTACCTGTGCGTAGTCGCGAACACGGCGGAGAAGCCTGTTCGCGATTCTCGGCGTACCGCGGCTGCGGCAAGCGATTTCGTGCGCGCCGGCTTCGTCGATTTCAATTCCCAGTATATCCGCGCTGCGCCGTACAATGAGCTGAAGCTCTTCAGGCGTGTAGAGCTCCAGACGTAGGGTAACGCCAAAGCGGTCGCGCAGAGGCGCTGTGAGCTGCCCTGAGCGCGTTGTAGCGCCGATCAGCGTAAACTTCGGCAAATCCAGCCGTATCGAGTTCGCGGAAGGGCCCTTGCCGATGATTATATCGATTGCGTAGTCCTCCATCGCGGGATAGAGTATTTCCTCAACGGTACGATTGAGTCTGTGTATCTCGTCGACAAAGAGGATATCGTTTTCCTGCAGATTTGTAAGCAGCGCCGCTAGGTCACCCGGCTTTTCTATGGTCGGGCCGGAGGTTATGCGCATGTTGACGCCCATCTCGTTTGCGATTATGCCCGCGAGCGTTGTTTTTCCGAGTCCCGGGGGGCCGTGCAGCAGCACATGGTCAAGCGGCTCCTTGCGCATCTTTGCGGCTTCGATAAAAATGCTCAGGTTTTCCTTGACCTTTTTTTGTCCGATATACTCTCTGAGAAAACGCGGACGCAGCGAACCCTCGTTTGCGTCCTCGGGCAGTATAGAGGTGGAAGTGATGATTCTTTCCTCATCTTCGCCGGAATAGCTTATGCTCACTTCTCACACCCCCTATTTGATCATTTTTTTCAGCGCCTGCCTGATGATATCCTCAAGCGCCGTGTTTTCAACGTCAATGTCCTTCATGGCAAAGGAAATTTCGCTGCTCGAATAGCCAAGAACGGTCAGCGCGGCGACGGCGTCCGAGAGCTTTGTTCCGCCGACTGGAACAGCGGTAATCGTGCCGCCCTTTGCAAGCCCGCCAGTTTCCTTCGCGATTTTATCCTTGAGCTCAAGCAGAATGCGCTGGGCGATTTTTTTCCCGATTCCGGGAGCTGCGGTGAGAGCCTTCTCGTCGCCCGAAATGACCGCCATCGCAAGCGCCTCCGGAGTAACCGAGGACAATACGGAGAGCGCCGCCTTCGGCCCGACACCCGATACGTCAATCAGCATTTCAAAGCAGCGCTTTTCCTGCTTGTCGTAAAAGCCAAAAAGATCAAACGCGTCCTCTCGGACGTTTTCATATGTATAGAGCTTTGCAGGCTCGCCTATCTGAAGATGTGAGAGTGTATTCACGGTTACGTTCAAAGCAAAGCCGATGCCCCAGCAGTCAATGACAGCAAGGTTCGGTTCAATGGCCGAAACTTTTCCGCTTATGTGGTAGAACAAGGACTGTCACCCCCGTTTTTTGTGATTAAAGAGGTCGCGCTTCTCGCGTGACATATCGCGATAGCCAGAGCGTCCGCCGCGTCGTCAGGCTTCGGTTCGGTTTTCATGTTTAAAAGGCGCTTTACCATGTAGATTACCTGTTTCTTTTCAGCTCTGCCGTAGCCTACAACAGACTGTTTGACTTGCAGCGGAGTATATTCGAAGGTCGGAATCCCCGCTTTGTGGCACGCGAGAATAATTACTCCCCTGCCGTGCGCGACCGAGATACCCGTTGTGATATTCGTGTTGAAAAACAGCTCTTCGCAGGCAATCGAATCAGGCGAGAAGGCCGCAATAAGCTCCGTCAAATCGTCATAGATATGGTCAAGGCGGCTTGACAGGCTGGTATTCGCGGGAGTTGTGATGACTCCGTAGTTCACAAGCGTCAGCTTGCTGCCCTCGCTGTCTATGACCCCGAAGCCGACTGTCGCGATTCCAGGGTCTATGCCTAAAATACGCATTCACACCTCCGAGCAATACCAATATTTCATTATAGTCTATCATAATTCACTTAACTATTCAATTTATTTTTCCTTATGCATCAGTAAACGCCCGTTAGCTGAAACAATCTTTATAAAAACAACAATGGCGTCACCGTCCGCTCGGTGGCGCCATTATTATGACAGAACTCTGATAAATTTTGTAAGTAATTACGCTCTCGGATGTGCCTTGTTGTAGACGTCCTTAAGCTGTTTTTTCACGAGCTGTGAATAGACCTGTGTGGAAGATATGTCGGCATGTCCGAGCATTTCCTGAATCGAACGCAAATCCGCGCCGTTTTCCAGAAGGTGCGCCGCAAACGAATGGCGCAGCGTGTGCGGCGTAATCGTCTTTTCGATTTTCGCCTTGACCTGATAAGTCTTGATTATCTTCCAGAAGCCCTGACGCGACATGCGTTCGCCGCTTACGTTGACAAAAAGCGAAGTTTCGTCGGAGGCTGCAATCATCTGAGGCCTGATAAACTCGATGTATTCCGCGAGAGCTCGAATCGCTGCCGGATATAGAGGAATAATTCTCTCTTTGTCGTGGCCTTTGCAGCGAATGATACCGGCAGATAAATTGATATCGGTTACGTTCAGGGCAATCAGCTCACTGACACGTATTCCGGTTGCATACAAAAGCTCCAGCATCGCTCTGTCACGATAGCCTTTCAGGTCGGTGCATTCGGGCTGCTCAAGCAGCAGCTCGACTTCCTTGCCTGTCAGTATCTGTGGAAGTCTCTGAACAGCTTTTTCGGGGACAAGCCCGACGGCGGGATTTTCATCCACTATCCCCTGCGAGATCAGGTACTTATAAAAGTTTTTGATTGAAGCGATGCTTCTCGAAATCGTGGGTACGGATTTGCCCTGCGATTTTTCCCAGCTTGTGTATTCGCAAAGCTCGTCTGAAGTCGCTGTTTCCAAGCCCTCGTCCGTATGGCTTTCAAGAAAATCTCCAAGCTGTCTTATGTCTCTCAAATAGGAACTGAGGGTGTTATCGGATGCCTTTTTGTCATTTAAAAGATAACTTTCATATTTTTCCAAGCACTGAGCATTAGTCACGATAACTCCTCCTTTCGATAGCTTATGTAAGCAAGGATATCAGATATGGAACAAACTTTATTTCAATCAAAGTTCCGATTGCCAGAAACGGGACACAGGCAAGAAACCTTGCGTACAGCTTATCCTTTCGGGGCGCCGAATTGCCTCTTACTAGATGCAATATCCGCTCGGAGCTCTTGAAGCTTTCAATTGAGATTACAAAAAAACACGCCAGAGAAAATATTGCCGGAAAACCAAGTATAACAGCCGCCATAATTATTCCGTTATCGGGATATGCAGATATTATGGTAGCCGCGGTGCAGCTTAGCGCGTATCCTCTTATGAAGCTCAAAGCAGGCAGCAGAGCCAGTCCGAGAAAAGAAGTTCCGAGCAAAAACGCAACCAGCTGAAACCGTGAATAATTGAAAAATAAACTAACGGGACTCCGCGAGGCAATTACCGAAGCACCCGCATAATCATTCAATAACGAATCAAACCCGAAGAAGGAACCGACGAGGCTCCCCGTCAGGCAACCGGCTGAAAAACATAGTATCAGAACAACAAAGTATATCCTGCCGTTCTTCTGATAGGAAGGTCCGCCGTTTACAAGTGAAATATCCTTTTTAATCATTGCCGCACCGCCTCAAGACTAGTTGTGACAGCGTAGAGAATAATAACTCAATTTACATAACACTCTAATGTCGCCAATATAATACAAATTCAATCAGTTATCAAGCCTTTATGCGAAATAAAATGATTTTTGTTAATTATGACGAGATATTATGTAAACATTATTATGTAAACTCGAGTAACTGCCCTTTCAAAAACCGTATAGAACGCCTTGCTTTTTAGCAATATATAGAGTGCTAATCTTTGCTCATTACTATATATAGGTAATCATATTCAAATTATGTAAACTTTTTCTCGTTGATTACTATTTGTAATATTCATCTGCGAAGCCTTGATTTTTTGTTTTTTCTGTGCAATTTTAACACACCGCCAAAGCAGCCGCCTGCAACCGCGGCGATTATTATTCGCATAGTAAGCATCGCTTCGCTGCCGTTTTTTCTGAAAAGCATCGTTCCCAGCAGTATCAGCAGCGCATAGGCCGCAGAAGCCGTAAGTCCCGCAACAACCACTCCCCCGCCCTGCCGTCCGGCGCAATACAGCCCGCTTACAGTCGCTCCAAGTATGACCGCAATCAATATCAGCGTATCTCTCAGAGTCACCGGAAGCGCACCGCTTCGCAAAAGTACAGCCAGAATAAAAATGATTGCCATTGTTATGAGCATACCGATCAAGGCGCCTTTAAACGAATATCGAATCAAACTTTTCTTATCCGTACCTCTTTCTTTTTTATTTGACTTTTTCATGTTGAGCCCTCCGCAATCTGATTAGGGACAAGAAATCCCCGCTAAACAAGCCTAACAAAGCTTATTCAGCGGGGATTTCAACAATTACTATTTTGAATTATTATCTCGGCTTCGGAACAAATTATTTGTCCTTTTTAGAAATTGCCCATTTTGCGAACTGGACACGGACCCTGTCTTCTCCGGTCTCAACTGTAATCTTATCTCCGTTTACGCTGACAATTTCACCGACAACACCGCCAATGGTGACAATCTTATCGCCTACGCCGAGGGAGCTTCTCATCTCTTCAACTTTTTTCTTCTTCTTGTTTTCCGGTCTTATCATAAAGAAATAGAAAACCGCAAAAAGAACGGCTATTGAAATGACGAACTGAATTGTTCCGCCCGAGCCGGAAGTTGTGCCCCCCGCCGCTGCGGTGCCCGTTGCAGCGCATCCCGCAAAAGCTGTGCACATTAATAATACAAAAGAAATTACTCCGATGGCTTTCTTTGTTTTCAAGTTCATTTAGTCGACCTCCTAGATTTGTGATTAGATTATATATGGCAATGTTTTCTTTTGCAAGGTTTTTTATATTCTTCTGTCGAGCATTTCTGAAAATTCTTCGCGGAAACCGGCAAAAGTACCGTTATCCAGCTCAATACGTATTCTTTCCATAAGTTTGTTATAAAAATACAGGTTGTGGATAACTCCGAACCTCAAGCCTAATATTTCTCCCGCCTTCATAAGATGCCTTATATATGCTCTTGAAAAACTGCGGCATACAGGGCAGTCGCAGTGCGAATCTATCGGTCCGTCGTCCTCTGCGTATTTTTGGTTGTTGATATTTATAATTCCATCCCATGTGAAAAAGTGGCCGTGCCTGCCGTCGCGCGCAGGCATAACGCAGTCAAAGAAATCCACTCCGCGCCATACGCCCTCGATGATGTTGGACGGTGTTCCGACGCCCATGAGATAACGAGGCTTGTCCTTTGGCATATGCTCCTCAACAAGCTCTATGGTGTCGTACATCTCCCGGTGGCTCTCCCCTACCGCGAGTCCGCCGATGGCATAGCCTTCAAGGTTAAGCTCCGCAATCTGCTTCATGTGCCGTACACGCAGATCCGGAAATACCGCGCCCTGATTGATGCCGAAAAGCACCTGTCCGGGATTGACGGCATCAGGAAGAGCATTAAGCCTGTCAAGCTCCGTTTTGCACCGAACCAGCCAGCGGTAAGTTCTCTCACAGGACTTGTCGCAATACTCATAGGGCGAGGGTATCTTCACGCATTCATCGAAAGCCATTGCAATATCAGAGCCGAGGTTTGACTGGATTCTCATGCTCTCCTCGGGCCCCATAAAAATCTTGCGCCCATCGATGTGCGAATTGAAGCTGACTCCCTCTTCCTTAATTTTTCGCAGTTCTGCCAGTGAGAATATCTGAAATCCGCCGCTGTCCGTCAAAATCGGGCCGTCCCATCGCATGAAGCTGTGCAGCCCTCCGCGGCGCTTTATCATCTCATCCCCAGGTCTAACATAGAGATGATAGGTATTTGAAAGCTCAATTTGACATCCCAGCTCCTTAAGCTCAGGCGCGGATACGCCGCCTTTTATCGCTCCCTGAGTGCCGACATTCATAAAGACCGGCGTCTGTGCTGTGCCGTGAGGGCAGGTAAATTCGCCTCTGCGGGCATGTCCTTCGGTTTTTATAACTTTGAACAACTTAATTCTCCTAATCGTTTTTACTCTATAAGCATCGCGTCGCCAAACGAGAAAAACCTGTATTTTTCCTCAACGGCCTTCGCATATGCGCGAAGTATATGTTCCCTGCCTGCAAGTGCCGAAACGAGCATCACAAGGGTGCTTTCCGGCAGATGAAAATTTGTGACAAGCGCATCAATGCATTTGAAGCTGTATCCCGGATAGATGAAAATATCCGTCCAGCCCGAGCCCTCGTCAAGTGTTCCGTCGGGCTTTGCAAAGCTCTCAAGCGTCCGGCACGAGGTTGTGCCCACAGAAATGACACGCCCGCCGTTTCGCTTAGTCTCAGTCACGATTTTTGCTGTTTCCGCCGGTATTATGCAGAACTCGGAGTGCATTTCGTGGCTTTCAATGTCCTCGCACTTCACCGGCCTAAAGGTACCAAGTCCGACATGTAGGGTGAGATAACACACGCGGACGCCCTTCTCCGCAATCTTGTTCAAAAGTTCTTCTGTGAAGTGCAGTCCCGCGGTCGGAGCCGCGGCAGAGCCGACTTCGCGCGAGTAGACCGTCTGGTAGCGCTCCTGGTCTTCCAGTTCCGTCTTTATATAAGGAGGCAGCGGCATCCTTCCCAAGTGCTCCAGCACCTCAAGGAAAATGCCGTCATATTCGAATTTAAGCAGCTTGTTGCCGCCCTCCGCCGAATCGGTTACCGTCGCCGTTAGCTCACCTTCGCCGAAAATGAGCTTGGTTCCCGGCTTTGTTTTCCTGCCGGGACGCGTAAGGCATTCCCACACGCCCTCGCCCATATCCCGCAGAAGCACAACCTCAATAACGCCGCCGGTCTCGCGCTTTCCGATAAGTCTCGCCGGAAGAACCCGCGAGTCATTCAGAACAAGGCAGTCACCCTCGCGCAGATAGTCCGGTAAATCGTAAAAATGCCTATGCTTAATTTCGCCTGTAACCTTGTCCAGATGCAAAAGGCGCGAGGCGTCTCTTCTTTCCAGCGGAGTCTGAGCGATAAGCTCTTCCGGAAGATAGTAGTTAAAATCAGATGTTTTCATTATTTATATAGCTCCTGTGCCGAAGAAGTGGCGTGATTAATCACGCCACTAGTTTTATGTTTTCTAGCCATGCCCATAAATTCTTAGGATACGACTCCCTGTGATATACTGACGCCGGTGAAATAATATCTTACTATCTGGCGGTAGTTCAGCCCGTAGTTTAACGCCATAGAGTACGCTCCGAACTGGCTCATGCCCACATTGTGCCCCCAGCCGCCGCCTGTTATAACAAATGTGCCTGCCGGTGACTGAGCAACCGTGTAATGTATGCTGGGAAGGCCCAAAACACTGTAATTAGACTGTTTCGTAAGTACCTTTGTATTGCCGCCCGCATCCGAGAAGGTCATCCTTATGACGTTATTTGTGTCGGAATATTCAGGTGTCACACTTACAATATCTCCGCCCGTATATCCGTATGCGGCAAGCTTGGCCGATAATTGCGCGCCGGTGAATTCGTAACTCCAGCTTTTGCGTGAATTCAGAGACTGCGGAACATCGTTTTCAAAAGGATCCAGTACACCGCGCAGGTACGGCAGCGAATTGGTGAAAATGTTCTCACAATCCTCTGTTCCCCCGCCGTCCGATGAGAAGTAGAAGGTGGAACATATGGAACCGTTATACGTCACATATTCGCCGGCGGTGGCATCGACAGCCGAGTCGGTGGCCGCATTCGCCAGATTTGTGCCGTGATATACCTGCGATAGATCATCATTGGTTACATCAAAGCCGTACATTGAAAACCTGCCAACGCTTGATGCAAAATACGATCTCGCACAGAGAGCCTGCGCCTTAAGCGCCTCTACGGGCCACGATGCGGACATTTCATACGGGATAACGCCTTTAACGTAATCCTCGACATTCAAAATGTTGGTAACAGTAAGCTTATCGTTTGCATACCGGAAATACTCAAAATCGCCGTAATACGCGTAGCCTTTAAACCATGTTACCGCCTTGCCCGAATTATTCACGGGATGCACGGCGAGATTGGCTGAAGTACCGCAATCAAATTCGAACAATATTTTAGTCGAATTTGTTTTCGTCACGGCAGCGCAGCGGCTGCTTCCTGTGAAAATGTTTCCACTTACTCCCAGACCCGACATAGCCGTGTTTGCCTCCGCCGTCGACTGGTAATTACCTATCATGGCGTAATACGCGCCGTTAATATAAGCGGGAAATCCGTCCGCATACTGCGATGCGGCAGCTTTTGCGGTATCGAAATCGGCGTAGGCATTGGGAAGCTGGATATTGTAGCAGCCTACCGTCCCTCCCGGTACAGCGGTGTTCACGTTCGGAACCATGGTGAGCGTTGTCACATCAGTGCTTCCAAGTGCGTGGAACGCGCGGGATGAATCGTAGTATCCGAACTGATATCCGCTTCCGACCTTATTCTCAAGATTTGCGTATGTAAGAGCCGTGTTTCTAGTGCTGCTGTAGTTATAGAACAACCCGACCCGAACCGTCTGCTGTTTTATAACGACTGTTGTGCCGTCCGGCTCCCCGCTCGGTACTTTCGGCGGTGTCGCGGTCGACTGTCCGATTTGCTCGACGCCATTGCCTGTTATGGCGTATGTACCGCCCGTTACCGATACTGTTCCGGTATCCCCTACCGCATAGGCCGAGCTGAGATCGCCGGACAGAACATTCTGCGAATCATTGACATATATTGAGTCTGCGGCGTAGGCGTTGCCTCCGATGTTCAGGAGAGAGAAACAGAGCAAAGCCGCAAGCGGAAAAGACAAAACTGTATACGATGTGCGCTTCATATGTACTTCCTTTCGCTAAAGTGACAAAAAACCGGTGCGCTGATGAAAAATTTTCATGGCGAACATTTATTGACGTTATGCGTTATCTGTGATAGGATTTTACAAATATAGTCAACATAATTAAAGAAAATCCACGTGGTCATTATATTACATAATTCACTCCTTAATCAAGCTTTACGGCAAATTTTTGAAGAAGTATTATTTCATTGTTGATTTGAATATATTTTCCTTAGCCTCTTTGAAAGAAGGTAGAACTTTATGAAAAAGTATAAAGTAGGAATCGTCGGCGGAACAGGAATGGTCGGTCAGCGCTATGTTCTGCTCATCGCGGAGCACCCGTGGTTTGAACTGACTGCGATTGCGGCAAGCCCCCGTAGCGCAGGCAAGGCCTACGAAGAGGCTGTTTCGGGACGCTGGGCCATGGAAAAACCGATTCCTGACTGTGCAAAAAAGCTTATAGTTAAGGACGCTTTGGCCGATATGGCCGAGATAGCCGCGGAGGTAGACTTTATATTCTCCGCTGTCGACATGAAAAAAGACGAGACCCGCGAGATGGAAAACGCCTACGCAAAGCTCGAGTGCCCGGTCGTATCGAACAACAGCGCGCATCGCTGGACGCCGGATGTGCCCATGGTCATACCCGAACTGAATAACGACCATATAAAAGTCATCGAGAGCCAGCGAAAGCGGCTCGGCACCAAGCGCGGCTTTATTGCGGCTAAGTCGAATTGCTCCATTCAGAGCTATGTCCCCGCGCTTCATCCCCTGCGCGAGAAATTCGGCATTAAAGCTGTCCTCGCCTGCACCTATCAGGCAATTTCCGGCGCGGGCAAGACCTTTGAGCGCTGGCCCGAAATGCTTGATAACTGCATTCCCTATATTGGCGGCGAGGAGGAAAAATCCGAGCGCGAGCCGATGAAAATTTGGGGCAAGGTCGAAAACGACGTTATCGTTGAGGCGCAAAAGCCCGCCATAACCGCGCAGTGCCTGCGTGTCGCCTGCTCCGACGGACATATGGCAGCCGTATTCGTGAGCTTTGACAGAAAGCCCACTATAGAAGAAATACTTGACAGATGGGCGAATTTTAAAGGCCGCGCACAGGAGCTGAAGCTTCCCAGCGCACCTAAGCAGTTCCTTCATTATTTCACCGAAAATGATCGTCCGCAGACTAAGCTGGACCGCAATCTCGAAAACGGAATGGCTATATCGGTAGGTCGTCTGCGTGAAGATACGCAGTACGATTACAAATTTGTTTGTCTTTCACACAACACGCTCAGAGGTGCCGCAGGCGGCGCAGTTGAGCTGGCTGAATTACTTTGTGCGGAAGGCTACATCGAAGCGACTCATTAAGGAGGGTCAATATGAAAACACCTATCTTTACAGGCGCAGGCACTGCAATTATCACCCCTTTCCGCGGAGACAAAATTGATTTTGACAAAATGGCAGAGCTTATCGATATGCAGTATAAAGGTGGAATTTCTGCAATAATTGTCTGCGGTACGACTGGGGAAAACGCAACCCAGCCGATAGCCGAACACGAGGAGCTTGTTAATTTCTGTGTGAAGAAGAACGCCGGACGTATGAAGATTATCGCGGGAGTCGGCTCGAACGACACCATGACCAGCGTACGTCTCGCTACCAGCGCTAAGGCCTCCGGCGCGGACGGAATTCTCATGGTCACACCTTATTACAATAAAACCACCCAGCGCGGACTGGTACAGCATTTTTCAACCGTTGCTGATCGAGTCGATATACCGATGATTCTTTACAATGTTCCGTCAAGAACCGGTATCGGCATCGCAGCTGACACATATAAGACTCTTTCCAAGCACCCCAACATTAACGGAATAAAGGAAGCTTCCGGCGATTTCAGCCTATTCGCGCGCACACGCGCTCTCTGCGGAGATGACCTTTTCATCTGGAGCGGCAACGATGACAATACGGTTCCAATGATGGCTATGGGAGCTCTCGGCGTCATTTCCGTTGCCTCTAACATCGTTCCGGGAGCTGTTACAGAGCTTTGCAAGCTCTGTCTCGACAAGGATTTTGATGCCGCGACAAAGCTCTATTTCAAATATGCCGAGCTATTTGAAAGACTCTTTATCGAGGTAAACCCGATTCCCGTGAAAACCGCGATGAACCTTATGGGGATGGATGTTGGAAATCTTCGCCTTCCACTGGTCGATATGGCTCCCGAAAATCTCGAAAAGCTCAAGGTAAGTCTTACAAACGTAGGGCTTCAGCTCAAATAATTTCATATTAAAACACATAGGGGCGGCATTGTTCGCCCCTTAAATACAATCTCAGCAAGACTGATTTATACGGAGGAAATCGTATGCCAAAGATAATCATTTCGGGTTGCAATGGGAAAATGGGTCAGAACCTTACACGCCTTTGTTCGGCAAGAGACGATCTTACAATAGTAGCCGGCTTCGACATCAATCCGGTCAAGCTCTCAACCTACCCTGTGTATTCAGACCCAATGGAATACCCCGGTAAAGCAGATGCTTTGATTGATTTTTCAAGACCGGAATCGCTTGAAGGATTGCTCAATTATTGCACCGTTAAGCATTTACCGTGCGTATTGTGCACAACAGGCTATTCTGACGAGCAATTAGTGCATATTACGCACGCATCTGAATCCATTCCTGTTTTCAGATCCGGCAACATGTCGCTGGGAATCAATCTTTTAACCGTGCTTATAAAAAAAGCGGCAGGCGTTCTTGGTGACAGCTTTGATGTTGAAATAATTGAAAAGCACCACCGTACAAAGGTTGATGCACCCAGTGGAACCGCTCTCATGCTTGCGGACGCGGCAGCCTCCGCCCTGCCCCACGATTCGGAGTATGTCTATGACCGTCACAGCGTAAGGCAGAAGCGCGATAAAAAGGAAATAGGCATATCTTCTGTTCGCGGCGGAACTATCGTAGGCGAACATGAGGTCATTTTCGCCGGTACCGACGAAGTTATTGAATTTAAGCACACCGCTTATTCCAGGGATGTTTTCGCAAACGGCGCTCTATCCGCCGCAAGCTATCTTTCCGGCATAAAGGCACCCGGCTTATATGATATGAACGACGTTCTTTCGAAGCTACTGAAGGATATATAATGTAAGTTGTATCAAACCCTCGCAGCTCTCGCTGCGAGGGTTTATCATATTTCCGTTTTATCGGCACTCTGTTTTCATTGCCAAATTGTAACAACCCGTTACAATTCTTGACAATATGCGACAATTTTGATATCTTTCATATAGCAAAGAAGGTGATCCTTATTAAGAAACTGATTTCATCTGTACTTATTTTCTGTCTTGTGCTATATGCGTGTCCTGTCTTTTCGTCAGCCGCCAGCGTATCCGATTTTTCGGATGTGAGCAGCTCGGACTGGTTCTATAGCCCGGTAAACTTCGTTACTTCGAACGGCATGTTTAACGGAACAACTGCCACAACCTTTTCACCGAACAGCACTATGACGCGCGGGATGTTCGTAACCGTTCTCGGACGCTATGGCGGAGCGCCTTCCGTAAGTGACGGCACCAGCCTCGGCACCGTCACAAAATCGGATGTCAATATGCGTTCCGATCCATCAGCAAATAACACTAAAGTTCTCTACTGTCTCCAGACCGGCACAGCGGTTTCCGTAATCGGCCCCGCTGATGATCTTTCGGAACCTGCATACTCATGGTACCAAGTCAAGTATAACGGTACGCTCGGCTATATCAGAAGCGATTTGATGACCGTAACAAAAAATGGTTTTACCGACGTTCCCGACACCTCATATTACTGTTCATATGTGCAGTGGGCTTTTTCCTCCGGTATCGCGGTCGCAACCGGCGACGGCATTTTCTCGCCTGAGCGGGATATAACCAGGGAAGAAATCTGCTCCATGCTTTTTAATTACGCCGCTTATAAAAACTATCAGCTCAATCCCACTCTTCCAGAGGCAAGCTTCACGGACAGCCCGTCAATCAAACCGACCTATGCTCCGGCGGTTTCCGCTCTGCAGCGCGTCGGCGTTATTAACGGCTATATGGACGGCAGCTTCCGTTCAGGCGGCAGCGCAACCCGAGCCGAGGTTTCCGCCATGCTCATGCGCTTTATCGGCGCAATCGGTTATAAGAAAGCTGTTGAGTCCTCCACAGATGCCAACGGCAGCTACATTTTCGGTACTGAAGTTCCTCAGAAAGCTGCGGTAGGAGACGACTATTTCTCCGACGCCTGCTTCATCGGGCACTCGCTTGTGTGCGGAATGCAGAGCAACTTTAACCTGCCTAACAGCGATTTTTACGCTCGCAACGGCGCGACGGCAAGATATTTCCTCGGTCAGAATGACTTTAAGCTCCCTACAACTCATGTGGATGAGAGCGGAAACACCGTAAACGACACCGGAACGCTTGAGCAGGCGCTCTCACAAAAGAGCTACGGCAAGGTTTACATAATGCTTGGAATCAACGAAATTGCTCCGACAGAAACCTCCCGACAATACTTCTATAACAGCATGAACAATATAATTTCACTTGTTAGACGGACGCAACCGAATGCTGTGGTTTACATAATGTCATTGACGCCGGTCTCTCAGAAATGTTCGGAGAGCCACAAGAGCGAAAACCGCGACACCATAATCGATTTTAACATTGTTCTCAAAAAACTTTGTCGCGATACAAATAGTTATTATCTGAATGTATTTGACTTTTTCTGCGACAGCAACGGCTTCTTTCCTGTTGGTATGCACAAATCAGATTGGGACGGAATACATCTTCTTGCCTCAGAATACGCCTCGATTAAACCTTATCTGCTTTCGCACACCGCATAAAACAACGAATCCGTTCGGAGACCCGAACGGATTCGTTGTTTTATTATCTGCGAACCGCAATGTCCTCGCGTTTCGGACCCGTGGAAACCAAATTAATCGGCACGTGGATATGCGCCTCAATGAAGTCAACATAGTCCTTTAGCTGCTTTGGAAGCGCGTCATAGTCTTTAACGCCGCGGATATCGCATTTCCAGCCCGGCAGCGTCTCGTAAACAGGCTTTGCGTGATTGAGCTTGGAGGTTACGGGAAAATCTGAAGTCACTTTGCCGTCAATCTCATAGCCGACGCAAACCTTTATCTCATCCAAATAACCCAGAACATCAACCGCAGTCAGCACAGCCTCGGTAGCTCCCTGCATACGGCAGCCGAAATCGGTTGCAACAGCGTCAAACCAACCGACTCTGCGGGGTCTGCCCGTTGTTGCGCCGTATTCTCCGTTATCTCCGCCCAGACGGCGAAGTGTTTCCGCCTCTTCTTCGAACAGTTCGGTAACAAAAGCACCGCCGCCGACAGCGCTGGAGTAGGCCTTGGTAACTGCAATAACTTCCTTGATTTCCGTGGGCGGAATGCCCGCGCCGACTGTTCCGTAGCCCGCAAGCGTGTTAGATGAGGTAACATAGGGATAAATCCCGTAATCGGTATCCTTGAGCGTTCCGAGCTGGCCTTCGAGCAGGATGTCCTTCCCTTCCCTTAATGCCTTGCTAGTAATTTCGGAAATGTCGCCGACAAAGGGCGCGATGAGTTCGCGCTGGGCAACCATTTCGGAATACAGCTCTTCCGGATTGAGAAGCGGTTTATGGTACAAATACTCAAGCAGAGTGTTCTTAATGTCGCATACATTTTTCAGACGGTTCTTCATCAGCTCGTCGTCAAAAAGCTCGTTTACCTGAAAACCGATCTTCGCGAACTTATCAGAATAGAAAGGCGCGATGCCCGACTTGGTCGAGCCGAAAGCTTTTCCGGCGAGGCGCTCTTCCTCATACGCGTCAAAAAGAATGTGATACGGCATTACAACCTGTGTACGGTCGGATATAACGATCTTAGGTTCGGGAACCTTGCGTTCTCTGAGGGCGTTTATCTCGTCAACAAAGGAACGTATATTCAGCGCAACTCCGTTTCCGATGATATTGGTCGTATGCGGATAGAATATTCCCGACGGAAGCGAGTGCAGCGCGAATTTGCCGTATTTATTGATAATGGTGTGTCCGGCGTTGGCGCCGCCCTGAAAGCGGATAATGATGTCGGACTTCTCGGCAAGCATATCGGTTATCTTGCCTTTTCCTTCATCTCCCCAGTTTGCGCCAACTATTGCCTTAACCATGTTTGTCACCTCATTGATTTGAATACTGTCCATATTCATATTTTTCGTACTTTATAATTGTATATTATTTCTTATTCTTTTGCAAGGCGAAAATTAAGACTTTACTTTCGTTATTTACTGTTATAGAATGTGACTGCGCTAAGTGGGCTAATTTGTCGCACTCCCGCAAACAATTAACGGATTTTTGTTTTCCGTAGAAATACAAAAGGTGGTGTTTTTATGAATAAACAGGCTAAAAAGCCCCGCAATGAAGAGATGTATAGGGCTATCCTGACACTTAAAACCGTCGAAGAATGCAAGAGTTTCTTTGACGACCTGTGCACAATTACCGAGCTTCAGGCGATGGAACAGCGTTATCAGGTCGCTGCGCTCCTCAATAAAGGCTGCATTTATAACGAAATTCTGGAACAGACCGGCGCGAGCAGCGCAACGATAAGCCGAGTAAACCGTTCTCTGCAATACGGCAAGGAAGGCTATGCCTGCGTTTTCAAGCGTCTTGCGGCTCAGGAAGAAAAATAAAAGCTGACGGCATATTCTTTAATATTTGCTATGAACAGAACGGCCATTAGTTTTTTGATGGTCGTTTTGTAGCTTCTTAGCCGGAAAGGTATTGATAAAATGAGTTCTTACGGTCCTCTCGCGCCTGTATATGACAAATTCACAAGCGATATCCGCTATGAGGATTTTGCGGATTTCTACGAAAAGCTCTTTTTAGAAAAAGGCAAAACTATCAAGACCATTCTGGATGTCGCATGCGGAACGGGCACTCTTACGGCGTTAATGGCGCAGCGCGGCTATGAAATGCTTGCGGCCGATGCATCCTCTGATATGCTGTGTATTGCGCAGGAGAAGTTTTCTGAGCTCCCAAACATCATCCCTCCCCTTTTTCTGTGCCAATCGATGACAGAGCTTGACCTTTACGGCACTGTTGACGCAGCCATTTCCTGCCTGGACTCCGTAAATTACCTCCCTCCGTCTGATTTGCCTGAATTTTTCAGGCTTCTGCATCTTTTCATAGAGCCGGGCGGAATTTTTATTTTCGATATCAACTCTCCCGAGCGCCTACGCTCACTCGACGGTTTTACATCCGTTGACGAGGACGAGAATAACCTCTGCCTGTGGCGGGCAGACTTTTCCGAGGAGGAAAAGGCCCTTTACTACGGGATGGATCTTTTCACACGCAGAGGAAGGTTCTGGCAGCGTTCTTTTGAGGAACACATCGAATACTGCCATGAGCCGAAAGAGTTAGCTGCGCTTTTGTCTTCCGCCGGCTTTACCGGAATCGAAACACGCGCAGACGGGCCGCAGAGCGAGCTTGGCAGAATCTTTATTATCGCGGAGAACACTTCACATTGAGGTAGCATAGAATGGACGAAATCATACGTGCCGTCACAAGCGACGGTTTTATTAAAATCTCCGCAATCAGCGGACGGGGCATAGTCGAGCACGCGAGAACTATTCACGGACTCAGTCCCGTGGCGTCGGCCGCATTGGGGAGGACGCTCTGCGCCTGTTCCATGCTCGGAGACTTGCTCAAGGAGGAAGGCGCGAGCGTAACGCTTCGCATAAACGGCGGCGGGCCTATCGGCACAGTTATGGCTGTGTCGGACAGTACCGGCAACGTTCGCGGCTATGTTCAGGAGCCGCACATTGATTTGCCGCTCAAACCAAACGGCAAGCTCGACGTCGGCGGCGCAGTCGGTAAAAACGGCACGCTCACAGTCAGCCGTGACCTTGGGCTAAAGGAGCCTTATATCGGTTCGACAGCCCTAGTCAGCGGCGAAATTGCCGAAGATTTGACCTATTATTTTGTCGAAAGCGAACAGGTCGGCGCGGCCTGCGGACTTGGAGTGCTTGTAGATACCGATTTATCCATAAAGTGCGCGGGCGGTTTCATCGTCGCGCTTTTACCAGGCGCGCCAGCTTCCCTAATCGATACTGTTGAAGCAAACATCGCTAAAATGGGACAGGTCACAGACATTTTGAAGGACGGCACCGCGGAGGACCTGATAAGCAGTGTTCTTTTAGGACTGGAACCTGAAATCTTAGCTCAGAAATCTGTCGAATACCACTGCTACTGCAGCCGCGAGCGCGTTCTGAGCGCGCTTGAAAGCATCGGGCGCGAAGCTCTTGAGGAAATTGCCGAGAGCGGAGAAAACGCCGAGATAAACTGCCATTTCTGCAACAAGACATACTCCTTTACCCCCGACGAGATTCGCGCGATTTCCGCCCCGTCCGAATAACACACCCGACCTTTTATTCGGGCAAAAAAATGGGAAAATGACCTTGACAATTGCCGAATAATTTAGTATACTGGCAAAGCCGCTTGAGGTTTTGCATATGGGAGCATAGCTCAGCTGGAAGAGCACATGCCTTACAAGCATGGGGTCACAGGTTCGAGCCCTGTTGTTCCCACCATACGCTTTCGGCGTAGATTTCCTGCAAAACCGGCACCAAAATGGCCCAGTAGTTCAGTTGGTTAGAACGCCAGCCTGTCACGCTGGAGGTCGACGGTTCGAGCCCGTTCTGGGTCGCCAAGGGATGCAACCGTGTCCCTTATGCCTCTGTAGCTCAGTTGGTAGAGCAGAGGACTGAAAATCCTCGTGTCGTTGGTTCAATTCCGACCGGAGGCACCAAACCCCATCGGATGATTATTCATCCGATGGGGCAACAAAAAAATGCGGGCGTAGCTCATTTGGCAGAGCGCCACCTTGCCAAGGTGGAGGTAGCGAGTTCGAATCTCGTCGCCCGCTCCATTTCGTCAGAATACGCCCTTATGGCACGAGCCACCGCACGCGATGTCTCTTAGCCTGACGGGCGATTCTTCCTCTCCAAACGAAACCTTCGGTTTTGTTTGGTAAAAGAAATAATGACCTATGGCGCCATAGCCAAGTGGTAAGGCAGTGGACTGCAAATCCGCGAGTCCCCAGTTCAAATCTGGGTGGCGCCTCCAAAAGAAAACATCCGGAAACTGTAAGGTTTTCGGATGTTTTACTTTTTTCTTATTACTATTGCTTTCAAGTTTCGACTTTGATAATATTTTAGATAGTAAGCTGCCCCTATTATGAGAGTCAAATAGTTTGACCTAACTGAACAATGCTAACAATATAGCGAGGCATAAAATGAAAAAAAGAATAATAGCCGAAATGCCTATTTATGCATTTTCTCCCGAAGAATATGAAAAACGATGTGCGGAATCGTATAGGCGGAAATTTCATAATTTAATAAAAAAAGGTTACTCAGAAGAAGACGCTCAAGCATGGCTTGGCTATTCAAGGCGACGTCAATGGAGATACTTTCCGTTGGTTGGAATGCTATGCCTTTATGTAAAAAATGATGCCTCAATATATATTGGACTATATTGCAAAGACGGCAAGTTAAAACGCTCGATAAGTACCGATTACAATACATCGTTTCCAGATAGATGTACTGACGTCAGCGTAAAGCTTATTGTTTTTAATGATGATACCAATGATGATATAAGAAGGAATATTAAGGCCAAAATAAAAGACCTTCAAAGCCTTGAACAGATAGAAAATTTCTATATTGACTTTGAAGCATTTGACAATATCTCTGAAGCTGTCAATTTTAAAAAGTTAATAAAGCTCGAATAAACGCCTTTATGTATTCTCAACATAGTCTTGCATTTTTCATACCAACTGAGTATAATATGCCTATAAACCATTTGGAGGTATGTCCCGTGTATAGGATTACAAAAGATTCGATTCTTATAGAAGTTTTGGAAAATGCTCCGCAGACCGCTCCGTTTTTTAACGCGATCGGCATGCACTGCTTGACCTGCGTACTCGCAACTGACGAGACCATTGAGCAGGCCTGCGCCGCTCACGGCTTCGATGTGGATGATTTTGTTGAGCAGGTCAACAATTTCCTGGAGCAGCAGGAGGCCCAGCAGGGCTAATTCAGTTATCAAAATATGCCGTTTCAGTAATTTCGCCTCCGCGGAAAGTATTGGAACGGTATATTGCTGTTAGGAGGATTCTTTTGGCACTTATTAAGCTCTCGCCGAGGCTTGAGGCCATCGCGAAGCTCGTTCCCTTACATGGCGGAGCTTGCGACGTCGGTACCGACCACGGATATATCCCCGTGTGGCTCGCGCAGAGCGGACACGACGGTGCGCTTTTTGCAACCGATATTAATAAGGAACCGTTATTGCACGCGAAACGCACAGCCGACGAGTATGGGTTCTCTGACAGGATAGAATTTTATCTTTGCGACGGGCTTGCGGCTCTCGACGGAAGCAACACAGAAACCGTCATAATCGCCGGTATGGGCGGGGAAAACATAGCCGATATAATTCTTTCTGCGCCCTGGGTAAAGGAAAACGGCTGTCTTCTGGTACTTCAGCCTATGTCCAAATCGCCGCATCTCCGCTCCTGGCTTTTTGAAAACGGCTTCGAGGTGCTCTCCGAGCATCTGGTTGAAGAGGGAAACATTTACGAAATACTTACGGCAAAAGCCGGAAAAGATGAACCCTATTCCCCTGCCGAGCTTCTTATCGGGCACGCAAGCTTAATATCAGACAGTCCGCTTTTCAAAAGGCGGCTGGAGATTTTGATTTCAAAAACCGAGCGAGCGGTTATGGGGCTTTCCTCCTCCATTCGTAGTGAGGACGCCGAGCGCCTTGAACAGGCACAAGAGGTACTTATTTCTCTGCGGAAACTAAAAAGCGGCGTTTAGCCGACGAAAATGAGGAGGTCACTATGCCAAAGGTCAAGGATATAGTCAGTTATTTTACGGCGCTGGTTCCGCCCGAAATGAAGATGGATTTTGACAACGTCGGCCTTCTTGTAGGGCTAAACGAGGAGGAAATAACAAGGGCGCTTGTGGCTCTCGATATCACTGACGAGGTCATAAACGAAGCCATCCGTTCCGACGCCCAGCTGATACTTTCGCATCACCCCATGTTTTTTGAACTGAAAAGAGTCAGCGACGACAGCCTGAAAGGCGCTAAAATCGTTAAAATGCTCCAAAACGGAATTTCGGGCTTCTGCCAGCACACCAATCTCGACAGTGTACGCGGCGGAGTAAATGACGCGCTTGCGGAAAAGCTCGGCGTAAGGGTTGAGGGCTTTCTGGACGGACCTCATAAAACGGCGGACGGCAAGGAATACGGCATGGGGCGCTACGGTTTTCTCCCCTCTCCCGTCGAGTTTGACGATTACCTCTGCGACGTTAAATTCGTTTTAAATTCGGCAGGCGTCAGGTATCACAGCGCCGGAATAACGGTCAGTAAGATTGCTCTCTGCGGCGGCTCCGGCGGCGAATATGTTGAAAAAGCGTTCAGTCTCGGCTGCGACACTCTCGTCACGGCGGATGTCAAATATCATCAATTTCTTGAAGCTAAGGAGCTTGGACTCAACCTCATCGACGCTGACCATTTCTGTACGGAAAATGTCGTCGTTCCGGTACTCGCAGGTATGCTAAAAAGGGGCTTCCCTGAGATCGAAGTTTTAATTTCGAAGGCCTCATCGCAGACGGCGAAATTCTATTAAACAATGCAAAAGCCCTTCTTTTCGCAATGAAAGAAGGGCTTTATTCATACAAAGGATCTGTCGCACTTAATAACGCAGTTGTGGTTCGGCAGAAGTTTCTCAACTTCCTCTGATATCTGCTTTTTTAGGTCCTCGTCGCATTTTGAGCCGCCGTAGCGAAGCACGATATCAAAAATGAGGTTCGTGTGAGATACTCCGGGAATATAGCGAAAATCATGGATAGTAACGCTCTCGTCTATGCCTTTGACAACTTGTGTAACTATTTCGCGCAGTCGCGCCAACTCCCCATCGTTCGTGTCTATGGGGTCAAAATGTATGACCGCTTCACAGCCGAGCTTTTCCTCAAGCTCATTCTCAGTGTCGTCAATAACCGAGTGTGCCTCAAAAACCTCTATGCTTGAGGGTACCTCAGCATGGAGTGATATCATGAATCTGCCTGGGCCGTAATTATGCACCACAAGGTCGTGCATACCTGTGATATGCTCGTGAGACATCACGATTTTCTCGATTTCGTCCACCAATTCCTTGGACGGCGGCATGCCCAGCAGCGGCGCAAGCGTGTCTTTTGCAGAGCTCGCGCCCGAATAGAGAATGAACGCCGAAACAGCAAGCCCAGCCCAGCTATCGAGGTTAATCGCCGTGTAGCGCGATATAAACAGGGATATAAGCACAGCGCTTGTCGCTGCAATGTCGCTCAGACTGTCCTTTGTAACCGCCGACAGGGCCGCGGAGTCGATAAGAGCAGCGAGCCTTCTGTTATACAGCGCCATGTAAAGCTTTACGCAAATTGACGCCGCGAGAACTACTGCGGTTATCGTGCTGAATTCGATTCCTGTCGGACGAATAATGCCTTTAATCGATTCTTTTGCGAGCTCATAGCCCATAAGAATAATCACAATCGAAACTATGAAGCCTGCAATGTACTCAAACCTCCCGTGCCCGAATGGGTGCTGAGGATCGGCCTTTTTTCCCGATAGTCTGAAGCCTACGATTGTTATGATTGACGAGCCCGCGTCGGAGAGGTTGTTGAACGCATCCGCAATTATTGCGACTGAACCTGACAATAGCGCAACCGTGAGCTTTCCTCCGAACAGCAGGAGGTTAAAAAGTATTCCCGCCATGCCGCTGATAACACCGATTCTTCTTCGCATTTCTGCGCTGTAAGGGCTCCCCTGTGCTTTTAGTTTTCTAATTATAAAAAACATCGCTTACTCCTGAAGTATAGTTATTTTGCTTTTCGCTTCATTGCCTTGATTGCCGCTTTTTCCTCTGCGCTCGGTTTTAGCGACTCGCAGATTTTTTGCAGAGATTTATTATACGTGAAGTCGTCAAGCATGTTATTTTTCAAAAAATGCATCGTGGCTTCGGAGCAGTTTACATAACACATTGATACTGCCCACGCAACCGCCATCTTTACGTAATAGTCATCGTTTCGTATTTCCTCAAATATTCTTAGCATTTGCGGCGTATGCTCGTCATCAATGAAATAGTCCAGCATCATTACTACGGCAAAACGTATGTCGTACGGCTTGTCTGAGTTTACATAATTCTGTATGAATGCCCAGACGCGCTCTTTGTTATTATTAGTTATTTTCAGACAGCTGCAGAAGGAATCGCAGAGCGCCCAGTTAGAAATCTTGGGAATATAGCGCCGAGCCTCAGCCAGAACTGTTTCGATATCCACCTTGGCAAGACCTATTACGCTGCCCTGAAGCAGGGTTTCCTCGTAATATATGTCCCTGCTTTGTTCGATGTATGCACGCCAGTCGTCCTTTGACAGCTCTTTCGCAAGTTTTTTCATGTCCGGCGAGCGCACCCCGAGAATGTTTTCAGTTCCCGGGATAAGCGAGGCCATAAATTTCTGATATTTTGGGTCAGCCAGAGCCACGAGCTTTTCACGGTATTTCTCGTAAATATCTGCCATCAGCGGAATTTCCTTTCGAGTTCAAGCAGAAGAGTCTTAATTTCCAATCCCCCGCCGTAACCGCCGAGTCCGCCGTCCGCGGCGACAACTCTGTGACAGGGTATGATAATTGATATGGGGTTATTGTGGTTTGCTCCGCCCACGGCACGAAAGCCCTTTGGAGAACCTACCCTCTCCGCAATGTCCTTATAGCTTCTTGTTTCACCGTAGGGTATCTCAGAGAGCGCTGCCCAGACCTTTTTTTGGAAAGCAGTACCCTGCGTTTCAAGGGGAAGGCTGAAGACTTTCCGCGTCCCTTCGAAGTATTCCAGAAGCTGTTTCGCCGCGTCATCGCTCAGTTTTGAAGGGTTTCCCCCCGCCTTTTCGTCTGTGAAAAGCACATGGCAAATCGCCGAGTCTGTATAGCCAATCTTGAGATTCATATTCCGGAATTTGTAAACTGCAAAGCTTTCATTTTTCATATAGGTTATCCCTCCCTGTCAGTTTCCGCGGGCTTGCTCCCACGCTTTTTTCTTCTTCTCTTCGTTTTCCGTCTGAGCCTGTTCCATGCCGTGTACATGCATCTGTGTCGTTTTGTTCACCGCCGCCGCCTGATCAATGACCGCAAACACCGCCTTTTCCATCTCGCCGCCCTGTGAATAGTCTGCTCTCTCGACATAATCGACGCGCCCCTGCAAAAGCAGCTCATTTACCTTGTCGCGGCTGTCCTGAAAAACGGCAATAGAGTGTCCGCCATTCGTACGTACCAGCTTCATGCACGGTACGTCGGTGAGCCCGTCTCCGATGTAGACCATGTTGCGAAAAGGTACGCGGCGCTTGTCTTCCTCCATGAATTCGTTGAGCCCGTCGTTTTCCGTCACATCGAAAACGCCCTTGTTTATGCGGAAGAGAAACTGGGTTTTGCTCGTATAGTTCACCGCCATAGCCGGCCAGCAGGGCTCTCCGTTTTCGTCGTAGCAGTATTCCGCGGCGTATATCTGTTCAAAGTTTTTAGCTATAGGCGTTCCCTCGATAATCTCCTTGAGTCCTGAAGAAATTATGTAGTGCTCGGCTTTCATGCCGCGCTCTTCTACGTAGGCATTTATACGTCCGAACCATGATTCGACGCCTTCAAAAAGCTCGACTTCTCTGCCAAGAGCCCGCAGAGTGTCACGAGTAAATAAGAACTTTCCTTTAGCCTTCTTGAACATGACGTACATATAAGCGAGTATCTGATCCATGCGGTTTTCACGCATGGTTTTTTCACATTCCGCCCAGAAGTCATCCTTTGTCATCCTGACGTTCGGGATAAAGGCATATTCCTGCATATTATACGGCGAAAGCGTTTTATCAAAGTCATACATCAGGGCAAATATGGGGTTTTCAGACATTATCATTGCCTCCCTATGTTATCACGATGCCTATATCCTGCCGTCTCTTGCGGCAAGAACGAAGTCTAGCGGGTGCTGAATGATTTTCACCGTTTCCTCCGGCGTTTTACCCTCATTGAGATAGCGTCTTGCGATAACTGCCATCGACTCGCCGATTTCGATTATATGTCCGTCCGGATCGAAAATCCGCACCACGCGCTGCTGCCAGTCGTGTTTTTTAGGCGGATGCACATAGCGGATTTCAGGAAAGTCTTTCAGCTTTCGGAGGAATTCTTCGAAATCATCAACCTCAAAATAAAGCTCCATGTCGTAGTTATTCTCATAGCGCGGCTCCTCCGGCAAATCGGCAAGCCACTTAAAATTCTGCTGCAGCGAAAATCCACCGCTCAAGGTGACATTCCAGCCGAAATCCAGCACAACCTCCTGCCCAAACAGGTCTTTATAGAACTTTTTTGAAGTCTCGATATCTCGAACCGCAATCAGCGGCATTTTGAACTCCATGTTCATTCTCATCTTCCCTTTATACAGCGATTTTGATTACAATTATATACTATTTTCCTGCATTATCAATAAAAAAAGCACAGGGAGTTCCCTGTGCTCTTACAATATAGCTTGTTTAAAGGTCGCGCCCGTATACCTCGGTGTAGGTAAGCCTTCCTCCAATTCGCTCCGATTTCATGAGCGAGATACGCGAAACGGCCATCGCCTTACGCTCGACGTTCAGGCTGACCGGCCTTTCGGCAGACAGCTCTCTTGCAATTGTTATATGCGGCATGAACGCTCTGTCCTCAATTTCAAAGCCGCTTTTTCGAAGCTCGCTCTGAATACTCTCGGCAAGTGCTTTCAGCTTTGGATTATTCTCGATGCCAACCCAATAAAGCTTGCCGAAATTCCCCGCCCCCGATATTGCCAGTTCAAACGCGGGAACGGCGCAGCTGTCGATTACGCTTCTGATGGTTTTTACATCCTCGGATTCGCCGATAAACGCAAGCGTAAGATGCAGATTTTCAGGTTTTGTGAAGTTGCCCGCCTTCGCTTGAGTCCTCAGTTTCTCAATCGCCGAAAGCAGCTGTGACTTCACTTCCTTTGAAAAATGCACTGCTATAAAGAGCCGCATTGAGCTTCCTCCCTCTGAAGAATCTGGCGAAGCCAGTGCTATGCTGCGGTTATCGTCACCTTTTTCTTCGGTTTTCTATGTATTAGCTTGTCAATGTAGTATGTGAAAACCGCAAAAGCAGCCATCATGCTGAGATTCTCGTATATAGTCGAAAGCACGTCTTCAGTCCCATGACCTCCGTTTCCGTTCATTTTTCCGCAGCCTAAAGTGTTATTCTGCCCGTTTCCGTTCCCCTGTCCAAAAGAGGCATACATGTTTTCTCCGCCTGCTTCTCCTCTTTCGGAATAGCCCGAACCTACAGCCATGACTTTGTTAAAATAGCCCGTCGAAACGACATTATATGAGCCGAGTGAGAATACGGCTATCGCACAGGCTGTGGCTAAAGCGCCGAGCATACGCTTTTTCGGAAGCTTAAGGAGATTTTTTACGATTGTCATTACTCTGTTCCAAGAAAGCCCGAGGTGCATGCCGATGAGCAAAAGCGCTATATACGAAGCCGCCTTGTGCAGTCCGGAAATGTTCAAATGTAAGCTGAGCAAGCCCGCAAAAACCACTCTGGACATCAGTATGCCCGTAATGATGATGAACAATATAGCCAGCAGGAGAAGGAAATCCACTGTATAAGTCAGTTTTGTCCTAACGGGCAGCTTCTTGTCAAATAGTTTTTTTGTCACACCCTTAAGCCATGCCCAGTTCAGCGCCATATGTAAAGCGATGAAGGCGCCGACTGTAAGTCCCGCGATTTCATGGAAGGTTTGTCCGCCGAGCGCCATTTTATTGAACAGCACCGCAAATACAAGCGCCATTACTGCGTCTAATACTATTTTTATCCGGTTTTTTGTTATTATTTTCATTGTACTCCAACCTTTCAGCCTTGCATACCGAAAAATGGCTTAAGTTTTCGGTACCACAATAAGTTCTGAATAAATCGTAACTTGAATACCTAAATCAAGCTTAAAAACTTTACCTTTATGAAATGCTCAAAATGCGCTAAAATTAGTATCAGTAAAGCATTTTGCCAATCACGGTCAAGAAATATTCGGCAAGCTTTTGTATTCTGATTTTGGTGGTGATGATATTGGAGCAAAACGAAGTCATTCTGGCGGTCAGACGTATGCAGGAGTATATTGACGCGCATCTTGCGGATGCAATAACCCTAACGCAGCTTTCAAGGGAAGCCGGCTATTCTCCTTGGCACAGTGAGCGGCTTTTCAAGGAGTATATTGGCAAGGCCCCCTTCGACTATATCCGCTCTCTGCGTCTGACAAAGGCTGCGCTGGTGCTGAGGGACAGCAAATCGAAAGTCATCGACGTTGCGTTTGATTTTGTCTTTGACTCACATGAGGGATTTACAAAAGCCTTCTCGAAGGAGTTCGGCCTGCCGCCGAAAAGCTACTCTATGACTTCTCCGCCGATTCAGCTTTTCATGCCGTATCCCGCCAATGATTATCGCCATACAAAATTCAAGGGAGACAAAACTATGCAGGAAAACAAAAAACTTTCGCCCGTATTCGTTCAGGTAATCGAACGGCCCGCGAGAAAAGCGCTGATCAAACGCGGAATTAAGGCAGACGAGTACTTCGCCTACTGCGGGGAGGTCGGCTGTGACATCTGGGGAATGCTGACAAGCGTCAAGGAAGCACTTTACGAGCCTATCGGCATGTGGCTGCCGGTAAGCATGAGGAAAGGCGGTTCGGAGTACGTTCAGGGCGTTGAACTGCCGCTGGACTACTCAAAGCCCGTACCCGAGGGCTACGAGCTCACCGAATTTCCGCCCTGCAAAATGATGGTGTTTCAAGGGCCGCCTTTCAAGGATGACGATTTCGAGGAAGCTATCACGGATGTCTGGGAGCTTATCAAAACCTTCGATCCCACGCTTTACGGCTACGAGTGGGCAGAAAATGACGGGCCGAGATTCCAGCTTTGTCCACTGGGCTATCGAGGCTACATTGAAGCAAGACCTGTCAGACCAATCAATAAATAGCAACAGCAAAGGTCAACGAGCAGAGGGCAAAATACGGGCTGTCGGTAAATTAACGCGCTTAGATGGGAGCAAACTCCGACAGGCTGACAATGTGCAGCTTTCGCTATTTGACCGAACTCTCTTATTCGGGCAGAGACTGCGAGGACATTATTATATATTCTGTTAAACTCTGATTATAGAAGGTGATGCAATGGATTGGCTTGAGAGACTAAACGAGGCTATTAACTACCTGGAGGACAATTTGAGCGGAGAGATAAGCGTCGACCACGCGGCGCAGATTGCCTGCTGTTCGTCGTTCCACTTTCAGCGAATGTTTTCATACATCGCGGGTATCCCGCTTGGTGAGTACATACGCAGGAGGAAAATGACAGAGGCGGCGTTCGAGCTTCAAAACAACCGACTAAAAGTCATTGACGCGGCGCTGAAATACGGCTACGAATCGCCTACCGCATTCAACCGTGCATTTCAAAGCGTGCATGGAGTTTCGCCTGCCGCTGCCCGCACGGAAGGAGTTATCCTCAAGGCATATCCGCGCATCAGCTTCAAAATTTCAATCAGAGGAGATGCCGAAATGAACTACAAAATCGAAACAAAAGAAGCTTTCAGAATTGTCGGAGCAAAAAGACATTATTGCATGGATGTCGATGAGAGCTTCAAGCTCGTACCGCAATTCTGGAACGAAACAGCGCAGGCAGGCCTCATGCCTAAGCTTTGCGAAATGATGAACACTCCCCCCTATGGTATTCTGGGAGTCTGCACCTGCATGGACGGCAAGGATTTCGACTATTACATTTCCGTTGCGTCCGACAAACCCCTGCCCGCAGGCATGGAGGAATATACTGTACCCGCTGCAACCTGGGCAATCTTTGAATGTGTTGGTGCCATGCCGAAAG
This sequence comes from Oscillospiraceae bacterium, assembly GCA_963667545.2. GTDB lineage: Bacteria > Bacillota > Clostridia > Oscillospirales > Oscillospiraceae > UBA2658. The sequence goes on from OY763424.2 coordinate 2,305,329, forward strand.
CAATTCAGGAGCTTCAAACAAGAATAGTGTCCGAGTGGCTGCCTGTGTCAGGTTATGAATACGCCGACGCACCGGACATTGAGATCTATTCGGAAGGTGACATGAGCTCTCCTAATTACAGAAGTGAAGTCTGGCTGCCCGTTACAAAGAAAAAATAAAACAGCAAGAAGTGCGCCAAATAATCGGCGCACTTCTTCTGTTTTATCGGAGCCACGGCACATCGGGATTTTCTTTAGGCTCCGGGTGCTTTTTCGGAGGATCTCCCGGAACCGGCATCCCGTGTATTTCCGAATATGATACCGCGTCTTCCTCCGACAGCGGCGGAGTCGGTGTCAGTCCCGTCATTTCCGTCGAAGACATAACCGATTTCATATCATAGAACTCTTCATATATTCTGTCATCTATTGGTCTGTGATTTTTTTCTGCACCCATTGACTGCCACCTTCTTTTTCAAAGTAGCAGTAGTATTCCTCGAAAACCTAAATATTATAAGCGGCTCACACGCAGCTTTATCTTCCCCTGTGCTTTTCCTTTTGTTTCTGCTGACGAAGTTCAAATTTAAACTGCTTTTCCTCTTCCCTGCGCTGTTTTGAATTCTCCTTACATTCCAGCTTTCCTGCTTCCTGCTGTAATTTTAGCGCCTGCTGCGATTTTGTACCGACGCCGCGAGTCTCGAGCTGCTTGCTGATTTCACGCCGCATGCGCTTTGGGTTAATATAGGACTCAGCTTTTTCATCAGCTTTAACTGACGGACTGAAACTCAGGCCGTTAAAGCTATTCAGAAAAAACTCATAAATTTCGCAGTCCTTCGGCTCCGAACCGAAGGTAATTTTGCAGACCTCCAGTTCACCCTCTGAAATTCGTTCATATACGCCTACCCAGAACGGGTCGTCAAAAAACACCGTCAGTCTGCTTTCATTTTTTTGCACAACAAATGCCCCCTTGTTTTTTCAGCGGAGAACGGACAACCAAGGAGGCAGGTTACTGACAGGTAGGTTCTGCGCCCGGACTACCAACCGGACCGTGTTTTTATCCCCGCAATATTAATCTATTGGTATAATACCTCAAGTATTATCTGATTTCAATGCCCTACGCTCTCTATTTCTTCCCTAAGCTTCTTTGTGAGCTTTGCGAATACGAGCGAATACGACCTGTCGCAGAGGTCGCGCAGCACTTCATCCGGCACCTCCCCGTCGAGAAAAACCGAGTTCCAGTTCTGTTTGTCCATATAGAAGCCCGGGACTATGTCCTCATATTCGCTCCTCAGCGCCTCTGCGAGGAGCGGCTCACACTTGAGCTGTAAAAGCTCGCGTCCGCCATATGTTTTATATTGCAGTCCGGGCTGGCAGGTAGCGGCAAACATTTTTCCACCGACCATATAGCGAAACCATTCCCATTCCGGCTTATAATCCTTGACAGCACCCGACTTTGAGAGAAGATATTCATCGAGCCATTCATATTTTGCCATTGAGTTCTCCTTAAGCATTCTTAATCGGGCTACCGTGTCCTACATATATTGTCTTTGCACCGCTCTTTTTGATTTTCTCAACGCTTAGCTCCATCGTGTTCCTGTCCTCATAAATTCGTGAACCTGTCGGATGGCCTATATTAAACATCGCGTCGCCGACGATTATGTCTCCGTCGTCTGTCAGAACTCCGACAGAACCCTTGGTATGTCCAGGCAAAGCCACAACATAAGCCTTTACGCCGTATATTGACAAATCCTGCCCGTCTTCGAGCAGTACATCAGGCGTAAAAACGGAATATTTTGATTTCTTTAATACCGGCTGTGAGAAGAAAGAAATTACCTTGCCGAGAGGAGTTGAGCCCAGCAATATACTGTCTTCACCCTTGCCGATAATAGGCATATCTTTTTCGCTCATGGCAATCGGGACATTCAGCCTTTTTGCCAGGTACTTCGCCGAGCTCACATGGTCAAAGTGGCCGTGCGTAAGCAGGATAAGCTTGACATTTTTATCCTTGATACGCTCTAATATCTTCGGCCCGTCCTTATAATTGCAGGTATCAATAAGAATCGCCCCGCCCTCGCCCGAAAGCAGATAGCAGTTGGCATAGCTTATCTTGATTCTCTCAACCATGAAAATGCCCTCCAAACATGATGCACTATCGGCAGCCTATCCGCGAATATAGTACATCCTCAGGCAAAAAAAGTCAACGGCGCGAAAGGCTCAGCCTCCGCGCCGCTGTTTTATATTAATAAATGCTCTCAGTTACCTGCTTCCACGCTTTAATGAGCTTTTCCAGACTGCTGCCCGCGTTTGCGGGACTGGTAGACGGAAGGCGCGTGGCAAGAATACCCGTCTGCGAAAAACAATATTTTCTATAGAGCATGTCCGCCTTACCGCCGTTTGTAAAAATTCGTTTTATATCGGCGGTTTTGGTAATAACGTGAAGGTCATTAGGAATGACATTACGGATTGTGGAATCATCTGAGCCATCAATGTCACAGAAGGCGATAACATCCCACAGGGCTATATTGTTTTGGAGAAGCATAGCCTGTTTTTCTTTAGGCGTTCCCGGAACTTCTCTGCCTAATATTTCCGCTAAAACACGCCAAAAGCGGTTCTGGGGATTTCCATAGTTATACTGCGCCTCGCGGGATTTGACCGACGGGAACGAGCCCAGTATTAGTATTTTCGAGTTTTCATCAAATATCGGCGGTATCGTGTGCTGCGGCATAATAATTCCATTTCTCTGTTTTTCAGACAAGCTTAATCCACCAACCGCCTTGCTGCGGCAGGCTTTCCCACTGGGTGTCGTTGTTGCCCATAAATACGTATGCGATGCCGTTTTCATAAAAAACATCGCCATTCATCAGATGCGGAGACCAGCCTGTAGCGCTGTTGTACGCGGAAGAGCTAATTACATGGGTCGGGTCGAATGCTTTAATAAAATTGATCGCAGACGGATTGTCGACAAATTGCACTGCCTGATTCTTAGTAAGCCACGGATCGTTCCATAATACAAGATATGTCTTTCCATATTCATCTACCAATACAGAGCCTTTTGATAATTCTGATAGGGTCAGACCGGTTTGATAAGGATTAGCCGCACAAAAATCCGTAACCTGCTTGCAGGAGCCCTTCCAGCTGTCAAGAACGACTTCATGCGTCTCGGGAGTTCCAAATATTACAGTACCTGCCTTGAGTATTGTAACGCTCCCGCCTGAACCGCCGCTCGCTGAGCCGATTGCACCGTGTACGGAACAATGGATACTTCCGTCCTTGACGGTGAAGGTACCGCCGTCCGGACATTTGAGCCGGCTCCTGTCAGCCGCCATAGCGGGAATCTCTCCGTTCAGCGCCTGTTCAAGCGTCTGGCTGCCCTCGCCTGACGCAAGATACGTCTGATAACTGCGCATAAATTCAATTCTGCTTGTTTCGCATACGCCCTTGGCGGAATATCCTATATACTGCGTTAAATTCGGCACCACGACCAGAGCCAGAATAGCGGCTATTGTAAAAGTTACTATAAGCTCAAGGATTGTTAAACCTTTCTTGTTGTTTTTCATTGCTTTCTGCTCTCAATTAATCTAAAACGCGGAGGCAAAAACCACTGCGGCTCATTTCAGCCGAAGCGTCGGTTAAAGCGTTCTGCTTATGTGATTCCCCATGCTTTATCGAAATATGCTCAAAACCCAATGTGTTGCGGTTATTTTGTCGGTATTTGTTCCTATTTTTGTTATTATGGCTATAATCTTCTATAAAGACTATTTAATGGTTCAAATGCTAAATAATGTCATTATGCACAATATTTAAATGAATATTTATGCATATTATATAATACTTAATTGGGCTTGGCTTGTCAAGACTGGAATAGCTTCTGTTGTTTTTTAATCGTAGTATTTCCTTTTTAAAAGAATAAACATGGCGGGAGCAAGCTCCCGCCATGAAAATAAACAGTATTTTATAACTTTGATATTGACTCAGTCTTCAGGCATAATTCCGCCGGCTTTGAAAGCTGTGATTAGCTCCGTCATTTCGGGTTTTATCAGGATTGGCGGCTTCGTTGCCTTGATAGTGTTTTCAACGTCCTTTAGCCCGTTACCCGTCACAATCGAAACAACTGCTGCATCCTTTGGAATAAGCCCCATTTCGCAGGCCTTCTTGAGTCCCGCGGTTCCTGTCACTCCGGCAGGCTCGCCAAAAACTCCGCAGGTTGTTCCGAGCAGCTTCTGCGCCGCCATTATTTCTTCATCCGTGACGTTAATTACAATTCCGTCTGATTCTATAATAGCGTTTATGGCCTTGTCAGGGTTACGCGGCACACCGACGGCAATTGAATCGGCCAGCGTGTTCTCCTCCATTGGGTACCAAGGTTTTTTCTCTTCAACCGCACGGTTTATCGGGCAACAGCCCGACGCCTGAACGGAGATAAGCCGCGGCAGCCTGTCGAAAAGCCCGAGCGCGTACAAATCCTTGAAGCCCTTCCAAACTCCCGCGATCGTGCAGCCGTCACCGACGGAGAGCGCGACATAATCAGGACATTTCCAGCCAAGCTGCTCGCCGATTTCGAGCGTCACGGTCTTCTTGCCTTCCGACAAATAGGGGTTTATTGCCGCGTTTCGGTTGTACCAGCCCCACTTCTTGATAGCTTCAGCGGATATTTTAAAGGTGTCCTCATAGCTTCCGTCAACCGAAATTACGTTTGCTCCGAAGGTGATGAGCTGAGCGATTTTGCCCTTCGGCGCGCGGGACGGTACAAAAATATAGGTTTTCAGTCCTGCCGCCGCCGCGTTGCCCGCAAGAGAGGACGCCGCGTTGCCGGTTGAGGAACAGCCTATCACCTTTGCTCCTGTTTCAAGTGCCTTAGCGACAGCCATGGCGGAGGCCCGGTCCTTGAGCGAGGAGGTGGGGTTTTGTCCGTCGTCCTTAATATAAAGCTCTTTAATGCCGAGCATATCCGCAAGTCTCGGTGCTTCGTACAACGGCGACCAGCCGACTCTCAGCGGAGTGTTGGGCGTGTCTTTCTCAACAGGCAGTACCTCACGATAGCGCCACATGGAGTAGTCAGTGCGCTTTGACAGTATGTCCTTCGTGAGCTTTGTTTTAATATAGTCATAATCGTAAATAATGTCGAGTATCCCGCCGCAGGAACAGTTTTCAAGGTTCGGAACCGCCTCATACTCTTTGCCGCACTTGACGCAGCGCGCACATATTACGTTTTTCATATTTGCCTCCGGGAACGATTTTATACTAAACTTCGATGAGCATTATAGATCCTTGAGCAGACCTGTCTCCTCGTTGAACTCGTTTATGAGCTCGTCAAGCTGGTCAGCCTGGCTGTGGATGGCTTCCCATGTGTGCTCCGTGTCATACCAGAGAGCGTTGATTTCATCATAGGTCTTGCCCTGCTGCTCAACCCAGGTGTAGTATTTAAGGTTGTGGATTCTCTTGCGCTCCGCATAGGTAAGCTCAAGCAGATTGTCCGTACGTACGCCGAGCATATGCAGGTTGTGGTCGACGGCGGCAGCCTTGCCGCTGTACTCGCCGTTTGCTTTGCGCAGCTCCTCAATTCTGGAGCCGTACATAACGGCGGAGTCGGTCAGAACGGTTGCGACCACGTCGTGCTCCGTCAGCTCATAGTATTTTGCCATTTTAATGCAGCAAAGAACGTTAGCGATGCCGGAGATGCCGAGCCATGTGAGCTTCTCAATGAGTTCCGCTGAAAGACCAAGTTCCTCTGCAAGATATTTCTGACCCTCGGGATCATTGAACAGGCGCAAAAGTCTCTGGCTGTCCTCGTCATCAATAGCAATGGCCATGTCGGTGTTCTTGACGTTGTGAATCCAAGGAATGTGCTTGTCGCCTATGCCCTCGATTCTGTGACCGCCAAAGCCGTTGTTAAGAATTGTCGGGCACTGCAGAGCCTCTCCGACTGCGAGCTTGAGCTGCGGATACTTTTCCTTAAGGCAGTCGCCGCTCGCCATTGTTCCGGCGCTGCCGGAGGTGAAGCACGCACCAGCGAAGTGGTCGCCCGGACGCTTGATGCTTTCAAAGACATCAGAAAGAGCGTTTCCTGTCACCTGATAGTGCCAGAGGTAGTTGCCCATTTCCTCGAACTGGTTAAAAATCATAACGTCGTCGCGCGTTGTTTTAAGTTCCCAGGTCTTATCGAAAATTTCCTTGACATTCGACTCGCAGCCCGGAGTTGCTATAACTTCACCAGCAATTTTGGAGAGCCAGTCAAATCTCTCGCGGCTCATTTCGGCGGGAAGAATAGCGATGGAATCTACGGCGAGAAGCTTGGAGTTAAAAGCTCCTCCACGGCAATAGTTGCCGGTAGACGGCCAGACCGCTTTCTGGCAAGTTGCGTCGAACTGACCGGTGACAAGTCTCGGAGCAAGGCAGCCGAAGGAAGCGCCGACCTTGTGGCAGCCGGTGGGGAACCATTTTCCCGCCATGCAGACGATGCGCGCGGGCACTCCCGTAAGTTCGGGCGGCAGCTCGATAAAATTTGGTACCTTATTATAAAGTCCGCCTTTTTCCTTAGGTTCGTTCTTCCATGTGATACGAAACAGGTTTAGTGGGTTTACATCCCATAAACCTACATTCTTGAGCTTTTCGCGAATTTTCTCCGGCACTTGTCCGGGGTCCTTCATTTGTTTATATGTGGGAATAATAACGTTATTATCCTTTGCCTTTTGAATATTGTTCTTAAGGTGTTCACGGTTAATGCTCAGGTCTATCATTTTTTGTATCCCCCAAATCACTATTAATCAAAATAAGAGTACGTTAAGTACATAATAGCATGCTCTTTTACTAATGACAATGCCATCTGAATATATTTTAGATATAAATAATAATTTTTAGGTATTTTGTATAAGAGGCTGTGCCATTCAACGTACACAATTTTCGTGTTCAGCGCGCCGCTTGTTTCTTCATATGTTCTGTTGCTCTTTTACAGGTGTTAAATACCTTGCACAAAACGGCATCAGCTTGTAGTCGTGCCAGACGTGCAGGCTACAGTGGCGCAGGCGCTCAATATCCAGATTCATCGCATCCTGAAACGCCATAGCAGTCAGCGTAAAGCTGTTTGTCCTAAGCCTGTCCAGAATCATATCAAGGTCGATTCCGTCGCTGTCGGAATTAGCGCTGCCGTCCTCGCGCCGTTCCGTTTCCGGTGACCGCGTCCAGTGCCGCGCCACATAGTCGCGATTTTGTTCCGCAGAGGTTTTCGCTGTTTTGCCGGCGGAACGGGAAGACAGTGCAAGCGGCTTTCCGTCCGGCATAACAACAAAGCTGCCGTGAAAACCGCACATCGGATGGTCGCAGTGCGACGGCACGAAATTATCTGTGTCGGCATCAAGCTGGTCGCACAGGTCGCAAAGCAGTTCATCCAGTGTATATCGCTCCTCCGGCGCGTCAGGGTAGCGCCCGAAATAGGACACCGGCTGAAAATGGACACCGCGCACTACAGGTGAAAGCGACGCGCCGAGACGTACTATATCCCCGAGTTGACGGTCGTTTACGCCCCGCACCACCGTAGGCACAAGCGTCACTCCAAGGCCATGCCTGCCGCAGTTTCGTATGGCGGCAAGTTTTTTATCCAGCAGCGATTCGCCGCGAAGTGTTTTGTAAACATCGTCAGTCACACCGTCGAATTGCAGAAACACAAAAGACAGCCCGGCTTCGGCGAGAGCTCTAACATAAGCTTCATTCTCCGCGAGACGTATGCCGTTGGTATTGAGCTGAACATAGGGACAGCCGATGGATTTTGCATAGGCTACAAGCTCAGGCAGGTCGTCCCGCAGTGTGGGCTCACCGCCGGAGAGCTGCAGCGTTGGCCTGTTCCCCATCTCCATAATGCAGGCGACAGCCAGCATAAGCTCGTCCAGCGCGGGCTCAGTTTCACGCTCTCCGCCGTTTGCAAAGCAAAAGCTGCAATGAAGATTACACCTTTCGGTGACCTCCAGCAGCGCGCAGCAGGTCCCGCTCTCATGCTCACTGCAGCTGCCGCAGTTTTCCGGACAGTGCAGTCCGTTTTCGGATGAGAGCTCCGGTGTACCGGATCGCCATGAATCCATGTCCAGTTTTCCATGCCACACCGGCAAAGAAAAAAAGCCGTGCTCCGAACAGCATTTTTCCATATAGACAATTCCGGACTTTTCAATTAAATCCGCTTTCACCGGCTTCAGACAGACAGGACAGACAGAACGCGTATGTCTCATGTTTTCTCTCCGTGTTCATTGCTGCATTCCGTTTGCGCGGAGCCGCAGCCTATCCCGCCGATAAAATCGACGATAAGCGGCAGCAGGTCCGCATTCATCGCTTTCAGCGCGTCATCGGCGGACAAGCCGGTGCCGTTATAACGCGTGATGCAGCCCTCGTCGGCAATGATTAAAAACGGTTCTTTCTCAATCTGGCCGCAAAGCACAGCTTCGCAGTTATGCTCGATAAGCTTACGCGCAAAATCGCGGTCTGTCATCCCGTTTCTGGCGTACCTGACATGAACAATACCCGTATCGGCGTCCGCAATAAGCAGATAGTTTGCGTCGGCAAACATTGCGGGAATTTTCCCGTCCATATCCGACCCGCAAGTCATAATTCCAATATACATATTAAGCCCCCTCATCGGTCATACCAAAGCATTCTGTGGAAAACACATGGCAATGTACTTCGAACTTCTTAACGGTCTCATTGAGCGCTTCCCCCATCAATGTGTCCAGCAGCTCGGATTCGCAGGCCGCGCGAGCATTCACGAACACGCTGTAATTCATTGACTTTCTCTCTGCCCTTCGGTCAAAAACCGTTTCACAGTCCACGTCTATAAGTGACGCCTTGAGATAATCATTATTCTCACCAGCGGCAAAGAGCTTGAGATGAGGTATATTTTTCCCTGCCGCCTTCAGCCTTAATATAACAGCACCGATAAAGGCAGAAGAAAATGCGTTGCCGTCAAAAGGTTTATCTGCTTTGATATAAAATCTGCGGTCATACCAGCTCAGTTTGGATTCCGCGGCCATGAATGCCTCGCCGCCGTAGCCTGTGTCCACCTCGACAAGCCTTGCCATGTTTGCAAATATATATTCCGCCAACTCCGGAATACCCTGCCCTGTTTTCGCACAGACCGCAAACACGGGAATGTCTGGATAGGTCTCCCTTAAAAAAGCTGTACAGACATTCAGCTCTTCTTCAGAAACAGTATCTATTTTGTTCAGAACAATCACATCCGCTTCCAGAAGCTGCGTACGGAACAGATAATCCATTTCAACAGGCAAATGCAGTCTCTTTTCCCCGGGTATGATAGTCCGAAGCCGCAGCGGATCACAGATTACCGTGAAAGGAGCGAGAGAAAATTCGCCCGGATATTCGCGCGACAGCTTGAAATAGACATGCTCCAGCGCACCCACACCGCATCCTGGAATGTCGGAGATAACCAGCTGAGCCCCCTCTACGTCCGTAAAGCGTTTAATGCGGTCAACAAGCGCTTCCGTCTGATAGCAAATACAGCCGCCGGCTATAGTACCGGAGCAGCAGTTTTGCGACGTGTAGAGTCCGTCCACCAGGTTGGACGCGCCGAGGTCATTTGAAATGAGAGCTGTCTTTATACCGTTTTTCTCCAGAGTGTTTGCAATTGATATCATGTTCGTGGTTTTTCCGGAGCCCAGAAATCCGCTGAATACCGCAAATTTTCTTTCGCTCATATACCAGACCTCCTGAGGATTATTAAGACAATTATAATGGCAAACAGCGCTGTTTACAAGAAAATATAAATCAGCGACGATTCTTCATAGGCTATAAAGATTCCCCCAAAGCCAGTGCTCCGGCAAATTCGGAAGGACTAAACATAAAATAAAAAGAACGATAAATACCGCAAGGTATATCCAGTCCGCTGTATCCTTATGCTCCTAATATCAGTCATCTTAACGGAACAGCTCACTAAAAAGTATTATGACGCACTTTTTTTCGTTTGTTTTTTGAATAGTAACAATACAAAAGTTTAACAAAAACTTGATGGGCAGTTTGTTGAAATTAACATCACCCATGCTATGATTATATTTAGAGGTGATTTATCATGAATAAGTATTCTCATATAATGGTCGGGGAAATTGTATATGAACATTTGAAGGAAGAGCACGGTATTCATCTTAAAAAAGAAAGCTTCCTTAAAGGAAACGTAATACCCGATTTCAGCTATTACGCAATCGCCCATCCTCATTTCATGAAACTCAGTTTGGGATTTGTACAAGCCGAAATCGAATCACTTTCTAACACTTATATGAAGTCCGCATTAGTTGGCAGCGACTATTCCTATCGTCTCGGGATAGTTTGCCATTATTATGCAGACTTCTTTTGTTATGCCCACAGCAGTAACTATAAGCAAATCATTGTCAATCATCTTAAGTATGAGAATTTACTGCATGAGCATTTTTTAAAAAGCTTCGATTCAATATCCAAGACCGATTCTTTATTCTCTGGAGATATAAGCAGAAGCCCAGAAGAAATAAACAGCAAAATGCTTCTATTCCACGCCCAATATTCCCGACTCGAGCCGTCATACGACAACGATTTGGAATATACCCTCAAAGCATGCGCAGAAACCGCTGTTTCTCTTGTCTTTTGTTCATCAATGCAGGAGGCAATCGCCGGGCCTCTTGATATATGCGGCGAGAAGGCCGCGGTATGAAGCGACCAAGCATAACGTATAGATCGGAGCAGGAAATATGAAGATTGCTTATTTTACAGACACTTACTATCCGGAAATTAACGGCGTTACAAACACATTGAATAACCTTATGGTTTACCTTCGAAAAACGGGCATCGAATACCTCGTGTTCGCGCCTGATTATGACGGCAGACGCGGGGACTTCGAAGAAAATGTAATACGCTTCAAGGGCTTCCCGCCTATTGTGAATCCAAACAGCCGTTTGGCACTCCCGAGCTACTGGACAGTTCGCAACACAATTCTGAAATTTTGTCCCGACATAATACATATCACTATCGAACTAGGGATAGGTCTGGTCGGTTTGCGCATTGCCCGTGAGCTGAATATTCCGATTGTAATGTCTTACCACACGAATTTTGACAGTTATCTCAATATGTATGAGTTCGGTCATCTGAAGCGGGGCTATTGGGGATATATCAAATGGTTCCACAGCTTTGCTCTTGCAAACTTATGTCCTTCATACGATACTCTCAGGATTGTGGAGAAAAGAGGCTTTCAGAATCTGGGCATCTGGTCCCGCGGTATCGATACGACCATATTCAGCCCCGATTACTGTTCAGAGGCAGTGCGAACTCGGTACGGATGGCTGGGAAAGACCGTATTTCTCTACGTAGGAAGAATTGCAAAGGAAAAAGATCTGGACACATTAGCCGAAGCAATTAAGATGACTAACGCCAAACATGAGAACGAAGTTATTTTCGCCTTTACCGGAGAAGGCCCTTATATGAAGGAGCTTAGGGAAATGGGGATTCCAAACGCATCTTTCACAGGTTTTCTGCAAAAGAAAGCGCTTGCGGAAGTATACGCCAGCAGTGATGTTTTCGTATTCCCCTCTGGAACCGAAACCTTTGGCAACGTTGTGCTTGAAGCGATGAGCAGCGGCCTGCCGGTTGTTTGCACGGACTCCGGCGGTATAACCGACTTTACTTCGCACCTTGAAAACGCGTATATATGCAAATACCATGACGCCGAAAACCTTGCGCTGGGTATATCTGAAATGCTTGAAAACCCCGAGCTTAGAAACGAACTCAGAAAGGGCGGGTTGAAAACCGCGTCAATAAGAAGCTGGGATTATATTAATGATGAGCTTATCTCTCAATATGAGACGGTTCTTGAAAAATCTGTCCGGCATAAAAAACTTGTGGGCTGACTAAGCAGCAATTGAAAGGAATCTATAACATGAAAATAGCTATTGCCGGAACAGGTTATGTTGGGCTAGTTACAGGTGTCTGCCTTGCTTCTGTGGGACATGAGGTTGTCTGCGTTGATTCGGACATTAATAAAATCACAGCGCTTAATAATGGAAAACCTCCGATCTTTGAGACCGGAGTTGAAGAGCTTATGGCAATCTGCAAAGGCAGAATTGAATATACCTGCGACTACGAAACCGCATATCGAGACAGTCAGGTGATTTTCATATGCGTCGGTACTCCGGAGCGCGGGGACGGATATGCAAACTTGAAATACGTGTATGAGGTTGCTGAGCAGATAGCCGAGAACGCGGCTGCCAACTGCGTTGTCATAGTAAAATCGACAGTTCCAATTGGTACCAACGACAAACTGGAAAAACTATTTCATTCTGATGCAACTCATCCCGTAAGTATCCAGGTAGCCTCAAATCCTGAGTTTTTATCCCAAGGAACAGCCGTACACGATATGCTCCACGGTGCTCGCATAGTCATCGGCGTTGAAAATGAGTACTGTGAGAGTGCTCTTCGGCAGGTTTATACCGGCTTCGATTCCCCGATTGTCGTTACCGACAGGCGTTCTGCCGAGATGATAAAATATGCCTCAAACAATTTCCTCGCGTTAAAAATATCCTTTATAAATGAGATAGCAAATCTGTGCGAAATAGTGGATGCCGACGTCGATATCGTTGCATATGGTATGGGGCTCGACAATCGGATAGGAGATAAATTTCTGCGTTCGGGAATCGGATATGGCGGATCTTGTTTCCCCAAAGATACTAAAGCTCTGCATTGGCTTGCAAAGTACCACGATTATGAAATTAAAACGGTCAAAGCAGCAATCGAGGTAAATGAAAATCAAAAGCTGAAGTTAATTAAGAAGGCAAGGAAATATTACAAAAGCCTGGAAGGTCTCACCATAGCTGTTCTCGGCCTGACCTTCAAGCCGGGTACAGACGATCTGCGTGATTCCCCATCTCTTCAAAATATACCTATCATGCTTGACGACGGTGCAACTGTAAACGTCTGGGATCCCGCTGGCTGTGAAAACTTTAAAAAATTGTATCCAACGGAAGTGAACTATTGCGCCTCTATCGAGCAGACAATTGCCGGGGCGGACATTTGCTTCATTCTGACCGAATGGCAGGAAATCCGTGAATTCGACTTACGGAAATACGTCGGCCTTATGAAACGCGCGGTCGTTATTGATGGTAGGAACTGCTACAGTCTTGAAGACGCTCGCAGCACCGGATTAATCTATGACTCTATCGGAAGAAAAGCCATCGTGTAATACCTCAAAATATGTCTGCACAGCTCCTATGCGAAATGATGCCAAAACGGAACTTTTCCAATTCTCAGGTACACTTATGATACGTAGAATAGTCATTAAAAGCATCTAAAGGTTATTATCATCGTAAAACGCTCTGCGACTATTACCGCTATTTTTCGACTATTATATACAATTTATGATAAATGATAAATATATCTCCTATCTGCAAAATAATTCTGTAAATGTTTGGGATTGACAAATGGTTAAAATAATATCACTATATAAATGTAGTTAATATTTGGCAAAATCATCGAAAGGTGATGGCGCAAAGCTAAAGGGACTAAGGCGATTTGTCGCTATGTCAGCCAGTTGCGTTTATCGTGTATGCTGCATCCTTCTGGCTTTATCAAAGCTTGAAGGGTGTTTTTTATATATTGTTTCAAAAGCTAAGTGCAGCCAATTAAGCTCGGTGGCACATAGAAATGCAAAAAAGGAAGTGGGAATATGGATGTTGAAATTGAAAGAAGTCAAGGCAACAGCGAAGAAACTCTCAAAGGAAGGTTCCTGACGTTTCAGGTCGGATCAGAAACATACGGCATTGAGATCCGTTATGTCATCGAGATTGTAGGTCTCCAGCCGTTTACGGTGATGCCTGAAATGCCCGAATACATCAAAGGTATAATGAACCTGAGAGGTAAAATTATCCCGGTAATGGATATCCGGCTTCGTTTTAATATGCCCTGGCATGAATACGACGACAGAACATGCATAATCGTCATCGATATGAACGAAAAATCAGTCGGGCTTGTTATTGACAGTGTTTCCGACGTCCTTACGATCAATGATGACGAAATTATGAAGAAGCCGGAAATGAGCACCAAAGAAGGCTGCGGATATATAGGCAAAATCGGAAGAAAAGACAAGCAGGTCATACTGCTGATTGATTGCAATAAACTTCTCAGCAACGACGAACTGGACAAAGTGTCCGATTATTTAAGCAACTGACAGTTCAAACATTGGTCAAGCGTACGCAAAAGATAGAAAGAAGGATAATCATGAAAAAGTGGTTTGAGAATGCAAAAATCGCGAAGAAACTATCTGTAGGTTTTGGAATAATCTGCGTAATTACTGTAATTGTCGGCTTAGTGGGAACCTTCGCTGCTCTTGAAATGAAAAGAGCAGATACTAAACTATATCAGGAATACACGAAAGGCCTGCAGGATGCCGGCAATGCAGCCGTTGATTTTCAGCAACTTAGATATGATGTTTTTAAACTGCGCAAGACAGAGGGAAGCGCGCAGAGCGATATTGATACGGCAGTATCTGCCGTAGAAGCCACAAAGTCGTCATTTGAAGAGCACATGACTGCTTGTGACGCATCTTTAAGCGTGGGTGAATATAGCAGTGAATATGCAACAATTAAAGATGAATGGTCAAAATACACAATTTTGCTAAATGAAAATCTCAGCGCGGCAAAAGTTAATGACTTTGACACACTGAAAAAAAACTCCACCGATTTGGGCAATCAGGGTACAGCCATACGCGATAACTTTACCGCTTTATTTGATGATCTTTCGCAGAGTGCCTCAATCAAGTCGGCCAGCAATGTAAAGCTTGCGTACATTTCAATTATTCTGATGTGCGTTGTTGTCCTGGCAGGTATCGGGATGTCTCTTTTCCTCAGCAAATTTTTATCCGGCATTATCAGCGATCCTGTTCAAAAGTTCGCGGCTTTTGCAACGCTGCTCGCTGACGGAGACATAGATGTTAACAAGGTAATCGAAGAAAAAGACAAGCTGCTCGCCTTCAGAAAGGACGAAATAGGAACACTGGCCTCTTCATTCAATAAAATTATCAGCGACACAATTAAACTTTCTGAGGAAACAGCCGCAATAGCGAAAGGCGATTTGACAACCAATGTTTCTGTACGTTCAGAATTTGACATTTTGGGGAAATCCCTTGTAACGCTCGTGGACGATTTCAACGTTCTTGCAGCTTCAATAATTTCTTCCTCGGATCAGGTTGACGCTGGAGCTAAGCAGGTTTCCAACTCAAGCATGGCGCTGTCTCAGGGTGCCACAGAGCAGGCAAGCAGCGTTCAGGAGCTTTCAGCTTCCATTTCCGAGGTATCTCAGCGTATCAGGGAAAACGCGGAAAATGCAGAAAAGGCAAAAGAGTTATCCGCAAAATCTGGAAATATCATGCAGGCCAGCGTAGCTGATATGGAACTGACCCGCAATGCAATGGATGAGATTTCCGCCACCTCCAAGAATATCAGCAAGGTCATCAAGGCTATTGATGATATTGCCTTCCAGACCAACATACTCGCGCTCAACGCTGCAGTAGAAGCCGCGAGAGCAGGAGCCGCCGGTAAGGGCTTTGCCGTTGTAGCTGACGAAGTGCGCAATTTGTCACAAAAATCCGCGGAAGCTGCAAAGAACACCACATCGCTTATTGAAAGCTCAATTATAGCGGTGGAAAAAGGAACGGAGCTTGTGAACAAGACAAACGCGAGCTTTGCGGAGCTTGCGGCACAGTCATCAGCGGTCAACAAGCTGGTCGAGCAAATCTCCACACAGGCTCAGGAACAGGCTGTCGCCATTGCTCAGATTTCCACCGGCGTTGAGCAGGTTTCTTCCGTCATTCAGATGAACTCGGCAACGAGTGAAGAAACCGCGGCCGCAAGCGAAGAGCTCTCCAGCCAGGCAAATTATTTGAAAGACAGCACCGGCAAATTTAAAGTCAGGCAGTGATAATCAGCCATTATATGAGCAGTAGAAGACAGTAAGCACTGTGTCTTCCGCTCACTTGATATGAAAAGGTATTCTGCGCAGATACAGCGATGATACATTTCAACGAACCCCCTCGATTTTCAAAAGAATCGAGGGGGTTCGTAATTATATGATGCGTTTATATCACGGCACTGACCTGGTTTGCTGCTCATATAATAAAATAGCACCTAAAAGGAGTTGATTTGTAATGTACAGAGTCTGCGCTTTTTCAGATAACAGCGGCATGAATAATATTCCTCTGAGGGATTACGGGCCTGAGCCGATTGTTATCAATATCGATAAAGCCACCAAACAAAACGATACATTCCGTACCGCATTATGGACGGGAAATCATTTGCAGCTCACACTAATGAGCATAAACGCAGGAGGCGAAATTGGAGCGGAGATGCATCCGGACACAGACCAGTTCTTGAGAATTGAACAGGGTCAAGCTTTTGTCATGATGGGAAGCAGTAAAGAGAATTTGAATTTCCAGCGGAAGGTCTCTAAAGATTATGCTATTTTTATTCCGGCCGGAACCTGGCACAATGTAATTAATATAGGTAATATTCCGCTTAAAATGTACTCGATTTATGCGCCGCCCAAACACCCAAGGGGAACCGTCCACGTCACTAAAGCGGACGCTCATTAGGAATAGTCACTCACGATTGCGGTTTTCGAGCTCCTCCATTATTTTTTCCTGGTTAGACAGTACTTGATCGAATTTTCTATGCAGATCCTCGATAATAATTTCTGATTTGAGGTTAATTTTATAATCGTTCTGCGAGCGCAGACGGTCCTTTTCTTCCTGTCTGTTCTGACTCATCATAATAACGGGTGCCTGAAGTGCGGCGACACAGGAAAGTATCAGGTTCAGCAGGATAAACGGATATACGTCAAAAGCCTTTGTTAAAATCAGCGTATTTACGATAATCCAGAGAACTAAACAAGAGATAAAAATAATAATGAAAGTCCAGCTTCCGGCGAATTTAGCGATTCTATCCGCCATCTTTGCGCCAAAGCTCAGATTATCATTTTGAACCTTATCTACATTTTTTGATAGCTTGCGCTGGACAAGAAGATGTATAAGCTCCTCTTCCTCAAGATTTGTATCTGCCTCGTCTCCTAAAATTGTACTCAACAAATCTGTTTTGTTATCTGAATCTGTCATAATTATTCTCCTCCCAGCGTAGTGTAACCATACTATCTACTATCTTCATATTGCCGCCAAGGCTTTTTGTCAAGTCAATTATTGTTAATTATTCTAAATTGTACTTCATCAAGCCGGAGCGACAGCACCAAATAAGCACCGACTAACCATTCATTGGGTATTCAAAGAATCAGAAAAGCCCTGTATCCGTTGAGAATACAGGGTTTTTCTGGAGCTGGATGCGAGAATCGAACTCGCTACCTCATCATTACGAGTTTTGAAAATCATGAAACGCCCGCTTCCGTCAGCGTCTGTATGCATTGATATTGCTAGCTATTTCAATTTCTATGTCACGCGCAGATTTGCCTATTTATGCTGATTTTGACGAAGATAAACCCCAAATAAACCCCCAAAAGCACGCGATAAAAGCAGCCCCTCACAGAACGGTAATTCCATGAGGGGCTGCTACTATTTATCGGTTGTCGTTTCTGCTGCGGTATTATCCGGAGGAGCGCCGCGCTGTAAATACAATTTAAGTTTTTCAAACGCATCTTTGCCGTATGTAACTGCCGACAGTGCAATGGTCGAAGCTATCATAATTTTATTCAGGTCGCTTTTTACTGCCGTCATATCTACAGCCGTCGCTTTGTAATATTCCAGCAAAGGCGGTATCATGGTTATTCCGGCGAGCAGACAGGCTATTCCGAATAAAGCAACGAGGGTATATTTTATTCCCCGCCATAGTTTCTTTTTGTCGAACGTCAAAGAGTCGAGCTTTGACGCAAGGACCGCGCCGAGCGCTATATCAGCAGTCCGGCAAAGTGCGAACGGAATTAAAAAAGCAAAGCCCATTATGAGGCTCTGCCAAACAGCTTTCCACAAAAATAGCACCATTTATTCTGCCTCCCGCTCTGCACAAGAAATATCTATGTAGTATTCCTTTCCGGGCTCGAATTGTGCTGCTGCTTCTGCGTTGATTGTACCAAGTTCGAACTTGCCCCAAGGCGTCCACTTGAAAAACGCTTCGTTCTCTTTGCTCCCGCAAGTTACGGGAGTAAGGCTGATTGAAAACCCGCCCGTGGTCTGCGTTTTGCTTTCGCATTTGAATTTACATCTGACTGTCATATGTACCTCCCACGTTTAATGCCCGTCGGCTGATTTAAGCTCAATATCCCGCAGAATCTTGAGCCGCCCGTACTTTGTCCATGCAGCTTTGGTATATGTACCGCCGAAGATGCTTGTCATCGTCCTGTCGTCCACAGTGTCATTGCAGACAACGCCGATATCGCTCCCTGCCGCCTCGTAGATTTTGCCGTCATAACCGACAACCGCGACGTGGCTTATCGGATTGCCGGCAAATACGAAATCAAGCGGACGGAGCTCTGACTTCTTGACCGGATCGCAGTACAGAGAGTAAAGCGACTCTGCCGCGCTGTCGTCGACGTCAAACTTTCCAAAAGGCAGCTCGACTTGATTCTCTGCCGCCCAGAACAGGCCGGAGCAGTCTTCGCATTTTATTGGCTGACCGTTTGCCTTGACTGGATGTGCTGCGGCGTATGCTTTCATCCTTGCGGCTCTGGCAGCTGTCGTATAGGTTGGGAAGCACCGCGCGCTCCAATTTACCGTAGTTACAATATCGGTCTGTCCCTGCGCTCCATACACATAGAGGTCACCCACGCTCGCCTGAATGAACTCAAGCACCTTCTCAGCTTTAGCTTTAAGCTCTGCGGCTTCTGCCGTTATCGTCGTAACTGTTGACGGTTTGGGTACCGTTCCGAGCTGTGCGTTAATTGTGGCCTGCGTGAGCTTGCCGGCAACGCCATCAGCGCCAAGGCCGTGCGCGGTCTGGAACGCGATAACCGCTTTTCTGGTCATAGCTCCGAATATGCCGTCCGGCTCTCCGCAGTTGTAACCGAGCTTGTTAAGGCTTGTCTGCAAAACCTTCACAGCGTCGCCCCTGGAGCCGAGCTTCAGGTTGGCAACGGTTGTTGCAATCTGCCTGATCGGCGTGACGTCCGCACAGATAAAGTTGCTTACTATGCGTGAACTATATTCGGTACCGAAGGGCGATATCTCCTGTGCAGAGCCGCCGCCGTCGCAGAGGATAGCAGACACACATCCGGCATCGAACATGATATCCTGAGCCTCTTCGGGCGTCATAAGTGTTGAATCACGCAGCGCAACGAAAGTGCCGTCAGCGAGGAATCCAAACGCCTTACGAATATGGAGGCCGGCGACATCGGCGCTGCAGTGCAGCGCCTGCTTTTGCCCGGCCACAATCATCATCACGCAAGCGATATAATTCTGCCTCGCTGTTTCCGTGGACACTTCGACTACCGGCATTTCTCCTTTGTTCCACGCATAGACAAAATACCTGTCGGTATCCCTGACAATCACATTACCGTCGATTTTAAGCGGACAATATGGCTGAAGGTATGTCTTGGTTTTTAGCCTGTTATCAAAGAAGCCTCCGTTAATAACAAAGGGCTTGCCCGTTGCAGCCTTAACCTGTGCGGCGGTAAACCGTTTCTTCTGGTTATCAAACAGCTCAATGCTGTTGAGTTTATAAAGTTCTAACATAATTGCCTCACTTTATTCCCGCTCTTGCAAGAAGATAACCCACAAGCAAAACAAGCGTAGAGCCTATAACCGTCACGATTACAGCTCTTGCGTTTGCAGACAGGCTTTTCCACTTGCTGGCTGGGGCTTCGTTTTTGCTTTCCGCCGCCTTAATTTTTTGCTTTTGATTTTCCTCAAGAACATCGTCGAGCTTTTTATTCATAGGCGATAGAATTTCAAGAATTTTTTCAATGTCTTTTTTCATGGAAGTACTTTGCTTTGCGTCCTCAACGCGGTCGACGTTGTATTGGTTCGACTGCTCGCGCATTCTTTCTTCGATGCCAGCAAAGCGCCCCTCCATGATGCATGTTCCGTTACATCCTTCCATTTCACTACCTCGGCTTTCTTGGCTTACGCGGTTTTCCTGGTCTTGCCATAATCTTAGCCTCCTATCATATTAACTTGATTTCCATTGTTTGCTCCGTCGCTGGTGTTGTTAACTTGCCCGTA
Organism: Oscillospiraceae bacterium; assembly: GCA_963667545.2. Classification (GTDB taxonomy): domain Bacteria; phylum Bacillota; class Clostridia; order Oscillospirales; family Oscillospiraceae; genus UBA2658. The sequence goes on from OY763424.2 coordinate 2,325,465, forward strand.
TAAATACGGAGAGTACATATATCCGTAGACAAATATCCCTGCCACAATTCCCACAACAACGATAAACGTCATTATTGCGGTTATGAGCCACATTACAACGCTGTGGAGCCTGTCACATTCCCGGTCTTTCCGCTTGTACGCCTCTACGACTAAATCAACTTTTTTAGCCGTTTCCTTTGTGATTTCTAAAACCTCATTTGTTTCGCCCATTTTGTCACTTCCGTTTCCGTATGTTATTGATTATGTCGTCAAGGGCGTCCCTGTCGGCTCGTTTTCGCTCTCTGGCATATCGGAACAGGCAGAACCCTCCACCGCCCACAAGAGCCACGCTGAGAGCTACCAAGAGCCATTTAACGCCGCCACTCTGCTCCTCGATGCACACTCCAAGCTCTGAAACGCGCAGAGAGGGTGCAGGGCGATTGCAGACAGCCATATAAAACAGGATAGCCGCGATTATTACGCAGGCTATCCCGATTTGCTCCAAATGCCTTTGAAACCATATTTTACGCATTGGCAAGCGCCGCCCTTAATGCTGTCTTTTGTTCTGACGTAATATGCCCTTTTACAAAGGCGATGTAAATAGAATACTTTACGAACTCGGGTGATATGTTGTCGTTGTCCTTGTAATACTCGTCGGTGCTTATCACCAATGCAATCAGGTCGTAAATCGTATAGCTGGTCTCGCCGACGGTCAGCACATAGGTTGAGGCGTTAAAACTCATGCTTATGCGCGTCATGATGTCGGCTAAGTGCTCAGCGTCCATGCCCTCAGCCTGAATCAAGAAGTACATGATTGCGTACATGGCAACGACAAAATTAGCCGCGCCGCTTGCTATCCATTCCAAACACATTTGATATTTGTTCATTTCTGCCTCCTACGCTAAGAGCGTGTCGATTACGGCTGACATTACGGATATTGTCGCATCGGTTGACCGCTTAAATGCCGCGAGTTTTTCTTCTGTTGTCGGCTGTGGCGTGAGTGGCTGATGTGCCGCTTGCCACGCTTTCCACGCCTCCCAAGCTTCAGTGTTACATGCATAGCTTGTCACAGCATCGTTTTCGATTGTCGGTATAATAAAGCCGTTCCATGTGTAATAATCGGTCATATCTGATATGATTTCATAATATGCGTTTGGGTCTACCCCCGAAAAAGAGTGATAAACTTGACCGTATGAGCCGCTTTCATTTGGCTGTTTTTGTATAATGTTCATGCGTGTTCCTCCTTAACCGATAATCGCATAAAGATATGTGTATGCGTTTAATTGGTAGAGTGAGTTATTAGTGTTGTACCAACTTATAGTGTTTCCTACAAGTTTGCCATATAGCAAACTAAAAGAATATTGGGATGAATCTAATGGGAAATTTGTATTAGTTCCACAAACAGAAAAGTTGCTAGATTCTACAGGAATTATTACACCAATTAACTTTTGATTATTTCCTGCATCAGTAGGAAGAATAACCATCAGCTTTGGTTTAAATGGCGCGATAACACTGTTTGGACTTCCACTCCCATACGTTCCCGTTCCCGTGTATGAGCCTATGACGATTTTGGCGTAGGGCAATGTAAATTCGGCACCTGTCATATCCAACAACGAGTGGTTATATGCCTGGTCTAAATAAAAGTACCCATCTGCATCTTGATAGGCTGGCGTTGTAGACGGAATTACTATTGCAGGAGCCACTGTTGCTGTGTATCCAGCGCTTCCCGGATAAGTAATTGTTCCGGCACCATCAATATAATACCAAAGATAAATACCGCTGCCGAACATGTACAGAGTTCGAGTAAAATAGTTGTCTGGGGTGCTTAACTTTCTTCTGGCATTGCTATTAAAATATGTCATTCCACTGTTTAATTCTGCCATAGACAAGCAAAAAGCATATCTCGTAAGGGACACATCTGAAAGCGTTACACTCATGCAAAGGGTTTTAAGATTCGTAGGTAAGTTATTATAGAATGTCGTTGAGTATGTATCCGCAGGACTTCCGTTATAGGTACTCGCAGAGTCCATAAGAAAATACGTGCTTTGTGTAACTGTAGATTGTAGTGTGACGCTGTTTACAGCATGATATCCTGTTGCCACTTTTCTGAGTATTAGAGTTCCAACTTTTATAAGTTGTCCGACTGCAATATTACCCATTGTAGTTACAGCTCTTGTCCCAACAGACTGATGAAGAGCCGCACTACTGAGCTTACTAAGAGCATCATTAGGGACGCTCGTTGTCGGGATTTCTAGCGCTGTGCAAGTTGCGTCACTTAATAGGTTTGCTTTTGCAAGAAGCGTGCCTATCGTTGTCCATCCCGCTGCATTGATTCCGTTTAGGTCAATTGGGAGAGTTCCCACTATCAATGCTGCTGCAAAAGCTTCATAGTTCGGGTATGCTGTGAGAAACGTTGGTATTGATTTAAGCTTCCGGCTATTGCCGGTTCCGGCTATTACTCCATCTGTCATGTTTCACCACATCCTATCTCTCCGCAGTAATACCAGCTTAGTATCATGCGGCTAATTTTTGATTCGATATTAACGAGCATTGTTTCAATGTTGTTTGCGTCGGTATAGTTAATTTCGCTCATGCTTGACGGCAAGGCTGCGCCGGAATAGTAAGCCGTTTTAAGAGCGTTCAGATTCGTGAGATATGTACTCATTTGCGTTGCTTGAGGTATATCCCCAACTGCCCAATTTGTTTCAGGCGTGACGGTCACGGCATAGCCGAAGCCGTTAAGCAGCTCGGCGAGATATTGCAGGTCTAATCCTACGCGATTGACATCTGTTGCGCAATAAAAGCCTTTTTCGGTTTTGTCCACTACATCCTTGAGTGTCCTGTCAGTTATCAGCGCCAGCGCCGGAAGCGTAATCACACAGTACCCGTCGCCGCTGCAGGTCCCGTCAACTCCCACGGCCGTCGTGACGTAGCACCAGGAGTATGTCAAATTGTTTGTGCCGTACCATCCTCCGCCGAAAGTATAAGTATCGTCCTGTGACGCGCCGCCGCCATACCCGCCGGTACCAGTTGAGCCCGAGCGAGTATAGAACGAGCCCTTGAGATCGTAGGCAATATACTGACTGACGCCCATAACCGGACTGACGCTTGCTGACGCTGTCCCGGCGTTGGTGGTCGTGCTGTAAGCGACATAATTGCTCGGGCTTTTGTAAGCCTCGCCGATTGCGTTTTTACCGTCGCCGCGGCTTCCGTTGTACGCCTCGTCCCAGGTCCCGCCGCCGCCTGCCGCGACAGCCAGCACGCGCAGTATTTTGCCGCTTTTGGTTATGTCCCAGCGAGCGTCGACTACGGCAGGAATCTCTACAAAAATGAACGTCCCGCCGCCTCCGCCTCCGGAAGCACCGTCCTTCGCCGTGCCGGTGGTGCCGGTACCCTGTTTGCCGACACAGATATGCAAAATATCGCCTTTGGCTAGGGTAACGGAAAACGTCAGCTTCGCGCCCTTGCCCGGTATGCTGCCGTAGCTTACGTTATAGGCGTTTCCCTTGCCTCCGGCAGCTCCCGCCAGCTCGAAGGTATATGTACCGCCGATCGGCGCGGTGAAGGTCTGCTCAGCGCCCGTCGCGCCGAAGGTCTTTGTTATCATCCTACCGCCTCCATTTCACAGACTAAACCGCCGTCAAAAGTAAATTTTTCTTTTGTAATAACCGCATTTCCTGTACCGCCGTATGCGTCTGTAATTGTAGCCGTATCTATTAGCTCTCTTGACGGATTTCCTATTTCGCTTACAGGATAAGTCAATCGCGATAGCCCTAATTGATACGTTGCAACTGCGGCGGCCATTGCGGTTGAGGTAATGAGGCTGTTTTTAATGTCCAGTGACTGAGCAATTTCGCTGCCGGTTATATTGTTTGCACTATAGGTGCTTTCTGACGTGTCTTGTTCATCTGAACCGGCAATAGAAATGGTTACGCTCCCGCTTGCCGTAATGGTTAGAAACGCGCCGTACATATAATAAGTGGCGCTATTGAGCGTGCCGCCCGTAACAGTCGCAGAAGGGCTGATGACGCGCGTAGAATATTCGCACCATATAGTTTGAGTGCCACTGATCGTGACCGTTCCGGAATATGCCTTGACCGCCGAAGCCGAAAACTTAGTGTAGGTGCTGGAAATAGATACGTTGACCGTGTTGACGGCGTCATCCACTTCAACGTCCGGCCAGTCGAGCATGTTCGAGCCGTCAAGAGCGTCTAGGGACGTTCCTACGGCAACTACCGCAAGCTGTAGCTGATTGTTGCGATTAATAAACGCGCTGCATCGTGCGGCCTGTGCTATCAGTCTGATTGCTTCCCGGTGTGAAACAAGCGGAATGCATGAGCCTATAACCCGTGAGCCTATAGCGGACGGAATGCTTGCTGTCAATCCTGTCCCGCTGTCGGCTAAAACGGCGGCAATTAAATTAGTAACCGTGTCTGTGCTGTTCGTTCCCTTGCGGTATATGGTTTTATCCATTCTATAGAACAGGTCGTTTGCAGTTATGTCAGCTGTCATAGAGCCGTCCTTTGCTGCCGACTTGGTGTAATAGAACTGCGTGCCCATATTGACGTACTCAATATCGGCCTGTGATTCTCCGAGCCCTGTTTTCAGCTCATTAAACGGCTGCCCTTGCTGAAGGTATGCGTAGAGGCTATTTGGGGAACGCTGATTGTAGCGCCCGTCTGAGTTTTCGATTGTTGCTACCAGCTCGCCGCAGGGTAGTTTCTGCATACGCGGATCTGTTTCATACAGAACTGTTGTTTTGATAAGCTCCGGCAATTCAATCACGCCAAATACACACTCTGCCATATGTACCCGCTGATAAGGTTCCTGAGTGGTGTTAAACGTTATTATTATTTTGCGGTAGTTTTCTACCGGCATAATAAGCACTTGCCTTGCGCTGACGCAGTCAAATGTCTCGCTGTCGATAAGGGTATTTGAACTATTGTATGCCGCTAAGGTTACGCTTTTTGGGTACCAGTCAGCCTTGTCGTCAAAGGCTAGTGTGAAGCCGTAGGAATCGTGGTCTACCGTAAAAGTGACTGTAGCCGTCACGCCGGAAAGAGCGCCGCTTGCGTTAGACGCGTTGCTCCACAGCCCCGTCTGATAGCCTGACACGCTGTCCGGCATAATATCGCATGTTCCATCAAGCGGCCAGCCTTTAGTTTCGAGCGTCGCCCATTTTGCGGACATGGCTTCTACATTGTCGTGCGTTTGCGCGAGCTGCGAAATCGACGTGTTATAGCCCGTGGCCGTCGTAGTTGCGTCTGCAGCGGCAGTGTTGTCCACAAGGCGAAACGAAAGAAGCATTTTGCAATAGAGTTCGGCGGCGTAAGGGTTGACCGTATGCGTCTGCATCAGCTCACCTCCTGCGCCGCTATCGTCAGTTCAAACTTATGGAATACCGCAGCGCCGTCTACGTAGCCGAACAGCGTCGGCGCTGGATAGGAAACAGAGAACGTCCCGCTTTGTGCCGTGCTGTCAGTATCAAAATACGTGACAGTGAAAAATGTTCCCGCTCTCAGCATTGCATTAAGCGCGGTTATTGTGGCTATAGGCACATAATCCCACTGATATTTAAAGCCTGGGCGAAAGCCTATTAACTTTCGGACTGTTCTTCCATTCGCCGTGCTTTGCTCTTTGTATTCCATTTTTCCCACATCGACAACATCTTTGGTCATTGGCATGGCGATTGTGGTTGCGCCGTCAGATATGGTTATATTCATTATTTATCACCCTTCTGCTTTGCTATGTCCTTCAGCGGGTCATAAACCGCCTCGGCAATTGCTCTGCCGTCTTTAAGTACGCACTGAATAACATATGTCCCACCCTTACCCTGTGAGGCGCCCTGCACTGCCAGCATAGCGTTTACAACGTCGGCTGTAGCAATCTGACTTGAGGTTTTTCCGGCGGATGCAGAAGAAGCGGAACTTGATGATATTTGACTTGTCAGCGACATTATAGCGGTCGCGGCTTGTACCTTGAGGGTTTTGGCCTGCTGAATAATGTCGTCCATCGACATAGCCATGCTCTTTGCCGCTGCTGGAGCCCCAAGCTCAATGCCCTGCGCCACGCCAGCTGTTAACTGCTTTCCGATTTCGTCCCTTGCCACTTTTGATGGGGAAGAAATTGCCGCCGTTTTTTTTGCCGCGGTAAGCGCAGACGTCATCATATTGGACATTGCGGCTTCAACATTTAGCGTTCCAGCCTGTATGCCTTTAACTATACCGTCAGTGATGTTGCCGCCGAGGTCTAGCCCTGCGTTGGTCATTTCGGATTGCAGCCCGGTTACAGCAGTTGTCAGCGAATCATTAAGCGTCTTTATGTCGTCAGCATAATACGCTTCGGCTATTGCTTTTGCGGCGGTCTGCTTTGCTTCCCATGCCGCCATTTCTTTCATCCAGTCAGCATCCGATAGCCCAAGCAAGAGATTAGCGGTTGTCGTACCTTCCACTACGTCCATGGACGCGATTTGCGACAGCATAGACGCAGATATTCCGCGTTCTTTCAAGGCATTCAGCGCGTCACCAAAGGCCTTTATTGAGGCCGTTTGTTTGTCGAGATTAGAGAGCTGAGTTATGTCCTCGTCGTTTATCTTTACGGTTTCTGTAATATCCCCGACGCTAAGCAGGTTAGACCGCATATCGTCAATTTTATCCTGAATATCTCCCAGGGCATCATCGTAATTGTCTTTAATGTCCTTCAGACGGTCAGTTTCGATGTCCTTAATTTCTTCGAACATATCCTCGTAAGATTCCGTCCATGCATCGGTGTTCTTTTTGAGGTATTCATTGCGGGCGGCTTCGGACTGCGCGATAAATTCTTTTAGGTCAATTTCGCCGTTATTAAACTTTTCTTTGAGGCTCTTGAAAAGCTTGTCGTAGGCCTCCACTGCTTTTTTTGCAGCTTCTTCCGCTTTCTTTGTGGCTTCTGTCGCCGCCTTTGACGCTGACGATGCGCCGCCGCTGGCGGATTTTGTTGTAACGGTTAGATTCTTAAGATTAGCGCTCAAGCTGCTGAGCGCCGCAATCTGAGCGGTTATGCTTGCATAGCTCGATTTATCGGCTTCGCTTGCGAGAGATTTTGCGCCAGCCAGAATCACAAAGTCTCCAGCTGAATTAAGCGCTGCGGCGCCGTCGGCAAGGAGCTTGCTCTGTATGCTTGTTCTAGCTGAATTAAGTGTCGCTATCTGGTCTTGAATTTTTGCCTGAGCTAATGCGATATAGGCATCTCGATTGATTGTTACCGCGCCGGTCTCGCTGTTTACCTGTAAAGCAGCGGCATAACCGGCGTCTATCAAGTCCATTATTGTTGAAAATGAAAGCTTGCCATTCTCAGATTGCTCTTGCAGGGCACTGCTCAGCCCATCAACTTCTTTTGATAGTTTTCTGGTTGCTGTGGTGCTATCATCTGTCGCGTCCGTCGAATCTTCGGTGACGCCCATTGTTTTAAACAGAGATGTCCGGGCACCTTTTGTAGCGGCGTCGTAGCTTTTAATTGTGCCTGTAGATTTATCTACCGCTTTCTGATATTTATATTCTTTCTGTTCGGCTTCTCCCAGCAGTTTGTTGTTATCAAAATAGCTGTCTGACAAATCGGATATACTGGCTCCGGCTTGATTGGCCGCATCGGTTATAGCGTCCCACTCCATTCCGGCAGACAATCTTGCCTTCATGTCTTCTGCCGCTTGCCCGGTTAAGCCCATGCGGTCAATTATCTGCTGATATACGACTTCAAGATTTGCCGTCGCTGTATTTGCACTATTTGTCGCGGTTGTAAGTTCAAGCTGACTGCTCGCCGCTTCTTTGATTGCCGCGCTGTATGCATCTGCCAGCGCCTGCGCAATGGCGTTTTCTTTCCACGCCTGAACGTTCTCGCGCAGGGAAGATGTATTTTGGTCGATTAGCCCTGTTTCGCTGTTGATTGTTACGCCAAGGTCTGGAATTACGGCGTTCAGTTGGTCGACGGTATTTTTATATTCACTTTGAGCATCAGCTGTATCAAGCCCCGCTTTTGCAAGTTCATCAAGCCTGTCGATATATTGCTCTGCGACTTGCGAAGCTGCTGATGTGCTCTCCGTGACTTTATCGGTTCCGTTTGCCGTTTCCTCAAGCGTAGTAGCAGCAGAAGTAAGGCTTGCAACCGTTTTCGTTGCTTCGATGATTTTGGCAAGACCTTCACCGACAAAAGCAATGGCCTTTTGCCTGATATGATCCAGCGAATCACCAAGCGAATCTAAAGCGTTAACAGCGTCTTCTGACATGACCGCTCCGGAGGCTTTCGCCGCTTCCGCAAGCGCATTGAGTTGCTCGCTGCCGGCTTCAATTATAGGGTTAAGTTCAGTTGCTGACCGTCCGAATATAGCTAGTGTTTTTACATCGCGCTCTGTTTCGTTAGCCACTTTACCAAGTGCATCAATAACCTCGGCATAAACCTTATTGCTATTGCGAAGCTCCCTGTTGCCGTCCGTTATTTCTACCTTTAGCGACTTAAAGGCTTCATACGCATCTCCGGTTCCGTCCCTTGCCTCACCCATGCCTTTAATCATTTTTTTAAGTGAGGATGACTGCGTATCAAGAGAAACGCCAAGATCATCAGCTATGTACTGCATTTGCTGTAGCTCGTCTGTACTAAACCCAGTTACGGCAGAAAGTCTTTCTAATTCGTCGGCGTTCTGTATGGCGGCAGTTGCAAGTTCTTTGAGTTCACTTGCAATCTTCTTAATTCCGGCAATTATAGCCGCGCTGGTTAAGCTGGCTTTCAGCACATCACCGAATATTGATGATTTCTTCCCTGTATTGTCAAGGCTGTTGCCGAGCTGCTTTGTTTCAGTTTCGGCCTTATTTGCTTCGCTGCCGAATGTTTGTATTTTGCCGTTTGTATCATTCAGTTCCGCTTCGAAGCTTTTTAGCTTGCCCGTAGCATTATTGACCTGAATGGTATAGCCCTGAATCGACGACTGATTTTTTACGACGGCGCTTTCGGATGCCTTATATTTCTGCGTCAGGGCATCAAGCTCGGTTCTGAGCTTAACGGTCGCGGCGTCTTCAGCTCCGACCGCCAGCTTGCTTTGCTCATATGCTGTCGTGGTCGCATCTAGTTTTGTCTTGAGATTCGCCGTGGCTGTGATGTGCTTATCAAGATTTGCTCTAGATTTTTCGAGTTGGTCTGTGTAAGCTTGGACTATTTGCTTCTGAATGGTTATTTTTTGTCCGAGAGCGTCCGCATTTGCTTTTAAGCCGTCAAGCGTATTGCCCCAATCCTTGACTCCCGCTCCTGACGCTTTGAAGCTGGAATCAATAACGGATATTTGCTGTTTAAGATTTTTCATTCCAGCAGAAAAACTGGAATCATTTATTGACAGCTCTAATACTGCGCCTTTTACGACTTCATCAGACATGAATTCACCGCCTATAATATAATTTATGATAAGACTTGACATACTAATATTAGTATGCTATATTCAAGATACAAACATTCGAAAGGAAGTATTAATTATGAAATGTGCTATGATATTTACTAAATCAGAATCTAAAGTCCTCAAGGAATCCAGCATTGCACTTTACAAAAGAATGTATCAGAGCATTATTAGCGCAACTACTCGCGGACAGGCTCGCGCTATTTGGGAAGATTGCAAAATGCTTTTTGTCTTTGCAGAGGAATCTAACAAGGTTGAAACGCTCCGGCTTGATAAATATGTGCGTTCAATGATTCTCTCTGCCCTGGATGATATGATGCAGACAGCTTCTGAAGCCGAGGACTCCGAGAAATGTCACACAGCGTCCGTTCTGTTCAATAAAATAGAAGCTTTCGGAAAGGCGGCCTGAAATGCCTAAGGGATGCTATATTAAAAAGGATGACGGCGCGGAGGAACTATACGACGTAATTTGTCTTAACTGCGGACATCGCGTCTGGTACGCAACGGGCAACTCATTAAAAGCCGCCAAAAAGAAGGCCGAGCAGGTAATGAAGATAGCAAAGATAGCGGTCTGCGAAAAATGTGGCTCATCGCTGGAAAGCGAGGATGACAATGTCTAAAACATCGCCGGATGCTAAGGCTCGCTGGAATTCAAAAGCTTATGATTCGCTATGTATCTATGTTAAAAAAGGAAAGAAAGGAGTCATCCAAAAACGAGCAGCCGAGGTTGTCCCCAATGGAAGCTTAAACGGCTATATTAATAAACTTATAGATAAAGACTTAGAAGAGGCTGACAAGTAATGTCGGCCTCTTAAAATATTTCATTGATGTAGTGTATTTCTTCTGGCTCAATCAGAATGTCCATGAGCGCGAAGAAGTCTGATTCGTCAAGGTCTGGCATTGTCCAGCCCTGCTTGATAATTTCTTTATAGAGTTTTCGAAGCGCTTCAAGCGGTTTAAGCATTTTCCCTGTGCCGTCCGAGCCGGATTTAGATGCGCTTATAAACATTTCAACAATTGCACGGACGCAGTCAAAAACCTTAGTTAAAATGTTTTCGTGTGGAATGCCGCTGTAGACATCGTTAATATCAAATTTATTGCCGTAAACGTCGCAAAGAAACGCAACCAAAGTGTCAACATCTTTTTCGCTGATTTCGTCGCCGCTGTATTTGTCAAGCAGCTCCATTGCTCTGCGAATCGTTTTGCCTTTGGGATTTACGGCAATATATATTTTGCTGTCGTTAAATACTATGGCTGGTATACTGTTTTCCATATGCTCACCTTAAAATGAGGGGCGGTGTTGAGCCGCCCCCCTTGATTTGTTACGACGCGACAGTAAATCGGACGTGAGAAGCTGCGGCCAGCTTGTTACCTGAAAGATCGCAGACATTGGTAGTTGCGATTGCAATGTATATTCCACCTGCTGTGAGACTTGCGGTCGGGTCGAGCGTGACAATCTTGCCGGTTGTGTCGAGCGTGAGCGCGCCGGCCACGACTACACCATCGGTTGACTTAATAAGCACGAAGTTGTCGGATGTGACCTTCGCGGGGTCAATTGCTTCGGAGAAAGTCCATACGACATTTGCAGTCGCGAGAACACCTGTCGCGGCATCAAGAGGTACAACCGTGACAGTCGGAGGAGTTGTGTCAGCTCCGGGAACCGTAACTGACGCAAACCAAGTGGTATCGATATCTGCGGGGCAGTTCGGGTCTGTGGTATCAACGTGGTACTCGACAAGGTGCTTGCTTGCGGCGGTGAGGTAGTCGGTCGGCAGGAACGTTGCGGCCAGAACGGGAACGCCGTATGTGGTCTTGCCTTCTTTCTGTGCGTACTCTTCGTCATAGGGCCCAAATCTGCCCTTGTACAGTACGCCGTATCGATAGCCGCCGACGATGGGAGCTTTGTACAGGACTGCAACATATGGAGCGACATCTTCCTGTGTCATATATACGCCGCCGAGCGCAGCGGTAGTTTGACCTAGCAGGGCAGCCTTGTGTGCGCTTGTGAGCTGTGCTATTGTAATTCCGACGTCGATAGAGTCAAAGTCCATCTGGTTTAGCTTGAGCCGTCCTTCTGTGTAAAGAGGGCTTGCGTTGGTTTTGGGCTTCATAGACAGCTTCTGAATGTCCGAATAGTATTCGGGCGTTCCGTAAACAAGTCCTCCGACTGCATCCGTTGCGAGAGCAGCTATATATAACTTCTCTACGCCAACGGGCAGAGCCATTGTAATGTTCGACATTTATCTTCCTTCTTTCATAAAAAGTGCGCCCGTTTAGGCGCTTTCAAATAGATAATCTCTTGAATCGTGAAATAGTTTGGTGTCGTCTTCGTAAGTGGATTGGCCGCCTATGCGGATTGCTCCGGCGGCAATCATTAAGGCTTCTGCGGTAGCGCCATAATCCGTCACATCAGACGGGCCAAATATATCAACCTGGATGTAGTGGCCGGTAATTTTTTCTCGGCCTTCTGCGTACTGTGCGCCCTGAACGTTATAGCGATGAAATATGCAGTATGGGGCCGTCTTTGCGCCGGTATATACCAGGTGCTTGACGGGAATTCCGAGAGCTGACAAAGCGGTTGCTACTGTTGACCTATAATTCACTTTATCGCCTCCTTGATTTTTTCGCGCATGATCTGATAAGCGCTTTCTTTTTGCCGCTCAAATGCCGGACGCATAAACGGGTGAGCCACAAATCGGCTTGTTCCTCTTTCAAGCGGCCACGCATAAGGAACTTCGGCATCGACATCGCCGACCCAAATTGACGATTGGTCTCTTTTCTTTATGACCCTGCTGATTTTAAAGCTCTTGCGGAGGTCTCCGGTCCGGTCGACGAAAGCGGATGTATGCTGCATTTCGGTAAGCATCGGTTCGGCGGCGGCTTTTAAAGCGGGGTCTATTACCGTTGACACTCTTTCGCCGGTTTCTTCTGCCCACTTGAGTACTTCATCAAGCCCCGTCAGTTCCATATCTGCGCTCATTAGATTAGCTCCCTCACGCGGATTTCGATCCATCTGTGCGCATCCTCCACGTCAACAGGCGGCGCGGTAATCTCGTAAATGTGCGCATAAGTGGTAACTCCTCCAGATACGGTTACGCCTTCGACAATGCGCATATCTTTTGTGATAGCTTTCGTATTGTCGGTGCAGTGCGCCGTAAAAAGAATGTTGTCCTCCGCGTTGGCTGCCGCCGCCGCAAAAAAGATTCTGCCGGATAGTCCTCGTTTTTCAGCCCATATTGGATTAGCCGTTGTAGATGTCCATACCCGTACCGTGTTACCGTTTGCGTCTGTGGTATCGGCGCTTGTCTGAATATAAATTCTGTGTGTCAGCTTATACGTCGTTGTCATGCCGCCGCCCTCGTCACAATTATTGTGTAGGTTTTGGTCGTAGACTCGTCGCTTGCCGTCACGATAATGGTAATTGCATTTGCTCCTATACTTAGAGCAATGCTTGCTGGGCTGCCGCTTGCAGCGACGGTTCCGTTTACCGTGACTGTCGCGCCGCTATTGTTGACTGTTGGCGTTACCGACACACTTTCGCTTGGCACAGAGGCCGCGTATGATGTTCTTGATGATAGGAATGCCGGGGCAAGCGTTCCGGCCGAAAGCGTCAAGGCTGATAGAGTTGCATCTATCAGCCTTGACTTCACTTTTGCGTCGAGCTGTACGATTTTGTAGCGATAAGAGTCGGGCAAAGGCGTACCCTCATTAAGAGCAACGAGGAGTATCGATGCGGCGAGTTTTGCTGTTGAATCTTTAACCGAGTCAGCCGCCCAGTCATAGCCCGTTTCGGTGAACAGCCCATCATCGACGGCAGACATCAGCATATTAAGATTTGGGCAGTCAGCGGCTTCTGTGAGCCTAAGCGCTGCGAGAGCTTCTGCATCCGTTAAAATGTGAGCCATAATATCACCGCCTTAAACGATTGTGTGGCGCGTTGTGCCGATGTCAAAATAAAGGTGTGTTCCGTCAAACTCAAACGCTCCTGTAAGTAGCCCTGCCGCAAGCGTTCCAGCGGGATAAAGCGAAGTGCTGCGGAGTTGGAATGTTGCCATCGGCAAAAGTAGCGGCCCGAGGCCGCCGTTTAGTGTCGCGGCGCCGCCCACTCCGGTAGAGCCGTAGAACACGGCACTATAAGCCAACGCCCCAACACCGGTTATCGCAGGGCTTGCCGTAGTCGTGATATATACGCTCGAAGCAACCGAAGGAGTGGCAGAAGTTGAGCCATGAACCAACACAGGGACGTTGCCTGTAACAATTGTCAAGAGCGCTGCCACAAGTACCGCCGTGTTGGCAGTTACAACCTGTCCTCTGATTTGGTCTTGTGTATGTGTCCACGAAATAGCTCCACCGAGATAAATGCAGATATTATTAAGGCTGTCTGATAACTGGCAAGTAACCATTTGCAGTATTGCGCTACCGGCTGCCGTTGCGGAACTTGTGAACGCTGTGCCGCCTCCGGAAGAAACCGACTGTGTGATGTTACCGTCTACCGGAGCAAATCGGCTCGACGCGTTGGTGTTTGTCCAGTAAACGCAATGCCCATTGCCGGAGGTATGCTCAAAGTTGCACATGAGGGTTTGGAGGTTCTGAACGCCCGTACCTGCAAAGTTGAGCGTATTTCCTGCGCCGGAAGTCTTGAAGATAATTTTTTCTGCGTAAACAGTTCCGGCCGCATTGAACGTGATTGTTCCGACTACATAGACAGAAAACTTTGACGGTGCCGTTAAATTCACGCTAGGGACGAGCGTTACATCCTCGGTGTATGTCCCAGGGAAGATAAATACGGTTGTTCCTGCGGACGCTACCGATAGTGCCTTTGTGATTGTAAGATAAGGAAGATTCGCGCTGCCGTCTCCGGTTGTATCGTTGCCGCTTTTTGCAACATAAAGATAGTTGTCGGGCTTGACCTGTCCGGCTCCACCGGCTATATATGCAAGTAATTCCGCTATATTCACCGTACCGCCGTCCTCTCTGTACATTTTCCCGGTCATCGGTAGTCTATCATTGAAACTCATATCATCACCGCCTAAACGATGATAGAAAGGTCAATGTCTTTTGTGCCGTCCGGCGTTCCGTTTACAGCGAAGACGTTCTTTTCGAGTTCGTCAGCGTCAGCCGTAACCGTTCCTGTGTCTGCGGATTTGTTGAACAGCTTAACAATTACGAGTTCGTCAGCCTCAAGCATGTAAGGAATTCCGAAGAGATTTCCCCAACCAATCGCGGTAGTCGCGCCGAGCCCGTCATGTGCGGGGATGCTGATTGATGTTATGGTTCTAAACGCAAGTGCTCCGGTGACGGTTGTTGCGGAATTTGCGGTAAATACCGGCAGTGTTTCAGTTATAACGTCGCCGTTATAATTTGTTCCGGTAATTATCACCTGAATTGCTCCAATATCGCCCGCCGTGCCGCCGGACGTGGCTGTGATGTTGCGAGGAACGTCGGGGTTTGTGATTTCGGTTGTCAGGACGTCGACGCTTGTAATTCCGCCAGTGAACGCGACAGCCGCGGTTTCTCCGGTCACTATTGCGGCAGTATCCCAGTTACCACCCGCTACGCAAGTAAAGGCCGCAACAGATACGCTTTTAACGGTCGACAACGCGCGGATGGCAGTTTGTATAAGCGAGGCCGTGTTCTTTGCTGCGGTTGTTTTTGCAAGGGCTATTGTGATAATCCCAGTGGTGTCTGACTTACTAATAGCCAAAGTATCATTTGCGGCGGTCGTAAGCAGAATACTTAGTGCGTTTGATGCTGCTCCAAGCGTTATAGGTGACGAAACGGTCAAAATGTCGGTTTCGGCGGAAGCGGCTTTGACTACGCAGGTCGCAACAACATTGATTGCTGGGCATGTTCGCGCTGCGTGGATTCCATCTGTGTCGGCAGCGGCGGCATTCGGAATATTGAGCTTAGCAAGAAGACTATATTGCACAGCAACGCCGTTTGCGTCTGTTTTTACAGTATTCCTCGTTTTAGGATCTATGGGTACGTATGGCATTTCAATACCTCCTTAAAGGTAGGGGGCAGGTTAGCCCTGCCCCCTATTCAATTATGCGCCTTTCTTCACGCGTAGGAATCCGTTCTTTGCAACTACGTTGCCGCCGGCAAAGATATCGCCTCTGTGAGCAATCTGGCCCGTCTTGAACTTGTAGTCTGTGGAGCGCTGAACGTCCATGTCGGAGAAGATACTCAAAAGGTAATTGTTCATTGGGCCGTATGCCATGCAATACTGCCCAGTTGTTGCGGTTTCAACGGTATGGCAAGCCGAATTGATGATAAACGGAATTGTGTCAATCGTACCGGTGTTGCCGGAAACAACGATTGTGTGCAGCTTCTTTCCGTTCGCATCACGCAGTTTCGAAAACGCTTTGAGATCGGATTTGTTCAGAATGAGAACCGCGATATCCTCAACGTTTTCATCTCCGCCAAAGTTAAATATGATATCATCAAGGGTATCTTCGTCGATGGTTTCGATTTCAAGATCGGTTGCGGCGTCTATGGCAGTAGCTAAAGAGGAAAAAATACCGACAAAATGGTTTGTTGCGCCGGTGCCGACAAGAATCTCGCGCCCCATGAACTTACGCATAGACACGCTTATTCCGTTCATAACTTCAGCGTCATAATTGACAGAGGGAAGTTTAAGGATTTCTTCGGTGTCCTCTGCGTATGCTGTGATTTTGGTTTTGTTAATCTGTGCATATCCGAAAGTCGGCTCTGCGGTGTTGTACTCTTCGGCCTCTGTGCTGTATCCGGCGGAGCCATAGCCGCTGATGTAGCCTTTTGTATAGGACTCACCGCCCTGCAGCATTTTTACCTGAACTCGGTCAACAAGGTTTGAAACTTCGTTGAATGCAGGTGAAAGCGTTGGGTCTGTGTAGGACGGCACAACTACGGTGCCCGCGCCAACCGTTACTGAGCGCTTCTCGGAAACTATGCCCAGCTCACTTACAGGCACTTTGACTGAGCGCATTGCTAGGAGGTCTGTACCGCGCTTCTCGATTTTTTCTTTCAGTTCTTTGGCGCGCTGTTCTCCTTCGGAAGCCAGTCCGCCATTAATCTGGTAAGTGCCGAGAGGCTGGAGCTGCCCCACAGGGGTAATGCTGCGAGGCTCGGCAACGGGCGCTGCGGGGTCGACTACAACTGGAACTGCAGGAACTGCGGGCACCTGAATAGCGCTGCGGAGGTTGAGTATGTCGGTGTTGAGCGCATCAATCTGATCGTTGATGCTGCGGACTTCGTTTACGTCGGTGGAAGTTTTAGCTTTTGCGGCTAGTTCGGTTTTGCGGGCTTCCTTTGCCGCAATCATTTCTTCAAGAGTCATTCTTATCACACTTTCTCATAAATTTCGGTTTTGATTTTTTCGAGTTCCAACTCGGCAGAACTATCCGGTTCTTTTGCGCGAGCCCGGGCGCTCTCCAGCACCTTTTTTGCGCTCTCCAGCGCATCCTGGCTCCGAGTGGATATGTCAGTCCCGGGGTTTGCCGGGAAAGATACCGCTGATACTTCGTAGACTTTTGCAACGTCGGTAATCATGCGCTTCGGATAATCGGAATCAAGCTCCGTCCATTCGTCCTTGCGCACAACGAATATGTAGCTCATACCGGAAATGTCGCCACGTCCGACAGAGCCATAAAGCGCTTTTGCTTCGGAATTGTTCTCAACATCCAGCACCGCGCGAGTGCCGAGTCCCTGATCGTCTATCTTGAGATAAAGTGTTGAATTCTGAGTATTGTTGCGGCTTCTTGCAAGAGGAATCCTTGACAGGTCGTGATTGATGCTGAAAAGCACGTCCGAAAAGTCCGTTCTATCGAATGCGCCTCTCGCAATTGTTTCTTCCCAGCATCTGTACATGTCATAGGCCTGTCCAAATACAGCAGCGTGTCCTTCGATTACATTGCCGCCCTCTTCCAGAGCTCTAATATCAGGCATTGAAAAAGCCCGCATTTCGCGCGAGCCGGGATATACGGGTATGCTTTTTAAGTCTTTGCTCATTTTGTTTTCTTACCTCCGTTCGTTTTTGTTGGTTCTGGGGTTTGTGAATCGATTCCTGCGCGGGCAAGCTGATAGGAATTGGACAAAGCCACATCGATATAGTTAAGAGACATATGTCGCACGTCTCCGCCCTCAAATGGCTCATATCCAAACAGGGCTAGAAGCTGATTATCTGTCAGGGCTCCTCTGCTCCCAAGTCCGTCCATTATTGCTAACTTATTGCTGACATTCAGCGTTTCCAATGCAGATGTGAAAAAGTTGACCATGTTTCCATAGCTCAATTCGGTCGACGTGAACAGCGTCTTTGTATATGCCTGCTTCATGCCGATTACGACGTGTTCAATCGTGCCGTTATAAAACGACTGATGTTCGTCATCGGTGGCTGTGCCGTTTAGGATTGGCAGTGACACACCATACCAGCGCAGTATTTTGTTCTGGATAAAATTTAGCGTATCGGCATCAACGAATTTTGGGTCAACCGTTATTGGTTGGTAATCGCTTTTATAGTCGCCCGTCAGAATTCCGGATGAGCTGTCGGTTATCTGTTTTTCAAGGGCAACGCGCTCGGCTTTCTGCATGGGGTCTTCTAAGACGGTATTGAGCTTTAATATGCCCTTGATTTGCATAGAAGTTTGTACTGCTTTGCCTACGCCGGTAAGAATTTGGTCGTTAATCTCCAGCGTTTTCAGAAGCGGAACATTGTCCGGCTGACCGTTAGCACCGCCGCCCATGACATCATTGACGCTGAATTTTTTTCGCAGGTGGATAACGTCTGAATACGGCAAGGTGGACTTAAAGCCGTTCTGGAAAGTCATGCGGATAAATAACGCATTTGTGCTGTCCTGCAAAAATTCGACCATTGTCGGATTAAGCGGATACAGGCCGGTATAATATCGGCTCTGGTTTTCCTTCGCGTCTACTATGATGTTATAAGCCGGATAAATGAACGAGTTATAATCAAGAAACAGCTTCCAGATTGTCTTTTCGATGAAGTCGTGCGTCGTCATAAGCTCATTCGGAGCGCAAGAAAACAGACGGTTTAGTCCCTTGTCCGCAGCTTTTATCAGCTTTCCGTCAGCATCTATTCTGATATGCTTTGGCTGGAGCTTTGAACATTCCGTCGCTATCTTGTCAATACAGGTTTGGACAACGTCGGAGGCATATATGTTGTGCCCGAACTGTGAAAACAGTGGCGTTCGATTGTCGAGAAATTTTGCATATCGCATCTGCTGTGTCTGGTTGCTTTGAAACAGAGAATCAATCAGCACCTATATCACTTCCTTTGCGCCTGTTTTTTGCCGACAAAAAATGCGAGTGCTAGAAAACATAGCCCCGCAATAACGAATCCTGCCGGTATATAAATTAGAAATGCTCCGGCCGATATCAGCGCCATGCCGACGATCAGCAATATAACGTCAAGCCATTCAAATAAGAGCGTTCTTGTATATTGCCGTTTTTCTGCTTTGGCATCTAGTCTCTTAATCATTTCGGCGTTGTCTTTCTTCTTCACTGGCTTTCCTCCGCATATTCAATCATTACGGGGCAATTTATGAGTTTGCTCAGAATCTGTCCGCGCTCATTAACCAACACAATGCCACCGTCTTCTTCCCGTATCTCTCCGATTATGTCCGTTTGAAAATTATCGTCAGCCATCGAGTGAACGGCTTCATAGGCACTTCCGACATCATATATTCTTCCGGTTGAAATAAGAACCAGTTTTTTTATCATACTGCTTATCCGCCTATTCTTTTGCTTCAGCGTCGAGCTGCTCAGCATTTTCTTTCATATATTTTGATACCTTGATATATCCATCAGTGTTGTTTTGATTGTCAAAGCCTCTGAACTTTACCCGAGCCGGATAAGCTTCTGTGATTTCTTTTGTATTTTCATCGACTTCAATAACAATTGCCCAGCCGAAAGTATGCAGTATCATGTTTATCCACCAAAGTAACCCGCTCTCGCGAAATTCTTTCCATGTCCGTTTATCAACCATTCCGTTCGCCCCCATATATTTCAAATATTCAGTCTAGCGTTGCTTATCATTTGGCATATTTCATGTAGTCCGGCCTGTATGCCTGATAAACAGCATAGCAGTCAATTAGCGCCGCTGTTCCGTCTATACGGTTTTTTGGTTTTGACTGGTCTTTCATTGGTTTAATCTGGCCATATTTGTTTATGTCCATAGCCGTATTCTTTAGACAGAATTTATCTATAGGGTCATCATCGTAAATAATCAACTTCGATTTTAAGTCCTGCTCAACAAGCAGCATCGGACTAGATAATGATTCATGCGTTTGCTGTATTCGTATGAGTTGCTGGTCGTCGCCGAATATTTCAGCCATTTCTTTAATCCAGAACTTAGCCAGCGCGTTGTCATATCCAAATTTATAAGGTCTGAGTCCGTACCTTTTTTTCAGTTCGATGTACCATTGGGTAAACAAAGAAAAGTCGTTCTCGTTTCCGGGGCAAATTGTAATTTTGCCCTGCCGCGCCATTTCCTTATAGTCCATATCATCAGGGCAGTTGTCAAGTTTGTTTTCCGGGATAAGATATTTTCGCAATATGTATTTGTGCGGATCGCCCGGATGCATTATCAGAGCTTTAGCACAAGCAAGGTCTGTTGTTTCTGCAAGGTCGATACCTCCGATATATACGCATCCTTGCAGATAGTCCATAATGTCATTAGCCCCACGCTCTTTAGCAACGTCAGCAAAAGTGACGGGGTTTTCGTATTCCTGCGGGGTTAACCATGCAGAAGCGGAGTTTTGCTTGATATTAAAGTCTTTACAAAGTGTGAGGACTCGCTCGGCCTTGCTGGTCTGTGCCTCTCCGATTCTGTCACGCAGATAGCGCCACTTTTTAACAACGCCGAGAGAAGGATTTGATTTATACCAGGACTGTTCGTTCTGCCATATTTCCGCTTCTGAGTCTTGTGTATAAAGCCATACCATCCAATACGGCCTTGAATCATCTTCTCGGCAAAGAACTTTGCGTGCGTCTTTTAATCGATCATCAAGATAGCCGTCGTTGACCGTGCCTTCTGTGGTTATTTCTCCGTAAATCGGCTCTTCCTGACTGCTCAGTGCTTTCTTTACAAAGGACGGAGTAGAGTTATCTTTCAGTTCCCATACTTCATCTACAGCGCCCATCATGATATTACGGCTGTCCTGCGCGCCCGTTTTGGCTGACATTTTTCGGATGTTGCCTTTGTTATGATATGAAAACTTCCCTGTTGATTTATGACGAGGGTTTCCAAAGAATATGCCGCGCACATTCCCGTGCGTTACCCGCTCAAGAGATTTACTTTCCTGCCGCATCGCTTCAATGCCGTCATACATTGCGGCGGCTTCTTCGTAAGAGTTTGATGTGCAGAGAATTTTACATCCCATGGGACCGCAGAAATATTCGGCCAGGCACAGCGCCGCAAAGAATGGAGACTTGCCATTCTTTTTTGCACAAAGTAGAAGAAATTCACTGAATAATCGGCGAATGCGCCCAAGTTCGTGATCGAAAATTTTGAAGCTATAAAAACATTCTGTGAACGCTTTTTCCCATAACATCAAAATGAAAGGCTTTCCCGCGTAAGGAGCCTCGTACAGCCGGCACTTTGATTCAATAAACCGAATGCGCTTGTGGGCGTCGGTTAAGTCAAAGGTAATTTCGGGGTCGTTGAATAGGCCATCCAGTATGTCGAACCATTGAAACAGCTCACGTCCTATAATAATTTCTTCTCTTTGGCAGGCGCCGATATATTCAATCAGCCATGAGTGCTGTGGCGCTTCTGGCACGGGTCCTATGTAAGTTCCGGTCGTGAGGTTAATCATTCGTAATCCTCTAGCTCGTCCGGATCGCCAATCTCGTTTTTGCTTAATATTGAGTTCAGCGCTTTTATAACCACTGCGTATGAGTTCGCGTTTTTTAAATATTGCGTTGCAGCCGGAAGCGTTTTCTGCTGCTTGTGGTTTGCAGGGTTTACGATTACGGACCCGCTCTCGGCTATTAGCCGGCGTAGCTCCCAGTTTTCCGAATACAAAAACGCAGCGTCATATATCAAGCCTTCAACTAGTTTGCGCTTTGGTTCCTCGACCTCTGAAAATACAGCGGTCAGCTTATCGAATTCGGCCTGGAGTATGTGCTGTTTGTTCGGTTCTTTTTGATTCTGACCAATTTTTGACATTTTTCCAACCCTTTCCGCCGAATTTCAAATTTTGCCCTGTGCGTGCTAATGATGACCCTTGTACAGTTTCCCAGCATAAAAATAGTCCCGCGAATGGGGGGGCTATGCCGAAAACCTATCAAACCAGTCAGTTATCCACTTTGACCATTCATCCCGCCTGTTTCGCCTTGCATCGTCACTCATAAGCCGCGCCGCGCACTCTTCTTTCGTTGATTCGCAGTAAACCAACTCAGCCCCGAGTTCATCAGCCAACGCTTCACGCTTGCGCTTCTCCGGATATCCACCGACGATAAAGCAATTGTTCCATTTACCGTATCGTGTCTTGATATTGTCAATCAACGCCGTATGTGCCGACATGACATTTTGATAAAGGTTGTTAGGCTTGTCGTATGAGGACAATCCAGACACCGCCGCATAGAGCGCATCGATGTCAATGAGCATATCTCCGCGCTTCATCTGCTGCCGAACGAAGGTATGCTTACCGGATAATGGCGCACCGTAGACTATGTAGACGCGGCGCTCTGGTTTATATCCGAAGCGTTCATGTTCCTCGTTGTGACAGTTGAGGCAGGTTAAGACTACGTTATCGGGGTTAAGCGATATAGTCGGATTGTTGACGTTATCAAAAGTCAACTCTATCGGGCTATGATGCCCGATGAGGTCAAGCGGATTAACAATTATTTTGCCGCACTTAGAACAGACTGGACCGCGCAACGCTATCAGCATTAACCGGAAGTCGTGCCATTCGCCACCTGTATAAAAGGCGGCGAGAGAGTTATAGTGCAGCATGGTCACCACTCATCTTTCTTAACAGAAGGGTGTAATTCCTTCATCTCAAAGAATAGCTTTATAGCCGGAATATCCCCGCGCTTGCACTTAGCAATGAGAGCTTTCCATACCTCCGCTAGTTCTCCGTTTGTGTACAAATCAAGCCTTGAATTCATGTATTCGATGAAGTACTCACTTTTCATCCAATTATAGAAAGTTCTTGGCGGCACACCAACTTGTTTAATTTTTTCACATTTTGGGCGTTTATCCTCTGGATTTACAAGCAATTCAACCACTTGAATCTGCTTTTGACTTGGTTTCCATTTTGCGCCATTCTGTGCCATAATCACCACCAGCCACATTATTTAATATTTAGAACATCCGGAACGTCCCTATTTTGCCAGTTCCAATCAATGCCGAAGCGCATCAAAATATCGCTAAAATCTTCTACGTCATGATACTCAATTCTAAGTCCTCGATCACCGATTCCTATATGCTTGAGCTCATGCAACATTAATATTTTTTGCTGATTTTTGCTCATGTAGCACATGTTTGGATCATAGAACGTAATAACAAAATCGAACGGCAAATAAGCACCGTAAGTTTTATTTACTTTTCGGCAATCAGCACATACCGTTTTGCCCTTATCTGTTTTCTTTTCGTAAGACCGAACGTACCCGATTTGTATATCTAGCTCAGATATAATCGAAAGTTCGGGAAGTGCCTCGATTATGCGTTCTCCTAATTCTCGAAGGTCGTCGGCAACTTCAGCATCGGTTATATTCAACTTTGACCTTAGATTCTTCATGAGTTCAGTATGGTCTTCTACTTTCAGTTGCTTATACGTGCGCGATAATTCTTTGTAGGCAGCGCAAGCAATCTCACCTTCGCATACAACAGTACAGTTAAGGCATATTTCTGGCTTCATAAACATCACCCTCATTTGTTGGAGTCAGCGCGGCTCCATGTACAAAATTAGGCCTGCACGAGTTAACCAAGGCCGCGCTTTTATCTCTAAAATTGTCGATAAGTATATAATCAAGCCCGGCGCGTCCGCACTTTTCGCACGGTGACTTGACACTATTTGTGTAATCTGGGTATAACTTATATCCCGCCGTTGTACAATCGTTAGCACACGGCCTGCATAAAGTTATTATTCGAATGTTTGGATTAGGTTTATGAGCATCGGCTCGCATTGGAACGACATGCCGAAATGCTCTTTTCTTTTGCTTGGATCTCTTGCTGCCAATACGTCCTCACCTCACAATAAATGGCGGGAGCAACAGGTCTCGAACCTGTGACGCTGCGGTTAACAGCCGCATGCTCTACCAACTGAGCTATGTTCCCATATAAAAGGACAGCCGGAGTAATTCTCAGGCTGTCCCTATTTCAAATTCAAATATTCTTGTTTTAGTAGAAAAACGGCATAGCACGTACCTTCTTTCGCTCTGCATTTGTTCACGGTAACATAATATATCGGTTTATGGGCCAAAAATTACCCTCTTTTTACCCCGCTATATATTTACGAGTCCCATTTCCAAGGCTATCAGTCCCAGAATGTTGTTGATGCGTGTATATGTGGCGTGTTCTTTAAGCCCCACCTTGGCGCCTGCACCAATGATCGTATAAGCCTTTTTCCAATATACGAGTTCAATCAGGCGCTTATCTGTGTCGTCCAGCATACCGAGCACTCGCTCAATGGCCGTACAGTTTCTTTCTGTCCAGAGTATGTAAGGGCTTGAAGCCATTCTTATTCCGACGCTTTCTGTCGGATTGCTTGTGCTGCCTTTGCTTACCCCGCCGGATAGCGAGTACCCTGCCGTAGCCGATGGTATAAGGTCATTTTTATATCGCTCAAGCTCGCGCTTATCTTCATGGTAGCGTCCGAGCGTCCACTCGACAGTTGTTTTGACCTCCAGCGCTAAGTCAAATTTATACTTGCTCATGTTTTTTGCCCTCCTTATGCATATTTGAAACTCTCTCATTCCAGAGCCTAATAGCAACCTTTCGGTTTTCGATTTTATCTTTTGTTATCGGAACTGCGGGGCCTTGCGCGTGGCACTTCAAGCACCCGATATATATTTGCTGGACGCTTATGCGACAGTCGTCCATGATATATGCTTGACCTTCGCAAAACGGGCAGGGCTTTAATTCTGCTTTTTCTTCCGGTGTCATTGGTTCTCCTTTTGTTTTGACATATAGCGTGTAGTCAGCAGGCATACTTGTACCTCCTTCGATAATCACCAAGGTTCTTACTGAGGCCAGTATTATTCATCGCAGCGCTCACCTCCGTTTCCGGTTTCGGAAGGGCCGCTCTCGTTTTCGCTTTTTTCTTTGTCTCTGTCCGCCAGCGGCTTCGGCGGCAGCATATAACGTATGTACTGCGGCATGCCAGGCTTGAATTCGCCCCTGTAAAGTAACGCGCAATGTTTAGGTACCCGAAGCTCCGCGCCTCCGATCGCGACCTTATCTTTCGGAGCCGGACGAATAAGATTTCTTGACGGTTTATATTTCTTTGCATCAGGAACATACCTGACCTGCTTGATGAGATAGTCAGCCAAAGCAAGATGATCCGGCTCGTTCCAAATATGCTCTGAATGAACTGTGCCATTATTCCATTTGCTCAGACAAATATCTTTCATGTTTCCCGATATGACAATGTGATGATGAATACGGACTGTTTTCCCTGTCTCACCGTCCATATCGCTTGTTATGGCCATATATTTAAATACCATTCCGTCTGACATAGCATTCTTACAACGCTTAATCCAATTTTTTATTTCTTTTTCCGCCTCTTCTCTGACAGCCAATAAATATTCTTCCTCTGTCAGTGAGCACAAATCGACTCCTCGGCTTTCTATTCTTCTCAGAAGCTGATTTAATGCTTTTTCCGAATAATCAAAACCAAGTAAATAATCTTCTGGTGTGAAATTGGCATTAAGCCCCCTTGCCATATTCTTTGTGGTCGAGGCTTCGTTCTGTTGAATCTTCTTAATATCTGATTTGAGACGGCGAAGCGACTTAGTCGGCTTCTCCCCCTCAACCCAGTATTTTATCTTTTCTCCCACCATGCCAGCTATGTAAGTGCGAATGACCCAGTATCCTTCTTTACTCATGTTATCCACCTCTGGTCATAAACTTAGGCTTTAACCAAGCCTGCAAACGCGCGCGCGTTAATATATAATGTATAGGGTTTTTGTCAAAGGCTCGAAGCGCGCCCCGTGCCTCCACAGGGCGTAGTTCCAACGGTTGACATAACTATTTTGCTTTTACTTCGGATTTGCAACCCGCTCAAATTCATAAGCGAATACATAAGGGTTCTCAGCCCAGCCGTATCCTCGCTTTTTATTTAGCTCATCCCATAGGCGCGAAAACGGGCCACGATATGATATGCCGTATTCTGTTTCGTCGGCGTTCCAGCCACCGGCTTTGAATACACCTTCCTTCCGGGCATCGTCCTCTGTAATATCACGAATTTTCTCGACTTTGACAGAGTTAATTCGGATAAATGCCCTTGCTGCTTCAATGGGAAAGAAATAAGGAGACTGCCAGCCGTTTTTATAATAGAATTTGCGAAAATTGATATACCGTTCATCAGATGTGAATGTTGCGGTAACGGTGCTGTTATCGGCCTTGAGTTGAACCACCATAGTAAGTGTCAGATCGTCAAGTGCAATAACCTTCCACGTTTCTTTGACATATCGGATTTCTCCTGGCTGGTATTGAGCTTTGGCAGCCTTATTCAAGTACCATTTAATTATTGAATCTGGGACTTCAATTAAACTGCTTCCGTATGTCTCGTACCATTTGCCGTGAAAGCAAGCAGCGTCATACACATCATCAAAATCAAATTTAGCAATTCTGCGCGTCATGGTTTTAGGCTCGACTTCGCGCAGTATTGCAAGTACCATAGGCCCTGAAAATGGTATCGGTTTCATTCCGCTCATGTTTCCCGCTCCATTTCCGCCCGCAGACTGTCCTTGATGTAGTATTCGCGGCCGTATTTGATGCAAAGCTCTTTTGCCGTTTTCCCAAATTCAGCCCAGTTGATATTTGACGGATGATAGTTCAGCTTGCCAATTTTGAAACGGTTGATATAGTCCCCCGCTTTTATAAGATGGTAGATATAATCCGGTTCGAGTACCGGCTCGCATGATACCCATGTATTAATTCCGGCGTTCCAAGCATCATATAGAGCATCGAGCCTTACCGGCGGCGAGTCTGTGTTTGGCTCTGCGGTTCTGCTCATAATGTAACCGCAGGTGATGGTGACGCCGAACCAGTCGTTTTCATCAAGAAGGTCAAAGTCGCGAATACAGTCTCTGCCGTTCTTGGTAAGTATCTGGATATGATTTCCGCTCTCTTTGAGAAGTTTTATAATTTCTCGCGTCGCGCTACTGTCATAGCCTTTCGGATATGGGTCCCCAATAAAGCAGAGATGAATAAGCTTGCCCGTAATTTGCTCTTTTTCGAGTTGAAGTTTTGTGGCTTCAATAATTCCGGGACGCTGCCCCTTATAATCAAAAAATTCTTCCACCGGCTTATGTAGGCATTTCGGACAATAACAGTAATAGCAGCGGTGCGAGCATGTCAGGCTTATGTTTAGTGCATAATCTCCATATTCCCCAGCGGCACCGGAAGGAACGTATATTGGTTTCATTTATTTCCTCCTAGCTCATAATGTAGCTTTTGATGAAGTTTATCGGCCTTGAAATGGTTTCCTTGATGAGCTCAGCCCATCTTTGCCGCAGTGTCTTGCGCGGCTCGTGTAGAAAGTCGTCATAAGCAGCTTTGGCTTTCCACATAATTTCACAGATTTCCGAATCCCTGTCCGTCTCGTAATAAGTGCCATCATCGCGCTTATAACAAATGCACCGATATTTCAGCGCATCTTCGATAGCATCCCTAATCTTTTCTTCAGCGGCTTCTTGCTTCTCGTACCATTCGCCAATATCATCATACTGATGATTTTGCAAGTATTTGGGGCGTCTTACTAGGAATCCACGGATAAACTTCGGCAGAGGTAAACGGCAAGGCTCCGGCCACTCGTCGCCATATATGTAGCATCCTGCGTCACATTCCGTGTGTTCACAATCCCATTCTTCCCATCCGGCAGGGCAATGTTCACAGTCATTGCCGCAACGAATCCATTTAATAATATTGTTGTAGAGCTTCATTGCGGGGCCTCCACTTCATACAGTTTGTCAAATAGAAACTTTATAACCCTGAGCATTGAATCTTTGTTTACTCCGTTGTGCGTTGGCATTTGCAACACCTTATAGATTGCGAGAGCCTTTTCCTCATCCGTATGTACGCAAGTGTCAATGTTCATAAAAATTGAGCACGCTGCACCTATGTTCATTACTGTGCCTCCTGTGTTATTAGTTCCGAAAAAATGATAACGTTCACAGGGAAAGAGCCGGTCGCGCATTCATTGACAAACGTATAGCAACCGTCTGGCCATTCGGGAGATACACCAAAGCGGAAGGCACAGTATGCTAAGTGTATATCGGCAATTGTCGGGTCTCTAAGCGGAGAAATATCGCACCCGTATTGACGGTGCCCTGTAAATTTGCAGTCATATTCAGTTTTGCATAAAGCTACCGTTTCTTCGGCAGTGTATTTTTTGGCGTGAGTTACAAACATATCGGAACCGCCAGCGCTGTAGCCAAACGCCATAAAATCAAATTTGCTCATTTTTCCTCGCCCTCCTTTGCAGAATTGACTTGCCTGCGTATACAACCTTTGAACAGCAGTGGGGTACAAATCCGTGCGTTGGCTCCGAAATCGTAAAGGTAATTATCGTCTTCCCATTCAAAATGAGGTACCCATGTCCCTCTTATCGGCTTTTTTGTTATCCTTACCTTGGGATTTTTTATTTTTGATTTGAGAGCTTGAAGCAAGCAGTTTGAATAGAAGCATTGGCTAA
Source organism: Oscillospiraceae bacterium (assembly GCA_963667545.2). Classification (GTDB taxonomy): domain Bacteria; phylum Bacillota; class Clostridia; order Oscillospirales; family Oscillospiraceae; genus UBA2658. The sequence continues at coordinate 2,353,722 of OY763424.2, forward strand.
TTTCTTCTATTTCTACGTTCTCTTTCATTGCAGCGCCTCCCCGTATAGTTCCGGACGAATGCACTTAGCCTTAATAGCTTCAATTCTTTCCAGCGCATATTTCAGCGTTTTTTCGGTATCTTCTATCGACTCCGAATATCCGCGGTCAAGGTATTCCCTCAAGCGCTCGGCGGGGTTATAAGTGGTTCTGATTCCATAAGCGCTCATAACCTCTAATATTGCTTTATAATCCTCTGCTCGGCTGTCAAAGCTGTCTCTGTCACGAAGCTCTTTTTCGAGACGTTCAATTTCAGAAACCATCTTGCTTTTAACATTTGCACCGAGGCGACGATTATCTAATTTGTTTTCTAACCAATCGCGCCAGTATTGAGATTTTTCCGTGTAAAATGGCGTCCGGTCGCTATCGAGCTTGCTGAAAATTATATAGGTAAAAAATTCTACAGGGATGTCAACAGGTCTCATGGGTATAGCTTTTGCCGTATATGTACTGCCGTCTTCTTTTACATAGATTAGTCCTACGCGGCTGTCAGACAATTCTTCTTTTTTGATAAGGCCGCATGGACACGCAAAGTAGAATCGATTGCAGTACTGTAGGTATTCCGGCCATTTGCTATCGCTTAAAAAATCGTTTCGGCTAACTTTTACTTCATACCCAGTAACGCAAGGGCGCGACCACGACTTTTTAAGTGCTACAGCATCAAGCCGAAGATGTCCGCCACCCCAAGTCGGCCCGTTTTTGCACTCAGTCATATAAAAGTCTTCCGCATGTTTTAGAGCCAGAGCCCTTTTTACAAATTCGCTTGTCATTGGAGAATTATTATTCATTGTGCCGCCTCCTCGTATAAATCCGGATGGCTTGAGTAGCACAGATAAGTCCAGCCGAGATAACGGTCATACATTGCCGTGTGCGTCCCGCTCCCCTGGCGGAAGTTTGCTTGAAATACTACACTCTTATCGTTTAGAACCCGCTCACCCTGTAAAAGCCTGCACGCTGCGTCTACACATCTGGCGTTCGGTCTGAGACTGTCAAAATAGCCGTCGCCCATGCAGTAATACTGTCCTTTTTGGTATATGACCTCTGCTATGCTGTCAGGAAATTCGGGGCTTGCGACTCTGTTCAGCACAACCTCACCGACTGACATTTTCCAGTCATCGGAGAGCCATTCGGAACCGGCCTCGGCGTAAATGATTTTAGAGAGCAAATAAAGGTCGTCCCATGACACCTTTGCATATGTAAGGTCTTCTGCGTCAATTTTGGCGTTTCGGGCCGCTTCGAGCTGCCTGCCGCAGTCTGTGTCACCGAGAACGGCACAAGCCATCATCTGGGACATATAGTCAGGCTCTGCTTCTTCGGCACCCGCTCGGATTGCCATCAATATGAGAATTGCGGCAAAACAGATAATTGCTACCAGAATTTGCGACGTTCGTTTTATGTTCATTCGTTCCTCCTAATGTTTTGATACGACAGTGCCGTAGTCCTTTGCCAGTACCTTTGCGAGCTGTGGAATTGTAACGTACTTTTTGTCTATGCTGTCCTTGACATCTTCCAGTTCCGTGTGAACCCGTTGCGTTGTTTCTTCATCGGCGCATTCCTTGTCATACAGGACCGTCAGGAACTGAACCGTGCAGTTATAGTAACCTTCCTCGCATCCTTCTCTGTAGGCTCGCTCTACGTCGGCCATAGTCACCGGCTGCCGGTTAGGATTAACTTTCTTATTTTTTGGCATGGCAGCTCTCCCTGATGTGCGAGTTGAATCTCGGATCTGTGTAAATGTCGATTTGCTTGCCGTCCTCGAAAAAGTCGAAAAACACAGCGTTGAATGGAGTCATTATGTTTCTGAGGTGAACAGTGGTTTTGCATTCGTCCATGGAAATTTTGTCGACCTCAGAATGCTTTTTGACCTTAAGCAGGCTATTAATTTCTACCTGCTGGTACTTGCTTCCGTTATTCGGATGGGCGTATTTTGCAAATATCACAGCTCATCCCTCCATTTCAAACAAAGTAAAAGATTCTCTAACCGCGCCGGTGCCAACTTTGAATTCTGCGGTTATAAAGCGGCCCTTTGGATGGATATAAACGACTTTGCCGGTCAGCGGCTTTTTCGGGTAGTGGTTGCCGTCAGTACAGTCGGTATTGTAAAAGGTCTTGGGGACAAGCTGAAGCTCATCCCCGATATGTATCTTTTTCATCAGTCCTCCCCTGTGTATCCCAGCAAAAAGCACTCTGAAACGCCAAAATATCTAGCTGCTCTATTTAATAAAACGATATCCGGCGTTCTGTCACAATTTTCATAGAAGCTTATACTGCCTCGAGACATACCAAGCGCCGTTCCTAGTTGATCTTGAGATAGTTTTGCGGAAATGCGCAATGCTTTCAATCTCTCCGCAAAGCATATTAATACGCTATCAACCGATGGCTGAATGTTATATTCTCTTTTTGTACCAGATAATACTTCGCGCTCGAAGAACAAATGTGGTTTACCCGTGTATCTGCAGTATGAAAGCTCAATCAGCGCACCGGGGCTGTCCTTGTAGTCTGGAAGAAATCGTACCTCGTCGGAGTCGTCAATCAAATCAAAGCTGATTCTCATGTATGCTTTTGGAGTTAGCCCCTCGTGGTTGTTTGCCGGATTGATAGGGACATTCCCTTCCGCTTTAATTATCTCGGCCGCTTTGGCAAATTTCTCTTTATAATTAGGATCGCCGGTGATTTTACCGGCTATGTAGATTTTCATTTTTTGCCTCCTAACACAACAGTCCGTCATATTGCAATGCTTCGACCAAGTCCGACCTCGGCGTCAGCCTATCAAAAGAGCAGGGGCTAGTATCGAGTAACCATTCGTGTGAGCAATAATTGAGCTTGCTGTTATCGCTTATGGCGCATGCGTAGGTTTCCATTTCCCGCGCCATTCCGTACCGCATGAGAGCGTTCCACCTATTGGGATAATTCTTCCGGAGAATTTCAATGTTGTTTCCCTCAAACGCCAATCCTGTTCCGCAGCACCAGCAGCCGTTACGCGTGAAGAGCTTGTTTCCGTCTGCGTCGGTGAGATCGTAGAGTGGAGCATATGGGCAGTTACGAGAGCGGATATATTCCCAGACATCATCATCCGTCCAGATTGACAGCGGCTGCGAGTAAAGATAGCTGTCGGATTTGTATAGAAACCCGTTATCAAGAAATGTGAATGTCCGGCGTCTGGACTCACTCGCCATCAGGCCGCGGAACAGTGCGTCGCAGCCGAGCTCACGCTGGAGCCTTTCGGAAGGCTGCTCCTTGATGAAGTTGCAGCAGGAATGCGAAATTCTGAGGTCAGGGTAGTTCTCCAGCATTTCATAATACTTTTTGTTTCCGTCTGACTTATCCGTGCTGTATTTAAGAAATACGTTGATGTTGATACGCGGAGCATCAAGCTTTGTTGCATCCTTGCCTAATATCGGAAATCCGTACTGCTCGGCAATGAACCAGAAGCTGACCAGCGTTCCGGCCTCCCAGACAAGCTTGCGGCGCCGAAAGTCTTCCCACATTTCGGGAGTGACCGCTTCATTGAGCTTATCCGTTGACTTCAAGCGCCCGTTTTTCTTGAGATATCGGGCAACCTCTCCGCGTTCCTCTATCAGTGCCCAGACTTCCTTTTGTGCTTCGTACTTAAGGCGCGGTACCTTTATCCGGTCAAGCTTTGTTTCGTGGAAGTTGTCGCCGCCCCACTCTTTTCCGAGCTCACGGGCAAACTTGAGGCTTTCGGCATACTCAACACCTGTGTTGCCAAAGATGACAACCATGTTCGTAGCTTCCTCGGGACAGGTTTCACGGATTAGGTGCCAGAGTGCGGTGCTGTCCTTGCCGCCTGAAAACGCTAGTGCGACTTTTTTGCCTTGGGCGAAGGTCTGACGAATTATGTGCTTCGCAACGTTGATTTTGTATTTCAGTGGAAGCGCCTGCATCTTCTGCATTTGGAGATAGGCGTAAACGCTCTTTTTCTTGCTCACACTGCAACCTCCCGCTCCAGCTCTGCCATTGTGGTAATCTGCTTTTTGCACCATTTCGGAAGATTTGCTCTGACAAGGGCCGTTGCGAACGGAGGCGGTACCGCGTTGCCGCATCTGGCGACTTGCTTTGTTTTGCCGTACTCGTTGCCGAGGTAGTCCCGGTCAATTATGTAGTCAACAGGGAATCCAGTTGCGGAATAAAGCTCTTTCGGTGTCAGCATCCTCAGCCCGATGTCGGCAATGAAGTAGGCAATTCCGGTAATCCATATCAGCAGCACTTCATCGTCGGCGAGCGTGTAATCGCAGTATCTGTTGAGAAGTCCGCGAATTTCCGGCCAGTTTTTGAGATTGGCATCAGCGGCGTATTTTTCGACGGTCGTATGTACAAGGCCCAAATGCCCCGTTGAGGTCGTAACGGTAGCAAGAGGCTCGTTGGGTGTCTGTCCGATGCCCGTTTTATAAAACTTCGAGATATGCGTAGTTGCCAGAGCGTTATGGTCTGCCGCCGTTACTGTTCCGATAGGGTTTGAGGCTTCGCTTCCACACCCGGTATATCCACCAGAAAAGTATTTCTGCATATGCGCTGATATCAGAGCTTCGCGGTCTACCGTGGTAAGCGTGTTTATCGGAGCGTCAGCGCCTTGCGAATGGTTATCACCACCGAAATATTGCGTAAGCTGTGCGGCGGTCAGCCCCTCTCTGTCCTTTGCTGTAACAGTGTGTAAAGGCTGAGCAACATCAATCGGTTGACCGTTCCCGAAGTATTCCGTCAGCTGCGCTATTGCAAGGCCATAACGGTTTGAGCCGTCCACCGTCATAATTGGTTCCGTGATAGCCTGTCCGCGCACATTCTCGGTCTGCTCGCTGTGGTACTGGATAAGGTTCGGAGCAATCAGACACGTTTCGGCTTTTGATACCTGGGTGTTAATTGGTTCATCGGCACCGCGTATTCTGTCTCCGCCTCCGGTCTGGCCTATTGCCATGAGGGAGGGAGTGATGAACATCTGCTGTCCGCCAGAGGTAATTGTATTCACAGGTTCGCGGGTATCGGTGCCGGCTGCGTTTGTGTTGTTATGCATGGTAAACGGGGCAATTTGCGGAGCGGCGACACCGTATCCGTGTTTTCCTGTAATCGTAGGCATAGGCTCAGATGCATCCTGTACTCTGTCGCCGCCGCTGTGGTTGCACTGCACCATAAACGGAGCCATGTTCGGATTTGCCAGATAGTGCTTACCGTCAGCAACGACAGTTGGAAGCGGCTCCTCTATGCTGTGAACTCTCGGGGCCTGCCCGTTCCGTTCTCCGTATCCTATCGGGACTATGTACGGGACTCCGCTTTTTATAGTGAATTTATCAACACCGCGAATTACGCGCTTGAGCGTGTTGTCGGCGAGAGGGCGGACAGAATCAACACCGTATGCTGCCTTTATATTTGCTTTGCTCTCGAATATTGAGGGACATGGAAGCGACCAGTCGATGATCTCTGCGGCGCTTCTCCATTTGGGTTTGCCGTCCGTTCCGGTTTTGCTGTGCGTCGGTTCCGGCCAGACGATAGGCTTTCCGTCGCAACGGGCTATCAGAAAAAAGCGTTTGCGAATTGTCGGAGCTCCGAAGTCAGCTGCTATGAGCTCGCGGTGATCTATCTCATAACCGAGATTTTTAAGCGCCGTTGTAAACTGCTTGAAGGTCTGTCCGGCTTTGCTTTTATCAGGAACCATTATCTGCTCAGGAAAAGGAACTACTTCTCTACGTTTCGCAACGACCATTCTTATATCTGGCTCCCCGTCCTCGTCGATATAGTCTTCCATCTTACAAACGCGGCCTGTCTTGCTATCTCTCAGTACTTTTAAAGGCCCCCATGTTTGGAATTCCTCAACGTTTTCGAGGATAATTACGCGGGGTTTCACTTTTGCCGCCCACCTAATTGCCACCCATGCAAGACCGCGAATGTTCTTATCAACCGGCTTACCGCCCTTTGCTTTGCTGAAATGCTTACAATCAGGACTGAACCAGGCAAGCCCTACCGGACGGCCTCGGCATACTTCTACGGGGTCAACATCCCAGACGGACGCTTGCAGGTGCTCGGTATGCGGATGATTGGTCTTATGCATCAGGATTGCATCGGGGTCATGGTTAATTGCGATATCGACTATCCGGCCAGTTGCAAGCTCAATGCCCGTACTAGCTCCGCCGCCGCCGGCGAAATTGTCGACAATGATTTCATCGAAGATATTTGATTGTGCTTTCACCTTTTCACCGCCTTTTCTTTATATCTAGGGCAGGCTTGAGCGTGTTTTCCTGTTCTTCGGTGATAACTACGGCAGCAGCACATACGCATAAATCTAGGTAGAGCTTTTTTATTTGACAGTTCGTAATAGCGGTTATCAAGCCATTTTGTTATTGCTTTCATGCGTTTTTCTCCTCTCCGGCCAGAAGCATATCAAACAGCGTCGGCATTTCGATTTTTGCATCCTCAGCTTCGAGATAATTTACGGCGTCGCGATAATAGTTGCTGTTGAGCTCGATTGTGTACCCGCGCCGGCCGAGCCGCATTGCCATGAGTGCTACGGTTCCCAAGCCGCCGAAGGGGTCAAGTACGATGTCGCCCGGGTTTGAGTATCGGTTTATTACCCGCTCTACTATGTCAAGCTGTAAGGGGCACACATGGAGCTGCAGGTCTTTTCGCCGCTGGTCTTTGTTCAGCGTATCCATGCGGTTGATATCGTCCCAGACTTCCTCGGACTTACTCACAGGCGGCACGAGCATGTAGTCCTTAGCCAGCTTTTTGTCTTTCTCAAGCTCTTTTGAAAAATCCACGTGACCGTGATAGTCATAAACAACCGATTTGCAAAAATCCTTAAAGTGCCTTTGTACTCCGCCTTGAGTCATTGCCGCCAATTCTTCACCGTGTAAGAGCCTGTCCCCTGAACTGGGCCAGAATGCGTGAGCGTCGAGCTGCCACTGTGCCAGTGGGTACTCGCTCTTGGATTTTGTAACCGGCTCGTCTGCGTAGGCCGTCGACGTATCGGACGGAAGCTTGCGGAACAGGAGAATGTATTCGGGACATCCGACGCCCATCTTTGAGCCGTCCTTGCACTGTTCTGTATATCCGAGCCTGTAGGTCTGGTTATTCTCGCGGACGACATCGGTCACGACGGTAATCATGCCTATGTACTCAAAACCGTGTTTCATGTAATGTTCGATGCAGTAAACGTGGAAGGGTTCTATTGTCGGCATTCCGGTGCCTGTGACATTTCCGAAGAGTACGCGGTCCTTGACGTGAATGGCGGCGATTCTTCCCGGTTTCAGTACCCTATATTCCTCCGGCGTAAGAAAGTCCATTTGCTCAAAGAACTTCACAGTATTGGCGTTGTGCCCGAAGTCGTTATAACTGGCCGTATATTCGTAATGGTTGCCGAAGGGAACCGACGTATGTATCAGGCCGACGCTATTACTTTCCATTCTGGATACTTCATCGACGCAATCATTGTTGACAGCCGTGAACCGTTCTTTCCTGACTTCCACTCGTTCAACTCCTATGCTTCGGGCGATTTTGTCAAATTGATTTCTGCCCGAAAGCCCGTATTTTTTTACTATCTTTTGCATCTGGGTCTGAAGCTTATCGTGCTGCTTCCATTTCTCCATAAGAACGCGAAAGATTGGTTCTTCCGCTTCCGTGTAGATGATGTCGATAATTACCTGCTCGGTCTGCAAGAAGCGATATATGCGGTGTATGGCCTGAATAAAATCATTGAATTCATAATCGATGCCGACAAATATTGCTCTGTGACAATGCTTCTGAAAGTTACAGCCGGAACCTGACAGGCTCTTTTTCGTTGCAAACAGCCGTGTCCGACCTTCGGAGAAATCTATTACGCGCTTTTCACGTTCGTCGTAATCCATAGAGCCGTATATGCTCTGCAATCCGTTTTGAGGAGCAATAAACCATGAATCCATCTGCTTTTCAAATATCAGCAGTCCGCCCTTGGTCTCTCCGCATTTTTTCCAGCCAGCTTTTTTAAAACAGCAGCCCGGATTTGCACTTCTGACTTTCTGTGCATTGACGTAGGTATACATGCGCTCTCCCGGCCAGCGGGTATGGGCAACTCGCTCAGCTTCGAGAATAAGCTCGGATGAAAGAATGCTGCCCTCATTTCGGAATATGGCGCAGTTCACTCCCTCTTGGCCGCTGCCGTCTTTAAACTTTCGCCACGCAAATAGCGCATCTTGCTTTTCCGTCATAAGTACCATCTTTTCACCGGGACCACAAAAGAGCTTCCTTTCGCGCCCATCGGCGTATTGGTAACATGAATAATGGCGCTCATACATTTCCAGAGCCTTTTCGTTTCCGTCTTTATACTCGTGCCAATGAATGTAATCTTTTGAGGAAAACATCTGTTCGATTCTCTCACGTTCTGCTTCGAGGTCGTGCCAGAGGATGAAATGAGCATCAGGGTCACTGTCGACAATCTCTTTTGTTTTTATAACGCGAGCTGTTATGCTCTCGGCTTTTTCCCTTGCGCCTTCCGAAAGTGAAACGGCGGCATCGTTGAGAAGCTTGTATTGTCCGTCACGGTCTATTGCTTTGCCGTAGTTATCGGGAATAACGTGAGTCCTCACATCCAACGGCGGCAGGACATAGCCGGTATCGTCATAACCAAGGTCAGACGGTAAGCTGATGAACAGCGCCCAGCTCGACATCCAGAGCCAGAATTCATCTTCCTTGTGCGGGTACAGCGTCAGATTGTTTGCCTTTGTGCTGTCGCGCTGAAAAAACCGCGTAAGGGCCTGTCCGGTGTCCATCACCTCAAGGTATCCGGCGTAATGGATAAGTTCCTTGTACCTGTTCGGGCTCGGCGTCGCCGTTGCAACAAGCTTGTATGGCACGCCCTTGAAGAGATCCATGAACGTCTGAAATGTCTTTGAACCGTAGGAGCGAAGCACCGAGGCTTCATCAAGACACGTTGCAGTGAAATAGTGCGGGTCTATATCACCGTCGCGAACCCGCTCATAGTTTGTCATCAGAATGTCGCCCGTCGCAGCCTTGACCTCTGCCATTGTCCGAACATACTGCGGCGGTTCGATATGCAGAAGCTCAACGGCGTCATGTGTAAATTCCTGCCGGACTCCCAGGGGGAGAACAATCAGAGCTTTTCCGCCCTTATGCTTTACAACCTAAAAACAATATTCAAGCTCCTGTGCTGTTTTACCAAGGCCGAAGCTCTCGAACAGAGCTCTTCTGCCCCCCCTTATTGCCCAGACAACAGCATCCCGCTCATGCGGCTTGTCCTGTAGCGCCTGATGTATCTCGGATGGGTCAATTTCAAAGCCGGTTTCCTTTGCTATATCGATTTTGGAGCGAAGAAAATCTAGGTAATTCATTTTCTTTCGAGCCTCCAGTTTTCCGGCGTCCCATAGACCGCAGCATAAAACCTGTCGCCTTCCGGAGTACCGGCGCTAAATGCATAATTACGGGCCGGTTCCTCTATCTCTGCCCAGAGCTGAGAGTTTCGGAAATTCATTGCTTCCGTGTTTACGTCCTGCTCGTAGGCTCGTATGATTTCAATCATTTCGCGCTTGCCCTGTTCGCTGTCGATTCCGGCTTTATAGAGGTTTCTGGCCTTGATGAAAAACGTCTGTGCCGCGGAAGTCAGCCCCTCAAGCATTTCATCACCCTTGTATGCGGCTTCTTTCAGGAGCCATACATGCGGCGCTATGTAAATTGCGTGTGTATATTCGATGTATTCTAATTCGTCCATATCAGACCTCAATAATCTCGATGCCGAATTTGTCTCGGAGCATCTTCTTTTTTATCAGGTACTTATCTGTCCGCGTCGGCCGCGATTTCGCATCCTCCACTACAAGCACACCCTGCCGGTGATATGTGAAATCAGCCTTATAGATAATCGGCTTTATCCGCTTTCCTTCCGGTGTCGTGAACCCTTCCTGTAGCGTGAAATTTACTTGCAGCCTCAGATCGGCGATTGTCCCGGCGCTTTGCATAAGCATGAGCTCACAATATCGCTCGCCTTCGTGCTTACTCTGAAACTTGATGTTGCGGATCTCGGTCGGTATGTTGTGATATTTTGGCTCCGGCGCTGCGGCCTTAATTACGGGTACCTGTGACGGTTTCTGCTGTGCTGCCAGCTTTCGGCGTGCTTGTTCCTGCATTGCCGGCGGCAGGCTGTTAATATCAAATCCCATAGGCTATTCAAGCATCAGAGGCAACTTACCACTCTCGTACAGCTGATATAGTGTTGTCCCTTTGCCGTCTGTGAGATATGGCATAAATACCTGGTCGACCTGTATGTCCGCGCTTTCGACAAGCGCTATTTGTGCTAAAACCCAGTCCCGGACATTTCGCCATGCAGTGCGCTCAATTTGAGTCGGGTCAAGCTTCAGCTTCTGCTTTTTGAAAACGCGCTCGGTACCTTCAAAGCATGCCGGCAGCAGAAAGCCACTAAGTCCTTGAGCTGTGTTCATGGCGAAAGTGACCGCGATAGGCCTGCCGCCGTCATAATCAATCATGATTTTAGAGGCTCCGGCTTTTGCCAGAGCGCTTTGAATTTCCCCGAGGCTTGTATAACAGTCGACAGTGGATGTGTAATTTTTAATCGCCATTATCGTCGCCTCCGCCATCGGGCTCTTCCTGCTCCGCGAGTTCCATCTGTATTCCGTCCGTATTGGGGAAGCTTACCGCGGTGCCCTCTTTCGTGCTCCACCAGTCGATAGCGGTCAGCGCGCCCCAGATTGCCTGCTGTGCCGGAGTCAATATGCTGCTGTCGAAAAGCTTGATGTATAAGGTACTTTCGTCGTCCATGCTTCTCAGGCTTTTTCCGGGGACGATCTGCACCGGATACGGTTCCAAGAGAATAAGGCCTTCCGGCTTTGCCGCTAGAAGCTCACCTTCGGATGAAACATAGATGAACCGGCCCCACAGTTCCATGCCCGTGTACATGGCATCCAGCAGATAACCGGAGGCGATATTCCTAACGTCTGCCTTGAAGGTTTCAATGAGATAATTCTGTATCTCATATTCGTGCTTATACTTGAAGACGTTGAAACAGCCCTCGCTCGGTATCTTCCCGAAGTACTCCGCAATCAAGCCGACTACCTTACGGGGCATTACCCAGTTGAGTATGCTAACAAGCCATTCATCAGTCTGGATAACGGTGCTACCCTCGCTTTTATTAAAATGGATTTTGAAGCCGCCGTGCTTCGCTGCGTCGTTCATGGCGCTCAACAGACCTTTTTCATTAACGACCACTTTTTTCACTCCCTTTTGCCTGTTCTTGTTTGGCTCTCACCCAGCAGGTTTTGAAATGCGGAATATATCCAAAAGCCGTGCAGGACTCAACCGGTATACCAAGGTCGCAGCGGATAAGCTTTCCGCCCCGCGTGAGTACCTGCGACTGCCCGTCCGGATTTGCTATGTATGGAACCATGTTCACGTTGCACGGCATGTTCCTCCCGTTTTCGGTCTGTATAAAGATAATCTGCGATTTGCAGTCTTTGCAGTAGGATACGCGTTCCATCAATTCACCTCTTGACTTTTCATTTCATCTTCCCCATAATGGGGTTAGTTAGTTTTGCATGGCCTCTATCGGAGTGACAGCTCCGGTAGGGGCATTTTCTTATGCCTTGTCGGACTTAGGCTCTCTCGACTTGCTAGATGCCTTGGATATACGCAGGCGCATTGATTTGATAAAGGAAATACGGTTCTCGCGATATGTAGCGCTGGTTTGGATTTTGCCGCAGGCCGAACGCTTGTACGTCTGCGAGCGGTGAGAACGTATCATGTGGTTAGCTGCACTGCTCATTTGAGATTTTCTCCTTTCTGTGTTGCTCTCTTTTGTCACAAGTGGTAATATGTGGACGAAAGGAGGCTTGATTATGCCGGAAGATACGAAGTTTAGCACCAACGAACTAGTACAGATGTATTGCGCTGTTCATAATTTGCTTAGCGAAAATAATAGTGATTTAGATGAAATGCCATTGAATGACCCTGAGCGAAATAATTACATAGAGCAGAACAAAACACTCAACGCCATTCTGCGCAAACTTAAAATGACACTCGCACCTGCGGGAATCGATCCTGGCAAACTTCTGAGGATAAAAGGGAGTTGAGTGCGCGGGCTGTTTCCTTAATGTCAGCGTTTCTTTTTTCCGATGCTTGCCGCTCTTGTAATTCCACTACGAGGGCGGCAATTTCTTTGGGTTCTGCTTCAATTGTTATTTTCACTGCGTTTTTCTCCTTTCTGTGTTGCTCTCCTTTGTCACAAGTGGTAATATGTGGGCGAATGGAGGCGATACTTATGACAATTGAACAGCTGAAATTGCTTGAATGTATTTACGATGAGCCAAAATCGATTAACAAGGTTTATACGGAATTTCACTTGAATCTTCGCGCCCTTCAAAAATTGACATACGACATAGGGAATTATTTTGTTGTTCAAAAAAAGTTGCCGTTTGAGGAGTCCTTGCTTTTAATAACTAATACAGGCAAGGAAGCTGTTGAAGCCAGCCGCGCCGAAAATGAAAAAAAGCATATCTCAAGTGTTAGATATTGGATTACTACTGGCATTGCTATAGCTGCAATCGTTATTTCTGTTGTATCGCTTATAATTTCATTGAAATGACGATTATTGATATAATTATTGCTGGGATTGAAAGGCAAAGAGATATCCACCATGGCGGCTCGTGCGTGCAAATATAACGAATAACCCGCTTCATTTCGCTCCCTCCTTTCTTCAATCTTCAATCATGCCAAGCTCGCGGAGCTCGGCTATTGTGGAATGTCCAACCGTTGTCTGATTGTCCATAATAAAGGCACATCCCCAGCCCGCGCCCAGATACACCTTGTGTCCGAAGCCCTCCAACCACCAGCTGCGCGTCCGTGGCGTCTTGTCAAAAGTCATCTTCCGCATAGGCGGCAGGTCGGGTATGTAGCGCTTAGCCAGCTTGTACATGCTGGTCTTGTTTGCTTTCAACTGCATTTGTCACGCCTCTTTTCTTACGAACTCGAAGTCCGCAGACGCGCCGCCGCCGTAGGTGGAACATCCTGTAATGCGGCAGGCCTCAACACACGCGATAACGTCCAAGTCTTCGTCATTGATTTCAATAAACTTGCTTGCGAGACCGTCAAATATCTTTTTTGTGCCGTCGTAGACCTCAAGCTCAAAGTCCTTATCGAAATCTTCTCTCATAACTGCTCTGTCCTCCGTTTCACTGTCTTTTTCTGCGTAACTCCGATGCCGTGAAATATGATGTCATTGCACTTCGCGTTAAATAACCGTTCGGCTGACTTTGCTTGCTTCTCGGCTGTGAATGCGTCCCGCTTTTCGGGTATTTTACTTTTAACGTGGAATTTGCTCCCCCTCCCAGCCTGCATACACAGTCGCCACCATTTAGGGACTCCCAGACGGGATTTTATTGAGTTATCATTTCAAAAGCCGCTGGTATATGCAAACCGCTTCGTGCCCGACGTTAATGTTTTCCGGTCTGAACAATACAATGTATTCACGATGTGGCGCGTTGGCGTGCATCTGTTCCGCAAAGCGAATCGCATTGCACCACGCGGCACGACGGTCACGCTCGACGCGAGCCGCTTCCTCCGCTTCCTTACTTTCGAATTTTTCAAACAGATATGAACCCCCAGCAATCTCCACAGTAACGCGGAGAAAAAGCAAGTCGTCATAATTCCGTGTGTACTCTCTCCAAACAGGCTTTTCATCGTCGCGCCGCGAAATCATCAGATAGGCTGGAGCGGTCCAGTCTGGAAACTTGATTTTTTCTTTCACTATTTTCAAACTCCTTTTCCATATTTTCATATCCACATTTAAAAGTTGCGATTCCACACTTAAAGTAAATTAGCCCGCTTTTCTTTCTTCGGGCAATCCGAGTCTTTGCTGTGGCAGGTCTGTGTCCTGTCCTCACATAGAAAACACGGTGATGTCATGGGTACCCGCTCCTATTCGAATGGAACTATTGCGCAGACCGCCAGATATACCGCGGCGAGATATGCCGTTACAATCAGTCCCTCGACTATGCCGCGCTTGACCTGCGGCAGTCCGCCGACGATATCAATCAGTTCTTTCAGTAGAGCGCTCATACAGCTACTCTCCTGATTTCGCCTAATATTGGCTTTTGTACTTCGCTCGGTGAACCGTTTGCGAGGAACGCTTGAACCGCGTCAACATCAACCAGCTTCTTGCGTCCAACGGAAATCACCGGAACCTTCTCTGTGTGGATGATGAAGCGGATATAATGCAGCGTTACTTCTGAATTTGGGTCCTGAGCTTTGATTTCGCTAAGAACCCCCTCCGCCGTTCTCATTCGGGGAATTGCCATTGGTTTGACCTCCTTTATGTAGAAATTACATTTCGATATCGAGTGCCTGAGCGATTGCCTTTGCGACGCGCTCGCTTTCCTTTTTTCCGCACATGAACTGAGCTATGGCGTTTTTGCTGTAGCCTGCCATTTTGCCGATCTGCTCATAGTTCAGCTTGCGGACCTGCTTCTGTTCGGCGACCTTGCCTTTAAATATTTCGTACGGAATAATTTCACTCCCTTTCTGTGCTGTGTTGCCCTCCCGCTCCGAGCGTGGTAATATATGGTCGAAGGGAGGTGATAACTGTGGAAACTGAATTAACAAAAGATGCTGAATATATGCTTTGTGCAATTTATAAGGCTTACAAAGACAAGCGCAAAAGCGGGGAACCAAAATCAGATGCTAAATGCGCCGGAAGTTCCGAAATCATTCACGCCAACTTAATGCCCGAATGGATTTTTGAGGATGTCGACGAAACTTGCCGAGAACTTGACAGAGCCGGTTATCTGGGATGCTTTTATGCGGAAGATGTTACCCGCTACTCAGAGCTTACAGATAGAGCTATAATCTATATGGAAAATCGCTTTGTAAACGGGCTAACCGGAGTTATGGAGTACATGGCAAAAATTAAGCAAGCAATTTTCTTTTAATCGACTACCGCCCAGTCATCAGCCATTAAGTCCTCTGCCTGGGGCTGCCACCCTCTGGCAGGGGACGTTTTATTGTCGCAAGAAAAAACCATGCAACAATCGGGCGAGTTTGTAGGTTTCGTTTTTATACGCTTGCCCCACCACGCAGTAGGTCTGGTGATAAATCTTCCCTCCTCGACCGCCGCCTTGACAGCTTCGTGAATGTACATTCCGCTCTCCTCCTTTCTCATTTAGTCGTGCTGTGTTGCCTCAGAGCAGCTAACGGGCAATTTCACCGTTCGTGGGGCATGGACTTCATCCGTCGCGGCTGACCTCAAATGCGGCTGCGCCTATTTTGTCAGGCAACAAAACACGTAAAATTCGTAAATTATGATTGACAAACACTGGTAAATAAAGTATTATGTAGTCGCCAAACACACATAATATTTTTTGATATTTCGCTTTTTGAGAGGTTTTCTCATTGGGCTTAGTTTTTTGTTCCCCGTTTCGTCAACTATCGTTTACTGAGGCCACTATAGCACTTATTATTCTTGCTTTCAAGTCTATAGCACTTTATTTTCTTGTTTTCGTATAAGCACACAAAAAAAGGATTTTTTATATGGACATTATGTTAGAAAAAATACTAGCTCTTATAGGAAATAAACACGGTGAAGCAAGAACAATGGTTAATTCTATTGGAGCTCCACCTAACTCTGTTACAGAATGGAAGGCCGGCCGTTCAAAAAGTTATCGACAATATCTCCCCCAGATTGCCGAATACTACGGTGTATCGCTTGACTGGCTCAGCGGTAATGCGGATAAAAAAGAAGCCTCCGCCAAAGAGACGGAGGCAAATAACGATATGGCTGATATTCTTCAGGAGTTTCGCGAGAATCCCGAACTTCGCACTCTGTTTTCGCTTACAAAGAATGCAACTTCGGCAGAACTGCGGCAATATAGCAGCGTTATTAAAGCTTTGAGGGGCGGCGGCGCGGATGAATGATGTGTTTCTCAGATATGTTGATTTGCCGGTCTTTGTAAAAGGCCAGGTCTTGATGGATGAAAACGGAGATTATAACATTTATGTCAATGCTAAAATGCCGGTTGATATCCAGCAGGAAACGATAAAGCACGAAGTCGAACATATAAACAACGGCGACTTCTATAATGGGCGATCTATTGCAGAGGTTGAGAGCTTAGCTTATTGTAATTAAACCGCACAAGCGGTGAATATATGGAGGCGGTCAGCATTAGAAGAATTACCGCGCTGTCGTTGATATTATTTATGATTCTGCTTGCTTCTTGTTCGGCTCCCGCCGAGCCTAAGGCAAGCGCTGCGGTGTCACAAAAAGATTTGGCTTTGCAATCCGTAACACCAATAATATGGAAAGCGTTTGCCAGCAGTCCGAATGGCAATCTCAAATTGGGAATGTCGTGTGACGAAGTATTAAGTATACTAGGACAGCCCCTTTGCATCGGAGATAGTGGAAGCTGGTGCTATAATGATGGAACTGTAGTTAGTTTTAATGATTCCGGCGTGTCCGCAATAATGCTTTCTGACAAATCGGATTGGGTTTTATACAACGGAATTGCCATTGGGAGTTCAAAGCAAGAGGTAGCCTCTGCACTCAATATTGACGATTATAGCAGTATTGGATTTATGGCGACCTTTTATATGGATGCCGACTTAAACAAAACAGACTTTTCGTCCGACGAATCCCGCGCTTCCTTGAACATTGATTTTCTAAATGGCAAGATTTCAAATATATATTTTTCTGCGTTGCCGTCACCTACATTATCGTGCGCGAGCGTTCTTGATATATTTGACATGTCGACAAGCGAACCTAATTCGGCGGGCGGAGTAGATGTGTCGGTATCGTTTGAAAACACATCAGACAAAATAATTAAGTACATCTATTTTACTGTGGTTCCATACAACGCAGTTGACGATGCTGTATATTCTGAAATTGGCGGCAAGTCAGCCTCGACACTCAAAATAACAGGCCCTATATCTCAAGACGATTCCGAGGTTTCGTATACAAGCGAGAACGTCTGGTATAATTCAACCGTAACGCGCGCTCAAATTGAGAGCGTAAATATCGAGTATATGGACGGAACTGAATTGTACATGAAAGTGCCTATTGAGACGCATTAACATAAAGCCCACAATCTAAGGTTTTGAAAGGCGGCAAAACTATGACCGATGACATAAAATCGCTCAATGAATAACCTTGTGGAAACGTGGATAAAGCAGAATATCAAAGCCTATGAGGCTGAGCACAAAAAGCAGTAAAAAACAAACAGGAGTGATTGCTTTGTATGAAGAGTGGCTTGACTGGGCTGACCATCATAATGATTCCGACCAAAGGGCACGCCTAGAGTCTGCGAAAGATGCTAAATGTACTCCGATAATGGTAGACAAGGAAACTGGGACTGGCCATTTTTGCAGTGCGCACGGAGATTATATAACCACATTATCCGAGTGCCAATGTGTTGACTATTCTCGACGGCTTTTACCCTGCAAACATATGTATCGGCTTGCTCTCGAATTGGGTTTAATTGAAGGTAAATATGCTACAGATAAAAGCCTTATCGATAATTTAACTATTGTAAAAAATACCGATGTGCTTAGTTCCGCCGAAATAGTGGATTTGCTTGAAAGTTGCTCAATAGAAGCCCAAAAGATATTTCGTACTTACCTGTATGAGCATCTATATCATAAAAAAGATAATTTGGGTATTCCTGTATCAGACGGCTTGAATGAGCTTGTCAGTTCGCACCTGCTGAAAGTCGTTAATGATCCAAAAGTTCAGTTATATTCTTTGACAAGAAACAAGCTTAATAAGCTTCTCATCTCTTGCGGAATTAATGATTTTAATAAGAATATGGCTATTGATACTCTGGTCTTGTGGTGCCTCAATAACGTCTTGGAGCAGATACGTCCGCAATTGGACCTCGAAACATCGTCCGTAGCTTTGCCTATTGAATTGAGTAAGCATATTCGAAAGGTATATACATACCTGAGACGTAAATTTGATTTTGACGATATCTTTGACGCCGAAACAGGAGAAATAATAAAAATACCTGCCGGTGCTAATTGCACTATGAAAATGTCAAGCGGAGTTTTAGGATGTAAGTATGAATTCCCGCAAGATGATGTCACTGAATTATTAAATAAATACGGTACAAATAGATGCAATTCATAAAGGAGGCGGATATTGTGGCACAGCGTCATACTAACACAGGAATTCCAGGCTTGTCCTTCAGCTGGAAACGTGCGCTCGGAGTAACCTCGGCAAAGCGAAGCATTGCAAGGGCAACGGGCATACCGACTACCCGCTCAGGCCGTCAGCGCAAGATAGGTCGAATGCTCGGAATGAAATAATCCCGCTCTCAGCCTAATAGCAATATATAGAAAACGTCCTTGGTGCAGCAACACCAAGGACGTTATATAAGGGTCCCAAAAGCATCAACTAAAAGGCACCTTTGCGTGTTTATTGTAGCACAGGCGCCTGTAAAATGGAAGGAGTTTTTTATGGCTACAATAGAAAAGCATGGAAACGGATATAAAATTGTTGTTTCCAAAGGCTATGACATCAACGGCAAACAACTTCGAGAACGCATGACATGGGTACCCGAAGCCGGAATGACTGCAAAGCAAATAGATAAGGAACTAAATCGGCAAGCCACTTTGTTTGAAGAGCAGGTAAAATTCTCAAATACTCACAACGGTAACATTCGCTTGGTTGATTTTACCGAGATTTTCTTAAAAGACTTTGCGCGTCCAACTTTAAAAGTAAAAACAGTTGTAAATTACGAAGAAAAGATGAAAGTCATCAATGAAGCGCTGGGACACATTAAGCTCAAAGATTTAAAGCCCGGCCATATCAACTCATTTTATACGAACCTGCATGAAGAGGGCGTGCGTAAACGCCGCGCCGCCAAAGCCAAGTTCGATTTCGAGAAATGGTTCAATGAAACCAAAAAGCCTGCGATAACTCTCGCGGCCGAAAGCGGCATTTCTGCCGGAACCTTTAAAAAACTAAAAATGAAAGAGAACATTTCTCTCAAAAATGCGGAGGCAATAGCAAAGCTTGTAGGGCTCGAGTTTAAGGATGCATTTGACGTTGTCCGTAACACCACCCCGCTCTCCGCCAGTACTATACAGACATATCATCGGGTATTGTCAGCTGTTCTTGGCAAGGCCGTACAGTGGGGATATATTAACAGCAACCCTGCGGCCCGTGCCGATGTACCGTCGATAGGATACCACGAAGCGGCTTACCTCGATGAGCCGGACGCCAGACGTTTATTAGAATTACTGCAAAGCGAACCTATTAAGTGGCGAGCTTTAATTACCTTTGATGTTTTCTCTGGATTGCGCCGCGGAGAGATTGCAGGCTTGCGGTGGAAGGATATCGATTCTGAAAGTCACACGATCATGATTTCGCAGACGTCGAATTACTTACCGGGAAAGGGCGTTTATCTTGATACCCCTAAGTCCCGTAAGTCCGCTCGCTGTCTTAAGCTGTCCACTGTGGCGTTCTTGATGCTGTTTGAATATAAAGACTGGCAGGACAAACAGAAGCAAAGGCTGGGCGACGCATGGCTTAATTCAGACGACCGCATATTTACCAACGATTTCGGCGAGCCTATTTTCCCTGACAGTATAACACAATGGTTTACCGGATTTATTAAGCGTTCTGGATTGCCTAAAGTCACCGTCCATTCGCTCCGGCACACCTATGCTAGTCTGATGATCGCGGATGGTGTTCCGCTTGTAATTGTCTCTCACAATTTGGGCCATGCCCAACAAAGCACAACATCAAATATTTATACCCATGTAATAGCTTCAGCCGAGGCAAAAGCCGCTCAGACTTTTGATAAATTTGATGATATTTTACCAGCGAAAAAAGAATCTGAGCCGAAGCCAATCGTAGAAATAAGCAAAATCGGATAATTAAAAGAGGCTTGAGATATTATTCTCAGGCCTTTTTTATGTGTTGTATTCTGCCTTAATTTAACGTATCGCAATGCTTGCTGCCGCTCCTTTTTGTGCCCGTAAACCCCAAATAAACCCCACGGCGTTATTTTCGGAAATATACAAAGAAATCAAAAGCCCTGTATTCGTTGAGAATACAGGGCTTTTGTGGAGCTGGATGCGAGAATCGAACTCGCCACCTCATCATTACGAGTGATGTGCTCTACCGAGTGAGCTAATCCAGCAAATATTTTAATTTAAACAATGTGCGAGAATGATTATACCGTGTTCTCATTTTTTTGTCAACAATTTTGAAGACGGTTTTATCACAGTTTGAAAATGATCATGGCGGAGGCACTTTTGTGCCCCCGCCACTTTGTTGTGAGGATTCTATTCTGAAAACAGGACTTTATCTTAAATATACATTAACTGATTGAAATAAGGCTCAGCGGCAGCTCTACTTTCCGCAGTTCGCAGTGTTACACGCAGCGCAGCCGTGAGAGCATTCCCAGAGCCTGTCGGCGACTGGAGCCCATTTTTCCGCTGCCGGCACAGTCTTGGAGATGAGATTATCGACATCCTCCGGCGCTATCATATCCGTTGACTTTGCCCCCGTCTTGTCAACCATCATCTTTATTTTTTCCGGGTTGTCAAACATCGGACAAGGACGGAGCATATTCCCGTTAAAGGGCTGGTTGTCGTGATACGCCATGAACAGCGGCGACTTGAACGCATCAAGAAGGGTCTTTTCCCTGATATTTGAGTCCGAGTAGTGAATAAATGCGCAGGGCTCAATATCTCCGTTTGCGTTGATATGCAGATAGTCCTTGGCTCCCGCTATGCAGCCGTTGACATATTCGCCGTCGTTCCAGAAATCCATCATGAAAATAGGCTTTGAGCTGCGGAACTCTCTAATTTTATGGTACATGTATTCTCTCTGCTCCGGCGTTGCTATAAGCTCCGGTACAGCGTCTTTGCCAACGGGCATATATGTAAAGAACCACGCAAATTTTGCGCCGAGCTCCACCATGTTGTCTATGTATTCGTCGCTGCCGATAATCTCGGTGTTCTTTGAGGTGTAGCAGCAGGAAATGCCGTATACGAGCTTTTTGCTCTTAAGTATCCGCATGGCCTTAATGACCGCCTGATAAGTGCCCTTGCCGCGTCTGAAATCTGTCGCTTCCTCGAAGCCCTCAATGCTGAACGCAGGCACGAAGTTCTTGACTCTCAGCATTTCGTCCGCAAAGGCCTCGTCTATGAGCGTGCCGTTTGTAAAAGCAAGAAATTCGCAGTCCGGATGCTTTTCGCAAAGCTTAATAATATCCTTTTTCCGAACCAGAGGCTCCCCACCCGAGTATATGTACATGTATACGCCCATCTCTTTGCCCTGTTCGATGATGCTGTCCAGTTCTTCGAGCGTCATGTTGAGCTTGTTGCCATATTCGGCGGCCCAGCAGCCTATACAGTGCAGGTTGCAGGCGCTGGTCGGATCCATGAGTATCGCCCAAGGGATGTTGCAGTTTTCCCTGTCTCTGAACTTATCACGCCTTCTGCCGCCCAGTATTGTTGCGTTTACAATGAAGTTTTCAAAAATTGTCTTTCTTACGCCGTCGTCGACATCGCTCCAGAAGCTCATTATTAGCTTATACCAGTTACTGTCCTTATCTTCGAACCCGTCACGGCAAGCCTTGGCCTGCTCCTCTACTCCGCCGACCTTGTCAATCCAATTGAGAACCTTTGGAATGTTTTCTTCAGGGTCCTTATCCATGTAGGAGACGACTTTGTTCAGTCCGAAGGTCTCCAGCGATTCTTTAATTGATTTTTTCGCCGATGTTTTTCTTCCCATACCGATAATCCCTCCGTTTATATTTGACTCGAGTTTACTCAGCCTAGGCCATATTGTCATTGGGCAAATATTTAAACATGCAAAAATTTCTGTGTTTTTTTGACAAGTGCTAAAAAACTGAGCAAACATGGCGTTTTGCCTATTTTTTAATTAATATATGAATCTATAATGATAATCAGTCAACTTTTAAATAACACTTCTTCGGAGCTTAAATACTATGGATACATCAGTTAGAATACTCAGGGTTTTTCTGAACCGCTGGCTGGATAAAGCCGAATCCGACGCTGACAGGACGCTGAGAAAACTCGTTGAATTCGGATATTATTTCTCGAGTTCTGCCCCTCAGAAGAGATTTTTCTCTGAGGCCAAGAAAATCATATCAGACAGCTGCTGCAAATACTACGAGCTATTCCGCACCCTTTTTTCAAGCGTTGACAGGGAGAGAGCAATCGAGCTCGGTATTGCCTTCGGCTATTACGGTCTTGCAAAAAGCTACCGGTTTTCCGGTGAACGTCTGTTCGGGCGTGAAAAAACCGGCCCCGTAGCCGGAACAATACCGTCTCAAGCATCCGCTTCAGATTTCGCCGGACTCTCAGCCGAATTTGCAGTGCTTTCTCAACGCGGCGCAGGCGTCTATTTTATTTTTTGTGATGAACTTGATAGCTGTAAACGCGAACTGTGTGATATTATCGACAAAAATCCGCGCAAGGCCTTCTTTGTGTTCTCTACGGATGAAATACTTCTCATGAAGCTCACTCAGAAAAATGTCATGCCGGTTCTCGATTTTAACAGCGAAGACTATGACCGGCTGTCAGAACAGCTTAAAAAGCAAAAGAGAATATTCGGCGCCTTTAACAGTTACGGCGAGGAAACCGCAGACTATATCGTTTCAAAAGAGTTTCTTGATGACGTTTATGACCGAAGCTGTCTTTTTCTATTCCTAATAGCTGACGGTAGCTGCTCCGCAGCTTCTCGTGAAAAGCTTTCCGCTTTCAGTTATGCTGAAAAAAGAAAACCCTCTAATCCTATTTTTGTAACAGATATTATTAGTGATCTTGATAGTCTTAACAAACCCGTGTCTCGAAAGTCATAAAAAAAAGCGGCGCGCTTTTCGGCGTACCGCTTATTTTTATGACTGTTCCGCTTTTTGTCTGTAGTTTTCCATTTCCGTGGGGTAGAGCTTCATGCATCTGTCCGCAACAGCGAACAGGGCTTCCTTAGCAAGCTCAGCCATTTCTCGCGGCTTAATATCTCCCGGCTCGTTGAGCCAGCGTATGAGAGCCATACGCAGTGCATCGGTAACGAATCTAGCGAATTCCTCGCTTTTTTCCACGTTCCCGAAATATCTTTCCATATAAATTAGGCTGAACTGGTGGAAAACCTCGGAAAAATAATCACTGAAGCAGTTCTGTCCCGTAATTTCAAAAGCCTTTACATAGAAAGCCTTATGCTCGTAAAAATATCCGCAGGTTATCTCAAAAAACTCAAACGCGTCCGTCAGCTCCATAGGCTTTATATGCTGGATATATTCAAAGTCGAATATCCATATTATAAGGTCCTGTTTATCTCTGAAGTGATAATAGAAGCTGTTGCGGTTCATCCCGCAGGCATCACAGATGTCTTTTATGCTGATTTTCTCAAAGTGGCGTTCCGCCATAAGCTCTTTAAGAGCCTCGCCGAGCGCTTTTTTTGTTATAAGCGATTCAGACAATGCGGTTTGCCTCCTTTAATCTCTTTTTGCAGATTATAGCAAAGCGCAAAGGGCTTTTCAAGATGCAAAAGCCCTTACTTATACAATAAATATGCTCCGCGGATATTTATTCCGCGGAGCATACGCTTATGGAGAACATTAATGAAAAAGAGAATCATTCTTTTACGCCGCCGAGAGCCACACCCGCTACAATGTACTTGGCTAGTAAAAAGTACACAATGAAAAGCGGGAGTATTGTCGCGGCAAGCCCCAGATACACCATGCCATAGTCCGTTCTGAACTGATCGGATTTCAGTATCTGCACGAACATAGGCAGAGTTTTTTTCGCATCCGAGCTGATTATAAGCGTCGGGGTAAAGAGGTTATTCCAGCTTGCGATAAACTGGAAAATAGCCTGAGTGGCCAGTGCGGGCTTTGCTATCGGCAGAACGATTGTGTTAAAGGTTCTCAGCTCGCTTGAGCCGTCGATACGCGCCGCCTCGACCATCTCGACCGACAGAGTGCTTTGAAAATACTGTCGCATGAAAAACACAACGCACGGAGCCGCAATTGCCGGAATAATAAGCGGTATGTATGAATCGGAAAGCCCAAGCCTAAGCATAAAGCGGTAAAAACCGATAGCCGCAACCGTATTGGGAACTATCATGACCGCCAGGATAAAGGCAAAAGCGAATTTTTTCAGTCTGAAATTATAGACATAAATGCCGTATGCCGTCAGCGCAGAGAAATATACCGAAAGCAGCGTCGCGGGAACTGCGACCTTGAAGGAGTTAAGCATCGCAAGCCAGAAGCTTATGCCGAGTCCTTTCGATTTCTCAGTCAGGGTTGCGATATTCCTGAGAAGATATTTGCTGGGGAGCAGCGTAATGCCTGTCTTTATGGCGTTTGAATCGCGGGTTGCGTTTACAAACAGCATTGCAAAGGGCAAAAGGCTCAGAATGCAGAGAAATATACATACAGCAACGCGAAGTGCCTTCGTGGTTCTGACCCTGCGTGAGTAACCCTCGAGCGTGTCTCCGTGAATTTTGCTCATTTCTGGTCACCTCTCTTCATTTTGCGCCGCTTGGGCACATCTTCCCTTTCACGCATTGTCGTGAAGAAAATCATGCTGATTGCGAGTGTAATAAAGAACAGCATGACGCACACTGCGGAAGCGCGGCCTGTGTCGTTTTTATAAAGACGCATAATGTACATGGCTATTGTGGTGGATTTGTCGTCCGGCAAGCCGATGAGGGCACCGGTGGTATCCACGTTGAAAAGAGCCGGTATATCATACATCTGCAGTCCGCCGATTGAGGAAGTGACCAGCACAAAAAGCAGGATAGGCTTCAAAAGCGGCAGAGTTATTTTCGTGTATTTTTTCCATCCGGAGGCACCGTCAATATCGGCTGCCTCATACAGTGTGGGATTGATGCCAAGCATTCCGGAAATCAGCAGCAGCGCCGTATTTCCGTACCACATCCAAAAAAGAATGAATGCTATGAGACCACGCGTTCCGACCGTGCTTCTCATAAAATCATAGGAACCGGACAGCCAGCCCCAATTGCGCAGCTGCGCCGTCACAGGGCCGTACTGCGAAAACATAGCTCCAAAAAGCACAGCTATTGATGCCGCGGTAATTATATTCGGCATATAAATCATGACCTTCGTCAAACCTCTGCCGCGCAGTCTGTATCTATCGTCGGTGAGCCATGCAGCCATCAGCATAGCCAAAAGAACCTGGGGAACAAAGTTGCACAGCCAGATGACCAGCGTGTTTTTTAGATAGAGCAAAAAATACGCTCTCTCCCCCTCAGTTATGCCCAGAATATTTTTATAATTCTGCAATCCGCTGAATGTGACGGTGGTCCTCAGATTCCTTGTTGTGTACTCAAAGAAGCTATAGTAAAACGTGGAAACCAAGGGCCAGAACTGAAAAAGAAAGTATATAACAAAAAACGGCGCAATGAAATAATAGCCGTATTTGCTGTAACTGACGCTTTTCAGTTTGACTGGCTTATCTGACTTTCCCATACTGTTCCTCATCTCTCTTCCAAAACGCTCTTTGAAGCATATTATACTGCTTGGCGCTCTATGGCTGCGCTCCCTCCCGTCCCACGAGAGGGAGCGCAGTATTATTGTTCGTATGAAATCAGCTTACTTTAAGGAAGGAATAGAGATCATGGACGCTGGCTTTGAAATCAGCGATAGCGGCGTCCTTGTCCTTGGTCCCGGCGGCATAGGCGTCAACCTGTGTCTGGAACAGGGACTGAGTCTTCTGGTCTACATCGGTGACAGTGGAAGCGTCAATCTTATCCGCAGACTTGCTGTAGAACTCGATAAGGCTCTGGCCGTTGTACATCTTGTCGGAGTTGCCAAGCTTGTTGTCAAGCAGGTACTGGATAGCAGCTTTGTTATTGACATAGTCGCCGTTCTGCGCGTTGATTTTGATCATGAAATCCTTGTCGCAGGTAATTGCCTTCATGAGCTTTGTGGCCATATCCTTATCGGAGCAGCCGGTCGTAGCGGCGATGCCTGTTCCGCCCCAGTAGAACTGTGCGGGGCCCTGAACAAGAATGGTGTTATTCTTCCATGTGTCGGTCAGGCACCAGTATGTATACCACGGGCAGCCGCAATATGCTACAGCAGCTTCGGTGGAAACGCCGTCGCCGTCCTTCTGAGCGGCCCAGTCAGTACCCCACTGCGTTGTATTATAGGTTGTGTTGTCGGTATAAAGTGTCTTTGCAAGATCCATATAATTAAGCATTAGATCGTCGACCTGAATGGTATCGTTCTTGTCATACCAGCCGACCTTACGCGCGCTGTTGAGGAAAATACGGATTGTGTCGCTATAGCCGGAGAGAAGCTTTGCCTTGCCGCCGGAAGCTTCGCTTACAGTCTTAGCGGCCGCTGTAATCTTATCCCAGCTTGAGAAATACTTATCCTGAAGCTGTGCGGGGTCGTCGGTGCCGAGATATTTCTTGGCGAGGTCCGCACGAACTTGGAGGGAACCGGGGGTTGCCTGCCAGAACAGGGCACGGGTCTTGCCGCCGGCGTCTGTTCCAAGCTGGATGTTGTAGTTATACATGTTGGATGTATCTGCGGAGGTAATGCCGAGATCGGAGATGTCTGTGAGATAATCGGAATTGACGTACTTCTTGACGTAGTCCACTTCAAGCAGCATCATATCGGGATAAAGCGGATCGTCCGGTTTCTGGAGTATCTCATCAATTTTGTCCTGATAGTAATCGGTGCCGCCGGCATTGACAAAGACGATTCTCTTTGCCAAATCGGGATAGGTCGCATCCAGAACCTTCTGGATATTCTCGAAGTCTGTGTTCCAGCCCCAGATGACGAAGGCATCCTTCGCTGAAGGATCGCCGGTCACGGTGTTTTCGGGTATTGGAGAAGCCGAAGGCGCGGGGGTCGGGGTCGCGGTGCTTTCAGGTGTAGTGCTCGCAGCGGGGCTTTCTTTGCTGGCAGATGTGCCGCAGCCGGCCATAAGACCGACTATCATAGCCAGCGTCAGAAACAAAATGAACGATTTTTTCATTTTCTTGACTCCTTAAATTTATTTTAACCGACACGGTTAGCTACAATCGAAGGCGGTGCCACGCTTTTGCCCTCCCACAGCTCTCCTACGACGGTTTCCGTACGGGCTAGCGTGGTTTTTGGGTGCTCAATCATTTCAATCAGCTGGCTTGCCGCAGTTCCGCCCATTACTCTTGTCTTTTGATGCACAGTAGTAAGCGGCGGGTCGAGAACTTCCGACAGATATATTCCGTCGTATCCCGCAACCGAAATATCCTCCGGTATGCGCAGACCGCGCCGGCGTATTTCCCTTATGCCGCCAAGCGCTGAAAAATCGTCGGGAAAAAGTATGCAGGTCGGAGGTGCAGGCAGGTCCAGCAGCTCGCCGGTAATATTTGCGCAGCTTGGAGGATCATGGAAAACGCCTTCTCTGACATATGCATCCGGAATTTCAAGTCCCATTTCCTCCGCTGCTCTGTAAAAGCCTACAAGTCTCGCTTCCACGACACTGGACGGAGCACCGTGTATGAACGCTATTCTCCTGTGTCCCTGCGAATACACATAACGGAACAAATCTGTAATTCCCTGCATGTTATCGGATAAAACGGCCATTTTGCCATTGAACACATAGTCGACAGTTACGACCGGAATATTGCTCTTTGCCAGCTCAAGCACCTGAGGATTTGAAAAATTTGCGCAGACAATGGCAACGCCGTCGACATTGCGGTAAATGCAGTGGTCATAGTAGCTCATCGCCGCGTTATTCGTATTTATAAAGGTCAAATCAAAGCCTTTTTTCTCGGCTTCGCTTTTAAAACCGTCCAGCACCGCGGAAAAATACTCGTGAGTCAGTCCACTCTCCGCGTCGTCCTTAAACAGAACTCCGAGATTGAAGGTGCGGTTCGTTTTCAGTGAACGCGCAGCGGCGTTGGGCCGGTATTTCATCTGTTCCGACACCAGAAATATTTTTTCACGCGTTGCTTCGCTGATATCAGGCGCACCGTTCAGTGCCTTGCTCACCGTGGCCGTGGAGACTCCGCAGGCCGCAGATATGTCTTTTATCGATACCATATTTTCCTCCGGGTATGCTTGTTCACGATGCCTTTTCGGCAATCAACTTAATCGTTTTCGTATTTTCAGGATACGACGTAAATTTTGCGTTTGCAAGTGGTTTTTGTTGTTTCGTCTAATTTTTGTCGTCTCGTCAAAACTCTGTTATGAATTTTGTATATTATGCTCAGCAACGCTTTACGTTTTATATAACATATATTTATATTCAAACCAGCTGCTGCTGTTATTATTTGGTATTAATGGCTTGTATAGCCCATTTCAGCTTTCACCCGCATAATTTTCTTCTGATATTTATAATTTTCATCTTGCAATTAGGCAATATATCGGCTATTTTTATATATAGCAGACGTTTTTGAAACACTAAATCGTTTACGCTATAAACTTAAAGGCTGGTACTCCAATGAGATACGGACACTTTGATGATCTCAGACGCGAATATGTAATTACCACTCCGAGGACTCCCCTGCCCTGGATTAATTATCTTGGAAATCAGGACTTCTTCTCTCTCATATCCAACACCTGCGGCGGCTACAGTTTTTACAAGGACGCAAAACTCCTGCGTCTGACCCGTTACCGTTATAACGACGCTCCTCTGGACGGAAACGGACACTATTTTTACATTAACGACGGAAAAACGGTCTGGAACTCCGGCTGGCGTCCGACTCAAACGGAGCTTGACAGCTACGAGTGCCGCCACGGTCTCGGCTACAGTATTTTCAAAAGCTCCAAGGACGGCGTTGCCGCCCGTCAGGAGACTTTTATTCCAATGGATTCCCCCTGCGAGCTTACCCGCCTTACGCTTACGAACAGCGGTTCTGAGAATAAATCTCTCGAAGTCTTCAGCTTCGTGGAATTCTGTCTATGGAACGCTTTTGATGATATGACTAATTTTCAGCGCAACTACTCTGTCGGCGAGGTCGAAGTCGACGGCAGCGCAATTTACCACAAAACTGAGTATCGGGAAAGGCGCAATCACTACTCCGTCTTCGCCGTAAATGCTCCCGTTGTGGGTTTTGACACTGACAGAGAAGCCTTCTGCGGCGCATATAACGGCTTTGAAAATCCCGAAACCGTATTAAGCGGATGCAGCCGAAATTCGATTGCTCACGGCTGGGCTCCTGTCGGAAGTCACCATCTCCATATCGAGCTGTACCCCGGTGAAAGCAAAAGCTTCATATTTATTCTTGGCTACTGCGAAAATTCCCGTGACAAAAAGTTTTCGGCTCCCGGCGTCGTCAACAAGACTCCCGCCGAGGCATTGATAAATCAGTATTCGACGGACGCACAGTTCGACGCGGCGTTTAAAGCCCTGTCCGAATACTGGAACTCTCTTCTTTCCCGTTTCAGCCTTGAGAGCGGCGACGAAAAGCTCGACCGCGCCGTGAACATCTGGAATCAGTATCAGTGCATGGTCACCTTCAACATGAGCCGCAGCGCGAGCTACTTTGAAAGCGGACTGGGGCGCGGCATGGGTTTCCGCGATTCCTGTCAGGACCTTCTCGGCTTTGTGCATCTTCTGCCCGAGCGCGCGAGAGAACGCATACTCGATATCGCTGCGACTCAGTTTGAGGATGGCAGCGCCTATCATCAGTATCAGCCTTTAACCAAAAGAGGAAATCTGGACGTAGGCAGCGGCTTCAACGACGATCCGCTTTGGCTTATCGCGGCGGTTTCGGCATATCTGCGTGAAACAGGAGATTTCTCGATACTTTCAGAACCCTGCGCCTTCGACAATGACGAGGCAAAATCAGCTCCGCTTATGGAGCATCTGCGGCTGAGCTTCAAATATACCGTTACGCACAAGGGGCCTCACGGTCTTCCGCTCATCGGCAGAGCCGATTGGAACGACTGTCTGAACCTCAACTGTTTTTCGGAAGCTCCCGGCGAGAGCTTCCAGACCTTCGGCCCGTCCGAGGGGCCCGTAGCCGAAAGCGTATTCATAGCCGGCCTGTTTGTAAAGTCAGGCCGTGAATACGCGGACATTTGCCGCCACCAGAATCTTTTTGAAGAGGCGGACGGGGCGCTCCGCGAAATCGGCGCAATGGAAAAGACAGTTCTGGACAAGGGTTGGGACGGCGAATGGTTTCTCCGCGCTTATGACGCTTTTTCCAGTCCGATTGGAAGTCAAAGCTGCAAAGAGGGGCAGATTTTCATTGAACCGCAGGGCATGTGCGTCTTTGCCGGTATCGGAATTGAAAACGGCTTTGCGGAAAGCGCCCTCCATAGTGTTAAAGAGCGGCTTGGCACCGACTTCGGCATAGTGCTGCTCCAGCCGGCCTACACAGTCTATCATCCCGAGCTCGGCGAAATAAGCTCCTACCCTCCCGGCTACAAGGAAAATGCGGGTATATTCTGTCACAACAACCCGTGGGTGAGCTGCGCCGAGACAGTCCTCGGTCACGGCGACCGCGCTTTTGAGGTTTTCAGAAAAACCTGTCCTGCTTATCTGGAGGACGCGGAGGATGTTCGCCGTACCGAGCCCTACGCTTACTGCCAGATGATGGCCGGAAAGGACGCTCCCGCCTTCGGCGAGGGCAAAAACAGCTGGCTGACAGGCACCGCCGCTTGGGCGTTCACAAATATCAGCCAGTACATACTCGGCATCCGTCCAACTCTTGACGGGCTGCTGCTTGACCCCTGTATTCCCTCTTCGATGAAAGGCTTTTCCGTTACACGGGTATTCCGCGGTGCCGTGTACAAAATCACCGTGGACAATTCCGCCGGTGTTCAGAAGGGCGTAAAATCTGTAATGTGCGACGGCAAGCTGCTTGACGCCTACGTTTTGCCTGTCGCTCCGGTCGGTTCTTCTGTCGAAATCATTGTAGAAATGGGGTGAACTCTTGAGCTTTCCCAAAGACTTCATATGGGGCGTGGCCTCCTCCGCTTATCAGACAGAGGGCGCTGTACGCGAGGACGGAAAAGGCTTATCTGTATGGGATCGCTTCAGCCATCTCTCCGGTACCACTTTCGAGGGTGATAACGGCGATATTGCCAGCGACGCATATCACCGTTACGCGGACGACATAGCGCTTATGACAAAGCTGGGCGTCAAGGCCTACCGCTTCTCGATAAGCTGGCCCCGCATCTTCCCGTCAGGCGACGGAGAGCCGGAAGCGCGCGGCTTTGCCTACTATGACAAGGTCGTGGATGATTGTCTCAAAAACGGTATCGAGCCGTATATTACGCTTTTTCACTGGGACACTCCGCAGGCGCTTGAGGATAAGGGCGGCTGGCAGAACAGAGAAACCTGTTACGCTTTCGCGCGGTACTGCCGTGCCGTTGCCGAACACTTTTGCGGACGTGTCAGAAACTATTTCACCATTAACGAGATTCAATGTATTGTCTCTCTGGGACACGCTACAGGGATACACGCGCCCGGTAAAAAGCTTACGACGCCGGAGCTTTTCAGTATCTGGCACAACCTTCTTCTGGCGCACGGTCTTGCGTTTCGTGAAATTCGTGACTCCGACCCGAACGTTCTGGTAAGTCCCGCCTCCACTGGAAGGCTCTGTTCCCCAGCGAGCGATGCCTCCGCTGATATGGAGGCAGCCAGACAAGCGACCTTTGCCGTCTCCGAGGACGACTGGATGTTCACGCATCAGATGTTATATGACCCTATCTTCTTCGGCAAATACCCGGATACCGGTGACGCTGTTCTGTCACGGCTTTTCAGCTTGGTACCCCAGAGCGAAATGGAGCTTATAAAAACCGATATTGACTGTCTCGCGCTGAACATCTATAACGGCAGTACGGTACGCGCAAACGAAAACGGCGGATATGAATATGTACCTCACACGCCCGGCTGCCGCAGAACCGCCTTGAAATGGCCGGTTACGCCGGAAGTCATGCGCTACGGCCCTCGTCTGCTTTGGGAGCGCTATCGGAAACCTGTACTGATATCCGAAAACGGAACCAGCTGCAACGACTTTGTGTATTCCGACGGGCATGTGCATGATTGGGACCGCATAGATTTTCTTGAGCTCTACCTTCATGAGCTTAATCTGTGTGTAAATGACGGCGTACCCGTCAAGGGTTATCTTCACTGGTCGTTCACCGACAATTTCGAGTGGGATCGCGGCTTCAGCGAGAGGTTTGGGCTTGTGTACCTCGACTACGCCACGCAGGCTCGGATTCCGAAGGACAGCTTTGGCTGGTATGCCGGCATAATCGCAAATAACGGAACGAACCTCTAAAAATAAGAGCCATTTAGCGGCGCCTGTGCAGGTCTTCCGCTTTGCGGCATATTATACCCGTCTCGATTTTATTCCGGCTTTTCATCGCTATCCTGCGGGGCGCCGCAGAAACAAAATCCGGCGCGCGACTCCATTAATTCGTGCGTCGAGATTAAAGAATGGAGGATTAAATCCGCGCGGCTCGCGGTGCGGCAGTGTGGAGACCTGCCGTAATGCGTATCGGCTCATAAGCAGTCGGACGCGAGGCTGTTCAATGCGGACGCGTTGCAGCCGGAGCCAAGGCTATGGCAACTGTATCCATGAGAAATCTGAAAAAAATCTATCCCTATGCCGATGAAGGCAAAAAGAAAGCCAAAAAAGGTGAAACCGAGGAAAAGAAAACCAATCTCCAGATCACCGAGGAAGGCGTTATCGCCGTTCAGGATTTCAATCTTGAAATTGCCGACAAGGAATTTATTGTTCTGGTCGGGCCCTCGGGCTGCGGAAAATCCACGACTCTGCGCATGATTGCGGGGCTTGAGGAAATTACCGCGGGTGAGCTTTATATCGACGGGAAGCTTGTCAACGACATCGCGCCCAAAGACAGGGACATCGCAATGGTCTTTCAGAATTACGCGCTTTACCCACATATGACCGTGTTTGAAAACATGGCGTTTTCGCTTAAGCTGCATAAAACTCCGAAGGATGAAATAGACCGCAAGGTACGCGAGGCGGCGGAGATTCTCGATATTACAGACTACCTCGACCGAAAGCCCAAGGCTCTTTCCGGCGGTCAGCGTCAGCGCGTCGCCATAGGCCGCGCAATAGTGCGCGACCCGAAGGTCTTCCTTATGGATGAACCGCTCTCCAATCTGGACGCAAAGCTCAGAAACCAGATGCGCGCGGAGCTTATCAAGCTGCGTCAGAGTGTTGATACCACTTTTGTATACGTAACTCATGACCAGACCGAAGCTATGACTTTGGGTGACCGCATAGTTATTATGAAGGACGGCTTCATACAGCAGATCGGCACTCCTCAGGAGGTCTTCCATTACCCCGCTAATATTTTTGTGGCCGGCTTTATAGGTGTACCGCAAATGAACTTCTATGACGCTGAGCTGATTAGAGAAGCCGGCAAGTATGCCGTTAGGCTTGAAAATGCAACTGTACTTCTTTCGGATGAAAAACAGGCTAAACTCTCTGCAAACAATGCGGAACCACGCGGTATAACGATAGGAGTTCGTCCGGAGCATATAATGCTCGCGGGAGACGGGGATAATATGCTCCGCGCATTTGTCGATGTGTCAGAAATGATGGGTAGCACCATGCACCTGCACCTGAAGGCCTGCGGCGGAGACACGATAGCCATCGTGCAGACGATGGATCTCTACGGAACCAACAAAACCGATTTCTCATCGGGGCAGCCCATATCCTTTACGTTCGGCGGCAATGTTGTACATATGTTCGATAAATTAAGCGGCAAGAATCTCGAGCTATAATTGGCTTTTAGCGGAGTAGCTGGACGCTTGGGTTTTGCCTCGTCAAGGAGGTAATATGATGCAGGTTCATAGTGTTGGCGGCGCTCTTTTGCGTTTTCTTGAGGCGTTTGCCGATTTGTGCATCGTCAGCGCCTATTGGATAGTCTGCTGCGTTCCGATAATCACTATCGGGGCTTCTTCGGCTGCCCTTTACTCCGCCGTTGTCCGTGTCGTATGCGACGAAAACGGCAGCCTTACCAAAACTTTTTTCAGCGTTTTCCGCGAAACCCTCAGACAGGGTATCGTACCTTCTCTCGTTTTTGCCGCCGGCTGCGGACTCTTTTCGCTCTACTGTCTGCTCGGGGCTCACAGCTTGTCCGGCGACATGTTTATTGCGTATTGGGTGGTCGTTGTGCTCCTCGGTATTGTATTTACCGGCACCTTTGTTTATATTTTTCCGCTTTTATCCCGCTTTCGGCAAAAAAATGCCGTTCTGCTCCGCAACGCTTTTTTGCTCGCTGTCGGTTATCCTGCTAAGACATTCGGGTTAGTTTGCCTCGCCGCCCTTGCGGTGCTGGCGGTAATACACGCTCCCCTGCTCGTTCTTATTCTGCCGGGAGCCTTTGCCCTTCTGGCTTCGTTTGTTCAGGAGCCGATATTTGAAAAGCACCGCGGCGATGAAAAAAGTTAAGCAAGTATTAGTGCCGGGCATAAAGCCTATGCGAAGCTAAATTGAAAACACGGTTCTCTCAAGTGAATTAACACTTAAGAGAACCGTGTTTTTGTTCTACTATTCTTTTCCCAGCCTTCCTATCCTTTGCCCAAGAGTTCCTCACAGGCTGAGATGAAGAAGGCGGGGTGCTCATAGTGGATGTCGTGACTGGACTTTATGCTCAGCATTTCACAGCCATCTATCAGCTGCAACACCTTATGCGCATCCTCATCGGTGTTTGCGGCATAGACCACGCCGTCCTTGCCGTACTGGGTTTTAGCCTTCAGATATATCGTCAGGCATTTAATATTCAGCAAAATTGTTTCCTGATCGACACCGTCAAACCACGAGCCCGTGTAAAACGTGTCACCAAACCTCAAATCGTAGCTGTCTGTCTCTATGCCGCGCAGCAGCGAATATGGAAGCCAGAACACTCTTACCTTTTCGCCCGGATGCTTCTGGCGGTAATTATGTACAGAGCTTACGAGCTTGCTCTGGAGCCCGCCGAAGAACTTCATGAAATAGCTGTTTTCCATGTAATATGTAGCGTAGTCGCCCTCTGCCGTCTGATTAAGAAAGTTATGTTTTATAGTAAAGCTGTCCCACCATGCGGCACACCCGCTGCCCTCCTGCATTTCCTTAGAAGTGACCTCAAAAAGCGGTGGGTCTTCGAGCACTATGCCGCTCACTGACTCCGGAGCATACGCCGCAAGCCACGCTGTGAGAATTCCGCCGGAAGAATGTCCGGAAACATAACACTTCTCCCCAATAACGTTTTCAATAAACCACTTCAGAGCCTCACCGTTCTTTTTACAGCTGTATAGCGCCGTATCATGGCTCGACTTGCCGTGACCGTAGCAATCCACAGCGTATACGTGGAATTCTTTTGAGAGTTTTGGAAGCACTGACGCGTAATCCGTCCAGTCTCCGCCCTGTCCGTGTATCAAAAGCAGTGACGGGCCTCCGTTCGGGCCTTCACCATAGTTTATTACCGTGCCGTCCGGCAGTTTAGCCTGCTTTTCGGTGAAGCCCGCCTTCACAGTCTTCTCCCAGTCTTTGTCGTCTTTCGGATGCATATTCCTATAAAAATAAACCCCTGCCAGTATGGCGAGTATAATAAGGACCGCCGCGATAATTACCAGCGCCACCTTTTTTCCTCTCTTCATTCTTTCTCCTTTGTGTCGGCATCGGCTATTTTTGCTCGGTCCATTAGAAAGCTCAAATCGCTGACGAATCGACTTGTTTCGTTAAGCGCCAATCCGCCCTGATTCTCGTCTCCTAAAACCATAAGACTATCTCCCGCACGTATTTTGAAAATATCTCTCGCCTTTTTTGGTATTACGATCTGCCCGCGTTCACCTACGGTTACTGTACCGAATACATGCTTTCCCTTAGGAAGCGGCGGGGCGCCCGCTTTGTTTTCTCCGTTCACCAGCTCGTCCAGCGAAACATCGTAGAGCTGTGAAAGCGCGTTGCAGTTTTCGATATCCGGTACGCTCTCTCCACTTTCCCATTTTGAAACGGCCTGTCTTGAAACGCCAAGCTTACCGGCAACCTCTTCCAAAGTCATTTTATTAGCTTTTCGCAGAGAATGAATATTCATACTTATCATACTTTTCACTCCTTGCACACAAGATACCATATGTTTTTGCAATATACAAGAACACGATGCTTACATATTTGCTTTGTTAATGTTATTTTAGGTTGCATATGTTAGATATAAAAGGACTGTTCCTTAACCGGAACAGTCCTTTTATATCTAAGTGGCGTTTACAGCTTAGAAACAAGCTCAATTGCCTGCGCTATGGCGTCCGAGACCTTGCCCGGGTGCAGGGAGTCACCAATGTTATAGATTTCGTTGCAGTCGTCCCTGAGCGCGTTAAATAGAGTATCATTTGGAATAGCGCCCGCAGCGATAACAATCGTGTCACAGGGAATACTGAGACGAATCTGCTTTTCGGGCTCGACGACGTCCGTTTCGCGCTCTCTTGCTTTCTGCTCACGGGTTTTCTGCTCCGGAGCTTCAAGCTCGACACCAGTATCGGTTACCTCAAGTATCTTTGCAAAGGGATATTGCTTCACACCGAAACGGGTAAGCTCCTTCATAAGCGGCCATGCCGTTCCCTGTTCAAAGCCGGTACCGATTTTTGCAATATCAACTATCGTCACGTTTCTGCGTGTTTCATCAAGCATCGACAGCACTTTTTCGCTGGTTTCGGAACGCTGGGAGAGCATGAAATAGATTTCCTCGGGCGAAAGCGCCGCTTCACAGGCGAGATAGTCCGCACACTCACAGCCGACAGCACCGCCGCCGACAATAACAACGCCTTTTCCGGCTATTACCTTGCCGCCGAGAATATCGTAGGCGGAACAGACAGGGATTTTGCCGTTTCCGGGCAGCGTAATCATTTTAGGTATGTTCCCTGTTGCAATAACGAGTATATCAAAACCAGAGGTCTTTATCTCGTCAATCGATGCGTTCCTGTTTAGAACGAGCTCAATGCCCAGCTTCTTAAGTGCCGCAGTGTAATATGTAACAAGATTCAAAAACTCGCGCTTTGCGTGAGGAGCCGCTGCCAGATGGAGCTGTCCGCCTATGCGGTCTGTTTTTTCCCAAACCGTGACGTTATGTCCTTTCAGAGCCGCCTGAACCGCGAACTCACAGCCTGCTACGCCCGCGCCAAGCACGAGGATTGCCTTCGGGTCGTTTGTGCGATGCCTTTTAAAGAGGTATTCCTTGCCCGCATAGCCGTTTACAAGACATTCAACGGGCTCGGCAAAGAAGGTCTTTGCAAGACAGCCCTGATTGCAGGCAACACAGCGCCGTATGACGGAAAACTCGTCACTCAGGGTTTTCCTCGGCCAGTCAGGATCGGCTATAAGCGGACGCCCGAGGCTTACAAGGTCACCCTCCCCAGTCGCGAGAACTCTTTCGGCGACGGCAGGGTCGTTTATTCGGTTGCTCGCCGCGACAGGAATACTCACGGCATCCTTGACGGCGGCGGCGAGATACGCAAAGCCGGCGCGCGGTAAATCGCCCGTAAGCTGCGGAATAGTCGCTTCGTGCCAGCCGCCCGTTACGTTAATTAAATCGACTCCGGCCTTTTCAAGCAGCTTTGCAAACGAGACAGCCTCATCGTTTCCGTTTGAGCCGGAAACAAAATCATTGCCGGCGATACGCACGCATATTGGATAATCCTCACCGACCGCTTCTCTGACCGCCGCAACGACTTCAAGAGGAAAGCGTGTACGATTTTCCCAGGAGCCGCCGTATTCGTCGGTGCGGAGGTTCGTTTTTGGAGAAAGGAACTGGCTGATAAGATAGCCAGCAGAAGCGGAAATTTCCACGATATCAAACCCAGCTTTTTTTGCCCTGACCGCGGCTTCCGCCCACTTGGAAACGACTGTTTTCATCTCGTCGCAAGTCATTTCCTTAGGCATTTCTTTTGTGAACTTACTCAGAACAGCGGAGGGAGCAAGAGCCTCACGCCCGTCATTCGCTATAGAATGGGCATAGGCTCCGGCGTGATAGAGCTGTACTCCGACCTTTGCGCCGCGCTTATGCATACCGTCTGTGAATTCGCGGTAACCGGTAATGAACTCGTCCGTTTGCAGACTCATCATACCGGGTGAACCGCCGTATTCGTCAAAGCGGCAGCCGCCTACGAAAACAAGGCCCGCGCCGCCCTCTGCACGCCTAAAGTAAAACTCGTTAAAACGCTCGTTTGCAAAGCCGTCCATGTTGTACATAAGGTGGATGGCGGGCATGATTATACGGTTTTTAAGCTCGAGATTGCGTATTTTTATCGGCTGAAAAAGCCTGTAGTACTGCATAATAACGCCTATTTATTCCAGTCGCGGATTTTCGCGGCAAGCCAGTCGGTCCATTCCTTGATGCCCTCGCCGGTTCTCGCGGAAATTTCAAACACAGCTGCATCGGGATTGAGCTTTCTGACGCGCTCTCTGACGGCGTCGGAATCAAAGTCGAAATAAGGCTTAACGTCAATCTTGTTGATAAGGAGCGCCGAAACCTTGGAGAACATAAGCGGATACTTGAGCGGCTTGTCGTCGCCTTCTGGTACGCTCAGAAGCATAACGTCGAATGCGGCACCGGTATCGAACTCCGCGGGGCAGACGAGGTTGCCGACATTTTCGAGAACCACGAAATCCAAATCCTCGGTGCCGAACTCGTTGATACCGCTTTCGGTCATGCAGGCGTCAAGATGGCACATTCCGCCGGTGTGAAGCTGAATAGCCTTGGTACCGGTTTTTGCTATAGTCTCCGCGTCTACCGCGGAATCAATGTCGGCTTCCATAACACCGATTTTGAACTCATCACGAAGAGCCTCGATTGTGCGCAGAAGTGTTGTCGTCTTGCCCGAGCCGGGAGAGGACATGAGGTTCATAAGGCAGGTATGTTCCTTTTTAAGTCTTTCTCTCAGTCTTGCGGCCTCGTGATCGTTATTTTCATAAACGCTCTGCTTGATTTCAAATATACGTACGTTGTCCATTATTAGCTTCCTTTCAGATTTTGAGATTTGTGTATTGTGAAGCGGATGCGGCTTCAGTTCATGCCGAATTCCTGCATTCTCCTGTAAAATGTACTGCGTGAAAGTCCGAGGTACTCGGCGGCCTTCGTCCTGTTATTGCGGCACTTTCGAAGCGCCATTTCGAATTTTTCTTTTTCGTCCAGCCCGTATATATCATAGGGAATGGTCGCGGCGGGTGATTCTTCCTGCAAGGTTTCGAGGAAATAGTCTCCGAGATAATTGTGAATTTCCTTTTCGGTTATGAGGGTTTCCTCATGGGTGCTGATTATGCCCTCCAGAAGGTTTTGGAGCTCGCGGAGGTTTCCCGGCCAGGAGTATTTGCCCAAAAACTCCAAAGCGTTTTTTGACAGTCTTATGTCGGGCTTGCCCATTCGCGTGCAAAGCTTCTTAAGAAAATATTCTGCAAAAAGGTAAACGTCCGCTCCCCTGCTCTTCAGTGGCGGAATGTTGATTCTAATAATACTCAGGCGATAAAACAAATCCTCACGGAAGAGCTTTTTCTCGATGAGCTCCTTTAGATTCTTATTTGACGCGGCGATAATGCGCACATCCACCTCGATGAGGTCGTTGCCGCCGACCTTTCGAAAGGTCTTTTCCTCAAGGACACGGAGCAGGACGGACTGCACCTCCATAGGCATATCGCCTATTTCGTCCAGAAACAGCGTGCCGTGGTTTGCAAGCTCGAATTTGCCGATTGAGCCCTCTCTTTTCGCGCCGGTGAACGCTCCGCTCTCGTAGCCGAAAAGCTCGCTTGCGATGAGTTCCTTGGAAAAGGCCGCGCAGTTGATAGCGACAAAGGGCTTGTGGCTGCGTTTGCTGCTGTTGTGGATGGCCTGCGCAAAGACATCCTTGCCGACTCCGCTTTCTCCCTGAATAAGAATGTTGCTGTCGCTCTGAGAGGCGATTTTACTGCGCTTTATGGTTTCGAGCATCAAATCGTTTTCACCGATGATGTCGTTGAAGGTGTATCTGGCGTTGTTGTCCGTAAATTTGGAAGACATTTTGTTGGCTCGTCCGTTAGAGCTGAACGATATCGTAATGCCGTCTGGGTGGAACTTATTCTGCTTGTACGTTGCGGTGCTCATGTTGACATAGACCCTGCCGCTGCTGACGGAGATGGGAAGCACCTTGTCGCTCACCAGTTTTTTCGATTCGAGTATGCTCCAGAACTCTCTGTTTTCCGGAAGCGGAAGTATGATTTCCTCAAGCGTAAGGTGATATGTGTCGGGCTTTTTTATACCGAGAATTTTGAAGACCTGATCGTTAATTATTACAACTTCGTTTCTGCCCTTGTTCTGCCGCAGAAAAATCGAACCGGATTCCTCTTCACTTGAGGTAAACATATCTATGCTTTGAAACAAAAACACGTCAAGCTCAATTGACCGTGCAATCGTTATCGCAACCGAGAGAAGATACTGGTCACGCTTTTCCTGAGGAACAGCGATAATAATAGTTCCGTAAATCTCGTTTTCGGTGAGGCAGACCGGCGCAAAATAGTAGGAGCCGTCAATCAGAAAACGTGAATAGTTACTGTAGCCGTGCATATCAATAGCTTTGCGGCCCTGTATTCCGATTGTAAACGGGTTAGCGCCGATGATTTCTTCCGACCATTTTGTACCGCTTTTTATTCCCGCCTGACTTAGCCAGTCATTTTCTTCGGGAATGCCGTATATGCGCAGAAGTATGCCTTCCTTGCTGAAGACAAGAACACGGATATCGCTCTCGGCGTTATTGGCTATAAAATGATTTATTACCCAGTCGGAGCAAATCATGAGGCGCCTGTAGTTCTTTTTTGTTCTGTCAAGCTCGGACTGGTTCAGTTCCTTCGGGGTGACCTTGTTATAATCGATGCTGCGGTTGTCACTGCGTTTCCATGAGTTTGAAATAGCCGAATTTGGGAAATCAAAGCCATCCAGTCCCTTGTGCAGCCCGAGCCAGTAATCGATGTTTTGCTGCTTCTGCATGAAAAACCGTTCCTTTCATGGAATATAATATGCAAAAACGGGAATTTTTGAGCAAAATAATTACAAATTGTTTAATATTGATACAAATTTCAGAAAGATGATTTAAAGTTGTTTCATATAATTGTATCATGTTTTTATATCTGTATCAAGTATGCATTTGCAAAGAAATTTTAAAATACACATACGGCTTGACGTAGGCGGCGGCTTGTTATATTTTATAATAAGTGCTAATAAGCGGAAAATTCTTCGGTAGGGAGAGCTTTGATGAAAATCGTTATACTTGACGCATACGCCATAAACCCCGGCGATATTTCGTGGGACAGCCTTGCGGAGCTGGGCGACGCCGAGATTTATGACCGTACCCCGAGCGAGTTGGCTCTAGAGAGAATCAGGGATGCCGAGATCGTGCTTGTAAACAAAACGGAGTTTACGGGCGAGCTTATGGATAGGTGCGCAAAGCTCAAATATATCGGTGAGCTTGCCACGGGATATAATAACATTGATCTCAGAGCCGCGACAGAGCGCGGAATTACAGTGTGCAACATTCCGGCCTACAGTACACCGTCTGTCGTACAGCACACCTTTGCGCTGCTTCTGGAGCTCTGTATGCATACTGGAAAGCACAGTGAGGGCGTAATGTCCGGGAAATGGGGCAGAAACGCCGATTTCTGCTATTGGGACGCTCCTCTTATGGAGCTGTCGGGCAAGACTCTGGGCATAATCGGTTTCGGGCAGATCGGAAGGTCAGTCGCCAAAGCGGCAGTCTGCTTTGGAATGAAGGTCATTGCCTGCGCCGCGCACCAGAAAAGCGAATCGGGTATTGATGGCGTTACAATGACATCAATAGACGAAGTTTTGTGTACCTCCGACATTGTCAGCCTACACTGCCCGCTTACAGCGGAAAATAAGGGCCTTATTTGCAGGAATACTATCGCAAAAATGCGCGATGGTGTTATAATAATCAATACAGCTCGAGGCGGACTGATAAACGAACAGGATACGGCAGACGCGCTTTTAAGCGGAAAGCTCGGCGGCTTTGCAGCGGATGTTCTGACCAAGGAGCCACCGAAGGACGGAAGCCCGCTTTTTGGATGTCCGAACTGCATAATCACACCGCACATAGGCTGGGCGCCGATTGAAAGCAGAAAAAGACTTGTTAGTATCGCAGCCGATAATGTCCGTGCATTTTTGGACGGACATCCGCAGAATAAAGTAAATCAATAAATGGAGGAAAAAAAATGCCGTTATCGAAAGCGCGGATTGCGGAGCTGAATGAGCTTTGCAGAGTATTCCGCATTGATGTACTCAAAGCCATACATGGTATCCAGTCCGGACATCCGGGCGGGAGTCTGTCCGTATGTGAAATTCTTACTTTGCTTTATCAGGAGCGCATGAACATTGATTCAGCTCATCCCGATAATCCTGACCGTGACAGGCTTGTTCTCTGCAAGGGACACGCGGCTCCGATGCTCTATCGGAATCTTATTGAAAAGGGCTTCCTTCCAAAGGACAGCATGGGAACGCTCCGCAGAATAGACAGCCTGCTTCAGGGACATCCCTCTATCCACACCCCCGGTGTTGAAATGTCCTCCGGACCGCTTGGTATCGGACTTTCGGCGGCGCAGGGTATGGCGCTGGGGCTTAAGCTGAACAACAGTCCCGCGAGAGTTTACGCCGTTCTGGGCGACGGTGAGCTCAATGAGGGCACAGTATGGGAAGCAGCAATGTCAGCGCCGAAATATAAGCTTTCAAACCTTACCGCAATCGTTGACTACAACAAGGTTCAGCTTGACGGCACAACCGATGAAATTATGCCGATACGCGATTTGTCCGCGAAGTGGCACAGCTTTGGCTGGAATGTTATAGAGTGCAACGGTCACGACTTCAAAGAACTGACCGCCGCGCTTGACGCAAGCGAAAAGATAAACGACGGACCGTCTGTTATTATCGCAAGCACCGTTAAGGGCAAGGGCGTATCTTTCATGGAGGGCAAGGCCGCGTGGCACGGCAAGCCGCTGACCGATGAAGATTTGGCTAAGGCAATCGCAGAACTCGGAGGTGAAAACTGATGGCAAAGGCAATCAGAGAAGTGTACGGCTCCGTT
Source organism: Oscillospiraceae bacterium (assembly GCA_963667545.2). Classification (GTDB taxonomy): domain Bacteria; phylum Bacillota; class Clostridia; order Oscillospirales; family Oscillospiraceae; genus UBA2658. Next base: position 2,396,767 of record OY763424.2, read on the forward strand.
CTCGCGGAGCTCGGCGAAAAGAATAAGGATATTGTCGTACTGGACGCCGACCTGTCCGGCTCGACCAAAAGCGGAGTTTTCGGAAAAGCGCACCCCGACCGCTTTTTCAACATGGGTATTGCGGAGAGCAACATGGTCGCGACTGCGTCGGGGCTTTCCACAACAGGTAAAATTCCGTTTGTGAATACCTTCACGGTGTTTCTGACGACGCTGGGGCTCATAGCAACTCGCGCGCAGGTCTGCTACGGCAACCTTAACGTCAAGTTCGGCGGAGCCTACTGCGGAATGTCGGACGCCTTTGACGGTGCGACTCACCACGCAACAGAAGACATTGCTGTGATGCGCGCTCTCCCGAATATGACCGTCATTGTTCCTTCAGACGAGAGAAGCACCCGCTGGGCAACGGAGTTCGCGGTTGAGCATAAAGGCCCCGTATATCTGCGTCTTTCTCGCGATGTATACCCCGACCTCTATACCGAGGATACAAAGCTTGAATGCGGCAAAGGCGCGATTGTCAGAGACGGCAAGGACGTAACAGTAATTGCCTGCGGGCTTCTGGTTCACAAGGCCATAGAGGCCGCTGAAATACTCAAAGACAAGGGCGTTTCCGTTCGCGTAGTTGATATGTACAGCATTAAGCCCATTGACAAGGAGCTCATTCTGAAATGCGCAGCCGAAACAGGCGCGATTGTGACCGCAGAGGAACACAACATTTTCGGAGGACTCGGCGGAGCGGTTTCCGAAGTTCTCGCCTGGGGCGGAGCCGGAGTTCCGACCGAATTTGTCGGCATTCAGGACACCTTCACCGAGAGCGCGCCTTATTCGCAGTTGCTTGCGAAATACGGTGTTGACGCAAACGGAGTTATCAAAGGCATCGAAAAGGTGCTAGCACGAAAGAAGTAATTCATCGTTAGAAGGGGCGGCATTTTACGATAAAATGCCGCCCTTTTTTATCTTAAATCTAATGTTTCTAAAAGTTTAAAAATGTAAGAAGTTTTTATTGACAGGGTCAGACTTGTTTAGTATAATAACTCTTGCCTGTTCTTCAGAACAATACATGGCGGCGTAGCTCAGCTGGCTAGAGCATTCGGTTCATACCCGGAGTGTCACCGGTTCAAATCCAGTCGCCGCTACCAAAATGGGAGTGCTTTTGTGCTCCCAGTAATATGGCCCGTTGGTCAAGTGGTTAAGACACCGCCCTTTCACGGCGGTATCATGGGTTCGAATCCCGTACGGGTCACCACAGTTTTGAGGGAGCATTTGCTCCCTTCTTCTGTAAAGGGAGGCTTAGCTCAGCCGGTTAGAGCGCATGCTTCACACGCATGAGGTCGACGGTTCGATTCCGCCAGTCTCCACCAACCGTAAGCCCAGAAAGTATTGATACATTAATACTTTCTGGGCTTTTTTTGTTATAGAAGTCATGTCAAAGCTTACTACCTCCGAAAGCCGTTTGCGGCGACTGTGGCTATAATGTTGCCGTCACTGTCAGTCACCGTTATATCATAGAAGACTATGCTTCTGCCGCTTTTTATACACTTTGCTTCCGCATATATAACGGGGCCTTTTGTCGGGCGTATAAAATTAATAGTGCTGGTTAGCGATACCGCTGACGGGTTCTCAACGTTTGCCGCGACTCCGAAGGTATAGTCCGCAAGAGTAAAAATAGCTCCGCCCATCACATTTCTGTTGACATTATAATGGCGTTCGTCAATCTTCAGACTGCATTTGCAGTAATCGGGTCTGACCTCCTCAATTCTCACGCCGGTGGTTTCGACCGCATAAATATCGCTTGAAAACAGCTCTCTCGCCTTTTCCGTGTAGTCCATAATCTTCTCTCCCACATAGCCCCGTATCGGCATATCTTTGATACGCGCTTTTTTAAAAGCAGGGTGCTGCCCAAGCTTCGGGGCGCACCCTGCGTCTGTTTACTTTAGTTCACGCACAAAACGGATTTAGTTGCTTCTTTATTTTCCGAGATACGCCTTTTTGACCGCCTCGTCCTTAAGAAGCTCTTTGCCCGGGCCGGAAAGCGTTATGCGTCCCGTTTCGAGGACATATCCCATATCGGCCGTATGCAGAGCCATATTCGCGTTCTGCTCAATAAGGAGTATCGTGACGCCCTGCTTGTTGATTTCCTTGATAATGTCGAAAATACCTTTGACAACAAGCGGAGCAAGTCCCAGAGAGGGCTCGTCCATCATCATGAGCTTAGGGCGGCTCATCAGCGCACGTCCGACCGCGAGCATCTGCTGCTCGCCGCCTGAGAGCGTTCCGGCGGCCTGCCATGAGCGTTCTTCAAGCCGCGGGAATAGGCTGTAAACCCATTTAATATCTTCCGTCAAATCGTCCTTGCGGAGATACGCTCCGACCTTGAGGTTTTCAAGCACCGTCAAATCTGGAAACACGCGCCGTCCCTCGGGAACGAGGGTTATGCCCTTTGCGACAATTTCGTTTGCCCTTTTATTAGTGATATCCTCATTCATGAAGCTGACGGTACCGGAGGCCGGCTTAACAAGGCCCGCTATAGTACGGAGCGTGGTTGACTTTCCGGCGCCGTTAGCACCGATAAGTGTAACAATACTGCCCTCGTCAACTTCAAAGGATATGCCCTTGACCGCTTCGATGCCGCCGTAGTTGACTTTCAGATTTTCAATTTTAAGCATCTTCAGCCACCCCCAGATATGCTTCTATGACTCGCTGATCATTCTGTATCTCTGCGGGAGTGCCGTGCGCAATCTGCTTGCCGAAGTCAAGTACGTAGATACGCTCGGAAATCTGCATGACAAGATCCATATGGTGCTCAATCATAAAAACGGTAAGGTTGTGCTCGTCCTTTATCTGGCGTATGAACTGAGTCAGTTCATAGGTCTCCTGCGGGTTCATGCCGGCGGCCGGTTCGTCCAGAAGCAGCAGCTTCGGGTCTGTCGCAAGAGCGCGAGCTATCTCCAGACGGCGCTGGACGCCGTAAGGAAGGTTCACAGCCTTTTCGTTTGCAAGATGTGCCATTCCCTGCCGTTCCAGCAGTTCCATGCTCTCCCTGCGCATACGCATTTCTTCCTTATGATTAATCATAAAGGTTGCTGACAGCATATTTTGCCTTGCGCGCATATGCTTTGCTATAAGGACGTTTTCAAAGACAGTCTGACTTCCGAACAGCCTTATGTTCTGGAAGGTACGGGCAATGCCGTACTCGGTTATCTTATCAGGAGTTTTGCTTACGACCTTTGAATATTTGCCGTTATTCTCGCCGGCATAAAGCTTTTTCATCTTGCCCGAGGGATGGTTTGAAACTATTGTTTCGCCGTTGAACTCGACTTGACCGTTTGTGGGCTCATATACGCCCGTGATGCAGTTAAAAGCCGTCGTCTTTCCGGCGCCGTTCGGCCCGATTAGTGCGACGATTTCGCCCTTATTGACTTCCAGAGAAAGGTTATTAACGGCGACGACACCGCCGAACTGCATTGTTACGTCGGAAAGGCGCAGAACGTTTTCACTCATTGCCGCTCACCTCCCCTTTCTTTTTGCCAAGGTTCTTAAACCATTGGATCATTCTGAGAAAACGTACCGGTATGTTTTTGAACCCTTGAATTATACGCTCAATATCGAACTCCCTGTCACCCATAATGCCCTTGCGCCAGAACAGAACAACGCACATTATAATAATTGAGAATACGACAAGACGGAAACCGTTTCTGAAAATTCCGGGAGCTTTTATACCAAGGAATTTGCCCGCGTCTAGTCCGCGCAGCCACCACTCGGAAGCGGCAATATACAGGAACGCGCCGATGCAACTTCCCGTTACGGAGCCTATGCCGCCGAGAACGACAATGAGCAATATCTCATAGGTCATCGCAGACTTGAAGGCTGACGCCTGAATTGTCGCCTGGAACATTGCAAGCATAGCGCCGCCGATTCCCGCAAAGAAGGCGCTGGTGCAGAAGGACATCATTTTATGACGCGCAAGATTAATTCCCATTGCTTCCGCGGCAATTTCATCATCTCTGATGGCTTTGAACGCGCGTCCGTAAGACGAATTAATCAGCATAACGATAATAGCTATGCAAATGCCGGCAAGCAGAATCGGCAGCATCGTAATGAGAAAATTCTCCATCCACGGTGCAGACGTAAATAGGTTTGCAAAAAACGGTTTATCGCTGAGGCTTTTCACAATCGAATCGAAGGACGGGAACATCTTGAGCATATTGGAGCCGTTTGTAATAGGCCCGAGCGCGTTCCACTGGAAAATAGCGCGGATAATTTCGGCAAAGCCCAGAGTCGCAATCGCAAGGTAGTCACTCTTGAGACGCAGCACAGGTAAACCGATGAGAAACGCGAATATCGCTGCCGCAATTCCTGCAAGTATCAGCGCAAGAATAACCGGCATTGTGAAGTGGATTATACCGCCATCGAAATACTGGTAAACCTGATTCCTTACCTCAAGAGGCACAGTGAAAATCGCATAGGTGTAGGCGCCTATCAGCATAAAGCCTGCCTGTCCGAGTGAGAAAAGGCCGGTAAAACCGTTCAGCAGGTTCATAGAAACCGCGATAAGCGCGTATATTGCGCCTTTCTTGAGAACGACGAAAATCATCGATGAGGATTTAAGCGTATAACTGAGTATCAATATAACTAATACTAGCGCGAACATGAGCGCGACATTTATAAGTGTCTTTTTCTTCTTATTCATATCGTCACCGCCTAAACCTTGTCTGTCTTCTTCTCACCGAAGAGCCCTGTGGGCTTAACAATGAGAATTATTATCAGCAGCGCGAATGTGAATGCGTCGGAAAAAGTAGCAAGACCCAACGGACTTTTTATTACTCCGGAATTGACCAGAATTGTATCGAGTCCTTTTATGATATTCTCGCAGATACCGATTATAAACGCACCGACAACGGCTCCGGGTATTGAGCCGATACCGCCGAACACCGCCGCAACGAAGGCCTTAAGCCCGGGCATGGCACCGGAGTTTGGGACAACACCGGGATAATTCGTAAAATACAGCATCGAGCCGATGGCGGCCAGCAGCGAGCCGATAATGAAGGTAGACGAAATAACGCTGTCCACTTTTATTCCCATGAGCTGCGAGGTTTCAAAGTCTCTCGAAACGGCACGCATCGCCATGCCAATCTTTGTATGCTTTATGAGAATTACCAGCGCGACAACAAGAACAATTGTCAGCACCGGCGTTATCAGCGTAACACGCTTCGTGACTGCTGTTCCTATTGTTATCGTATCGGAAATCCAAGGAATTGAGGGGTAGTTTTTATTTAATCCACCGGTAATGTAGAGCGATATGTTCTGAAGCAAATAGCTCACGCCGATGGCGGAAATCATGATTGACATACGGGGCGCGCTGCGAAGCGGCTTATATGCCGCACGCTCGATTATAAAGCCAAGCAGTACAGTAATGATAATTACCAGAGGAATTGTGACATAGAGCGGTGCCCATGACGATAAATAGACCATCATCAGACCTGCTACCATAAAAACATCGCCGTGCGCAAAGTTAATTAGCCTTAATATACCGTAAACCATCGTATATCCGATTGCAATCAGCGCATACTGACCGCCGACCGAAATACCCGACAGAATATAGGGCAGGTTGGCAGATAAAAAATGCATGGAGGAACCTCCTCAGATTTGGGCTGTCTCGAAGGGAAACGAACAGTCGCTCCCTTTCGAGGCAGCCCAGCGTCCTTTTTTATAGTGTTTTAATAAAAGGGCATGGCGGAGGCTAAAGCCCCCGCCCATACCACTTATGTGCAAGTGATGATTACTTATTTTGCTTTCTGTACGCCTACGAAGTCCCATGCACCGGTTGAGGTGTTGGCGGTCTTGACATATGCGGTATCACGGATAGCGTCGCCGTTTACGGAGTCAAATGCGATGTCGCCGGATACGCCGGTATATGTAACCTTCCAGATAGCCTCGTTGACCTTCTTGGAATCAGTGGTACCTGCCGCCTTGAGAGCTTCAAGAGCAACAAAGTAAGCGTCATAGCCCATTGCGGAAACAGCAGCTATTGTGGTATCGCCGCCGTTGCTTGCAAGAGCGGTGGAATCTTTATTGAGCCAAGCCTTGAAGCCATCGTCAAATTCCTTGTTTCCGCCCTCCTGATAGAAGGTGTCGACATAGACTTTAACATTCTTGTCCTTGGCAGCCTTGAGGATAACGTTGGAGTCCCATGTGTCGCCGGCAAGTATCGGCATTGTGAGGCCCTGAGCGTTAGCCTGGTCGATGATCAGAGCAGCCGCGTCGGTGGATACGGGAGCAAAGAAAACGTCCGCGCCGGAATTCTTGGCGTTCGTTACATAGGAGCTGAAGTCAGAGTTGCCGTCGGGGAAGGTCTCGTATACGACTTCGCCGCCGAGCTTCTCAAAGGCTTCCTTGAAATAGTTGCAGAGGCCGACGGAGTAATCGTCGCCGAGCTTCGCAAGGCAGTAAGCCTTCTTGGACTGGAACTGATCCTTGGCAAAGTTTGCAAGAACAGTGCCCTGGAAAGGATCGAGGAAGCAGATACGGAAATAATGGGTGTTTCCTGCTGTTACGTTGGGGTTTGTGCAGGTAATGCCGATTGCGGGGATGCCGGCATTTTTAAATGTGTCGGATGCTGCCATGCAGACACTGGAGCCGTATGAACCGAGAACGACGGAAACGCCGGCGCTGACAAGTTCCTGAGCAGCGGAAACGGCCTTATCAGTCGAAGACTGGTTGTCGACAGGAACGAGCTGAACCTGATAGGTCTCGCCTGCTATGTCAACTGTGGGCTGTACGGTGTTGGCATACTGAACTCCGAGAGATTCCTGCTTGCCGCCTGCACCATTGTCGCCGGATGCGGGCTCAAATACGCCGATTTTGACAACCTTGTCACCTGCTGCGGGAGCAGCCGATGCGCCTGCTGCCGGAGACTCTGTTGCCGCCTTCTGTCCGCAGCCTGCAAACACGCATACAAGCATCATGCAAGCAAGGATGATAGCCAGATACTTTTTCATTACTTTTCCTCCGTATTTTCGCGAATATTAGATCCGCGAATTAATGTTGTCCGTCGCATGTGGACATTTGTCCTCACACAACTACGTTTAGTATTATAGCGCAATAAAGTGCTTTTTGCAAGGATTAAAATCAATAAATTCACGAGTATTTGCGTATAATGTTAATTTTTCGAATTATTGCGCAGATGTGCGGCAAATATAAATAATCGGCGTACAGCGGCTTCATTTTATTAATAAATAGTTCTATATTACGGTTTGACAGATACCATGCAAATAGCCCGCAAGCACAATTTGGCAGCTCAAGAAGATGCTTTTCATGCATTTTTTGAGCGCGTAATATTAACTGTTTTTCTAATGTTTTTAATATTATGTAAACTATTTATCCGTTGTTTATTGCCTTGTTTATCCAAGTTCAGGGTTTGTAATTAATTGGAATAATAGCCATTATTGACTCGTATTTATAGACTATTTGCCTGTTGAAAAAGCTGTTGATAATGTTTATAACTTTTTGCATATACATTGTCCGTCAATATTTATGTAAATAACATTTTGTAAATTCAGGTCGAAACAGCACGAAATATAAGCTGCATTTTCCTAAGTTCTGCCATTTTATCGACCACCCTAAATCAGCTTCCTGCTGCATATAGCTATAATTCATTTGAGCAGCAGCCTGTTTGACTCAGGCAGAGGAGCGCTTTTTGTATGTGTGTGCCATAAACACAAGTCCTTTTAAAGACATTTTCCTGATAAGGACTGCCCATAAAAAAGCGGCGCCTTGTCAGCACCGCTTGAAATCTATGCTTTTGTCCACTTTTTAAGTTCATCGTCGGTGCCAAGTACAAAGTGCGTACCGCCGAGATGATGCGAAACTCCGACATTATAGTCAATGCCTGCTTTTTTGTAATCGTAGGATTGAGTAACGCGGCTTCTTTCAGTCTGCGGATTCGGAATCGGAATTGCCGAAAGCAGGCTCTGAGTATAGGGATGCACGGGGTTTGAGAATATCTCATCCTTTGTGCCTGTTTCAACCAGATGTCCCATGTGCAGAACACCGATGCGCTCGGAAATATACTTTACCATTGAAAGATCGTGAGCGATAAAAAGATAAGCCGTTCCCGTTTCCTTCTGAAGGTCCTTCATCAAATTGACAACCTGCGCCTGAATGGAAACGTCAAGAGCGCTGATGCACTCGTCAGCGATAATGAGCTTCGGATTCATGACTAAGGCGCGGGCGATTCCTACGCGCTGGCGCTGCCCTCCGGAGAACTGGTGCGGATAGCGCTCCGCGTGCTCCGGATCAAGTCCGACCTTGAGCAATATGTCGGCGACCTTTTCTTTTCTCTCCTGACGGGATGAATACAAATGATGGATATCAAGCCCCTGTGCTATAATATCTTCAACCTTTTTGCGGGGATTCAGGCAGGCCATCGGGTCCTGAAAAATCATCTGCATCTCGGTGCGCAGGCGTTCATTGTTCTTTTTCGAGAGCTTCCCCGATATATCCATTCCGTCAAAGGTGATGCTTCCCTCCGTCGGGTCGTAGAGACGTATCACACTGCGCCCGATAGTGCTCTTACCGCTGCCGGACTCCCCTACCAGTCCATAGGTCTCGCCGGGGTAAAGCACAAAATCAACTCCGTCGACCGCCTTGACAGTGTAGTTGCGGCTCATTTTAAAATACTGCTTCAGGCCCTTGACTTCGAGCAGCGGCTTTCTTTCATCTGTCATTTCGCTCACCCTCCTTTTGCATACGGGCTATGCGGCTTTTCAGTTCGGCAGGCATGTCGACCTTTGGAGCGCGCTCGTCCAGCAGCCAGGTCGAAGCGTAATGCGTGTCGGATATTTTGAACATCGGAGGTTCCAGTCTCTCGTCTATCTTGAGAGCATAGATGTTTCGGGGCGCAAAAGCATCGCCCTTAATCACGTTTTTGAGGCTAGGAGGCGAGCCCGGTATTGTATAAAGTCTGTTGTCGTCGGTGTCAAGGTCCGGCATTGCCGATAGCAGGCCCCAGGTATAAGGATGTCTTGGGTCAAAATAGATCTCGTCCACTTTTCCTTTTTCGACGATTTTTCCGGCGTACATAACGTTTACATAGTCAGCGACCTTCGCGACTATGCCGAGGTCATGCGTAATGTAGATGACACTTATATCGCGCTCACGTTGGATTCTCTGTATAAGCTCTATTATCTTGGCCTGAATCGTCACGTCCAGAGCGGTGGTCGGCTCGTCGCAAATGAGCAGCTCCGGGTCGCAGGCAAGAGCAATTGCTATAACGACGCGCTGACGCATACCGCCTGAAAGCTGGTGCGGATATTGCTTCATGCGCTTCTCGGGATCGTCGATACCGACCTCCTTCAGGAGCTCAAGAGCTTTTTCGTAAGCCTCTTTTTTTGATGTACCGTAATGCCATATCATGCCCTCCATAATTTGGGTGGCAATTGACATAGTTGGGTCAAGGCTTGTCATAGGGTCCTGAAAAATCATTGCTATGCGCTTGCCGTTTATTTGCTGGCGCATTTCCTTTTTTGTAAGTGTCAGAAGGTCTATCGTTACCTTTTCGTTTTCCTCTCGGTTATAGGTAAATTTGACGGTACCGTTATTAATAACGGCGTTTTTGTCAAGTATGCCCATTACGGCCTTCATAGTGACAGACTTGCCACTTCCCGATTCGCCCACTATCGCAAGCGTCTCGCCCTTATAGAGGTCGAGGTTCACACTGCGGATAGCGTTCACCGTTGCACCGGAGGAAACAAAGGAAACAGAAAGGTCCCTCATCTCAAGCACTTTTTCGCGTTCTGTTTTTCCCATACCCCTCACCTCACATTTCCTTGAGCTTCGGGTCAAAGGCTTCGCGCAGACCGTCGGCAAGCATGTTGAAGCAGAGCATCAGAAGAGCAAGAACAAGAATCGGCGGAACTATTTGATACGGATGAGTCGTGAAGCTGTTGAAAGCGTCGCTTATGAGGCTTCCGAGGCTGCACATCGGAACGGGTATGCCGAGTCCGACAAAGCTCAAAAACGCCTCCGTGAAGATTGCGGTAGGTATACTGAACATAAGCTGTGTAATTATCTGCCCGATAATGTTCGGCAATACCTCGCTGAATATTATGAAAAAGTGCTTGGCGCCCAGTGTTCTAGAGGCAAGAACGAATTCCTGTTCCTTGAGCTTGAGCATCTCGGCGCGAGCTATTCGGCTCATGCCTATCCATTCGGTAATCATCAGCGCGAATACGATGGTGATAAAGCCGTGGGGCAGAACAAGCATAAGAAGCGTCACGATTACAAGGCGCGGAATTCCGTTGATTATTTCCGCGATTCTGCACATGATGTCATCGACTTTCCCCCCGAAGTAGCCGCTGATAAGGCCGTAGCTCATACCGATAATCATGTCTATAATTGCGGCGCAGAGCGCTATTCCCAGAGAAACTCGGGTTCCTTCCCAGACGCGCGTCCAGATGTCGCGCCCCAGAACGTCGGAGCCGAACCAGTAATACGTGTCAGTCAGGCCTTTTTGCTCGTAACCATTGATTTTCTTTGTTCCCGTGGTTGTTTTCAGCGACTCATCACCGTTAAAAACGCCGAAGCTTTCAAGCCCCTGTACTCTCGGCGCGAAGTTTTTCTGTGCAAGGTTCTGTTGCTTGTAAGAATAGCCGGTCATTAGCGGTCCGAAGGCGGCAAGAAGACCGATTATTATTACGAGAATGAGCGACACCAGCGCGCCCTTATTGCCAAAAAAGCGGCGTCGAACCTCCAGCCAGTAATTCTGGCTTGCAAAATTTGTATCTATCCTTGTCGTATCCGTGTTTCCGCGCAGCGTAAAATCATCGGGAAGGAATTCATATGTATCTGCTGTAATTTCGGGTCCCGAAGCCGTAGCAGGCATTTTTTTCTTCATCTTTGCCATCAGTTGTCGCCCTCCTTTGCAAGACGGATACGCGGGTCGATTATGCCGTAAAGGATGTCAACAACAAGCATAATGCCTATGTACATTGCGCTGTAAATGAAGCTCAGCGCAATTACTACGTTGTAGTCGTTCGACTGTATCGCCGTAACCAGAAGACTTCCGACACCGGGTATCGAAAAAATCTTCTCGACCACCAGACTTCCTGTCATTAAATCGACAATCAGCGGAGCCAGAACTGTTACAATTGGTATGAGCGAGTTTCGGAGCGCGTGGCGGACTATCAGCGCCCCTCCGTAAATGCCCTTGCTTTCGGCCAGAAGCATGTAGTCACTCCCCAAGACCTCCATCATTTCGGTTCGCGTGAATCGCGCAATTGAGGCAAGTGTAAACAGACTCAGCGCGATGCTCGGCATAACGGTGCTTGCGATGGGGCTGTTCTGCGAATAAAGCATCGGAAGCCAGCTCAGCTTGAAACCGAAGGTATAGCTGAGTCCAAGTGCAAAAACATAGCTTGGAACAGATACGCCCAGAACTGAAATAATCGTGCAGAGCGTATCCCAAAAGGTGTTGTGCTTCAGTGCGGCGACTATGCCTAAAATAAGACCGACTATAGCACCCAGCGTGACAGCCATACCGCCCACGGCTATACTTATCGGCAGGCGCGATTGTATGAGCTGACTTATAGGCGTATTTTTACTGATGTTGTAGCTTACGCCGAAGCTGCCGCGGAACATATTGTAAACATACTTAAAAAATTGAACAGTTATCGGCTGATCCAGTCCATACTTTGCATTAAGCGCCGCTTTCTGTGTTGCGGTAAGCTTCTCGTCGTTAAACGGCGAGCCGGGCATCAACTGGAGCAGAATGAACAGCACCAGAGTAATGGCCAGCAGCGTAAATATGGAAATAAGTACACGTTTTAGAATATATTTCTTCAAGTCGTATCTTCTTCCCTTCCTCTAAACAAATAAGCAAAAGCATAACGCACGCATATGAGCCCGTCGCAGGCTTATGCATTGCCTCAGAATAACGGGTTCGTATGCGCGGGTTACGCCCGAATGCCGCGCGAAGGCCTTGAAATTTTTCAAAGCCACCGCGCGGCAAAAAGGTTCCTACACGGATGTTTTCAATAAAAACCGTTAGCCTTTTACAGTGTTCTTATAAACTCTGTTTAAAGCGCAGGGATGGAATTCAATTCCGGTGACATTCTTCTTAATCATGTCGGCATTAGCCTGAGTATAGAGCGGGAATATAACCGCATCATCCATAGCAATCTTTTCTGCCTGCTTAAGAGCAGCCCAGCGGCCTGTAAGGTCGGTGCAGAGATCGCCAGTTGTGGTTTCCGCTATAAGCTTGTCGTAATCCGCGTTGCTCCACAGACCGTAGTTGTTGGAGTTGTTTGTGACCCACATGGCAAGATAGGTCATAGGATCAGCATAGTCCGGTCCCCAACGGGTAAGAGCGAGGCAGAAGGTGCCGTTCTGGCAGTCTTCGACGCGCTGCTTTTTGGGTTCGACTCTCAGCGTGATTGTAACGCCGGGAAGTGTGCTTTCAATCTCTTCCTTGATAACTGCGGCGACATTCTGCTGAATTTCCGTATCGTCAACAATCATCTCAAAGCTAAAGGTGTCCTTGCCGAGTTCGGTCTTTGCCTTGTTATAGAAATCAAGGGCCTTCGCCGCGTCAAACGCGCAGACATCCTTGAATTCGTCCTGATTGGCGCTGAAATCGTCGCCGGCAGGGCCTGTTGCAAACTGGGGCGGAACGGCCGTATATGTAGCGGAGGAGCCGTCTTTAACAACGCTGTCGACTATCGTCTTACGATCAAGCGCAAAGGTAAGCGCTTCACGCATGTTGAGGTTTGCAAGCTCGGGATATTTGGCGACGTTGGGGCTTATGTACCAGAGATAGCCGGCGCCGACGCTCTTGTATTCAGGGTCGTCCTTGACCTGATCAACCTGATCTCCGGAGAGCTGTATGATATCAAGGTCGCCGTTCTGGTAGCTGAGAAGAGCCTGCTGGCTTTCCTTGATGACCTGATAGTTGAGGCCGGAAAGGCTGACTTTTGCAGCGTCATAGTAGTTCGGGTTTTTCTCAAGTTTGAAGTTTGTTGCGGCAGGCTCGTAGCTTGTGAGAATGAACGCGCCGTTTGAAAGAGTAGTCTCGGGGCTTGTTGCATAGCTTGCTCCGCAGCTTTCAAAGAACTTCTGATTTACGGGATAATATGTGGGGAAATAAAGAAGCTGATCAAAATAGGATACCGGAACCTCAAGCTGAACCTGAAGGGTCTTCGCGTCAACCGCTTTTACGCCGAGATCTGTAACCGGTTTTTTGCCCGCGATTATATCCGCTGCATTCTTAATCTGGCCGATGTCGCTCAGCATGTAGGAATACTCGGAGGCAAGTGCGGGATCAACAGCACGCTGCCAGCCAAAAACGAAGTCAGCCGCTGTAACGGGATCACCGTTGGACCAGTTGGCATCATCACGGATTTTGAAGGTGTAGGTAAGACCGTCGTCGCTTACTTTTTCATCAGCGCAGAGAGCGTTGATGACGCCTCCCTTGGCATCCATCTGCTTAAGTCCGTCTGTAAAGTTTGCGATGACCTCAAAGCTTGTTCCGTCGGTTGCAACCTGCGGATCAAGGCTCTCGACTTCGACTTCAACCATTACGTTGAGTACGCTGGAAGTAGCTGCAGGTGCCGCAGACGTTTCTGCTGCGGGTGACGTTTCTGCTCCCTTGGTTCCGCAGCCTATGAGGCCTGCTGCCATGGCAAGCGCAAGGACAATAACGCCGATTCTTTTGGATAGTTTCATAATTTTCTCCTTTCCGTTGGGTAATAACCCAAATCTCAGCAAATAAAACCGTTTCTGATATGAGGACAAAGCTACGCAAGAGACAGACACGATTATTTGCCAATTTTGTTAAGGATAACACCTTAACGCTTCAAAGTCAATTTATCTGCATAATATTTTTAAATAAATTGCAAAAACCGTTTTCAATTAAAGTGGCAATTAAGTAATTGGGTTTTTGCATGATGTTTCTCATAAAAGCCCAATATATATGACTGGCAAAAACGTACATTACTATATATATAGCCTCTTCTTTCTCGCTCTAACGCGTTAGTGTGCAACAAATATGTCGAAATTGTAAATTTACAGTTGAAATTTTACAGGAGATGGTCTATTATAACATCAGAATCTTTAAAAACGGTACTGTGATGCCGGCAAGGTTGTTATATAGGATGCGACTATACATTTTAAGTCGTTTTATAACCTTGTCTGTATATTCAGGCAGGGCTTTTTTGTTGTGTATTTTGCAGACTGCATTTTACGGGGATTTATAATATGAAATTAAAAGCTCAGATAATGACCGAAGAGGATGTCAACCGGGTTCTCGTTCGAATTTCACATGAAATTATAGAAAAAAATCACGGTACGCAGAATCTGTGTCTGATAGGCATCAAGACACGCGGGATACCCCTGGCCTACAGGCTTGCTCAGAACATCAAGAAAATTGACGACTCCGAAATAGATGTAGGTGAGCTGGATATAACGCTTTACAGAGACGATTTGACGATGATTGCGAAAAATCCGGTTGTCAGCCAGACTAATATTCCGTTTTCGGTTGAGGATAAAACCGTCGTACTGGTTGACGATGTGATTTTTACGGGAAGAACCGCCCGAGCGGCTTTGGAGGCCGTCATGGCTGTCGGCCGTCCGTCCCGAATTCAGCTCGCTGTTCTCATTGACAGAGGCCACAGCGAGCTTCCCATTAAGGCAACCTTCGTCGGGAAAAACATCCCTACCTCACAGAATGAAGTCATCTCGGTTCACCTTTCCGAGCATGACGGGTATACTGATGTTTGCATAAAAGAAAAATAAACTATAGAGGAGAAAGAAATGAACAAAGAAAAAGCAGTCATCGGCTATTTGCCTGATGAAAAACCGGCCCCCCTAAAGCTCCTGCTTTACGCAATCCAGCAGGTCATCGTAATGTTCCCGGCAACAATAGCGGTCGCGCTTATCACGGGCTTCCAGGTATCGACCACCCTTTTTGCCAGCGGCCTTGCAACCATTTGCTTCGTTTTTATTTCAGGCAAAAAGATTCCTATGTACTATGGCTCCAGCTTCTCGTATCTGTCCGCTATAGCGGGTCTTACTGCCGCTCAGGGCTTTTCAAAGGTCAACGGAATACTTCCGACAGAAGCAATACAAATTGCTCAGTTCGGAATTATCGCTTCCGGCCTTGTATCCGTTGCCGCTGGCCTTCTCGTCAGGTTCTCCGGCAAGAATGCCGTTGAGAAGGTTCTGCCCGCAACTATCACAGGCTCCATAGCCATGATAATCGGACTCACTCTCGCCGGCAACGCTCTTGGCGACGCCGCTCCGAAGGCAGTTGCCGACGGCACGGCTGCCACGGTAGTGAACAGCGGCTGGGTCTGGGCGGTTTCGCTTGTCACTCTTCTTTCAACCGTGTTCTTCTCAAAGTATCTCAAGGGCTTTCTCGGTCAGCTTCCGCTGCTGCTCGGTGCCTGCGTCGGCTGCCTTTTTGCCGCTATCCTATACTGGGCAGGCGGAGCGGATATGAACCTTTTCCGCAGCCTCCCCGCCGAAGCTCTTGCAGCTTCGACATGGAAGCTTGGAGACGGCAGCATCTTTGCCCTCCCCGCTTTCTCTCTGCCTCGGGTTTCGTGGGCAGCTGTGGCCGCAATCATGCCTATCGCGATTGCGACAATTCCGGAATCAACCGCTCATATCTATCAGCTTGACATATACGTCAACGATCTCGCCGATAAAAAGGGCAAGAAGAAATATGACCTTGCAAGTATGCTGGACAAGAACCTCATCGGCGACGGCATCTGCGATATGATCACCGGCTTTGTCGGCGGACCTGCCGGCACAAACTACGGCGAAAACATAAGCACAATGGCAATCACCAAGGTCTTTTCCATCAGCGTCATGATAGCCGCTGCTGTAATCGCAATGATAATCTCCTGCTTCACGCCGCTTATCACTGTTATTTACGCGATTCCGACCGCTGTAATCGGCGGACTTGAAATCTATCTTTTCGGCGCTATTGCTGCACAAGGTATCGCAATCATGATTGACAAGAAAGTCGATATGTTCAGTTCCAGAAACATAGCTGTTATCGCCTCCATCATGGTCATCGGCGTCGGCGGACAGTATGCCTTCGGTGGCTCCATCCCCTTCTTCGGAGTTCAGGTTCCCTGCATTGCGGGCGCCGCTATCTTCGGCATCGTTCTGAACCTCGTTCTGGGCATAGGCGACAAGAAAGAAACGGCAAAATAGTAATTAGCCTTCGACACATCTTTATGTACCGCCCGATTTGTATCGGGCGGTTTTTATAATTATACCCGTTATTGCACGAAGCTCTTACTGATTGACTGATATCCTGTTCTATGATATTTTGTTTTGGTAAACAAACTCTGCTACTCCGCTGTCAACTGCGGCATAAAATATTGCTGCGCCGAATTAATGCTCCACCGGAGGAAATCCTATGACGCAACGGGCAAAGGAAGCGATTATCACATCTTTCAAGGAGCTGCTCACAAAGCAGTCGATTGATAAAATTACAGTAAAAGAAATCTGCCTGCGCTGCGGCGTGAACAGGCAGACCTTTTATTACCATTTTACCGATATTATAGGTATATTTAAGTACGTTGTGTTCAAGGAAATGTCCCGCGATATTGCCGATAACAGGACTTTTGAAACCTGGGAGGGCGGTTTTCTCGCCACAATGTACTACCTTAAAAGCAACTCGAAGATGATACTCCACGTCTACAACTCCTCCTTCCGTTCTGAAGCTGAGGCTTTTTTCGCGGACCTCTCGAGCAGACTGATGCTCGACGTTGTCGATGAATGTATTGATAATATGGGCGTCACCCTTACCGAAAAGAATAAAAACTTTATTATCAACTTTTACAGGCGCGTGTTTAACGGTCTTTATGTGGATTGGGTAAATGAGGGCATGGAGGACGAGCCGAAAACCATGCTGCAAAAGCTGCTGCTTATAATTTCCGGCAGTATACCGCGCTCCGTTGCCGCTTTTGTCGAATATGAAAAATCCAGTGCGCAAAAATAGCTGAATTTATCTCTAAATCTGACACATTTCGAACATTGTCTATTGCTTAACAAACCACTTTAATAATAAAATAACAATGTCAGCGGAAGTTGGCGCCTACGCTGATAAAATTGTTTTTGAGGGGTTTGGATTATGTTTGATTTTTCTCAAGGCGGCGGAGCAGTAACCGCTATACTGGGGTGGCTTCTTGTGTTCGCGGCTTTGTTTGCCGCAAACGAGTTTACCCGCAGATTTAAATGGGCTGGCTTTACAGCTTTTGTCGTTATGCCCATCGTTCTTACAGTTTTATGGTTCACCGTTTTGGATGGAACGGCGTATAAGGATTGGTTCCACCTCGCAAAGGTCTATTCCTCAACAGCCGGCTGCATCTTCTTCTGGTGCATACGCTTCGTCGGGGGAACCAGAAAAGACGGTTCAAAATGGAGACTTGCGGAGAAGAAGTGGTTTCTTATCCTTGCGCCGCTAATTCTTGCGGTCAACATCGCCGAAGCCTGCATTCGCGACTTTCAGGTCGGCGCGCTTTACCCCGTTCTCACTCAGGTTCTTGAAGAAGGCACAAAAGATACCTATTTTAAACTTATGGGCGGCTCATGGAACTACATGAACGGCGTTGCGGGTATCCTTAACATTCTGACAATCACCGGCTGGTTCGGAATTGTAATCAGAAAGAAGACAAAAAAAGACGGCAGCCGCGATATGCTCTGGCCTGACATGCTTTGGTTCTGGATCATTGCGTATGACCTCTGGAACTTTGCTTATACTTACAATTGCCTGCCCCACCACGCTTTCTACTGTGGCATTGCACTCCTCCTCGCCCCGACGCTCTGCGCTTTCACTGTCGGCAAGGGCGCGTGGCTCCAGCACAGAGCTCAGACACTTGCTCTCTGGTGCATGTTTGCCCAGACCTTCCCGATGTTCCAGGATCACAGCCGTTTTACCGTTGTTTCAAGCTACAATACAACAGTTTATACGATAGTCAGTGCTCTGGCTTTGGCGTCAAATATCGCCGTATTTCTATACATGCTTTACAAGGTTGTCAAGGCAAAGAAGAATCCTTACACAAACGATATCTATACTGACCTTAGACAGTATAAAGAAATTGAAGAACTAGCGGAATAAATCAGCGGAGCGGCAGACTAAATGTTTGCCGCTTTTTTCCTGTATTTTTGTTTTGCATAAGGTAATCGGACAGCATTATATTTCATATGTAATAGAGATGTTTTTCTATTTTTAAGATTGTGGACACTTTTCTAAAAGAAATTTCAAAAAGCTCTTGCCAATTATTAAGGTATGTGCTATATTCTGATTGTAACCAATAATAGTAATTATTATTGTTAACCAAAGAAATTCAAAATTAATTATTGAAAGGTTGGTCAAAATGAAGAACGAACAGCAGAAGTTTTATATTTGCAAACATTGCGGTAATATTATAGGTATGATTGAAAGCTCCGGAGTTACTCCCGTCTGCTGCGGAGATACCATGACCGAGCTTGTTCCCAATACAACGGACGCCTCTCAGGAAAAGCATGTACCGGTTATTAAGGTTGACGGCAATAAAGTCACTGTCGACATCGGCTCAGTCCCTCATCCCATGACTCCGGAGCATCACATCAGCTGGGTATATATTTTGACTGAAAAAGGCGGCCAGCGTAAGAATCTCGACAACACCGGCGCTCCCTCCGCTACCTTCATGCTGACAGACGACGATAAGCTAATCTCCGCTTTTGCATACTGCAACCTTCATGGGCTCTGGAAGGCGGACGTATAATCCGATTTATAAATACTCTACAGAAGGAAGGTTTTTTATATGAAAAAATATACCTGCAAAGTCTGCGGCTATGTGTACGACGAGGAAAAAGGTGACCCCGACTCCGGAATCGCTCCGGGTACAAAGTTCGAGGATATTCCCGACAGCTGGGTTTGCCCTGTGTGCGGAGCCGGAAAGTCCGATTTTGAGGAAACCGCATAATACTCCGGTATCTACAATATTAGCGGAGGTTAATTATGGATAATGCTGCTCTATTTAATATTTCATACGGTCTGTACGTAGTCGGTACAAAGCTTGACGGCAAAAACGCCGGCTGCATTGTTGATGCATTCATTCAGTCCACCAGCGCGCCGGTTCCGACAGTCATTCTTTGCAGCATACAGGCAAATCAGACGAACGCCGCAATTAAGCAAACGGGTGAATTCATGATTTCCATACTTGGAGCTGACGTTGATCCCTTTGTTATCGGAAATTTCGGCTTCCAGTCAGGAAGAGATGTTGACAAATGGGCTAATGTTCCTTTTGAAACCGTTGACGGTCTGCCCGTTTTGAAAAAGGCTGTTGCGTATCTGCGCTGCAAGGTCACGGATTTTAAGGAGCTTTCTACTCACACCGTCTTTTTCTGTGAAGTGACCGAGGCCCTGATGGGCGAAGGCGTTCCTCTGATTTACGGCAACTATCAGAAAGAAATGAAACCAAAAACTCTTGAGGCTTTCAAGCAGTACAAGCAATCTGGGAAGGCGCCGGAGCCTCCCGCAAAGTGGATATGCAGCGTCTGCGGCTATGTCTACGACGGCGTTGTTCCCTTTGAAGATTTACCGGATGATTGGAAATGCCCGAGATGCGGCAGTCCCAAAAGCGCGTTTGTAAAGCAGTAAGCTGCTTACATTATATAATCATTTTCTCCTACATAGTATCTCTCTCTTTGGTCGGGCGTCTGTCTTTAACGGCAGGCGCCCGACTTCAATGTTTTACCAGATTGCCCATTATATTAACTGATATTATTATTTAGAATTTTATCTAAATACCCTCTTGACATATTTAAAATTAGGTATATATTCTATTTCGAAATCGGTCAAAATAGAACCTTTCAGAATTCACAGCAAATGTACTATAATTTTTTCAATTTCAAGGAGGATAAGATATGTTAAATATATCGGGACTTACAAAAATCTACGGTGACAAGAGGGCAGTCGACAATTTGACTCTCAATATTGCACCGGGCGAGATTTACGGCTTCATCGGCCATAACGGTGCCGGTAAAACGACCACCATCAAATGCTGCTGCGGCATATTGCGTTTTGAGGAGGGCGAGGTTCTTGTAGACGGAATATCCGTCAGAGAGAATCCTCTGGAATGCAAAAAGAGACTTGCTTATATTCCGGACAACCCCGATCTTTATGAGTTTCTTTCCGGTATAGCCTATCTCAATTTTGTCGCGGACATTTTCGGCGTACCCGTAAAGGAGCGCGAGGAGCGGATTAAAAAATTTGCCGACCTTTTTGAACTGACCGGCGATCTTGCCCAGCCGATTTCGGCATACTCCCACGGCATGAAACAGAAGCTCGCGCTGATTTCCGCTTTCATACATGAGCCAAAGCTCATTATTATGGATGAGCCCTTCGTCGGGCTTGACCCCAAGGCTTCTCACATTCTAAAGGGGCTAATGCGTGAGCACTGCGACAAGGGCGGAGCTATCTTCTTCTCCACTCACGTCCTCGAAGTTGCGGAAAAGCTCTGCGACAAGGTTGCAATTATCAAGGAGGGCAGGCTCATAGTTTCCGGCACTATGGAAGAGGTCAAGGGCACCAGCTCACTGGAGGAAGTATTCCTCGAACTGGAAGGTGACGGCAATGTTTAAGGCTCTTGTAAAAACGAGATTCGCCGCCCTCGGAGCTGCGCTCTTTATGAAAGGCGGAGGAAATTCTAAAAAGAAATCCTCCAAGCTCAAGCTTATTGGCTTCGCGGCTCTTATGCTCTACGCCTGTTTTGCTTTTATGATGATGTTCGGGTTATATTTTGAACAGATAGCCAAGCCTTTCTTTTCTGCCGGCATAGGCTGGCTGTACTTCACATTTTTCTGGATGACCGCTTTTGCTCTGATGTTCATAGGAAGCGTTTTCATGGCTAAATCACAGCTTTATGAAGCTCGGGACAACGATCTTCTGCTGTCACTGCCCATTCCCCCGCGTCTTATTCTGGCAAGCCGGATGTTTATGCTGATAATTACAAACTTCTTTTTTGAACTGCTTGTCGCAATTCCGGCTTTTATAATGTGGATAAGGGCGGTGCCCGCAAGCTTTGCTCAAATTGCTGCGTTCATTTTGACTGTGCTTGTTCTCCCCTTCCTCTCAATGGCGCTCTCCGGCCTCTTCGGCTGGCTTCTTGCGCTTACCACAGGAAGAGTCCGCAACAAATCACTGATAACCGTCCTTTTCTCGGTCATTTTTCTCGTAGTATACTTCTTCTTTTTCAGTCAGGCTAATGTATATATCCAAAAGCTTATTGTAAACGGCAAAGCAATTGCCGGTTCTCTCGGTTCCGTCGCGCCTCTTTTCTGGGTGGGCAACGCGATTGCCGAACCCAATGCAGTCCAGCTCGTTCTTTCGCTTCTGATTTCGCTTATTCCCTTTATTTTAATGTATTATCTCTTATCCGCGACCTTCATCAAAGTCGCCACCGCAAAGCGCGGAGCAGCCAAGATCAAATACGAAGAGAAGGAAATGCACGCAGCGTCGGCTTCCTCCGCTCTGTTCAGGCGCGAACTGAAGCGGCTTCTCTCCTCCCCAAACTATATTCTGAACGCCGGAATAGGAATCCTTTTCATCCTTGCCGCCGCTGTGGCTCTCGTAATCAAAAAATCCTTCATACTCAACATTTTAGCGCAAATGGGCTACGGCACCGAATATGCCGGAGCCGCGGCGGTTTTTGCTCTATGCCTATTCTGCTGCACCATACTTTTTTCAGCCTCTTCCGTATCACTTGAAGGAAAGTCACTTTGGGTTGTTAAATCGCTGCCTGTCACGTCATTTGAAATACTTCAGGCCAAGCTGCGTCTGCACAACTATCTGACCGCGCCTCCGATAATTCTCGCCGCCGCTGCCTCAGTTTATGTTATTGTACCCTCGGTTCTTGATTCCGCGATAATCTTTGTTGCCCCAATATTTTTTGTGCTGCTCACATCAAACATCGGACTTATCTGTAATCTGAAAAATCCGAGATTTGACTGGGTAAATGAGACACAGGTTGTTAAACAGGGCATAAGCGTTATGCTTGCAATGCTTTTCAGCTTTATTCTTGTGGCTGTTCCCGGTGTGCTCTACTTCGTCTTGCTTGGCGGAAAAATACCTTCCTCTGTTTTTCTTCTTGCCTATACCGTCTTGCTGATTGCGGGATGGCTTATATCTAGAAAGTGGATATCCTCCAAAGGCGCGGAAATATTTGACTGTCTCAGCTGAGTCTATTGGCTCAAAAACAGCGCAAAGCGCGGCGGTTCGTGACCGCCGCGCTTTATTTTATACCGGTTTAAAGGAGCTGTCTTACCTCGTTTTCGTGATTAAAGAGCGCGCAGCCGCCAAAGTGCAGCGTTGCATCCTCCCGGCCAATTCTACGTACCTCTTCAAAAAAAGGCGATTCCAGAATTTCGAGTATCGAATGCGCTCTGACATTCATTTTTGAAAACGGTGAAAAAGGACAGGCCTCGGCGCCTCCGTAGGGGTTGACATGAAAGAAACCGCGTCCGGCGGCAAGACATCCGCCCATGTATTTCTCGTCACCCGGGAAGGCGAAAATATTCATGTCCGTAAACAAAGCTTTAAAAGCACCAACTTCGGTGTTTAGGCTCTCAGCCTCATTTTCCGAAAGCACAAGCCCCTCCGTACCCTTCTCGGCGGGAACGTATTCAACAAAAAACACAGCTCCGCAGCCCTTGTCGCGCAGGTCACTAATGTAACGCTCGGTTACTACTGATTTGAGATTACGGTTCGTAACGGTCACAGAAGCCGCAAAAAGGATTCCCTGCGCATGAAGCCCTTGCATTGCGTTTTCGACGGTTTCGGAAACGCCTTTACCCCGACGAAGGTCAGTTTCCTCCTTGTCTCCCTCAATGCTGAATACCGGTATGAGATTTCGATGCCGGTTAAACAGCTCTGTATAAGCATTATCCAAAAGAGTCCCGTTTGTAAATATGGGGAATATCATATTCGGAAAGCCCGCCGCAAGGCTGACAATATCCCTTCGCAGCAAAGGCTCGCCTCCCGCAAGCAGGACAAACGATATACCAAGCTCAGAGGCTTGAGTAAGTACCTTTTTCCAGTCGTCGACGCTCAGTTCGTTTTCGCCGTGATTTTCCGAACAGATGCCGCCCGCTCTGGCATAGCAGCCCGCACAGCGAAGATTGCATTTTGAAGCAATACTCGCAATCAAAAACGGTGGGATATGGTGTCCGCTCGCCTCGTGCTTCTGTCTAGCTTCCGTGCTGAGCACAAGCGACGGAATCAGCGCCGCAAGAAAATCGGTGCTCTCCCCTTCTGACATATAGAAATTTGATAAAGATGCGGCGATGGAGCTTATCCCCTGTTCTATGTATGCGTTTAAATCCATTCCTGCTTATCCTCATTTTTATTTATAATGCCATAAATACCGCGCGCTGAAGTCTTTCTTTAAGCTCACTGTCGTACTCGATGTAAAACATCACCGCCGAAACACAAACAATCGGCAATAGCACCGGCAAGGCCCATCCGAACGTAAGCTCTCCCATTAAATAAACATCAATAACAGCCTCAACCGTCATTACAAAAAAGCCTGCCATACTGATTATAACAGCGGATTTAAACAATTGCGAGATTTTTTTTATTTTAAGAATACGTATAACTGAAAATAAAGAAGAGCCCGCTAAACCTGTTAATGGCACCGCCAGCGGCAGCACCCATTCGACGGAGCCGGATAAGTACCCGATTAAATAGAAATAGCAAACCGTGACAGCTGAAGATGCGGCTATGCAATAACTTGCCTTAGGTCTGCTGAGGAGCTTTGGTAGAAACACATATGTAAATAAGCAGGTTTCGGCTCCCACGATATACAGCGCCCAACTGATGAAGCCATCCTCTGAAAAATCAATGGCAAGGCAGCACAGGAGTGGAATCAAAAGATACAGCAGTCCTCTTAAAGCAGTGTTGGTGCTTCTTATCGGCACAGCCTGGCGGTTAGCGGGATAGGCTCTGGATTTGCCGTCTGTTCCCGGCACGAACTGCGTCCCGCACAGAGGACAGGTGTCTTCTGTCTCTGATAAATATACTCCGCATTTTGAGCAATAATGCATGGCTTTACCTCCGGTTGCTTTCTAGCGTAACATGAATACCCATGCCGGCAAGCATGGTGAAGAATTGCTGTTCGATGAGCGGTTCTTCAATCGTTCTTGTAATGTTGAAGTATAAATTATCGCCGTAGCTTAAACAGGCGCAGGAAACAGGATTAAGACCGGCCCCAAGCATTCCGACCATTCGGTCAACATATTGGGCCATTTCGTCCGGCAAAGATATGAGACCAAGATTTGTAAGAGTAATACTGTTATATCTGTCACCAACCATTAAAAATATTGATTTCATGAGCGGATCTTTTAGAAACAAAGGAAGGTTTTTTATAAACAGATTTTTCTCGGATGCGACATTTGTGCTGAATTTTGCCGTCAGCATTTTTTCATTTCCTTCAAGTGCCATGCCATGTCTGATCATTTTAATAATTTCTGCAAATGTATAATTCCCTAACGTAGGAGTTACGCCGATATTTGCATAAGAAGTGAAGTTCCTAAGGGTTTGCGAGGGAAAATGCTTTCTCAGGTCAATCGGAATCGAAACCTTTACCATCTGTCTCCTTCGTAAAGGATTGCTTTCTCTCTGCTGGATATTGAGAATTGACAGAATAAGCGCAGCTGTCAAAAATTCATTAACCGTTGCTCCGTTTTCTTTTGCTTTTTCACGAATCTCTCTTACAGGTATAATTCCGGTTGTGATATGTATGACACCATACTGCTCTCGCGTCCCTTTAATATGGTAGGCAGGCCTTTCCCGTCTGCTTACTCTGACCGGTTTCGCATATTTGAGAAAGCTGTCCTCATACTCGTTTTTCAGCGGAGTCTCCCCGCAGTCAAGAATACCAAATCCTCGAGGGATTTTAATTTCGTATTTTGTCGATAGATACTCGGCAACAAGTGTTTTAATAAACGTCAATGCGCCCGTACCATCACACAGCACATGGAAATAGTCCACGGCTATTCTTTTTCCGTAGATGCTCACGCGGAACTGAAACCCCTTGTTCTCCTTTACGTCCAGGTAGACGCAGGGATTGCAGATTTCATCCGATATAGGCGGCACTTCCAGGCTATGCTCAAGGTAATACCAGAAAAAGCCGCGCTTCAAATGCCGCGACATACTCGGTATTCTCTCCAGTGTTCTTTTAAGGGCA
Organism: Oscillospiraceae bacterium; assembly: GCA_963667545.2. GTDB lineage: Bacteria > Bacillota > Clostridia > Oscillospirales > Oscillospiraceae > UBA2658. Next base: position 2,422,002 of record OY763424.2, read on the forward strand.
AGATTAAGAATATCGCGGTCAACCGGCTCCGTAAGCTCCATTGCCAGACGATACATCGACGGGCTTTTTCTGCCTCTCGCAGGAGGATATATTTTTGCGGCATTATCGAGCGGCATAATCAGAGGAAACTCAAGAGTCATGCTTTCGCTGTTTATTTGCATTTCGTATTACCATATAAAAGCCTACTTATATAATAATCGTGGGCTTCACTTTCATAAATATATAATAGCATTAAAAATGAATGTATCAACAATTATATTGTTCTGGTTACTATTATTATTGCATCTAATTTCGATTATCATATTACAGCAATGAGGCCCTTGTCAAGATAATGCTTTCTTTGTTCAAAAAACGTTTAAAATTACAGTGGCATTTCATACGTTATACCGACTTATTTACTTATAAAAAAGCGGGGAGTATTAGCTTTCGCCTTTACTCCCCAAAATACTGTTTTCTTTGCCAAAGTGAACCCATCGCAGCAGTATTCAACAGGTTCCATTAATAATTAACTAAACAAGAAATGCTATCCGATTAAAGCATACCGTACTTCTTGACCAAATCCATCACTACATTGTTGTCGATTTTGTCCTTGACAAGCGCAAGAATCGGCAGCACGACAGGTAGGAATACTTCAAGAGGCTTTCTGCCGTCCATCAGCTTCATGGTCGACTCCATAAGTACGCGCACATCGTAAACGGACGCAAATACTTCGGGAACGCCGCGGTCAACGTTGAGAAGCGTATAAACCGCTTCCATACCTGTACGAACAGCGAACTCTGTGGTGAAGACCGTGTCGCGCGGAGTCTCGACATGCTCGCCGAGGAAGCCGAAGTTGACGGCGCCGTCGGGGACGACTTTCGGACGGTCTCCGGCAGCTCTGTTCTCGAAATATGTAGTGACGTAAGGCATAATGCAGGGAATTGTGTTGGCATGGTTCACAGCAAGGTCATGAATCTTATCCTGAGCAACGCCCATGTGATACAGCCACTCTTCGCAAATCTCGATGCCGTTGCACTCGACGATGGGCTTTTTGATATAGTCGCCGGGCACATAGCAGTTAAGGGCATAAATCCAGCCGACAGCCTTGTCCTTGGGCTGAGCCTTGAAATGCGGCTGACGGTTGAAGGTAAAGCTCATGAGCCACTTGGAATCCTTGACTGTGATTATTCCGCCGGTGACGACATTGCCGCAGAGAACATCTCTCTTGCAGCACTTTTCAAGATAAGGAATGATTTCCTTGTCGATAGTTGTGGTCGCGGACTCCCACAGCGTCTCCTTGATATTGCCGCAGAACTTCATCGGCTTTCCGAAAGCGGGATCCTGAGCCGCGATGTTTCTCCACAGCTCCCAGGATTTTCCTGTTCCTGGCTCATCCTTAATCTTGGGAACTTCTGTGTTGGTTCCGAGCGTCGCGTTGTCGACGTTGCTGCCGAGTGTTGAAAATACATAGTCGTTTTCGGTGAGGTCGATTTTTTCTTCCTTGCCGCTGCGCTTGAGAACGATCTGCTTTGCAACCTTTTTGTCGGGCTTGATATCAAAGATGATATTCGTAACTGTGCAGTTGAATTCAAAGGTTACACCGTTTGCCTGCAGATACTTCTGAAGCGGGAGTATCAGTGATTCATACTGATTATACTTCGTGAACTTCAGAGCCTTAAAATCGGGCAGCCCGCCGATGTGATGGATGAAGCGCTGAATATAGAGCTTCATTTCAAGTGCGGAATGCCATTTCTGGAAGGCGAACATAGTCTGCCAATAGAGCCAGAAGTTGGTGCTGAAGAAGTCGTCATCAAAGAAATCGGTCATGGGTCTGTCGTCGAGTTCTCTGTCAGGTGTCAGGAAGAGCTTGAGTATCTGCGTAGCCGCTCCCGGAGTTATATCAAATTTGCCGTCTGTATGTGCGCTCTCTCCGCCGGACATGATGGCACGCTCAAGTGAGAAGTTTGGATCGTGCTTATTCAGCCAATAATACTCGTCAAGAACGGAAACTCCCTCAGTCTCAAGAGAAGGAACGGAGCGGAACAAATCCCACAGGCACTCGAAATGGTTCTCCATTTCACGTCCGCCGCGGCAGACAAAGCCGTACTTTTCAAGGAAAGCGCCATCGCAGGCACCGCCGGAAACGGGGTCAGATTCGAAGATGTGGATATGCGATCCGGGCATCTGAGCGTCGCGAACAAGGAAGGCTGCAACTGCCAGACCCGCAAGACCGGTTCCCACAATATAAGCTGATTTCTTATCTACGCCTTCAGGTTTTTCCGGACGAGCGAAAGCCTCATAATTTCCATTGCTGTAATACACAATAACTCCTCCTAATTTATATTTGCCTACATACCGAACACTTCTATAGACACGTTGCATATCTGCAGACATTATTATAAAAAATGTTTGTTCAATTTTGTACAGGCAATTGATATTCCCCTGTTCCAAATTTGGACACAATGCGATTATTGGTTAATATTCGAACACTACTGATTCTATGTCTGTATATCAGGCATTTCATTCTGTTTGTCGGTATTCCAGACAGCTTCATGCGCTTTGAATATCTTTCAAATACTGTTCTTCTGTGTAATCCGGATTGCCTTTTTATGCTAAACATGCTAACATTGCAGACATGATTATTACTCACGCTAAAGAGGTGATTACTATAACAGAGTTATTTCTGCGAATACCCGAGGAAAAGCGTCTGCGTATAATGCAAGCCGCCATTACTGAATTTGCGGATAACGGCTTTGAGCACGCGAATACTAACCGCATTGCGAAAACAGCGGGCATTACCGTGGGAAGTCTATTTAAATACTTTTCCAGCAAAGAGGATCTCTTTATCGAAACAGTAAAATTCGGTGCCGCGGACTTAAAAACTCAGCTCAAGTCTCTTGCCTATGAGGACGGCGATGTTTTCGATAAGGTCGAAAAGATACTTCGGACAGTCCAGCAGCACTCCAGAGAGAACGAAAACATGATAAGGCTGTATAACGAAATGACAGCGCACGGCAGCCCGTCGCTTGTTTTTCAGGAGGTTGACTGGCTGGAATCCTTCACCGCCACCCTCTACGCACAGCTTATTGAAAAAGCCAAAGCAGACGGCGTTGTCCGTCCCGACTGCGACGCCCGGATGTTTGCGTTTTTGCTCGACAATCTTTTTATGATGCTGCAATTTTCCTATACCTGCGACTATTACAGAGAACGCTTTAAGGTTTATGTCAGCACAGATATACTTTCGAGAGACGACTTTGTCGTGGAGCAAGCTATGAAGTTTATTAAATCGGCTTTTTCCAAGCAGTAAATCGTTATTTGAAAAAGAATCTGCGGGTATCTTCCGATATCCGCAGAGCTTTTTTATACTATCTGGAAAATATAGAACTTCAGGTAATCCGTTTCCGGCACATTCCAAAGAATCGGATGGTCTGGCGCCTGCTGTCTAGCTTCAATCTGACGAAGCTCAACCGCGGCGTCCCTCGCCGCAGCTTTCAGCATTTTTCGAAACAGCTCGTCCGGCATAAAATGCGAACAGGAGCAGGTTGCAAGGTAGCCGCCGCGCGGCAGCAGCTTCATCGCCCTGTAATTGATCTCCTTGTAGCCCCTCAATGCGCCATCAACAGTTTTCCTAGACTTCGTAAAGGCCGGAGGGTCAAGTATTATAAAGTCATAGGCTTTCTCCCCTTTTCGTTCCAGCTCAGGGAGCAGGTCCAGCACATCGGCGGCAAGGAAATCCATTCTGTCCTCAAGTCCGTTGCGCATGGCATTCCGTCTGGCCATTTCAATCGCGCTTTCCGAAACATCGACCGCGCAGACGTGCTCCGCGCCGCCAAGCGCGGCGTTAAGTGCAAACGAGCCGGTATGCGTGAAGCAGTCAAGCACGCGTTTTCCCTGCGACAGTCGTGCCACTTCGCGCCGGTTATACTTCTGGTCTAAAAAGAATCCTGTCTTCTGTCCGTTTTCAACGTCAACCTCATACTCAACGCCATTTTCGCGTATCAGAGTGACGGTGGATTCCGGACTCACTATTCCTTCAAGCGGGAACCAGCCCTTAAACTGCTCCATACCTTCAAGCTCCCGAATTGTGACATCGTTTCGCTCGAAAATCCCGCTTATTTTTTGCCCATCCGCAGTCAAAACTTTATATATTAGGAGAAATAGCATCTGCTTAATGTTTTCAATTCCGATTGAAAGCGTCTGTGTGACCAGAAGCTCACCGTATCTGTCGACAGTCAGTCCGGGAAAGCCGTCAGCTTCGCCGAAAATCACGCGGCATGCTTCTATATCCTCAGCCATTACTGTCTTCCGGTATTCCCAAGCATAGCGGATTCTGCGCTCCCAGAATGCTTCGTCAAAACAGTCGTTGGAATTTTTTGAGATTATACGTATCCGTATTTTTGACTTTTGGCTCAGAAAACCTGTTCCCAAAAATTTTTCCTTATCGCTCAAAACGTCCACAAGCGTTCCGTTCGGAATGCTGTCCGTAGATGTGAGGACTTCCTCATCGTAGACCCAGGGATGACCGCCTTCAAGCGCGGCCTGTGCCTTCCTTGTTACTTTTATTACAGGGTATTCACGCTGTTTTTTCATATATGATTCTCATTTCGGAAGTAATGTATCTTTCTCTATAAATAATAACCCAAAAACGAGCATTGTCAATATTGGTTTACATAACATCTATATCGTTTATAACAATACAGCTATATCTTTATTCCTCCGATTTGGATGTCTTGAATTATTATGCTGTTTGTATTATACTTTATATATATGAAATGCGCAGGCTTACCCTTAAGCTTCCGCTCAAAAACCAATGACGCACAGGAGGTGCCCGATATGAACGATACCGCTTACGAACACATACTGAATGACGGTCTGAAGCTTCCGGCAATCGGACTCGGAACCTACAGACTGAACGGCCGTGAAGGTGCTGAAACCATCAAAACCGCGCTCAGCATAGGTTACCGTCTGATTGATTCCGCTTTCAACTACGAAAATGAGGGCTCCGTGGGCGCCGCTGTACGTGAATGCTCTGTTCCGAGAACCGAGCTTCTCATCACGTCCAAGCTGCCCGGACGGCATCACAGATACAAAGAGGCGCTTTATACGATCGAGGAATCGCTTTTCAGGGCGGGACTTGATTATTATGACCTCTACCTCATTCACTGGCCCAATCCGATAACCGACCTCTATGTGGAAGCCTGGCAGGCCTTGATTGAAGCCAAAAAGCGGGGGCTTATCCGTTCAATCGGCGTATCCAACTTTTTGCCGCACCATATTGAGCGGCTGAATAAAGAAACAGGGGTTCTTCCCAGCGTCAACCAAATTGAACTGCAGCCTTACTATAATCAGCAGGAACTGCGCCGCTGGAACTCGGAGCACGGCATAGTAATCGAATCATGGAGTCCGCTCGGACGTGCAAACAGCGTCCTGCAGGAGCCTGTAATCGCAAGCATCGCGGACGCCCACGGCAAAACCATTTCTCAGATAATACTCCGCTGGCATATACAGCTCGGCACGGTTCCGATTCCTAAGTCTTCCTCACCCGCTCGCCTGCGCGAGAATTTCGAAGTCTTTGATTTTTCCCTCACAGAAGATGAAATGTCTGCTATCTGCGCTCTGACCCACGAAGACGGCAGAACAAATAATCAGGATCCCAACACTTACGAGGAATTCTGAAAGAAGTTATAATTTATTCAGTCTTAAAGAGTCTTATGAATTAATAATTCACAGGACTCTTTTCATATACTCTTAGTCGCTTTGCAAAAATCATTTCAAATCTTTTTTCTTATTTTTCCTATAATAAAAACCATTATAGGCGCTACATACAGGAGAATTATATTGACATAAATAAAAAATTGGGATGTAAAAGTTTCAATCTCGAATCTGTTTACGGTAAAATACTGGCTTCCGATATAGCCGATCGCAGCAATAGGTGTTGCCAGGTATTTCCTTTCAGATAAAGAAAATAAGTTTTTGATTATAGTTGTTATTACAAACAAGAGTAAAGTTACTATTACAAAATCAGCCGCTACCCAAACTGCCAGCATTACCGATTCGAACCTGTCAAACGACTCCATAAATGTAATAATTTTAACCGCATTAAAAAACGGGAATGACATTCTCTGTGAAACAGTAGGCCCTAGTGCTCCAACGATTGTAACTAATATTAGCATATTCATTACTACAAGATAAATCGTACTTTGCTTTCCGAATTTCTTTATTTCATTTTTATTAAAAATGCTCTCTCCGAAGAAAAACGGAATCAGTATATAGCCCCATATTGGCGACACATTCCGAGTCGCTTTAAATACCGGCAAAATGTCATAGTAGGTTACAGGATAGATATTACCGATTTCCACCTCTGGCAAAAGGAATATAAACAGGATAAAAAGAATAACCGTAAAACTTAGGAATATGAGTTCTGCAAATCTGCAGAATGTTTCGATTTTACCTTTTGCAGCAATATATGTTAAGACGACCATCGCCAGGATGAAGAATCTGATGTCGGTATTGGGATAAATCGTACTTACAAGCCTTGCGGCGTAATACCTGAGATATAACCAGAGAATTATAATGAACCATGACAAAAATAGCATGAGCAGCATTATGCCCGATACATTTCCCAATGTCGCTCTGAATACGTCATCGAGGTTTTTAAAGTTCTTTTTTTCAAAATAAGCGCTCAGCACAGAGTAAAGAATGATGAGTGATATGGCAGCCGCTATCGGCGTAAGCCATGCGGCCGTTTTGGCGTCTCTTGCACATGCGTTTGGAAAAATTCTTATTGTTGGCGAAAGCGTCGCCAGCATAGAAAGAATAAAAGCCTGTCTGACCGAAATTTTTCCGTTGCTTTTAAGCATATTAAGATCCTTTATCTAAAATATTAATAGCCTTTCAATTTAAACAATTTGATTACAAGATACGTGAAGCTTTCCCGGTGTGGATTCGTCAGATAAAAAACGGCAAACGTTCCCGCCAGAACCATTAATATCAGGTAAGGAAGTATTTCTTTTTTTAGCTTTTCTTTCTTCATCGATCGATAATCTATGATGCCAAATACTATCAACACCGCGAAAAATACCGAAAGCTCCAAGAAATCATTCCTTCCCTTTTTGATACCCGTTTGGCAAAACGATATCATACGTTCTTGCAATTTCAGAATCGACACTGACATCAATGTTTAGCTCTGGATATATTTCTTTCCATTTATCCTTTATTTTTTCCCATTTATACGGATATTGCATTCTTATTCTCTCACCGAGTCCTATACAATCCGTTTTTAAATCTTTTGACGTTTTTATAACAGCTTCCATTAAAAGCTTGATTGTTTCAGACTGCTCCGAGCATATGAAGGCAACTCCTTCTCTTGTCGTTATTTTTTCTCTGGACTGCTGCTCTGGTAAGGTGCTTGTCACAAATGTCCTATAAGTGACCCCTTCAAGCTTGTCCCCGTCGAAACGCGCCTCCACCTTAGTTTCCGATTTTACAACCTCAAGTCCGACGTATGCCCCTGTATTGTCTTTTACAGATACCGGAACAGAATCAACTGCATTTGTAAGGAAGTTGTAGCCCGCAGCGCAGTCAGCCTCGATGTAGCCCGCAAGCTTAAAGTCCTTGATAATAGCGTATCCGTCCGCAGAAACGTGTTCTTCGGGCATTTCGCCTGTTATATCGTGGTTAAAGAGTTCATCACACACCAGCGCCGGAATTACCGTCGATACCTTAGTGTTATCAAGCATGCCCATGACTTTTATAACTCTTATGTCCGTGGTATTTGCCAAGATATCTTTACCGCTAATAATACTGTCCAATCTCTCGGCCAAAAATATTTCGCTTGAACTGGTCTCCTTAATAAACTCCTTAACCGGACATCCCCTAATCACAAAAACCTTTTGTGATAGTCTTGTTTCATGGTCGCGAACAAAATAATCGAAATACTTGGTAAAATCGTCTTGCGCCGCCTTTTCTCCGATGAGAATATAATCCACATATCCCAAGAATGTTACCTTATCTTCCTTTGCCCTCAACCCACGCTGAGCCTCAAAAGCAGTCGGACCGGAGGCCCAGTAAGTATTGATTATCATACCTCCGTTTGTTTCGGTTCCTGATGATTTCTCGCTTTTGCTTATTAAGGTAACCTCTATCTGTGAAGGATCCTCCTCGCTTACATCTATGCCAAATATCTGAATTGTATCATAATCTTCGATTTCGCTTGCGGCAGGAAAAAAACTTCCGCAGCCTGACAATACCATACACACTATAGTAAATATCGGAATCACGGCTTTTTTCATCTGAATCACCTTTGTCTAATTGAATCTTTGGGATAAATGTTTGACGGTCTCTCTTTCTGTTTTGTCCACAGTTTTCTTATAATTGTATCATTTATCATTCCTTTTCCCTCGCTCGAGACAAACGGCGATAAATAAGGAACGCCCAGCACCTCCAAGCCGCACAGATGATATAAAATGACGATTGAACCAATGCTAACGCCATATAAACCGCTCGTAATCGAGCAGCCGACAAGTATCAGTCTGCAGACTCTTATAGTATTTGAAAAATCCTGTGATGGGATTACAAAACCCGTTATACCTGCCGCCGCAATAACAATAACGACTCCGGGCGATAGTATTTTTGCAGAAATTGCAGCCTGCCCTACTACAAGTGCTCCGACAATCGAAACAGCCTGTCCAACTGATTTTGGAAGACGCATGCCCGCTTCAAGAAGCACTTCAAAAGCGCCCAGCATCAGTATAACCTCAATATATGAGGGAAAGGGAACGCCTTCCTTACTTGCAATAATCGCCATGGCTAGCTTTGTCGGTATCATCTCAGGATGAAACGTGGTGATAGAGACATAAAATGCCGGGAGTATTAGGGATACTAATGTGGATACATATCGCATCAGCCTGTACATGGAACTGTAAAAATAATTTTGTGCGTAGTCCTCCGGTGCCTGAAGAAATGAGTTGATATCAACAGGCACAATTATTGCCAGAGGAAATCCGTCGGCCATGATTCCGATTCTCCCCTCAAGGACATTCCCGCAGAACTTATCGGTTCTTTCCGTATATAACGCCTGCGGAAACAAGGAGTATTTATTTGACCTTAGACAGGCCTCTATAATTCCTAAGGATGAAATCCCATCTATATCAATACTACTAAGCCTTTTCTTTGTTTCGTCCACAATGCATTTGTTGGCTATACCATCAAAATATATAACAGATACAGCGGTCTGAGTCCTTCGGCCTATTTGCAGCTGATAAATGATTAAATCGCTTGATGGAATCCTTCTTCTGATTAGCGCTGTATTTATTCTCAGAACCTCGACAAATGATTCCTTTGACCCCTTTAATACGTTCTCATTTGTGGGCTCACTGACTGCGCGCCTTTCAAAGCCCTTTGTTTCAAATGTCACGGCTTTTTCAGAGTCTTCAAATATCAGAACCAAAGAACCGATCAGCAAATCGTGACAGCAATCAGTCAGCGTGTCGCGCAGTTTTCTCTGGCAATGATAGACCGTTCCCAGCATGATGAGATCAATAATGTCCTTCTCGGTTTTTGCCTCTTTTAAAATAGTCTCTTGGATCAAAGGTTTCAGTACAAAGTTATCGATTACTTCCGAATTTATCATTCCGTCAACAAAGACAACTTTTAGCTTTCTATTATCGTCGATGATAACTTCATTGAATATGACATCGGTGCTTTCCGAAAACTTTTGCTTCATGGCTTCAATTTTTATAATTTCTTCCGGCGGAGTTTTACGGCCGTTTACGGGCTCCGCTTCTTCTTCAGAGTAATTTTGATTGTCATAACGCTGTTTTTTCCAAAACATTTGAGCACCTCTGTTTACTGATACTGATTCATTTCTAGTATTTAAATATATTTCAAAAATATAACTGATAATGTTAGTTAATATTTACCGTATAGAATTATCAGCCGAATGCTTTCATTGGACATGTAATTTTGCTACTTCTGTTAATCTGGCATAACGGACAGCCCTTCGAACATAGGATGTGATACGGAAGCAAATTTTCCGGGAGGGATGTTTTTTGAGAGAGAACATAGAAGAAAGGGCCTGCGAGCTAGCAAATTACATAATAGAAAACAAGTCCACCGTTCGCGCAACCGCGAAGAAATTCGGCGTCTCGAAGTCTACGGTTCACAAGGATTTGACCGAAAGGCTTTTTTACGCGAACAGGGCACTGTACAGCGAAGTCAAGGAACTGCTGGAATACAACAAGTCTCAGCGCCATATCAGAGGCGGAATCGCGACCAGAAAAAAGTATAAGGGCGAATAAGTAAACCGCGGACGAATTTTCGTCCGCGGTTCATTTCTTTTATAAGCGAGTAAGTCTGTAAGCCGGGTTCTGTCTTAAACGACCATCTATCTAAGCGCATTGTTGCCAATACGCTATAGCCACCTCCTGAGGACGGCCGGGCGAGCCTTAAGTCCTCCCACGGTGTTGCTCCGGATAGAGTTTACAGCGACGGACAGTTCCCAGCCGTCGGGTGAGCTCTTACCTCGCCTTTCCACCCTTTCCTCGTCACAAGCTACGCATTCATCGCCTCCGTGCAAGCACGAAGGCTCAGTCGCTCCGCTGCTCCTCGTCTTCGTATCGAAGCTTGCTTCGATACGATATGGACGGGGGTTACGAGGCGGTATATCTCTGTTGCACTTTTCCTGAAGTTGCCTTCGGCGGGCGTTACCCGTTATCCTTGCCCTATGGAGCCCGGACTTTCCTCACGCACAGGCTTTCACCTTATGCCCGCGGTCGTTCGGCTTACTCGCTGATAAATTCTACAACTCATTTTAATTCTTGTCAACGTAATTCATGCGATTGTTATAATTTACATTGGCTATCAATTCTTTGCTTCACAAATTTACTAAAGTAAGATATACTGATTAAATCATATTATGGAGGTATGCTATGGAAAAGCTCAATATTCACGCGGACATTTCGGAAGCATACCGCTATATGGGCGGAGTCGGAGCACCCGAGGAAAGCGTTATTGCCGAGCTCGGGCGTGCCGCAGCAATCGTTGAAGAGGCTGCTTCACCGCGCTTCATCGAGAAATTATGTGAAATTGACCGTACCGAAAACCTTTTTTTGAAAGGTACCGGTCTTGCACTTGAAGGCAGGTCTATTACCGCGCTTTTACATGACTGTGACCGATGCATAATCTTCTGTGCGACTATCGGTTCAGCTCTTGACACCCTCGTAAGGCAGTGGCTGCTCCGCGACATCGCTTTCGCGGCAATGCTTGACGCCTGTGCCTCCAGCGTTATCGAAAACCTCTGCGACATTCTTGAGGCGGAGCTGAAAGAGGAATATGGGGCGCAGGGCTTTTACCTTACAGACCGTTTCAGCCCCGGTTACGGTGACTTGCCATTGACGATACAGCCCTCTTTCTGCGCGGCTCTTGACACCTCCCGCAAAATCGGCGTCGCAGTAAATGAAAACTACATGATGATTCCCCAGAAAAGCGTGACCGCGATTATCGGTCTTTCTGAAAATCCTCAGAAACATTTCGACACCGGCTGCCGCGACTGCGTTCTGATAAAATCATGCCAATACAGAGAAAACGGGGTGACCTGCTATGGACGAGCTCTTTAAAAGCGAATTTGTGATACTTGACGGCGCAATGGGTACGATGTTCCAGAGGGCAGGTATGCCCACCGGAGTTTTGCCGGAAATATATACGCTCGGGCATCCCGAAATTCTTGAGAGCATTCACAGAGCTTATATTGAAGCCGGAAGCAAGCTTGCCTATGCGAACACCTTTAGCTCGAACGCGTATAAGCTCAAGGACAGCGGCCATACGGTTGAAGAAGTGATAGGAGCCTCCGTCTTTGCCGCAAAAAGAGCTGCAAGCGGTAAGGTGCCTGTCGCTCTTGACATCGGACCCATCGGCGAGATGCTTGAACCCTCCGGCACGCTGACCTTTGAAAAGGCTTATGAACTCCACAAGGAAATGCTTCTCGCCGGCGTTAAGGCCGGCGCGGATTTAGTCGCGTTTGAAACCTTCACGGACCTTGCCGAGCTGCGCATAGCTGTCCTCGCGGCGAAGGAGAACACCTCCCTGCCTATATTCGCAACGATGTCCTTCGAAGAATCGGGTCGCACCTTCACGGGCGCCCTTGCCGAATGTTTTGCGGAAACGATGACAGGTCTCGGTGCTGACGCCATTGGAGTGAACTGTTCAATGGGGCCGAAGAAGCTTATGCCCATTATCCGACGCATTGGCGCAGTCTCTCCCCTGCCGCTCATTGTCAAAGCCAACGCAGGGCTTCCTGACGCGCGTGATGGGCACTACAATATAACGGCACAGGAATTTGCCGCCGAAATGACTGAGTGCGCCGAAATCGGCGTGCAGTTCGTCGGCGGCTGCTGCGGTACCGACCCCGAATATATCGCGGCTCTTCGAGATGTTATGTTAACCAAAAAGCGTGTGTCTCGCGTCGTTGCAGAGAAAACCAGACTTTGCAGTATTACAAGGCTCGTCAGCTTAGACGAGATTCGTGTAATCGGCGAGCGCATTAACCCCACGGGCAAAAAGCGTTTTCAGCAGGCACTCCGCGAAAATGATTTTGATTATGTTCTTGCGCAGGGTGTACAGCAGGCAGACGCGGGAGCTGATATTCTGGACGTCAACGTCGGTGTACCGGGACTTGATGAGCCGCTGCTTATGCAAAAATGCGTCAATGGCTTGCAAGCTACTGTTGATTTACCCTTACAGATAGACTCAAACGATACCTCAGCTATTGAAGCCGGTCTGCGTGCTTTTTGCGGAAAGGCTATCGTCAACTCGGTCAACGGAGAAAAAGGAAGGCTCAGTAAAGTTCTGCCGATAGTCAAAAAATATGGCGCGGCTGTAGTCGGGCTTACAATGGACGAGCACGGCATACCCGAAACCGCCGAAGAACGCTTTATAATTGCAGAGCGAATCTTGAAGGCTTGCGAAAATTATGGCATTCGGAAAAAGGATGTGTTCATAGACTGCCTTACCCTTACGGTTTCCGCAAACCAGAGCTCCGCTCTTGAGACACTTAAAGCCGTCCGCATGGTCAAGGAAAAGCTGGGACTTCATACCGTTCTTGGCGTTTCAAACATCTCTTTCGGACTGCCGAACAGGGAGTTGATAAACAGTGCTTTTTTGACGCTCGCAATGGAAAACGGGCTTGACCTTCCTATAATTAACCCCAACATTCCCGCAATGACGGACACAGTCTCCGCTTTCAAACTGCTTCGCGGCTTTGACGACGGCTGTCAGGCGTATGTAGAGCGCTTTTCAAATGTTATGTCAACCGATTCAACGCATTCGTCCGCTCCTGCCGACAATATTTTTGAAGCTGTAGCGAAAGGACTTAAAGCCGAGACAAAGGCACTTACACAGACTCTCCTTGAGACGAAGTCAGAGCTCGAAGTAATAAATGAATCTCTCATTCCTGCTCTCGACGCGGTGGGTGAAAAATACGAAAAGGGTGAGATATTTCTCCCGCAGCTGATGCGCTCATCCGACGCCGCCTGCGAGGCCTTTGAGCTTTTAAAACTGCGCATCGTTAAAAAAGGCGGCAATTCAGTATCCAAAGGCAAAATTATAGTCGCAACCGTTAAGGGCGACATTCACGATATCGGCAAAAACATTGTCAAAACCATACTCTCGAACTATGGTTATCAGTTGATAGATTTGGGACGCGACGTCTCCCCCGAAGCCGTGGCTGCAGCCGCCATTCGCGAGGATGTGCGTCTTGTGGGCTTGAGTGCACTGATGACAACCACGCTTCCCGCTATGCGCGATACTGTCATAGCTCTGCGAAACAGCGGGCACGAGTGCAAAATCATGGTCGGCGGCGCGGTGCTCACTGAGGAATACGCGAAGGAAATTGGCGCTGACTACTACGCAAAAGACGCAAAACGCGCCGTAGATATTGCAAAAATAGTATTGGGCTAGGGGTGTGAATGTGAGTTTTCTTAAAAAGCTGAAGAGCGGAACTGTCCTGTTCGACGGAGGGATGGGCACTTACTACTCCGAGCTATACGGTCACGACCCCGTTTACTGCGAAGCAGCGAATGTCGTCTATCCCGACCGGATAGAGAGAATCCATCGCGAATATATAGAAGCGGGCGCGGATGCAATTACGACAAACACCTTCGGTGCAAATACCGATGGGCTGGACTGTGACTGGGACGCAGTTTCGAAAATTATCGAGTGCGGCTGGAATATAGCCAATAAAGCGGTTTTGGGTACGGATATCGAAGTATTTGCGGACATTGGACCGATTCCGCACATTGAAAACGTCGATAACACAGCACAGTACCAGAAAATCATCAATCGCTTTCTCGAACTGGGCGCGTGCAGCTTTATTTTTGAGACTTTCTCCTCTCCTGAGGGTTTATCCGCGCTCACTGAGCATATAAAAGCAGTTAATCCCGAGGCTGTTATAATTTGCTCGTTTGCTGTTTCTCCCGATGGGTTTACACGCGAGGGCGTTTCTCTAGCAAAAATAGTCCAGACAATGAATTCGTTAATAAGTGTTGATATTTTCGGTCTTAACTGCAGCTCCGGTCCTAATCACATGCTTAAGCTGCTGAGAGAAATTGAAAATCCGAGCAAGCCCCTTATCGCAATGCCGAACTCCGGCTATCCGACCCTTGTCGGCTCGCGTGTCTATTTTGAAAACAATTCCGATTATTTCGCCCAAGGGCTTCTAGATATGGCGGACGCAGGCGCGAGTATCATAGGCGGCTGCTGCGGAACAACGCCTGAGCACATCGCGAAGACCAGAAAGCTGCTTGATAAAAAAGGCGGAACTGTCCGCGTATCACCGGCTCCTAAGCATGCAGTTGAAATTGAAAAAGCCGAAAACCGGCTCTGGACAAAGCTTGAAAGCGGTAAAAAGGTCATTGCCGTCGAGCTTGACCCCCCCGCAAATTCCGATATCCGAGCTTTTATGGACGGTGCGAGACATCTCCGCGATGTCGGCGCGGACGCCCTGACGATTGCCGACTGTCCCATTTCGCGCGCAAGAGCGGACAGCAGTATGCTTGCCTGCAAGCTTAAGCGAGAACTGGATATGGACACTATTCCGCACATGACCTGCCGTGACCGCAACATAATAGCGACGAAAGCGCTTTTGCTCGGGCTCAACATTGAGGGCGTCAATAATGTCCTCGTCGTAACCGGCGATCCCGTTCCGACTGCCGAGCGCGGAACGATAAAAAGCGTTTTTAACTTCAATTCAGTCGTACTGGCAAACTATATTCACGATTTGGGCGAGGAATTTATCAGAGGGCCTTTCCGTATATTCGCCGCGCTTAACCTGAATGCCCTCAATTTTGACAGTCAGCTCCGCCACGCGAATGAAAAGCTAGAAAGCGGAGTCGACGCTTTTCTTACGCAGCCCGTGCATTCTCTAAAAGCGCTGGAAAACCTTAAAATCGCGCGCAGCGAGCTTTCAGGTAAAATACTCGGCGGAGTGATGCCCATTGTTTCTCACCGCAACGCCTGTTACATGAACAGTGAAATTGCCGGCATAAGCGTGAGTGACGAGATTGTAAAAAGCTACGAGGGTCTTGACAAGAATGAAGCATCAAAGCTTGCCGTTACGCTTACAACAGACATAGCGCAAAGTATGGCGCCCTATGTTGACGGGTACTACATGATAACTCCCTTCATGCGGACGGACCTCATCTGCGAGATAATTCAAAATCTTAAATAAAAAAACGGGTATCTGCTGGTCAGACACCCGTTTCTTCTCTTTGCGCGGCATATTTTAGTCGCGCTTTTTTCTATAGAATTATACAAATAAGCCCGCCTCTGCCCTCGTTTACAATTCTCTGGAGCGCGTTGCGCAGCTTAAGACCTGTCTCCTCGGGCATACGCTTGAGCTTAGCTGTCAGCCCTTCGCCCGCAATATCGTAAAGTGATTTTCCGAAGATGTTGGATTCCCATATTTTCGTCGCGTCGCCCTCAAAATTTTGGAGCAGGAAGCCCAATATCTCCTCTGAAGCGTGCTCGCCGCCTACGGCCGGAGATACCTCTGTTTCCACCTTTGTCATCAGCATATGTATCGCCGGAGCTCCCGCGCGGAGAATAACCTTGTATCTGCCGCCCTGTCTGACAATTTCCGGCTCTTGAAGCACCATCTCGTCTGCTGACGGCATAACAACTCCGTAGCCCTTTTCGCGCACGTCCCTGAGGGCGGCCGAGACCTTGTCGTACTCGGTTTTCGTCTTCGAAAGCTCACACAGCAAGGAAATAAGGTCGCCGTCGTTAGTAATATTCAGACCACTTTCCTCGCTCAGCGTCCGATAATACAGCTCCCTCGGCAGCTCGATACGAAGCGTAAAGCAGCCCTTGCCCATCATCATATCGCCGACGCGGGCGTCCGATACATTTTCGATTGCCTTTAGTCTTTGCGTGAGGAGCTGCGCGTCTCTCAGCTTCTTTACCTCGCCGGACGCGTTTAAAATCTCGCTGTACAGCTCCCTTTTAATTGCGTGCCCGTCAGGAAGCGCTTCAACCCATTCGGGAAGATACACGTAGAATTCCTCTGTCCCGAATTCGCTGAGAAGCTGCTGCATTATTTTTTCGATGTCGTCCTCACGCAGAGTGAGGCAGTTGACGCAAAGGCAGGCAACTCCGTGTTTTTCAGAGAGCTCCGTTCTCAGGCTCTGCGCTTTCTCGGAATTCGGCTCAGCGGAGTTGAGTATGAGCAAAAACGGTTTTCCGATTTCTTTAAGCTCTCTTATAACCTGCTCTTCCGCCGCGATATAGTTCTCGCGCGGAATACCGCAGATTGTACCGTCTGTAGTAATTACAAGCCCGATTGTCGAGTGGTCGCGGATTACTCTGCGCGTACCCTCCTCGGCGGCCTCGGTCATGCTGATTTCATGGTCGAACCACGGAGTCGTGACCATACGTTCCTCGCCGTCCTCCGTCAGTCCCGCCGCTCCGGGCACCATATAACCGACGCAGTCTATGAGGCGCACGGAAAGCACGGTATCTTCTCCGACGCTGATTTGAACCGCGTCCTCCGGCACGAACTTAGGTTCCGCTGTCATAACGGTCTTTCCCGAGCCGGACTGCGGCAATTCATCCCTTGCCCGTTCTTTCAGATAAATGTTGTCTATGTTGGGTATAACGACCGTTTCCATGAACCGCTTAATAAACGTCGATTTTCCCGTTCTGACGGGACCGACCACGCCAACATATATGTCTCCGCCGGTACGCAGCGCGATGTCCTCATAGAGTCTGCTGTCAGTCATGCTTATTCCCCCTAAGAATGATGATTAGTAATACTTATGGGGATAAGCCCCGTTTTATTCTGGCTTTAAGAACCAAAGTAGTGTTTGAGGTGAAAAATTATTGTTTTTGGCGTGCGCCGTATAAGAACCTTTCTGCCTGGCACCTGTATATTAACGCCTTACGGTAATAATGTTCAATCCTTAACCGGCGTATTCGATAATTAAATGAGCAAATTTCTGTTAAGTATTGCGCCTTGCAAATATGCTGTTTAGAAGTTTATAATTTAATTATTCATTAATTCATTTAGTTATAAGAGGTCACTATGCGCAAAAAGATTGAAAATGACGTAATATTGGGCGCGGCTCTCCGGGTGTTTGCGCGTTACGGCTACAGAAAAGCCACGCTTGAGGACATCACGAGCGAGCTCAACATGACCGCCGCGGGTATATATGCCTACGCCGAGAGCAAACGTGAGCTTTATGAGCAGACTGTGAGCTTTGCCATGCTTCGCTGGCAGGACAGGGTCAAGAGCGCGGTTTCCATGGAAGAAACGGCAACCGCGAAATTTGCCGTCCTTTGCAGCAGCGCGCTCCTATATCTTTCAGAGGACAAGGATTTTAGCGCTCTGCTTGAAAGTGATCCTTCGATTTTTCCGATGTTTCCGACGGTTGACCCCTATGAGGAAATCAATGCCGCTTCGGTCGGTATAATAGAGGATATCCTCTCGCTCGGAATGAAAACCGGAGAATTCCGTGAGCTGGACGCCAAAACGGTGTCCGAAGTCTTGTTTTCGATGTACAAGGGCTTTATAATCCACGCCTATGTTCAGGGCGAAGCGGAGTTCATCGAGAAGAACCTGCCGCAGACGCTCGATCTTATCCTGCGCGGAATGGAAAGTAAATAGCGGCGATAAGGTAAAGGCGCCGTAAAAATATCAAATAATCGGAAGGAGCATTACAATGGTTAAATATCTCTCTGAGGAATGGCGGGCGGAGGTTGAAAAGCGCCTGTGCGAGCATCTCGATCCGGAGAAGATGAACAAGGTCACCTCCTCCATGAACAGCCGCTACATAAACTGCCCGGGCGGCGGAAAAAAGTACTTCTTTGTCGGCTTCGCTGACGGCAAAGTTGACAAGGTACTTGCCGGCGATGGTGACGGTCCAAACGCTGAGTTCTGCATCACCGGCGATTATGAGGTTTTTGCCAAAATCTCGCGCGCAGAGCTGGGCTCTCAGAAAGCGCTTATGAACGGCGGACTCAAGCTCAAGGGCAACATGGTCAAAGCTTTAAAGCTCGCCTCTCTCAGCGACCGCGTCAACAAAATCATTTCAACTATCGAGACCGAGTTTTAAGAAAGGAGAGCAGTTTATATGAAATTTGAAAACACCGGTCTGTATTTTATAGATTATCCCGCGCGCATCAAGGCCGTTCAGGCGGAGATGGCAAAACAGAACATAGACGTATATCTCGGCAGCCGCCTCCGCACCATGTCTTGGTGCACAGACTCATTCTTCCCGTGGCGCAGCTTCATAGTCATTCCGGCAGAAGGTATGCCGACAGCTTTTACCTTTGTTATTGACGCGGCAAGAGCGCTTGATGACAGCTGGCTGGACGAGGACCATGTCATGGGCTTTGCTCCGATGGGAGGACAGGATCAGATTACGCAGATCTCTGACATGATTAATGACCTGCTGCCAAGCGGTGGGCGCGTCGGAGTCGAGGCCGGAATGTCCAACTATTTGCCCGAAGGTTACCTTACATATTACGAATATAACGCTTTCAAGGCTGCTATGCCGAGCTGCGAATTCATTAACGCTCACGAAATTATTGACAGGCTCCAGATGATTAAGGATATCGGCACGATTAACCGTTTCCGCGAGGCATCCAGAATCGTTGACGTCGGGCATGAGGCTGTTCTCGCCGCTATCAAAAGCGGCGGCTGGAAAGGCATGACAGAATCTGAAGTCGCCGGCATTGCGGCTCTTGCAATGCGCAAAGCCGGAAGCGTCTGGGAATGGAGCTTTACCGGCGGAAACGAAATTGCCTGCGGCTATCGCACCGGACTTGCGGGCGGCGCCTGCACTCCGGCAACCTGCAAGGAAATCAAGGCCGGCGAACCGCTTATGGTCGACATTCACGGACTTTACGGTCTTGCCTGCGGAGACCATACGCACAACTACCTTATCGGTCCCGCAACCGAGCGTCAGCTCTGGCACGCGAAAAACTTTGTTGACATAGTTGCTCTGACACTAAAAACCTATCGCGCCGGCATTTCACCGTCTTCACTGGCAGAGGAAATGATGGCCTTCGCCGAAGAACGCGGCTTCGCCGATTTCATGGTACCGGGCTTCGAACACGGAATCGGAATGCTCGGCGACGAATGGCGCATAGGCCGCCACGACGGGCCTTTCCCATATTGGACAGACCCCGATCATTGCTATCAGGAAAACGAGGTTCTTATCTGCGCAATGCAGTACGCCTGCCCCGAGGAGGACATCGGCTTCCGTTACGAGAATCCGATACTTATTAAAAAAGACTCCTGCGAGTATATGTCGAAGTTCCCGCTCGCAATCGAGGTTATCGACTGATTTCAAAAAGCAAGTCACGATTGCTTAGATAAAAAAGTTACATAAATGAGAAGCATGACCTTTTCGGTTATGCTTCTCATTTCTTATGCAAATTATAATTTAAATCAGTTCAGACATAATAAATGTGCTGAGGTTCAGCATTCATCCCTTACTTTTTTTGTTTTTATCAATTGAACGAAGCTCTTTCAATATTAGAATTTTAAACATCTGGTATATTATGCCATTTAAGTTACAGAAATTACATTGAAGATGTTTGAATATCAATAATCCACAAGGAAATGATATTGACAGGCAAGTTGATTGCCGAAGAGAGATAAACAAATAACATTGAAGGAGTTGCAACAAATGGCAAGTAAACTCGTAAATCCGAATGCTCGTGAAGCAATGGATCGTTTTAAGATGGAATCCGCCAGTGAAGTAGGCGTGCCTCTTAAGCAGGGTTACAACGGTAACCTCACTTCCGCACAGGCCGGCAGCATCGGCGGCAACATGGTCAAAAAGATGGTTCAGGCTTACGAAAACGGAAAGTAATTAAGTATATCGGCTGAAAAGAGGAGGGATTTATCCCTCCTCTTTTGAACATGTCAAAATCACAAAATAATCTATAAAACAATTTATTAGGCGTGATACCGTTTCGGTTTCCAATCAGGGCATTTTCTCTTCCAAAAGAGGTGCTGAGTTTAGGACGAATTCCATCATTTCATCCCATGTCGGTATGCTCGGCGACGCTCCGCTGCGGCTCACAGATATTGCCGCCGCACATGTTGCAAAATAAAGCGCCTTTTGCGGTTCGTAGCCTTGTGCTAGCGACGCGAGAAAATAGCCGCAGAAGGTGTCGCCGGCAGCTGTTGTATCTACAGCCTCCACACACAGCGCGGGCTGAAAGAAAATCTCTTCACATTTTTTATAGTATGAGCCGTCCCTGCCTACCGTCAATACGATCTCTGCGCTCGGAAATCGCTCTGAAACCGCCTTTATAATCTCCTCATAGGAACCGTAACAGCCTGAAAGCTCCGATCCCTCGTTTTCGTTAAGAATAAGAATATCCACAAGCTCCAGAGGATATTGCAAAAGCTCCTGCGTTACGGGCGAAGGGTTATAGGCGACCTTTATGCCTTTTTTATGCGCGGCCTTTATAGCGTAAGCGACACATGATGTCTCGTTCTGTGCTAGGAAAATATCACCTGCTGCAAAATCAGAAAGAGCCTCATCGACATGCTTTTCTTCAATGCATAGGTTGGCTCCGCCATTGACAATAATACAGTTTTGTCCGGACGGTGTCACCTGAATAACCGCATGCCCGCTGTCACAGTCTGCACAAGACAGGTACTTCATATTTACGTTCCTTGCTTTAAGCTGATTGCGCAGTATGCCTCCGTCAAGACCCACCATTCCCAAATGATAAACCTGTACTCCGGCGGAAGCGATTGCGACGGACTGATTCAGTCCTTTGCCTCCGCAGAAAATCTCATAACCGGAAGCCCTTATTGTCTGACCGGGCTGTACAAAGCTATCCACACTGTAAACCTTGTCAAGATTGAGTGAGCCAAGATTAAGTATCTTCATTTTTTTCTCCGTTCCTGTCAATCCTCCGGAATAGTCGTGAATTTGGCGGGAAAAATCTCCGGCAAAGGCCAGGTCTGCATTTCATAGTACATATTTTGCCACTGCAGTATTTCATAGTTACAGCCAATCGCGAAGATTTCCAGCAATTTTGCGCGCTTTCTGGGACTTGCATCGCCGCACAGCTTATTGACCATGCGTATTTCATTTTCACATTTTCCCACATATTCCGGCGTCGTATAGAACTCCAGCCACTTGTAGAACATGTTGTCCTCAGGAAGCGTGCATTTTGGCAGAAGGTCGTTTCCGAAATACATATACAAAATGTTGCAGGGAAACAGTGCCATCATGCAGGAAGCAATATCCCCCTCCATGGCTCGGGCAAGCTCATGCGAGGTGTAGGAGCGCTTTCCTTCCGCCATAACGGTGGCTTCCATTTCCTCTATGCTGAGTCCGATTTGCTTTGCCCAGAAATCCCTGTTTAATATAACCGTGCCATCCATTGTTGATGACAGTATTTTATACCACTCATGCATCTCATCAAAGCATGAGCATTTGGAGAAGCCGACAGCCCAGCATCTGGCGTATTCCATGAGGTATTGGTAATTTTGTTTTATCTGGAAACGGAATTTTTCGAGTGGCATCGTACCGTTTACAATGTCCTGCATATGCGGTGTCTGCTCGATTACATCGCAGGTTCTGCGGATCATCGGCACAAGAAGCTCTTCATAAAATGACATAAATCCACCTGTCTTATCTTCCCGAAGCCTTGTCCTGCTTAATCAGTTCTTTGATGGCTTCACAGGTTACTTTAATTGTGTTATCAGTCATTTCGCGGTAGGCCATTATTGCGCCGGCGCGTACGCCCCTAACGGCTGATACGATAAACAGCGCGGCAGTTTCCATTTCACTTGCCATGACGTTGCAGCGCTTCCAAGCCTCCCAACGGCTGTTAAGCCTCCCTGCATCCGGCATGCTGTCAGGATCGTGCTGCCCATAGAAAGAATCCTTGGACTGCGCTATGCCCTCGGCGTAATTAAGACCGAGTTTTTTGGCGGCATCCGTCAGGGCGGCGACTATGTGCCTGTCAGCAATCGCCGGATACTCAATCGGGACATAGTGAATTGTTGTGCCTTCGTCGCGGATAGCTCCGGTGATGACAACCCCCTCAAGAGACTTGTCCTCGCTTGCCTCGCAAATTGTGCCGCAGGTTCCTACACGGATTAAGGTATCAGCGCCGAGATGGATAAGCTCTTCCACCGCAATTGCGGCGGAGGGGCAGCCCATTCCAGTACTTGTAACGGAAACCTTCACGCCGTCCAATGTTCCGGTCCATGTTTTGTGTTCCCTGTTGTGCGCAACCAGCTTCGGGTTTTCAAGGTGCTGCGCAATCAAATCTGTACGGAACGGATCGCCCGGCAGAATCACATATTTTCCCACATCTCCGGGACCGCATTGTATATGGTACTGCTGCCCCCGCTCGTTTAATACTTCCTTGCTCTGAACAATCATTTTATTGGCTCTCCTTTTCTGTCTTTATACGTTTTGTTTTTATCATCGTCCTAAAAAGTATGCCGAATATAAGGCAAATCGCAAGCAGCGCGATTGCTACGTAATACACAGACATTGCGCCTTTCGCGGTAACGATTTTACTAACGCCCAAGGGCGATGCCGTATCCGCCAAGCCGCAGGCAACTGCAATTATTGAAGCCGCGATACTGGCGTGCTCAGGCCTCAGTCCCGTTGCGAGTGTAACAAACACGCTGAACAGTACACCCATGAAGCAGCCCGTAATGAACAGCGCGATATAGTAAGCCTCTGCCCTGTTTATAAGCACCGCTGCGCTCATCGCTATCAGCGACAAAGCAATGTTGCACCACAGGACTGTGCTTTCCTTTATCTTTCGCAGAATCGCTATGAAAGCGATGGAGCCCAGCATACACCCGATGTTATACGATGATAAAAGCGAGTTTCCCGCCGATGGAGACATTCCGATGCTTTCGGCAAACGTCGTTGTAAAAGTTGAGATAGTATTTGTTGCCGCACAATATGCCATGCATGCAATGATAAGCGCGGCACACCCTAAAATTACGCTGCGCAGCGTAATGGCATTGGCCGCGTGAGCCTCATTTTCCGCAAAGCTGCTGACCGCCGGCAGTTTTACAAACGGCAAAACAACAAGCATTACGACAGCCAAACAGGCAACGGCGAAAAAGGTATAGGAAAACGACAGCTGCACTAACAGAACCCTGCTCATTATCATCGGTGTCAGAAAGCATCCGGCGCAGAATACGGCTTGTCCCGCGCTCATTGCGCTGGCGTAGCTTTTCGGATACACGTAGTTCAGAATGATAGGGCAGCACGCGTCCTGCGCCCCCATACCGATTCCTCCGAGTGCGCAAAAGACAAGCCCAAGGACATAATTCTGAGTTACCGGAACACCTGACAAAAATACGCCTATCAAAATTGTTCCCACCGCGAACACTTTCTTTGTTCCCACGCGCTCTGTCAGATAGCCTGTTCCGAATACCGTTGCCAGTCTGCCGAGAGAAAAAGCAGATGTCATCGCCGCAGCTTCAATAAGTGAAGCATTGTAGTGGTCTATCAGCTGGGACATGCTGCTTCCGAGAGCAAGGCAGGCCGCGCCAGTAAGCAAATACATAGCGAAGGCTTCGAAGGCTGCTAAATAATCATTCCTTTTCATTTACCCTCGCATTTTTTATGATCGCGTCAACTGCCTCATCCATTGAGATGATGTTGCCTTCTATGCCCAGTTCACTGCAAAGCCTGCTGATATACGGCTGCTTGAGCTTGGCGCTTTCCAAGGCCTCAAAGTTCCAAAATATTTCTCTGGGAGTCCCGCTTATAACAACTTTCTTGTTTGCCATAACAATGACCCGTTCAAAATTGGCTGCGACAAAGTCCATGTCATGGGAAATAGTTATGACGGTTTTGCCCTTATCATTTAGAGTCTTAAGAATAGCTGCCAGACGGCGGTTGCCTTCCAGATCCTGACCGGCTGTGGGTTCGTCAAAAATTACGACCTCTGTGTCCATTGCAATAATGGCCGCAATGGTAACAAATTTTCTTATTGATAAGGGCAGGTCATAGGGGTTGGTATCCCTGGACAGCTCGAGTCCCGTAATCTTTAGCGCATATTCAACTCTGTCCGTAATCTCCTGCGGTGAAAGCTTCATCATTTTGGGGCCGAACTCAACTTCCGAATAAACCGTGGGATGGAATATCTGATCATCCGGATTTTGGAATACATAGCCGACGACCCGAGAAACCTTAGCTGTGGAATAGTTTTTCGTATTCATATCGCCAATCAGAACGTCGCCCTTTGTGGGGCGCTCCAAACCGTTCATCATCTTGACGGTGGTGGTCTTTCCCGCGCCGTTCTGACCTATTATCGCTACGTTTTCACCTTTTTCAATTTCAATATTGATATTGTCAACGGCTAAAAACCCTCCGGGATATTCAAAACTGACATCTTTCATTCTGATATAAGCCATTATGAATTCCTCGCTTTCGAAAGAGCTTCGTCTATCACACGGACTGCCTGCTCCTCTGTAATCGGCACCTGTGAAAGAGGAATTCCCGCCTTGATAAGTCTGTCTCCCAGAATCGACATCTGAGGAAGCGAAACACCTTCGTCAAGAAGAGACATATCCGTAAGTATCTCCTGCTTAGTACCCGAACGTATCAGCCTGCCGTCTTTCATAACAAATATCTCGTCCGCGTACTCCGCAATCATATCGACCTTGTGCTCAACCAGAATAATCGTCTTCTTTTCCTGCTTCAGCCGCTCGATTATTTTAAAAACGCTCTCTGTACCTTCCGGGTCCAGCTGGCTTGTAGGCTCATCAATTACAAGGATATCCGGCTTTAAAACAATAATCGACGCCAGTGCCGCGCGCTGCTGCTGACCGCCTGACAGCTCAAACGGTTTCTTTTCCGCAAGGCCGTAAATATCCGTCATCTTCATAACCTCGACGACCCGCTCTTCGATTTCTTCAACCGGTACCCCGAAGTTTTCAAGGCCGTAAGCCACCTCTTCAAACAGCGTATCCTTGACACCGCTGATCTGTGTAAAAGGATTCTGAAAGACATATCCGATTTTCAGTGAAAGCTCTCCGGGCCCGTACTCGGTGGTAGGCTTCCCCCCCACAAGCACCTCGCCCTTTAAATCTCCTTTATAAAAGCTAGGTATAAATCCTCGAAGCAGGGCGCAGAGAGTAGTTTTACCGGCGCCGTTCTCTCCTATTACACCATAGAATTTTCCTCGTTCAATAGTAAAGCTCATGTCCTTAATGGAAGGCTCGTCCGCCAAGGGATAAGTATATGTCACATTTTTCAGTTCAATCACAGTATCCACAATGCAACCCTCCATCCGACAATAATAACCGTTATCGCTATCGCAATTATATTGACTGTCTTTTCATGTCCGGTTTTTTCTATCTGAAATAACCTGGTCTTTTTGCAGTTTACGTCAAAGCCTTTGGATTCAAGCGTAAGAACTCTTTCCTCCGTGCTTGTAATAGCGCCTAAAATCAGGGGTACAAGCGATGCAAAGAAAGCCCGCGAACGGATAATCAGATTGCCTTCGGTTTCAACACCGCGGGCCTGCTGAGCGTTCATAATCGTCCTGCTGTTCTGTCCCAGTATTTCAATCATCTGCAGCGTTGAGATGAAAACATAGGTAACCTTGTAATTCATGCCGGAGTCTTCCAGCGCACATGAAATTTCTTTGTTTTCTGTTGTCTGGAAAAACCAGACGAAAATTCCCGCGATATTCATTACGCAGAAGCTTAAATAAATTGCACTTTGCAGTCCGGATTGCCTTACTTTAAAAATCCACAGGTGCGCAACTAAGTCTCCCCCCGGGATAAGCAGCGCCTGAACAACAAAAATTACCACGGCAACAAACAGGACTTTTGTAAACGCATGCCAGAACTTTTTGATAATTCCGCTGGCAAAACTCAGTGCCGGTACAATTAAAAACCACGCAACCGTATATAGCGCGTATTCGCCCGCCCCGACCTTGAAGGATGCCAGAAAAAGTGCGCAAAAGGAATACAGGCAAACAACAAGGAACTTGCAGGAAGGATGCAGCGCGGCAATCCGATTGGATTTATGGATCTGCAGCTTTTCTCTCCACATAACTAAAACCTCTTTTTATTAAGGTGCTGCCCCGGCTTGCGCAAGGGCAGCGCCAGCAAAGTATTTTGATTGTTAAGCTTCTTTGGGGGTGTTCTGCTGTTTTTTCTTTATATACAGATGTCCGCAGCCGAACTTGACCAAAGTGCGGTCAGGAATAACTCTGATGACCAGCCAGCTGATAACAAACGAGATTATGCGGTCGAGCACAGTGAAAATGCCTTCGGTTCCGATAACTGCGGCCCAGATGTTTGCGCCTGCTGCCATTGCCGTTGCCGTGATGATTGAAGTGCCGCTTCCGGTCACGCCGCCATAAACAAGAACCACGATAGGCGCCGCCGAAGCAATCGAGACAACTGCCATGATAATCATTGAAATGATCCACTTCCACCAGTTGCTGAACATTTCTCCGCGTGCGAGGTAACCTGTTACCAGACCGACAAGGAGGTTTACGGGGATAAACGCAAAGTTTACTGGGTTAGCAATTCCTGTTACAACGTTTGTTAAAACGCCGGCAGTCGCACCGACCCAGGGTCCGCAAAGCATAGCGGCAAAGATTGTTCCGATAGTGTCCAGGTACATGGGAAGTTTCAGCAGCGACGCCAACTGGCCGCCGACAAAGTTGACTGCAACCGCAATCGGAATAATAAGAATCGCGATCATGCTAAAGTCTGTTTTAATTGAGTACTTCTTTTCCTTTTTTTCCATTGTATCCTCTCCTAAATAATATTTATAGAAGCTGCTGCCAAACACGATTCCGAATACTGTGCAGTTTTTTTGCGATAGCTTTGGAAAATTGTCGGGCGGCAGGTTCTAACACAAATGATGCCCGCAGGAATTGCCTGATAAGTTTGTTGACAACAACGCCAGTGTATGGTAAGTTAAGAAGTTAAAAATTTGGGAGGCAAAAATAATGAGCAAACAGAAAATAATTATTGATACGGATTGCGGTTCCGACGACGCAATGGCTATTGCGATGGCGCTTAACGATCCCAGATACGAAATTCTCTTTTTCAGTACCGTATCAGGAAATGTACATGTAAATCAGGCTGCAATCAATACTTTAACCACAATTGAATACGCGGGGAGCTATGAACCGCCTGTATATATAGGGTGCAGTGAGATGCTCCTGCGCGACCTTGTCTACGCGCATGAAACCCACGGCGAAGACGGTATGGGAGACCTCGGCTTTAAGCCACAGAGACTGACTGTCACCGAAGGAAACGCAGTTCTAAAGATTTTAGAGGCTTTGGAGCAGCACGAGCCCGGCGAAATTGAAATCATTACACTCGGAACGCTGACGAATATCGCCGTTGCTATGCGGCTCGCGCCTCAGACCATGCGCCGTGTCAAGCGCATCGTTGCTATGGCGAGCGCGGGGCTTGGTACAGGCAATGTAACTCCGGTCGCTGAGTTCAATGTCTGGCAGGATGCTGAAGCCGCGAAAATCGTCGTTGAATTTGGTGTTCCCCTGGTATTTGTCGGCTGGGACGCCTGTCTTGACGATTCTATGCTGAGCCCCGAGGACATTGAAAGACTTCGCAGCAGCGGCCGCCTTGGCAAGTTTGCCATTGAATGCAACTGTCAGCTCATGCAGATGAATGAAGGCCGTTTCGGTTATCCCTGTCTTGATATGGCGGATCCCGCCGCTATGGCTGCCGCTCTTAACCCGGAGTGCATTGAAGAATGCGATAAGTACTATTGCGAGGTTGATACCTCCAACGGGCCAAGCTACGGCGGTGTGCTTGTGGACAAATACCACTTCAGCGGAAAAGAGCCCAATGTCGAAATCTGCAGCAAGCTGAAAGCCAGTCTGTATAAAGAGTATATTTTCAGCACGCTTGGAGCTTAATCCACGTTTCTTTGCTTGATTCTATGTGCAATCAAAGAGAAGCGAAGTATTCGTTAATTACCTCCGCCCATGAGCCGCGGCAAATCAGGTGATGGTTGCTTATAGGCGAATGGGCGAAGTAGTCGGTGCCGTCCTTCAGCTTCAGACGCATCTGGGTACGGCAGAGGTCTGGCCGATGGAGCGTTTCCAGAAGCTCCGCCTCTCCGGCATAGTGGCGGGTCAAATCATCGTTGCACTTGAAAATAGTCATAGGTCCGGGATTAAGGTCCCCCGATACCGCCACGCCGATTCCTGACTCAAAATGCGTTGTAAGATAGTAGCTGTCCGGCATAGCAATCGGCAGAGTGCAGTGGGCGAATATAATCTCGCTCTTTTCAGGGTCCATGCAGCTCGGGTTTGCCATAAAGGACGGCTCCCCTGTGAGCGCATACAGAATTGACATACTGACCGCGCTTTTTGTATCGCATTCGCAGGCAGCCGGTATTCCCTCCGAGTTCAGGATAGCCATAGCAAGACAGCCTGTTGTCTGAATAGCCGAGAGCAGACCAAAGCAGCGAATCGTTACGGCCTGCAGCTTGTACTTTTCCAAAAGCCTCTGCGTGGCGCCATAGACATCCAGTGCCTTCTCAACTTCAACCGCGCTGTAATTCATGGCTTTCAATTGTTTTGTATATTTATTTACAGTATAACCGCCCCTGTGATATTCGTCCACAAGTTCCTGCATGCCGATATCTACGATTTCCATTCCGCAGGCGTCATATGTTTTTTTAGGGTCGGCAACGCTTGAAATCAGGCCCGAGGCAGTCGGATCGCCTATAGCGCCCAGGCGCATTCCGCGCAGTAGTTTTTTAGCATGGGCGACTCTTTCCAGAACGGCTATGCGCTTTGCAATAGACTCGATACTTCCGTGAAGGATTTCGCCTTTGGCACCTATCTCATTTAAATAACCCAGAATCTCCATCGCGGCCGCGAGCGAATTATATGCGGGCGTAGTCAGAAGAATATACGGCCCCTCTACCTCGCGAAATACGGCTTTAAAGCTTTCTTCCGCGCCGCCCGAAGCGATGAAGAAAATCGGCAGCTCGTACTTTTTCAGATCATCAAGGTGAACGCTTACAAGCTTTTTGTTCAGCGCATTACCCAATTGATCCAAAAAGTTTTCGCTGTAGGCGGGAATATTCGGGTCGTTGCAGTCAACGGGTCCCATTAAAAACAGACAGCCAAGTTGATTCATAGTTTTCTACCCTCTTATTTAAAATTCATTTTATTATTTAAACATTCAAAGGAGTTCATATTATGCAAAAGATTCTTTTTGTAGCCCACTGTGTTTTAAATACAGCCTCTAAGGTCGTAATGTTTGCAGATGAAGAGATGGCATCTGAGGAAGCGCTGAGACGGCGTTTTCTTCAGGAGGCCATTGACAGCGGTGTTCAGCTGATTCAGCTGCCCTGCCCGGAATTTACGCTATACGGGGCCAAGCGCTGGGGACACGTGAGCAATCAGTTTGATAATCCGTTTTTCCGTAAGCATTGCCGTGAGCTGCTTCTCCCGGTTATGGATGAGCTGAAGGAATATCTGGCTCACGGAGAACGTTTTGAAATTCTCGGTGTTCTGGGCATAGACGGGAGTCCAAGCTGCGGAGTGGATTATACCTGCTACGGAGACTGGTTCGGAGACTTTGGCGGCAGAAAAGATTTGAATTGCGTTCTTTCCTCCTGCCGCATAGGAAAAGGCTCGGGTGTATTTATGAGCGTTCTGAGCGAGCTTCTCTCCGAATACGGTATGCAGGATTCAGTAAAGCTGCATGGTCTCTATGCTCCGGAACCTGAAAAATGCCTGTGTTTACTGAGATAAGCAAACATGTAACCAAGTCTCTAAAAACCTGTTGCGGCATATCTTATAAAGAAATTTTATCATCTCAATTTGTTTGTTTAAATGACAAATGACACTTTTTTCGATAAGGATTTTGGTGAATATGAACGAATTTTTATGTACAATAATCGGCAACTTGCTGGCAAGCGCTTTCCTTCAAAAGTCAAAGTACATGATAAATCAAAAGGATTTAGCTGATCTTATGCAAAACGGCTGTTCTTTTCAGACCTTTGCGCCCGAGCAGGAAATTATAAGCTGCGGTCTTCCGGCAAATAAGATTTATGTTCTTTTGAACGGAAGCTGTCTGATTATTTGCTACAGTCAGGACGGAAAGGCCAGCGTTCAGGATTCATTGCAGGCGCCTCAGATTTTTGGTCTTACGGAGCTTGTGTGCGGGCAGGAATGCTATTCCGCCTCAGTCGTCGGCGACAAAACCGGCATGGTACTGTCAATTCCAACACCCCTGTTCATGGAAGCTATGCAGCGTAATCTGACTGCCGATCAGGCAGTAATCAAGTATCTCGGCTACCTTGCGAGGCGGAACATGGACGCTTGGGAATACTGCAATCTTTATGCTCCTCAGGATACGCTTGCTCTCCAGCTCTATTCCTGGTGCCGTGAGCAGACATTACCCTTTGTTTTGAAAATGGATCGCAATGATCTTGCCGAATACTTACACATACAGGTTCGTTCACTGTATCGCTACCTTGACAATCTCAAACGTCAGAATATGTGCTGCACAGTAAACGGAAAAATTACTGTTACAGAAGAGAACTTCCGTGCTTTAAAAGAATATTGCTCGGGTATCTCCGATTATTAAGACTCTTAGAAAGGACTTAGTGTTTTTGTGTAAAATCAATAATTTTTGTCAATCCTAGAATTTGGCTCGACATTGCTTTCGGTATTAGCTACAATAAAAATACTGCATAGCCTAACCGAAAAAAGGAAGGGGCAACTAAATCAAATGAGTTATAAAGCTTTTGATCAGAATGATCTTTCTTTTCTGCGAAGTCTGATTTGCGACGAAAAACGGATATTTACAAAAGACACCATGAATGAGGACTACAGCCACGACGAGCTGAGCGGCACTACAAGCTACCCGGATGTCGTGGTAAAGGTTCTTGCAGCCGAAGAAGCTTCCGAAATCATGAAGTATGCGAACGCGCAAAATTTGCCTGTCACTCCACGCGGCGCGGGTACCGGACTTGTCGGAGCATCCGTCGCCATGGAGCATGGCATTATGCTGGATTTGAGCCTTATGAACCGTTTCATTGAGCTTGATGAGGAAAACCTGACTTTGACCGTCGAGCCAGGAGTGCTGCTTATGGATTTAGCAGCCTACGTTGAGGAGCGAGGCTACTTTTATCCTCCCGACCCCGGCGAAAAATCCGCCACCATCGGCGGAAATATCTCGACGAATGCGGGCGGTATGCGCGCTGTGAAATACGGCGTTACACGCGACTATGTACGCGGCTTGCAGGTGGTGCTGCCAAGCGGTGAAATAGTCGAATTGGGCGGCAAAATTGTTAAGAACAGTTCGGGCTACGATTTGAAAGATTTGATAATCGGCTCGGAAGGTACGCTCGGAATCGTGACCCGGGCAACGCTTAAGCTCCTTCCACTGCCGGGCAAAACCGTCAGCCTTCTGATTCCTTTCCCCACGCTCGAACAGGCGATCAGAACCGTGCCGCTTATAATAAAATCAAAAACCGTTCCTACCGCTATCGAATTCATGGAACGCGAAGTTATTGTCGACGCGGAAGCGTTTTCAAACAAGAGGTTTCCCGACAATCAGGCGGACGCCTATCTGCTTCTCAAGTTCGACGGCAATAACACCGAGGAAATAGAAAAAGCCTACGAGAGCGTTGCAGAGCTATGTCTTGACAACGGGGCAATCGACGCTCTTGTTTCGGATACCGAGGAGCGCGAAAAAGCCATCTGGAACATGCGCGGAGTTTTTCTTGAGGCAATCAAGTCCTCAACCACATACATGGACGAGGTTGACATTGTTGTCCCCCGCAGCTGCGTAAACGAGCTCGTCGAATACACCCACGGGCTTCAGAAGGAACTGGGTGTTCGTATAAAGAGCTTCGGCCACGCGGGCGATGGCAATCTGCACGCCTACATTCTCAAGGATGACTTATCCGACGCGGAATGGGAAGTGCGCATGTCACTCGCAATGGAAAAGCTCTATGCCAAGGGCCGCCAGCTGGGCGGGCAGGTTTCCGGCGAACACGGAATCGGCTTTGCTAAAAGACCTTATCTCAGAGAAGCTATGCCGCCCATATTGCTTGATATCATGCGCGGAATCAAGAAGGTCTTTGATCCGAACGACATTTTAAACCCGCACAAAATTTGTGAAGACTGAGCGCAATTCCTGTTGACTATAAAGCAAAAAAACGCGCGGAGAAGCTTTCTCCGCGCGTTTTTTTGCAGTCTTACGACTGATATTCAAATTCAAGCTCGTACATTGAAATAACGTCGCCGTCCTTGACCCCGAGAGCTTCCATTCTCTCAAAAATGCCGGCTTCGCGCAGCAGGCGGTCAAAATACATTCTGGATTCGTAATCTGTAAAGTTGACGGTGGCAACGAGCTTTTCGAGCCACGGTCCCTCGACTATCCAGACATCATCATACTTCTCGATTGTAACATCTGCAGAGGTGTCGATGACCGCCTCCGGCTGCACATAATCTGCTTCGAAGAATTTGATTGGCGGCAGGTTTTGGAGCTTTTCCGCGGCCGCTTTGACAAGCTCGGAAGTTCCCGTATGTGTCGCTGCCGACATCTCAAAGAAATCATAACCAAGCTCTGTAACGTAATCCCTTAGCTCATTCAGGAGCTCGCTGCCCTCCGGAAGCAAATCGCATTTATTCGCGACTACGATCTGAGGTCTTTCCGCTAGCTCGGGATTGTACTCGCGAAGCTCTGCGTTGATTGCCTCGAAGTCCTCTATAGGGTCGCGGCCCTCACTGCCCGAAACGTCCACAAGATGTATGAGAAGACGGCAGCGGTCAATGTGCCGCAGAAAATCGTGTCCCAGCCCCGCGCCCTCGCTTGCGCCCTCGATGATACCTGGGATGTCCGCCATCACGAAGGAGACTCCCTCCGTAACATAGACCACTCCGAGATTCGGGAAAAGTGTCGTGAAGTGATAATTCGCGATTTTCGGATGCGCCTTTGAAACGACTGAAAGCAGCGTTGACTTTCCGACATTTGGGAAGCCGACTAAGCCCACATCGGCCAGAAGCTTAAGCTCCAGAACGACCTCGCGCGCTTCCCCCTCTGTTCCGGGCTTTGCAAAGCGCGGTACCTGTCTCGTCGGAGTGGCAAAGTGCTGGTTGCCCCAGCCGCCTCTTCCGCCTTTTGCGAGCACAAAGGGCTGCATATCGGACATATCTTTGATAATGCCGTCAGTCTCTTTGTCCCTGATAAGCGTTCCGCGCGGCACTTTGATGACAATATCCTTGCCTTCTCTGCCCTTCATGTTGGAACCAATCCCGTTCATGCCGTTTTCGGCAACATACTTGCGTTTATAACGAAAGTCCAGCAGCGTTGTCATATTGTCATCCGCGACAACAACGACACTGCCTCCGTGACCGCCGTCGCCGCCGTCAGGTCCGCCCGCCGCAACGTATTTTTCTCTGTGAAACGCAACCGCGCCGTCCCCGCCTTTTCCGGCCTTTACGGATATGGCTGCCTTATCAATAAACATAATAACCTCCGTGCGAAAACGCATCTCGAACTAATATTCCCTCAAGTGCTAAGGAAATACATGGATATTCCTCAAACGATAAAAAACGGGCGAGCGCGCTCGCTCACCCGTTGAAGCTTACTGTGCCAGTTCTTCGTAAACTGAGACCTTTTTACGGTCCTTATCAAGACGCTCGAACTTAACTATTCCGTCCCTAAGGGCGAAAAGCGTATCGTCGCCACCCTTGGCAACATTGGTGCCCGGGTGAATCTTCGTTCCGCGCTGTCTGACAAGGATGTTGCCGGCGAGTACGAACTGACCGTCAGCTCTTTTGGGTCCAAGTCGCTTTGACTCACTGTCGCGGCCGTTCTTGGTTGAGCCCATTCCCTTTTTATGTGCCATGCTTCACACCTCCAAGTGTCATTAAATCTACGGAACTAAGCGGTGATTGTACCGATTTGTACCTGAGTATAGGGCTGTCTGTGGCCCTTTGTGTTGCGATAACCCTTTTTGGATTTCATCTTGAATACGCGGACCTTTTTGAACTTACCGTTCTTGACAACGCTTGCCGTAACGGTTGCGCCCGCGATTACGGGGGAACCAAAGCTGCTGCCGTTATCATCGATGACGGCCAGAACGCGGTCAAACGTAACTGTATCGCCGCCTTCAACGTCAAGCTTTTCAATGAAAACTACATCGCCTTCGGCAACGCGGTACTGCTTACCGCCGGTTTCGATTATTGCGTGCTTCATAAACTCTATGCACCTGCCTCTCTCGGAGTCTCGCTCTATGGGCGGAAACTTTCGTTTCACTTGGAAGCCCTCTCAATGCGGCCTTGTTAGTTTATCATGCGAGTTTGTACTTGTCAATATAAATAATAATATTATTACCGTAATATGCATTGTATCAAAGCCGAAGGATAAAGTGCGGTAAGCTAATCAGAATATTACGGCACCTTTCCCATTGTCGCAAAGGAAAAGTGCCGCAATACTCTCCTCATTCTCTCCCAAAAGGGCCGAAGGTCAATCCTCCGGTTTACCGAATAATTTACGAATTTCGTTCAGGTCGCGCTTACCGACCGCGTTCTTCGGAACACTGTCGACAAAGGTAACGTATTTGGGAACCTTGATGCTTGAAAGCTCCGTCTTGACCGCTTTTATTACTTCCTCACGCGTCACGTTGACGCCGGGAGCTCTGACCACCAGCACGCGCCCGACCTCGCCCCATTTCGGATCCGGAACTCCGACAATGCAGGCTTCCAGCACGCCCGGAACAAGCATTATTACGTCTTCAATTTCCTGCGGGAAAATGTTTTCGCCGCCGGAAATAAACATATTCTTCTTTCTTCCGCTGATATAGCAAAAACCGTCCTCATCTAAATAGCCCATATCGCCGGTGTGAACCCAGCCGTCACGCATAATAGCGGCAGTCGCTTCCGGATTGTTCCAATAGCCCGAAAACAGCAGTTTGCCTCCGAAAACCAGCTCGCCGCGCTCCCCTCTCGGAACATCCTTTCCCTCGTCGTCAAGAAAACGTACCTGATTAAAAGGCGCGGGAATGCCGCAGGAGTTCCACTTTGCGCGGACGTCATCAATTTCGATGAGTCCGACCGGATGGCACATGTTGTTCGGGCCGACTTCCGTCATACCGTAGGCGTTGACCATTTTGACGCCCTTGGCCCAATAGATTTCAAGCAGCTCTCTGCCGGTCGGCGCGGCTCCCGTTACGAGTATGCGGTAGCACGAGAAATCGGTTTCGGCAAAGTCGGGCTGCATCGCAAGAGCCTTGTACATCGTTTCAACGGATATACCGACTGTCGGTCTTTCTTCCCTGATGGCGCTCAAGACTTTTGAGGGGTTAAAGCCTCTCATTATGATGATTCTTCCGCCGATTGAAAGGAGGGGAAGCGTAAAGACATTCCAGCCCGCGGTATGGAAAAGAGGCAGGGTTAAAATCGCGGTGTCGTTCTCGCTGAGCTGAAAACCCGTGTAGTCCGCCATGGAATTGTAAAACAGCGAACGGAAGGACATCATTGCGGCCTTGGGCGTGCCTGTCGTGCCGCCCGTATGTATGAGCATCTGAATGTCCTCATAGTCCAGCCCGGGATTAACCGGCTCCATGTAATCTTCATTATTCATAATGTCGGCATAGCAATAATTATCGCCTTCGCAGGGCTCGTCAAGGCAGATAAATTCCTGCTTAAACCCGTTATCGCGCAGGCTATAGATTGTAAACGAAAATTCACCGGAATAGAAAATAACCTTCGGCGCTTCGTTTTCGATAAGCGTGAACAGCTCCTTCTCGCGGAGCAGGCAGTTATAGGTGGTTATTATCAGTCCGGTTTTGTAGGTCGTGTAGAAGGCATCAAAAAAAGCTACGGAGTTCGTCGCACAGAATCCGATCCTGTCGCCCTTCTTGAGTCCGAGCTTTTGTGTCAGAAACCATGCAAGCTTATCCGAGCGCTTGTCCATCTCGAAATAAGTATAGTGTTTTCCGGTGTCGTAATCGTAGATTGCCTCGTGCTTACCGGAAAAACGTACCCGATATTTGCCCATATTAAACAATGTTTCAGAATCGTACATTCCAGTCTCCCCCTTATGCCTTTCACATCACAAAAGCAGCTCTGTGCTTTGTTGTTGTTTTAAGCCACTTCTGAAAGCCGCATATTCCATGCGTCATAACAAGGCATTTATTACAACATTATGCGACTATTTTATAACTTGTTCACGATTAAATCAACAGAAAAAACAAGCCAAAAGTCGATATATGTCTGTTTAGATATAGATTTAGTGGCTTGTATAATTCGGGCAAATGAATTTTGTCTATTACACCGAAGAAGTTCAGGCACTTTTTCAAGTTAGTTTACATAACAATAGGGAACCGTTACCGGTTCCCTATTGTTATGTATGGGTAATAATCCCTATGAATGTCCTAAATACCGCTCGAGTATCCACATATACGCGACGGCAAACGCTTCCCTCATAGTGTAGCTCACCATCATCACCTTATTTCCTGTATCTGCCGCTACCCCGACTGCGTCAGTTCCAAGCTCGCGCGCATAGAACTTCGCGCGGTAAAGATGGTATTCCTGAGAGAGCACAGCGATTCTATCCGTGGGGTCATTGCTGAACATGTCTATGATTTCAAGCGAATTTTTGAGGTTCTCGTATGTGGAGGTAGATTTGTCCTCCATGATTATCCTGTCAGCGGGAATACCGTTATCAGTCAGCCAAAGCCGCATACACTCGGCCTCGGATACATCTTCTCCCGTTCCCTGACCGCCAGAGACAATTACTCTGGTTTCCGGATATTCGTTGAGATACTTTTTTGCTGCGTCAAGCCTGTAGAGCATTGAAAGTGACGGCTCCGAACCGTTTACTCCCGCGCCCAGCACAATCAGATACGGCGCTTCCGGGTTTTCGTCCGTATGCGCAGCCCCGACGACAATTACCTCTATGGCTGCAAAGAGCACAAGTCCTATGCACACAAGTGAGGTCAGCACGATTCTAAGAATCTTTGCAGTCTTGGCGTTCTTTTTGCCCAAATACGACAGAAGGCGGTATATCCCAATAAGAGCCGTAATTGCAAATAGGGCTAGCGCAATCGTCTTGTATCCGACAGCTACGTAGAAAAGCAGCAGAAACAGCGCCATCAGTACAAGTTCCGTTATCCAGAAAGTCTTTTCATTATGTCTATTTTTTTCTACCATTTAATCTAACCTTTCAGTCAGAGCGGCATTGCTCGGATAGCTCCTCCCACTTTTCAAAGAGAATGTCCAGCTCCTTTTTAACTTCAGCCTTTTGAGCATCGAGCTCCATGAGCATTTGGAAATCTGAGGAGTTCTCCTCACAAATACGCTCAATTTCCTTACTCCTGTCCTCCAGCTTTTCAATTTCCCGCTCCGTTTTGCGAAGCTGCTTATCGTCGTAAGCGGCAGGATTTTTCTTCTGAGCTTTGTTTTTGTCCTCTTTGACGTTTTCTTTCGGCTTAAAGTTCGCGTTTTGTTCGTTTTGCCGTTTCAGGTACTCGCGGTATTCGTCAAAACCGCCGCGAAAATCGGTGATTGTTCCGTTTTCAAGCGCCCAGATGCGTGTTGCGAAGCGTTCAATAAAGTACCTGTCGTGCGAGACAAACAGCAGTGCCTCATTGTAATCGTCCACAGACTCCTCAATCCACTCCCGACTCTGAATATCCAGATGGTTTGTAGGTTCGTCGAGAATGAGGAAGTTTACCTCGCCCCGCATGAGCATGCAAAGGCGCAGGCGGCTCTGCTCCCCGCCCGAAAGAGCCGACACCGGCTTGAAAACGTCCTCGCCGGAAAAGCGGAAACTCGCGAGTCTGTCCCTCGCTCCCTGCGGCGTACACTTTTCGGAATATAACATCGTGTCGAGAAGACTTCTCTGCGGAAAGTCGAATTTTATTATTTGCGGCAGATAAGCGGTTTTAACCGAAGGGCCTCGGCGCAGCATCCCGCTGTCCGGCACATCCTCGCCCATGATGAGCTTAATCAGCGTGGATTTTCCCGTTCCGTTATCTCCGATAAGCGCTATGCGTTCACCGCCCTCGACTATCAGTTCAAGGTTTGAAAAAAGCGTCCTTTTCCCGAAGGACTTGCTGACTCCGTCAATTACCAGCACCTCATCGCCTGTAAACTCGCGCTGAGCAAATCTCATTCTCATCGCCTTCTCGGTCTTGGGTCTGTCCGTCTGTTTAATGCGCTCCATGCGCTTTTCCATTGAAAATGCTCGCTTATGGAGCTTGTCAGCTCCCATGAAAGCCCAGAGGTGCAGCTTGTCAGCCGCCTCCTGAAGCTGGGAAATTTTCGCCTGCTCCTTCTCGTATTTTTTTAGCTGCTCCTCATAGCGGTGCTGCTTTTCATCAACGTAGAAGCTGTAGTTTCCGCTGTAATATTCGGCTTTTCCGCCCGAAATTTCAATTGTGCGTGTAACGACGCGGTCAAGAAAATAACGGTCATGCGAAATTGCGAGTACCGTTCCGTGAAATTTGAGCAGGTAATCCTCCAGCCATTCCGTAGCCTTCAAATCGAGATGGTTCGTCGGCTCGTCCAGCAGCAGAATGTCCGTGTCCTCAAGTATGAGGCGCGCCAGATTCACGCGAGTCTTCTCACCGCCCGAAAGCTCAGAAAAGAGCTGTTTTCGCATAGCTTCCGATATTTCAAGCCCGTTTGCGACTCTGTTTCGCTCCGAATCCGCGCTGTAGCCGTTAAGCCGCTCATAATCCGCGGCGGCTTTGTCGTACTCGCGTAAAACGTCATCCGAGGCTTCACCAGTCATACGTGCCGTCAGCTCATTCATCCTTGCCTCAAGCTCGAATATTCTCTCATGAGCAGACTTGAGCACGTCTTCGACCGTGTGTCCCTCAGGATATACGGGTATTTGTGATATAAGCCCCATGCGTCTGTCGGAAGGGATAACGACCCTTCCCTCATCAGGACGCACTTCACCTGTTATAATGCGAAACAGTGTGGTTTTCCCGGCGCCGTTTTTGCCAAGAATACCGACGCGCTCGCCGCAGTTTATTTCAAAGCTGAGGCCGTCCAATATGTTTTTATCCTGTTCAAAGGCTTTTACTAAGCCTTGTATTGATATTTCTGACATTGTAATCTCCTATAATAATGAAAAACCGGGTGTGCCAAATAAGCCTCACCCGGTTATATGTGTTGTGAGACTGAATTTATTTTTTTGCCGTAGCCGCCTGAAGCACAGCGTTTGCGACCGGCCCCGCGTTTGCAAGCCCTCCGCCGCCTCTTTCAATAACAACCGTAAAGGCAAGGGGGTTTTGGCTGTCGTCGAGGAAGCCCACAAACCATGCGTTTGAAGTGCCGTCGCCAAGCTCGGCTGTACCTGTTTTAGCGCAGATTTTAAGGTTCGGGAAATTACCCTGACCGTAGGCATAGGCAACATTGTAGCTCATTAGTTCCCGCACTTTTTTTGCGGTGTCCGCCTCCATCAGTCGGGTCGAGCCCGAATGCGCGTTTTTAAGTATAATCGGTTCCCTTGCAACGCCGTCGTTTGCAATTGCAGACACGAACCTCAGCATTGCTATAGGAGATATAAGGTCGTTGTACTGACCTATGCCCATCCAGCTGAGATTGCAGGTTCCGGCCTCTCCTTTTTCTATGCTGCCCGGGGTTGTATCGATACCGCTCACGGAAAGGCTCTTTAAAAAGCCGTATTTTTCCGCATAGCTATAGATTGTCTCGGCTCCGAGCTCCTGCGAAATATCCGAAAATGCGCTGTTGCAGGAGTGCGCAAGCGCCTGTTCGATTGTCTGCTGACCGTGAGAACCTGTGCAGTGGACAAAATCGCCGCCGACGGTTACACCGCCAGTGCAGTTGAAGGTTCTGGTATAGAGGTCAGGAATATTTTCGATGGCCGCAGAGAGCGTTATGAGTTTAAACACCGAGCCCGGCGTATAGGTTGCACCAAGGCAGCGGTTCATATACACGCCTTCATACGCCGGAGTAGATGTATCGGGCGGATTGCTGGGGTCATAGGCGGGCGTACTCACCATGCAGAGTATCTCACCGGTTTTGTAATTGGAAACAAGTACAGCGCCCTTCCTGCCCTTGAGTGCCTTGTAGGCGACGGCGTTCAGTGAGGAGTCAATTGACAGCTTAACTTTTCCGCCATTCCCCGAAACACTAGCTACGCCGTTAATAAAATCATAGCCCGCAAGCTTTGAGCTGAATACGCTTATAGCCCCAGTTCCTACATTCCCGGCGTAATCGCCGACTATATGAAAACAGGCCTTTCGCACGGTTTCATCGTCCGCATAGGAAAAAACGCCGTCATTTGCATGCGCAAGCACGACCCCGTTCCTGTCAGCGATTGTGCCGGTGTCCAGAACGCCTTGATCATAAATACTGCTGTTTGCGCGGAGCATCGCCCAATCCTTCCCGTCGGCATAAAGCCTTACGGCAAAGAAGCAAAGACCCAAAACAAGCCCGAGCGCAATCAAAATCGAAAAATATGCCCTGTTTTTAATCTTTTTCATTTTCTGCGCCCCCTTTTCTCGCTGCTCCTGTCAAAGAGGTCACGTGTATCTTCTTCGGCTTTTTCGGTTTCTTCGATTTCATCGACTGAATTTTCAGCCTCGCGTTCGGAAAATTCGTTCCAATCATGCATTTTTGACGGATCCTTCATAATAAAGCTTGCGCTTTTTCGCGTATCCGTCGCCTTTATAAACGCAAGAAGCGCCCAGCAGGATATCAGGCTGGAGCCTCCAAGTGAAACAAAGGGGAATGTGACGCCTGTAAACGGAAGCAAATCCAACGAACCGAAAACATTCAGCCCGAGCTGAACCATCATCATAGAGACAGCGGCGCAGCCCGCGATTACATAGAAAGACGAGCGACCCTGTGAAGCGTTATGCACGGCGAACGCCGCAAGGATGATGATGGCCAAAACGGCGCATACGGCAATAAGAAAGCCCAGCTCTTCGCTTACCATTCCGAAAACGAGATCGGTGTCCGCCGCTACAATATTATGAAGCCAGCCGTGTCCCGCCCCGAGCCCGAAGAGTCCGCCGGAAGCCGCCGCCGACAGTGCTCTCGTCTGCTGAAAGCCCTTGCCGTTTACATCTTCCCAAACGTGTCCCCAGGTTGCAAAACGGGCGGCAATGTGCGGCTTTATGCTGAGTGCAAGGAAGCCTGCGAGTCCGGCTCCGGTAACCGCGAGCAGAATCGTCGCGATATTTCCGCTTCTCATAAAGGATATAACAAGGAAGGTCGCAAAGAAAACAAGCGCGGTGCCGAAATCGCCCATTACCGCCAGCGCGCCCACGCATATCGCGGAAAATGCTATGAACACAAGCAGGTTTTTGCCCCTGTAGAGCCTATCCATAGTCGCGGCTCCCGCGTAAATATATACTATTTTCACAAATTCCGAGGGCTGAAACGAGAAGCCGGCGATATTGAGCCAGTTTTTCGCGCCAAAAACAGTCGCGCCGAAAACGACGTTGACTGCAAGCAGCCCGACAGCCGCTACAGCTGCCGGTAATATCATTTTTTTGACTCGCTTCAGGTCTCGCAGCCAAGAACCGAGAATAACAAAGAATGCAATTCCCACAAGAAGCAGAAGCACCTGCTTAAGCATATTTTGCGGTGTGGAGCTGGCGCAAACCGACATTCCTATCGTACTCAGGAAAAACGCCAGAGCCTCAACCTCAAAGCCCGTCCTGCCGATAGTGCGCATGACAATATAATATATCCACATGATTATGCACAGCGCGATAAATGAAAGCGCAATCTGCGCTCTGTACTTTTCGTCACAGTAATAGAGCTGCTGGTACATAACGAGAAACTGGAATAGTGTCACAAAACGGAACATTGTTCCCGGAGAAATCATTTTACCCGGAGCCGTTCTCCGCTCCGCTATAATGCCGCGCTCCTCTTCGGTAAGGTTGAAAAAGCGGATTTTTGATTTACCGATACTGATTAAGTCTCCGTCTTCAAGTCTCGCGCCTTCTTCAGTAATGACTTTCCCGTTTATTCTGGCTTCGGAGTTGTGTCCGATATCATAAGCCGTCCAGTTTCCGAATTCATCACGAATCAGGACAAGCTGAGTTCTCTCGGAGGCTGGCTCATTTACTATAACATCTGATGAAGCTGATTTTCCAACGGTGCATTCCCAGTGGCGCAGAGGCACACGCGAGCCGTCCGGCAGGTCAAGATAGCCCCAAACTTCCGGTTCATAGCGTTCGCGAAGCATTGAGTAGGCGCAGCGTAATAGTATTAAAACAGCGGCAACCGGAAGCATGAAGCGTGTGAAGTATACAAGGTAGGACAGAAACGGGCTGAAAGCGCCCGCATCGGACTGCGCAAAAAAACCGTTTAAACTTTGCAGAAAACTCGCCACCGCTGCCACCTCCGTTTCAAAATACTTTCGGATCATATTTCAATAAATACCGCCGGCCTTTTCTCCAATGCTCAACATAGCCGTATAGCAGTTTATGTTTTTTAAATAGCCAATGTTATAATTCCATCAGACTACTCTCTGACGGTTATCATAACCGCAAATCAGTTTATGATATTTTTTTAATAAATGTTATAATGACTGTCAGATCGTATCTGACAGTCATTATAACATAATGTTCCAAAATTTAAAATGAAAAGTTCTCTATTTCAATATTACCCTGTTATAGCTCTTTTTTCCGCGTTTTATAACGATACCTTCACCGGAAAGTTCCTCGTCAGAATAGCACTTGTTAATGTCGGAAATCTTCTCTCCGTCCGCTTCGACACCGCCCTGCTGAACGGCTCTCTTCGCGTCCGATTTTGAGGGGCACAGTCCGCTCTTGACCAGCAGAGTTATTATGTCAACCACGCCGTCGACCAAATCCGCTTCCGAAAGCTCGGTCGTCGGGATATTCGCAATGTCGCCGCCGCTTGAAAACAGAGCGCGCGCTGCATCCCGCGCTTTTTCAGCTTCTTCTTCATTGTGGACAAGCTTTGTCAGCTCATAAGCAAGTATTTCCTTGGCCTCGTTGAGCTGTGAGCCTTCCCACTTGTCCATTTCGTCGATGGTTTCAAGCGGCAGGAAAGTCAGCATGCGCAGGCACTTTAGAACGTCGGAGTCGCCGACATTGCGCCAGTACTGATAGAAATCGTAGGGCGTTGTCTTCTCCGGATCGAGCCAGACAGCGCCGGACTGGGTTTTACCCATCTTTTTGCCTTCCGAATTAAGCAGGAGCGTTATTGTCATAACGTGCGCGTCCTTGCCGAGCTTCTTGCGGATGAGCTCCGTACCGCCGAGCATATTGCTCCACTGGTCGTCGCCGCCGAACTGTAGGTTACAGCCGCAGCGCTTGTAAAGCTCCAAAAAGTCGTAGCTCTGCATTATCATATAGTTGAATTCAAGGAAGGTAAGTCCCTTTTCCATACGCTGCTTGTAGCACTCCGCACGGAGCATGTTGTTTACGGAGAAGCAGGAGCCGTATTCGCGTAGGAATTCGATATAGTTGAGACTCAGGAGCCAGTCGGCGTTATTCACCATTATCGCTTTGCCTTCAGAAAAGTCGATAAATTTGCTCATCTGCCTTTTAAAGCAATCACTGTTATGCCGCAGAGTTTCAACTGTATTCATCTG
Source organism: Oscillospiraceae bacterium (assembly GCA_963667545.2). GTDB lineage: Bacteria > Bacillota > Clostridia > Oscillospirales > Oscillospiraceae > UBA2658. Next base: position 2,466,067 of record OY763424.2, read on the forward strand.
ACGCATATCGGTTCGTCCCGAGGGGTCGCCGACCATAGCCGTTCCACCGCCGATGAGAGCGATCGGTTTGTTGCCCGCCATCTGCAGGCGCTTCATCAGACACAGCGCCATGAAATGCCCTACGTGCAGTGAATCAGCTGTGGGGTCAAAGCCTATATAAAAAGTCGCCTTGCCTGTATTGACAAGCTCTCTTATTTCTTCCTCGTTAGATACCTGCGCTATAAGCCCGCGCGCTTTCAGTTCCTCATAGATTCCCATTTGTCTTTTCCCTTTCAATCATTTCATGTATAAGCTCGATGACTTTCGCCATGTATCCTTCACAGCGCTCATGACTGCCGTCCGCCGTCAGCTCTCGGCATGGCAGCGCTCCGAGCTCTTCTTTGCACTTAGCTGTAAACTCGCGTGTGAGTCCGGCAATCTTTTCCTTGGATTCAGTGTCGCCCTTTCTGCAATAAGGACAGCACAGGCCAAGGGTATAAACTCCGGCCGCAACGGCGCCGCAGACCTCTCCGCACCGAAGCCCGCCGCCGAAGCCTCCCATTGCTGAAAGCGCGGCCTCCTCGTCAAGCCCTGTCAAGTCCAGGCAAAAATAAGCTACTACCTGAGCACAGCTAAACCCGCAGGCGTGATACTCAGAAATCTTTTTCTTATCAGCAGTCATTACCGTCCTCCTTCAGCTAATTATGTAAACCTACTTTAAATGTTTCCGCCGCTTGAAGCTGCTCGCCTGCGGAAATGAGCGTATTTTCGGTTATATTATCCCCGCCATGGAGTCTCGCCAGCTCGTGAGCTCTGCCCTCGCGGTTAAGCTCCGTAACGCTTGTATATGTCCTGCCGCCGCGCTCTTCCTTTTCAATAAGGTAATGCGTATCGGCCATAGCTGCAATCTGCGGCAAATGCGTAACGCACAGAACCTGCTTGTGTCTCGACAGCTCCGCAAGCTTTTCGCCCACGCGGGAAGCCGCGACTCCGGATACGCCGGTATCAATTTCGTCAAAAACCAAAGTTTCAAGCGCGTCCTTTTCTGAAAAGACATTTTTCATCGCCAGCATAATGCGAGAAAGCTCGCCGCCGGAAGCAATTTTGCTGATAGGTCCAGGCTTCTCACCCTTGTTCGCAGACATGAGGAAGCGAATTGCGTCTCCGCCCGTCGCGTCAAAGCCCTCCGCGCTGTCTATCGGTATTATGTCAACCACAAAGCGGACAGATGGCATTGAAAGCGCCTTCAACTCGCTGACTATCCTTGTTTCTAGTTCAAGCGCCGATTTGCGTCTTGCCTCGGTTAGTTTCTTCGCCTCATCAATTACGGCTGCTTTTTGTTTTTCAAGCTGTGAGCTCAGCTTAATAAGCCTGTCGTCGGAATACTCGATTTCATCGAGCTGCTGTTTTGATTTTTCGAGTTTTTCAAGAAGCTCTTTTTCGTTTCCGCCGTATTTCTTTGAAAGCCTTCGCAAAACCGCCAGTCTCGACTCTATACGGTCATATTCCTCAGGCGAAAAATCAAGACCGGCCAGAAAATCCCGCAGCGTTTCCGCAGCGTCCCGAAGCATGAAGGAGGCATCCGAAAGCGTTTTTTCGCATTTTGACAGCTCGGCGCAATACCTAACCGCCCGCGCGACATCGTTTTTCGCTCCGTCTGTAAGCGAAACCGCATTCTCTTCACCGCCGTAAAGCGTTCCGTAAGCGGAATTAATTGCTTCAGTCAGTTTTTCTGCGTTATGCAGAAGCTCTCGTCTTGCAGAAAGCTCCTCTTCCTCGCCTTCGCGCAGGTTCACCTTTTCAAGTTCCTCGACTGTTCCGCGCAGTTTGTCCGTCAAGCGCTCTTTTTCAGCCTCATCCAGAGACAGGCGCTTAATTTCCTTTTTAATTTCGTGATAATGGTCATAGGCGTTTTTATATTCCTCAGTAACAGCGCTGTAGGTTCCGTAGCTGTCGAGATACTCCCTGTGGCGTTCTTCGTCCAGAAGCTGACGCCCGTCGTTCTGCCCGTGAATATCCAGAAGCAGGGCTGAAAGCTCCCGAAGCTGAGAAGCCGAAACCGGATTGCCGCAGATGCGGCAGGAGGATTTTCCGTCCTCCGATATCCTGCGCTGTAGGATGATTTCATCCTCGGGTTCAATGCCGTTTTCGGTAAGCCACTCGTTTGCTCTTACGCCTGTGAATACGGCGGTGGCAAGCGCCTTGTCCACGCCCGTACGAACAAGCTCACGGGAGGTTCTCGCGCCCATTACTGCCATAAGCGCGTCAATAATGATGGATTTGCCGGCGCCGGTTTCACCCGTAAGCACGTTCAGTCCCTTGGAAAAGCTGATGTCCGCGCGCTCTATGACCGCAATATTTTCAATATGGAGGTCTGAAAGCATATCTTATCCCCCTGTCCGAAACCGAAGCTTTAAAGGAGCTTTTCAACCTCTCGCTCCAGAATTTCTGCCGCTTCCCTGTCCTTCATTGCGATAAACGCCGTATCATCGCCCGCAAGAGTTCCGACAAGGCCCTCAACATCCATGCCGTCCAGCGCGGCACACGCCGCGGAGGCAAGCCCGGGCATAGTCTTGATGACCAGAATGTTTTGCGCGATGGCGTATGAAGTGACGCTCTCGCGGAAAATTTTTTTTAGTCTCAAGTCGAAATCGGTCAGTTCCTCACGCGATGCCGCGATATAACGGTATTTACCCGCGCTCGTCAGTTCTTTCACCAGACGGAGTTCCTTAATGTCCCTTGAAAGAGTTGCCTGTGTGCTTTTCACTCCGCAGGCCAAAAGCTCGTCGATAAGCTGACTTTGCGTTTCCACATCCTTTGATGCTATGATCTCCAGAATTTTCACCTGTCTACCGGACTTCATATTCTTTCCCCCAATTTTTTATAAGCGATGTCATAGAAGCTCTTGCCGGAAACGTGTGCCATAATCGTGCGATGCTGAGACATTTTGATTTTCAGTTCATCATCCTGCAAAAAAGGTATCAGATTCCCTCCATCCACGGAAAGCCAAATTTGTTTGCCCCTGTTTTCGTCGGTTTTTATCGTTACCACCCTGTCCGGAGCAAGGACGAAGGGCCTTACGGTTATTACGTGCGCGCAGATTGGAGTCAAAAGGATATTCTTCGCGGTAGGTTCAACTAGTGAGCCGCCTGCTGCCAGAGAATACGCCGTCGAACCCGTAGGCGTAGCGGCTATAATGCCGTCACCCGTGTACTCTGTGATCTTGCGTCCGTCACCGTAGGCCGTGACCTTTATGGTGGTAGCCGTGCCGCAGATGACGGCATCGTTGAGGGCGCTGTCCGAAAAAATGATTTTTCCGTCACGAATCAGCTCAACATCCAGCATCATTCTGCTTATCGGTTCATATTTACCGTCTGCCGCAGCCAGAATAAGTCCAAACTCGTCCGGTTCGAGCTCGGCCATAAAGCCCTTGTGGCCTAGATTGACTCCGAGTATCGGAACTGGATTTTTCATAACGGTTCTGGCTGTCTTGAGTATCGTTCCGTCACCGCCGAAGCAGATGATAAGTTTTGCATCAGCGGCCGCTTCCTCAAGCGTAACCGTCCCCTCAGAAACAGGCAGAGTGTTTTCGCAGGAGTCCGGTGAAACAAGACTTATAGCAACCTCATGCCCGGCTTTTATGAGCATATCCCTCGCCCTGAACGCCATTATCAGTCCGATATCCCGTTCGGGATTCGGACATAGCACTATCAGCTTTCCGGTATCAGGCATGGTTAGTTTCCTTTCTTATTTCTCAAACTCAGCGTGTGAAGCCTCGACGACAGCTTCCGGGTTAATTTCAGGAGCATCAAAGCTTCCGTTACGCAATATTGCGAGATATTCAATATTTCCCTCAGGCCCTCTGATTGGCGAATATCCAAGTCCCAACGGTGTAAGTCCCGCAGTCGGCACAAAATCGAGAAATGCCTTGACGACCTCAATATGAGTCGATTTTTCACGGACCACGCCCTTTTTGCCGACCTTCTCGCGCCCCGCCTCAAATTGCGGTTTAATGAGGCAAATTATATAGGCTCCGTCCTTTATAAGTTCCCGAACAACCGGAAGCACAAGCCTTACGGAGATAAATGACAAATCCATAACAGCGAGATCAGGTCTTTCTCCGAGCATTTCGGGCGTTACATATCTGATATTCGTGCGCTCCATATTGACGACTCGCCCGTCACAGCGCAGGCTCCATGCCAGTTGTCCGTAACCGACATCGACTGCAAAAACCTTCTTCGCTCCGTTTTTGAGCAAAACGTCCGTAAAACCGCCGGTTGAAGCTCCGCAGTCAATACAAACCAGTTCCGACGGGTCAAAATCAAAGATTTTCAGCGCTTTTTCGAGCTTCAAACCGCCGCGGCTGACATAGGGTACGGCTTCGCCCTTAAGCTCTATTATTGAGCTTTCGTCAAACGACATTCCGGGTTTATCCATGCGCTGACCGTTTACAAACACAAGTCCCGACATTATCGAGGTCTTCGCACGCTCACGGCTTTCGGTAAGTCCCCTGTCGAAAACCATCTGGTCAAGTCTGGCTTTTTTCATATTCCGCTCTCTCAGTCCGCTCTGCCGTCATAAACCGCAAAAAAGCTCTTTGCGGTTTCGGCAATGCTCTTAGCGTCAAGTCCAAAGAGCTTTATAAGCTCATCAACGCTTCCGTGCTGTACGATACCGTTTCCGAGGTCAAGTGTCCTAACGCTGACAAGCGCGAGCCCCTCCTCCGCGACTGCCGAAAGGAGCCTTGAGCCGACGCTGCCGAAAGCGCAAACATCTTCCGCAGTAAGAAGTCTGCCCGTTTTGCGAAGTGAGTGCATAACAGCTGCGGTATCAAGCGGATTAAGGATGTTCAGCTTTACGACTTCGGCGTCAATTCCGTCGCTCTCCAATATTTTGGCCGCCTCTATAACATTGTTAATCATTACGCCGTAGGATACAAGAGTTATATCTTTGCCCTCGCGCAGCACAGTGCTCGGAGCTTTTCCCGCACTCTGCTTATAGGCCCCTTCGCCTCCGCGCGGATAGCGCACGGCAACTGGACCGTCTATACGGTAGAGCGCAAGCTCCAGCATATCGCGGAGCTCGGCGTAGCTTGCCGGAGCGAAGACCGCCATGTGCGGTACCGAGCAAAGATAGGCCGCATCAAAAGTGCCCTGATGGGTCTCGCCGTCGCGTCCGACTATGCCCGCCCTGTCAACGGCAAAAACGACATGCAGCTTAGAGAGCGATACGTCGTGTATCAGCATATCATAGCCACGCTGAAGGAAGCTTGAATATACCGCAAAAACCGGTAACGCGCCCCGGCTCGCAAGCCCTGCCGACATTGCGACCGCGTGTCCTTCCGCTATGCCGACATCGAAAAATCTATCGGGATATTCTTTCGCAAATTCCGAAAGTCCCGTGCCTCCGCTCATCGCGGCGGTGATAGCTACAATCTTCTCGTCCTTCGAAGCAAGCTCTGTGAGCTTACTTCCGAAGGTCTCAGAAAAACAGTCATGCGGGCATTTCTCCACTCCTGTGTCAACATCGAACGCTTCAACCCCGTGATAAGTCTCGGGTTCCTGTTCGGCATAGGTGTAGCCCCTGCCCTTCTGCGTAATTACATGGACGAGTACAGGAGTTTTCAGTTCCTTTGCCCAGCCGATAACGGCCTCAAGCTGTGAAATGTCGTGTCCGTCCACCGGTCCGAGGTAATGAAAGCCCAGATCATCAAAAATATTACCCGGAAGCAAGCGCCGCTTGAACCATTCCTTGACGGCATGGTTAAAATTATACAGCGCCGGAACGTGTCCAAAAAGCTTCCGGTATCTGCGTTTAAAACGAAAGTACGCCGGCTTAACTCTAAGCCGCGCGAGCATTTCCGAAATACCGCCGACATTATTGTCGATGGACATTCCGTTGTCGTTGAGTATAACGACAAGCGGCTCCTTGGACTGACCTGCGTTGCAAAGTCCCTCATAGGCTGTTCCGCCTGTTAGCGCTCCGTCCCCAATCACGGCAACTACGCTGTAATCCTCATGCGCAAGCGTTCTCGCCCTTGCCATGCCCAAAGCAACGGAAACGGAGGTAGAAGCATGACCTGCCACCGCCGCGTCGTGTGCGCTTTCTTCCGGCTTCGGATAACCCGAAAGCCCGCCGAACTGACGCAGGGTTTTAAAATCCCACTTGCGTCCGGTCAGAATTTTGTGTACGTAGCTCTGATGCCCGACATCAAAAACGATTCTGTCCTTTTCTGTGTCAAAAATACGGTGCAGCGCGAGCGTGAGCTCAACCGCTCCAAGGTTTGAGGCGAGATGTCCGCCCGTTTTTGAAACGTTATCTATTAAAAACCCTCTTATCTCGGAGCCCAGAATATCCAGCTCTCTTTCGGAAAGCGATTTCAGGTCCTTGGGAGAATTCACAGAATTTAAAATATTCAATATAAAATTACCTCATAAAAATCGCATACAGGCCAATGCCCGCATTAGTTTCTGTATATGCACCTAAATATGATAACAAAAAGCGCCTCCTTTTACAAGTGTAAAGAGGCGTTTTTTCAACGATATTCATATAATAATGAATATTTCCTAAAAATCAACTGCGCCGTATGCTGAGCTCATCCGCAAAATCCATCAGAAATCGCGGTTCCGGAAAGGCTTCCTCTGCGGTCTTTTTTGCGTATTGCGTAAGTCTGTCAATTCGCCGTTCACACTCTTCTCTGCCGTACAAGCTCATAAAGGTTGCTTTTTCCTCGCGCTTATCTGAGCCGATTGGTTTTCCGAGTTCCTGCGTTGTGCTTATCTCGTCCAGCATATCGTCGCGTATCTGGAACGAGACGCCCAAAGCCGAACCATAAATCAGCGCGGCCTCCCTCTGTTTTTCGTTCGCCCCGCCTACAATTGCCCCCATAAGACAGGCTGCAGCCAGAAGGCTGCCCGTTTTACGGGTTTGAACCTCCGTGAGTTCCTGCTCGCTGAGCGCTTTGCCGTTCCCCTCCATATCAAGCTGCTGTCCTCCGCAGACTCCGTCTATCCCTGCGGAATTTGCCAGAGCTTCGGCGCAATCCGCGCGGACTTCGGCTGGGAGCTCTGAACGCAAAATTGTTCCGAAAGCCTCTGCCTGCAGGGCATCGCCCGCGAGCGTCGCCGTAAACTCGCCGAACACGATATGATTCGTCGGCTTTCCACGGCGCAGCTCGTCATTATCCATGCATGGAAGGTCGTCGTGGATTAACGTATAGGTATGCAGCATTTCAATTGCAACAGCGGCGGGCAGTGCTGTTTCCGGCTTTTCCCCCGTAGCTTCGCAGAAAGCGAATACCAGAACCGGACGAATCCTCTTTCCCCCCGCGAGGAGGCTGTAGCGCATGGCTTCAATCAGCCGGTGCTGCGGCATGTCTTCTCCGCCAGATAGTGCCTTTTCAAGCTCATTTTCGGCCATTGCCCTATACGCTTCGTAAGTAGCGGTCATCGTCTATTCACCGCCCTCAAAGGGTGTCTCGGCAGGCTCGCCGTTTTCGCCCTTCTTCAACGCAACTACCTTCTGCTCCGCTTCATCAAGCATTTTCGAGCACACGCCGATGAGCGCTGTACCCTCCTCAAAAAGCTTGAGCGATTCATTTAAAGGCGCTTCGCCCTTTTCAAGCTGTTTAACTATCGCGTCGAGCCGTTCCATCGACTGCTCAAAGCTGAGTTCTGTTTTTGCCATCGGGTAATCCTCCCTCTATCGGCTGAGTATAACTTCGTCAACTGTACATTTCAGAGCGCCCCGACTGAGACTCACATCGAGCCTGTCCCCAGCCGAAACCGTTTCCGAGTTCGTCACAGCGTTTCCGTCTTTATCCGTTGCAATCGAGTAGCCCCTGCCCAAGACCTTAAGCGGGCTGAGCGCGTCGAGAGATGCGGCGCAACGTATGAATTGATGTTTTTTTGCGTTTAATATCCGTTCATAGCGCGAAATAAGCGCGTTTTGCGCAAAATCGAGCGTTTGCCTTTTCTGATCAATATACGCCGTCGGGTACTGCAAAACTCGACGGGACGAAATGTCCTCAATTCTAGCCCTCTTTTCCGAGAGCTTTTTGCGCATCGCCTGTGTTAAGCGCACTTCCAGCGACAAAAGAGAGTCTCGAAGCTCATTCTCGTCCGGAACCGCAAGCTCCGCGGCGTTTGAAGGCGTCGCGGCGCGCAAATCGGCAACGTAATCGGCAATAGTAACATCCGGTTCGTGTCCGACTGCGGATATAACAGGTATCTCCGAATCGAAAATTGCCCTCGCGACCCGCTCATCGTTAAACGCCCAGAGATCCTCAATCGAGCCTCCGCCGCGTCCCGTAATGATGAGGTCGCCGACCTTGTATTTATTTGCGTATCGTATCGCGCCGGCTATCTCCGGCGGGGCTTCGGCACCCTGTACCCTTACGGGCAGAACCACGACCTTCGTCATCGGCCAGCGTTTGCCCAATATCCTTATCATATCGCGCACTGCCGCACCCGCGGACGAGGTGATTACCGCTATTGTCTTCGGGTATCTTGGCAGCGGTTTTTTATGTGAGCTGTCAAAAAGCCCTTCCTTTGAAAGCTTTTCCTTGAGTTGCTCAAAAGCGATGTGCAGGTCGCCCATGCCCTCGGGAAACATCTCCGTACAATAGAGCTGATAAGCTCCGTCTCTCGGAAAAACAGTTACGCGCCCCACAGCCGTAATATTCATGCCATTTTCAGGCGTGAAGTGCAGCTTTGAGGCGTTTCCTTTAAACATGACGCAGCGAATCGAGCTCTCCGCGTCCTTCAGCGTGAAATAGTGGTGTCCCGAAGGATAGAGTTTGTAGTTTGAGATTTCGCCCTTGACGGCAAGTCCCATTAGCAGCAAATCGCCGTCCAGCAAGTCTTTTATGTGATTGTTAAGCTCTGAGACAGATAAGACGGTGTTTTCCATCTCTCAGTTCTCCATATCGGGTGCGGCCGAAGCGAAAGCTTCGTCGGTATCCTTTTCAGTTATGGGCAGAACCTCTTTTCCGCGCTCTTCACGCATAAAAGAGCCCAGAATCCCGTTTATGAAGGATACAGTTTCCGCTTCCTCATAGCCCTTGGAAAGCTCAACCGCCTCGTTTATCGCAACGCTGTCCGGCACATCGTCCATATACAGGACTTCGAACAATGCTGTGCGCAAAATCGAAAGCGCAGTTTTGGAAATGCGCGAGAGCTTCCAGCCTTTCGAATACTTTTCGATGCAGCTGTCTAGCTCTTCTCTGCGTTCCACTGTGCCCTCAACGATTTTTCTTATATATTGAAGCTGTTTTTTGCCCGGATACTCAATGAAAAGCTCGTTTTCCGTACCGAGCGTTGAGTAGTATTCCTTATCAAAAAAGCCGTCCAGCACTTCCCCGACATTTTCAGGAGCATCGGCAAGGCTGAATCCGAGCTGTACGGAAATCTCTCTTGCCACGGTTCTCGTCATCTTTTGTGTTCCTCCGAAGTTTGATTAATTAGCCGGAATATGAGTCTTCAGCAAATAATTGGAAAGCGGCGGCATTTCTGCTCCGCTTTCCAAAAATCATTACTTGCTTTTGGGAAAGGATACTCCGCTGACGTGTACATTCACCGTCGGCGAAAGGCCGGTCATTGCTTCAATCGCACCTGCGACACTGTTTTGAACTTTTTTCGCGACATCGGCTATGGCACAGCCGAAGGTCACCAGTATCAAAACATCGATGGTTATATGATCGTCCTGCAGCGTTACCTTTACGCCTTTTGAAAGCGTTCTTTTTCCGATAAATTCAAGTATATCGTTGCCTACAGCGCTCGCAAGCCCGTCAACTCCCTCGACCTCCGTGATTGCCGCGCCGACCATTACCGCTATTACGTCTTCCGATATGTTGATTTTTCCTTTTTCGGTTTCCGTGGATATATAATTATCAGCCACTTAGTGTTCCTCCTTGCTGTCTGATGATTATCATTTTACCTTTTTGTGTATTTTACCACAGTCATCCGAAAAAATAAAGAAAAATCGCGTACTATTCCATCATCTCTCCCGTATCGGCGCTTGTGCTGTCTGTTTTACCGCCGTCAGCTCCGGTTGCTGTACCGACGGTACCGCCGTCAGCTACGGCTGCCGTGTCGGAGGTTTTGCCGTCAGCGGCGGCTCCAGCTGTATCGGCTACATCCGTTGTATCGGCAGCGCCTGTGGTACCGGAGTTGTTCTTTACCTCAATAATTCTGATCTGGGTTGCGGTAAAGTCAGTTTCAGCAACGATTGCATCCGTAATTTTCGCAACGTCCTCGGCCTTGAGTCCCTCAGCAGGTGCCGGAACCGCAAGCGTCACACCGTCTGAACTGATAAAGGCAACGCACTCGGCAAAGTTCTTCGCAAGCAAAAGATTTTCAATCTGAGTTTCCTGCATTGAATAGTTAGCCATTGCGGAAATCGCGTTCATCGCCCCGTCGATGGTTTCCTGAGAAGCGGTTTCGGAGCTTGCCGCGGCTTTCAAAAGCTCAAGCGCCTCGTCGCGCGACTGCTGCCGTGTCAGCCTCGCCTGCGCGAAGTAATTTGAAACCTCATCCGTCATTCCGCTGTCCGCGCCAGCATCCTCGGACTTCACATTTGCAAGTTCCGTATCGGAGAGCTCTGTTCCGCCCTTATTGTCCTTGTTGTACGACCAGTTGAGATATACCGCGGCACAGACGCACAGGAGCACCGCCGCTATCGTTATGTACTTTTTTGTTTTGCTCATTTTTCCTCCTTTGGTTCATTCCTGTTACTGCTTCTTTACTTTTTTTCCATACTCAAGACGGTGATCTCGTCCATACCGAGCCCCGTGTAGGCCGCAACCGCTTTTGAAACCTTCAGTCTTACATCAGCGGATTCAGCGCCGTCGCAGACCACTACAGCTCCCAGATAGTCGGGGTTTACATAATATAGCTCAACTACCCTCTCCTTACCGTTTTCGGATATGACCAGAGTCCCCTTTTCTCCCTCGGCAAGCTCACGTGAAACGCTGTCCTTCACGGAAAGGAGAACGGACACTCTGCCTGCGCCTTTAATTTTTGACAGCTGAGACGCGAGTCTTGATTCCTCGTCGGTTACAGAGAAGGACGGTGCCGTCAGTTCGCTTTGACTGCTTTGCTCCTTTTTGCTGCCGCTCGGCCAGAGTATCAGTATCAGCCCCACCGCGAGCACGATGAGCGCGTATTTATTTTTCAGTATTCCGAGAATTCCGGGTTTCTTTAGTCCGCTATCCTTCATAACCGCTCCAATACTGTCTTTCGTCCGGAACACCCAGTTCCGCTTCGATACTGTTTGAAATGAGATTTTTTTCTCTCTCCGGTATGTCCGCTTTTAAACGGACCTCATAGGGATACCAGCATCCCTCATCACCCCACTTTACCGTGACCTCAACGCTTTGAAGCGGAGCGTTCAGGCTTTTCGCTTTGTCCAATATATATGTTTCCAGTTCGCCCTCTATGATAGTTCTTGACAGACTGTTTTCCTTTTCTTTGGACTTGCCGATTATTTCGTCTGCCTGCTTTCTGTACTCCGACATATCCATCGACACATTCGGAAAATCCCGCTTCAGTATAGGATTTATCATCGCGGTTATCAGGACAATTCCGCAAAGGAGCTTAAGGACGCTTTTAACCTTGCCCTTCGGCGTCAGCGCCGTCGCAGCGGCACAGATTAGAGCCGCTCCCGCAATCGCCCTCACCCACTCGCCCGCAAACTCCGTCATATGCCGCTCACCGCCTTCATACTCGATATAATCGAGAAAAAGAGCATGATTCCGCCGCAGCCGACCAGCGCGAGAAGCATTCCGAAGGCTGAGCCTACATCGGATACGAGCTCTGCCATTCGCTTATCCGCAAGTGCCTCTGTAAACGCCGCCGTACCCTTATAAACAAGATAATGCATACCCAGCGTCAGAAACGGTGTGAGGCAAATCGCGGCAACGGCGAGGAAACCAAATATTCCAATAGCGTTTCTGATTATGCCCGCTCCCGCGACAAGAGTCTCCGCTGCATCCGAGACGATACTTCCCACAACCGGAAGAACTGTTCCGAGCGCCGTTTTTGTAAGCCTTGTCGCTACCTCGTCCGCCTTGCCGGATATAAGTCCCGTCATGCCGAGATAGGCAGTGAACGCCATCATCAAAAGAGTCAGCGCCGTCGTACAGAGCCACTTCAAAAGCTTTGCCACATTTGCGAGCGAATCCTTTGAAAGAGCGGCGTTTGCAATTACAGCGGCGAGGTAAAGGCTTATAAGTGGCAATATTATGTTAACCGATATTGTAATTAGCACATCCATAAACAGGGCTGTCGCCGCGTATTTTGCCGAGGCTGAGGTGATTGCTCCCGCGCTTGCCGCGGCGGAGCACATGACCGGCAGCAGCGCCTTTGAGAAATCGGAAAGAGCTGTCAGGGTTTCAACGCCCAGCCCGATAAAAGAGTGGACATCGCTGATGGCGATTACCGAAACAGCTACCGTTCCGCCGAACGTCACCATATCCCGCACGCCGCCCTCGTTCATCGCCGAGCTTGCCGCCGTGCAGAGTATAACTACCATAAGCATCTTGGCAGCGGAGCTCATAGCATTCTTGAATATACCGAGAATGCTGTCCTTTATCGTGTCCAGCATCGCCTGAAAGCCTTTATTCCCCATATCGGTATCGGTGAGCGATATATCACCGAGTATCTTCCCTGCGTCCCGCGGCAGGGCGTCAGTTACGCTGTCTGTATCCAGCACCTCAGACTGTGCCGCGATAGCCGGAGGAATGACCGCGTCAGTGTCAGAGCCTGTTGTCTCCGACTCCGCGCGCACAAAGCCGGACATTATAAACATGAGAAGCAGGCAGCAGATTACAATTCGTGCTTTTTTCACGCCAGTTCACCTATCATTCGCAGCATTGTTTTAATCAGCGGAAGCGAGACATACAGCGCACAGACAGCGCCGCAGATTTCAACTCCGGACGCAACCGCCTCCTGTCCGGAATCCTTGCATATGTCGCTGCCCATCCTCGCGGTTATGCCGATTCCCACGCACTTAAGAATCGGTGCCGTATAAGCGGAGGAAAAGCCCGATTCGAGCTGAACAAGGTCGAGTACCTCCGTAATTGAGGAAAATATCTTCATAGACATCCCGACAATCACCATGCAGACGGTCAGCGTAAGCAGCGTTGACAGCTCGGGATTTGTCTTTTTTATAATCAAAGTCAGAACTGCCCCCGCGACGCCTATTATCACAGCTTTGATGATAAGTTCCATGGTTACAGACCGAAAAGGCTTTTTATAAGCGAAAACAGATTGCTTATCTGTTGTACGACCAGCGCAAGCACGACGACGAGTGCCGCCAGCGTCACCATCAAAGCCTGATCGTCCCGTCCCGAACGGGTCAGCAGAATGTTAAGCACCGCAACAAGAATTCCGACGGCGGCTATCTTGAATATGAGGTCAACGTCCATAATATCCTCCCGTATTTTATCGTAAAGCGCCCGTCATAATAAAACGGCCGCAAGCATAAGTCCAAAAGTCAGTCCCAGCCCCGTAAAGAGCTTTGCGCCCTCTCTGGCTTTAACGTCGCTTCTTTTAAGCTCAATTTCAAGATGCTCCGTACATGCCGCAATTGCGTCTGACTGCTCGGTTTCAGAGTATCTGCCGAGATACGAGCCTACCCTTGAAAGCTCCTGCCGCTCTCCCTGTGAAAGGGAAATGCTTCGGTCATTCATGATACAGCCGCTCCATATTTCGGAAAGGCTTTCCTCTCCGAAGCCGTCCATCTTTATGCAAAGAGTTTCGAATACACCGTGCAGCCTGTTATTCGGCAGACGGCGAAGCTCTGAGAAAACCTCCGGTATAGGAACTGCGCCGTTTTTCAGCTCCGCGCTGATAAAGCGAAGCGTGTCCAGCGCGTCGGCTAAGCAGCCTCGCCGGAAATATAGCTTTCTGGCCTGTCCTATGCCGAAAAGCGTGCAGGCGCAGACGAGAAAAAGGGCTCCGACTGCCTTCATGCCAATTCCTCCACCGTATAGCTCCTCATACCTCTTTTGTTTTCAATTATCACGGCTCTCGAAAATATCCCTTTGTCCAGCAGCTTTCTGTAAAGAGCCCGAGAGCTGAGATCCGATATTCCGGCTCCGTGCGCTGTCGCGAGAAGCGTGACTCCGCAGTTGGACGCCGCTTCGGCGGCCTCAATATCATCGGGCGATGTTATTTCATCAAAAGCTATGAGCTGAGGTGCCATTGATCGGAGTAAAAGGAATATTCCCTCACTCTTCGGAGCGCCCGTCAAAACATCGGTTCTAGAGCCGATATCAAAGCAGGGCTGTCCTTCAAAGGTACCCGCCACCTCGCTGCGCTCGTCAACGAGTGAGATTCTTGTCCCGCTCTCGGACATTAGGCGCACAAGCTCCCGAAGCAGCGTCGTTTTTCCCGCGCCCGGCGGTGAAACAATCAGGGTTGACTTAAAGCCGCCATTCAACAAAGTATTTGATACTTCGTCAGCGCAGCCCCGCTTTTCCCGAGGAATACGAATGCAGAGTGAGGAAAGCCGTCGAACGCTTGTAATTTTATTGTCCTCTGTAACTGCTGTCCCGCAGAGCCCTACGCGGCACCCGCCCTCTGCGGTTACGAAACCCTGTCTTATGCTGTCGGCATATGTATGAGCGGACGCGCGGGTCGCGATTTCAAGCACCAGCTGCAGCTCTGAAGCCGTTATTCTATGCGTCGGCAGAATTTCGATTTCGTCTCCGGCAATTACAAGTGTCGGCGCTCTGCCCGCTCGAAGCCTTATCTCCTCGGCCTTGTCCGTCGCGTCTTCCGGCAGGTTTAAAACCTCCGCACGCAGGCAGGGAGGCAGGAGCCTTGCGGCTCTGATAAATTCCTGTACTGTATTTGTCATTCGTTCACCCCCTGTAAATCTTATTTGACTTGTCCGCTCAATATGCAGACATAAATAAGTTTTTACTTTCCATAAGGGCATAAAAATAACCCGGCGGCAAAACCGTCGGGTTATAATAATCGTATTAGTTCAGTCTATTTAATTTTTCTGCACTCGAGATAATATCTTTTGTCGCGCGCAGGGCCGATTGAAAAGCTCTTCGCGGGAAAAGCTCCGCTGAACATGATTGAGGGGAAAAGTTCATTTTTATCCATTGCCGGCAGAAGCAGCCCCGCACAAGCGGAACGTCCGGCCATTTCCAGTGCCGTATCATCGTCGTGGATATAATCGAGTCTGCCGCCGTGCTTTTCTATGTATTCGACGCAGAAGCGCTGAGAAACAGCTATTACATTTCCTATAGTCAGTCCCTTTACAGCAAGCTCTTCGGTTTTTTCTCCGCAGGCGAGAGTAATTTTGTGCGATGTATTCCCTTCGCCTTTTATCGCTCCGAAATACTTTCTGGCTTCCTCGAAATAGCTCTTTGTATCAGTGTCAAATATTACTCTGTGTATAGGCTCGAACTCAATCGAAGAATCATGGATATTGACAAGTTCCACCAATCCGAAGCGGGCAGGGTGTGTTTGTCTCTCGGCGGGCGTCAGGCCTTCCTTAGTTTTTTCCCAGCAGAGCCGCGCTGTCGCAAGGCTGTGGTTCCCGTCGCCCATTGCGATAATGACCGGAGCCCTGCCCTTCAGGGCGTAGCGTTTTTCCAGATAATCTGGCTGTGAAAGCAGCTCAAGCGAGCTCTGTACCCTGTCGGCGGCTTTGCCTGTTATTCGCTTGCCCGTGATATGCCCGCCGCCGTCCATAAGATTGAAGTCGTAGAGCTTTTCGCCCTCTTCCAGCCCTTCGAAAAGCTTATTCTCGGGGTCGTCCACAAAAACAATGATATGAGGCAGCTCAAGGCACGCGCCCTCGCGGATTTTCACGCGCGGCGGCAGACGGGACTCCACCGTACCTTCCGTCGCGTGGATGGGCGAAACGGAATCCTTACGGTAATCATAAGCCTCAAGGTCAAGAAGTCCGATAAGCCCCCGGCGAGTCTTTCCGACAGTCAGCTCGCGTTCGACATATATGTAAGAGTTTTCAATGGTTTTAAATACGTCGCTATTTATATACTCTTTCATGGTGCGGTTAATTATTTCAGTCTCCGCAACCGTATCTTTCGTTTCAAGATATGCCTCCGGTAAAATGAGCTTCAGCGTCGACGGCACAGTTCCGACCTTTGCGTCAATCGAGTCCCAGTATTCTGGCTGGGATGTATACTGGTCGCAGGCAATTACGCTCCACAGTCCCATATCCGTGTTTTGTGGCAGAAGAATATCGCCGGGAATAAACAATTTGTCCATATTAAGAACCTCCAAAAAAAGAAACTTATTTGATATTACCAAATTCGAGCCTCTTTGACAATAGCAATTCCTTTTATTAATTATTTAACATAGGCGCACATTACAAAAATACTTTTATTGCGACCGATTTCGTGTTATCATCTTTTCAACCGAAAAAAGGAGCGTAAAGCCCACATGGAAAACGTACTTACAGTAAAAAGAGAGCTCATCGCCGAACACATTCCTCAGAAGGGCATCGTAACCGAAAATTGCGATAAAGTGGTTGACATAATACTTAACAATTACGAGTTTTTGCCACGTCCCGAAGCAGAAAACGATCCCTCGCACAAGCAGATTATTCCCTATGTCACGCTCTGCCGCGGCGACGAGGTTTTTGTCACCCGCAGGCTCAAAAAGGGCAACGAGACTCGTCTGCACGGACTTCTGTCCATCGGCGTGGGCGGACATATTAACCCCGAAACGGACGGTCATGGCGACGATGTACTGTTCCGCGGGATGAAGCGCGAGATTGAGGAAGAGGTCAAAATCGACTTCATGGGCAAGCTGACTCCCCGCGGCATGATAAATGACGACACTCAGGAGGTCGGCTCTGTGCATCTCGGGCTATTTTTCACGCTTGAGGTGACGGGCGAGGTTTCAGTAAAAGAAACCGAAAAGCTTGAAGGCTTTTGGGTCAAACGGTCTGAGCTTCCAGCTCTTTCGGAGCAGATGGAAACGTGGTCGCAATTTGTGACAACGGCGCTTTGCGAATAAAAATCCGAAAAAATGCAGACACTTATTTCGAGGTGACTGCATGAATATGTTTACAGAACCGCCGGAGATTCCTTTAGGTCTCGGTATGTCGCTTATGAAGCATCCGCCCGCGATGGATAAATATATGCATTTGACTGCTGGGCAGAAGCGGGCGATGATTGCGCGCACACACAGCATCGTTTCTACTTCGGAGATGGATGCTTTTGTACAGTCCTTTATGGTCGAATAAAAACAGGCTGCTGCGGTTTTTCGTTCCGCAGCAGCCTGTTTTGCTAGGCTTTGCTCACCGCTTGCCCTTGTCGTAAATCTCGCCCAAAGCGCGCGGCGCGCGGTTCGTCGAGGAGAAGAACATGAGCAGAAGAAGTGTCAGCACATATGGCAGAATCATAATAATATCGGAAAACGCGCTTGACAGTCCCAGCACCTGTGCAAGCTTATATCCGGCCGAACGCGCAAAGCCGAACAGGAGACACGCGCCGAGCGTGGGCCCGATTTTCCAGTTTCCGAATATCAGTGCGGCGATTGCGAGGAAGCCGTAGCCTGCGTAGATACTCGGCGAAAAGCTTGAGGAGATGGAATACGCGAAGCAGATGCCGCCGATTCCCGACATTGCGCCGGAAATCATAACGGCGATAAAGCGTATTTTCGAGACGTCGGCGCCGGCCGCGTCGACAGCGTGAGGGTTATCGCCGCAGGCACGCAGACGCAGACCGAAACGGCTCTTGTACAGCAGATAGGTCATAAACAGAGCGACAACGATAATAATCGGGATATAGAAATAAACATCGGTGAAGAATGCGCCGAGCACAGGTATCTTCGAGATTCCCGGAACAGTAAAATCGTGACATACACCGAGAATGAACTTGTTAGTTGGCTTGCCGAGAATGACCGAATTGATCTGACTCGTAAAAAACGCAGTCAGCGCAACGGCAAGGATGTTGATTACAACGCCGCTGATTACCTGATTTGCCTTAAACGGTATGCACAGGAGGGCGTGGAGCATCGCGAACACCGCACCGCCTATCATTGCGAATATAAGCGCAACAAAGAACATCGGCACTTCCATGTTGCCGACATTTCCGCCGGTTATTATCATTACAACCGCCGCTCCGAAGAATGCCCCGAAACCGAGAAAGCCTTCCAAAGCAAGATTGGTTATACCGCTGCGTTCACTGTAAATACCGCCGATAGCTATAATGAAAAGTGGCAGCGCAAAGGCCATACCTTGAATGATGATAGTATTCATGCCTTGTCGCCTCCTTCACCGTTTACCTCTTGTTTTGCCTTGAGACTAAGTTCTGACAGTTCTTCTCTTGCCTGTGCGACCTTGTAACGGATATAAGCCCCGCAGGCTGAGAAGAGAAGTATCAGTCCCGTAATAACCTGCGCTATCTCCTGCGGAATGTTCATCATGGAGCTCATGTAGTTGCTGCCCTTGGAAATTATTGTTATAAGCAGTGATGAGAACAGTATTCCTATCGGATGCAGGTTCCCGAGCAGGCACACGGCAATCGAGTCGAAGCCGACCGAGCTGAGGGCGCGGGGCACAATACTGTTATAGTACCCAAGGTAGAGCGTTACGCCCGCAAGCCCCGCCAGAGCGCCGGAGATTGCCATTGACGTAACCACGCTTCTCCCGACGTTGATGCCGGCGTATTTCGCGGCTTTTTTGTTGAGACCGACTATCTTAAGCTCATACCCCAGACGTGTGCGGTTCAGCAGGAATAAAACAACTATCGCTATCGGTATCGTCAGCAGGAAGGCAAGCGGGATGTCCATTTTAAGCCCGAACGCGGATATATCCACAAGCGTGAGTCTTCCGGCGGTGACGGGATTTGACTGACGCGAAACCGGGTTTACATAATATACGTTGATGAAGTAACTGATGACATACATCAGAATATAGTTCAGCATGATTGAGGTGACGACCTCGTTAATATTGAAGCGATGCTTGAGCCAGCCAATAAGCGCGCCCACGGCTCCTCCGCAGACAAGGCCGATTATTAGAACCAGCGGCATTGCAACGGTGGCAGGCAGATGAGAATAGCCGACTGTGACGGTGGCAACAAAGCCCGCAGCCAGCATTTGGCCCGATACGCCTATGTTAAACAGTCCCGTTTTAAGAGCCACGGCAACCGCAAGCGCCGCAAAAATCATCGGAGTCAGAGCATTTATCATGCTCATAAAATCCGTAAGCATGCCCTTTTTCGCCGCGTATTGGGTTTTCGGAAGAATACCGCTGCCCTGCAGGAAGCTCAGGAAAGCGGTAATCGGGTTTTTCCCGAAAAGCAGTATGACAATAGCTCCCGCAAGGACACTTAGGAGAATCGCAAAAAGCGGTATCGAAATGGACTGGCGCTTGTCATCGCCCAGCACGTTCAAAAATCCGCGGTTAATCGGGTTGATTGTTACTTTTTTTTCTTTTTTCATACCGATTTAACCCCCATCATGTATTCGCCCACCTGATTGGCTGTCAGTGTTTCGGCAGGGGCAATATTCTGCATTTCTCCGTTATACATTACGCCGATAGTATCCGCGAGCCCGATTATTTCGTCAAGCTCCAGTGAAATCAGAAGAATGGCCCTCCCCTCGTCGCGCTGCGCAAGTATCTGCTTATGAATGTTCTCGATTGCGCCGATGTCGAGTCCGCGTGTCGGCTGTACGAAAATCATCAGTTCGCTTGAAAGCTCGATTTCCCGGGCAATAATGGCCTTTTGCTGGTTTCCGCCGGACATTGAACGAACGGTGGTGGTAATTCCCTGCCCGCTTCTGATGTCGTATTCCTCAATGAGCATTTTCCCATGCTCGTCGAAAGCATCGTTTTGAAGAACACCTTTTTTGCAAAACGGCTCTTTGAAATAGTCCTTAAGAGCCAGATTGTCAGAAAGTGAAAAATCAAGAACCAGCCCGACCGCCTGTCTGTCCTCAGGAATATAGGAAATACCGGCTAAAGTACGTTCGCGCACACTCGCAGCTGTAATATCCTTTCCGTCAAGAAGAATCTTCCCTCCGCTGATTGGAAGAAGTCCTGTAATCGCATCCGCGACCTCCGTCTGTCCGTTGCCGGAAACGCCCGCAATAGCGAAAATCTCGCCTTTTCTGATAAAAAAGGACACGTTTTTCACAACCGGCAGCCCATCCTGATTTTTGACGGTAAGGCCTTGGACGTTCAGCACTTCGGCTCCGAAGTTTGCGGGATTTTTGTCTACGGTAAAGCTGACCTCACGGCCAACCATCATATTTGCCATGGTCTTTGTTGACGTCGTTGCGACATCCATAACTCCGATGAGCTTGCCTCTGCAGAGCACAGCACAGCGGTCCGCGACCTTTTTAATTTCCTCAAGCTTGTGGGTAATAAGTATAATCGTTTTGCCCGAATCGCGCAGTCCGCGAATTATCTCAAGTAAAAAGTCAATTTCCTGCGGCGTTAGAACAGCCGTGGGTTCGTCGAAAATCAGTATCTCCGCCTCACGATAAAGCATTTTGAGTATTTCAACGCGCTGACGGGTAGAAACGTTTATATCTTCAATCTTTTTCCTCGGATCAACTTCAAGTCCGTAGCGCTTTGACAGCTCCGCGATTTTTTTATCAGAGCCCTTTATATCGACCATAGGAAGGATTCCCATCAGCTTTGCTTTCGGCTCCTGCCCAAGAACGATGTTCTCCGTAATCGTATAGTTTTCGACGAGCTTGAAGTGCTGATGCACCATTCCGATGTTAAGCTGCGTCGCGTGCGCAGGCGAAGCAATGTGTACCTTCTCACCTCGAATGAGTATCTCCCCTTCGTCAGGCTCATACATGCCGAAAAGCATGCTCATAAGAGTTGATTTTCCCGCTCCGTTTTCGCCCAGAAGAGCAAAAATCTCTCCTTTTTTGACGGCGATAGAAACATCGTCATTTGCGACGATACTGGGAAAGCGCTTTGTAATATGGCGCATTTCAACAATATATTCGTCCATGGCTGGCTTTCTCCTTTGTCTGCGGCAATTATCGTTCAACAGCACTTTTATTTTACTCGTTTTAAGCCCTAGTGTCAAAATGTTTTATGCTGATTTTACATCCGTTTTTTGGTACGGTACAAAGTAATAAGAGTATAAAAAAGCGGTATGAGGCGAAAGGCTCCGCCCCATACCGTTCTTTGGTTTTCAGTTTAACTCAACCGAAATCATCCTGCAAAATCAGATATTACTTAAGTCCGACAAAGTTGTCGACTGTGGTCTCGCTGAAGTTTGCGGGCGGAACAATCTTACCGGACTTTACAGCTTCATAAGCGTCGCTCAAAGCCTTGAGAGTAGCTTCGCTGAGCTGCTGGCGTCCGTCAGCGGAAACATAGCCGGTGGAATCGGTGTTAGCCTGAAGGAGGTAGTTGCCGCCCTTGAAGGTACCATCCGCGATAGCGTTGAGCTGACGCTCGACGTTGACAGCCATATTCTTGAGGCCGGAGGTGAGGACGATGTTGGCATCGCCGTTCACGCCGTCGTCATACTGGTCTACATCGCAGCCGATAACTTTAACATTCTTTGCTTCCTTGGCTGCGGTGAATACGCCGTTGCCGGAGTTGCCTGCCGCGACGAAGAGAATGTCAACGCCTTCTGCAATAAGAGCATTTCCGACGACCTTTCCGGTATCGGGATCGTTAAAGTTTCCGATATAGTTGCCGCCAACATTCTTATTGGTGACATCGGTGCCCGCATAGGATGCGATTTCAACATATTCAGCCTTTGCACCGAGCTTAGCAACAGCGTATTTCACGCCTGCTTCAAAGCCATACTGATAGTTGACATTGGAGGGGTAAGCGATGCCGTTGACAACGGCGACCTTGCCGGTCTTTGTTTCCATTGCAGCGGCGATACCTGCGAAGAAGCCGCTTTCCTGCTCAGCAAACTGCATTGCATAGATGTTGGGAACTTCAACGTTCTTGGTGGAATCCGCGGGATCTGTGGGATAAGAGTCAACAAGGATGAAATACTTGCTGGGGTTTTCCTGAGCGATCGTCGAAATGCCGCCGAACTGATATCCGGGGCACACGATGACGTCATAATCCGCAACTACGTTCTGAACAGCGGTCACGGCGTTCGCCATGTCGGGTTCCTGAACGGGAGTGACAGTTGCATCGGGATGGGTCTTGATGAACGCCTTGATGCCGTCATAGTTGTTCTGGTTGAAAGAACCGTCGTCAACGCCGGAGGGACTGGTTACGATAGCAATCTTGAGTCCGGTTGCTGCCGCAGAGGCTTCGGGAGATGCGGATGCGGGAACGTCGGTCGAAGAAGCGGGCTTCTTAGCTCCGCAGGCTGCGAGGCTGAGAACCATTACGATTGCAAGGGAAAGCGCAAGAAACTTTTTCATTTTTTACCTCCATAATATCCATAGTATAATATGGTACGACCTACTGCATTTGAGCTAAATATATAAGACTCAAACATTACAATTATTATAGTATATATTTGTATGCTTTGCAAGCAAATTGCACTATATAATGTAAAGTCTTTAATCATTTTTCCTGTCTAAAATCAAAACCAACCTTGAACGCGCGGCTGTCAAAGGCCTTCTCCCAGTCTCTTATCGGATGCAGTTCGATAGGCGGAAGCTCCAGTAGTCCGCGTGAAAGGAGCCTGAGAGCCGGCTCAAAGGGGCCGCATCTGCTGCCTACAATTCTGACCTCATTTACAACGACGGCCGAAAGGTTTGTTTCCGTATTTCCCGCATAGGTGCTTTTCAAAACTATTGTACCCCTGCTCCGGACGAGCCGCATCGCGTTTTCGATACCGCTGGGTGAGCCGGCGGCGTCGACGACTGTTTCAAAGCGTCTGTCACAGGTGGTAACAGTCTTGGCAAAGCTCTCAAAACGGCTCAGCTTGTCCTCATGTTTGCCCAAAACGGTGATTTCAGCACCGCTAAGCGCGAGCACCTGAGCGATCAGATAGGCAAGTCTCCCGTCGCCGATTACGCAGATTTCCTCCGACGGTCTGATGTGAACCGAATCCGGTATTTCAAGAGCCGCCGCCAGCGGTTCCGCGAAAACAGCATGCTCGTCCGGCACATTTTCCGGAACAAGGTGCAGGGAGCGTGTTGCAATCGTCATATATGGCGCAAAGCAGCCGTCCTGCCTTACTATGCCTATGCATCTTCTGTTTTCACAGTGCTTTTCCCTGCCGGTTTTACAGTAAACGCACTCACCGCAGCCCTCGTTAATTTCACCGACGACCCTTTTCCCAACCAGTTCGGGAACATTGGATTTTTCTACGATACCAACGAACTCATGTCCCAGTACACCTGAGAAATCCGGCTTGTAGCCTTTCATTATCTCTCTGTCCGTGTTGCATATCGCGGCCAGAGAAATTTGAATCAGGCTTTCGTGTGCCTGAGGCTCAGGTATCGGAAGCTCATCCCTGAGCACGGCTTTTCCGTTATCAAAATACAAACCCTGCATAACTTTACCTCACTTTTGTAAAACAGATGACCGGTTTCGACGTGGTTTTATCTATTTTTTATGCGTCATTATAATAGCACATAAGCTTTTGCAAATCCATACTTGACTTGAGCGAATAATGCTGCAATACTTGCACTAAGCAGTATTAATAATGTGGGCTTATTTTGCCCGCAATTACTTTTTTCCAAAAAAGGAGGATTCTATGGAAACGCTGAAATGCATCGAAACCAGAAGAAGCATCCGAAAATATACGGACAGGCCGTTGGAACGAGATCTCATAGAAAAGCTTGTATTCGAGGCCCAGAACGCGCCCACATGGAAAAACTCGCAGACAACGCGCTTTACTGCCATAACGGACAGGCCTGTTTTGGATGAAATATGTACCGCTCTGCCCTCTTTCAACTCAGCGATTGTCGGCCACTGCCCCCTTCTTATCGCTGTCTCCGCCGTGACTAAACGAAGCGGCTTTGAAAGGGACGGCACGCCCACGACCATTCTTGGCGAAGCCTATACTTATTTTGACTGCGGGGCAACGGTTCAGACTCTCTGCTTAGCCGCCAATGATATGGGGCTCGGAACCGTTATTCTCGGGATTTTCGAGCCCGTAAAAATCAAGTCTCTTCTGAATATACCCGACAGTGAAGATTTGGTCGTACTCGTTGCCTGCGGCTATTCGGAAACTGATGCCTCCGCTCATCAGTGCCGTCCGCTCGGCGATGTTCTCAGGATAATTTAAGCCTTTCATTAATGCCACAATATAAAGAAGCGAACCGAGTGTTCGCTTCTTTCTTACGAAATTTCGCTTTGAAACGGCGTGGTTCTTTAGCTCTCTAGCGATTTGTATTGTGAAATTGTATATTCATTATGGTGCTTTGCTTTAAAGAATTGCTGTAATATACAAATTTATCTTTATTTTGTCAAAATCATGTGGTATTATACATTCGGCTGATTTGGGTCAGCTAACACTTTGAAAGAGGGAGAAAATATGGATTCAAAACTGAAGGAGAAATATGGCCTTGCGACGGCTATCGCAATGGTAGTCGGTATCGTTATCGGCAGCGGCGTTTTCTTCAAGGCGGAAAAAATTCTCAGTCTCACCGGCGGGAACCAGAAGCTCGGTATTCTTGCATGGCTTATCGGCGGCGCAATCATGGTCATCTGTGCCTATACCTTTGCGATAATGGCGACACGTTACAGCAAGGTCAACGGTCTTGTTGACTACGCAGAGGTCACTTGCGGAAGCAAATACGCCTATTTGCTTGGCTGGTTTATGACCACCATTTATTATCCGACACTTACTAGCGTCCTTGCCTGGGTCAGTGCGCGTTTCACCTGCGTTCTTCTCGGCTGGGATATAACCGGCGGCTCCTGCCTTGCTATTGCAGCATTCTTCATGTGTGCAAGCTACGCTGTCAACGCTCTTTCCCCCGTCATTGCCGGAAAATTTCAAGTCGGGGCAACTGTCATTAAAGTCATCCCACTCATTCTCATGGGCATTGTTGGTCTGATTGTCGGTCTGTCGAACGGGCTGACTGTCCAGAACTTCACTACAGTTGTTGACCCCACCAAGAGCACAGCTACAGCTCTTCTGGGCGCTGTAGTCGCAACCGCCTTTGCTTATGAGGGCTGGATAATTGCGACCAGTATCAACGCTGAGCTCAAGGACGCGAAGAAAAATCTTCCCCGCGCTCTTGTTATCGGAACGGTTGCTGTCGTTATCATCTATATTCTCTATTATATCGGTCTTGCCGGCGGAGTCGCAAACGACGTTATGATGAAAGGCGGGCAGGACGGCGCGAAAATCGCGTTTGAAACCGTCTTCACCAAGGTCGGCGGAACCGCACTCTTCGTGTTCGTTATCATTTCCTGCCTCGGAACGCTGAACGGCCTTATGCTCGGCAATGTACGCGGCATGTACTCCCTCGCCGTAAGAGACGAAGGCCCCAGGCCCGACATGTTTAAGCAGGTAGATCCTGTTACGAATATGCCCACGAACTCTTCAATCCTCGGACTTTTCCTCTGCGGCTTCTGGCTTCTCTATTTCTTTGGAGCAAATCTCGCGTCACCTCTTTGGTTCGGAAAATTCTCTTTTGATACCTCCGAGCTTCCTATAGTAACTATCTATGCAATGTATATCCCGATTTTCATCGCGATGATGATTAAGGAAAAGGATCTCAGTGGATTCAAGCGCATCGTTATGCCTATACTCGCTGTCTGCGGCAGTCTGTTTATGGTCTTCGCAGCTTGCTACGCTGATAAAATGGCAGTTGTCTATTATCTCATCGTCTTTGCGGTTATCATGGTAATCGGCGTATTCTTCATTAAAAAGAAGGCCGAACCGCTCAAGGCACCTCAGAAGAGCACTAAAAAGAAATAAGTCTTTTTGCCAAAATCCTCCGCCTTAAGCGGAGGATTTTTTATTGGCTGCTACATAAATAAAGCCGTTCCCGTGATGACAGAGCACCACAGGAACGGCTATTTTTGTACGGTTAATAAATCAAGTGCAACTATTCTTCGGGAACTTTTATCTCTTTGATATAGAAATCCCGTCCGCTCAGGATATCGAAGTTTTTACTGTGGCATTTTGAGCACGTACCGCTTGATTTCAAAACATTAAAAACGGTTCCGCAGTCCCTGCACATGCCGTTTCCGGGCATAATTTCAATTTCGAGCTTTGTGTTCTCCATGAAAGTACCGTCTATCGCGGCAGGAAAGCATTCTTTGATGTACTTCGGTACAACCGGAGAAAGCTCGCCGATTTGAAGAACAATTGTGTCCACTTGGGTGAAGCCCTGCTCTTTCGCAAGCTCATCGACCACTCGGACAATCTCCATTACAATTCCAAGCTCATGCATTTATAACACCTGCCCGTCTTATTATTCGCAATCTATTTTAGTCCTTTTTTGAAAAAGAATCCTTGACCTTGCGGACAGCAATTTTGCCCTCGCGCTTAATCATTGTTTTGAGTACAATCGGTTTTAGTTTCTCGAAGGATACGCCCTCGCCCTCGAAGACTTTTTCGAGATGGATTGCGTCAAATTTGCACTTTGTCGTGCACTGACCGCAGCCGACGCACATATATTCATCGACAATAGCGGCACCGCAGCCAAGGCAGCGCTCGGTTTCTTTCTTCATCTGCTCTTCGGTGAAGGTAAGGCGCGTGTCCTTAAAGGTCTTGCTGCTTTCGGGATTGTGACCCGGAGCCTGACGCGGTGTGTTATCGTAGCCGCTGATGATTGCAGCACTCTTGTCGAGCGAGCGGTATTCGCGTCTGTCGCGTCCGAAGGTCAAGTCCTGCCCGGGCTGTACGAAACGATGCAGCGAAATCGCGCCCTGCTTGCCTGCGGCAATCGCGTCGATGGCAAACTTAGGTCCTGTGAAGACGTCGCCTCCGACAAAAACGTCCGGCTGCGCCGTCTGGTATGTAAAGCCGTCCGCAAGCGCGGCGTTTCCGCGTCCCAGCTCGACCTTCGAGCCCTCAAGCAGCTTGCCCCAGTCAATGGATTGCCCGACGGAGAGCAGAACGTAATCAGCCGGAACGGTGATGGTTTCGTTCTCATCGTACTTCGGCGCAAACTTGCCGTTATCGAATACGGAAACACACTTCTTGAACTCAACGCCGGTGACCTTGCCATTTTCGGTGACGACGCGTTTCGGGCCCCAGCCGTTGTTGATTGCGATGCTCTCGCTCGTCGCTTCTTCAATTTCATCTGGCAGCGCAGGCATTTCGGAGGCACTTTCAAGGCAGTACATACCGACTGTTTCCGCATTCTCACGGACTGCGGTGCGGGCTACGTCGATTGCGACGTTACCGCCGCCGATGACGACGACCTTGCCGGAAAGCTTCGTTTCGTTTCCAAGGTTCACATTGCGCAGGAAATCAACGCCCGCGATAACGCCTTCTGCGTCCTCGCCCTCGATGCCGAGCTTACGTCCCGCCTGTGCGCCGATTGCGAGATAAAAGCCCTTGTAGCCATCGCTGCGCAGCTCGTCAAGAGTTATGTCCTTGCCGACCTCGACGCCAATTTTGAACTCGACGCCCATCTCACGGAGAATTTCTATTTCTGCGTCGATAACGTCCTTTTCGAGTCTGAACGAGGGAATTCCGAGCGTCAGCATTCCGCCTAGCTTTTCGTGCTTTTCGAATACTGTAATCGAATAGCCGTCCAGAGCGAGATAATAAGCGCAGGAAAGTCCCGCTGGGCCGGCTCCGACGATGGCGATTTTCTTATCGCTGTAGTTGTGGCGCTTTTTCGGAACGAAGCGGACGTCAGAACGAAGCTCCTGATCGGCGATGAATTTCTTAATCTCGTCGATTGCGATTGGCGCATCGATTTCGCCGCGTGTGCATTCGGATTCGCAGGCGTGCGGGCAGATGCGTCCGCAGACCGCGGGGAACGGGTTCTCCTTTTTGATGAGGTCAAGAGCTTCCGTGTACTTGCCTTGAGCGGCAAGCCTGATGTAGCCCTGTACCGCGATATGCGCCGGACAGGTAGACTTGCAGGGGGAGGTTCCGGATTCTACAACGTTCTTGCGGTTGGTGCGATAATCGACGTTCCACTTATCCTCAGTCCACTTATAGTCACGGGGCGTCACTTTTGTATCGATGTTGGTAACGACCTTGCTCTTTGAGCAGAGCTTTTGTCCGAGCTGTATTGCGTTCATGGGGCAGTTTTCAGCGCACTGTCCGCAGGCGACGCAGTTTTCTTTATCGACCTTAGCGACAAAGTTCGAGCGGGACATGTCGTTATTTTTAAACATCGTGCTTGTGCGGAGCGCAAAACAGCCGCAGCCGCAGCAGTTGCAAATTGCGTGCGTCTTTCCCGAACCGTCAGTGTTTGGTATCTGATGCATGAGGCCGTTTTCTTCGGCTCTCTTAATAATCTCATCCGCTTCCTGACGGGTTATTTCGCGGCCGCGTCCTGTACGGATATAGTACTCGGCGGCGTGGTCAAGCTGGATGCACATATCCTCTTTAAGGTGACCACAGCCCTCGCCCATGATTTCTCTCGCCGTACGGCAGGAGCAGTTGGACACTGAATATCTGTGGGCGTCGTCAAGATACTTGGATATTTCCTCATAGGAGCAGGTGCGCGAATTTCCGTCAATTGCTTTTTCGATGGGGATAACTCTCATAAGGCCGATGCCGACGGGGAATGCGCCGGAGGACTTAGGTCCTCGGATTCTGCCGTAGGCTTCAAAGGCTTCAGCAATCTGGGGATATTTATAAGGGTTAGTCGGATGGTTCGCCATCATTTCCATGATGCCGGGAATCCATGAATCATACCAATAAACGTCAACACCGTCTATGGTGTTGATAAAGCATACGCCCGCGTCGGAAAGCAAGGCAAGGCAGCGCTTTGCTGTTTCAAGGTCCTTGCCGCTGGCCTTCGCGATTTCCTCCGCAGACTTCCTAACACGGAAATCCATACCCATCGCGACCTCGGCCATTTCGTCTGTTACAACCGGCTCAAGTATCATGTATTCGGGATCGTCCCAGTTATAGGACGCCGTCATGCCGGACTTTTGTCCGTTCTTTTTATTGCCCACCTTGTTTGCAAATTCCAAAACCTTTTGTTTGTGTTCCATACTTCCTTACCTCTCATTAATCTGTCCCGCAGGCATACCGCATTGATTTAAGCAAATACGTTCTCCGAATTATGAATGCATATGATAAACCTGCCGGTCAGCCGCCGGTGGTCTGGTATGTTTACCTAACCACTTTCGGCTATATTATTCTGTTTAAAATATAACATGCCCCCTGGGGGGTGTCAACAATTCTCGATTTATCAACATTATTTTCAGTGATATTGCTTGCATTTACATTTTGGTTTATGGTATAATACCCACGTGGTACGTGGTTGTACCACATATATTTGGAGGTATGGTTAATGGAATTTTCAAGACTGAGTGCTCCCTCGCTGAAAGAGCTGTTCATCGAGCAGCTGGAAAACATGATTTTATCCGGAAAACTGGTTATCGGAGAAAAGCTCCCCTCCGAAAGAGAACTTGCCGAATCTATGCACATAAGCCGCAGCGTCGTGAACGCGGGACTTGCGGAAATCGCGGACAAGGGATTTCTTGAGATTGTCCCCCGCAGCGGCACCTATGTAGCGGATTTTCATAAAAAGGGCAAACTTGACACCCTGATTTCTATTATGAAATTCAACGGCGGCACCCTGCCGGACGCAGACATTCTATCAATACTCCAGATACGCAAGGTGCTGACTGCGCTCGCGCTTGAGCTCGCGCTGCCCAGAATAACTGACGACGAGGTCAAGCAGCTTTTCAAATGCTCCGCCCAGCTTGACAAAACAAATGACTCGGAAAAAGCTGCGGAGCTTGTCTTCGAGTTTGACCACCTGCTCTGCGGTTTTTCGGGAAACACCCTTCTTCCTCTTATTTTTTATTCATTTAAAGCCCCCAACACTACCCTGTTCGAAAGGTTCTTCAGACTGCACGGCTTTGACGCCATGCGCAGGCGCACCGACGCTCTTTGTATAGCTATACGAGCGAGGGACACGGTAACCGCCAAAGACGTTATGGCGCGTTCTATTGAGGAGACGATTTCGGGCAGTACAAGAATATTCAGATAAGCACAGTAAAATAACGGCCGCCTCAAGGGAGCCACGGCCATAACGGGTAGTGCTTTTATGTACGTTAAGAGAGACTAAGAAAAGCTGAAACAAGTGCACTTTTTGTGTCTTGAGGAATTAGCGTCAGAAGGACATCTGCCGCGGGAAAAAGCGCTTTGGGCAAATCTATCTATTGAAAAATGCTTTGCAAAACTATTTATATAGATAGAAAATGAAATAAAACTATGATATGCTCTTATTAATCTTTCACCCCTGTTTATGTGAAATTACTTAGATTGTTCAATGGAAGGTACGCGATATGGGCTACACAATCGGAATATGCGACGACTGCGCACAGCAGGTAGCGTTGCTCGCCGGTTTCCTTCGGGGCTGCGAGGATTATGGCGAGTTTCGCGTCATTCACGCAATCGAGCCGGAGGCTTTTTTTGAAACGTTAAAAACAGACCGTCCTGATCTGGTGTTCCTTGACGTGGATATGGACGGTATGAGCGGGATTGAGCTCGGCGAAAAGATCAGAGCGCTCTATGAAAACACCGTCATCGTATACATAACCGGCTATGAAAAATATGCCTTTGAAGCGTTTCGGCTCAGGGCATTTCATTATCTTCTCAAACCAGTGACTGCGGAGCGGTTCCGTCAGGTTCTGAGTGAAGCTTTGGCATATATTCAAAAAGAGGACGCCGGAAAAACGGAAAAGAATATTTCTATTCAGAACAAGGGCGAACTGCTGACCCTGCCTTACAGGGACATCTGCTACTTTGAAAAAATCGGGCACAAAATTAAAATCCATACGCTGTTCCGCGAATTAACCTATTACGACAATTTCAGCAGCCTGCTTGCGGGGCTTGACGGCGACGCGTTTGTGCAGTGTCATCAGGGCTATATCGCAAATGCGGACAAAATCAGGGCTTTCCGGGACAACACCCTGTTTCTGGACGGTGGCATCCGACTTCCCGTCAGCAGAAGCTTTGCCGAGCAGGTCAAGGAGGTGCTGAAAAGGCATCTCTTCACCGGAGGTGGGCAGCTATGAGAGAGCTCGGAAACAAACTGATCGGCGACGAGAACAGCTTTTCGTTTGAGCAGCGGATTTTCAATTTTGTCATCCTGCTGAGCATCTGCATGGCGGCTTTCGGTGCCTTATTGGATATATATTATGGGGTCGGCATTTGGATTGACCTGACATTTACCGGTTGCTGGATTCTGACCTATTATTTTTCGCGGGTTAACGCACACTTTGACATCGTTTCCAAAATCTCAATCGGCATCTTCATTTTTGCTTTCTTTCCGTACTACTGGATGTCAAGCGGCGGCATCGGCGGAACCATGCTAGGTTTCGCTGTTGTATTCATCGCCATTATCTGCATTATTTTAAAGGGTAAATTTCGAATTAGCATGACCATATCCATGCTGACCGTAACCGTGCTGCTTATCTGCGGTGACATTTATCATAAAGGAAGCCCGGAAAACATCATGAGTCTGTTATTCTCCGGTGTGCAGATTCTGTTCGTAATGTCGGCTATGGCGATTCTGACCGTATTCTATTCGGGTATCCACATGACGGAAAAAGCGAGAAGCGAAGCCTACGCCAGAGCCATTGAGGAGCATTACCGCCAACAGCTCTACTACATGAAAAATCTGGAGGAGATAACAGACAGACTAAAGGCGGAACGGCACGACTTCAATCATCATCTCGGCGTCATCTACGGCCTGCTGGAATCGGGAGATACGGGCAAGGCCGGCGAATACGCGTCGCAGCTTGTTAAAACAGCCGGGGACTATCGTAATCTGGTGAACGTTCCCTACCCGATGGTGCGCGCTATGCTCAACTACAAGCTGTCCGCCGCGAAGGAGAAAAACATCGAGCTCAGACTTCATATCGGGGTTCCGGAAGGGCTTGTGCTGCCCGAATTCGACCTCACCGTCATTCTCGGAAACCTCGTGGACAATGCTATGGAAGCCTGTATGACCGTCGGGGAAAACGACCGCTACATTGTCTTCAACATGTTCTATAAGCCGGACTATCTGATTATTCAGACTGAAAACCCTGTAAGCGGAGCGTCGGATATGCCATCCGGCAGCCGCAAAACCACAAAGGCTGACGCCAAAAATCACGGCTACGGGCTGCGTAACATTGAGTTTCTGGCGCAGAAGCACAACGGTTTTATGAAGACCGCGCGAGAAAACGGTGTGTTCAAAATAGACGTTGCCCTCCTGACCGAGCCCGAGGCGTCCACTGACAGCACCTCCGCCTCTTTGTAAAGCGGAAGAAATATCGCTACCATATAGTTTAAAACGGCAAAATATCCGTGAAAAAATGCGGATCCTGTCATTTCAAACGCCGATCATGCAATCGGCGTTCTTTTTTGTCGTTTTTTTGTTATTTAATATACCTTAAGTAAACAGGTAAGAACCCAACAGTTCTCCGCCCGGTCTCGGGCGGAGAACTGTTATATGGCGCGCAAAGCTTTGCATAACAAAAATCCAAGTAGGAGCACATCATGAAGAGGACAAAAAAGAAAATCCTATCCCTGCTGCTCACGGCGGTGATGGTTCTCTCGCTTACGCCGATATCAGCATTCGCGGCATATGATGGCGTTGGCATGGCGCTTTGTGAAATTTTTCCTGACGTATACTGCAGTGCTGCTATTTGTCATTTTTTTGACTGGAACGCAGAGGATATTCTCACTTCAGCTAAAGCCTTAGCGGTTACCGCCATCAACGTATCCAACTGCCGTATTACATCTCTAGAAGGCATTCATGTTTTTCCGAATCTTTCAGTTTTGAATGTAAGCAATAACAGGCTGCGTACAGTAGACCTCAGCCATAATACGGAATTAACCTCCTTTAGCGGTTCGCAGAAGGTTGCTGCATATTACGAACATAATATTTCATTGAATCAATACTATGTAGATATGAACAGCATGGTTGGAAGTGAAAATTTAGATAAAGTTTCTGTATCAGATGTAGACTGGGCTTATAATTCGTCAACAGGCATTTTGACATATTGTGGTTCTGGCATCCCGAATTCCGCCAATTATAATTATAATACAGGCACCCCTTATCCCATGTCTGTCGTCATGT
Organism: Oscillospiraceae bacterium; assembly: GCA_963667545.2. Lineage (GTDB taxonomy): Bacteria > Bacillota > Clostridia > Oscillospirales > Oscillospiraceae > UBA2658. The sequence continues at coordinate 2,499,159 of OY763424.2, forward strand.
CTTTACAACCAATAAAGTACAGTGTAACGGTCACGGGAGGTACTGTCGGCGGCGGCATCAGCGAATTTTCCGAAGGTGAAACGGTTAACATTAATGCAGACACCGCTCCAGATGTTAAGGCGTTTGACAAATGGGTAAGTATCAGCAAAGGAGTGACTTTTGCCAATGCAAACGCTAAGAGCACCAGCTTTATTATGCCAAATAACGCCGTCACTGTGTCAGTGACCTATAGAGATGCAATATCTGCCTCAATAACCCCAGCTTCGGACGATTTTGATCTGTATAAACCGAACGACACACAAACCACGATCACATGGAACGATGCCGCCCACCATCAGCCCCACAGAAAAGACATATGATTTGAACAGCCCCGGCGATGTGAGCACTGTCATCACATGGAACAGCGCAAGCTCTGTGAAGAGCGTGAAGTATGGCGGGGCAAGCCCTGCCGTCAGCGAACGCCTATACAGTCAGCAGCAGCGTGCTGCTCATCAAGGTCAGCTATCTTGCCGGACTGAACCTCTCAAAGGGAGATACGGCAAAATTTGATGTCACCTTTGACACCGGCGCTGTTGTCACGCTGACTGTCAATGTTGCAAACAGCTACACGCCAAGCGGTTCATCAAGCGGCAGCTCCGATAGCAGTACAATAATAAAAATGGCCACGGCAGACGGCGTTACCACGGAATTCGCCAAGTTCACCGGCTCCACCGGCACGGATAAAACGGCAACGGCCTCCGTGACCGAAAGGCAGATTGCCGATGCGATTACTGCGGCAACTGAGGCGGCAGCCAAACAGGGCACAAAGGCGGCTGTGGAAATCAGCGTGGCTACAGGCGCGAGCGCAATCGGTGTTACTGCGACCATTCCGAGAACTTCAGTTCAGGCGGCGGCAAACAGCGGTATTGAAGAGCTGAAAATCTCCTCGTCCGTAGTCTCCGTTGCCTTTGACGGGACAGCACTGGACGCAATCAGTGCAAACGCAACCGGAGACATCACTGTGAAAGCAACGCAGACGGGCAGCACAATGCTGTCGGAAAGCGACAAAGCAATAATCGGTACAAGGCCGGTTTACGCGCTGAGCCTAAGCTCCGACGGCGCAGCGATTTCCGACTTCGGCGGCGGCGAAAATGATTTTTGTTTTTCTTCATCTCATGGTCGTTTAAGTACCAAGGAAGGGGCAGTCAAGACCGCCCCTTCCCTGGTTTACATAGGCGTACTCAGTCAAGCTTACTTATAATCACCGTTTGTTCCTTCATCGAAATCTTACTGACCTGGTACCCGTACGCCGCAAGCTCCTTCTTGTAAGTCAGAAAGGAGTGGTCAAGCGGTACTCCGGCGATGCCGCCGATCTCATCAAAGGTCAGTCGGAAGGATTCCTCGCCGCGCTGCTGAATATATTTCCACAGGGCGTTGTATTTACTCATGCTCGTTCACTCTTGATCATCAAACATCGGTTCCAGAACCTTTCTGATAAAATCCATTCTGTCCCTTGGGCGCGGCACGAACCGGGACGCGATGGCAATGACCAAGTTTTTCGTCTGATTTACATAGATCACGTTTCCGCCGTCGCCAAGTGCAGCATAGCTGTGTTCTTCTTCGTCGATGACCCACCACAGATAGCCATACTTCAGCCCAAGCTCGTCCCAGCGGCTGTGCTCTCGGGTGCTCTCGTCGATCCATTCGGCGGATACGAGCTGTTTGCCGTTCCATGCTCCGCGATTTAAGTACATCTGGCCGATCTTAGCCATCTCCGTTGGTGTGAGGAAAAGGCCCCAGCCTGCCGTGTTGATTCCCTGCGGGTCGGCAACCCAGCCTGAGATGTTATTCTCTTTCGTCATAATGGCAAGCTGCTCTTCCTTGCTCTGGAACACCACGCTGCGGTCAACGCGGATGCCCAGCGGTTCAAACAAATTTTCACGGGCAAAATCGAGTACGGAGCGGCCGGTAGCCTTCGTCAGTATTCCAGACAGGATGTCCGGCCCTATGAGGGGTGTATAACGAAATTCGCCTATTTCTCCTTTGCCTCCCAGCAAATCGAGCGCGGCTATTACCCAGCTTTCGCTTGTGAAATACTTCGTGTACGGCGCCGACTTGTATTTATATGGCGCGGTCATGGTGATAATGTCTCTTATTGTGACGCGCTGTATTGTTTTCTCTCCCCGTTTCACCGCGTAATCCGGAAAAAAGTCCAGCACCTTCCGGTCAATGCTTTCGATATAGCCTTTATCCAAGGCGATGCCAATCAGGGCATTTACAACACTTTTCGTCACTGAAAAGACATGAAGGGCGCGCTCTGCTGTGTATCCGTTGAAGTAGCCCTCATACGCCGTTTTGCCGTTTTTGTGTACGACCATACCCGCGATATTGCCGTAATCACGGCAAATCGTCTGTTCAAGTTCTGTGATTATTTCTTGATTCATACCATCCGTTTCCTTTATTTTGTTCTAAAGGATATCCTTGAAAAATACGATAAATCTATTAAAAATTATTTGCAAGGGGTATTTAAAATTTTCTTTCAAGAAATTTTAAATGCCCTGTTTTAAACCGCCTTCTTGCGGATTTTCTCGATTCACGGTACAATAAACCATTAAACAGCGGAGGTGGTGACGCAGATGAAGAATCTGGCGAACGGCATAACGGTCTCACGCATTCTCTTTGCGGGACTTCTTCTGATAGCGGAACCATTTTCTCCGCTCTTTTGGACATGGTATCTCTGCGGAGGCGTCAGCGACCTTCTCGACGGCCCCATCGCGAGAAAGCTCGGGCAAACAAGCGAGACTGGGGCTAAGCTCGACAGCACGTCGGACTTCCTGTTTATGCTGTGTGTCGGCATCGCGGTCGTCCGAAGCGTCACCTTTCCCCTTTGGGTTCTGATTAGCGTGGGCGTAATCGCTCTGGTGCGCATTTCCGCCTACGGTGTCGGCTATCTTAAGTACCGCACATTTGCGGCGCTGCATACCGTACTGAACAAGATTACCGGTGCGCTTCTTTTTGGATTTCCTGTCCTGTACCTTCTGCTCGGAATGAACGCGGCATGCGGTATCGTCAGCGGCATTGCCTTTGTTTCGTCCGCAGAGGAGCTAATCCTCACAATCCGTTCCAAAGAGCTTGACCGCAACCGTAAGGGTTTGTTTTTATAAAGAAGCCCTTTTTTCTGTTCCTGCGGAATGTTTCGGCACTCAAACATCTGCATAATAAAATTTTTCTTTACAAGCACAACCTATGGTTGTATTATTGTTACTAGAGGTGAAAACCATGCTTTCAGAAAAACTAAAACAGCTTCGAAAAGAATTAAAGCTCACGCAGGGAGAGCTCGCTGTCCGGTTTGGCGTAACGCAGCAGGCTATCGCTAAGTGGGAGTCGGGACATGCGAGGCCGGAGACGGAGACAATTTCCCGTATTGCGGGATTTTTCGGCGTTACGACGGATTACCTGCTCGACATGGCTGACGCGTTCATTTCGGCTGGGCCGGCTTCGAGCGTACGGATTATCGGCGCTGTTAAGGCAGGATATAACGCTCTCGCGCTCGAAGAAGACTTGGGCAGCGCGCTTGCCGAAGTTAAAAACGCGGAAGAATACCGCTACCTTGTTGTAAAAGGCGACTCGATGGCACCTTATATTCGAGAGGGTGACCTTGCGCTTGTTCGCCTCCAGTCCGAGCTGAAAAACGGCGATTTAGGCGTGGTCATCTATGGAGACGGCGAAGCCACGCTGAAAAAATACTACCGCTCTGATAGCACGGTCAAGCTCGTCCCGTTTAATGAAGCCTATGAAACCGTCACGCTTCGCGGGCACGAATTGGAGCGCCTTATGATTTTCGGCAAGGTTGTGGAAACAAAGACGAAGTGGTGACAGGAGAGGGCTTATGGATTTAAGGGAAAAACTGACTATACTTGCAGACAGCGCCAAGTATGATGCGGCCTGCACCTCGTCCGGCTCGGACCGCCCCGGAAAAACCGTTCCGTCCGGATGCTGTCATTCATTTTCCGCCGATGGCAGGTGCATAAGCCTTTTAAAGGTACTGATGACGAACTCCTGTATTTACGACTGCAAATACTGCGTGAACCGGTCAAGCAACGACTGCCTTAGGGCAGCCTTCACGCCGGAGGAACTTGCCGAGTTGACAATAGAATTCTACAGGCGCAACTATATTGAAGGCCTTTTTCTCTCCAGCGGAGTTATCCGCAATCCGGATTACACGATGGAGCAGATGATTCAGGTGCTGCATCTTCTGCGCTACCGTCACAATTTCTGGGGCTATATCCACGCGAAAACCATTCCGGGCGCATCGCCGGAGCTTGTGCGCAGGCTCGGACTTCTGGCCGACCGGCTCAGTATCAACGTCGAACTGCCGAGCGAGCAGAGTCTGCGCATTCTCGCCCCGAATAAAAAGCGCGAAGCTATTTTTTCGCCCATGAGACAGATTTGCGTGGAGGCCGAGCAGAGCCGTCAGGAGCTGGTCGTTTACAAGAATGCACCGAAATTTGCTCCGGCAGGACAGGCGACACAGATGATTATCGGTGCAAGTCCGGAAACGGATTACCAGATTATTACGCTCGCCTCAGCGATGTACGGCAAATATGCGCTCAAGCGTGTCTTTTACTCGGCCTATATTCCCGCAGTAGCGGACTCTCTTCTGCCCGCGCTAGATGTCAAGCCTCCGCTCCTGCGTGAGCACCGCCTCTATCAGGCGGACTGGCTTATGCGGCAGTACGGCTTTGCGGCGGAGGAAATTTTGAGTGCCGAGACGCCGAATTTCAACCCCTATCTCGACCCGAAGTGCAATTGGGCAATCAACAACATGCAGGAATTCCCCGTAGACGTGAACTTAGCGGAGCTCGAAACCCTGCTCCGCGTTCCCGGTATCGGCCCGACGAGCGCACGGCGCATTGTGATTGCGCGCAGGCAAGGACGCTTGGGAGTTGCGGAGCTTAAGCACATCGGAGTGGTTTTGAAGAGGGCGCAGTATTTTATCAGAGCCTCCGACTGGCCTCCAAGCGCACAGCCGAGTAAAGAGGCGACCGTCCGGGCACTTATTGACCCGAACGTCTATTCTTTCGGAATGGAACAGCTTTCCCTTTTTCAGGATACAACGGGTTCCCGATTGCCTACTGCTCGGGATGTGAAATCCATAACCGAAGCTGTGGAGGAGACGGTATTATGTCTTGCGTCAAGCCTTTAGCCGTACCCGCCGACGTTATTTACCTCTACGACGGTAGCTTTGACGGCTTTTTGTGCTGTGTGTTTGAAAGCGTCTACTCTGCGGAGCTTCCGGTTGACATAATATCTGAGGAAGACGCACCGCCGACGTTTTATGATGTGCGCGCTGTCGTGACCGACCCTACGAAGGCGCAGCGGGTGCGTGCTTCGATTCCTTCAAAAATCTCCGACCGCGCGATGGAGCTTGTGACGACGGTATTTTGCAGCTGCCTAGAAAAAAAGGAGCTCCGAATTCTGGAATTTCTTTTACAGGGTTATCGTGAGGGTGGAAAGCTGTGCTATAAACTTGGTGACGCCGTGACGGTGCCGCTTCTGGACGCGGAAACGCACCTATTGCGTGAGGCGCATCTCCTGAAGGGCTTTGTCCGCTTTGCCGATGTCGGCGGTGCGCTGGTCTCTACAATTACCCCGAAAAATTATATTTTGCCCTTTATCGCGCAGCACTTTGTCCAGCGGTATGATAATGAGCAATTTATGATTTTCGACAAGACTAATAAGGCGGCGCTTGTTTATCGAAATGGCAAGGCCGAGATTTTAAGGATTGATAATGTGGCGTTTCCCGAAATTTCAGAGAGCGAGGCGCGGTATCAGGCGCTATGGAAGGAATTTTATAACACCATCGCAATCAAAGGCCGTGAAAATCCGCGATGCAGGATGACTCATATGCCCAAAAGGTATTGGGAAAACATGCTGGAGGTAAGCGATTTGCTAAATCCGGCGACAGGGCAACGATTTGTTGAGAATATAACCCCAACATGATATTATTATAACGCGTATAGATATTTTTCGCTTAATCCACTAATGATCGAATACGACGGTTAAGTCATATTCATTTTTATTAAGAGGGCTGTTAAAATGAGTTATAATAAACAAAGAGACCAACTGATCGAATTAGCGAAAAGAGTTGATTATGCTGATATTGCATTTGAAACATTTTTTGAGTTAAAATTTGGATCTTCGGATTGGAATACGGTATATCATCTTGGTAATTATGATCAAGGTGGAGCATTCTGGGCAGTAACTAGAAAAGCTTTGTTCGAAAATTCTTTGTTATATGTATGTGAAATATATAAACGTCTAGTCTATTTTTTAAACGATTCTAATTTCATTATATGTCTGTATGAAGATACGAATTATCTTGGCAAAAAGTCAATACAGCAATGTAAGGATGAAGTTGGAATATATAAACCAAAATTCGAAAACCTGAAAAAAATAAGAAACAAGGGGCTTGCACATTTGGATAGCGAATGGATTGCAAAAACAGATAGCCTCTTTCAAGCATACAAATTGGAATACGAAGATATTAGGCATATGATTCAACTTGAGCGAGATATTTGTAACTGTTTACTCCAATTCCCAACTTCAGTTCGTTATTATAATTGTGATGATGTTTCATATATATTAACTTTCATCAAGAATCACTTAGAATAAATAACACAACAAATGGCGGTTTATTCTACCTCAACTATATTTTCCTTTATTAATAATTACAAAATACTCTTCCCACCGATGTTCCCTTATCGGCATGGGTTTATTATTGTCAAAATACAGAAGCAGGCACGGGCTTATACCGTTGTAGCGCTCAAGCAGCTCATATCCTGTCAGGTGTCCTTCCGAGATTAGCCGCTTTGCCTTTGCGTGATAGTTGTAGTACATTCCGTTTTGCCCCCAATCACGCCGCATTTTTGAGATTATTTTGCTCTCACCCTTATATTAACCAGATTTATCACATCATCCAGCACGGCCTTGTCCGTGACGTTTATCATCAACCAGCGCCCTCCGCAGGAAAACGCGGTTCTCTTATATAGTTCCCGAGTGTATTCAGAATACATTGATAGCGTCTGCTCGACCTCATTTGTCTCCTTGTTGCCTATCGTAACAAGCGCGATGAAATAGCCGTCCAACGGGTACAGCGTGCAGAGGGATTTTCCGCCCTTTTTGTATTTGACATTCCAACCGGGTTGAGCCGAGCATTTGCTGTAGCTCATAAGAGGCGAAACCTTATAGCTCGTCTGAAGCGTGGAATTGATGTCGCGCCAAAGCTCGCTGTTTATGAATTTATCGATGTCCTCTAATGTCGGCTGCTTATCGGGTCCGAATTTCGCGTTCCAATCCATAATTATCCCTCCAAAAGTTTTTATAAATTATAACATTTTCTTCCGAAATTCGCAATATTAATAGCCGGAGAGCCTTTTTTTAGAGCTCTCCGGCTATTTTTACCTGAACTGCGTATCGGTAATGTGTTTTTCTTTGTAAGGAAACTTCTTCTCAAAATCTTCGAGCTCCGCTTTTTCTATATGAAAAACCGCATCCTCACGGAACTTCCCGCTTATCCCCCGAAGCGCGCCTTCATATAGCTCCAGCACCATGAATGCATCGAAATTTTCTCCGTCTGCGGTAGTAATTCGGAACTTCTCCGCGTTTACGAATCCGAAGCGGTGATAGTAGGCAGGATTTCCAAAAATTATAACAGCCCTGTAACCCATTTCCTTCACCAACTCAATCGTGTGATTTATCAGCTTCGAGCCTATTCCGGTTTTCTGATGAGACGGCAGCACGCTCAAGGGTCCAAACGTAATAGCCTCGTGCTCCTCGCCTGCTTCATTTGTGATTATTGCTTTGGAATACATGATATTCCCGACTATCCGATTATCTAGCTCCACGACAAAATCCAACTCGGGCACAAACGCCGACACCTTCCTAAGTTTATGCGCGAGAAGATGCTCGTCGCATCCGGGCTGGTACACATCCCAGAAGGCTTCTCTTGTTAAGTTTTCGACCTCTTCGTAGTCCTTTTTGTTTTCGAGACGTATTTCAATATTCACTATCAGCTCTCCCCTTCTTTAATAATAATTACATTCCCCTCTTGGTGGCGCTTGCCCATAATGTGCCTTGCTTTGCGGTTTTCAACGCTGTCGAACACGATGGAAAAGTCATAGTCTTCGGGATATAGCTCGCTGGCGGGCACATTAAGCTTTAGGCGCTTGTGGTTAATAAGCCTCTTTTCGCCCTTGACCTGAACTCCGACCTCGCCCTTAGCGTTTGCGCGGGCGTTAACCAGGCCGATTTCCTTTTGGGGATAGACAAACACACTGTCACCTATATTGAACGAGATACTACTTTGTGCTTCAGATGTCTTTTTTTCCTGTTTTATGATTCTGGGCGGGATGAACGCCTTTTCATTAATTAAGGAGTTCACCTTGTGTGAAAGTCCTTCGTTCTGCTCACCGTATGCCGCTGTATGCGCCCGGTTTAAAACCCGCATTGGCATACCCAGTCGCTCCGCGATATACAGCGCGCAGCTTTCGCCCGCTTTCCCGATTTCCAGACGGTAGAGCGGCAGGAGACTATCCTTATCGAAAGCCATTCGCGCGTTGACAAGCCTCGGCGTACTGTCGGCATACTCCTTCACTTCGGGATAGTGTGTTGTAACGACGAAGATGCAGTTTTTTTCTCGTAGTGCATCCAAAACTCCGATTGCAATACCCATTCCTTCGGCGGGATCGGTTCCTGAGCCCAGCTCATCAAGCAGAACGAGTGACTCGTCATTTATTTGCTTAAGAATTGAAATGACGTTTTTCATGTGCGATGAAAAAGTTGACAGGTTTTCGGTTATACTCTGCCCGTCTCCGATATCGCAGACTATCATATTGTGCATGCAAAAACTGCTGCCGCAATCGGCGGGAACATGCAGACCGCTCTGCGCCATAAGCGAGAGCAGCCCGACCGTTTTCAGCGCGACGGTTTTGCCGCCGGTGTTTGGGCCTGTGATGACGACTCCCCTGTTTTCATGTCCGATTTCAAAGTTCAGCGGCACAGCGGTTTCCCTGCTTAGTAAGGGGTGTCTGGCATTTTTAATAGTAATTTTCCTGTCGGTGCTTATATCGACGGGCGACGCTTTCATGGATAGGCTCAGCTTCCCCTTCGCGAAAAGAAAATCAAGGGTTTCCATCGCCTCCATGTTCAGCTTGATAGCTCGAAGGTTTTCGCTTATGCTTGCCGTCAGCGAGTACAGGATACGCCTGACCTCACTGTCCTCTTCGATTATTAGCTCGTCAAGCTTTGTTTGAAGCTTTCCGACGGAGTAAGGCTCGATAAAACAGGTGCCGCCCTTGTTGGACATTTCAATTACGCTTCCGGACACATCATTCCTGTGTTCACGTTTTACAGGCAAGGTATAGCGGCCGTTTCTCACTGAGACAAAGCTTTCCGAGAACCAGTTTTTATTCTTTCTCAGAAGATCATCAAGCTTTTCTTTAATCTGATCGCCGGTTACGACGATTTGCCGACGTATGCCGTCAAGCTGGCTTGACGCCTTATCCGCTACGGTGCCGCTTACTATGCAACGCTTAATTTCATTTTCAAGCTCCTTCAATTCAATTATAGAACCACCGTAACTCGCGATATTTAGTCCCGTTGACTCCGCCTTCCTGAGGTATTCTTTCATTTTTTTGCACGAGAGAAGAAAGGTCAGCACATGCTCTATCTGTTCCGGCATCAGCATTGCTTCGATATTTATAAGGTCAATGATTTTCGTAAGCTCAGTCATTGAGGATAGCGGCGGCATTCCCGTCTCAACGATTATCTGTCTTGCCTGTGAAGTTTCGTCCATCCAGCGTATTACCTCTACCTCGCTTAAGGACGGTTCAAGCGCAAGGCAGCGGGCCTTAGCGTTTTCGGAAAGCGCCTTTTCTGCCAGTTTTCCAAGTATTATATCAAATTCAAGTGTTTTAAAGTTATTCATTTTAATGTCAGTCCTTCATATTTTAAAAAATAAATGCCCGCAAAGACATACCACACCTCTAAAAGTGCAGAATGCTCCCTGCGGGCAAAATTCTCAATATAAAAAACGGCGCGATAAGTATGACCTTACCACGCATCACTTATTATTGAAGCAGTCTGTTAGGTATGTCTCTCAAAAGGGTAGCAATAATAAAGGGTTTCCCCCCGCACTGCAACGCCTTTTGCAACCATATTCAGTTATGATTCTCCATAACAAACAGAACCGACATCAATAATCTCCTTTAGTTTTTTTATATTATAGCATCTCCGAGTTTTTTTGTCAACGGCCTATGCTTATACCTGCTCATTCAAGAACCTCTCCCAGTCAGGGGGCTTGGCGCCGCGTCTTTTGGGAAAGCGCCAAGCTGCCGGCCTGCACCGCATAGCGCAGAGCGGCCTATCCCGTATGAAAGTGTTCGGCCGAATAACCCTCGTCAATATTTAAAGAGTCCAATTTTTAAATATTTCTCTATTCCTTTTTTGATTTTAAGGGGCGCACCTCTATACGAGTACAGCAAAGGTGGCTGCCTCCGCGTACCGCAAGCCCGATGAAGCCTTCAGAATATGGATGGTTTTCATCTGCCGCTGTCAGCGTCACATCCTGTACGCTTGCCGTTATGCTGTTGTCCTCCGCGCGGACTTCAATCATATATTCCGTGCCTTCCTGCCAGTCAAAAGCCGCTTCCGCAAGGTGCTGAAGTCCGCCGCGTGTATTTTTCAGAAGCACGAATTTTTCGCCGGACTCAAATCCTGCGAAGTAACCCCTTGCACCGCCCTGCACGCGCAGGCAGACGTAATGATTTTCACCGCAGACAGGCTCTATGCAAAAGCTCGCGGCATAATCCTTCCAGATGTAATGCCCGGTATAAGCCTCTCCCAAATCGGCGCAGGACAGATGCACCTTGCCGTTTTCGAGATAAAACAGACCCTTAAGGCGCGTAAATTGGCTTATCTCGCGGTGGATATCCGTCCAGACTTCTGTTTCTTCACAGGAAAAGTCAACAGAGTAATCGGGCATGCCGTCCGTATAAATATCATCGACAAGCACGCTGAAGCCGGACTTGGAGTCCGGAATCGAGCGAACTTCAAAAGCAAAGCCGATTTCATCCAGCAGCACCCCGTCCATCGGCGGAATTGTGTATTCGAGCTCGGCCCATTCCCCTTGCTTCAATCGCCGTGTCTCGCCCATATACAAAAAGCCGGTGCGGGCATTGCGCACATACAGATGTACGCCGCACTCGGAAACTCCCGTTGGAAGCAGCGCGCTTCCGTGAAGCGTCTGCCCCGGATATACCAACGGTGAAAAAGCCGGGTCGTAACGGCTGTCGTGAAAGTCTCCCGGGCGCAGATAAGTGCGCTTATATACGCACACTCTTTCCCCCAGATTGACAGGCTTTGCCACAGCCTTCAGGCAACGCAGTCCTGTATGCGCCGCTTCATCCGTGTTAAGCAAAAATGTTTCCGTCGTCTGGTTGGAATGTGAATCCGTACGCTCGACGCGGATTTCCATTGCGTGAGTAGAACCCGGAAACTCGAAATGACAGCTGTCAATGTGATTTTCAATAATTGTGCGGTATGGTTCCGGCAAGGGTTCGCCGGCAAGCTTCCATGCAAGTTTGACGATATAGCAGGCCCCATAGGGAATGTCTTGTATATTCAAGGAGCCCACTACGCTGGAGCACGCCAGAAAATCATTGATGGGGCGCCTCCATTCCTCACCGATGACAGCAAGACCGCCGCGCACGCCCATGATAGTCGCGACATTGCCGACATTGCAATCCGTATCCCAACCGCAGCGATTGCAGATATTGAGCGTATCCGAGAAATCACCGCCGCCGTACAGCAGAGACAGAATTATCACCGCCGTATTGGGCAGTATATGGCAATTTCCGGGGTATTTATCATAGCCATGCCTTTTGTGGATATAGGCAAAGCATGCTTCCCAGTCCTCTGGATGCATATCATAGAACGCCATAATTTCCCGTACAAGACACGCATAGCGGCTTTCCGGTGGAATGTAAGAGAGCCCTTTTTCTATTATGGCGCGGATATTCTGTTCCTCGAAAGCCGCGCTTACACACGCGGCTATAAAAGCGCCGCCGTAAATTCCGTCGCCGTCATGGGTCACACTGGACGCTTTTGAAGCCATGCGTGCGGCCAAAGCCGGATTGCCCGGTGCTACGAGGCCCCAGGTGTCGACAAAGATTTGCCCGCCAATCTGTTCGGCCACAACACTGCCGTTTTGCATTATGCTGCCGCTTCGCGTTGCGGGAATGCCCGCCTGGAGATTGAGATACGCGGTATGCTCCGTAGACCAGCCATAGCCGCCCCACCAGAAAAAGCCATGCTCAAAGGGAGCATAGTTCAGCAGCGCTTCAGCAACATCTTCCGCCTCCAGCGTGTCACCGCTTTGTCCGCTGTCCTCCAGCGCACGAAGGAAAAAGAGCGGACCGTTGCTGTCGTCATCTGCCGCAAAGCGCTTATAATTAACGGGATATCCGCTCGGCGCGCCGTAGACACTTTTTATCTTTTCGTATGTCCAGCCCTCCACGGGCGCGCCCAGTCGAATGCCTATAGTCTTGGCGAGCCAGCCGGCATATATCTTTTCTATCCACTCCGTTTTCATCCCGCCATATCCTCTCTTTTTCATCTTTTGTATCTGCATTTCCCGCTGTATGTACAATCTGTTCTTTTCCGACCGGCAAAGCCGTCTATTTACGCACAGAAGCGTAAAAGCTGCGCTGTGCGGCGGTTATGTGCTGCGTGCCCGTAATGGAAAAGGCTGTTTTTGCGCGAATGTCTGTACTGGAGGCACCGACGAGTACATCAAATTCACCTTTTTCCACTGTCCACTCGCCGTCGGATGCGATAAATGCGGTTTGGGATGCATGAACGTCAAAGGTAACAGTTGTGCTTTCTCCTTTTTTCAAATGCACGCGCGCAAAGCCCATCAGCTCCAATTGAGGCCGTACAACACTTGACGTCCGGTCGGAAAAATAGAGCTGAACTACCTCGTCGCCGTCCATCTCTCCGATGTTGGTTACCCGTATTGAAACACACAGAGTATCCTCCGGAGATATGCCGGTCTGCGACAGCCGAAGCTCGTCATAGGCGAACGAGGTATAGGAAAGACCGTGTCCGAAGGCATAAAGCGGGAAGGCGGTGTCATTGATATAGCCCAGACGGTTTCGAATCATACCGGTGTGGCCCGCGCTGACGTATCCGCTGCCTCTCGGCAGGCTGTAATACAGCGGCAGCTGTCCTACGCTGCGCGCAGCTGTTACCGGCAGACGCCCCGCCGGATTGTACTTCCCGAAAAGCACGTCCGCAATGGCTTGTCCGCCAAACTCTCCCGGCTGCCACACTTCCAATATTGCGTCAAAATGGCTGGCAACGTAAGCGCTGGAAAGCGGACGGCCATCAAAATGTACCACTATTGTCTTTTTGCCCAGCGCAAAAACCTGCCTTGCAAACTCCTCTTGCAGGCCGGGCAGACCGATTTCAGTTGCGTCGACGCCCTCCCCTACGGTAGAAGTATCTCCCCAGCCGTTTTTGCCGCCCAGAGTGAGAATAATTACGTCCGCCGCAGCCGCAAGCTCCAGCGCATGCTCAACGCACCCTGTGTCCGTGCCCGAGTAAGAGATGCCTTTGGCAGACGTCACCTCAGCTTTTGGTGCTGCCTCGGCAATTGCCTTTGACAAGTGTACGGCGTTTGGAAAAGCAGTACGAATTGTCTTTTCCACCCGCGGCGAGGACTCGCGAATCTGCCCGGGATAGCTTTGGCTAATCTCGTATATTATAACACCCTGTTCTTCAAAGACCTGTCCGTCTTCATCACGGCTCATGCTCATATCCAGCGCCGCCGGATAGCTGAAAGTGGCAAAGTAACTGCGCACGCTGTCAGCGTGGGGGCCGAGCACCGCTATCTTTCCAGCACCTTCGTTTAATGGAAGGGTGTGGTTGTCATTTTTAAGAAGGATAATGCCTTCCTGCGCCATTTTTCTGTTCAGAGTATCGGTCTCAGGCTGGTGCAGAGATGCCGCAAGCAAATCGTCATCAGGATACGGGTTTTCAAAAAGCCCAATTTCGAACTTTGCGGAAAGCACTCTCCGTACCGCCGCGTCTATGGTTTCCATTGTGACCGTGCCCGACTCCACCGCCTTTTCAAGAGCCTTTGTGAAGCCCTTCGGTCTGGGATATTCCACGTCAAGCCCCGCATTAATGGCCTGTATTCCGGCTTCTTCATAGGTTTCCGCAACGCAGAAGGGGTCTACCAGACGGTCGACTGCAATATAATCCGAAACTACGAAACCTGCAAAGTTCATTTTCCCGCGCAGCAAATCGGTTAATATTGCTTTGCTTCCCACCACTGGCTCACCGTTTATCTGGCAGTAAGAGTTCATTACGCTTGCAAGCCCGCTTTCGGAAATGGCCGCCTGAAACGGCTTGCAGTGCACTTCCTCCAGTTCTCGCGGATTGATCAGACTTCGTCCCATGTTCAGACCGCCTTCCGGCATGCCGTGTCCGACAAAATGCTTTGCCGTGGCAAGGACGGTCCGCCTGCCGTTTTCCCATTGCAGACCTTTAACAAACGCGCTTCCCATAGCCGCCGCCAGCGTGGGGTCTTCGCCGTAGGTCTCCGTAATGCGTCCCCAGCGGGCATCCCGAGCAATATCCAGAACGGGCGACAGGGCCTGACGAAAGCCTACCGCCAAAAGCTGACTGTGGATGATTTCCGCCATGCTTCGCACGTTGTCCGGTGCAAAGGATGAAGCCTGCGCGATTGCGCTTGGAAAGACGTTCGCTTCCGTAAACTGCGCTCCGGCAGCCGCTTCACAGTGTACGAGCGCCGGAATGCCCAAGCGCGTATTGTTTATCAGGTGCTGCTGCAGTTTTCGCGTATAACCGGCAACGCTTTTGGCGCTGTCGGCCACGGTAAAAGCGCCGACATTTCCGATTCCGTCGGGTATGTAATCACGGAAATCAGGGATTTCGTTGGTGATCGTTACAAGGCATGTGATCTGATCGATTTTTTCCGCAAAGGTCATGCGCGACATCAAGTCGTCCACACGCTCTGCAACAGGCAATTCCGGATTTTTGTACTTTACCATAGTCGTTGCTCCAAACATCAAATTATACGGCCGGTGTGCGTGGGTTCAGCGTGCTTCCCACGCAGTGCCCGCAGCAAAAAAAGGGGGAAGCCCCCCCTTTTTTTGCCGCACTTGCTCCTGATATCCCCTCAGGGGAATCATAAGCGCGCAAAGGGCAATCAATGCTTTATTTTGAGATATAGTCTGCTACGTTGTCTTTTGTTACAACCTGGAACGGGACATAGACATCCTTAATGGTGGCGGGATCGGCGCCGTCACGGATCTGGGCGAACACATCTGCGCCGGCCTTGGCCTGTGCTTTTGCGTCCTGAAGTACCGACATTGTCAGTTCCCCGGCCTGAATGGATGTCAGGGCGGCGTCGCTGCCGTCAATGCCGACTGTGATTACGCCGTCAAGACGGTTTCCGGCCTTAAGGGCTTCAACAGCGCCCAGCGCTGCGTCGTCGTTCTGGCATACGATAGCGTCAAAGGAATCAAATGCCTGCAGGCAGTCTTCGGTGGTGCTCATAGCGCGGTCCTTTTTGGAATCAACATCGTACTCCGCAATAAATTTGATGTCAGTGCGGTCTTTAAGTGCGTCCATCATACCGTTTTTACGGTCAAGGTTTTCCTGGTTGCTGAGAGAGCCGGTCAGATAAATGACCTTTGCGTTCTTCGGCAGTTTTTCCGCAAGATACTTGCCCTGCATTGTGCCGGCGTCATAGTTCTGCGAGCCGATATAGATGTAGCCGTCATAATCGTCGCCGCCCTTGATGGAGTTCAGGAAAGCTACATATGGGAGCTTTGCATTTTTGGCAGAATCCAGCGCGGGGGTGTTTCCGTCGGGGTTGCAGGCGATGGTGGACACGATTTTCGCGTTCTGTGAAATCATGTCTTCAACCTGTCCGTTCATCACGTTGGCATCGCCGCCTGCGTTGGTTACGATTACGTCAATGCCGAGTTCCTTGCAGTCTGCCACGAGATAGTCGCGGAATTTGGCGCAATAACTATAAATGTCATCCACGTTGCTGAAGCCAACTACGAAGGATGCCGCCGGCGAAGCCGAGCCGGGTGCCGCAGAAGCATCCGGGCTGGCCGGAGCGGAAGATGCCGTGCCTGCTGTGCCGCAGGCCGCCAGGGAAAGCGCCATTGCCAGAGCCAAGATCAATGTCAGTGCCTTTTTCATAACGATTCTCCTTTTGTTTTTATGTGGAACAGCTAAGCAGCTGCTACGCATTTTGTTTACTGCTTTTTGTTTTTAGGTCAATTATGACCGCGCCCGCAATCAGTACGCCCTTCATAATCAGCTGGTACTGCGTTGAAACGCCTAAAAGGTTCAGTATGTTGTTAATCAGACCTACGATAACGGAACCTATGAGTGTGCCCGTTACGGTTCCGATGCCGCCTAGGAAGCTTGTGCCGCCCACAACCGCCGCGGTAATGGCGTCAAACTCGTAGCCCGCGCCCACGTTGGGCATACCCGCCATCAGACGCGACGTCAAGAGTACGCCCGCAAGGCCAATCAGCAGACCGCTGATGGTAAAGATAAGCCGTTTTTTCCGCTTTACGGAGATTCCGGAGGCGATGGTGGCTTTTTCGTTTCCGCCGATGGAATAGATGTGCAGACCCATGGTTGTCTTACGCATCAAAACCGCAACAACGGCCACGACGATGAGCATGAGCCACACCGGAACGGGAATTCCCAGCACGGTGCCCTGCCCCAGCCAGCGCAGCGAATCAACGCCGTCAATTGTCTGACCGTTGGTGTATATCTGCACTATGCCTTTGGCAATATTGGTCATTGCAAGTGTGGCAATGAACGGCGGCAGATTGTAGCGCGTAACTAAAAAGCCGTTGACCCAGCCGGCTGCCATGCCCGTTGCGATGCCCGCGCCAGCCGCCAGCCAAATGTTCCCCGTGCCTGCCAGCACGCCTGCGGTCAGACACATGCTCAGCGTGCAGACCAAGCCCGCCGAAAGATCGATCATACCGCTGACGATTAGCATTGTCTCGGCGCACGCGATGATCGTCACCACCGATATCTGCCTCAATATGTTCAGCAGGTTTTGAGGCTTTAAAAAATTTGAATTTATCAAAGCCGAAATGATAAACAGCGCAACAAGAATCAGAAAGATGCCGTATTTACGATAAACAGCGGCTGCGCCCAATTTCTTTTTACTCGTTTCCATGTCGTTTTCCGCCCTCTATAATCATTTTCATTATGCCATCCTGGTCAGTTTCACCGTGCATGGCACTTCCCACAATTTTGCCTTCTGCCATAACCATCAGCTTATGACTCATGCTCAGCACTTCCGACAATTCGGAGGACACTAAAATCACAGCCATACCGTTTTTCGCAAGCTCGGCGATAAAACGATATATCTCCTGCTTCGCTCCGACGTCTATGCCTCTGGTGGGCTCGTCCATAATCAACACCTGGACGTTGCGCACAAGCCACTTGGCAAGCACCACTTTTTGCTGATTCCCGCCGGACAGTGTGCCTACCGCCGTAGCGGCGTTGGGGGCCCGCACCCGCAGGCGCTGACATATGGCCTCAACCGCGGGGTCAATCTTTTTCTTTTGCAGCCAGCCTCCCTTTGCGAACATATCAGCCGACGGCAGCGCTATGTTCTCGGCGATGGAGCGCACACCCACCAGTCCATAGGCACCGCGATCCTCAGTCACCATTGCAATACCCGCGCTAATGGCGTCCTTCGTGTTTTTGATACGCAGCGGTTTACCGTTCAGCAGTATCTTTCCGCCGTCCATCCTGTCAAGTCCGAATATGCATCGCATTACTTCGCTTCGGCCCGCTCCCATCATGCCGGCAAAGCCCAATATCTCGCCTTTGTGCAGCGTAAAGCTTATGTCCTCAAAAACGCCATCCGAGCGGAGGTTTTCAACGCGCAGCACCTCTTCTTCGGAGGCAGGCTCCGTGGGCGGGTAAATATCTGCCACCTCGCGTCCCACCATCATTGTAATAAGTCCGTTTTCGGTCACATCGTTTATCTCACGCGCGCCGATAAACTTTCCGTCCCGCAGAACAGCCACGCTGTCACAGATTCGAAAAACTTCATCCAGCTTGTGCGAAATAAACACCAGTGCTATTCCCTGCTGCTTCAGGCGCTCAATCTGTGAAAACAGATACTCTGTCTCCACGCTTGTCAGCGCCGATGTGGGCTCGTCAAAAATGATTACGCTGCTGTGTCGTGAAATGGCCTTGATGATTTCCACCATCTGCTTTTGCGCCACACTCAGGTCCTTCATTTTCGTAGAGGGGTTAAAGTCAAGGCGCAACTCTTTCATCAGCGCCTCCGTGTCTTGCAGCATCTGCTTTCTGTCGAGAAAAACGCCGCTTTTAGGCTCTCTGCCCAAAAATACATTTTCCGCAATCGAAAGCTCCGGTATGGGGTTCAGCTCCTGCGCCACAATGGAGATGCCTTTCTCCAGTGCGTCCTTTTCACCTTTAAAGTGAACCTCCTCGCCGCAAAAGAGGATTTTTCCTTCATAAGAAGTGTAAGTACCGGATAGAATTTTCATCAGTGTGGATTTGCCTGCGCCGTTTTCACCCAAAAGTCCCAGAACATGCCCCGGTCGCAGCGTGAGTGTTACGCCGTCCAAAGCAACAACGCCCGGAAACTCCTTTCGGATATTTTGCAACACAATATCGCCGTCGTGCACCGTCATAAGCGCCTCCTGTGAAATCTTATGTTAATCGTTTAATGTATATTCGTTCCACAAATGGAATATTTGCTATAATAATTTGACTTTTTGCTATGTTGGTAGTATAACTCTTCTTGGAGATAATTGCAATCATTCCTTAACATTTCAGCTATATATAATAAATTATCGTACTTATTTTATGCGTAATTACCAAGCGGTCCTCCTGACGCATCTGTCAAAAGCTGAACAGTTAATCGTTTAATTTTTTGTGTGCAAAAAAAGTACCGCACATTCAGTGCAGTACTTCACTTGCTACTATTCTATCGCAGCATTTTCCGAACGCTGCCGCGCAGAATCAAATCCGGCTTATACCACACCAGATCCCTCGGGGCGGTTGAATCTCCATGCTCAATGCAGTAAATCAGCTTATCCGCAAGCAAATGTCCCATGGTTTCCGTTGGGACGTTGACAGTAGAGAGCGGTACGTTGAGCACATTTGAAAACGGAACGTTGTCGCAGCCGATGATAGAGATATCCTCCGGGATATGCACGTCGTAATGGCGGGCACTTTGATAAAGGCCAAAGGCCATTTCGTCATTAAAGGAAAATATAGCGGTGGCTTTTTGTCCCAGAAGATAGGCCAGCGCGTCAACTCCGCCGCGTATTGTGTAGTCCCCCTCGTAAACAAGGGCCGGGTCGAAAGGAATCCCGCTCTCTTCAAGGGCGCGCTTATATCCGTCCAAGCGCTGGGTTGTCACCTGATATTGAAACGGCCCGCTGACACAGCCTATGCGGGAATGTCCACATTCGATCAGATACTTCGTAGCCAGATGTCCGCCCTCGGTAAAGTCAAAAAACACATCGGCTCCAAACCCGGTTATACCGTAGTCGGAGTTGCACACCACAGGAATATTTGCCGACATCAGCAGTTGTATTGCCCGTTCGTTTCCATTTCCTTTTACCGCGGGTGGCGCGAAAAAAACGCCGTCGACGCCGGCTCCCAGCATTTCGCTTACAGCATCATACGCCGTAGCGCCCTCGCTGTCATCCACGATATGGCATAAGGTACTGTAGCCGCTTGCCTGCACTACTTCGTTGAGAGCCATAAACATTGCTGTAAGGTGTGTATTGCGCAGATCCGACATTATTACCCCGATTGTTTTGCTGGCATGAGTTGCCAGACTGCGCGCAGCCCTGTTCGGTGTATAATGCATACGCCGTGCCGTTTCTTCTATCAGCTTTCTTTTCTCCGGCGATACGCGTTTAGGCGTTCCCGAAAGCGCCAGCGACACCGTAGCGGGAGTAACATCACAGGCGCGCGCAATATCTTTTATGGTTGCTTTCATTTTATCACCTCACGGCTTGTAGTATATTATAAATCCTGCGCATGCCGACAGCGCCGGCACACGTTCAATATGGTAATAGCTTTCGGTCATTATAACACAACAGAATTGTTATTTCAAATAAGGAGGCATATTTATGAATTTTCTCGATGGGATGTGGCTTACCAAGGAGGGCTGCAGCATCCAAAAAGCGGCACAGGCATATCGGGTTGAATGGGACGGCACCCAAATGCGCTGCGTCGTTCCGACTCGGCCCATACAAGACAGAGGAGATACGCTGAATCTTCCCGTGCTGAGCGTCACGTTTTCTTCTCCGCGCAGGGACATTATCACCTGCTCGGTTTTGCATCACAAGGGCGGCGTCCCCTCAAAAGCCGACTTTGTAAAATACACTCAAAGTACCGCCGCTGTTTTCGAAGAAACAGAGGATTACTGTTCTTTGCAAAGCGGCGATACAAAAGTCAGCGTATCACGCACGGAGCCTTGGCGGGTCGTGTACACCTATCAGGGTCGAGTACTTACCTCCAGCGAAGACGGAGGCCTTGCCCATATCGCTTATAACGGCGACAGTTTCATGCGCGAAATGCTGAATATGGACGTGGAAGAAACAATCTACGGCCTGGGCGAGCGCTTTACCGCCTTTGTCAAAAACGGCCAGCGCGTGATTTGCCACAATGAGGATGGAGGCACCTGCACGCCGCAGGCTTATAAGAACATCCCTTTCTATCTGTCGAGCAGCGGTTATGGCGTATTTGTCGACACTCCGGCGGCTGTTGAATTTGAAATCGGCACTGAAGTTGTATCCAAAGTCCAGTTCTCCGTAAAAGAGGAAAGTCTCACCTATCATTTATGCGGGGGGCGGGACATGCAGCAGGCCCTGTCGTCCTATACCGCTTTGACAGGGCGTGCCGCAAGGCTGCCCGCATGGAGCTTCGGGCTATGGCTTTCCACCTCCTTCACCACCAACTACGATGAAGAAACCGCCGGCGGCATGATAGACGGCATGCGACATAGGGACATCCCGCTGGACGTGTTTCATTACGACTGCTTCTGGATGAAGGGCTTTCAGTGGTGCGACTTCACCTTTGACACAGACACCTTCCCCGACCCGGAAGGTATGCTGAAGCGCAACCACGAAAAAGGGCTAAAAAACTGTGTGTGGATCAATCCATACATTGCGCAGCTGTCTCCCCTGTTTGACGAGGCGGCCGATAAGGGCTATCTGCTCAGGCGGCCGGACGGCAGCGTATGGCAGTGGGACCTGTGGCAGGCCGGCATGGGCATAGTTGATTTTACAAATCCGGAAGCATGTACCTGGTATAAGGAAAAGCTGCACGCATTGCTGGACATGGGAGTAGACTGCTTTAAAACAGACTTCGGCGAGCGCATTCCGGAAGCTGTGGTATATTTTAACGGTGCAAACGCCCACCGTATGCATAATTACTATACGTATCTTTATAACAAAACCGTATTTGAGCTATTGGAAGAAACTCGCGGCACCGGCGAAGCCGTACTGTTCGCACGCAGCGCCACCGTGGGCTGTGCGCAGTTCCCGCTCCATTGGGGCGGCGACAGCAACGGAACATACGTCTCAATGGCGGAAACGCTGCGCGGCGGACTGTCCCTCGGCATGAGCGGCTTCGCCTTCTGGAGCCACGACATCGGAGGTTTTGAGACTGAATCCTCCTGCGACGTTTTCAAACGCTGGATTGCCTTTGGCCTTTTCTCGTCCCACAGCCGCCTGCACGGCAGCAAAGGCTATCGTGTGCCGTGGGCTTACGACGAAGAGTCCAGCGAAGTATTGCGTCATTTTACAAGGCTGAAGCTGTCATTAATGCCCTATTTATACGCCTCCTCGATTCAATCCTGTGAGACAGGCTTGCCGATGATGCGCAGCATGGCGCTGATGTTCAATGAAGACCGCGCCTGCCGGTACATCGACACCCAATACATGCTGGGCGACAGTCTGCTTATTGCGCCCGTGTTCCACGCGGACGGCAGCGTATCGTTTTATCTGCCCGGCGAGGGATGGACTGAGCTTGCCACCGGTAAAAGCTGGCCCGGCGGCTGGCATGAAAAGCGCTGCGGATTTTTCGACATTCCAATTTTTGTGCCTCCCGGCACGGTGCTTTGCACGAATACCACTTCAGCGCAGTCGGCAGCCTATGACTATCTGCAAAATCTGCAAATCACTTTGTACTCCTTAGCTGAAGGTCAGACCGTCATGGCTTCGGTTTATGGTATTGACGGCAGTTTGCGCTGCCAAATCGAGGCAATGCGGCGAGGCCATGAAATCACGGTCCGTACCGATCAGACACCGAACGACATCCGTATTATATGCGGCAACCAGAGTTTACTTATGCCGAAATGGACTACTTCCCTGACGCTAATTCCCGAGCATCCTGCCGACTGGCGCGGCGCCGTGCGAGGTCGATAAAGGCAGGTACACAAGGCTGCCCCGCCTTCTGTCAAAGGGCATCTATACTCTGCATCCAAGCGTAAGAAAACATAAGCGTAAAACAAAATCGCTGAACCTCCATTATTTCAATGGGTTCAGCGATTTTTTTATTCCCAGTCGCTCATGCCGAGCGTTTGCTAAACAATTATATTTAGCTTTTGTGGCTTGTCTTATTCTAATTGCTCCAGTTATTCCTTAGATCAGTCCCGATTTTTGCAGCATTCTCTGTACCATAACGGCAACCTCCGCACGTGTCACATTCGCCTTGGGCGAAAGTGCTGTCGAGCTCATTCCCGTTACAACTCCGGTTTCGAGGCAGTTGGCAACGCTCGTTTTTGTATAGCCTGATACACTTGCTCCATCCGTGTAATTTGCCAGAAGCGCGCTCACCTCGCTGTCTGTGAGGCTTGACTTAATGCCTGTTATCTTCATGGCCCGTGCTATCATGGTCATCGCCTGTTCGCGCGTAATAAGCTCGTTAGGCGCGAAGGTGTTCGCGTCGTACCCTTTAATGATGCCGTTAGCAGAGGCGGTTATGACATAGCTGTTATACCAGTCAGACGAGGCCACATCCTTAAAGCTGCTTATGCCGGTGCCGGGCGCGAGGCCCAAAGCTCTGACGACAATCGCGGCAAATTCAGCGCGCGTTATTTTGTTATCCGGATTGTATCTGCCATTATCATCGCCAAATACGACCATCCTTGAGCCCATATCGTTGACTGCGTCCTTTGCCCAGTGGTTAGTCACGTCGGAAAATGAGACAGGATGATATACGATTGTGTAAGTGCTGTTTGTAAGGCTGTTAATGACCGCGTAATAAGCTCCTTGATTTAAAATGACCTTCGTGGGAACGTGATACGTCGTGCCATCCGGCTTAACGACTATGCCCGTAGTAATCTTATTCGGGTCAACGCCGCTCGGAATGGCAATCATTCTCTCGACATACGAGTTAAAGCTGCTCACGTCGACCGTTTGCCCGCTGCATGTGCAGGTAATCGCAAAGTCCACGGAAGGAACCTGCACAGTGAAGCCGCCGTCGGCAGCCGCGGCCGCGACAACCTTAACTGTCGCGTCTGTAGGCTCGGCGATTGAGACGCTGACCTTGATATCCGAAAGTGAGATGCTCGTGCCAAGCTGCCTGGAGACCGAGTCAATATTGATTTGGGAAGCCGGCAGCGTATAACTGGCTGAGGCTGTCTGGATAACAAGCTGAGCGTCCTTGCTCTCCATAGCTTTAACCATATCGCCTGTCAGTACGCCGGAAGCCTTATCCGGACTGCTGCTTACTGGAATGGTTACTGTCGCGCCGCTGCCCTGTGCGTTCAGTACATCGTTAAGCTTATTTGTGTCGACAGTCACAACGGTAACTGTTTTTCCATCCGAGCCGGTCGTGGTTTGAGTTGTTCCGGCGGAGTAAGCCTTTCCGTTTACCTCGACCGACGTGCTGCCGCCCGTGGGGAGACTCGGTATGTAAACAGTCGTCGCTGAAACCAAGCCTGCCGGCATCGCTATTCCGCCGTCATTTAAACCGAGCTTCGGCAAAGCGCTGTCAGCCAGAGTCCAAACGCCTGTCGGCGCAGCAAGATAAGTGTTCCAGCCGGCTGTGGAATTGATATTTGAAACAGTAATATTTGCGCCGTTGCGGTCTGTAGCGGTCGGCGTGCCGGAAACAACCGCGCCCGAACCGCCATAAGTGCCCACAAGCATTTTGTCAAAAGCATAATTGTCTGTAAGATTGAGAGTACCTGCATTGCCTCCGAGCGAACCGCCCAATATACGGTTGCTGCTGTCCGCCGCTCCCTTAATACTGTCATTCAGGGCAACGCAATTGCTGATGTTCAGCGTTGGGGCATCCATATTCTGATTATATGCTCCAACAATACCGCCGGCATAACCCGGTGCTGACGCCGCGATGGTACCAGTTGAGTAAGTATTTGAAATCGTCAGCTTTGAATTGCCAATAAGCGACGCTGTTCCCAGAATACCGCCGGCCTCGAGTTCGCCTGTTACGCTTCCCATGGAATAGCAGTTTTGAATTTTCACATTGGCACTGCCGTTGACACAGATTTGTCCGATAAGTCCGCCGGCCTCATCCGAAACTGATGCCGTGACATTCCCTACAGCATAGCATTTATTGACGAATACCATTTCACTTGTCGGCCCGCAAGGAACATCCAAATATCCGATCAGTCCGCCTATTATATCTCTTCCGGATACCTCACCCGTCGCATAGCAGGACGTCACGCTGATTGCGGCTCCGCTGTGGGTGTTATGCGCACAGCCGATCAGACCGCCTACCTGTTCTCTTCCGGATACCTCACCCGCCGCATAGCAGGACGTCACGCTCAGCGTCTTTCCGGAGCTAGGATTCTCTGTCAAGCCAACAAGTCCGCCCACATACGAGCTGCCGCCCACGTCTGCGGTACTGCTGCAGCTCAAAATCGAAACATCTCCGATGGTTTTTCCCGCAAGGCCGCCGCCGTACGAAGCTTTGCCGATATTGATAATGCCGCCGACACTGCAATTTTTGAGTGTGACGCCGCCAGCCGTTCCGTCGGCCTGACCGACAACGCCTCCTGTGCAGTGACCTCCGTTATTGGAGCTTGTAATAACGGCATCGACAAGCTTTACATTTTTAATTACCGAAGTGCCACCCGAGGGCGCAGCCTCATATCCGAAAAGTCCGAAATTTTCGCTTGTCGCGTCCATGGTAAGGTCCAAAATAATATCGCCGGCGCCGTCAAACGAGCCTTTGAACGGATGTCCGGAGGTTCCGATCGGTGTCCAGCTATGTCCGCCGAATTTGCATACGATATTTGACTCCAAAACAATTGTGTCGCCGGAGAAATCATCCGTACCGTCATTGACGAGCGTAGCCAGACCTGCAAGCTGCTCGGTTGTTGAAAGCGTAAACGGTGCACCGGAACCTGGATACCACGAGGTGTCTGTCGTTCCGTCCCATACGCTTAGAGTTTTGCCGTCGCTTGTCGTCCATTTGGCGTAAAGTGTTCTGCCGGCCGTTACCGTATCAGTGTCGAAAGCCCACGCGTTTGTAAAGGAGGCTTCCTTGTACCAGCCCGCGAAGGTATAGCCCGTGTATGTCGGGTCAGCAGGCTTTGTTATCTTAGCGCCGCTGCTGATATTGGTAATCTGCGAAACCGCCGAACCGCCTTGAGAATTAAAGGTGACGGTATAGCTTGGGCTGCCCGTGGAAACGCCGCTTGACGTAACTGTGCCTGTGTAATTACCCGAGCCTGTGGCCGAAACGGTTATCGTCTTTCCCAAATCCTCCGCGGTCACGGTATGGGTTTTCCCTGTTGCGTCGGCTATATTCGTTCCGTCAGCCTTCCATTGATAGGTCGCCGCTCCGGCGGACGGAGTAAGCGCTGCGGTCAGCGTATCGCCCGTCATCGCTTTGCCGCCCGCGCCTGTCGCACCGCTTATCGACACGGAGGTAAGCGAAACTGTCTGCACATCCTGAACGTTCCAAAAGTTCTTCACAAGGGTAGTGGTTACGCTATCAATGGTATTGGTTACGGTAAAGGTTGTGCTGATATTCGGGGAGTAGCCGTATTGCTGTACCGTGGTTCCGCTGGCGCCCTTTTTAACTGTATAGTCGCCGCTCGGCACATAGAAAAAGCAGCATGTATTGCTGGAGACGGAGTTGTAAGTAGTATTCACGGGAAAACTGCCGACAAGCGTGGCAGGCGAGCTGTTATTATAAAAATTAGTCACTGTTTCCTTGGGATAAGGACCGCCGTAATCAACATTATAACAAATGGTGTTGCATCCGCAGTTGCTCCCGCTGATTGCCAGACCGCCGTTAAGTGTTTGAGCCTGCGCAGCCGAAAACACATAGCCGTTGTTTACAAAATACTGCTTCGTTCCATTAGACGCGCCCTTAATCCAGTAACTTAAGGCCTGAGTGAGAATATGTCCTGTGGAAGAGTTTGTAAAGGCAGAAGCGCTGTTGCTCGGCTGCACATAAATTACGGAATCCCACATTATTGCACTGGAAGCCGTGTCCAGAGCGGTGATGGTTCCATTATTTGTAAAGGTGTATTTGCAGGTCGAGTTGTCAATGCAGGATATGCCGCGTGAGTTTGCATTGGATTCCAGAACGCTAAGGTTAAGCTGACCGTCGTTTGTAAAGACGGTATCGGCAGAAGCGCATATCGCGTTTATGCCGATAGGCATCCCGGAATGTTGAGAATTTTTGGCGGTCACCTGAAGGACGCCCGTGCTCCCGTTTATAAACTGTGCGTCCGAGAGACTAATGCCTATCAGGGCGCAAGAACCAAAACCATTTTCACCGATAGCGGTAAGCGCACCGTTATTGGTAAACACAGCGCCGGCTCCATAAACCTTTATGCCTGTGCATTCGGCGTAGTTGGTAGGCTGATGTTCGTTTTTACCGCCATAGGCTTGAACGGACGAGCCGCTGCTGTTGATGAATGTTCCTTCGTTATAAATGCCGATGCTATGTCCGCTGAAATTAACCTGTCCCGCCGCGTTGTTTGTCACGGCGCCAAGCGAATAAATACCGTAGCTCAGAGACTTGGTATTGCCGCTGGTGCAGGTGCCGCCGTTTACGGCAAGCGTACCGCTTCCGTTTATTGTCAGTGTTGAAGTTTTGGCAACACTTATTCCATATGTATTTGCGGCAAAGCTATCTGAGCTTGCGATAGTGTTGGCGGTGCCGCTGTCAAGTGTCAAGGTGACATTGGAACCGCTTTCTATCGCAAGTCCTGTCGTTGACGCCGTGATGCTTGCGGTGTTCAGCTCAATCGTGCAGGTTGCGCCGGTGACAGCAACATGATAATTTGCAGTTCCTGTCAGTTTGAAAGTGTCGCCTGAGCTGTATGCGGTTGCTGCTCCTCCGCCTATAGTATAAGATGACGCGCCGATAGACAAATCTCCTGCAAGGCTGCTCAAATCGATGTTGATTATAGCCGCGTCAGCCTTTGCCGGCAGCGTCAGGCCAAAGTCCAGAATCGAAAATATCAGCGCCAAAGTGACAACTATACTTCCTGCTCGTTTTAAAGATTTGAACATAACCCACGACCCCCTGTATTTTATAGTCTCTCTTTTCAAACAGCTCTGATTGTCTGCAGCCCCAAAATATTAATTTCGACAAAATAACTATAATTAGTATAACATATGCAATAAAATTTGGCAATACACGGCTGGCCAAATAACACAAAGGACGCAAGCTTCACTACTTAAAGCTTGCGCCCTTTGACAATCTCTAAAGTCTCCGGAATTGTTCTGCCAGAGCCTTTGATTCAGTTGACCGCTATTATCTCATATAAGTCCCGACTTTTTCAGAAGTCTCTGAACCATGACGGCGACCTCAGCACGGGTAACATATGCCTTCGGTGCGAGGGTGCCGCTATCTCTGCCGGAAACGATGCCGGTATTGATGCAGACGGCTGCACTCTCCTCCGCGTACGCGGATACGTTCGCGCAATCCGAATAGGCAGCAAGTATTTTGCTGACGTCGGGACTGTCAGCCTTCAGGCCGGTTAATTTCATCGCTCTCGCAATTATCGCCATTGCCTGCTCACGAGTTATTTCGTCGTTAGGACAATAATTCGTCGCGCTATAGCCTGTTATCAGTCCGTATTCCATTGCCGTATCGACATAGCCGTTAAACCAATCGGACGCTGATACATCTCCGAAGGAGCTTTCTGCTGTTCCCTTTTTTAGTCCGAGCGCTCTCACGACAATTGCAGCAAACTCCGCTCTCGTAATACTTCTGTCCGGGTCGTAGTTGTTGCTGCCCACGCCGGTTACGACCATTCTTGAGCCCATGTCGTTGATTGCTGCCTTAGCCCAATGATTCGCAGCGTCTGTGAAGGTTACGGGGTTATAGATGACCGAATATGTGCTGTTCGTAAGGCTATTTATCTTTGCGTAGTACTTGCCGTCTATTTTTATTACCTGTGTCGGCACATGACTGAAGGTTCCGTCCGCGTTGAGCACTATGCCTGTCGTTATCTTGCTTGGGTCGATACCATCCGGAATCGCAACCGTTCTCTCAACATAGCCGTTAAACTTTGATACTTCAACTGTCTTAGTACCGCTTGTGCAGGTGATTTCGAACTCAACAGGCTTTACAACGACTTGATAGTTGCCCTTGCTTGCAGTGTCTGCAACGATTTTTACGGTATCCGCCGAAGGTTCCGCTATCTTTACGCTAACCTTGATGTCCTTGAGCTCGACCTGACTGCCAATTTGCGATGATACGCTGTCAATGTTAATCTGCGTAGCCGGAAGCGTGTAGGTGACGGTTTCGGTCTTGATTTCCAGAACCGCTTCCTTCTTCTCCATGTTCTTGACGGTCTGGCCGTTAAGCTCGCCAACCACAACATTGGAGCCATTGTTGGCGGGAAGCGTAACAGTCGGCTTATCGCCGCTGCTTTGAAGCAGCTTATCCAGCTTAGTGTCATCGACTTTAATCGTTTCCAGTTTTTGGCCTGTAGATGTCGTTACAGTGCTGGAAACTCCAGCGTCCTTCTTCTCTCCGTTGACTTCGACTATTTTGGAGCCTGTCCCTGAGTTCTTAGTATCGATGAACAGCGTACTATCATTGTTTATTGTTATTGTCAGCGTTTGAGCCTTGCCGGAATTGAAATTGAATGTGAGTGAGGTAGTTGCGGTAAGCTTGGACAGGTAGCTTGCCGTTATCTTAATTTTCCCGCCGGTAAGCGGCAGATAATCATTGTCCTCATCTTTAATCTGATCGGTCTTGAGGGTCTTCTGCCCGTCGGAAATGCTTGTAAGCTTGTTGCCCTTTAAATCAAGTGTGATTACAATGTCACTCTTCCCCAAATCGGACTTATCGATCGAAACGCTTGATTTATCGAGAGCGCTGTTTGCCGCCGTAATTTTTATATTCCGGTTATAGCTGAGTGAGCCGTCCGTGCCGGGCTCAGGCAGCCTGAGGAGCACGTCCACAGGCTGGCTCGCGACGGTCTTGATAGTTCCGCCGTTGAGAGAGAGCGAGCTGTTGTCGGCGTAATCGAATTTGTCCGAATAATCTCCGTCGGCTACCTTATAGACAAATCTCAGTATGTCATTATCATCCATGCTGTCATAGACCGCCGTTCCTCCGGAGCCGAGCTTGAGCGTCGGCTTTCCGCCGGTAGTGTCGACCTCGACATCCTGTGAAAACTTGACCATAATATATATTGTCGTTCCACTTTTATAGCTCACGTCATCCGCCGTGCTTGTCACTGATACTACCGAGGGCTTTGCAACATCGCTAATCGCAATATACGCAAATCCATCTGTGTTGTCGCCCAGCCCGTTGCCGCAGCATACCGCAAGCCCGTTCGCGCCCGTGGGAATTTTAAGGCTCGACAAGTCATACTTTATGTCTGTTATGCCTGTTTTAACAGCTATTAAATTTTTTCCGGAATCCGTCAGGAGCTCACTGGTACTCTTACTCCAGTAGATTGAATAGCTGCTGCCGCCGTTTGTTACAGGAGCCTTCCATTTAAGGGTGCCTCCGATTCTGCCCGTCATTTCTTCAGTGTCGGTAAACTCTATGTCTGTCGGAGTGGCAAGGCTTTTCGGATCGGACTCATATTTCATATAGATGGTCTTGGCTGTGTTGCCGCTCAAAAGCGAGGAAATCGCGCTTCCGCTGTTTCCGATGCTCTTAGTTTTTTCTATATCGCTGGTGAAGCACTGGAACAGCTTGCCCTTGGCGGTAGTATAAGCGCTTGCAGCTGCGTTAAGGTAGTTATCCTTATTAATTGAATGGTTATTTCCGTCTGGGGCTCCCCGAACCATCGTCATGCCGTACACACTGCTATAAATTTTTGCTCCGAACATATCCACATACATTGAGCCTTCAGCCTTGCTATAATCCACGATTAGGGTTCCGTATGTTAAATTTGTATTCGTTGAGTACAGCTTGGCTTCACCCGAAATTGTTGTTCTGCCGGTATTTATCTGATAGACCGGAGCTTCCTTTGCCGTTATCGAGCCGCCGCTGATGTTGACTACGCCCGAGCATGTTACCGCTACCATGCCGTCAGTTGTAATAGTTCCACCTGTAATATTGGCTCCGGCGGCAGTTATTGAGCCGTCATTGCCTACATTAATTGTCGTATTTGTATTAAATATAATAGCTGCACAGTCCAACGGTTTGATTCCTTCTGAAGCAACACAGGCAACTGTTCCGCTGCTCATTTTGAGCAAACCTGAGCCTTCCATATCAATACCGTACTTAGCTCCGGTTATCGATGCATCGTCGCTGATTGTTACCGTACCGGCAAAAGCAGGGATGTCTTTCTCGAAGCATCTGGTCAAAATTCCATAGTAACCTGTCAGCGTTCCGTCGGAAACTGTCACGCTGCTGTCGCCCGAGTCTGCAAATACACAGGACGAGCCGCTCCCGCTTGCTGTGATAGACCCTCCGGTAATATAGAGCTCAGCCCCTTCGCTGACATTAATGGCGTTTGAATTAGCAGAGGAAACGGTAATACTGCATCCGTCGCTTATATGAAGAATACCGCCCTTAGAATTTGAAGAGACGACGCCCTCGGCATCCACGTTTACGATTTCGGTATTGGTTATATTGTCTGCCGTAATATTGAGATTTCCGAAGCTTACATCCTTGTCGTCAGGAATTAAAAAGCCTATGGTGCCGGGGGTGCCCTGAATATAGGCTTTGCCGAGATATGTTGCGGAGCTAAGCGCGTTTTTGGTTCTTGCGTCTGTAAGTTTCTCTCTGGTTACGGTTAAAGGCGTGCCGTCCGGCGACCCGAGGTAAATCTTGGTTGAAGTTGTCACACCATTAAGCGTCGCTAACGCCGCGCTTAGTGTATCATATTCTGTTGCGCCTTTATTAACTAAATATTTGGTTTTATCCGAGGAACTCGTGATGAAGGCATCCGGTACAACATCCGCTTTTGTTGGTGTTATATCATTGCTATTAATATCGGCGCCGTTAACAGTTACAGAGGCTTTGAGTTCCTTTGAAATATTAGGTATGGCATCTATAACAATGTCGTAAGTCCCGTCTACCACATCAAAGGAATATTTGCCATCGTCATCAGTCGTCGCAGTCTTTTTCAGCACGTTGTTGCTGTAGAGCTTAACTGTGAGGTTGTTCATCTTTGTTTTGGGCAGACCGGTGATATCGGGGTAAGACACCGTTCCCGCAAGCTTATTTGCTACATATTTATCGGCGCTTTGTATATCCAGATTCGCACAAGTCGTGCTATTGCCGTTTGCGTTATGGCTATAGATGAGAATATACTTAGCACCTTCCGGTACCGTCACATTGGTCATTACGAAGGAACTTCCAGAGGTAGAGCAGATTTTTGTACCGTTTGCCGTTCCGTCGGCACTCCAATAAGCCAAGAAGCCGACAAATCCTACGCTCGCGTCCGCTGTGGGGGGCGTCCAAGACAGAGTCCCGCTGTATTTTTGGTAGCCATTGTTAGTATCCGCGGTAAGCTGGGGTGCGGTGGGTGCAGCGGGAAGAGCGGTTGTATTAAGCGCGTCAGTATATATTGTCTTGTCTTCGCCATCTTCAAACTCACCTATCATCGCGGAGAGTCTGGCGGTATTACTGAAAAATTTAGTAAAACACTCGTCCTTTGCCATCACGAAATGCATACCATTCGGAAGGCCTGCATTGATTTGAATTTGCCCATAGCCTGCATTGTCAACGCATAGTCCAAACACACCGCTCTCAGAGAGTGGATCGGACGAGTTAACGTGCGTCCCGTCAAACGGCAGCGAAATGTCAGCATTTTTATTGCTGAAAATTTGCACGTCGAACAGGGTTATGCTGGACCCCGCCATTGTTGCGTTTGCCGGCATATAGAATAAGCTGCGGCTGTTTGTGGTTCTGGTATAAAATTTCGTATTTCCGGTTACCGAGTATGACCCGGTGGAGCCGGTGTCGGCAAAAACCATATAGCCGTAGGTTTTGAAAACACCGCCGGTAATGTTTACGTCAATGTTTGAGCTTGCGGCAAGGTTGACGGTGTAAAGTCCGCCGCGAATCGTTCCGCCGGAAATATTCAAGGCACCGGTACCTCTTGCATTAATGCAGTGTGACCAGCTCTCGTTCTCATCGGTAAGAATCTGAGCGTTCCCGGCAATGTTGAGTGTACCGGAATCGACGTATATAGGGTCGGAGCACTGCTTTGCACACACGGAAACAATAGAATCTCCCTTTACCGTCAGCGTTCCGTGAACATCAACGAGCTTAAAACGCTTATCCCCGTTGCAGCCCAACTCATTTTGGTCGTAATTATATATTACGCTAAGCCCGTTGAAGGTCACATTTGTGCCGGAAGGAACTACCAGCCCATATGTACTGTTGAGTGAGCCGGATTCCTTTATTTCCACTTTGCCGCTGTAGATTCCGTCCTTGAGCAGATAAGTTGAGCTTCGGTTTCATTAAGAGTCATTGTCGAGCCCGAGGTGGAGCCTTCCAAGACTATTCTGGTACTGGGTGTCGTCGTAAGCTTCGCAAGCACTGCGGTTAATGAAGTATATCCGCCATCATGCAAATCAGGAAGGTCAAAGGTTGACCCGTCTTGCGTAATACGTATCGGTGTGTCCCATTTTGCGTAGACGGTTGTAACGCCGGTTATCGGCTTGCTGAAATCGAATTCGGTTTCATAGCCGCTGTCGGCATACCAGCCGGCAAAAATGGCATCGCCGCCCTTCGTCGGATCGGCGGGCTTTGAAACTGTTTTTCCGTAGTCTACCGTCACAGCCGCGACCGCGGAGCCTCCGCCGGTAGAGAAGCTCACGGAGTTGCTCACTCCGTAGACGGAAACATTGTCAAACTGCGCGGAGGTCGTGTTTGTCCTCAGGCCGATTTTGCCGCTCTTGATTGAAGTGTCTGTCCCGGTCAGTGACAATAAAGCATTGTTATCAAAATACGTGCTAATGTCTGAGCCGCTGACTCTGATTTTAACATGGTGCCACGCTGAGGCGGTGATTGTCGCTGGAACCGCTTTCAGAGAACCGTAGTTCGGATTGTGAGAGTAAAGCTCCAGTCCGTTATTTCTGACCGCAAGCATGTCGAAATATTCCATGCTTGGGCCACTGGCCCGGAAAACGATTCCCGTATCGTTGCCGGTGCCCCCGGTAATTTTAACGTCCGCTTCAAGCGTATAGTTTTCCCAGTCGGTGCCGTTGGCAAAGGTAAAATACTGGTTTACCGCCGTGTCGGTCTGCGCATAGCTTCCGCTGGCTGCGTCATAGCCCCAGGTTCCGCTCGCAGGCGTCCATTGGCTGGAAGTATCGGTATCAAAATTGTTCTGGAAAGTAATCCACTTGGCATAGAGCGTTGTATCGCTATTGATAACTGTGGAAAAATCAAACGGCGTATCAAACGTATTGTCCGAATACCAGCCGCCAAAAGTGCATCCCGCTTCCGTCGGATCCGCCGGCCTTGATACCGTTCCGCCGGAAACTACCGGCAGCGATGCTACAACACTGCCACCGTAGGTTTCAAAGCGCACGGTAAAGTTCCCCGTCGCCTCCGCGTGCCCCGCAAGGACTCCGCTCATACCCACTGTAAAACTCAGCAGCATACAAATAGTTACTATAATTGATATAAGCTTGTTTTTCTTTAATCCTTCCATAATCTTCCCTACATTTTTTATAATTTTTATATCTATGCCGATGGGTCTAAGTCGGCTTAGTCGTCGGCCTCGATACATCGGAAATATAACCTGCTAGTCGCTCGAACCGTGTTGTCAGCAGATGCAAAACATAATAAAACCGGATTCATAAGTGACCGTCACAATCAGGTAATTCTGTTATTCCATAATGTATTTAGTTATCTCGGCCTTAATAGTTATGCAACAGTAGAATAATATCTAAAATTATTGAAATTTCGACATTTTTCTATATTTGCATACTGTCTAATTTAAACATATTTTACTATATTTTAGATATTAATGTCAATCATTAATATCGATAAGTGTACCTAAAAGCGACCTGATCCCTGAGGCCAAAATTTTTAAAAAAACCGAATTTTTTACATGTTTCTTTTCGTTGTCAAAATTTTCAGAGTCGAAATGGAGTCAGGCGTTTTTGTTATCTCCATTCAAACATAGCCCTTTACTAAAACACCGGCAGGATTTCTCCTACCGGTGCTTCGTATTAATGGTGTTCTAACCTGTTAGATAAGTCCGGATTTTTGCAGCAGGCGCTCAACCATGACGGCGACCTCAGCGCGGGTCACGTACGCCTTCGGCGAAAGCATGGTCGTGCTTGAGCCTGTCACAACTCCCGCCTTGAGGCAGGCCGCAGCGCCTGCCCTCGCGTAGCTTGAGACGCTTGCTCCGTCCGTGTAATTGGCAAGAAGTGAGCTTACTTCGCTGTCCGTCAGGCTCACGCTTAGACCGGTTATCTTCATCGCTCTCGCAATTATCGCCATCGCCTGCTCGCGGGTTATTGTGTCGTTCGGGCCATAGGATGTGCTGTCGTAGCCTGTGATTAGCCCGTATTCCGTCGCTTTGTCGACATAACCGTTGAACCAGTCGGAAGCCGAAACATCGCCAAAAGCGCTCTCCGTCGTCCCCTGTCTCAGGCCCATCGCGCGGACTGCGATAGCCGCGAACTCCGCGCGTGTAATGCTCCTGTCAGGCTGGTAGCTTCCGTCTCCCATTCCGGTAACGACCATTCTTGAGCCCATGTCGTTGATTGCTGCCTTAGCCCAATGATTCGCAGCGTCTGTGAAGGTTACGGGGTTATAGATGACCGAATATGTGCTGTTCGTAAGGCTGTTTATCTTCGCATAGTACTTCCCGTCTATTTTTACTACCACTGTCGGCACATGACTGAAGCTTCCGTCCGCGTTGAGCACTATGCCTGTGGTTATCTTGCTTGGGTCAACGCCGTCAGGAATCGCAACCGTTCTCTCAACATAGCCGTTGAACTTTGACACATCGACCGTCTTGTCGCCGCTTGTGCAGGTAATCGTGAACTCAACTGGCTTTACAACAACCTGATAGTTGCCCTTGCTTGCTGTGTCAGCAACGATTTTCGCCGTATCTGCGGAAGGCTCA
The DNA here is from genome assembly GCA_963667545.2 of Oscillospiraceae bacterium. Taxonomy (GTDB): domain Bacteria; phylum Bacillota; class Clostridia; order Oscillospirales; family Oscillospiraceae; genus UBA2658. Next base: position 2,534,776 of record OY763424.2, read on the forward strand.
GCTATCTTTACACTCACCTTGATGTCCTTAAGCTCGACCTGTGAGCCGATTTGCGATGATACGCTGTCAATATTTATCTGCGATGCAGGAAGTGTGTAACTGACGGTTTCGGTCTTAATCTCCAGAACCGCTTCCTTCTTCTCCATGTTTTTTACGGTCTGACCGTTAAGCTCTCCTACGACGACATCGGAACCCTTATTCGCCGGAAGTGTGACAACAGGTTTATCATTTTTTGTCTCCAGAATCTTATCCAGCTTAGTGTCGTCGACCTTAATAGTTTCCTGCTTCTGTCCTTCAGACGTTGTCACTGTGCTGGAATTGCCAGCGTCCTGCTTCTCTCCGTTGACCTCGACTATTTTGGAGCCTGTAGTAGGATTTCCTCCAATAAAGACCTGCTGGGTAACTGTTACAGTTACGGATTTGACAGTATGGTTTTTCCCGTCTGTTACTGCTATATCAAGCAAGTACTTATTATCTTTATTTGCGTCAGTCGGCGCGCTGAAGGATGGAGCCGTTTTGAATGTAACAATGCCCTTTCCGGCATCGATTTGGAACAATGACTCATCTGCGCCATCTTTTATGCTCCACTCAAGGCTGTCTTTTTCCGGATCAGTCGCTTCGGCGGTGAATGCAGCCGTGTTGCCTTCAACGACGCTGAATTCATTTTTCGATGAGATAACCGGCGCTTCGTTGACGTTCGTGACGGTAATTTTAACACCTTTTGAACCGGTAAGTCCATCCTTGTCGGTCGCGATAACCGTAATTTCATATACATTGTCTGTATTCGCGTCCTTCTTGCTCTCGAAGTCCGGCGCGGAATTGAAGGTCACTTTTCCGTCGCTGTCAATGGCAAACAAAGCCTTGTCCGCTCCATCAAGGCTCCACGCGGCAGTGTCTCCCGAGTCGCGGTCGGAGCTTGTCGCCGTATAAACCGTTCCTGTTCCGTTCTCCGCAAAGTTCGCGGATTCTCCGGAAGTCACACTCGGCGTGTCATTTACTCCGGTAATATTTACGGTATAGGTCTGCGTCGCCGTAAGCGCGCCGTCCGAAGCCGTCACGGTAAAATCTTCATGATAGTTGGCAATACACGCCTCGATTTTGCCATCATTCGGCTCAAATCTATAGGCTCCGGTGCTTTTTGTAACATACAGCGTACCGTAAACTCCAACCTTGTAAACCTCCGAACTGCTGTCAGTGCCGCCGGTAATGCCATAGGTCAAGGTATCGGCGGTGTCGCGGTCAGTACCCTCAAGAGTACCTGTCGTATTGCTGAAGGTGTCATCAGCCACTGTATCGGCGTAAGTTGCCGCAGAGGGAGCTGTGAGTGTCGGCGTGTCATTTGCGCCGTTAATTGTTACCGTCAGGGTATTCCCCGCTGTGCCGGCGGAATCGGTCGCCTGAATCGTGAAGGTGTCGGTCACAGTCGTCTTTACGGCGTTAAGCGCCGCGTTGCTTGTCGGAACATAGGCATAGGCACCGGTGCTGCCGTTGACGAACAGCTTTCCGTAGGTTCCGGTCTTTGACACGGTGTAGCCGGTGCGGGAAGTGTCCGCAGCGCTGTCCTTAATCCCATAGCCTGATATAGAGCCGGAGTTTGCCGTTGCGGAAATCGTATGGGTCTCGTTATTAAATGTATTGTCCGCGGCGGTATCATCATAGCTCAGATTGACCGCAGTCACCGTCGGACCGCTGGCAACCTTAAGGCTGAAGGCTTTATAAGCCGTATTGCCCGCCGCATCGGTTGCTGACACATAGATGCTGTAGACACCGACGCTGAGCGCCGCTCCGCCCACCTTCAAGCTGTTGCCGGAAATGATGAAGCTGCCGTTGTCGGCATCGTTGGTACCGTTACCGGTGGCCAAGGCATACGTGATGGTGTTGCTGTCGTTAGCGGACAGTGTGGCGATGGTGGCGTTAGCACTGGCACTGGACGCGGCAACCGTCATAGAGTCCAAGCTAAGTGATACAGGCGCGGTGGTATCAATCTCGACAGAGAATCCTGTAGAAGCAGATGAAATGTTGCCTGCCGCATCAGTCGCTTTGGCGGTGACTGTGTGCTTGCCTGCGGAAAGTGTAGAAGACGTGATGCTCCAGTTCCCGCCTGCATCCGCTGCGGCGCTCGCCAGCACTGTTGTGCCGTTCGTATCATAAAGGGTGACAGTGCTGTTTGCTTCCGTCTTACCGTTAAAAGTCGGTGCTGCCATTTTTGTTATTGCATCGCTGCTTGAAACTCCTGTATCAGACGCGGTGCTTAAGCTTAATATGGTCGGCGCGTCGGGTACCACGGCATCTACCTTAACACCGGACCTATCACCCACGTTGTTCAGCGTCAGGTTAGCGTCGTTTCCGGCGGCATCCTTGATTGTACCGCCGTTGTCGGCCAGTGCAGCGACGCTTAGTCCGATACCGTTACCTTTGCTGTCGTCACCGCTTTGCACAGTGTAGCGGAATACAAGCGCGGTCGTAGTGCTCGCTGATTGATTATAGGCGGCATATCGAAGTTTGCCGTCGATGGTCAGCGTAACGCTCGGAGTTCCGCTGGCGGTAACCACGGTAACGGCTTCATCGAAGTTTACCGTAAAGTTCATTACATCCCCGGCCTTGTAGCTGGCGTTGGCAGGAACAGCTACGGAGCTTACTTTTGGTGCAACGTTATCTGAAACCGTTATCGTAAACGCCTTGTCATAAGTAGCATTACCGCTGTCTGTCGAACGGATATAAACATAGTAGTCTCCCTGAGCCATTGCCGCCGGGTTTTTCGCACGGAGAGACACGCCGGATATATCAAATAAAGCGTTATTTTTATCATTGGTACCGTTGCCTGTCACAAGTAAATATGTAAAGGTCTGACCGCTGTCCGCGTCCGTGGTGCTCAGCGTACCAACCGCGGCGTTGGCTCCGGCGCTTTGTCCTACCGTATTGTTGCTCAAATCAATATTTGTCGGCGTATCATTCGCCCCTGTGATGCTGACCGTAAGTATCGCATTTCCGCTTAAGCCTTCGTTGTCTGTGGCGGTAACGGTATAGGTTTCGCTCTGGTTAGCGGACACGGCATTGATTGCCGCATTCTTCGGGACAAATCGATAATCGCCGGTTAAACTCTTTACATACAACGTGCCGTATGTTCCGTCCTTGCTCTCGTTATAAGTAACACTATTGTATTCGTAGCTGCAGCCTGTTTCCCCGTCGATACCATAGTAGGAAACTGTTCCATCCGCATCGGTAGCTGAAAGCGTCCCCGTGGTGTTGTTAAACGCGTCACTCGCGTCTGTGTCAGTGTAGCTGACAGTCGTGGGTGTGCCCACCGCCGGCGCGTCATTTACTGGAGCAACCGTGATTGCAAATGTTGTTTCGCCAATGCCGGCGATGCCGTCGGAAGCCGTAAATTTGAAGCTGTCTGCGGTAGTCTCGCTTCCGTCATGCGTATAAGTAATATTGCCGGTATTTATATCATTCTGTGTGAACGTTCCGTTAACCGCCAGCGCGCTACCGCTTTTCTTTAGCGTTCCTTTTGCGGGAACTGCGGTCAGCGTATAGGTAATTGCAGTTGCGGCGTTATCCACATCTGCTATTTCCAAATTGCTTTTTGCTATCGCATTGTCAGCGCTTGCTTCATTTACCGTTATTCCCGCGTTTGTTTTTACCGTCGGTGCGTCGTTGGCTGGGGTTATGGTCACTGTTGAGGTAATGTTCGGGGCAGCGCTGTTGCTGCTTGAACCGCTGTCCGTAATGCCGGTAATTGTAATTGCACGGCTATTCGAAATAGCGGTCGGGTCATCGCTGCTGTTCCCATAGGTCATGCCGTCAATAAGCGTTCCCATTTGAGTATTGTCGCGCGTCATGCCGCTGAGCGTCACCGTGGCAGTGTTGCTGGACACGGCAACGGCATAGTTACCGATGCCGGTAATGGTGCCGTTTCTGGCTGTCAATTCCACATCGGTTCCGGCGATGTTTAAATACTCTTTTGTATCAGTTACGTTGGAAACCGTTAGTGTCATGCCGCTGAAGGTTTGACCGGAATCATTCGTGTTCGCTGAGACGCTGCTGAAAAGGTCAACTGCGCTGCCGTTTTCTGTAAAGGTCGGAGTGCCGCCCGTTGCCGTCACTGTCGGCGCGGTGTTCCCACCGGAAACTGTAATCTGAACAAGCTTTGTACTATTGCCGCTGGAATCTGTGCATACATTAAATGAGTATGTGCCGGAAGCTGACGCTGTAAATCTTATAGATTCAGAGCCGTCAATCGCCGTTGAGCCACCGGTAAAGCCCATATCATTAACTTTAGAACTCAGATATATCTTTGCAGTGTCAGCATTACCTCCATTTGTTACAGCCAAGTTATTAAACCAAATGTTGCCTTCTTCAATTGGGACGCTAAATATTACACTAACAGCCTTTGTCCACTCACCACTTGGCGCTATTGTATCCTCAAAATCTGCCGCCGCGCTTGCAAACAGCGTCATCGCAGGTAAAAGGCTAAGCGCCATCGCCAGTGTCATAAGTATCGCCATAGATTTTTTAAGTATGTTTTTCTTCATATTAATCCCCCAATTTAATCTCTATTTCCCTATCCAATATTAATGCTGGTTTTTTCTATATCTGTTTTACCAAAACTCCGCTTTTGTCTCCTAAGCGGTTTCCCATAGGCAACTTCTCTTTGTCAGTTCAGCGCCGCCAGCCTCTGTGATTTTTTAAACTCCCGATATATCTGCAAAAAGCGCAATATTCAGTTTCAAGCAACATTATTTAGCTTCTAATTATTTTCAATATTCGACATTATGTGACACTTTCTATACTATATAGTGTATGCCTAATTTTGTCAACGCGCCGCATCCGGTTATATTATTATGACAACCGGACTCTTTTTCTAATATGGATAACCGGTCAAGTAACCAATATCCATTATTCCTGTGAATTCAGCTGATATTTTGGGATAAAGTAATAATGCAGCCCCAATAATCTTGATTTTCAAGACTATTGGGGCTGTATTTGTTACTTTTTTCAGTGGAAATCCACCGGCTCTATTCCCACTCGACTGTCGCGGGCGGTTTTCCGGAAATGTCGTAGACCACGCGGCCAGCGCCCTTGACCTCGTTCGAAATTCTGGACGAGATACGCGAGAGCAGGCTGTGCGAAAGCGGCGCGTACTCGGCGGTCATAAAGTCAGAGGTAATAACAGCTCTCACAGCTATTATATCGTCATATTTGCGCTCGTCCCCTGCCACGCCGACGGAGCGGACGCCCGGCAGAACCGCGAAATACTGGCTGGGCGGGTTTTTCATTTTGTCAATTTCCTCGCAGACGATGCTGTCCGCCTCGCGCAGAATTTCGAGCCTTTCGGGCGTTATCTCGCCCAAAATGCGGACGGCAAGTCCGGGTCCTGGGAAGGGCTGGCGGTTTACAAGCTCGTCTGGCAGATTCAGCTTTCTGCCGAGTGCCCGCACCTCGTCCTTGAAAAGCCCGCGTAACGGCTCAATGAGACCTTCGAAGCCGATATTCTCAGGCAGCCCTCCTACGTTGTGGTGGCTCTTAATCGTGGCGGTTGTGCCGCCGCCGGATTCGACGATGTCGGGGTAAATCGTACCTTGAGCAAGGAACGGAATGTTGCCAAGCTTCTTGGATTCCTCCTGAAACACCTCAACGAACTCTTTTCCGATTATCTTGCGCTTCTTTTCGGGGTCTGATACGCCCTTAAGCTCACGCAGGAATCTTTCTGAGGCATTGACTCTGATAAAATCGAGCTGTCTTTTTGAGAAAACCGCCTCAATTTTGTCGCCCTCATTTTTGCGCATAAGGCCGTGGTCAACGAACACGCAGGTGAGCATGCCCGGAACCGCCTTTTCGATGAGCGCCGCGCAGACGGACGAATCCACGCCTCCGGAAAGCGCGAGCAGAATTTTTTTGTTGCCCACCTTTTGTCTGATATCGGCAGCCGCCGCTTCAAGATAGTCGTCTATGTTATAGTCGCCCTTAGCTTTGCAGATTGAAAACAGGAAATTGCGCAGGAGCTCTGTCCCCTTGTCAGTGTGCCTGACCTCCGGATGGAACTGCACTGCGTAAAGTCCGCGCTCCTCGCAGGAGCAGGCGGCGTTTTTGCAGTGCGCAGTCGAAGCAAGACGTGTAAAACCCTCCGGCAAATCTCGAACCATGTCGCCGTGGCTCATAAGGGTCATGGCGTTTTCGTTTAGTCCCTCGAAAAGAGTGTTATCTGTCTGGAGCTTAGTGCGGATGCGCCCGTACTCTCCGCCGCCGAATCCCGGCGTGACCTTGCCGCCAAGTGTATAGCACATGAGCTGCATACCGTAGCAGATGCCCAGCACCGGTATCCCGAGCGCGAATATTTTGGGGTCGCAAAGCGGGGCATCGGGACCGTAAACACTTTTCGGTCCGCCTGTGAGGATGAGTCCGATTGGGGCTATTTTTTTAATTTCATCAGCCGAAAGGTTGCCGGGCTTAATCTCCGAATATACCGAGAGCTGTCTTACGCGCGAGGCAATCAGTTCCTTATACTGTCCTCCGAAATCGAGAACCAAAATCGTTTCGTTTTTCATTAATACCTTCCCCACAAACAGCGTTAAGTTATTTTTTACATTATACTACCTTTTTCACATTATTAAAAGCCAGCGAAATCATAATTTTGCACTGTAAAAACACCAGCCTGTTAGTCACAAATGATAAGTATCACTTGTTTAACGAAATCCGTATTTCATCGACACGATAAGCAATTTTTGTAAATGCTGTGTCGTTTTATAAATAAACATTGGTTATATTTTCGGTTGCATCTCACGGATAGCGGTGCTATTATGTATTTACTATTTTATATAAAATTCTTTATCTATTATCGAGGTTTATATGACTACGGATTTTGATGAGCTTTATCGCTATCTCCGACTCGCGCATTATCAGAAGCTTTTCGCGACAATCAGCGAGAAGCAAGGCAGTCTCAGCGCAACCGAGGCTTTTTCGGTCGAGGTTATCTATCTTATGGGTGAGCCGACCATTGGCGAGTTCGCCGATTTTTTGGGAATTTCGCAGCCGAATGCGTCTTACAAGGTGATCTCACTTGTTTCTAAGGGTTACATCACGAAACAGCTTTGCGAAACAGACAAGCGCGAATGCAGGCTTATCGTGACAAAAAAGTTTCTGGACTACTACGGCAGCCAGGTTCCCGACGTTTCGAGCATCACCAAAGACTTTTCCGATGCGGAAAAATCCGTATTGCAGAAGCTCTCGCGGCTGCTTGCGGAGGAAATTTCCAAGAACCTGAAGACAGAGCAATAAACACATAGCTTGAGGAGGATTTTAATGGACATTTTTGAAAAATGCGAGCACAGGTCTCAGGCGGACGAGGTTCGGGAAAAGGGCGTATATCCCTATTTTCACGCGCTCCAGTCCCGTCAGGACATTGAGGTTGTCATGGAGGGAAAGCGCAGGATAATGCTCGGTTCCAATAACTACTTGGGACTTACGATAAACCCCAATGTAATCGAGGCGGGTATTAAAGCTATTGAAAAATACGGAACAGGCTGCTCCGGTTCGCGCTTTCTGAACGGCACGCTGAATATGCACCTTGAGCTGGAGGCGGAGCTTGCCGAGTTTCTTCATAAGGAAGCGGTCGTCACCTTTTCAACCGGCTTTCAGTCCAATCTCGGCATCATAAGCGCAATAGTCGGGCGTACCGACTATGTTATCTGTGACAAGGAAAACCACGCGAGCATTTATGACGGCTGCAAGCTGAGCTACGGAAAAATGCTCCGTTTCAAGCATAACGACATGCAGGACCTTGAGCATATGCTTCAAAGCGTTCCCGAAACCGCGGGTATTCTCATCGTGACGGACGGCGTTTTCAGTATGGGCGGAGACATTGCGAACCTGCCCGAAATCGTGCGGCTTGCCAAGAAATACAACGCGCGAACGATGGTGGACGACGCGCACGGTCTGGGCGTTGTAGGCGAAGGCGGACGCGGCACCGCCAGTCTTTTCGGACTTGAAAAAGATGTCGATATCTACATGGGTACTTTTTCGAAGTCCCTTGCTTCTCTCGGCGGCTACATGGCGACCTCAAACAGAGTCGCGGATTTTGTGCGTCACAACTCCCGTCCCTTTATCTTTTCCGCTTCTATGACTCCCGCAAGCTGTGCCTGCGCGCTTGCCGCCCTACGCGAACTGAAAACGCATCCGGAGCTTGTAGATAAGCTTGCCGGCAATTCTCGCTATGTCCGCAACGGGCTTACAAAGCGCAATATTAAGCATCTGGAGAGCACGACGCCTATAGTTCCCATCTATACTTACGAGACGCTTCGCACCCTTGGAATCGCCAAAGACCTGTATGACGCGGGCGTATATGTGAACCCCGTTCTGCCCCCCGCGACCCCGCCCACGGACTGCCTGCTTCGCACAAGCTATATGGCGTCCCATACCGAGGCCATTCTCGACGAGGCTATGGACATTATTAAAAAAGTTCTGGAGAGTGAAAAATGGGCAATGTAGTTGTGATAACCGGTGGCAGCAGCGGCATCGGAAAAAGCACCGCTCGTCTCTTCTCAGCAAAGGGCTGGACTGTTTACGAGCTGAGCCGCACCGGCATAAGCGAAAACGGTATTACTCACATCACCGCCGACATAACCAAACCGGAGGAGATTCAAAGCGCCTTCAAAGAGGTTTTTGACACAGAAAACAGGCTCGACCTCTTGATAAACAACGCAGGTATGGGCATTTCCGGCGCTGTGGAATTCACATCGTTCGAACAGGCGCACAGAATATTTGACGTTAATTTTTTTGGTACCTTCCTGTGCTGTAAGGAGGCTCTCCCCTATCTCCGAAAAACTCAAGGCTCACGGATAATAAACCTAAGCTCCGTTGCTGCGCCGCTGTCGATACCTTTTCAGGCGTTCTATTCCGCAACAAAGGCGGCGATAAATTCGCTGACCCTTGCACTTTGCAACGAGGTGTCCCCTTTCGGAATCAGAGTCAGCGCCGTCATGCCCGGCGATGTTCACACGGGCTTCACCGCGGCGAGAGAAAAATGTGAGGACGGTTCCTCATACTACGGCGAAACGATTAAAAGAGCTGTCTCGTCTATGGAAAAGGACGAAATAAGCGGCATGAGCCCCGATTACATAGCCGGCATCATCTACCGAGTCTCGCAGAAGAAAAAGCCCAAGGTTCTATATACAGCTGGGAATAAATATAAGCTCTTTGTTTCAATCGCAAAGCTCCTGCCCGTTAATCTCAGCAACAGGATAGTCGGAAAACTATACGGCTGAACCTTGCCTTTAAAAATTACCTGGCCATCAGCGGGTCTCCGTATATACGTCAGCATAACAGGTGTGCGCGGCAAAACTGCCGCGCACACCTGTTCTATTAAAATGTATAGCCGGTTGTGGTATCAATTTTTATCGTACTCTTTTCGGCATCAAATATTACGCCGAAGTCGATTGCCTCGCCTACGTCGCGCAGCTTAAAATAGTTATTTCCGTTAATATTGTAGGCTTTGAGACTGATTTCAGCCCCGTTGAGATAGACCTTCCACGTCGAATACTGAGCCGTAACACTGCCCTTTGCCGCGGGCGGCGTCAGTTCTCCTCCGACCGATACATAGGCTTTCCCCGTCGTAAGATAGATTATGCTGTTGGCGGAATCGATATCTATGCTGAACTGTCTGTCTGTTCCGCTTATTGCCTTTGCAAGGTCGCGGAGTTTGAAATAGTTGTTACCGTAAATATTGTAAGCCTCAAAGGCCACCGCCTTGCTGTTTACCTGTACTGCGGAGGACGTCGAAGTCGCGCTAATTGATAAAGGAGAAAATGTCACGCTGTGCGCTTTGGCATAGCTCTCGGCGTATGAGCCTGCTTTGCCGTAAATAGTGAGATTCTGGCATTTATCAAAGGCGTTATCGCCGATATTTGCCACACTGGACGATATTATAATACTTACAAGCGCATCGCAGCCGGAAAAAGCGGAATCCCCTATACTTGTCACGCCCAGCGGAACAGTAACGCTGAAAAGCTGATTGCAGCTCTCAAAGGCTGAGAATCCGATATTTCTAACACTTGACGACATCTTATAGCTGCCCGCTCTTCCGCCCGGAAACCGAAGAAGCCCCGTCATATCCTTTGTAAAAAGCACTCCGTCCGAGCTCGCGTAATTCAAGTTTCCGGCCGCTACTGTAATACTCGTCAAGTTTCCGCAGGTTCCGAAGGCCTGATCCTCAATTGTTGTAACACTCGCCGGAATGGCAATTGACGTAAGCCCGATACAGCCCGAAAATGCGTCCGCTTCTATGGCCTTAACACCTTCCGGAATAGTTACGGCTGAGAGCCCCTCACAGCCTGCAAAGGACATGAAAACGATATCGGTCACGCTTGACGGTATTGTATAGTTCCCGGTTCTTCCGCAGGGATATGTGATTAGTCTTGTTTTGTCCTTACTAAACAGCACTCCGTCAACACTCGCATAGCTCGCGTTCCCGCTCGCGACATAAATGTTTGTTAGGTTTCTGCTCCAGATAAACGCGCGGGGATCTACGAACACGACGCCAGCGGGTATTGTGACCGACTTGAGCGTCTGACAGTTTGTAAATGCATACATTTCAATTCTCGTTATTCCAAGGTTGTCCGGAATCACAAGGTCTCCGCCGTCACCGGAATACGCTGTCAACATACCGTCTTTTATTGTATAATCGCTCGTCGCAGCACCGGCCGTGATGCCGAGGAGCGAAACGAGCATCGCTGTTATCAGCAGGATACCGGTAATTCTTTTTAATGATTTCATATCTATTCCTCCGTGAAAAACTGAAACTGCGCTTATCAGGATAATATACCGGAAAGCTCCTTTTTGCAAGCTTGCGGCCGTTAAAAACTGCACGCGGATTTGCGCCCGTAACCTTAAAGCGTCAGTTCGGAATCCAATATCTTTTTACGACACAGTGGAATTCTTCGGCATACGTCTCGTTTTCCAATACGCCGCCGCAGGATTCAATAATCCTTGCGGAGGCCTCATTATCTCGATTGCAGGTAACAAGGACATTCCTGACGCCAAGCTCCGCCATTTTTTTTAGCGCCAACTGAAGCTGCAGCTTGCCGTAGCCCTTTCTTCTTTCGTCCGGCCTTATGGAATAGCCTATGTGTCCGCCCGCCCGTAAAAGGAAATCGTTCAGTTCATGCCGCAGATTCACCATACCCAGTATCTTATGGTGCACATCATCTACCATCAGGTACTGACTGCCCTCCACAAAACCTGTCGACGGGTCCATGCTTTTTTTATCCGCAATTGAATCCAGAAATCTATACCACTCATCAAGGCTTGTGTAATTCTGCAGAAAGCCGCAGCCGTCCATACTTACATCGCCTGCCGCAAGCATTTCTTCCTTGTATTTAAATATGTCCTCTTCGTATTCTCTGCATGGTTTAATGAGCAATATCATGAATTTATCTCCTCGATCATGCCGTAATATCGGCCTTTGACGCCTTGATGTATCCTATAAGGTCATTCGGCGCGATTATAATCTGCTGTCCGCGAAGCCCCGCGCTCACCGCAACCACGTCGAAAAGCTCCACTGTTTCGTCTATGAAGGTCGGGTACTGCTTTTTCATTCCGATTGGACTGCACCCGCCTCTCAGATATCCCGTCAGGTCGAGAAGCTCCTTTACATGTGTCATCTCGATTTTCTTGTTGCCCGAAGACGCCGCCGCCTTGCGTAAGTCCAACTCACAGCAGACGGGTATGCAAAAAACAGTAATTCCCGTTTTATCCCCTCTCGTGACAAGTGTCTTGAACACCTGCTCGGACGGCATCCCAATCATTTCGGCGGCGTGAGTTCCGGAAAGATCATTTTCGTCGTATTCATATTCCGTTGTCTTATAAGCAATGCCCGCAGCGTCCAAAAGCCGCATTGCGTTTGTCTTTGTCATGATTTTTCCCTTCAGTTCGTGTTTTCTACGCTCCATTATACAAAATCCTTCTGATATTGCAAGTAGTTGACGAAGCAAAGGCTTGCCCGCAGACTTATATGATGCTACAATAGGCCATATACTACCTTATGCGAAATGGAGGGCGGCTATTGAAAATCACAAAGAACGACACCGTTTTTGAGGTCAAAGAGGACGGCAAGCTCTTAGAAACCGTCCGGAAGGAACTGCCGAGGCTTCCCTCCGGCAAGGCAAAGTCCTATCTGGAGCACCGCATGATTTCCGTTGACGGCATTATAACCAGCAAATTCGACTATCCCGTAAAATGCGGTCAGACAGTTAAAATAACGCAGTCGGAAGTGAGCTCATACTCATCTCCGCTGCCGATCATATTTGAAGACGAGTATCTGCTGGCAGTCAATAAGCCTGCCGGACTCTTATCGGTTGCCAACGAGCTTGAGAAGGAAAACACGGCGATAAGGCTTCTGCGTGACAGCGGCATTGAGCCCTTGTACGTCGTCCATCGTCTTGACCGCGACACCTCCGGCGTACTGCTATTTGCAAAAAACGCCGATATGCACGAAAAGCTGAAGAATTCCTGGGACGAGCTTATTAAAAAAAGAGAATACATCGCAATTTGCGAGGGTGTTTTTGCCGAAAAAAAAGGGCGGCGCGAAAGCCTCCTGCGTGAGACGGAAAACCACCTCGTCTATTCGGCGTCCTACGGCGAGGGCAAGCTCGCAATCACGAACTACGAGGTTATAAAGGAAAATGCCCGCTATTCGTATCTTCGTGTACTGATAGACACTGGACGCAAAAACCAGATTCGCGTCCACATGAAGGAACTGGGTCACCCCATCGTCGGCGATAAAAAGTACGGCGGGCACGGAAGCTCACTCGGCAGGCTTGGTCTGCACGCGAGCGTGCTTGAGCTGAACCATCCGCAAACCGGAGTCCCTCTTGTCATTAAAGCCCCACTTCCCACCGGCTTCCGCCTGCCGAAGGAAAAAGGCTGAGGAACGCCTTAAATCTTTTTCATGTCAAAAGACTGCCATGTGTAAATACAGGGCAGTCTCTTTTTTGTCGCGGCGCGCTTCAGAGCCCGAACTGTCTGAAAATTCCCTCTGCCATATAGTCCGCCATTTCCAGTGCTTCCTCCTGTATCGCGTCAAATTGGGCGATGCTTGCGTCATACTGACCTTTGAGCATCTGCCCGGCTTCATCCTCTGTCATTTTTAAATGGTCGTAAAGCAGCGTCTGCCATGCCTTTTTATTCCAGTATGGGTTGATTTCGCTCAGGAAACAGGCGATGTCATCGGCGTTTGCATACCATTCACGGCGTTTAACATCCGCCTTGGCGCTGTCCCCCGCCTTGGCGGCGACGACAAGGTCACCCGCGATTTGCAGATGCTCGGTCAGGAGATTTTTAAATCTTGCGGCCTTGATTTCGCCGTAAAACGGTCTGAGCACATCGGCAAAGTCGGCGGGGTTTCGAAGTAATCTGTTGGTGACCATATTCAGGTCGGGAAGTCCGAAAACCGCGCTGACAATAAAAGAGCGGGTCCATAATACATGCTCCATCCAAAGCCGCCGCAGCGTGTCGTAAAGGGAAAGCCGTTTCTGAGTCATTCGGGCATCTCCGCAGTTAATATTACGTTTGTACATTATCTTTCCTCCTTGTTTCCACATATTACATTGTATGTTTCAGGCCAGACAATCGTTTAGGCGTTTATAAGAAAACCTGACTTGTTTTAGCCAACAAGTCGGCGTTTAGACCTAATTCCCGCCTTATTGCCTATTTATTTCAGAGTTTTGCGCGAAAAGCTCGGTAAAACAGCCGTATTGAAAAAGCACTTGTGCTTCTGTATACTTGTATCAGAGGAACCTCCGTTCTCTGCGAATAAGAATTAGAGGTGTTTTATGCGGGTTTTGGTAAAGGGCTTTTTGGCAGGAATTCTCGTCAGCGTCGGCTGCGTGGTCTTCCTCATGTGTGAGAACAAGGTCGTGGGCAGTTTTCTTTTTTCCTTCGGGCTGTTCTCGATTTTGAACATGAAGCTGGAGCTGTATACCGGAAAAATCGGATATCTGGTAACGAACTTTAACCTTAAATATGCTCTTAATCTCCTTATTGCCCTTGTCGGCAACTTCCTCGGTACATTTTTTGTTTCCGTCCTGATAAGGCTCACACGCCTTAAGATAATGGATACAGTTGCGGCGGTCACTGCCGTGAAGCTCGGAGACAGCTGCACAAGTATGTTCATACTGGCAATTTTCTGCGGTATGCTGATGTTTTTGGCAGTCGAGCTGTTCCGGTCAATCGAAAGCTATGTCGGCAAGGCCCTCGCTGTCGTCTTCGCCGTTATGGTGTTCATACTGTCCGGCTTTGAACACTGCATTGCCGATATGTTCTATTTCAATCTCGCCGGAAATCTGAATGTCCTGCTCGTTCTCGTTATAATTCTCGGCAACACCGTCGGCTCGGTATTTCTGAGCTGGTGCTATGAAATTACAAAGGATAAAGAGAAAGCGTTTGTAAAACCGGCAGCTTGAAATGAACTGTGCGCATAGTCTCGGCAGCTGTACTACGGAGCTTCTATGCAAAATTTACTCTTTTATCGAAAAAGTCTTGACATTAGTAATAGATAATGGTATATCGATAATAGATTATCGATATACCATTATCTATTTAGAATCCAGTTTACTGGTTCGGGAGGAATATTGATGGAAAAAGCAATCTCCATTCAGACGCTCCAGCGGCTTCCGCTCTATCTGCAATATCTCAGGGCTCTGTCCCCTGAAAAGGACAAAAACATCTCCGCAAAGGCGCTCGGAAATGCGCTGGGCTTCGGTGAGATACAGGTTCGAAAGGACTTGTCCTCTGTCTCGGACGGCGGAAAACCAAAGCTCGGCTACTGCACGAGTGAGCTGATACGTGACATCGAGGTTTTTTTGGGCTATGACAATGTGAATGACGCCGTTCTTGTCGGGGCCGGAAAGCTCGGAAAAGCGCTGCTTTCCTATCACGGCTTCAGAGCCTACGGGCTTAATATTGTCGCGGCCTTCGACAGCGATTCCGCGGTATGCGGAACGGACGAAAGCGGAAAACAGATACTCCCAATGAGTAAGATGGAAAATTTGTGCAAGCGCATGAAGATTGAACTTGGGATAATCACCGTTCCGGCTAAGGAAGCGCAGAGCGTCTGCGATATCCTTGTAAAAAGCGGCATAAAGGCGATCTGGAACTTCGCGCCGACTCACCTTGACGTGCCGAAGGATGTCATACTTAAAAATGAAAACATAGCGGCTTCCCTGGCAGTTCTTTCAAAGAATCTGGCTCAAAAAGAGAGCCTGCAGATATAAAACATAAAGGAGACCGGAATGAAACTAACTGTTTGCATAGGAAGCTCCTGCCACCTTAAAGGCTCAAGGCAGATTGTTGAGCAGCTTCAAAACCTGATAGAAGAAAATAATCTTACGGACAAGGTGGAGCTGGTCGGAACCTTCTGCCTTGGCGCCTGCCAGACAGGAGTCAGCGCTAAAATCGATGAAACGCCCTACTCGCTCAGTCCCGAGGATGTTAAAAGCTTCTTTGAAAAGGAAGTTCTAGCAAAACTCTGAGCCCAACTCAAGAATTAAAGGAAACGGAGGAACATCCGGTGTCAGATTACATACGTCTGAATGAAGCTAGCTGTAAAAACTGTTATAAGTGCATCAGGCACTGTCCGACAAAGTCAATAAGCTTTTCTGAGAATCAGGCTCACATCATATCCGACGAGTGTGTCCTGTGCGGTCAGTGCTTCATTATCTGCCCTCAGAACGCCAAGGTTGTAAGGGATGATACCGACAGGGCCAAGGCTCTGCTCCGCGGAAGCGCACCGGTTTTCGTAAGCCTCGCGCCATCCTTTGCCGCGGCATTTCCCGGAGCTGGAATTCTCGGCATGGAAAAGGCGCTAAAAAGGTTGGGCTTTGCAGCAGCTGAGGAAACAGCGCGCGGCGCTGCGACTGTGAAGCGGCAGTACGAAGAGCTTATAGAAAACGGCGGGCAGGAAATTATCATCTCGTCCTGCTGTCCCTCCGTCAATCTTATGATACAAAAGCATTTTCCGGAGCTGCTCCCCTGCCTGGCAAAGGTCGTTTCGCCGATGCTGGCTCACTGCCGCGATATAAAAAACAGGCATCCGGAGTCTAAAACCGTATTTATCGGCCCCTGCATATCAAAAAAATGCGAGGCTGACGAATTTCCCGATGACGTTGACTGCGCTCTGACCTTTGATGAGCTGGCAAGCTGGTTCAAGGCAGAAGGCATTGAACCTGAACCTCAGGAAAACGATACAAGCGAAAAAGGCCGCACCCGCATCTTTCCGACTGCGGGCGGCATTCTTAAATCAATGGATTGCGTTTCGGAGGCTTACAGCTATTTCTCGGTTGACGGGCTTGAAAACTGTATAAGCACTCTGCGCGACATTTCCGCCGGCAGTGCCTCAAAATGCTTTGTTGAGATGTCCGCCTGCGCCGGCAGCTGCATCGGCGGCCCCGTTATGAGCAGGGCGCACCGCGCGCCCTTGCAGGATTACATCGCCATCGAAAAGCACTCGGGAAGAAACGACTTTGCGGTAGCCTCGCCGGCAAAGGGCAGCATTTCAAGGTCTTTCGAGTCTCTGGTGCACGCTCAGGTCTATCCGAACGAGGTTCAGCTCGGCGAGATTCTGCTCAAAATGGGCAAAAACACGCCCGGGGATGAGCTCAATTGCGGAAGCTGCGGTTACAACTCCTGCCGCGAAAAAGCTATAGCGGTGTTTCAGGGCAAGGCCGATCTGTCTATGTGTACTCCCTTTCTCAGAGACAAGGCTGAGACTTTCTCCTCCAACATCCTTAGAAACAGCCCGAACGGCATTATTGTTCTGAACGACATGCTCGAGGTTCAGCAGATTAACCCTGCCGCCTTAAAAATACTCAATATAAAAAGCGCCTCCGATATTGTAGGCGCAAATGTCATATGCGTACTTGAGCCCGCAGCGTTCTCGGAGGTACTTCGAACCGGCAGATCTCTGCGCAACAATAGGATATACCTTGCGGAGTATAAGAAATATATCGAGCAGACCATAGTTCTGGACAGGGTTTATCGCATGCTTCTGTGCATACTGCGCGATGTGACCGACGAGGAAACCGAGCGCCAGAAAAAAGAGGAAATAAGTCTTAAAACCATTGAGATAACCGACAAGGTCATCGAGAAGCAGATGCGTGTCGTTCAGGAAATTGCGTCGCTTCTGGGCGAGACCACCGCAGAAACCAAGGTTGCTCTCACGAAACTGAAGGAGTCGCTGGAAGATGAATAATCTTTGCGCGGATATTGGCTACAGCAGCCTGAACAAATACGGAGAAGAGCTTTGCGGCGACCATGTCGAGGTTGTTGAGCACGGTGAAAACTCGATGGTCATAGTACTTGCAGACGGGCTTGGCAGTGGTGTCAAGGCAAGCATACTCTCGACGCTGACATCAAAAATCATTTCAACCATGCTGGCGGCGGATATGAGCATCGAAGCCTGTGTTGAAACTATCGCTCAGACTCTGCCCGTGTGCTCCGTCAGAGGCGTCGCCTACTCGACCTTTACGATTATACATATCGTAAACGGCGCAGAGGCGGAGCTTATTCAATATGACAACCCCGAGGTGATATTGCTCCGCGAAGGTGAAAACATTTGCTATCCGACCGAAACTATCGATATTGCGGGCAAAAGGATACTTAAATCAAAGATTCGGATAAACGAGGGCGATATTTTCGTAGCTCTGAGCGACGGCGCTCCCCATGCGGGTCTCGGCGTGACGCTCAATCTCGGCTGGAAGCGCGAAAACATCATCGATTTCGTAAAAACCTTCACTCATGTCGGCTTCACCGCGAAAACTTTGACGACAATGCTTCTCGATGAGTGCTACAGCCTTTACGGCGGCAAACCGGGCGATGACACCACAGTCTGTACGGTCAAAATACGCAAAAGGGAGCCTATGAACCTTGTGATTGGTCCTCCCTCCGACCCGAGCATCTGTGGCAGGATGATGTCTCTGTTCTTTTCCAAAGAGGGCAAGCACATCGTATGCGGCGGCACGACCTCGTTCATCGCGTCCGAGTACCTTCATAAGCCTTTGCGGACAAAGCTCGAATACTTTGACGACGATATACCCCCGACAGCGGAATGTGAGGGAATCGACCTTGTGACCGAGGGCGTCATAACTATCAACAGAGTGCTCGCCTACGCTCAGGACTATCTTAAGGACAACGAATCTTACAAGGTCTGGGGTTATAAAAAGGACGGAGCCTCTCTCATTGCAAGGCTGCTCTTTGAAGAAGCGACAGATATAAACTTTTTTGTCGGCATGGCTGTCAATCCGGCGCATCAGAACCCGAACCTGCCGATAAATTTCAGCATCAAGATGAAGCTGGTCGACCAGCTTGCGGAATGTCTGAAGAAAATGGGAAAGAAAATCAAGGTAAGCTACTTTTAAGTCAACGGGATCAACCCTTAGTCTTGAATCGGAGGCGCTGAATGAGAAAATTCGATACAAAGGTACAGCATTTAAAATATAAGGTTCTGACGGAGGTCTCGCGGCTCGCCTTTGAGGGCAGGCTTCTTGAAAACGTCATGGATATTCCCAAGACCATCGTTCCCGGCAAGCAGCCGACAATGAGATGCTGCGTATACAAGGAAAGAGCCATACTCGGTGAAAGAGTCAAGCTTGCGATGGGCGGTGACAGAGAAAATCCGAACATAATAGAGGTCATCGACATTGCGTGCGACGAATGTCCGGTTGGAGGCTTTGAAATCACGGAATCCTGCCGCGGCTGTATAGCGCACCGCTGTGAGGATGCCTGTCCGCGCGGCGCAATAGTCTTCGACCGTGAGCAAAAGGCAAGCATTGACAAGAATAAATGTATCGAGTGCGGACGGTGCGCAAAGGTCTGCCCCTATACTGCAATCGTCAGCCGCAAGCGTCCCTGCGAAAATGCCTGCAAGGTCAAGGCTATCAGCATGTCGGAGGACAAAACCGCGGAAATTAACAACCTAAAGTGCGTCGCCTGCGGTGCCTGCGTCTATCAATGCCCCTTCGGCGCGATTATGGACAAATCGTACATTCTCGACGTGATAGGGCTTCTCAAAAACAGCTGCGGCAACGAGAACTACAAGGTGTACGCGATTGTTGCGCCCTCCATATCAAGCCAGTTTAAATACGCAAAGCTCGGGCAGGTTGTTTCCGGAATAAAGCAGCTCGGCTTTTATTCCGTCGTGGAAACCGCTCTGGGAGCGGATATGGTTGCCGACGCGGAGAGCCGTGAGCTGTCTGAACGAGGACTTCTTACGAGCTCCTGTTGCCCCGCCTTCGTGAGCTATATCGAGCATGAATTTCCCGACCTGCTCAAAAACGTTTCTCATAATCTTTCACCTATGGCCATTCTGGGCAAATACATAAAATCAAGGGATGAAGGTGTCAAGGTCGTTTTCATCGGACCCTGCACGGCTAAAAAATCTGAAATGCACAGGGACGAGGTCAGGCCATATATCGACAGCGTCCTCACCTTTGAGGAGCTTCAGGCACTGTTTGACGGCAAGGGAGTCGATATAACGACCGCCGAGGAGGAAGTGCTTGACAACGCCTCATACTTCGGGCGCATCTTTGCCCGCAGCGGCGGGCTTACGGATGCTGTTCGGGAAGGGCTTAAAGAAAACGGCTTAACGGGCTTTAACTACAAGCCAGTCTCCTGCGACGGGCTGGAGGAGTGCCGCGCAGCGCTGCTTCGTCTTCGTGCTGGCAGACTGGACGCAAACTTTATCGAGGGTATGGCCTGCGTAGGCGGCTGCGTTGCAGGCGCTGGCTGTCTCACCCACGGTGAGAAGGACAAGGAGCAGGTTGATAATTACGGCAGAGAAGCCTATGAAAAGACCATCAAGGACGCCATAAGCGTTCTGAAATAGACGTGTATAGCTAAAAGCTGCTGAATCAAGTCCCACTCCCCTATGCTTGCTTAGCCTTTATTCACAGATAATAAATGCCCGTCCGGCTCGAACGGGCATTCATTCTTTGCTGCTGCGCTACGGCAGCAAAATCGTGACAAATTTGACCGAATACAGGTCGCACATCACATCAGTGCGGGAATTTACATCGCGGAGGACAAAATAGTTTATGCCCACCTCTGTCAGCATACCTGTTTTGTCGGCGTACTGAGTTGTGCCTATTATAAATTCGGCCCTTACGTTTTTTCCTATATTGCTTGCAAGATAATAGGGTATGTACCCTCTCTCAGTCGACGGAGGGGGGCCCTGCTGAGTTATCGGAGGGAGAGGTGTGCTCTGCTGTAACGGAGTGAGGGGAGTGTTCTGCTGCATTGGAACCGCGGGATTCTGTACCGGTAATGCTGAAGACAGGGGCGGCATTGGACGCGTCGTCCCCTGCTCAAGAACCCTGTTTCCCATCCAGTTTACATTGTTTGCCATAAATTACCTCCTTCAAGTATCTGCATATGACGGCATGGGATTATAAAAGCAATGATCGTTTACCCTTGTAAACCAATAACCGGTCCGATTATAAGGGAAAAAGTTCGGACAAGTGGGCATATACGGATTCATATACCACAAGGGATCAGAGGTCACACCGGAATATATGCCCCCATTCATGGCCCAGTCGGCCACCTGATAATGTATGTCCTCCGGCGTAGCACTCCAAACATTTTGCATGTTAGTCACTCCGCCAATGGTTGTCTTGTAGCACGAAAACTGGCACATCTGCATAAGCACATTTCTGAGACTCCCCATATTTACCCTTTGATACTCTCCGTAGGGCACCCTTACGCGGTTCATGCACACGGTTGCGACCGCTCTCATTCCGGCGAGTCCCTCGCCGCCCGCCTCACATTTAATCATTCTGGCAAAAAGTTCTCTAGTATCCACCTGTCTCACCTCAGTCCCATATTACTCAGGCAAACAGATTTTGTTACTGCAATTGTCTCATGGGTATAGAAAAACCGCTCATTCGAGAGCGGTTTTTCTATGCTTATATCAGGTTACTCGCTTAATTCTCTTTTCCCCGAAATCAGCCACGGCGCGGGGAAAGGCTCCGCCATGCTCTTGCTGTTGACGCGCGACACCTCAATGTGTATCGCCTCGGTGCGCGAAATGCCGTTTTCGAGGAACAGTCTGGGAATCTCCGTCAGAAGCTCGAAATCCAGCGAATATATTACAAAATCCATATCGGGATTCACCGTCATCAGGCTCTTGATTTCGCTGCCTAGTCTCTTTGAGGCAACTATGAACGCCTTATCGGGCACAGGCAGTCTGAAAAATGCACCGTTTTCAAGGGAGTCGACAATAGTCACATTATTCAGCCCGAACTTATCCACATTCTCTTTCATGGTGTTGCGATCTCTGCCGTCATACTCGACGGCAATGACGCCGCCCTCAGAGGCAATCATGGCAGCTTCGACCGCTATGCTCTCACCGGAGATTATGCAGATATTATCCTCGTCCCTGAGATTTAGCTTATTCATTATGACCGCGCGGACTTCACTGCATACGTAATTAACCGAGCCGCAGGAAAAACGTCTGTTTTCCATGCCTATCTGGTAATTTGTCGCCGCGTTGGGATTCATTATGAGCATTGCGGCTGAGGCGTTTATTCCGCGGTTAATCATATCGGATAGCTTGTCGTGCTTCATCTCGCCGGAGGGGTCAGAGCCCTCGTTGTACCAAATTTCGCAGTCCCCAAGCTCCGCGTTCCACATATCGTAGAAAATGTCGGGATGTCCCGCGTCGGTAAAAACAAGCACCGCCCTGTTGCACATTATGGAGGGAATAAGGTTCTTGTTCTTCCCTGTTATATCCAGCATTTTCAGCTTTGCCAGACCTATATCAACGTTTTTTGAGAAGTATTCCAGCCATGAAATAATGATGTCGTTTGTAAACATTGTACTCTCCATAATCACGACCTCCTCGCTATAACTATGATAGCATAGCGTCGGTGGTTTTTGAATAGATATTTCGATTATTTTCCAATTAGCCGCCGGTGCGCTCCAGCAGACGTTCCCACTTCTGATCCACGTATTTTTGAGCTTCCTCGAGCATCCACTCGTTGCCCTTTTGGAACATATGGCGGAATCTGCCCTGCGAGCGGAGGAAGTCCTCAACAGGCAGCTTTTTCTTAGGCGTATAGCTGAGTCTCCAGACGCCCTCTTCGACCTCGAACAACGGCCAGACACAGGTGTCCACCGCAAGCTTTACGATTTCGGGAAGCTTCGCCATTGGGTAATCCCAGCCGCGCGGACAGGGTGAAAGCACGTTTAAAAAGCAGGGGCCTTCGGTATAAATGGCTTTATAAGCTTTGCTGTGCAGGTCTTTAAGGTTTCCAAACGGCGCGGTCTGCGCCGCATAGGGGATGTTGTGCGCGACAAGTATCTCAGTCAAATCCTTCTTGTTCTGCATTTTTCCCTGTCTGACCGAACCGACAGGAGTGGTGGTCGTGCGGGCAAACTGCGGTGTTGAGGACGAGCGCTGGATGCCGGTATTCATATAGGCCTCGTTGTCGTAACAGACATAAACCATGTCGTGTCCGCGTTCCATCGCGCCTGAAAGGGACTGGAAGCCTATATCATAGGTTCCGCCGTCTCCGCCGAAGGTAATGAACTTGACTGTGTCATCAAGCTTCCCCCGCCGCTTGAGCGCGTTGTAGGCTGCTTCCACTCCTGAACAGGTGGCGCCGGCATTTTCAAAGGCTGTGTGTATGTAGCTGTCCGTATAGGCGGTGTAGGGATACATGAAGGTCGAAACCTCAAGGCAGCTTGTGGCGTTTACCACAACCGCTCTGTCCTCCTCATTAAGCGCGCGGAGAACTCCCGACACGACAATGCCCGCGCCGCAGCCGGCGCAAAGGCGATGCCCGCCCGTGAGCCTTGCGGGTTTTTCAACCTCGCGCTTCAGGTCATATACCGTGTTCATAACTTCGCCTCCCTGCTTCTTTGTCCCATATGGGTATATACGGCTCCGGTTTTGCCGGTTGCAGCAATTTCCGCAAGCCTTGCAAATATCTTTTCGGCGTCCTCGGTCTTAAAATCACGTCCGCCTAAACCGTAAACAATATCCACAAGATACGGACGCTCCTTCAAATCATACAGGGCGCTGCGGATTTCAGCGAACAGCGGCCCTCCGTTTGCCGAAAAGCCCTCGGATTTATCCAAAACAGCCACCGCCTTAACTTTGGCCAGAGCCTTTGCAAGCTCTTCACCCGGGAAGGGGCGGAATACTCTTAGCTTAATAAGTCCGGCCTTTACGCCTTTTTCGCGCAGGCTGTCAACGGTTTCCTTTACTGTTCCCGCGCTCGAGCCGATGAGGACTATGGCGAGCTCCGCGTCATCCATACGGCATTCCTCAAAAAGTCCATACTTTCTGCCGGAAAGCTTTTCAAACGCTGCCGATACTTCGAGTATGCGGGCTTTTGCCGCTTTCATTGCCTCGGCTTCCTGCACCTTATGCTCCATGTAATATGCGCTGATATCATAAGGCCCGATTGCGAGAGGGTTTTCCTTTTTCAAAAGATAGTTTTCCGGCTCATATGCTCCTACAAATTCGCGTACAGTGTCTGTTTCGATAAGTTCAATATTTTCAACGGCATGGCTCGTTATAAAGCCGTCCATACAGCTCATAACGGGCAGACGAACGCCCTCGCCGATAGGCACAGCCATGATAAAATTATCGTAGGCCTCCTGGTTGTTTTCCGCGTAAAGCTGAATCCAGCCGGTGTCTCGGGCGCCCATAGAGTCGGAGTGGTCGTTATTGATATTGATTGGCCCCGACAGTGCGCGGTTTACACAGGCAAGAGTTATCGGCAGGCGGTCGGACGCCGCGACGTAGAGCATTTCGTACATCAGCGCGAGTCCGCAGGAGGAAGTCGCGCAGACGCTTCTCGCGCCCGCCGCTTCCGCTGCAATGCACACGGACATTGAGCTGTGCTCGCTCTCCACGGTCACAAACTCGGTGTTGACCTCGCCGTTTGCAACAAACTGCGCGAAATATTCAGGTATCTCAGTTGACGGAGTTATCGGAAAAGCACCCATAACATCGGGATTTATCTGCTTCATGGCAAAAGCCACAGCCTCGTTTCCGGATAAGCAAATACTCATTTTGTTTCACCTCCGGACTCCATTTTAATTGCGGCGAAGGGACAGACGGTTTCGCATATACCGCAGCCCTTGCAGTGCATGTAGTCAAACTCCAGACGCTTTCCGTTTTTTACGGGGATTGCGTTGTCTGGGCAAAATGGAACGCATAGCATGCAGTGCTTGCACTTGTCCTCAATGAAAACGGGCGTGTCGGTGCGCCATGTGCCAGTATCAAACTCACGTGCCGTGCCGGGCTCATATATCTCCCCGCCCGGGGTCAAATCCTCCCACGGGGTATGTTCGTTTATATCCTTTGCGCGAATCATCCTTCCCGCACCTCCTCAAGTGATTTTTTAAGCGTCGCCATATTGCCCTCAATGACCTGAGGCTTGGACGCGAACTTATGTCTGAAGGAAGCTTCAATGTCAGCGAGGAAGCTCTCCACTCCAAGAACGCCGCTCACCTTGACGACAGCTGCAAGCATTGGCGTGTTCGGGAAGTTTTTGCCCAAAATTTCCTCGGAAATACTTCTCGCATCAATTGTACCGACTCTGCCCTTCCATGAGCGGAGCTTCGTACGGATTTCCGACGGCGAGGACGGGGTGTTGATAATCACGGCTCCGCCCTCTTTGAGTCCCGCTGTTACGTCGACACTGTCAAGCAGACTTTCATCCACAACAACTACATAATCAGGATAGTAAATATTGGAGTGGACATTGCAGCGTTTTTCGCTGATACGGTTATACGCCGTAATCGGCGCGCCCATGCGCTCCGGCCCGTATTCCGGAAAGCCCTGTACGAACTTTCCCTCCAAAGCCGCCACCTCCGCAAGCAGCAGGCAGGCCGTCTTTGCTCCCTGCCCGCCCCTGCCGTGCCAGCGGATCTCAGTTATTTCATTTGCCGCCATCGTATTTCCCTCCGATATAAAAATGGATATAAAAAAGGCTTTCGTTCCGCAAAAGGGACGAAAGCCTTAATAAGCTATCGCTATACCACCCGTTTGAAGCGTACAATCATATGCCTTCCCTATGACGGGGGAACCCGTCGGAGCCTACTTGGTTTCCCGTTCGGTCCGCAGCTCAGGAGTGATTTTCGGCTTCATACTACTAGTACCGGGCTTGCACCGTCCCCGGCTCGCTGAAACATTCGAATGAAACTTACTCTCTCCGTCAACGCCTTTGGTTTGAGTTTTAGTTGTTTAAAGTATAACTACAGAATTTGAGTTTTGTCAATACCCGTTTTCGATTCTCGGCTTTTTGATAACAATCCGAAAAGCCCCACCGGATTTCTAGTGCAAAATCACGGTGGGGCTTTTATTTGGTTGTTATATTATCCCTAACGGTATCAGCACAGCGAGAGCTACGGCATCTATGGCGAACATCGTAATGATGAAGGTCTTCTGCGTTTTCGGTTTCTTGTCATAGATAAGGTAACTCGCAAGGAAAAATGGTATGTAGGTCGTGATGAAAACGGGGCCTGCGCCCCACCAGGGATAAACCCAGATGAACGCGGGCGTCCACGCAAGAAACATCTCGACCAGTGAGAACATCAGCGCTGAGCCAACGGCATAAACTATGCGGTTATTGATGCCCAGTATTTTCATATCCTTGTCTTCGGGAAGAAGCTTCGAGGTAAAGCCCGCGATGGCAAACATCATCGAAAGCTCCCACGAAACGCCTATGAGCAGGATAAAGGAGGTGCTGGCAGCAGACACCGTCCACAGCGCGTAGCCGGAAAAATGACAGATGACAGCGTTTGCAATTTCATAAAACCAATGCACCGAGTAAAGCGCCAGAGCAGCAGCTATGGCCTTATACTCTTTTTTTTGAATCTCGTTTACATAGATGATGACCACAATGGCAAAGATAGCTATGAACGTCCAGTTGAAATTGGCCGGGCTGCGAACCATCTGCTTTGCCGCGTCCGCGAACGGCTTGTTGGAATAATCGCCAAACAGCATAATATATCCTCCCTATATTTTTTGCTCTTTCGACAATAGCATATTGGGGTATATTAGGTCAATACAAATGTTTACTTTTTTATGTCTTCCGTATGCTTCTGCGCGGAGCTTTTCACTTCCGACCGCGGACAATTGTTTTTACTCGGCAAACATATTTTTAGGCTCTCTAACGGATTTTTATTGAAAACAGGGGCTTACAGGGTTCTCTTATGCAAATAATATCAAAAATTCTAAAAAGGGTACAACTTTTTTGGTTTAAATGGTTAATTGACAAAGGAGCTTCATGAGAAGTATTATTAATCAAACGCGACGAGGCATTTTCATTTGTCTTGTTGCGTTTTTCAGTATCAGCATATTTTAAATAGGAGGAAGAAAATAATGAAGAAGAAATTTGCAGTTCTCTTGCTCGCAGCCTGCATGCTGCTCAGCCTCGCAGCTTGCGGAGGTTCCGGCTCGGCAGCAAGCGCAACCCCCGCCGCATCATCCGACGCAGCAGCTACGCCGGCCGCAGGCGGAGTAATTACAATCGGCACCATTTCCCCCAATACCGGTTCTCTTGCAGCTTACGGCTCAGCCGTAACCACCGCTGTCGATTTGGCTGTTGAACAAATCAACGCTGCCGGCGGCATCAACGGAAGTCAGGTCAAGATTGTCAACGCTGACGATCAGTTTGACCCGACCGAGTGCCTCAACGCATTCAACTCTCTTGTTTCTCAGGGCATCGGCCTCATTCTTGGCTCCGTAACGAGCGGCTGCACCTCCGCTATCACGGACGCTGCCAACGAAGAGAAGGTTTGCCTTCTGACTCCGTCCGCCACCGCCGACTCCATCACCACCGCGGATGACTATGTATTCCGTGCCTGCTATGCAGACAGCTTCCAGGGCGCTATCGCCGCAGCCTATGCAAAGCAGAAGGGCTTCACCGATGTCGGTGTTGTTTACTGCGCGGCTGATACGTATTCAAAGGGCCTGTATGACTCCTTCAACGCCGCCTGCACGAAGTACGGCGTAAACGTTAAGGCTGTCGAATCCACCGCTTCTCTTGACGTCAACGACTATACCAACCAGTTTGCCGCTATGGCAAAGTCCGGTGTAAAGTTCGTTTACGCTCCCTATTACTATGATGTCATCGGACCTTATATCGTCACTCAGGCTCGTGCCGCCGGTTATAAGGGCATCATCATGGGCGCTGATGGCTACGACGGAACTCCCGACAAGGTCGTCAAGGGCGCTGACCTGACCGCTTTCAACGATGTTTACTGGACCAACCACTATGATCCGGGCGACACCTCCGAAAAGGTTCAGTCCTTCGTAAAAGCCTATCAGGCAAAGTTTAACTCCACTCCGAACGCCATCTCCGCTCTTGCTTACGACGCTGTATATATGTATAAGCAGGCCATCGAGAAGGCCGGCTCTGCCGACGCCACCGCTGTCCGTGATGCTCTGGCCGACACCACCGCTGTTTACACCGGCGTTACAGGTTCTTTCTCTCTCGATTCCACCGGCACCCCGGTTAAGGGCGCATCAATCATTTCCTTTACCTCCGACGGCTCCACTGTCACGACCAAGCTCGTCGACGTAGTCAAGGAACTTCCCAAAGGCTAAGCTTTATAACTCTTAACGAAAAAACGGGAGGCGCTCCTTTAACTGGGCGCGCCTCCCCTGTTTTTCTGATTGAAAGGTGGCAATAGACACAACGTGAGTACTTTTATACAGACGTTGATCGTGGGACTGCGGCTCGGCAGTATTTACGCTTTGGTGGCACTGGGCTATACCATGGTGTATGGCATCATCCGCCTAATCAATTTTGCACACGGCGACTTTATCATGGTTGGCGGCTACACTATAATATTTACAATCCCCCTTTCTCTTGCCTTGGGCCTTCCGGCGTGGGTCTCAGTTGTTTTCGCCATTTTATGCTGCGCTCTTGTCGGTATGACTACGGAGCTCGTAGCATATAGACCCATAAGAAAAAAAGGAACCTCAATGACCGCGCTTATTACGGCAATCGCCGTAAGCCTTTTGCTTGAGAATCTGGCGCAGGCTATTCCTCCAATTGGGCCAAACCCAATTGTTTCAAGTCAGATTTTTTCTACCGGCGGCTTTACGGTCGCGGGTGTCACAATGGAATGGACCACTGTCTATACTATAGTCATCAGCGCAATCGTTATGATAGTGCTGTATGAATTTACACAGAAAACAAGACTGGGCCGCGCTATGCGCTGCGTCTCGGAGGATAAAGAAGCCTCCATTCTGATGGGCATTAATGTCAACCATACAATTCTGCTGACATTCGCCATCGGTTCCGGACTGTCGGCAATCGCAGCCTTAATGTATATAGGGCAATATCCCAAGGTCTATACGACCATGGGCATGATGCTCGGACTCAAAGCCTTCGTATCCGCCGTCCTCGGCGGCATCGGGATTATCCCCGGCGCTATGGTCGGTGGACTCATAATCGGCCTTGTGGAATCCTTTACAACAAGCTACGTCAGTTCCAGCTTGGCCGATACTTTCGTTTTCCTTATCCTTATCGTTGTACTGATTATCAAGCCCGCCGGAATTCTCGGAAAGAATGTGGGTGAGAAAGTATGAAAAAACAAACTGCAAAAGGCTATATCGTTAATACTGCTGTCATAGCAGTTCTGCTTATCGTTTTTGCCTTTATTAAATCTTCTTCCGGAAGCAGCGAATCCTTCAAGCTTATAATCGTTCCCAGCCTGTGGCAGTGCTGCTATCTCATAATACTTGCCGCCTCTCTGAATCTTGTGCTTGGCTTTCTAGGTCAGCTCTCGCTCGGTCACTGCGGCTTTATGGCGATAGGCGCCTACACTGCGGCGCTCATATCCCTTGCCTGCCAGCGCGCGGGAGTATTCACTGACAAATCAGGTCCTGCCTTTGTGCTTGTGCTGGTAGTCTGCATAGTAGCCGCGGGTGTGCTCGCTGCGCTGGTGGGTCTTCTTGTCGGCATTCCGTCACTTCGTCTCAAGGGCGACTATCTTGCGATAATAACGCTCGGCTTTGGCATGATAATCGTAAACATTATCAACAACCTCCCCTTCGCCGGACAGGAGGGACTTGCCCAGGGTTCCGCCGCATCCTCTCTCTATAAAAACGGACTGGGCTTCGGTACGGCCTCAAAGGTAACCTTTGTATGGGTTGCGCTGATTACTACAATGGTTTGTCTTGCGATGATGTTCATGTTTATCCGTTCCAAATACGGCCGCGCAATAAAAGCGATACGCGACGACGAGATTGCCGCGTCGGCCTCCGGCATCAACACCTCATATTATAAAATATTCACTTTTACCTATTCCGCGTTCTTCGCCGGAATAGCCGGAGCGCTTTACGCCTGCGCCAACGCAACGCTTTCGACCTCTTCCTTTGCCTTTACAAACGGAGGCATTCTGAACTCCACCTTTATCGTGGTTATGGTTGTTCTTGGAGGCATGGGCTCTCTGACAGGCTCGGCTGTATCGGCAATAATAATGTTCTTTGTAAACTATGAGATTAAGAACGGGCTTTGGGTAAAGTCGCTGCCGGGCTTCCTCGGCGGCATTTTTGCCTACCCCATGCTGGTGTACGCTATAATACTGATAATTGTAATTATGTTCCGTCCGAGAGGTATCTTCGGAACTTACGAATTCTCCTCGCTTAACTTTGTCCGTGATTTAAAGGAACACCGGGCTAAGAAGGCTCTGCAGAAAGCGGACAATAAGGAGGCGAATGCAAAATGACTGAAAGCAGAAAGCTTGTTCTTGAAACAAGGAATCTGGGCATCACCTTCGGCGGTCTGAAGGCAGTAACGGACTTCAACATCAAGATTTACGAAGGCGAGCTGGTCGGTCTGATAGGGCCGAACGGAGCCGGAAAAACAACCGTTTTTAATATGCTCACCGGCGTTTATCTGCCTACTGTCGGCTCCGTAATTCTGAACGGCGAAGTGCTCAACGGCAAAAAGCCGCATCAAGTCGTGGCCTCCGGCGTGGCACGCACCTTCCAGAATATCCGTCTTTTCAAGCAGATGTCGGTTATCGACAACGTCAAGGCCGCTATCACCAAGGATACCAATTACGGTATGATAGACGCGCTGTTCCGCACTCCGAAGTTTTGGAGAGTCGAAAATCAGATTACCGAAAAGGCCATGGATCTGCTGTCCATATTCAAGCTGGAGGGCATGGCAGATCAACTGGCGGCGAATCTTCCCTACGGTCAGCAGCGTAAGCTCGAAATTACAAGGGCTCTCGCTACCGATATGAAGCTGCTGCTTCTGGATGAACCCGCCGCGGGCATGAACCCTACGGAAACTGCCGAACTGCTTGAGTGCATCAACGCTATTCGTGACCGCTTCGGCATATCGATTCTGCTTATCGAGCACGATATGTCCCTTGTTATGAATGTGTGCGAGCGCATACAGGTCATTGATTACGGTCTTACGATTGCGAGCGGTCTGCCGGAAGAGATTGCCAAGGACCCGAAGGTCATCGCGGCCTATCTGGGCGAATAGGGAGGGGTTAATAATGCTGGAAGTCAAAGACCTCAACGTCTATTACGGAGCCATTCACGCTATCAAGGGCATTTCCATCAAGGTAAATGACGGTGAACTGGTTTCTCTTGTCGGCGCCAACGGAGCCGGCAAGACTACGATTCTGCATACCATCTCCGGTCTTCTGCCCGCCGCAACAGGCGAAGTAATGCTGGACGGACAGAATCTGCAGAAAATACAGGCTAATAAAATCATCAATCTTGGCCTCGCCCATGTCCCCGAAGGCCGTCACGTTTTTTCAAGGCTGACGGTCGAAGAGAATCTGAGAATGGGCGCTTATATTCTCAAGGACCAGAAGAAGATAAGCGAAAACATCGATATGGTCTATGCGCATTTCCCGCGGCTCAAGGAGCGCTATAAGCAGACGGCGGGAACTCTCTCCGGCGGTGAGCAGCAGATGCTGGCAACCGGACGCGCAATGATGACGAACCCCAAAATGCTGCTTATGGACGAGCCCTCAATGGGACTCTCCCCCATCCTCGTAAAGGAAATCTTCGCTATCATACAGGAACTGCACGAAAGCGGCATAACTATATTACTGGTTGAACAGAATGCAAAAATGGCTCTGGCCATATCCGACAGGGCTTATGTTCTGGAAACGGGAACTATCGCCATGGAAGGCTCGGCTAAAGCGCTGTCAGAGGACGACAGGGTGCGCAAGGCATATCTGGGAGCATAAGGCAGTAATTGCTGAATTCAAAATGAAAGGGGCTAACTATGGATCATTTCATTATCACCATTGCCAGGGAAACCGGCAGCGGAGGACGCGATATCGCGGCTAAACTTTCCGAGCAGCTTAATATCCCTTTCTATGATCGCGATCTTTTGCGGCTGGCCTCCGATGTCAGCGGTATCCGCGAGGGTCTCTTCGGGGAATCCGACGAGCGTATTGGAAAGCTTGAAATGATGACCGCCGCAAATAAAATTTACTCTGGCGAGACGCTTCCGCCGGACGACGACGATTTTGTCTCCACAAAGAACCTGTTCGAGTTTCAGGCAAAGGTCATCAAGGAGCTTGCCTCCAGCGGCGTAAGCTGCATCATTGTGGGTCGCTGTGCCGATTTTCTTCTGGCGGACCGTACTGACGTGCTGCGCGTCTTTATACACGCCCCGCTCGAGGTCAGAAAGAAGAACGTGGCTTATTACTCTCTTGCCTGGAGCGAGAAGGAGATAGCAAAGTACATCTCCAAGGAGGACAAGCGCCGCGCTGAGTATTACCGTTACTATACGGGCGACAGCTGGCGTGACGCCTCTCACTTCGATATCAGTCTTGATTCTGGAGCACTTGGAGAAGACGGCTGCGTGGAAACGATCAAAAAAGCCCTTCCCCTGTTCATACGCTGAATAATATAATAAGAGACTGCCGGGACAAAGGAAATTAATCCTTCGTCCGGCAGTCTCTTACTGTCTATGAAGCCTTATCGTATCAGGCCTTGGCGTTAGTTAGCTCGGTGTAGTACTCAAACGCCTCTTTGTCCGTGAAGCCCTCGTGTACGACCTTGCGGACGGACATTGCCATTTCAACGGGATGTGTGCTCTGGAATATATTGCGTCCCATGTCAACGCCCCTTGCTCCGCCCTTGATGGAGTTATACGCAAGAGTTAGGGCTTCGTCCTCAGGCAGCTTTTTGCCGCCGGCGACGACTATCGGCACCGGGCAGGCCGCGACGACCTCTTCGAAGTTTTCACAGTAATAGGTTTTGATTATGTTTGCGCCAAGCTCCGCCACTATCCTTGTTGCGAGTTTAAAGAATCTGTCCGTGCGCTCCATATCCTTGCCGACCGCAACAACGCCCATAACGGGTATGCTGTAGCGCAGACCTAAGTTTACGCAGCGGGAGAGATTATCCAGACTGGAAAGCTGTCCGTCCGCTCCGATAAAGGTCTGAACCGCCATACAGTCCGCGTTCATGCGGATGGTGTCCTCGATATCGACAGCAATCACCTCATGTGAAAGGTCGTCGTCAAGCATTGAAGAGCCGGATGTAACACGCAGCGCTATCCCCTTGCGGTTATCGGGCGCTATACAGTCGCGCAGAGCGCCGCGAGTACCCATGAGGACATCGACATAGGGAATCACCGGCGGGATAACCAGATCGAGCCGCTCCAGACCCGCTGTGGAGCCCATAAAATAACCGTGGTCAAACGCGAACATGACTGTGTTGCCGCTTTTGGGATCGAAAATGTTGGACAGGTGCTTTTTCATGCCCCAGTCAAGGTTGCCGGCTCCCTTCACGTGGAATCCGTTTGTATTTGCAAAAGGAGAATCAATATGATAGTCCTTTGCAACCTTCAATCCATCTTTATCCGCCATTGTAATTTCCTCCTTGAAATGTGATTAACGTTTTTTTAAAATGGGGCGCGGTCAGCCCGCGCCCCAAAACTTAGATAGTATAACCCGGCTTAGAAGTTGTACTGTGCGATGTTGTCCTTCGTGAACTCAACACGCTCAGGCAGCAGCACGACGCCGTTATTTGTATCGGCTGTTTTGTCGCCTGTGACGAGCTTGTCATTGGTAATGACAGAGCAGTCGCCGATTCCGGGAACATTGATGGTATCGCCGGCCTTAACTGTGTTGCCTGCCGCGAGATATGCGGCAAAGTAGCAGCCGAGTGCGCCCTGAATGCCGCAGTCCCAGAGGCCCCAACGGGTTGTGATGCCTGCATCGAGGTAGCTCTTCATTCCGGAAGGAGTGCAGAAACCGGTAATTGTGATGTCCTTGGCAGTGAGGCCCTTGTTCTGGGCAGCCTGGCACTGGCCGGGAAGCGCTGTGGAGTCATTGCAGATGATGAGGTCGATGTCAGGATATGCTTCGAGAATGGATTCGCCGACGGAAACGGACTTCTGGCTGTCCTGCTCGGAGTAGAAGGGCTTGCTTACTGCGACCCAGTTAGGATACTTTTCTTTGATATAGGCTTCGCCGGCGACATACCAGGAGTTCTGGTCAGCGACGGTTGCCTGTGAATAGTGCCATACATACTTGATTGCGTCCTTTGCGGGATCCTTGCCGCGCTCTGTGAGGGACTTAACACCCATCTCTACGAGCATCGGTCCGAGAATGTCGGCGGTACCCTGGGAAACCATGATTGAACGTGCGTCGGACGATACGTCGGAGTCCCATGTGCAGACGACAATGCCCTGATCCTGAGCTTCCTTCAGTTTTTCGTCAAGTGCCTTTGCATCAACGGAAGAGATTGCGATTGCGTCGACGCCTTCTGCGATAGCCTGGTCGATAACGGTCAGCTGGTCAGTTACAGAGGCAGTTGCGCTGCCCATGTACTTGACGGTGATGCCCCAATCGGCCGCATACTTCTGGGCGCCGTCATTGGCGGCTTCGAAGAAGGAGTTGCCGGTCAGCTTCGGGATGAATGCAACGGTCATGCCCTTGATATCCTTGGCTTCACCGGTTGCAGCCGACGCTGCGGGGGATGCTGCAGGAGATGCGGATGCAGCGGGTTTGTTGCCGGCGCACGCTGCAAGTGAGAGAACCATGCACAGAGCCAACAAGAGAGCCAACATCTTTTTCATTGTTTTTCCTCCGATAAAATATTTAATTTTATATCAAGGAACCTAAGGTTCCCGGATACCTTTTTCAGTGCGTTTTTTGCACCAGACGACCTTTGCGTATAGAACCCGATGACAGTTTTAGCTTATTCGTTATTGCGCGGCCGGCGATTATGACGACAAGCATAATGCCTATCGGTAAATCGAGGTTCTGCGTACTGACGCCGAAGCAAATCGGCAGTCCGAAGCGCATGATGCAGATTACGAGCGAGGCGAGAGCCGTGCCTATTATGCTCCCCTTTCCTCCGGTACTGAGCGTTCCGCCGAGAACTACCGCGGTAATAATCGACAGCGTAAATGTGGAGCCTAGGTCACTTTTTGCGGAATCCACATTGGCAGTTAATAGTATGCCCGCAATTGCAGCGCCAATTCCTGTCAAAATGTATGTGCTCATTATGATAAAGCGGGAATTTATTCCAGAAAGCTCCGCCGTGTTGCGGTTAATGCCAACGAGGAAAACCTTACGCCCATATTTCGATTTGTGAAGCAGGATATAGCAGATAACGACCAGACCTACATAAATAAGAAGCTGAATGGGAATCAAGTCGAAGAGCTTCCACTTCCCGAGGAGCCGGAAGGAGGTATAAAGGCCCTCCGCTGTTTTTCCGGGAAAACCGCCTATTCCCACGTAAGCCGGAGTGCTCGAAAGCGTGGATATCAAAAGGGCTATGCCTGAATAGAGGAAGCTGCCTCCGAGAGTGACCACCATCGGCTGCACGTTGCAGTACGCTACAAAAAAGCCTGAAATAGCGCCGCAGACCGCTGCTACGACAATTGCGAGTATCACGCAGACCCATATGTTGAGTCCGAGATCGCTCCAGCTGACTCCGATAACGATTGAGGTAAGGCCTACGATGGAGCTTGCCTGAATATCGATACCTCCGGTTATCATTACGAAGGTTACAAACAGAGAGATTATGCAGATGCTGATGTAGTTATTTACGCTTGAAAAGAGAGAGTTGAGCGCCAGAAACTTTGGGTTGACCGCGCCGAAAACCACAAATTCGGCAACGAGAATCATCAGAAGGGCAAATTCCCACGTTTTGAGTTTTCCACTCAGCGTTTTGAGGAAATCAGGTTTCATTTTGCCACCTCCTGCGTCAGAGGCTGCGCGGATGCTCCGGGGGATGATCTCGCGGCAAGCCGCTTGCGCCTCGAGCTTTCGACTGCGCGGCGCTGTGTCAGCGCGTCCACCACGACTATAGTAATGAGCATTACACCTGTTATTGTGTTGTTATAATCCGATGATAAGCCGAGAAAAACGAGTATTTTTGCGATAGACGACATTATGACAGCGCCTATCATCGCTCCTATCGCGTCGCCGAGACCGCCTGTAAGCGAAATTCCGCCGATGACGCAGGCCGCGATGGCCGACATCTCATAGCCTGTGCCGGCAACGATATTGACCTGCCCGTATTTTGAGGCGAATATTATGCCCGCAAAGGCGGCAAAGCAGCTGGAGATGATGTAAGCCACAATTTTAGTCTGCTTAGCGGGCAGACCGACGAGTATGGCGCCGTTAATATTATCGCCGACGGCTGTAAAATACTTGCCTCTTTTCGTATAAGTCAGAATTATATAAACGACTATTACGATTGCGAAGACCAAGGCGAAAAACCATGTTATTCCCGAAAAGACAGTTGCATTATTAAGAGAAGTGAAGCTGCCGGCAAAGTTTTCAACCGTACGTCCGCCGGAATACAGAAACACGACACCGCGAAGTATGCCGCAGGCGCCGAGCGTAAATATCAGCGAGGGGATGCCGAGAACCGCTACGCCTATTCCGTTGAAAATGCCGACTGCCACACCGAGTACAAGCGCATAGATTATCATGACGCCCAGCCCCTGATTATTCTGAGCCATTGTACCCGCCATCGCGGCGGCAAGTCCCATTGTCGCGCCGATTGAAACGTCTATTTCACCGCATAGTATTACAAAGGCTATCCCGACGGCAAGGAGCATGTACACTACGCTGTTATTAAGACAGCTTATTATGCTCTCCGCAGTAAGGAACGAGCTGTTTACGCTGCCTACCATCAGAAAGAGGACAATCAGAAAAATTAAGCTCGACATCCAGCGGGATTTGCCCATCATTGCTTTGAGCTTCATACAGTCGCCTCCTTTCCAGTCACCACACCGAATGACGCGGAGGTGAGTTTATCCTGAGTTATCTCTTCCTTGCACAGCTCGGCGTTAATGCGTCCCTGAAAAACGCAGACCGCTCTGTCGGCAAGCTCTATAATTTCCTCCATGTCGGAGGACACCAGCAGTATCGCCACACCCTCATCGCGGAGCTTCTGAATAATTGTATAAATATCGCCGCGGGCCGCGGCGTCAATGCCTCGGGTAGGCTCGTCCATGATAACAAGCTTCGGTTTTGTTGAAAGCGAGCGTCCGAGCACGACCTTCTGCTGATTGCCGCCGGAGAGGCTCGACATAAGCTGCTCCTGATCGGTGACCTTGATTCTGAAATTGTCTATATAAGTCTGAGCCAAGGAATGCTCATTCTTACGGTTCAGGATGAAACGCCCGAGTGACTTGTCATTTAGATTTGCGCTGGACATATTGGCACCGACGGTGCTGATGCCATAAATACCGTAAAGGTATCTGTCCTCAGGCACATAGTTTATTCCGGCTTTAAGAACGTCCTTAGTTTTCATTCCGGTAATATCGACGCCGTCCAGCATCGCACGGCCACCGAGAACCTTGTCTCTGCCAAAAATGGTACTGACAAGCTCAGTGCGTCCCGCGCCGACAACGCCAGCGACCCCGAGTATTTCGCCCGGGAATACCTTTAATGAAATATCGTTAAACCCGTACCCGCTGAAATTTGAAAGCTCAAAAACCGGTTTTTTTCCGTTGTAATCCATAATCTTGCACTCGGCAGCCTTGCTTTCGACGTGTTCGGTGTTTGGCGGCATAAGGCTTTTTACAAGCATTTCCCTGTTGAAATCGCATACCGGCCCATGCAGCGTTATAATTCCGTCGCACATAATCGAAACGTGCGTCGATATCTCAAAGACCTCCGCAAGCCTATGCGTTATATAAATGATGCCTATGCCCTTCTTGCGCAGATCCTCGATAACGCGGAAAAAACTTTCCACTTCATCAAAGGTCAGGGCTGAGGTCGGCTCATCCAGAATCAGTATTTTGGCTTCTCTCAGAAGCGCACGCAGTATTTCGACCAGGGTCTGTTCTGCAATTGAAAGGCTGCTGGCTTTACGCCCGAGGTCAAATTTCCAGCCGATGTCCTCCATTATTGTTTTGAGCCGGTTTCGAAGCTCACGCTGGCTTTCTTTGAAGCCCATTGTAATGTTTTCTTCGACCGTCATGTTCGGAAATAGCATGGGCTCCTGTGGAACCATATATATGCCTGCCGCGAGTGCCACTGACGGCTTATTCATAGCCGTAACCTTTCCGTTTATGGTGATTTCGCCGCTGTCAGGCTGATAAATTCCCATTATTATCTTCATCAGCGTGCTTTTTCCGGCTCCGTTACCGCCAATCAGCGAGAGAATCTCTCCCTGTTCAAGATCAAGAGCGACAGACTTTAGTACCTTATTGGTGCCGAAGGCTTTCGTTATACCCCGGACAGACAGCAGCTTTGGCGCACCATTATTCTCCATCAATTGTGCTCCCCCCTTAACGCTGAATATTTGTCATTACTTACGACAATTGTACGTTCGTGCGGTCTCTTTTTGTTTATCATAAATCATGATTTGATGTTTGTCAATATATCTCCCGATTTTTTTAATACGGGCAATATTTTCTGCTATTACAGCTATTATTATGGTAATAAACGGATGTATTAAAATTTTTATGGTCAATACGCCGGAAAAACAGGCAAAGGTATATTGACATCAGCCGCAACTGCTGTTATGCTAATTACAAAAGATTTTTGTCGTGCCTTGCTACATATGTTGCTCTTTCTTACAATTGTAGCATAATATTACATATATGGTGCGACTAATCATTATTGAGGTGATTTTGTGGAATACGAAGAAATTCTCATGGCAAAATCCGCGTGGTATTACTACGTCGGCGGACTTACGCAGCAAAGCATAGGAGATAAGCTCGGGGTTACGCGCGTGCATGTAATGAAGCTTCTGGATATGGCACGCCAGAGCGGTATTGTCAGCTTTCGTCTGAGGGAGGACAGCTTCCGCCGCTTCGACATTGAGAAAAAAATGGCTGACACCTGGGGATTGAGCGACGTGTTCATTGTACCCTCGCCCGTAAACGGAATGGGCGCGGCGGAAAATGTAGCCTATGCCGCTGCTATGTACATTGAATCCTCAGCCTCGGAAAACGACTATATCAATATGGGTTATGGCTATACGCTCGGTAAGGTGCTCAATTATATTGCTACGACCACCGAAAAGACCCTTTCGATAATTTCTCTCTCCGGCGGAGTGAGCTGTTATCTTCCGGAAGCAAAATCCAGCATATTCAACGCGAAGCTCTATCTTATGCCCGCTCCTCTCGTTGTTTCATCCTCAGAAATGGCAAAGGCGATTATTGCCGAGCCCTCCGTGCAGGAGGTTCTGATGATGCACAAGCTTGCCTCCGCAACCGTTGTCGGTATAGGTGGAATGAATGACGACGCAACCGTTGTCAAGGGCGGAACGATAACCAAAAATGATTTTCGTCTGCTTTCGATGCAGAGTGCCGTCGGTGATGTGCTTTGTCATTTCTATGATAAGAACGGCGAGCCTGTCGGAGCGGAGCTTGACAGCCGCCTCATAAGCACACCTTTGCAGGCGCTGAAATCTCTGAACAGAGTTATAGGCGTTTCGGCGGGCGTACATAAGGTCGACGCAATTCTCGGCGCTCTGCGCGCAGGACTCCTGAATGTTCTGATTACAGATGAGGATACCGCAGAGGCCGTCCTTGCCAAAAATGCTGAATAACGCAAGTTTGAGCAATACTATGCTTAATGTCCGATGAACAGATCAAAAACTCGGTTTGTTCAG
The DNA here is from genome assembly GCA_963667545.2 of Oscillospiraceae bacterium. GTDB lineage: Bacteria > Bacillota > Clostridia > Oscillospirales > Oscillospiraceae > UBA2658. The sequence goes on from OY763424.2 coordinate 2,573,864, forward strand.
CAGACATTAATGATTGATTCTTTTTGGGAGGTGCAAATATGTCAGACCGGTATCTTTTAGCCGTGGATGCGGGAACAGGCAGCGTGCGCGCTGTATTGTTCGACACAGAAGGCAGGCAGCTGGGCTGCGTCCAGGAAGAATGGGAGCATAAGGAAGACCCAAGATATCCAGGAAGCATGAACTTTGACTGGGAGTATAACTGGTCTCTTGCGTCAGGCTGTATAAAGGGCGTACTGGCTCAGACAGGAATTTCGCCATCGGATATAGCCGCGGTTTCAACGACCTGCATGCGCGAGGGCATAGTCCTCTATGATTCGGACGGAAAGGAAATCTGGGCCTGTGCCAATGTCGATGCCCGCAGCAATGATGAGGTCGCAAAGCTGATTGCGATTGACCCTTTGCTTGAAAAAGAAATATACGGCAAAACCGGACAGACCTATGCTCTGGGCGCGCTTCCGCGCTTGCTGTGGGTTAAGGACAAGGAGCCGGAAATATATAAACGGGTCGCAAAGCTCGGGATGTTCAACGACTGGCTAATCTACAGACTTACGGGAAAGCTCGCCGTCGAGCCCTCAAACGGCTCTACAACGGGAATAATGGATTTGCAGAAGCGCGCCTGGGACCCCGAAATTGCAATCAAATGCGGTCTGCGCGGGGATATTTTTCCGCCCGTGGTGGAATGTGGAACCGTGCTTGCCTGCATAAGCTTAGAGGGCGCGGAGCAGACAGGGCTTAAAGAAGGTACTCCCGTAGTCATCGGCGGAGGCGACTGCCAGCTTGGAACTATCGGTCTTGGTGCCACCGAACCGAATCAGGCGGTAGTTTTAGGCGGAAGCTTCTGGCAATATGAATTTAACACCGCTACCGGAAAAACAGACGAGGGCTGCCGCGTGCGCGTCAACTGCCACGCCGTACCCGGTGTCTGGCAATATGAGGCGCTCGCCTTCAAGCCCGGGCTTGTCATGCGTTGGTTCCGGGACGGGTTCTGCCAGCTTGAAAAGAAACAGGCGGAGGAGACCGGAGAAGACCCGTATGACCTTATGAACAGAGAAGCGGAAAAAATACCCGCTGGCTGCTACGGCATGATGTGCTGTTTTTCCGACGTGATGAACTTCATCAGCTGGAAACACGCCTCCCCTACCTTTACGAATTTCGAGCTTGACCCCGAAAAGTTCAGCCGCTTCACTTTTTACCGCTCAATACTGGAAAACACCGCAATGCTTGCCAAAGGGCACATGGAGCTTGTCGAGGAGGCCACCGGCAACCGCCCCAGCGAGATAATCTTCGCCAGCGGAGCGTCCAAAAGCCCGCTCTGGTGCCAGATACTCGCGGACGTGATGGGTATGCCCGTTAAAGTCCCCGTCGTCAAGGAGGCCACCGCGCTTGGCGCCTCAATACTCGCAGGCTACGGCGTCGGCATATATAAGGACATTCCTGAAACCGCGAGACGCATTGCCAAAATCGAGCGTGTTTTTACACCTAACCTCGAAAATCACGAGGTCTATGAAAAAATATACCCCGTTTGGCGTGAGGTTTATGCCGCCGAGCTCTCTCTTGCCGAGCGCGGGCTTACTAAAAATATGTGGAAGGCACCCGGCGTGTGACCCTGCGCGCAAATAAATATTACTGGAGGTAACGCCATGTTTGTTATGAATGAAAACGAGAAGGAATACCGCTTCGGAGACAGCGGCCCGAAGTATCTGATGAAAGGTCCCCGTATGAATTTTGCCCTTGTGCAGTTCATGCCCGGCGACGATTTCGACGCCCACTATCACAATGTAATGGAAGAAAACTTCTATATTATCGAGGGAGAAGTGGACATTGTCGTAGACGGCAAGGTAAACCACATGAAGGCCGGTGACTTCATCCACATCGAGCCGAGTGAGGTGCATTACTGTAAAAATGTCAGCGATAAACCGATAAAAATGGTTTCAACGTTGGCTCCTTATCAGGAAGTCGACAAGGTGTCGGTGGAAAACTATAAATATTGAAGAGGGTGCGGCAATGAAAACAATTAAAGCGGTGCCCGTAACATCTCAAAACTGGGCGCCCTACGGTTATCTTGTAAACATATCGAACCCCGGTGAAGCCTATGGGCTGGGTTCTTATCCCTGCACCTTTCATCGCGACATGGCACTTGCGCCCATGGCTTCAAAAGCGCCGATAGCCTTCGGTTCGCTTAAGGTCGGCGCGCGGGATATGGTGATTCGGGATGTGGAATATCACTCCGAAGCCTCCGAGGTCATGATGCCTCTTGATGAAGACATGGTGATGTATGCAGGCCCCGCAAACGGCGGTGAGCCGGAGCCTGACCGGCTCGAGGCTTTTATCATCCCGAAAGGCACTATGACTATTTTCCGCGCCGGTGCATGGCACGGTGCGCCCTATCCGCTTCACGGCGACGGCACCCTGCTCATTTGCCTGCCGGAGCGGACATATTTGACCGATACCTACAAAACTTTTCTTGAAGAAAAGAATTTTATAAAAATAACTGTTGACAACGTCTAGGTTGAACCTGTATAATCCGACTAATTTAACAAGAAAACGCGTTGAAGAAGGAAAGTACGCTGTGCTGTCTTATCAGGGAGGGTCTGTCATCGACTGAAAGCAGACCTGAAGATAAATCCGCCGAAGTTCCCTTCCGAGCTCGCCCATTGAAATGTAAGTAGACGGGTGCGGTGTCCACCGTTAAAGGGATAGGATATAAATTTGTATCCGATAAAGAGCGCGCATATATCTATCAGTATATGCGAACCAGGGTGGTATCGCGGAAAGCTTGCAAAGCCTTTCGTCCCTATTTTATAGGGATGAAAGGCTTTTTTGTATTTCCGAAGCCTCAGGCAAATTAAGATGAAGCCCAGAGACCAAACGCTCTTTCCACTCCCCTGCATTTATGAAAATCAAAAAAAGAAAAGGGAGGAAAAAACATGTTGGGATTGACGGACGTCTCTATTTGTCTGGCCTATCTGCTGTCTGCAGGCGGTGCGATATTCTGTATCGTCTACGGAGTTCTAAATTGGAACAAGGACGGTTCCGAGGAAAAGGGGGATACCAAAAAATGATTTATATCATCATAAGCCTGATAATTTATGTTTTGGTTATGTCGCTTTTTTCCTACATTGGCTTCAAAAAAACAAAAACCGCCAGTGATTACCTTCTTGCCGGAAGGGACATGCATCCAATCGTTATGGCTCTGTCCTACGGCGCAACTTTTGTCAGCACCTCGGCGATTGTCGGCTTCGGAGGCGCGGCGGGGCAGTTCGGTATGGGACTTCTATGGCTGACGGTACTCAATATTTTCGTCGGCGTATATATTGCTTTCGTCGTATTCGGCAAAAAAACCAGAGAGCTTGGCTGTAAGCTGGGTTCGAGTACAATGCCTGAGCTATTTGCCCGACGCTTTGATTCAAAATTCATTCAGGGCTACGCCGGAATACTTATCTTTTTGTTTATGCCGGTCTATGCTTCGGCTGTGTTAAAAGGCATTGTCGATTATGTATCGAAGTATACCGGAGCCAGTTTCGACGCTGTCCTTTTAATAATCGGAGTTCTTGCCGCGGTATTTGTCGTTATGGGCGGACTGAAAGGCATAATGTATGCGGACGCTTTTCAGGGCTCGATAATGTTCGCGGGAATGGCCTTTCTCATCATATACACCTATTCGATGCTTGGCGGAGTGACTCGCGCTCACACGGCTCTTTCAGAGCTTATCGGCAAACCGGGTGTAGCGGAGCAGGTAGGGAAGCTCGTGAAGGGCGGTTTCACCGGCTGGACCTCGATGCCGAAGGGCGGTTCGCCTCTGTGGTGGAACATAGTTACAACTCTTGTGGCAGGCGTCGGGATCGGCGTCCTTGCTCAGCCCCAGCTGTCAATTAAATTCATGACGGTAAAAAGCGGACGAGAGCTCAATCGCGCGGTCCTCTCCGGCGGCATTTTCATTCTTTTCATGACAGGTGTTGCTTTCACCGTCGGCGCTCTCTCCAATGTGGCTTTCTATAACGCAACTGGTCAGGTTTCGTTGCTCGCCGCCGGTTCAAATGACGGCATCATCCCGGTTTTCATCAAGACCTTCCTGCCCGAATGGTTTGGCGGCGTTTTCCTCGTCGTGCTTCTCGCGGCGGGCATCTCAACCCTCAACGCCCTTATCCACACTATGGGCACCGCGCTCGGGAGCGATTTTTTGAAGCAGTCGCTCAAGCTAAAAACCGACACAATTACTTTGACACGTATCGCAATGCTCACGGGCCTTGTAATTAGTATGCTGCTGACCTGGCTTTCAAGCAAACTCGACGTCAGCATGGCAATAATCGCAATCGGCACCTCTATGTTCTACGGCCTTTGCGCGGCCGCTTTTCTGCCGACCTACATCGCCGCGCTGTATATTAAGAATTTCCCCAAAGAAGCAGCGATTGCGAGCATACTTGCAGGCTCCGCGGCAAGCCTTTTTTGGCTCTTCTTCGTTCAGGAAAAGACCTCCGGAAGTCTGCAGATATGCAAACTGCTTTTCGGCACAACGTCAATAGTGAAGGATACCGCGCTAAGCACCCTCTCAATGGTTGATGCGATTGTAGTTTCCCTGCCCCTGTCCATTTTAGCCGCGCTGCTTGCGTGGGCGATAATAGGAAACAAAAAACCTGAGGAAGAAGGTGCGCTTGCTGTTGCAGACTAAACACGGTACTGAAAATTAAATAAAACATAACGCCCTTGCGTTCATCGTCCGACGCAAGAGCGTTATGTTTTTGTATGTATCCAGGAGAAACCGCATTTATGCTTTTACAGTTTTGTTCTTGACAAAACCGCTTACTCGGGTTATATATTGAATATATGTTCATTGAATCGAGGTTCAATATTTTGGGTATTCGTGATGATCAAAAACAAAAGCGCTGTGAAGACATTCTTGCCGCCGCCCTTGACCTATTCATTCGCAAGGGCTATGCAGCAACAAAAATCAGCGATATAGCCGAGCGCGTCGGCATGAGTGTGGGGCTTCTTTTTCATTATTTCAAGTCTAAAGAGCATTTGTACGAAGTGCTGATTGAATATGGGATTTCAGGTCCCATGCAGACCGTTGCTCCAACCGATAAAGAGCCTCTTAAATTTTTTGAGGATACCACGGAACAGCTTTTTTCCTATCTTCAAACAGAACCGTTTTTTGCTAAAATGTTTGTGCTAATGAGTCAGGCCTCCTTTAACGACGCGGCTCCGCAGAAGGTGAAGGATATGCTTAAAGACTTCGACATTTACACGCCCACCTCCCTGCTTATCCAAAAAGGTCAGGATGACGGGAGTATTCGGGAAGGCAATCCGACAGCGCTCGCAATCGCGTATTGGTGCGCGATTCAGGGAATTGCGGAACAAATGGCTATATTTCCGGATATGCCCTATCCGGAAAGTGATTGGGTAATTGATATAATAAGGAGGAAAGCATAATGAAAAAAGTTATCATAGTCGGTGCCGGTATTTCCGGACTAACCGCGGGAATCTATGCCCGTCAGAGCGGGTTTGACGTGACGATATACGAGAGTCACACCATACCCGGAGGCGCCTCCACAAGCTGGCGTCGAAAGGGCTACCTTTTTGAGGGCGGTATGCACTGGCTGACAGGCTCGTCAAAGGAAATGCCGCTGAATAAGCTATGGCATGAAGTTGGCGCTCTTGACGACAGCGTACCGATTTTTAATGTCGACCCGTTTCTCGCCTTTGACTTCGGCGGTAAAACGGCGTATCTCTATCGTGACGTTGAGAAGCTCCGCAGACATTTTCTCGAGCTATCGCCCGAGGATAAAAAGGAAATCAACAGCTTGTGCAACGATATAAAGAAATTTTCAAAGGTTTCTATGCCCGTCATGGATATCAAAGGCGTGAAGGTTAAGAATAAGACTTCCATGCCCATATCGTCGATTATTAAAATGCTGCCTGCGTTTCCCCGCATGTCCTATTACGGAAAGCAATCCGTAGAAGAATATGCCGCTCGCTTTAAAAGCCCGATTTTGAGGCATTTCATAGAGAACATTATCGGCCCCGAATATGCCGCAACCGGCCTTGTTTTCACTCTTGCAACGCTTGCCTCCGGCGACGGAGGTTATCCGCTCGGCGGTTCGCTCGCTATGGCAAACCGCATGGCAAAGAATTTTGAAAAGCTCGGCGGTTCTATACAGTACGGTAAGGCCGTGACGAAGGTATCAGTCAAAAACGGCATAGCCAACGGAGTTATTATAAATGGAGAACTCATTTCAGCTGATGCGGTAATTGTGACACAGGACACCCTTGTCGCAATCGACAAGCTGTTCGATGAGCCAATTCACGAAGCTTGGGCTGATAAAATGCGCAATGATACGAAGCCGATGCTCGACACGTTTATAAGCCTGGGTGTGGAGGCTGATTTATCCGATTTGCCTGAAAGAATATCCTTTATTCCCGATGCGCCGCTGGTATGCGGCGGTATATCACAGCCGTATGTAGGTCTCTGCAACTACGCGGGCTACGCGGACTACGCCCCTGCGGGCTGCACCGCCGTTACATCAATCATCTCAGGCGACAGCTATGATTTCTGGAAAAGCTGCAAAGAAAACGGCACATATCAGGCAGAAAAAGAAAAGCTCGCTAATGCAATAATTGAGATTCTTGCAAAGAAATATCCGCAGACCGCAGGCAAAATCGCCGTCTGGGATGTGGCGACTCCACTCACCTATGAGCGCTATCTCGGCTCCTACAAGGGCTCATGGATGACTCTGATGGGTAAGGGCGAAAAGCAGGCAAGCTACCCGTCAAAACCGGAAAGCATTCAAAGCGTTTACTTCGCTGGGCAGCGACTGACAAGTCCCGGCGGACTGCCGGTAGCTCTGGAAACAGGGCGCAAGGCTGTCCAGTATCTTTGCAGTGATACGGACACTGTATTTCAGGGAAAGCTATAAGCTTACTTTAAGAGCCGGTTAATCTCGTCGCTCACCTGTTTTCTTATCCCATACACCCACTGTTCGTCAAAATCAATATTCAGGCTCTTTGAAAACGAGTAATATAGATTTACCTTTTGGTAGTACTGCTCATAGCTCGAGAGCGAAAAAGCTGTCAGCTCCGGCTTCGACAGCTTTTCGGCTTTAATAGTGAAGCATTCCTCCACAAAGCAGATAAACTGGTTCAAAAGCGCTTCGCTGTTCACATCGAAGGGCAGCATCATAAGCCGCCATTCAACCGTTTCGGGCAGATTATAGGGCCTGAGCCTGTCCAAAATTAAAATATAGTCCCGAACATCCTTCTTCCGGTAATATGTCAGGTATTCCTCCCTTGTACTCCAAAGCGCAAGTTTTTCCTTGAGCGGCAAAATGCCGATGCTCAGTATGGCTTCGCTCGGTCCGACAACTGCCTGAGCAATTTCCTCGTCAGGAATCTCGAGCCTTGTCTCGATGAAGGATATATCGTCCTCCATACAGGCCACATAGCCCACTTCGTATATCCCGATGCGTCCCGCTCTGCCGGCAATTTGCTTTGTTTCCTGCGATGTGAGATAGCGAAATTCCTCCCCGTCGAATTTTTTGATTTCGGTAAAAATGATTCTTTGTATCGGAAGATTCACGCCCATACCTATTGCATCGGTCGATATCAGAATCTGATTTTCCCCGCTTATGAAGGAGTCGTACTGGGTTCGTCTGACCTCCGGCGGCAAATCTCCGTAGATTACGCTGTTTTTGATTCCGCGTTCCGAAAAATACTCTGACAGCGAAAGTACCCTCCTTTTTGAAAATGCGACCAGCGCGTCGCCCTTTCGCACATCGGAGAATTTCACATTGTTTCTCCTGATTTTCAGCGGTACCAGACGGGAATACTCCTTTATCTCTATTTCGTCTCCGCAGTCCGAAATCATTCTTATAAGCTGTTCTTTCGCGTTCAGCGCTCCGCAAAGATGTATCTCGGGACAGCAGAGACCGAGAATCGCACGCGTCCAAGCGTCTCCGCGCTGAGAATCGCCTGTCATCTGAATCTCGTCAATTACGGCAACGCCATAAATTTCCTGAATATTTGCCTTTTCAACCGTACAGCTTGCGTGCCTCGCGCCCCCGACCTTTATTTCCTCCTCCCCTGTCAGAAGATTGCAGGGGACGCCCTCCCTGTTCAGCCTTTCGTAATTTTCAAGTGCCAGAATTCGAAGTGGCGCGAGATAGACACCATTTTCGCTTTGTTTGAGTCTTTGCAGTGCGTTATATGTTTTTCCCGTGTTGGTTTCACCCAGATGAAGAAAGAATTTTCGCTTCATTTTTCGTGCCAGCGGGTACTCGTCCTTCGGGTTTTCCGGCAGAAGTCTGCTGAACTCTTCGGCGACAATCTTCGGAATGTGGTTGGCTACAAGCACGGATATTATGCCGGAACTCAGATAAGCCCTGAAATTGCCCCCGACGATTTCCCGAAACTCATACTCCGTTTTATTGGTTTTGTTGTAGTGGGAAAGAAGTCGAACCGAGACATCCTCAAGCAGCTCTACATAGCCGTCGTAAACCTGACGATAATCCTCCAGACTTCCCGACTGCAGAGCTCTCAAGTCCTTGATTTTGTTCCTTATTACGGCCTCAATATGCCAAAGCTTACTGTTTTTCGTCTCGGACGCCTGCTGTTTAAGCTTCGGATACTGTTTTTTTATATAGTCAAACTCGTGCCTAGCTCTCTGATCCTTTTTCATATGCGTTCTCCTCAACAAACCCCACAGCGCAAATAATTCTTTCTTTACAGATTATTCTATCACATATAAGTCAAGCCGCCAAATCCATTTTGGCGGCTTTCGGCATCTATACGTCATTATGTTTAATGGATTGCTTTTTTGCGTTTCTGTTTTGATTTTGGTTTTCCTTCGTCAGCGGCGTCTGTCCGTTTGCTTTTTCTTTTCTCGCCTTCTTATTGTCAGGCTGTCCGTCCTTAGGCATATACCAGCACCCCCGTTTTACATAGTGTGATCTTCAAATCGCATTTGGGTGATATCGTACCCCAATATTTCTAGCTGGGTTTTGATCTGATCCTGCTTCACGCCGGTAGTATCAAAATCAACCGCGATGTTGTCGTTTGTATTATTCACGCTGACAGATAATACGCCGTTAAGAGCGTCAAGCTCGCGCTTGAGCTCCTTTGTTCCGTGCTTTCCGACCGGGTTGCTAACCGAAAAATACACGCTTGCCTTTGACATACTGCTCCCCCGCATTTATATCCATACTTGTTATTTGTTTTCCTGTGATTCCAGCTTGTCCTTTCCGAAAACAGCCCTTGCGCTTTCAGCGCCGGGACTGTGGCTAATATGCTTTGAACGGAATTTCCCGTCTGTTTTTTTCCCGTTCCGCGTGCTTTTCATTTTATTATCATTGCCCATAAAGCCCTCACAAATGTCTTGTGTTGATGCCGAGCGGAACCTTCTTTGCATTGTGTTCTTTGTTTTGGTTCTCATCAGTCTGAGAATTCCCCGCCTGCTCCACCTTCTCCGGTGTGTGCGCTTTCAGTTTTTGCCTGTTTGATCTGTTTTTATTCATTAAAACACCTCCGGAAATAGTATTTCGTAAGAAAACGGTTTTATTCGAAATTGTGCAAAATCATAAAGGCTTAGTATTGACAGTGCCGCACGACTGTGGTAGTATAAGCTTGTTTAGAAACTACTGCTGTAGTATGGAGGCTCTAATATGGAAATCAAGCTTTTTGATTCTGAACTAAAGGTAATGGATGTCCTTTGGAAAAACGGCGACGCAACGGCGAAAAAAATTTCAGATATTCTCAAAGAACAGGTCGGCTGGAATATGAATACGACCTATACGCTCATAAAGAGATGTATTGCAAAGGGTGCAATAGAGCGCCTTGAGCCCAATTTTACGTGCCATTCCCTCATTAAAAAAGAGCAGGTTCAGGAGCACGAAACTGCGGAACTGATAAACAAAGTATTTGACGGCTCTGCCGATTTGCTCTTTGCGTCGCTTCTGAGCAGGAAAAACCTGTCCCGTGATGAAATCGAGAAGCTGAAACAGATCGTCAACAGCCTGAAGTGAGATGATGGTAATGGATATTGTTCAAATGAGCATTACCGCGTCCGTCCTGATTGCCGCAGTTCTGATTATCCGCGTGCTTACCCTGAACAAGCTGCCAAAAATGACTTTCCTTATTCTATGGGGCGTTGTAGTCTGCCGTTTGCTTATACCGTTTTCCCTTCCCTGCCGTTTCAGCTTTTACACGGGGATAGAAATGGTGAAACGCATATTTACAGACAAAACCGCCGCATTTTCTCCGTCCCCGATAACGGTCAGCCCGGATTTGGCGAATATACCCTTTACGGGAGGACCTACGGGAGCAAGCTTACCTGCCCCGTCCATTTCACCGTTTGAAATCGTGTGGCTGACCGGTATATTTGCCTGCGCTTTATTTTTTATCGTCGCCTATATCAAATGCCGCAGAGAGTTTAAGATGTCTCTGCCCGTTAAAAATGACTTTGCAATCCGCTGGTTACTTGAGTATCCCTTGTGGCGGCCTGTGCAGATACGGCAGAGCGACCGCGTCAAGGCTCCGCTGACCTATGGCATATTCAGGCCCGTGGTGCTTCTGCCCAAAACGACGGACTGGTCGAATGAAATAAAACTGCGCTATATTCTCACTCATGAGTTTACTCATATCCGACGTTTTGACACGCTGGCGAAGCTGGTGCTGACCGCCGCCGTATGTGTTCATTGGTTTAATCCGCTTGTATGGGTAATGTTTATTATGGCAAACCGCGACATTGAACTGTCCTGTGATGAAACAGTGATTCGAAAATATGGGGAAGCGGCAAAATACGCTTATGCCCTGACCCTTATCGGGCTGGAAGAAAAGAAAGGCCGCCTTACCCCCCTTGTGAACAATTTCAGCAAAAATGCCATTGAGGAAAGGATTGTGTCTATTATGAAAATAAAAAAGACATCCCTTGTTGGGATAGTTCTGGCCTTGGCCTTGATAATTTGCACGACGGCAGCCTTTGCTACCAGTGCCGAAAACCCCAAAAAGGTTAATATTAAGGCAGAAGTTTCCGTTCCCGCTTCCGTACCCTCCGGCACGGAGGTCATGACCCCGGCGGCTTCGCCGCAGAACGGTTCAACGAAAATCGGCGCTAAAGCTTCAACGGCTGAGCCGACAGGCGGCTCAGAAAGCAAAAACACGAGCACTCCAGGTCCTGCACCGGAAATCGGGAGTCCTGACAATGGCGCGGAAAACAACTCCTCTGACGGCTACCCGATGGACCAAAACGGCTGGTGGACTTACGGCAACTCCAAAATGCGTAAGACCTTGGGCCTGAATTACGATGCGGATTTGATGGAAGCAATCGGTACAGAGGGACAGAGCGGCTATATAAGAACAAAGGACAGAGAGTCAAACACTCCTTCTGCGCCCGATGAATACCGCACAATTCCTCTCTTCGACGTCAACCAGTATGTAATCGGCTCTTTTGTCCTGTCGTCTTCCGTTGAAATAAAAAACGGAGCTTATATCAGCGCCGCTCAGAAGCCCTCCTATCCCAAAAACAGTAAGGGTGAGACCTATGGCAATGTTTTTATGACTGAGGCCCTGGGGTACGAGCCGGATTTATCTGCGGCTACCGGTACGGATGGACAAAGCGGCTATATAAGAGAGAGCGACTCTCCTGGCGCGAATGTTTCCACTCCCGAAGAAGCGGCGGTGTATATGGAGTGGCTTAAAACTCAACCATCTACCATTCTTATTCCTCTATATGATCAGGAAGGCAATGTCATCGGAACCTTCGGAGTTTCAAACTCTCCCAGCAAGGAATATGGTACTTTGGAGGAAGCGCGTGAAGCTGTAGCAAACGGCGGCTGAGGAAGGTATAGAAATTTCAAGCTATAATGAGGCGGCGTGATATGCCGAAGCATATCACGCCGCCTCATTATATGAAAATTGTCCCTTTTTCAGCCATGCTTTTCAAAACGCAGTACAAGGCTTGGGTTTATTAGCTCGTTGTAATATTAAACCTCACGATATCTCGGATTAGGTCTCTGTCCAGCGGCATATCGTTTGGAATCTGAATTGCGCCCTTGGTGGTCCTATATCTTTCAAGTCTATGTGAAAACACCTCTATAGCCTTTGGTCCGGGGTATAAGCCGATGTGCTTTTTGTGCGCGGCAAAATGTATAACATTGCCTTTCAAAAAAAACGTCGGCATCTGCCAGCTGATTTTTTCGGTCATCTCAGGCTCCGAGTCCGAAATAATCCGCCGCAGCTCCCTGAGTTTCGGCCTTATTTCTTCGGGACACGCCGATATATAGTCGTCGATGTTCAGCACGCCGGTTTTTTCCTGCATAAGCACTGCCTTTCCGAAAAGTTTCTAATACATCAGTAATTATGCGCCATTTTGCTATGAAATAACCCGCCTTGCACCCCAGTAGTGGCTCGTGTAATAAGCGTCCGAAAGGCTCGATATTTTCACCACATCGCCGGTATGCGGCGCGTGGATGAACTGACCTCCGCCAATGTACAGTCCGGTGTGCCCCACATAGCTCCCGTCTGTCGAGGTGAAGAGGATAATGTCCCCAACCTGAAGAGACGAAGCGGAAACCGGAGTACCCGAGTACGCGAGGCCTGCCGCCGTCCGGTTCACCGAATACCCGAAATGCCTGTAGCAGTAGTACACAAGACCGGAGCAGTCAAAGCCCGAGGGTGAGGTTCCACCGTATACATACGGAACTCCGAGGAAGGTTTCCGCATATTTTACCACGTCGGCTCCCGTACCTGTTCCGACCGAGTCACCGTACCAGCCGGTGTTACCTCCACCGTTCCCACCGCTGCCAGATGCAATCTGATTTGCTGCGGTTTGTTCGGCCTGTATGCGTTCCTGCTCGGCCAGAGCATCCTCCATATTGCTGATTTGTCCGTTGATTGACGCCTGAATTGCTTTAACGGACGCCAGCTGTTTTTCGTAATCCGCAGAATTGGCTTTTAAACTGTCCAGAACATCCTGAGCTTCTTTTTTCTGTTCCTCAAGGTCCGCCTGTTTTTCCTGATACGCTTTAAAGGCATCCTGCTGTGATGCCATTTCAGCTTCCATGTCCGTTTTTGCGTTCTGAACCTCAACCTGCGCTTCTTTCACCTTGTCAATAAGGTCATTATCGTACTGCATAATCGACTTCATGGAGTCGATACGGCTTAAAAGGTCCTCAAAGCTGCTGGCGCCTAAAAGAATTGATATGTATGAAGCGTTTCCCGATTCCTCCATAGCCCTAAGGCGTACCTTGTATTTATCGAGAAGCTCCTGTTCCTTCTGCTTATCCACGGCAAGCTCATTTTCCATCTGAGCAATTGTGTTCGTATATATAGCGATTTGCTCTGAGATGACTTCGAGTTCCTCATTCGTTACTTCAAGCTGCTGCGCCAGCAACTCAAGCTTTTCGGTCTGTGAGGCAACCTTGCCACTCAAGGCATTCGCCTGTGCCTGAATGCCCGCCTTTTTATCCGCCAGCTGAGCCTGTTGCTGCTTCAGGGCAGACAGTTCAGATCTGCTGACAGCTTCCGCGGACGTGCCGAAAAAAGCTGTACTCATGGCCAGCAGCAACGCGGAAACCAAAAGCACCGCCGTCAAGGATTTTCTTCTGTTTGAGTAAGTAATAAGCATATCATTCACCAGATTGTTGCAAGTAGTTACTAATTGTTACAAACATTATAGTCCAAACGGCATTTTGATGCAATACATAGTGATGAAATTTAACATCTTATCTCCTTGGCATATTATTCTAAAGGCCTGCAATTGCAACGGTACGGGGCTTTAATACCAAAATTCATAATATTTTTTTGTCAATTTGTTTTTGCTTTTATAAGCCTGACCATATTACGGAAATAAATCCGAAATGTAGTTGATTTTTTTGGTATATCGTTTATAATTAAATCAATTAAAGATTATTCAAGCCTTGAGGCTCAAAGCCATTTTTGCAGCTATTCTTTTATAATTGGAATAATATTGCATTATTTCGCCTAATTAAGTTAGTATATTGGCTATTATGCAATGTTATCAATCGTTTGTTGCAGTTTCTGCAGTTTAGCAATAATTGGTTTTTCTTTGTTTTGGTGCTATTCTTTGTTCTTTGGAGGTGATTTATTTTGCTGGCTCCCGAAAGACGGACACTGATTGTGGATCTGGTAACCCGCAACAAAAGTGTTCTGGTTAAGGAACTGTGCGTTTTGTTCGATGTAACAGGCGAAACCATTCGCAAGGACTTATCCTCTCTCGAGCAGGAGGGCAAGCTGATTAAAACCTATGGCGGCGCCTATGTTCCGGACGGGGTTCGTAATGAAATCGACGCCAGCATACGCGAGTCCGTTCTGACTGATGTAAAGGACAGCATCGGCAAGGTCTGTGCCGGTATTGTACGTGAAGGCGATACGGTATTTCTTGACGACAGCACGACCTGTCTGAACATTGCGAAGTACTTATCCCTTATGTCCGGCGTGATGGTGGTAACAAACTCTCTCAAGGCCGCCCAGGTCTTTGCGGACAACCGCAACAGTGCGCTGCTGCTCGCCGGCGGAAAGCTGGACACCCGCAATCAGTCATTTACCGGAGAAGATGCACGCGAGCTGCTCAGTCGCCACTACGCCGACCTGTGTTTTGTTTCCTGCCGCGGTCTGGACCGCGAGGCCGGTATCACCGACGGCAGCGAGGACAGCGGATCACTGCGTAAAATCATGCTTCAGCATTCAAAACGACGGTATCTGGTGCTCGACCAGACCAAACTCGATCAGGTGAATTTTTATCGTATCGGCGGTTTTGAGCTGATTAACGGTGTGATTATCGACCAGCTGGATGATGCCGGCTGGCGGCGCTCTTTACGCGAACTGGGTATAACCGTAACCGAGACAATGGTCAAAAACAAGGCGTAGCAGCGGGGCGAGCCTCATACGCCAGAGCAAAGCAGTCCTTACGAGGTTCTATAAGGCACCTGCATAAGCTGAGAATGGACTCACAATGACGTGATTTCAATATAATTTAGCAAAGGGAAGAAAGGAGCACAATCAAATGAAAAAGTATCCACGTTTCCTAAGCGGTGTAATTGCCGCGGCATTAGTCCTCTCTCTGGCAATTCCCGCCGGAGCCGCCAGTCTGGTAAGAAAGAACCTACAGGTGGATTCCGGCATCTCTGTCTATCTGAATGACTCAAAGCTCAATCCAAAGGATGTAAACGGCAAGTCGGTAGACGTCTTTTCAAGCAGCGGCACAACCTATCTGCCTCTGCGGGCTTTGAGCGAGGCTCTCGGCAAGAGCGTTGCATGGGACAGCTCAACAAATACCGCATATGTGAGCGGTTACAAAGCAGATGACAAAAACGCCGAGTATCTGCAGACCTATTTCAGCATATCCCCCTTCTCGGCAGCCGTCTCGCGTTCCGACTTTGACGCGGCTCTGGTGAAAATCGGAGGAACCAAAACCGCCGGTACAGGTAGTCTGACCGTGGCTGAAGCGGTAAAGTCCGTCGTCTGTGCCGCGGGTATGGAAAATTTGGCTCTGACATATGCAGCTCCCGTTGATACCAATAAGGTCAACGAGCGTCTTGCTTCTTATGGCGTTAAAGGCGTTTCCGCAACATACGCGTCTTATGTTGCCGCCGCGCTCGATACCGGCATCGCAATGTCCACCTATAACTTCGGCTCCGCACTTGACGCCGCTACAGCCGACGCTCTTCTGATGGCTGCCCTTGATGTCGCAGGTAAGGGCCGCAACTATCTGGGCATGGCAAGCGATCCCGACATCTACGCCAAGCTTCAGTCTACATGGAATTCCTTTACGAACTTTGACGACGCTAAGCTTTCCGCCCTTGGCGCGCAGCTTGTAATTCAGGGCGTGAGCACCGGCTACGGCCTGAAGTATGACGGATATAACGCAAAATTCCTTCCGAAATACACTCTTCAGTACGGCCACAGTGACATCACACACGCAGAGCAGCTCATCGGTCTTCTCAACAGCGAGAACATCGACGCCAAGGTTCAGATGGAGCCCAAGGTTTCTATCTATGAGTACATGGTTGAGTGGGGAGATCCCACAAAGGTTCAGGCTACGCCTACCTATCAGCTAAAAGCAATTGACGGCGGTCGCTGGCTTTGCTACGCCATGGAATACGACCTCAAGCTTGAGTTCAACACGACCGCTGACAAGGAAGCTTTCAATCAGGTCATTGAAGATTACGCGAAGAAGTATGACAACCGCGTGGACGCAAACGGCAAGCCCACAGTTCCCCTGCTGACCGGTTCCTGGTGGCAGCCCCTCTATTCTTCAACCGTTCCGATGCAGAACACCAGCTTCAAGCTTCTGAAGGATAACGTAGTCCGCGACGGTGCCTACACCATTCACCCCTTCAGCCTGCCTGAAAACGTCTCCAAGACGGTGGCGGCAGTCGCAAAGGCTGCGCCTGATTTAAAGGTTGAGTCGAGTGACCTCTATGTAAACACCGCATTCTATAACTACATTACCGGCACGGATCATCAGTAATTCCAAGCCGCAGAACGGGCCTGTACAGCAATGAAGCTGTACAGGCCCGTTTCCTTTATGGTTTAAAATCATATCAGGGATATTTTATGAACATCTGCGTCCAGTAGAATGTCCCTCTGGAGGTCTTTGCGACGCCGACGCCAATTTGGTTATAGGTTGCATTCAAAATATTGCTTCTGTGTCCCGGCGAATTCATCCAGCTCGACATGACCTCCTGAGGCGTACGCTGTCCGTAGGCGATGTTTTCTCCCGCCGCCGAGAACTTGATTCCGAAGTTTTCCATCATATTGAACGGAGAACCGTAGGTGGGCGACTGGTGAGCAAAGTAGCCCTTGTTTATCATATCCTGCGATTTGTAGCGCGCAACGCGGCAAATTTCCCAGTTTGCCTTCAGCGCCGGAAGTCCGTTATACGCTCTCTGCTGATTAACCAAATCAATGACCTTTTGCTCCAGAGCTTTAACGTCGTCAATGCTTGGGATATTAACCTTCTGCCCCGGATAGATCTGCGACGGGCTTTTTATCTGAGGATTTGCCGAAATCAGTTCGCTCACGCCAATCTGATATCTGACTGCAATCTTCCACATCGTATCGCCAGCCGCGACCGTATACGTTCCGCTCTGTGCGAAAGCCTGAGTTGGGAATAATAGCAATGCCGAGACAAGGATGCAGTTTATCAGCATTTTTGCCTTTTTAATGTGTCTCATTTGAACACCTCCGGCCTTAGTTTTTGCATATTTTATGCATAAATCAGTCCGGGGCAAGTGAAAAAATATGGATGCTACGATAAAAAGCGTATGCCGGCAATCTGGCGGACGACCATTGCCTAAAATTATTAATGTGTAGTTATAAATTTGTATTGACAACTGTGCATTTGCCGATATAAACTACAATCGCTTGTAATTTTCGGCACATTTAACTATAATAATAGCAATTTTTTCTTAACTCAGGGAGGAAAATTATGTATTGTACCAATTGTGGCAAGGAACTCAGCGGCGGGGAATTCTGCACGAACTGCGGACATAAAATCGGGTCACCGATTAACAGTCAGACTCCGAGTTACGGCGGAACTGTGAACAGCCCAGCATCAAGATTTTCCTCTAAACCGACGAATACTAAGACCGTTTTTGCAATAGTCGGAGGCGTAGTTGCTCTTCTGCTGTTAATAGTAATATTTGCTCACGGAAAAGGTCATAAAGATAATGCCATACCGTATTACGGTGAGCCCTATAATTATTCGCAGGGTTACAGCGCGCCGTACTCGGACTATTCAAATGATTTTTCCGGCTATTCCGACTATGACACAGGCGAGACCTATGATACATATGATTACGGCAGCACGACTAGCACTTGTCCTTCGTGCTTTGGAAGCGGTACCTGCCCTATTTGCCACGGAACCGGTCAATACAGTATGTACGGCAGCGATTACTCGGTGTGCACGGCCTGCGGCGGAACCGGAGTTTGCTCAATCTGCGGCGGAGACGGCATCTGCTGATTATTCCCCGGGGAAAGAAAAGCTTATAGAATATATGCAACACTAAAACCGTCTCTCAAAACGTTGGGCATTTTAATACTATTTAGAGCAAAAACCGCAAGATATTTGTCATATCTTGCGGTTTTTTAAACTTTGGTGGAGATGGGGGGAGTTGAAGTATTCATCACTTCTGTGATACAAATGCTTTCAAGTCTTTGTGGCTGAATATATTCTAGAACACGAAATTATACTGATTTTTTACTCCATATTCCTATATAACAACGCAATATAAGAAACCACTGTTTCAACTGTTTCAAAGGTATTTGCTATTCCCATATATATGATTGTTTGCTTTGCAAATTCTTCAAGCATTGTCCTTTGCCAGTTTTCTGAGCTAAATTGAATTTTTACCGCTATCTCTCTATACTCAACGTATGTATCATTTAAATATTTTGTAATTGCATTATATTCTTCTCTGTCTACAAAGGACATAATTTTCTTTTGATATGCTGGAATTAATTCAAGTGCTAAATCATAATCTTGCTTAAATCCGCTAATCAAGAATGATTGTATGCCCAATAGTAAACACTCTGTTTTATGTTTACTTAATGCTACTAAATATCCTTTTAGTTTTAAGGTTTCTAGTAAATCATTAGCATCATTTACTACAATATCAACTATTTCATTCGCTCTCTTTTTCTTTTTTCCTTTACCAAACATTAAAGAACTCTCCTTTACTTATTTAGTAATTTTTCAATAGCCATTATAGTCATTCCATTTTTGCAATATTTTGTTTTCTTCATTAGCTTCATGAAATATTCTATCTTGTAATTCAGTATTAATAGCACGTTTTCCGCACGAACTACAATCATAAAACGTTTCACTTTTCTTTTGTAATACTCTCTCTTGTTTTCTGTCCTCTAAACACGGCTTACAATACAGTTTATTAACACCTTCATTTGGCTTATAATAGGCAAAATCTTTATATAATTTGAATCCATTTTTCTCTGCATAGTTTTCTGTTGAAGCTGTTAGTTCCTTTTTTCTTTGAAGTTCAGGTTCTTCGTCTGATAATAAACCTAAGTCATCAAATTTTTCAAGCGCTTCTCTTTTTCTCTTTGATAGCTTTTCTTTCGGAATTTTTGAAAACTCTATATAATCATAAAAAGTATATTCATGTCTGATTTCCCTCTTATAGAAGTCTTTAATTGCGCACCATAGTTTTTTTATAACTTTGATTACTACTTTCCTTTCTGGCAACATCCAAAGTATAACGCCAGCTATAACGGCGGCTATTACACCGACAAATATTGCATCTTTGTACTTTAAAAAAAAGCCTGCCACGCTTTTCCCCCCTTATGACATTGAATCTCAAGTAATATGTTACATTATATCACAATTATAAAGCGAATTACCACTTATTTCTATATATTTTGCGCTTATCCTAACCCATTATATTTAAAAAAATTCCGTAGTTTCAATAACTACGGAATTTCCTTCATTTGGTGGAGATGGGGGGAGTTGAACCCCCGTCCGAAAGCATTTTAACAGCAACTTCTCCGGGCGCAGACGGTTATTGCGGCGAACCTAATCGCCTTTTTCCGTCACTCAAGGCAAGCCGTCACGCCTTGAGGTCAGGTAGCTTCATTATTCATGGTGAGCTCAAAGCTTTGCGCACTCACGGACGCTGCTAATCGACGCCCTGCACCCGAGCCGCAGCGCTCCCGGGGAGGACGAACAGCCTTAAGCGGCTGCTAATTCTAAATTATTATTGTTCTTTAATTTATAAAAGAGCCCATTTTTAGGATGGTAGGCGCATCCGCCCGCTATTCCTGCCTCCACACCCCCGTCGAAACCGGTACATCCCCATGAGAGCGCCGCAAAGGCGCTATTTGGATTGGTGCAAGACATATTGCCTTGATAATAAGACGAAAAATACTGATGTTTGTTTCCTGTCAGTTCTTGACAGGTTCCGAATAGTCAACGCCGAAAGTATCGACCTTCACGGATTTCATGCGCTGAGTCTGTTTCGGTCTGTCGTTCATGTCGCAGTCAACTTCTGCGATTGTGTCGACGACGTCCATGCCATCAATGACCTTTCCGAAGCCCGCGTACTGACCATTCAGGTGAGAGGCTGACTTATGCATGATAAAAAACTGGCTGCCGGCTGAGTTCGGCATTCCCGTACGCGCCATGGAAAGAACGCCGGGGTCATGGTTGAGTGTGTTTTTGAAGCCGTTTGATGAAAACTCTCCCTTGATGGAGTAGCCGGGACCGCCCGTTCCGGTGCCGTCCGGGTCTCCGCCTTGAAGCATAAAGCCTGAAATTACACGGTGAAAAATTACGCCGTTGTAAAAGCCTTTTTTGATAAGGGAAATGAAGTTATTCACAGTATTCGGAGCAATTTCGGGATAAAGCTCCGCTTTAATAACCGCGCCTGATTCCATTTCGATGGTCACTATAGGATTTGCCATATAATTCTCATATTCCTTTCAAACTATTTGCGCTCTTTAATAGCTCTTTCCATCTCACGCTCCGCGCCTCGGGCGGCCTCGCTCTCACGCTTGTCGTGGAGCTTCTTGCCCTGGCACAATCCCAGCTCCAGCTTCACCCGGCTGTCCTTAAAATAAACCGACAGCGGAACGAGCGCCAATCCGTCCTGCGCCACTTTGGCGGAGAGCTTCATGATTTCGCGCCTGTGCATAAGCAGTCTGCGCGGACGCAGCGGGTCGCGGTTAAAGATGTTGCCCTTTTCATATGGGCTGATGTGCATGGATCGGACGAAGAGCTCCCCATCCTTGACGTTACAGTAGCTGTCCTTAAGGTTCAGCGTTCCCGCCCGGATGGACTTTACCTCTGTTCCGCAAAGCTCGATTCCCGCTTCAAAGCGCTCGAGCACATAATAGTCGTGATATGCCTTCCTGTTTTGCGCCGCGACCTTGATTCCTGTCGCTCTGGGTGACATATAGAGTCCCTCCTTCCCCTTTGGCTGCTCACTTGAACTGAAAGCGCTCTTTATAGGACACTATATCACAAGTGCAAAGCCGCATTGTGATATTTTTATTAACAATAATCAGTGTCCGTAAAAGATATTATAGCACAAGTGTCAAGTATGCAACCTGAAAAGCGAGGTGCTTTTCATCATCTCTGCTCTAAAAGTCTGGTCAGAAAGCTCGGAACAAACACCTTGATAGGTTTTGCGAACAGCAGTCTCCCGCCGCAGTATGTAAACTCCTCAACCTCAATCGAGTCCCACTGGTCAAAGCCGTTTGAGTCGAGCGCCGAGCGCACCGTTTCCTGCGCTGTTTTTTCATCCGGAAGCTCTTCTTCCTCCGCTTCAATAACGACGAGCTCCGGCATAGCTATGTGAATCTTCATTTTTTCCTCCATATAATATGAATCAGTTCGGAAAATACCCAAATGCATTGTACTTCACGCAGCCTCCATATACCAGTTAAAATAACTGGAAATCCCGCAAGTCCTGTGCTATAATAAATAAAATTATTGCGTATAATCCCGAAACTTGTAGTTTGATGTAAAACCGCTTCGGATTTCATAATGCGCTGCCACAAAACGGAGGTCATTTGCCATGGACTACACTGAGACGCTTGTGCGTCATATCAACGGTTATAACGGGCTTATCGTTAACGCCTCACTCGACAGAGTTATGCTTCAGAACGGTGAACACACACTTCGTGAAGTGGTCGAGCATCCCGGCGGTGTGACCGTCATACCTATCGACGAAGAGGGCTTTGTTTACTGCGTTCGCCAGTTCCGCTACCCGATGCTGGAACATCTTCTGGAGGTTCCGGCAGGCAAGCTTGAAAAGGAAGAGGAACCACTGCAGTGCGCCGTGCGCGAGCTTTCGGAAGAGACAGGAATCAGTGCCAGCGAATACGTTTATCTCGGTAAGGTTTACCCTTCCCCCGGCTTCTGCCGTGAGATTCTCTATATTTATATGGCAAGGGGACTGAGCTTCGGAACTCCCCATCCGGACCACAACGAATTTCTCGACGTTGAGAAAATACATATCGACGAGCTTGTTCGCCTCGTTATGGAAAACGAGATGACCGACGCTAAGACCGTTATCGCCGTTCTTAAGGCGAAGAACATCCTTTCAAAATAAAACAGAAACCGCGAAAGGAACCGCACATATGTCAAGAAAAGTTTTAATAGTCGATGACGAAAAATCTATCGTGGATATCCTTAAATTTAATCTTGAAAAAGATGCATACGCAACCATATGCGCCTACGACGGCAACGAGGCTTTACGTCTTGCGAGAGAAGAGGCTCCCGACCTCATGCTGCTGGACGTAATGCTCCCCTACATGGACGGCTTTGAGGTCTGCAGGACTCTCCGCAGCGAGGGCAGCAACATTCCGATTATTATGATTACCGCGCGCGAAGAGGAAACGGACAAGGTCTTCGGACTGGAGCTGGGCGCTGACGACTACATAACAAAGCCCTTTTCCGTCCGCGAGCTTCTGGCACGGGTCAAAACCAATATGCGCAGAGTCGCTACAAATGATGTATCTCCCGCTGAGGGCGGCGGCGAAATTATAAGATTTAAAGATATCGTGATTGACTTCGAGCGCCACACCGTTTTTAAAAACGGTAAGGATCTGGAGCTTACCTCCCGCGAATATGAGCTCATCAAATTTTTGGCCTCGGCTCCCGGAAAAGTCGTTTCGCGCGAGCAGCTTATGAGCGAAGTCTGGCAATACGACTATTACGGCGATCTCCGTGCTGTTGACGTTGCTGTCCGCAGGCTTCGGGAAAAGCTTGAGGAAAACCCGGCTGATCCGATATATGTCATGACGAAGCGCGGCGTCGGCTATTACTTCAGCGAAGAATGATCCGATTTATAAAATCGCGGAGGTTCCGATGAACAAAAGCCTTTATACAAAGCTAGTCCTTATAATGGTGGCGCTGATTGTTTCACTGATGGCCGTTGTCGGCGCTTTCCTTATGAATGAAATACGCTCATTTTATCTGAACGATTTCTATCAGAAAATGCAGACCGTATTCGAGGATCAGGCACTGGCAGGATCTCTATACTCTGCTGCAAACAGCGGAGACTCAGATGCGGCATCAAAGCAGATGGCCGAAATTCTAAAGGCTTATATGGGACAGCTCGGCATTGATTCCGGTTCGCGTAATTACTATATTCTCGACGGCGATACCGGTGCGGTACTCGCGGGCTCAGGCTCCGAGACCGATAATCTCACAAAAACCACGAACATTATGACCGCGATCGGCGGAAAGTCCGGCTATGTCAGCGACCACAGCTCCTCATATATGGATGTAGCCCTTCCTATTGAAGGCAGCGCCGGACGCTTCATTGTCTATATAAAGGACAATAAATCCGCTGTACGTGAGCTGAGTTCAAAGCTTTTCGGCATCATCGGACAGGCTATGCTCATCGGTCTTGTCATCTCCGTACTTTTGAGCCTGCTGCTTGCAAAGGCAATGGTTACTCCCATCCAGAATCTTACCAAGGCGGCTGAACGCGTTGCCGCGGGAGATTTCTCTCCAAATCTTACGTCAACGGCGCAGGACGAGATAGGCGTTTTGACGCGAACCTTCAACGGCATGGCTCTGCAGCTCAAGAAAACGCTGGACGACCTCAAAAAATCCGAGGCTATGCGGCGCGAATTCGTCGCCAACGTCTCCCACGAGCTGCGCACCCCGATAACCAGCATAAGGAGCTACGCCGAGACTCTGCAGGACGCAAGGAACCTGCCCAAGGCAACAGAACAGGAGTTTCTCAGCGTTATTGTCAATGAGTCTGACCGTATGACGAAAATTGTTCAGGACCTGCTTATGCTTTCCCGTTTTGACGCGGGCAGCATAGAGTTTACCTTTGCCCGCTTTTCATTTGAAAAGTCCCTGCACGACGTATATAACGCCATGCTGCTGGAAGCACAGAGACACAGTCACCGCTTCACGCTCGAACTAAAAACCCCGATCCCCGACATTACCGGTGACAAGGCAAGACTTGAGCAGGTTATTATAAACATGGTTTCAAACGCTATTAAATATACCCGCGACGGCGGAAGCATCGCCATGATAGCCGGCAGAAAAGAAGATGTTGTCTGGGTCAGTGTCCGCGATAACGGCATTGGGATACCCAAGGAGGATGTCGACAAGGTATTCGACCGTTTTTACCGCGTTGATAAGGCCCGGAGCCGCGAGTCCGGCGGAACAGGTCTTGGGCTCTCAATCGCAAAGGAGATTGTTTCACGTCACAAGGGTACCATCGAGCTCACCAGCCGGCAGGGAAAAGGAACCGTCATTACCATGACGCTCCCTGTGGAGGGTCCAAAGAATGAAAGATAAGGCTCGTCTTGTCAACATGGCAAAGAACATTGCCATCGTCGCTCTTCTGTTTTCGGCTGTTTTTCTTCTTTTTAAAGCAACAGTCAGCGGACGGGACAGTTTTTTCGGAGGGCTGGACGGTCTTTTCGGCAGCAAAACAGCCTCCGGTGCTGTTGAGCATCAGGGAAACGCGATTACTGCCCTTGCTTCGGATCCCGCCTTTGTTCTTGTCACGGCTAAAGACGGTTCTCACTATGCCGTAAAATATGACATTGATGCAAAAGAAAAACTTATTTCTCAGTTTTCCGCCGACCTTGGTGACGCTCTGGGTTCCTCCGGTGAGCCGGAGGTGCAGTCCGCCGAGCAATGGCAGGCTGCTCTTAAGGGAAGCGGCGTATTCTTTGACTACCTGTATTCCCAGCCGCTTTCCGCTATCGCCTCGTCGCTCGGTACGAAAATAAGCAATAATACTTCTTTGCAGACCGCCAGAAGATTCTATCTCGGCAAGGACGGGAAAGGCCTCGTACTCTATTTTATCAGCGAAAGCGACAATAAAATCTACCGTTGCAGCACGGCTCTGAGCTTTTCCTCGCTTGAGCCGAAAATCGCAGAATGCCCTGTTGGCAGCGCGAATTTTGCGTTTGAGCTGGATACGGAATACGCGCAAATCGACCCCTATTTTGTATTCTCACACGAAAACAAGGCGCTTCGCACGGTCTCAGTCTCGAATCCCGTGCGTGACAACTATGACGGTACAGGATTACTGAGTTATTTTGGAATAAACAACCGCGCTGTTTCAGGATATACAGAATCTGACGGTTCAAAGGTCTATGTCGAAGGCGACAAAAGTCTGAGAATAGAATCGTCAGGTAAAATTCTTTTTGACACCACCGGAGGCAGCGGGATCCTTATCGGCTCGCCCGCAGAGCTTACAATAACTGACTGCATCGCCGCCTGCTCTGATATTGTAAGCAACAGCATAGGCCCTACGGTCGGGGACGGTGTGACGGAGCTTGTTCGGGTTTCACATGTGTCTTCTCCATCCTCCTGCACGGTAAACTTCGGGTATTTTATCAATGGAATACCCGTTACCCTGCCGGGAAACGAATATGCCGCCTCCTTCCAGATAAACGACGGCGCAATTGTAAAAGCGGAGCTTCACCTTCGGAACTACACTTTTTCGGGCGGTACAGTCATACCATTTCCGGAAAAGCAGGCAGCCGCAATTGCGGAAGTCCGGGGAGGAGAACCTGTACTAACTTATGAGGATAAAACCGATTCAGTAAGCTGCACCTGGATTCGTTTGAGCTAAACAGGAGAAAAAGTGGATAAATCAAAGATTAAAAACTTCATACTGCTCCTCCTTGTTGTAGTCAACGTCTTCCTGCTTTTTATTGTGTTAAACAATATAAGAGAAGAACGAAAAGCGCAGGCTTCCCGCATGGAGGCGCTGGAGAACGTCCTTTCTGACAACGGAATTACGCTCAACCCCGACATAAATCTGCCCGAGAGCGTTCCGTCTCTTTTATCCTTAAAGCGCGATATGGAGGCAGAAAAGCATATGCTCACCTCTCTCATTGGAAGCTGTTCATTGGTGGAGGATAAAGGCGGTAATTTCTTTTTCTATAAATGCTCAGACGGTGACGGAAACTTCCGGGGCACGGGAGAATTTGAAATTAGGCTGAACTCGGGCGTCATTTCAAAGGGCAGAGATCCCGTCACCGCGTCAAAAACCGCCATGAAAAAGCTGGGCCTTGAATGCGGCAGCGGTGAGCCGCTTGTTAAGGTTGACGGCAATGATACAGAGGTTACTCTTCCCTGCTCATGGGAGGGTACCGATATTTACAACGCGCTTGTCACATTTACTTTCAGTTCCGACAATCTCCTGCTTATCAGCGGCAAAAGACCTCTGGATACAAAAAGCTCTATGGCCGCAAGTGAGACTTACCCCGACAGCGTCACGATAATAATGAGTTTTCTGGAGTCTATCCATCAGACCGGATATATTTGCAGTGAGATTAACGGTTTGGAAATTGAATACAATATGTATTCCGCTGTATCCGGAAACTGCACTCTTAAACCGGTATGGTGCATCACAACAAATTCCGGCCCCTACTATATTGACGCCGAAACCGGAAAAGCCGAAAACATCGAAAGCGCCTCCTAAGGCCTTACATTTATTTTTTGTTGAATTTTTGTAATCTTTATGTTATAATTCACTGGAAAATCTTTGATTGAGACTTTTCTTTTCCTTCATGGGAGAATTATATTCGTTTTTTGGGCGGCTATTATCTCTCACTTCGGGTATCATACATAAATAAAGATGTGCGATATTTTCTCGTCACGGGAAGGTGTATTGTTTGGATAAATATGTCATCAGAGGCGGAAATCCTCTATACGGTGAAGTTGAGATAAGCGGGGCTAAAAACGCCGCTGTTGCTATCATACCTGCCGCCCTTATGGTCGAAGGTATATGCAGAATTGAAAACATACCTCAAATCAGCGATACCGATATGCTCCTTACAATTCTGAGCGAAATGGGAGCAAAGGTTCGTATTATAAATAAAAACACGGTTGAGATTGACTGTACAAGCGTTCGCAAGGAAGGCGCTCCTTACGATTTGATGCGCAAGATTCGTGCGTCCTATTATCTCATCGGCGCAATGCTCGGACGTTTCGGCTCCGCAAAGACAACGATGCCCGGCGGATGCAATTTCGGCGTTCGCCCCATAGACCAGCACATTAAGGGCATGACGGCGCTGGGCGCTCAGGTTGAGGTCAAAGGCGGCTTCGTCTATGCCGAAGCTCCGAACGGCCTGCTGACCGGAAATAAAATCTATCTCGACAAGGTTTCCGTCGGTGCGACGATGAATATCATGATTGCGGCCTCCAAGGCGCAGGGTAAAACAACGATTGAAAACGCAGCGAGAGAACCGCATATAGTCGACCTCGCAAACTTTTTGAACTCCATGGGCGCGGATGTCCGCGGCGCGGGTACCGACACGATAAAAATTTACGGGGTCGATAAGCTTCACGGCGGAAGCTATTCGATTATTCCCGACCAGATTGAAGCAGGAACATACATGGCGGCCGTTGCGGCGGCCGGCGGAGAGATAACGATTCGAAACGTCATCCCCAAACATCTGGACTGCATCTCCGCAAAGCTCCGCGAAATGGGCGTTGCGGTCGATGAATACCCCGACTACGTCGTTGTGCGCCGCACCGGAAAGCTTACCCGCGCAAACGTCAAAACTCAGCCATATCCCGGTTTCCCGACGGATATGCAGCCTCAGATATCCACTGTGCTCTGCCTTGCGGAGGGCACAAGCGTCGTAACCGAGGGAGTTTGGGACAACCGCTACAAATATATATCGGAGCTCAAAAAAATGGGCGCCGAAGTTCAGGTTGACGGGAAGACTGCCGTTATCGAGGGAGTTTCATCCCTCACAGGTGCGCCTGTTGCCGCCTGTGATCTCCGTGCCGGAGCCGCTGTCGTCATTGCCGGTCTTTGCGCGAAGGGCGAGACGGTTGTCGAGGAAGTCTCATATATCGAGCGCGGTTATCAGGACCTTGTCGGCAAGCTGAAAAGCCTGGGCGCCGATATCACCTGCGTCTCCGAACCGGACGAATATTCGTCCGCGGTAGTTTAAAGCTTAAGGACTTACATTTTATGCAAATCTATACAATAGCGAGCGGCTCCACCGGAAACTGTACTCTTGTTAAGGATGGGGACACCGCAGTGCTGATAGACGCTGGAATATCGGCAAAGCGCATCGTTTCGGCGCTGTCTTCGCTCGGAGTTAAGCCGGAGCAGCTATCCGGCATACTTATAACACATGAACATTCGGACCATATAAACGGTCTTAACACTTTAATAAAGCACTACGAAATACCAATATTTGCCCCCCGTACAGTGGCCAACCATCTCAGCTGGTCAATTGCGGGGGTCGACGATTATTTAACTGTGCTGCTGCCCGGTCAGGATTATGACATTCAAGCTTTGACCGTTCTTCCCTTCCATACGCCGCACGATACCCCCGAAAGCGTCGGCTACCGTCTGTCCGGAAGCGCCAGCTTCGGCTTCTGTACGGATTTCGGCCACGTCACCGAGGAGATACTCGAGGGACTCCGAGGCGTCGATGCCGCTGTAATTGAGGCAAACCATGACCTTGAAATGCTGAAAAACGGACCGTATCCCTTCCCGCTCAAGCGCAGGATATTGTCCGACAACGGGCATCTTTCCAACGACTGCTGCGGGGCGCTCGCGGCAGAGCTATATAAAAGCGGCACGCGGAAAATGGTCCTCGGTCATCTGAGCCGCGAGAACAATATACCCACACTCGCGCGGCGCTGTGTTTGCGACATTCTGTCAAACGAGGGTATAAATACCGAAAAAGAAATTTTGCTGGAAGTCGCGCCGGAACGGGACATACTAAAATTATCTGTCGGAGACGAAGCTTTATGCTGAGCATCAGTCTTATCTGCGTCGGACGCATGCGGGAAGCCCATTACATTTCGGCTTTTGCCGAATATGAAAAGCGGCTCAAACCATACTGCAGGCTGGAGCTGACGGAGCTTCCCGAAGTAAAACTGCCTCAAAATCCATCGCAGACCGAAATAGACTGCGGACTCCAAAAAGAGTCGCTGGAGATTGAAAAAATCATACCTTCGGGCGCCTATGTCGTCGCGCTGTGTATCGAGGGAAAACAGCTTGGCAGTCCCGAATTTGCGGGCCTGTTCCAAAAATGTGCAAACGAGGGAAAATCAAGGGTCTGTTTCATCATCGGCTCATCTTTCGGACTGGACACTTGCATAAAAAAGCGTGCCGATCTTTGTTTATCAATGTCGGAAATGACTTTTCCGCATCATCTTGCAAGAGTAATGCTTGCGGAACAGATTTACAGGGGTATAATGATAAACGAAAACAGCAAATACCATAAATAGCCTTAGAAAACAAGGCTGCTCAAGGAGAATTAAAATGTGTTTTTTTAAGCACAAACAGAAAAGCGCGGCGGACGGTGAGACGGAGAACGCTTCCAAAAAGGAAATGCCTTCATGGTATCGCTCCCTGCCGGGTGAAATTTATATGAAATGGCCGAAATTTGACGGAGCGCCCGAAGAGCCCGTCTTTCTCATTCACTGCACATCGGTTGATATGGAAGACGAAATGCTGATAAACATGCTATCCGCATATGGGATTCCCGCTCTGAAAATTTATCCCGGCAGCGGCAGCTTCGGAACTGTAGTCCTCGGCATGAGTGCCGAGGGCAGCGATATTTTTGTCCCTGTTTCAATGCGCGATGAAGCGGCTTCGCTAATCGGAGGTAACTCAGATGAATGACTATATGGAAGAATACCGTAAATGGATGGACAGCCCGGCTCTTTCGGAAAACGAGTGGAAAGAACTGGACGCAATATCAGGCGACGAGGAAGAAATCAAAAGCCGCTTTTTTGCTCCGCTGGAATTCGGTACCGCCGGACTTCGCGGTATTATGGGTATGGGCCTGAACCGTATGAACAGGCACATAATCAGACACGCGACACAGGCTTTCGCCTCCGTCATCTGCGCCGAGGGCGAGGACGCCATGAAGAAGGGCATCATTATATGCTATGACTGCCGTGAGAACAGCGAGCTCTTCGCGCGTACGGCGGCTTCCGTCATGGCGGCAAACGGTATTTTTGTGCGTATCTTCGACGCGCTCCGTCCGACTCCGGAGCTCAGCTTTGCCATACGCAGTTTCGGCGCGACAGCCGGCATAAACGTCACGGCGAGCCATAATCCGCGTGAGTACAACGGCTATAAGGTCTATTGGACAGACGGAGCACAGCTTCCGCCCAAACACGCTCAGGCTATTGCGGACGCCATGGAGCGTATTGACATATTCACAGGTATAAAGAAAATGCTCTTCAGTGAAGCCGTTGAAGCAGGACTCGTCGAGACTATCGGAGAAGCCGTTGATGAGGCTTTCCTTGGAAACGTTCTTTCTCAGTCAATTGACCGCGAGGCTGTCGCACGTGTTGCGGATAGATTTAAAATTGTTTATACTCCCTTCCACGGAGCGGGATACAAGCTCGTACCAGAAGCGCTCCGTCGTCTGGGGCTCAAGAATATTATTCCGGTTCCCCAGCAGATGGTCATAGACGGTTCTTTTCCGACTGTCAAGAGCCCTAACCCCGAGGAACCTGCCGGTTTCTATCTTGCTGTCGACCTTGCCAAGCGCGAGAACTGCGAGCTGATTATAGGAACGGATCCCGATTCGGACAGAGTCGGTTTAATGGTGCGCGACGATAAAGGCGAATATGTCACGGTATCCGGCAACCAGACCGGTGTTCTGCTTCTGGATTATATCATTACCGCTAGGAAAAGAGCCGGAACCCTGCCGGAAAACGCCGCCGCGGTCAAGACCATTGTCACTACAGAAATGGCTCGTGAGGTCGCACAGCAGAACGGAGTTCATATAGACGACACCTTTACGGGCTTTAAGTTCATGGCCGAGAAGATTGCCGAATACGAGAAGGCCGGCAGCTACAGCTACATTATGGCGTATGAAGAAAGCTACGGCTATATGATTGGCAACTATGTCCGCGACAAGGACGCTGTCACCGCCTCCATGCTCCTTGCCGAAATGGCGGCATACTATTTCGGCCAAGGCCTGACACTGATACAGGCGTTAGATAACCTCTATGAAAAATACGGCTACTTCGCCGAAAAGACCCTCAATCTTGTCATGCCCGGAATTGACGGACTCGAAAATATGCAGAAGCTGATGAAAAGGCTCAGGGAAAATCCTCCCGTCGAGCTTTGCGGCGTAAAGGTTCTCCGCGAAAGGGATTACGCCAGCGGCAAAATCATCGTACCCGGTCTGGGTTTTGTCGACAAGACTCATATTTCCGGCTCAAACGTCCTCTATTTTGAGCTTGAGGATGATACCTCGTTCATCGTCCGTCCGTCAGGCACCGAGCCCAAAATCAAAATATATATTCTTGTCAACGGCAGCGATAAGCAGGACTGCTCTAAAAAGATTGAAAAATATGCTGCCTACGCACAAACTCTCAAGTGAGCTGAAAGCATAGTGTCAAAGCTAATTGTTAAGATTTTATTAACTATTTATTAAATTTCATCGCATTTGTATTGACATATCCCCCCAACGGTGCTAGTATCAACGAGTTCCCAGAGAACTCCAAAGGTTCTCGGGTAAACAATCATCAGTTTTGGAGGATAAAAAACTATGAAAAAGACTTTTGCTGTAGTTCTTGCCGCTATGATGCTTATGGCTGCACTCGCAGGTTGCGGAAAAAAGGCTGAGGAGCCTGCTGCTTCGACTTCCCCCGCCGTTACATCCGAAGAGCCCGCTACGACCAGTGAAGCCCCTGTAACCAGCGAAGCTCCCGCAGTCAGCGAAGCTCCTGCTGATGCTGCTCCTTCGGCATCCGCTGCTACAAACGGCTAATAACTACGTTTAATTAAAAGCCAAAGAAAAAGACGAGTGTTTCATTGCACTCGTCTTTTTCATTTTTATCCGCTTATTTTGATGCTTTGGGCGATGCAGCGGGAGAAGCTGAAGCCTTGGGGCTTGCCGAAGGTGCGGCTGAGGTCTTTGGGCTTGCGCTTACTGACGGAGAAGGAATCGCGGGGCTCTGCGAAACTACAGGTACATTCGGGCTGGCTGACGGCTTTGTGGTGTTTGTTTTGCAGCCTCCGAGTATAGCCAGAAGCAATAGAGCCAAGGAAATGAACACAGTTGTTTTTTTCATTTTATAACCTCCAAAATGAATTCAAAGGTATTATGGGCAATTTGTTTGTTATTTATTTCAGTTTCATTAAAAATTATCACAACAACTTCTAAAAAATGGTCTTATCGGCATGAATAGTGGCATCATGCTTTTGACATATGCGGAATAAAATAGTAAAATAAAGGTACAACATTCTCAGCTTCGGAGGAGCTCTATGGAAAGTGAGCAAACAGCCTGCACCTTTACCGGACACAGAGAGGAAAAACTTCCCTGGAAAAATGACGAGAGCGACCCGCGCTGCGTGAAGCTTAAGGAGCAAATTTCCGACTCCGTGGAGTCGGTTTATCGCTCCGGCATCCGCCACTTCATCTGCGGCATGGCAACCGGCTGCGACATGTTTTTCTGCGAAGCGGTTATGGCGCTGAGAGCCTCGCATGAGGACGTTACGCTCGAGGCGGCTATCCCGTACGAGCGGCAGTCCGAAGGCTGGCCTGAGGCTCTCAGGAAGCGCTATGCAAGGCTTGTCGCGGACTGCGACTATTATACTCTCGTGCAAAAGGATTACACCGCCGACTGTATGATGCGCCGGAACAGATATATGGTTGACAATTCCTCTGTACTGATAGCGGCTTACGGCGGAAAACCGGGCGGAACCATGAACACTCTGCTCTACGCTTTGCGGCACGGGCTTGAGATTATCGAGCTCACCGTCAAATAATCTCCTGTTATTTCTGGAAAAACGTCATTTTCGGTTGACTTATCACAAAATTCAATATAATATTATTACAATAGGGTTACAAAAAAATCGCATCGTTCTTTATTTGTATAGGGGGTCGCTTCCATGCCCATATTAAACGAGTTCAGCTTTAATTCTTGCGATTGCAAAAGCACTATTTATGTCCGCGAATGGCTTCCCGATATTACTCCTATCGGTGTTGTCCAAATTTGCCACGGCATTGCCGAGCACATCAGCAGATATGATGACCTGGCGCAGTATCTGGCCTCAAAAGGCTTTGTTGTAGCGGGCGACGATCATCTGGGACACGGAAAAAGCGTGTCAGACCCGAAAAATCAAGGTCACTTCGGTGATCACGGCGGCTGGGAACTGGTCGTCGGCGACATGAGAAAGCTCTATGAGCGGCTGAAAGAGCAGTATTTCAGTCTACCCTTTTTTATTTATGGGCATTCTATGGGCAGCTTCCTCACCCGTACATATATCATTCGCTATCACGACGGACCGGACGGAGTTATTCTCAGCGGCACAGGTCAGCAGAGCGGTCTCCTGCTCAACTCCGGCCTCACAGTTGCGAATGCTATAATTAAGAGTCATGGTCCAAACTACAGGAGCCAATTTCTGAACAATCTCGCATTTTCAGGATACAACAGCCGCTGCAAGCCTGTCCGTACGGATTTTGACTGGCTTACAAGGGACGAAGCGATAGTTGACAAGTACGTGGCGGACCCCGACTGCGGTTTTATTACCTCAGCCGACCTCACCCGCGACATGCTGATGGGTATAAAATACATCTCCAGTCCGAAGAATCTTGAGCGTATGAACAAGAATCTGCCCGTATTCTTTATTTCGGGCGATGACGACCCTGTCGGCGAATACGGCAAGGGCGTGCTTCGTGTTTATAACGGATTTTTAAAGGCCGGTCTTTCAGACGTGACACTTAAGCTCTATCACGGCTCACGCCATGAAATACATAACGAGCTGAATAAGGACGAGGTCTACATGGACGTCCTTTCGTGGCTGCAGACGAAGTGCAGCTCCAAGGAACTTGGAACAGCCGAAGCCAATAAATAACAAGTAATGCCAGAGGGCTGATAAGCACCGAACCTCAAAAAGCAAATAGCAAGCGGCGGAAACCTTTTTGTTTCCGCCGCTTGCTATTTTTAAACGTTATTTCATCTGACGTTTCCGAGCCAGATTTATCATGCCTTCCTCCATGTCGGAAAGGCGGTCAAGCATTTTTCCCGCTCCGTAAGCCACGCAGGTAACAGGATCGTCCACGGGGTTTATATTGATGCTGGTTTTTGCGAAAACAATCTTATCGAGTCCGGGTATCTGGCTGCCACCGCCACACAGGACAATACCGTTTCGCGAGATGTCCGCTACGAGCTCCGGAGGAGTTCTCTCGAGTACCATCTGTACAGCGTCAAGTATCGCGGAGAGAGGCTCAACAAGCGCCTCGGCGATATCGTTTGTGTCGATTTCGACGGTACGCGGAAGGCCTGTCATCAGACAGCGTCCCTTGACCTCCTCGGTACTCGGCGCCTGCACGGGATAGGCGCTTCCGATTCTGATTTTCAGTTCTTCGGCCGTTTTCAGTCCGATAAGCAGATTATGCTTACGGCGTATGTATTTAACTATCGCTTCATCAAATGCATCGCCCGCCGTTTTTATTGATTCGCTCTCAACGACGCCGCTTAGCGATACGACGCCGACCTCAGTTGTTCCGCCGCCTATGTCAAGCACCATGTGCCCGTCAGGCTTCGTGATATCCGCGCCGGCACCCATGGCGGCGGCGACGGAAGACTCTACGAGATAAACCTTTCGCGCACCCGCTTCAATGCCCGCGTCTATAGTCGCGCGTTCCTCGACTCCGGAAATACTGCCGGGTACACAGATTATTATACGCGGTTTAAACAGGCTGAAGGATGTGATGCGTTGGATAAGCTCCTTGAGCATTCTAACCGTCATATCGTAATCAGAAACAACGCCGTTTATTATCGGGTGAATGGGAACAATGTTCGCGGGAGTCCTGCCGAGCATTTTCTGGGCGTCCTCCCCGACCTTAAGAAGCTTGCCGGAGTGCTTGTCCACGGCAACGACCGTCGGCTCCCGAAGGGTTATCCCCTTTCCGCTGACATATACAATTATACTCGAGGTTCCCAGATCAATCGCAATATCTCTTTCAAAAAAGACCATGTATACGACCATTCCTTTCGATGTCTCTATGAATAAAGGCGAGGTAATGTCTACTGACGCCTCAAATGAATCTTTGACAAAACTTTCCGGTTTTATTCTCTTGTTCTGGCAAGAGTACAGCAAACGACCTCTTCAGCGCCCGAATATTTCAGCGTCTTGGCGCATTCGGAAAGTGTTGAGCCGGTGGTTATGATATCATCTATCACAAGAACGCGCTTTCCGCGGACAAGCTCTTCATCCGCCACGCTGTAAACGCCAGAAATATTCGCGCGGCGCTTTTCGGCGGAGCCGACGCCGGACTGCGCCGGTACGTCAGTATGCTTTGTAAGGAGCTCCACCGCGACATCGTCGAGTTTCAGAGCCGCCGACATTGCCAGCAGCATGGCTTGGTCGTAGCCGCGCTTTTTAAGTCGCGTCTTGCTGAGCGGCACCCATGTGATGATATCGTAGCGTCCCTTGAGGTTTTCTTTTATACAGTCCGCCAAGAATTCTCCGAAGAGTTCGGCATAGACAGTTGTGTCGTTGAATTTGAAACGAAGTATCGCGTCGCGCACTTCGTTTTCGTAAAAGAGCGGTGACACGCAGCAGGAGAAAAAGTCGCCCGACTGTGCTCCGCCGTTATGCGTGCGTTTTATGGTGCCCCCGCATTTTTTGCACATCCCTATTTCGCCAGTTTTGAGGATCTTTCTGCAAAAAGCGCAGCGCGGCGGATATAAAAGATCCAAAAGTCCCGAAAAAACACCCATAGCTTTACCGTCCTTTCTAGCAGAAGCTAATCCGTCAATCTGGCACGAAGTCCTGAGTATCTTCTTGTCACCTTGTGGTTATCTATCATATTGAAAACCGTCGTGTCGCTCCCGACGATTATCAAAAGCTCCCTCGCTCTTGTTACGGCTGTATAAAGGATGCTTCTGCTCATAAGCTGGGGCGAGCCCTCCTGCGCCGCGAGGATTACGGCTTTGAACTCGCTGCCCTGGGATTTGTGGACTGTCATGGCAAAGGCATGCTCAAGCTCCGGCAGCATATCAAAGCCGTAGTAGGCGAGCCTGTCGTCATAAAGTATCGCAAGCGTCTCGTTTTCGGTGTCAATTCCCGCGACGATGCCTATATCTCCGTTAAAAATACCTGTACCGTGTTCGGGCTTTGCTCCCATTGTTATAATGGGGAGCCCCGCTCCGCCGGTCTCGCTCGAAAACTCTATAACTTCCGGACGTACCCACATTATATCATAGTTATTTCTGGTTTGCATCACTCTGTCTCCCTCGCGGAAGACAATTTCGCCGAATTTTTTCTCTTTTTTGCCTGCTGAGGCGGGGTTCAGCGCCCGCTGGAGCACGGCATTCAAGTACCTTGTGCCCGTTTCTCCTCGCCTTGTCGGGCTCAAAACCTGAATATCAGTCGCCGGAATCCCCATTTTTTCAGGCAGACGGTGGCAGCACAGCTCAACTATCGTATCGACCGTCTGTGCCTGCTCTCCCCTTTTGAGAAAGAAAAAGTCTCCGTCCGCTGAATTGCTCTTGAGCTCCGGATAGTCTCCCCTGTTTATCATGTGCGCGCTCGCGACTATGCGGCTTTCCGCGCCCTGTCTGAATATTTCCGTCAGACGAACGGTTTCGACGATATTGCTTCGTATAACGTCCAAAAAAACGTTGCCCGGGCCGACACTCGGCAGCTGATCCGCATCACCGACCATTACGAGCCTGCATTTCGGCGGCATCGCGCGCAGCAGCGCCGCCATGAGGTAAATGTCCACCATCGAACACTCATCCAGAATCACGGCGTCACAGACAAGCGGTTCGTCCTCGTCGCGTTTGAATATGAGCTCATCGTGTTCCTCGGAAAACCCCGCTTCGAGCAGTCTGTGGACGGTTGAGGCGTCCCTTCCGGTCAGCTCACTCATGCGCTTTGCCGCGCGTCCCGTCGGCGCTGTCAGAAGTGTTTTCAGCCCCAGCTTTTCGTAAAGCGAAACTATAGCGCGCACTGTCGTCGTTTTTCCTGTACCGGGGCCGCCAGTCAGTACCATAATTTGTCTCTCAGCCGCGATTTTCAGGCTGTGGCGCTGCATATCGGCGTAAGAAACCGTCTGCTCCTTTTCAATCTGACCGATGAGCGTATCGACATCCTTTTTCGGGCTTATTTTTTCACCAGACATTCCTTTTATTCTCTCGGACGTATACACCTCTGCTTCAAAGAGCGAGGCAAGGTAACAGCCCTCCCTGTCGGCTATCACCGTTCTCACAATCTCGCCGCTGTCGGAAAGAACGTCCAGCGCTTCTTCAACCGCTTCGGCGCTCACTTCAATGAGCTGGGAAGTCGCGGTAATAAGCTTATCGACCGGAATGAAGGTATGCCCGTTCCTCGAATTATGCCAAAGCTCATAGAGGGCAGCCGCCGCGACCCGCTCGGCACAGTCGTTTTCAAAGCCCATTTTGAGCGCGAGAGTGTCCGCCTCGGCGAAGCTCGCTCCGATATGCTCGCCGGCAACGATATAGGGATTCTCCTCCAATATCTCGAGCGCTTTATCTCCGAAGTCGTGATAAAGCCTTATAGCAATAATTGGTCTTATCTCGTAGTTTCCGAGATATTCAAGCAATCTGCGTATACCGACCTGTTTTTTAAAGGCCTCGGATATCTCGAAGGCCTTTTTTCTGCCTATGCCCTTGACCTGTCCGAGTCTTTCCGGTTCGTTTTCTATGACCTTGAGTGAGTTTCCGCCGAAAGCCGTGACGATAAGCGTCGCCGTTGCGGGACCGACCCCGCGCAGTGCGCCCGAAGCAAGGTATTCAAAAATTGCCTCCGCACCAACGGGCATCGTGCGCTCCGCCCACTCGGCCTTGAACTGCTCGCCGTGGACGGAATGCTTTGTGTATTCACCTGTAACGGTCAGGAGCTCCCCGGGACAGGCATAGGGCAGACAGCCGACAACGGTTACAGCTTCACCGTCCTGTGTTTCCAGCTTGATAACGGTGTAGCCGTTCTCTTCGTTCTGGAATAGGACAGCCTTAACCGTTCCCGATAATTCTATGTAGTTATCTCTCTGCTCCATTCCCGATACCCCGTGTGATTATATTCGCAATTTCTTCAGGTGTGCATATGTTAATCGTCGAATCCCTGCGCTGCAGGGATCTAGCAATTTCCAGCGTCTGCGCGTCCATACCCGCGTCGACAATCAGTATCTCCGTCCTCAGTCTGCCGTCTTCTCTGAGCCAGCGCAAATTCGTTATCTCGCGCTCAAGGTCTTTGGTGCTTCCGTCCGCCGTAATTACCGTTGTAACTCTGATTCCTCTTCCGCAGGTAGGAGGCCTCAGCAAAAAGCCTTTTATTGTCCAGATCAGCAGAAGAAAGGTAAGCGAGAGCGCGAACGCAGAAATAATCTCGATTGCTTCCATATCAGTTCCCCCTTTTACCCATGATACGGGGAACCGGCTCACTTTGTTAATTAATACATGAAAAATTGAAGATTATTAAAGCATTTTCTTCAGGAACTGGCCTGTATAGCTCTTATCGCAGGCGGCGCATTCTTCAGGTGTACCCGTAAAGATGACCTCTCCGCCCATGTCTCCGCCATCGGGACCCAAATCTATAATATAGTCGGCGGTTTTGATGACGTCGAGATTGTGCTCTATGACGATGACCGTATTGCCCTGCTCGACGAGTCTTCCCAGAACCTCCACCAGCTTGTGCACATCGGCTACATGCAGCCCCGTAGTCGGCTCATCCAGAATGTACACAGTCGAGCCTGTGCTCCTCTTGCACAGCTCTGTCGCGAGCTTCACGCGCTGCGCCTCACCGCCGGAAAGCGTAGTCGAGGACTGTCCGAGTCTTACATACCCGAGTCCGACTTCGCAAAGCGTCTGAAGCTGATTTTTAATCTTAGGAATATTTTCGAAGAAGCTTAGGCCCTCTTCAATCGTCATTTCAAGCACTTCTGAAATGTTTTTGCCCTTGTAGCGCACCTCTAGCGTCTCTCTGTTGTAGCGCTTACCCTTGCAGACCTCGCAGGGAACGTAGATGTCCGGCAGAAAATGCATTTCGATTTTTATAAGTCCGTCGCCGGTACAGGCTTCGCAGCGTCCGCCGCGGACATTGAACGAAAAGCGTCCAGAGTTATAGCCGTGCATTTTCGCGTCCTGAGTAGAGGCAAAAAGCTCGCGTATATCGTTAAAGACGCCTGTGTAGGTCGCGGGGTTTGAGCGCGGCGTCCTGCCGATGGGGCTCTGGTCGATGTCGATGACCTTGTCGAGATATTTAAGCCCCTCAATACTGTCGTGAGCGCCGGGATGAGTCTTGGCACGGTTCAGCTCCGCCGCGAGAGTCTTGTAGAGGACTTCGTTTATAAGCGAAGATTTGCCGCTACCGGATACTCCGGTTACACAGGTGAATACGCCTAGTGGTATCTCAACGTCGATGTTTTTGAGGTTGTTTTCCCGCGCTCCGCGGACAATAAGGCTGTGACCGTTGCCTTTTCTGCGTTCAGTGGGAACGGGAATTTTCTTTTTTCCGCTCAGGTACTGCCCCGTAATTGAGCCCTCGCAGGCGCAGATATCTTCTATAGAGCCCGTGCAGACGACTTCTCCGCCGTGTATGCCCGCTCCCGGACCGATGTCAACGATGTAGTCCGCCGCGCGCATTGTGTCCTCGTCATGCTCGACGACGATAAGCGTGTTTCCGAGGTCGCGTAAATCTTTAAGGGTTTTAATCAGCTTTTCGTTATCTCTCTGGTGTAGGCCGATACTCGGCTCATCCAGAATGTACAAGACGCCCATAAGCGCGGAGCCGATTTGCGTGGCAAGCCTTATTCTCTGGCTCTCTCCGCCCGAAAGACTGCCCGCCGCGCGCGAAAGCGTCAGGTACTGAAGTCCCACGCTCTTGAGAAAGCCCAGACGCTGGCGAATTTCTTTAATTATTCTGTCGGCTATCATCGCGTCCCGTGGAGACAGCTCGAGCTTATCCAGAAATTCCAGCGCGTTCGTAACGGACATCTGAGTAAAATCGCTGATTCTGATACCGCCTACCGTCACGGCGAGCACTTCGGGTTTAAGGCGCAGTCCGTGGCAGTCCGGACAGTCGTATTCGCCCATGCACTGCATAAGCTCGTTGCGCATTGATGGGCTCTGCGTCTCGTGATAGCGTCTCTCAATATTATTCGCAATGCCCTCAAAGGGCTGGTTTAGTGTCCCCTTACCGCGCGGCTGGTCGTAATAAAGCGTCAGCTTTTCGCCCTTGGTGCCGTAGAGAATCACATCTATAACCTCTGGTGAGAGGTTTCTGATTGGTTCCGTAAGCGAAAACTTATACCTTTTCGCAAGTGCCTCGAAATACATCCTCGAGATTCCATCGTTGCGGACGTTGCCCCAGCCGCTCGCCTCGATGCCGCCGTCCATAATGGACAACGTCGGATTCGGAAGTATAGCCTCCGGATTAACACGTAGTTGGATGCCCAAGCCTCCGCATGCAGGGCAGGCTCCGTATGGGTTATTAAACGAGAACATTCTCGGCGTGAGCTCCTCTATGGAGATTCCGCAGTCCTCGCAGGCATAGTTCTGGGAAAAGAGCAGCTCCCGCCCCTCGTCCGGAATGTCAATTATCACGATTCCGCCGGCAAGCGCTGCCGCCGTTTCGACAGAATCCGTCAGTCGCTGCGTAAAATCAGACTTGACCGCGAGCCTGTCCACAACAATTTCGATGTTGTGTTTTTTGTTCTTTTCGAGTGTAATCTCCTCGCTCAGGTCATAGATATTTCCGTCGACGCGGGCGCGGACATAGCCGGACTTTCTGGCATCCTCAAACACCTTCTGGTATTCGCCCTTCCTTGCGCGGACAACGGGCGCGAGAATTTGTATTCTTGTCCCCTCTGGAAGCATTAGAATCTGGTCGATTATCTGGTCGATGGTCTGCTGCTTGATTTCCTTGCCGCATTTCGGGCAGTGAGGCACGCCGATACGCGCCCACAAAAGGCGCAGATAGTCATATATTTCCGTGACTGTACCCACCGTCGATCGCGGGTTCTTGGAGGTCGTTTTCTGGTCTATGGATATGGCGGGAGAAAGTCCCTCGATGTAGTCCACATCAGGCTTTTCCATCTGTCCCAAAAACTGACGGGCATAGCTCGACAGCGACTCGACGTAGCGTCTTTGCCCTTCGGCGTAAATAGTGTCGAACGCGAGCGACGATTTTCCGCTACCCGACAGCCCCGTAAAAACCACAAGGCTGTCACGGGGAATTTCAAGGTCGATGTTCTTCAGGTTGTTTTCTCTCGCGCCTTTAACAAATAAGTTACCATGCATAAAAAATGTATCCTCTGGAGATGATTTCACAGTCTCGTAATTTGAGCCGATTTTAATTATTCCGCCTCAAGACATGTTGTATCATTATATCCGAAAAGTGTTAACAATTCAAGGCAACAGGGCATTTTTCCGAGTAAAAAAAGCTATGGCCGGAATTTCAAGTTCACATAGGTTAAACCAGTTGACACAAAACGGATATTGTGTTATTATACCAAAGCGACCGAAACGGAGAGATGTCCGAGTGGTCGATGGTGACGGTCTTGAAAACCGTTGTGCGAAAGCACCGGGGGTTCGAATCCCTCTCTCTCCGCCAATTTCTAAAAAAATAGCTTCAACAGGGAATTGAAGCTCGGTGCAATCATATAGTTAGTCTTTCGGCATGGAGAAGTACCCAAGAGGCCGAAGGGGCTCCCCTGCTAAGGGAGTAGACGTGTCAAAAGCGTGCGAGGGTTCAAATCCCTCCTTCTCCGCCAAGCTAAAAGTCCTGTAGTTTAAACGACTACAGGACTCTTTGCTTTATACTATATTCTCCCATTACCAACGCTGTTACCAACACAATTTAAAATTTATTCCCAGAATACATCCACTCTACAACGGCTTCGGAATGTTACTTTTTCTAATATTTTGTATGGCACAATTCTCTGATGCTAGTGTTCATATTTCTATAGGTGCATTCTGAAGATAGCAGCACAAGATAATCCCCCGGTGCGATTTTTGTATTACCATCTGGTACTATATCTTTGTTTCCCCGATGAATGCTGACGACTAATATTCCTTGAGGCCAGGCCACTTCGCATATCTTTTTGTTGGCCACAGCGCTTCCGAGCTCAACGGGAATTTCCAACAGTCCTCCTACTTTTTCTCTATCAGGTGTTTTTTCACTATTATCAACAATGCGGTCTAAAAGGGCTTCATAGATTGGTGTGATTTTTAAAATATCCGACAGTAGCAGCGCAACAAATGCACATGCGGCTACCGGAAGTAAATGAATGAGTGACCCTGTCATCTCTGCTGTCAATAAAATGGCTGTTATTGGAGCTTTTACCGAAGCGGACAGAGCGCCCGCCATTGCGCAGACCGCAAAATCGGGTATATATTCGGCCGGCATACCAAAATGCACCGCAATTATGCCAAGAATGCTGCCCGAGAGCGCTCCGACAGCTAGTATCGGCATAAAAATTCCGCCCGGAATGCCGCTGCCGAAACTTGTGCTTGTAAATATAAGCTTTACAACCATAAAAACAAGAAGAAGCACAATACCAGTGTCTATCTTCTCTGCCATCTGAATTAAATTTTGGCCTCCTCCCAACACTTGAGGAAGAAAAAGCCCGCAGGGCAGTGCGATGAGCAATGCAATAATAGGGCAAAGACGTGGCGGAAGTTTTTTATACAATGTCTGGAAACCCAGCAGTGCTTTATTCATTGCAGCTCCAGCAAATCCGGAAACAATTCCCAATGGCAGCAACCAGAAATAGAGAATTTCCGGAAGCTGCGGAGTTGCCGTAAAGCTGAGCACGGGTTTTAGCCCGAAAAAGTATTTGGAAACTACATCAGCGGTTAGTGAAGCGGTGGTGGCGGTGATAAGTATGAGTGGCGAAAAACTCCGATGTACTTCTTCCAACGCAAAAACTATTCCGGACAGCGGGGCGTTAAATGCGGCCGAAAGGCCGGCTGCAGCGCCACCGGTTATGAGATAATTTTCTTCAAGTTTGTTTTTGCTTATTTTTTTTGCTAAAGCCTGGCTGCCAGCTGCGCCAATCTGAATGGATGGGCCTTCCCGCCCCAGCGAAAGGCCAAATAAGGATGAAATAATTCCGGCTATGAATCTCACTGCAAGAATGGAATACCATTTCATCTTCATGCCGTATAGAACCTGGCCTTCAACCTGCGGTATTCCGCTGCCTTTGGCCATTGGCTCAAGTTTTATGAGCCATGCTATAAATAAGCCGATGCCAACGGCTGTGATTAGCCATAGCAGTATGAACAACGAATGCAATCTTAAATACGAATAAATTGAGACTGCCGCTTCATTTCCATATTCAATACCCAATCGATATAAAACAACCAGCAGGCCTGCAATTAACCCCGATAACACGCCCTTAAAGGCAACCCTCCACTTTAACTCATTCAAGCTGGATAGAGTTTTATAGATCTTAGACTTATACACTGAAATGCCCCCAGAAGTTATATTTATATATAAAAAGTATAGCAGATTTGTTTTGTTTATTCAAATTCACGATTGCATGAAAAGTAGCAGGTAGAAAGCGACTTTGTTATGATAACCTCCAACAATTGAAACAACACCATAATTGCTTTCCTTTAGTTGGATTCACCAGCTTAACACTATCGTTTCGTAATTAACCGCATATCTGGTTATAATAAAATAAATAGACGATGATTGTACATTCTCAAATATCCTATTACCAACAAACTCCCATCATTTATACATAATCTGCTTTGTTTTCAGTGGTTGTCCCGTCTCTGCTAAGGGAGTAGACGTGTCAAAAGCGTGCGAGGGTTCAAATCCCTCCTTCTCCGCCAAGCAAAAAGTCCTGTAGTTTAAACGACTACAGGACTCTTTTATATTAAGCAATCGTTGCATTTTATCCGTTTTAATCGGTACACCTACTGAATTTCATACAGATCCACCAGTTTGCGGCATTCCGTATTACTGAAGATTAATAA
Source organism: Oscillospiraceae bacterium (assembly GCA_963667545.2). Taxonomy (GTDB): domain Bacteria; phylum Bacillota; class Clostridia; order Oscillospirales; family Oscillospiraceae; genus UBA2658. Next base: position 2,617,773 of record OY763424.2, read on the forward strand.
GCGAATCTTAAACTAAGCAATTTTCATGATGGTAAGGTGTGCTGAAACAGGTCGGGTTCCTCCAGCCAAAGGCGTGATGGTCAGTGCTGTCGAGTTTCCTGACGGATTTCGCACTGAGATCAGAGAATTAATTACCGTAGTCGTTACGAGAGCAATTCCTACTATCTGAGAAGTTCCTGTTGCTCGCCCGACTACGGTATATGGCAAGTCAACAGCACCTGTTCCAGGATCGAGAGTTAAAATTAACTGGCCAGCTTCGTTTACACCAACCTGGAACAGAACCTGATAAGTGCCGATTACTGACAAGTTAAAGGTACTGGCATTTGTGCGGAAAATTGTTGGTGGTAAACTGCTGGGCCCATTTTGTGGGAATTCAACAGCCGCACCGACGGCTACTGTAGCCGCATTATCTGGTGGCATTAGAGCATAGAAATCTGCATAAGCTAATACTCCTCCGGCTGGGCCGGTGGCACCTGTAGCACCTGTTGCGCCTACCGGACCAGTCGCACCAGTCGGACCTGCGATTCCTTGAGGACCTGCCGGACCGATTAAACCTTGCGGGCCGACTGCGCCCGTTGCGCCTGTTACTCCTGCCGAACCGGTGGCGCCGGTCGGACCCGCGATTCCCTGAGGCCCTATCGGACCAATTAGGCCTTGTGGACCGGCTGCTCCTGTTGCACCTGCTACTCCTGCCGGACCGGCAGGACCTGTAGCTCCGGTTGCTCCTGCCAAACCTGTGGCTCCTGTTGCTCCTGCCGAACCGGTAGCACCGGTCGGTCCTGCAATTCCCTGAGGCCCTATCGGACCAATTAGGCCTTGTGGACCGGCTGCTCCTGTTGCACCTGCTACTCCTGCCGGGCCAGTAGCTCCTGCTGGCCCCGCATTTCCCTGAGGACCTGCCGGACCGATTAGGCCTTGTGGACCGGCTGCTCCTGTTACACCCGTAGCACCTGCTGGACCACTAGCTCCCGTAGCTCCGGTTGCTCCTGCGGCTCCTGTGGGGCCGCTAGGTCCTGTCGCGCCTGTAGGGCCACCACTGGGTCCTGTTGCACCTGTGGGTCCTGTTGCACCTGAGACTCCTGCTGGGCCGGCGGCACCTGTTGCTCCAGAGGCACCCGCCGAACCGGTAGCACCACTGGGGCCTATTGCACCTGTGGCTCCTGCTGGGCCGGTGGCACCTGTTGCACCTACGGCACCCGCCGACCCGGTAGCGCCACTGGGGCCTATTGCACCTGTGGCTCCTGCTGGGCCGGTGGCACCTGTTGCTCCAGAGGCACCCGCCGAACCGGTAGCGCCACTGGGGCCTATTGCACCTGTGGCTCCTGCTGGGCCGGTGGCACCTGTTGCACCTACGGCACCGGAAGCACCGCTTGGGCCAGTAGGACCTGTAGGGCCAGTGGGACCTGGAGGACATTTGCAACAGCATTTGGGGTACTTGCAGTTACAATCATCCTCACAAAATCGATTGCAAGGGTCTTCTCTGCATTTTTTATTTTCCATATTAAAATGTTCATGATCTATTCCGAAAGCATCTCCGCTGTTTTCGAAATTGTCATACTTAGATTTTGACGTATTCACTCACCTCCTTTCTACAACATAATATGTAATTATACTATTTTTGTGTACCCTGATTAGCTAATGAAAACTATCTATATATCTGTCAACAAGTAGGAAAACAAGTCGATAAATAATTACTATAAATGAAATTCTTCTAAGTACATTGGAATAACATAAATTGAAGAAATATATTTGAAATAAAATTATTATCCATATTACCAACATGCTCCCAACATCTACCCAGAAACCGCTTTATTATCAATGGTTTTTCCATCTCTGCTTAGGTAGTAGACGTGTCAATATAGCGTGCGAGGGTTCAAATTCCTCCTTCTCCCCCAAGCGAAAAGTCCTGTAGTTTCAACGACTACAGGACTTTTTTTTATTTCCAATCGTCATATTGTCTAATGCATTCAGTTTTTTAACCTTGACGTTGCATAAAAACAGCCTAGCGTTTAAAAATAACCTTGGCTTGTATTTACGAAAGGAAGCAAAAATGGATGAGCCTATCATCTGATGGAGATGTTGCATTGAATTATAAAAGGGTAATCAGTTTTTTCATGGCCGCGTTTATGGCGTTAGGCCAGCTCTCAGCTTACAGTACGGCGCAAGAACCAGTTGCAGATGACAGCGTCGTCTACCTTCCCATAATTATGTACCACGAGGTAAAACCGTACAACGCCGGGAAGGATGTCATATTTCCGTGGGAATTGGAGAATGACCTCAAGTATTTATCGGAGAACGATTATACCGCAATCACCATGAACGACCTGATTAATTATGTATATGACGAGGTCCAGCTTCCGAAAAAACCAATAGTTTTGTCCTTTGACGACGGATATCTGAATAATTACGTATATGTGCTGCCCCTGCTTAAAAAATACAGCATGAAGATGGTTTTCTCAATTATCGGTAAAAATACAGATGATTTTACCAGAGTTCCGGATGACAGCATTGATTATTCACATGTTACATGGGAGCAGTTGAATGAAATGCTGGATTCCGGCTGTGTAGAGGTTCAAAACCACAGCTACAATCTGCATAAATACACAAAAAGCAGGATTGGCTGTAACCAGAAATATAATGAATCGGATTCCGACTATGAACGGCTTTTGACTGAAGATGTCGAAAAGCTGCAGGAGGAGATTTTTCAGATGACCGGCCAAACACCCAACACCTTCTCATATCCGTATGGAGCATCATGTAAAAATACAGATATAATTTTAAAAAAGCTGGGATTTAAGGCTTCTCTGACCTGTGATTATGGTATCAATAGGATTGACCGAGATAATGAATGCCTATTTGGTTTAAAAAGAATATGCCGCTCTCATAACCATCGAATCGGCAGCTTACTGACTGAGGCTTTCAAAACTATAAGTTAATATTAAAAGATGTACGTCATTAACAAAAAATGTCTTGGCGATGTTCCTTTATTTCCCACTTGTCCAAGATTTTTTTGTACTATATACTGTGCTTAGATTCACCAGCGGAGGTGCGTTATGGTGCAGGAAACTATCAGTTTGCCCGTGAAGAAAAAAATCGTTTTGCGGCGCATTTTGTCCTATGCCCTGTTTACCCTTCCTCCGCTTGTCCTGCTTTTCCTGTTTTACATATTAAACAGCAAAAAGCATATCATGGATTGGGTTTTGACTTATATCTCCATGCCGTACAGGAGCGCGGCGGCACAGCTCAGCTCTTTTGGCCCATTTCGTTACTTTTCACTTGCAGAAATCTTAATAACGCTCCTCATTATATGGGTGCTGTTTTTCATTGTGAAAACTATAGCCGTCTTAATCAAATACAAACTCGGATTTTTTTATCTGTCATGCAGACTTTCTGTGCTTATTGTTGTGACATTGTACATAGCGGCCTTTTACGCCTGGATATGGGGCGTCGGATATCACAGCACAACTCTTGCCGAAAGAACAGGTCTTAATTCCAGCATAATTACAGTTTCGCAGCTGACAGAGGTAACCGCACTCTTTGCCGAAAAAGCCAACGAGCTTTCTTCGCAGGTCACACGCGACGCGAACGGACACTTTAATGAGGACAGGCAAAGCTACTTTGAGTTGAGCAAGGAGCTTTATACGAACATTGCGAAGGAGTATCCCGAGCTATCCGGCGGAGCCTATCCCGCCAAACCTATGATTTATTCAAAGCTCATGAGCTTGGGCGGTTTTTCGGGTGTTTACATAGCACTGACCGGCGAAACAAACATTAACATAGATGTGCCCAATTGCTTTATTCCATCAACAATTGCACACGAAATGGCTCACCAGCGCGGCGTTAATTCCGAGGAGGAAGCCAATTATTGCGGCATTGCGGCTTGTATTACATCAAACATTCCGGTATATGAATATTCCGGCTATTTGCTCGGGCTCTCCTATCTGACAGACGCCTTGAATACAACTGATCCATATGCCTGTCTCCTGATTACGTCAACATTTAGCGCAAATGTCATTCAGGATTTGAGCGACAACAATGATTACTGGCTTAAGCACGAAACTCCGGCTTCCGAAACAGCCGCGTCTGTATATGACGGATACTTAAAATCAAACGGCATCGCGTCCGGCGTCAATTCCTATAGTGCCTGTGTTGATATGCTGGTATCCCGGTTCGGAGAAAAGTAAGTACGAATGTATTTTGTTTACGCCTTCTTTCATCTGGCTCCTGTCACCGTTACGGCGGCAGAAGCCTGATGATTTTGAAAATGTCTCGGTTAATCTGTGAATTAACATAAATACCAGCTGCCCGATATTTCGATGTTCTTGACTATTTTTGTCGAAAAGAGTAATGTAAATAAGATAAATTAAGTTATCTTACATAAGTCGAATTACAAATGCTGCAGAATGAGTACCATGCATGACGAGAGGAGTTTTAAAGTTGAAAAAACACATGCTGCTGATCAGCAACATGATTATCATACTTGCTATACTGGCTGGCTTTTCCGCAATTGTATATAAAGACACCAGAAATTATCAGGACCTTTCGGAGAAGCAGCTTGAGAGCATTGTTAATCTTGCTGATATCAATATTTCAAAGCAGATTGAAAACTCCATGTCTAAGCCGGTAATGGTTTCTAAAACGATGGCAAACGATGAGTTTTTGAAAGCATGGCTTCTTCAGGAACCGGAGAATAGTAACGATGATGCGTTTCTTACAAAACTGTATAACTATTTAAAAGCGTATAAAGCGAAGTACAGCTACACGACAGTATTTTGCGTTTCCGCGCAGACAGGAAACTACTATTATCAGGACGGCTTCAATAAAACCCTGTCAAAAAAAGATGAGCACGATGTATGGTACTATAATTTTATAGAAACCGGCAAGGAATACGATTTGGAGGTCGATACCAATCAGGCAGACAACAACGATGTAACATTATTTGTCAATTTCCGTGTTGAGGGAAGCGACGGCAAGCTGCTGGGTGTAATCGGTGTCGGTCTTAAAATCGACTTAATTGAGGACACAATCAAATCATACGCGCACGACTATGGCCTGTCGGTATATATCATTAATCATGGTGGCGCTGCCAACTCCTTCTCCGGCGACACGGATATTTTTATTAACGAACATGACCTGCCTAAGCGTACCGGAATTAAGGAAAATATTGAGTTAAACAAGTCCGAACTCTCTGAGCTTCAGTGGTTTACCTCCGGCGAAGAGCGAGAATGCCTGATTACCAAGTATAACAGCACCCTAGGCTGGTACTTGGTTTTGGAAATGAAAACGAACTCGATTAACAGTGTCTTTCAGCAGAGAATCAGGCAGAATTTATTCCTGTTGCTGATTTCGCTTGTTGCCTGTATTGTCGTCACTACGGCTGTTTTTTCGAATTATAATCAGCGCATAATGACAATTGAAAACACCGATGATCTGACCGGTCTGTCCAATAGAAAGCTGTTTTTGAAGCAGTATCAGACATTTGTCAGAAAGCATCACAAGCAGAGCAGAACCTTATTCATGCTGGACATAGACCGTTTTAAAAACATAAACGACACCTATGGTCACATGTTCGGAAACGCAGTTCTGGCAATGGTCGGAGCGAAGCTGCAAAGCACGGTTGAAGGCAAGGGCCTTGCTTCCCGCTGGGGCGGAGACGAGTTCCTCGGTGTTCTGGCAGTCGGTATTGAGGACGCTCAGCAGATTATTAATCAGTTCATGGCCTCTATAAAAAGCGCGGAAAACGAAAGTCCGTACAACGTAACTGTAAGCATAGGAATGGCTGAGATCAGCGGTAAGGTCGCTCCCGAAAACATGATTAAAAAAGTTGATGATGCTTTGTACAAATCCAAGGAGGATGGCCGTAACCGTATAACAGTTGCGCCGTAAGCTCAAAAAAGCATATTCCGGAAATACTCAAAGCCTTATCAAAGAGCTAAAGCCTGAGCTGTACATTTGGGTTCCGTCCCGGAATCTCCACATGGCCTCAACCCCGTTCAGTTCCTCAATGAGCTTTTCGCCTTCCTCGAACGGCATGTTGAACAAAGCCGTTGAAAGCGCATCAGCCATACCGGAATCGCGGCACACTATGGAAACAAAGACGAAATGCTCAGCGGGCATCAGGGTTTTCGGGTCTATTATATGATGATACTGTTTCCCGTCTACAGTATAGTACCGCTCATAAATGCCGCTGGTAACAAGGGAACATTCCGTAAGGTTCACGATATGGAGCGGCTCTCCCACGCTTTTTGAGTCCGGGTCCTGAATTCCGATGCTCCAGGGCTCAACGCTTCCCTTTTCATCGTATTTACCTTTTAAAGTTCTGATATTTCCTCCGACAGATATCGTTCCATGCGTGAAGCCCGCTTTCTCAGCAAACAGTGCCGTCTGTTCAACCGCATAGCCTTTGGCAACGGCGCCAACGTCCAGACTCATATACGGATCCTCCAGATAAACTGTTGAGGCCTTTTCATCAATCAGCAGTTTATCAATATCGGTATGTCCGGCACGTATTTGAAGCTCCGCGTATTTCGGCAGCGCCGCACGTGTAGGGTCCTCAATACCTCTTATACGGTACTCATGCCACAAGGACAGCACCGAGCCCATAGCAATGTTTATGTCCCCGCCTGTAAGCTCGAACATTTTCTTTGAAAACAAAAGCATGTCAATAATTTTCCTGTCCACTTTTACAGGCCTGATGCCTGCGTTGTCATTGATTGTTTTTAGATTGTTGAGTCCGTCGTAATTATGATAAATGTCATAGCGCCTGTTATATTCATCCAGACAGTCATAAATATACTGGCTGTATTCCGTGAATTCCTCCCGGCTCCCTGCATAGCCTACGATTTCGGTGACAGTGTCAAAAAGTTCCAAAAAGCTGGCCTTATAGCGTTTTTCAGTCCTTGACGAACAAGCCGACATTGTAACAGCCATTACAACAGTCATTATACCTGCTATTATTTTTCTGCTCACGCTGCCACCTCTGAAAATCCAGATAAATACCGTAAGGGATGCACTGTTTATTAAGTAATGCATCCCTTTTACTTATCCCCTGGTCATTGCTATTTAGCATTCGCCGCCGCTTTTTCGACAAGCGCTATCAGCGGAGCGATGTGAATCGTAACGGAGCTGATTAAATCGGCGTCAGCTGCGTAGCCCTCGCTGCTGACCGCGATTCCTTTGACTTCATCCGCCGATTTTTCCCTAACATAGGTCGAAAAAGCGTCCGCCTGCTCATACCACTCTTTTCCGATTTTTGACGCCTTTTTCATGCCGTACTCTTCCTTTAGCTCCTGCTTCGTTTTGGTTGCTGTCTTTATATCGGACGTAATCGCTCCCTTTGAATCGAACTTTACATCACTTAGCGTGCCGTCAAGATAGCAGCTGGTAATTTTCTTGCTGTCGCCTGTTGTCACAACCGAATAAAGCGAATAGGCCTCCGCAAGCCCCTCTTCCTGGGCTGTCGCGTCCTTGGATTTTGACATTTCGGTGGTAATACCCAAGCCCAGTTTATCGGTTGGCTTAGCCCCTAAAGCTTTTGCGTTTGCTACTGCCTTTTCAACAGCGGAAATGAAATCGGTCACATGAATAGTTACGGAAGAGGTTAGATCCGGCTCCGTTGTATAGCCTTTGTCGTCGATCGCGATTCCTTTGACTTCGTCAGCGGTTTTTCCCAAAACATATTTTGCAAAGGCATCAGCCTGTTCGTTCCACTCTTTGCCGATTTTTGAGGCTTTTTTCATTCCGTACTCCTCGCCCAGCTCCTGTTTGGTCTTGAAAGTGGTAGTTTTATCGGTTTTGAGTTTTCCGTCGGCGGTAAAGCTGATTTTGGACTGTACTGAATCAATATTGCAGGCCAGAATTTTCCCGTCACTCGTTACAAGTACGGCAGCCGCGAGAGAGTCCGCCTCCGCCAGCCCCTCCTCCGTACCTGCCGGCGTGGATTTTGCTACCGAAGGGATAACCGCAAGTCCTGTTTTTGCGGTCTCCTCCGCGCTGGGCGCGGCGCTCTGAGATGCTTTCGGCGATTCCGATGCCGAAGGCTCTGCTTTTTTACATGCGGAAAACGTTGTCAGTGCCAGAGTCATGCAAAGAAACAAAATCGAAACCTTTTTCATATATTTCCTCCATTTTTGTGTTTTTTTCGGCGCATTTTAAACTGATTCGGTACCGGATAAATAGCGAAATATCAGCTTTTGTACATAAAAACCGCCAAGAAAACGGCCAGGGCATCAGCGCCCATTATTATAATAAAATTAATAATACTTACATTAAAAGTTGTGGTCTTATCCTGCTCTTTGAAAAACACTCGGATATTCTTCTGTACAGGTAGTATGGTAATCAGTGAAGCTAAAACCACCGGCGGAAGTATTCTCAATAAAACCATTAGGAGCATCGAGATATAAGTGAGATAGTAGAGACCCGCAAACAGCGGCAGGGCAGTTTTTCCGATATAATAAGGCAGCGTATGCCGCTTCACCTCGATGTCTTTTTCCAAATCGCAGATATTGTTTGCCAGCATAATGTTGGCGGTCACCGCGAAGGGCGTAACGGAAAAAAGCAGGAGTTTGATTATCGGGGCAAGCTGAAATGTCAGAGAAATTTCTTGCAGGCTCAGACTGTAGCTTATAAATGTTCCCGCGGGTGAGTTGATATACATCAATATAAAAGGAATCATTACGCCGTAGAAAAAGCCCGACAGCACTTCTCCGAGAGGAATTCTCGAAATCGGAAGCGGTCCAAAGGTGTAAAACACTCCGCAGAGGAAGCAAAAAGCTCCGGCAAGCAAAACCACCAAATCGGTAATACAGGCTAGATAAAGCCCGAAAAAAGCACTGATTCCAAATAATACAAAGATTATAAAAAGAGCTTTCTTTCTTCCGACGGCAAGCACCTGTCCGTTGTTTTTAGAGTCGATATAGTTATTGATTGCTGTGGTCGTGAGGTCAAAGAAGAACATTCCGGCAAAGAAAAGCACTGTTCTACCCCAGAGCATTTCCCGTCCCTGATACAAGAGAAATCCAATCGTCAGCAGAAAGGTAAAGGTGCTTGTGATTTTGGTTTTTATTTCGACATAGTTAAAAAACTTCTTAAAGCTTATGGTCCGTCACACCCTCTATATTTCCGCTTTTGTCCCGCCTGCTCTTTTCAAAATCGCGGTGATCCTCCCGCGCTTAACTTCCGTCACATTCAGTCTTCGTATATTTTGCTCTGCTTTTGAGTAATATTTTCCGATAATCTGATTTGTATAATCAAGCCCTCCGGCTTGCTCTACCGCCCTGTTCAGTTCCTCACGGGTAATTTTTTTTTCTCCGGCCCTTTTTTTGAAAGCGGGCAGCTTGTTAAAGGAGTAAATCAGCGGAAGCGTTATCACTCCCTGCTCGTAGTCCGACTGAACGGGTTTTTTTGCTGTATCTACGGTGTTTTCGAAATCGAGACAGTCATCCCGAAGCTGAAAAATCAGACCGACGTAATTGCCAATTTTTTTGTATATCTTAATTTCAACCTGAGTGGCCCCCGCCAGAACAGCTCCTGCGAAGAAAGACGCTTCAAAAAGCGCGGCTGTCTTTCCGGAAATTATTCTGATATACTCGCTCAGCGATAGCTCAAGGTTATTATTGTTAATATGCTCGCGAAGCTCACCGAGACACAGCTTGCTGATATAGTCGGCGCTTGGGATGTCCATATACCGTTTCCCATCGGGAATTGTTGAAATAGTTTTCAAAGCAAGGCTCAGCAGATAGTCCCCGCAGATGACCGCAGTACGTTTTCCGAATTTCTTTTGAAGTGTCTCCTGCCCCCGTCTGATATCGGCGTTATCAATGACATCGTCATGAACCAAAGATGCAAGATGAATAATTTCGATTGCGGCAGCCGCCTGCACCGCATCGGGATTTATTTTACCCTCCTCATCCTCGGCGCATACAAGCACGGATACTGCGCGTATCATCTTTCCCTGCGAGCCGGATAAGTGAGCCAGATATTCGTTTATTATGCGTGGTGAGCCCATCAGCGCCTTCTTTATTTCCTCACTTACAGACTCGCAGGCTACATCAAAGCTTAGTTTTTTCATAGGTTCTGCCACAGCTTCTCTAATCATGGTACAAATATGATTTCCGAATCAGCGGCAGTTTCCTCCAGCCTCTTTTTAAGGCAGGCATAGCGTAGTAATCGAGCCCGAAGGTCCTGCCCGCTCCGATAAGCACGGCAATGCCCGCAAAAATCATCCAGAAGGTTCCGAGATACAGGCCGGTAGTACACACAAACATGAACTGAAGAATAAGCGAGACGGCAGCCGACGGAGTTGTGAAAAGCCCTCCGATAAGCGAGAGACCTATCAGGATTTCCGCAGCGACGATGAAAACCTGCATTGCCATCTGGACCCAGGTATAGGGAATGATATATTTATCAACGAACCAATTCATCAGCGGGATATCCAGACGAAACGCAAAGTCGTTCAGCGTCGAAGTCGCAAGCTCCTTTCCGCTCACGAATATCATTCTGAACAGTCCAAGAATGTTCCAGTTGAAAATCACAACGCCGGACGCGACATTGGCAGCACCCTCCGAGGCGCTTGTCGCGGCGCTAACAGCATCTGAAGCTGCGGCTGTATTCTGCGGATTCAAAATGCTTTCGTACCACGCAACCGCGCCGCCGAAGAAATCCGTCAGCTTCGGAGCTTTGAACCAACCCTCGACAATTTTCATTATTCCTTCAAAAAGCCACACCGCTCCGAGCCAGACACGTAAGGGCACAAGCAGAAAACTGGGCGTTCTGTTTGAAAAATGTCCGCCTACAAAGCTCCTGCAATTTCGGATAGTGAAAAACTCGTGCTTCATATAGCTGAACACTTTGTTCCAGCCGAGCACCTGAATGAAATAAATTATATTGATAAAGTGCTTTGCGAACATTGCAAACCAGGAGGCAAGGCTGAAAAAGTGCCCGGGTAAGCCCACATACGCCGCTCCGTAGCGCCCGCCCACGGAAACCATTACCCCGTGAAAAGCGGGTCTGTAGGCTTCCATTTTGCCCTCCCCCGTCAGGGCGCAGAAAATGTTATGCGCGGCCACATCTGCGCTCTGCTCACAGTTTTCAACCATTTGCGGAACGGGCGTTTCCTCTCCCTTCGGCACATAATACATATTGTCGCCAATCACATATACGGCTTCGTCTTTCGTGGAGCGCAGGAATTTATCAACCTGAATGCGTCCGCCTCTCTGCTTTTCGAGCGAATCGGCAGCGGCCTGCGCAACGGAGCTGCTCTGGATTCCGGCTACCCAGATTACCGTTCCGGCTGGTTTAGCGACATTCCCGTCTCTGGATTTGAGGTCGATGCTGTCCTCCGTGACCCTTATCACGCTGGTGTTCATCAGAAGCTTGACGCCCATTTTGTTGAGTCTTCTTGTCACCTTGTCGGACAACTTCTCGGGGAGGTTCGGGATTGGTCTTGAAAGTCCGTCCACAGTTATCATTGTTACCTCTTCGGGACGGATTTCGAACTTTTCGCAGAGGAAGGGCACATACTCGGCAAGCTCACCGGCCATTTCCACGCCGGTGAAGCCCGCGCCGATGATATAAAATGTAAGGAATCTCCTGCGTTCCTCAGGATTTTTTTCAACAGCGGCTTTACGGAACATTTCGAGGATACGGTCTTTTAATATAACGGCGTCCTCATAGGACCAGAGCTTGAAGCTGTGCTCCTCAACTCCGGGCACTCCGTAAAAAGCTGGTCTGGAGCCGGACGCGATAACAAGATAATCATATTCATATGAGGCTTCCTTACCTCTGACAATTTTCGCCTTGAAATCCAGTTCGGTCACAGTATCGAGCCTTACTTCGACTTTTCTTCCGGCAAATACTTTATCTAGACCGATTTTGATGCTGTCTTCGTCAACTCGGCCCGCGGCCACCTCATGAAGTTCTGTAAGCATTGTGTGAAAAGGATTTTTGTCGATTATCGTAATATGCGCTTCTCCCCGCTTTTTAAGGCTTTTCGCAAGCTTCTTCGCTGTTAAGATACCTGCGTATCCCGCCCCCACAATTACTACTTTTTTCATTGCTTTGTCTCCCCGACTTATCTTCAAATCAAATAATCGTTATTCGTTTATACCTGTTTATTTTTCCACTGCGGCTGCATAATATCCTCGGTCTCGACAATAAAATTCCCTTCTCACAGACATCTGTGGGGAGGGAATTTTTACTACTGTGTAACGCTTTTTTCGCAGTTTTCGCTCTGCCAAACCAGTTTTCGGGGCCTTTTTGAAAATATTGCTGTTTCAATGCAGACAAAACCCGCATATGTAACTTTGATGTACCTCTCGACAGATATTGTACTGAATGGGCAACGAGAATACTGCGCCCACAGCTTTAACCGGAATGTTTCGGTCTGCCGCTGTTCATCCGGCTTGACAAGAGATGTTAGGAGGTGGCCCTAAGAAAGATGGTCATATATTCTTCGGCATAATCTTTCTGTTTACTATGGTTTCCCTGTGTTATTAAAAAACAAAAACATCAACATCTCTGAGGTGCCGCGTCTTTTTCATTCAGCCGAACCGTCATGCTTTGCTGAAGAAAGCGCAGCTGAAAGGATAACGGCAATGAATAAGACAATTAAAAAAGTTTGGAACACATTTACGTGGGCGCTGGTACTGTGCGTTTTCATACTGGCAATGCTGCTGGCAGGAATTCGTCTGTTTGGGTTTTCACCGTATGCGGTATTGAGCGGCAGCATGGAGCCGACCTATCATGTCGGAGCGCTTATTTACGTTAAAAAGGTTTCGCCGGAGACAATAAAGATCGGAGACCCGATAACCTTTGTTCTAAATGACGACCTTGTCGTGGCGACTCACCGCGTTGTGCAGGTCGATTCTGATAAGCGACGCTTTTTCACAAAGGGCGACGCGAACGACTCCGCCGACGGCGCGCCCGTGCTGTTTGAAAACCTGATTGGCAAGCCTGTTTTTACAATCCCTTACCTCGGATATTTTTCTGACTGGATTGTCAATCCTCCGGGTATGTATATCGGGATTTCAATCGGCGTTATCATGCTTGTTCTTGTGTGTCTCCCCGACCTTCTTGAAAAGGCGGACGCGGCGGACAAGAAAAAGGAGAGCCAAAAACAAAAGCAATAACCTCTTTAATGAGGCGCAATTTAATCCAAAACATTTTGAAGGAGGACTATATGAAAAAAATACTGACCATCGTAATTTCCGTAGCTCTGGTGGCGGCAATCGCCATCGGAGGAACCCTTGCGTATCTCACCTCAACCGCAAATGACACCGTTTTAACCAACACCTTTGTATCCGGTCCCGGTCTGTCAATTACTCTGGATGAATCCCCCATTGACGAGACAACCGGTCTGGCGAAGGCAGGCGCTCGCGTAGCCTCAAACGCATATCCGCTTATTCCCGGCGAAGCCATGGATAAGGATCCTTTGATTACCGTAAAAGCAGGCAGTCAGCCCTGTTATGTGTTCGCTTATGTAACCAATACGGCAACAGTGACGGCTGCCACTGCCGGAGCGGTCTCAAAGCCTGCCGTTACTAATATCGATATAGCCACCAGCGAATGGGACGTTGCCGCTTCCAATTCCAACGGCACTCTGTACGTCTATTCCTCCTTTGACGCCGGGCCTAATGAGTACACTCCTATAATCGTTAGCAAGGATGATGAAAATGATCGTCCTCTGCCCAAAGTTTTCACCAAAATCACGATTAACAGCGCTTTAACTGTTGCTGATTTAGCCGGAACAAAGGCAGGCAGCGTCACTGTTCAGGCTTATGCACATCAGGCTACCACTGGAACTACATACGCTACTGCTTTGGCAGCTGCCAAAACGCAGTTTGGAATCAGTTGACAGAAGGTCCTGAAACCCCCTCTAAAATAACAACATGAAAGGAAATCCCGAATGAAAAAGAAGAGCTTATTACTCATCATCACCGCTGTGATAATGGTCACGGCACTCGCAGTCGGCGGAACCCTGGCGTACTTCACCGGAGCAGATAATGCAACTAACACTTTTACAGTCGGAAATGTTGCCATCAAGCTCTACGAGCATTCAGTCGAAAAGGTCACAATTAATGATACCGGCCTCACCTCCTGGCGGTTTGCGAATGTAGGCAATCCAAATTACGAAACAAACGCAAACCGCTACGAGGGAATTTATCCGGGAGCCGTTCTTCCCAAGGATCCCACTATCAGAAACACCGGCAGCAACCCCGCTTACGTTCGCATTAAGGTCACTATAAGTAACGCAAGCGCCTGGACGAGTGCTCTTGGCGCCGGCTATAACCTGAATAATATTTTTGGCGGTTTTGATTCTTCGAAGTGGACCCGTGCCGGCGATCCGACTACTGCTTCGAATCAAATTACATATGTTTACAATTACAACAGTATATTACTGCCTCATACGGGGACTACCTACCCGGAAACCGGTCCACTTTTCACGTCCGTCACCATTCCCAGTGATTTTGATAACGCCGATATGACCTCTATCGGCAGCCCCTTCACTATCCAGATGACTGCGGAAGCTATTCAGGCTGACGGCTTTGCAAATTCTACAGCTGCTTTCTCCGCACTGAACGCACAGCTCGCCCCGTGACCCGCATATTCTGACCTTGCTCTCCGTACCGGATGGGAAAGTACCGTCTTTCCCATCCGGGAACCCCGTTTCAGTTTTTAGGCGAACCGCTTTATATATAAAGCGGCTGACCTAAGGTCTGAAAAACAGCGCTTGCATGAAAGGACGTTAATCAATGAAGAAAAAAATGGCTCTTGCTGCTGTAATAATCCTTCTGCTCTCCGTGGCGGGCTACGGCACTTATGCTTATTTGACCGCCGGCACAACGGCGAAAAACGTCATTACCGCCGGCACGGTAAAAATTGAGCTTACCGAGGTATCCGACGAGCTTGAGGTTTCAAAGAGTCTGGGCTCGGATGAAGCATACGCTTATGTCATGCCGAACACCGAGAAGCCGGGGCATGTTGTTGTTAAAAACATCGGCGGCAACGAGTGCTATGTCCGTGTCAAGCTGGAGCCTGCTGTTTCGTCCGCAGCTGAAACAGCACTGAAGACGGATAATATAGGTCTTGTGCTGAACACCGACGATTGGGTTAAGGATGACGACGGCTACTGGCGCTATACAAAGAAGCTTGCCAGTGGCGAAAGCACCTCCAATCTTCTGACGAGCGTCCTTTTCGATAAATCAATGGGCAACGAATACCAGAATTCGGTCATTCATATCAACGTCAGTGCTCAGGCGGTGCAGGCGGCTCACAATGACTATAATCCGGATACGGGTTCAATAAAGGATGTTCTGGGTTGGCCCGCCTCCCCAACGCCCGCAGCTTCCGCAGCACCATAAAAAACGAGGAAAGGAAAGATCTCCATGAGAAAACTATTATCCGCTCTGTTTGCGCTGATCCTGGTGGTATCTCTTCTTGTCCCCATTTTTACATTGGCGGATGAAACAGGTTTAAGCGACGCCGTGCAGAGCGCCTCAAACGAAATATTGCCTACTCCCTCCGGTGATGTAACACCGACTCCGTCCGGTGAAGCGACGCCCACTCCCTCCGGCGAAGTAACGCCCACTCCCTCCAGCGAAGCAACACCCACTCCCTCCGGAGAAGTAACGCCCACCCCGTCCGGCGAAGCAACGCCCACTCCCTCCGGCGAAGTGACGCCCACTCCCTCGGACGAAGCGTCACCCGCTCCCTCCGGCGAAGCGTCACCCGCTCCCTCGGATGAAGCGTCACCAAGCCCCTCAGAGGAAGCATCGCCTAGTCCCTATGCGGGAATTACAGTCCCTGCGGAGCTCTATAAGATTTATGATTCTCTAAAGACTGACGACGAAATAAATCAGTTTCTTGAAAGCCTCAGTGATGAGCAAATACAGATACTTAACGAATATATACAGTCTGAAGAAACTAAAAGCTCCGTAATTCCGGAAATACAGAATTTTACCGATGCAGGCCCGCTGATTGATTGTCTCGGCGCGGAGAAGCCGAAAACTCAGAAACCTCTGCTCCGACGGTCATTAGCTTCGGCTGTTGCAGCGCCCGCCGCTGAGCCTATAAAAAACACAGACGGTGTTGAATTATCCAAGACTGTTACAAAAGTCAGCGACAGTGAGTATTCAATAAGGCTTGAATCCTACACCACCGGCGCTGTTACAACTGTCGTTACAAACGCTCCCGCCGATATAGTTCTGGTATTGGATCAGTCATACACAATGACCTACGCCTACTCCGGCAGCACCAGCAGGCAGACCGCAATGAAAAGCGCCGTGCTGGAATTTGTTCAGACGCTGAAGGATCAAAACACGAACCATCGAGTCGCCCTCGTTACCTTTGGCGTAGGATCAAACATAATCGCAAATCCGAACAGAGCGACTGATACGACTGTTTTAAAGAACTTTTTTGATGTTTCACTTGCCAATGACTACAGTAAATTACGTGACGCAGTAAACGGCTTAAACGGCTCAAGCTCTGGCACCAATACAGATTCAGGTATGAGCAGCGCCTCAACCTTGATAAACGGTTTGGGCAATAACGGACGAAATAAAGTTGTAATTGTGTTCACCGACGGTGTGCCGACCAGCAACAGTGCCACCTTCGATACCGGTGTGGCGGACAGAGCAATCGGCACCTCAAAAGGAATCAAGAATACAGCAAACACTACAGTTTATACGATCGGAATATTCAGCGGAGCCGATCCAAGTCAGCTATACGGTGCTAAGTTCGACTATGATAATAGTGTGCGGATTCATGTCGGTTTCCTGCACTGGATATACCCTGAGGATGTACCTTGCAACGGAGAAGTGAATGACATCTGGGGTACCGCCGATAATATATCTGACAATGCTTTTGTTGATATTGCGGCGGGAAACCGGTTTCTCAACTATCTCTCCAGTAATTATCTCAACGCGGAAATAATCGGAATTAACAAAGGAACATATAATCCCGGAGGATACAATGGTCAGTCAGGGGACGGATATCAAATCACAACAAACTACACTCCCAATCCCAAAGGATCTAATTACTATCTTACAGCTGGAAACGCAAGCTCTTTAAATGACGCTTTTACAAGCATATCCACACAGATAGGCGCGCCTACAACACAGTTAGGTAACGCTGCCTCTGTCAAGGACATTGTTTCCCAGTATTTTGACGCGCCGGCCGACATCGCGCAGATATCCGTTTATACGGTTGACTGTACAGGAAAAACAGGTGATACATACAACTGGGGTTCCGAGCAATCTTTCATCGCGGCAAAAACGATAAATGCCGGAACCATCACCATCAGCGGTTTCTCTTATGATGACAACTATGTCACTGCGGAGGTAAAGCCGAATGGCGGAGGGCACGGCAAGAAGCTCGTAATTTGCTTCAACGTTACAGTGCGTGCCGGCTTCTGGGGAGGTAATCTTGTTCCAACTAACGGCAGCGATTCCGGACTCTATGCTGATAATACTCTGATCGAAAATTTCGCAAGGCCCACGGTGAATGTACCCCTTAGTGTTCCTTTCAGCGCCAAGGATTTCTCCATTTATCTTGGAACATCGGTGAGCTCATCCTCTATGTATAACGCGATTGCGCCCGGCCAGGAATGGATGGACGACTATGTAAATACCGCCGGGATTACTTACTCGCCCACGAATCAGACCTACAGCCTTACGGCAGATAAAACCGATACCACCGTATCCGCCACTGTAAGTCCTCTATATAGCGGAAGCGTCAGCCCGGTAACACTGAGCGATACTTCAACAATCTGCGTGTATAAGCCGGTCATTACCTACAGTGACAGCCAAATCTATCTGGGAGAAAAGGCGAGCTATCCCGAAAGTCTCTCGATTACATGGATGCCTCCTGTGAGCGTGACTCCCGCCCCCGCGGTGCCCAGCGGCCCCGCGCCCGTGCCGACCGCCTCGTACAGTCCCGGTGCAGACTGGTTTAGCGCGGACACACGGGTGGACGCCACAATCAAAGTCGGCGATTGGGATATAACCTCGTTTGTGACATTCAAAAACAATACCGCTACGCACACGGGCGATGTAGATGCCAGCGAGTTTACGGTCCATGTAAAAACCTGCTCTCTGACCGTATCGAAGAGCGGCATTAGCGGTACCTATGGAGATCGGCAGACCTTTATCTTCCACATAACGGGAGTAAATATTGAAGGCTGTAAATTTGCGAACGACGTTGATTTGACCGTGCTAGTCGGCTCTCAAAACGCAAGCAAGCAGATCGTCGGGCTCCCTGTCGGCATCTATACCGTTACCGAGGTGGGCGGATGGTCCTGGCGATACACGGCGGCAGGCTCCGCAGCCTTAACGCTAAATAAAGACACAGATTCTTTGGGAATTGCTAATACTCTCAACAAGCCGAAGTGGCTGAGCGGCTGCAACTTTGCAAGCAATATATTTAATTGAGAGCGGGGTAAGCAATAGATGAAAAACGGAAAATCTAAAAAATCGTATAGCGGTAAAACAGCGACTCTGCTCATCTCCCTGCTTGCCATACTGGGCATAGGTGTAAGCGGCACCATGGCATATCTCTTCGTTTTGTCTGGTTCTCTTAACAACTCATTTCATCCCGTTCAAGTGACCAGTCATGTTGACGAAAGCTTTGACGGAACCACAAAAAGCAATGTTCGAGTCCAAAACACCGGAAGTATCGACGCGTGGATTCGTGTCGCGCTTGTTGCCACCTGGGAGGATAGCGCGGGAAACGCGGTCAACAAGAAAGTTTCCTCGGGTGATGTGAGCGCCTCTGTCAACGTCGGCGGCGGCACCGGCTGGTTCGAATCCGACGGATACTATTACTGCACCTCAAAAATCCCGCCGAGCGGTTATACTCCCCTGCTCATAAACAGCGTCACTGTCAGTAACAGCGGCAGTTATCACCTCAACTATCAGATTCTCTGTGAGGCGATACAGGCCGAGCCGGAAGAGGCTGTGCATGACGCCTGGCCGGCTGTCAGCGTAAACAGCAGTACCCAAACCTTAAGAGCAGGAGGCTGATGACATGAAAAAAAGAAAGCTGTTTCTTCCCTCCGTGTTTGTTCTGTCCCTGATATTTATATTCAGTATAAGCACTCTCGGCACTCTGGCAGCCGAGTTAGTCGATACGAGTCCTACCGTTACGCTCGGTACATATAACGGCAGCTTCGGTTTCACTATTAATCGTGCTGACGGCAATTTGTTTGACAATCTTGATGCGTTCATGCCCGGCGACACTCTGACGCGGACATTCAATGTCAAATCGGATTCAGGCAACAGCTCCGATTTCAATATCTATCTCTACGCTCTTCCGGGTGATGAAACCGTTGTGGGCTTTCTGAACGGAATGACGCTGCAGGTTTTTGACGGGTCAACCGAGCTTGCGGTTATGAACGCAGGCAGCCAGAACAGCTCCAAGGGAGTTCTGCTCGGGCAGTTTTCTCCGGGCAGTTCAAAGAGCTTTGAAGTCAAAGTCACCCTTCCTCTGACCATGGGCGATACCTTTCAGGGTGCGTCAAGCATAGTCGACTGGCATTTCTATGCGGAGGAACTCACGGTTGTCCCTTATTACTATTCCTACCCGCCATATTACCCGCCGACGTCACCGCCCGTGTCCCCTTCTCCGTCGGTATCGGTATCCCCTTCTCCACAGGTATCACCGTCTCCGTCACCCTCCACCGTGCCTGTGCCGACTACTATTCCGGATGATAATACGCCGACCGGAAATTTGCCCGGCGGAATCGGCAACGAGCCTGTTCCGACCGGAAGCAGTCCACAGACCGGAGATAACAGCAATATTGCGGTTTGGATTGTTCTTACTGCACTGAGCGGCTCCGCCCTGACAGTTTTGCTGCTTTTCGGAAAAAAGGCACAGCCGGCGTCAGGACGCGGCAAATAAAGTACATAATAAAACGTCAACTGTATAAAGCTGCGTTTTTATTGCCTGAAGCTCCCGCAACCTAACGGTTGCGGGAGCTTCAAAATCGCCGGCTAATTTAAACCTTTCCCGAAAAAGTAAAATATAAAAGCACTGCATTGAATATAATTATCACGGATGCAATCAGCGAGCCTACAGCATTAACCCATCTTTTATTGGCGAACTCACCCATATATTTTTTTTTGCTTGTTATTATCAGCATTGGAATTATAGCAACCGGCAGAGCGAAGCTCAGACTTACTTGGCTAAGCACCAGCGCTTTCATGGGATTCACCCCGGCTAAAATGATGATAACGCCGGGCAGCATGGTTATTGCTCTTTTCAAATTCGCGGGCAGTTTAATTTTCTTATCCACAAAGCCGTCCAGAACTGTCTCCCCCGCCATCGTGCCGACCGAAGAGGAGGAAAACCCCGACGCGAGCAGGGCGATTCCGAAGGCTCCGCTGGACAGCGCGCCCAAGAGCGGTTCCAGCGATTTATGTGCCAGCTCAATCGAATCGACTGCCATTCCGCGGCTGAAAAAAACCGATGCCGAAACCACTACCATTGCGGCATTTACAAGAAATGCAATATTCATGGCGATTACGATATCTATTTTCTCCATATGCAGATGCTTCTTTTTCACACCCGCATCAGTGCTGTGGTTGCGGCTCTGCACAAGCTCTGAATGTAAATATATAACATGCGGCATAACTGTGGCTCCAAGCATTCCCACGGCTATCAAAACCGCCTGACCGTTTGGGAGGGACGGAATCAAGGTATGCAGCGCGACCTGCGGCCAATCGGGTTTAGCGAGAAATACTTCGATTGTATACGCTGCACAGATTACTGCCACCAGCGCTGCGATTACGATTTCGACCATTCTCTGCCCATACTTTTGAAGATAAATAATACAAAACGTCACTATGGCCGTCAGAACCACGGAAAAGTATATGGGTATTCCGAACAGAAGGTAAAAGCCCAGAACTCCGCCGAGAAATTCAGCCATGGTCGTTGCCATTGCCGCAAACGCAGCTACTAAATAAAAAAAACAGTTCATTTGCTTGGAGAACGCTTCCTTGCACATCAGTGTAAGGTTTTTTCCGGTTGCGATTCCCAGCTTTGCGGACATTATCTGCAAAAAAATCGCCATCAGGTTGCTCCAGAGGATGACCCAAACAAGACTGTAATTAAACATTGAGCCTCCGCTTATGTTCGTTGCGAAGTTGCCTGGATCGACATAAGCAACGCTCACTATGAAGGCGGGTCCCAGAAATCTGAGCAGCTGTGAAAACTTGCTTTTCTTTCTCTGCGCTTCCGGCTGCGTGACCTCAATGTGTGAACTGTTTTTTGTAATAATCGCACTATTCATTTGATTATCCACCCTTGTATCAGTCATTTGCCGGCGCTAATTTATCAGGCTGTTACAAGTTATGAATATATGTTTGTTATGGTTACATTCAGGTACGGCAACGGCATCAAATCTCGAATAATTCTTTCAAACGGACGTGTCTGATATAAAGAGCAGTCCGCAGGGTGTTATTTCGCCCCTGCGGACTGCTCTTATATCAGAAGAGTTTCATATATATCGCTATTTTCCGTACTTTGCAATAAAGCGATATATCAGCTGCATGACTTCAGCTCTCGTAGCGGTACCCCCCGGCGCCAGACGCGCGCTGCCCGTACCTTTTATCAGGCCCTCGGCAACCGCCCACTGCATTGCGGCTCCCGCCCAGTCGGAGACCTTTGCGGAATCTGCATAGACTTTCAAATCAGCGGAGGCATTTACTTCATATCCCTTGTATTTTGCAAACAGATATAGGAGAGCAACTATTTCCTCCCTTGTGATTTTGTCCTCCGGCTTGGCTGCTCCAATCCCTGCCTTTAGGGTAATACCGTTTTTGAACGCCCATATGAAGGCGTTGGTGTACCATTTTCCGCCGGTTACGAAGGAAAAGCTGCTGTCGAAGGTGACGGAAGGCTCTTTATCCAGCTGGTAGAGAAGCGCTCGTATCATCGCGAGATTCACCGTGGAATCAGGTTCAAAGGTGCTTGCGGAGGTTCCTTTTATAATACCGTTTAAATACCCGTACATTGCCGCTTCATAGAACCAGTCGGTACTTTTTATGTCCATAAAAGGATTTTTCAAATCATTGCCGTTCACACCGGAGGCCTTGAACGAGGCATAGATGCTGTGATAGGCCGCAATTTTTTTTACTGTTACGATACTTGAGGCTTCGAGCGGCTTTCCGTCCAATGTAACATAGTCAATCTCATAGCCCGGATCCGGAGTAATTAAAACTGTAACGTCCGCTCCCTGAAGGACCGATCCTGACGGGCTTACTGTAACGCTTCCGCCCTTAGAGCACGACGGTGTCACTGAAAAGCGAGCTGAAGTATCCGGAGCTGGATAATACGTTACTGGCTGGCTTGTGACGCTGATTACGTGGTTAGCGGTAACTTTTTTAAACGTGTAGCTGCCGGAGGAGGCATCTACTTTATTTCCGTCAACATAGATGTCTTTGATGGCACTGCCGGAGGGCGTGAACGTATAAGTATAGGAATAGTCGTTGGTATGTCCGTAAGCAACGGTTTTCACGCCGCTGGGACTGACGGTCACTCCGTCGCCGCCGCTTGCAGTTATGTCATTCAGGACAGCATCCTTTATTTTAGCCGCTATCTGCATGTGGCCGGTATCCGAAGGATGCGGGTCTATGGTAATGTATCCAGAGGTAATCAACTCCGTACCCATCGTATCGACATAAATATACTGTCCTTTTTTGACTGCTTCGGAATTCTTTGAGATGTGGTCATTCATTTTTGTGATGTATTCCTCACTCAGGGTCTCAATTTCATATTTCGTGCTTTCTAAGCCAAGCTGGGGGGCAACATCGTATAAGCCAACAGCAACTATAGAGACGGTAGGATTTATGGCGCGTACGGCTGCGATTATTCCGTCCCAGTTTGCGTCGAACTGCGCACAGCCCGCATCAAGAGCCTTGCGGATCTCACTTTCACTTCGCAGAGCCGCAATGATTTCTTTAATTTGGTCTGCACTGACAGCTCCATTCAGGTATTTCTGAATATCCGCATAGAAGTCCTTAGATTTAAGTGCCGCCAGGAGCGGCGCTATCGCCTCCATGCGCTGCTGCGGGGTCATTTCGTCAAGGCTCGTTCCAAGGCGCTTGTAGACTATGTTCAGCAAAGCCATGGTCAGGTCGTTGCTACCGATGTCGATGGTTACGAGGTTCGAAGCTGCTATATTGGCCGCGAAGCGGTCGTGATATTCGTTTTTCGGATTAGTCAGAACATCAAGCAGGTCGCCGGATTTCTGCCCTAGCAGGCCCAGATTATAGGTGTTTTCAACACCGAGACTTGTCGATGCAAGCTCAACATAACAGCCTTTGGGGTTTGAATAATCCCCGTCATAGCCCTCGTGTGAATAGCCCGCCGTAATGCTGTCCCCGAGAGCCGTGTAGGTTTTATAATACGCCGTTCCATCTGGTGACAGGGCATTGGTGTCGAGTTTGAAGCTCGCGCTTATCTTATGGTCCGCCGTTACGTTCTCAAAGGTGTAGCTACCGACTGCGCCCACACTTGCGCCGTCCACCTTGACGTCGCTGATAACATATCCGCTGTTAGGAGCAATGGCGAAGGTGCTGTTTCCGCCGTTTTTCACGACGCTCAGGCCGGACGGCGTGATTGTGCCACCTTTTTCAGCGGTAGCGCTTATGCAGTTCGCTAGAGCGGAAACAATTCTTTCGGCGATTTCCAAATGTCCGATAGCGGAAGGGTGCGGATCACCAATATTTGACTGGATATCGGAAATATCAACATATGTGAGATTATTATCATCACAGAAGACTCGCGAATATTCATTCATCTGACCGATAAAACCGTCTATTATGGCGATTGTACTGCTTATATCGGTCATCTCACCATAAGGATTGTAGTAGTTCAAAACGACGAGCTTGGTATTGCCATTAATGCCTAATATGTCTGCAACCACAATCGGGAAATTACCAACGAAGGTAGTATAAGCGTCGGTAAGAGTCGCCGTCAGCTTTTCATCAGCAAGTTCCGCCTCTATTGCCTGAAGCTGTTCCTGCCCGAGCTCAATGCCTTCTATGTAGTTAAGCATAGCGGCTATCCCGTCTACATCACCTGTCAGCACAGGCTCGGCAAGCGCCATGGCATCCTGATGTGACATTGAAATTCCGGCTGCGGCGAGTATTTTATCTACGATGGCCATAAGCAAATCGTTGCTGCCGATTTCCAGTGTAATTAAATCGCTCAGCTGGATATATCCTTGAAAAACGCCGTGATATTTTTTTTCCGTGTTCTCCTTATCTTCTAGGATGCCAATCAGCTCTGCTGAGTTGCAGCCGCATTTTCCAAGATTATATGTAGTGCTGTTCTCACCGTCCAGACCTAAGGCGCTTCCAACCAGTCTGACGTAGCATTGCTCGGGTGAATTTTTGATGTTGTCATCTAATTTAAAACCGTTTACATATCCATAGTTGAGTTGGGCAAAGCCGGCGCAGACACTGTCCCCCAGCGCTGAATAAGCGCTGAAAAGCGGCTCGCTCGCCTCGGCTGCGGATGTATCGGCAGCAAGCGCTGCAGTCGGGAACAGACATACCAGAAAGCATACCGCCAGCAGAAGAGAAATATTGCGTTTTTTCATTTGTTTTCTCCTTAATATTATTTTCATAGTGTTCAAATTTCAGACAGATTCCATTTCCAGCTTGCGGTAATCAACTTTTCCTACCGGCGTGTAACAAAGGGATTCGCAAAACTTGTAACCTATCGGCTGTGCGTATTCCGGCAGTTTGTTTCTGCACAGCTCGATAAGCTCCGTATTTATCTGCATCTGACTTTGCTGCACATTCTTTTTTAAAACTATATGCACATACGGAAGGTTGCCCTGGGGCTGCTCCTTATCTCTTGACGCGACAACGGAGCACGCCTCCACAGCGGGATGCGCGCTGATAACATTTTCGATCATACTCGGGAACACCTTGAATCCGTCATACCGGACTATCATGCGCTTAATCCTTGCATCGACAAAGACAAAGCCGTCCTCATCGATATAGCCGATGTCTCCGGTATGCACCCAAACCTTGCCGTCGGAGTGCCTGTGCAGCACGTTTGCCGTTTCTTCCGGCTTGCCATAGTACCCGAGCATGATGCTTGGGCCCGTAATGCATATTTCTCCCTCTTCACCGATGTCAAGCTCTTTATCGGTTCCGGGCTCGAACGCGGAAATTATGTTCTTAATAAGAGGGATTCCCACGCTGCCCGGTTTGTTAAGCTCGCTCATGCAGTTACAGGTAGCTGAACAGAGCTCCGTCATTCCGTAGCCCTTTGCAAGCGGGTACTTACATCCGTGTTCTTTCAGGAACCGGTTGACCTCCTCTTCGGCTCCGATATTGATTGAGTCTCCTCCCGCGCCGGTGTTCAGCAGGAACGAAAGATTCGCGCGCCTCATCCGTTTATCGTTTGCCAGCACCTGATAATGCACCGGCACGCCGCACATGTGCTCGGGCTTATACTTCATAAGCAAAGCTCCGAGCTTATTCGGGTCAAGATTGGGGATTATAATTGCCGTCAAGCCGTTTGACAAAGGCATATGGACACCGCAGGCAAAACCGTACGCGATGAACGGAGGCATGACATTCAAAAACTTCTGGCGGCGTTTCAAATAAATTTTGGATTTCCCGAACTGGAAAGCAACCGCGTTGAACGCGTCGTCGCTCAGCATAACGCCTTTCGGCGTTCCCGTGGTTCCGCCCGTATGCACAATCGCGGCGCAGTGCTCCCTGCTGTAAGACGCGGGTTTAACAAGTCCTGTGTCCGCGCCTTTAATAAACTTTTTCCATTTGATACAGTCAGACGAATACTCGTTCTTATCCTTATTTGTCAGGTTATAGGCGGTTCTCTGCGCAAAATTAAGCGAATCGGTGGGCGATACGACAACTATTTTGGAGTCTTTCCTTTCGGCAAGAGCTTCACAGATTTTTGGATAGGCATCACTTAGTACACAGATGTATCTTGATTTGGCTTCCTTTATGTATTCTCCTATTCCCTCGGCACTGGTGCGCGGGTCGACCATATTGGGAACGGCACCGATGAGATCCAGTGCGTAAAATGAGTATATTATTTCCGGTGTGGTAACGGAGCATATCGTAACTATATCTCCTTTTTTAACTCTGAGAGCAATATATGCCTTTGCCGTTTCCCTGATATTATCGAAGAGCTCTTTGAAAGTGACGGTATTATCGAAATAGCTGACAGCAATATCGTTAAGATGATCTTTGTTGTTTTTATAAAGATAATCAAAAAGCGTACACTTCGGTATTTCCTGTTTTATGGCGTCCCTGCTGTAATACTTAAGCCATGGTTTTTTGACAGAAGCTTTTTTTGTTTCCATTACAATTTCCTCCAACATTCACATAGATATGTTAAATATTATCAGACCGGATAAGAGAAAGTTGTCGCTTCATCAAGGTCGAAATTAATGATATGCAGTAATATAAATCAATTTCTTTGGGAACAAGGAATGCCCCACCCGAATTCTGCGCAAGGCATTTGAACACCTTGGAAAAAGGTCTCATACAATGTGTTAGCGTAAGCTGAATTTCAGCAAAAAAAGGAGATTTGCAGATGGAAACTGAGGCAGTGGCGGAAAACTGCATTCCGCAGGAAACGGTATTGAAAAATGTCAGGCTAGCTCAGGCATATGTGCCTTTTCAGATACTATGTACCACCTTCACTCCGGCAGTCGGATTGACCAAGGGGACTATCTTTCCGCCCTTATGGGATAACTACACTAAAAACACGAAAGGGCCAAGGGTGTTTGACGATGAGTAGAGACGAAATGCTTAAAATGATTACGGAGCTGGACTTCTTTATAATTGATATCCACCTGTATCTGAACACTCATCCGGATGACAAGGAAGCAATAGAGCTTTATAACAACTATGTTATGCAGGTCAAAAAGCTACGAGAAGAATACAACATGCAGTACGGTATGCTGCTTGCAAACAACTGCACAAGCAAAATGCCATGGCAGTGGATTGACAATCCGTGGCCATGGCAGAAAAGTTTCAACTTCGAACTGATGGAGGATAAAGGCTAATGTGGATGTATGATAAAAAACTCGAGTATCCGATAAAGATCAAAAATACAAACCCGAGATTGGCTAAGCTTATAATTACTCAATACGGTGGTCCTGACGGTGAATTAGGTGCGGCGCTCAGATACCTCAGCCAGCGTTTTTCGATGATTACACCTCAGGCAAAGGCCACATTAAACGATATCGGCACCGAGGAGCTTGCCCATCTTGAAATGATCGGAACCATTGTGAGGCAGCTCACTCAGGGAATCAGCACAAAGGAAATAGAGGAAAGCGACTTTGCCCCCTTCTATGTCGACCATGACACCGCGGTTTACCCTGTGAGCGCTGCTGGCGTTCCCTTTGACGCTTCATATATCCAGTCAAAGGGCGACCCGATAACTGATTTATATGAAGATATGGCGGCTGAGCAAAAGGCGCGTTCCACATATGAATATCTCATCAGAATGACTGATGACCCGGATGTGCTTGATCCGCTGAGGTTCCTTCGCGAAAGGGAGATTGTCCACTTTCAGCGCTTCGGCGAGGCGCTGAGAATCGTTCAGGACTATTTGCAGGATGACAAGTATTTTACTATCAAGGGCTGAGTTAATAATAAAGTGTATTAAAAACAGGCCTTGGCCTGTTTTTTATTGAGAGGTATATCCATGAATAATAACTCTTTTTTGCCTGAGTACGCCGCGGCTCAGGAAGCGGATAAAATGTATGGGAAACGCTCATTTCAGAATATAGGCGTCGGAATAAGCGGGAGGAGCGTCGTAATCGAAGAGGAACGCAGCTCTTCAGCGGCAAATGAGACCGATAATATGTGGCCTTACAGTTTGACGGACTATTTGAAAGGCTACATTGGCAGTATGGTTCTTGCGGAATACGTATCGGCAGACAGCGTGTGTTCTAAAAAGAGAGGAAGGCTGAAAGTGGTGGGAATTGATTTTATAGGGATTCAGGCATGCCGTAACAACAGTCTCTCCTTGCTGGAGATCAGTTCTCTAAAAAGCATTGAAATACTTGATTGTCAACGCTCGCGCCGAAATGTCTATTAACATTCTTTATATGACGAAAGAGCGCACAATTCTATTGCCGTGTGCTCTTTCACTTTTAAACAACTGTAAGATAATGGCTTAGTTAGCCTTGACAAGAAACAACAGTCTGCTAATATGAAGCATACTACTTAATTAAAATCGCAGGATAAAGTCATTATACAGAAGGATATTGAAAACTATATTGAGATTAAACACCCAACCGTTATCGGTTTACTGCAGCGCATGGAAGCCAAAGGTCTGATTGTAAGTTATGTTGACCCTCAGGATAAGCGCCAGAGAATTATTACGCTGACTGATTCGGCTTTCGAGCTTGAGAAGAGAATAACAGACCATGTTTAGGACGCCGAACAGTGTATGGCCGAGGGCATGACAAAAGAGGAGCTCGACACTATTTAGAAGCTGCTTTAGAAGGTCTATTTAAATATCAGCAAGGAGAATAAAGAATAGGCGCATACGCTCTTCAGCCTGATTTTCCCTGATGACCTGAATTTTCCCTATTATAAATCATACAATAATCACAAGCAAGTTTGCTGCCGCTTATGAAAAAGTGAGGTAAAGTCTGATGCTTATGCTTCGTAAAGAATCCCTGCACATTTTTCATGTGAGTTTTGAAATTGCCTTAGTTCTTAAGGCACTCAACGGGCTGATTGAAATAGTTGGCGGTGTTTTGCTGCTTTTTATAAATTCCGACAGCTTAAATAAGATTATTGTGTATCTTGCACAGGGCGAGCTTACGGAAGACCCGAAGGATATTATCGCTAATACTATAATACAGTTGAGTCGGGATTTTTCCGAAAGTTCCCTGCATTTCGGAATTGTTTATTTGCTTTCTCACGGGGTAATAAAGCTGATTCTTGTCGCGCTCTTATGGAAAAGAAAGCTTTGGGCGTATCCTCTTTCCATAATTTTTATGACGTTTTTTATCGCGTACCAAACATACAGGTACACCTCAAACGCTTCCCCGATGATGATACTTCTGTCACTCCTGGATCTTATTGTTATTGCTCTGACCTTCATTGAGTATCACACACAAAGACGTCTTATCCGCAACACAAGTACTCAATAGAGCTTAAGTGTGCAAACAGGCTCTGTATCTCACTTGAGGTACAGAGCCTTCATTATTGTTTACAATTCTCATTGCTTGTGCTTTAAATAGTATTCTTTCATACAGTCGAATGTCTTTTGGCTGATGTAATGCTCAATCCGGCAGGCATCAATATAAGCTGTTTCCTCATCGACTCCTATGCTCATCAGAATCTGAGCTGTCAGGTTATGGCGCTCGAAGGTTCGCTCGCCGATTTCGCGCCCCGCGTCCGTAAGTGTAATATAGCCGTCGCCATCTATCTCTATATAGCCGTTTTCACGGAACTTTTTCATCTGCTCGCTGACCGTGGGCTTTGAATAGCTCATTTCGTTAGCAATGTCAATTGAACGTACCCTTCCGAGCTTTTGTTTGAGAACCAATATCGTTTCAAGGTACATTTCCCCTGCTTCCTGAATAATCATACAGCCGCTCCTTTCAGGTTAGCTCTAACTAACCAAAAGTAGCATATCACAAACAATTCCGCCAATCAACAAAAAAATTAGGCAAAGCTCCTATTGACAAATCGGTTAGGCTATGCTAACCTATAAATAGAGTTAGACAGACCTAACCGATAGAGAGGAGATCTAATATGACACTTGATCAACTTAACGTTGGAAAGTCCGCAACAATCAAGTCAATCGGAGGTGAAGGCCCGCTTCGGCTTCATTTTCTGGATATGGGGCTGACCCCGCGAATCAGTGTGAGCATGCGGAAAATTGCGCCGATGGGTGACCCTATAGAGATATGCGTGAGAGGCTATGAGCTGACCCTCCGCTTGAGCGACGCGAAAAATATCGAGCTTGAGGCTGGAGGCGAGGAACAATGATTATTGCGCTTGCCGGCAACCAGAACTGCGGTAAAACAACCTTATTCAATGCTCTTACGGGTTCAAATCAACATGTAGGTAATTTCCCCGGAGTGACTGTCGAACAGAAAACCGGTGAAATCCGCGGTGTTAAGAATTACTCCGTGGTAGACCTCCCCGGTATTTATTCCATACGCCCTTATTCAAGCGAGGAAATAGTATCCAGAGACTTTATTCTTGACGGCAAGCCGGACGGCATCATTAACATCGTCGACGCCACCAATATTGAACGAAACCTTTATCTTACCCTTCAGCTTTTGGAGCTGCATGTTCCGATGGTATTGGCGCTCAACATGATGGACGAGGTTCGCTCCAACGGCGGGACTATTAATGTAAAACTGATGTCGGAAAAGCTCGGAATACCTGTTGTACCCATCAGCGCGGTCAAGGGCGAGGGTGTATCGGAGCTGGTCAGCAGGATTGTCTCAGTTACAAAGGACAAGATTTATCCGTCCAGAGTGGATTTTTGTAAGGATGGCGCGGTTCACCGCTGCATTCATGCCGTGGCTCATCTTATTGAGGACCACGCGCAGAGAGCAGGTGTGCCCGCGCGTTTTTGTGCGACAAAGCTAATTGAGGGCGACGACTCCTTCGCACAGCGTCTGGAACTCGATCAAAACGAGCTTGAACTTTTGGAACACAGCATTTTGGAAATGGAGCACGAAACCGGTTTTGAGCGCAATGAAGCCCTTGCAGATATGCGCTATACGTTTATAAACCAAGTTGTAGAAGCTTCCGTTGTAAAATGTCACATAAGCAAGGAACAGCTTCGCAGTGTAAAGCTCGATCATATTTTAACTGGAAAATATACCGCTTTCCCTGTTTTTATAGGCGTCATGTTTCTTATTTTCTGGCTCACGTTCAATGTTATTGGCAGTACGCTTTCAGGCTGGCTCTTACTCGGTATTGACTGGCTCACTAAGCTTGTGGATTCCGGACTGACAGCATACGGAATCAATCCGGTCGTACATAGCCTGATTATAAACGGAATATTCGCGGGTGTCGGAAGCGTTCTTAGCTTCCTGCCTCTTATCGTTACCTTGTTTTTCTTCCTTTCCATCCTTGAGGATACGGGCTACATGGCTCGCGTGGCCTTCATAATGGATAAGCTGCTTCGAAAAATCGGCTTATCCGGACGCAGCTTTGTTCCAATGATAATCGGCTTCGGCTGCTCCGTGCCCGCGATAATGTCAGCGAGAACTCTGGCCTCAGACCGCGACCGTAAAATGACTATTCTATTGACACCCTACATGAGCTGTTCGGCCAAGATACCGATTTATGCGGTATTCACCGCTGCATTCTTCCCGAAATATCAGGCGCTCGTTATGATTGGGCTTTATCTGGTTGGCATAGTCCTTGCAATTCTGGTAGCGCTTATAATGAAAAACTCCGCGTTCCGAGGCAATCCGGTGCCCTTTGTAATGGAGCTTCCGAATTACAGACTCCCCTCTCCTAAGAGCGTTTTCCTGCTTTTATGGGAGAAGGCAAAAGACTTTATACAAAGAGCCTTCACTATAATTTTCGTTGCTACCATCATCATCTGGTTTTTGCAGACTTTTGATACCCGGCTAAACGTTGTAGCAAGCAGTTCTGACAGTTTGCTCGCTATGATAGGCAGGCTCATTTCGCCCGTACTCCGGCCTATTGGTTTTGCCGACTGGCGTGTTGCAACCGCACTTATCAGTGGGTTTGTAGCAAAGGAGGCTGTCGTCAGCACCCTCTCCGTACTGCTTAACACCAGCATGTCGGCGCTCGGCTCAGCTCTCTCCGGTCTTTTCACGCCGCTTGCCGCGGTAAGCTTCCTTGTGTTTACGCTCCTGTATACACCCTGCGTGGCAGCTGTTGCTACAATAAAAAAAGAGCTTGACTCCGGCATCTGGACAATCGGAGTCATAATAATGCAGTGCTGCATAGCGTGGGGTGCGGCATTCGTATTCTACCAAGTCGGGAGGCTTCTGATATGAGCGCTTTAGATGCTGTTTTACTCGTCATTATCGGCGGTGCTGTTTTCGGAGCTGTCCGATATATACTCCGGAAAAAGAAAAGCGGCGGATGTGTCGGCTGCTCCGGCTGTTCAGGCTGCAGCACAGCCTGTCAGGCGCGTAATAGCTGCTGTGGTTCTGATAATATTGACAGCTCTTCCATTCATATAAAGCGCTCCGCGCTTTAGGAGCTTAAGCTGCGCCATTCCTTAAAAAATGGCTGTAACAGCCCGCAATGTATTGAGTTCTCAATGCATTGCGGGCTTCTTTTTGTAGATTAAATAAAACAGTGACGCTGTTTTCGTTACGATTCCACTTTGTTTTCAAAAGTAGAGCAGCATGTGCCGTCTACTGTTCTGGCTTTTCCGTCTCCCATAGCGCTGACTTCTATTTCTTCGGCATGGCACATTCTGCTTTTGTTGTAGCTGCAATTTTCTACGCTGCATTTCACCGGCATTTTAGGCGTGTTATATTTTTCCACGAGCATACACCTCCTTTCGTGAGCTCTGATTATTATTTTCGCTATTTGTTATTTAATTCAAAAAAGCTGGCGTAAAGAAATACCACCCTGAAACGCAAAAAGCAGCACTCTTCCGAATGCTGCTTTTTAATACAATTGCGCCTTATGCTTTGATTGCCCAGCGCAGCTTTGCGGAGTGGGCGCGGCTGTTTGAAAAACATTCTTCAGCCGACGGGCGAATCGGGTCGGGCGCTATTTCGCGATAAACGCCATCACGGAAAAAGCCCTTAAAGGATTTTTTGACTAAGCGGTCCTCTCCCGAATGAAACGAAAGTATAGCCACTCTTCCGCCCTCGGCAAGGACGTCCGGGAGCTTTTCCAATAGCTCTTCCAGCACCTCGAACTCGCTGTTGACATCGATTCTTAGCGCCTGAAAACAGCGCTGGCAGGATTTATTCTTGTCGTCCTCGCTGATTTTGGGGATGGCTTTCAGCGCTTCTTTGATAATATACCGAAGCTGAGTCGTTGTCGTGATTTCATTTCCTTTTCTTATATTGGAAATAATGGCGCGGGCGATTACGGAGTAGTAAGGTTCGTCGGCATTTTCTATGAGCATGCCTTCAAGTTCCTCCTGCGTCACCTCTTTTAAACGCTCCGCCGCTGAAAGGCCCGCTTTCGGATTGAGCCGCAAGTCCAGCGGCCCCTCGGTTTTATATGAGAAGCCCCTTTCGGGGTCATCAATCTGCATTGAGGATACGCCCAAATCCGCGAGTATAAAATCAAAACGTCCGGATACGGGAGCAATTTTATCAATATCAGAAAAGTTCATTTGTCTGATATCCAAAATCTCCGGTCCGTAGCCCAAGCGCTCCATACGCTCTTTTGTCTTAGGCAGCTGAATCGGGTCCACATCGATAGCGTACAGGCGTCCCTTTGAATCCAGGCACTTCAGCATTTCCAAGGTATGTCCGCCATAGCCCAACGTTGCATCTAGTCCGATTTGACCCGGTTCAATTTGCAGGAATTCCAGTATTTCCTTGACGCAGATCGGAATGTGCATTCCGGCTGGAGTGCGTCCCTTTGAAATGAGCTTTGCAACATCGTCGGCGTATTGCTCCGGCTGGTGTTCCTTATATTTCTCTTGGAAAGTCTTGGGATGTGTTCCGCTGTATCGCACACGCCTCTGGTGCTTGGGCTCTCCGCTTTCCACAGTATGTTCCTGGCTCATAAGCTACTCCGTCATAATAATATAGTTTTCTCTGTAACTTATACTAGCAGAAACGAAACTCTAAAGCAAGGGCGCAAAGTGTTAAAGCTCCGCACCCTTTGTTTATCAATTACTCAAACATATTTCCATTTTGTCACATCGAATACGCCGTGGGTTGTCAGCCGAAGCGTCGGAATTACAGGCAGACTCATAAAGCTGAGTGTCATAAATGGGTCAATCTCTTTGGAAACACCGAGCTCAAGCGCACGGATCTTGGCGTTTTCAAGGTCACGGTTGACATTTTCAAGAGTGTCGTCGCTCATAATGCCTGCAACGGGAAGACTCACCGTTCCGAGAGCTTCACCGCTTCGCATTACGACAATACCGCCGTTTAATTCCACAACCTTATTGGCGGCTGCGGCGATTTCTTCATCGCTGACGCCGACCACGATAATGTTGTGGGAATCGTGAGATATGCTTGTCGCCACCGCACCGGTTTTGAGCCCATAGCCCTTGATATAGCCGATACCGATATGATGGGTATCATTGTGCCGCTCAATAACCGCAATTTTCAAAATGTCATTTTCGATGTCTATCTTCTCGGTTAGTCCGCAGTCGTTTGAAACGATTTCTCTCGATACAAGTCCGATAACCCCAAGGGGTCTGTCCGTTTGAAAGTCCTTTTCTGCAAGGTGTGAGACTTTGAATGAATTATGCGCACGTTCCAGCAGGCGCGGCTCAATCGAAGGCGAGTCAAAGTCCCGCATTTTGCCGTCAAACATCAGCTTTCCGTTTTTGAACACCGTTTCGACTTTGAAGCTATCAAGCCCATCGACAACAGTAAAGTCAGCCGCATAGCCCGGGGCAATGGCTCCCCTATTCTGCAGGTGGAAGTACTGCGCCGCGTTGAAGCTTGCCGCCTTGATAGCGACAATGGGGTCCGTTCCCAGAGAAATGGCTCTATTTATTATATAATCTATATGTCCTTTTTCCAGAAGATCGCTCGGATGCTTGTCGTCTGTGCAGAACATGCAGCGGTCGGCGCATTTACCAAACAGGATTGGCGCCAGCGCCTCAAGATTGCGGGCGGCAGTGCCCTCTCGAATCATAATATACTGGCCTCTCTTCACCTTTTCAAAGGCTTCCTGAAGCTCGGAGCACTCGTGATCCGAAGCGACGCCTGCGGCAATGTAGGCGTTAAGCTCATTTCCTTGAAGCCCGGGCGCGTGCCCGTCAATTTTCAATTGATTTATCTGGGCCGCCGTTAGCTTCTTCAGTACATCCTCATCGCCGGAAATGACGCCGTTAAAATTCATCATTTCGGCCAGACCCAGCACACGCGGATTTTCATAGAAGGGATTTATCTTGCTGTAATCAAGAACCGCGCCTGATTCGTCAAGTTCAGTAGCCGGAACGCAGGAGGGCAGCATAAAAAGCACATCCACAGGCAGGTTTTCCGTTGCCTGCAGCATGTATTCTATGCCGTCCGTGCCCATAACGTTCGCTATTTCATGAGGGTCAGTGATAACAGTCGTAGTGCCGTGTGGCATAACGGCGTTTACAAACTCTCGGGGAGAAACGAGGGAGCTTTCAAGATGAATATGGGCGTCGATAAAGCCGGGGCAAACGATTTTTTCTGTCATGTCAAGCTCGGCTATTCCCGAATACTCTCCTAAGCCGACGATAACCCCTTCCGCAACGGCAATGTCAGCCTGACAGAGCTCATTTGAAAAAACATTGACGTATACGGCGTTTTTCAGCACCAGATCAGCCGGTTCGCGCCCTGCGGCAGCCGCGATAATTCTGTGCTTCTTTTTTAATTCCAACTCAAACTTCTCCATAATATTACTCCTTTTGGAAAGCATTTACGGAACTGTCTAATTATATATGCTTTTTGTTTTTATAATTCCGGCGGCTAACAGGATATAAAAAAAGTAAATAGCTGATTATAAATCTTCAAACGGAATTGAAGATTTATAATCAACTATTTACGGTAGTTGGTAGAGACGCTCAACCATATTATGAGCTTATATAAATCATTTTTTGATATTCAATTATTAGCCGTATTATAAACTGTGCCCGTGGAAAAGTAAAGAGGAATAATCAGTTTTGCCGCAGATTTTCCTGTGTCTAATCTGCGCGGTTCCGCTAGCTTGCTGTTTACTTTTTTCGTCAGCTAATATAAAATAAACTCAGATAACAGCGCGGAGGTTTATATATGAGTTCTTTATTGATTAAAAATATCAGACATCTTGTTACAAATGACAGAGAGCAGCCGGTTCTTCATAATGTCAGCCTTTTTATTCGGGACGGCGTCATTGTTTCAATTGGCAAGGACGAGCCTTCGGCGGATGAATCAATAGAAGCGGGCAGGATGGTCGTTTATCCGGGGCTTATCAACGCGCACCATCACCTCTATCAGATTTTTACCCGCAATCTTCCGCAGGTTCAGAATATGGAGCTTTTCGACTGGCTGAAAACCCTCTATGAGCTCTGGAAGTTTCTTGATGACGACGCCATTTTCAACACCTCGGCTGTCGGAATGGGCGAACTTTTAAAAACAGGCTGCACAACTTGTTTTGACCACCACTACGTTTTTCCCTCGGGCGGCGGAGATTTTATCGAAATGCAGTTTGAAGCCGCCAAAGCGCTCGGCATGCGTATGCACGTATCGCGCGGCAGTATGTCGCTCAGTAAAAAGGACGGCGGTCTTCCACCCGACAGCGTAGTGCAGACGACGGATGAAATCCTTAAGGATTCGGAGCGCATTGTTAAAAAATATCATGATCCGAACCGCTATTCCATGCGTCAGGTCGCTCTGGCTCCCTGCTCGCCCTTCAGCGTGACACCGGAACTGATGAAGGAAACTGCCGCGCTTGCCCGAAAACTTAAAGTCCGTCTGCATACGCATCTCGCGGAAACCAAGGATGAGGAAGCTTTCGTGCGCGAGAAATACGGCATGACTCCTTTAGGGCTTATGCAGAGCCTCGGCTGGGTCGGCAGCGACGTTTGGTACGCCCACGGAATACATTTCAGCGACAGCGAGCTTGAGCTGCTCGCTAAAACCGGCACGGGAGTCTGCCACTGCCCTGTTTCCAACATGAAGCTCTCATCCGGTGTGGCTAAGGTTTCAAAAATGCTGAGGCTTGGAGTTCCTGTCGGGCTCGGAGTGGATGGAAGCGCATCAAACGACGGCTCCAACCTGCTGGAGGAGATGCGCGTAGCTTACCTTCTCCATAGGCTTCACGACGGTGCCGCGGCGCCATCAGGCTCTGACATTCTCAAAATTGCAACCGAAGGCAGTGCCCGTCTCCTCGGACGCGATGATTTGGGTAAGCTCTCTGTCGGCATGGCGGGAGATTTGTTTATGATAAATTCGGACAGGCTGGAGCTTACCGCCGCGCTCTCTGACCCTGAAGCTTATCTCGCAACGGTCGGTTATAAGGGAAGTGTAGATTATACTGTGGTGAACGGAAAAATAGTAGTAAAAGACGGGCATCTGACAATGACGGATGAAGCTAAGCTCACGGAAGGCGCGAATAAGTGCTGGAAGAAATTCATTAACCGTACCTGAAAAAGCTTATCTTTAAATCAATATGACAATCCCCGCAATGCTTACTCATTGCGGGGATTCAATTATTTTGTTAACTCAGGAAGTATTCTATGCCTGTGTTTCTTCGGCTGGCTGTACTGCCGGTTCCGGAGATGCAGTCTGTTCGGAAGGGAGCTTCACGGGAGCAGCCGATTTTGCGTCACCTTTAAGTGATACGCCTAGTTTTTCCAGCGAGATAAATTTCAGCAGTGCATCGACTATTGTTGCGCTTCCGCCGTCTGTATCCCCACCCATATTGACAACTGTTTTGGGGACGATATCGACGTTTGCATTCCTGATAGCATCGGAGAGCTTATCAACCGCTTCCTGAATGACTCTGAATTCCGCTCCGCCGTAAGCCTTGACCTGCGCGTCGATAGCCTGCGCCTTAGCAAGGCCGACCGCACTTTCCTTCGTAGCTTCCGCGCGGCCTTCAACTTCGACCTTCTGAGCATTCGCCTTGGCTATCGCGATAATCTGATTCGCCTGCTCGGTTGCCTTTGATGCCTCTGCGGCGCCCTTATTGCGCTCAACTTCAATCTGAATCTTAGACTCAGTAAGGGTGGACTGCTGAGCCGCGATGGCCTCCGCCTCGCGCAGGCTCTTTTCGCTCTCCGCCGCCTGCTGCTGCTTCTGATAGGTGACCTTCTTTTCCTCGGCTATCTGTCTGTCACGAAGCTGAGTAAGAATGTTTTCAATTTGGATATCGCCCTTTGCGGATTTCGGCGTTCCTATAAGAACTTCTTCGAGTTGAAGGTTGTACTTCGCAAATTTCTCCCGCATTTCAAAAACAGCTCTTTCACGGATTTCACTGCGTTCCTGAATCAGCTGAATAAGCGTTTTTGTCTGCGCAACATCCTTGAAATATGCGCTGACCAGAGGGTCAAGCGACTGATTTACGAGCATGTTGATATCGCCGAATCTCTGGATGACCCACGGAGCCATGGTGTATTCGATATGCATAACAACGGAGAGCGGAAGCGACGGTTCAAACGCGTCTTTTGTTATTATGTCAACCTCCGTCAGGTTCTCATCGTACTTGTGGTCGCCGACTTCGTCTCTGTTCCATTTGAGGATAATATTGGTTGTCGGAACCAGAACGACCTTTCCGGCATCGGTATTGAAGGCGTATTTGCCGGGCATAAGAGGCTTTTCCAAAACGCCCTTGCAGCCTTCGCCGACGAGCTCTCCGTGCTTATAATCTACGCCGGTTGTGTCGATGCCTTTTTTACCGAAGAAGGAAACGACCACGCCCACATAGCCGATAGGCACTACTGTTTTTTCTTTGAATTCCACGGTTGCGAAAAGTCTGTTGATGTAGTAGGTGCCATCGGTCAAAACCCTGATCTGCTTACCTCTGTTACCGCCAAGCTCGAGGAATTTTTCGGGATCCTGGAAGTTTGCATGCTCCTCGCCCACATCAGGGGCAATAATTTCACCCTGCTGCAGCGGCGTACCGTCATGGACGGTGACTATGCCCATGGTTCCGCTTTCTTCCTGACCGTAGCCCATAATGATAACGGGAGTAAAGGCGTTTCTCTTTGTCAGGGTGTCCCTCATGCTCTGCAATTCCTGATATTCGGACTTGGTACCCGCAAAAATTGTCTTTATCTCATTGATTGTGATAACGATAAACTGAGCAAGGTTAATTGCATATGTTCCTTCTCTCAGTATTCCGCGCTGAGGACCCTTCTGTCCACCGGACTGCAAGAAGCCCATTACGTCCTGAAAGTTATTGGCTTCGGGAACGATTGTGCCGAGTGTCTGCATCGGGGAAAGCGGAACGCCATCTCTTGCAAACACATAAGCAATCTGTCCCTGCGGGATGGTTATAAGCGGATATTTGTGGATTCTGTACATCAAAACAGATTTGAAGTGTATACCACCACGCAGTAAATCGGGCGAATATCCGGCTTCCCCGTGCAGCGCGATTATGGAATCCTTCAGCGAGCCTTTTGGGCTCCACCATTTTTCAACCACCGCGACTTCGTTGGAGTTGATAACACGGAGTCCCAGAATTTTAAAAATAAGCAGATAAAGTACAAAAGCTGCCGCTATGACTATCAGTAGCAAGGTAAATAACCCATCCATTAATTTGTCTCCTTCTCCAGCCAAAAGTCTGATTGCTTTTGGTCTATGTTTATCCCGTTCGCAGAAAATAAGAGGTAATATTTTCTAGTTTCATTATAATATTACCTGCCCTCATAGTCAAGGTCATCGCAGAGCGGTAATTTATCTATATTTGCGTGATTCCAGTATTTTATGCATAATGGTAACGGAATTGAGCATCAAAACAAAGACGGGCGGCCTCAATCGCCGCCCGTCTTTGTTTTCCGAAAGCTTCAGATATTTATCTGACAGCGGTTATCGCTATTTTTCCGGCGCGCTTAACCACGTTCGGCCCCGTTTTCAGCGGCAACTTCTCATAGGTCGCCGCGACGGTGATGGCTTCGTTCTCACTGCCACACTAAACCTCCTATATGTTTTCTTTTACGACTTTTTTGTATTCCTTCGTGTTACTGAAAATCTCATTCTTGAACGGGTTGAGCTTATTTTTAATAATAACTCTGAACTGATAGATTACGGCGGCGAGGTTTGCGAGCAGTGCAACAAGGCTCACCGCGAAAAAGGCTTTGGGGTTATGCGTCGTGGCAACAGGGGCTATGCGGTCCGCAAACGATGGCACGGTCATAACGAACATAATCCAGAGTCCGAGAGTTTGCGCTCTGTGCTGCAACCACGCGCCCTTCTTCACGAAGAAGGTGCAAACAGTGCTCGCCACCAGCAGCGCAACGCCGCAGTAGAAGGAGTGGTCCGCTATGCAGTTATACGTATAGGCAAAGTTCCAGAGATCATAAGTAATGACATAAAGCCAAATGCAGTCCGGCCAAATCATATCTTTGCTTTTGTCCTTTGAAACGAATATTCCGCTCCAGCCGCAGATGAGCAGAATGTTGAGCAAGCCCGCGATACCGTTCATAATGTTCCACGGGCCGGACATAGTCCAGAGGTTTTCAATCCTCGCGCCCTGAAAAGCCCCAAAGCTATAACACTGGAAATCGCGTATGACAGCTTCGAGTATGTTCAGCGCCAGAATCAGCGGAGGAAACGCGAGCGCCCATTTTTTCTTGGCAAGTCCGGGAATATAGCGTATTGCCATGAAGCCGAGGCAGCCGGCAAGCGCCGAATAGGTTTTGAACCAGTTGAACCAGGTTCCTGTGCCATATTCATTTCCGGGTGCTGCAGTCGTCGGCCAGACAAGAACTGTAAGCAGCGCCGGTATGATAAGAAACAGCGTGATTCCGCCCCATTTTGTCGTGCGCCCAAACTCATTGAACGCTATCAGCGCAAGTATTACCATTGCAAGTATTGCCCAGCCTATCAAACTGGTTGATTCGTATAAAATTCCCATAATATCTCTCCCAACTCTTTTTTTCGTGTTTTGCCTTGAATACTGCTTTGCTTTTTTTGCTGATTTACCTGTTTTCCAGCTCACACCTTTCCTTCAAAACGTATGCGATTTTGTGTTTTTTATCTGTCAGTCGGTATGACACTTTGAAGTAATATTATTTTCCCGAGGCGATATCCGGGAAAATAAATCGGTTATGCGGTTGTTTTTCGATTATTCCCCCTGAAAGGCTCTCACAAACAGGTCACACAGGTGTTTCATACGTTGTCTGTTATCCATCTCAGTAAAGCCCGATGCTTCAAGCGCAAGCTTCTGCATGACCCCCAGTATGGAGTCGTAGGAGTTATAATACAGTTCCTTCACGTCTACTTCAGGACTGACGCTTCCGTCCTCAAGACCCCTCCTGATTGCAAGTACGAGGGGACTTGTCGAAATATCGAATTTTTCCGGCGGGCGGTTCAGTGTTTTTCTTCGGCCCGCAGAATATAGATGCATTTCGGCCTCAAGCGTGAATAAAACTCCCTGCCGGTTATCAAAATACATATTTGAATACCGATAAAGCAACGCTCTGATCTGCTCGATGCCGGAAAGCTCACAGATGCGGCTGGCTTCCACCCTTCCGCGGATTTCCTCCAGAGTGTTGTTCCAGAAAAGATAGGCCGCCGCCTGCACAAGGTCTGTTTTCGTATCAAAGTATCTGTAGGCTGAGCGCTCAGTCAGTCCGGCAGACTTTGCTATGTCTTTAATTTTAGTGTTGTCTATACCATTTTCAATAAATAATTCAAGAGCTTTTTCGGTTACAAGGCTTTTATTTCGCTCGCGGAGCTCCTCAAGTGACATTTCTGTTTCTTCCTTCCGACGAGACTATCTCTTGGTTATTTATTATATATGGAGTTAAGCTTTTTCTCAAC
Source organism: Oscillospiraceae bacterium (assembly GCA_963667545.2). Lineage (GTDB taxonomy): Bacteria > Bacillota > Clostridia > Oscillospirales > Oscillospiraceae > UBA2658. The sequence continues at coordinate 2,659,375 of OY763424.2, forward strand.
TGTCAGCGCCACATAATATTTTACAAATCTATAAAGATTTTATTGTGGATAAGCTTGAATTAGCCCATTAAGAAGCGGCAGGCTCAGCCAGAGCCTGCCGCTTCTACTTATCTTCTTTTACATATCCGCGATATCGCCGACGCCGTTCAGAACGAGTCTCGGGCGATATGGGAAACGCATTATTTCTTCCCTCGACGTGACGCCGGAAAGCACAAGAACCGTATCAAGGCCGCTTTCGATTCCGGCGATAATATCGGTATCCATTCTGTCGCCTATCATCGCGGCCTCCTCGGAGTGGACGCCCAGCATCTTAAGACCCGTGCGCATCATTAGCGGGTTCGGTTTGCCGACATAATACGCGCTCACGCCGGTCGTAATCTCGACCGGAGAGACGAGTGCGCGGCACGCGGGCATAATGCCGTCCTCGGTCGGACCCGTAAGGTCGGTGTTGGTTCCTATGAGCCTTGCACCGTTCGTAACATGGTGCATCGCACGGCAGATGCAGTCAAAGTTGTAGTTGACTGTCTCTCCAATAATAACGTAATCGGGATTTACGTCGTTTATCATTATTCCCGCATCATGCAGGGCGTTAAAAAGTCCGTGGTCGCCGATAACATAGGCACTGCACCCTGGGCTCTGACGACTGAGAAATTTTGCGGTTGCGAGAGCGCTCGTATAAAAATGACTTTCATCCACGTCAAGTCCCATGCGCAGGAGCTTCTGCCGGAGCTCCCCCGGAGTCCTGCCACTGTTGTTTGTCAGAAACAGAAATTGCTTGTTCTCGCGGTAAAGCCATTCCACAAATTCCTTAACGCCCGGCAGCAGACGGTTTCCGTGATATATCACGCCGTCCATGTCGCAGATGAATCCTTTTTTTGATCTCAATGTTTCCATATCGTATCCTCACAGCATTAATACTAACAATTTTAATATACCGCCAATTAAAGAAATATGCAATCACCCAATGCAAAATTGTTGTAAAATCTCTTGTAAAAAACGCGCCTTTTGTAATTTGTCATAAATTGTCGATGTTTACAAAGGCTTTACAAGACTTTGATAATGCATTTTACCTGTTCGCAGTAAACTGGTTCCGTACAGTATACGAAACGGGGGTATCTTTATCGACAGTGAATTTGATAAAATACAGCAATGCACCGAGCAGGAGCAATTTATGGACGTGCTCTGCAACAGGCAGATAAGAACAGTTTTTCAGCCTATTGTTTCACTGCGCGACGGAGCCGTCTATGGCTATGAGGCGCTTAGCCGCGGTCCCGAAAACTCGGAAATGCATTACCCTGCCGTTCTCTTCGACTGCGCGGAAAAATACGGAAAAACCTGGGAGCTTGAGCAGCTTTGCCGCATGAAGGCCATTGAAACAGTGCACGAGCTGCAGGCACAGTTCAGGCTGTTTCTGAATGTTAATCCCAAAGTGATACATGACGAGAAATTCAAAGTGGGCTTTACCAAAGAATATCTCAGGGAGAATGGCATTAATCCCGAAAACGTGGTTTTTGAAATAACCGAAAAGGGCGTAGTCAGTAACATTGAAGGCTTTATCGGCACTATTGACCATTACAAAAACCAGAACTACAAAATTGCCGTTGACGACGCGGGCGCCGGCTATTCGGGCCTTAACATGATTACCGACATACATCCTCATTTTATTAAACTGGATATGAACCTTGTCAGGGACATAGACCGTGACACTACTAAGCAGTCACTAATCAAGAGCTTCACTGAATTTGCGTCTCTGACGAACACCTATCTGATTGCCGAGGGTATCGAGACAAAGGAAGAACTGCGAAAGCTCATTGAAATCGGCGTCCATTACGGTCAGGGGTTTTTTCTTCAGCGTCCCGCTTCCAATATTGTCCCTATTGATGCGGATGTGCTGTCGATCATTTGCGATGCAAATGAGAAGAAAAACCATCTCACGGACAGATTGTCTTCCGAAATCTATGTGTGCAATATTACCTCGGCGCAAAAATGTATTAATTCCAAGCTGCGTGTCTGTCAGGTGTTCGACATCATGGAAAGGGACCGCTTAGTCTGCGGGCTCTGCGTTACGGAGGAAGGCTTTGTTACGGGAATCATAACCCGAGGTGAGCTATACAGACGCTTATCCTTCCAATTTGGTTATTCTCTGCACTCAAACAAGGCCATCGAAACTATTATGAGCAAAGAATTTCTCTGCGTTGACTACCACGACAGTATCGAAACAGTCGCAAAAAACGCGATGAACCGCGATTTTGATAAGCTGTATGATTTCGTCACGGTCACAAAGGACGGCAAGTATTTCGGGATAGTAACAGTCAAGGATCTGCTAAACGAGGCGCTGCAGATTGGCGTCAACAACGCAAGGCATCTTAACCCTCTTTCCGGCTTACCGGGAAATGTTACAATCGAAAAAGAACTGGAACACTGTATTAATTCCTCAGACGAGTATACTATCCTCTATTTTGATTTAAACAACTTCAAAGCTTATAATGACGTCTACGGCTTTGAAAATGGTGACAGAATAATCAAATGTCTGACCCAAATTCTGAAGGACAACATAAAAGACGGCTTCATCGGGCATATCGGAGGCGATGATTTTATGGCAATTGTTCACGGAAATGATGCTGAGGAAATATGCAGAAAAATGACTGATGAATTTGACGAATCCGTGCTTAGTTATTACAGTAAAAACGATTTGGATAAGGGCTATATTACAACTAAGAACAGGCACGGCATAGAAGAAGACTTTCCGATTCTGTCAGTGTCGATTGCCGGAGTCTCAAACCATAAGTATCACACGATATTCTCGCTTTCCGAAGATATGGCAAGACTGAAAAAGCTCTGCAAGCAACTTCCCGGGAGCAATTATATTGCTGGCTGAACGAACATAAACACAAGAAAAATCCCCCGCGATAAATAAGCATCGCGGGGGTAAATAACATCGATTATTTAATTCGTTCCGACCGATGTATCAAACCTGTAAATGGTCACCGTGTTGTAATGCTCTCCCTTTTTCAAAATAGGACTCGGGAAATTCGGGCATGCAAGAGCGTTCGGGAACACCTGAGTTTCAAGGCACACCGCGAAGCGGTAATCTATCGGATTTCCGCTCTTTCCCTTGTGAGGCGTAAGAAAGTTTCCGGTATAGAGCTGCATTCCGGGCAGGGTCGTAAAGGTTGTCATCCGTATGCCGGTTTCGGGGCTTGTAAGTACAGCCGCCTTTTTCAGCTCCGCCTTGTCGGATAACACGAAATTGTGGTCGTAGCCGCTGCCGTTATGAAGCTGAATATCGTCCAGTCCTATATCGCGTCCTATTATCTTAGGTTCGGAAAAATCAAAGGGCGTACCGACGGTTTTCAGGAGCCTGCCCGTTGGCAGACAGGCAGCGTCGTTTTCGGTAAATTCATCCGCGAAAACCTGCAGACTGTGGCCGAGAGCCGTTCCCCTGCCGTTCAAATTGAAGTAGCTGTGGTTCGTAAGATTCACAACGGTATCTTTATCCGTGTCCGCGTCATAGCTTATGCGGAGTTCGTTTTCCTCTGTCAGCTCGTAGGTTATACATACTTTCAGATTCCCCGGGTAATTCTCCTCACCATCTGGCGAAAGCCGAGTAAGAATGAGCAGATTTCCTTTCTCGACAGAATCCCATACATACTTGTCAAAACCCTTGATTCCGCCGTGAAGATGATTGACTCCGTCGTTTTTCGCAAGCCGGTAGCTGATACCGTTAAGCGTGAACTCGCTATTGCCGATGCGGTTGCCGACTCTACCTATAGCCGCTCCGAGATAGCAGCTATTTTCCTCGTATTCCGAAACGGTGTCGTAGCCAAGAACAACGTCTGTAAAACCGCCCTGCGCATTCGGTACCGTAAGGGCCTGTACAGTGCAGCCATAATTTAAAATAACGGCGCTGGCTCCCCTGCTGTTGCTAAGGCGGTAAGCCGTAACCGGTTCTCCTGTTTTCGTATGCCCGAATATGTAATGTGTCATCGATTTTTGCCCCTTCCTCTGTTGACCGCCATGCCGCAATATGTTCTTCTTATACTTCGGAGGCAATCAGTCTTTCCCTGTACTCCGACTTTTGAACAGTTCGGACAGTCCTTTGATTTTATGCTCTTTTTGCCCTGACTGCGAAAACAGGTGTTCTGCAAGCTTTTTTTGTGAGGGCAAATAGCTGTATTTGGGATACAAGTCTGAAAACAAAAACGAAAGCTTTCCCGCGTCTTCCTTCGAGAGAAACTGAATCAGCCCTTCCGTCAAGCCCTGAACTGCGAGCAGCATAAGGTAAGCCAAGGAGTCCTTCTTGTATTCAGTCGGTGTCTCTATCACAAAGCGCATCACGGCATAAGCCTCCTCCGAAGATGGCGAGGCCTGTGCAATTTCAATAAATTTCTGCTCGAGTCTGTCCGCAAATCGCCCGTGGCAGGCATCGTCGCCTGCCCGCTTGCCGAAGCCCAAAATTCCGTCTGTCGGTTTGCGGGTAGCAACGAGCTGCTTCACATCGGCAATATAGTCATCATATATCGCGCGTATCTCCAGAAGGGCACTTTCGTCTTCCATATATGTTTATGCGAACGGGTTCTCGGTGGGATAAGGCAGAGCCTTCGGCTGATTGTAGCCGATGTCTCCCACGCCGAGGAACTTAAATACCTCGAATATTGTTTTTCCGCAATGTGAGAACGCAACCGCGCCGTGGTGCGGAAAACGCTTTTGAACCAGAACATGGCGATAAAACCTTCCCATTTCGGGAATCGCGAAAATACCTATGCCGCCAAAACTGCGAGTTCCGACGGGCAGGACCTCGCCCTCCGCGATATATGCGCGCAGAACTCCGTCGCTGTCACACTGCAGACGATAGAAGGTTATCGGGCTTTCCGCAATGTCTCCCTCAAGCGTACCGCGGGTAATATCGGGCTCGGTGCCCGCCGGCTCAAGTGTTCGATGCATTATGAGCTGGTACTTGACCGCTCTGTCCGCGTTCAGCTTGCAGGACGGCGTGTTTCCGCAGTGGAAGCCCATGAAGGTGTCGGTGTGTTTGTAATTAAATTTTTCGGCAATCTCGGCGTCATACTGAGATTTCGGAACACTGTTGTTGATATCGAGAAGGGTTACGGCATCACCCGTGATACAGGCTCCGATATATTCGGAAAGAGCTCCGTAGATATCGACCTCACAGGCCACGGGGATTCCGCGCGATGCCAGACGGCTGTTTACATAGCAGGGTACAAAACCGAATTCCTTTGGGAAGGCGGGCCAGCATTTATCCGCAAAGGCGACGTATTTTCTGCTGCCCTTGTGCTCCTCCGCCCAGTCGAGCAAGGTCAGCTCGAATTGAGCAAGACGGGTGCTCAGGTCAGAGTAATACTTACCCTCGCCCATCTCCCCAGCCATATCCGCGCAGACCTCGGGAATGCGCTTGTCACCGGCGTGCTCCTTGAAGCTCACAAGCAGGTCAAGCTCGGAATTCTCCTCAATTTCCACACCCAGCTCATAAAGTCCCTGTATTGGCGCGTTGCAGGCGAAGAAGTCCTGCGGACGCGGCCCGAAGGTTATGATTTTGAGGTTTCTTACGCCGATTACTGCGCGCGCTGCGGGGATAAAGTCCGCAATCATTTCGGCAATATCAGCAGATGTGCCTATGGGATATTCGGGGATATAGGCATTCAGGTGGCGCATGCCGAGATTGTATGAGCAGTTGAGCATACCGCAGTAGGCGTCGCCGCGCCCGTTGATCAGGTCGCCGTCGCCCTCAGCCGCCGCCACATACATGCAGGGCCCGTCAAAATACTTCGCAATGAGTGTTTCCGGCGTTTCCGGACCGAAGTTGCCCAAAAATACGACAAGCGCGTTGCAGTCGGCATTTTTCACTTCCTCGATGGCATTCAGCATGTCTTTTTCATTCTCAACTGTCGTCTTGGCTTCAAATATGTCAAGCTTCTTCTGTCCGCAGGCGGCGACAATAGCCACCCTGCGCTTCTGGGAAAGCGTTACGGGAAAGCAGTCGCGGGAAACCGCGATAATTCCCAGCTTCACTTCAGGTATGTTTGTCATCATAATTATAGCCTCCTTGAGTGTCAAATCTACTATACTAGTTCTTTATTGGTCTGCAGAGCTCCTTTATAAAGGGCGGTCAGTCGTCGGTTTCATCCTTCTCGCTGTCTTGGCTAATCCCGATGTCTCCGTTTTCCGGCAGTTCTGCCGATTTTCTGATAATAAGGTACTGCTTCACCGCATAGAAGCAGAAAACAATTCCGACAGCGATGAAAGCCGCGAAAATCAGCCAGGCTCCCCATACGGGTATCGGGCTGCCGCCCTTAAGCGTTCCCGACAGTATCTGCCACGCCAGATACCCGATGTATCCCGCGACAGCAACCCTCAGAACAAGTGCTGTAAGCGCTCTGTTCATTATCGACATGTCATGTTCTTTTTTCTGTCTCATATACTTTTTCAGCCTCAGTCCCGCTCATTTTTAATTATTTCGAAGAGCGGTTTTACGGCGGGATATAGCTGCCGGAACACCTTGTACCGCTCTTCATACCGGACGGCAATCTCCGCGTCATGTTTGACGGTGGAGCTCACCTTGACGAGCTTTTCCGCCGCTTCACGCACTGAAGAGAACTCCCCGCACGCAACGGAGGCAAGTATTGCGCCGCCGTATCCGGGGCCTTCCTCTGTTTCCACACTGTCCAACTCCAGGTTCAGCACATTCGCTATAATTTCCTTCCACAGCGGACTTTTCGCACCTCCGCCGCAGATTTTACTGCGCTTGATATCAATACCCAATGACCGCGCGACCTCAAGCGAATCGCGTATGCCGAAGGCCACGCCCTCAAGCACCGAGAGTGTAAGGTCCTCGCGCGTCGTGTCCATTGACAGTCCGATAAAGGTGCCTCGGGCGTCAGAATCGTTGTGCGGCGAACGCTCACCCATAAGATACGGCAGGAAAAACACAGAAGCGCGTCCCAGTTTCTCGCGCGTTATCTTTGCCTGCTCCTCGGAATAATGCTCTGTCCTTAGTATATCCTCCATCCACCACTTATTGCAAGAGGCAGCTGATAACATACAGCCCATAAGGTGATAATTTCCGTCCGCGTGAGCAAAAGAATGCAGGGCATTGTGATTGTCAACGCCGAATTTATCGCTGGAAATAAAGATTGTGCCCGAGGTGCCAAGCGATATATTGCACCTCCCGTCTCCCACCGTTGCGGTTCCGACAGCCGCCGCCGCATTGTCTCCCGCTCCCGCAGCGACACGGACGTTCTCCGGCAGTCCAAGTGTTTTCGCCATTTCCGGTGTCAGTGTGCCGACGGCATCAAAGCTTTCAAACAGCCGCGGCATTTGTTTCTCGCTTATACCGCAGATATCAAGCATCTCTCCGCTCCAGCGCTTATTCTTTACGTCCAGAAGCAGCATGCCGGAGGCGTCCGAATAATCCGTGCAATGGACGCCGGAGAGCTTGTAGTTGATGTAATCCTTGGGCAGCATAATTTTATCGATCCGGGCAAAAAGCTCCGGTTCGTGTTTTTTCATCCATAAGAGTTTCGGCGCCGTGAAGCCCGCAAACGCTATATTTGCGGTATAGCGCGAAAGCTCCTCTTTGCCGATTGCTTTATTGAGCCAGTCCGTTTCCTCGGAAGTGCGCCCGTCATTCCACAGAATCGCGGGACGCAGAACCCTGTCGTCCTTGTCGAGCGCAACAAGCCCGTGCATCTGTCCGCCCGTACCGATGCCCGCAACAAGCTTTTTATCGCAGTCGTCCGTAAGCTCTTTTATGCCCGCGATGGTCTCGCGGAGCCAATCCTCGGGATTCTGCTCCGACCAGCCCGGATGCGGAAACGATATGGGATATGAGCGGGATACGATTTTCTTAATATTCCCTTCTCCGTCCATGAGCAGCAGCTTAACAGCCGAAGTGCCCAGGTCTATTCCGATATACAGCACGCCGATTACCTCCTTAGGTTTAGGACTTTCTCATACAGGGCAACGCAGGCTGCCCGCATTGCCCTGTATGTACATGTTTTATTCCTTGCCGGTTTTGTGGTTTGAAACGACGTCGAAAATGACGGCGATAAGCAGAACCGTTCCTTTGACGACATATTGCCAGTTGTTATCGAGCCCGAAGATGCTCATGCCCTGATTGATAACACCGAGCAGTATCGCGCCGACCATAATGCCGGAAACCGTACCCGAGCCGCCGTATGCAGAGGCTCCGCCGATGAAACAGGCGCCGATGGTGTCAAGCTCGTAGGTCAGACCGGTATCACCGCTGACGGAGCCGATGCGGGACGCAACCAGAAGGCCGGAGAAACCCGCCAGTATACCCATCGAGCAATAGGCCCAGAAATAAACCTTTCTTGTGTCGATGCCTGAGAGCTTCGTTGCCTTTTCGTTTCCGCCTACCGCGTAGAAATAACGACCGAAAGCTGTCTTTGACGTTATGAACGCATACAGAAGAACGATAAGCAGAATCCAGAGCAGCATTACGGGGATGCCCTTGTAATGCGCCAGCTCCCAAGTGTAGGCGAGTATCAGAAGGTCCATAACGGCAATTTGAGTATACTCCGCAGCCGCCGACTTCATTTCGTAGCCTTTTCTGGCCTTCTTCGAGCGGCTGACGAAGGTGAGCACAATTAAAGCCAGAGCGACGGCTATTCCTACAATGAGCGCTGACCAGTATATTTTATTATCAATACCCGGCACGGTTATGTAGGAGGAGAAGATGTTCAGAAATGTCTTGTTAGCAATCGTAACTGTTTTTGATGCCAAAAGCACGCGCCCCAGGCCGCGGAACAGGAACATGCCGGCGAGTGTTGCAATAAAGGGCGGGATATGCATATGGCCTATCCAAAAGCCCTGCCACGCACCGATTCCGAAGGAAACTGCCAGGCAGATTCCGATGGTTGCAAACGCGCCCAGTGCAGTCTTGGATAAAAGCTGTGCGGCAAGTGCAGCGACCAGACAAAGCGTAGCACCGACCGAAAGGTCGACGTTACCGCCGGTCAGTATGCACAGCAGCATGCCGCAGGCCATAACCAGAACATAGGCGTTCTGCAGAAGCAGGTTCGAGATGTTCTGAGCGTACAGCAGCCTGCCTTTGGTCAGTATGGCGAAGAAGATGAAAACCACCACAAGGGCGATCGTCATTGTATATTTTTTTACGATAGCAGATGCATTCATTTTTTACGCTCCCTTGCTCTCTTTATTGGCACCCTTTTTGGATTTTAGGATTGCGCCCATAATTTTCTCCTGAGTGGCATCGGCAGCGCCCATTTCCGCCACCATCTCGCCCTCGTTCATGACGTAGATACGATCACACATGCCCAAAAGCTCTGTCAGCTCAGAGGAAATCATAACAACGGATTTTCCCTGCGCGACAAGGTCGTTCATTATGCAGTATATCTCGTACTTTGCGCCGACATCAATGCCGCGGGTCGGTTCATCAAGAATCAGCACCTCAGGATCGGCAAACATCCACTTGGAAAGAAGAACCTTCTGCTGGTTGCCTCCGGAAAGATTGTTCACGAGCTGCTGTATTGTCGGCGTCTTGGTGCGAAGTTTTTGCTTGTATTCCTCCGCGACCTTGTTTTCCTTGTTGACATCGATAACTCCTCTGTGGCAGACCTTTTCGAGCCGCGCTAAAGTGTTGTTCCTCGCAACGGAGTCGATAAGTATGAGGCCGTTCACCTTTCTGTCCTCAGTGACATAGGCGATTCCGGCTTCGATGGCTTCTCGCTCGTTTCTGAGCTTAACCTCACGTCCATTGACCTTGAGCGTTCCGTTTATTGAGGTGCCGTAGCTCTTTCCAAAAATTGAGCGCGCAAGCTCTGTTCTGCCTGCACCCTGAAGTCCCGAAAAACCGACGATTTCTCCCCTGCGAACATTGAAAGACACGTGGTTTACAACGCGCTTTTCTGTATAAACCGGATGATTAACGCACCAGTCCAAAACCTCCATGCCGATTTCATCGGTAACCCTGGATTCGCGCTTTGGAAAGCGATCGGTCATCTCTCGTCCGACCATTCCACGGATTATTCGATCCTCGTCTATGCTGTGGTCGGCGTTGTCGATTGTTTCAATCGTCGCACCGTCCCTAACAACTGTTATTTTATCAGCCACATAAGCCACTTCTGAGAGCTTATGCGAGATGATAATGGACGTCATTCCCTGCTTTTTAAACTCGATAAGCATATCGAGCAGCATTTTGGATTCCTCCGAGTTCAGCGATGAAGTCGGCTCATCGAGAATAAGAAGCTTAACGTTCTTCGAGAGTGCTTTCGCAATTTCGACAAGCTGCTGCTTACCCGTGCCGATGTCCTTAATAAGTGTCGTAGGAGGATCTTTAAGTCCCACCTGCTTCAAGTGCTTGGCCGCCTGACTGAAGGTTTCGTCCCAGTCGATGCCGAACCTGCCCTTGCGTTCGTTTCGAAGAAACATATTCTCGCCGATGGAAAGCTCAGGAATCAGCGCAAGCTCTTGATGGATAATGACTATGCCCAGCTTTTCGCTGTCGCGCACAGTTTTAAAGTGGCACTTATGCCCTTCATAAAGAATCGTACCGTCATATTCTCCGACAGGAATCGTGCCGCTCAGGACGTTCATCAACGTAGATTTACCGGCGCCGTTTTCTCCGACGATTGCGTGGATTTCTCCGCGTTCAACTGCAAGATTGACGTTGTCCAGCGCACGAACGCCCGGATAGAGTTTAGTTATATTTTTCATTTCAAGAATGTTGTCTGCCAAAATGATGCCCCCTTTATAATGCTTTGTCGGGCACTTGCCACGTTTTTGTATGGTTCAAACTGTAAGATGGGCGGGGCTGAAGCCCCGCCCATCTAGTGCTAAAACTATGTCCTTACTGCTTCGACTAAAGAATATCAGCCGACTGCCTTCGGATAATTGCCGTCCATCTTGTAGTATCCGGTGTCAACAAGCTCTTTCTGAATGTTGTCCTTGGTTACAACTGTCGGAACAAGCAGATAGGAAGGAATAGTAGCGTTGTTGTTGTTGTAGGACTCGGTGTCATAAGTGCAGTCAAACTTCCAGCCAGCGGACTTAATGAGGTCGCCGTTGGGGGTCTGGCCCTTGAGGATAGCGTCTGCAAGGTCAACAGTGACAACGGCTTCGTTTGCAACAGCCTTATAAACTGTCATGGACTGCTTGCCGTCAACGATGTTGGCAAGGTTGGCTTCGTCGCCGTCCTGGCCGGTGATAAGAACGGTGTTCTTGCCCTTATAGTCGGATCCGATAGCCTGTGTTACGCCGAGTGCGGTGGAGTCGTTGGAGCACAGAGCGACGTCAAGCTGAGTGCCGCCTGCATAGAAGGAAGCAAGTATGTTCTGCATACGGTTGAGAGCGTTCTCTGTCTTCCAGCTTGCTGTTGCGACTTCTTCGAACTTTGTCTGGCCAGACGGAACCTTCAGGATGCCGGCATCTATGTACGGCTTAAGTACGTCGAACGCGCCGTTGAAGAAGAAGCCCGCGTTGTTGTCGGCGGGATCGCCGGCGGTGAACTCAATGTTGTAGCTCTTGGAAGTGTCCTTGAGGTCCAGCTTGAGTGAATCAACAACATACTGGCCCTGCAGTTTGCCGACCGTATAGTTGTCGAAGGATACATAGTAGGAAATAGCATTGGTGTTCATGATAAGACGGTCATAGGAAATGACGGGGATCTTCGCATCTACAGCGGACTGCAGAACAGTGGAGAGCGCCTCGCCGTCGACTGCGACGATAATCAGAATGTTGACTTTGTCAGCAATCAGGTTCTCGATATCGCTGACCTGCGTGGCGGCTTTGTCGTCGGAATAGACCAGTTCGACTGTGTAGCCCTTGTCTTCAAACGCCTTTTTTAGGAACGAACCATCGCGGTTCCAACGCTCAAGAGTCTTGGTAGGCATTGCGATACCGATTTTGCCGCCTGCTGCTACTGTCGCAGCTGCCGATGCTTCAGCCGATGCTGCCGGGGATTCTTTGCTTGCCGATGTGCCGCAAGCTACAAGAACAAGTGCAAGTGAGAGTGCTAGAACTAGTGCGATAACCTTTTTCATTTTTTTCCTCCTCAAAAATGATTGCACACTTAACCTTTGCGCATCCTTACATAAAATCCTTTTGTAAAATTCATTTACAAAAGTCTTTGTATTTATAATACAATTCTCTTTGCAAGAAGTCAACGGATTTTTGGCGAATTTACTATTTTAGGAACAATACACAAATTTCGTATACTGTTTTGTGGCTATAGGTTTGAAGTGTTTTGACATATCGCACAGATTATTGGTGCTGCTTCTGTGCGAATGGATGAAACCCGTTTTAGTCGGTTCTCTTTCCTTCGCTGTAAAGCGTTAGATGAGATTTCAGCTCATGAGCTGCACTGTAAATAAACTTTCTTAATTTCAATTTCAGGAATTGACATTTTCCGACGCTGTGCTTATCATATATAAAGAATGTTTATAAAAGTTGGGAGAGCAAACACCGATGACGAATCTTGAAGGAACGATTACAGAGCGACGCAGACAGACTAGGAACAGTATATTTCAATATCTGTTTTATTCGGATACGTCGCATTCAAAGCTGGAAATCGCTTCCGACCTGTCCCTCAGCCTTCCGACCGTCCATCAGAATCTGACAGAGCTGATTGACGCGGGGCTTATCCGGCGTGACGGCACATTTCAGTCCACCGGCGGAAGGCGTGCAATGCGCCTTACGGTTGCGGAGTATGCTCGCTTTGCCGTCGGCGTATCCGTAACAGATAACGGTCTCCGCTTCGTTGCCGCAAATCTGCGCATGCAGGAAATTGCCTGCAAGAAGACGGAAAGACTTGCAATAAGCGAGATTGACGATGTAGGTAAGCTTATTGCCAACGAGCTCGAGATTTTTCTCGATGATTACGGGCTCAACAGGAGCAGCCTTTTGGGAGTTGGAATCACCCTGCCCGCGGTCATCGACCCCGACAACGAAAATATAAGGCTTGCTCCGACTCTGCACTTGAAGGATATAAGCCTTAAAAGGATAATCCAATATATAAAGTACCCTGTTTATGTTTCAAACGACGCGACGAGCGCGGGCTACGCAGAGTGGTTTTCCTCGCTTGACCAGAGCAGCATGGCTTATCTCTTCCTCGAAAGCGGCGTCGGCGGAGCGGTGCTTCTCAAGGGCGCGCCTTATTTCGGTGTCAACCAGCGCAGCGGCGAATTCGGGCATATGTGCGTCGAACCGAACGGACGACCGTGCAAATGCGGTAAAATCGGCTGTCTCGAAGCGTATATTTCCTCAGCTCGCATAAGCGACGATCTGGGTATCTCAATTGAGGAATTTTTTGAAGGGCTAAGTAAAAAGAATCCCGAATATGAGGCTCTCTGGCAGGATGTTCTCAAGCACCTCGCAATCGGCGTAAACAACATCCGCATGGCGCTCGACTGTGACGTCGTAATCGGCGGCATAACTGCAAAATACATGGAGCCCTATATGCCTGAGCTCAGGCGGCTCACAGCGGAACTGAACACTTTTGAGGCCAACGGTGACTACGTTAGATTGTGCAGCCACACGAAAAGCGCCGCGACCCTGGGCGTCGCCCTGCATTTTATAAAGGAATTTATCGAGAGTATTTGATTGTTGCCCTGCTCTTTTGCTGAAACCGAGTCCGCAGGATTAATCTTAATAACGCAGAAACCCCGCAATGCTTTGCGGGGTTTCTGCGTTATTAAGGCGCTGTGTGCTGCGCAATTCTAATCGGAAACGCTTCTGCGCTCCAGTTCATCATTCATCTCTGTGCGTGTTATGGTGCCTTTGGAAACCAGAGTACGAAGCTCACTTTCCGTCATTGTGTAGAGATCGGTGCTGCTTACGTCAACGCTGTCTTCCGACGTCAGCTGATTGACGACGGCAGCAGTGCTTGATTCGGTCGTCTTCGCCGAAGAGGCCACATCTGTACTATTGTCAGCGACTTCTTTTACGACCGGCTGTTCGACCGCTTTTGCTGCCCTCATCTGTTCCAGTGCCTTTTGACCTTCAGCGCTGATTTCTATTGTATCCGTCTTGCTCTCCGTCGCGGTTAACGCGGTGGGGTCTTCAACCTTTGTACCGCTTTCCTGTGTTTTTCCTTCCCGAAGCTGCTGCATTTGCAAAATTTGCTCCTGCTGTGCCTGTTTTGTTTTGCTGATATTGCCATCACCGTTTATTGACTCAACGCTATAGCTCATATCGTTTTCACTTCCAATATCATTCTTTTGCAGAAGCTACTGTTTGACGAGAGCTTCTTTTAACTATTTATTCCCTGAAATCTCCAAGTCTCAAGTAAAATACTTTTTAATAAATGAAATCAGGTCGATTTTTTATTATATCCTGCGGGTGTTTTCTCCCGCTCCGCAGTTAAAGGTTCTTTTACTTGCGCAATCCTTCGTTTTATGTTACAATTCCAACGAAAATTCAACAAAGCGAGGAGCGTTTATGTTTCGAAAAATGCGAAGATTCAAGCAGGAGCTGACTGCTGAGGAGACGTTAAAAATCTTTGAGCGCGCCTCGCACGGCGTTCTTGCCGTTTTGAGTGACGACGGCTATCCTTACGCCGTCCCGCTCAGCTACGTATATGCGGACGGAAAGCTCTACTTTCATTGCGCCAATCAGGGGCACAAGCTGGACGCTTTGCAGAAGAACACTAAAGCTTCTTTCTGCGTTGTCGGGCAGGACAATGTCGTCCCGGAAAAAATAACAACGATTTACGAGAGTGCGATTGCCTTCGGACAGGCGCGAATTGTTGAGGATGAAGATGAAAAGCGAGCGGCACTGCGCAATATCGCGGAAAAATACTTCTCAGCTAACGGCCATGCCAAAAACGAAGACGAGATTGCAGGCAGCTGGAACCGTGTGTGTGTTCTTGCTCTCGAAATTGAGCATATGACCGGCAAGGCTTCGATGGATATAATAAATTCAAAAAATTAATGAAAAAGGCGTCATCAGCCCGATGACGCCTTTCGCTTTATCCCGCAAGACTCGCGTAAATCTCGCTCAGATTTGATTCCATGCGCTCCAGGTAGGACATATCGTCCTCGGCGCTCTCAATTGTATATATTGTTTCGACCTTTGCGCCGACCTCGCTTGCCAAAGTTGCGGAAACCTCGGGGCTTGCCATTTTCTCGGCAAAAATCGTCGTGACATTGCTATCCTTGCAAAAACTCACAAGCTCGGTGAGCTGCTGTGCGCTCGGTTCGCCCTCCGCGAAAACATCCTCAACGCTTAATTGAGTTAGGTCGAAATCACGGCACAGGTAGCCGAACGCCGCGTGCCCGGTGACAAAGGTCTTCTGAGTGACCGCAGCGAATTTTTCGGCGTACTCGCTGTAGAGGCTCTCCAGCTTAGCTGTGTAGTCAGCGCCATTTTTTTCATAATAATCCTTGTTCGCGGGGTCAGCCTTAACGAGCGCATCCCTGATGTTGGCGACCTCGGTTTCGGCGCACTTGAGAGAAAGCCATATGTGTGGATCGTACTGCCCGTGTTCGGAGACTTCCTTGGAGTCCGCATTGCTGATAGGCGTTATGCCCTCGGACGCATCGACAGTTATTAGCTCCTTGTTATTAACCGCCGAAATCGTATCTTCCACCCAAGACTCCATGCCAAGTCCGTTATAGACAAAGACCTGCGCCGAGCTAAGACCGACGAGATCCTGCGCCTTCGGCTCAAAGTCGTGGGGTTCGGTTCCCGCCGGAATAATTGTTGATACCTCCACCTTGTCTCCGCCGACAGCCTCAGCGAACTCGCAAAGCGCGTCAAACGTTACGGAAACCTTCATCTTTCCTGTCGCTTCTTCAGCCGTTTTTTTGCTGCCGCAGGCAGCAAAGCTGAGAAGCGTCGCAAAACATAAAATAAAAATTGCTGTTTTTTTGAACACCGGTTCAGTCCCTCCGAATTTTTACTTGCAAATGATTCGCATTTGCGTATAATAGATGATAGCCCCGCTGCCCCACATTTGTCAAGCATAAGGGTTAATTCTCGGAAATGAAAACGGTGACATTCTATGATAAAGGCGGAAAACCTCAGTTTTTCCTACAGCAGTACAAGTCCAAGTATTCTTAACGAGCTCAACTTGGAAATTAAAGACGGCGAATATGTTTCAATTGTCGGCGACAACGGCTGCGGAAAGTCAACACTTCTGAAGCTGATTCTGAAGTTTATCAAACCGACTCGCGGCAGTATCGTGTCCGACGCAAATAAAATCGGCTATGTGCCTCAAAAAAGCGATTCTTCCGGTTCGGGCTTCCCCATAACGGTCTGGGAAATGCTTAATTCCTACAGGAAGCTTTTAAAAATCAAGGACAAGTCCGTTGTCTTGGAAAGTCTTCGGCAGGTCGGACTTTTGGAACACTCGAGGTCGCTCATGGGCAACCTCTCTGGCGGACAGGCGCAGAAGGCGCTCATCGCGCGTGCGCTGATGGGCAGCCCTGACCTGCTTATACTTGATGAACCCTCCAGTGGCGTCGACATCGACAGTCAGCGTGAAATTTACGCGTTCCTGAAAAAGCTGAACACGGAGCGCGGCATGACGATTGTTTCCGTCGAGCACAATCTGGACGCAGCGATCTCGAACTCAACAGTAATTTTCCATCTTCATGGCGGACGCGGTCACTTCTGTACGCCGGAGAAATACTCCGAAGAATACTTAGGAAAGGATGACCGCCATGCTTAGTTACAGTTTTATGCAAAACGCATTTTTCGTTTCTCTTTTCATATCGATTTTGTGCCCGTGCATCGGCGTTTTTCTCGTCCTGCGGCGCTACTCCATGATTGGCGACACGCTTGCGCATTCTTCCCTCGCTGGTATCACAATCGGGCTTCTCTGCAATCAGAACCCCGTGCTGGGCGCTTTTATCTTCACGTCTATATGCGGCGCGCTCATCGAATTCCTGCGCAAATACTTTAAAAAATATACCGACCTCATTCTGACGATTGTTCTGGCTCTGAGCGTCGGCACAGCCATAACCATAATCAGTTCCGGAAAGCTCCACACAAGCGCTGATTCCTTCATGTTCGGAAGCATTTTGACGGTTACTAAAACGGACATGATAATGGTCGCGGTTTTGAGCGTAATTTCGGTGCTTACGCTAGTATTTCTCTATCATCAGATGGTCTATATCGCCTATGACGAAGAGGCGGCGCGTGTCGCTGGCGTCAAAGCAGGTCTTATAAACTACGTTTTCTTTATACTCGTCGCCTCCGCAATATCCGTTTCAATACGAATCGTCGGCGTTCTGGTGCTCAGCTCGATGATTGCTCTGCCCGTCGCGACAGCTCTTCAGCTCGAAAAGGGCTTTAAAACGACTCTTATATTTTCCATAGTTTTCAGCATGATCGACATTATGTCAGGGCTTATCATTTCGTATTATCTAAATGTCGCGCCCGGCGGCTTCACTGCTCTGGTGTCGGTTTTCGTGCTCATCGTCGTAATGGCGGGAAAAAAGATTTATTACAGCGTAAAAGCCGCAAAGATAGCTTAATCTGTGTCACTTATTAGAATTGAGGGGTGAATTCAGTTGATAGAAAATGAACCGGCATGGCCCGTTGGGATTAAAAAAACCAAGCAAAGAAAATGTGTTCTTGAGGTTCTTGAGCAAGCGGAAACGCCGCTGAGCGCGTCCGATATATTCGACAAGGCGCGAAATCTAGATTCGTCCTGCTGGCTTTCGACTGTCTACAGGATACTCGATTATTTCGTAAGCGAGGGGCTCGCCGTCAAAACCGCCGTCATGGACAGCAGCATGGCTTTATATGAGCTTAACCGCAACAAGCACAGACACTATGCGGTCTGTGTCAACTGCCACAAGGTCGTTGAGCTCGTAAACTGCCCGATGGAAAAATTCGAGCCGGAAATCGCGGAGAATGACTTTCGTGTCGTTGGACATCGTGTCGAAATGTACGGCTACTGCAAAGACTGCGACAAAAAAATGTCCGGAATACATTGAAAAATGGACGTCATTTCAATTAATGACGTCCATTTATTATATAAAGAAAGCCTTGTTTATATCGCAGCTTTCCGTTTTCCTGCGCCGATAAAATATATCGCAAGTCCTATAACCACCAGTACCGTGCCCACCGCCCAATAGACCGGCATATAGGCCGAACTTGTGCCGTAAATATCCAGAACACCCTTTACACAGCTGCCGACCGCAAGTGTCGCAGCACCCGAATTGTACAGTCTTGAAGCAGACCTTGACGGGCACTGAATATGAGGTGCCAGCCCTAAGACCGCATAGGGCAGCATGCCTCCGATGAATGGGAACATGAACAGGTATACCATATAGTTCGAATACACTCCGTGACTGAAGTACTCGTAAACCGCGCTGAAAAGCCCGCAGAATAGAGTAATGCAAAGAAATATCAATGAATATCTGCGCATTTGCTTCTTATCGTGACTAATATGCGATGCAGACAATATCGCTCACGCTCCTTTCAGAAATCTGTTTGCCGTTGGTCGTCGGGTTATTGATGACTGTACCGTTAAAAACCATCGTGGATGAGCCGCCGCCGTCAAGATTATATGCGGTTGTGACGCAGAGACCCTGCATGAATTCTGCAAGCTCCGAGAGGGATAGCCCCGCAGATTCATTCGTACGCCCGTCGGAAACCACCAGCACATAGCGCAGATCGGAGATTTGCCCTATAGCGGTGCGGGGATTGCTTGTCTTGGCCTTGTCGACTTCCTCATTTGCTGTAACGGAGATTTCTCCGTTTTCGACTAGTCCCGGTCCGAAGGACAGCACCTGTACCGCGCCCTTTTTGAGCAGTTCCTCGGCTGTAACGGAGCCTTCGGTCACTATACCAAACGTGCCGTCATCATATATTACCAGATCCTCTTGCGTTGAATCGGACGCCGTGTCTCTGTAAATCTTGCCATTACGAATGACATAGCCACTGTTCTGCGCTCCGTAAAAGTCGCCGTTTATCGCCAGAATTGCGTTGCTTTCATCGGTGATGGTTGAGGTTTTCTCCGTGACATTTTTCCCGAAGGTATCGTCGGCAAAGGCCGTTTTCAAATAGTCCGCGCTTTTAAGCGTAACGTCCGCGACGTAAATGTTCGTGTCGTATGCGCGGTAGGTCGTTATTGTTATGCTGACGTTTCCGTCGCTGTAGGAGTTCGCTGTAACGGCGGCTGTTGTGGCAGCCGAGGAAGAATCCGACGACACCGTCGCCGCAGCTGTTTGTCCCGAACTGCTGCTGCCGTCCTGATTTACCAAATAGGCTCTTGGAATTATGAAGGTGTCGAGCAGGACAAAGGCCGTGAACAGGACGAGAACAGTCGAATATAGCTTCGTCCAAAGGGAGGATTTTTTTTCCTTTTTCATAGGATATCCTCCGTCAATTTGTTTTGACTATGCCCTGAGCACCTGAACCTTTGGGCTTTTTCGCGAATATAAAGAACTTCTGAGCAAAAAAGCTCGTTACAAAGAAAGTAATTTCTGTGATAATCTTCGCCGCGTACTCGTTAATGCCCAGGCTATTAACCAGTAAGCTCAAAAGCAGCGTGTTCCCCGCCAGAATGCAGGCCGCGAGCGTAAAATACTGTACCGCGGTTTTTCCGACGCTGTCCGTATTATTAAAGACGAAACGTCTGTTTATTGTGTAATTTACTGAGGAGCTGACGATTCTGGCCGTAATGTTTGAAAGGGGGATGCTCACCGCGCTGCCGAGTCCGCCCGTCAACGTGACCAAAAGACTGTATAGTCCGTAATCGATAACGAAACCCGTTAAAGACGAGGCTGCGAACTTGATGATGTCGCGGTAGATAATGAAGGAATCCTTAAGCGTTGAGAAATGCGAGCCTGAATTATTATCGAAATATATCGTGGCGATTTCAATTTCCCTGATGGGCACCTTGCTCCTCGCGCATTTGAGAAGAACGTTCATTTCGTATTCGTACCTATCGCCCTTGACCTCCAGCATAAAGGGTATCAAGACTGTGTGAAAAGCTCGAAGTCCCGTCTGCGTATCGCTGACGTTAAGACCTGTGACCGTGCGGTAGACTAAGCGGGTCACCGTGTTTCCGAAGCGGCTGCGCTTTGGCACATCGCCACAGAAGCGCCGGCAGCCGAGAATAAGGCTCCCCGTGTCTGACGATGCGGCTTCGGCCACTCTTATAGCGTCCGTCACGCTGTGCTGACCGTCCGCGTCCAGCGTAACAACGACGGAGTTTTCGGGGCAATGTCTTTGTATATATGATAAGCCGGTCTTGAGTGCTTCGCCCTTGCCTTTGTTCGTTTCGTGTATCAGAACCTCCGCGAAACGCTTAGCTGCGGAGAATATGCGCCTGTAGCCTTCGCCGCTGCCGTCATCAACGAGAATGATGCGAAAGTGCGCATCGCTGAGCTGGACGACCAGATTCAAAAGCCCGTCCGCGGGCTCGTATGCCGGAATGAGCGCGATTTTTGTTTGTCCGTTTTGCATTTCTAGTGCCTCCTGTCCGTGAAGAACGGTTTCCTGCACGACTTATGAGCCTATTAAAATGCCGGAACCTTAATTCAGCCTAAAAACAAAACTTTGCTGAACTTAAAAATTGAAAAGCGCTCTGGAGGTTGACATTTGTTATCTACAGTGATATGTTGAGATAACAAATGTCAACCTGCATTTCGGAGGTACTTACATGGCGAATATTAATTTGTCTGACGGCGAGTGGAAGCTCATGAATCTGCTCTGGGAGGGTGCGTCCCTTTCGGTTACCCAGCTTGTCAGGCTGCTGGCACTGGATACCGGCTGGAGCAAGGCCACGGTTCTCGTCATGCTTCGGAGAATGGAGCAAAAAGGTGCGGTGCGGGTCGAGCAGGAAGAAAAAAGCAAGCGCTATCTCCCCGCCGTGCCGAAAGAGGGCGTAGCCGCCGCCGAAACGGAGAGCTTTCTGCACAGGGTATATGGCGGCAGCGTAGGTCTGCTCGTGAGCTCAATGGCAAACCAGAAGGCACTTTCGAAGGAAGATATCGACGAACTTTACGATATACTGAAAAAGGCAGAGAAGGAGGCCGGGCAATGATTGAGACTGTTGTTTCTTCGTCTGTGCTTATACTTGCGGTCATCGCGGTTCGCTTTATTTTCAGAGCAAAAATCAGCAGCCGCCTGCGCTACGCCCTATGGGGTCTCGTGCTGATAAGGCTTCTTCTTCCGATGACACTGTTTGAGAGCAGTATCAGCATAATGAATAGCGCAGCTCCCGTTGTTGCGCAGATCAAGAATATCCTCCCCACAGAAAATCCAAACATTAAACTTACAGTTCCTTCACAGCCAGGCAAAGATTTAGCACTAGTTGATGATGACAGTTCACTAGGCTACCACGCTGAATGGGTGGACGTAGAGCAAAAGACTTATGAAGTCGCTCCAGCAGTAAAAGGATATGACGGTGTGCTGCTGTTAAAGATTATATGGTTCATTGGCGGCATAATCATTGCTCTGTGGTTCGCGGCAGTCAACATTTCCTTCTATGCAAGATTGCGCAAAAGCCGCGTACCATATACCGATGAGCACGGCCTGACGCTTAAAGTCTATTTTGCCGAGGAACTTGCTTCGCCCTGTCTTTTTGGTCTGCTTCACCCCTCTGTATATCTCACGCCAAAGGCCGCGAGCGAGGAATCATTCCCCTACGTCTACGCTCACGAATACTGCCACTTCCGCCACGGCGACCATGTGTGGGCGCTCCTGCGCGGGATATGCCTAGCCGCATACTGGTGGAATCCGCTGGTGTGGGCGGCGGCTATCCTCTCGCGCGAGGACAGTGAGACCGCCTGCGATGAAAGCGCCGTCAAGCACGTTGGCGAAGACAAGCGGCTCAATTATGGCAAAACGCTGGTCGATATGATATCCGAAAAGCCCTCCGCCTCCACAATTCTGTGTTCGGCTACTACGATGACAGGCGGCAAACGCGCGATAGAAAAGCGCCTGCTGCTGATAGTAAAAAAGCCGAAAACCTATATCTCGGCGCTTATTGCCGTGCTCCTCATACTCGCCGTCGCGGCGGGCTGTGTGTTTACAAGCGCTAAGAAGGATAAAATCAGCTATGTCTATGAGCGCTGGGGCATAAGCCTAGGCATTCCGTCGCGTTATGACGGTAAAATCGAATTCGCCCCCGCAGAAAAGCTTGACGACAGCACCTATCTTATTGCTTACCATATACCCAGCAAAAACAAAGGACTAGGCGGAAAGCTGTTCACTATCGTAAGACACAAGCGAGAGGACTTCGCAAGTTACAATGAAATGATTTCAAGCTTCGGCGGGGCAAGACATTTCGCGGAGGATGACAAGTATATTTACTCCATAGAGTACCCAAGCGATGTGCAGACAGATGTTACGTACTGGCAAAAGAACAAGGACGGCAGCATCGGCACAAGCATGCCATATCTGACAAAAGAGGATGAAATCGTCGCCGATTTTATTGAGCGAAATCATCTTTCCGTATACGTCTCACCGGATGAGGTTTTCAACAAACGTCAGCAGGACAGCTCAAAAATCGAAACAACCTATAGACTGTACGGCTGCCCGCTGGAACTATTGAATGCGGATAATAAGACCGAACCGTATTATCTCACTTCGATTACTCTGCGGGAAAACAGCGCGATGGTAACTTATATCTACGACAGCAAGGTTACAAAAATAATGCCCGCCGCAGTTCCCGATATCATAGCTGTCACGTCTGACGGAAAAGAATTTACGCTTCAGCTTGGTATGCTAACCAGCGGTGCAATGGCTTTCGAAACAAAAAACCTGCCCTTTCAAGAAATCATCACTCTGAAAATGGGCGACAACGAAATAAAGCTGAATTCTCCGCGTCCCTATCCTCAGGCGGAGGACGCTTTCAAAGACGGGCTCGACAGGCTTGCCGACATGAGCTATTCCGAGCTTCTGGCCTACAGCGTCGGAAGCGACGGCGCTTATTCCGACGGAGCTTTTTCCGAACTCAGCAAACGCTTTTTAAACAATCCCGAAGAGTTCGCGGCGCATTTCATGATGCCCGCTTATCCAATCGGAGACGACTACAAAAAGAGCCTTGAAAAAATGGATAAGGAGTATGAGAGTATGTTGGGCTTTGACTGGTCGATGAATCAGCAGCTTCTCTACAATGTTCTTTATAACTGCACACCCGAGGAGCGTGCTGCCGCTATAAAGACCTTGAGCGAAAGCAAATATGAGCTAATACAGGAAGCCGCCTTACTTTTCAGGGATGCCGCTCTTCCTCTGAAATAAAGTATCTGTTCTATCATTAAGCCTTACAAAAGGGCAGCTCTTGCGCGCAAAATGACATAAAAAACATCGCCGGACAGTGTATGCTTACCCTGTCCGGCGAGCTTATTCACAAACGGGATGTACCTGCCGCTCATACTCCGCAAAGGTGCAATGCCAGCCAGGCGACACCGGCTGCTGCCGCACCTGCCGCTATGAAAAACGGCGGGGAAAGCTTTGACATGAATCCGCTTAGTTTTTTACTCTTCCTTATCGGCTTGTTTCTGCTCGAAACATATGAATTCGCCACTCGCCTAGCTTCTTTCAAAACAGCCTCGCTGCTTGCGCCTCTGCTTTTTAAAACGTCCTCGCGTATCACGAATATTGCCTCTTCAAAATACTTGTCCGGCGATTTTACTACGATAACTCTGTGCGAAACACCTTTTACCACGTCAAATCCCCCTTGCGGCTCCATATGTTCCCAGTTTAACCGCAGAAGGGAACGATTATTCAGCTTTTCTGTTACCGATTTATCGAAAAGCCATCTTTTCTTCTTCTGGCGCCTTTCCGCGTTCATCGCTCAGGTCCTCTCGTCGACACGCACGGCCAGCACCGTCATGTCGTCCTCGCAGCCGAACTGCCGAACCGCCGCGCGGAGAGTCTCCTTTGCGAGAGTTTTGGTGTCCACTCCGTCTGAGGCTATGAGCATCTCGCGCAGCCAAGCGTCGCTTTGCTCGACCAGCACGCCGTCGGACGCGATAAGCGCGATATTGCCGGGCTTTAGTCTCATACGGATAATGTCGGGCGCGCTCCCCTCGCCCGCGCAGATGCCGGCGGCAAGGCTCTCACAGCGCACGCGCCTTATCGCTTTCCCGTTTTTGACGAAGGACGGAGCCGCGCCGTATTTGTAGAAGCAGGTTTCGCCTGTAAAGAGGTCGACGCACATGAGGTCAATGGTCGAGTAGCCCCATTCCTCACCGTTTTTGAGGAGCAGGACGGAGTTTAGTATCTTCATTGCGACAGCCGGGTCAACCCCCGCCCGCAGGAAGGCTTCAAGCGTTCGCACGGCATTTACGCTCTCTTTGGCCGCGTCCTCACCGCTACCCATCCCGTCCGCGAGAATGACGCAGAGTATGCCCTGATCCGTTTTGAAATACGTCCCCCGATCGCCGCTGACAGGCTCCCCCTTCTTCTTCATTCCCGCGATACCGACGGATACGACGAGCGGCTCAGCCTCGAATACCACAAGCCTTCTGTCGCTTATATCATCGTCTGTTGGCGGCTTGCAGAGTCTCACTCCGAGTACGCCCGATAGTATTTCAAGATAGTTTCCCTGACGGAGCAGCGGCCCGAGATGCCCGCTTTCGATTATCGCGCGCAAGCGTCCTCTGTTGTCGCGGAAAACCGAAACATCCGCCTCAATGTCCATCGCTCGCAGGAACCTCTTAACCCTCCGTTCAGCGAGCGGGTCGGCGCCCTTTGCGAAATTCAGCTCTTTCGCCACGCCCTCCATAATATCCGCAAGCTCCCTGTACTGCCCGTAAGCGGCTATGCGGTTTTCGTTGAGCCTGCTTCGAAACTGCCGTCTGTACATAAGCCCGCGAAGCTCCGAATTCACAGCTGAAATGAAGCTGTAGTGTGACGGGCATTTGTCCGTGAAGCGCGCCGCCAAATCCTCCGGCATGAGCTTGCCCCTTTTCATCATCGGTCCGGTCGCGTCGTTCATAATAGACAGCGTGTCCATAAAATTTTTCTGCCAGCAGTCATCCTTGTTTTTACAGTTGACGCAGACGGCTCCTGCCGCTCTGTCAAAGACTGTTGCGATATCGTTGTCGTTCTCGGTGCCTGTGAGATTTTTGAAAACTGTCCCGTAAAGCTCTCTGAACGCCGTGCTGATTTTCTCCGCTCTTCCGGCGGCGTAACGCCGCAGCCCCGACTCACCCGTTCCCGGGACAGGCAGCTGGGCGATACCGCCCACATATTCCAGCAGAGTGTCGGGCAAAATTGCGAAGACAACCGTCGCAGCGAAAACCTCATACATAAGCTCCACCCTGAGCCCCTGACCCCATGTCCATAGAACAGCAACCGTGTTCGCTATTATGTAGCTGATGAGGAACATCAGTCTGCCATGCTTTGAAAAGGTACCCCCGATTAAGCCTGCAAAGGCATAGGCCATCGAGAAAAATACCGTCCCGCCGGACGCCATATCCATCGCGAGCCCGAGCGCCGTTCCCGCAGCGCAGCCGGGAAGCATACCGCCTTTAAATGCCGCAGTAAGGACTACGATAAGCGCCAAAAATCTGCCCACTGATATGACATTCAATACCGTTACCTGCGTGAGCGACATGAGCAGACAGGAAAGCAGAATTAAAAGGCTCACCGCCTGTCTGCGCTCTGTGGCCTCGCTGCCTGTTTTCTGCGGTGTCAGCGCAATCGAGAAGAAATATGTGCTCGCTCCGGCCAACACGACCTCGGAAAATACGCTGACGGCGCTGGGAAAGCTGTCAAGGAACTCGTATGTATTCAAAAAGGAGGTTGCGGCGGTTATAACCGAAACCGCGGCAGGCATAAACCACGCCTTTTTTATTACTCTTGTGTCCCGAAAAATAAACGCCACCGTGAAAACCAGCGTAACCGTAGCGACATATTTAATTCCCCAGTCGAAGCCTCCCAGCAGAATGTAGCTTATGCAGGCTCCGAGAAGACAACTGACCCCCGACCAATCCGCTCCCGCCCTTCCGACTATGCCGATACCGAAAGGCGCGAGATTTGTCATAATTATCGAGCCCGACATCGCAAAGCCCAGCACGAAATTGAGTATATACCCTCCGATGCTTTTGATACGCGGCTCATCTCGAAGCCGCAGCAGACCGACTATTGCCGACCCCCTTTTTACAGTTTTTTGTTTGACTGCCATTAGTACCCCTCCGTTCTTTGTTGTTGACATAATTATATTTATGTCTACCTAAAAACAGAGTCGTTCCGCGCTGCTGAAATCTACTTTATTTGCGGCGGAAATGACCGGAAATAGCAAATAATTTTGACGGCCGGAAGTTTTGCTTCCGACCGTCAAAATTATAATTACTTGTTTTCCCTATTTTTTCAGCCGTGTGCTCTTACGTCGCTTGCAACTAAGCTCTCGCCCAGCTTGTAGACATCGCCCGCTCCGACGGTGAGAATTATATCTCCGGGCGCGGCGGTTTCCTTCAGGCTCTTTTCGATTTCGTCAAAGGACTTGAAATACTTTGCTCCGGGAATATTCTCCGCAAGATTAGCGGACGAAATTCCGAGTGTGTTCTTTTCGCGCGCCGCGTAAATTTCCGCAAGGTAGGTCAGGTCCGGTCGCCGGAGCTGCACTATGAAATCCTCGAACAGAGCTTTCGTTCTCGAATAGGTATGGGGCTGGAAAACAACGATTGTGCGCTTGTAGCCTAGAGGCTCGACTGCATCGATAAGCGCCTTCAATTCGCCCGGATGGTGGGCGTAATCGTCGTAGACATCCGCGCCGTTAAACTTGCCCTTGAACTCAAAGCGACGGCCCGCTCCTGTAAAGCCCGCGAGTCCGTAGGTCACGGCTGTAGAATCAATGCCTAGGCATATCGCGGCGGCAGCAGCGGCTAGGGCGTTCTTGACATTGTGCAGACCGGGCACGCGGAGACTCACGTGAGTAAATAGCTTACCCTTATGCATGATATCAAACTCAGTTTCGGCGCCCTTGCGCTCAATGTTTTCGGCATAAACATCCGCTTTATCGGTTAGTCCGAAGGTCACGAGCTCGCGATTAAGCGGTGCCAGCGCGTCCATCGTATTCTTGTCGTCCAGATTCGCAACAATGTAACCGTTTTCCGGCACCAGAGAAGCAAACTTCCGGAAGGACGCCTTGACGTCCTCAAGGTCTTTGAAGAAGTCCAGATGATCGGCCTCAATATTGAGTATCACGGCAATTGTCGGGGAAAAAGAGAGGAAGGAATTATAATACTCGCAGGATTCCAGAACAATGGTGTCGCCTTTTCCGACTCTGTGGCCCGCGTGGAGCAGTGGCAGTGTGCCGCCAATCATAACGGTGGGGTCTTTCTGCGCCGCCATAAGGATATGAGTTGACATCGAGGTCGTCGTAGTCTTGCCGTGAGTACCCGAAATGCAGAGCGCATTTTTATAGTCGCGCATAATAGCACCCCAGGCCTGAGTACGCTCAAAAACAGGTATTTCCTTTTCGTGAGCCGCTATTATTTCGGGGTTATCATCATGCACCGCCGCGGTACGCACGACGAAATCCGCGCCGCTTTCAAGATTTTCGGCGGCGTGTCCGATGTGGACCGTTATGCCCAGTGAACGAAGATGCGCCGTTTTTTCGCTCTCGTTCATGTCGGAACCGCTGATTACCAGTCCCATACCGACGAGCACCTCGGCAAGAGGTGACATCGACACTCCTCCGATTCCTATTAAATATCCCTTTTTCCCGGGAATCAAATATCCTTCAAAACCTGTCATAGATCGGTAATCCTTTCAATAAGGATTTGACGATAATTTAAACGCCAAATCGGGCGGAATCGAAGCGGCCTCAAACATTCTGCTCCGCGCATTCGCTTTTTGATATTGTTTGGTAACTAAAACGGTATTATAATACAATTACAATGTCAATACAAGTACAAACTATATCCGTTTTCTGCCGAAATAAACACCAAAGTTTTAAGGAGTCAATGTGAGTCCGAACAGTATGAGCGCTCCGAAATATGTAATAAGCGTGATGGAACGGCTTACGCGCCGCGGCTTTGAGGCCTATATGGTCGGCGGCTGTGTGAGAGACCTTCTCATGGGACGCCGGCCCAGCGATTGGGACGTCTGTACCTCCGCCCTGCCGGAGGAGGTCATTGCGCTCTTTTCCCATTCGCGCCCGACCGGACTTAAGCACGGTACGGTCACGGTTATTTTGCACGATTCTCCCGTCGAGGTGACAACCTTTCGCTCTGACGGGGAATACAAGGACCATCGCCGTCCCGAATCCGTCCTCTTTATCGGCGACCTTAAAAGCGATCTTGAACGGCGCGACTTTACAATCAACGCCCTTGCTCTGCCGCTTTCCGGAGAAATACGCGATTGCTTCGGCGGAATAAAAGACATTGAAAGCAAGCTGATACGCTGCGTCGGCGAGCCGGAAAGGCGCTTTGAGGAGGACGCTCTGCGTATGCTCCGCGCCTTTCGTTTCTCGGCGGTGCTGGGTTTTGAAATTGAGCCCGGAACTCTGGCCGCCATAAGAAAAAAGGCTCATCTTTCGGAAGAACTCGCAAGGGAAAGAATTCGCGTTGAGCTTGAAAAGACTCTGCTCTCGGATTCTCCGCAGGTCATATCAGACATCATCGGATACGGGCTTCTCCGAGGTATAGTCGAAAGGACTTCGGCGGATATTGATTTAAGTGCCCTGAAAAAGCTTCCGAAAAACCGCGCCCAGCGCTGGGCGGGTTTATGTGCCCTGCTCCTGAAAAGCGGTGCAATCGAAGACGCTGAGAAATTTTTAACGGCACTAAAACTGGATTCAACGACAATACAGAGCAGCTCAAAGGGCTGCATTCTCGTTTCAAACGGCGCACCTGAAAATGCTGCTGCATGGAAAATGCTCCTTGCCGCAAACGGCACGGGCGCCGCAAAATGCGCGGCTTCCGCTGCCGAAGCTCTTTACGGCGGAGGGCACATGAGGCTGCTGCGCTCGGTTCTGCGCGGCGGCGAGTGCTTCTCGCTGAGTCAGCTCGCTATTTCGGGTGACGAGCTTCTGGAGCTTGGTTTTCGCGGGACGGAGCTCGGAAAAGCTCTTTCGCTTCTGCTTGACCACGTAATCGAACATCCGTCGGACAACAAAAAAGAACTGCTTCTTGCGCTGGCAAAAAAGCTTGAGCAAACTTAAAAATGTTCGACTACCCATTATATGCAGCCGCTCTGCAAACTGTGAATATGCAAAACTCGCTTCCCTAGGCTCAGGCCGGAGAAGCGAGTTTTTTTACACAGCTCTGTAGCGTGTCAGCTCTCCTGACTCATAGGCCTCAACCTTCCCCCGTCTTTCAAGGTGACGGAGATGGCTGTGGCACTCGCCAACAGCGAACCATTTCTGGTTTGCGGGGAAATCCTCCCATGAACTGCAGCGTATTCTCCATGTCATTTTTCCAGCTATGTCATACACCGTCAGGTCGGGATTGTTTTTCACGACCTCAAAACACTCTTCCAAACGCTTTTCGTGGTGTTCAAGCAGCTCCGCGATTCTTGCGTGGAAGTCTCCCGTTCCCCTGTGTCCCGGCAGCGCAAGCTCAACATCGTATTTGTCTATTTTCTTAAGACTCTCAAGATAGTCGCCCAGCGAGTCGTCGACGTCCTGCCAGAGCGTTATGTTCGGGGATATGTCAAAGAGGACATGGTCGCCGGTAAACATGGTTTTTTGTTTTTCCATCCAAAAACACATGTGAGCGGGAGTGTGCCCCGGAGTCAGAACAGCCTTTAGCGTATAGCCTCCGCAGGAAAACTCATCGCCCTCGTCAATAGGAAGGTACTTATTGAAATTGGGGTCGGAAGCCATTCCGCGCGAGCTTGAAAAGGTTTTTCCGCTCCCTATCGTATCGGGCGTGAAGCCGGATTGCAGCATTCTTTTATTGTCTCTCGCCCAAAGCTCTCTGCGCGATTCGCCTGTCAGCCACGGGATCTCTTTACGTGAAATGTAAATCCGTGTGCCGGGAACGTAAATCTCAGGGGCAAGCCCGGTATGGTCGGCATGCAGATGCGTCAGAATTATGTCTGTCTCCGCCATGTTGACACCCAGCTCGCTGAGTCCTGTCATCAGTGACTGCCTGCATTCAGTATGGTTAAAGCCCGTATCAATCAGGATATTTCGTTCTTCGCCCTTAATCAGATAGCTGTTTAACACCTTAAGGGGGCTATTTGGAAGCGTAATTTGTATTCGGTAGAGATTGGTCATTATTTCTTCAGGCATTTATATGTTTCTCCCCGCTAAGCGTTGTGCTTGGATTCTATTTTTGAATTTTCAGCAATTATTTCCTGAAATTATTGACAAAGCGCGTAATTATCGTCGCTACCTCGCATCTTTTCGCGCTGTCCCCCGGACAGAGACTGGTTTCACTGCGGCCGGTTATCAAATTATTCTCAACCGCCCACGCCACAGCATTCTCCGCCCAGGAGGAAACCTTGTCCTTGTCTGAGAAGCTGAAAAGTGTGGCTGCGCTGCTGCTGCCGTCCGTCAGCCCGTAGAGTATCGCGTAGCGGTAGAGAAAAACCGCCATCTGCTCTCTTGTAACCGAGCCGACCGGATTAAAAATTCCGTCACCAATACCGCCCGCTATACCGTTCTCGGCGCCCCACGCGCAGGGCTGAGTATACCATGAGTCGTCAGGCACATCCGTAAAGCTGTTCGTAAAGCCTGAAATTTTTGCTCCGCTCATTCGGCTCAGGACAGTTACGAACATGGCGCGGTTCATGACGGTTTCCGGTTCGAAGCTGTTTTGAGCAACACCCGTAAAGAGGCCGTTTTTGTAGCAGTAATCAACGCTTGTCGAAGCCCAGTGTCCTGCCACGTCGGGGAATATCTCTCCTATACCACGCAGTTCGTAGCTCTTCATTACCGATACGAAATTCGCTACATTGAGCGAACCGTAGCCGTAAGATGTGTCATAGCCCGCAGGTCCGCCGTCAACCGACGAGGTCTTGAGAATTTCCTTAAAATCATTGATTGTTGCGCTCTTATCGTACTGCTTGAGTATCGCGGCTGCAACGGTGACGAAGGGAGCCGAAAAGGATGTTCCGTCCCAGCTGATAGTATCGTTGCTTTTATAGCTCAGGCTGACAATTTTCGCGCCCGGGGCGACAACGAATACAGACCGGTTTTTCTGCGAAAAACTTGTAATCTGGCCGTTCTGATCCACGGCGCCTACACCGACTGTGCTGTCATAAGCCGCGGGATAATTGAGCGTCGAGTTACCCTCGTTTCCAGCTGAGGCAACAACGATAACGCCCTTGCTTGCTGCGTAAGCCACCGCTTCTTCCAGACTTCTGATATTCTCCGTCATACCGGAGCTGAGATTTATTACGTCACAGCCGTAGTCGTCCACGGCCTTATAAATCGATTTGACTAAGTAGGAAGCGCTTGTCTCCTTGCTGGCTCCAAAGCACTTTATGGGGATAATCGTTGCGTCCGTACAGAAGCCGGCGATGCCCTTGCCATTATTTCGCACGGCGGCAAGAAGTCCGCAGATGAAGGTGCCGTGGCCCATTTCATCCGTAACATCGGAGGAATCATTTATAACGTTAAAGCCGGGCGCGAAGCTTGCGCCTTCGAAATCCTCGTTTGCAAGGTTTACGCCGCTGTCGACAACCGCAATTTTAACGCCTTTGCCGTTATAGCCCTCGTCCCAGGCTGATGTGATGCCGAGATAGTCAATGCTCCACTGCTTTGAGGCGTAAGCGTCGTCGGGAAGCTCGTCAAGCTTTACCTTATAGTCTGGCTCATAGTACAAAACCCTATCGCCCAGCTTTTTTATGTCCGAAATCGAATGAGCCCGATAAAGCTCCGCTTCGGAGCTTATCTCCGTTAGGTCGGTGTTGTCCATAAGTTTTACGGCGTCCGCTTTTGCTTCCTTCAGTTTGACTATGTAGCCATCCGCCGAATTTTCGTTTGTTGTATATGTACCGCTTTCAAGCGCTCCGCACGGCTGAAAAGCCGAAAGCAGAAAAACCGCCGCGAGTATTACACACAGTTTTTTCATGTTGCTGCCACACGCCGGTATTAGTGCTTCTGGCTGTGCCTTTCCTCTAAAAATTTTACGATACTGTCCATTTGTTTCTGTACGCTCTCCTTCGCCGGCCCTCCCGCGACCTTTCTCGAAGCGACGCAGGTTTCAAGCGCAATCGCCTCATACACATCTTTGTCAAAGGACTGCGAGAGCCTGCGGTATTCCTCAAGCTCCAGTGTTTCCAACGTTTTTCCGTTTTCAATGCAAAGGCTCACAAGCTTTCCGACGATTGTGTACGCGTCGCGGAAGGGCAGACCTTTTTTAACAAGATAATCCGCGCAGTCGGTCGCGTTTATAAAACCGCGGAGCGCCGCGCTGCGCATATTTTCGGGGTAGAGCCGCATAGTATTCAGCATGGCGGAAAATACGGGCAGGCACTTTTTTACCGTATCAACGGCATCGAACACGGGCTCCTTGTCCTCCTGCATGTCCTTGTTATAGGCAAGCGGCAGAGCCTTCATAACCGTGAAAAGAGTCATTAGGTCTCCATAAACACGACCGGTTTTACCGCGGACCAGCTCCGCGATATCCGGATTTTTCTTCTGCGGCATGATAGACGAGCCTGTGGAATAGGCGTCGTCCAGCTCGATGAATTTGAATTCCCACGAGCACCACAGGATAATCTCCTCCGAAAATCGGGAGAGGTGCATCATAAGAATGGACAAGGCGTTCATAAGCTCAAGCGCGAAGTCACGGTCGGAAACGCCGTCCAGACTGTTCTGCGTTATCCCCGCAAAGCCAAGCTCATGCGCGACGAATTCCCTGTCTATGGGATAGGTCGTAGCAGTCAGTGCTCCGCTGCCGAGAGGACATTCGTCCATTCGCTCAAGGCAGTCCTCAAGTCTTGTAACGTCGCGTCTGAGCATATTGGCATAGGCCATCATGTAATGGGCAAAGGTGGTCGGCTGCGCCCTTTGCATATGCGTATAGGCCGGCATTATAACGTCAGTATTCCGCTCGGCGAGGTTTAAAACCGTTTCGAGCAGCTCGAGAACCATATCCTTTATTTCCGCGATTTCCTCCTTAAGGTACAGACGGAAATCGAGCGCGACCTGATCGTTTCTGCTCCTCGCTGTATGCAGACGCTTGCCCGCATCGCCGATTCTCTTTGTAAGCTCGCCCTCTATCGCCATATGTACATCCTCAACATCGTTGCCGAAGCTCAAGGAGCCTGCCTCGATATCCTTAAGGATTGAGCGCAGACCTTCCGCAATAAGCGCAGCGTCCTCCTGCGAAATTATCCCCTGCTTTGCGAGCATGGCAGAATGGGCAAGGCTGCCTTTGATATCCTGCCTGTACATTCTGAAATCGAACCCTATGCTGGCATTCAGTTCGTCAACCAGCGCGTCAGTATTCTTGTCAAATCTTCCCGACCAAAGCTTCATCGTATGTTACCTTTCCAAAATAGGATCTGATTTTTTAAAAAAGCGGAGCGAACACGCGCAGAATCGAATCAATTAAGCCGCCCCAGAGCTGACGGAACTTTCCGCGCTTACGCTCACCTATACTTACTTCATGTGACACCTCAAAGGTCTTAAGCGCATCCTTTTTAAGCTCCATGACCTCGTTTGTTTCAAACATCAATACGCCGCACTCAAAGTGCAGATACAGGCTGCGGTAATCCATGTTTATCGTTCCGACTACGGCAAGCTCGTCGTCGCAGACATAGCTTTTGCCGTGCATAAACCCTGGGGTATATTCATAAATTCTGACTCCCGCCTCCATGAGCGGCAGATAGTAGGAGCGCGAAAGTCTGTAGGCAATCTTTTTATCCGGCGTTCCCGGCAGAACCATGCGCACATCCACTCCGCGCTTGGCCGCGGCGCACAGGGCGATATTGAGTTCGTCGCTCACTGCCAGATAAGGCGTGAAAATATAGACATAATCCTTTGCCTGCGAAAGGATGTCCAGATAAATATTCACCGAAACGGTCTCACCGTCCAGCGGCGAGTCGCCGAAGGGCTGGACAAAGCCGTCGCTTTCGAACCCGTTTTCCGGCATGGGGTCAGGTTTGAAAACCGTAAAGTCCTCATCGTCGTTATTATATGAATTCCATATCTCAAGGAACATCACCGTGAAGTTCCAGACTGCGTCGCCCTTGAGCATTACGCCCGTATCCTTCCAGTGACCGAATCTGACTCTTCGGTTAATATATTCGTCCGCAAGGTTTATTCCACCCGTGAAGCCCGTGTCGCCGTCAATAATCATTATCTTTTTGTGGTCACGGTTATTCATAACGAACGAGATTATCGGAATGAAGGGATTAAAGTCCAGACATTTAATGCCCAGCTTCTCCAGCTTTCGATAGTAGTTGGCCGGAAGCTTGGGAAGGCAGCCCAAATCGTCATAGATGACTCTGACGTCGACGCCCTGTTTTACTTTTTCACTCAGGATATCAAGGATGGAGTTCCACATTTCGCCCTCTTCGAGGATGAAATACTCGAGAAATATGAATTTCTTTGCTTTTTTAAGCTCTGCCAGCATATCCGCGTATTGATTCTCACCAAGCGGATGGTAGGTGACCTGAGTATTCTTCCAGACGGGATAATGAGCGTAATTTGAAACGTATGAAAAAAGCCCTGCCGCGCGCGGAGACAGTTGACGCAGTTCCTCCATGATTTCGGGCTTTTGGACGGCCATAACATCGTGGCTCTTCATGCCCTTTTCGAGCCTTATGCGCATATATTTCGCAGGGCGTTTTTCGCCGAGCAGAAGGTAGAGCAGTCCTCCGAAGAGCGGGAACATCATAATCAGCATTATCCAGCCCATTCTGTAGGCCGGCACATCGACCTTGCTGATGATGTAGAACGCCATAACAATGCTCAGCACCGTAAACGCGCTTGTAAAAATCTGAGAATAGCTGACAAGCTTCAGGAACATCAGAGCAATCCACGCCGCCTGCAAAATTATCAGGATGAGCGTTACGGAAAACCTGCTCGTCAAAAATTTTAAGAGCTTGAAATTCTCCGCGATAATCACCCCTTTAGACTTTCTCTGCCAAAATTGCTCCGCTGCCGACGGAAACCACACCGGCAAACCGCACAATACGGCTCATCAGGTATTTTTTTCCGTTATTCTGATTCTATTATTATTTAACGATTATATCAACCTTGAAATCAAAAATACAGCCAAATATTTTGGCATATTTCCAATAAAGGAGCAGACCATGAGGAGCAGAATCGTAATTTCAGCTTTAATTTTTGTCGTTCTGTGTTCGGCAAAAATATTTTTCCCCGCAAACGCCGCGAAGGTTAGGAGTTTTATTATGCCCGCGATAACCCGTGAGGTAAGCGTTCGCGAGGACTGTGTTGCAATCGGGCGCGCCATGTCCGGTGAGGAAAACAGCGTAGGAGTCTGGGAACGCCTTGCGGGTCGGGACAAGTCCGAGAAGGCTGCGCCTTCACCCTCTCAGCTTCAGGAAAGCCCTCGTTCGGCGGTGAATACCGCTGACAAGCTTGCGTTATCGGAAATGGTCAGAATGAATCTGCGAGGTTATGAAGCTCTTGCAGGTCTGCCAGCCTCCGAGGCCCCGCTGCCCGAGAACTCCGTTTCGCCTTCTGCCGATGCAGCGGTCTCAGAAAGCTCCGCCTCTGAAAATCCGGCGGTTTCAGCCGCTCCCACCGTCGCAGTCGGTGCGGTCGCTCCCGTCGCGCCGGATACTCTGCCCGTTGACAGCGCCGGGCCGGTTTCGGAGCAGGATACAAAGGTTGACGAGTTTTTGCAGGAGCAGGCAGCTTTTTCCGATTATGCCGTACCGGCGAATGTGAGCTATGAGGCGCCTGTAATTCCCTTTAAGTATTCCGATCCCTGCTCCTGCGCGGTCACAAGCGGCTTCGGCTATCGTAAGCATCCGATTGACGGCGGCGTGAAGTTTCATTACGGAACCGATCTCGGCGCAATCGACGGCACAGCCGTCACTGCCTTTGCGGACGGTAAGGTACTCTCCGTTCAGGAGCTCGACGGTTACGGTCTGACCGTACTGATTCAGCATTCGGACGGCTTTTCAACCCTTTACGCGCACCTCGGACAGGCGCTTGTCGAGCAGGGAGCAGAAGTTAAGCGCGGGGATAGAATTGCGCTTTCCGGTCATTCCGGGGAGGTCACGGGACCGCATCTGCATTTTGAAATCATCAAAAACGGCAAATATCTGAATCCGGAGTTTTATCTGTAATGCGGCGCTCAAAAGTGAATACTATTGGCTCACCTGTTTTTCGTGTCGAGCTTGGCAGCGGCTTTATTCTGCTTCTCGCGCTAATCTGGTTTTTCGACGATAGCGGTTTTCTCGCTGCGCTTGCCCCCGCCATACTTATTCACGAGCTGGGTCATATTGTTTTTCTGCTGTTTTTCGGCGCCAGACCGACAAGACTCAAGGCGGCGCTTGCGGGTCTGAAAATCGACTATTCCGGTGTCTTGACGGACACACAGGAGATGCTTGCGGCTCTCGCCGGACCTGCCTTTGGACTTTTTTTCTCGTTTCTCTGCGCAAGCTTCGGCCGGCTTTGGTCAAACGAGTATCTTCTCATGTGCGCTGGACTCGGCTTTATTATCAATACCTTCAATTTTCTGCCCGTTCTGCCGCTGGACGGAGGCCGTGTGCTGAGCTTTTTTCTCCGCACTTGCTTTGAGGAAAATCTGGCCCGCCGCATACTTCGCATTGTCGGCACATTGACGTCTTCCCTGCTTTTAGTCTCGGGCTTATATCTGATATCAATAAGGCTTGGTCCCGTTCTGCTCCTCGCGGGGCTCTGGCTTTTCATTTTGCAGCGTAAGAAGTATTGTAAATAGCCGCTTTTCGGTATACAATAAGTTTATAATCTATGTGCCGTCTAACACACGGCACATTTTCAAGCGGATGTGGATATGGATAAAAAACTTAGAAGAATACTGCCCAAGGTTCAGAAGCCCGCGCGCTACACCGGCGGCGAATACAATCAGATAATCAAGGACAAAGCGGCTGTCGATCTGCGTATGGCGCTCGTATTTCCGGACACCTACGAGATAGGCATGTCGAATCTTGGCATCAGAATACTCTACGGCGCCATCAACGAGATGGAAGGCGTCTGGTGCGAGCGCTGCTTTGCGCCCTGGGGCGACATGGAGAACGAAATGCGCAAGGCGGGCATACCGCTTTGGGCGCTCGAAAGCGGCGACCCGCTTTCGGATTTCGACGCAATCGGTTTTTCGCTCGGCTATGAAATGGCCTATACAAATGTCCTCAACATGCTCGACCTTGCGGGCATTCCGCTCAAAAGCGCGGAGCGCTCTTCGCTCACGCCTCTCGTTTTCGCGGGCGGCACTAGCTGTGTAAACCCCGAACCGATGGCCGATTTTCTTGACTTCATGTTCATCGGTGAGGGCGAGGAGATGGACAAAGAGCTGCTTGAGCTTTTGCGCAAAGCGAAGAATGAAGGCTGGTCAAAACGTCAGTTTTTATCCCAGGCCGCGAATATTGAGGGTATATATGTCCCATCTCTCTATGAGCCTATTTATAACGACGACGGCATGCTTAAGGAGCTGAAGGCTCTCGAGGGTGCTCCGGAGTTTGTTAAACGCCGCATAATCGTTGATTTCGATTCAGCCTATTTTCCAACAAAGCCCATAGTACCCTCGACGGAAATCGTCCATGACCGCGTAACGCTGGAGCTCTTCCGCGGCTGTATACGCGGCTGCCGCTTTTGTCAGGCGGGCTTTGTCTACCGCCCCGTGCGTTCGCGCGATATGGACAGGCTCATAGAGCAGGGCATAGCCTCACTTGAATCGACAGGCTATCAGGAAATTACGCTCTCCTCGCTCTCGACGAGCGACTACCGTCCGCTAAGTGGGCTTTGCGACGGACTTCTTGACTTCTGCGTGCCTCACAGTATAGGGTTATCCCTTCCCTCCCTGCGCGCGGACAACTTTTCCCTTGATTTGATGAGCAAGGTTCAGCAGGTCCGCAAAAGCGGACTTACCTTTGCTCCCGAGGCGGGGACGCAGAGACTGCGCGACGCTATCAACAAAAACGTCCTTGAGGAAGACCTCCTCAACACCTGCAAAATTGCCTTTGAGGGCGGCTGGAACAACATTAAGCTCTATTTCATGCTCGGTCTGCCGACGGAGACGGACGAGGATGTGCTTGCAATCAGCGACCTTGCGATGAAGGTGCTCTGGCTCTGGAAATCGCACGCCTCCAACAAGGCGCGGGGTGTCAACATCACGGTTTCGACCTCATGCTTCGTGCCCAAGCCCCACACCCCCTTCCAGTGGGAGGCTCAGGTCGAGATGGAGGAATACCGCCGCCGCGTCAAGCTTCTGCGCGATAATATGAGAGCAAAGGCCATCAGCTACAACTGGCACGACGCAGATACGAGTCTTATAGAGGCGGTTTTATCCCGCGGGGACAGACGGGTCGGCGCGGTCATTGAGGAAGTCTGGAAAACTGGCGGAAAGCTTGATTCATGGAGCGAATATTTTTCCTTTGAGCGCTGGTTAAAGGCTTTCGAAAAGTGCGGGCTAGACCCGAAATTCTACGCCTGCCGTGAACGCTCCTCCGACGAAGTCTTACCGTGGAGCTGTGTTGACATCGGTGTGAAGCCCTCATTTCTCTGGAGCGAGCGTGAGAAGTGCTACAGAGCTGAGCTTTCGCCTGACTGCCGCAACAAGTGCACAAACTGCGGCGCTCTCTCAATGATGAACGGAGGACGCTGTGATGGATAATCTGAGACTGAAATTTTCAAAAACGGGTCGAGCGATTTACATTTCGCACCTTGACCTCATGCGAACAATGCAGAGATCCTTCCTGCGCGCGGATATGCCGCTCAAATACAGCGAGGGCTTTAATCCGCACGCACAGCTTGCGTTTGCTCTGCCGCTCTCTGTTGGCGCTTCAAGCCTTTGCGAGCTGGTGGATTTTAAGCTGAACGGCTTTATGGAGCTTTCGGAAATCCCCTACAGGCTGAATAAGGCTCTGCCCGAGGGTATTGAGGCTCTTGAGGTCTACGAGTCGGAAAACAAGTTTAAAAACATCAAGTGGCTGGACGTAGAAGGTATTTTTGAATACGACGGCCGCTCCCCTGCGGATATGCTTCCGGAGCTTATAGATTTCTTTGCGCGGGACAGCATTGTTATCCAGAAGAAAACGAAGAGTGGCATAAACGCCGCCGATATCGCATCCGGCATCCGAAGTATAGTCTTTGAGGCCGAAAAAGGCTGTGTTAAGCTCAAGGCCGTTATATCCGCGCAGGAGCCGACGCTGAATCCCGAGCTTCTTCCCTCGGCTCTGGAGCAGCTCGCGCCGGAACTCAGGCCCGATTTCGCGTCCTTCACACGTTTGCAGGTCTATGACAGCGAAATGAACATTTTCAGATAGTTTAACAAAAACGCAAGGCTGCGGATGCCCCTATTACCGCAGTCTTGCGGAGAATTCAGCCTTATTGCGTCTTTTTACGCTTAAGGGAAGCTTTTTCTCTTGACAATTGACGAGAAATTATCTATACTTTCAATTGCTCGCTTCGGGGTGTGGCGAAGTTTGGTATCGCGCTTGGTTCGGGACCAAGAGGCCTCGAGTTCGAATCTCGACACTCCGACCAAAATAAAGAGAAGCCAATTTCTTAAAAAGAAATTGGCTTCTCTTGCAGACACCCGCAATCGCTAGATTGCGGGTGTTTTATTCCCCATACCCCGATAAATCTCGGAAATCGTAGACCCTGCTATACTCCTTGGTTTCCGGGTCTTTGATGACTGCGGAGCGCCTGTTTTCGAGCAGATTCACTATTTCATAGACGTTTATCCATATTTCGCTCAAACATTCCTTCTGCGACTCATCGAAAACAAGCTGCATGCCGAAGTGCAGATGCGGCGTGTTTATATTGTTCACGTTCTCTTTTGTAGAATACCCGCTATGCCCAAGATAGCCGATGACGTCGCCCGCTTTCACGGAGGAGCCGACCGCCAGATCCTTGCGATAGGGGAAATTCTTCCTCAAATGCGCGTAATAATAGTACCTTTTTGAATCAAAAGACCTTATACCTATGCGCCATCCACCGTACTGGTTCCAGCCCAGTGCCTCAACGCGTCCGCTCTCAACGGCGATAACAGGACTTCCGACCTGCCCGATAAGGTCATTGCCGAGGTGTGGCCTTGAAAAGCCGTAGGAGCGTTTTTTTCCGAAATCGTCATAGTGATTGTAATAATAGCCCTTGGCAATCGGCGAAAACGCCTTGAGGCCGTAGCGCTTTTCCCAATGCTTGCCCGTACCTGTTGCGTCGGGAACCTCAATCTCGTAATAGCCCACTAAGCCGGACAAAACTGCGCTGAGGGACTCGTAATAATAGTTATAATACTTCTCGGCTCCC
The DNA here is from genome assembly GCA_963667545.2 of Oscillospiraceae bacterium. GTDB lineage: Bacteria > Bacillota > Clostridia > Oscillospirales > Oscillospiraceae > UBA2658. Next base: position 2,699,672 of record OY763424.2, read on the forward strand.
GCCACCTTCTCAATCGACTCGCCAGAGCTTAGTTTTTCCGCAATCGCGTTCAGCTGGCTGTCCTTATAATGACTGAAGTTGTTGCCGTTTCGCGTGGCGAGGCAAGCCAGAAGCACGATATAATTGAGCTTAACCTCTTTATCATGAGACTCCACGTCGAGTGCGATAGCCCTTTTCATAGCTGCACAGGTAACGTTGAAATCAACCCACTTGATGAAATCTTTCTTATCTCCCGTCTCTTTCTCCGCAAGGCAGGGCGCCGTGCAAAACGACGAACCGGTGACAGCCAAAACTCCGGCCGCCACGACAGCGCAAATCAGGATTCTTCTCATTTTTTCCCGCAAAAAAACACATCCTATCTAAAACTGCCGCTACTGTCAGGCAGTGAAATATTATTCGTACTAATTTATTATTACTTTTTCGTAATTCGGTATGCCTTGTATATTTTGTATAAAATTTTGAATAAAAAAATGCCGGAGTTTCCTCCGGCATTTTTTGCTGTTATTGACTTCAATGACCCGTTCTTTGTGAAATTCCTTTGATTTCCGAAATAACCCAGTCGTAACTTGCAGCGTTTATAACGCTGTCGCAATAGGGGCACTTTGCCGACTGGTTAATCTCGACTGGAGCACCGCATGACGGGCAGTGTACGGTCACAGTATTCTCTTTTCCTTCTCCCGAGGGTGCCGGAGTTACCATACCCTTTGAGCGTACAAGCGTCCATTCATAGGTCATGAATTTTTCCACGGTCTTCGAACCTGATATGACCATTCCCGTGGTGTCATTTGAAATATAGTCTATAATACGAGTCTGTAATCTCGCAAAAATTGCGTCGTTCGTTTCATCGGTTCTCCAGCCCTTGATGTCGACTTCGAGCACGGCAATGCGCTCAATATGGTTAGTGCACCCCGAACGGACAAGTTCGTCGAGCTGAAGTTTGAACTGGCTGTACAGGGTGTCCGTCATGTAAAGCCGCATCGTTTCGAATTCCTTATCCTGCCACGCATTCTGCATCCGCACATAAAGGTTGCTGATTTTTTCTTTCATCGCAAAAACTACAAAGTTAGGGTCAATTTTCCTAAGCGTCTCGATGGGCATAGGCTGAGAATAATCACTGACTGACTCTCCGCGAAAAGGCACTGTCCTGCCTCTGAGTTTCGCGTTTTTAAGTATATTCAAAATTATAAATACAATAATTATTAAAGCAATTACGCCGCCGGAGTGCCCGCCGCTCAGAGCAAAAAGCGCCCATAAACCGGAACCTCCGAAACTTCCGCCGGAACTTCCACTATAGCTGCCACCAAAATCGGAGCCGCCCGAGAAATTACCGGCGTCCGCCATCGCGGGAATCGCGAGAATGCCGATGAGCAGGATGAATAGCATCAGCGTTATGTACAGCGATTTTTTATTTCTCATTTGCTTCCTCCATCTGCCGAAAAGTATCTGACATTCATTATACTAGAAAAAAACCAGTGCGCAACTATATTTACGCTCTCCTACGCCAATTTATGTGTAAATAACTTAATTTTCACCGTTATTCTCTTATAAGGATATATTTATAAAAATATACTTGCAATACGGATAACGATATACTATACTTATTTTGAGGTGATTAGTTGTGAAAAGCAATTTAGGAGATATTATCTGCTCATATCGAAAAAAGAAAGGGCTCTCCCAGCGCGACTTCGCTGCAGCTCTCTCAAAGCGCGGGGTCAAGGTGACAAATCAGGCGGTTTCGAAGTGGGAAAGCGGAGCTTCCCTGCCTAACGCTGTGCAATTTCTGATAATTTGCGATATTCTTGATATCATTGACATCAGCGGCGCTTTCAGCAACAGAAGCTACGATTTCCTTAACGGGCTGAGCGGTGACGGAAAAAGACTTGTGGTCGAATACGCGGCGATGCTCCTGGACAGCGGGCTGTATGATGATCCTGCCCTGGGTACTCCACGCGGCACAAAAATTCGCACCCTTCCCGTTTATGATCTTGAATCAGCTGCTGGAAAGGACAGGCTGCTTGACCTTACCGATTATGTCCTGATGAGAGTCGGCAATGAGGTTCCGCTTTCCGCTAATTTTGGCGTAGTCATCCACGGTGACAGCATGGGACCCGATTTTCACGACGGCGAAACTGTCTGGATACATCAGCAGGCAAAGCTTGAGCACGCCGACGTCGGAGTTTTCACCTATGAGGGCACCACCTATTTCAAGCGTCTGCGTGACCGCGTCGGCGGGACAAGGCTCCAGTCAATCGACTCCACTTATCCTGATATCATTGTATCGAGTCCCGAAGCCATGGTTACTTTAGGCAAGGTCGCCGAGTAGTAATTATCTTCAAGAGATATTATTTGTCCAATATTATCCGAATTTATTAAATATTACATAAATATAGCCACCAAACATGTTCTCTGTTGAGGATTGTCCGGTGGCTGTTATTTTTATATCCGTATCGCTTAAAGCCCTAATCCTCCGAGGTTCAGTCCGCCCGTGAGCTTTGACATTTCTTCCGCAGAAGCGCTTTCCGCCTTGCGCATTGCCTCGTTGACAGCCGCAATAATCATATCCTGAAGCATTTCAACGTCTTGCGGGTCGACTGCGTCCGGCTCTATTGTGAGAGACATAAGCTCCTTTTTCCCGCTGACCACGGCGGTAACAACTCCGCCGCCCGCTGCTGCGGAATATTCTGCCTTTTCAAGCTCCTCCTGCATCTTCAGCATATCGCTTTGCATCTTCTGAGCCTGTTTAATCATGTTCATATTGAAGCCGCCGCCACCGCCCATCGGGCTGCCGTGAAATCCGCCTTTTGCCATAACTATTCCTCCTGTATGTTTGTTGATCCTCTATTGCGCTTCTATTTTATTATTCAAATTTGACGTTTCCGAACTTGGAAAGACCGTCCAGTTTTTCCGTGCCTGCCGTTTGTTCCTGCTTGCTCTCAGATATCTTTATTCTGAGTGCCCTACCTGTTACCTTTTGCGCGGCAGCTTTAATACATTCCATCGACTGGGTTTGTTCAAGCTGTCCTTTTACAAAGGTGTTCGGCACGCTGACTGTCAAAGTATCTTCAAGGAGTTCGCCCTTCGCCATAGCTTCACTGCTTATAATGTTATACTGCCCCGGAAGCATCGTCTTTTTCAAAACAGCAAGGATTTCCGTCCAGAACCCGTCGGCTGCCGCATTGTCAAACGTGATTGTCTCTGTCTCTGTCCCTGTCTCTGCGCTTGTGTCCGTTTCCGACTCTTCCTCAAAAACGGCCCTTTCCGAGTTTATTTCCTCATGCTCCTTTGGCGGAACCGCTTCCCTGACAGGTTCTTCTCGAGCAGGTCTTTCTGGGACGCTTTCTTCTCTAACCGGTGGTTTAGACGGTTGGGAGACTTTATGGTCAATTTCCTTATGATTATTATCCCATTGGGATATATCTTGATTGCCTATGATTTGTTCCAGCTTTGCTATGCGCTTTTTGAGAGTGTCGATACTGTCCCCCAGCTGAGGCTCGCAGAGCCCGATGACGCAAAGCTCAGCGGTAGTTTTCGGATCCCTTCCGTCACGCAAGGAACCAATATGTGCCTGAACGGAATCGATACCGCAAATAAGTTCCTCAGCTGTCATGCTTTTCGCAAAGCGGTCAAGCGTTTCTCTGTCGTATCCGCCCGAAAGCAGCTCGGCTCCGCCCTTGGGGGCTACCTTAGTCATCAGTATGTCGCGCATGAGATTGCAAAGCTCAGAAAGCAAGGTCGAGGGAGCTTTCCCGTCGCTCCATAGTCCTCCAAAGATAGAAATCGCCTTTGCAGTATCTCCTTTGGATATTTCTCCAAGTAACTCCGCTATGCGAAGATTTCCTGAAAGCCCCATAGCGGAAAGCACACTCTCAGCAGTTATCGTCTCCTGACCGGAGCACTGGTCAAGAAGTGAAAGCCCGTCACGCAGGGAGCCGTCCGCAAGTCTCGCTAAAAGCTCTGCGGCATTGGGTTCAAGCCTCATCTTCTCCTGCTCCGCGACATAACTGATTCGTTTGGCAAGAGAGGCGGGCTCTATCCGTTTGAAGCTGTGGCGCTGGCAGCGCGAGAGTATTGTCGCCGGAACCTTGTGGAGCTCCGTCGTTGCAAGGATGAACAAAAGATGTTCGGGCGGTTCCTCAAGTATTTTCAGCAGCGCATTGAACGCCGAGGACGAGAGCATATGTACCTCATCTATGATGTACACACGCTTTTTGACAACTGCGGGAGAGAAAATTGCCTCGTCGCGCAGAGCGCGCACATTGTCGACACCGTTGTTGGAGGCCGCGTCCAGTTCAACCACATCCATAATCGAGCCGTCGTCTATTCCCAGACAGCTCCTGCATTTGTTGCATGGATTTCCGTTTTCGGGATGCTCGCAGTTGACAGCCTTGGCTAGTATCTTAGCACAGGAGGTTTTGCCTGTGCCTCTCGTACCTATAAAGAGATAGGCATGGCTTAGCCTGCCTGAAATAATCTGATTTTTCAGCGTATCTGTAACGTGTTCCTGACCTACAACATCGTCAAAGGTACGGGGACGCCACTTTCTGTATAAAGCCTGATACATTTTTGCCCCCCTATCTTTGATTTCCCGCCATTTATTATAAGTGTTGACATACATTCCGGCACAATGGCACAAAAATCTCTAAATAGTGTTTTAGTTTATAATTTCATCCACTGAAATTATAAACTAAAACACGGCCCGTGACAAGACTGCACACCCACCTTTGAATAAATTGATATACCCGTTACCTGAGCAGTTAGCTCGAACCCGGCTGCCTCGCGGCACACAGAGCTACCCGCTTAATGCTGCTCGGTTCCCCGCCTGACATGGTTCACAGGCTTCCGTTGCGCAAGACCAGGTCTTCAACACCACTTGCAGAGGTCAGACGATACATCAATTATCCTGGGGCGGGAATTCATCCCTGCTGTAGCGGATTGCAGGTACAGGGCACCGCTAGCTCCCCGACTAGTGCAGCCTTGTCACAGGCCGCGTTTGATTATTTTACTACATCCGCACAAAAATATCAATATGGTACCAAATTATATTTTGACAAACAAAGAAATTGTGCTATAATATGCGAGTGATCAGCTTGGTCACAAATTCATTTGGGCTCGTAGCTTAGCTGGTAAAGCGAGCTTATCAATTTTGTGCACAATCCTTTGATAGTATTGTTTACTAAAATAAATATGGGGAATTAGCTCAGTTGGTAGAGCACCAGGTTCGCAATCTGGGGGTCAGGGGTTCGAATCCCCTATTCTCCACCAAAGATTCAGGCAAGTTCGTAAAACGGACTTGCCTGAATCTCTTTATGCGGATACTTTAGCAGATTCAGCTGGGATGCTTATAAGTTCTGCAAACTGCTGATAGCTTAGATTAAGCTCAATTTTCAAGGAGTAATCCTTAAAAACGCTGATTTTTTTAATAAGCTGACGGATAATCATTTTCTTGCCTTCAATACTGCAGGTATCATAAATCTCTGCCCACGTTAGTACTTTATCGTAGTCCTTCTTGAAAGCGTCCACTTTGCTTGTCAGCTCCTTAAGAGTCTCTTGAACCGCCGCAATTTCTTCCCCTTGCTCGCTCAAAGAGCTCTGGGGATATAATCTGTAGCTTTTGAATGATTTCTGATTGGCATTCTCCACTTCTCAGTATTCCTAAATATGTAATGTTTTTTAACATTGTGTTTATAGTCGTGTTAGTAAAATTTGTGCCGCGGCGATTTAGGAAGCCATGTTCATACAGATACCGGCTTAGGCGCTGGGCACCAAATCCCTCATTAACGTACTTTTGAAAAATCAAGCGCACAACCTCGGCTTCTTTTTCGTCTACTACAAACTCATAAACCTCTCTTTTCTTATAATTGAGACGTCCATTTCTTTCAAGCTTGTAGCCATAAGGAGCGTTCCGCCTGTAAACTCACCTTCTTGAACCATCTGACCAAGTCTGGTCTTCACTCTGATTGCTGTTTTTTGAGATTCGCCTGACGCTCGCCAGTAGTATAGATAGTTCAACAACTTATTTTCGATACGTTGTTGGCCTTCAATTGTACTCCAAACTTCAATCTTGTTTTGCACAAACCACTCAACAACGAATGGCGTTTCTTCATCTATTCGACCGATTCTGTCAAACATATATACTAAAAGCACATCGAACTTTTTCTGAGTAGCTTCTTTCCGACGTTCTAATATGGCATCTCTATCGTTTGCTGACACCTTAGAACCCGAGCTCGGTAAAGCGCCGCGTTCGCAACGCGAAGACCGAGGGTTTGAATCCCTTCGGGTTCACCAATAATTCAGGCAAGTTCGTTAAACGGACTTGCCTGAATCTTTTTATTAGGTTGTATTCGCACCATTGGCTGGGAGCTGTGCAGTTAATTATAGGCTCCTGGCTGCTAAACCGATACTAATGCTGCATTCCTTGGCAAGCTGGGTGTAGCCGCGTTCTTGGAGCAGCTTCACAGCCGCATCCATTGCCTCCCTGTTGTCGGTATACAGGGAGGGCACTGCTATACCGCACATGTGCTGAATTATCGCCGTTGACTGCAGCGAATCAAAGGAAAAGGCTCCGTTAGGGGCATAAAACGCCTCAGCAAAGGCAATGGGTTCATTGATAAACCTTTTGTTCAGCTCGGTAAAGGTTTCAGTGTAGTGTCCTTTTCTACAAGGGATAGTGTATGCGAAAAGCTCTGGATAGGTCATTTGAGACAGGTCGTTTGCTCTGAGTGCCAACACATCCTCAGCATCAGGACGGAAATACAAGGGTGCCGTAAGAAGCGGCGTTTCGTCACCCACGCGGAGATTTTTTATATCCTCAAACGGTACGTTTTCACATGAATACTGTATTGCCGAATCATCGCCGGAAACAAGCGTCAGCGGATACTCTGTCCCGTTTGATGAAATGGCGGCAAGCGCCGGAAGAACGGGAAATCCTGTGATGTCGCCACTGCCATAAAGATATGTAACGGTTGCCGAGCTCTCTCGGAGCGTTATTGACGTCAGATATACCTTTTCTGAGCTTCCTTCAGCTTTGCAGGAAAATCCTTCCAGATTGTGCGTGCTGGCCTCCTCCGCGTCCACGCTTCCCCACTGCGGCTCGGATACCAAAGGCGCGTCTTTTTCGGGAATATCCGCTGAAGCAGATGGCTGCTCTGGAACAGTGGGCTGTGGTGAAGAAGCTTCTGCTTGCGGTACCCCTGATGGGCTGCAGGCGAACATCGTGCCAAAAAGCCCCAGCGCCAGCACCACAGCAATCAGCAGCGCTGCCCCATTTCGTTTTTTGCCTGCTTCCAGGAGATTAATAATTCTTTGCTTCATTTGCATTTTTCCTCCAACAAGGGCTGTTGTCAGGAGATTTGATTGTCTCCCGCAAGCTGCCGCCCCTCCAAGAATGGTCTCACTGTATGCTCGGCGCTCATCAAAGCCGAAATTTCTTGCCACTGCATCATCACAACAAAGTTCCAAATCAGCGGCCGCATTTTTTGCCATAAAGTAGACAATGGGGTTGAACCAATGAACGGCGTTCGATAACATCAAAAGGAGCTTATACCAAAGGTCGCCTCGCTTCAAATGCGTCAGCTCATGGCAAAATATGAACTCAAGCTCGTGCTGGGCATAGTCCTCGTCCGGCAGCACGATTACCGGTTTGAATAAGCCCAAAACCATCGGACTGACTGCGCGGTCAAAAACACACAAACGTATTTTTTCTCCGCAGCCTGCCCGCTCAACAGCCGTTTTAAATGCGGCAATGGTTTCGACCCTCGACGGTTCAGCACCATAACGCGATACCTTTCGTTTAAGAATCGAAAAGCACCCGAGGTGCCACAGAAGAAAAACCAGAGTCCCTAATAACCAGATTAGCTTTGCTATCTGCATCAAATTAATAGTCCTGCCACATGTAGGCATGGGATTGTCCGCAGTTTCAGGTAACGCACCTCCTGTTATCGGACTCTCAGTTAAAGGCTGCGTCTCCGTCGGAGTGGCGACTTTCTCCGCGCGTATGGGAACTTTGTATTCCACAGCAGGAAGAGCTATGTTTACCGGTGCCGCTGGAAGAGATACGCTCACAGGAACGAATAATCTGATTGCAAGAATCAGCCAGATATAGTACTTCCACTTTGCCGCGTAGCGCCTGTTAATCACTGGTGACAGCAGGCATATCAAAAGCCCCACAACGCTCACAGTAACTGAGACCTTCAGCAAAGTAATGAACAGCGTTTCAGCCATTTTTATTCTTCCTTTCCAATTCGTCAATAAGACTGCGCAACTCCTTGAGGTCATTATCACCTATGGAATTGCTGTCATATAGGCTTGCTATCATGTTCTTGACCGAGCTGCCATAGAGCTTTTCAAAGAGGTTCTTGCTCGCAGTTCCCTTGTATTCCGACTCGAATATTATCGGAGCATAATAATTTGTCCTTGTAGTACGGTCACAATCTACAAAGCCCTTGCCACCCAGTCGGGATAGCGTCGTCATCAGAGTCGAAAGCCGCCAATCACATTTACCCTTGAGTTTCTCCAAAACATATCCAGATGTTACGGGTTCCCCTGCATCCCATAAGACCTGCATGATTTCCAGCTCCGAATCTCCAAGCCTCTTAATACTCTTACTCATTGTCTGTTACTCCTTATAATAATTCCAACATATATAAATATCTAACGTGATAACCTTATCTTATATGATATCATTATACAAGCGTATAATAATTTGTCAAGACTATTCTGGTTTTCTGAAAAGCGCAAAGATTAAAATGCAAACACGTAAAATCGGATATTTTTTATAGTCCAAAAGCTTAGTTTTATCAAGCCATATGCACGTTTCTACGATTGACGGGATTTGTGCGCAAATATGAACAACTCGGTAAAGCGCCGCGTTCGCAACGCGGAGACCGAGAGTTCGAATCTCTTCGGGTCCACCAAGAAGGCATATCTTCCCTCTGACGGAAAGATATGTCTTCATTTTTATAACAGCGTATGTTAAGATGGTTCCGTTGAAGTATAATAATTCAGATAAGAAAAACTCTTTGTGGAGAAAATCAAATGAAGCATATTAAGCTGTTTATTTGTTCCGTTCTCATTGTTGTGCTTGTGATAGCCTGCTTCTTCGGTGTTAGAAAATTTGACTACAGCACAGGAAAAGACAATGGTTACATAGCCGGATACTCGCTCGGATATGATGATTTTCATAATAATACATTGCATAATTCTCAAAATCTGGCGACGAATGCCAACCCGTATGTTTTTGGAGGCTGCAAATGGTCAGGTTTTATGATGGGCTTTCCGGAAGGATACGAGGCGGCCCAAGCGCAGGGAGAGTAGATTAATACACGCTTAGTAGATGAGCTCAATGAATATTCATTTAAATATAAGAGGCTAAAAAATGTATGACGAATTAACCCAGGTTGATATTAAAAAAATGCAGGAGGAAATTGATTACCGGACAAAAGTCCTCCGTCCGCAATTCATAGACGATGTCAAGGTGGCCAGAGAATTCGGTGACCTGAGCGAGAATTTTGAATATAAGGCGGCAAAGCGTGAAAAAAACCACAACGACAGCCGCGTTCGATATCTGGAGCGAATGATAAAAACGGCGAAAGTGATATCCGGCGAATCGAAAACCGGCGCTGTAGGGCTCTTCGATAAGGTCGAGGTGTATTTTGAGGAGGACGATGAAACGCAGGTGTTTCAAATCGTGACCACTCTGCGTCAGAATGCTCTCAAGGGTTTTTTAAGCAAAGAGTCGCCCCTCGGCAAGGCGCTGTTGGGTCATAAGGTCGGAGAACGAATCCGCATCGTAGTGAACGAGGAATACAGCTACTATATAGTCATCCGTTCGGTAGAAAAGGGTCAGGATGATGACTCTCTGCCTATTAGCGCGTTTTGAACAGACACGCAGAAACAAGAGCAGTACGAAGGTCAGAGTATAAGCTCTGCAAAAGCGGATTTACGCTGATTGAGCTGATAGTAGTCATAGCCATCCTAGGAATATTGGCAGCTGTAACCGTTCCAACGTACACCGCATATGTCGAAAAATCTAAGGCCGCCTCCGACAACTATACACTGGGAGAGCTCAATGAAGCGACCGGCGTTTATTATGCCTCCGCCCCGTCTCCTAACCTCTTTGAATCCCCCAGCTCAACAGACGACGCCTTGATGCAGGTACTTGTAAACGAGGGTATTCTTTCCGCAAAGCCCATACCCAAGCTTGAGGGTGATTTGTTTGTATGGTATGCGTCCGACAAGCGCTGGCTGCTGGTGCATGAGATTGAAAAAGCGGAGATATCATTGGGTACCGGAGGATTCTCGGGCTACATAACAGGAAGCTTTTCGGGCACTGCAACAGAGCTTACTATTCCCAAAACGCTTGGCGGTGAAGAGCTCACCGCTGTGTATCAGGATGTCTTTAGCGGCAAAGGACTTACCTCCCTTGTCTTTCCCGCCGACAGCGGAATAGTGCGGATACATGCCAGAGCTTTTAAAAACAACAGTCTAACTGAAATCGTTTTTCCCTCTAGTCTTAAGCGGCTTGACTACGGCGCGTTTATGGACAACAAAATAACCAAAATAACAATAGGTGCCGGCGTATACCTTGAAGGCAATGTATTTCAAAACAGTGACGCCTTCAAGACAGCCTATGAGTCTCATGGTGCTGGCACTTACATATATTCCGGCGGTATCTGGATAAAACAGTAGCCACATTCTATCCTATAATACGGCGATTACGAGGAGTACATGATGAGAGTGATTGACCTGACGCATACCATTTCGGAAAATATGCCGGTTTATCCGGGCACGGAGTCCCCTTCGTTATCCACTGCCTGTACCGTGGAAAAAGATGGTTTTAAGGAGACGCTTCTCCATATGTACTCCCATACGGGCACGCATATTGACGCGCCCGCCCATATGTTCAAAAGCGGAATCACTCTCGACTCATTCGAAATTGAGCAATTCGTCGGCAGCGCACTCGTCATCGACTGTTCGCTGCTGAAAGACGGCGAACATATAAATATGTCCTGCGTTGAAGCCTACGGCGAACTCGCCGAAAAGGCGGATTTTCTGCTGTTTAGAACGGGTTGGGATAAAAAATGGGGTGACTCCGCCTATTTTGGGAACTTTCCCTGCATAAGTCCGGAGGTCGCGGATTTCGTTGTCTCGACCGGCAAAAAGGGCGTCGGACTCGACGTAATCAGTATTGATCCTGTTTCCGCCTCAGACTTTGAAAATCATAAAAAGCTGTTGTCGCAGAACACCATTGTGATAATCGAGAATCTCTGCAACCTTGAAAAGCTCGGAAGCGGCCTTATTACGCTTATCGCCGCGCCGCTCAAATTCGTCGGTGCCGACGGCGCTCCCGCAAGAGTCCTCGCTCTCATCGAGTGAGGCTGAAACCTATAGAATTTAGTTGTCTTTCTGAGCCGCCCTTTATTGGCGGCTCATTTTTATGCCCCTCTCCCAGAAAATATCGATAGGCTGAAGCTATTGATTAAATGCCTTGTTCCATTCAGTTCCGATTGGAGCTTGACAGGCGTAAATGATATGATTTATTCAGCTTAAAACAGGTATATGCCCATTTGTTAAAACGATAACAGGAAGGATGAAACAAATTGAGTTTAATTTACACCGACGAGCAAAAAGAACTCATTGAGATGGTCCGCAGTATGGCGGAAAAAGAGATCAAGCCTCACATTGCCGAATGTGACGAAAAGGGCGAATGCCCTATCGAGCTTTTTAAGCCCGTGATAGATATGGGTCTGCATCTTCTGGAAATCCCAGAGGAATACGGCGGCGAGGGTATGAGCTTTGAGACAACGGCAATGGTTTTTGAGGAGCTGGCAAAGGTCGACGCGGGCTATGCCGACACCATTGTCACGAACTTTGTCGCTCTGCGCAACGTCATCCTCGCCGGAACCAAGGAACAGGCCCGCCGATTTGCGGACATTGTGGTTCCGGGAAATTTTGCCTGCTTTGCGATTACCGAGCCGGGAGCCGGTTCCGACGCCGGCGCTCTCCGCGCGACAGCTGTCCGCGATGGGGATTACTACATCTTGAACGGTACGAAAACCTTCGCAACGAACGGCGCGTGCGCGAGCATCTATGTCAGCTTCTTCAAGACCGATCCCGCCGCCGGGAAAAAGGGCATTTCCGCTTTCATGATTGACCGCGACAGCAAGGGGCTCACCGTCGGTGCTCATGAAAAGAAAATGGGCTTCCGCCTTTCCAACACGACCGAGCTTATCTTTGATAATGTCCGTGTTCCCGTCGAAAACCGCATCGGTGCGGAAGGCGAAGGTCTTCATATTGCGCTCAACGCTCTGAACCTCTCCCGCGCTTTCATCGCGACCCTCGGCGTCGGCATCATGCAGCGCGCTCTCGACGAGGCTATGGCCTATGCAATGCAGCGCGAGCAGTTCGGCCAGCCCATCATCAAATTTCAGATGGTACAAGCTATGCTCGCGGACATGGCGATTAAAATTGAAGCCTCGCGCTGCCTTGTCAACAACACCATGAAGCTCATGGACGCAGGTCAGCTTGTTCAAAAGGAAGGCGCGATAACCAAGACCTTTGTTACCGACTGCATGCAGGAGGTCACCTCCAACGCTGTCCAGATTTTCGGCGGCTACGGCTACAGCAAGGAGTACCCTGTTGAAAAGCTCATGCGCGACGCGAAGATATTCCAGATTTTCGAGGGCACAAACCAGATTCAGAGACTGACCATCGCAAAGGCTCTCGAGAAGGAGTATAAATAAATCCGCATTTATTTGAAATGCGGAAAGGCAGGCTTACTTTGAACGGAGTAAAAATTAACGAGTCACAAAAGAAGCTCTATGAGGAACAGGGATACTGGAAAAGCGAAACTCTTCTTAATCGTTTTAATGACTCTGTTTCTAAATACGGCGACAAGGAATTTGTTTCGGATGACCACGGAATGCGCTATACCTATGCTCAGCTCAGCGCAAAGGCCGACGCCTTGGCGGCTTATCTCGAAAAGTGCGGCATCAGAGCGGAGGATGTGGTGAGCTTCCAGATACCGCCGCGGAGCGAATTTGTGATTACGTTTTTTGCTTGCCTGAAAATCGGCGCCATTCCCGCCCCGCTCGGTCTGTGCTTTGTCGACGACGAGCTGAAGGGCCTTCTCTCCATGCTCGGAAGCCGTCTGCACTTAAGTGCCGCCGCCTACAGAGCTTCAAACCGTATTGAGATGATGCGCATTATAAAAGAAGAGCTTCCCCTGCTGCGCGGTCTAGTTTTTGTCTGCGACAGCGAGAACGAAAAAAATGCTCTGCCCCATACCTCCCGCGACTTTGCAGAAATTATTGTTTCCGATGAAGTGCCGGAAAAATCATCACCCGCTAAAGCCGACGACATCGCGCTCATACTCTGCACCTCGGGTACGACCAAGGGCTGCAAAGCCGTTATGTTCACGCACAACACCATCATTTACAGCGAGGAAATCTTCAACAAAACTCTTGGCCTTACGGCCGGCGACAGCATCTTTATGCCCGCGCCGCTGAGTCACGCGACGGGACTTCACCACGGGATAATTTCCCCGATGCTGAACGGGGGCAGGCTGGTGCTTGAGGAGCGGTTCAACTGCGCGGAGGCCGTCAGAATAATGAACAGGGAAAAATGCACTTACTCCATGGGCGCCACTCCGTTTATTTACGACCTGCTCAAACAGCTTGAGGAGTCGGGAGGCACTCTGCCCTTTTTGCGCTTTTATATCTGCGGCGGCGCGCCTGTTCCCAAAGAGCTGGTTCAGCGCGCGTGGAGCGAATTCGGTTTAATCGTCTGTGAATGCTACGGCTCGACCGAAAGTGTACCTCATATCTGCGTCCGACCCGAAGAGTGCCTTGTAAATGAAGGCAAATGGTCTGGCAGGACTATGGGTGCAATCGAGGTCCGTGTTGTAGACAAGGACAGGCAGCCGGTTCCCCCCGGTGTTATAGGAGAAGAAGCCTCGCGTGGGCCCAATGTCTTCGTGGGTTATCTTAACGCTCCTCAACTTACGGACGCCGCGCTCGACGACGACGGCTGGTTCTATTCGGGCGATCTCTGCATTTCTGATGAAAACGGCAATATTAAAATTGTCGGCAGAGAAAAGGATATCATTGTTCGCGGCGGTGAAAACTTAAACTCCAACGATATAAACGAAAACCTCGAGGGCTGTCCCGGCGTAATAGACCACACGGTCATCGGTATGCCCGACGCTCGTTTGGGCGAGCGCATCTGCGCTTTTGTCGTGCTCTCCGATGGAACCGAGGTTCTTACAAAAGAAGACCTTATCCTCTGGCTCCAGAGTAAAAAAGTCCATAAGCGCCACTGGCCGGAGCGAGTCGAAATAATCGACAGAATTCCGCGCACCGAGAGCGGAAAGGTTAAAAAGAATCTGCTCGCGGAGGAGCTTGAAAAGCGCATGAAAAGGGAGGCAGGCATTACATGAGCGACGCGAAACGTATCGGCCCGCGCCGTTATCTTGCTGCTTCAAAGCCGCGTATAGACAGACCGCCTATATCGTTTTTTCGCTGTCATGTCTGCGGAGCGGCGCTCAGAGGCACCTTGCCCGAAGGCAAAGCCTGTGAGCTTTTCTGCTGCGGGGAAAGAGCCGAGTGGCTTGTTCCCCGGCCCGCGGAGGAGCTGCCGGAAGGCGTCGGCCTCTCCTACGACATAGTCGGCGGTCTGAATGAAAACTGCGTCAGAGTCTTTTGGACCGGCAAAAGCCCCGACTGGCTCTATCTTGAAACCTTCACCGGCGGACAGCACAGGAATATAAATAAGCGCCCTCCCGCCGTGTTCGCACTCGCGGGTGAGGACGCCTATGCTTATTGCGATAAAGACCCTTGCGAAAAATGCAGCTTTCGCTGTAAAAACGGTTTTGTTCTGTACGCCTTTTTCGAGGGCTTGGGCTTATATTCCCTGCCGCTCAATCAAATTGCCGCCACCCCAGGGAGTGAGGCGAATATGACCAAAACGCCGCCACATAATCAATAAAGCTCTCAACCGCGTGGCACTTATATGCCTTTTGGTTGAATGCCATGTGTACAACGCGGAAATCGTCCGGCACCTCAGGCAGCGGTATCGCGACAAGGTCATTAAACTGCCGCAGACTGGGAGTCTGCAATATGATGGCAACGCTGTTTGAAATCGAAGCTATACCGCTCATGTCCAGCTCGTTTGAATACTGCTGATCGGCCTTCAGCCCGTTTTCGCTAAGCAGCTTTCCTACCTTTTGTCCAATAGGCTGCTCAGTGTGGTATGAGAGCAGGTCATAGCCCCTGAGCTGCGAAAACTGCAGACTTTTCTCCTTTGCCAGCGGGTGATTCTTATTGACAACGACCATCAGCGGCTGCTGCAGCACAGGGACGAAGAATAAGTCCGGCGCATCATCCACGGGCGAACAGAACCCGATGTCCCAGGTGCCTTTCTGTATCGCGCTCACAATCGAATTAGTTTGCTCCTGATGGATGCTGAACTTAACATTGTTGCCCTTTTCAGCGATAAATGAGCGGATGACCATTGGAAGATAATCCCCCTGAATGGTAGAGATACTGCCGATATCGACGGTACCGCTCAAGGCTCCCGCATGTTCTTTCGCTACCTCGATGCCTCTTTCCAGAAACTGCAGAGAGTTGCATACATACTGGTAAAACTCCTTGCCGTATTTGGTCAGATAGACATTCCTGCCGCGTTTTTCGAACAGGGATATTCCAAGCTCGGCTTCAAGCGCGGCTATGGCCCCGGAAAGGCTCGGCTGTGTAATATAAAGCTCCTGCGCCGCCTGTGTGTAGTGCTGAAGCTCGGCAAGCTTGCGGAAATAGTAGAGCTGCGAAAGGTTCAAACCTTCACCCCCAAAAATGCGGATATCACTGTTAATGATTATCCGAACAAGTATAACTACAACAAATTTTCTGGCTTAAGTATAGATTGGCTCTGTCCGAAATGTCAAGCCCCTCCGTGCTTCTTTCCGGAAATATAGCCGGATGGAAACAGACTTATAGGCTGTTCCTATGAATTCGCTTGAGCTTGTCACAAAAATAGCAATTGGACAGTTTATCCCGCTGAGACTACACTGATAATCGGAAATGATAAGAAATGCGGGCTTCCGCTTTGACACTTTTCAGCGTCGCAGCGAACGCTCAAATAACATAGTTTAACAAATAATATAACGAGAATTAAGGAGCGCTAACCATGAAAATGACCAAACAGGAATTCAATGACTATTTGCTGAAAATCCGCGCATTGGCCGAAGGTCCCTTTGATGAGATGCAGAAGGAGATCGAAATAACCAACACCTTCCCCAAGGAGTTTTACAAGCTGGCAATCGAGAACGACCTCTACCGTTTTGCTCTGCCGGAGAAATACGGCGGCTTCGGGCTTTCCGAGAAGCAGATACTCATGGTTCAGGAAGAGTTCAGCCGCGGCCCCGGCGGAATGCGCATGCATCTTCATCACGCTGCTGACCTTGACTGGCGCATACTTGACGATTTCGGTTCTGAGGAGCTGAAGGCTCAGTATATGGACAAGTTCCAGGACAAGACTCTCTACTCCAACTTTGCTCTCACCGAAGCCTCCGGCGGCACGGGAGCCGATATCCACACGACCGCTGTCAGGGACGGCGATTATTACGTCATTAACGGCGAGAAGACTCTCATCTCCCACACCGACTGCTCAGACTTTACTTATCTTATAGTTTCAACAGACCCGACTTCGGAAAAGGACAGCCGCCTCTCCGCCTTTTTTGTGGATGTTCACACCCCGGGTTATGAAATCGTTCCGATGCCTCACATGATGGGCTGCCGCGGAGCGGGCCATGCGGGGCTCAGGTTCACAAACATGAGAGTCCACAAAAAGTTCCTTCTCGGCAAGGAAGGCATGGGACTCGAGATAGCAATGCACTCTCTGGCGGTTTCCCGTGCGCACATCGCGGTTTCAAACCTCGGCATGGCACAGCGTATGCTCGAAATGACCATCCGCCGCGCAAAGGATCGCGTCACTTTCGGCAAGCCTCTTTCAAAGCGTCAGGCAATACAGCAGACGATTGCCGATATGGGTACCGAAATCAACGCTCTGCGTCTGATGATTTGGGACTTTGCCAAGGACTATGACGCAGGTAAAAAAATTGACATGAAGGCTTCAATGTGCAAGCTCCATTCCATCAACACCGTTCGCACTGTTTCTGATTCAATGCTTGAAATTTTCGGCGGCATCGGTTACTTTGAAGATTGCGAATACGGCCCCGTTGAACGTCTTTACCGCGATTGCCGCGCTATGTGGCTTGAGGAAGGGCCCCGCACGGTTCAGCGCCTGACAGCTTACCGCGGACTTGAAGAGTGCGGCGGAGTCATCGAATATCTCGACGACTGATAATTATTCCGGCTAAACGCCCTCCGGGTCGGGCTAAAAACGGTTCGGAGGGTATAACTTAACAGAATGGATGAATGGCTATGAAACCCCTGGAAGGAATAAAGGTCATCGACTTAACTACGTTCCTTGCCGCGCCGACGACGGCTCGCGTACTGGGTGAGTGGGGCGCGGAAGTTATCAAAGTCGAAGCTCCCTCCGGCGACCCCGGACGCACTCAGGGCGCAGTTTTCGGAATGCCCTATGAGGACGACGAGAACCTCGGCTTCGACATGTCCAACATGAATAAGCGCTTTGTGACTCTTAACCTTAAGGACGCAAAGGGACTTGAGGTTCTGCACAGGCTCCTGTCCGACGCCGATGTTTTTATTACAAACATACGCACAAAATCACTTGTCAAGCTTGGTCTTGACTATGAATCCTTAAAAGAAAAATACCCCCAGCTTGTCTTTGCGCATTGCCTCGGCTATGGCGAAAACGGTCCCGAAAAGGACACTGCCGGCTTTGACGTCACCTGTTACATGGCTCGCGGCGGCGTTTTCGGCACTACTGTCAACAGAGGCGACGCCCCTATGATTCCGACAAACGGCTTCGGTGATTTTCAGGTTTCGATGTGCATGGCCTCCGGTATATGCGCGGCCTTGCTCAACAGAACCCGCTCGGGGCTTGGCGATAAGATAAGCGTCAGTCTGCACCACGCGGCAGTCTTCATGCTTTCCACCGGCGTTGTGTCCGCGCAATACGGCAACAAATATCCGAAAAGCCGCCGTGAGGTCATATGTCCGACGAACAACGTGTTCCGCACGAAGGATGAAAAATGGGTTGCTCTGTGCGCACCGCAATACGACAGGGACTACGACAAAATCATGACACTAATCGGCAGAGCCGACCTAGCGGGCAACGAAAAATACAATAATTGTGACCGCATGAACGCTCTTGGACTCAACAGCGAGGTTGTGACTGTTCTTGACGAGGCGATAAAAAAGTTCACAAGGGCCGAGATTCTCAAAATCTTCAAGGACAATGACCTGCCCTGTGAAGCCTGTTATGAACCTGCGGATATGTACGAGGACGAGCAGGTCTGGGCAAACGGGATTATGACCAAGCTCGACTGCCCCTCCGGTAAAAGAAATATCGCGACGAACCCCGTAAAATTTCAATCCTATCCCGAACCGGCTTATAAGGTAAGCTCCGCTCAGGGGACTCACACTATTGATGTTATGCGTGAGCTCGGCTATGACGAAGCCACCATCGGCAACTATCTGGATTCCGGCGCTGTAGTTGGCAAAAAAGCGCTGAAATAGATCAAAAAACAGAGAGGAAGAGAATTAATGAGAGCAAAAAAGTATCTCTGGACTCTGGCCGCCGTCTACATGGCTTATCTTACCCATGGCATTCAGGCGATCCTTCTGAGCCAGAACAAGGTATCCTTTTTCACGCAATGGGGCTACACAGACGCAAAACTCGGCGCGGCTGCTGTCAGCGCGGTTATCGCCTATACAGGTCTCGCCAAGTTCCTCACAGTCTGGATTTGCGGTGAAATTTCCGATAAAATCGGACGCAAACTCATGATTGCCATCGGCGCTGCAATGTATGTAGCCGGTTTTCTGGGACTGCTGCTTACACACAGCTACACGGTCGCGTGTGTCTGCGCGTTTGCACTCGGCGCGGCGACCAGCTGCTTCGACGGCTCCTGCTATCCTGCCGTTCAGGAGAGCTGGACAAAATCCCCCAGCACAGCTGTTATCCTTATCAAGGGTGTCATCTCGGTTTCCGGCTTTATTTATCCTCTGCTTGTCGTTTCGCTCACTCAGTCCGGCAACTGGACCATCGGCGTAATTCTGCCGATTGTCATGTCCGTTGTCATCTTTGCGCTCGCACTTATTGCTCCTTATTCCTATGACGAGGAAAAGAAGCTCCGGAAGAGCGATCCCGCCGTCAAGGCAGCTTATGAAAAAGAGCTTGCCGAAAAGAAGCACGTTCTCGACGCGGACGCACAGAAGGCCGCTGCTCGTTTTGTAAAAAAGCCTCCCTTCGGCGTCACCATCGGCTGTGCACTCTACGGCTTCATCGCAATGGCTACTATGTTCTCGGCTCAGCAGTATATCAAGGCCTTTGGTCAGACCTATATGGGCATGTCCGATATGGCGTCCGCATCCCTGACCTCCATCTATACCGTAGGTTCGCTTATAGCCGTTATTACCTGGGGTATATTCATGGCTAAGTTCCGCAGAAGGACTCTGAACATCCTGCTCATCGACCTTGCGGGCTCTGTTGTCGCCTATGCTCTCGTATGCACAATACATGTACAGGCGATGGTTTATGTGGCTACCTTCCTTATCGGATTCTTCGCGGCGGGCGGCGCGCTCCAGTGCGGCGTTTCCCTCATGCAGGAAATGCATCCGGGCAACAAGGGCAGAAACCTTGGTATCTACTACACCTTCATGGGACTTGCGTCATATGTAATTCCCTACATCCAGTTCTGGCTCATCAAGCTCACCGGAGAGGCTCAGGCATCTCTTACGAATCTGCTCATTAACCTAGGTATGGCAGTCGTCGGTCTGTTCTTCATGATCTATCTCGCAATGAACTATAAAAAGTGGTTCGGCGTCAGCGTATTTTCAAAAATCAGCGACACCGAATAAAGAAACGGAAAGCTTACAGGCGGGCGTATCCCGGGCTATAAATCAGCCTGTGCGCCTGCCTGTATGGCATTTTCCCGCTGAAATTCCACGCAGCGCTGATGGATAAACAAATCAGGAGGAAATCATGGATAATCGAATCACCGGAAAAACACGGACCCTGGCCCTTATCGGTTCTCCGGTCGGGCATTCCGGTTCACCCGCAATGTACAATTACTGCTTTGATAAACTCGGCTTTGACTGCGTCTATGTGGCATTCGACGTTCCGCTAGAAAAGCTTGGCGATGCCATGACCGGCATCAAGGCACTCAATTTCCGCGGCATCAACATTACAATGCCCTGTAAGTCGGCGGTTCTCAGCTACATGGATGAGGTAAGCCCCGCGGCAAAGCTCATGGGTGCCTGCAACACGGCCTTAAACGACAACGGACGCTGGATAGGTCACAACACGGATGGTGTCGGCTATGTTGAGAGTCTTAAGGCGGAGGGTGTCGATATTGCGGGCAAGCGCATCACCATAATGGGCGCCGGCGGCGCGGGTACTGCAATCGCGGTACAGTGCGCGCTTTCCGGCGCAAAGCAGATCAGCATTTTTAATCTTAAGGACGAGTTTTTCACAAGAGCCGAAAAAACCGCTGAAAACATATGCAGTGAGCTTCACGACTGTTCTGTCCGCGTGCATGATCTATCCGACGAGAATGCGCTGCTCAATTCAGTTATGAACAGCGACATCCTTGCGAACACTACGAGGGCCGGAATGGCGCCTGACCTTAATAAAATGCCTATCAGTTCTACTGAGGTTCTCAGAGCCGGTCTTGTCGTGACCGATACAATCTATAACCCCAGGGAAACACGGCTTCTCCGCGAGGCAAAAGCTGCGGGCTGTGTCACAGTCGGCGGAACAGGTATGCTTATCTATCAGGGAGCGGCAGCCTTCAGACTGTACACCGGCGCGGAAATGCCCGTAGACGAAATACGCACAAAGTTCTTCAGCTGATATTCACCGGTCCGCCCCGAAACATATATAAAGGGACCCGGTAAATATATATTTGCTCGCCGCGCTCAGCGTGGCGGGCGTTTTCTGTTTTCGACGCATAAATGTTTGATATGGGCGCTATATTGTGCTATACTGATTAGTATATTATTTGCATATATTTGGTTGGCTTTTGCGCAACCGAGCTATCAGGAGGCACACTATGAATATTGTTGTATTGTGTGGCGGCATCAGCACAGAGAGGGACGTTTCAATCACAAGCGGAACTATGGTTTCAAAGGCTCTGCGGGAGCGCGGGCACAAGGTTGTGCTGCTGGACTCATTTTTCGGCTGTACGGAAACTTATGAAAAGCCCGAAGACCTGTTCGGGCGTGAGCTGCGTCAGGAGACGATACCGGTAGGCGAACAGGAGCCGGATATTAAGAGCATAAAAGCCCTGCGAAATCAGGATAACGACAGCATTCTCGGAAACAACGTACTCGAGATTTGCCGCGCGGCGGACATCACCTTCTTTGCTCTCCACGGAGACGAGGGTGAAAACGGTCAGCTGCAGGCAGCCTTTGACGTCGCGGGAATTAAATATACCGGCAGCGGCTATCTCGGAAGCGCGCTTGCCATGAACAAATCCCTTTCCAAGAGGCTCTTTGAGTGCTCAGGCATTCTAACTCCGGCGGGTATTACGGTTTACTCGGGCGAGGCGCCCTACGCGGATGTCGGCTTCCCCTGCGTTGTCAAGCCCTGCTCCGGCGGCTCAAGCGTCGGCACCTCCATTGTAACAAGCCGTGAGGAATACGACTCCGCTCTGGAGCTTGCGTTCCGCTATGAAAGCTCCGTCATTGTTGAGCAGTACATAAAGGGCCGCGAGCTGACCGTCGGCGTGATGGACGGCATCGCGATGCCCGTCATTGAAATCATTCCGAAGGAAGGCTTTTACGACTACAAAAACAAGTATCAGGCGGGGCTGACAGTGGAGCTTTGTCCGGCTCCCATAAGTGACGAAATGACCGAAAAAGTTCAGCGTCTGAGTGAGAAAGTAAACGACGTTCTGATGATAGAGGCTTACTGCCGCGTGGACTACCTGATGAACGATAAAAATGAGCTTTTCTGCCTTGAGGCCAACACTCTCCCCGGCATGACGCCGACGAGTCTTATCCCACAAATGGCGTGGGCACAGGGCAAGAGCTTCGGCGAGCTCTGTGAAGAAATTATAGAAGTTTCAATGAGAAAATACCGCTGAGGAACTAGTCTGATGAAAAATCTGAGCATAAAAAACATAATAGCCGCTGTTAAGGGCGAGTACTTTGGCGACGCTTCCCTGCTTAAAAAAGAAATTTTGTCCGTCACGACGGACAGCCGCACCGTAACCGGCGATTGCCTTTTTGCCGCCATTAAGGGCGAAAACAGTGACGGACACGACTATATCCGAGTCGCTATTGAGAAGGGTGCCCTGTGCGCTCTCGCTGAGCGCCATCCCGAAAACGAAAGCTCGTTTCCGATAATTATCGTAAAAAACACAATAGCAGCTCTCGGTGACCTTGCCGCGTTTTATCGCCGTCAGTTCGACATTCCCATTCTCGGAATTACAGGCAGCGTAGGCAAAACGACCGCAAAGGAAATGGTTTCGGCCGTGCTTTCGCAACGGTTCAAGGTGCATAAGACTCCGAAAAACCTCAACAACGACCTCGGCGTGCCGCTCACGCTTTTCGGACTTGATGAAAGTCACGAGTTTGCGGTCATCGAAATGGGCATATCGCACTTCGGTGAAATGACAAGGCTCGCGGAAATTGTCCGCCCCGATATGGCGCTCTATACCACTATAGGCTGTGCCCACCTAGAATTCCTAGGCGATTTTGACGGCGTCCTGAAGGCCAAAACCGAAATGCTCGAATTTCTTCCCGAGAACGGAACCGTTTTCGTAAACGGCGACAGCGAGACTCTGAGAAAGCTGACCTGTAAGCAGAAAATCTGTCTTTACGGAGTATCGCAGGACTGCGAGGTAACTGCCGAAAACATAAGGCTGCTCGGAACCGACGGGATGGAGCTGGAGATTGTTTCTGGCACTCACCGTATTCCCTGCAAGATAAATTCCTATGGCGTACACATGGTTACAGCAGCCCTCGGCGCCGCCGCAGTCGGTCTCAGAATGGGTCTGACTGATACGGAAATCGCCGACGGCATCGCTTCCTATGTACCCGTAGGCAGCCGTGCGGGCATAATCAATACGGGAAAAATAACAATAATCGACGACTGCTATAACGCAAACCCCACCTCTGTTGCGGCGGCGCTAGACTCGCTATCCCTGCTGAAGGGCAGGCGTGTCTGCATACTCGGCGACATGGGCGAGCTGGGCCGGACGGCATCTGAGCTCCACTTTGAAACCGGCGCTCATGCCTCAGAAAAAGGCATAGACCTCGTAATCGCTTGCGGCGAGCTCTCCTTGAGCACCGCGGAGGGAGCAAAATCCATAGGCGCTTCTTCTGTTGTATACTTTGAGGGCAAGGAAAAGCTATACCCTGAGCTGCAGCGGCTCATTGAAAAGGGCGACTCGGTGCTTGTAAAAGCCTCGCATAGTCAGAAGTTCGAGGAGATAGTCGAGGCGCTGAAGAAGCTGTAAATACTGCAAAAACGGACTTCGGATATACTCCAAAGTCCGTTTGTTATAGTATTCAGAATTATTATGCCAACGCCGTGTAGACCATCATTCCGACAGCAAGCAATATAAACAAACCCATGCCCCAGTTTACAAATACCGTCCTGAAGCGCTCACTCTTCGGAAGCTCCTTAGGTGCGGTATAAAGCACCGCCTTTTTGCGATTTGTGATAAGCAAAACCACGCCTGAGATAAACAGAGCAACAGCGGCAAGTCCGCATAAGCCAACCGCGAGATACTGCGGCAAATTACCCTCGACGGCTTTTATAAGCTTCTCCGGGTTTTCTACATTCATATTAAGTGCTCCGGTATCGACGCCCTTCACAGCAAGCTGTGAAATCAAAACCCCGAAGCCGTTTATTAGCGCGTGGAGTATCATAGTGTAGCGCACTCTGCCCGTTCTCAGGTATATATACGCAAACAGGCAGCCAAGTCCGAAGGCGTAGAAAAACTGGAACAGATTGCCGTGGAAAAGCCCGAACATCAGGCCGGAAACCAGAATTGCCGTACCCTCGCCGTATACGCGTATTCTGTCTATCAGCATTTTACGGAAAATCAGTTCCTCCATAACCGGAGCTACAATAGCTACAACAAGCAGCTCGAGATAAACATTTGAGTCTGTCATAAGCGCTTCAAGCGGATTAATCGGCTCCGAGCCCTTCAGCGCCCCTATCCCCGCGTTCAGCAGCGTTCCGATTATGTTACCGATATACATAATGGCAAAGCTCATCGCAAGAAAAGTCATGAGCTTTCCGAAGCCCAGCTTTTTCGTCTGTACCGTCAAAACCGGAACAGGTTTTATTATCAGCGAGCCGATAGGTATTGCGCAAAAATAAAGCGGGATAAAGGACAGTGCCCAGATGAACCACGATTTATCGTACAGTTGGGGCACCGCAAGTTTCACAACCACAGCAGCGATGATTTGCAGAAGCGTAGTTATGCCCAGAATGGCAAAGAGCGTCCACCCCACCCTGGAAAAAGGTGGCTTTTCGCGTCTTGCCGAATAAACCTCTGTTATCTCGTCCATATTGCCTCCCAAAGCTTCGATTTTACACCTCATATTAATATACTAAAATCAGTCCGCAATGTCAAAGGACTTCGCAGCATATTCCGAAGTCCGTCAGTTTTTAGTCTTATTGCGGGTGAACTTCCGCTAATCCATTGATATATAAGCGAATTTACAGTATATTCATCATTGCGCAATTAATTATTGTTGACTTTAAAAACTGGTTGTATATACTTTAATATTGTTTAATCCACTGATATAAACGAATTCTGAAAGGATTATCCTATGCTGAAACTTCTCAGGCGCTTTTCTTCGCGCCAATGGCTCATGTCTGCTATCAGCACGATATTAGTTGCTTTTCAGGTATGGCTGGATTTAAAGCTGCCCGACTATATGGCAGAAATAACCAAGCTTGTTCAGACTCCGGGAAGCGTAATGTCCGACATCTGGTTTGCGGGAGGAAAAATGCTCCTTTGCGCTCTCGGCAGTCTTGCGTCCTCAATTATAGTCGCATTTCTCGCTGCGCGCATTGCGGCGAGTTTTTCGCAAAAACTCAGGTTTTCAATTTTCCGAAAAGTACAGTCCTTCTCTCTCGGCGAGATAAATAAGTTTTCAACGCCGAGCCTTATCACCCGCTCGACAAACGATGTCACCCAGGTTCAGATGCTTATTGCTATGGGCCTTCAAATTATGATTAAGGCGCCAATTATGGCGGTTTGGGCAATATTCAAAATTGCCGGCAAAGGCACCGAATGGACCATCGCAACGGGCTTCATGATACTTTTCATGCTCATTGTAGTCATAATTATATCCTCGCTTGCGCTGCCGCGCTTCCGACGTATCCAGACACTGACAGACAGCCTGAACCGAATTACAAGAGAAAACCTGACAGGGCTTCGCGTAGTGCGGGCTTATAACGCCGAGGATTTTCAGGGAAAGAAGTTCGACGGGGCTAACAGCGATCTCACAAACACCTACCTGTTCACTTCCCGTCTGATGGCGGCCCTGATGCCCTGTGTATCGCTGGTTATGAACAGCCTGACGCTTTCAATCTACTGGATTGGCGCTGCGCTTATTGACTCAGCCGGAATGACGGAGAAAATCACTTTGTTTTCGAACATGGTCGTTTTCTCCTCCTACGCCATACAGGTCGTTATCGCGTTTATGATGCTGACAATGATTTTCATCATGCTGCCGCGTGTCACGGTCTCCGCTAAGAGGATTAACGAGGTTCTGGAAACCGAGAGCGCTGTTCAGGACGGTCCCGGAGCGGAAGCGATGCCCGGAATTCAGGGTGAAATCGAGTTTAGAAACGTCAGCTTCAAATACCCCGGTGCCGAGGATTACGTTATCAAAAACGTGAGCTTCACTGCGAAAAAAGGCGAAATTATTGCTTTCATCGGGTCAACCGGCAGCGGTAAATCCACAATTATAAACCTTCTTCCCCGCTTCTACGACGTAACTGAAGGCGAGGTTCTGATAGACGGCATTGATGTCCGCGAATACACGCAGAAGCAGCTTAGAAATAAGCTCGGCTACATTCCTCAGCGCTCCGTCCTGTTTACGGGTACCGTAGCTTCAAACGTAGCCTACGGCGACAGCGGTGAGGGCGAAAAAACCGATGAAATGATAAAACGAGCCGTCGAAATCGCGCAAAGCGCCGATTTTGTGGAGCAGATGCCAGAGGGCTACGATTCATCGATTTCACAGGGAGGCACAAACGTATCCGGAGGTCAGAAGCAAAGGCTCTGTATTGCCCGCGCCGTATGCCGCAATCCCGAAATATTTATTTTTGACGACTCGTTCTCAGCTCTGGATTTCAAAACAGATAAAAACCTGCGTATTGCCCTTAAAAAGGAGCTTAAAGGCGCGACCTCCGTTATAGTCGCCCAACGCATCGGCACAATACGCGAAGCGGATAAGATAGTTGTCCTTGAAAACGGCGAGGTCAACGGTATGGGCACTCACTCGGAGCTCATGAAGACCTGCGAGGTCTACAGAGAAATTGCCCTGTCTCAGCTTTCAGAGGAGGAACTGGCTAATGGATGACGAAAGAAAGCCCAATCCGCCGCGACGCGGCCCTATGGCTATGCAGGGGCGCTCCTTTGAAAAGCCGAGGGATTTCAAGACCGCTTTTTCGCGCTTTGCCGAGTTCTGCAAGCCCTATGGCGTTCCGATAATAATAGCTTTTATTCTCTCGGCTGCGGGCGCAATATTTACGATAATGGGACCCGACAGGCTGAAAAAGATAACAAATCTCATCATTTCAGGCGCGATGACCGGCATTGACCTCGAGCAGGTCGGAAAAATCGGACTTACGCTCGCGATTCTATATGGCATAGGCGCTCTCTGTTCCTATTTTCAGGGCTTCATAATGGCTTCGGTAACGCAGAAGCTTTCAAAATCCATGCGCGGGCAGATAAGCGACAAAATTAACCGTCTGCCGCTGAAATACTTTGACAAGGTCAGCTTCGGCGATGTGCTGAGCCGTGTAACAAACGACGTTGACACTATCGGTCAGACTCTCAACATGAGCGTAGGCCAGCTCACAAGCGCAGCCGCCCTTTTCCTCGGTTCGCTTGTTATGATGCTCTATACGAATCTTATTCTGACCGCTGTCGCTATCGTTTCTTCGATGATAGGCTTCACCGTTATGATGACCATCATGACTCGCTCTCAGAAACATTTTAAGCGTCAGCAGCGCGAACTCGGCAGAATAAACGGTCTCGTCGAGGAAGTGTATTCCGGACTCAACATCGTCAGAGCCTATAACGGCGAAAAGCAGTCGGAGGAAACCTTCAGCGGGATGAACAACAACCTCTTTATGAGCGCATGGAAGGCGCAGTTCATTTCCGGCATTATGATGCCTCTCATGAATTTTATCGGCAACTTCGGCTATGTTTCCGTCTGTGTCGTGGGCGGTGCTTTGGCGATGAACGGAAAGATTGATTTCGGTGTCATCGTCGCTTTCATGATTTATATCCGTCTTTTCACTCAGCCTCTTGCCCAGCTCGCTCAGGCTCTTACAACTCTTCAGTCCACCGCCGCGGCAGCGGAGCGCGTGTTCGACTTTCTTGACGAGGAGGAACTCTCTCCCGAGACGGAGGATGCGGTCGCTTCCCATGTTTCAAAGGGCGAGGTCGAGTTCCGCGACGTTAAGTTCAGCTATAATCCTGACCGAGAAATAATTAAGGACTTTACAGCAAAGGTTGAATGCGGTCAGAAAATTGCGATTGTCGGGCCTACAGGCAGCGGAAAAACCACCATTGTCAATCTTCTCATGCGTTTTTATGAGCTAAAAGGCGGAGAAATCCTCATTGACGGCATTCCTATAAGCAAAATGACGAGGCAGTGCGTCCACGAACAGTTCTGCATGGTTTTGCAGGACACTTGGCTGTTTGAGGGCACAATACGCGAAAACATCGTCTACAGCAAGGAAAACGTCTCCGACGAGGAGGTCATAAGGGCCTGCAAGGCAGTCGGCCTTGACCACTATATCCGCACCCTGCCGGACGGCTACAACACCGTGCTAGGTGACAATGCCAGTCTCTCTGCCGGTCAGCGCCAGCTCCTGACGATTGCCCGCGCCATAATCGAGAACGCTCCCCTGCTCATTCTGGACGAGGCGACGAGCTCGGTCGATACGCGCACGGAAATTCAGATTCAGCGCGCTATGGAGAAGCTCACCGAAGGCCGCACCTCTTTTATAATTGCGCACAGGCTGTCAACGATTAAGAGTGCCGACCTTATCCTTGTCATGCGCGACGGCTGCATAGTCGAGCGCGGAACCCATGAGGAGCTTCTCAGGCAGGGCGGTTTCTACGCGGAGCTGTACAACAGCCAGTTCGAAGACGATATAGCATGAAAAAAATTATCCGCACGTCTGCGGACCCGTCACAGAATGAAGGTAAACAAGCAATGAAACAAAAATTCGCAAAATTTATGTACGGGCGTTACGGGCTGGACGAACTTTCAAAGTTCCTGTCCTCCGTGTCGATTGTCGTACTGCTCCTGTCCATGTTTATATCCGGCACTGCAAGAACGGTTATTTTTTTAGCCGCGTTTGCCCTGATTATCTATGCTTATTTTCGCATTTTCTCAAAGAATTACGCAAAGCGCCGCGCAGAAAACGCTAGGTTCCTGAAATTCAGGCAACCTATAATGGACAACATTAAGCTCCGCCGCGACATGTGGAAGCAGCGCAAGGAATTCAAGTTTTTTAAGTGCCCCTCCTGCAAGGCCGTTTTACGCGTTCCTAAAGGCAAGGGTAAAATCCGCGTAGTGTGCAAGAAGTGCGGCACCGCGTTTGAAAAAAAGACCTGACGGGAGTGAAAACGGTTTGTTCGGTTATGTAGTCGCTAACATTGAAAACCTTTCGGAAGAGGACAAAGCGCGTTACAAGGCGGTCTATTGCGGACTCTGCGGCGCGCTCAAAACACGGCACGGTCACTTCGGCCGCCTCGCGCTGAACTATGATATGACCTTTCTCATTCTCGTTCTGAACTCTCTTTATGAGCCGGAAATGTCGAAAGGCGAGGAACGATGCGCACCTCACCCCTGTTCAAAGCACTGTTATGTCTCCGGCGAAATTACAGATTACGCCTCCGACATGAACGTGGCGCTGGCCTATTTAAACCAACTGGACAACTGGCACGATGATAAAAACATATTAAGCCTCATATACTCGCGCATACTGAAGAAAAAATATATTGCGGTCAAGTCGAAATATCCCCGCCAGTGCGAGGCTATGGAGCGCTGCATAAAAAGGCTCTCGGAGCTTGAAAAGGCAGGCGTTCAGGATCCAGACGCGGCTTCCCACTGCTTTGGTGAGCTGATGGGAGAGATTTTCGTTTTTCATGAGGACAGATGGGAAATGCCCCTTCGGGCTATGGCCACCTCTCTCGGCGAATTCGTTTATATTTCTGACGCGGTCGTCGACCTTCCACGCGACATAAAAAAGCATCGCTATAATCCGCTTACCGCTTTGAAGAACGCGGGGCGCAGCGAGCTTTACTTCAAGGACATATTGACAATGCTTATAGGAAACTGTACCATGGATTTCGAAAAACTTCCTCTGGTCGAGGATGTGTCCATAATGCGGAACATTTTATATTCCGGAGTCTGGACAAAATATGAGCTGGCGCAGGCAAAAAATTCGAAGCGAGAAGGAGATAAACGCTAATGGCCTCAGACCCTTATAAAGTTCTCGGCGTTTCTCCCGACGCAAGCGACGAAGAGATTAAAAAAGCCTATCGCTCTCTGGCAAAAAAGTATCATCCCGACGTGAATCCCGGCAATAAAGAGGCGGAGCGAAAAATGAACGAAATAAACTCCGCCTATGACCAAATCAAGAATCCCCAGCAAAATGTTGGTTCTTCAAGTGGTTTCGGAGGCTTCGGCGGTTACGGCTCATATACGCGATACGGCGCGGGCCAGGGCTTCGGCGGCTTCCATTCCGAGCAGGAGGACGAATCGACAGCTTTGCGCGCAGCGATGAATTATATCCGAACAGGCCATTACAGGGAGGCGCTCACGGCGCTTGAAGGCGTGCCCTCTTCAGAGCGAAACGCGCGCTGGCACTACCTCTGCGCTTTCGCAAACTACGGGCTCGGAAACAGAATTGTCGCGCTGGAGCACGCCGAAGCGGCTGTGAGACTTGAACCGAACAACATGGAATACCGCAGTCTGCTTGAGGAGATGCGGCAGGGCGGCAACGCCTACCGCGGCTTTAATCAGGGTGTTCCTGCTGCCGGTATCGGCAGCAGTCTGTGTCTTGGTCTGTGTCTAGCAAATCTGCTCTGCCGTTTTTGCTCATGTGGATTATAAAGTCAGGTTCTTACCGATAAAAAAGCCGCCGTTTGAAACGGCGGCTTTCGTTATACCCTATCTGCTCCACTTGTCCGAGAGCTGGTCGACCTGATCGGCGAATTTGCCCAGTTCCTTGTTTGCCATGCCCTCGCAGCCCTTAGCAAGGCGCAGGAGCCTTTCGCAGGCGGCGATGAGCCTTGTGAACACCTTGTTTGCACGCTCGTCGCGGTGGCCTTCCTTTTTCTCGATTGGGATTCCCGCGGTCTGTGTAACGACCTGCCCTGTCAACAAATCGTAGCTCGTGCCGCTGTATGGCACCGCCGTGTTAAGAGAGTATTTGTCGTGCAGAAGTTGCGCAAAGTCTTCCGCAACCGCGTCCTCTCCGTGGTTCACAAATACGAGCGAGGGTTTCTTTTTAAAGCCTGATATCCACTCTACAAGCCCGTCCCTGTCGGCGTGTCCACTGATGCCGGGCATCAGATACAGCTCCGCCTCGACCTGTATCGGCTCTCCGAAAAGCTTG
Organism: Oscillospiraceae bacterium; assembly: GCA_963667545.2. Lineage (GTDB taxonomy): Bacteria > Bacillota > Clostridia > Oscillospirales > Oscillospiraceae > UBA2658. Next base: position 2,730,647 of record OY763424.2, read on the forward strand.
ACCTCCTTGGCTCCGCCAAGCAATATACGTCCGAGCGTACCGTTCGCCTGATAACCGACAAAGAGAATAAGGCTCTCCTTTTTCCACAGATTGTGCTTGAGGTGGTGGCGGATACGTCCTGCTTCGCACATACCCGACGCGGAGATGATTACCTTCGGCGTCTCGTCGAAGTTTATCGCCTTCGATTCGTCGCTTGAAACGGACATCTTCAGGTCTGGGAACACGAGAGGGTTGATCCCCTGCTTGAACATTTCCCTGATTTCGTCATCAAAGGCCTCGGGGTTTGCCTGCAAGAACACCGCAGTAGCCTCGTTTGCAAGAGGGCTGTCCACATATACGGGAAATCCGTCGTGTCCCTTGACAAGCCTCTGATCCTTGATTTTTCGCAAATAGTAGAGTATCTCCTGCGTTCTGCCGACGGCAAATGACGGGATGACGACATTGCCGCCGCGGTCAAAAGCTCGCTGCAGACAGCTAACCAGTATCGGCAGAGTGTCTAATGCGGATTCATGCAACCTGTCGCCATAGGTGGACTCAACAACAAGATAATCTGTCTCCTCAATAAACTTCGGGTTATTCAGAATCGGCTTGCTCTTGTTTCCGACATCGCCGCTGAACACGATTTTTTTAGTCACGCCGTTTTCGGTAATCCACACTTCGATACTGGATGAGCCGAGCAGATGCCCCATGTCGTTGAAGCGGATGGAGACGTTATCGCTGACCTCTTTCATTTCATCATATCTGCAGCCCAACATTTTTTCAACGGCGCACTGGGCGTCCTCGATGGTGTACATCGGCTCGTATGGCGGCATACCGGAGCGCTGAGCCTTGCGATTTCGCCATTCCGCTTCAAATTCCTGAATGTGCGCGGAGTCCATGAGCATTATCTTGCTTAGATTAACCGTTTCCTCGGTGGCGTAGATGGTGCCGCGAAAGCCGTTTTTACACAAAAGCGGCAGCTTGCCCGAATGATCGATATGTGCGTGAGTTAAAAAAACACCGTCGATATTGCCTGCGTTGACGGGGATATCCTGATTGACAAAAAAATCTGCACCTTGCTCCATGCCGCAGTCGATGAGGAAGTTTTTCCCGTTCGTCTCAATCAGCGTGCAGCTTCCGGTGACCTCGTGCGTAGCGCCCAGAAATGTAATTCTCATATGTCAGTCCTCCATTTAATAACGGATTGTGTTCTCGAAAATGGTTCTTTCTTATTCTAGCACAAAGCAGCACGGCTTTGAAGCTATTTCCAGCAAATAATGACAGTATGCCCTATGAAAACCGAAAATAATTTAGATACTGGATTTTTCTGTTTTGCTGTGTTATAATTTTTAGGCCACTAAAGGTTACTATACCACGCGGATTAGTAGATATTGCACACTTTTCATATATTTACACTCGGAAAGGAATATCCTATGTTAGAACTGAAAAACGTCAATTTCAGCGCCGACGGGAAGCACATTCTCAAAGACATCAGCTTCAAGCTTGACGCGGGTAAGTTTATAGCTATCACAGGCCCAAACGGTTCGGGCAAATCCACCCTCGCTAAGGTCATCATGGGCATTGAAAAACCCGCCAGCGGCCAAATATTTTTTAACGGTGAGGATATAACGAGCCATACCATAGACCAGCGCGCCCGAATGGGCATTTCCTTCGGCTTTCAGCAGCCCGTCAGGTTTAAAGGAATAACTGTCCATGACCTTTTAAACCTTTCCGCGAAGGAGAAGCTCTCCAACAAGGACGCCTGCAACATTCTGGCGACAGTCGGACTCTGCGCGAACTCCTACCTTGACCGCGAGGTAAACGCCTCTCTCTCCGGCGGCGAGCTCAAGCGCATAGAAATTGCGTCCGTTATCACGAGAGGCACCGCGCTCACTATTTTCGATGAGCCCGAGGCTGGAATCGACCTCTGGAGCTTCAATAACCTCATACGCGTGTTCAACGAGATGAGAGAGAAGCTCGCGGGCAGCATCATAGTCATTTCGCATCAGGAGCGCATTTTAAATATCGCGGACGAAATCGTTCTTTTGACCGATGGCAGGATCGCAAAAATCGTCCCTCACGGTGAGCCTCTGGAAGCCTTCATTCCCGTGCAGGATGTTCGCACCTGCTGCAAGCTGTAAGGAGGGCAAATTATGGATAAGGTAGTTTTGGATAAGTTTGATTCCGCTCTTCTGAAAGCGGTTGCCGATCTTGATGGTCTGCCGACAGGGGCTTTTTCCCTTCGCAGGAATGGCCAACCGGTCAAGGTCAACATTACGCCCAATATAAATATCATCCCGAAAAAAGATAAACCCGGCATCGATATCTATGTCCGCGCCGATACAAAGGGTGAGACAGTCCATATACCCGTCGTCATTACCGAAAGCGGAATTAACGACGTGGTTTATAACGATTTCTACATCGGCAAAAATGCCGACGTTATCATAAACGCCGGCTGTGGCATCCATAACGACGGCTGCAACGACACACATCACAACGGTATCCACCGCTTTTTCCTGGACGAGGGCTCAAAGGTGCTCTATGTTGAAAAGCATTACGGTGAAGGCGACGGCTCCGGCAAGCGCGTGCTTGACCCCGTGACCGAGGTACATCTGGGCAAAAACTCCTCCTGCGAGATGCGCACGACGCAGATTAAGGGCGTGGATTCCACTATCCGCACGACAAATGCCGTGATTGGCGACGGAGCGAGCCTTGTAATTACTGAAAAAATTATGACACACGGCGATCAGCTTGCGGAAACGAACTTTTTAGTCGACCTTGACGGCTTCGATTCAAAGGTACAGGTTACCTCCCGTTCAATCGCAACGGAAAATTCGACGCAGAAATTTGTATCCAACGTAAACGGCAACAACCAGTGCTTCGGACACGTCGAGTGCGACGCTATCATAAAGGATCACGGTAAGGTCATTTCAATGCCCGAAATTACGGCCAACTGCGTGGACGCAAATCTTATTCACGAAGCTGCAATCGGCAAAATTGCCGGCGAGCAGATTATTAAGCTCATGACTATCGGCCTCACCGAAAGCGAAGCCGAGGCTGAAATCATAAACGGATTCCTGAAGTAGGCTAAAGCGCGGAGGCATGCAAAATGACTGTTGAATATACGCCGGAGGGCGTCTGCTCCCGAAAAATGATTGTCAGCGCCGAGGACGGCATTATTACTGAGGCGGAGATTATCGGCGGCTGCAGCGGAAACTCTCAGGGTATCTGCCGTCTTATCGAGGGCATGAGAGTTGAGGAAGCAATTTCCAGGCTGCAGGGCATCAAGTGCGGTTTCAGAGCGACCTCCTGTCCAGACCAGCTATCTATCGCGATGAAAGAACTCCTTGAGTTGGAAAAATGAAATTAATATACCTATAAACGAAAGTCCGGCACTGTGCCTACAGTGCCGGACTTTCGTTTATAGGTGTTCATCGTTTTTCCGTATTCTGAACTTTTTCAGCACCTGCATGAATCTCTCATAGAATCTTGCTTTTGAACCGACATAACATGCGAGTTTGTAAATAAGCGCACAGACAAAAAGCAGACTTGCAAAACCCAAAATAAACTTCAAAATGTCCATATCAAATCCAGCTTTCCTCAATTTCGTGCTTTTTTGAACGGGTCATAAGCGCCGTAAAAGTCTCACGCAGAGGAGCGCCGTTATAGAGTACGTTGTAGGTTGCCTCCGTAATCGGCATTTCAACGCCATATTTACTCGCCATTTCATAGCCCGAGGCGGCGGCATAATAACCTTCAACCACCGCTCCGACCTGCTTCATAGCCTCCTGAGCATCCATTCCCGCGCCGATTAATAGCCCTGCGCGGCGGTTTCTGGAATGGTTTGAGGTACAGGTCACGATGAGGTCGCCCATTCCGGCAAGCCCCGCGAAGGTCTCCTTTCGTCCGCCCATTTTCGCGCCGACCCGCGCTATCTCAGTCAGTCCGCGTGTCATCAGCATAGCCTTGGTGTTGTCGCCGAAGCCCATACCGTCACAGCAGCCGGCACACAGGGCGATGACATTTTTTAGCGCCGCTCCGAGCTCTACACCGATAATGTCGCTTGAAGTATAGACTCGAAAGCGCTCGTTCATAAACAAGTCCTGTACCGTCTCTGCGGCGGAAAGGTCAAGACAGGCCAGAACAACGGCCGTTGGTATTCCGCGCCCGACCTCCTCCGCGTGTGAGGGGCCGGAAAGGGCGACAACGGTGTTTTTTCCGCGCAGTTCTTCTTCTATTACCTGCGACATACGCAGTGATGTCTCTTTTTCAATACCCTTTGCGACAGAAACAACGATTGTTTTTGTTTGCAGCAGCGGCGTAAGCTTTCTCGCCGTTTCTCTGACGGCGAAGGACGGGGTTGCGAGTATCACGACATCAGCATCACAAACACAGTTAAGCTCGGCGGTCAGCCTTAGACATTCGGGTATAGCCACACCCTTCAGAAAAGGATTTTCCTTTGCAGCCCTTATAGTCTCGTTTTCATTTTCCGAGTGCGACCAGAGCGTCACATCGTTCCCGTTTTCCAGAAGAAGCAATGACAAAGCTGTTCCCCATGCCCCACTGCCGACAACCGATACTTTCATTTGTGTCTCCTCAGAATAACAAGTTGCATTATAATATCTTAATCAGACATACATGTCTATTTTACCCGTTATTGCCGTCAAATATTCGCCAAAGCGCACTTTGGCGCCCGCGCAACGGCTCTGGATTATAATAATCCAGAGCCGAATAAAACGCAAGCGCCTCAGCGTGCAATTCATAATTATTTTACAGTTCCCATCAGAAAAACTGTGCAACCTGTAAACTTCGGGATACCTAATATCCTTGGTCAGGCCGTGAAATCCGGTTCCGACTCAGTCAAGATTGAACTGCTCACCATAGCCATAATGCTCATAAATATAGTCGATATCCTTGTCTCCGCGTCCGGACAGATTCACGAGTATCGTGCCGCTCCTGTGCTCCTTTGCATACTTGAGCGCATAGGCAAGCCCGTGGCTTGATTCAATAGCGGGGATAATACCCTCGTTGCGGCAAAGGAGGAAATAGGCCTCAATGGCTTCGTCGTCGGTCACTGATTTATAATTGACCCTTCCGAGGTCGTGCAGATACGCGTGCTCCGGGCCCACAGAGGGATAGTCGAGTCCGCTTGCGCAGGAATAGACGGGAGCCGGTTCGCCGTTTTCGTCCTTGAGCATGATACTCTCGAAACCATGCATTATGCCCTTCTCGCCAAAGGTTATGGACGCAGCGTTATCGCCCAGCTTTTCGCCTCTGCCCATCGGCTCGACGCCATAGATTTCGACCGGGTCGGCAAGAAAAGCGGAGAACAGTCCCATTGAGTTTGAGCCGCCGCCGACGCAGGCGCAGAGCGCGTCAGGCAGATTTCCGGTCATTCCGAGGAACTGGTCACGGGCCTCATAGCCCACGACGGACTGGAAATCGCGCACCATCATCGGGAAGGGATGCGGCCCGACGACTGAACCGATGCAGTAGATAGCGTCCTTGTATTCATGCATATAGCCCTCGAAGGCCGCGTCGACAGCCTCCTTGAGTGTTTTTAGTCCGTGAGAAACCGGAATGACCCTTGCCCCGAGCATTCTCATACGCGTAACATTTGGAGCCTGCTTCTTGATGTCGACCTCTCCCATGTAGACATCACATTCCATGCCGAAGTACGCCGCCGCTGTCGCAAGAGCAACGCCGTGCTGACCCGCGCCGGTCTCCGCGATAATTTTCTTTTTGCCCATGAACTTTGCAAGCAGGCCCTCGCCCATGCAGTGATTGAGCTTATGGGCACCCGTATGGTTTAAGTCCTCGCGTTTGAGATAAATCTGCGCTCCGCCGATTTTTCTCGAAAGTCGCTCGCAATGATAGACGGGTGTCGGACGTCCTTGAAACTCGCGGCGTATTCTGCGCAGCTCGTTTATGAATTCCGCACTGTTGCAAATGGTATTGTAGGCTTCGGTGATTTCCTCGAAGGCAGGTATAAGCTCCGGAGGCAGATAGGCTCCGCCGTATTCGCCGTAGCGTCCGTCCTTGGTCGGGACGTTCTTGAGGTAGGTTTCAAAGTTTTTATTAGGATTCTCATAATTTGCGGTCATGTTATTATCTCCTTATTCAATAATATTGTTATTATCTATCTGATTTGGATATATTCATGTTCTTCAGCTGCGTTTTCTTCCCTTATGCGCCATCGTATTATTCCCATAATATGACCTCCAAAAACAACAAAAAAAGCCTTTGTCCTTTCTTAGGACAAAGACTCAAAGTCTCTGCGGTACCACCTAAATTGACGAAAATCGCCCACTCACGACATACGCTAATATGTCTGCACGTTTTACGGGTTGCTCTCCCGTCGGCCATTACTGACGCATTCCGCGCTTTCCTGCCGCCCTCACAAGTCCATTCACACACATGCTCGCTGCGGCACTTTCACCGTCTGCCGCTCTCTTTGAACCGCTCCTATGCGTTACTAACTCTTGATCACAGGTTTATTATTTAATTGGCTTGATGCTAACATAAAGCTGAGCGCTTGTCAACTGTTTTTTATGGCAAAGCAAAACTGGTAAGCTCTCCGGCAACAATTCTGTTAATAGCACACTCTATGCGCAGGATTTTTCCTCTGTCACTTTACTAAACAATAAAGCCCGAAAGACGATTTTCGTCCTTCGGGCTTTATTGTTATGTCAACCGCTTACCAGCGTACCTGACCGTTTCCGTAGATAACATATTTCGTACTTGTAATCTCGCGAAGACCCATAGGTCCGCGGGCGTGCATCTTCTGTGTGGATATGCCGATTTCCGCGCCAAGTCCGAATTCTCCCCCGTCCGTGAAGCGCGTCGAAGCATTCACATAAACGGCTGCTGCGTCGACTTCATTTAAAAATCTCTGTGCCTTGCTGTAGTTTTCGGTGATTATGACTTCGGAATGCTGTGTCGAGTAGCGCGCAATGTGGTCCATCGCTTCGTCAATACCAGACACGACTTTTATCGCGAGTATATAGTCGTCATACTCGGTTTTCCAATCTGACTCTATCGCCGGAATTGCTGAATTGCCCAGTATTTTCAGCGCTTTATTGTCACAGCGCAGCTCGACATTATATTTATTAAGCCGTGGCAGTACGAGGGGCAGAAACTTTTCGGCAACGGCCTCGTGGACCAGAAGCGTCTCGATTGCGTTGCACACCGAGGGGCGGCTGCACTTTGCGTTTTCAACGATTCTTGCTGCCATTTCCAGATCCGCCTCATCATCGACATAGGCATGACAGTTTCCGCTGCCGGTCTCAATGACGGGGACACTCGCGTTCTCCACAACGGATTTGATAAGACCGCTGCCTCCGCGCGGAATCAAAACATCGATATATTCGCGCAGACCCATGAGCTCCTTTGCGCTCTCCCGGGTTGTATCGCGCACAAGGCAGATGCAGTCCTCGGGGAGTCCCGCGGAAGCAAGCGCCTCTCGCATTATGTCAACCAAAGTGGAGTTTGAATTAATGGCTTCCTTGCCGCCTCGGAGTATGCAGACATTGCCCGCCTTAAGGCAGAGAGCTGCGGCGTCAACCGTGACATTGGGTCTCGCCTCATAAATGATCCCGATAACGCCGAGCGGTACGCGCTTCTTTCCAATTGTCAGCCCGTTTGGCTGATCCGACATGGAAATTACTTCACCTATTGGGTCAGGAAGAGCGATAAGCTCTGAAACACCTTTCGCGATACCATCGATGCGCTCATTCGTCAGAAGTAGCCTATCCAGAAAAGCTTTTTTTATGCCGGCCTTTTCCGCCCCGTCCATATCGGCGGAGTTGGCTTCCAGAATACGTTCCTTGTTTTTTAAAAGCGAAATTCGTATTGCTTCAAGTGCATCGTTCTTTTTTTTCGTACCCGCGACCGCAAGCACTCGTTCGGCAGCCTTTGCGGCCGCGCCCATATTGGTCAGTTCAGACATTCTTAACCCTCTTTCCCACAAAAAGTGTTCCCGCAGGTTTTCCTGACGCTATATCATAGAGAATTTCCGGAGTACTACCATTTGCAATATACATATTAACGCCATGCTCGGTGGCAAGCTCCGCCGCCTGAAGCTTTGTTATCATGCCGCCTGTACCGCGGTTGCTTCCGGCCCCACCCGCGAGAGCGCGTATCTCGCTGTCGATAACTCTGACCTCACGGATCAGTCTCGCCTCGGGGTTTTCGTTGGGGTTACCGTCGTACAGTCCGTCAATGTCTGAGAGGAGGACGAGCTTGTCAGCCCCGCAGAGCACCGCAACGACAGCGGAGAGCGTGTCGTTGTCGCCGAACACCTTGTGTTCCTCATGCTCTGAGTTTTCCGCTTCAATCTCGGCATAGCTGACGGAATCGTTTTCATTTACTATAGGTATTATATTCATTTCAAGAAGCGAATTGAAGGTATTTATAAGGTTTTGCTTCTTTTCAGGGCTGTCAACATCCTCACCTGTCAGAAGGATTTGGGCAACCATCTTGCCGTATTCGCCGAAAAATTTATCGTAAAGGTGCATCAGCTCGCACTGTCCTACAGCCGCGGCTGCCTGCTTCAGGCTTAGAACGGTCGGTCGCTCCTTCATTTGGAGCTTTCCGGCACCGACGGCAATCGCCCCCGACGAAACCAGAATTACTTCGTTGCCCATGTTCTGGATATCGGACAGCACGCGTGCCAGCGCATCAAAGCTGCGGAAATTGAGCTTTCCGCCCTCATGCGTCAGCGTGGAGGTGCCAACCTTCACAACGATTTTGCTTTTGACCGTATTGCCGTCCATATGTACCTTCTTCTTTCTCTCAAGGTTTAAAATAGTATACCACTAAATTATAGATTTGCAACGGCGTTTGCCACCGCGGCAAAGCCCGCAATATCCAACACTTCGCCGCGTATCAGTGGGTCATAGCCGCATTCCTTTATAATCTCGCCAAGTGTTTCCTTTGAATAGCCCGAAAGCCCCGAAGAAAGCGCGTTATTTAGCGTTTTTCTTCTCTGGTTGAAAGCCGCGCGTACAACAGCAAAAAAGAGCTTTTCATCGGTTACCTTAACAGGCTTTTCGCGGCGCCCCGTGAGCTTAATAACGCTTGACCAGACCTTTGGAGCAGGCATAAAGCAGTCGGGCGCTACATCAAAAAGTATTTCCGGCTCGGTGTGCCAGTTTGTATATACAGTGAACGCACCGTACTCGCTCGTTCCGGCCTTCGCACAAATTCTATGCGCCACCTCGCGCTGAACCATGAGCGTCATGCTCTCAAAACAGTTGGCGTCAATGAAGGCCGAAATTAACGGACTTGTTATATTATACGGCAGGTTTGCGCATACCACTGGCCTCAGTCCCTGAAAATTATCGTCAACCAATTCGGTTAGATTCAGCTTCAGCACGTCTCCGAAAATCACTTTTGTGTTCGCGCAGTCCTTCAGTGTCTCCTCAAGCACCGGCGCGAGCGCCCTGTCAAGCTCAACGGCAACGACCTTGCCGGCGCGCTTTGACAGCTCCGCGGTCAGGCAGCCGATACCGGGCCCGACTTCCAGAACACCGGTTTTTTCGTCAAGCCCTGCTTCCTCAGCTATCCTCGTGGGAACCCACTGGGCAGTTAGAAAGTTCTGTCCCATGGATTTTGAAAAACGAAAACCGTGAGTCGAGAGCAGTGCTTTGATTTGTTCTATATTACAGAGATCCATAAAGCTCCTTGATTTTTACAGTAGTTTTTCGTAGCATACGCGCTCACCCAAGGCCTCTTCTCCGCTGTCAATAAAAATCGTACCACAATGAACAAAGCCTCTCTTTTCAAGAAGAGAGCGCATAGCCTTATTATCGCGGTGTGTGTCTCCGCGCATGCTTGTAAAGCCGCGTTCCCTCGCTATATTCTCCGCATAAGATAACATCTCACTTGCAATTCCCATTCCGCGATAATTACTGTCCACAGCCGCGCGATGGAACATTGCGTAAGGTGCGTCGCCTGTGAGCCAGCTTCCATCATAAACGCGCTTATAACTTGCTTCCTTTTCAAAGAAAACGGAGATAACTCCGGCGAGCTTTCCTTCAAGCGTGAAGGCATGGCAGCAGCCCTTTATAATGTCCGCTTCGAAAATCTCCCGAGTCGGATAGCCGTTCTGCCACTGGTCCACGCCGTTTTCTTTCAAGAAGCGCTGTGCGTCTGCAACAATCTGCATGATTCGGTCAAGGTCCGAAGAAGCTGCCAGCCTATGCTCCATTTTGCACTCTCCTTGCGGCACCAATCGCCGTAGCAAAACCTGAATACTGCGGGATAATATAGTTGAGATTATATAGCTTTGTAAAGCCGTCATACACGACTTTTGCAATTGCGGTTTGAGATATTCCTCCCGTAATTACGACATTTTTAACGCTGTAGCCGTTGCAGGCCAACGCCGCATGTGAACCCGCAACCTCCAGAACCGTATTTACAATCGCCATTGCCCAATCGGCGCTAACTGCGTCGTCGCTGGCTTTTGCGAGGTTCGAGGCGGTGAGGTCAAGCGGCAAAGTATCCGTTCCGGAGAATAAATCTCCAATTGTTATATCAACCGTCAACCTGTTTCCCTGCTGCGCAAGTGAAAACAATTCTTTTAGGTCGGTAGTGCCAAACATTTTCTTTGAAATGCCGCGGAGCGTTCCGCTGCCGACTCCCGTTCCGCCTATGTGCGTGAAGCTTCCGTTTCTCGCAAGCACAAGGGATGTGCCTGTTCCGATACTGATGACAATCGCTTCATCGAGCTTTGAAAGAGACGAGCCGCCCAAGCCGGTTGCTTCAATCTCCGGTATGTAAGCTATCTTCGCGTTTACGCCATCGAAATGGCACTTTTCCGCTCCTACGCCCGTAACCGCGACAGTTTCGATGCTGTCAGCGGGAATTTGGTTATCTTTTAAAAATTCAAGAATCAGCTCACCCGCGGATTTTTCGCTGCCTATGATACATTTCGTCGCTTCAATTCTGTCGCCGTTCAACGCTGCAATTTTGACTGCCGACGCGCCGTTGTCATATCCCAGAATCATTCCTGCCACCCCGCATCTTTTTCCCGCTCCCGCGTCTCGTCCGCTTCTATTTCAGCAAGGAGCTTTTTGTCCTGTTTCTCTGTAAAAACAAGCTTTTCATACATATCTGGTCTGCGCTTTTTTGTACGTATAATTGACTGCTTGCGCCGCCATTTTTTTATATTCGCGTGGTGACCGCTCCGCAGGATATCTGGAACGCTCCTGCCCTCCCAGATTTCGGGGCGTGTATACTGAGGGTATTCCAAAAGCCCGTCCCAGTGGCTCTCACCCGTGAAGCACTCCTCATCGGAAAGGACGCCCGGTATCATCCGACAGACGCAGTCCGTCAGCGCCATAGCCGGAATTTCTCCGCCTGTGAGGACGAAATCTCCGACGGATATTTCCTCGTCGACGCAAGCTTCAATAAATCGCTCGTCTATTCCTTCATAATGTCCGCAGACCAGAATCAGATGGTCGTAGTCGTTCTTGAGCTGACGCGCTTTAGACTGGTCAAATTTTGTGCCCTGCGGCGACATGTATATTACGCGGGTTTTACGCTCACCCGCACAGTCCTTCACAAAGTCAAGACAACTCTTGAGCGGCTGTGCCATCATTACACAGCCCCAGCCTCCGCCGTAGGTGTAATCATCTACCTGTCCCTGCTTATTCTCGGTAAATTCTCTTATTTGGATACAATTAATTTCAATAATATCCTTTGCCGCCGCTCTTCCCAAAATGCTTTCGCTTAATACCGCATTCATCGTATCAGGAAAGAGCGTCATTATATCAACGCGCATCAGAGGCATCGAAGAAGCCTCTGATGTGTCGTAATTATCTAAATCATGATTTTCGTTCATTTCGTTCATAGTTACCTCCTGCGCTGAGAGGGCTTAGTTTACATACCGTCAATCAGACGCACCGTGACTATACCCGCGTCCACATCAGTCTTTATAATAAACTGAGGTACGGCGGGAATCAGTATTTCCCGCTCTCCCGTAACCACATAGACGTTGCCGGCAGGCAGTTCCAACACATCGGTAAGCTTGCCGAGCTCGGCTTCGTTCTCGTCTCTGACGCTTGCCCCGATAAGATCCTGAATAAAGAAAGCGCCCTTCGGAAGTATGGCGTCAGCTCTGTCAATGGAGACGACCTTGTTTTTCAGAACCATAGCCTTGTTGATATCGGAGACCTCTTTGAACTGCGCGATAAGGCAGTCCTTATGAACCTTCCCCGAAATGATTTCAAAAGGCTTTTCATCAATGTAAAGGCGTTTGAAACCCATCAAGAACTCAGCACTGTCCGCCCACGGCTGAATTTTAACTTCGCCTTTGATTCCGTGCGTATTCACTACAACTCCTGCTTCGAGATATTTTTTCACGCAATATTCTCCATTTACGACATTTTTCTGTTGAGCTCTAATTTCTCAAGACAACGTTTAAGGGGGACAAAGTCCCCTTTATCCCCCATTGAACGTATCAGTCCATGATTTCCACGGACACGTTTTTCCCCTGTCTTTGAGCCACTGCACGCATGAGTATGCGGATTTCTTTGACAATCCGGCCCTGACGGCCAATAATTTTTCCCATGTCGCCGTCCGCAACGCGAACCTCAAATACAGTTTCCGTATCGGTGGTTCTCTCGGTCACTGTGACCTCGTCGGGATTATCGACAAGGTTTTTTGCGATGTAGGTTAAGAGTTCTTTCATGCTGGCTTTATCTCCTTAAAGCACGTCTGCCTTTTTCAGCAGAGCCCTAACGGTTTCAGTGGGCTGAGCGCCGCTCGCAATCCAATACTTGGCACGTTCACTGTCTACCTTGATTCCCGAAGGAGTGGAAAGGGGATCATAGGTTCCGATTTCCTCAATAAACTTTCCGTCACGAGGAGAATGAGAATCCGCAACGACGATTCTGTAGAAAGGATTCTTCTTTGCTCCCATTCTGTGAAGTCTGATTTTGACCATTTATATTCACCTCCAAATTCTTTTTTTCTTTATGTGCAAACGCCCGAAAGCGGTGCAAACTCTTTAAAACTTGAACGGCAAGCCTTTTCCGGGCAAGCCCATTCCCATATGTTTCCCCTTTTTCCCGCCAGCCGTCATCTGTTTGGTCATGGTCTTCATCATATCAAACTGCTTAATAAGGCGGTTGACGTCCACGACAGTGGTTCCGCTGCCTGCCGCGATGCGTCTTTTTCTGCTGCCGTTGAGCAGCTGCGGATTCTCACGTTCCTTGGCGGTCATTGACTTGATTATCGCTTCCGTCCGCGAAAATTCCTTTTCGTCGATTTTAGCGCCCGCAAGCGCTTTGGCGTCCATCCCGGGTATCATCGCCGCAATATCCTTGATGTTGCCCATTGACTTAAGCTGTTCGAGCTGGTCAAGGTAATCCGAAAAGGTAAACTGATTCTTTTTCAGGCGTTCCGCCATTTGCAGGGCTTTTTTCTCGTCGAAATTCTGCTCCGCCTTTTCAATGAGCGTCAGAACGTCGCCCATGCCGAGAATACGGGAGGCCATGCGGTCCGGATGGAACGGCTCGATATTGTCAAGCTTCTCGCCGATGCCGACATATTTGATGGGCTTGCCTGTCACCGCGCGAACCGATAGCGCCGCGCCGCCTCTGGCGTCACCGTCAAGCTTCGTGAGCATAATGCCGGTGATGCCCAGCACCTCATCGAAGGCGCTCGCCGCGTTCACAGCGTCCTGTCCGGTCATCGCGTCGACAACCAGCAGAATTTCGGAGGGCTTCACGGCTTCTTTAATATTTTTCAGTTCATCCATCAGCGCTTCGTCAATGTGCAGACGCCCCGCAGTGTCCAGGAAAATAATATCGTTGCCGTACTTCTTGGCGTGTTCAATGGAGGCCTTGGCGATATCCACAGGGTTACCCTGCCCCATCTGAAAAACGGGTATATCGAGCTGCGCACCGACTGTTTCGAGCTGCTTTATCGCGGCGGGACGGTAAACGTCGCAGGCGACGAGAAGCGGACGCTTGCCGCTTTTTTTAACAAGCCCCGCGAGCTTGGCGCCGTTTGTTGTTTTGCCCGCGCCCTGAAGTCCGACTAGCATCACTACGCTCGGTGACTGTGAAGAAATATTCAACTTGACGTTTTCGCTGCCCATGAGAGCGGTCAGCTCTTCGTTGACGATTTTTATGACCATCTGCGCGGGAGTCAGACTCTCGAGCACATCCTGTCCTACAGCGCGCTCCGAGACCTTCGATACAAAGTCCTTAACTACCTTGTAGCTGACGTCGGCTTCGAGCAGAGCAAGCCGTACTTCGCGCATGGCTTCCTTTATGTCCGCTTCGGAAAGGCGCCCCTTACCCCGGAGTTTTTTGAAGGCAGCCGATAATTTTTCGGAAAGGCTTTCAAACGCCATAACTGCTCCTTATTTAAAAACGAAAATCAGTCTCTGATACTGTCAAGCTCCGAAAGGAGCTTCTCCGCAAGTCCGCGAGCTTTTCCTTCCGTCATCAGGGTAAGCTCGCGCAGTTCAAGCTCCATAGCGTCCTTTATGCTTTTCTGTTCGGAAAACTTCCTCACAAACCCGATTTTTTCTTCTGTTTCGGTAAGTGTGGCTTCCGCGCGAACTATAAGGTCGCGCACGCCCTGACGGGAAATATCCATAATCTCCGCGATTTCCGCAAGCGAGAGATCCTCGTTGTAATGCATTCCGAAACAGCCGCGCTGCTTAGGTGTGAGCAGCTCGCCGTAAAAGTCCAGAAGCATGGTCATCATAAGAGTTTTATCGCCCATAAGCTGACCGCCTCCCGCATCAATTACTCAGAAAGAAACCGACCTGTATCGCATATCTTACACGGGATTTTCGCCGTTGTCAAGTATATTTACTTTACACCTCGCAGAATATTTTCAGAGATGCGTGGAAAACTTTTGCTTATGGAGCAGCGCCTAAGAAGCTCATGGTGGTTTTTTATGGACATCTCTGCGCCCTAAACGCACGAAAAGAGGTCGAATAAATGACTTACGACGGCACGATGCCGCAAATAGATGACTCTGGATTGCCCCAGTACGGTGAAAATATCGCGAGGACCTTAAGCATCAGAGGTTTCATCCGCGGAGCCTCACTGTCAAAAACGCTCTACAAAAATATCCGCTTCCTTCATGAGCACCATACGGCTCTTGAGCTTAAATATCCGAGCGGCGAGGCAGTTCCGCCTTATATTGAATGGCTGCTTGATAACTTCTATCTTGCCCATCGCGAAGGTCTGTCCTCAGCGGCGGAGCTGTACAGCTGTGGCAAAGTACCCTCTTCCCGTGGAACCGCCGCTATTTTCGCTCTCTGTGAGGCGCTTATCCGCTCCGGTGACGGAAAGGTAACTCCCGAACGCTGTGAGCTTTTTTTGCAGGGCTGTCAGCAGGCCTACGTATTAAGCCGCCGAGAGCTGACACATTTCGTGCCGGCTCTCAAGGCCGCGGCAATTTCGGAGCTGGCGGAGCTATATTCCTCCGACATTGACGAGGATTATGCGGCCAGGGCAGCCGAAAAGCTGTTTTCCACACTGCGTGCGCTCTCCACGCTTGATTTTTCAGAGATTCTGGAAAACGTGGACAAAACCGAGCAGATTTTAAAACAGGACCCCACCGAAGTTTATCCGGAGATGTCCGAAAAAACCCGTATTCACTATAAAAAGCGCATTGAAAAGCTCTCCAAGGCCTACCATGTCAGCGAACATCACATAGCACAGCAGGTGCTGGGGCTTGCACAGAACGCCGAGGGCGCTTCCCGTCATGTCGGCTACTGGCTTTTTACCCGTCCGATGGACGAAGACAAGGTCTCCCGTACAGGCGAAATTTATATTACAACATTCATGCTGCTCACGCTTATTATCGCGCTGACCGCCGCGTTCGCGCTGAAAAACTCTGTTGTCGGGCTGCTTGTTATAATACCCCTTTCCGAGCTTGTTAAGACTATCCTTGATTATATCATACTCCGCTTCACGTCACCCGCGCACGTGCCGCGTATGGAACTCGAAAACGGTATACCTCCCGCGGGCCGCACTATCTGTGTTATATCTGCGCTTCTCACAAGCGAAAAAAGCGGCACCGTTCTCGGACGAAGGCTCGAGGAATTTCGTTTTGCCGGACGGGACTGCGGAGAAAACCTGCTGTTCGGAATACTCGCAGACCTGCCGGATTCCAAGGACAAGCTATCCCCCGAAGACGAAAAATACATTACCGCCGCAAAAAACGCGGTCGATGAACTTAACGAAAAATACGGCGGCGGTTTTTTCTTTTTCGTCCGTGAGCGAACCTTCAGCAAAGCGGATAACTGCTATTCAGCCTGGGAGCGCAAGCGTGGAGCTATCACTGAGCTCGCCGCTCTCCTCTGCGACAAAAATTCATCGCTGCGCTCTCTTTCGGGCAATTACCTTGCTCTGCGCGGCGTACGATATATCATGACGCTCGACGAGGATACGCGCCTTACTCCCGGAACCGCCAAAGAGCTTATCGGCGCGATGCTTCACCCTCTTAACACCCCTGTTATCGACGAGCGTACAAAAAAAGTCACGGCGGGCCATGCCGTCATCCATCCGCGAATCTCGGTTGAGCTTTCCTCCTGCAACAGAAGCAAATTTTCTAAAATTTTTGCCGGACACGGCGGAACCGATCCCTACGGCAGCGACAGCTCAGAGCTGTATATGGATGTATTCGATAACGGAGGCTTTGCCGGAAAGGGCATCATCGACGCCGCTGTCTTTACTGAATGTATGAGCGGCAGGATACCCGAAAACCGTGTATTATCTCACGATGCGCTGGAAGGTGCCTTTCTCCGCGGTGCCTATATGGGCGACGCAGAGTTGACCGATAAATTTCCTTCCGACATACTATCCTATTATAAGCGCTTGCACCGCTGGACACGCGGAGACTGGCAAAACCTGCCCTGGCTTTTCCGCAGGGGCAGGCTGCTTTCGAGCATTGACCGCTTCAGGTTTTTTGACAGCGCGCGCCGCAGTCTTGTAGCTCCTCTTGTTTTTTTAAGCTTCGCCGCGGCCTTCTTTACGCCCTCTCGCGAGCTTTCCATCGCCGCTCTCATCGCGCTGTTCTGCTATGCGTTTCGGCTTGTTACAGCCGCCGTCCGCGACCTGTTCCGCGACGAAAGTGAGGTTAAGCTTCGTTTTCACAGTTCCGTAATCCACGGCCTCTGCGGAGCCTTTATGCAAACAGGACTCAAGCTGATTTTTCTTCCGTATGAAGCTTACATCTGCTTTACCGCCGCCATGACGGCTCTGTGGCGGATGCTCGTAAGTCACAGGGGGCTTCTCCGATGGACGCCGGCCTCAATGTTCGAAGGCAGAGCTCAGGGTGTCTGGAAGTATTTCCGCAATATGTGGTTTGCCGCTTTTGCAGGGCTGATTTTTGCTTTTTTTGCCACCTCAATCATCGGAAAGGTGAGCGGTCTTATCTGGTTTGTTTCCTCATATCTTGCTTTTTCGCTTTCTAAAATCATAGTAAGACAGACGCCGCTCTCCGAAGAAGACAAGAGTTATCTGCTGTCCTGCGCAAAAAGCATATGGAGGTTTTTTGAGGATTTCTGCAGCGCGGGAGATCATTTTCTTCCGCCCGACAACTGGCAGGAGCGTCCTCCTCTCGGCGTTGCTCACAGAACCTCGCCCACAAACATCGGGCTTTGCCTTTTAAGCTGCATTTCGGCAATTGATCTTGGTCTGGCAAGGGAGCAGACGGCTCTCGGGATTATCCAGAACATTCTCGCGACTCTCAGACGTATGCCAAAATGGAATGGTCATCTCTACAACTGGTACGACACGAGGACGCTCCGTCCCCTTCATCCCGCTTACGTTTCAACTGTTGACAGCGGAAACCTGATGGTATGTCTTATAATCCTCCGCGAGGCGCTCAAAGAATACGACAGGCCAGAGCTTGCCGCAGAATGCGACGAGCTTATTAACCCAATGTCGTTCGTGCCTCTCTATGATAAAGCCCACCGGCTTTTCTCTATCGGTATCGACATTGACCGAAACATTGTCACCAACAGCTTTTACGACCTTATGGCGAGCGAAGCCCGCACTACCGGCTTTGTCGCCATAGCCAGAGGCGACGTTTCCCGCCGTCATTGGCGGAGCCTTTCCCGTGCGCAGGTTGAAAAGGACGGCTATCGCGGTATGGTTTCATGGACTGGCAGTATGTTTGAATACATGATGCCGCACCTTTTTTTTGAGAGCGCGGAAGGCTCGCTCATGTATGAAAGCATGCGTTTCGCCGTCGAAGTCCAGAAAAAACGCGGAAAGAACAAGAACCTCCCGTGGGGCATCTCCGAAAGCGCGTTCTACGCGCTTGATCCCGCTCTCAACTACCGGTATAAGGCTCACGGCTGCGGCGCGCTGGCTTTGAAGCGCAACATGAACAGCGAATATGTCGTTTCACCTTACAGCAGCTTCCTTTCACTCTGCTGCGGCATAAAGAGCGCGGTGTCGAATCTCCGGAGACTTGAAAAGCTGGATGCCATTGGAAAATACGGCTTCTGGGAAGCGATTGATTTTACGAGCAGCAGAACGGTCGGAAGCTGCGGTGAAATCGTCTACTGCGTTATGGCGCACCATCTGGGCATGAGCCTTGTATCCATTACAAACGCCCTGCGCGGGAATATCATGCAGCACAGACTCATGCGCGACCCGTCCATGTCCTCGCACGCCTGTCTTCTCGATGAAAAGCTGCCCTTGGGCGGCGTCCTGCTCCGCCGCAAGGAGAGCAAGCTGCCAGAGAAGCCGCCCAGAGCCTCGTCAGTCTATTGGTCCAGACGCGGAGGTTTTGTCGATTTTGAGGCCCCCTCCTGCTGTGTTCTGTCAAACGGCGAATACAATATTATGTTAACCGACGGCGGAGTTTCCAAAGCCCGCTGGGGGAATATCACCCCTTATTTCACTTCGAACGAAATACCCGCCTTTTCTCATGGAGTCGAGCTCTATCTGAAACGCGGGCACGCTTTGACACCGCTGCTTCCTTCGCCCGAAATGGGCGGCACCTCAAGCACCGACTGGGAATTCAGCTTATCCGGCGCAAGAATCGGTACTGTACAGGGGGACTTGCGCTCGCAGGTGAATTTCAGTGTGTCGGCATCGTCAAACGGTGAGAAGCGAGTAATTTCCGTCAGAGCTGAAAATCCTGAGGAACAGGACTGTGAGCTGTGCCTGATGTTTGAGCCTGTTATGGCGGAATATTCAGATTATGTAAACCATCCGGCCTTTTACAAGCTGGGGCTTCACGCAAAGACACACGGGGGAGCACTAATACTCCGGCGGCTTGAAAGAGAGAATATTCCGGAGTGCTTTCTCTGCCTCGCCTGCTCCATACCGATGGAATTTTCCTCAAGGCGCACTCTGGTTCCGGGCAGGGGCGGGCTCTCGCCGGCTATTGAGGCCTTCGTCCCGTCGCCCCTCGGCTGGCTGAGTGACCCTTTCGTCTGCGCTAAGCTGCCGCTGCGGATTACAAAAGAATCTGCGGCAGCCGTGACTGTGACCATCGCGATGGGCGAAAGTGAAAATGAGGCCTATGCCTCAGCTATGCGGATGCTGACAGGCGGTGAGGACGACACGGCCGATTTTCCCGCGGAGAGAGCCTCCGAGCTTCGGTTGTCGGAGTCTCAGACTGAGGGCGCGATGCAGCTCATCAGCACTCTTAATTACCCCGCGCCGTTCACATCCTCAAGCGTTCCCGCAAGGCAGGAGCTCTGGCGCTTCGGTATTTCCGGCTGTCTGCCTCTGTTGGCACGGCCTGTGCCGGCTTCTGAGGAAATGGATTTAGCAGAGGCACTTATGAAGCAGCACGCGTTTTTGCTCTCTCTTTCCTGCCCTTTCGACCTTGTTTTTTTGACCGATGAAGGCGGAGATTACCTGCGTCCTGCCGCTACAGCCCTGTCGGAGCTTAGGCGCACCGTAGGCTCAGAAAGCTGCCATATCCACATCATCGACCGCGCGCTGAATGTTGACGGTCTAGTCGAATGCTCTGTGAATCCGAGGAATCGCGTTGCCGAGCTAATTAGCAGTTCATATATTATGTCTACCTTTTCAAGCTCTCCAGCACAGGAATTTCCTGAATTTCAATGGGAAAATGATGACAGTTTTTCTTTTTATGTAAACCGCTCTCTTCCGCCTCGTGCCTGGGGGAACATTCTCACGAACGGACGTTTCGGCTTTTTTGCGACCGACTGCGGGACGGGTCATATGTGGTATAAAAATGCCCGCGAGTATCACATAAATCGCTGGCTTTGCGACAGTGTTACTACCCGCGGGACGGAGATTTTCGAAACATCGTGTCAGAGCCTTTTTGCCTCCTCCGACGACACAGACTGCAAAGTGAGCTTTGGCTTCGGGTTCGCAAAATGGGAAAAGAAGCTGAAAGATACCACCATAAAAACAACCGCTTTCGTGCCGCCGGATACCGACGCTCGCGTGCTATTTGTCGAGTGGGAGGGTAAAGGCACACTCAGTGTCCGCTGGAGCACCGATCTTGTACTCGGCGGCGACGACAGCGGCGCTCTGCGCTCACATGTTATAAGAGACGGTGCTTTCTTCATTGCGTCAAGTCCCGAGAGTCCGTTTCCCGATTCAAAGTTTCGTATTTGTTCATCCGCTAAGGTCACCGACTTTACCTCAAACCGTGGGCTGTGGCTTCGGGAAAAGACCGACAATAAATGTGAGATCGGCGGCTTCATCGGCATTAGCTTCGAGGCTTCCTCGCCCTTTGTTCTTGTTTGCGGCTGCGACGACGAGGAAAAGCTCAAAGAGCTCTGCTCTCCCGACGCTGCGTCAGAATCCTATAGAAGCACGCTTATGCACTGGAAAAATACAGTTTCTGGCATTAAAATCGAAACGCCTCTGCCCGCGCTCGACCGCCTGATAAACGGATGGGTACCTTATCAGACTATTGCCTGCCGTCTGATGGGACGCTGCAGTATATATCAGAGCGGAGGGGCTATCGGGTTTCGCGACCAGTTGCAGGACGCCGTCAACCTTATTCTGCTTGGCGGTTCATACGCCAAATCTCAGATTATCGAGTGCTGCCGCCACCAGTACGAGGAGGGTGACGTTATGCACTGGTGGCATGCTCTGGACGACGATACAAAGGGCGTCCGCACGCATTGCAGTGACGACCTTCTGTGGCTACCCTGGGCTCTGTGCGAATACGCCGAAAAAACAGGCGACTACGCAATATGCGACATACCCGTGCAGTGGCTTAGTTCTCCGCCTCTTCCTTCCGACGAGCATGACCGCTATGAGAAAGCCGTCTACTCGGATACTTTGGGCGAGGTCATTGTCCATGCCCAAAAATCGCTTGACCTTATTCTGGAGCGCGGCACGGGTGAGCACGGACTATTGAAAATGGGCAGCGGAGACTGGAACGACGGTATGGACAAGGTCGGCGTCAAGGGAAAGGGCGAAAGCGTCTGGCTGACCTGGTTTTTCTCCCACACGGCGCACAGGTTTGCTCTGCTCCTGAGCTCACGCGGTCAGGACGCGGAAAAATACGAAAAGGCCGCCGCAGAGCTTGGCATAAGTGCAAACTCCGCCTGGGACGGGCAATGGTTTCTTCGCGGCTGGTATGACGGCGGAGAGCCTCTCGGAGATAAAGTCCAGCCCTGCTGTCAGATTGATTCGATTGCCCAGAGCTTTGCCGCTCTCTGTCCTGACGCAGATAAATCCCACGTGAACGAGGCTCTCACCAATGCAGTCGAGAGGCTTTTTGATAAGGATAACCGGATTATTCGCCTGTTCGATCCGCCCTTTGAAAATTCGGAGCCCAGCCCCGGCTATATTGAGAGCTACGGCCCGGGTTTTCGTGAAAACAGCGGACAGTACACCCACGGCGCGGTCTGGCTGGCAATGGCTCTGCTGCTAGAAAACCGTTCCGACGAGGCCTTAAGACTCATAGAAGCCCTGCTGCCCGAAAACCGTGATCTTGTGAATTACGAGGCGGAGCCCTATATCCTTTCGGCGGATATTTCGGGCAATCCCGACTGCCGCGGCAAAGCCGGCTGGAGCTGGTATACCGGTTCGGCAGGCTGGTTTTTCAGAACCGTAACGGAGAACCTGCTTGGCATAAGCCTTAAAAACGGCGAACTCGCCTTTGAGCCGAAGCTCCCATCCTTCTGGTCCGAGGTTCGGGTTTCGCTGCGCGATAAAAACGGAAAAGTGCAAAGCTTTATTCTTTCAAGCTCCGGTGCCGTTCTCTGTGAGGATAAGGCGTGACGAAGGTAACTTAAAAATTCACGAAAATGTCATTTTCAAAACAGGATAATTGTGGTATAGTAACTGCAAAGAAAAGAAGATTATTATTTTGAACGGAGGGCGGACCTTGAATCCATCGACCGAACTCATAATGCCCAATGTAGTGCTGACTTGTCTGCAGACGGACAAATTTAAAACAAACTGCCTGAGCGTTAATCTGCTGACCCCGCTGAACCGCGAAACTGCGGCTAAAAATGCTCTCATTCCAGCGGTTCTCTGCCGCGGAACGGCGACTCTGCCGGACATGGCGACGATTTCCTCAAAGCTGGACTCGCTTTATGGCGCGCGAATTAAACCTCTCATACGGAAAAAGGGCGAGATTCAGGTAATTGGTCTGTATGCCGATTTTGTTGACGACGCATTTATTCCCGAAAAAAGCGACATTCTTGAACAGATAACCGGAATTGTCAGCGAAATGCTCCTTATGCCCAAGACTCACGGCGGGCTTTTTATGCGCGAGTATGTCGAAAGCGAGAAGGAACAGCTGCTCGAGCAAATACGCGGACGAATTAACGACAAACGCGGATATTCTATACAGCGTCTGTTTGAAAACATGTGCGCGATGGAAGAATACGCCACCGACAAGCTTGGAACTGAGGCGGAAGCCGAAAGCGTTACGTCGCATGAGCTGACCCGCCACTACCAAGCGATGCTCGCCTCCTCCCCCGTTGAAATTTTCTACTGCGGCAGCGCCGAGTTCTCCCGTGTCAAAGCTGCGGTCAAGGCGGCTTTTGCGAGCCTGCCCCGTTCCGACGAAGAGCCTGATATGGGAACCGACATTCGCATGAATTCCCTTGAGGAAACGCCCCGTTACTTTGAAGACAAGCTTCAGGTAACACAGGGCAAGCTCGCCATCGGATTTCGCCTCGGCGAATGCATGGAGGAGCCGAATAGCGCGGCCATTCGTGTGTTCAATGCGGTTTATGGTGGCAGCGCCGCCTCGAAGCTCTTCATGAATGTTCGCGAAAAATTATCTCTGTGTTATTTTGCAAGCTCCTTTGTCGACCTGCACAAGGGTATACTCGCTGTTTCCTCGGGTATTGAATTCGACAAATATGACGCCGCCCTTTCCGAAATACTCTCGCAGCTTGACGCGGTTAAGCGCGGCGACATTTCGGAGCATGAGCTGTCTGCCGCGAAAAGCTCCGTTGCGAGCGATTACCGCACAATTGAAGACAGTCCCGTTGCCCTTGAAGACTTTTATCTCAATCAGACGCTTATCGGTCCCGACTGTTCTCCCGCCGAGCTTGCGGCACTGGCCGAAGAGATTACGGTCGGCGAGGTCGTGGCAATAGCAAAGGGAGTCGAATGCGACGCAATCTATTTCCTGCGCGGAGAAAAGGAGGAAACCTGATGCAGAAGGAATACTTCAAGAACATCGATGAGACCCTTATTTCCGAAGTCCTGCCCAACGGGCTCAAAATAAATATTGTCCCCAGACCTCAGTTTTCAAAAAGCTATGCAATGTTTGCAACCAATTACGGTGGAGCTGACAGGCGCTTCAAGCTTTCAGGTGAGTGGTTGGACACTCCCGCCGGCGTAGCGCATTTTCTTGAGCATAAAATGTTCGATATGCCGGACGGCAACGCTTTGAGCGTTCTATCCGCGAGAGGTGCCTCGCCAAACGCTTTCACAAGCTCATGCATGACGGCTTATCACTTTGAGTCGACCAGCCAGTTTGACGAAAACCTCCGTACCCTGCTCACCTTTGTTTCCACTCCGTACTTTACCCCGGAGAGCGTCCAGAAGGAGCAGGGCATCATCGGGCAGGAAATCCGGATGGTAGAGGATACTCCCGGCTATGTCCTTTACTACAACCTGCTTAAGTGCCTTTATTCGGCAAATCCCGTGCGTGAATCAGTTGCCGGAACGATTGAAAGCATCGCCGAAATCACAAGCGATACGCTTTACCATTGCCATAAGGTGTTTTATAATCCGTCGAATATGACACTTGCGGTTGTTGGAAATGTCGACCCCGAAGCTGTCATTGCCATGGCGCGGGAGATTCTCCCAGCCGAACCCGGCGAAGTACCGGAAAGCGACTACGGCAGCAAGGAAATGGAAACTCCGCATCAAAGCTCTTCCAAAGCGGCTATGGAGGTCTCGGCTCCTCAGTTTCTCTTCGGCTCAAAGCTCAATCCTGAGGAGAGCGGGCCTGCGCGGCTCCATCAGGTTCTCATCAGCGAAATTTCATTGCGGCTTCTTTTCGGCTCCTCATCTCCGTTTTATACCCGCCTATATGCCGACGGTCTCCTGAACGGCAGTTTTGAATACGAGCTTGACTATACAGCCGGTACGGCCATGATACTTGCCGGAGGCGAGAGCCGCAGCGTAGATGCTGTAATGAATGAGCTCAATTCGGAAATCTCAAAGATTAAGGCCAAGGGTCTTGACAAGTCTTTGTTCGAGAACGCGAGGAAAGCCCATTTTGGCAATCAGCTACGCGTTCTGAGTTCGTTTTCTGCGCTGTCGCAGGAACTGGCCAACGGAGCTTTCGCGGATTACCGGCCGCTCGATGTTTTCGAAGAAATAAACAAAGTCAAACTTTCTGATATTCGGGATTTCATAACTGAGTATCTCTCCCCCGATAAGCTGGCGCTCTCGATAGTTTCACCGCGGGAACGCTGAACGAAAGGAAAATAAGCCATGGATACTGTGCAAAGCGTACAAAACGGGATAATATCTTTCCCTATGTTCGGCGATAAGTTCTCAATTAATCCTCCCTCGTCTTTTAATTTCTTCGGTCTTCCTCTTTACTTGTACGGATTTGTAATTGCAATAGGCTTCCTGCTCGCCTATTTCTACTGTAACCGCCGTGTGAAAAGCTTTGGGCTGACGCAGGACAATTTTATTGATATGCTGCTGTTCGCCGTGCCCTCCGCCGTCATCGGTGCAAGGCTTTATTATGTCATATTTAACTTTTCACTTTTTAAAGGTAACTTCTGGAGTGTCTTTGACATTCGGAGCGGCGGGCTTGCGATTTACGGCGCGATAATCTTTGCCGTAATCGCGGTACTTATCTACTGCAAGGTTAAAAAGACTTCCGTCGGCGCATATTTTGATCTCGGGTCCTTCGGTCTACTCATCGGACAAACAGTCGGCCGCTGGGGAAACTTTTTTAACCGTGAAGCTTTCGGACGTGAAACGGACATCTTTTGCCGCATGGGGCTTACGGATGCCGCCGGTAAAACCATTTACGTTCATCCCACCTTTCTTTACGAATCACTGTGGAACATTCTGGGCTTGATCCTTCTGCATATTTTTTCAAAATCCGGCAAGCGGCGCTACGACGGCCAGATTTTCGCCATGTACGTCGCCTGGTATGGTTTTGGGCGTATGCTGATCGAGGGTCTGCGGACGGACAGCCTCATGCTTTTCAATACCGGCCTGCGTGTGTCTCAGGTTCTTGCGGGAGCAAGCGTTGCCATAGCTCTTGCCTACCTTGCTATAAACGGCTCTCTTCCCCACGATCAAAGCAAAATGCTCGTCAATGTAATTTCGGCCTCCGAAAAGAAAACGTCAGAAGAAGCGGCGGAAATATCTTCTTTTGCAGAAATTTCGGAAGATAATGAATCAGACAAAGAAAAATAATCAACATATACTACATAGTGAGAATATTAAGGAGGTAATATTATGGCAGACATCAACGAACTCAAAGGCAAATTTTTGAATACCCTTGGAACCGTGGCGGGAAAGACCCGCGGCTATGCAGAAAAAGCTGCCGACAAAGCAAAGGATGTAGCGCGTATAGCTAAGCTCAACATGGAGCTGGGCGCCGAAAAGGACACCATCGAAAAAGCATATCTTGAAATCGGTAAACTCTATTACGAAACACGCAAGAACGCTCCCGACGGCTTTTTTGTCCAGCTCTGCGACGAGATTACACTGGCAAACGACAACATCACCAAGATTCTTTCGGATCTTGACGAGTTGAAGGCAGGACTCAGCTCGAAAGACTGCGATATCGAAGTCGAGTTTACGGAAGTCACTGTCGAAAAGCCGGAGGAAAAGGTTGCAACCGAAGAAGACTTTGTAAAAGAAGGCTCGGATGGTGAGGACATTCCTGAAAAATCTGAGGAAAAATCAGAATAAAAATAATGGAGCCGCTAAATTGGCGGCTCCATTATTATATATAAATAACATTTAAGGCATTGTCACTTCAGGGGGTATAACTACGTCCTGTGATGCACTTGGTGACGGGCTGTCTGAGGCCGAAACGGGCACTTCCTCAAACATCAGGTTCAAATCCGTTCCTCCCTCAATACCGCTTACCGTACCGGTAAAGGAATATTGCCACATAGTATGCTTATAATAGAAGTCGGGGGCACTACCCGGCGCGCCGACCCAGAAGATAAGATTTGTAAGTCTGTCCAGTTCATAATCATAGTAGCCGAGCGAGCGGTAAAAATAGACTCCGGTTTTATAACCCACAGTTTCGATAGAGGAACAAAAAGCAAGCGCGCAATCGGTTATCGTGGTTCCGTCAACATTGTCCACACGTGTCTGGCCAACACCGGCGACTTGTTCCCAATCAAAAAATATCGGCAGGTCAAGCTTGTAATTCTTTACAGAGTTGAGAAGGAACTCAGCCTCCTCGGTTGCCTCCGAAGTGTTTATTGCCTGCGAAAAGAAATAGACTCCGATTTTCAGTCCGGCCGCCGTAGCGCCTTCCATGTTTGTTTTAAAACAGGCGTCCTCGAAGAGCTTTCCTTCGCTGTAGCCGCGGTATCCCGCGCGAATAATTGCATACTCGACTCCGTCGTCACGGACCTTCTGCCAGTCGATCGCGCCCTGATGCTCCGAAACATCAATGCCTCTGAGCGTTTTGTATTGGGTCCCATTGTAGTCTATGTAGGCCCCGTCCGCATAAAACTGATCGGCCGAAAAAGCTGACGCCGGAACATCATCATAACGCTTAACCCACATCTCGCCGCCTTTTCCGTCAGAAACGCAGACCATTCCAACGTGCGGGTCCACAGAGGTTTCCGTCTTCACACCACACGCGCAAAGCGTCAGTGAGAGAGCAAAAGCCGAAACAATTGATAAAGCTCTTTTATTTTTTGCAGAACAGGATTTCATAATATTTCTATGCCTTTCAGATTTGCCGATGGAAAACTTCTGAATGTATAATAACACAAAGGCTCCGCTTTTGCAAACTCAATCAGAAACAGCCTCGGCAATATACCTGCCGTTATATTTAAGATACTTCTTCAGCCTTACCCTGCCGCGTTTAAGTGTCCGGCTGACGGTTGAAGGGCTGAGACCGAGTCTTCCGGCTATCTCGGTCATGCTCATTTGCTCCTGAAAATAAAGGCCGATGAGTTCGCGCTGCCTGTCAGTGAGCTCCTCGTTAATCGCGGTATGGACGCGGTTGCCGAGATTTCCTCCAACATCCACAAGTCCTATGAACTCCTGCAAAGCCTCATATTCCAGCCTGTTGTCTTCTGAGCCTTTCAAGATGCTCTCTCCTTTCGAAGTATGCTCTGAGGTAATTGGATGTGGCAATGCAGTCTCTGCTCATTGCCGTAAGCATTGTGATTTCCCGTTTTAGTTCATACTCGTTATGTTCCGGGCAGCTGTCGCGAAGCAGCCTTTCCAGCTCAAGGAGCCGCCTTCTGCAACTGATTCCAACAGCTCGATATTGGTTCGAAAGCTCAAGCATATCTGCCATTATCCGTCTCTCCGTTCTTTTCTCGAAAGCTAAAATAGATGTTGACAAAAGGTTATAATTTTGCTATTATGAATCTCGCTGATGACGCGCTGGTGTAGCTCAGCCGGTAGAGCAGCTGATTTGTAATCAGCAGGTCGGGGGTTCGAATCCGTCCACCAGCTCCACATCCAGCGTCACAAAACCAAATATGGAGGAGTTCCCGAGTGGCCAAAGGGGGCAGACTGTAAATCTGTTGTCAGTGACTTCGGTGGTTCGAATCCACCCTCCTCCACCAAAAAGCGGTTACCCCAATGCGGGGTGGCCGTTTTTTCGCATTCTACGGAAGCATATATCCGCAAATTCCGCCTCAATAAGCTCAACCGCCTCCGTCTCCGAAGCTTCTTTTTTCCGATTCCCGCTTCTCATCGTATTTACGGGGGAGGGTTCTCCGTATAAAAGTATGTTTTTTATGACCGGATGCTCAGGGCATTTCCTGTACATGAGTCCCTGTGCCTTATCTTAAGCCACGATTTTCGATGACCGTAAGCCTTGTCTCGTGGCAGTTCAAAGTGTCCTCGTGCTCCTCGACCCTCTCCCAGAGCTTTGCGTGGGATTCGCTGTTTTTTGCCGCTAGCCCCGATATGTTTTTTTCAAGCACATTGACGGCCGCTGTAAGCCGTGTAATCGTTCCGTTCAGGCCTATCAGAGGGCGGATAACCGCAGCTCCAAGCCCCACTAGGGTCACAATCACCGTAACCACAGTCCATTCGTTCATTGCCTTCCCCTATTCATATACCTCAAACTCCCGCCAACTCCGCGCCCTTGCCTCGATGGCTGTCCAGCTTTTCAAAGCTGCCATCAGCTCCTGCCACATTGAATATACGAACAGATACTGCACCGCAAGATGGCAGGGTATGATATCCTCAATCCGCTTTTTCAGCTTTTCAAAACCATCCGGAATTCCTCTGTTTCCGGGAAAGTTCACATTCACAGTCAGCGCCGTGCCGGATTCGGCTATTCTTGCCAGAACACCGCAGCCGCTCAGTGTGTCTTGGAGCGTCCCAAGTGTGAAACAACCGCCGCGTATGCGCAGCAGCGCGAGCAAGGCACGGTTTTCGTCCTCTGTCGTGATATAAGCGGGCGTGTAAGGTATCAGCGCTTCATAGTTTTTAATTCCATAGTCTGAAGCTCTGGCCGTAACCGATTCCTGACCAAGCTCCTCCAATGCTTCAAAAATCTCGTCGAGCTGTTTACCTATTATATTTAGCTCCTCCGCACCTAGCCCATCTTCCAGGTTATAAATACCCATAGGCAGAAGCATTTGCTTCAAATAATCAGCATATCCCAGTCAAAGTCACCCCTCTGTCACAGTAATCGTGCCGGCAACCGGCAGCTGATTTGCTGTTATGGAAACATCGGCACCGGGAAGGGAGATAGAATAGTTTTTAACTCCCTTGACTCCGAATATTACATAACCCAACTTTGCCCGCAGCACATTTTTTCCAAGAAGTGTGCCGCTAAAATACTCTTCAAGCGCCGCTTTGACACTGGCGGAGACTGACGCAAACGTATATCCCTCCTCGACTGCAACAGTAACCGAAACCGGAACCGGAACGCTTGTCGGAGCCGAAACCGCAACGTCAACGCATATTTCGCGCTGTTTTTCAAGCTTGCTTTGCACACAGGCAACAAGCTCTGCCGGAGGAATTCCATTCTGGCTAGCAATAATTACATCTACAGTTCCCAAGCCTCTCGCCTTTGGCAGAACGCAGACTGCCGCGACTCCGTCGGTATCGAGCGCAGCGGATTCGTAATAAGCCCTGTTCGAACCGTTCGGAAGGCTTGCGTAACTTGCCAGCACTCTCGCCCTCAGTGGCTCATCGCCTTCGGTATCCGCACCGCCCGAAAAAGCCGTGGGGTTATAGCATTTAACAACGCCGACCGGCGCAAGCGACATGAAAACAACGCTGTTCTCGGGTACGTTTCCTGTTTTTCCCCCCGCCCTTGCCGTCGCCGGCGCAAGACAATACTGCTCTCCCGCTCTGATGACCGCTGACGAAATCGTCACAAATTCCGTCCCTGCGGCATTCAGGCAAATTGTTCCCGAAGCTATAGTGATGTTTTCCTCCTTATTTCGTCGGTCTCGAATCTTATATTTCCCGATGCGGCAACGCTTGCGGTACGCTCAAGCCCTCTCGCGTACGCGTGCAGGTCAAGATTCTCTCCCGAAGCGGTTTGGGGGAAGCTCTGGCTTTTTGTCCACTCGACCTGTGCCCAAAGGCTTGAGAGCTCCGCTGCCACAGCGTATAGCCGCAATGCCATCTCTCCTCCGCCGGAAAGACAAACTCCGGTCTTTCTCTCCAGTCCTTCCACCATTTCCGAATAAATCTCGTTCATCTCTTTCACTTAAGCACCTCAAATCTCAGTTTCAACACTGATTGTATATTTGCCCTTGTATGTAAACTCCAGGGAGAGCACTGCTTCCCCTTCTGCTTTTTGCAAAAGTTCAAGCGTGGCAAGGTCCAGCTCAGTTTCATCGGCGAGGGCTTCCAGCACATATTGCCGTGCCGCGGTCTCTCTGCCAGTCGGCTTTGTTCTCGGGAGCAGATACAATCTGCTCCCGTAATCCGGCAGTGGGAGAAAGCTACCCCTTCGAACCTTCAATTTCATAACTACGCGCTGCAAAAGCTCATCGAGTTCATCAAGCTCATCCGGTGCTTTGTAAGCTCCCAGCGTATATTTCCCGTCCGTAAGTTTGAGTTCCAAATGCTCTCCTCCAATCAAGTGCCGGATTTATAAGCTGTCCCGTTAATCAGCAGTTCACCTTCGATTTTTGTTGTGCCGCTTATGGTAATTGATCCGGACAGTTCTATTTCCCCGTTATTTTTAAGCTGTATGAGTCCGCCGTTTCCTGTTGTTATGTAAACCTCGCCGTTTTTGGCTGTCCTCGGTGCCTGAGTGCCTACCTTTCCGACGACGACGTTCTCGCCGTCTGGACTGCGGATAAGCAGAACCTCATCTCCCGCTTTCAAAAGCTGTGCTGCCCCCAAGCTAACCATCTCCGCTGAGCGCACCTCGCCCTCGACAAGAACAGAGGGCTTTGCTCCTCCAATCGTAACAATTCCGACAGCGGCGCTGCCGCAGCCCGCGTCCCGCCCGTCCTTTTTCTCAGATAGCCACATTTTCAAACCTCCACTGAAGTCAGAATAATTTCTGTTCCGGCCCCGTCACCGTCGGCGAAACAGCTTGTCCTGCTTACAAGAAACTTGCCCGATATTCCGAGCGGACTGCCCGTCAGCTCAATCGCATCACCCGGAAACGCCGCAAAAATATAAGGTACCATGAGTGTGACGGTCAGTTCCTCTGCCTTTGACCGGGAGATCTGATACTCCCCCGTAGACCGCATTGCATCGTATCTCGTTTTTCGCGGGACATTGACAATTCTGCTGCAGCACCCGCCCTGCTCCTTAAAGCTGGTATTCTCGATAGTCTCCGTCACACCAAGAGCCTTGTTTTTCACTAGTACCTCGGATATAACTCCGTAGCGCTTTCGCTTCAACGCAATTCTTGTCAAAGCGGTATTTTCGTCAAAGGTGAAGCTCTGCCCCTTCTCGTCTCCGATAAGGAGTACTCCTTCCTTTGTAAACCTTGGTTTGGCACCCCAGCCAAACCAAACAAAGTTTTCAAGCACTCTCCACAGACTTGCGCCGCTGTCAACTACAAGTGCCTGCTGCGGAACAGCGATATTCTTTCGGATTTCACTGATACCGTATGGGTAAACATACTTTTCCAGTATTGTGTCGAGACTTGCCGAATAATACTGCGCCGCCTCCGCCTCGTTATCGAGCAGCAGCGCCGCAAGCCCGCGTCCGTTTACGGTCACAACGCAGCCGTTTTCCGAAACCGAAACCTCAAAATCGTCGACCACTCCCGAAAATACCGTACTGCCCAAGTGTTCAGCGCGGAAACGCACGGCGTTCGTCAACATTTCGAGCATTGCTTTGTCATAGACAAACGCAATTTCAAAAGCGTCGCAGGGCAGCTCGCAGCCATAGGAAAACTTCCATTCCAGCAGTTCCGGCAGTGTATAGCTTGACCCCTCATAGTCAATCAAATATGTATCCAAAAGGCCCTCCCTTACGACAGATAGACGACGTCGCCGACATAGTAAATGTTAGGATTCCTGATCTGCGGATTCAATTTGAGCAGTTCTGCCAAGCTCAGACTATTTGCCTTGGCAAGCCCCCACAGCGTATCGCCACCTTTAATCGTATATGTAATCCTTTTCTTGGCAGTCTCAGCGTCTGTAGAGCTTGTAACCGCGTTTAAAACAGCCTTCGCCGATAACTGATATCCCTCAAAGCACTCCCAGAACTCAAATGCATAACTCACATAATCTTTTCTGGGCTCCTGCTTTAGTTTCAGACTGACAAGCCACGCAGGCGCCGATTGCCAAATCGGATGAACCAGAATTCTGGGCTCGTCGCTGTAGAACATCGCCGCAAGCTTTCTGAACTCCTCATATGCATTTTCGCCGACAAATTCGCCCTCCCCTCGCAGAATACGCTGATCGCGCCCCATATCCGAAAGAGCGTAAAGTCCAAAAGGCACCTTATGGCACACAATTCGCCTGTTATATTCGATCTCATATGTTTTAGGATTGTGGGGCCAGACAAAATCCCCGAATCTCATTGATGATAGCACCGTAATTCCTCCCAGCTCAGACAAAATCAGTATTTTTCAAACGCTCCGTCATAGCGCCGCGCGTCCCGGCAAAAAATGTCGGAAAGCTTTTCCGGTAAATCAGCCTGTGTAAGGCTTCCGGACTTTGTCACAACACTTTTAATAGTCCCGGAGCCGCTCTCCGCTGCTGAACCGTCGAAGCCTTCTCTCGCTTTGCGTCTTAAAACTCTTTGCTCAAGGAATTCTCTGCGGGAAAGCCTCGGAATAAGCTCTTCCTTATTGTCGGCACGGTAAGCCTGTATTTCAGAGTCATACGCTTCTTCAGATAACAGCTGTCGATTATCGCTGCCCGCAAGTTCAGTGTCAGTCCGGTCCGCGCCGGCTATCGTTGTCTTCGGCGAACTCACAAAGCCCGTTAAGTCTTTTCGCGCGTGCTCAGAACTATATATTTCGCTTAGTATTGCCCTCGCCATTTCCTGAAGCTCTTTTCTCTTTATCTCAGTATCCTCGCTCATACTCTTCCCCCAGAAAGCCGCGAAAAACGCTCTTCGTCAAAAGAGCCATTCATCTCTCCCTCACCTGTCGGAGCATCATAGCTCAGCCGCCTGTCAAGTACCATGTGCGCTCCGCATATGATGAAGTCCTCGTCACTCGGCTCGCCTGCCGTTTTTGAGCCCGGCAGCACGTTAAATTCGCGCAGAACAAGCCACTTCAGACGCTCCAGAGCATTCCCCTCAAGCTGCCCGAGGATTTCTTCGGCGGTCAATTCGCCATCTCCGTCCTATGACTTGAAATGACCGTGATGCGCTCTGCTACCATCTGACTGAGCTCGCCCGACTCCTCGATCTTGCTCCACTGGCAATTCGTATATATAACCCGCCTGTCAGGCTTGACAATGACAAGCGAAAAATCCGAAAGCTTATAAAAATTAATGCCGTCGCTGATTGCTTCGTCCGTTGCGTAAAGCCTTGTAAGCTCCAGCCTATAGGTAAGCTGATTTGCGATTGTCGCTACGGGCTCGCTCTCTCCAAAGGCTTCAACGACCCGCTCTGAGCGTGTCGCCTGCGCCTTGTAGCTCTGTACTACTGCAAGCTTTTTGCCTTCAGCTTCAATGTAAATGTCACTGCTCGTGGGAAATCCGATAACACTCATCCCTTTTCCTCCTTAAACGCTGATTTTCGCGGAAAGTATGATTCTGTTAAGCCCGTGCGCAACCGTAAATTCAAAGCCCACATTGCAGACTGTCGGATCCTCTTCGTCCGCAGCAGCCGTGACCGAACTGTAAGCGTCTATAATCTCTTTTTTCAGCTTGCTTTCAAGCTCGATGATGACCTGTGTACGTATCGCGCCTCTCGACTGCGCCGTATTTTTAACCCGCGGGAATTTAGTGCGCAGCGCGTTCCGCACCGAGGGTATAACGTCATCGATGATGAGCACTGTCGTAAGCTCCCGCCATGTAGTGTCGGCAGCTCCCGCGGTCTTAGTTCTGGTTGTCACGCCGCGTACAACGCAAGGCGAACCGTAAGTGCTTTCAATTGGCGTAACTCCCGCTTGAATCAGCGTCGTTATCTCCGTGTCGGAGAATATTCTAGATATACTATCCATTCCAGCCAGTTCCGCTCCGTTTACCGGCAGAGCGGGGTCGTTCCCCGCGGATATAATTCCCGTCACTGCCGCCGCGGCAGCTCCGATTAGTGCGCCTGCACCTTCGATTGCGGGATAAACCATCACCATACGTTCGAAATTAAGCGTCTGAGCCTTTGCCGCCGTTTCAGCGACGGTTCCCCCGCCTTCGACTATTCCGATACGGTACTTACAGTTTTCGCTTGCTCCATCGATTGCCGACTTCATCACGCCGAACACATCCGCGCTTCTGCTGTCGCAGATCATGACCGCGATGTCTTCTTTCTTCATAAGGGCTGCAAACGCCGCTGTATAGTCATCCGTAGTTGCGGTGACTCCAACGGCTGCAGGCACGGCCATAATAGACGCAGCTCCGTTTAAAAGGAGTACTTTTATGAGCTTTGTCAGGCTGCAATCCGCTCCGTAAAGGCTGACTGCTTCACCGAAGGAGCCCACGCTTGTGCACACCCCCTTTGTGCCCAGAGCCGAAACTGCGGCGATGCCGACTGTTTTCCCTGCGCCTGTCGAGCTCAGCGAGCTTGATACTTCAACGGTGGAATAAACCCCCGGTCTTTCGTTATTTGCCACTTTCAACAGTTCCTTTCAATACAAAATCCAAAAATTCCGTTTCACTGCCGTCACTCTCGGCAACGAGAAATGCCAGCGCGCGAGCTAAACAAACACATCTGTAGCAATTAAGCTTCTCATCCGCAAAGACTTCCTTGCTCTCCATGTCCAGTGCCTTGAGTCCCGACGGCAGCTTTTCCATGCTAGCTCTGAGCCTGTCCACGCACTGCAAGCAGGCCTTAGCGCCGCAGCTCCCGCCGGAGGGCGAATATATTTCAAATCTAAGCGTTAGCTCCAATCGCCTTCCGAAAAGCTCAGCATCAGCACTACCGCCCATGCCTGTGCGCGTTCCCAAATACTCACTCATGCCGGAGCTCAGGCACTTACACCCCTCAATCCCGACGCTTACCGATACTCCGGTTTTCACTTCCGCTTTTATTTCGGGAAATTCTCTGAAAGCTCTTATACTTTCGGACTTGAGCGTCGAAACTACTGCGTCCAGAATACTGTCAAGCATCGCTCTGCTCCTCCCCGACCTTAATCAGCACGCACTCCCGGTGAGAAACCTTTTCCCCGCTATATATTTCCTTTACACTCAGCATCTCAAATGTTGCGTTTCCGAAAATAATTACGCTCTCCGTCCCGTAGGGAAAGGTCTCCGAGGGCGGCGCTATAAGGCGGTATTCCTCATTTGGAATAAGGCCCGCTCTGTTTCTGACTTCCGGGGCCCCTGAAGTAAGGTTCAACGGCTCAATAAACCCCATAAAGCTCCTGCCGGAATTAGCACCTTTGTCACGGACGATAAGCCTCTGCCCATAGGGCCAAACTCCTTCAAGCACTCCCGCCGTCAATATCTCACCGCCCCGAAGCAAAAACCGTCATCCTTCAGGTAGGCTGCCAGCATAAGCTCTGCCTGATTTCTAAGTGACAGTGCAGTGTTTTTCGTAGCCTCGTCCCCACGCTTTTTTAAGGTCACGTTTCCCGCGGAAAAGCTGTCCAGTGACGGACAGTCGAGCCCGATAAACAGAGCAATTCCGAGAACGCCTGCTGCTCTCACAAATTCATCGTGTATCGTATCGACGGACACACCGTCCTTCAGTCTCGAAAGCAGCAGGGAGTATGCCGCCGCGCACATTTCATTAAGCGCACTCTCTTCCGAACCCGAAAGCTCCTCCTTATAAACGAGCTTGGCCTTTTCAAATATCTCCTGTTTAATTTCCAAAAAGCCTCCTCCTTTCCTCTGCGGGGAACGAGCCGTTCCCCGCCCTAATTATCCGCTATATTGTCAGAACCTTCACCGCCTCGGTATAGAGCTTAGCAAAACCGGAGATGCTTGTGATCGCGGCTCTTTCAAGCTGCCTGTCGATAAGCCTGTCGTATTCGACTGAGACGTCTGCCGCCTGAATCATCTCAAGCGCGTAGCCCCTGTCGAGTCCGATGACCGTACCTGCCGAAACAGCGGAGGTCTTGACAAGCTTTGCGCCGATAGGGTTGGTCAGTTCTCCGGTACCCTGGAAGTTAAGACCTGTCAGCGGATTCTGGAACTCGCTGCACTTAAGTATCTGAAGCATGGCGTCGGGGCTCACAAGCAGAGTGTTTAGTGTGTATGGATCAAACTTGTTCCAGAACTCAAGTATTTGATTATATGTCAGCGTACCCACCGTACCGCTGATGGGCGCGGTACCAACCGCAAATTTTGCCGCCGCGTTTGCATTTCCGTCGCCGTTGACGAGCACCTCAATTGCGTCCTCAAGGTGCATACGCATAATCTGGCTGCCGATCTGACGCAGCATGACGGAGAAAAGGTCAAGCTTCTGGAAACGCACAGCTTCATAAGACGCAACGAGCATACGCCCTCTCTTGTGAAGCTTTACAAGATTTTCGCGGACCTTCACCTCAGTCTGGGGAATTACCGCGCCTTCCTCAATTCGGCGAAGACTCTTGTCGTCATCCGTAGGCACCGAGTAGATACTGCGGTAATCCATACCGTCGAACTTCGTAACGGTCGCCGTAATGGACGGCAATACGTTTTCCTCCTCCATGCCCTGACGAACACTTCTCGCAACGTATTCGGGGAACAGCACCGCGCTGTCCGTTGTATGGAAAAACTTTTCAACCGAGTCGCTGCCCGTGCCGCGCACCTTGATGTCAAAGCGCTTGAGCTGGCGCTGATAGGCGTCGAGGCCCTCATAGGCCGTGCCCTTGTAGTCCTCTGAAGGGTCGAGTTTTTCGAGCACCTGAGCAAAGCTTTTTCCGCTCTCTCCGTACATACCCTTGTCAAGTCTTATTTCATTGAATTTATAAGCCATAATAATCTCCTTTTGTAATTTGCGTCTTAAAGCATAAGACCCAGAATTTTATTTGCGGTGTCCACATTGACTACAAGAAATTCCCCGCCTGTTTCAGCCGCCTTGACTCCGCCTGTGCCGTTTGCCGCGAGCTTTACGAAGCCGACTGCGGGAGCCGTACCCGTATAGCCGAGTTCGATATAACCTGCCGTCTGAACAGCCGCGAAATCAGTGTCGCATGATAGCGCATAACCAAAAAAGCGATTACCGTCCGCGCAGGCCGAAACCTCTCCGTTGCCGCTTATTTTAACGGGAGCACCCGCTGTTGCCGCGCTTGTCGCACTGTTATAAAATGAAACTACGCTTTCTCCTATACCCTCAAAACTTACCTTCACAATTTTGACCTCCAATCATATTAACAAACAGCGTCCGCTGTATTGCCTAAACCATATATTCGTCCCCGTCGAAGGAGACAGTTTTATCTCTCCCGGGAAGCTGTGTCTTCAGTGGGAAGGAACCTTCAAGGCGCTTTTCAAAGGCATCCTTCAGGTTTTCGAGTTCCTTCGCGCCCATATATCCTGTGTTTTCCGAAAGCGCCTCAAAAAGCTTCGGATCACATAACAGTCCGAGACGTAAAACCTCATTTCGCAGCGTATTCTTATATTCGCGTCCTAAAACCGCGTCTTTCTCCAAAGCCTCATATTCAGCAAAGAACCTCCCTCCCTGTTTTGTCGAAACAAAGCCCTTCAGGGTATCGGAAGCACCAAAGCGCTTAACAACCCCCGCGGCCCTCTGTGCGGGTACCGCAACGAAGCTCCATTCGTATGCGTCCTTAGTATGAGTAACCGAATTTTTCTAACCCCCGGGGTTTTGTTGTTAACTCGAAAATTTCCTGTCATAACTTAAAATTCTAATCCCCCCTATTTTGTCTCAAACCTTCCATTTTGCACTTATTAAGGCCCTTAAATGGAAAAAGCAGGCAGCAGAAACAAATCATTCTGCTGCCTGTTGTCATATTAATTTTTCGACGCTCAGCCTCCGCTCACGACATGCCGGACAGCTTTGGCTTCGACAGACGCGGTGTTGAATTGTAGCCTGCCATTCAAAACCGCAGGCTGGACATTGCCACCAAGCATTATAACTTGAGCTCGAACAAAAAATATCGGGAGTTTTGTCCCCATTCCGGGACGTATGCCACTCTGCCGCAATTTCTGGATGGAGCGCTGCCAAATCTTGACCCGGGCGAACAACCCTTCCCGAACACATAGGGCATCCGGAACCTGCATTTCGATGGCTAACTCGTGCTTGCCACTCATGCCCACAATCAAAACAATCCCACCAGACCCGCCGTGCAGTATTAACGTAAACCATTTCTGGTGTAAGTTCTCCATTCAGAACTGTATGCCATTCAGCCGCAAGCGTTGGGTTATTTGAGGCGAGGTCATTTACACCGGCGACGATAAGGTGGTTGCTACAAACTGGGCAGCCTCGTTCAAGTCGGCTATATACAGCAGCCTGCCATTCATGTCCTTTTGCACACCACCACCATACAGACTTGTGTGAGTTCGGCGTGACATCGTGCGGTGACAACGTTCCATTTTTAGTGGGATGCCACTCTGCTGCCAAATCGGGTCTAAGTGTAAACAACGACGTATCCTCAGCTACTTTTTTCCCATCGCAGTAAGGGCATCCATATCCGCGCGTTCTGTCGCAGACCCTGGCTTTCCAACAGTGCCCTTCAGCACATCGCCAGTACACATTCTTATGACTTCCTGCTGTTACCATTTCAGGCGTTAATGTCCCGTTAAGTGTCGGATGCCATTGCGATAGAAGCTCTGGATTTACCGTTGCAAGGTCTGTTTCTCCAGGTGACGCAATTCGTCCCGTACAGTATGGGCAATTACACCCTGCGACGTGTTTGTTAATAGGTGACAACCATTTGTGTCCTTGCTCGCAAACCCAACACACTTTTTTATTGTTTACACACGTGACATCTTCATGACGTAGCGGTCCATTTGGCATACAGTCCCAATAGGCGGCAATATCTGGTCTAAGTTCTGCCAAACTATTCGTCATATCAGCCTTTCTGGTCTTACCCTATAGCCCGTGCATTTCGGGCATTTCCCTCGTCCGCTACACCGGTAGTTTATCGCACTGTTCCATTCATATCCACATTCTGCGCATATCCACCACGCCCAACGACCTGACCCTGCGAAGACTTCTTCAGGGCACAATCCTCTGTTTTTATATGGATGCCACTCTGCTGCTATCTGCGGATGAGTAGTTGTAAGGTCGTTTTCGCCTTCAAGCACTTGCCTATTGCTGCAAATCGGGCAGCCGTTTCCGTTCTGTCTGCTTCCAACAGAAGCCCTCCAAATATGTTTTGGGTTAGCGGAGCATCGCCACCACGCTTTAATGCTTGAACCTGCCGTAACCATACGTGGTGTAAGCTCTCCGTTTAGGTCTGGATGCCACTCCGCTGCTATATGCGGATGAGTTGTCGTAAGGTCATTCTCGCCTTCAAGAACTTGCCTATTACTACAAATCGGGCAGCCCCTTCCGTTCTGTCTGCTTTCAACAGATGCCCTCCAAATATGTTTTGGGTTTTCGGGGCATCTCCACCACACATTCATTCTTGAGCCTGCCGTAATCATACGTGGTGTAAGCTCTCCGTTTAGGTCTGGATGCCATTGCGAAGCAATTTTAGGGTTGGTAGTAGCAAGGTCGTTCTCACCAACAAGGATTTTTTTATTGTGACAGATTGGGCAGCCTTTTCCATTAGTTCTATCGTTTACCGTCGCCTTCCAACTGTGCTCTGGGTTATCAGGGCATTGCCAACACACCATTTTTATAGACCCGCACGTTACCATTTGAGGTGTAAGACTTCCATTTTTGGTTGGATGCCACTGGGCAGCTATTTCCGGGTGTACCGTTGCGAGGTCGGTTTCGCCAGCAGCGGCTACGCGGCCCCAGCAATAAGGGCAGTCTTGGCCAAAAGTAGCGCGGTTAGAAATTCGTGCCTGCCAGCTATGACCGTTGATGCACTTCCAAGATACAGATAAACCTGACATACCTGTAACCATCTGCGGGGTTAGAGAACCGTTCTTTTCGTAGTCCCACTCATCGGCCAAATCTGGATTAACCGTCGCAAGGTCTGTTTCACCTATCAGCGGTGTTGCACCACTGCAGATAGGACATCCATTACCTTTATTGCGGTTAGAAATATCAGTTTTCCATTCGTGTCCGCAAGGACCCCGCCACCATACTTCTTTACCTGAACCCGATGTAACCATTTGGGGTGTAAGCGAACCGTTTTTGGCGTAATTCCATTCAGCTGCTAGAGCCGGATTCGTTGTTGAAAGGTCATTGATTCCTGCGTGAACCGCCTTATTGGAACAACAGGGACAGCCTCTGCCGGCGCTTCGACTGGCGATAACGGCCTCCCACTCATGCCCACACACAGGACATTCCCACCATGCTCTCTTACTACTTTTTGCGGTCACCATAGTAGGCAGTAAATCACCGTTCTTAGTATAATTCCATTGCAGAGCCAAGTCCAAATTAGTAGTTTGCAGGTCGTTTACACCAGCAACTACCACTTTGCTTGCGCATAGAGGACAATCATATCCTTCGCATCTATCGGCCACGCGCGCTTTCCATTCATGTCTACACTTAGGACAAATCCAATAGACCATTTTTTCTGAAAACGGCTTCACATCAGCTGGCTTAAGAGTTCCGTTAAGCGTTGGATGCCATTGTTCTGCAATCTCGGGGTATTGTGTCGCCAAATCTGTTTTGCCTGTGATAACCAGTCTGCCACTGTCGTAAGGGCAGCCGTAATTCTTTCGCGTCCTGTCACAGATGGATGCTTTCCATACATGGCCACAAGCACATACCCACCAAACTACTTTTGGGGAAGCTTCAGTCACGGCATCAGGCTTTAAGTCGCCATTCATTTCGTAATTCCATTCAGCAGCTACCTTGGGATTCAGTGTTGCAAGGTCGTTTTCGCCCTTGAGCACAGCTTGTCCAGCACAATACGGGCAACCGGTATGATTTACGCAACGACTTTTTACAGATGCTTCGTAGACGTGTCCTTTTGGACATTCCCAAAACACTTTGTTGTTTGAGCCGTATGATACGGTAGACGGCAATTTGTCGAAGGCATTTACGATGGACCACTCATGGGCAATTACAGGGTTATGATTTACAATTGATTTTGTATATTCCATAGGCATCTCTCCTCATTTCAATAGTGATAAATGACTTGTCAGCGATTCTCTATAGTATTTAGAGGCATTTTTAGGCGATTTTGAGTCACTAATGCTCAGATTCGCAATGTCGGCAGGGTTTTTAGCCTTGTTAAATATTTCTTCTGCTTTGTCCGGGATTACATTTTCTCGGATATATTTCTCATACCTAGCATTCTGCTCAATTAGCAACTTGTTACGTTCCGACAGTTGCTGATTTTCTAGTAAAACCTTGTTGCTCTCTTCTTTGAGAGCATTGTTTTCCTTCTGAATGCTGACGAACAGGGCTTTGCGGTTTTCTGCCGTAGATAATTGCTTCCGGACATATGCGTCATACTCATTAAGGCGCTTTCGCTTTGTCTCATGCAAAATATCATGTCTGAAAAAAAAATCAATATCGAAGCTCTGGTATGCAGTAGTGTTAGTTTGTTGTTCCTGCTTCTGGCTTGCGCACAAGCTCTCTATGTAGTGGCATAACTTTTCGTCACGCGAGAAGTCGTAGAATTTTGCATTCGGATAGCCTTTGCGGTTGGCAAATGCAGCTAATGCGGTAAACACGCCCCTGCCGTCAAGTCTTTCGGGTTGGCCCTCGCATTCCAACAGGTAAAAATCGTTTACGATGGCTTGTTTCTCTTCATACATCAGCTTATTAGGTCTAGCCATTACATTCCTCCATAACAAATTGCCTAACTAATTTATTCTTGTACTGTTCCGCGGCCGCCTGCATCTTCAGGAATGCGCTTTGGATATCTTCCTCAAAACCCAGATGCTTTCGAACCTGATTAATTGTATAGATTAGGAAGTCAAAGGCTTCTTTAAAGTCCTTATCCAAAGCCTCATTCTGGCTCAATTCTTTGGCTTCAAATAGCGCTGTTTGGGTCGTCGAAACAAAATATTTGCACTGTGAACAGTCAAATAGATGTCCGTCAGTAGAAACGGCCCTCATACAGTCGGTATAATCGCCCTTTGCTAAATTCTCCGACAGGCAGAACCCGCCGTTCACAGGTCTTCTGTTAAGCGGAGTCAATCCTGTTGACTTGCTCTGTGGAACATAAATTGAACCTTGAGTCCGTATACGTTCAAAGGAGATAGCCTTAATGAAGTTTTGCATATTTGTATAGTAATGAGAGCTAATATTGATGTCATCATGCCCAGCCAATTCACGGCACATTTCAGGGTTCTTTGTGGTAAGAAATATTGACACCATTGCTAAATGACGCGTATCTCCAAGAGTAATAGCTTCAATCTGTTTGTCACCAAGCTCGCACACACTAACGCCAGAAAAATCGACAATTTCGTAATGAAGCTTTTTTGATACAACCGCACAGTAAAATCGTTTCAACAAGATGTTTAAATCACCATATGTCACATGACTGTTGAGCCTGTCTGTAGTTGCTTTAACTTTGTCTTTACCTAATGAAAATAACGTGTCGATGTCGGAGGTATAATCATCAGCTGTAGCCTCAATATACCAATGGGTTTCGTTAATAATATCATCTGGCACGCGATAGGTATGTTTGGAATAATCCAAGTCCAGCCGGTATTCGCTGCTGTTTTTGCGCTTCTTCATCTTGGTACGACGTATTATCAACTGACTGTCCTTCGTAAAACAGAGGCGTGGCGTCAGGACTAGCTCAGTTGGTCTTAGCGGTATCAATGTTGACACTTTCCACCAGAACCACACGGGGAAGTACATGATTTTTTCGGCTTCGCTGGCAGACTCAAAAAACTCGGCTATCACCTTGTCAAAAATAAGATATGACCTAAACTGCGCGAGGATGCGCTGCTCACCTGCCTGTTGATAGGATTCTCGGACATAAGCTTCCAATTCTTCTTGGATATTATCAAGTTCCGCTGTTTCTGGCAGCAGCGAGATGAAATCCGCCAGATGATTGGCCCCGGTCGTTTTAAGTGCCTCTGTCGATTCGTTTCCAGTTAGGCATTCTGCAAATCTCCTGATTTCGGTTGCCGTCGCCTGTAATAAAATAGCAGATGCTCCAAAATTCAAGGTGAGATATGTTTTGGCTAAGGCAACGAACATACTTGCGGAGAACTTGAAATACTTGTTACAGTATGTATCGAGGGCGGAAGTCATTTGGGGAAACACAATCGTGCGTATTTGGTTCTGGTTGTCGATAATCCATGTATCGTCGTTAAAGCTCTTATTCGTTAGGATACCTCTTTCAATGTAATCTGCCACGATTTTGCGGGCCTTAATTATCGTTTCCGCATCCAGTTCAGTTATATCCTCAATGTACGAAAAATTCTCAGCGTTATAATTAACTTGCAGCATCTATAGTCTCAATTCCTTTCTCTGCTATTTCAAGAAGCAGCCGCAATTCTTCTTGGCTTGCATAGTCCTTAACTGTGGAGCAAATCTCCACAATTTTGGGTATGACGACCTGTTCCAACAAGTATTGATACCGCTCGGACTCCACAGAATTCTCTTTGATTTCATCCGTTTCCATCATCAGCGACACCCGGTTCATTTCACTCTTCAATTTGAGTATTAGTTTTCGTTCAAGGACTTCAAAGATACAGCCAATACAATTTGGGCGAGCAGGGTCTGTACAAGTTTTCCCAGCAGCAAGTAAAGCACAAGTCCCACTTTTCCCTTTGCCTTTGCCGTTAATGAAACGCAGCAGTAT
Source organism: Oscillospiraceae bacterium (assembly GCA_963667545.2). Taxonomy (GTDB): domain Bacteria; phylum Bacillota; class Clostridia; order Oscillospirales; family Oscillospiraceae; genus UBA2658. The sequence goes on from OY763424.2 coordinate 2,774,585, forward strand.
TGCTTTCGCTGTTTCTTGTTTGTTGGTGGCATCTTGGAGTAGCTCTTGAATTGCTGCATTAGCCATTTGCTCTGACTGGGCTAGCATTTCGTTTATGCCGTCGAGCTGTATTGCCCTTATTCCCATATGCGTTATTAGGGCCGTTTGGGACTTAATCGGTAATTGTGCAAATGCTGGACCGTAAGCTGCTTCTAAGAGTGCTTGTGTTAAAAAACCGCAAAAGCCACGTTCACCCATCTGCTCAACGACAAATTGTGGGGTCACGCCAGAAAAATTGTTGTCTTGCAGGTATATGGCTGTCGTAGGTGACATTGCTCCGTAGGCCATCTTATGATTTCGCATAATAGCTGGAAATAAGTACGCTGAAGCTCCGGTCTCAATATTCTCAATACTTTGCAGCAAAGCCTTATTAGCTTTTCGTGTTGAAAAGTTCTTATTTCCACATGCTTTAACAAAATCCGTACCAAAGAACCGCCCCAACGTATATATATCCGATACTTTCTTTGCAAGCTCAGGCTCATTGGTGTCCATCTGATAGTGTGCTGTTCGGATAGCGAGTACAAGACCGAAAACGGGTTTGAGTTTGCTGTTTACGTACAATTCCAGCGGAGTAACATTGGAAAACCGCAGTGTCTTATGTGGCTTCATTTCCCTACTTGTCACAGATGCAATTTCAAATGCTGCTATGCTCACAGCTTCTTCAATAGTGAATCTCCCATCACCAATCCGTTCCAAAGTTTCTTCTGCAGAATAAGGTAATTCTGGGACTGGCAAACGAACTATGTCGGTTGACCGCCATGCCGCAAAAAAGTGCATTATAACAAAAAGCCATGCGGCAGCGAATCGTGGATTGTTTACCGCTTTTTGTACGAGGTCGAGCTTCTGTATCTCCACGTCGCTCATGCATATACTCTGCATCACAGCAAAATCCTGAAGCTCGTATGCGCTCACATCCACATCGTGTTTTACATATGTATTGTTGATATACTGACGATTTGAAATGCTTTTCACATATAGGAATCGTGTAATAGATTCTTGATTTACACGCTTTGTTTCATCAAAAAACATGGCAATTATGTTATCAGCAATTTCATCGTCAGTTAGGTCCGTTAGTTCAGTCGGCAGGATATCAAGAAGATAGTCTACTGTGCTTTTGGCGCAGGCATCGGTTTCAGCCCTTTTTGCATCAAGATAGTATTCAGAGAGTAGTTTGACAGTTTTGGGAAAGGTCGCTACCTTGCTGTTAAGTAGCATGGTAAGTTTTTCACTATCACTCTTTCCAAAAGCTGAAATCCAAAGATAAAGGTGGCGTTTCAGTGATTCAACGCTTTCCTTAGCAACGTAGAGTTCTCCGGTCTTGACGTACGCATCTGAGAGTTCACATGCATCCAACACCTCAAGGCCCCACGCATTGTTTGCCTCGATAAAGCGATTCAGCTTGTCCCTACAGCGGTTGATGACTGAATTCCTTCTATAATCAAAATCCGAACTTGTCTCAACAGCAATTTCGTTGGCTATGCTACACAGACTGACATATCTGCCGTCCACAACAGATAAGGGTTGTTCCTCCAAAATAGTCTTTGAGCGCTTGCATGGCTTCGGCTCGGGTGTAATTTCAGGCTCAACCTTTGGGTTTACCGTTACAGTCTTTTCTTTTGAGCTTAGCCACTCTTTAATGCTCGATATAACTATGTCTTTTTTGGTTTCATGATAGAACTGCTCGCCTTGCGACGAACAGATATAAACTGTTCTACAAAGCCCTATTTCGACATTCTGCGCGCAATAGTTGCCATAAGCCGTTTTCCCAGCTTGCTCTGGCATTGTTTCCTGTATTTGTTTAAACAGGGCTCTTAAAGGCTTGTAGTCCGTCAGAAGGACCTTCTCTTTTGCGGCATCTTCATTGGAAATGTACGGCCCACATAGCGTGTCGAAAATCAAAACTCCGTCTTTTTTCATTGCTAAAAGCGTTTTTACCGTGTTATCAATGCACGAATCTGTACAAAACTGAGCAACAGATATGCAATCCGGGGTTGGCAGATGGTTAGTTACGTATGTTTCGGAACTAATGTCGGCTTTTTGCCATTGTCGGAAATGTCGTTGTATATCCGGCAAAGCAAAAGAGCCGTGTATATTGCAAGCATCTTGAAATGCTTTCATTGTTTTTATATCAGTGTCCAAGGATTTGTCCTCCTATTTCCATGAGGCCGTTTGACACTTCCGTATTAGCCTCAATTATTTTTTTTATAATTTCACCCTTGCCATTAACGTAAGTTAGGGCACTTGTTGGGTCTTTGTCGCCGCGATACATTTGAATTTGACCAATATCAAGACCCTTCAATACCAAACTAACCGTATAGAAATGTCGCAGAGCGTGAGGGCAAAGTGTTTCGTTTTCCAGCCGAAGCGCAAACACTCTCACATCAGGGTCGTCGGATAGTTGTAAATTGGGAAGCACGCGGGTTTTGAGTAATTGTGTAAACGTTTGCCGATAGCTGGGGTAAGTCATCGCATTGCCCTGCTTGTTAGGAAACAAAGGGAGAAAGGTCTGGTCACATTTATTGGTGCTAAGGTAGTTCATATGCCATTTGTAGCCGCTCATAAACATCGGAATGTAACCTGGATATATATTTTGTATTCGAGGTTTTTTAATGCCTCCCACACGTTTGCCATCGCTCCGCATTTGGTATTCCTTCGTCAGGTCGACTGATATACCAGTCACATCGCCGTTTACCATTGTGAATTTAAGGCTATTACCAGCAGCGCTACCGTTTTGTCGAAGATTCAAAGCTTCACTAGGTCTGAGGCCTGTTGTAATTTGGCAAATGATAAGGAAATAGATTTCAGGGTTCCAAATCCGGCTCTCTTTAAGGATAACATCCATAGCTTTAATAGGAATGTCTCTGAAGATGGTTTTGTTTACGTTGTCTTCGGTCTTGGTGTGGTATAGAGGTTCATATCGGAGCTGAACTCGCTCCGACTTGATGTTCTTCTTGTAATATTGGGGTTGCATCAGCTCATCTGGGTCAAACCGCTCCGTGCAAAGATAGAGATTGGCAAAAAAGCGGGAAACGTTGTTGATGCACCTGTAAACACTCTGTGAACTGCGCTTTTCACCGTTATCCTGCGGGGTAGTGGTGTAGTAATCTAGAAACGCGAAGACCATCTCCGGCGAAATTTCATCTACATTGACAACATCATATGTATTAGTTATGTAATTGAGCGCCGGGCAAACGTAATTAAGATATAGCTCCTGCGTATAGTCACAGCGTTTTGGCATTTTGCCTGTATATGGCTGCGAGAATAGCTCAAGTTCCGTGAATTGTTCTACCATACCGAAACGGTTTTTAATTACAATATAGCTTGATGTGAAGGTTTCTTTAGTCTTGGTTATCATGCGATGCTTGTACACAGCGAAGTAGGAGCCGTAATAACTATTAGGATTTGATTTAGACATATAATATCCTTTAGCAAATCTGCAAAATCGTTGCGATTTGTATGTTTTTGATGTAAGCTATTATAAATCGTTTTTTAAGTTATGTTAAATTGTGAAAAACCCATAAGCCCTTGTGTTTGAAGGCTTTTTTTGTCACAAGCCCGGTTAATTTTCGCTTAAAACAGCAATGGTCCAGCGGTAATCTCGGAAAAAATGGGATAAGCCAGAAAAAAAGTAACCATCATGGAGGTCTTTATGCGTATCGAGTCTTCGAAACATCCCAATATGCCCATTCTTCCTGTATTTTTCAAGACATATCCGGGATTAATATTTAATCAAGGGTACATACATTCCGTGGAAAATGAAGTATCTATTGGTACTGCAGAAATGACTGATGACTTGTTTTTGGCGCTCTGCGCCATTAGCTCTCCTGAAGATGCGGAAAAACATTTGAAAGAATACCCCTGTCAACGGTTTTTTTCTGATATAAACCGCCTTATACCGCCACGCGAATACTACGAGCATGTTTTCACGTTGGTTGACTGTGTAAAATCCGCATATGGTCTCTGGAAACTCCAATTAGACGATAACTGCAAAGCCGAAGAAGTTTTTATAGATGATGTTGCAGCATATATTGAGAATCATAAGAGCTTGTCCGTCATACTTAACTCTTACATTATTGAAACCGCAGTAAACTATAGAAGTAATGATTTTGGAGACCAAGCATTTTACGACTCGTTTTTTAATACATTGACCGGAATAAGACGTGAAACATCAAAGTTTATCCATGATTTAGAATATAAATATTTGTTGCTAGACCCATGCAATACTATTTTCGACGCTATGTGGAAATTCGGATATCAACGTATCTTCATAAATTTAGTTGAGTATAGGCAATGCCAAAAAGCAGGCTGCAAAGAATGCTTCTCTGTAGGTCCCGGAGGGCAGATAGGTAGAAAATACTGCCATAACCATCTAAAATAATATAAGGGAGCGGTGTTACACACCGCTCCCTTATTGCGCTCTATTAAGATAACAAATGCTCATTTGTTCCAAAAAGTGTATTTTTCTAAAATTTGATTTGAAAATGCCGAAAAAGCTACTATTAAACATCCTATTACTAATTCAAAGCATTTAAAATAGCATTCTTTTTCAATTGCAATGATATTTGTGTTAAAATAAAAAAGTATACCTATGAAAAGAAGATATGTACTGCTAATCAACAAACCTCTTTGTGTCCTGTGTAAACAAAAAAGCTTATTAACATTATATGCATTTAATTGTTCATATTCCCACATCTTCCATTTAACTTCATATTGTAGCGCCTTAACCTCTGTAAAATCTCTGATATCATTAATCATTTTAGGAGACAATTTATCAATTTGTTTAACCAGAATTACTTTTAAGGAACAGTACACAGCGATTATTAATACTAAAATAATGGATAAATACAAAAAGCCAAAAAACAATGATGTTTTAGTAGAACTTTGAAAAATTAAACTGCCTAAACCTATAATAACAGCTGAATATATGCCCATAAGGCATACACACATATTGGCTCTATTATTAATTGAGTCTCCTTTGGCATATTCCTGCTGAATAAATTCGCTGATTATTCTCACAGAGATATTTAAAACATCTTTATCACTAGATGGCTTATCATATTTATTATCGCTCAATCCATCATCCCCTTAATAAATCAATAATCGCATCACGTATAGGGTAGCCGACCTTTTCTTCTATCCATGCCCATTGACCGTTCGGATTCAATTCTAAAAAGAAGTAATTTCCTTCAGTATCCAGCACCATGTCAATTGCTGAGAAATTAAGATTAAAAAAACGGTTAATTGCAATACATTTTTCCTCAATTTCTGCTGGTAATGATATTCTTTCATGTTTAAGGTCAAACTTATCGCACACATCCCATACACGCCAATCAGTTTTACTTATATCCCACTCTTGTGAAAGTATAGCAGTAGAAAATACTTTTTCGCCAATCACGTTTATTCTAATATCATATTGTTTGGAAATCCTTCTTTGCAATATCATAGGAACATTTTTGAATTGGTCAATATTATTAATGAAATTTGTGTCTATAACCTGAGTAAAGGCGAGATATACTTTATCCTCATATTCATAAAAACCGTGTTTCACGGCTTTTGCTATGACAGTTTTTTCGTTTTCAATAAAATTTAAAATCTCTGCTTTGTCACTACTAATTAATGTATCTGGAATTAAAAATCCAATATCTTTTGCCACTTTCAACTGTTCAATTTTACTGTTTGCACAAAATATGTTTTTCGGATGATTAAGCCATCTCGAGGTATCTAATAAACGAAAAAGCCCTGAAAATAGCGCTTCTATCTCACGTTCAACAAATGGTATCTCTTCTTTTGGCAATAATCCTTCAAGCCTAGGAAGCGCGGGTCTTCTAAAATATACTTCTGAAAAATCATTAATTGGTACTATCATATTTCTGTAGTGCAAACTAAATTGATTTGTTCTGTAATCAAGCGAAATAGTGAATGTAGAATTATACTCCTCAGTATTCAGTCGAACAAACGGAATATTTCTTTCAATTAATTTCAAAATTAGATAATCAGTAGTGAGGTCTGTTTTTTCTGTCAGTATTAATAACATCTTTCGTGGTCAGGGTCATCATCCCCAGGTGCAGCCATGGTTTTAGATTGCGTTGGACTAAAACTTTGGCTTTGAACAGCAATCTTTGATACTCCATTTTCTATGACCATATTTATATCTTTTAAGTCATCATATGAGTATCCAATATCACTTACCATTGATTTATTAAAAACCTTTGAATTAGATAACAAGAAGCTTGCTTGCATGAAACTTTCCTCCTTTATTAATCCTCCTACTAATTATTTCTAATTATACCATAATAATCTTTAAACACCATAAGATTTTTTAACATCAATTGAGTATTGCTTCAAATTTCAAGGTTTAATGTTTTGCACTTTTTTAGGCCTTAAGTTAAGCAAAATCAATAACAAACAATTAATATCAGTGATTCCCACTATTGTGGCCGAATCCGGTTGAGTACTGGTAGAATATGACGAGAAGTAGCCACCCTAGAGAATAGGGCTGCTACTTCTTTCTTGTAATTCAAAGTCTATTTGATTTCTTGTTCAAGAGCATCGAATTCTGGTGATGAAAAAAACTCTCCTAGAGTAATTCCAAGACCATCGCATAATTTCTTGATTGTTATCAGCGAAACATCTCTTCTGCGTGAATCTAGCAAGCTGTAAACAGTTGAAGGTGTAACTCCGGACGTCGTAGCTAGTTCATTTGGCTTAATATTCTTTTGATTACAAATTTCTGCAAACTTTGACGCAACTGCATCCTTTACGTACACAATATATCACCTCAATACCAACCATAGTATTGAGTAAATCGCATTTGCGTATACGCACCTGCGTAATGCGACAAAGTAAGTTTTGTAAGAATGCTATATTCTAATTATCTTAGTTTGGAGGTGTACTCATGATAGAATCTTGCGCAATACTTGGACATAGCCCGAACCACTTTTATTGTGGGTGGAATGAAGAGTCACAAACGTGTAATCGAATAAAACAAATGATAACTGATAATATAATAAGCTTAATTAATGATGGAGCTACACAATTCAATATTGTAGGGGACCCTGGAATTGGTTTATGGAGCGCGGAAATATTAACTGATATTCAAAAAACAAACTCTAATATCGAGATTAATATTATGGAACCGTATCAAGGATATACGTCTTTATGGCCTAAAATGCTGAAGGAGCGTTATGAAAACTTATATAATACATGCCAGAATGTGTTTTATTGTTCGGGCTATAAAACCAAAACAGCATTACTCGAAGCATATTTTACCATCATTGATGAATCCGATATTGTTTTGGTGGTTTGTGAAGATGTATCAGACTATATAGATATTGTTGATTCTGCAATATGTTTTGCTCAGCACTCAGGCTCTCCTATCATTCTAATTCATACGGATTTCTTTGAAATAGAAAAAATTAATCCATAAGAAAAACATATCTCAATAAGCACATTTTGAATTAAAAAGCACATAAGCAACAACAAAATACTGAAACACATTTTTCTATTTTGTTGAAAATAATACAATTTATTTTAAAACACTGATGAATTTTTGTTGCAATCCCTATGTATTAAGGTTTATTGTGGATATATGGAATATTATGGTGCCAATGCAGTACTTTCTAATGAATTAGAGGGCAAGTATGCAAAGAGAATATTTAGCCACCTCAATATTAGCAATAGTTTAGCAACTAGTTAGCATTGCATCCTAGACGCAGGTACCGTTAAATCGGGCATCTGAAGGTGTTGAATTAAGTTATATGTTTAGTCTGATTAAAGGGGATATTAAATAATGGAACGAATTATTGTATTTACCTTATATTGTGATATAATAATGGTTAGTACGCCATATATAGGTGGTCTTTATGAAAGATATTAAAGATTATAGAGATAAAGAGCTGAGGTATTTATTAATTGCCAACTCCATACTTTTTCTTTTTTGCACAAATTATGTCGGGCAATTAAAATCTTTTAGCTTAGACAGAGACTACATAAAGTTTATTGCTGATATCGTAGGCACTACATTGATTTCTGGAGTTTTATCCTTAATCGCTTATTTATTTGATTCAATATATAGCAGCGACCTTAAGGATATATTGCTTGGTTTTGGATTAATTAAAAAGCCCGGGTATACCATCTTCACCAGAATCTCTGATAACAAACTAAAAGACGATAGATTCACAAACGCACAGGTTAAGGAAAAATACCAGACCATACTTCAAGGCTTGCCATCAAATAAAAAAGAAAAGCAAAAATACGAAAATAGCGTATGGTACTTTATATACAGTAAATATAGAGATTCAACTATGATACTGGTATCTCAAAGAGATTTTTTGTTGTGCCGGGACCTTTACATATCAACAATAACTTTTCTGACTTTATATCTTATAGGGATATTGGCAGGTTTGGCAAGTTTTTCAATAGAGTTTCTACTATATCTAATAATATTAAGCGTCGTCCTTAACATCGCAGCACATACCAAAGCATCGAAATTTGTAACTAACGTTATCGCTATTGATATAGCGACAAAAGAATCGGAGGTAAAAACAAATGTCAGATAAAATAACCTTTTTCCCTGTCGGTAATGGGGATATGACTCTAATAACTTTAGAAAATAGTACAAACATTATGATTGACTGTAATATTAAAGAGAAGGCTGCGGATGAGACCACGGACGATTTCGATTGCCTACAGTGGTTAATGGATAATTTACCGCAAAATAATGATGGCGTCAGGATGCTGGATGCCTTTGTACTTACCCATCACGATGTCGACCATTGCAGAGGTGCAGAGAATTACTTTAATCTGTGCAAGCCTGACTCCTTAGACGATAAGAAGATTCTTATTAAGGAGCTTATAGTCGCACCTAAGTTGATAACAACAAAGGAAGGCGACCTGGGTAACGATTCCGCGAAGAAATTGCGGAAAGAGGCTAAAAGAAGATTGGCGCTATACACAGACGGCGATGACACTGCGAATGATGAGGGTAATCGTATTCAAATCATCGGTTATAGCTCAACACTAACCGATTATTGCGATTTGATAACTCCTGCCGGCAAAAAAATTGAGAAAATAAACGGCAAAAAGGAGGCCAGCTTCGAAGTGTTCGTCCTTGGTCCTGTAAAAAAGGATAACGACGATGAGAACGCAGAAATCAATGATACATCAATAGTCTTAAAACTCAGCTTTATAAAAGCAACGAACACGGTCGTTATGATTGCTGGTGGAGACGAAACCTGCGACAATTTGGTAGATATCATAAACAAAAACAGCGATTTAAAATTCGATATTCTTATCGCTCCACATCATTGTTCATGGCACTCCATCAGTAATGAAGATAGCAAAGATGGGAAACCTCATAAAACTATATCAGATTTCTTAGAAAAATCTAAAGATAATGCTCATATTATAGCTTCAAGCAAACCAATCAAGAGGGATGACGATAATCCGCCAAGTTACCGGGCTAAGAATGAGTATAAAAAACATATTTCAACGGATGATAGGTTTTATTGCCTTGGCGAATATCCTGAGGAAAGTGATACTAAACCTCTTATCTTTACGATATCAACCCAGGGCGTTTCACTTGACGATACGAATACAAGCAGCAAGTATAGCAGCGTCTTAACAAACAGTGTATATACGCCAAAGTCATACGGGAAGGACTTAGCATGAGCACGCAAGCACCATTAACTGTTGTTGAGGACCTCAAATTATGTAGGGCTGAAAAGTATGAAGACAAATACTCTACTTTCATAAGTGATTTAGGGAAGCTTAAATACTTACATAATGTAAAAGTGCTCTCAAGCGAAAAATACAAAGGTATCTTTGTTTTTGCCGCTATTGACATTAACCTTCCTAGTTATGGCACTAAGAATAGTCTCGATATCCGTAAGCAAGAGGAGATACTTATATATTTGCACCCATTATATCCACGCAAGGCCCCGGCAACAATGATAAATCGCGCAGACTTCCCTTTTAATGTTCTGCCACATGTTAATCCCTATATCTACGAAGAATTTATTCCAAAGCCTAATCTGTGCCTGCATAATGGTGATATTGACGAGTGGTTTTTGGGGGCGTCAACAGAGCAATATATAGTACGAATTAAAAAATGGCTTGAAGATGCAGCAATTGGCGAATTAATGAAGACCGAGGGCTTTGAGCCAATGATGCGTCTGTCGTCATTTTCTTATATTCAATACGACCATGCTACAGCTATTAAATTAATAAATGCATCAGGAAAAGACCAGGTTATTGAATTTTTTGGCCTAAATATTACCAAAGTTGACGAGCCGCTCAAAGACTTTATTTCAGCGGCCGTGGATTTCCATAAAGCATTTGCACAGCCAAGTATTCCGTGTCTACTGATTTTTGATAAAACAAAAGCTGAGACAGACTTATATATTGGAAAACGCATTGATTATCTAGGTGATTTATCAGACTTTATTGACCTTGGATTACTACAAAGAGCTGCAAGACGATTTCTAAATACTCTATGTGGAAACCGTGTTGGATTTTCATACTTTTCTTTTATATATGGCATAAAAAGGCCAAAAAAAGTGACCAATACTGATTCAGACATTGAGTTTTTGAATGGTATGTTTTTCGTTAAAAAATACGATGGTGCAATTACGTTAACCGGAAGTGAACCATGCCAAATGCTGACTCACAATCACGTTTTTACTCCACAAATGGCATCCGTTTTGTCGGGTGTTAACCAAATTCATAATAAGTCAGTTGTGGTTATAGGCTGTGGAGCTTTAGGCTCTAAGATATCTTTATCATTAGCTAGAATGGGCTTGAATAAGCAAACGATAATCGACTCTGATTTACTAATGCCACACAACTTAACAAGGCATGCATTATATGAAGATTGTACAAAGGACTATGTTTTTAAGGCTTCTGCACAACAGAAAATTATTAATCAGATTTTTAATTCACCTGAAGCAAAATCAATAACCAGAGATGTGCGAAAAATAGACCTAAACACACTTTCTCAGAACGATTATATTATTGACTGCTCTGCATCTGGAATCGTGCTTGACTGCTTAACTTCCTTTGCTTCTAAAAACACGAGGGTAATTAGGTGCGAGCTCGCACTAAACGGCCAGCTTGGGTTTGTTTTTATCTGTAACAAAGAACAAAACCCTAGTTTAAGTGATATGCGCTTACAGCTTATATATGCCGCTATTTCAAACAGTAAGATATCGCAATGGCTAAGAGAGTCTGCACAAAATAAAAGCGACTTTGCGCATCAGGAGTTTTCAATTGGTTTTGGCTGCAGTTCAGATACCATGATTTTAGACGACGCTACAATAAACGTACATGCAGGCATATCAGCGGCTATAATCAAAAATCTATCTGAAACTGATGATGCTAAAATAATAGTCAACATATTTAACTGCGAGTATTTTTCCGAAAATGCAACGATTGAGATACCCTGCGAAATGTTCAAGACATATACTGTTAATGATTGGACCGTTAAAATAACTGATAAAAAAGAGACTGAACTAAAGAGTCTGGCTAAAGCTGGCGCTGAAACCGGCGGTATACTTATCGGAAATATTGATAAAAGGAAAAAGATTATAATCATTACTGATTACTTTATTCCAGAAGATAATCAGGAATTTGCTGGACGGTTAGTAAGGGGCTCAAAAGGTATTAAGGAACATGTTGATAGTATAATTAAGCATACCGCCGGAGTTATTTCTTATGTTGGCGAGTGGCATACTCATCCGGGTGGTATTACTAGCCAGAGCCGAACAGATAAAAATACTTTCTCATACTTAGAAAGTGCAATGGGAAAAATTGAGTTGCCAGCACTAATGGGCATATATAACGAAAGCGCAGCTACTTACTTTGTGCAGGAACATTTGCCAGATAAAGCAGTAATTCGTTATGTCGAGAGATAAATACATATAGAATTTCATAAATTGTTCCCTACACGAAATCTCAAGCAACATCATGAGCAATATCGTGTTTATTGATTTTCCCATACTCCAATCATATTCCTCGATTTTGCAGTACAAATAAGGCATAATAAAACCGCTCCTTGAAATACAGGAGCGGTTAGTCAATTATTAATCTAACTTCCCACTGTTTAGTTGCTCCACGCGGTTTCAGAATGAATCCACCAGCGTGCAGATTTTTTGGATTTCAGACTTAGGATTTCTCCACCAGTTAGTACTCCAAATCCGGTGAATTCTCCAGCCCCTCGACTCCAAATACTTCTGACGGTGGTAATCTCTTTCACGTGCAGATTTTGAGCTGTGATATAGCTTGCCATCACATTCGATGCCAAGTATATACTGGCCGTCACGTTTAATTGCAAGGTCAATACTATATCCCCCAATTCCTACTTGAGTTTCGACTTTGTACCCTTTTTCGACAAGGGCGTCATAGACCTGATTTTCAAAATCGCTGTCAAAAGAGACTGATGTGCCATTGTCCTCTGCATCCCCGAATGAGAGCAATATCTGCTTAGCGGACTCATTATCATCACTACTTACCGCCTGCGCATATTGCAAATATTTTTTTAGTATCCTTGGGCCGTCATTTTTTGCATCTTCAACCTGCAATTCACTTGGGTCAAACGAAGTAACAATATAAATCTTCTTTTTAGCTCGGCTGATAGCAACGTTCAGGCGATTCTCTCCGCCCTTTTGATTGAGCCATCCATAATTTCGTACTAATCGACCACTTTCATTTCGAGCGTATCCAATAGAGAACATGATTACATCGCGCTCATCTCCCTGAACGCTTTCGATGTTTTTTACAAAAAGGCCAATATCCTCGCCGTTTTCTTTACGTGAAATCTCCGCTCTTATTGCAGACGCAAATGATGGGTCTTTAGCGCTTTCTTCGTCAATAAGGTCATCAATTAAATCGCGCTGTGTGCTATTAAATGTAATTATGCCTATTGTCTCCGCTCCCGTGCGTTCTTCAAAAAACTGCTTGAGTAAACTAATAATTTTTCTTGCTTCCTGCATGTTAGCACGATTAATCCATTGGGCATTATCAACACAAATAAACTCAATTGGTTGCTTTTCAGGCTTTTTTGTATTTGGGGATACATATAGTCTTCCTTTATAAAAAGCATAATTTGAAAAAGCAATCAATTCTTCATATTGCGACCGATAATGAAAGTTCAGAAGAACATCTTGATATTTGAATCGCGCAAGGTCAAGCAGGCTTTCCTCTTCCAACGCAGCTGCTATCTCTGTATCTTCCTCAATAAGTTCTTCATCTAATTCAATTCTTCCTGCTCCGAGATTTGATGGTCTGAGCTGCTTATGGTCTCCAGCGATTACCACCTTTTTTGCCCGAACAATAGAAGGAATACCTTTTTCAACATACATTTGTGATGCTTCATCGAAAATGACTAAGTCGAACAAGCCAACTTGAAGAGGGATAATCTCAGAAACCACTTCCGGTGTAAGTAGCCAAATTCTAATGCCTTTGAATAATTCAAAGTCAAATTTCTGAATGAATTTATTAACGCTCCACTTTCTCCTGCTTTCTACAACGCGTTCAATTTCACCAGCACGTTTCGAAAGTGTGATACTTTGAATATTTTCAGCCAAAAATTCCTCTAGAAGCTGGCGTGTAAGTTCCTTTTTTTGCGAAATTGCCATACTTAAAGAATAAATAATATTATCGAAAGAAGCTAGGTTACTAAAAAGTTCACGATTTGCAACTTCAAACCGCTGAAGATATTCAAAAATAATAAGATTGAATAACTCCTCATTGCACTTTAACAGTTCTTTGCAACCAGAACTTTTCAATTTACGCATTGACAAAAAGTACTCTCTCTCGTTTTCAGAAATGCGGGAATATACCGTCTTTCGTCCATTAAAATCGGCATAGAATTTTAAGCTATCGCGAACAACTTCTGAATTATTAAATAGTAGTTTTGTTATACCTTTACTACCACAGTTAAAATAGTCGCTCACAATCGCTTTAGCTTTGTTAACTTCTTTTGCCTTGCTGAATTGTCTGGCAAACCAGTTTCTTGACCGCCAGTGTTTTATATCAATTATTAATTCATCAAGTTTTTCAGTGAATAAGATTACTTCATATTCACTAAAATTATCTTTAATATCATTCAGCCATGGGAAATTCTCAGCCAACGAATAATACACATCTAGGTTGTCAACGAGTTTTTCATTTGAGAACATCCTATATAATGATTCAAGCTCTGGATATCGTAATTCTAATAGGGTATCAGAAATCGCTACTCGTCTTATCTTGTATTGGTCCAAAGATGAGGCTTCGCTCAAGTCGATACGTTTATTCATCAAGTATAATTTGTAAGGCTCTATGCCGAATTCACTATCTGTATAAAGTATTTGCGCAATTCTCTCGAGCCTCAGGACATTATCGTCAATTGAAAGAGATATAGGCTTCAGGTCAACTTTGTTCGAATTCCTATTTCCGAGTCTAAGCATCCTCTCTAATTGCTGATAAAACAAGTCTTTGTTACCAACATCGTCTATCAGAAGGGTATATTGTGCTAAAGTTCCAAGGCGCGAATAAACGACATCTAATGCTGTCTTCTTCTCAGACACCATTAAAACTGTTTTTCCTTGACTGGCGAAATTAGAAATAAGGCTGGTTATTGTTTGCGACTTGCCTGTTCCCGGAGGTCCTTGAACAACAAGCTCATCGAGTTTTTCAGTTGCGGCAAGCACAGTTTCTTGGGAACTATTCAAATCATTAATATATCCAAGTTGCTGTTCTGAAATCTCTAGCGGCTTATCCGCTATACGGATTTCCTCTTTGCCTGCAAAGCTATCCGAATAATAATCGATATCATCAGACCCAATTAGGAGGTCATTAACAAGCGAATTTATTTCATTCTTATCGAGCATGTCACTAAAGTCTTTCTGGATTGAACTTGAGTACGTTGGAAATTTTCCTAGAACAATATTTTTTATTACATGCAATTCTCCAGATTGATATTTAGGAAATTCCTCCGCCCGAAATTCTGTGTATGGCGATATTTCTTCATCATCAACTATAAGATTAATACCAAGGGCTCCATAGAATGCAATTATGTTTTGTGTAAATGAATCTGCATCAGTATCATCAATAATCGGATTTGGAAGCGGTTGGCTAATGTTATTAAACTTTTGGTGAGCTAGAACAAGAGTATTATTAAAAATTGCATCTCTTGTGTCATCCAATTGAATCCTCATGTACTGCGCATCTCGTTCAATTGTAACAGGGAAAAGCGCAAGAGGTGCTTTAATATCAAAATTTTCACCAGATAGACGTCCCTGGATAAAGGGATATCCAATAAAGAGGTCATTTTGTCCTTTATCTCTTATATCTTTGTTAACTTCACGTATTAGCTGGACCAATTTACGATACTTATCGGCACCATTTTGGTAGCGTTTCTGCCCAGACTCATTAATGTCACATATGACAAAATTACGTGCTTTCCCAAAAACGACATCATTTATGCAGTGTATTAATGGCGTTGCGTAAAGGTCAAATGCAAATTTATTAATTATTCGCGGCATATATAGCAGCCGGTTCCTACGGTTTATACTAACAAGTTTCTTTTCTAGCTCTTTGAGCGTAGCCGCCGTAGATTCATTCATTTGAAGGCTCTTTGCAGTCATGGCAGAATACTTACTGACCACTTTCAGGAATTCACTTCCATACTGCTCAACGAACATTTTTCCCAATCCACTTATGGCTAAAAGGTCACTTTCTTTCTGTGGCATTAGGCGTGCTATCTCGTAAAGAGCTTCATCAGTACACACAGTAGGAGCTCTGCCATTATGAACACGTCCTTGCTCTTTTAACCTTTCACGCAAATTTTTAAGTTCACGTAGAAGCTGTTGGTTATTAATCACACAATCACCTTCGCACCCAGTATTTTTCTGCTCTATTCTGAAGCACCTCGAAATAAAAAACTTTTAAATATAAATGCTGGAATTATTCTAATACTGCTACTGCGTTATCAATTTTTTCTTATGACAAATTGCCAATGAATTAAACTAACTCCCTATTTAGTTTAACACACGCGCACTCCCATAAACAACCAATTTATTTCTTTTTGCAATTTCTCATTCGAATTTCTTTGAATAAAACAATATGTGGAGAATTGGCTTTCCGCTCGCTCAAATCTCAACAATTAACTTCTAATTTTTCTGTTGAGGTCTAAAATTAACCTTCGGGTTTTGTTGACACAGATAAAACTCTGATTGTACTGGAATCGCTGAGATTATAACAGATTGAGATAATGTTTGAAATAATTAAGTTATACGTCAAAAAGTTCAAGATAGCAGAGCTTACCGTTATACTCCCGCCCCGGGATGTGTCCGCAGCCGCCAACATGAACCTCCTCTCCGCAGATGGAGCAAACTCTTTTCGCCACACTGCAGCCAACGCTCGTCTCTTTCTTAATTCCTGCCTCAATCTCCTCGATAAGCTCCGCGTTCTTCTCATTGCGCAGCATATAGGCATAGCCCTTCAGTAAGGCGTAGGGCTCGCCAAGACTGTTCAAAACACCGTTTTCTTTCAGTATCTCAGTCCTGTATATCCTCGCTGTCTGGTTCGTTGCCTTCCACTCGTGGTCAAAAATCCCCGTTCTCCCTACGAAAAGCTCCGACAATGTGCCGAGCGCCTCATCAGAAAACTTCTCAAAATCACGGTCCACCTCATTGTCGCAGAGCACCACGGAAAAGGTATAAACCTGCTCCGAAGTCAGCACAGTCTTGGCCTGAGCATTGATTGCCTCAAGCTCCTCTTCAATGTCCGGCACCTTTGCGCTCTCCGCGCCGGCTTTGTAAATCTTCAATACTTCAACCTCCCGATATCAATAGTTGTCTTAATTCTCTATTTATGATTAATATTTATCCTATTCAGCGACTTTCCCTGCCTGAGCCTCGTATAATGCCGCCTTTGCCTCCTCAACCGCATCCTGCAAATTAATAGGTTCCCACAAAATCTCAAAGCCGCAGTTCTTCCCATGCATGCGGAGCCACAGGTCACAGATTTGCTCAAGTACAGGCGTCAGCGTGCGCCTTAGGGCAGTCAGCTCGCTTGTCATCAGGTCAGCCTGCTGAGCGGACATTCTCTCGGTCGAGGACCAGTTGAGTCCGAGCATAAACGGCGGGATACCGGTGCGCGAAATAAGCTGTTCGAGTATCTGGCGCACAGGCACCTCGCTGTCAAGAATCTGGCTGTCGGCTCCGATGACCTTGATATCCACGTTCCCCACCGCGACAAAATCCCTTACGCTTCCGTTTTTTCCGCTCTGCATCGCGGCGCTCCATTCCTTTGCGATCTGTTCGGAGCGCTCCTTTGCGTAGGCTTTGTCGACAATATCCCCCTGCGGTTTGTAAACAACAGCGTAACGGATATTGCCGGCCCTCTCCCAGTTGAGTCCGATAGAGTTGTAAATCTTGAGCAGAATCTCCGTCAGAAACGGCATACTCCGAAAAAGCGAAACACCATATGGCGCATCCGCCTCGGGATTTAGCGGTGTGAACATGATAAGATTCTGGAAAGGCAGCGGTTCAAACATTCCCGAGTCTCCGCGCCCGCAGATAACAAAATCCAAGGGCGATAAGCCCTCCTTGACCTGTACGTCGCATACGTTGCCGCAAAGTACAGCCGCAATTTCTCTGTTACCGTCGGTCACAACTTCTCCGACTGCTCTTCCGCAGGTCAGGAGAGAGTCCATGTAATTGTCCAGAAACGCTCCGATGCCCCTCTGCGATCGCCCGACATTGACGGTACGCAGAAATTCGTTCAGCTGTTTTTCGGTCCTGCCGTCGCCGCAGCCGACAGAAAAGCCCCCCGTCAGCCTGATAATTTTCATTACTGCAGAATCAAGCACAGGCACCGCCTCCCTGATTGCCCTGTAAAGCCTTATATCTCCACCGCCGAGCGGAACATAGTTATCCAGCATGCCAAAAGGATGAGCCGCAGCTGAACGTATCTGTGTCGAAACCGCCGCAGGCTTCAACCTTGGTCGTTTAAAAATACTCATAAAGTGTCCTCCAAAAATATTGCGTGGCTCTTCCTTAGCCCTCCAAAAATTTTTAATTCCGCTCAACAAAGGTCGCGGCAAAGCAGCTGCCGCCGGACGGAGAGACTACTGTCGTTGCAAAGTAGCGGATATCGTCCATCGCGTGGTCAAATTGCTTAATCGGCGCGTCCTTACCCTCACGCTTCTCGTCCCAAGAATAGAGGGAAAACTCTCGTATCGCATCAATACAGTCCCTGCAAATCACAATTTTTCCCGTTTTAAGTAAATCTGCCGTAAGCCTAATACCACTCAGAACGTCGTTGTCCGCCTTCAGAACATTTAACCCCTCACGTCTGAGCGCCTCAATGAAGCTTGCCGCGGATGGGTCAACAACTACAGCGCAAGGCCGGAGTCCGTCGCAGAGACTTAAAAGTTCCCTCACATACTCGGCGTCTGTCTTCTGAGCGCCCTCGGTGCGCGAATTATAGTAATACTCTTTTAGCCTGTACCACACCGTGTCCTTCAGTCCCCAAAGACCGAACGACGCCGGATTTGCCGTACCGTAGTCGCAGGAAACTGCGTAATCCTCCAGCTCACCCTCAGGCGCAGCTCTTATTAAGCTCTCGTCAAAAAAGTCGTAGACCCTTCCCTGAGATGCAACCCACTCACCGAGAATGAATCGCCTATAGAACACGCCGGAATACATCTTCCGGTACCTCGAGATAATTCTCCTCGACAGTGCCGGGTTATCCTCAAGCTCGAAATGTATATATAGTGCTCTCCGTTCCCGCGATTTTTTAACCCATTCCAGGTAAAACCAGTGGTTTGGCCCTTCTGGATTGCAGTTGAACCAGAGCTTGGAACCCGTAACGCTGCATCTCGCACAGGCCTGTTCAACAAAACTTCTGGGCATCAGCGCAACCTCGTCAAGCAGAACTCCGGCAAAGGTCGCGCCCTGAATAAGAGCCTGTGACCCCTCATCCCGGCCGCCAAAAAGAAAAAACGTATTCGTTCTTCCACCGAAACTGATGGTGAAAAGGTTTTTAGAAATTTTCTCTTCACAGGCAAACCCAAGGTCGCTCATAACAGGAAGCAGTACGCCGATTACATTTCTCCGCAGTGAAGCGATAGTTTTTCCGCACATACCGAACTGCTGCCCTGAAAATCTGCGCATCGCCCAGCAGATGAAGGAGATACCCATACAAAGCGTCTTACCGCTGCGGACAGCGCCGTCACAGATTAATGCATCATAATCCTCGTAAGGCGAAGAATCGCTCCACCAGGTCAGCGCAAGCCCCTGTTTTTCGCTGAAGGTTTCAAATTTCATGCGTCCATCACACCCAGCTTCGCGGCCGCTTTATCCATCGCCGTAAAGAAGCTCTCAGCAGCCTCTCCGCCCTTTGGCGTTAGCGGTGCCGTGAGCTGCGCCAGCAGTTCAAGAAGCGCAATTCTGTCAAGGAGCTTAACCTCAACTGCCCCGTTTGCACCTCTTTTAATTTCGGAAACCATGCTCAGGTCTAAATTTTTAATTTGCTCCTTGTCCTGCGGGTCGAGAAAAACCAGTTCTACAGCGTCGTTCGCTTTCCCAAATGCCAGAGCTCCGATGCGTTTGATAACGTCATAATCGCTCAATTTATTTCTCAAGCTATTCCCTCCTCGCCCATAGGAAACAGCCCTCAATAATGTGTACGTTTGCGTACACAAACAATAAAAAATAGATTTATTATAAAAATTTCAAAAAAATTTTTATATGAACTTAAAACAGAATCTAATAGTTTTGTAGATGACACGTATCGTAGCACCCGGGTTCTGCGAAATATGTCAAAACTAGTAGGAAAAGATAATATTATGTAAAAACAAGTCGAATCTGAAAGAAAAAAACCACAACGCTGCTTCAAATAAGCAAAGTTGCGGTTTTTTTGATATGTTTTTTTGCGAATATTGGGGGCAAAAAAAGGCCGGTGCTTTCGCACCGGCCGAGCCCGCTATTGCCGTGGGAACCTTGTAAGAACCTGCACGTAATTGCAGGTGGGTCGCCTCTCCGCAGTTTCTCTGCTTCCAACGTCCAAGAACGGTCGAAGCCGTCTCGGGAGGCCTGCAATTCACAGCGGAAGTCAGTATATGGCGTCCCTTATAATAGATGTGGGTTTTAAAAGATCCCTCACGCACACAGCAGGTTTCGAAAAACCGCTGTGTCTATTCATCGAACGGATGCTATAAAAACATGCCCGCCCTCAATGAAATTATACAACCGAAGCCCTAAAAAATCAAAGGAAAAATACTAGAAATATTTGCCTCTCCTAGGAACATATTATTCCTCTTCCTCGTCAAAAAGAACCGCCACAAATAATTCATATACCTCTTCCAGCTCGTCAGGGTCATCAATTGAGCCCAATATTTCTTCGCCGTCTTCCACAATGACTTTCAGAATAATAAGACCGTAGTCCTCATCGTCCTCATCTATATCAGTCGGTAAAAAAGCCATGTAAAAACTGCCCTTATGTTCCAATGTATGCAGGTGCTCAAGAACATATTCATTTCCTTCGTCATCGGTTATGGTGATTATATCGTTCCCAAAATCTTCATTCATAATTTTTGCCTCCTGTAATTTGCGGGGCGAAAATCAGCCGTCCCGATAACACATTCTACCTCAAACGCTGAAAAAAATCAATCTATAAAGGTATTGAGAATCAATGCTTATGAGCCCAGATCCTCAAGTGTCATCATCAGTTTTTCTCTTGAATAAAGCTTCAGCCCTGTTTCAAGGAGCTTTTTGTCGAGTTCCCGCAGAGTTGACACCTGTATGTCCGTAACCGTCATGGGGCGTGATGGGTCATTTTCCACATAAACGGCGACATACCCCTCATAGTCTCTCAAGACATAGCAGGTATCTGACTGGCTTTCACTCAGACAGCTTGCAGTTTCTTCTCCATCCGATGTTTTTATGTTATCAATAACGGCAAAAGCACACAGAAATACCGCAAAAAACACCAGCATTCCAATGATCGCAATTTTAATTTTTACTTTCAAATTCCAGTCCTCCAAATAAGTAGTTATTTGGATTATTCCCCGATAAGCAGAATTTATCCGCGCTCGCTGATAAAAATATATCTGCAATAATACTATCTCTATTTGACACTTTATGATATAATATCCGCAACGCGAATATTATATTTTATTCTATACATATATCATAACGCCGCTGTGCGGCTATAATATAATGTTCACAAAGCGCTTACGTTTACTCGAATAATGAATCACGGTTTATATATAACCCAACGGAGGTCTCACCGAAATGGATAAGAAGGACGCAAAAAAAGCCGCAAGGGCGGCGGCTGATACGACAGCGGTAACCATCTCGCATATACTGCGTGTAACTCTGAAAGTATTGGCAACTCTATTACTCATTTTCATCACAACAGGGCTTCTTTTTACCTGTATCTTCGCATATTACGTCAAAACCAACCTCTCCGACGACCTTGATGTCTCTCTCGACGACATGACGCTGAACCTCGCTAGCACAATTTACTATACAGACGCAAACGGGAACAATACTCCTCTCGCTTCTCTTCACGGCAATGAGAACCGCATCTGGGTAGACTATGAGAACATTCCGAAATACATGTCACAGGCGGCAGTCGCCATTGAAGACAAGCGCTTTTATGAGCACCACGGCGTCGACTGGTACAGGACTGTGGGCGCTTTCGGCAACATGTTCCTCAGTATGAAAAACGATTTTGGCGGCTCTACGATTACGCAGCAGCTTATTAAAAACCTTACAAAAGATGACGATATTACCGTAGAAAGAAAAATACTGGAGATATTCCGAGCGCTGAAGCTCGAAAAAATGTATAAAAAAGACCAGATAATGGAATGGTACCTGAACGTCAGCTTTTTCGGAGAAAACTGTAACGGTGTCGGTACGGCAGCAAAAACGTATTTTGACAAGGATGTCTGGGACCTTGACCTTGCCGAGTGTGCCTGCATAGTCGGAATAACGAATTTTCCCTACAAATATGACCCATATATAAGCCGCAAAAACAACAAGGAACGTCAGGAGCTCATCCTGAAGGAAATGTACGATCAGGGCTACATCACCTATGACCAGTATACGCAGGCCGTAAACGAGCAGCTGGTATTCAAACGCGGCGAGAACGAGCAATATCAGGAACCCATTAACAGCTACTATGTCGATGCCGTGATTGAAGATGTTGTTAATGATCTTATGGATGAAAAGGGTATAAATAAGGAAACCGCTGAAAACCTTCTCTATAACGGCGGTCTGCAGATATATTCCTGCCTCGATATGAAGGCTCAGAATATTATAGACAACATATATAAAGACCCCGCAAACTTCCCGACCGTTAAATCTCCCTCCGGACAATCGCTCCAGTCCGCGGTTGTCCTACTCGACCCCTACACGGGTGAGGTAAAGGCCTTGTGCGGAGGAATAGGTCAAAAAACCGGCAACCTTATTTTTAACAGAGCGGTTGACGCTCTGCGTCCGCCCGGCTCCGCTATCAAGCCGATTGCAGTTTACGGACCTGCAATTGATCAGGGGCTCATATCACCCTCGACTCTTGTCGATGACAACCCCGACCTTCACCTCAACGGCACAAGCTGGTATCCGAGAAACGCTGGCGGCGGCAATGCGGGCGTCATCACAATCCAACAGGCTCTCACGAATTCAATCAATACCGTCTCCGCCCAGATTCTCGATAAGCTCACGCCTTCCGTCTCGTATGATTATCTGAAGGAACGTCTCGGAGTTGTAAGCCTTGTCGATTCTGACCGCGATTACGCGCCTCTGGCACTGGGTCAGCTCACTAATGGTATAACTGTCCGTGAAATGGCACAGGCCTACGACGCTTTCGCGAACGACGGTGTTTTCACCTATGCCCGGACTTATACTGAAATTAAGGATTCAAACGGCAAGGTCGTTCTTGATAATCCCGCTAAAACCGATGTTGCTTTCAAAGCAAACACGGCGTGGACCATCACATATATGCTGAATATCGCCGCGACCTACGGCACCGGTTCCGAATCTTATTTCGGTACTATGCCGCACGCCGGTAAAACCGGCTCCAGTTCTGATTATTGCGACCGTTGGTTCGTCGGCTTTACGCCGTATTATGTAGCTGCCGTATGGACGGGCTATGACACTCCCTCCCGCATGTATGTTACCGGAAATCCATCGGCTCAAACCTGGAAAAAAATCATGCAGCCGCTGCACGAGGGTCTGGAATATAAGGCTTTCAAGACCCCGACGCTAACCGGCCCGACCAACATCTTTGGCGAACTTGCCGAAACGCCAAGCCCGTCGCCCTCAGAGGAATCTTCAGAGAATCCGTCAGGCAGCGGTTCCTATAATCCCGCAAGCGGAACAGATGTTCCGACTCCGTCTGCTCCGGTGCCATCCATGCCGGTTACTCCGAGTCCCTCGGCAACTACTCAGTCTCACGGCTCTCCCTCGCCGACGGGTAAGGCCGCATAAACCAATATTATTATTCAAGCCTCCAGAAAGCGAGACGCGTCCTGGAGGCTTGAATTTTTATACCACTTTCACCGCAACATACTGTCCCAGCAGAACTCCCCCCAAACAGAGAAGCAGGTTGAGGCAGATATTTAAAATACCGTGTTTCATGTCACCATTACTAAAAAGTTGGACAGTTTCGTAGCTGAACGTCGAAAAAGTCGTCAGCCCGCCAAGCACTCCTGTCGTCAAAAACAGCCTCATATTCGGCGAAACAAACTCCGTAGAAATGCATATTTCCATTATCATTCCGATAAGAAAGCCACCGAGAACATTTACGAACAAAGTCCCCAGCGGTATTTGCGCTTCGCCGATTTTCGACGAAATTAGATAGCGCAAGACCGCGCCGATGCAGCCTCCAACACCCACATAGAATATTTTTTGCATTTTATCTCCTAAAAAAATAATGATTCCCACTCTGAAACGAAGCAGGAGTCATCAGCATAAAGCAATTAAAGGCGAACCCCATCGCCGTTGAAATATAGTATATTATCCGGCTGCCGCTGTCAACACTAATTTTATACAATACACTCAAGCTGATTATTCCGCATTTCAGAGGTTTGTCTTTGACTTTTTTTGTCGTATGTCATATATTATTATAAGACATATCAGGAGGGACCAAAATGAAAACAAAATCAATTCTTGCCCTAAGTCTCACAGCAGTCTTCGCACTTTGTTGTTTAACCGGCTGCGGAAAAGAAGTAATCGTAAGACCTATACAATCCGCGTCACAGGACGCTAATCAGACTGCGGAGCCCAGTAATGATACAGCCTCGTATCCGTCCGCTCTTTCGGAAACGGATGTCGGTGATTTTGAAAACGCTTTAAATGATCAGTCGAATTACGGCTTCCTGCTTTCCGATTATGATGACATACGCGATGTCGATATGGCTCAGGTATTCTACTTAGGCGCAGGACTTCCTACACCGGCAAACTCCGATGAAATCAGAGCTGCCGACGAGGCCACCTTCACGGACGGCACGCCGGACTGTGACTCAACAATACTTACGGCGCAGCAGATAAGCGATTTTCTGCTCCTTAAAACCGGCTACACCTTGGCCGATATGTCAAGCTGTATCACTTGGGACTATGTTGCCGATTATGACGCCTATGTGCACTGGCACGGCGACACGAACTTCGTCAGCATAGACTGCACAAGCGGACGTCAGATTTCGGCGGATACCTATGAACTCGAATATACACTTGGCGGCGGCTTCTATGACAACGACGGCAATCTTCTCACCGGCGGCATGGTAACCTTTAAAGTTTCCGATAGCACCCTGCAGTTTATTTCGAACTCCCTGCACTAAGGAGTATAATATGAAGTTGAAGTCATGGCTTAAGTATTTTGTCTATGCATTGTTTATTTTGGGCTTAGTTATACTTAATGCATTTGTTCTCAAGCAATTCAGCATTATACAAAGCAAAACATATACAATGAATTACTATCTCTTGTCTGTGGCAGCACTTATATTCATGATTCTCGGAGCTCTAATAGGGACAGAGCAGCTAATCGTGGAGGCAAAGAAATCTGGTCGTTGGAAATTGAATTTGCCGAAGTTTGTTTTTCTGGTTATCCCGTCTTTATACCTTTCGCTAGGTCTTGTTCTTTATTTTACAAAAGTAAATTTTCTTTATAAACCAGTGTTATTATTGCTGCTGAACGGCGGAAAATACACTGTGACTGTTATGTATATTTCTCAGGTTCTTTTCGGCTACTTCATAACGACGAGCTTCTTTAAACAAAGTGATATAACCGAATGATAAGACAATATCCCTTTCCACACAGGTTATCGGTGAGAAAAGGGATATTATCTAATTACAGACTTTTTTGTATTCAAACCCGCGGGGATAAAGAAGCAGTTCAATCAGTGCAGCGGGTTTTCCCTCACAATTATAAGCGCCTTTGTTACTTCAACAAGCACTTCCGTGCGGTAATTCATCTTTACGGTAATAACTTTTGCCAACAGCTTGCCTCTGGTAGTAGTGACATAGTGAGGCTCAAGCTTATTGAGCGCTATGGCACAGGCATTGAGCTTGCAAATGTCGCAGGAACACATTTCCATTTTTGAGATGACTTCGTCAACTGTCATTCTGACCAGCTCTTCGGTCATATTAGCCAGTATCATTTCACTCTGTTCTTCTTTTGTAATATTCTCGTTGAGCAAGCCTGTTTTCCTTTCTCATCAAAGAACATTTTTAACTGTCACGCTCTCCTGCCTACTGAGTCAGCTGAAAGTATCTTCCTGTCGCAGCATTCTCGCTACAGGGATATTTATGTTATGTTTTTTATACAATACTATAGCAAAATGCAGCGTAAGAGTTAATTTTTGTAAATTTGTAATTATTATAGGAATTCGCCGGAAAATGTTATCATTTTCCGGCGAATTCCTGTTAATCAGCACTATATTATATCAAAATTTACAGCTAAGTATTGCTGGTGGCCTGAACCCGAAAAACTAAACCAATAGGAATGTTAGTCACGAAATGATATAATAAAAAACAAGGACGTGATTGACATGAAAACGAGATTCACAGAAGAGCAAATTATCAAGGTTTTGAAAGAGCACGAAGGCGGAAAACGAGCAGCAGATATTGTACGCGAGCACAACATTACCGAACAGACGTTCTACCGCTGGAAGAGCAAGTACGGCGGCATGGAAGTCAATGAGGCAAAGCGCCTTAAGCAGCTTGAAGAAGAAAACCGCCGGCTTAAAGAGCTGGTTGCGGACTTGTCTCTGGACAACCGCATTTTGAAGGATGTGCTCTCAAAAAACGGATAAAGCCTGCCGACAAGCGTGAAATCTCCTGTAGAATACAGGAAGAATACCAAATCAGTGAGCGCCGGGCGTGCAGGCTTATGGAATTAAGCCGAAGCAGTAAAAGATATGTACCCGTTGAAAAGACCGAGGATGCTCTTATAACGGAGCGCCTTATGGCCTTGTCCGCAAGGTGGAAGCGATTTGGCTATCGTCGACTGAATGTTATGCTTGAACGGGAAGATATTCATATAAATCACAAAAGAACCTATCGGCTTTATAGAGAAGCTGGTTTAAGCCTCAAGAAACGCAGCAAGAAGAAAAGATACGAAAAGCGCGGAATGCCGGACAGAACAATATCTGCGCCGAACCACCGCTGGTCCATGGATTTTGTCAGCGACCGTACCCGCAACGGCGGAAACCTACGCATATTAACACTGATTGATGAAGCAACCAGAGAGTGTCTGGCCTTGGAAGTAGATACATCTCTGACTGGACGAAAAGTAGCCGCCATACTTAATAGGACCGCTCTGTTCCGTGGCCTGCCGAAAGAAATGCTGACGGATAACGGCTCTGAGTTCACGGGAAATGTTTTAAACGCATGGGCACACGACAGAGGGGTAGAACACGTCTTCACCGACCCGGGCTGCCCTACACAAAACGGTTACATAGAGAGTTTTAACGGGAAACTGCGAGATGAGTGTTTAAATCAAAACTGGTTTTCCAATCTATACGAAGCGAGAGATATTATCGAGCAGTGGAGGATGGAGTACAATCATCTGCGTCCCCATTCGTCACTCGGCAACCTTACCCCAGAGGAATATGCAGCAAAGCTGGCAGGAAGTTACTAACATTTCACCTGGTCGAACTTTGGGGGCAGGTCAGATGCTTACTTCTCATCATGTCCTCCAAATTAAGAAAAACGATAAAAATCGATAGTTTTGCATATAATTAAAGAAGCTTCTTTTTTATAGTCAACACAGACTATATAAAAAAGCTTCTTTTTATAGAAATAAAATTTAAAGTTATTTAATTATAGGCAGAAATCAGAAATTTAAGCCTATTTCAACGAAAATGTCATTATTTATTATTCAATGTCATTATTTATTATTCCGCAACACTAAGCTTTTTTTCAGGCCCGTTTCCACTTAACCCCCTGCGGCGTGTCTTCAAGCACAATACCTTTAGCTTTCAGCTCGTCGCGGATGCGATCGGCCTCAGCAAAATTTTTGGCTTTTCTCGCAGCCTGACGAGCCTCAATCAGCTTTTCAACCTCTGTGCCCATGTCCTCCTCCGGCTTTGATATAGGCAGCCCCAGAACTCCGGCAAGCTCATCGAATATGGCAGTGCACTCCTTGGCAAGAGCCTTCGTCGGGTTTGAGGCAGGACTCACGGCGGCGTTAATTTCGCGTACCAGCTCAAATATAACCGCGACGGCGTCCGCTGTATTGAGGTCGTCGTCCATAACCTCGCAGAAGCGCTGACGGTACCTGTCAAGCCCGTCGGCAAATGTCTTCTCTTCCGGACTCATAGCACCGTCGACTCCGTTTGCCGCAAAGAAATCAAGGTTCGCTCTCGCCGTGGATAGACGCTCAAGCGCGCTGTTCGCCTGCATGAGAATCTCGCCCGAGTAGTTCAGCGGACTGCGGTAATGGCTCATGAGCATAAACATGCGAATAGCGTCGTAGCCATATTCCCCCGCCGCGTCGCGGACAGTGAAAAAGTTGTTAAGCGACTTGCTCATCTTTTTATTATCGACGCTTATGAAACCGTTATGCATCCAGTAGTTCACGAATTTACAGCCGTTTGCCGCCTCTGACTGGGCAATTTCGTT
Source organism: Oscillospiraceae bacterium (assembly GCA_963667545.2). Lineage (GTDB taxonomy): Bacteria > Bacillota > Clostridia > Oscillospirales > Oscillospiraceae > UBA2658. The sequence continues at coordinate 2,802,733 of OY763424.2, forward strand.
TTCATGGTGCGGGAAGATAAGATCCTGTCCGCCGCAGTGTATATCTATCGTCTTGCCGAGATAGCGGTTACTCATCGCGCTGCATTCGATATGCCAGCCGGGTCTGCCCTTTCCCCACGGCGAATCCCAGCTCGGCTCGTCGGGCTTTGCCGACTTCCAGAGCGCAAAGTCCATCGGGTTTTCCTTAATATCCGTCACATCAATCCTAGCGCCCGCCTGCAAATCCTCAAGCGGCTGATGACTCAGCTTGCCGTAAGAACCGAATTTGACAGTACGGTAATATACGTCCCCGCTTGCTTCATATGCGTAACCTTTTTCAATAAGTGTTTTAACCATCTCGATTATCTGCTCAATGTTCTCGGTAGCTTTCGGGTGTACACTCGCCTCGCGTACACCGAGCCCCTGCACATCCTTATAGTATTCCTCAATATATTTCTCGGAAACCTCTTTGGACGTAATCCCTTCTTCGTTCGCACGCTTGATAATTTTATCGTCGACATCGGTAAAGTTCTGAACAAACTTCACCTCATATCCGCGGTATTCAAGATAGCGGCGCAGCACATCGAACATTATAAGCGGTCTTGCGTTTCCGACATGAATATAGTTATAAACCGTCGGACCGCAGGCATACATACTTACCTTGCCCTCCTCGATGGGCACAAATTCTTCCTTTTGCATTGTCATTGAATTGAACAGCTTCATTTGTAATTTCCCTCCAAAACCTGACTTCCTTTATTCTACTCGCCTTTTGCTTTTTTATCAAGCAGTGCGGTAATCTGTTCATGCAGCGAAATAAGCTCGTTTGCAACAGGGTCGGTGACGCTTATCTGATCAACATCTCCGACGTAGTTTGTCTTCTGTCCGTCGATGCGGACGATTCTCGCGGGAACGCCAACTGCGGTACTGTTCGGAGGTACTTCCTTGAGTACGACGGCGTTTGCCGCGATGCGCGTATTATCGCCCACCTTGAACGGTCCCAGCACCTTTGCGCCCGAGCCTATGAGCACATTGTTTCCGATAGTCGGATGGCGCTTTCCCGTATCCTTTCCGGTACCGCCGAGGGTCACACCTTGATACAAAAGCACATCGTCGCCGACTTCCGCTGTCTCGCCGATTACTACACCCATTCCGTGGTCTATCACCAGTCTCTTTCCGATAGTCGCGCCCGGATGAATCTCGATTCCGGTTCTTCTGCGTGAACCCTGCGATATCCAGCGAGCGATAAATTTCATATCGTGCCTATAAAAATAATTTGCTCTCTTATGTGATAAGGTCGCGCGCAGGCCCGGATAAAGCAGCAGTATCTCCAGCGTTGACCGCGCTGCCGGATCTCTCGCCTTATACGCTCCGACCAACTCTTTCAGTTCTTCAAACATAATCATTCTCCTTCCGATAAAAACCAAAACGCCTCTCACGGACAATCGTCCGTGAGAGGCGAATAAACTTCGCGGTTCCACTCTCATTTATAACTCGCCGGCAAACACCGGCTGCTGCCTTAACGCGGCCAATACGGGGAAGCATTTCCTCCTCCCACGGCTCCGGGGCGCACTTCAAACATTCCTGCGTTATTACCGCTTTCAGCCGAGGCGGCAAATCTCTGTAGCGCGGATTCGTTTTACTTTTCCCGTTCACAGCCTAAAACATACCTTAGAGCATTATATTACCACGAACATAAAATCGTGTCAATCCTTTGTATTGAGTACCTTTTTGTTTGCGATAAAGTAGTCCACGCCGGAGTAGACCGTAACGAGAACGATTATAATAACGTTTATCAAGTCCACCGTGTACCACCAGGAATGAGTCGCTAAGTCGTGCGGCAGCAGCATCACGCAGGAGCAGACTATAGAAAGTGCTGTTTTGACCTTTCCGGAAGTACCCGCTGCAATAACTATTCCGTCCTCCATCGCGACAAGCCGGAGACCAGTTACGGCAAATTCCCGCGCAATTACTATCATACACGCCCAGGACGCCATCTGTCCGCGCTCGACAAAAATCAGCAGAGCCGCAAAGACAAGCAGCTTATCCGCCAGCGGGTCAATGAACTTTCCAAAGGTAGATACCTGGTTATAGTGCCTTGCGACATAGCCGTCAAGGCTGTCCGTAACGGATGCGACAATGAAAATTGCCAGTGCGACATATTCATGCCCTTTAAAATTCAAAAGTGCCGCCGCCATGAAGAACGGTATCATAAAAATACGCACCATTGTTATTTTACTTGCGGTAGTCATCTAAAGCTCAGTCCTTTCAGTAAACAAAAATTAAACCTGGCTGCCGAACCATTCGCCTTCGGCAGTTTCGGTTATCTCGACCTCGGCAAACTCTCCGGCGTCGCACTCACCCGTAAAGAAAACAATTCCGTCTATATCCGGCGAATCTGCAAAGCTCCTGCCAAACTGCAAGCCCTGCTCCTCGTCATAGCCCTCGCAGAGTACCCGAACGGTTTTCCCGACAAACGAGCGGCTCCACTCCTCCATGATTTCCGTCTGTATTTCCATGACGATTTCCTGACGGCGCGCGGCCTCGTCCTCATCGCAGCGATCTGTCATGAGAGCCGCCGGTGTTCCCTCCTCCGGAGAAAACACGAAAACACCCGCCCGCTCGATTTTAGCCTCACGAAGGAATGCGCAAAGCTCATTAAATTCGGCCTCACCCTCACCCGGAAGTCCGACTATAAGGCTCGTCCTGATAACCACATCAGGAATCTTCTCTCTCAGCCTGCCGATTAAAGCCCTTACCTCGTCTCCCGTTCCCCGCCTGTACATGCGTATGAGTATATCGTCGTTTATATGCTGAATCGGTATATCGATATATTTCAAAATTTTCTTTTCCGAAATAATCGTTTGAATCAGCTCGTCGTCGAATTCATCTGGATAAAGGTAATGGAGTCTGATCCATTCAACCCCCTTTATTGCGCAGAGCCTGTGCAAAAGCTCGGGAAGCAGGCGTTTACCGTAAAGGTCGGTGCCGTAGCGCGTAATGTCCTGCGCCACGACTATAAGCTCTTTTGTTCCGGTTTTTGCGAGGGCCTTTGCCTCGTCAACGATGTCCTCAAGCTTTCTGCTACGATACTTTCCGCGAATAGACGGAATAACGCAGAATGCACAGCAATTGTTGCAGCCCTCCGCAATTCGGAGATACGCCCAGCCCGGGCCTGTTGAAACAATACGCCCCGTCTCCTCTACCGCTCCGTTGATGTCTCCAAAGCTTCCGAAGGGCTTTCCCTTCAACGAAGTCTTCACGGCCTCGACTATATCGCCGTAGCTACCCGTTCCAAGCATCGCGTCAAGCTCTGGCAGTTCCTTTGTAATCTCGTCCTTATAGCGCTGTACAAGGCAGCCCGTAGCGACGATGCTCTTTATCTTTCCCGCTTTTTTAAGCTCGCCCATCTCGATAATCGTATCAATAGCCTCGCTCTTGGCGGACTCGATAAAGCCGCAGGTGTTAATTACAACCGTGTCGGCGTCTTCGGGTTCCGGCACAAGCTCCATTCCCGCCTCATTTATCAAATACAGCATCTGCTCGCTGTTCACCAAATTTTTAGGACAGCCCAGCGAAATCAGAGCCACCTTGATTTTAGACATAAAAACCTCCCGTGCAATACGCCCGTTTTGCGAAGTCACACGCTTCTAATCATTCTCTCCGGCGGTGTATTTATTCACCGCCGCTTTTATTTCGTCCCATGAAAAACCTCGGCGAAACAGCGCATCCGTAGCTTTTTTAAGCTCCGCCCTGTCCGGCTCCGTGCCCCTGAGTCTGCGGCATAAAAGCTCATAGACCTTGTCGTCCGTTTCCGGCATTTCTTCAAGCGCATCATCCCAGAGATTCTTTGGGACTCCGTGCCGGTATAGCTCACTTTTTATTCTCTGCGCCCCATAGTCCTTCGCCGCGCAATGGCGAACTACCATTCCGGCGTACTGTACATCGTCAAGGTAGTGTAGCCGGCACAGCCACTGCACGCACTCCTCTGCGTTCTCGGAGGTTTCGCCCTTCTCGACGAGCCTGTCAAAAAGCTCCTTTTGAGAGAGTGGCCTCGCCCCTATAATGCGGAGCGCCCGCTCCTTGCATTTAGAAAGCTCCGCAGCGGAGCGAAGCGCCGAAAACTCCTTATCCGAAAGCTCACGTCCCTTGTACAGCGACAAATCGGCCACAGCATCAAGCGGCAGCTTCATTTCCGATCCGTCCGAAAAACCGACGACGAACCTTCCCTGTGAAGTCTCGCGCAACTCTGTTACAATAACTTTTTCCGGTATTTCGATACTCATCAGCCCTCAAAATCGTCCGCCGAAACGTCGACCGCGCGGCCCGCGGCCTTTGCCGCCGTTTTAGCCTGCGGGCTCATAAGCTGCACGGCGTTGTCGCGAATCTTTTGCTCCAGTTCGTCGCAGACCTCGGTATTCTCCTTGAGATAATCCCTAAGCGCGTCGCGCCCCTGAAGCCTTGTGTCACCGACGGTATACCAAGCTCCGCCCTTGTCGATGAGTTCAAGCTTCACGCCGAGATCAATAATCTCGCCGACTTTTGAAATGCCTTCACCGTAAATAATGTCAAACTCCGCCTCTTTAAAGGGGGGCGCGACTTTATTTTTAACGACCTTGGCTCTTGTGCGGTTTCCGTACATTTCGGTTCCGTTTTTTAAGGTTTCAGTACGGCGAATGTCGATACGCACGCTCGAAAAATACTTCAGTGCACGGCCGCCGGGGGTTGTCTCCGGGTTTCCGTACATGACTCCTATCTTTTCGCGGAGCTGGTTTATGAAAACGACTATCGTCCTTGTCTTAGAAATCGTACCCGCCAGCTTGCGGAGTGCCTGAGACATCAAGCGAGCGACAACGCCGACGCTGGAGTCGCCCATTTCACCCTCAAGCTCGCTGCGGGGTAAAAGCGCCGCTACGCTGTCAATAACGACAACGTCCAGCGCACCCGAGCGCACCAGCGCCTCAACGATTTCAAGCGCCTGTTCGCCCGTGTCCGGCTGTGAAATCAGAAGGCTGTCGATATCAACGCCCAAAGCCCTCGCGTAAGCGGGCTCAAGCGCGTGCTCAACGTCGATGAAAGCAACCTCACCGCCCTGTTTCTGCGCGCTTGCCAGTATGTGCAGGGCAAGCGTGGTTTTGCCGGAGGATTCAGGTCCAAAAATTTCAACTATTCGGCCTCTGGGCACGCCGCCTATACCGAGCGCAAGGTCGAGGGATAAAGAGCCCGTCGAAATCGCCTCGACATTTACGGGTATATCGTCGCCTAGACGCATGATAGCGCCCTTGCCGTAATTTTTCTCAATCTGTGCCAGTGCTGCTTCCAGCGCCTTTTTCTTATCCTCTGCCTGTCCAACCTGAGTAATCGTAAGTTTCTTCTTTTCTGCCATACTGTTCACACCTCATCAATCATATTCGCCGCTTTTTGATAAAATCAAACGTTTCCAAACACAACTCTGTCAATTTCCTGCGTGTCTTTTACACAACCGACATTATTCATCCCCGCGTCTTTCATAAGCTCCATAACGTCCGCCGCCTGTCCGATGCCGACTTCAAAAATCATAAGCCCTCCGACTCTGACCACATTGTGCCATTTTCGAAGTATTGCTCTATAAAAATCGAGTCCATCCTCTCCGCCGTCGAGAGCGGTGAGAGGTTCAAAGTCCTTCACCGATGAATCAAGGCCCTCAATATCCGCCTTTGGTATATAAGGAGGGTTGCAGGTCAGCATATCAAAGCTGCCCAGCATTACGGGTGGAGTTGTAAGCGCGTCCAGCTCAATACAGCTAACCCTCGGATTCAGCTTTAATTTCATTGCATTCTGCTTTGCCACAGCAAGCGCCGCGCGGCTTATGTCGGACAGCACCACATGTGTCGCCGGCAGCTCGTGAGCGATTGCGCAGCCTATGCAGCCGCTTCCTGTGCAGAGGTCGATAATACGCGCATCCATTTTCCGGCCCTTCAGCGCCGTTATCGCCGTATCAACAAGCAGCTCGGTGTCGTTTCTCGGAATCAGCACATCTCTCGTCACTACTATCGGCAGCCCATAAAATTCCCAGTTTCCCGTTATATAGGCGACCGGCTCGCCAAGAAGTCTTTTTTCCGTGAGAGCAGTTATCTTTTCCTCAACCGCCTCCGAAGTATAGAGATTCATGTCCCGCAAAAGCTGATCCGTGGATTTTCCCGAAGCGTGAGCCATCATCAGTCTCGCCTCAAGGCTTGCGGCCTCAATCCCGCTGTCACGCAGCTTTTTCCTCGTTTCGATATAAATCTCGTTATATGTTTTTGGCATCGAATAATAATCCTTTCAATGAAAACATCTCACCATTCATCCTGACCCTTTTTCTCAGGTATAACAAGCTTGAGCGCTTCAATGGCGCATTCTATCATACTGTCGTCGGGCTCGGCGGTGGTCAGCCTCTGAAGCGCTTTTCCGGGGGCGGACAGAGCGGCGGACAGCCAGTTGTCATGCTTTCCGGCCCAATGAATAATTTCATAGGAAATGCCCATTACGACCGGCAAAAGCAAAATCCTCATGGCCATGCGCACGAATACATTGCTCCAGCTCAAAAACGAGAAGACGAATATGCTGATTATCATAACGATAAACAAAAAGCTTGTGCCGCACCTTGGGTGAAAGCGCGACTGCTCGCGTACATTTTCAACTGTAAGCGGCAGACCCTTTTCATAACAGAAAATTGACTTATGCTCCGCTCCGTGGTATCTGAACACTCTTTTCAAATCGGGCGACTTGGTGCAGAAATACATATACAGGAAAAAAATTATAAGGCGCAGCGCACCCTCGGTCAGATTACGCAGAATTGAAGATTCAGTAAGATTCGTAACAAAACCCGCAAGCAGAGTCGGCAATAGCACGAACAGCCCGACAGAAAGGCAAACACCGAGGAACACGGCAAAGCCTATGAGCGCCTTCTCCGCTTTTTCCGAGCCTAGCTTTTCCTCAACCCATTTGTCAAATTTTGACGGCTGCTCCTGCTCCTCCTCCGGCATAAGGGATGCCGAATAGGTCAGCGCCTTCACGCCATAGACCATAGATTCTATGAATATGATTATGCCGCGTAAAAACGGCCAGCCGAGAATTTTGTACTTCTCCCTTATAAAATGAGGCTCACTCACTTCAGAAACGAGCCCGTCTGCCGTACGGACAACTATTGCCTGCTTTGTGGGGCCTCTCATGAGTATGCCTTCAATAAGAGCCTGTCCGCCAATGCTGGTACGGAATCCCTCTGCGTTTTTTTTGTTTTTGCCCATTGTTAGTTCCCTTTCGGATGAAATCAGCTCAATTTCGCTGTGCTTTTATCTGCTGACAGGCAGTCTGATTGTAACGCAGACTCCGCCGTCCTCAGCATTTGCTATTATTAGGTCGCCTCCGTGCCGCGTGACGATCTCATCGCAGACCGCAAGGCCTATACCGCTTCCGCGCTCTTTAGAGCTGCCCTTGTAAAACTTCTTTTTTACAAACGGAAGCTCAGAGGGCGGTATGCCCGGGCCGTGATCTCTGACCTTGATGACCACATAGTCCCCGTGCTTCTCCAAAGCTACTTCAATAATCTTGCCGGCCTTGCCGTATTTTGAAGCGTTGTCCAGAACATTCAGAAACACCTGACGTATGCGTTCCGGATCTCCCGGAATAAGCGGTATTTTTTGAGAGCTCGGGGAATATTCCAGTTCCATGTCCATCTGGCGAAGCAGCTCTCCGTAGGCGAAAATTGAATCTTCAAGCTCGGACTCAACGTCCATCTGTTCGATATTGAGATTAAATCGCCCATCCTGAATACGTGTAAATTCCAGAAGCTCTTCGACCATTTTCGTAAGTCTTGCGGCTTCCTTTGAAATAATCGCAACGCCTCTCTGCGAATCTCCTTTAATTTCGGGGTCGTACATCAGCGTTTCGCTCCAGCCCGTGATAGCGGTCAGCGGCGTTCGCAGCTCGTGTGAAACCGACGTGATGAATTCGGTTTGCATCTTCTCCGACTGACTTATCTTCTGTGACATTTCGTTAATCGCGTCTGTCAAATCGCCTATTTCGTCGTTATATTTTTTTTCAGTCTGAATGCCGTAGCTGCCCTCTGCAATCTGCCGTGCGAGCTTTGTCAGCCCGTGAATAGGCTCGATAATCGTTCTTATGAAGTACATGTTTGAGAAAAACACGATTAAAACGATGAGAAACCCAATTCCGCAGGCTATCGCGGCAATCTGAACAACTCTTTTATCAACAAGCTTAAGGCTTGTAACGTAGCGCATAACACCGACGATGGAGCCGTCAGCGTATTTCATCGGTGCCGAAACCGACATAAGCCTCTCGCCCGTGTCCGGGCTCACGCCCTTCCAATAGCTGATTTTACCGTTTTCAAGCGCGCTTTGAATATCCGGAGTTCCCGGAGAGGAGCCTGCGGAAATACCGTAGCTTGAAACCTCGACCCGTCCCTTTGTATTGACGAACTGGAGCTCTATGGAATCTTTATCCTCAAAGGACTCCGTATAGCGGTAAGCGCTCTGATAATACTCAAGATAGCTCTTGGAAACATAGGTTGTAAAAAACTCTGCGGCTGTCTGCGCTTTGTTTTCGAGTCCGGTTCGGGCTGTAGAATAGTAATAATTATAGATTGCTATGGAAAACGCGATAACGGATACGAAAACGACAAGCAGAACACCGGCAATTCCGTTGAGCATCCACCTGCCCTTTATACCCTTAAAACTCATATCGCGTTTCACCATCCCCTGCGAATGCTAAATTCTTTATCAAAAGCCCCATTTATAGCCGTAGCCCCAGACCGTTGTTATGAAAGATGGAATGGTCGGGTCGTCCTCGATTTTAATACGAAGCCTTCTGATATTGACATCGACGATTTTAAGCTCACCAAAATAGTCTCTGCCCCATACGTCGTTAAGTATATCCTCGCGTGAAAGGGCCTTGCCGGGATTATCAATGAAAAGCTTCATTATCGAATACTCGATTTGGGTAAGTCTAATCCTGCTGCCGTTTTTCTCAAGCGTGCGGTTACGGGTATTCAGACGGAACGGACCGCTCGTTACTTCTCCCGGCACCGTTTCTTCCTCCGTGTCCCCGCCCGCGCGCCTGAAAAGAGCGTCAACTCTCGCCGTAAGCTCCGCGGGAGAAAAGGGCTTTGTGACATAATCATCCGCTCCCGTCATCAGTCCCGTTACCTTGTCCATCTCCTGACTTTTTGCGGTCAGCATTATAATTCCGATTTTCGAGCCCGAAGCGCGGATGCGTCTGCAAACCTCGAAGCCATCAATGTCGGGCAGCATAACATCCAGCAGCGCGACCTTAACGTCGGGATTTTTCTTAAGCTCCTCAAGCGCCTGTTCGCCGGTCTCGGCCTCAATCGGTTCGTATCCCGAGCGCTTCAAATTGATGACAACGAAGCTGCGGATGCTTGATTCGTCTTCCAAAACCAAAACTTTTTTCATTGCAGATTGATCCTTTCGTTTATTCCGGAAAAGCCCAACCGGTATAGTAAAGCATAATTCAGAGCGCGCCTGTGTTAAACTCTGAGGATATGAGGTGAAAGCGGTTTATTATATCCTGCTGTGCCGCTTTGCTTTCCATTATTTTTGCCGCGTAAACAACAGTTCCGCTTTTCATCAGCACAAAACGGCTGTCAATTGCCGCTCTCTCTGTCCTGTTTTCATCAGTAAGCGTGAAAACAGCCAGTCTGTCTGTGGGCTTTCCCGTTTCCTCATCAACGGATGAAAAAACAGTCTCCCTCTCTCCGGATACGGAGCCCTCGCGTCTTACTGCGATTGTGTCCCTCCACTCGTCGGGCAAAACAAAGAACCATCCGTCCGTATAGTCATGATAGGTGGAGGCGCATTTGGCGCTGCTTCCGTCCTTATCGTATGTGTACCAGTCGAAAATCCAGTATTCGTCCGAACCCGAGAGCCTTTCCGCAAACGGTACGTCGAGTGAGCCGTTACCGTCAATATCGGTGCTGTAAACGAAAAAGCGTCTTTTTGCGCTGCTGTCCTCATCGGTACCGCAGCTTATGTTTTTCAGCTCTCCGTCGTCGGAAACAATGATATCGGTAACAAGGCCGCTGTCATCATTGGAGTACGGCCCTTCGACAAATACCGCAGGAACCCCTTCCGCAACAGCCGAAATTCTGAAACGGTCTGCCGTCCTCAAAGAGGCTGAGAGCCTTGCCGATTCCTGTGCAACGTTTCCGTTGCTGTTGATGGTGTACATATCGACCATGCCGCCGCTCGTTTCAAGGTTAAGCGCAATCACATCCGTTTTCCCGTTCGAATCCAAATCTCCGAGCTGGAAATCAGTACAGCTGGCCGTCAGCAGCACGGACGATTTCCAATCCTTCACCGAATACACCTTCAGAAGCCGGAGCTCCGCACTGACCTCCCATGAAACAAGGATTTCCGAAACACCGTCGCCGTCGACGTCTGCACATTCCACCCGTCCGATTGCTGTTCCGTCACCTGATATGGTCGCAGCCAAAGCATAACTTTCCACATTTTTATGATAAACACAGATTTCGGGCTGTAGGTCTTTGCTGCGGAGAAAAGCAAGAGCTTCGTTTATCCCATCGCCGTCAAGATCGACCAGCTGAATGCTCTGGCGAAGCGAACCCGCGGTCGGCGCAGAATATTCGCTTCCGGCTTCTAATTCCTCGTCAATCAGTTCCTGAAGCTGAAGATATTCTTTCGGAGCCTGCGGCAGACTGTAAAGCTCGTCAATACTGGCAAGCGAGCATCCGGAGAAAAGAAAAAGCGCGGAAGCAACTGCGGCGAAAAGTCCCAGTCTTCTTTTCAAAGCCCCGCACCTCCCTAAAATATGCACTATAACTAATGTATTATAACATAAGAGAGAAAAAAATGGTAGTGCAAAATCGCAATATATTGTGATACAATACATTATGGTCATATACAGCTTAGGATAGCTTAATTGAACGGAGGCGAACCTTTTGCGGCTTTATTACGCGGATATCCGCGGCATTGACGAGCGCGACGCTCTATATCCACCCCTGAGCAAAAGCAAGGGTTCCGCCTTTGGTGTCTCTCTGCTCGCGGCCGCGTACGAGGATTATGCGGGGGCTCCGCTTCCGAAAATAGTTAAGCTGCTGTCCGGAAAACCCGGTATGCCGGACAGGCCGGAATTCCACTATTCGGTAAGCCACAGCAAAACGCACGTTTTCGTCGCGCTCTCGAAGCAGCCCGTCGGTGCCGACACTGAAGCGCATAGAACAATGAAACAGACCTTCATTGAGAAGCTCACGACTCCCGCCGAGCTTGCGGGACTGACTTTTTTCGATATCTGGGTACTTAGAGAGAGCTATTTTAAGCTCACTCAAAAAGGCGACCTGCGCACCTTACGCTTCTACAGAAGAAACGGCAGAATAGTTCCGCCCGAGGAGGGCGTCCACTGCCGCCTTTATTCCGACATCGAGGGCAATTCCACCGCTGTCTGCTCCTATGGCGGAAAATTTCCCGACAAAATCACAAAAATTCCAATCGAAGCCCTCCTAAAAAAAGACGCCCGCAAACGTCTTGAGAAAGAAAAAAAGGCTGGAAATGAATAAGCAAAATGCGCTGCCTTTTCTCCGGCAGCGCATTCTATTTATTGCGTTATTCTTTGTTGCTTTGAGCTGTATAAAACTCTTTCTGTCGAACCAGCCTGTCGTACTTCTCCTTAGCTTCCTTTTCGGCTCTTGGGAAAAGCTCCTCGGCTCGCTCCGGAAAGCTCAGCCTCAGTGACGAATAGCGTACCTCACTGTTAATAAAGTCCTGATAGCTCGCGGTGGCAGGCTTACTGTCAATCGCCAGCGGCTGCGGATTTCTTGGGTCATAGCGGAACATGTTCCAATATCCGGCCTCGACAGCCTGCTTCTCTGTCGTAATAGATTTACCCATTCCGTTTTTGTTTCCGTGGTTTATGCAGGGCGAATAAGCGATAATCAGTGATGGACCGTCGTAGCTTTCAGCCTCGATTATGGCGTTGAGCGTCTGCTGAAAATTTGCTCCCATGCTTATCTGTGCGACGTAAATATAGCCGTAGGAAATAGCTATCTGAGCCAAGTCTTTCTTTTTAATCGACTTGCCCGCCGCCGCAAACTGCGCGACAGAGCCCGTCGGCGTCGATTTTGATGCCTGCCCGCCGGTGTTCGAATAAAGCTCGGTGTCGAACACAAGAACATTGATATTCTCTCCCGCGGCGAGAACATGGTCAAGTCCGCCGTAGCCGATATCATAAGCCCAGCCGTCGCCGCCGAAGGCCCAGAAGCTAGGCTTGACGAACATGTCACGCTCTTCAAAAAGCTTTCTCAGCCTGACGCTGTCCTCGCCGGTGCCCATCTCGTCAATGCATTTTTTAAGCGTCGCTTCGAGCTCCTTGGATGTTGCTTTGGAAGTAGTCGGATTGTCCTTGCCATCGAGCCAAGCTATTGCCGCCTGTTTAAGGTCAGCAGGAACATCAGTGCCTTCGGCGATATTTTTGACTTTCTCAACGACTCCCGTCCTTCGTTGCTTCACGCCCTGCAGCATGCCGAAGCCGAATTCCGCGTTGTCCTCAAAAAGCGAATTCGCCCACGCGGGGCCGCGTCCCTCCCTGTTTTTCGTATAAGGAAAGCTTGGTTCCGCCGCGCCCCAGATAGAAGTACAGCCCGTTGCGTTCGCGATATACATTCTCTCGCCGAAAAGCTGAGTTACAAGCTTGGCATAAGGCGATTCGCCGCAGCCTGCGCAGGCTCCGCAGAACTCGAGCAGCGGAGTTTTGAATTGGCTGCCCTTAATCGTGTTTTCCGCGAAGGGCAGCTCCTTTTCGGACAACTTCATATACGCATAATTAAAAGCCTTCTGATCGTCAAGTCTTTCTTCGAGCGGTTTCATTACAAGAGCCTTTTCCTTCGCTGGGCAGACATTCGCGCAGCTTCCGCAGCCCGTACAGTCCAGAACGCTGGGAATAACGGCAAATTTATATTCCTCGCAGCCTTTTCCCTTCATCTGAACAGTCTTAGTACCCTCTGGAGCGCCCGCAAGCTCCTCTGCAGTAAAAACGAATGGACGTATTACTGAGTGTGGGCACACAAACGAACACTGGTTGCACTGAATGCAGTTTTCCGGTATCCATTCCGGAACCTCTACGGCAATACTGCGTTTTTCATAGGCGGAGGTGCCGACGGGTACGGCGCCGTCTACAATATCCATGAAGGCCGAAACCGGCAGCTTGTCGCCGCGCATGGCGTTAATCGGCACGAGAAGCTTTTCGACAAAGTCCTTCGCGTGGTCAAGCCCGCCCGCCGGAACAGCTCTCGGCGCGTCGGACGTTGGAGAGGCCCAGTCTTCCGGAACAGATAGCTCCCTCACCTGCTCGATACCGGCATCAACGGCCTGAATGTTCATGTTGACAATCTTTTCGCCCTTACGACCGTAGGTCTTGCGAATTGCGTCCTTCATGTAGGCAACCGCGTCTTCCTCGGGCATAATTTTCGCGAGCTTGAAAAACGCCGCCTGCAAAATTGCGTTTGTTTTGTTGCCCAGACCGATTTCGCCGGCAATCTTCATCGCGTCGATAGTATAAACCCGAATTCTATTATCGGTTATATACTTTTTTGCCTCGGCCGATAAATGTTTTGACAGAGTCTCGGCGTCATACGCGCAGTTTATGAGGAAGGTTCCTTCGGGCCTCACGTCCTGAACAAGATCGAAGCTGTCAAGATAGGCAGGGTTATGGCAGGCAACAAAATTTGCTTTGCTTACATAGTAGGTCGATTTTATATTGCTTTTCCCGAAGCGCAGATGGCTGATTGTTACGCCGCCGGATTTCTTAGAATCGTACTGGAAATAGGCCTGAACCTTGAGGTCAGTGTGGTCGCCGATGATTTTTATGCTGTTCTTGTTCGCGCCGACAGTTCCGTCGGAGCCAAGACCCCAGAACTTGCAGGAAATCGTGTCCTTGTGCGTCGTATCCGGGTCCTCAGTAATCGGAATTGAAAGATTGGTCACGTCGTCGACTATGCCGATTGTAAAGCTGTTTTTTGGCTGGCTTGCCTGAAGATTGCGGTAAGCGGAAATAATCGAACCCGGAGTGACGTCCTTCGAAGACAATCCGTAGCGTCCGCCGAAAACGGGTATATCGCGGAACTTTGTTCCGTTCAGCGCGGAAATAACATCGACATACAGTGGCTCGCCGACCGCGCCCGGCTCCTTTGTGCGGTCGAGTACGCCGATAACCTTGACCGTTTCGGGAAGCGCGTCGACAAGGTGCTGTACCGAGAACGGACGGTACAAATGAACCTTAACGAGTCCGACCTTCTCTCCTTTTCCGTTAAGGTAATCGGCGATCTCCTCAGCCGCCTCGCAGACGCTGCCCATCGCTATAATGACATGCGTCGCATCGGGAGCACCGTAATAATTGAAAAGCTTGTAATCGGTACCTATGCGTGTATTCACTTCGTTCATGTAAGCTTCAACAACAGTCGGCACAGTGAAATATTTCTGATTTGCCGCTTCACGTATCTGAAAGAATATATCTCCGTTCTGGTTAGTGCCGCGGAGCACAGGTGCCGCGGGTCTACTGGCTCTGTCGCGAAAGCTCCTGATTGCGTCAAAGGGTGCCATTGCCGCAAGCTCCTCATAATCCCAAACCTCGATTTTCTGCATTTCGTGAGAGGTACGGAAGCCGTCAAAGAAATGCAGAAAGGGAAGGCTCGCACGCAGCGCTGAGAGGTGCGCGACCGCACCCAAATCCATAGCTTCCTGCGGGCTGTCGGAGCAGAGCATCGCAAAGCCTGTCTGACGGCAGGCATAAATATCCTGATGGTCGCCAAAAATGGAAAGTGCGTGGGTCGCTATAGTCCGCGCCGAAACATGGATAACGGCGGGAAGCATTTCTCCAGCAATTTTGTACATATTAGGAAGCATAAGCAGTAAGCCTTGAGACGCAGTATAGGTTGTGGTCAGCGCTCCGGCCAGAAGGCTGCCGTGGACAGCGCCAGCGGCGCCCGCTTCAGACTGCATTTCAACAACATTGACAGGCTGACCAAATATATTTTTCATTCCGGCGGCTGACCATTTGTCGGCATATTCCGCCATAGTCGAAGAGGGCGTAATCGGGTAGATTGCAGCAACCTCGGAAAAAGCGTAGGAAACATACGCTGCGGCATTGTTGCCATCCATTGTTTTCAGTTTTCTTGGCATTGTTTCATCTCCTTGTAAAGCTGACGGCCTTAAACCGACATGCACTTATGAATAGTATTCTCTGCCATGCCGCATAAATTCACAAAGCGGCTTATCGTGTGCTTTTGCATGCTCAAATTTCACAATTAAATTTCCCCTTGTGCTTTTTTATCATTCGGGTTATAATTAGTGTCTGTTGAACAAACCGAATTCGGTTTATTCGTATGGCAGAACCTACCGGCTTCCTCCGCAAACGCGGGGGCATCCCATCCAAGAAAGGAGCCGACATCATGGTGAAAATTGAAAATGAGCTTGGTATGATCAGCATTACCAGCGATGTATTCATGAACATTGCCGGAGACGCCGCGACTAACTGCTTTGGTGTCAAAGGCATGGGGGCACGCTCCAAAACCGACGGGCTTGTTCATTTGCTCCGCAAAGAGTCAATGTCCAAGGGTGTCGGTGTCAGCTTCAATGATGACGGCAGCGTTTCTATTGACCTGCACATTGTTGTTGATCACGGTGTCAATATCAAGGTTCTTGCGGGAAGCATTATGAACGAGGTCAGCTATAAGGTCTCCAAAGCGACAGGAGTACCTGTCAGAAACGTCGATGTTTTTATCGACTCGATGCAGATAAGCTGAAAGCCCCAACTGTCTACTTGCTCGGGCTCAAGTCCTGTCATTTCTTCCCCGGAGGTGTTTTATTTTGAGAGAGACGATTGACGGCGCACTATTGGCAGACATGCTGCTGTGCGCTGCCGCTGCTTTGGAAGTCAACAAGCAGCATATAAATGAACTGAATGTTTTCCCTGTTCCCGATGGCGATACGGGAACCAACATGAGCATGACAATGTCGGCAGGCGCTACAGAAATTCGCCGCAAAAAGCCGAACGGTGTCGGAGAAGTTACGAAATGCGCGGCAGACGCCCTGCTTCGCGGCGCTCGCGGCAATTCCGGAGTAATTCTTTCCCTGCTTTTCCGTGGGCTTTCCAAGTCTCTTAAGGGCAAGGATACCTGCACCGCCTATGAGTTTGCACAGGCGATGAGCGAGGGTGTCGAGGCCGCATACAACGCGGTCATGAAACCGGCGGAGGGCACTATCCTTACGGTATCTCGACTTTCCGCTTCCGCAGCATCCGACTTTGCCGAGACCGGCAGCGACATTGAGCTTCTCCTGTCCTGCGCTCTTGAATCCGCAAAGGAAACTTTGGCACAGACCGTCAACATGAACCCCGTTCTCAAAAAAGCCGGAGTAATCGACGCCGGCGGCAAGGGTTATGTCGTAATTCTGGAGGCAATGCTCCAGAGTCTGCGCGGAGAAGTAACTCCGGATTCTTACAATACAGGAAATATAGAGATGAACGAAGCCGCGGATTTCAGTGATTTTGACACTGGCGATATAACCTTCGCCTTTGATACCGTATTCATAGTCCGCAGGACGGATAACGGCAAGCCTCTTGATAAACTCAGGGCGTATCTTGGCAGTATAGGCGACAGCCTTGTTATCGGCGAGAGCGACGATGCTTTCAAGGTGCATGTGCACACAAATATTCCCGGTGACGCTCTTTCAGAAGCTCAGAAATACGGTATGCTGGAAACCGCTAAGATAGAAAACATGCGTACTCAGCATGACGAACTGGTAGCCGCTTCAAACGCGGAGTCCGAAAAGCCCGCCGAGCCTGAAAAAGAGTTCGGCACGGTCGTTGTCTGCGTCGGCAAGGGTATGGAAAACCTGTTCGTCGAATTAGGGGCGGACAGAATCGTAACCGGCGGTCAGACCATGAACCCCTCAACGGAGGATATACTCAAGGCTATTGAAGCTACCCCCGCCTCGGTCGTCTTTGTGTTCCCAAACAACAAAAATATTATAATGGCGGCGGAGCAGTGCGTCCCGCTGACCGAAAAAAAGGTGGTTATAATTCCGACGACCACGATACCTCAGGGTGTCGCGGCTATGCTGAGTATGGACACCTACTCGCAGACAGAAGAAGAAATCGTTGAAAATGCCAACGACGCCAAAAGAAATGTGCACACTGCTCTGATAACCTATGCCGCAAGGGATTCGGACTTTGACGGGTACGAAATCAAGGCCGGCGAATACCTCGGGCTTCTGGACGGCGCTCTGCTCGGCAGCAATGCCGATATAAGCATACTTGTAGAAACTCTGGCTTCAAAGCTCGAAGCTCTTTCTCCGGAATTTCTCACCGTATATTACGGCGAGGATGTCAATGCGGAGGATGCACAGAGCGTCGGCGCTATTCTTTCCGAAAAGCACCCTTCAGCCGAAATGAGCATAATAAACGGCGGTCAGCCCGTTTACTACTATATGATTTCAGCCGAATAAATCGGTAACTCACTTATACTGATAAATCCATCCCCCCGCGGAATTCCGCGGGGGGATGGATTTATCATGTTAGCCCTGGCCCTGCCCGTCGTTATGGGACTTGGGCTTGTTATAATGGTGCTTTCTGTAGTGGTTCTGGTTTTTCTGATTATCTTTCGGCTTGTTGGGGCTTTCATCCGCGCTTGGCTGCTGTTTTGGCTGGTTCTGTGGGCGCTGAACGCTGTTCGCCGTGTTCTGTTGTGCCTGAGAATCGCCCCTGTTTTCTATTGGCCTGACGTTTTGCCTGGGATAATTTCTCCCTCCGCCATTCGCGGGTTTCTGCCACCGCTGCTCCTGTCCCCTGTTCTCGGGTTTTCCGGCTTGAGCCTGAGAAGGTGCTTTCTCCGCCGATCCCGTCCTTGGTTGTGACGAGCCGTCTGTCTGCTCTGCAAAAAGCGATGGAGCCTGCCAGTCGTCAACCTCGGTTTCGGGTTCCTCAGGCACTTCCTCAGTCTTTATTTTCTCGATAAGAACCTGCGGAATAGCCTCGCCCGGCTTCGGTCTGCCGCCGGGCACTGTCGCAACCTCGTCCGCGTCCAGAATCTTAAACTCCTGCTCGCCTCCGCTGTCGAGGCACACCTTAACCTTCTGGCGCAGGACATTCACCGCTAAAACGACGCCGTAACCGGAGGATGTCTGAACAAACGCTCCGATTTTCGGTATCTTTTTCACAAGATCCTCATAAGCATCCTGCTCGTACCGCAGGCAGCACATGAGCCTGCCGCAGCTG
The DNA here is from genome assembly GCA_963667545.2 of Oscillospiraceae bacterium. Lineage (GTDB taxonomy): Bacteria > Bacillota > Clostridia > Oscillospirales > Oscillospiraceae > UBA2658. Next base: position 2,820,991 of record OY763424.2, read on the forward strand.
CCGGAAATCTTTGTCGGGTTCAGCGACATGGACTGGGTTTTAGCCATCTTGGTGGAGACCGGCTGAAAATCGTTTAAAAACTGATTGCAGCAGTATGGCCTGCCGCAGATACCCAGTCCGCCGAGCATCTTTGTCTCGTCACGAACTCCGATCTGACGCAGCTCTATACGCGTTCGGAATACCGCCGCAAGATCCTTTACCAAATCGCGGAAGTCCACTCTGCCGTCCGCCGTAAAGAAAAACAATATTTTATTGCCCTCGAAGCCGCATTCGACATCCACAAGCTTCATATCCAGCTTGTGAGCCTCGATTTTTTCCTTGCAGATTTTAAAGGCTTCCTTTTCGCGTTCCTTATTTTGAGCCGCAACGCGAAGATCGTCCTCGGTCGCGGTCCTGATAACGGGTCTAAGCGGAGGTATAATGCTTTCGTCGGTCACATAATGCTCACCGTGCGCGCAATCTCCGATGTCAAGACCCTTTGATGTTTCCACGATAAGAGTATCGCCCGAATTAACTTCAATACCGTTCGGGTCGAAATAATATGCCTTGCCGTGGGGATTAAATTTAACACTTACTACCTTAACCAAAATTTTTCCTCATTTCATATTGTCAGCACGCAAAGCATACCCATAACATGCTTGGAGCTGACATTCAGGCGCAGATAATCCTCCGCCCTATCACACAGTGAGAGAAGTCGATACGCGTCCTCGCGTGTAAGATTGACATACTTTTTTTTAAGACTGATGAAGCTGTCCAGACAAAATCTCACGTCGCTCACAAACTCGCCCACCCGCTCGGTTTCCAGAGCCTCATGTTTGCCGAAAAAAGCGCAGAGCTTGGCCTCGTCCTTTTTTGCCGCCAGTGTTATAAATTCTTCCGCAAGCTCGCTTTCATTTCCCGCTTTCTCTCCGGTCAGCCTTATGACGGCGCAACGCGAGCGAACCGTAGCCAGCATAGACTCAGCGCTGTCCGCGCATAGGATGAAAACTGCGTATTCCGGCGGCTCCTCAAGTATTTTCAGTGCGGCGTTCTGAGCCGGAATGTTCATCGTGCCCGCGTCCCTAATAATATAGACCTTCTTATTTGCCTGAGAAGGGCGCACATAGGCGTCGGACGCCATCTGCCTTATCTGCTCCACCTGTATATCGCGCTTTGCTTTTCCCTTATCGTCGATTTTTCTTGAAACATCGATGACGTCAGGATGAAAGCCCGAAAGGACATTCCGGCATGAGGGGCACTCCATGCAAGGTCGTTTTTCCTGTTCCTCGCACAGATAATAGCAGGCGATGTCAAGCGCCTTTTTTTCTCTTTGCTCCACATCGGGTGAGGCGATTATATATGCGTGTGAATCTATAAAGTCCTTTTCGCGTATCATAGCCTAATGAATTGATCGACGTCCATCATAAACACGACCGCACGGCCGACCTTGACCTGCGGAGGCAGCTTAAAACTCCCCATAAGAAAATCGGAAGGCACATCCACAATTCTCTCGGATGCGTTTTCCTGAATAATCTTAAGTGCGGCGCTAACCTTTTTGTCGTCTATTGCGGACATAATAACCGAGTTCTCCTTTTTGAGAAAACCACCATAGCTGTCTGACACAGTTGAATGATATCCTGCCATTGACATCGCGTTCGCAACCTTGGGTGCATCCGTCTTGTCAGTAATTGCAATCACTAGCTTCATTTCGGATCCTCCCTCAATAATTGTTGAACTTCTTCAAATAATTGTACCTTTATTCTTGGTATTCGTCAATGACAAATTAAAGTCCCCTCCCCGCTTGACACTACATGTTTAAGCATATTACAATAATGCGGTAAGTATGTTGGAGGTGTTGAAACTTGAAAAGCATAATTGAATACGCGGAGACCGAGTTTCGCACTTTTTCGGAAAAGGCCTTCGGTTCGGTGGACAGCCTCATTCTGTCACAGCTTTCCTATATAAATTTCGCGGGAGTCGTACCCGGTCCGGCAGATATTCAAACGCCCGTGCGGATAGCAGACTGTCTGCGGGCGGAGTTATTTACCTCCATGCTCTTTGAAGCCCGTGACCCGAAAAGTAATAAGCGCCTTCTTCAGGCTGTTGCCGCGAGCCCCCGTTTTAGGAATATCGGGATGTACTCCTTCGTCAGCGAAGTTGATGCATTCAGCGAAAAGCAGTTTTCAGCCGTCACGTATATTCTGCCCGAAAGTACCGAATATATAGCCTTTCGCGGCACAGACAATACCTTGATCGGATGGAAAGAAGATTTTAACATGGCCTTTGTCTATCCGGTGCCGGCACAGGATAGGGCGCTTCAATACCTGCTTGATATATCACAGCGCATGTCTGGAAATTTGATTCTCGGCGGTCACTCAAAAGGCGGCAATTTGGCAGTATACTCTGCTTTGGCCGCCCCGCAGTCCGTTTCGCTTAGGATACAGCGCGTCTATGACCACGACGGTCCTGGCTTTAAAGAGGGTGTACTCGACAGCGAAGGCTACCGCCGTATTGAGGAGCGGATAGAAAAGACCGTTCCGCAGTTCTCTCTCATCGGGATGCTGTTGGAGGGCCACAAGAAATATACTGTCGTCGAGAGCAGCCGCTTCGGCGTAATGCAGCACGACCCGTTTTCCTGGAAGGTCGACGGCGATGGTTTCATAACGACGGAAGAGGTTTCGGACGGTGCTAAGTACATGAACCGTACCATAAGGGACTGGATCGATACGCTTTCACCTGACGAACGTGAAAAATTTACAGACCTTCTTTTCAATGTTCTCGACGCCGGAGACGCGAAAACCCTTTCCGACATCACCCAAGAGTGGAGAAAGAATTTTTCTGCGATTTTTACGGCGATAAGGGAAACGGACCCCGAAATGAAGAAGTTCATCGGTGAGCTTGTAAAGGACTTCGGCCTTCTCTTATTCCACAATCTCCGTTCAAAGAGCAGACCGACGGCCGAACTGTCTCAGCAGACGCCGATATAGAAAAGCGGACAGCCTTGAAAAGACAAAGGCTGTCCGTTTTGTTTCGGATTTGTAGTCAGAAGGACTTTTTAAGCTGCTTTTCAATGAAAGCCACGATCTGCCCTACAGAGCGGAGCTCACTTGCGTCATCATTCGTAATGATGATATTATAGCCCTCTTCAAGGGTCATAATGAGCTCGACAACGTCAAGCGAGTCGGCGCCGAGGTCCTCGACAACTAAGGTTTCTTCGGTAATCGAATCGGGGCTGATTTCCAGCTGCTTTGCCAGTGTTATTCTGACGGTCTCAAAAATAGAATTATATTCTCCCACTTTACGGCGGTCAAGCCGCCCCTCACCTCTGCTCTTTTAATGAATTTTTTAATCCTGCGGCTTGGATTTTTCGCAGGAAATGACTACTCTGCGGTTTGGCTCAACTCCGGTGGAGCAAGTCGTAACTCCCTCATAATTCTGGAGAGCCGTGTGGATGACATGGCGTTCATAGGAATTCATGGGTTCAAGCGCCATGCTTCTGCGGTACTTAAGGGCCTTCGCGGCCATCTTTTCCGCCAGATGCTCAAGCGATTCCTCTCGCTTGGAGCGATAATTCTCGGCATCAATGCTGATATGCGTTCTCTCGTCGGTTCCGCGGTTCACGGCGTAATTTGTAAGGTGCTGTATCGCGTCCAAAGTTTCTCCGCGGCGGCCGATTATGGCTCCCATTCCCGCTCCGCTCAGCTCAATTGTGATTGCTCCATCGTCTCTTGTTTTCATTCCGATGTCGGCGCTTATTCCCATACGGGTAAGCAGCCCCTCAAGAAATTCTCTGGCTTTTTCCTCAACATCACCATTTGAAGCCTTGTCGGGAACCTCATATATTACCTTTACAACGGCGGGAGAAGCGCCGATTCTGAGAAAACCGCTTTTGGCGCGTTCAACGATCTCGATAGAGACTTCGTCTCTTTGAAGGTTAAGCTGACGGAGAGCGGAGGCAATCGCTTCATCCTCTGTTTTTCCCGTCACTTCGATTGAATTCTGCATTGCATATCTCCCATATAAATGTCATATGCGGATTCTTCAGTCCTTAGCATCGGTGTCGGTACTTTGGGCTTCGGTATCCGTATTTTCGATACTTGTGTTTTCGTCGGTCGTGTTCTCGGCAAATTCGCTGTCGACTTCTTCGTCAATTAAGGAGAGCTCTGACGCGACCTTAGTCGCTTCCTCTGCTCCTTCAGGATTAATAAAGCGGTCTACAACATAGGCTCTGCCTCTGGCATATTTGCGGTTGCCAACCTGAGAATCCGGTGTTTCATTGCTTAGCCCCAGTGCCGCACGGCGTTTTGCCTTCTCCTCCGCGCGTTCTGTGGCAAGTCTTTCATCGTTCTGTGCTTTTGCATTTGCCTGAAGCTTCTTTTTACTGGTGTTTTTGTTTCTCTCGGTCGCGCCCAGCTCCTTGAGCTTTTCTGTTTCCAGACGTTTTTTCTCAATCTCTATTTCGCGCGCACGGTATCTTTCGTTGCGCTCCGCGTCCTCTTTGTCAAGCATCTTGCCGTAATACTTGTTCAGGATAGCATCCTGACCGGTGGCAAGGGCACTCTGCGCAATCCAGTAAATACCCAGAGCTGCGGGAGCTACAAATCCGATGTAGACAGACATCAAAGGCATCATGTACATCATGGATTTCATCGAGCCCTGCTGCTGTGCCATCTGAGGATTGGCTGCGTTTGATATCTTCATGGAGAAAAAGGCGAATACGCCTGATATGACTGGTATGAGGAAAAGTCCCACTGCTGGAAGCCAGCTGGATTTTTGGCTCCAATCCACACCAGCAAATCTCCATGACGGGATTTGGCCCAGATTCATACCCAAAAAGTGTAGATTTAAATCTACAAGCTTGTCCGAGATGCCATTGAAAAGGCTGAAGTGCGTGTGAACATAATCAATCAAAGAAAGCTGTGAATAAGTGCCTGTCGGTATAGTTCCGCCATTGTTCGTAACAATGTCTTTGATTGCGCTATACTGGGCATCCGAAAGGTTCATAAGGTATGTGAACGGATAACGGATAACGTTGTACAGAATAAAGATAAATACCATGGGTATCAGGGACCAGAGGCAGCCAGACATGGGGTTGATTTTTTCTTCTTTGTAAAGCTTTGCAACCTCTTCCTGATATTTCTGTTTGTTGCCCTCGTGCTTCTTTTCGAGTTCCTTCATGTAAGGCGTAAGGCGCGAGGTGCGCATCATGCTGTGCTTCGACTTCATCTGGAACGGCAGAAGAATAACCTTGACCACAACCGCGAAGAAAAGAACGGCAATACCGTAATTTCCAGTAAGGTTATAGAAAGCCATCAGAAGCAATGAAAACGGGTAGGCAATAATGTGGGAAAATGACATAGGGTATCTCCTATCGGATATGTCCGGTCAAGGGACCGGATCATAGAAATCGTGTTCACCTCTATGGAAAGGGTGACACTTGCTGATGCGCTTGAGCGCAAGCCACGAGCCTTTGGCAGCTCCGTATTTTTCCAGTGCTTCAACTGCGTACTGCGAACAGGTCGGAATAAATCTGCAGCAGGGTTTCGTATGCGAAGATATATATTTTTGATAGAACCTTACGAGCGCGATCAGTAATTTTTTCAACCGTTATCACCGCTTTTCGGTTTATCAGACAAAATTTGAAGCCTTGCTAAGGCGTATAAATAGGCCTTTTCCAGCTCAGTATAGCTGACATAAGGACTTTTTTGTCTGGCGACAACGACCACATCGATTCCCTTTGTTATACGCTCCTCATTAAGGCGATATATCTCCCTCAGACGTCTCCTGACGAGATTTCGCGTGACGGCATTTCCGACTTTTGTGCTTACCGTGATCCCGAGCTGATTATAGTCCCTGTTGGTCTTTCTGAAATACACAACAAGGGACGGAGTCGCTACGCTTTTACCCTTTGCATACAAACGGCGGAACTCATGATTTTTCTTCATCGAAACCGAGAATTTCAAATTTCACAGTCCTTTCGTCCAAACGCAAAAACCGTGCAAACACCTAAAGGGCGGAAACTTCCGCCCTGAAAAATCGGTATTATGCGGTAAGCTCCGCTCCGGCAAAGCCGATAGACGCTGCTTCACAGTACGTTTTGATCATTGAATCAATAGGAGAGCTTAGCTCTGCCCTTGGCTCTGCGGCGTGCAAGTACCTTGCGGCCGTTCTTTGTAGACATTCTCTTACGAAAGCCATGTTCCATCTGAGCATGACGCTTTTTGGGCTGATACGTACGAACCATTTTCGTACACCTTCCTTTCGTTGTATGATACTCAACAACAGCCTCGTTCCAACAGTTTCCCGCGCGGATGCATCGAAACAGGCCGCAGTAGTTGATAAAAATGATGTCCGCGGAAACTCCGCGCTCCGACCTAAATAAATATGGTCAGAAAACTAAGTTATTATACAGTATCCGCAAACGACATGTCAACAGATATTTGCGTCATCTTGCTTTGAATCAGTTCTTCCTCAGTCTTGGCCGTCTCTGCACAAAAGCGACAAAAGCGCCGGACTTTTCAGTATATAACGCATTGCTGGCAAACCCAGAACGAGCATCACTCCCGCCTCGCCCAGTCCGACCTGCGCGCCGTACAAGACAAAGCCCTTTTGGAAGGCAAGCTCCGTTGAAGCGTAAGCAATTACCGCACCCACAATCGGTGCGTTGAAAACGACAGGCATGAGACACACTCCTATGCAGGCGCCCCAGCCTATTTTCCCGCGTTTCCTAGCCTTGCTGCCGATAGCCGCCGTACAGAGTCCGGCAAGCAGAGTCGCAAGCGAGCCAAAGATAATATCAAGCGCTCCGTAAGGCCCGATAAGATTGGCCACCACGCAGCCGACAGTCAGCCCAAGCGCCGATGTCGGAAGAAAAAACGGCAATATGCAGAGCACTTCGGAAAAGCGAAACTGTATAGGTCCGTAAGCGAGAGGATTGACAAGCGTAAGCGCCGCATAGACCGCACCGATAACGGAGACTGTTACAAGTTCTCTTGTGCTGAGTTTCATGAAAATACACCTTTCGTCATTGCGGTTGTCGTCATGCGGAGTTATATCCCCGCGTCTTGTGTCTGTTTTGCCTCTTTAAGGCTAAACAGGCAGCCACAGTAGTTCTGGCGGTAAAGCCCATATTCCTTTGACAGCTCGATTGAGCGCCTGTAGCCCTCGCGTTTTTTAAAGTCCGAGGGAAGCCACCTGACACCGAACTCTCTTTCGAGCGCAAGCCCAATTTCATTTAATAATTGCCCGTCCTTGTGCGGACTTACCGATAGTGTCGTGCAGAAATAGTCAAAAGAGCCCTCTTTAGCAAGCCTTGCCGTCTCGCGCAAACGAAGCTCAAAGCATTTAACGCATCTCGCACCGCCCTCAGGCTCGTTTTCGAGTCCTTGTGACACGGTATCAAATTCTTCGCCTCTGTACCCGCACTCAAGAATAGATACCTTTTCGGGATACCTTTCCGCAACCCTTCGCATCCACAAAAGCCGCTTTTTATATTCGTCTTTCGGCTGTATATTCGGGTTGTAATACAAAACCGCAACATCAAAATATTGCGTTAAATATTCAAGCACGTAGCTGCTGCAAGGGCCGCAGCAGCATTGGAGCAGCAGTTTTTTTCGCTCTCCGCCGAGTGACTTTATGACATTGTCCGTATCTGTCTGCCAGTTTCTCGCCAAACCGCCTACCCCCTTACCTTTCCCAAAATTATCCCCAAATGATACAGTTTTGTTGTTGACTTGCGGATATTAATTATAATACTATAAATTAGCATTTGCAAAGCATAATTAGCATAATTCAAGTATTTGGAGTACCCTATGAAATTAAAAAAGCTCGTAAGTGCCGCTGTGGCTCTCATAATTGTCTTTTGTCTCTTCTCAGGCGCTTACGCATCGAGCTGGGAGGATTTTAACGATATTTCAGCTCACTGGGCGGAGGCAACTGTCAAAAAAGGCTTTGAAGACGGACTGATAACCGGGCTAAGCGCTTCATCGATTGCACCCGACGCTCCAATTACGGCTGCCCAGATGATAACGGTTCTGTGCCGCGTCCTCGGAGCCTCTGGCAAATCGGACACTTCAGCTTTGGGTATTTCTTCCGATGTCTGGTATGCGGACGCTGCCGGAAAGGCCCTGAAGCTTGGGCTTATTTCCGCTGAAACCGGAAGCCTTGACGCTCCCATGACTCGTCAAAACGCTCTTTCCATGATGGCAAAGGCCTTTTGCCTTGTACCCGCGGAGCCGGATTATTCCGTCCTGACTCCTTTCTCGGATGCTTCCGGAATTACAAATGACAATTGCGGAGCCATTGCGGCACTTGTTTCAGAAAAGCTGATTCAGGGCTATGACGGTGCGCTCAATGTGAACGGCAGCATTACGCGCGCCGAATTTTTAACGATTCTCTATCGTGTCGCTTCAAACTATATCACCGCAGACGCGCTGACTTCCGGCGCGTCCGGCGGCAGCGTTGTAAAGGGCAGCGGTTCTCTCAACAACATAAGCGCCGGCAATTTATGGTTCGACTGCTCTGCACAGGAAATCTCACTTATCGGTGTCAAAGCCGATACCGTGACTCTGCGGAGCAGCGAACTCACGAGCTTTTATCTCAGCGGCGGCTCCAGTCTTTCCGGTCTTGTCGTTGCTGTCGGCAAAGGGAGCTTGTCTCTTGGCGGCGACCTCGGCGCACAGGTCGGGGCACTCCGTATTGAGTCCTGTACGGACATGAGCGTCGGCTCCGGTATAAATACAATTGAAATCACGGGGAACTGCATGTCCGTGAACATATCCGGCAGCCACGACAAGCTCATAATCAGTGGCCGAGGCAACACAGTCACGCTCTCGGCTGGCGCTTCCGTCTCAGCTCTGAAGGTCACGGGCACTCAGAACATAATTAAAACAGCCGACGGAGCCGCCAGCCTAGGAAAAACCGACGTTTCCGGAAATGAGAACGCCGTTGAAGCCGTCATTTCGGCAGGATGCTCGCTTGCCGTAGGCGGCTCTACGAACAAAATCTTTCTCAACAGCAATGGAAATCTGGAGGCCATAGACCTCACCGGCAGTTCAAACTGGCTCTCCTTATCCTGCGCCGGTCTCTCCTCGGTAAGCGTTTCCGGAAAATATAACACCGTCAACAAGCTCTCCGCCGGTGCTGTCGCGTCTCTCGATATGCCCGGGGCAAATAACGTCTTTATCCTCGATAAGGATAACGTCATGTCAAAGGCCGAAATAGCCGGCGAAAACAACATCGTCACCGTAAACGGCACTGCCGATACCATCACTGTCGCGGGATATAAAAACAAGCTTGACGGAACCGGAAATACCGAGTATCTTAACATCAACGCTTCCGGCTGCGTAATCAGCCTCAAGGCGGAGTGCGTTACGGACAACAGCAATCAGGCGGAAATCGACCGTGTCCAGAAGCTCGTAACGCTTGGTTATACCGGCAATTTCACCCTCAAGTGGGCGCAGGAACACGACTACACCGAATCCGAAAAAGAGACCTGGTTAAACTCCAAGGATTATTCCAGTTCAACGGAATATCTCGTCTGGGTAAATCTATCTATGCAGAGAGCCAATGTATTCAAAGGCAGCAGAGGAAACTGGGATTTAATCTACAGTTGCATAGTCGGAACGGGCGCTCCCGGGCGAGGCACCCCCATCGGAGTATGGAAAACTGCCTATAAGGCATGGGGCGGCTGGACAACCGCGACCTACACGGTTAAGCCCGTCGTCGGCTTCAAGGACAACACGGGCTACGCCTTTCACTCCCGTCTGTTTTACCCCGGTACTACCAAGCTCTCAGACTCATCGATAGGCTACCCCGTCAGCCACGGCTGCGTCAGAATGTACGATGCGGATATCCTGTATATCTACAACAGCATCCCGCTCGGCACAACCGTTGTGGTATACTGAAAAAGACAGAGAAAACGATTTGGAGGAGCAACATGGACAAGAGAACAAGCAAGGACGACTACTACCTCGGCATAGCGGATTCAGTTCTGAACCGTTCCACCTGCCTTCGAAGAAAATACGGCGCGATAATCGTTAAGGCGGACGAAATCATCTCCACCGGCTACAACGGCGCCCCGAGAGGACGCGAAAATTGCAGCGACCTCGGCTTCTGCACACGCGAGCACCTCAACATTCCCGCAGGCGAGCGCTACGAGCTTTGCCGGAGCGTCCACGCGGAGCAAAACGCAATCATTTCCTGCTCAAGGAGAGATATGCTGGGTTCTTCAATCTATCTCGTCGGACGTGACGCGAAAACGAACGAGCTTATAACAGCCGCTCCCTGTACTCTCTGCCGCAGGTTTATACTTAACGCGGGCATTGAAAAAATCGTCTGCCGCACCGTTGATAACGGTATTGAGATAATAAACGTGGCGGACTGGATAAAAAATGACGATTCCCTGCCCGATATAAAAAAAATATAGGCAATAAGAAACCGCGGTGGGAGCTTCCCGCCGCGGTTTCTTATCAAGGCTTCCCTTGGGGGAAGCTGTCACCGCAGGTGACTGATGAGGGCCGTCCTATTTCCCGAGATTTGCAGTCTTTTTATACGCTTCGTATACAGCCGAGGCAACCGCTCCGCGGAAGGCGCTCTTTTCAAGCTCCTCAACTCCGACTATGGTCGAGCCTCCGGGCGAACACACGGCGTCCTTAAGTTCCTCGGGGTGTTTGCCGGTCTCAAGTACCATTGCGGCAGCTCCGAGCACTGCCTGCGCGGCATAGCTCTGTGCCTTGTCTCGCGGAACACCGGCCATAACTCCGCCGTCCGCAAGCGCTTCGATGAACATATACACATAAGCGGGTGAACAGCTGAAAACCGGAGTCGCCGCGTCAATGTAGCTCTCGTCAATAATCGAGGTCAGCCCCCCGGGTGCAAGCGCTTCAAGCAGGAGCGTGACATCCTCTTTCGATACATTCTTGTCCGGCGACACAAGAATCATTCCCTTTCCGACGGCAACCGGCGTATTGGGCATCAGCCGAACTATCGGCAAATCGAGTCCCTCCCCCACGAGAATCGCTTTTATGGAGTTCTTTGCTACTCCCGCAGCGATAGAAACAACGACCTTTCCGCTAAGCACAGGGCAAATACCTTTCAGTGCGTCATGCAGGACATTCGGCTTCACACAGAGAAAAACAAAATGCGCGTTTGAAGCAGCCTCCTGTGCGCTCGCGGCAATACGGCAGGCGGTCTTGTTTGAAAGCTCCGCTGTCTTGTTTTCGTCTCTGTCATAGATAACAACATTCTCCGGCGGTACTGCGCGGCAGAGCGCCTCGATGATAGCTCCGCCCATATTCCCCGCTCCGATAAAAGCAAATCTGTTGTTCATGGTATACTCTCCTTTTATAAAGCGCCGCGGAAGCGTTGCTCCGGCGGCGCTTTGGCATCATCCGCTTGTAAGCGGTCTATTTTTTATCTTTTCCGAAAAACTCCTCGAAGTAATCGCGCTCGGCCTGCGTTTCGGTCGCGTGGTCGGAGGAATTTCCGCCTCGTCGTCCGGTCGAAGTTTTGCCGGTATTGTCCTTATCGTAATCATTGCTTTCATCCTGTGCAGAATTTGCCCGTGTACGCGGAGAGGTTCTTGCGGGCTGACGATCCGTCAGTGTTTTTTCTCTTGCCTTTCGTCTCGCCTCCATCTCCCGCAAATACTTTTTCTTTGATCTGCGGTAGCGCACGACCAGAAAAATATAGGTTCCCAGAAGTCCTAAAACGACCAGCAGGAAGATGATTACAGCCGGATTTTTCAACGTTTTCCCAATTTTTGTCTTGATAAGCTGAGAATAGCTCACATCTACGGACGAACAGGCTACAAGCTTTGAGGTACCGTAAACCACTCCGTCACGCGAAATGCTGACCTCGCCCAGCACTGCTCCGGCCTCAATCGGTGCCGTCAGCGCTTCGCCTTTTTGTTCCGAATATATCGTTACCTGCTGCTCAAAGCTTGAAATATCTTCGTCATTCGGCATTAGGGCTTTTATTGCCGATTCCGGACGGACAGTCACATAATCCGCATCCTTGCCCAATTTTACAGATACATCCTTCACCATGTCGGTTGTGTCAAGAATGTTCCTGTAGCTGAAGTTTTGGAAAGCCCAGTTATAGACTGCGACGGAATCGGTAAAATTCGTATATTCGACTTTTTCCACCTTTTTAACCGCTATAGCGTCCATCACGACGCAAAGCAGAGACACATTGTCTTTTGTTGCCGATGAAACCAGACAATAGCCCGCGGCCTCGGTGTGACCTGTCTTCATTCCCTTTGCGTATTCATAGTAATAGCCCGGATACAGCTCTGAATCGTTGTTTATAAGTCCGTTTGTGTTGCCCAGCGTTCTCTCCGGCGAAATATTTGTCGCCGGAACGGTTTTCGTTACTGTGTTGCAGATTTCCATAAAAAGCGGATGCGTGTAGGCTTCAAGCGCAATCTTAGCAAGATCGGAAGCTGTCGTGTAATGGTTATTGTCCGGCAGCCCGTGTGTATTTGTAAAATTTGTTCCGGTGCATCCAAGCTCCTTGGCCTTCGCGTTCATCATGCCGACAAAAGTCTTGATATCACCGCCGATATACTCCGCAATTATATTACAGGCCTCGTTTGCAGAGGACAGCAGCGTACAGTAAAGCAGACTTTCAAGTGTCATCGTTTCACCGGGAACGATACCGGCAGTGCTTCCGTCCTCGCTAAGACCCGTCATAATATCGCTTCCGGCGGTGACGGAATCCGTAAGTGCTGCTTTGCCGTTCTCGATTGCCTCAACAGCGAGAAGCGCGGTCATAATCTTCGTTGTGCTCGCGGGGTAAACCTTTTCATCCGCGTTCTTTGAAAAAAGAATGCTTCCCGTTGTAGTGTCGACAAGAACGATTGCCTTCGCGTTCGTCGTTGGATCGGATAATGCTGCGGCGGAGCCGGGCATAAGCATCGCGGATATTACGGCAAATATTAAAATATAAGATAAAATCTTTGACTTTTTCATATGCATCTCCGGAAAAATATGTTATATTGTATATAATACTTTTGAAACTTTATTCATTATACGGACTTATTCCTTGAAAATCAACTCTAAATATCTGTGCCGGAGCCGACGGCCGTAAGGGGAAGATCGTTTGAAGCTCTCAAAAGCGGAAATTGCCGCAATTATCATAACAGTGATTTTTATCGCAGTGACAGTCGTTTTTTCCCTCCCCGGCAATGACGGGAGTGCCAATGTAACTATATCGGCTCAGAACGCCGAGGACGCTGAAATAGCCGCATCACAGCCTGATCCGTCCCCGGAAAGCTCGCAGCCCCTGCTTGTCAACATCAACACCGCGACCGCGCAGGAGCTTTGCACCCTTCCGGAAATCGGAGAAAAGACCGCCGAGCGTATAATCGCCTTCCGTGAGCAAAACGGACCCTTCAAAAGCACGGACGAGATTATGAGCGTTTCGGGTATAGGCTCAAAAACCTACGAAAAGATCAAAAGCTGCATAACAACAGACTGAAAGACGGGGGATCAGAAAATGCGAATTCTTGTCGTTGATGATGAGAAAACACTCGTTAAGGGAATAAAGTTCAATCTTGAAAACGAGGGCTATGAAGTCAACTGCTGCTACGACGGCGAAACCGCCGTTGAAATGGCCCGATCCACCGAATACGACCTTATCCTTCTGGACCTTATGATGCCCAAGCTGGACGGGCTTGAGGTCTGCATGCAGATACGCGAATTTTCCACCGTTCCGATTATCATGCTCACGGCTAAAAGCGAGGATACCGATAAGCTCATCGGTTTCGAATACGGGGCGGACGACTATATTACAAAACCCTTCAACATTCTTGAACTCAAGGCAAGGGTTCGCGCTCTTCTGCGGCGCAGCACTATCCAGAGCATTGAAGGAAAAGACGACTCACTGACACGAGCCCATATCACGATCGATATTTCCCGCCGTATCGCCCGAAAAAACGGCGCCCTGGTAGAGCTCACCGCCAAGGAGTTCAATCTTGCGGAGCTTCTCATGCGCAACCCCGGCAAGGTATATAGCCGCGAGCGGCTTCTCGACCTCATATGGGGCGTCGATTATCAGGGCGATGTGCGTACGGTTGACGTCCATATCCGCAGGCTTCGCGAAAAGCTCGAGCTTGACCCCGCCGATCCCAAATGCTTCAACACGAAATGGGGCGTGGGCTATTACTTCGGTGAAGACTGAAAAGCCAAAACTTGATATAGACAAATTTCGCATTTTGAAATAAAATATTTAAACCCTGTTTACTGACACAAGGAACTGTTGGGAGTAAAACTCATGAAAAGGCTGCCAGGCGTAAGCACATTCGTAAACAGCGTCCAGCTCAAATTTGCCCTGACCTTTCTCGTGCTCATCGCGGGGCTCATGATTATGCTGAACACTTATCCCACCATAGTTTCCCGTGATTTGGTTTTCACCTCCAAGCAGAACTCACTTCAAACTCAGGCAAACGTAATGAGTTCTGCCCTCTCTGCTTCTGATAAGCTCACGGGTGATACCGTACAGGAGGTCATGAGCTTTCTTGATCTCCGCTCGCTGACCCGTGTAATCGTTGCGGACTCAAACGCAAAAATTCTTTACGACACCGCGGATATCGGTTCCGGCGTTGGCAGCTACGCTCTGTTTTCCGAAATAAGCCGCGCGCTGGACGGAAAAATAGTATACTACTCGGTCTATGACGGCAAAGCCTTTATGTCACGCGAGGCAATGCCGATAAAAAACGGTGGCGTAACCTTAGGCGCCGTTTACCTCTACGAGTACGATTCAGCGCAGGCACAGCTTATTACAAGCATTCAAAAGAACCTTCGCAACATAACGCTGGTGCTCGGAGCCGTCGCCGTTATTCTCATGTTTATTTTCAGCAGAGCGCTGACGCTCCGCATCACGGAGCTTGTTCGGGCAACGCGCATCGTTTCAGAGGGTGATTACGACTACCAGATCAACGCGGTGGGCAAGGACGAGCTTTCCGAACTGGGGCGTGAATTTAACAGCCTTACGCATAGGCTTAAGGACACCGAGGAATTACGGCGCCGTTTCGTATCGGACGCGTCTCACGAGCTGAAGACTCCGCTGGCCTCAATCAGGCTTTTGTCCGACAGTATAGTGAATTCTCAGAACATGGACATCGAGACCATGCGTGATTTCGTCACCGATATAGGCAATGAAGCCGAACGACTTTCCCGTACAACAGAAAAGCTTCTCAGCCTTACTAAGATGGACAGCGGAATAGACATTTCTCAGGATAAGCTGGATTTGCGGCATGTCGCCGAAAAAACGATGCATCTGCTTTCGCCTCTCGCAAAAGAGTATCGTGTTTCCATTTCGACGGAGTTCCAGCACAACTGCTTTATCCGCGGCAGTGAAGACCTGGTCTACAGAATTATTTTTAACCTCGCTGAAAACAGTATAAAATACAATATGCCCGGAGGAATTGTCCGCATACTGCTCTTCCGTGAGAATGAGTATGTGGTTCTTGTCGTCGAAGACTCGGGAATTGGGATACCTGACGAGGATTTGCCGCATATCTTCTCCCGTTTTTACCGCGTGGATAAGGCAAGGTCGCGGGATGCCGGCGGCAGCGGTCTCGGACTTTCAATCGTCTATGACGCCGTCCGTCTGCACGGCGGTTCAATCAGTGTCGAAAAACGGGAAATCGGCGGAACACGCTTCATCGTCAAATTTCCCGCCTGTACGGACGATATTGACGGGCAAGGAAAGGCGGAATCAATATGAATAAGCGCCTTGTTCCGATTATATTCGCTCTCATTCTCCTTGTTACCGCCTGTGCCGCAAAGTCAGTCTCAATGCCCTCCGCCGGCAGCATTTCCGTTTATCGCGTGCTCAGTCCCGATTACAGAACGAACAGCGAGCTGCTTAAATCGGAAGCCGTACCTCTGGCGTCTGATGAAAAACCTGTTCTTCAGGCCGCCTCCGCTCTTTCAAAAGCGCCGGCCGACCCGAAGCTTAAGTCTCCCCTTCCCGCAGGCGTGGAAGTACTGGATACCCGCCAGGAGGAAAATGTTGTCACCGTTTATGCAAACTCGGCCTATCTGGATTTGAGCGGCATGGATAAAACAATAATGGATGCCTGTGTAACGCTGACAATGTGCTCAATTGAAGGGGTTGACTTTGTAAATATATGCGTGGGCGACGAGGAGATTGATAAAAACCTCTCGGCGGAGACTTTTCTTCTTTTCGATAACATCATCAGTTCCGGCAAGGCGCAGGTCAGAATTTACTTTCCCAAAACCTCCGAAAAGACCTTAGGCTCCGAATACCGGACGATAAGCTTTGACGACGAAAATTCCGCCGAGCGCGAGATTCTGGATGCTCTTTTTGAAGGGCCCGTCAACAGTGACCTGAAAAGAGCCTTTCCCATCGGAACCATCGTTATGTCCGTGTATACGCTGGACGGGGTCTGCTCCGTCAGCTTATCCGGTGTCTCTCCTGGCGAAGGTTCAATTTCGGCTTCCGACGCAAAGCTAGCGGTTTACGCTGTCGTCAACTCTCTGACTTCGCTTTCCGGCATAAAAAGCGTCCAGATTCTTGTGGACGGAAAAGCAGTCCAATACCTCTGGGGCTATGACATATCACGACCTCTGACAAGAAATAACAGTATAATAGGCTCAACTGTGACAGGGTAAGGGCATTACTATAAAGAAATACGTGCATTTCACGCGCAGCGAAAGGAATTGAAGAACATGAGCAAAATAGGAACAAAATGCGTACAGGCGGGATACTCGCCAAAAAACGGCGAACCCCGCCAGATACCGATCATTCAGAGCACCACATTTAAATATGACACAAGCGAGGATATGGGAAAGCTCTTTGATCTTGAGGCAACCGGCTATTTCTACAGCCGTCTTCAAAACCCCACAAATGACTATGTGGCGGCGAGAATCTGCGCTCTTGAGGGCGGCACGGCGGCAATGCTGACAGCGTCCGGGCAATCCGCGAACTTCTTCGCACTGTTCAACATATGCAATTGCGGCGACCACGTCGTATGCTCCTCCGCAATCTACGGCGGAACCTATAATCTGTTTAACGTCACAATGAGAAAAATGGGCATCGATTTCACCTTCGTAACGCCCGACTGCACGGATGAGGAGCTTGAGGGCGCGTTTCGTCCCAACACAAAGGCGGTTTTCGGAGAAACCATCGCGAATCCGAGCCTTGCGATTCTTGACATAGAGCGCTTTGCGAAGGCGGCACACGCTCACGGCGTCCCTCTCATTGTGGACAACACCTTCCCCACCCCGATAAACTGCCGCCCCTTCGAGTGGGGCTGTGATATTGTAACCCACGCCACCACAAAATACATGGACGGTCACGCTTCCGGCATCGGCGGTGCTATCGTTGATTCCGGCAAATTTGACTGGCTTGCCCACGCCGAAAAGTTTCCCGGACTGACGACTCCGGATGACAGCTATCACGGTATCGTTTACGCTGAAAAGTTCGGTCAGGGCGGCGCTTTCATAACGAAGGCAACCTCCCAGCTAATGCGCGATCTGGGTGCGACTCCCTCCGCTCAAAACTCATACCTTGTTGGCTTAGGTCTTGAATCCCTGCATGTGCGTATGGAGCGGCACTGCAAAAACGCTCAGACGGTTGCTGAGTATCTTGAAGCGCATGAAAAGATTGCGTGGGTCAATTACTGTGGCCTGCCCTCAAGCAAGTATTTCGCGCTCGCGCAGAAATATATGCCGAACGGCTCCTGCGGCGTAATTTCCTTCGGCGTGAAGGGCGGAAGGAGTGCGGCAGAGGAATTTATGAAGAATCTCAAGGTTGCAATAATCGCGACCCATGTTGCCGACGCACATACCTGCGTGCTTCATCCGGCGAACGCGACTCACCGCCAGCTTTCCGAAGCTGAGCTCATTAAGGCGGGCGTGCCGAGCGACCTTGTCCGGCTTTCCGTCGGCATTGAGGATGTCGATGACATCATTGAAGACCTGAATCAGGCATTGATGACCGTTCGCTGAAGAGCAAAGCCCGGTCTCGGAAAGGAACCGTTTCCATGCTCACATTCCCTATACCTGATATAATCCTGAAAAGCATCTATGAGCTGAAGCCGGAAAAGCTTTCCGAAATGGGCGTTAAGCTCCTTCTCATGGACCTTGATAATACTCTCGACAAATACCATGCCCGGTTCCCGACCGTCCGTCTCCGCAACTGGATCGACTCCATGAAAAGAGCGGAAATCGAGCCCTTTATCTACTCGAACAGCCGTGGTGACAGAGCAGAGCGTTTTGCCTCCTCACTCTCCATAGGCTATGTCAATAAGGCAAAAAAGCCCCAGGTTAAGCGGCTCTTCATGCTTTTGAAGGAAAAAAATGTCTCTCCCAAAAACACCGCGATAATCGGCGACCAGATTTATACCGATGTTCTCTGCGGAAAAAGGGCCGGAGTCCTAACCATCGCGATAAGACCTATCGATATGTCAAATCCGTTCCATTTTCTGCGATATGGAGCGGAGCTACCTTTTAGATTTGCGTATAAAAGGCGCGGTAATATTTTAAAAAAGAAGGACTGAATCTTGGCAAACATCAGAAAAATCCAACAGGCAATGCTTAAGGCGGGACTTCCCGCTCTTTGGCTCTATGACGAGCTGGACAGGCTTTACGCCTCGGAATTCCTAACGAGCGACGGCTCGGTGCTCATCTTCCCAGACAGAGCATATTTCATCACCGATTCCCGCTTCATTGAGGCCGCACAGGAGCAGGTGAAGGGTGCCGAGGTCATTCTCTGCACGAATGAAAACAGGGAGGCCGACATTCTGCGCAGACTTCTCTCCGAGAACGGCGTGACCGAACTCGGCGCTCAGGACGGAAGCCTCTGCTATTCGGAATACCTCCGTATGCAGGAGACTCTCGGAGTCAAATTTGTCCCAGCCCAAAGCGTCACAAAGACGCTTCGGGAAATCAAGGAGCGCTTCGAGGTCGACAGTATAATAAGCGCCCAGCGCATAGCAGAGAAAGCTCTCGATCACGTGCTCGGCATGCTGAAGCCCGGGCTGACGGAAAAGGACGTTTCCGCGGAGCTCGAATACCAGATGACGAAAAATGGAGCCGAGGGTCTCGCTTTTGAAACAATCTGCGTTTCCGGCGCAAACACCTCCCGCCCCCACGGCGTACCCACCTTCAACCGCCTCAAGTCCGGCGATTTTGTAACGATGGACTTTGGCTGCAAGGTAAACGGCTACTGCTCCGATATGACCCGTACGGTCGCTCTCGGAAGCGTTACCGATGAGATGCGCAAGGTTTACCGTACCGTCCTTGCCGCTCAGTATTCAGGCGAGATGGCCGCCCGTGCCGGAGTTATCGGCAGTGACATGGACAGAGCCGCCCGTGATGTCATAGAGAAAGCCGGCTACGGCGAATACTTCGGTCATGGGCTTGGGCACAGCGTCGGGCTATACATCCATGAGGGTCCGAACGCAAGCCCGAGAGAGACCCGTCCTCTTCCCACCGGCACAGTCGTCACCTGCGAGCCCGGCATTTACATGCCCGGAAAGTTTGGCGTACGCATCGAAGATATGCTCTATATTACGGAAGACGGGGCCGAAAACCTTACAAAAGCGCCCAAGAATTTAATAATCCTTTAAAAAGCGGCGTCTTTAGCGTAAAACGTCCTTGTCAAACGCACAAAACTAGTGTAAAATAACTTGGCTTAGGTACATTTTATAAAAACTTAAGGATAATTTGATTCAATTATATAGGAGGACCTGTTATGGTATCAGCAGGCGAATTCAGAAACGGCGTTACCTTCGAAATGGACGGAAAGGTTATGCAGGTTATCGAGTTCCAGCACGTCAAACCCGGCAAAGGCGCGGCCTTCGTCCGCACAAAAATGAAAAACGTCATCACCGGAGCCGTTGTCGAAACTTCCTTCAACCCTTCCGAGAAGTTCGAGAACGCCTATGTTGACCGCAAGAACATGGAGTACAGCTATGCGGACGGCGATCTCTACTACTTCATGGACTCCGAGAGCTATGAGCTCGTCCCCATCGACAAGAGCGTTTTGTCCGACGGCTTCAAGTTCGTCAAGGAAAACATGGTCTGCATCGTTTCTTCCTTTAAGGGCAAAACTTTTTCTGTTGAGCCACCCAACTTTGTCGAGCTTGTGATTACGGAAACCGATCCGGGGTTTGCAGGCAATACCGCAACGAACGCGACGAAGCCTGCCACCGTAGAAACCGGCGCCGAAATCAAAGTTCCCCTGTTTATCGAGCCGGGCGAACGCATCAAGATTGACACCCGCACGGGAGAATATCTTGAGCGTGCAAAGGGCTGATTATAAAAGAGTATAATTCTTATACGAAGCAGTTAGAATAAACCTTTGAAGCGCCGAACATGTCGCAGAACGAGTGTTCGGTGTTTCACACGAATACCAAGGAGGGTATCAAAATGACAACATCCGAAAAAGTCGCGTATCTCAAGGGCCTGGCGGACGGTCTGGGTCTCGATAAGGAAAACAAGCAGGACAAGCTCCTTGCGGCCATCATTGATGTGCTCGAAACCGTTGCTCTGGATCTCGACGATCTTGAAGAAAACGCTCTGGATCTCGCGGACGAGATTGACGCCATCTCCGATGACCTTTCAGATATCGAAGAAATAGTCTATAACGATGACTACGACGAAGATGATGACGAATGCTGCTGCGGAGGCGACCATGGCAGCTACGAAGACGAATGCTGCTGCGGAGGCGACCATCATCACCATGAGGACAGTTGCTGCTGCGGACATCACCACGGCGAACCTACCTTCTACGAAGTAACCTGCCCCGCCTGCGAAAAAACCATAACCGTAGATGAGGACGTTCTTGCTCTGGGCAAGATCGAGTGCCCCAACTGCGGCGAAATTCTTGAGTTCGATATGGACAGCATCGAATACGAAGAGGACGCTCCCGAAAAAGAATAAGACGTGACGGCGTCGCTTTCAAGGGTTGTTCCTTAAAGAGCAACCCTTGCTTATTAGCTTTTCATCAAATCGCTTTTATGAAAATCCATACAGAAAAACAGCAGTTTAAATTATTGTTTACATTCTTCTGCTTTATTTCTCAAATTCGATGTTATAATAATACTGGAGGTGAGCTTAATGCTATTTTTACGAGCCTGTGACGAATCAGATATACCAAGTGCGGCGCAAATGTTGTGCAGAGTATATGCCGATGCCCCATACAATGAAAACTGGCCGCTTGAACGCGCCGAAAAACGTATCACATCATACCTCACCGGATCCAATTCAAGAGGATATGCGCTGATTATCGACACTCAGATAGTCGGATACCTGTTCGGCAGAATCATAATTGCAGCTAAATGCAGTAATTTCTACGTTGACGATCTCTTCGTCCATCCCAACTATCAGCGGAAGGGCTGTGGCAGCATGGCTCTGGAAGCTCTCCACGATGAGCTGAAGAAGGACTGCATTAGTAAAATTGAACTTCACGCCCTGCGCGAGGACGCAAGCTTCTATGAAAAAAACGGTTTTACCAAGTCAAACTATGTGAACATGGAAAAGCCACTCAAATAACAAAAGTGCCGGACAAACCGTCCGGCTCTTTTTCGTTTATAGCTCTTTTGCAAGAAACGGTCTGGTGCCCTAAGTATACCGCCGAGTAATCATAAAATCGATATTTTAATAAAGGTGGCTTTTAAAGCCTCCGAAGTTGTGCTAAAATACAATTAAAACTGATGCTTAAGGTATATCTATGGAAATACAAATTGAAACAGACAGAACCATATTAAGAAATTTCAAAGAACCAGATTTATACGATTTCTACGGCTATTGCAGTCAGGAGGGCGTTGGCGAGCCCGCCGGATGGCCCAGACACGAAACTATGGCGCAATCGGCAGAAAAGCTCAACGATTTTATTAAGGTAAAAAACCAATTTGCCATATGTATATACAAAAGACAGTTGGGAAAATCATAATTGTAATTTCTAAGCTGCAGAATTCCGAGGAGTAATATTATGCCAATATCCGAAAAAGCAATATCTTTCCTATTTGAAAACCGCGTCGTGGACAGCAAAGCGTGGTTCACCGAGCACCGCGCCGATTATGACAGCTTAGTCCTCGACCCCATGCGGGAGCTGGTGACTAACCTGAAACCCGCTATGCTTTCCATCGACCCGCAGCTTATCTGCGAGCCGAAGGTCGGGCGCTCAATCTCGCGTATTTACCGTGACACGCGTTTTTCGAATGATAAATCCACCTTCCGCGACGTAATGTGGTGCGTTTTCATCCGCGATAAGAAGCTGTATGAAGGCCCGCCCGCCTTTTGGTTCGAGTTTTCACCAAGGGGTTTCCGCTACGGCTGCGGCTATTATCAGGCAGGCGCAGACTCGATGGAAGCAATGCGTACGCTCATTCTGAACGATGATAGAACCTATGTAGCGGCTCAGAAGGCCTTCAAAAAGCAGTCCGTTTTTCGTTTGGAGGACACCAAATATAAGCGCAGCCGCTATCCGGAACAGCCTGAGGAAAAGCGCGAATGGCTCGATCAGAAAAGCCTCAGCTTCCTCACCGACAGCACGGATTTTGATCTGCTTTTTTCAGACGGTCTTGCGGACAAACTGTCCCACGACTTTATGCTGCTCGCGCCGATGTACGACTTTATGATGAGCGCCGAAGCCCGCGTTATTAAAAAATGAGGCCGCAAAAAATCAGCCTGTGTTCAAACTCACAAGCTGATTCATTACAGGCTGGCCCCGAAGCAATCAGTCCATAAGCTCCTCGCAGAAATGTACGGCAGCCTCGATGTCCGCTGCGTCCGGATGTCCCTTTTGCAAGCCGCCCACGAGTTTGAACGGTCCAAAGGTATCAAAGCCGCGGCAACTGAACCTACCGACGATATGCGCGCCTGCGCCTTCAAGCTTTTTCACCATACTCTTATCAAGCTTATCGGAATTGGCCCCGCTTGTGTACATCGTGAAGCAGTCCTTGCCGTTAAGGCCTTCGATTTCATCGGCAAACGTGAGTATCGGGTCTCCGAAAGCGGACATATAGATTCCTGACGCGAAACCGACAAGCTCATAGTCCTTCAAATTTGGAGTTTCCTTGCAGGGCAGCAGAACGACCTCCGCTCCGCAGCGCTCTTTGATTGCCTCAGTGAGCTTCTTTGTGTTGCCGTGATGTATTGAATAACAGAATATAACCGTTTTTTTCATTGCAATACCTCCGTTTTTTCATCCGGCGATGTCCATACTCTTCATAACGTCATTTGTCATCGCTATCGGCTTAATCCTACAACCGCTTTCCGATTCCGTCAAGCAATCTGATAATTATTTACACACTTTTCACAGTTGAAATTTTGTTTTGCATAAATTGCTCACTTATAAACCAATCGATTTTTTCATGAATTTTCAAAGCGTTGCGAAGCAAGAATGAATTTGTAATTTGTTATCGACGTTTGCATGCTGACACTTGCACATGGTAAAAAGGCCCTGCCCGTTTCTTCAACGGTCAGAGCCTTTTGCTATTCAGCATACAGTATGGCGACGCTTAGTCGCATACGCTGATGTTTTATCAGAACAGGTGTACGGTAGCTATCAGTCCCGCAAATACTATCGAAACCATTGACAGGAGCTTAATAAGAATATTGATTGACGGGCCGCAGGTGTCCTTAAACGGGTCGCCCACGGTATCGCCCACAACGGTAGCCTTGTGCTGCTCGGAGCCCTTACCGCCATGATGACCCTGTTCAACGTATTTTTTTGCATTGTCCCACGCTCCGCCGGAGTTTGCCATAAAAATTGCGAGTATGAAGCCTGAAACCGTGGAACCGCAGAGCATACCGATAACGCCGGTTCCGCCGAGGAGCAAGCCGGTAATTATCGGGGATGCGATTGCAAGCAGGGTGGGAACAACCATTTCCTTAAGGCTGGCTTTGGAGCAGAGGTCAACGCACTTTGCGTAGTCGGCGTCAGCTTTGCCTTCCATAAGGCCGGTTATTTCGCGGAATTGTCTTCTGACTTCCATAACAATGGACTGAGCCGCACGTCCGACTGCATTCATTGTGAGTGCGGAGAAAATGAAGGGCAGACAGGCACCTAGCAGAACGCCGACAAGCACCTTCGGATCCATAATGGAAAGGCTGTACTTAGCTCCGTTGGCATCCAGCTTCTCAACGAAGTTAGCGATGAGAGCGAGCGCGGTCAGAGCAGCTGAACCGATTGCAAAGCCCTTTCCGGTGGCGGCAGTTGTGTTTCCGAGAGAGTCAAGAGCGTCTGTGCGCTCGCGAACCTCTTCCGGAAGGTGAGCCATTTCGGCTATGCCTCCGGCGTTATCGGCCACAGGGCCGTAAGCGTCGGTTGAAAGTGTGATGCCTAAGGTTGAGAGCATACCGACTGCCGCCAGCGAGATGCCGTAAAGACCAAGTTCGGTATTGCCGGCAAAGCCTATGGTTGATGCAAAATAAGCAACAAGTATTGCTGCCCCGACAATGATTACCGGTAGGGCGGTTGAGAGCATTCCCAAACCCATGCCGCCGATGATGACGGTTGCCGCGCCCGTCTCTGAGGCCGCCGCAAGTTTTTGCGTGGGTTTATAGGTATCGGAGGTAAAGTACTCTGTGCATAGACCGATAAGCACGCCTGCGAATAGTCCGGCTATGATAGCAATCCATATTCCGTAGAATTGTATGCCAAGTACTTTCCAGACAATAAAGAACGAAATAATTGCTATTGATATAGCGGAGAAGTTAGTACCGCGGCGAAGAGCTGTCAGCAGCTGCTTTTGGTCCGCGCCTTCCTTTGTATGCACGAAAAAGGTTCCGATTATGGAGCAGAGAACGCCTACAGCCGCCATTATAAGCGGGATAGCCACTGCATAAACCCGGTCGACTGTCGGTATCTTGTTGAACGCGAGAACGCCGAGAGCGCAAGTACTGACGATAGAGCCGACGTAGGATTCATAAAGGTCGGCTCCCATGCCGGCTACATCGCCGACGTTGTCGCCGACATTGTCAGCGATAGCTGCGGGATTGCGGGGATCATCTTCAGGTATGCCGGCCTCAACCTTGCCGACAAGATCCGCGCCGACGTCGGCCGCCTTGGTAAAGATTCCGCCGCCCACGCGGGCAAAGAGAGCCATAGAGGAGGCGCCCATACCGAAGGTTATCATAGCCGCTGTGATGGTTTCAAGCGACTCATGGAACACGAGCTTCAGTAAAGCGTACCATAATGAAATATCGAAGAGTCCAAGTCCTACAACGGTAAATCCCATAACGGAACCCGCAGAAAAAGCAATTCGCAGCCCGCGGTTCAGCCCCTCCTGCGCGGCAGCCGCGGTACGGCAGTTGGCGCGGGTGGCAATACTCATTCCTATGAAGCCTGACAGTCCGGAGAAGAAGCCTCCGGTAATAAAGGCAAACGGCACATACCATGTGAGAAAGTGAAAGTATGCCATGACACCAAGGACAACAAACATACAGGCGAAGAAAATTCCGACAGTCCTGTACTGCCGTTTGAGAAATGCGGAGGCTCCGGTACGAATTGCTTTAGAAATCTTCTGCATCAATTCGTTGCCCTCAGGGAAAGCAAGTACCTTTTTGCTTTGCAGCAAGACAAAGAGCAGCGCGATAACGCTTGCCGCAAGACTTACCCAGTAGAGGTTTTCCATGTCTATAATCACTCCTATTTTTTCCTCATGTTAATCCCTTAACATATTCTTTATTGTAAACTACGCGGAACAAGAAATCAAATGAAAAGTATCAATATTGTCCAATTTTGCTTAATTAATTTACGAAATAAGCACAAATTGTATGGGATGTTCGTGATATTAATGATGCCACAATCGTTGATTTTGACGGTTTTATTACGTAAAATCCAAGATAATATGGCGAATAAATGAAAGCCGTTTTTTGCATTCAAACGCATTATTTTCCTATTACCCTTGAATAATTATAATAACGGGTGCATTTAGATATGCACCCGTTATTAAATCTGTCTATCAATTGTCCTTCTGACCGTCTCAATCCGAAAACACTATTGAGTGAGCGAGGCAGGCGTTCTTTTCCTTTTCCCGAAGTATATCAAAAAATTGATCCTGAGTCATCTCCCCCTGTTTAACTTTATGCGGGTAGTAGTAATACATTATTCCGGGAACGGCTATATTCAGCAGGGTCATAACGTTCGGGCAGCCTTCCGGGCCCATAAATATACCCATGATATTTCGTGAAAAAAAGTGGTCAACCTTCATGCCGATCAGTCGATCGGCGTATTTTTCAATAGCTTTGCATTCCTTAAGCGGATACCGATAAAAATCGATTTTTGCCTCAGTTATAACCATCTGGTCCATATCGATTTCCAAAGCAACCTTGATATCATGCTGTTCTTCAACCATATGTGACTCGACTATCCAGATGTTTTGGCTCTCTTCCTTTTCAAAATAATCTACCTTCATGTTTCGTTCTGTCGTGTGCTTCATATTATTCTCCTTTCATATGCTCAGCATTGAGTATAATGCTAAAAAGAAAAGGGGCTAGAGTCCCTCTTCAATTTCTTTAAGCCAATCGAGCTCCGCCCGCATGTGATAAATGCTATGGCTGAATATCGCCTGTGCGTTCGCTCTGCCGACATCAGGAATAGCCTGCATTACACTTTCCCTGTGAGCTATTACCTTGTTCAGCTTTTCTTCAAGCGTTTTTATTGAGTTTTCAATTGTGCCAGTGAACTCATTATCATCAATACGTTCTCTAAAAAACAGCGCACCGTCAAGAGGTAATTCCATATGCAGTTCTTCTGTCTGCATTTTTTTGAGCAGTATATTGAAGTATTTCTCACCTTCTTCAGTAATGCTATATACTGTTTTTTCCGGACGGTTTCCATCCTTTTGACAAGCTGCGGATACGCACCCCGTCTCCTCTAGCTTCTCCAAATTGTAATATATAGTTGGCAGCTTGATTTGAGCAAAATCCGAAATTTGCTCCTCAACCGTTTGCTTCAGCATATAACCGTGCTGTGGACCGTACCTGAGCAGTAATCCTAATATGTAGAATTGTGTCTTCATTGCTTCACTTCCATATACTCAGTGTTGATTATTACAAGATAATATATATTTTTTTGTTTGTCAAGCTTTTATATTGGCCAAAAATCCGATGTTCTGCAAAAACACAGCCATCCCAACTTGATTATATTGCATTTAATATTAATTATATTAATATTTTTATTAATTTTATTAATTTTGCTATTGACATTATTGATATTACGGTGTATATATAAATCACAAAACATTTTTGGATGGTGACACAATGAAATATAAAGCTCCCGGCAAATGCCCAGTATGCGGCGAAAGGCTTTCTATAACGAAGCTCGGCTGCCCAAAATGCTCAACAGCTATTGAAGGAGATTTCCAACCCTGTGAGTTTTGTCGTCTTCCCGAGGATGACCTTGAATTTATAAAGGTGTTCATAAAATGCCGCGGTAATATTAAGGATGTTGAAAAAGACCTCGGAATATCATATCCCACCGTTCGCGGAAAGCTGGACGCGGTCATCAGAGGCCTCGGTTATGACGTGCCCGCAAAAGAAACCATGCAAGTCAGCGAAATGAAGGAAACAGCTAAAAACGAAATTCTTGATCAGCTTTCTAAAGGCGAAATAACAGCCAAAGAAGCAGCTGAGAAGATAAGAAATCTTTAATTTATGTGAGGTGTAAAAAAATGAGCGAACAATTAAAAATACTTGAAATGATTGAGAACGGTCAGATATCCGCGGCGGATGGCATGGAGCTCCTTGAAGCGCTGAAGACATCAGGCGAGCCTGTACGTGAGTCAGGCGCCGGCCTCTCTTCCCCCGCTATCCGAAACTACAAGTTTCTGAAAATCAAGGTAACGTCTGACAACAAAACCGTGAACGTGAATGTCAACATACCCATCAGGCTGCTCACGACCATCGGCGAAATAGCCGGCAAGGTAACAGCATATATACCGGCGGACGCGAGAGCTCAGATGGAAGCAAAAGGCGTCGACATTACAAGCATCGATTTCGGCAAAATCATTGAAGAGGTGCTAAACGGCACTCTGGACGATCCCAATATCGTCGACGTTGAAGCCTGGGACGAAGAGCATAAAGCTACGGTCAAGGTAAGGATCTATGTCGAATAGCGGCCTTCGGATAATTTGGATCAAAGTGCATACGGAAAACGGGAAGAAGTTTCGGCTTAACTTTCCCGTTTCCCTTAATATCTTTCGAGAGCTTTTGGACAGCTTTCAGGATCTGATAACTGTTATTTCTCTCTTTGTCCCAAAATCCTTTGCTCCGAAAAACAGCATCCCTGTCCATGCCGTTAAGGACATTGTAATGATGGTGATTGAGCTATTGGGCTCAATCACCGATGACGGGCCTTATGATTTGGTCGATGTTGAAGCCGATAGTGTAAGGGTTTCTATTAAAATCAGGTAAGCACAGCATTAAGGAGAAAACATGACAAAACTGACTCTTAAATACATATCTATTATTCTTTCAATATACATAGTCTCTCTGCTGATACACAGCGTGTATGTCGGAAACGTCTTTTCGTTGCTCATCATGGGACTGGTTCTGCTACTTGTGAATCTTGTGGTTAAGCCGATTTTGCTGCTGATTGCCTTGCCGTTCAACCTTCTGACCTTCGGCTTTTTCAGCTTTGTTGTCAACGCACTAACAATTATTACTGCGTCAGGACTGGTGCCGGGAATCAGCATGGGCGGATTCCTGAATGCTCTGCTGGCATCGCTTATAATCGTAATTTTAAACAATGTGCTGATCGACGCATATGCGCCCTCGCATAAGCGAAAATCCGAATAAGCATTTTTTCCTTGTAGGATTTCATCTTAAGCTTCAAAAGTAAACTATTCCGTCGTCTCGGAAAAAAAGGATTTAACCGTTACTAACGGTCAAATCCTTTTTTGCATATTAATAGGGTGCTCTTGTATGAACATTGAATTCGTCGTAATACAAAAATCGCAACTTCAGATTATCAGATACTGAAGTCGCGATCCTTATAATCTCTTTCAATCAGCGCCATTTCTCCCTTGTCATACGCCCTGACGAACGCATCCACAACCTTGGGATTAAACTGCTTTCCTTTTTCACCAATTATAATTTGTTTCGTCTGCTCCGCCGTAGAGCCAGGGCTGTAAGGTCTGCTGCTGGTCATAGCATCATATGTGTCCGCCACGCTTAAAATCGATATTTCGATAGGAAGCTCCTCGCCTGCAATACCGTCCGGATAGCCTTTGCCGTCGTATCTCTCATGATGATGCAGTATTAAGTCAAATACTATAGGCTTTAGCTTGACCTCTTTAAGAATATGTACGCTAATTTCGGGGTGCTTTTGAATAATAGTTCGTTCTTCAGGGCTCAGAGCATCTGGTTTTCTTAGTATACTCTCATCTATACCGATCTTTCCGACGTCATGCAGTAGGGCTGCAACAGTAATATTCTCGACCCTACTGTGGGATAGACGCATCTCCTTAGCCAGCGTTTTCGCATATAGCTCGACGCGCTCTGAATGTCCTCTAGTATATTCGTCCTTAGCTTCAAGCGAATAGGTAAGCGTTTTCAGCATTACGTAATAATTGTGCTTAACTTCAACGTAAAGCGAGAAAGAATAACGAGCCAGAAACAGCGGCAGCAGGAAAAGCAAAACAAGATATTCGCCGTCGCTCAGTATCATAAATTTAGAGATAAAAAAGCCAATGGGTGCGGCGGCTAAGACACTCGGATAAAAATCAAAAATGTTTTTAAACAGTGATGGGAAAAACTTGATTCCCGAGTTTAACTTGAAAAGCAGCATCAGCAGCGAGCTATTAACAAGCATTATGGTCAGCACCATTGCTATCATCGGCACTAGCACGCCTGGGAGTGAAAGATTGCCTATTATTCCTCCAGCCCAAAGAAAAGCCTTACCGCCCAGAAAAACAGATATAGTAAAGTTACCGTAATTGAAGGCCGATTTAATAAATGGCGTATTTAATATATGATAATACCTTTTCTCTTCATTAGGAACACTAACGACCACAAACGGAGAACTGATAAACGTAATCGCCGCGGCAACAATCGGTCCCTTGCAAAGAAGTATTGCCACATTTGATATAAACGCCATATCTATCGCAAAACCCGGCCTGATATGAATCGGAAAACATCTGCAAAAGTATGCAAGTATAACAAGAACCATCAGTTGGACGAGCTCTTTTTTCAAGTTGTCGGATGATTGCAGCTGAATAATATATAGATACGTACAATAAACGCCCAAAAGGGCGCCGATAACTGATTCAAAAATAGCGTAAACTTTTGCCGAAGGCTTCATCTATCTTTCTCACTTCTCCTACGGGGAATCGATAAACCTTAAAAGCTAAAAACGGGTTCGCAGGTTGATTTCATGGAATTTTGCCCCGCAAAGTATTATCTTTGCGTCGCCTTTACAGGCTAATAATACTCACAGCCAAGAAAACATGGCGTCAGCGGAGGCAAATAGATAAGCTAATACACTATACTTTTTCGTCCATGACATTGTAATCATAAATATAGCCCCCAGAATTCAGAACTCTGTTTTTCCGCTAATGAAACAGGCTATATCCGCTTCGCTAAATCCTGCGAACCCGCTTTTCCCAAAAGTTAGTGAAAGATCAGCAATAGCCGATCTTTCTGTTGAGCGCGCTGAGAGTTGCCTTGACTACCGCAAGCGAATCATCGCCCAGCGAGAAGGCCGTTCCCGAATAGCGGCTGGCTGCGTTATTGGCGGAGGACTGTGAGATACAAACAAGCGCCATGCGCTCACCCGCAATTTCGGAGAAACGCACATCTAATACTGTATATTTATTCGCGGTCTCATCAGCAAGAGCAATCGCGTTCAAGGTTGCCTGAACAAGCCCTCTCCAAACATCGTAGTTATCTTTCAGGGATGTCTGCTTTCCTAAGAACATCTTTTCGTTCACGGAAACATTGACCTCCACCTCGGTCTGTTCTCTCTTTTTTGTGACAGTCACACTTTCAATAACAAACCGCGTAGTTTGCTTAACCGTTGGTGTCAGCTCACTTTCAATCTGTGCGATGCTAATCACTCTATGATCCACATCTTTCTGGAATTGGGCCATTAGAAGGGATTGAATATCACGGACCAATTGTTTGGGAGAGCGCGATGTATCTGCAAGAACGTGAATTTCCTCAATCTCGCCTCCAAGAAACACCACATTAGCGTTTATCACTCCAGGTAATCTCGATATATATTCAGAATATGTACTCGAGATTAAAGCTGTAGTATCCTGTGCCATAATAACCTCACCTCACAAGTCTCATAGAGCTATTATATAAAATAAATTATTTGTTGGCAATGGGTTTTTATAATAATTTACATAATATTATGCTATTTTGTAGAAAAAAAGCAGCTCTGCTAATGCAGAGCTGCAGTGTTGGCATTGACCTATCTTCCCGGACCGTCTCCAGTCAAGTATTGTCGGCACAGGTGAGCTTAACTTCCGTGTTCGGAATGGGAACGGGTGGACCCTCACCGATAAAAATACCAACTATGTAAATGGTTATTCACCATATACTCTATATTCATTTGTGGTGACCCGAGGGAGAGTCGAACTCCCGATTGGGGCGTGAGAGGCCCCCGTCTTGACCACTTGACCATCGGGCCATAAGATGCTGACATCATAGGCGTGCGAAGCACACCATAATCCGCCTCGCAGAGTGGAGGGGGTATCGAGCCAAAGGCTCGTATCTAGGGGGAACTAGTTCCTCCTGGAAGGCACATCTTTCGCGGAGCGAATGCTTTTCCTCAGAAAAGCTATGCGCCTCTGCACCCTCAAAACCAAACAAAGTAAAGTGTTTCTTTTTACAAGGCCGCCTGCATTCTTCTTGTAGGTCAAGCCCTCGGGTTATTAGTATCGGTCAGCTGAACACATTACTGTGCTTACACCTCCGACCTATCAACGATGTAGTCTACATCGACCCTTACTCTCCGAAGAGATGGGAGATCTTATCTTAGGGAAAGTTTCACGCTTAGATGCTTTCAGCGTTTATCTCGTCCATACTTAGCTACCCAGCTATGCCGTTGGCACGACAACTGGTGCACCAGAGGTATGTCCATCCCGGTCCTCTCGTACTAAGGACAGCCCCCTTCAAATCTCCTACGCCCGCAACAGATAGGGACCGAACTGTCTCACGACGTTCTGAACCCAGCTCGCGTGCCACTTTAATCGGCGAACAGCCGAACCCTTGGGACCGAATACAGCCCCAGGATGTGACGAGCCGACATCGAGGTGCCAAACCTCCCCGTCGCTGTGGACGCTTGGGGGAGATCAGCCTGTTATCCCCAGGGTAGCTTTTATCCGTTGAGCGACGGCACTTCCACTTGCATACCGCCGGATCACTAACTCCTACTTTCGTACCTGCTCGAGATGTCTCTCTCGCAGTCAAGTTGGCTTTTGCGTTTGCACTCTATGCACGATTTCCGTCCGTGCTGAGCCAACCTTTGAGCGCCTCCGTTACTCTTTTGGAGGCGACCGCCCCAGTCAAACTGCCCGCCTAACAGTGTCCCCCGACCCGATTCAGGGCCGCAGGTTAGAAAACCAGCAATACAAGGGTGGTATTCCAACAGTGCCTCCACGCAAGCTGACGCCCACGCTTCTCAGGCTCCCACCTATCCTATACATGCATTACCAATCTTCAGTATTAAGCTACAGTAAAGCTCCATGGGGTCTTTCCGTCTAGTTGCGGGTAACCGGCATCTTCACCGGTACTACAATTTCGCCGGGCGGGCTGTCGAGACAGTGCTCAAGTCGTTACGCCATTCGTGCGGGTCAGAACTTACCTGACAAGGAATTTCGCTACCTTAGGACCGTTATAGTTACGGCCGCCGTTTACCGGGGCTTCAATTCAAACCTTCGCTTGCGCTAAGCTCTCCTCTTAACCTTCCGGCACCGGGCAGGCGTCAGCCCCTATACGTCATCTTTCGATTTAGCAGAGACCTGTGTTTTTGGTAAACAGTCGCTTGAGCCTTTTCACTGCGGCCTACCGTAGTAGGCTCCCCTTATTCCGAAGTTACGGGGTCAATTTGCCGAGTTCCTTGACAACCCTTCTCCCGTTGGCCTTAGGATTCTCTCCTCATCTACCTGTGTCGGTTTGCGGTACGGGCACCTTAGATATTCACACAGCTTTTCTCGCCACAGAGCATCGCCGACTTCCCTACTGATGTTCGGTCCCTTACGCCCCGGTCAACCAACGCCGGGGTTCGGCTATCTCTATGTGTCCCTGTGCTTAAATCCTTCGGTGGTCACGGAATTTCAACCGTGTGTGCATCGACTACGCCTTTCGGCCTCGCCTTAGCTCCCGACTTACCTTGGGCGGACGAACCTTCCCCAAGAAACCTTAGATTTTCGGCCATTATGATTCCCACATAATTCTCGCTACTCATTCCGGCATTCTCACTACTGTACAGTCCACACGTGCTTCCGCTCATGCTTCACCCCGTACACTACGCTCCCCTACCATGCATTACTGCATCCCAAGCTTCGGTTATATGCTTAGCCCCGTTGAATTTTCCGCGCAAATCCACTCGACCAGTGAGCTATTACGCACTCTTTTAATGAGTGGCTGCCTCTAAGCCAACATCCTGGTTGTTTTCGCAAATTCACATCGTTTTCCACTTAGCATATATTTGGGACCTTAGCTGTGGGTCTGGGCTGTTTCCCTTTTGACAATGAAACTTATCTCACACTGTCTGACTGCTGTACATCAATTATCCGGCATTCGAAGTTTGATAAGGTTCAGTAAGCTCATCGCCCCCTAGCCAATTCAGTGCTCTACCTCCGGTAATCTAATACAACGCTAGCCCTAAAGCTATTTCGGGGAGAACCAGCTATCTCCGAGTTCGATTGGAATTTCTCCGCTATCCACAAGTCATCGCCGGTCATTGCAACGAACGTGCGTTCGGTCCTCCATTACCTTTTACGGTAACTTCAACCTGCTCATGGATAGGTCACCCGGTTTCAGGTCTATGGCAACTGACTTCATACGCGCTATTAACACTCGGTTTCCCTACGCCTCCGCTACTGAATAGCTTAAGCTTGCCAGTTACTATAACTCGCCGGACCATTCTACAAAAGGTACGAGATCACCCCTTAACGGGCTCTCTCTGCTTGTAAGCACAAGGTTTCAGGTACTATTTCACTCCCCTCCCGGGGTTCTTTTCACCTTTCCCTCACGGTACTTCTCCTCTATCGGTCATCAGGTAGTATTTAGGCTTGGAGGGTGGTCCCCCCGTCTTCCCACCGGGTTTCACGTGTCCGGCGGTACTCTGGATACCCACTAAAATAACTCGCCTTTCGCCTACGGGTCTCTCACCCTCTGTGGACGGCCTTCCCATGCCGTTCGGCTAGACTATTATTCCGTTATGTGGGTCCTAACCCCGAAGATCCCGAAAGACCCTCGGTTTGGCCTCCTCCGCGTTCGCTCGCCACTACTTGCGGAATCTCTGTTGATGTCTTTTCCTCGTCCTACTTAGATGTTTCAGTTCAGACGGTTCCCTACGTACTACTATTTTATTCATAGCACGTTGACAGAGTATTGCTCTGCCGGGTTTCCCCATTCGGAAATCCACGGATCTCAGCTTATGTGCAGCTCCCCGTGGCTTATCGCAGCTTGTCGCGTCCTTCTTCGGCTCCTGATGCCAAGGCATTCCCCTTGCGCTCTTTATAGCTTGACCTATTAGAATAATCCATTCCTAGATTAGTTCTCTTAAGTTTAGAATTATGCAGGCGTCACAGAAGATTTGTTTTTGAAATTGTATTGTTACCCAATTGTTATTGTTCCACAATTTTCATTTCGCTTTATTTCGGACACGGTTTCCCGTATCCTTTAAACAACCGCTCGTTTTCACAAGCAGTCGTCCTCTCTGTTGCCTTGCTTATTTAAATCACATTTACTTTGTTCAGTTTTCAAGGTGCAGTTGAAGATATTTATCTATGCTGTTGCAAGGATGTATACCCTCTAAATTAAACAATGTATGAGAAAGATCTGAGGTCTGACCTAGGAAGATACGCAGACTTTATGTGACCGGCTTAGCCGATCATCTGCGAGGTCTCCTTAGAAAGGAGGTGATCCAGCCGCACCTTCCGATACGGCTACCTTGTTACGACTTCACCCCAATCATCAAACCCACCTTCGGCCGCGTCCCCCTTGCGGTTAGACTACGGACTTCGGGTGTTCCCGACTCTCATGGTGTGACGGGCGGTGTGTACAAGGCCCGGGAACGTATTCACCGCGGCATGCTGATCCGCGATTACTAGCAATTCCGACTTCATGCAGGCGAGTTGCAGCCTGCAATCCGAACTGAGACGCCTTTTAGGGATTTGCTCCACCTCGCGGCTTTGCTTCCCTCTGTTTTGCGCCATTGTATTACGTGTGTAGCCCAGGATATAAGGGGCATGATGATTTGACGTCGTCCCCACCTTCCTCCGTTTTGTCAACGGCAGTCTCGTTAGAGTGCTCTTGCGTAGCAACTAACAATAAGGGTTGCGCTCGTTGCGGGACTTAACCCAACATCTCACGACACGAGCTGACGACAACCATGCACCACCTGTCTCAACTTTCCCCGAAGGGCACCTAATGCATCTCTGCTTCGTTAGTTGGATGTCAAACCCTGGTAAGGTTCTTCGCGTTGCTTCGAATTAAACCACATAATCCACTGCTTGTGCGGGCCCCCGTCAATTCCTTTGAGTTTCAATCTTGCGATCGTACTCCCCAGGTGGAATACTTATTGTGTTAACTCCGGCACGGAAGGGGTCAGTCCCCCCACACCTAGTATTCATCGTTTACAGCGTGGACTACCAGGGTATCTAATCCTGTTTGCTCCCCACGCTTTCGCGCCTCAGCGTCAGTTAGTGTCCAGCAAGTCGCCTTCGCCACTGGTGTTCCTCCTAATATCTACGCATTTCACCGCTACACTAGGAATTCCACTTGCCTCTCCACCACTCAAGAAACGCAGTTTCAAATGCAGTTTGAGGGTTGAGCCCTCAGATTTCACATCTGACTTGCATTCCCGCCTACGCGCCCTTTACACCCAGTAAATCCGGATAACGCTTGCTCCCTACGTATTACCGCGGCTGCTGGCACGTAGTTAGCCGGAGCTTATTCTGCAGGTACCGTCATTTTTTTCGTCCCTGCCAAAAGAAGTTTACAACCCGAAAGCCTTCTTCCTTCACGCGGCGTTGCTGGGTCAGGCTTGCGCCCATTGCCCAATATTCCCCACTGCTGCCTCCCGTAGGAGTCTGGGCCGTATCTCAGTCCCAATGTGGCCGGCCAACCTCTCAGTCCGGCTACTGATCGAAGCCTTGGTGAGCCATTACCTCACCAACTAGCTAATCAGACGTGAGCCCATCCTTCAGCGATAAATCTTTGGTATCAAGACGATGCCGTCCCAATACATTATGCGGTATTAGCAGTCGTTTCCAACTGTTGTCCCCCTCTGAAGGGCAGGTTGCTCACGCATTACTCACCCGTCCGCCACTAAGTCATCCTTCCCCCTTGACGAATCTCAGGTTCGGGAGCTTCGTTCGACTTGCATGTGTTAAGCACGCCGCCAGCGTTCATCCTGAGCCAGGATCAAACTCTCAATAAATGGTATCTAAACAGCCGAAGCTGCTCAAATCAGTTACTGAATGCTCAATTTCTTGCTCACTCAAATAGAATTTTTTAACGTCTTTCTTTGACGTTTAAAGCCCTCAAATTTTCAGGTGCTTATTTGCATAAGCTGTTCAAACTATGGTTTATAGTTTGTCATACATTGTTTAATTTACAAGGTACACTTGCCGGCTTTTTCTTCCGGCCCGCTTTTACCGCGGAGTTACATAATAGCACATCGCTGCTGCTCTTGTCAAGCCTTTTCTTCAACCTCTTACTGGTTTTTCGGCTTTCCCCGTGGCGAGAGCTTGTTTATAATAACACCTTGAATATCTCTTGTCAAGCCCGTTTTTTCTTTTTTCGACGAGTTTTTTCATAATCATTATTCCCGCCTAAAGCACGAACAATTCAAATGCGTATTGATTTTCTTGTCAATCCGATATATACTCGCTTTTATTAATATAGTATCACCGCAAAGGAGATTTTTTATGCCTATTAGAATTCCGGATTCTCTGCCCGCAAAAACCACACTTGAAAAAGAGAACATATTCGTAATGACGCAGTATCGCGCCTTGCATCAAGATATTCGTCCGCTGAAGCTTCTTATACTTAACCTTATGCCGACAAAAATCGTGACTGAAACCCAGCTTCTGCGGAAGCTGTCTAACACCCCTCTTCAAATCGAGATTGACTTGCTGCGTACAATCAGCCATGATTCAAAGAATGTTGACTCCGATCATCTTGAATCCTTCTATGTCAGCCACAATGATATTAAGGACAGGTTTTACGACGGCATGATTATAACCGGCGCTCCGGTCGAAAACCTCGATTTCAAAGACGTCGACTATTGGCCCGAGCTCTGCGAGATAATGGAGTGGTCCAAATCTCACGTTCACAGCACACTCCACATATGCTGGGGAGCGCAGGCGGGACTCTATTATCATTATGGCATTCAGAAGCATACCCTCCCTAAAAAGCTCACCGGTATATACAGCCACCACATTATGAAACCGAACTCTCCTTTTTTCCGCGGCTTTGACGATGTGTTCAACGCACCTCACTCGCGCTACACCGAAGTCCTGCAATCGGACATCGAAAAAGTGCCCGAGCTCGAGCTGCTCGCCGTTTCGGATGAAGCAGGCGTATTCGCGGTTAAAAACCAGAGAAGCCGCCAGTTCTTTGTCTTCGGTCATCCGGAATATGACCGAGATACGCTCGCAATGGAATACAGACGTGACGTCAGCAAGGGTCTTAACATTCAGGTTCCGGCACACTATTTCCCGAACGACGACCCCACAAAGGAACCTATTGTAACCTGGCGTGCCGCAGCTCAGCTATTATACACGAACTGGCTGAACTTCTATGTGTATCAGACCACCCCCTATGTCATCAGCTCCATCAATCCTGATATGGCCGGCGAGGACCCGAGTCTGGCGGAATACATTAATAAATGACATAATGTTATTAAAGCGCTGCCGTAAACGCAGCGCTTAATAACGTTAATTTAAGGGCGATGGCGGAGAGAAACATCCCCATATGCTCACAAGCGGAAGGAAGCTTGATGCTTTTTTATGAGATTTAAAGCCGAAATTTTTGATAAGTTTCAATATCTGTATGATGTTACAGGCTTTAGCGATCATCAGGTACATTGCGTTATAGATTTTGAAGGCAAGGCGAATGCCGAAGTCATGGAAAAAGCCGCGAATTTGCTCTTAAAAGCAATTCCTATTTTGTCAAGGACTTACATAGACTTGGGGAAGAACTCATACTGGGAAGATGCCGCGCCACCGGCGTGGCATGATTTATTTATTGTGACGAGTAATCCTGAGGGCTTCGATAATTTCACTGCTTCCAAAACAGACGAAAAAACCGGTCCGCAAATCAAGTTTTGCCTTTTTCAGGGAAAAACCGACCGCCTGTCTGTAGTTATCAACCATATGGTAGCGGACGGTGCGGGCTTTAAGCAGTGCATGTACCTGTTTTCGGAAATATATTCGGGTCTTATAACAAGTTCCGATTATAAGCCCTCCTGCGTATATGACGGTGACAGGGGCTTTCGCGCCATTGTTCATGAGCAGAATATCCTGCGCAGACTGGGTCTGCTGCTGATTAATTTTAAGGACAACAATCAAAAATCCGCCTGTGAATTTTCTATGGACGGCGCGGGAAGCGCCTCGCCTTTTATCGTTTCACATGAAATTCCCGAGGAGCTGTTCCGAAATCTGAAAAGTTGCTGTCGAAAAAGCGGCGCAACAGTCAACGATCTTGTGCTTACGGCATATTTCCGCGCGCTTTCGGAGATGCTTGATATCAAGGGCAAAGAACTTTCCATTCCGATCATGATTGACATGCGCAGATATTTGAAGGATAAAAGCTTTAAAGCTCTAACCAACCTTGCCTCAACTACAATAATTAAAGCCGCCGTTTTGCCGGATGAGAGCTTCGAAGCCACGCTATCAAAAATCAGCTCGATAATGAATATAAAAAAGTCCGGAAAGCTCGGAATGAATACGTTTCTTAAGCTCGACGCGGGTTTCGGAATTCCCTTTGTCAACGCGTACAGGATAATGGGAAAGACCCTGCGGCATCCAAAAACGGCTATGACAAATATCGGGATTGTTGACCCGTCAAAGCTTGTTTTCACCGATTTACCCATAGATAACGCCGTAATGTATGCCTCGATAAAATACAGACCGCACCTTCAGCTGTCGGTTACAAGTTATAACGACAAGATGACACTGGGAATCGGCCTTTACGGAAGCGATCTGGACAAAGAAAAAATCAAAACGCTGCTTGACTATCTGGATGCGGAGCTTAGAGGCGCCGCTGAAGAGACAGCCAGTTAATGGCCCTAAAAACAGGAGTGCCGCTTTTCGTCAGCGGCACTCCTGTTTTTAGCCTAATACTTATTTCAATATCTGAATCTGACCTATAAGCGGCAGTTCCTTCATCTCGCCGTTCAAAACGTTTACAATGCCCAAAATAAAGCATACAAATGCAAACACTCCGCAGACAGCTCCGATGGCCCAGCCCACAAAAGGAATAACAAAAACAGCTCTCGTTGCCAAAGCCAAAATAAACAGCACAAGTCCCTGATTTGAATGGAACTTCACAAACGGCGAATCCTGCTTTATAAGATAGGGTATTAGAAAAAGTATGCCAAAATAGCAGAGCACAGTTATTCCCTTGTTGTCCTCAATATCGTTCGGCTCATGCGGCTGCCCGTTATACGCGGTTTGTCCATAGCTGTTCCCAATATCTTTTGCTCCGCAGGAAGGACAGAAGACCGCCCCATCGGGCATCTGTGTTCCGCATTGTCTGCAATAAGCCATAATTATTCTCCTTTGAATCAGTATACATCTTTGATATTATAATACAAATCAAACCGTGATTCAAGGAGAATAAGCACTATGCGCAGAATCTGTGTTTACCGATAACGACTATCAGCGGTCTTGACCAAATCCACTTGTTCGTTGCCGTAGCCGGGTTAAAATAATAGATTGCGCCGCCGCAGGGGTCAACTCCGTTCAGTGCGTCACGCGCGGCGCGATAAGCGCTGTCCTCGACGGGCTTGTTGAACTCGCCGTCCGTGATACAGGTAAACGCCCCGTTTTGATAAATGACGCCTGATATGGTATTGGGAAAGATAGGGCTGTCCACTCTGTTGAGCACAACTGCCCCGACCGCGACCTGACCGGAATACGGTTCACCGCGCGCTTCGCCCGAAATCACCCGTGCAAGCAGAGCCAGGTCTCCGGAATCCGAGGTCTGAGTGGTGCTTTGAGCTATGCCCATTGCCTGAAGCGTCTTTGGCCCCGCCTTTCCGTCCACGGGAAGCCCATATTCCTTCTGAAAACCCTTCAGTGCGATTTCAGTCCCTTTTCCAAAAACGCCGTCCACTCTCCCGCCATAAAAGCCCTGATTTTTCAGCACTTTTTGAATTTGGGTAACGACGCTGCCCGTTGAGCCTTTTTTATATGAGGCGGCATCGGCACTTGCTACAAGCGTTATCGCAAGGATATTCAAAGCAAATATCACGGCAAGCGCGAGGCACATTTTCTTTCTGTTCATAGAGTGAGCTCCTCCCACGCGTTATTGTCCGCTCGGGAATTTTGCGCCTTAGCCAATAAAAAACTCCTTCGCAGACCCTAACAATAGTCTACGAAGGAGTTAATTTCATTATTCGGTTATATGAGTTGGAAAATTTAACAGTATCAATTTTTCTTGCTTTGGATTTCTTCCTTTATCTTAGCTATAAACGCATCAAGCGTCATAGTACCCTCATCACCGCCCGCACGCGTGCGTACCGCTACCAGTCCCGCCTCGGCTTCCTTGTCGCCCAGAACAAGCATATATGGTATCTTCTGCAGCTGCGCCTCGCGAATCTTGTAGCCGATCTTCTCGCTTCTGTAATCAGATTCAACGCGGATGCCGGCGTCAAAAAGCTTCTTGTATATTTTCTCTGCATAGTCGCGGCTGCGGTCGGTTATGGGCATAACAATAGCCTGAACGGGGGCGAGCCAGAGCGGGAATGCGCCCGCAAAATGCTCGGTGAGTATGCCGATGAAACGCTCGATGGAGCCAAGCGCAACGGTGTGAATCATGACCGGGCGGTGCTTTTCGCCGTCAGCTCCCGTGTATTCCAGCTCAAAGCGCTCGGGCATCTGGAAGTCGAGCTGAATTGTGCCGCACTGCCAGGTTCTGCCGATTGCATCCTCAAGATGGAAGTCGATTTTCGGTCCGTAGAAGGCGCCGTCGCCTGGATTAATGACATATTCCCTGCCGTTGGCTTCAAGCACTTCCTTGAGCACGTTTTCGCTGTACTCGCGGATTTCCTGACTTCCGATGAAATCTTCGGGGCAGGTCGAAAGCTCAATGTGATATTTAAAGCCGAAAAGGTTGTAAACACTGTCAATCTTCTTAATGACTCCTAGTATTTCCGAGTGCATCTGCTCCTTGGTCATGAAGATATGGGCGTCGTCCTGAGTAAAGCACCTTACACGCATGAGCCCGTGCAGGGCGCCGGAGAGCTCGTGACGGTGTACAAGACCAAGCTCGCCCACACGCAGGGGCAAATCCTTGTATGACCACGGACGGCGCTTATAGGCAAGCATACCGCCTGGGCAGTTCATCGGCTTAATCGCGTAGTCCTCTCCGTCTATTTTGGTAAAATACATGTTTTCTTTATAGTGATCCCAGTGTCCGCTTCTGTGCCAAAGCTCCTCGTTCAGAATTATCGGAGTCTTTATTTCCTGATAGCCGCACTTTCTGTGAAGCTCGCGCCAGTAGTTTTCGAGCTCGTTGCGCAGAACCATGCCCTTCGGCAGGAAAAACGGGAAGCCCGGGCCCTCGTCGGCAATCATGAAGAGGTCAAGCTCTCGTCCCAGCTTGCGGTGGTCGCGCTTCTTCGCTTCCTCGATGCGCTCAAGGTAAGCATCCAGCTCCTCCTTCTTCTGGAAGCAGGTACCGTAAATACGCTGGAGCATCTTGCGTTTGGAGTCGCCGCGCCAGTATGCGCCGGTGCAGCTAGTGAGCTTAATTGCGTTACCCTTGATGCGTCCGGTACTATCCATGTGCGGGCCTGCGCAGAGATCCGTAAAATCGCCCTGCTTATAAAAGCTGATGACCGCGTCCTCAGGCAGGTCGTTAATAAGCTCTACCTTATAGGGCTCGTCCTTCATAAACTCAAGAGCTTCCTTGCGGGGCAGCTCAAAGCGCTCGAGGGGAATCTTTTCCTTGCAGATATTGCGCATTTCAGCTTCGAGCTTTTCAAGCACCTCCGGCGTGAACACTGTCTCGGAATCGACGTCGTAATAGAACCCGTCCTCGATTGCGGGGCCGATTGCGAACTTGGTCTCGGGATAAAGGTGCTTTATCGCCTGCGCAAGAATATGCGAAGTCGTGTGTCTGTAGGCATGCTTGAAATCGGGGTTTTCAAAAGTGTATTTGTTTTCATCCATATTATCTATCTCCTGTCTATTTATTATAATTTACTTTTGCAAAGCCACAAGCCTTCCCCTCGGGGGAAGGTGGCACGGCGCCAGCCGTGACGGATGAGGGTCTAACACAATTAGGCAAAACTTCGTTCTGCAAATAAAGCAAAACACCCCTGATAAAATCAGGGGTGCGAATTTCACACGGTTCCACCCTGCTTGCGGACACATAGTCCGCCGCTTTAGGAACGCTGTAACGTGCGTACACGGGAGAGCCTACAAAAGTTCAGCTTAAAAAGCGGCTTCTTCAGCGCTTCGGCTCGGGAGCGGTTTGATTCTAGTCCGCGTTTCGAAGCGGCTTTCAGCTTTTGCCGCTCTCTCTTTGCCGCGCAGGACAGTCAGTCTCCGTCATCGCCTGTATCTTGATAACAAACAGATTCTAGCCTTTTTCGCGTGTTTTGTCAAGGAGTTAATGAAAAAGGCAAAACTTACACGTTGAACCGGAACAGCGTTACGTCGCCGTCGTGCATTAAATATTCCTTGCCCTCGGAGCGGATGAGTCCCTTGTCGCGGGCGACCACCATATTTCCGCAGACCTTTAGGTCGTCGAAGGCGACGATTTCGGCTCTTATGAAGCCGCGTTCGAAATCCGTGTGTATCTTGCCCGCCGCCTGAGGCGCCTTAGTACCCTTTCTGATAGTCCACGCGCGCACCTCGTCGGGGCCGCAGGTTAGGAAGGAAATTAGACCCAAAAGGCGGTAGGAACACTTTATAAGGCGGTTGAGGCCGCTTTCCGTCATACCCAGTTCTTCCATAAAGAGGGCCTTGTCCTCGTCGTCAAGCTCACCGATTTCCTGCTCGACCTTAGCGCAGATGGGCAAAACCTGTGAACCCTCCGCAAGAGCGTATTTCGCCAAAAGTTTGTAATAGGCGTTGTTTTCGGGGCCTTCCGAAAAGCCTTTTTCGTCCATATTCGCCGCATAAATGACAGGCTTCAAAGTCAAAAGTTCGCTTTCCTCAATAATTTCTCTGTCTTCCGGCGCACAGTCATAGCTTCTTGCCAGCTTACCGTCGTTCATATGGGCGAGCAGCCCTTCCATGACCTCGGCCTCGTGCAGGAACTTCTTATCGCCGCCCTTAGCGGCCTTTTTTGCCTTGTCCACACGCCGCTCGACCATTTCCATGTCCGCCATTATAAGCTCAAGGTTAATAATTTCAATATCGCGCAGAGGGTCGGTATTGCCCTCGACATGTATGACGTTTTCGTCGTCAAAGCAGCGGACGACATGGATTATCGCGTCCGTCATGCGTATGTTGCTCAAAAACTTGTTGCCAAGTCCCTCTCCCTTTGACGCGCCCTTGACAAGCCCCGCAATGTCGACAAACTCGATAACGGCAGGGGTGTATTTTTTAGGGCTGTACAGCGCCGCCAGAAAATCAAGGCGCTCGTCCGGAACGGCAACCGTCCCCACGTTCGGGTCTATAGTGCAGAACGGGTAATTCGCGCTCTCAGCGCCCGCGTTCGTGATAGCGTTAAACAGCGTGCTCTTTCCGACATTTGGCAGACCGACAATTCCAAGCTTCATGTGCTTACCATTTCCTCTCGAAAAGGGCGGAATCACTTCCGCCCTTCGTGTTTATTTAGTATCCATAGTTATTTTTATCTTCTGGCCTTGATGAGGGCTGCGCGTCGGTTTTAATCGACGGGTCGTCGGACATTACTCCTTCGACATTCATTTCATCATTTGGTTTCTTCGCTTTCTCGGGAACATAGCCGTGCTCGCAGAGGAACGCAAAATCGCTTCCGTCCATAGATTCGTTGACCAGGAGATATTCCGCAACTTTGACAAGCAAATCCTGAT
The DNA here is from genome assembly GCA_963667545.2 of Oscillospiraceae bacterium. GTDB lineage: Bacteria > Bacillota > Clostridia > Oscillospirales > Oscillospiraceae > UBA2658. The sequence goes on from OY763424.2 coordinate 2,865,367, forward strand.
GCTCTTTAAGAACCTCTTCGCAGTTTTTGCCCGCCTCGTCAAAGATGCGCTTGACTTCCTCGTCGATGATTCCGGCGGTTTCCTCGGAATAGCTCTTGGTAGTACCGAAATCTCTCCCTATAAAGATGCTGTGTCCCGCGTCCTCAAAGGATATTGGGCCTAGCCTATCGGAAAAACCGTAAACCGTGACCATTGCTCTGGCGGTTCTGGTTGCCGACTGTATGTCGCCCGAAGCTCCGGTCGATATATCGTCCATAATGAGCTTTTCAGCCATTCGTCCTCCAAGGCTGACAACGATGTCCGCAAACATCTCGCCGCGGGAGGCATAGGTTTCCTTGTCCTCCTCGGGACGATAGACAGTCATACCGCCCGTAGGTCCGCGCGGGATGATGGTAATATATTGAACCGGCTCTTTAGGCTTGAGGAAGTGTCCGATGACTGCGTGACCCGCCTCGTGATAGGCCGTGAGCTTCTTTGCCTTTTCGGACATTACCTTGCTCTTCTTTTCCGGGCCGGCGATGACCTTGAGGATTGCCTCGTCAATCTCCGGCTGGGTAATAAAGCGCTTACCGCGCCTGACGGCGAGTATTGCGGCCTCGTTTAGGAGGTTTTCAAGATCAGCCCCCGAGAAACCTGGCGTTCCTCTGGCAATGCTGTTGAGGTCAACGTTGTCCCCGAGAGGCTTACCTCTTGAGTGAACCTTCAAAATGGCCTCACGTCCGCGTTTATCAGGCAGTCCAACATAGACAGTACGGTCAAAACGTCCCGGACGGAGCAGCGCGCTGTCCAGTATGTCCGAGCGGTTCGTCGCCGCCATAACTATAACTCCGTCGTTGTTGCCGAAACCGTCCATCTCGACGAGAAGCTGATTTAAGGTTTGCTCGCGCTCGTCGTGGCCGCCGCCGAGGCCGGAGCCTCTCTGACGCCCGACAGCGTCGATTTCGTCTATGAATATGATTGCTGGCGCAATCTTCTTTGCCTGCTCGAACAAATCGCGCACGCGCGACGCGCCGACGCCGACATAGAGCTCAACAAAATCCGAGCCTGAGATTGAAAGGAACTGTACTCCCGCCTCGCCCGCTACCGCTTTCGCGATAAGAGTTTTACCGGTTCCCGGAGGGCCAACAAGCAGCACGCCCTTCGGTATTCTTGCGCCCATCGCGGTAAAGGAAGCCGGGTTGCGCAGGAATCCGACAATCTCCTGCAGCTCTTCTTTTTCCTCGTCCGCGCCAGCGACGTCATCGAAAGTTACTTTTTTCTTTTCATCCTGGCCGAGCCTTGTTCTGGCTCTGCCGAATTTCATAGCTCCGCCGGCTCCGCCGTTTTTCGCGGCGGTCTTCATCATGGCGTACCAGAAAATACCGAAAATCAAAAGCAATACAAGATAAGGAATGAACTGAATCCACCACGGTGTCGTCTGAGTCGGAGCATATTCATAATACTTCAGAACACCTTTTTTATATTGTTCCTGAAGCAGGGGGGTCATCTGCTGATAGAAATAATCCACAGATCCGAGCTCCGATGTTACGGTACTATTGCCATTATAGGGTTCGCGAAGCTCAAGAGTTATCTTATTCCCGACAGTTGTAGAAGTCTCGACCTGCTCCTTTTGAAAGAGATCGACTATTTCGGAATACTTAACATTACCCGTAGTATCCGGCTGTGAGGTCATAGACCAGACTGTTGCCATCAAAATCACGAGTATCAGCGCGTAAAAACCTATATCTCTGGCTTGGTTTCGGTTTTTCTTCAAGCTAAAATCACATCCTTTGCGTTAAATGCAATAAAATTCGTCCGTCCGATAAGACAGACTTTATTCCCCGCAGTCCGAATAAACTTCGGGCTTGAGGACTCCCACGAAGGGAAGATTGCGGTATTTCTCCGCGAAATCCAAACCGTAGCCGACAACGAATTCGTCGGGGACTTCAAACCCCACATAATCAGCCTTTAATGGCACTCTGCGTCTTGCCGGTTTATCAAGAAGGGTGACAAGTGTAATCGACGCTGGCTTGCGGTTCTGGAGATAACCGCAAAGATAGGTAAGCGTCACGCCGCTGTCGAGGATATCCTCGACAATTATGACATGGCGACCTGTTATGTCCTCGTTCAAGTCCTTGTTAATCTTGACAGCACCCGAGGTCGACGTCCCATTACCATAGGAAGAAACAGCCATGAAGTCCATAGAGCATTTCAGGCTCACATTACGGATAAGGTCAGCCATAAAAATAAAGCTGCCCTTTAATACTCCGATAAAGAGAGGCTCGCAGCCTTCAAATTTATCCGACAGCTCCCTGCCAAGTTCCTTGACACGATTTTCGATCTGCTCCTCGGTAATAAGGACCTTCATAATATCGTTTGTCATCCCAACAATTCTCCCCGATAAATAAAAATTAAATAACGCAGCCGCCGATTTATTTCTTGCCGGCGTTTTTGACTGTGAGTTTTACAACGCTGTCGCCGTCCTCCGGCTTACAGCGCTCCGCAATTCCGAAACCGCAGACGGCAATGACGCCCTCCTCGTCATATATGACGGGCACAAGTGTCTTGCCCTCCCCGTTTAACCTTGCCTCGGAGAAAAGCTTTTTGAGTGTTTTCGTGCAATTTCTTCCCACCAGACGGACTTTTTCACCCTCCGAGCGGGACTTAACAAATATATTACCACAGATGCTATCATTTTTAAAGAAGAAAATGTTAAAGGAATTATGAATTTCCTTGCAGTCTTTTATGAATTCACAGGCTATTTCCAGTCCGGCCTCCGGTATTTCCGTAACGGTTCCCGGAACAAGCTCACGCCTGCCGATTACTCCGTATTCCCGAACCCCGAACAAAAGCCTGTCATAATCCCGCGCGATCCGCAAGCCCGGAATATCGGCGCAGGCGTGTTTTTCTTCGCCGGAAACAAGATTTATTACCGCGCTTATATGCTTTTCGGAAAGCTCAGCGGGCACAATAAGCCGCAGGACTCTTGCTGAGACAGGCTTGGGCAGTAAGGAAAATTCCGATACCGGCATGTTGCCGTCGGAATAATAATTGTTTACAAAATCCTCTGCGAGCTTTGACAAGTATTCCTCGTCCTCCCGAAGAAGCTCTATACAGCGGATAAGGTTTTCGTCAAAGCCCGCGTTCAGGCTCCTAAGCTCGGGAACGACTCTGTGCCTGAGCCTGTTTCGGGTGTAATCATCCTTTTCATTCGTTGAATCCTCAACGTGGGGGATACCTTTTTCTTCAAGGTATTCCAGCACTTCCTCTCCCGTTGTCTGAAGCAGGGGGCGGATAATTTTTCCGCGCACGGGCGGAATGCCGCAAAGGCCCTTCAGCCCGCTTCCGCGCACAAGATTCAGCATTAGCGTTTCCGCGTTGTCGGGCGCCGTGTGCGCTGTCGCGATACGGCAGGCTCCGATTTCCTCGGCGGTCTTTTCGAGAAAAGCATAGCGCAGCTTACGCGCGGCCTCCTCAATTCCAAGCCCGTTCTCCTTGGCGCAGCTTGAAACATCATCCGAGCCGACATAGCAGATAATGCCTCGTTCCTCGCAATAGTTCTCAACAAAAGCCCTGTCGCGGTCGGATTCTTTTCCGCGCAGTCTGTGGTCGAAGTGCGCGCAGCGGACTTCGAACCCGTAAAGCGGCGCAAGCTCGCGCAGCATTTCCATGAGGCACATGGAGTCCTTTCCGCCTGAAACGGCGCAGAGGACTATTCCGCTTCTCGGAAGCATATCGTACTTTTCGCAAAAGTCAGTAATCATCTTCGTCGTGGTGTCTTTCCGCAGAAACGTAGCTCGTATATTCGGGCAGCCACATCAGAGGAACCGTTTTCAGCTCTCCGTGGCGGTTTTTCAGGATTATTGCCTCGGCCTCGTTCGGTGTTGCACATTCTCTGTCGTAGTAGCCCTCTCTGTAAAGGCCGATGACAATGTCCGCGTCCTGCTCAATCGCGCCAGATTCACGCAGGTCTGAAAGGACAGGGCGTTTGTTGGTTCTGCCCTCATTGGCTCGCGAAAGCTGAGAAAGACATACAACCGGCACGTTCAGCTCCTTCGCCATAATCTTGAGCATGCGGCTCATATCCGAAACAGCCTGCGTACGGCTCTCGCCCGCGTAGGTGTGCCCGCTACCCGCGGATTGCATGAGCTGCAGATAGTCGATGACCACGAGCCCCAGATTATCCAGCCTTCGGCATTGGGAATTCATTTCCGCAACCGAGAGAGAGGGATTATCGTCGATAAGAATCTCCGTTTCGCTGATAGCGGAGGCGGCGGTGCCGATTCTCGCCCAGTCGGAGGGACTGAGCCTGCCTGTCAGCAGCTTCTGAGAATCAATGAGCCCTTCTCCCGCGAGAAGGCGTATGCCAAGCTGTTCACGCGACATTTCAAGAGAAAATATGGCGACAGCTTTTTTTGACGTCTTGGCGGCGTGCATAGCTATGTTCAGCGCAATACTCGTTTTTCCCATGCCAGGTCTTGACGCTATCAAAACGAGATCGCCCTTGTTGAGTCCCAGAATTGCGCTGTCCAAATCTGGCAGGCCTGTAGAAATGCCGGGAAGCGAAACGCCGGACGCCGCCATTTCCGATATCTGATTATAAACGTCCTGAATGACGTTAGAAATCTTAATTAGTCCGCCTATCGTGCGTCCCTGACGCAGGGCATAGATTTTTTGCTCCGAAGCCTCGAGCATTGTGTCGGCTTCACCCGCACCCTCGCGAACCATCGTTGTAATCTCACCGCCGACCTTTAAAAGCGCTCGAAGCAGCGATTGCTCACGCAGTATATCGACGTATTTCATTACATTGGCGGCGGTAGGCGTGACCTGCATAAGTTCGAGCAGATAGCTCTGGGAGTTATCCTTCAGGCAGCCGCGGACGCGCATCTGATCAAGGGTAGTGACAGGATCGACCGCGCGCCCGTAGATGTACATGTTGCTGACCGTGTCGAACACATCGCGGTTCGTCTGAAGGTAAAAATCGTCCGATCTTGCCTTTTGCAGAACATCTGGAATGCAAGCCGGGTCGATTAGCATTGAGCCGATAACCGACTGCTCCGCCTCTGCAGAGTGCGGCACTCTAAGTTCGAAAAGTTCGTCCATAGAAAATTCCTTATCAGAATTATTTTTCTTCAGTCACGACAAGGTTAATTGTACCGCTTACTTCATGACCCAGCTTGCACTTAACGGAATAGGAGCCGTAATTTTTTATAGGGTCGCCTGCAACGATGTCTTTTTTATCGACAGTTATGCTGTATTGCTTGAAAAGCGCATCGCTGATTTCTTTTGATGTAACTGAGCCGAAGAGCTTTCCGCCCGCTCCCGCCTTTGCGGGAACCTTCACGATGAGGCTCTCGAGTTTTTTCGCGTTTTCCTCAGCAAACGCCTTTTCCTTGGCCGCATGGGCAATTTTCGCTTTTTCCTTGAGCTTTATGGCGTTGAGGGTGTCGCTTGTGGCCTCCATAACGAGCTTTCTCGGAATCAGATAGTTTCTCGCGTAGCCGTCCGAGACCTCTTTCAGTTCGTCTTTTTTGCCCTGTCCCTTAACATCGGTCAGAAATATCACTTTCATATGTTTATCCTCGCTTTCCGTGTTTAATATCGGTTTGCAGTATCATTCCTGAAAATACTTATCAATTGCGACAAAAAGTCTTTCCGTGCCCTCGCGCAGAGAGACTCCCTCAAGCTGGGCGCCTGCCGCGGACCTGTTGCCGCCTCCGCCGAGATCCTCAAGCAGAAGCTGAACGTTCACATCCCCGATAGACCTCGCGGATATTATCACTCCGCCGTTTCCATTAGGATATATGACGATTGAAGCCTGTATGCCGACTATGTTCAGCATTTCGTCAGCAGCCTGCGCGGCAACTATCCTGTCCTGAGACTCCTCTATTACCGCTATCGCGATATTGTCGCGGTAGCGCTGAACCTGCTGCAATATCTTGTAGCGGGCGACTGTGTTGACCATGTCATTCTGAAGTATTTTTTTAACCGCGACCGTATCCGCTCCCGCGCGATTCAGGAAGGCCGCGGCGTCAAAGGTTTTCTCGCCCGTACGCATTGTAAAGTTCTTAGTATCCATAACGATGCCCGCGAGCATTGCGTCCGCCTCGACCTTGAGGATGTCGGCCTGCTCGACAAGCTCCTGAACAAGCTCGCAGACAAGCTCACAGACCGAGGACGCATACGGCTCAAGGAAGGTCAGCGCCGCATTCTGTATATAGCTTGCCGCCCTCCTGTGGTGATCAATGACCGCCACTCTGTTGCAGCTCATCAGCAGGCTCTGATCCTCAACCTGTTCCGGGCGGTTCGCGTCGACAACGATGAGGAGTGTGTTTCTGTCCGCTTTCATCATGGCTTCCTGCGGGCTTATAATCACGTCCTTATATTCGCCGGCGTTATGAAGCTTATCCAAAAGGCTTTCGGCCGCCGAATTCTTGCCGTCAATTACGATATAGGTTCTGCGTCCCATTTTTCTGCCGATGCAGCAGAGTCCCGCCGCCGCACCCACGCTGTCCATGTCTCCGAACCTGTGCCCCATAACAAAAATTTGTCCAGAGGATTTGATAAGCTCCGAAAGCGCACTGGCCATGACGCGGGATTTGACCTTGGTGCGCGTCTCAATCTCCGCTCCGCGCCCGCCGAAAAATTCAAAGTTGAATCGGTTTTTGATAACCGTCTGATCTCCGCCCCTCGACAGCGCCATCTCGGTGCTCAGAACGGCAAAATTGAAGTCCTCCTCAAACGAGCCGCCGTCGCGCCCGATGCCTATACTGACTGATGCATGTATTCCGCTAGGATTAACGACCTCGTGAACACTGTCCATCAGAGAGAACTTTTCCTCGACCAGCTTCTTATAATGGCGTTCCTCAAAAATCAGCATATATCTGTCCTTGTCATAGTGGCAGACAATACCGCCTATGTCGGAGCCCCAGTTCTCTACTTTTTCGGATATCGCATTCTGGAGACGGGTTTTCACTCTTTCAGGCTGGTTTTTCGATATTTCCTCCAGATTGTCAAAAAGTATTATTGCGACTATCGGACGCGAGTTTTCATACTCATCCTTTGTCTGCTCATAATCCGTAACGTCGAGCCAATAGCTTATGCCCATGAAGTCTCTGCTTGTTTCTGTTTCTCCTCGGACAATATTGCCGTAAACTCTGTATTTCCTGCCGCCAACCTCGATAAGCTCGGGATACTGAAGCTTACCTTCCGTCAGCCACTTTGCCTTAAAACCCGGAACCAAATCTGCCAGACGAGTGTCAAAATGAAACTTCTTTTTTGTGAAAATATCAGAGAAGAAGCTGTTGCCCCAGACAATAGCGGTGTTGTCTAAGCGGAATGCCACCATCGGCAGCGGGAAATTGACAAGTGTATCGCTTTTAACCGCTTCAACATTGGCGGTCACAGATTCTATATAAGCCCGAAAGTCCTTGCGTCTGCGGCGGTTTATGATTATCGCGTAGATAAAAAGCAGCGCAACGATTGCAATTTCAGCACAAGCCAGTTTCATGTTGAAAACAAACTCCACACCGGCAAAGACCACTAAAAAGAAAAAGTACAGTCTTGTTCCCGGCTCAAGCAGTCTCCTGAGAGTTTTATTCATCTGCGCAGCCAATCCTTTCAATAAGCGGAAGCTAACTCCGCTCTATCCTCGCGGTTCGGATACTATATCTGTGGTAGATTAGTTATTATATCAATGTTTTTACTTTCCTGCAATACCTATCGGTCGGTTCGGCAAATACTTATTACAATAGTATCCGTTTAAAATAATTGTAAACTTCAAAACGCATATACCATTTTTTCCAAGGTTATTTTCGCCTTTTGCGGGAAATACTTTTAGACGAGGCAAGCCCTGCCCGGCACGCCTCATCTTCAGCAAAAGGGAGTGACGTTTTGAAAGCAATTATTATGGCGGGCGGCAAGGGAACGAGACTTAGACCGATATGTGACCTGATGCCGAAGCCGATGACGGAGCTTCTCGGAAAACCGCTTATGGAACATTTGACGGAGCTTTTGAAATTAAACGGATTTCAAGAGCTCTGCGTGACGCTGGGACACAAGCCCGAATGCATTACCCGTTACTTTGGCGACGGAAGCCGCTGTGGCGTTTCGATGCAGTATAGAGTTGAGAAAAAGCCTCTCGGCACGGCGGGGGGAGTACGCGCCTGCAAGGATTTTGTCGGAGAAGAGGATTTTTTGGTTATCAGCGGCGACGCGGCCTGCGATTTTGACCTTGCGCTTCTGGCGGAGGAGCACAAAAAAAACGGTGCCCTCGTCACAATGGCGCTTTATCCGCATTCCGAGCCCCTGCCCTACGGAACTGTTCTGACGGACAGAAACGGCAGAGTCATCAGCTTCATTGAAAAGCCGTGCTGGGAGCGGGTAGTCACCGATCTTGTAAACACGGGAATCTATATGATTTCGCCGAAAGTCCTCGACCTTATTCTTCCGGACGCGCCCTTCGATTTCGCGCGTGACCTGTTTCCTCTTATGGCGAAAAAAGGGCTGGAAATCATCGGAATTCCCATGCAGGGCTATTGGTGCGATATCGGCAACAGCAAGAGCTATCATCGCTGCTGTCTGGACGCTTTGGACGGAAAGCTGAAGGTCAGTCCCGCACAGCGAAATTCCCTGTCCCCTGGTATCTATGCTCCCCGCGGACTGCCCTCCTCCACTCGGCTTATACCGCCCTGCATTGTCTGCGACGGTGCCCTTATTGGGCATGACGCGGTAATCGGAAGAAGCGTGGTACATTCCGGCAGCCGTGTCGGAGCTTACTCACGTGTCGTGAATTCCGTTATTGACGGCGGCAATATCGGGGAAGCCTGCGTAATAAGCGGCTCCGTCGTCTGCCGCGGAGCCGTTCTATATCCCGATACAGTGACCGCCTCTGGCGACGTTATCGCCGCCGGCTGCACCGGCTCGCCCCCCGCGCCCGAATCCAAGCTCAGTGCGAGAAGAGGAGCCACCGGACTCTGTCGGGAGATTTCCTGTGAAAACAGGGCAAGGCTCATGCGTGAAATGTCCTCAGTCCTTTGGGAGGCCGGCGCGGATTTCACGGACGGAATCACGCTCATCGACGGCAGGTGCAAGGTGCGTATCTCTCCGCTTGCGGAGGAATCCTCCATCTCCGTAGAGGCCATCGGAGGCAGAGAGAATGAGCGGCTGCAAATATGCAAAAAATACAGCGAGCTTGCCGAAAAATTTGGTGGGAAGTCGATATTATAAAAAATAATCGGATAATTATGCAGTATCATTTGAAATAATGTTGCACTAATTGCATAAATATATCATTATTTTTGAGTAATATGCAGAATTAATGAAATAATCGAAAAAACTCTTGAATATTCATTCACTTCGTACTATAATCATAATCACGGAAACAATACCGGATAATTATTTATTTTATGGGGTGAATTTGAATGAAAAACTATAAGAAGGCTATTAAAGCTGTTCTTGCACTTGCAATGCTTTTGTCTTTGGCCGCCTGCGGCACCAAGGCTCCAACCGCTTCGACCGAGCCCTCTGCCTCCGCAGAACCCTCCGCAACAGCAGCGACAGTCGCGACAGTCGCGACAGTTGAAACCGGCAAGCTCCACATGGCAACAAACGCCGCCTTTCCTCCGTACGAAATGATCAAGGACGGCAGCACATCGGATTATGAGGGCATCGACGTTGAAATCGCTACCAAGATTGCCGAAAAGCTCGGACTTGAGCTTGTTATTGACAACATGGAATTTGGCTCTGTCATTACCTCAGTGCAAACAGGCAAAGAGGACATTGCAATGGCAGGTCTGACAGTAAATGACGAGCGCAAAAAGAGCATTGACTTCACTGATTCTTATGCAACAGGCAAACAGGTCATAATCGTCAAGGAAGATTCCGCGATTAAATCGGCAGACGATATGAAGGGCAAAAAAATCGGCGCTCAGGGAGCAACTACAGGCTATCTTTACACCTCCGATACTCCTGAGAAGGGCGGATTTGGCGAAGAGAACGTCACGGCTTTTACAACCGGTGCTCTTGCAGTTCAGGCACTTGTCAACGGCAAGGTCGACTGTGTTGTTATAGACAGTGCACCCGCGCAAGAATATGTCAAGGCCAACAAGGGTCTGAAAATTCTCGAAACCCCCTATGTCACAGAGGACTATGCAATCGGCGTTTCCAAGAACAGCACTGCTCTTAAGGATGCTGTAAATGAAGCTCTCAAAGCTCTCATTGCTGATGGCACAGTTAAGAGCATAATCGATAAATATATCAAGGCCTCTTAATTTAGTCAACCCTCAACAAATCTGTCAGCGGAGGTGCGCACCGCGCCTCCGCTGGCAGATTTGTTCAGTACATAAAGGAGGATACACACCGTGTCAGAATGGTGGGCAGAATTCCAGGGGCACTTTAATTCCAGCTTTATAGAAGCCGACCGTTGGCAGCTATATCTCAAGGGACTCGGAAAAACGCTCTTATTAACAATAATTGCTCTCGGCATCGGCATTTTACTGGGCGTTATCGTGGCTGTTGTCCGTTCGGCGCACGACCAGCAAGACATAAGCCGCAAGAAGAATCCGCTTCTCGGCTTTTTTAATGCAATCGGCATCGCTTATGTCACGGTCATTCGCGGCACACCGGCCATGGTTCAGCTTATGATTATGTATTTTGTCATCTTTGCCAGCTCACGCAATCAAGTGCTGGTCGCTGCACTTACCTTTGGCATTAACTCGGGTGCTTATGTTGCAGAGATTATAAGAGGCGGAATAATGGCGGTCGATCACGGACAGACGGAAGCAGGACGCTCTCTTGGCTTCAACTATACAGCTACAATGAGCATCATCGTCATCCCCCAAGCTTTCAAAATTATACTTCCGGCTCTGGGTAACGAGCTTATTACACTTATAAAGGAAACTTCTATCGTAACCGTCATTGGCCTTGTAGATATTCTCAATGCGGCACAGCTTATCGGCGGTAAGATTTATTACTATTCAATGCCTCTATATGCGACGGCCCTGGTCTACCTTGCCCTTGTAATGATTCTTACCTGGGTCTTCGGCAAGCTCGAAAGGAGGATGCGCGCAAATGAACGATAACACTCTGATCAGCGTGCAAAACCTCAAAAAGTACTATAAAGGCGAAAAAATCAAGGCTCTGGACGGCGTTTCCGCCGATATACGAAAGGGCGAGGTCGTCGTCGTAATCGGCCCCTCGGGAAGCGGAAAGTCCACCTTCCTGCGCTGTCTGAACCTTTTGGAGGTTCCGACGGACGGGCATATCCTGTTTAACGGCACGGACATTACGGACGAGAAAACCGACATCAATCTTCACCGTCAGAAAATGGGCATGGTTTTCCAGCACTTCAACCTTTTCCCCCACATGACAGTACTCAAGAACATGACCGCCGCACCGACTAGGATACTGAAAAAGAGCAAGGCTGAAGCTAACGAGCAGGCTATGGCGCTTCTGAAACGTGTCGGGCTTGAGGACAGGGCAAATGCCTATCCGAGCCAGCTTTCCGGCGGACAGAAACAGCGAATCGCAATCGTCCGCGCTCTCTGCATGAATCCGGACGTGATGCTGTTTGACGAGCCGACGAGCGCTCTCGACCCGGAAATGGTCGGCGAGGTGCTTGACGTTATGAAGCAGCTCGCGCGCGAGGGCATGACCATGGTCGTCGTAACCCACGAAATGGGCTTTGCCAAGGAAGTCGGCTCGCGCGTCATCTTTATGGACGAGGGAAAAATCGTCGAGGAAAACTGTCCCGCCGTAATCTTTGAAAATCCTCAGAGCGAAAGGCTGAAGAGCTTTCTCGCAAAAGTCCTCTGACTCAGATTAATTAAAGAATGTGTCCTGCGATGCTAAAAGTGTCGCAGGACTTTTTTCGACATGGATTGCATTAATTACAAAAATAAGGGGAAATAAATCAAAATTGAAACAAATTCTACAGATGCCGCCTTCGTATTTACCACCCTAAGCCGCCATGCTATAATAGTGTCTGTCCAATCGGGTTTTTATGGAGGCTCTTATGCGAAAAATCCGCTGCATTTTAATAGCGGTGCTCCTTGTTTCACTTCTCTGCTCCTGCGGGAGCGAGGGGCTTATTTCCGCATCTTCCTCTCCCTCAGATAGCGCATCCGGAACGGCAAACACCTCTCAGACTGACATACCCGAAATTACCGCCGCGCCCTCCGCATCTCCGTCGCACTCTATTCCTCAGCTCGACAACAAACCGCGTTTTAATTTATTCCTTGCCTTTTTGTCCGATAATTATCAGGAGCTTTCCGACGCCTTTTTCGGCGGTATTTCGGGAATCGGCTTTATTGATTTGGATTTGGACGGAGGCGTCGAAATGCTTATATTCGACGCCGGAGCCTCGGCGGCGATGGGGGTACAGTTCTTCGATATAGTCGATGGCAAAGTCGAGTGCGTTTCGGCAAATATGGAAGAGGTCGGCAGGACCTTCGGTGGCGAGAATTTCAGCAGCGTCGTCGTAAACGCGAATCATTTCAGTGATTTCTGCCTGATGCAGGACAAGAAAACCTCCGAAAAGTTCTTCATTGTCGAGAGCGGCAACGGCGCGGCGGACTTCAGCTATTCCGAGCTCATACGCTTCGGAAACGACCACGGCGTTCTTACGCTCGATAGTCTCATGTATAAACATGAGGACTACGACCTTGATACCGGCGCGCTGAAGGACGAGAGCTTCAAGCTTGCCGGAAAAAGCTCCGACAAGGACGAATACGGCGCGGCATACAGGAAGGTTTTCGGCAGCACTGATAAGCTGTCATATACGGCAATGGGTGCATTTCTCTGGGAACGCGAGAATTACAGCAACGGCAAGGACGGACTTGTTGCGATGGCTAATGCCGCGCAGACGCTTTATTACGCAAACTCATTTTTCATCACATAACGCATAGCCTGACCGCATAGGATATACCACCATAAAATCGGAGGTATATCCTATGTTATATGACGAAAAGGAAAAACTCACAGTAAAACCACACAATGTGATAATGGAGGACAGGGCGCGCCTTTCCGTTTCGGGTGTTACGGATGTGGAGAGCTTTGACGACAGGCAGATTGTCGCAAAGACGACAAAGGGCAACCTGATAATCCGCGGCAGCGAGCTGCGCATCGACAAGCTGAGCCTTGATACCGGCGAACTCGTCGTAGTGGGGCTTGTTACCGACCTTGGCTACGAGGAAACCGCGCCCGGCGGCAATCTCTGGTCACGCCTATTCAAGTAAGTCTTGAAACAGCCTGTCATCTCCCAGCTCCTCATCGCGTTCTGCTCTTTCGCGGGAGGGCTCGTTTTCGGTGTATTTTACGATGCGCTCAAGGCCGTTCGTCTTAGGGCTAAGAACGCTTTCTGCACTGTTTTGTGCGACATTCTGGTCTGTTTCTTCGGTTTTTTTCTTCTCTTCTATCTTGCGATGGCGCCCGGAAAAGGGGAAATCCGGGTTTATATCGTGGCCTGCGCGCTGGTCGGCGCGGTAGTGTTTTTTTTATTGATGAGTCCTGTTTTTCTTGGAATTTTCTGCTCACTTGTCTCAATCACTGTGAAAATCATGGGCATTGTGCGCAAGCCTTTCGACTATTTGTTTGAAATCCTTATAAAATTAATTGATTTTTTGAAAAAGCTCTTCCATAAATCTGTTTTCTGGTATAAAATGAGGATTAATAAAAAAAGTTTAAAGGCTAAGAAATCCTCAATACCGTCGAACATCGGGAGGGCTGATATCCATGAAGTTCAAACGGACCGGTCTCATCACAAAAATCGTCATTCTGGCAATCATCGTTTACGCGGGGATAAGCCTTGTAACGCTGAAGGTTCAGGTGTCGGACGCCCGCGCTCAGCGCGACGCACTGCAAACCCAGGTCGATGGGGAGCTTCAAAAAAACACTGAGCTTCAATACGATATCGACCACAGTACCGACCCCGATACAATCGAAGATATAGCCAGAAGCAAGCTGGGGCTCGTAAAGCCCGGCGAAAAGATTTTTTACGACGTCAACAACTGAATCCCCCGCATACATAGTCGAACTCATCGAACAAAACAGGAGGACAAAGCTCTTATATGCAGCCAACAGTGGGAGAAATTTTTGAGGGCAAGGTTACGGGCATAACGAAATTTGGCGCTTTCGTTTCGCTGCCGGACGGCAGCAACGGTCTCGTCCATATATCTGAAATCGCAAACACCTATGTGAACGACGTTCATGACCATGTAACCGAGGGGCAGACTGTCAAGGTCAAAGTTATCGGGATTAATGAGACAGGCAAGATAAACCTCTCAATTAAAAAAGCCGAAGCGCCGGCTCCGCGTCCCGAGCAGGAGCGTACCATGACTCCGCGCCCGAGTCAGCCCAGACAAAAAGATTTTCCTCCGCGGCAGACGGGTTTTGCACAGAAATCATTCAACTCAGCACCCCCTGCCGAGGCGAGCTTTGAAGATAAGCTCAAACAGTTTATGCAGGATTCCGACAGCCGTATATCGGACAGTCGTATGTACGCGGACAAAAAGGGCAGCTATCGCCGCAGGCGCGACTGAAACACTTGTTAATGGTATATATATGGCAGACACAATATACCGTGTCTGCCATTTGGTTTATTTTTTAGGTAAAACATAAACGGAGGAAAAAGATGAGAAAAATATCAAGAATTTCGCTGTCATTTATACTTATCGCAGTTATGCTCGTAATGTCAATTACTCCGGCGCTGGCCGCTTCGGTCCCCATCGACTATGTCGCTTTCGGTGATTCTGTTGCCTCAGGTGTACGCGGCGGTGTCAGAGAAGCCGGCTCCGATTTAGGTTATACGGACCTCATTGCGGCTGATTTGAGGGCCGCCGGCGCTCTCGGCAGCTTCAACGAGGACTTCTGCGTTTCCGGAATGACGGCAAAACAGCTTGCGGTCAATACCGCCGTGCTTAAAGATACAAGCTCTTCCGGATATAAGCTCGTAAAGAACGCCGAAATCGCGACGCTGGACATCGGCGGCAATGATTTGCTGGCTCCTATTTACGCGTATATGAAGACCTTGTCAAGCGGCTCCTCACCTGATTTAGCGAAAATCAAGGAAATTCTGACCGCTGTCGGCGACAGTGTCAAGGACGGCGTAACTGTGCCCGGAGTTGAAAGCAGTATTGAAACGATACTGCAGAATATTCTGAGCGCGAACCCCAGCATCAAGATATACGTAATGGGCTACTACAACCCTCTCCCCGCAGCCGCGGCTCTCACGGGGGTTGACCTTGATACTCCGCTCAAGGATTTTAACGTATATATAAAGAAGGCTGTTGCAAATGTGATTACCGCAAATCCGGGCGCTTCGATAACTTATATCGATACGATGGCCGCAATTGCGGCGGATTCGGCAAACGCTCTTGTGCCGACAGACATTCATCCCACGCCGGCAGGCTATAAGATTATTGCAAATGAGTTCTGGAAGCAGATAGGGCTTCTGGCGCCCTCCTCCGCCGTTACCGCGGTGCCGACAAAAGCGTCTGTCCTTGTAAACGGCAAGGCAGTGCCCTTTGAGGCTTACAACATCAGCGGCAGCAACTACTTTAAGCTCCGCGACATCGCGATGGCGCTTTCCGGCAGTGCCAAGCAGTTCAATGTGACCTGGGACGCCGGGAAAAGTTCAATTGCCTTGTCCTCACTGACCGCTTACACCGTCGTGGGAAACGAACTGGTCAGTTCCGGAAATACTGCGGATAAATCGGCAGCTTTATCCTCGTCCGGCATTTATCTGGACGGAAAGCTGATAAGCCTTACAGCCTATAAAATCGGGGATAACAACTATTTTAAGCTGCGCGAGCTCGGCACTGCATTAAACTTCGGTGTCGACTTTGATCCTGCGACAAGCACAATAATAATCAATACCGCTGTCGGCTGCACAGCGTAAAAATCAAATAAGCCCAAGGGACTGCTGCAAATTTCATTTTGCGGCAGTCCCTTTTTTATGTTCAGAAGCTGGCTTCCAGTATTTGATTTACGTCCTCATGAGTGAGTGTTCTGTAGCCGCTCTTCAGGAGCCTTGTGCTTTCCGCTATCTCGCGAAGCTTCGATTTATCAGGTATTCCCAGTTCACGGAGAGAGGTGGCAGCGCCGATTTCACGAAAGAAGCTTTCGAGCCGGTCAATACCCTCGAGAGCCGTCTGCCCGTCGGTTTTATCTTTTGGGTCTACATTCCAGACATTCACCGCAAACTGCCTGAACTTTTTAAGGCCGTCCGCATAGATGAATCTGAAATATGACGCTGAAACCGCCGCGAGTCCCATTCCGTGTGCGACATCATAATAAGCCCCGAGCTGATGCTCAATCTGGTGGACTTCCCAGTCCTGTGTCTTGCCTACACCGAGAATACCGTTCAGCGCAAGCGTCGAGCCCCACATTATATTGCTTCTCGCGTCGTAATCGTTGGGATTTTTAACCGCTATTCGCGCGTTCTTGACTATACTCTTCATAAGCGCCTCGTTCAAATCATCCGAAACATTGTCGTCTTCCCCGCTGAAATACTGCTCCATCAGGTGACTCATGATATCACAGATACCGCTGACCATCTGATACTTAGGCAGCGAGTAGCTGAGTGTCGGATCAAGAATCGAGAACATCGGAAACACATAGGGCGAATAGAAAGCCGCCTTGACCTTTAATTCCTCGTTTGTAATTACCCCACTGTCATTCATCTCGGAGCCTGTGCCGACCATAGTCAGAACTGTACCTAAACGAAGAGCCTTCGGTGCCTTGTCGTGCTTATTATAAAGCACATCCCAAAAATCCTCCTCAGTGACCGCCCCAACGGCTATAGCCTTGCAGCAGTCGATGACGGAGCCGCCTCCCACAGCTAGGATAAAATCAATGTTGTTATCCTTGCAGAGCTTAACGCCTTCCCTCACCTTCGTCGCGGTGGGATTCGGCATGATGCCCGAAAGCTCAGTTACATTTTTGCCGCAGTCCACGAGAGTTTTGATGATTGTGTCGTAAATGCCCTCTCTCTTTATTGAGCCTTTTCCGTAGGCAAACAGTATATTTTTTTCACAGGACCTAAGCTCGTCGGCAAGCTCGTCAAGCGCCCCCTCGCCGAACACTATTTTTGTATGGTTGCGGAACCTAAAGCTCTTCATAACAATCTCCCCAGTAAATTTCTCTATTTCACAACTACATTTTCGCTTCCCAAAAGTTCCTTCAGCTCACGGATAAGCGAATCGTGTATTATGCATCTGCCTGAAAGGCGCTTCTTTGTATCCTCGCAGTAAATTATCATGCGTTCCTCGCCCTCAAACATAACAAGTATCTTCTCGATTTTTTTCAGCCTCGGGTCGTCCCTGGAAGGGAGCTTTATCCATAACGCTTTTTCTTCCTTCGGCTTTTCCTCACGGTTAAGCGGCTCAATGTCTGTCATGGGGCGGAGCGTTTCAACCATGAGCTGAGGGTCCTTTTCGTCGCGGACGGAAATCTGCCCTTTGACAACAACGGGAGCGTTTTCCTTTATATAACCCCCGCTCGCGTCAAGCACGCGCTGGAACGCGATAAGCTCCATTGTCCCCGTCGCGTCCTCAAGCTGTATGTAGGCCATAAGACTGTTGTTCCGTGTGGTTTTCGTTTTAGATGAAGCAATCACCCCCGCAAGCGTCAGAAACTGCCCGTCGGAGAAGGACGTCGAACCTCCCTCCTGAGCAAAATCGTTCATTATTGACGCAATCGGAACGGCTCCCGCCTTGCGTGCCGCGGCGCGGTATTCGTCCATCGGGTGACCTGTAAGATACAGTCCCGTTGTCTCCTTTTCCATCGCCATCAGCTCGCTCGTGGAAAATTCGGGTATATCGGGCAGCTGTGTATCCGCAGACGAAGAGCTTTCCCCGTTTTCCTGTCCCATTGAAAACAAATCGAACTGACCTTCTATGTTCTTTCTCGCCGAGTCGTTCACGCCGTCGATAACTCTGTCGATGACGCGCATAAGCTGGCTGCGCTTATGTCCCAGACTGTCAAACGCGCCCGCACGTACCAGACTCTCGACCGCTCGGCGGTTCAGGTCTTTCCCACAAAGTCTGCGGCAGAAGTCGTCAATGCTTTTATATTTACCCTCCAGCTCCCGACTCTCGACCAGCGCATTAATAAAGCCGCGCCCGATGTTCTTTATGGCTACGAGTCCGAAACGGATGTTTTCACCTGAAACGGTAAAATCCGCCTCCGATTCGTTCACATCTGGGGGCAGAAGCTTAATGCCCCACTCCTTGCACTCAGAGATGTATTCCGCGACTTTAGTCGAGCTGTCGAGTACAGAGGATAATAGCGCCGCCATATATTCGCGCGAGTAGTGCAGCTTCATGTATGCCGTGCGGTAGGCGACGATTGCGTAGGCCACCGCGTGCGCCTTGTTAAAGGCGTAGTTTGCAAAATCCAGTATTTCGTCATAGATACTGCCCGCGACATCCTCCGGAACTCCGTTTGCGACGGCGCCGGGGATGTTCCTGTCTGGATCGCCGTATATGAAGGAGGCTCTCTCCTTTTTGATTTCCTTTTCTTTTTTCTTGGACATCGCTCGGCGGATCATGTCCGCCTGACCGAGTGAAAAGCCGGCAAGCTTTTTGAATATCTCGATGACCTGCTCCTGATAAACTATACAGCCGTAGGTGACTTCAAGTATATCTCGCAGCATTTCATGTTTATAGCGTATCTTCTGAGGATTCGCGCTGCATTCGAGAAAGCGCGGAATACTCTCCATCGGTCCCGGACGGTAGAGCGCGATTACCGCCGTGATATCCTCAATGGATTTAGGCCGAAGTCCGGTGCAGACCGAGGTCATGCCGGCACTTTCAAGCTGGAACACGCCCTCCGTGCGTCCCTGCGAAAGCATCTCAAAGGTCTCTTTATCGTCCTCCGGCTCATTTGCGACATCGAAGTCGGGGATTCTTTTCTGAACCAGCCGGTTTGCTTTGTCGAGAACCGTAAGGTTTCTCAGACCCAGGAAGTCCATTTTAAGCAGCCCCAGCTCCTCAAGCGTCGTCATTGAGAACTGGCAGACTACCGATTCGTCGTTTTTCGCTAGCGGGACGTATTCATAGACCGGTTTTCCCGAAATGACGACTCCCGCCGCGTGTGTTGACGCATGGCGCGGCATACCCTCGAGAGCCTTTGCGGTGTCGATAAGCTCCTTTATGCGGCTGTCTCCCTCGTACATTTCGCGGAGCGGCTTTGAGAGCTTGAGCGCCTCGTCGAGCGTTATGCCAGGTGCAAAAGGAATCTGTTTTGCAACGGCGTCGCATTCCGCGTAGCTTACGCCCAGAGCGCGCCCGACGTCGCGGACTGCCGCCCTCGCCGCCATAGTGCCGAAGGTCACAATCTGCGCGACATGGTCGGAGCCGTATTTGCGTGTGACATATTCTATAACCTCTCCGCGTCTGTCGACGCAGAAATCAATGTCGATATCGGGCATTGAAATACGCTCAGGATTCAGAAAACGTTCAAAATACAGGCTGTACTTAATCGGGTCAACGTCCGTTATATCAAGACAGTAGGACACCATGCTGCCCGCCGCGGAGCCGCGGCCCGGCCCCACCGGTATGCCCTGCGACTTGGCGTAGCCTATAAAGTCGGACGTAATAAGAAAATAGTCCGTAAAGCCCATTTTATGTATCATGTCAAGCTCATACGTAAGCTGGGTGCGGAGCTTTTTTATCTCCTCGTCCGCGTTCTCGTAACCGTATACGTGCGCGTACTTCTTGTCAAAGCCCGCGTCACTGAGTTTTTTCAGGTATTCAAAGCCGTCCGTCTCGCCTATCGGCAGCTGAAAGCTCGGCAGATGATAGTGACCGAATTCAAAATCAAAATCGCATTTTTCAGCGATAAGGTTAGTGTTGTCGGCGGCCTCGCTCATTTCCGGGAAGTCCGTGAGCAGTTCCCGCATCTCATCCTCGGACTTGAGGTAAAACTCGCTGCCCTGAAACTTCATTCGGTCGGGGTCATCCACAGTCTTGCCCATTTGTATGCACATAAGGACGTCCTGATAGCGCGCATCCTCCTTTTGGAGGTAGTGCGCGTCGTTCGTAAGGACAAGAGGAATGCCGGTCTCATGGTGGAGTTTAATAAGCCCCTCCGCCGCTGCGCGCTCCTCGCGTATGCCGTGCGACTGCAGTTCGAGATAAAAACCGTCTTTGCCGAAAAGCTCCGCAAGCTCCAGCGCCCGTTCCTTCGCGCCCGTATAATCGTCCTTTATGATTTTTTGCTGAATCTCGCCGGCTATGCAGCCCGAAAGACAGATAAGGCCCTCCGAATGCTCATGAAGCAGCCGCCAGTCGATACGCGGCTTGACGTAAAAGCCCTCCGTAAAGCCTTCGCTGACAAGATAGCAGAGATTGTGATAGCCTGTCTCATTTCTGCACAACAGTATCAGATGTGAATAGCTGCTGTCAGCACCGTATTCTTTGTCCGTCATAGAGCGCGGCGCGACATACACCTCGCAGCCGATTATAGGCTTGATACCCGCTTTTTTCGCCGCCTTATAAAAAGCCACAGCGCCGTACATAACGCCATGGTCTGTTATCGCGAGCGCGGTCTGTCCGAGATTCTTGGCACACTCGGCCATGCTCTCGATGCGGCAGGCGCCGTCGAGCAAGCTGTATTCACTGTGGACGTGCAGGTGAACGAACGACATGGCTGACGCTCCTTTTAAAAAGATTATCCGAGGTATTCCATCAATTTGCGGAGTCTGTGGCTGATGCAGGATTTGCTGACCGGCGGTATTGCGAGCGCCGCAAGGTCGGTAAGGCTCGCCTCAGGGTTTGCGATACGCAAAAGAGCGGTTTCGCGGAGCTTGTCCGGAAGCTCGTCAAGGCCCGTTGTTCGTTCTATCCGGCGTATAGCTTCAAGCTGATCCTGCGCTGCGAGCACAATCTTATCGGCATTCGCGCTGTCGCAGTTCACGCGCCTGTTGACAGCGTTT
This sequence comes from Oscillospiraceae bacterium, assembly GCA_963667545.2. Taxonomy (GTDB): domain Bacteria; phylum Bacillota; class Clostridia; order Oscillospirales; family Oscillospiraceae; genus UBA2658. The sequence goes on from OY763424.2 coordinate 2,886,281, forward strand.
CGCATATCTTTTTCAACCTTTGCGGACATAATGTCCATCGCCGAAACCGGCGCTCCAACCAAAGTAAAAAAGTCCTCAATCGCTTCGGACTGCTTAAAATATATGACATAATTCCCGCCGCGTGAGGCATCCTTTGGCGAAAAGCCAAGCTCCAAAAGTATGGAAAAGGTTTCGCGCGACACGCTGTAATGGTCGGTAACGAGCTCCAGATGGTAGCTCTTTGAGGGGTCGGTTATGCTCCCGCCCGCGAGGAAGACTCCACGCAGAAAGGAAGCCTTGCAGCAGTTTTCCTCAATTGCGCCAAGGTTAATATGATGAGCCAGTATTCCCTTTGCCTCATAACCGTAGGCCGCGAATATCTGGCGGATATGTTCTCTGTTTGTTATTGAAAAAGTCTGTTTCCCGACTGTTTCGGCTGACGGCACGGAATTAAAAGGAACATTGAAGGCTCTTTTAAACAGCTTGGGAAGGCGCTCGGCAAAGGGCTGGCTTGAGGTCACAATTCGTAATTCATCGGCTGTAAACATGTTGCAGAACAGCAGAATGCCGTAGGCCTCCGCGAGTGCGCAGCAGTGCTTTTGAATCGGAACCCTGCAAAGCTCCGCTTTCGTATCCGACGAAAAAGACATGCACTCACTTCCTTAACGACAAATTATTTTCTATCAGCCGAATATCTTGGTCGGCGATTTTTCTCTGTATAAATCCATAATCTCCTCCGCCAGGCGCTGAGGATTATGTCTTGCCATACCGCTGGAGCAGTCGAGCATCGGCCGCAGTATCGTTGTAACTCCGAGCCTTTCGAGTTCCTCAATGTCAACGACGGTTCCGGTCGCGCCCTGCTGTCTGTAGCGGGCGGCCACATCCTCCGGAAGCGGTTCTGAGTTTGCCAGACAATAATCGAAGAGCTTTCGCCCGGAGTGCAGAAACAGCGCCCTAACGTGATCCGAGGCCGTATAGTTCTCCGTTTCGCCGTCCTGCGTTGTGACGTTAAGCACATAAATCTTGAGTGCTTCCGAGCTTTCAATCGCCTCGGTCACACCTTCTGTCAGAAGGTTCGGAATAATGCTGGTATAAAGACTTCCCGGGCCCAAAACAATCAACTCGGCTTTTTTTATAGCGTCCAGACTCTCTTTCAAAGCCTGAGGGCTTTCCGGAATAAGCGCTACCTTCGTTATGCGTCTGTCCGACTGCTTTTTGTGTTCTCTTATTTTCGACTCACCGAAGACCTCGGTTCCGTCGTCAAAGCACGCCACAAGATGTACGTCCTCAGTCGTTACGGGCAGCACTCTCCCCGTAATGGCCAGAACCTCGCTGAGCCTGCAAACGGCTTCATAAAATGAGCCGGAGATATCGTTAAGCGCGGCAAGGAACAAATTGCCCATGCTCTGTCCTTTGAGCACGCCCTCCGTAAATCGGTAGCCCAAAAGCTGCTCCATAGTCGGCTCGGTATTTGCAAGCGCCTGAAGGCAGTTGCGCACGTCTCCCGGAGGGAGCATGCCCAGATCATCTCTCAGCGCACCGGAGGAGCCTCCGTCGTCCGCCATTGTAACTATCGCTGTGAGCTTACTTGTGTGGAGCTTAAGACCCCTCAGCATGTTTGAAAGCCCCGTTCCGCCACCGATGACGACAACGGACGGCTCAGCTTTTTGCCTTATCATACAAACCTCTCCTTCACCGTGGCGAAATCAGCGTCGCGGGCAGGTACCTTGTGTCTTGCGGACGAAGTTATTTCTGGATATCCCTGTTGATGTTCTGCGCCGCGTAACCCAGACTTTCGATATAATCCGCAAGCGCTCTTGCAATTGCGACCGACCGATGGTGTCCGCCCGTGCAGCCGATTGAAATTGAAAGGCTCATCTTCCCTTCCTCCACATAAAGCGGGAGAAGAAACTTCACTAAATCCTGCAGCTTTGTCATAAACTCGATTGTCATGCTGTTTTGCATGACAAAGCGGCTCACGGCCTCGTCAAGACCGTTCAGTTCCCGAAGCTCCGAGACATAGAAGGGGTTAGGCAGAAATCTGACATCGAATACGAGATCGCTTTCGAGCGGAATTCCGTATTTGTAACCGAAGGACATAACGTTTACGACGAGCTTCCGGTTTGAATCCCCGCTCACAAAAAGTCTGAATATCTCGCTTTGGAGCATTCCGAGCGTAAGATTCGATGTATTGATAATATAGTCAGCTCTTTCACGCACAGGCGCGAGGAGCTTAATTTCGCTCTTTATTGCCTCCTCGACAGTTGCGCCCGGAATCGTCAGCGGGTGACGCCTGCGCGTTTCCTTATAGCGCTTAACTATAATGTCGAGGTCAGCCTCCACAAAAAGGATTCGATAATCACAGCCTAAATCCCAAAGCCCGTCAAGCACCTCGAAAAGCTCATCGAAGTTCGCCCTTTCGCGTATGTCCGTAACCAGCGCAACCTTTTCATATCGCTCTCCGGCGGCAAGGCATATCTGCGCAAATTTGGGTATCAGAGCGATGGGCATATTATCGACGCAGTAATAGTCAAGATCCTCAAGGATATCCGCTGTGCGTGACTTCCCCGCTCCCGAGAGTCCCGATATAATCAGAAATTCCATTGCCATGCTCCTCTTTATTTCTTTCAGACGTTTTCAATGATTTTGACTTCGGGTTCAAGCGTTATCCCTGAGCGTCTGTAAACAGTTTCCTTAACATGCTCCATTAATTTAATAACATCGTCAAAGCTCGCGCCGCCGCGATTTATAACAAAGCCCGCGTGCTTATCCGAAACCTGCGCCCCGCCTAGAGCAAAGCCCTTCAGCCCCGCCTCCTCGATAAGCGCTGCGGCATAGCCGCTTTGCGGTCTTTTAAATGTGCTTCCGGCGGAGGGCTTATCAAGCGGCTGCGAGGCTCGCCGTTTTTCGGACAGTTCGCGCATTTTTGCGAGTATTTCGTCGCTGTTTCCTTTTTCAAGCCCGATAAGGCAGCCCAGAACAACATTCTCCGTATCGGAAAACGCGGTATGCCTGTATGTAAAATCAAGCTCCTCTATCGGGGTTTCATGCAAAACAAGGTCTGCGCCCAGAAAGGTAACAGACCGGACGACCTGCTTCATCTCACCGCCGTAGGCGCCGGCATTCATACAGATGGCTCCGCCCAGCGTGCCCGGGATACCGTGAGCAAATTCCAGCCCTGTAAGTGAATAGTGGGCGCATTCGGAAGCGAGCTTTGCAAGACTCACGCCGCAAAGCGCATAAACATCGGTATCTCCGCGCCTTTCAATCGCACTCAGGCCCTCCGACATTTTGATAACGAAGCGGCGGAGCGGAGCGTCCGTTATGAGGAGATTAGTCCCGTTACCGATAACGAGAGGCTTAACGCCCTTTTCACGCAGAAATTTGCAAAGCGCCTGTGTTTCCTTAATCGACGACGGCAGAGCCATTGCGGCTGCCTCGCCGCCGATTTTGAAAGAGCAATGGTTACTCATCGGCTCATTTTCGCGCAGCTCCAGCCCCGGCATACTGGCCGATAGTTCGCTTGCAAGGAGGGAATAATCGTCCATAAACGCTCCTTTAAAAATCAGAACATGTCGTTGTCGATGCACTGATCGTGCATGCGTTCAAGGTCCTCCGCCGCGTTGTAGCCGAGCTTTTTTTGACGATTGTTCATCGCAGCGAGCTCTAAAATGACGGCGAGGTTCCGCCCGGGGCGAACGGGAATCGTGACGCTCGGCACCGCAACTCCAAGAATTTCGGTGAATTCCGATTCAACTCCGAGTCTGTCATAGGGTTTATATTCATCCCAGTTTTCGAGATTCACAACAAGGTGTATCGTCTGAGTCGATTTTACGGCACCGACTCCGAAAATATATCGCGCGTTTATTACTCCAAGGCCGCGAAACTCCATATAGTGCCGAATCAGCGCCGGCGCTTCTCCGACAAGGTTGTTGTGGGCAATTCTTTTTATTTCAACCGCGTCGTCAGCTATGAGCCTGTGTCCCCGCTTGATAAGCTCCAGCGCGGTCTCGCTCTTTCCTATGCCGCTGTCGCCCGTGATGAGAAGTCCCTCGCCATAGACCTCGACCAGTACGCCGTGTATAGTCTTGCGCGGGGCAAGATGAACGTGCAGAGAGCTGATAAGCTGTGCCATAAATTCAGAGGTGTCCATTTCAGTGGAAAAAACGTTCACGTCATATTTCTTTGCAAGCTCCACAAACTCAGGAAACGGCATAATTTGATGGCAGATAACGAAAGCGCAGGGACGCCGCATTAAAAGTCCCTCAACCGCCTTGAATCTTGCCTCCGGGTCAAGCCTTTCCAGAAAAGTATGCTCCTGCTTTCCGGATACCATCATGCGCAGCGGATCGTAATATTCAAAAAAACCGGCAAACTGAAGTCCCGGTCTGCTGACCGCCATGCTGTATATTCTTTCCGTTTCATAGTCCTTCGAAACATGAACTATTTCCAGCTCATGCTCTTTGACCATCTGACAAAGCAGTACCGAATAATCCTCCGCCACAGCTTTCACCCACCTTATAATCAATATTATAGTTTAATTTATTATAGCACGGCTCAGCCATGTTTTCCAGTACATAATAACTATATAGTAAAAGCGCCGCTAAATAGCGGCGCTTTTACTATATACATGAAATTTAAACCGTTTATATTACACAGCGCGGGTCACATTGCCGCTGCGCATGCAACGGGTGCAAACGTAGACATGCTTAGGTGTCCCGTCCACTATGGCCTTGACGCGTTTTACGTTGGGCTTCCATGTACGGTTGGAACGTCTGTGAGAGTGGCTGACTTGGATACCGAAAGCAACACCCTTACCGCAAATTTCACACTTTGCCATCTTTAGCTGCACCTCCTCATTGAATATGAGCCATTTAGCCGAAAATCGACTCAGACGAATAGCTTTATAATAATAGCAGAACATAAACGCAATTGCAAGGAAAATTTTAAATTTTCAGTAAAGAAAAAATAGCATCCTAATATTCGTATCTAAGGGTCATATTTTATTGTCTGCCAAAGCCCAAAAGTGTCTGTCGGTTGCTGTCCATAGGCCTTTCTTGGTCAAATTATTAATAAACTGTCAATTCGTTTGTGAAAAGTATTGACTTTTTAGGGTCGCGGTGCTAGATTAGCACTCAGAAGGCGAGAGTGCCAGTGCTCTCTATCCGAGAGTGCCAATCTTCATCTGAGCTGAGGGGGGCGCACACTTTGGAAATCAGTGACCGCAAGAAAAAAATACTGACAGCCGTCATTGACGAATACATAGCGACTGCCGAACCTGTCGGCTCAAAATCGATTGTGGAGTCAGGCGTTCTCGACCTCAGCAGCGCGACGATTCGCAACGAAATGGCAGAGCTTACCGCGATGGGATTTCTCGAACAGCCCCACACTTCCGCAGGGCGAATTCCCTCACCACAGGGCTATCGGCTCTATGTCAATGAGCTTATGGAGCGCCAGCGCCTCTCAATTGATGAGACGGACGCGATAAACGAGAGCTTGAGCCAAAAAATGCAGCAGCTTGACAAGATGATGAGCGATGTGGGCAAGCTTGCTTCCTCGATGACGCAGTATCCCTCCGTTGCTTTGGCAGCGCCGGTTGCCTCAACGATTAAGCGCTTTGACCTCATATCCGTCGACTTCAACACCTTTATCGCAGTCGCAATGCTCTCAAATGACGAAGTGCATAACAAGCTCATTCATCTGCCCTTTTCGGTAGACCAGGGCATGATAGTAAGGCTTGCCTCCGTATTTAACACGAACTTTGTCGGTATCCCGGAAGAAAAAATAACGCCGACGCTGATTTCTTCCGCAGAACGCGCCTGCGGCGACACAATGGGGCTTGTTTCGGTTATCGCCGCCTTCGCAATTGATACGCTCGGAAAGGCGAAAGAGGGCAAAGCTGTCGTCACCGGCGCTTCTCACCTGCTGCGCCTGCCGGAGTTCCGCGATCCCGAAAAAGCGCATGAGGTCATGAGTTATCTTTCCGACAGCGAGCACCTTCTGGGACTTCCGAACGACGGCTCGGACGACGATATTCAGGTCATTATCGGTCCCGAAAACGTCGCTAAGGAACTGAAGGATTCGTCAGTCGTCATTGCCCGGTACAACGCGGGCGACAACATGAAAGGCATAATCGGCATCGTCGGCCCAACGCGCATGGACTATTCGGGCGTTGCCGCAAAGCTCCGCTATATTGCCGAGGGTTTAAGCCATGTTCTGGCTATGCCAGAGGCCCCGCGAGGTTTTGAGAAGCTACAGATAAAGGAGATGAACACGAATGAGCATAAAGAAGACGTCTGATCCGAAAGAAGAAGCAGAAGGGTCGGCGGCGGAAGAAGCAGCCGAGGCGAACGATAAGACCGAACAGACAAAGCCCGATAAAAAAACGGATAAGCTAAAGGACAAGGAATCCAATGATCTGAAAAAGGCGCAGGAAGAGCTTGCCGCCGAAAAGGAAAAATATCTGCGTATGCTCGCAGAATACGATAACTTCCGCAAACGCAGTCAGAAAGAGCGCGAAAACACATATTCCGACGTCCGTGCGGACACGGTTACAAGGTTTCTTCCGGTTTACGACAACCTTGAGCGTGCGCTTAACACAGAAACGGCTGATGAGGCCTATCGCCGCGGTGTCGAAATGACACTGGCACAGTTCAAAGAGACCATCGAAAAACTAGGCGTTTGCGAAATCGAGGCCTGTGTAGGCACAAAGTTTGACCCTGAAATCCACAACGCAGTGATGCATGTTGAGGATGAAAGCTTCGGTGAAAGTGTCATCGTCGAGGAATTCCAAAAGGGCTTCCGATTGGGCGACAAGGTTATACGCTGCAGTGTCGTGAAGGTCGCAAATTAAACACTGATAAGAGAGATACTCTCTCATTGGAATAAATCATCCACATAAATAATCAATTTCACATATTCATATCAGGAGGAATTTAAAATGGGTAAAATCATAGGTATAGATTTAGGAACCACAAACAGCTGCGTCGCTGTTATGGAAGGCGGCGAGTCCGTCGTTATCGCAAACGCCGAGGGCAACAGAACAACTCCTTCAGTCGTCGCGTTTTCCAAGACCGGCGAGCGTATGGTCGGTCAGGTCGCAAAGCGTCAGGCAGTCACAAACCCTGACCGCACAATTAGCTCCATAAAGCGCGAAATGGGCTCGAACTACAAAGTCACCGTTGACAGCAAATCTTACACACCGCAGGAAATTTCCGCAATGATACTTCAGAAGCTCAAAGCGGACGCCGAAAGCTATCTCGGAGCCACTGTCACCGAAGCCGTCATCACTGTCCCTGCATACTTCTCCGACGCCCAGCGTCAGGCAACCAAGGACGCGGGACGCATCGCGGGCCTTGACGTTAAGCGTATCATAAACGAACCGACCGCCGCGGCTCTCGCCTACGGCATCGATAAGGAATCCGATCAGAAGATTATGGTCTATGACCTCGGCGGCGGCACCTTCGACGTATCTGTACTCGAAATTGGAGACGGCGTCATCGAAGTCCTTGCAACCGGCGGCAACACCCGTCTGGGCGGCGACGATTTTGACGAATGCGTCACAAAGTTCCTCGTCGAAGAATTCAAAAAGGCCGAGGGTGTTGATCTCTCCGCCGACAGAGTCGCCATGCAGCGCCTCAAGGAGGCTGCCGAAAAGGCAAAGATCGAGCTTTCCGGTGTAACCACTTCAAACATCAATCTTCCATATATCACGGCTGACGCGACAGGACCCAAGCACCTTGACGTAACGCTCACAAGAGCGAAGTTCAACGAGCTTACACATCACCTTGTCGAAAAGACCGTCGGCCCCGTCCGTCAGGCTCTGACCGACGCCGGACTTTCGGCAGGCGAGCTGTCCAAGGTTCTTCTCGTCGGCGGTTCGACCCGTATCCCCGCTGTTCAGGACATGGTTAAGTCCCTCACGGGAAAAGAAGGCTTCAAGGGCATCAACCCCGATGAGTGCGTCGCAGTCGGCGCGGCAATTCAGGGAGGCGTTCTCGGCGGCGATGTCGAAGGCATTCTTCTGCTCGATGTAACCCCGCTGTCCCTCGGACTTGAAACTCTCGGCGGCGTATGCACAAAGCTTATTGAGCGCAACACCACTATCCCGACCAAGAAGAGCCAGATTTTCTCTACGGCCGCTGACAATCAGACCAGCGTTGAAATTAACGTTCTGCAGGGCGAGCGCGAAATGGCACAGTACAACAAGAGTCTCGGTCGCTTCCACCTTGACGGCATAGCTCCGGCTCGCCGCGGTGTTCCTCAGATTGAGGTCACTTTCGACATCGACGCAAACGGCATCGTAAACGTATCCGCCAAGGATATGGGAACCGGTAAGGTGCAGAACATAACAATCACCGCGTCCTCCAATCTCTCCAAGGACGATATCGAAAAGGCGGTCAAGGAGGCGGAGCAGTTCGCAGCCGAGGACGCAAAGCGCAAGGAAGAGGTCGACGTTCGCAATCAGGGTGATCAGATGGTCTATCAGACCGAGAAAACCCTTTCCGAAATGGGCGATAAGCTTGACCCCGCTGATAAGTCCGAGGTCGAGGCAGCTCTCGGAAAACTCAAAACCGCTCTTTCCGGAACCGATACCGATTCCATCAAGGCAGCTACGGAAGAACTCACTCAGGCTTTCTACAAAGTCAGCGAGAAGCTTTATTCCCAGTCCGGCGCTCAGAGCGAGGGCGGCTGCGGCGACCCGAACTGCGACTGCGGCGGAAACGGCGACTGCAATCACGACCATAAGGGCGGTCAGTCCGGGCAATATTACGACGCTGATTACGAAGTAGTTGACGACGACGGAAAAAAGAAATAAGATATATACGCAATTTAAACTCAAGGGCGCACGGAAGTGCGCCCTTGAGTTGAGAAATTCAGCGCGAGAGGAACTCTGCTTATGGCTGACAAAAGGGATTACTACGAAGTTCTGGGGCTTAACAAGGACGCCCAGGACAGTGACATAAAAAAAGCATATCGGAAGCTTGCCAAAGAGAACCATCCGGATTTGAACCCGGGCGATTCTGCTGCCGAAGCCCGCTTCAAGGAGATTGCCGAGGCCTACGCGGTTTTGTCCGATCCTGATAAAAAAGCGAAATACGACCAGTACGGGCACGCGGCCTTCGACCCCTCCATGGGCGGCACAGGCTTTGATTTCGGCGATATTTTCGGCGACCTGTTCGGCGGAATGTTCGGCGGAGGGCGGCAGCGGGCACAAAACGGGCCGATGCAGGGCGAAAGCATCCGCACAGGCATAACCATAACCTTTGAAGAGGCCGCCTTTGGCTGCGAAAAGGAGCTCAGCATCGCACGCATTGAGGAATGCTCGGAATGCAAGGGTACGGGCTGCGCGCCCGGAACTACAGCCGAGATTTGTCCCGACTGCAAGGGGCGCGGTGCGGTTCAGCAGCAGCAGCGCACTCCCTTCGGCGTGATTTCAACTTCAGCCACCTGTCAGCGCTGCAGAGGTACGGGCAAAATCATTCACCAGCCCTGCGAAGCCTGCCGCGGAAACGGTTCAGTCCGAAAGCAGCGCAAGGTTACCGCCAATATCCCCGCAGGAATTGACGACGGGCAGACTATTGTTCTGCGCGGGCTCGGCAGTGCCGGCAAGAACGGCGGCCCGATGGGCGACCTGCTGGTTACCGTCGGAGTGAGACAGCATCCGCAATTTAAGCGCGACGGCTCCTCAGTACTGTTTACACAGCCGATATCCTTCACGCAGGCGGCGCTCGGGGCCGAGCTTGAAATACCGACGCTTGACGGGAAGATAAAGTACTCCATACCGGAGGGTACTCAGACCGGAACGGTTTTCCGCCTTAAGGAGCTTGGCATTCCCTATATTCGCGGCAAGGGCCGCGGCGACGAGTTCGTCACCGTTAAGGTCGTGACGCCTGAAAATCTTGGCGAAGCCCAGAAGCAGCTTTTGCGCGAATTCGCGAGAGCGACAGGCGAAGCCGAGTCCGCTCCTTCATCATCTCCGTTCGGCAAAAAAAAGAAAAAATAGCTTTGCATTAATGGCGACTGTCAGGTTTTCCGGCAGCCGCCATGCTTTTTTATACCTGTCGACTGCATTTTATTACCTGTCGGCATCAAAAAAGCACCTCATGCCGATATCCTCTTTTCATTTTTTAAAACATCATATATACTTGCACCATGAGAGGTGATCAGATGAAGGTTCATATCGAGGTAGACAGCTCCATGCCGGAAGACGAGGTTCTAATCCGCTGCGGCCGCGCGGACGGGAACATTCAGGATATCTGTCGGTTACTCCTTGAAAGCGGCTCCTGCGAACCGAGCATTACCTTTTTCAAGGATAATATGGAGTTCTATTTCCCGCTGAACAACGTGCTGTTTTTTGAAACTGACGGAGAACACATCTACGCCCACACGGAGGACGACGCCTATCTGATCAAGTACCGGCTTTACGAACTGGAAAACATGCTTCCCCGCAATTTTGTCAGGGTGTCGAAATCCGCCATTGTGAACGCGTCAAAGGTTTATTCCGTTGCCCGAAACATAACCTCGTCGAGTCTGATCCAGTTTTCCGGAAGCCACAAGCAAATATACGCCTCGAGAAATTATTATAAATATCTGCAGCAGAAGCTGCAGGAAAGGTGACAATAATATGAAACATCGTAACTGGTTTTGGGGTATTTTCTTTTTAGCGGCAGGATTTTTTGTGGTCGCGAGTCAAATTGGCGGCTTTGTACATCTGGGCTTTTGGAGCATCGCTGCGACAGTATTTCTAGCCGCGGCATTGATAGGCAGCCTTATCAATTTAAATTTCTTTGGCATTCTCGTCTCGTCGGCGCTGCTCTACGCTATTTATCAGAAGCCGCTCGGGTGGCCGCTTGTCTCGGTATGGCTGCTTCTTCTCACAGCCGTTTTCATTTCAATCGGGCTCAGCTTTATCTTCCATAGCCGTTTGCACCGGTGCTGGTGCAAACGAAAGTATTGCGGCGATAGCTTCGGAGTCCGCGGCCCCTCGGACGAGTATGTCGACGGAGACAGTGTATCAATCAGCGAGAGCTTCAATGAAGTCTCCAAGTATCTTCACGCGGATTGCCTCAAGCAGGCGAATATTGCCTCCTCGTTCGGAAAACTCAACGTTTTTTTCGATAATGTAAAACTCAGTCCGAACGGAGCCGAAGTCTATGTCGACGTGAGCTTCGGAAAAATCGAGCTGTATCTGCCGAAGGAATGGCGTGTAATCGACCAGGTTCATACTTCCGCCGGTGCCGTAAGCAACAATCCTCGCGCCGGTGCTGCCTATCCGGATGCACCCACGCTGACGGTCAAAGGCCGCGTATCCTTCGGGAATCTTGAATTCCGGTATGTGTAAGCCCGGATTAAGAACAACTTTTTTAAAAGCTGCCGTGCGATTCGCTTGAATCGCACGGCAGCTTTCGTTTTTATCTCCGCGCCCGTCTTTGCGCGCGTTCCTCACGCTTTTCCGCTTTGTACTTTTCCCTTTCGCAGTAGGGGGGATTCTTTTTATTCGTGGCGTGATACGCCCGGCACTCGACGCATTTTCCGTGTCGCGGGCAGTTCTTTTTCGGGCAGCTGCAATCCTTGTGCTCTTCCATAGCCTATTCCTTTTCGATATGGAGCAGCACTTTTTCCACACGCTGTCCGTATATTTCAAGTACTGTTATTGTGAGATTTTCAAATCTGAAGCTGTCTCCCACCTCGGGGAAACGGCCGAAGTTCTCGATTGTCCAGCCTCCGACAGTCGCGCTGTCCGTTTCGAAGCTGTCCTCGCTCCGGTCTATCATTTCAAGAAAGTCCGATATATTCATGTCACCGTTGAGCTCGAAAAGGTTTCCGTCATGCTCAATGACTTCCTGCTCGACCTCATCGGTTTCGTCCCAGATGTCGCCGACCAACTCCTCCAGAACGTCTTCCATTGAGACAACGCCCATCGAGCCGCCGTATTCGTCCGTCACTATGGCAAGGTGCGTCCTGCTTTTTCGCATTTCAGCAAGGACGGAGGGAAGCTTCACGGTTTTGTAAACATAACAGGGTTTGATAAGAAGAGGTCTGAGGTTTATCTCCTCCGTGCCCGTAATTGCTTTGAAAAAGTGGTTGAGATAAAGTATGCCTATGATGTTGTCAATGCTGTTCTCATAAACGGGCAATCTTGAATAAGGCGATTTATCGATGATTTGAAGTATCGTGTCCCAGTCGTCGTCGATATCAATTGAAAGCATGTCGACTCTGCTCGTCATAACCTCGCTCGCGGAAATTTCCGAGAAATCGAGTGCCGCCTGCAAAAGCTCGCTCCTGTCCTCATCAATAACGCCCTCGTCTTCAACCGTTTCGATGATTGAAAACAGCTCCTCAACGGCGGTCTCCTGCTCGTCGGCGGGCTTTTCGCCCTTGAGCGGCTTCATGATAAGGTGCGTCAGAGACACCACCAGCAACACTATTGGTTTCAGCACTATCATCAGTCCCCAGACGATGTAGGCGTCGTCGATTGCCGTACTGTTCGCATTTTTCTTTGAGACAATCTTGGGGATTGTCTCGCCGAAGACAATAATTAGAATTGTTATCAGAATAGTCCCTAGTGTCGTTGCAAGGGCGGTGTTGCCGTTTGCGGCAATCTCCAGAGCCATAATGGAGACGATGGACGACGCGCCGATGTTGACAAGGTCGTTTAGTATCAGAACGCTTGAGAGCATATCGTCATAGTGGTCATAGATTTTGCATGCAAGTAATGCCGCCTTGTTTCCGCTTTCGCCGATGCTCTCAAGCCTCATCCTGTTTGCGGATGAAAAGGCCATTTCCGCGCTGGATGTAAACGCGGACAGCATGATGAAGATTACGACTATCGCGTAGTAGTAGGGAGAAGTCATTTTGCAGTCCTCCCTTCCTCGTCGGTATGCGTCGGGAGAATAACGTTCAGCTTGACTATTCTGTTCTGCTTCATTTCCTTAACCGTGACCGAAAGCCCGTTATACTCGAAAGAATCTCCGGCTTTGGGAATACGGTCGAAATGCTCGTAGACCCATTCGCCGAGCAGCTTATGCTCGAACTCATAATCCTCGGGGTCTTCAAAGCCGATAAGCTCAAAGCTCTCTTCAATTCCGAGCTCCGGGTCAAGCTCATAGCTTCCGTCGGAATTAAGAACGCAGAACTCCTTGACCTCGTCGTCTTCGTCCCAGATGTCGCCGACCAGCTCCTCGAGTATATCCTCAACCGTTACGACGCCGAGTGTTCCGCCGTAGTTATCGGTGACAATTGCCATGTTAAGCCTTTTGCGGCTCATTTCCGAAAGCAGCTCATCTATCTTGGTGCTTTGATGGGCGAAATAAATATCATCCAGAACAGAACTGACCTCAAGCGCATCGCCCTGTTTTATATACGCCTTTATAAATCTTCGTATCTGCAAAACGCCGATAATGTTGTCGATGCTTCCCTCATAGACGGGAAAACGGCTGTGTCTCGAAGCCTTCACAAACGCGAGTATCTCGCTGAGCGGCGTTTCGATATCGATTGCGGCAACGTCCACGCGCGGGGTCACGATGCTTTCGACCGTCACGTCCGCGAACATGAGCGCGGAATGGACAAGGTCTCCGCGTTCGGCATCCAGATTGCCGTCGTCCTTCATGTTTTCGATTATATCGTACAGCTCGTCCTCCGTGACGGTAACCTCAGGATCACTCTTTGTGAGTTTTGATACCGAGAGCCCAATCTTGGTCAGCACGTAGGCAATCGGTGAAAAAATGAGCATAAAAAAGCTTAGGGACGCCGCAAGCGCAAGTGAAAAGCGGCAGCTGTATTTCTTACCGATGCTTTTCGGAAGCATCTCGCCGATAAAGAAGACCACAAGCGCCGTTACAATAGTCGATACGGTTACGAAGCTTACGCCCCATTTTCTTGTAACAAGAATAGTAACCAGCGCGGCTACCACGATTTGTACAATGTTCGTCCCGATAAGGATAGTCGTTATAGCCTTATCGAAATTATCCAGTATGTACAGAGCCTTCTTGGCTCTGCGGTCGCCTCTGTCCTGTTCGCTTTTAAGCTTTATACGGCTCACGGACGCAAACGCCGTCTCCGCCGTCGCAAAATAAGAAGCTGCCAGAATCAGCAGCGCAATAATAAACCAGGACAACCAGCTGCCCTTATCCATTTCGGATTATCACTCCTTAAAACCTTAGATGCCTTTGATATATACAATAATACGATTAATTCTAACACGGTGCATAGGTCAAGTCAATTGAGAGTTTCCGCCGAATATACGCTGAAAACGCTAAAAAACCACGTATAGCTGCAGGAAGCCGGTGTCCCGGTCCCGCGTGCGTCCGCGCCCTTTATAGGCCGTCCCCGCTGTAAAAATCTGTGTTGAAGTACTTTATATGGTTCTTTGACTGTGTTATACTTGGCTCATCCGGTGAAAGGAGCGAAAGTGATGCTTAAACTAGTTCTGGGTCCCGCCGGCAGCGGAAAAACTTCGCTCATTACAGATGAAATCAAAAAAAAAGTCATGCTCCGGGAGACCGGCATTTTTATGCTTGTGCCCGAGCAGTACAGCCACGAGGCCGAACGTGAGCTTTGCGCTGTCTGCGGAGACAGTCTCTCCCTATATGCCGAGGTACTGAGCTTTTCGCGTCTTGCGGTGCGGGTTTTTCAGGAAACCGGAACAGGCGGAAAAACACCTCTTGACAAGGGCGGCAGGCTTCTTTGCATGTCGCTTGCTCTTAATGAAGTAAGCTCAAGGCTTAGGCTCTATTCTTCCGCGAAAAACAAGACTGAGCTTGCCGCAAGCCTTCTGCAGACGACAACCGAGCTGAAGGCGGCCTGCATAAGCTCCGACGATTTGCTAAAAGCGGCTCAGTCAGCCGGAACTGGACTCGCCGAGAAGCTTTATGACCTCGCTTTGTGCCTTGATGCCTATGACGCGGTATTATCTCAGGGACGGGCAGATCCGGCGGACAGACTTTTAAGGCTTGCCGAAACCATAGGGCAAAGCTCCGTCGGCACATCGGGGCCGGTATATGTAGACGGCTTCACGGATTTTACCGGCGCGGAGCTGCTTGTAATAAAGGAACTGCTCAAAAAAGACACAGACCTTACGGTCTGCCTGACCTGCGACGAGCTGCGTGGAGATTATGAACATTTTGAACCCTCGCGCAGATCGGCAAACACACTCGTGCGCTTTGCGAAAGACTATGGCCTGGAAACTGAAGTCATATATCCCGAAGCCTCGCCTAATAAAGCTGAGGCTCTCAGGTTTTTCGACGATAGGCTTTACAGCTACAGCTCCGAAACGCGTGAAATTACAGACGGCTGCATAAGCATAGCGAAAGCAGACAGCCTTCGCTCGGAGTGCGAAATGGCAGCGGCAAAATGTCTCGAACTCGTACGGAGCAAGCTCTGCCGTTTCCGCGATATAGCAATCGCCGTGCGCGGCTTCGATTCCTATTCCGCCGCGCTTGAGGAGGCTTTCCGGCTTTACAACGTTCCTCTCTTCGCCTCGCGCAGAGGCAGCATCCTGCAAAAGCCCATCGCGGCGCTTATTTCAGACGCGTTTGAAGTTATACTCGGCGGCTGGGAAGCGGGCGCCGTTCTGAGCTATATGAAAACCGGACTTACCGGTATCGCGCAGGAGGAGCGCGATTTACTTGAAAGATACGTGACATTGTGGGGCATCCACGGCTCGATGTGGACACGCAAAAAGCCCTGGACATTTCATCCCGACGGCTACGGCACGGAGCCGACAGCTGAGAGCGCAGAGCTTCTTAACAGAATAGACTCGATAAGGCGCACTCTTTCTTCTCCCCTCGCCGCGCTTTACGAAAACGGGAAAAAGGCGCAGACCGCAACTGAACAGGCAAAAGCTCTTTCGGATTTCCTTGTAGCCTTAAGGCTCCCCGAAACGCTCGAAAACAAGGCAGCGGAGCTTGAAGCGGCCGACCGTTCTCTGCTTGCCGCGGAATATACCCAGCTCTGGGAAATCGTTCTCTCATCTCTTGAACAAACCGCGGCAATACTCAATAATATGCCCATGACGCAGGAGCAGTTTTCAAAACTCTTTTTGCAGACGCTCTCACAGTACGACGTTTCCGCAATCCCCGTTTCACTTGACCGTGTTTCGGCGGGCGATATGGACAGGATGCGCCGCCGCAATATTAAGCACCTCATAATTCTCGGCGCGTCGGATGACAGACTTCCGCAGATTGGTCAGGGCAGCGGCATACTCTCCGACGAGGAACGCGACGAGCTGAACGGTCTCGGTCTTTCCCTCGGGGGCGGTACCGACGAGCTGTCCCGTGAGCTGTCGCTTATTTATAACTGCGTGACTCTGCCCTCCGAGACACTCACGCTCTCCTATTGTTCACAGACCGAGAGCGGTGCGCAGGCAAGACCGAGCTTTCTCATTGCCCGCGCAAAGCTGCTTTTCGGGCTTGAGGAAAAATCTTTCGACTTGAACAAGATACGGCTTGCGGCACCCGAGCCCGCTTTTCTGTTGGCTGTAAACGGCGCGGAGGATGAGGCTTCGCTCCTCGCTCAATCATATTTTT
The DNA here is from genome assembly GCA_963667545.2 of Oscillospiraceae bacterium. Taxonomy (GTDB): domain Bacteria; phylum Bacillota; class Clostridia; order Oscillospirales; family Oscillospiraceae; genus UBA2658. The sequence goes on from OY763424.2 coordinate 2,902,789, forward strand.
CCGGTACAGAAGACGGAAGGCTAAAACTTGAGGAGCTTCGGGAGAGAGCCGCAGTAAAGCGCGGAGAGCTTTCAAAAAGCGCTGTCAAAGCACTTTACGGCGAGAGACTATCACTTTCGCCCTCGCGCACGGACGCATATTCCGCATGCCGCTTCTCGTATTTTCTTCGCTACGGTTTGAAGCTTGAGGAATCGGAGCAAGCCGGCTTTGAGGCGCCCGAGCTAGGCACCTTTATGCACTATGTTCTGGAAAACACCGCGGCAGAAATATCAAAAGGCTCCGGTTTCAAGAGCGCTACGCCGGAGGAAACCGACGCTCTCGTCGATAAGTATACCGACCTCTACATTGCGGAAAAGCTTGGAGGCTTTGAGGACAAATCTCCCCGCTTTGTTTACCTTTTCGACAGGCTCCGTCCCTCAGTGCGGCACATTGTCAAGGATATGGTGCGCGAGCTGTCGCGTTCGGACTTTGCACCTCTCGACTTTGAGCTTGGGCTTGGCGCGGGCGGCGAGCTGCCCGCGGTGCGCATCGGGGACGGCAAAAATGAGCTTTATATCAACGGCATAGCGGACCGCGTGGACGGCTGTTTCCGCGACGGCAAGCTTTATCTTCGCATAATCGACTACAAAACAGGCAAAAAATCCTTCTCTCTCTCTGATGTCTGGTACGGAATGGGGATGCAGATGCTCCTATATCTTTTCGCGCTCGAGCAGGAGGGCGAAAAGCGCTACGGTGCTCCGATTGTCCCCGCTGGCGTTCTTTATGTGCCCGCGAGGGACACCATGATATCGGCAAACGGCGACCTCTCCGATGAGGAGTTGGAGGCCTTGAAGGCTAAAAACCGCAAACGCTCGGGACTGATTCTAGACGATTCCTCGATTATTGCCTCGATGGAAAACTCTGAAAGTCCAGAATATATTCCCGTAACTTTCAAAAAAGACGGCACTCTGAGCTCCGACTCTCTGGCAAGCTCCGAGCAATTTAAAACTCTTCACACGCATGTCGACAAGCGGCTTCTGGAGCTTTCCGAAAGCCTTGCGGGCGGCAGGATTGAGGCTTCGCCCTACTACAGGGGGGAGGCGGACAACGCCTGTCTCTACTGCCCGTACGGCGCTGTCTGTCGCTTCGATGAAAAGAAAGATACTATTCGCTATCTCTCAAAGCTGAAGCCCATCGATTTCTGGGGCAGACTGGAGGAATCAAAATGAGCAGATTTGCTTTGACACAGGATCAGGAAAACGCTGTCAACGCCCGCTCGTCCTCTCTATTAGTCTCCGCCGCTGCTGGCAGCGGTAAGACAAGGGTTTTAACAGAGCGGCTCATGTCATACGTCACGGATAAAAACGATCCCAAGGACATCACAAGCTTTCTCATAATAACCTACACCCGCTCCGCCGCCGCCGAGCTCCGTTCAAGGATACTCGACGAATTATCCAGGCGGTCCGCGGAAGAGCCCGAGAACCGCCGCCTGCGCCGTCAGGTAACGCTCTGTTACAGGGCGCAGATTGGAACCATCCACAGCTTCTGCACTCAGATTCTCAGGGAGCACTGTCACAAGCTTGGCTTGACGCCTGATTTCCGCGTCGGCGACGAGGACAAGTGCGCGGAGCTAAAAGAAAAGGCGCTCGAAAAAGCTCTCGACTGTGCCTACGAGCGTATTGGCGAGGACAGTGATTTCGCGGCTCTGGTCGACAGCGTAGGCGCCGGCCGCGACGACTCGCGCCTTGCCTCAGCAGTGCTTGAGCTTCACATAAAAATGCTGAGCCACCCCTATCCCGAAAAGTGGGCGGCGCTGCAGCTTTCGGCACTGGACGTTTCGGGGCTGTCTGACGCCGGCGAAACCGTCTGGGGCAGGGAGCTAATGAATAACGCGAGACAAACGGCGCTTTACTGGGCGGAACGTCTGGAGCGCGTCTGGGCCGACCTTTTCTCCAACGAAGCAGAAAACGCGCCGATTATCTCTGCCTACGGCGAAAGTCTGGGCGAAACCATGGACGCACTGCGGGTATTTATCCATGCTCTCGATCTTGGTTGGGGCAGGGCCGGAGCCGCTCTTCCGATACCCTTTCCGCGCCTTAAGCCGCTCAGAAGCTATGATTTCGAGGAACGAAAGGCGGCTCTCATTTCAGCGCGCGAAGGCTGCAAGGACGCGTGCAAAGGACTTTGTGCCGTTTTTGACGCGCCTTCGGAAAAGCTGCTAACCGATTTAGCGATAACGGCTCCGGCTATGCGTGCGCTAATAAAGCTCACTCTCGAAACCGACAGACTTTTCTCGTCAGAAAAAAGGCGGCTCAATCTGCTGGACTTTTCCGACCTCGAGCACTTTGCCGTAAAACTCCTTTGCGAGCCCGAAACGAACGAGGCTACACAAACGGCAAATGATATCTCGCGCCGCTACACGGAAATCATGGTGGACGAGTATCAGGACGTCAACGCCGTGCAGGATTTGATTTTCCATTGTGTCTCGCGCGATGATTCCAACATCTTCATGGTAGGCGACATCAAGCAGTCGATTTACCGTTTCCGCCTCGCAGACCCCTCAATTTTTATCGACAAATACCATAAATACAGTGATTATGTAGCTCTGGCAGAGCATGGGCCTTATAGAATTCTTCTTCAGAACAACTTCCGTTCCGACACCAGAATTCTCGGTGCCTGCAACCATGTCTTTGAAAACATCATGTCCGAGTCTCTCGGAGAGATAAATTACAATGAGGATGCGGCTCTTTTTCTTCCGCCCAACGCTAACCCTCCGCGCGGAAAGGCGGAGCTCTCGGTTCTCGCCGTTCCTCAGGCAGAGGATGGAGAGGAACGTCCCGACAAGACCTATCTTGAGGCGAAGATGGTCGCGCGTCAGATACGGCAGCTTGTCGATAATTCCGAAAAGATTCTGGATAACGGCAGTGAACGTCCTGTCAGATACGGCGATATGGCTATTCTGCTTCGCTCGCCGAATGTCGCCGGCCCCTCTTTCCGCCGTGCGCTTTCGGAGGAAGATGTGCCCGTTTTTGCTGAACAGGGCGGGGGCTTCTTCACTTCACCTGAAATTCAGACTGTGAGATCTCTGCTGTCTGTTATTGACAATCCCCACAGGGACATTCCGCTTGCTTCGGTATTGTCTTCACCTGTATTCGGCTTCACAGCAGACGAGCTTTCACAGGTTCGCTCAGCGGACAGGGAAAGCGATTTCTTCGCGGCTCTCACCGGTCTGACGGAAAATAGTGATAAATACCGCGCGTTTCTTAATACGCTCTCCGAACTTCGCGTACTGTCTGAGGACATAGGCGTGTACGAGCTTCTCAGCCTGATTTACACCCGCCTTGAGCTTCCTGCTGTTTTCTCCGCAGGCGCAGGCTCCTCCGCCGTCCAAAACCTCATGCTTTTGCTCGATTACGCCGCCAAGTTTGAAGAAAACGGCTACCGCGGGCTTTTCGGCTTTTTGAAGCAGCTTAAGCGAATGGAAGAGCGTGGAGAGGAACCCGTCGCCAGTGCAGGCGGCGCGGGAAACGCTGTTGCGATAATGAGTATTCACAAATCGAAGGGGCTTGAATTCCCTGTTGTTTTTCTTGCGAACACCTCTCGCCAGTTCAACAAAATGGATTTGCGCTCACCGGTTCTTATACACCCCGAACTTGGTCTTGGCTGCAAGAGGACTGATACGGAGCGGGGCATCGAATATCCGACTCTTGCGCGGCGGGCGATTGCTTCGCGGCTCAATTCCGAAATGCTTTCTGAAGAAGTGCGCGTCCTATACGTTGCGATGACACGGGCAAAGGAGCGGCTCTACATCTCCTGCGCGTCAAAGGACCCCGAAGCGCTTATCGCAAAGCTCAGAGAAAACCTTTCCTCCCCTATAAGTCCCGAAATTCTTAAAGCCCAGCCGTCGATGGCGCACTGGCTTATTTCGTCCGCGCTGATTAATAACGGCGGGCTGCTCACGCTAAAGCTTGAAACTCCCGTTTTGGAAGAAGCAGCCGTTTCCGAAGACCCCGCGAAATTATCGCCTGTGCCGCCGCGTACTCCTGATTTGCTGGCGCTCGGGGAACTGCGTCAAAATCTCGGCTGGCGCTATCCCTTTGAGAACGCGGTGTCTCTGCCCTCGAAGCTGACGGCTACCTCGCTGCCGCGGGATGACGCGGATGATGACGCCGAAGCGGTCACTAAGGAGCGGACGCACTTCTTCCGTCTTCCGGATTTTGCGAGCGACGAACGTCCGCTGTCAGGTTCTGAGCGCGGCACGGCAACGCATATTGTGATGCAGTTCATAGACTTTGCAAAAACCGGCACGCTTTCCAACATTGATAATGAGGTTGAACGGATTAAATCCCTCGGTCAGCTCACGGAAAGACAGGCAAAGGCCGTGGATTGTACCTCAATACTCAGCTTTTTCTCCTCGGATACAGGAGCGCGCATTAAGGCGGCGGACAGGGTACACCGCGAAAAACGCTTTTCACTTCTTTGTCCGACAGGAGTGTTCTTCCCGAGAGGCGGGAACGAAAACGTGCTTTTACAGGGCGTCGTGGACTGCTGCATTGAAGAGCAGGGCGTCCTTACGGTAATCGACTATAAAACGGACTTTGCGACAAAGGATACGCTGAATGAGCTCACGGAGCACTACAGAAAGCAGCTTCTCGCCTACGCTTATGCCATGTCGCGCATTTTTCAAAAACCAGTCGCTTCCTGCCTGCTCTGTTTCCTCCGTGCTGGACTCGTCTCGGAAATAAAACCGCAATCATAAATGGATACAAAAAATGCTGTCCGCCGCAAAATTGCGGCGGACAGCATTTTTAATACGCAAATGACCCGCGCCAAAGGCACGGGTCATGTTACTGACGAATTATCAAAGACCGAACTTCTTATTGAACTTCTCAACGCGTCCGCTGGTGTCGACCAGTTTCTGCTTGCCTGTATAGAAGGGGTGACATTTGGAGCAAATTTCAACCGTTATGTCTTTCTTCGTTGAGCCCGTTTCAATAACTTCGCCGCAAGCACACCTGATTGTGGTCTGCTGGTAGTTGGGATGGATACCTTCCTTCATTATGTTCACCTCTTTCATGAGTTCAGCTATTAAATCAAATACGCATAATTAACGCGCAAGTTGTATTTTAGCATAGGTATTTAATATTTGCAAGTACTTTTTCGATTTACGTTACAATTAGCAACAAAATTATTGGAATTCGCTCTAACCCACAGGCGCGCCGGGTGTCGGACTTACATTTGAATTTGCAGACGGACTCGGAGTCGCGCTCTCCGTAGGACTTGCCGAAGGACTGGGCGTCGCGCTTTCGGTAGGACTCTCCGATGGATTAGGCGATGTACTTTCAGTCGGACTCACTGAAGGGCTCGCCCCGGCGCTCGGAGTCGGGCTTTCCGTCTGCGCCTTATGGAAAAAAGGCAGGACTATCGTCGCGTTGCCGCTTTCATCATACACGGCGTAATGCCGCAGACCGTAAAACAGCAGAATAACAACAGCCAGAACGGCCAGAACAACAGTTATTGCAATGCCCACTCGCGAGCGTGATTTTTTTCTGCCCTGATAGATGTCCTTCGCTCTGATTGCCATTACACAGCCTCCGAAAAATCAGTTGTTTTCTTCCAGTTTTGAAATAAGGTCCACGCGTTTTGCGTGCCTTCCACCCTCAAAATCGGTGTTCAGAAAAATGTCCACAATCTTGAGAGCATGACCCACTCCGATAACGCGTCCGCCGAGCGCAAGGACATTCGCGTTGTTGTGCCTGCGCGTATACTCAGCGGAATAGCAGTCGTGGCAGAGCGCGGCGCGCACACCCTTAATTTTGTTAGCGGCGATGGAAACGCCGATGCCGGTTCCGCAGATTACGATACCGCTCTCATATTCTCCGGAGACGACAGCTCTCCCTACAAGCTCCGCGTATACGGGGTAGTCGCAGCTGTCCTTTGAATATGTGCCGAAATCCTTGTAGGCAATCCCCTTCTCGTCAAGATATTTCATGATTTCCTGCTTAAGCTCAAAGCCACCGTGGTCGCTTCCCAATGCTATCATTTTTCTGCCCCTTCTCTTCTTTTTCTGCTGCTGAGTCTTAGCAGATGAATTAAGTACGGTTTATTATTTGCCAATGCTATATTTTTTCAAATCTCGGTTTTCTTTTTTCGAAAACAGTGACATATTTAAACCCCAAATCGCTCAGGATGTCAAAGCCCTCCTTCAGTCCCACGCCCGCGTGCTGAAGCTTGTGAGCGTCGCTGCCGACGGTGATAATCTCACCGCCAAGCTCTCTGTACAGTTTCAGGACATCAAGCGTCGGAACCGGACCGCCTACTATATTATCCCGAAAGCCGGCACAGTTAATTTCGATGCCCTTTCCTCTTTCAATCAGGCATTTAAGCAGCGTCCTTATTTTCTCCGGATATTCCTCGGCGCTCACCCAGATATCGAAGCCCTTGCGGCGCATATACCTAACCGTGTAGCCGATATGTGCCATTACGTCGAAAAAATTAAGCTTTGAAAGGTCGATGAGCTCATCCAGATATCTGTTTATGAGCGAGCGGCACTCCGCCTCGCTGCTGTATGGATAAACATAGAAATCTGGAGTTGTTTTCAGGTTGTGCAGCGAGCCAAGCACAAAATCCAGCTCCGGAATAGCCGCAACACCGGCTGCTTTCTCCGGATTGTGGTTGCCCTCTCCAAGCTCCAGCCCCAGAAATATCTCCATATTTTCAGGCTTTTGAGCTATTGTCTGCCGATACATCTCAAGTATGCTGTTGCGGTTATCGAAGCAGCTCTGGTCGGGTTCTCCGGTTTCGCAATTGTCCATGTCGCAGTGGTCTGTAAAACAGAGCGTTCTAACCCCTCTGTCATATGATGCCCTTGCCATTTCCAGCATCGTGTGATAACCGTCACTGGAGCATTTGCTGTGAATATGGTAATCAGTTAAAAACATTCTATAGTCCTCTTGTCTGTTTAAGGAGTTTTCTTTTTTTAAATCTGTTCAGAACGGCCACGCGCCGGGTATCCACGCCAGCAGGTCGGAGTATGCCCTCGGCACGGGCACCCCCGTCAGCACCGGATAGAACACTATAAACAGCAGCATGCACAAGGCTGTCGCGCCGTATACCTTCGGCTTCCAGTTTTCATCTCTCAGCCTGAACGAATTGAAGATATGGCAAATCGCGAAAACAAGGAAAATGAGGCAGGGAAAATAGTGGTACTCAAAGGTGATGCGCGTAATGAACACCCAAGGTAAAAGCTGCGCCAAATATCCCAGAAGAATGAACATTGCTTTCCCGTCTTTAAATTTGACGGTTTTCCAACCCATAGCAAAAATGGCAAGCAAGCCGCCCCAGCAGACCAGCGGGTTCATAAACGCGGCAAACGCCGACTTCATATTGTTAGGCAGGGACCTCAGAAAATACAGGATAGGTCTTCCGTCCACTATCCACTGGTACCAGCGTGCGGAATACGGATGCGTTGCGTGGACGCCCTCGTGGTATCTCAGCATTGAAGATTGATTGTCAAGCACTATCTTTGCGTAGTCCCTGTTGAGATACATTCCAAAACCCGACATGCCCTCGGCTTTGCCGTAGGGGTAATAACTGGCATAATATATCGCTGCCGGAATGATAACGAAGAATAGAACGCATTGGAGGATATTTGAGATAAGCTCCCTGCGGTGCTCCTCCCTGTGTCCCGTTTTGATGAGCTCTCTGCCCCTTGCGATGCGAAACAGCAGCCAGATTACGGCGAGCCCGCCTCCGGCGTAAATAGCCGTCCACTTGCAGGCGGCGCCGATTCCAAAGAACAGCCCCGATAAAAAGAGCGGCACGACCTCTTGTCGCTTTTTCATATACGGGTCGTCGCGCGCTGCGGTAATGTAGCGGTACATGCACCAGTACATCAGTATGATGAAAATAACACCGTAGGTGTCTATGGTCGCAATTCGCGTCTGCACGAAGTGCATAAAGTCAAACGCAAACAGCAGAGTTCCGCAGGTTGAAATCGCTGTGGAGCCAAAAAGGTTCTTGATGAAAATATAGAAAAACGGCAGCATTAAAACGCCAAACAGCGTTCCCATGAAACGCCAGCCGAAGGGATTCAGTCCAAAGGCTCTGATTCCAAGCCCGATAATGAGCTTGCCGAGTGGCGGGTGTGTGTTTTCATAGGGCTTGATGTTGCGGATATTTTCATAAGCAGTACGCGCGTGATAAATCTCGTCGAAGTACGCGCTGTTCATATAGGTCATAACATCGGGCACCGTATCCTGCTCGTCAAAAAGCGTCGCACAGCCCGCGTCAAATTTCATCACATCCGGAGAGATGCGATTCCCATCCGCGCCGTAGATTGCGAGCTCTCCCATTTCCAGTGTATCGTCCACAATAATGCGGATATATTTTGCGGGCTTGTTCGCGACGTTCAGGCTCGCTTCGTTCCACTTGAAAATATCGGAGTATTTCTGCTCCATTGTGGATTCATCGGTATAGGTTTTACCGTCCAGCGAATACTGTAGAAAATAGTTGCCGGTATAGAGCCCCGAATAGTACATAACACGCGAAACCGGAGTCTCCTCCGGCAGCTCAACTATGACGTACCGGCCCTTTTCGGAAAAGTGACAGAAGCTCTCGGGATCCTGCCTGTCACCCAGTCCGTAAAAAACCACAGCTGCGTAAATAACCGTAATGAGTATAAGCGGCAGGGCATCCTTGGACGTCATCGGAAAGCGCCGTCTCGGATAGCTCAAAGAGGCCGTTTCCCTCTCATAAACGTCCGCGACCGGGTTTTCCTGCTTAAAAAGGCGCAAATACAAAGCGAAGAAAAAGAACACCAGCGCTATCGCCAGTATCAAAAAAACTACAGGAAGAATCTGCATTTTGCTGTCACCTGTTTCCGGACAAAATCAAAAATAAGGCTGCTAAAAGGGAAACCTTATCAGACTAACACATTTTTACTGCGACATCCAGCGCAAGCTCGATCATTTCCGCAAACCCGAGCTGTCGCTCCTCCGAGCTCATCTCCTCGGGCCTGTAGATGTGGTCGGAAATCGTGCAGAGGCAAAGCGCTCTTTTGCCCGCTCTCGCGGCTGTTAGGTAAAGGCCTGCCGCTTCCATTTCTACAGCAAGTATGCCCATCTTCTTCCACTTATCCATTGAAGAATTTTCGTCGCCGTAAAAGCTGTCGCTTGAAAAGACGCTTCCTACTTTGATATTCAGCTTTTTTGCTTCAGCGCACTCGACCGCGCTCCGCAGAAGCTCGAAGCTCGCGGTCGGCGCGAGCGTTCCGGGAACGCCGAATTTGTCAGCAAAGTTTGAGTCGGTGCTTGCGGACATGCCCGCAACGATATCGCGGAGCTTCAGGTCATCAGCAAGCGCGCCCGCACTTCCTACTCGGATGATGTTCTCCACGCCGTAAAAGTTATAAAGCTCATAGCTGTAAATTCCAATCGAGGGTATGCCCATACCGCTCGCCATAACCGTGACGGACACGCCTTGCTTTGTGCCGGTGTATCCCTGTACGCCGCGCACATTGTTAACCAGTACGGGATTTTCGAGAAAGTTCTCTGCGATAAATTTTGCTCTCAGCGGATCTCCGGGCATCAGAACGGTTTTTGCAATCTGACCCTTTTCGGCGCTGTTGTGAGGTGTTGACATAGTAAATCCTCCTGTAATCGGAAAAGTAGTATTCTCTGGCATAGGATACCACTTTTTTCTCAAGTATTCAAGCCGTGATGCTTTTTCATTAATACAAAGTTTTCCTCGGACTCCTCAGGAGTCTTGCAGACGAGAAAGAGCCGCTCGTCGCTGTATGAGTATACAGATTCTGAGGACGCCTCAGGAGGCTTGCAGACAAGAAAAAGCCGCTCGTCGCTGTATGAAGATACAGCAGAGCGGCTTTGACGAAGTAAGTAAAAAAGCTATGACTAGCTTTTTTACGATGCAAGTCTTCTGTGGTGCCCGATTAGACAAGCTTGGCCTGATTGATTTTTACTCCCGGTCCCATCGTGGAAGCCGTAACGCAGCTTCTGATATACTGACCCTTTGCGGCGGCGGGCTTGGCCTTTATGATGGCGCCGATAAGCGTGTTGAAGTTATCGTTGAGCTTTTCGGGTCCGAAGCTAACCCTGCCGATGGGGCAGTGAATGATGTTGGTTTTGTCCAGACGATACTCGATTTTACCGGCCTTGATTTCCTTGACCGCCTGAGCGATGTTGGGAGTAACGGTGCCTGCCTTTGGGGTAGGCATAAGGCCTTTAGGTCCGAGTATCTTACCGAGACGGCCGACAACGCCCATCATATCGGGCGTCGCAACGACTACGTCGTAATCGAAGAAGTTCTCGCGCTGGATTCTGTCCACCATATCCTGTCCGCCGACGTAATCTGCGCCCGCGTCCAGAGCTTCCTGCTGACGCTCGTCCTTGCAGAAAACAAGAACCTTGCGGGTTTTGCCGGTGCCGTGGGGAAGAACGATAGCGCCACGAACCTGCTGGTCAGCGTGACGGGAATCGACACCGAGTCTGACATGCAGCTCAACGGTTTCGTCGAACTTCGCCTTGGAAGCCTTGATAACGAGCTCAAAAGCTTCGGTGGGATCATAAAGTGCTGTTTTATCAACGAGCTTAACGCTCTCTTTGTAGTTTTTACCTCTAAACAATTTAGTTTTCCTCCTTGTAATGTGGTTCGTCGGATGGAATTATCCTCCCACGTAAAGGGAACGGCGACGCATTCGCCGAAACAATTTTATGCTTTGGCGACGTTTACGCCCATGCTGCGGCAAGTGCCGGCGACCATGCTCATTGCAGATTCGATGGTTGCGCAGTTGAGGTCGGGCATCTTGAGCTCGGCAATTTTGCGGAGATCCTCGCGGCTCAGGGTCGCGACCTTATCACGCTGAGGCACTCCGGAAGCGTGCTCGATACCGCAGGCCTTCTTGACAAGAAGCGCGGTCGGGGGAGTCTTTGTGATAAAGGTAAAGGTACGGTCGGAATAGACCGTGATAACGACGGGGATCATCATTCCGATGTCGCCCTTCGTGCGTTCATTAAAATCCTTGGTGAACTGGCCGATATTTACGCCGTACTGACCAAGTGCGGGACCTACGGGAGGAGCAGGGGTTGCCTTGCCCGCGGGAACCTGAAATCTGACAATGCCAACAACTTTCTGTGCCACTTTAAGTGCACCTCCTAATTATTCTGAAACATATTCGACCTGGTAGTAATCCAGATCGACCGGCGTCTCCCTGCCGAACATGGAGACGATGACGCGGACTCTCTGTTTGCCGGTGTCGACTTCCTCGACTGTTCCCATGAAGCCCTCGAGCGGGCCGTCGTTTACCTTGACTGTATCGCCGACCTTGAAGCCTTCGACCATCTCATGGCGTTCAACACCCAAATCGAGAATTTCCTGTTCGGTAAGCGGAACGGCTTTCCCGTCGCTTCCCACGAACCCGGTAACTCCGCGTACATTGCGAACCAGATGCCAGCTCTCATCGGTAAGAGTCATCTTGACGAAAACATAACCCGGATAAGTCTTGCGCTCAACGGTTTTTTCACCGTTGTCGGTCATTTCCGTAACAGTTTCCATCGGGATATTGACCTCTGTGATAAGCTCCTGCATCCTGCGGTTTTCGGCTGCTTTTAATATTGCCGCTGCCACAGCGTTTTCATAGCCGGAATATGTGTGGACAACATACCACAATGCATCTTCAGCCATGCTATTAACCTACCAACTTGATCAGCGCGTTGACTCCCGCGTCAGCGAGAGAGTCGAAACCCCAGAGTACGATTGCGGAGGCAAACGTAAGCGCCAGCGCAATGGTCGTGTTCTTGACAGTCTGCTGCCTTGTGGGCCAGACGACTTTCTTGAGCTCGCTCTTGAGGTCGCGGAACCATTGAGTCAAACGCTCCTTAGTACTTCTTTTCTCATTTCCGGTAGCTTTTTTGACAGCATCTGTGGTCGTGATCTTTTTTACCGCGTCTTCCTTGGCTTTTGACATTTGAGCACATCCTTTCTCAAAAAACCTACTTCGTTTCTGAATGCGTTGTGTGCTTGTGGCAGAACGGGCAATACTTACTCATTTCAAGACGGTCGGGGGTATTCTTCTTGTTCTTGAAAGTATTGTAGTTCCTCTGCTTGCACTCGTTGCATCTCAGGGTTACTTTTACTCGCATATCGGCACCTCCTTGTTATTTTTGGCCATTTGGCCACGTTGCCTCCCTGTTCGGATCGGGCAGCCTGATTTGGCGAATTTTCGCGCGCGAAAACAGAACCTCTCCGCCGACAGGTAATGTGTATTTTAGCACAATGTTTTACGCCGGTCAACAGTTTTCTTCCTGTTTTTATTATTAAATGTAGCAAAACCCGATTTTTCCCGAAAATGCCCGAAATATCGTTATTCTGCGGAGCCGCTAGCGTGTTTCTTTTTGATTTTCGGTCATTGTTACAAGAATCGTTTGCGTGTTGATTTTAAAGGTCTCCTGATGTTATACTAATATAATAATCACAGCGGGGGCGAGAATTTTGACAGCGGAAGAAGCAATGAAGTTTATACATGAAAAGGTCTGGCAGGGCTCAAAGCCCGGGCTTTCGCGCACGAGAGAGCTTCTTTCAAGGATGGGAAACCCGGAAAAGCGCCTTCGCTTTATCCATATTGCCGGAACAAACGGCAAGGGCTCGACCTCCGCGATGCTCGCTAGTATTCTCGAAGCAGCCGGACTGACTACAGGCCTCTACACTTCGCCCTATATCTCCGATTTCAGCGAGCGGATGAGAATAGACGGAAAACCCATAACGCCCGACGAGCTCGCCTCCATCACCGGCTTCTGCGCCCCGTTCGCCCTTGATATGGAGGACAGACCCACGGAGTTCGAGCTTGTGACCGCTATAGCAATGGAGTATTTTGCGCGCGGCGGCTGCGATGTTGTCGTGCTGGAGACCGGCATGGGCGGCAGACTGGATTCGACAAACGTCATTGAAGCCCCTCTCTGCTCGGTCATTACGAACATCGGGCTTGACCACACTCGCGAGCTGGGCGACACTGTTGAAAAAATTGCGGTGGAAAAGGCGGGAATAATTAAAAAAGGCTGTCCCACAGTGGTCTACGAGCTGCCCGAAAGCGTAAAGGGTGTTATTTCCTCCCGCTGCCGCGAGATGTCCTCTCCCCTGACCGCCGCCAAATTTAACGAAATCAAAACTATTTCGGACAGCCGGAGCGGGCAGGTATTCTCCTATAAGGAATTCGAAAACCTTGTGCTCCGTCTCCTCGGCGCTCACCAGCTCAGCAACGCGGCGGTGGTGCTGGAAACCGTTAAGGTTCTGCGCTCGCAGGGCATTGAAATAAGCGGAGACGCGATAAGGAGCGGACTTGCGGCTACCGAGTGGCCCGCAAGGTTCGAAATAATCTCCGAAAAACCGTTTTTTGTTGTGGACGGCGGGCATAATCCCCAGTGCGCGGAGACGGTGAGGGACAATCTTATGAAGTATTTCCCCGATATGAAAAGAGTAATTCTTTTCGGCGTACTTGCCGATAAGGACTATATGGGTCAGGCGGAGCTGATTAATTCCGCCGCTGACGTTTTTGTAACGATTTCGCCGCAAAACCCGCGAGCACTGGACGCTGCGGTGCTTGCCGAAAAGCTCAGGCGTTTCGGCAAGCCCGTCATTGCCTGCGATAGCACAGAGAGCGGCATTGAAGAAGCGCTGAAGCTTGCGGGAAAGGACGGGGTAGTCTGCTCCGTCGGTTCGCTTTACTCGGCAGGCCGCGTAAGATCGTACTTCGGAAAATAGACATTTCATTTGAGAAGGTGATTTTCGGCGCTTTTTTACAGAACACTATGGTCAGAGTAGGACTTGGCGCGTTAAGTGCAGGCGGATGGGAGTTGCCGTCCTGACGAAATGGTTTTGAACCATGCGGTGCCTTGTCCGCATCCGCTGCCACACCGGAGCGCCGCTCCTTTTGTGGCATTACACGAAAGGAAGTATCACAATGAAAACGAGACGACTCACGGCTGACGCCGTGCTGATTGCAATGTATTTTTTGCTCGGCAATTACTTCGCGATTAACCTCGGCGGCATACGCCTCACCCTCGATGTTCTGCCCATTATCGTGGGTGCCTGTCTTTTCGGCCCGATAGACGGGCTTGTCATCGGACTTTTTGGCAATTTTCTGTTTCAGCTTATCGGGCCCTACGGCGTTTCGGTCACTACTCCGCTCTGGATGCTGCCGGATGGGCTTTGGGGACTTTTAACCGGACTAGTATTAAAAAACGTTTCTGCTGCCTCAACGCTCCGGCGCGTAACAGTACTTAGCCTCATCTCCCTCGCAGTCACGACTCTCACTACGGGGGTTATGTATGTTGACTGCCTTGTTTACAAGTATTCCTTCGCGGCCTATACGCCTTTCATTTTGTGGCGCTATATCGCGGGGCTTATCATTTCGGCGCTTATAGCCCTTGTGCTGGCTCCGCTGTTGAAAGCGCTGGAACACATATTCACTAAATCGGGAGGTGCTGAAACTTGAGGATAATGGCAATCGACTACGGCGACGCCCGCATCGGGCTTGCCGTTTCGGATGAAACCGCGACGCTCTGCGGGGAGGCGTGGACTCTCAGCGAACGCAACGCGAACAGAGCCGCCGATACAATTGTGAAGGAAGCCGCTGTGCGCAAGGTGGAGCGTTTTGTATTGGGCTATCCCAAAAACATGGACGGGACTCTGGGTGCAAGAGCGGAAAAAAGCGAGGACTTCAAAAAAGCTCTTGAAGCGCGCTGCGATATTCCCGTGACGCTCTGGGATGAGCGCCGCACCTCCATAGCCGCGCATGAAATTCTCCACGCGAACGGCAAAAAAATGATTAAGCACCGCGAAAGTGTGGATGCTGTCGCGGCTTCCCTCATTCTGGAGGGCTTTCTGGGTACCTTGAAATAATGCTTTGAAACATTTTCATTTGCAGCCTCGTCTAATAGTCACTTAAAGCAATGACTCTTTCGAGCCTTTGTGGTCTTTTCGCACATGGCTCGAATAATTAAACGGAGGAGCGACAATGAAAACGAAAAAATTCTTATCTCTTGCCCTCGCCCTGTTACTTATTCTCGCGCTTGCCGCCTGCGGAAGCGCAAAAAGCTCCGTGACGGCGGACACTGCTCCATATCCCGCTGTAAGCGCCGCTCCCGAAGCCGCAAGCGGCTCGTCACTGGCTGATAGCGAAGATAAAGCGGTAGAACCCCAAACCGCCGACATGGCAACGACCGCAGCCGGCACTCCCGAGTATACGGGCGCGAAAAAAATCTACACCGGATATGCCGATATTGAGACACTTGACTTTGAGAAAACTATGTCCGACCTGCAGCAGCTCATTAAAAGCAGCGGAGGCTATGTTGAGAGCTCCAGTGAAACGGGCGGCGACTACAATTCGATGTACAACGGCAGAACCGTCTACCGCACTGCCAGCTACACCCTCCGCATCCCGGTTGAAAAGTTCGACGAGGTTTACAGCAACGACCTCAAAAAGCTCGGAAATGTCGTGAACAACAATTCCGGCAGTCAGGATATCACCCTGCGGTATACCGACTCGGAGTCCCGTCTCAAGACCTACCGCACCGAGGAGGAACGGCTTTTAGACATGCTCTCAAAGGCGACGACGGTTGAGGACATGCTCGCGATTGAAACAAGGCTTTCTGATATACGTTATCAAATCGAAACGCTGACTTCTCAGATCAAAGTCTGGGATTCTCAGGTGAGTTATTCCACACTTTCTCTCTCCATACGCGAAGTCGCGCTCTACACCAAGGACAGCGCTTCAACCGTAAGCTACGGCGAGCAGCTCAAGCAGACCTTCTCGCACTCGCTTTACAGCCTCGGAAGGTTCTTTATGGGTCTATTCAAGTTCCTCGTTGCGGTCTTCCCCGCTCTCGTAGTGCTCGCAGTCATTGCGGTCATCGTCCTATCTATTGTCAGAGCATCGAACAGAAAGAAAAAAGCAAAGCTGCCTCCGGTGCCGAACGCTCAGAATCAAGATTCCGGAAACGACAGGCCGCCCTTTAATCAGTAAGCTCCGATACAGCATAACGCCCGAAGATTCAATAAACCTTCGGGCGCTTTCTTTATTTTGTCATTTTATCGGAGCCGTTCTCATTGGACTCCGCGATATGTACCACTCCGTCCTCAACACTGAGCTTTCCAGCGCAGTATAGCGCGACCGCCCGCGGAAGAATCACGTTTTCGGCCTCCTCTAAGATTCGTCTCTGCAGCGTCGCCGGGGTATCTTCCTCACGCACCGCAACCGCCTTCTGGAGTATTATCGGTCCCGAGTTCGGTTGTTCCGTCGCGAAATACGCCGTTGCTCCCGTGATTTTGACTCCGGCCTTGAGTTGGGCTTCCTGTATCGCGAGTCCCGAAAGCTCCTCATCGGTAAAGGCCGGCATGAGCGACGGATATGTATCGATTATCCTGCCGCCGAAATGCTTATATATCGGCTGTGTCAGCTCGCTTTCAAAGCCCGCGAGCACGACAAGCTCAATATCCAGATCACGCAGCTTGTCCAATACCGCAAAGCCGAAAACCGTCTGGCTCGGGAAAAGCTCCCTGTCCACGACATAGGCCGGTATGCCCGCTGCTTCCGCGCGCTTGAGCGCATACGCACCGTTATTTGAGGAAATCACCGCCGTCAGCTCACACCGCGGAATTTCTCCAAAGGTTCCAGCGTCTATCAGAGACTGAAGATTCAGACCACCTCCCGACACCAAAACAGCGGTTTTGACCTTTTTTTCAGCTTTTTTTGATGCTAAATGTTTAAAATCTGTTGAATTTGTTTGATTCTGTTTCAATGATATTCCCCCAATAGCTTTCTGGCGCATTGGCTGTTCAGCGATTCAGCGGAAATGAGTCTTTCGACGCTCCGCCTTCGCTCTTCCCTGTCATCGTACTGGGTCACAGCTCTTTTTGTCATGCGTATCAGTTTTTCGGCCGTCAGCTCCTCAAACTGTATGCAGTTTTCATTTCCGACGCTGTCCAGAAACGCGGTTACCTTCGGGTCATAGGACACTCCGACTATGGGTATACCCTGCGAGGACGCGAATATGAGTCCGTGTAGCCGCATTGAGACAACCGCCCGCATTCTTGAGAGAATGCCGATTGTAAGCGCAGAATCCATGGCGTCACTGATAACTGCAGCTTCTTTTTTCATAAGAGCGCGTACAGTATCCGTGGCTGTCCCGTCCTCCATATGATTAATAAGAAGAAAAACCGGAGTGAGTCCCAATTTTTCGGAAACGTAGTCGGCGGCTTCCGCAAAGGCCTTGGCTTTATCAGCAAAGCCTGACCAGCTTCGAACTGAGAAGCAGACATACTCGCCCTCGGACCTGAGTCCGTTTTTCATCAGCTCTTCGGAAATCCTGTCCTCCTGCGACGCCGGCAGTGTCAGGGCGGGGTCGGAACTGACTATGAGTTCGGGTCCCGTAACGCCCATACGCTCAAGCTCAGAGAGGCTGAACTTCTCACGAAGAGTAATAACATCGACATCGTTATTGAGAACTCGGCGTATCAGCTTCTCGTCGCGGTTATCGACAATAGGTCCCATTCCGCAGCCGTACATCATAACGGCATTCTTCATTCTCTTTGCCGCCGAAATCGTATAGAGATAATACCAGAGACTTCTTCTGCTCGTAACATTCTGGATAAGGCTTCCCCCGCCGCTGAGATATAGCTTTGTGCCTTTGACCACGCGGTAGAAGGCTGGAATGTCGAACATATGCACGCAGTCAATCGAGTATTTCAGCCTCGTCTCCCGCGGTTTGCGGGAAAGCGCCGTTATCGGCATAAAGGGGTCTATCTTGCGCATCTCTCCGACAATGGCTTCCAGTATTGCGTCGTCCCCCGCGTTTCCCATGCCATAGGCTCCGCAGATAATTACACCGTTACGGCCTCCGTCTTTTTTGATTTTTTCACGGCGAAGAACTTCGGCATAAATATCGAGCTGGCGCTGTGTCGTCGCCTCAACGGAAAATTCCCGCCTTGCTTTTTCATACAGCGCTTCACCGAGCCTATGCCTGAGCTCCGGACTTTCGGCAAGCTCGGAAAGCCTCTTTCCCAGAGCTTCATAGTCGCCCGCGTGAAAGAGAAAACCCGTTTCGCCGTTGAGGATAAGCATAGGGACTCCGCCGACGCGCGAAGAGACAGTTGCAAGGCGCGCTCTCGCGCCCTCCGTAATAGCGTAAGGGAAGGTTTCCGAAACTGAAGTCAGCGTATTTATATCAACAGCCGCGAAAAAGCTGTTTATTTCAGAAATCCAGCCCGGGAAAGCCACTTTTTCGGAAACGCCGAGTTCCTCGGCAAGCGCTTTCAGATTATCTTTCTCCGCTCCGTCCCCGGCTATAACAAGTCTGAGCTCTGGAGAGCATTTTGCCGCCACGGCAAAGCCCTTTATAAGAGTCGCAACATCCTTAACAGGGTCAAGCCGCGCTGCAATGCCGACAACTACGCTATCCTCTGAAACCTCAAGTCCGAGACTTTTGAGATATACAAGCCTGTCCTCAACCTTGGGCTCAACAGAAAAGTCAACCCCGTTATAAATAGTAAATATCTCGTTCGGAGGAAAAGAGCGTTCTATGAGCAGCTCTTTCATTGAATCCGAAACGCCGATAAGATAATCCGCTCTGTGCAGGGCATAATCATTCAGGGTTCCGTAAACAAGTGCGGCCGCAGGGCGGCCGAGATAGTCCAGTCTCGGGTCGCTGTGTACTGTGGACACAACAGGTATTTTGCAGGATAGGCGCAAGATGCTGGCAATGAAATTTCCTCTTGAGCCGTGCGAATGGATGATGTCGTATCCGCCGTCCTTTATCATGGTTCGAAGCTGCCTGATAACCGATGGCAGGCTTCCTTCCAGAACTATGGTAGGAATTCCAAGTCTTTCCGCCTCGTCCGAAAATTCTCCGCGCATGAAGCACACAAGCGTCGCGTCAATGTTTTTGCATATGCCCGAAAGCAGATAATGTATATGTGTTTTCGCTCCGCCGGTGTCTCCGCCGCTTATAAGATGAATGACTTTCACTCTGACCTCCGTACACACCAACGCGGGAATAGTGCGTAATATCATATTTTCCGTATTAACGGAATGGAAAAAGGGCTTTTTGCTCACTTGTTAAAAGTCGATATATGTTATAAAATAACAAAGTATCTATTTGAATGAAAATGTTGACCGGATAAATTTACGTACGTTTCACGTACTAATTATATATCACACCGACGCAAAGCGGTCAACCTATGGAGGTCATTATGACAAAAATCTATCTTATCCGGCATGCGGAGGCGGAGGGCAACCTGTACCGCCGAATACACGGACATTACAACGGTGATATAACCCCCAAGGGTCACAAGCAGATTGCTCTTCTTGCCGAGCGCTTCCGCGAAATCCCGATTGACGCTCTCTACGCGAGCGACCTTCAGCGCACGCAGAAAACGGCAGGCGCGATATTGAAATATCATGAACTTCCGCTCAACATTGACCCCCGTCTTAAGGAAGTCGACATGGGCGTCTGGGAGGACAAGCCCTGGGGCAATGTCGCCTATTATGACCCCGAGCAGATGATTTATTTTTCAAACGATCCCGCAAAATGGGATGTTGAGGGCGGAGAGCACTTTGAACATTTGAAGAACCGCATGCTGGGCGTCGTTACCGAGCTTGCCGAAAAGCACGAGGGGCAAGCCCTTGCGCTTGTCAGCCACGGCATGGCGATACGTTCTTTTTTAAGCGAAGTTATGGGCGTTTCCTCCGAAAATATCTGTGAAATTCTGCACGGGGATAACACCTGCGTCGCCTCGCTCACATATTCCAACGGAAAGCTCGGGGTCGAATATTATAACGACAACAGTCATCTTCCGCACGAAATGAGCACCTTTTCCGGTCAGGACTGGTGGAAAAAGGGCGGCAAAGAGGATTTTTCAAACCTTCGTATGGTTCCGATGGATATAAACTCGGACTCTGAGCTATATGCAAAAAGCTACCGCGACGCCTGGCAATGCGCCCACGGTACGCTGAAGGGCTTTGCGGAGAAGCCTTATCTGCGCGACGCGGAGAAAGCCGTGAAAAAGAACCCCTTATCGCTGATGAAGGCCTTTTACGGTGAAGAATTTGCGGGCATCATAGAGCTGGACACCACCCGTGCGTCTGACGAAGGCGCGGGCTGGATAAGTCTCCTGTATCTCACGCCGGATAACCGCGGACACAATATGGGCATTCAACTCATCGGCCATGCGGTATCGGTATACCGTAAGCTCGGAAGAAGCTCTCTGCAGCTGCATACTTCGGAGGATAATCGGGCTGCTCTTAGATTTTACGAAAAATTCGGCTTCCGGCACATCGGCACCGAAAGCGGAAGCATATCCCCTCTGTGGCTCATGGAAATGAAGCTCTGATCTACTAATTCTTCTGTCGAAAGGCGTGCGCATGGAACAAACGGATTTTTTGCCTGTCTCAAAAGAGGACATGGTTTCCCGCGGGTGGTACAGCTATGACTTTCTCGTGGTCACCGGCGACGCCTATGTCGATCACCCGAGCTTCGGGCCCGTCGTCATTGCGCGCGTTTTGGAGGATATGGGTTTTAAGGTCGCTATTCTCGCGCAGCCGGAATGGGGCGACGCCTCCGCATTTGAGGCCATGGGAAAACCGAGGTTCGGCGTTTTTATCGGAGCCGGAAATCTCGACAGCATGGTCGCGCACTACACTGCGGCAAAAAAGCCAAGAAGCGAGGATTTTTATTCTCCCGGAAAAAAGGCGGGGCTTCGTCCCGACAGGGCGACTATTGTCTACACCAATCGGGCACGGGAAGCCTTCGGAGGCGACATTCCCGTTATAATCGGTGGTCTGGAAGCGTCTCTGCGTCGCTTCTCTCACTACGACTACTGGGATGACAAGGTAAGGCGGAGTATACTTTTCGATTCCAAAGCCGACCTTCTGGTTTACGGCATGGGCGAATACGCGACACGTGAAATCGCAAAACGCCTGAAGCGCAAGGTTCGCCCCTCCGAGCTTACGGATATACGCGGAACCGCTTTCATCGCTCCCGACGAAACCTCCTGTGTGTTTGAAAAAGTTACTCTTCCCTCCTTTGAGGAAACAGCTTCCGATATGAAAGCCTATGCGGACGCGACCCGCATTGAGTATGAGGAGCACGACGCCATTCGCGGCAGAGCGCTCTGCCAAAGCTGTCAGGGCCGCACGCTCATAGTAAATCCTCCGGCTATCCCGCTCACTACGCGGGAGCTTGACGCGGTTGCAAATCTGCCCTTTACCCGCGAGGTTCACCCCATGTACGACAAGGACGGCGGCGTTCCCGCAATCGAAGAGGTGCGCTTTTCCGTCATTCACAACAGGGGCTGCTTCGGTGCCTGCAATTTCTGCGCTCTCGCCTTCCATCAGGGCAGGATGATAACCTCGCGCAGTCAGGAATCCGTTATCAGCGAAGTCGAAAACATGACTCGTCACCCGCTTTGGAAGGGCTATGTCTCCGACATCGGCGGGCCGACGGCAAACTTCCGTCACCCCTCCTGCGAAATGCAGAAGGAGCACGGCATGTGCGCGAACAAGCGCTGTCTTGCCCCCACTCCCTGTAAAAACCTCAATGCCGACCACTCGGACTATCTCGAGCTTCTACAGAAGCTCCGCGAGATACCGGGCGTTAAGAAGGTTTTCGTCCGCAGCGGTATACGCTTTGACTATATGCTGGAAGACAAGGACGACAAATTTTTTTCAGAACTCGTAAAACATCACATCAGCGGTCAACTCAAGGTCGCACCGGAGCACTGTATCGACAGCGTTCTGGACTATATGGGAAAGCCCCATATCGGAGTTTATGAACGCTTCATGGATAAATACTCCCGCCTCAATCAGCGCTTCGACAAGGAACAGTATGTCGTGCCCTATCTTATGAGCTCGCACCCGGGCTGCACGCTTGCAGACTCTGTTAAGCTCGCGGAGTATCTCCAGTCGCGCGGACGTCAGCCCGAGCAGGTGCAGGACTTTTATCCGACGCCCGGAACGATTTCCACCTGTATGTACTATACTGGGCTCGACCCCCGCACGATGAAGGCGGTCTATGTCGCGAGAACTCCGCGTGAAAAGGAGCTTCAGCGCGCGCTTCTGCAATGGAAACGCCCCGAAAAGCGCCGGCTCGTCATAGAAGCGCTAAAACAGGCGGGGCGCGAGGATCTCATAGGCTTCGAAAAGAACTGCCTTGTCAGGCCGGACGGAGCCGGTCATGGCGGCTATAAGGGAAGCGCAAAAAACAAGCCTGCTCAGAAAACCAAAACGGTCTCTGCCCCCTCCGCGCCCGTAAAGGTTTCGGGCAGAGCAAAGGGTATGGGAGCAAAAACCGCGAAGCCCACGACGAGCACAAGGAGCCTGCCTCCCGATAAGAGCAAGACTCCGTCAGACGGCGCCGCGCGTAAAAGAGGTAAGTAAGCATGGCAACTGTTGAAATTATACAGCGTCAACCTATTAATCTGCTCTGGTACTGGCTTTTTATTATCAACGTAGTGGCCTGTACCGCTATGTTCATGGACAAATACAAAGCAGAGCACCAAAAATGGCGTATTCCGGAAAAAACGCTCTTTACTTTTGCTTTATTGGGCGGAAGCCTCGGCGGTATCGTCGGTATGTACGCCTTCCGCCATAAGACAAGGCACAAGAAGTTTTCCGTCGGCTTTCCTGCAATTTTAATCGTTCAGATTGTTTTGGGTATTCTCATATACCTGTACATATAATAAAAAAAGCGGCGGGACGCAAACGCGGCCCGCCAAAACAGGGTTGTGGGATAAAGATATGAGCCCGGCGCGCCGCTTAGCGCACCATTGGATAAGCTGTAATGTGAGAATAGCCCATTTTTGCCAAATTGTAAATAGCAAACGGACACTACTTTTGTCGAATGGAATTTATTTATTTTTATAAATTAACCGTTTGTACAGTAATCTTGATTTGCAATCCTTCGAGAGGAGCTTTAAGCGTCTATGCGTGAAATCAGCTGTGAGAAAATAACCGAAGCAGTCGCCCGGCTCTGTGTCGAAGCGAACACCATTTTACCTGAGGATGTCAGGACACTCATTGACCGCGCCGAAAAATCCGAGAAGTCTCCTGCCGGTATCGATGTGCTTCGCGATCTGCGTGAAAACTACATGCTTGCGGAGAGGGAAAAGCTCCCGATTTGTCAGGACACGGGCATGGCTGTCGTTTTTGCAGAGCTGGGTCAGGACGTTCATATAACAGGCGGCTATTATGAAGACGCAATCAACGAGGGTGTGCGTCAGGGCTATGAAAAGGGCTTCCTGCGCAAGTCCGTTGTCGGGGATCCTCTTCGCCGCGTGAATACAGGCGACAATACTCCCGCCGTCATACATACACATATTGTTCCCGGTGAAAGGCTCAGAATCATTCTTGCGCCCAAGGGCTTCGGAAGCGAGAACATGAGCAAAGCCAAAATGTTCCTTCCCTCCTGCCGTACCGAGGAAATAATAGATTTTATAGTGGAAACCGTTGAGGAGGCGGGCTCGAATCCCTGTCCTCCCGTCATTCTTGGCGTCGGACTCGGAGGTACCTTTGAAATGGCGGCGCTGATTGCCAAAAAGGCTCTCACACGTTCAGCCGCTGAACAAAATCCCGACCCGCTTTACGCGGAGCTTGAGGAAAAAGCTCTCAAACGCGTAAACGCTCTCGGTCTTGGCCCTCAGGGTTTCGGCGGAACAACAACGGCGCTGGCCGTGAATATTGAAACCTATCCCACTCATATAGCCGGACTTCCCTGCGTAGTGAATGTCGGCTGTCATGTGACAAGGCACGCGGAAGCGACATTATGATAAGCTCTGTATCCGCTTCGCAGCATTAAATGAATAATTGAAAAATTTACGGTTATCATATCACCGAAGCAAATTTAAGGAGTGCAAATGATATGATAATAGATAGAATCGCCCTGATACTCGCCATTATCGGCGGTTTGAACTGGGGTCTCATCGGTCTTTTCCGTTTCGATTTAGTTGCTTACCTTTTCGGTGGGCAGACGGCAACGATGAGCCGTGTGATATATACTTTGGTCGGGCTTGCGGCTATATGGTGTATATCCCTCCTGTTTCGTGACCACCGCGGCGAGGGCGACGAGGACTAGTCTTGCGTTCGATAAAAACGCGCTGTTTCCGATATTCGGAAGCGGTGCGTTTTTTTGTGCACGAGTACGATATCCGCCAATTTCCGCACAATATATGGTATATCTTTTTCTTAGTGGATACCATATATCTAAATTAACTTAATGTCTCAACGACACAAAACGGAGCAGCCCTCTTTTTAAGCAAAGGAGACGGTAAAATGCAGGCAATAAAAAAAAGTCCGCGTATCCTGCGAAACGGGATAAGCTATCTGTCTGTCGATGAAATATATCCCTCATCAGTCCAGCCGCGCAAGCGCTTTCCTCAGGAGTCGCTCAATGAGCTTTCGGAAAGCATTGCCCAGTACGGAGTATTGAATCCTCTCACTGTCCGCAAACGAAACGGTAAATATGAGCTTATTGCGGGCGAGCGCAGACTGCGCGCGTCGCGCCTTGCGGGACTAAGGGAGGTTCCGTGTATAGTGATTGACGCGAACATGGAGGAGGCAAGTCTGCTCGCTCTGGTTGAAAACATTCAGCGCCGCGATTTGGATTTTGTGGAGGAGGCGGAGGGCATCTCACAGCTCATCCGGATTTTCGGAATGAGTCAGGAGGAAGCTGCACGAAGACTTGGAAAGTCTCAGCCGTCCATTGCGAACAAGCTGCGCCTTCTGCGACTGCCGCCGGACGTACTGGACACCCTGCGAAACGAGGAACTTACCGAGCGCCACGGCAGAGCGCTTCTGCGGCTTTCGGGCGAGGAGGCTCAAAGACAGGCGGTCAGACACATGGCTGAGCAGCACATGAATGTTTCCGCCGCGGAGGAATACATAGAGAGCCTTCTCAGTGCTCCGGAACAAGCTCCTGAAAAGGATATTAAACCCGTGCGAAAAACCCTTTTTGTATTGAAAGACGTACGCGTTTTTCTGAACACGCTGACTCACGGACTCGACCTTATGAGGCAGGGCGGCATAGACGCTGGAATGGAAAAGCACGAAACAGACGCAGAGCTCGTTCTGACAATCAGCATACCGAAACAAAAGTGACCTCATTCCGCGCGGAAGGGTTTAAAGTCCTTAAGCCGCGCGGAACTTTTTTGTCACTCCACTTTCATTCAGTTTCGATATACTTTGCCATTTTTCGTTCAATTCCGACGTGCTATTGACAAAAATGTTAAGCCGTATATACTATTTTCAGTTATTATTTTTTGCCTAAATATATTGTTTATTTCATTCGATTATTGTACACTGTAGTCGAACATAAAAATTATTTAGGTTGCACTCGATTTATAAAAATTTTTGTGAGGTAAATCTATGCAGCTTTTAGAAGAAAGAATACTCCGCGACGGCAAGGTCAGGGACGGGAACATCCTTAAGGTTGACAGTTTTCTAAATCATCGGATGGATGTTAAGCTTTTCGGAGAGATGGCGCAGGAGTTCTTTCGCCTTTTTCGCGATGACGAGGTCAGCGTAATACTGACTATCGAGGCGTCAGGAATAGGAATGGCCTGTTCAGTAGCTCAAGCATTTGGATGTCCCGTCATTTTTGCGAAAAAAAGCAAAACAAAAAATATTGCCGGAGATGTCTACACGGCAAAGGTTGAGAGCTTTACACACGGCGGAACCTATGATATTATAGTTTCCAAGGAATTTATGGATTCTTCCGACCGTGTACTCATAATCGACGATTTTCTTGCCAACGGATCGGCGCTTAGCGGACTTAATAACATTATTAAGCAAGCAGGAGCGACGCCTGTCGGCGCCGGTATAGCGATTGAAAAGGCGTTTCAGCACGGGGGCGATACCCTTCGCGCGCAGGGTCTGCGGATCGAGTCACTGGCAAAAATTGAATCTATGGAAAACGGGAAGATTAAATTCTGCTAATTCCTTTCTATTGCGCGTTTTCTTTCTCAGCAAATTTTTATCAAAAAAACGGAGGAAAAAAAATGAAAAAAGTCATCGCTCTGGCACTGGCACTCACACTGGTATTTGCTCTTGCAGCCTGCGGCGCAAAGACCGCAGAAGCTTCCCCCAGCCCCGCGGCATCCGCAGCTCCCTCTGCCGACGCATCCGCAGTTAAAATCGGCGTAATCCTTGTCCACGACGAGAACACCGGTTATGACGCCGCTCACATCGAAGGCATCAAGAAAGCCGCCGCCGCCGTAGGTATCAAGGATGACCAAATCGTCTGGAAGTACAACGTAAAAGAGGACGAAAGCTGCCAAGATGCCGCTACAGACCTTGTCGAGCAGGGCTGCAACTACATCTTCTCCGACAGCTACGGCCATCAGAGCCATATGCAGGAGGTTGCTAAAGAAAACCCCAAAGTCACCTTCGTCTCCATGACGGGCGACCAGGCAGCTCTTTCCAAGCTCCCCAACTTCAAAAACGCTTTCACCCACACCTTTGAGTCCCGCTATGTATCCGGCGTTGTCGCCGGCATGAAGCTCAAGGAGCTTGTCGACGCCGGCAAGGTTGCTGACAAGAACAAGAACTCCGACGGCACCATTAAGCTCGGCTATGTCGGCGCTTATCCCTATGCGGAAGTTGTCTCCGGCTACACCGCTTTCTATCTCGGAGTAAAGTCCGTAGTTGACAACGTCGCTATGACTGTTACCTACACCAACTCCTGGTATGATCCGACTGCTGAAGCAGAAGCTGCAAACCAGCTGATCTCCACCGGCTGCATCATCATCAGCCAGCACGCAGACTCCACCGGAGCTCCCTCCGCTTGCGAAGCAGCTCTTAAGGCCGGCACCACAGTCTACTGCGTAGGCTACAATGTCGACATGCTCTCCGTCGCTCCCGACTCCGCTCTCACCAGCGCCCAGAACGACTGGAGCGTATACTACACCTATGCTTTCAACTGCGCTCTTAAGGGCGAGGACATCAAGACTGACTGGTCCGAAGGCTATGCAACCGGCGCCAACATGATCTCCGCTCTCGGCGCTTCCTGCGCTGCAGGCACAGACGCGAAGGTCAAGGAAGTCGAAGCCGCTCTCAAGGACGGCAGCCTCAACGTATTCGACTGCTCCAAGTTCACCGTAAAGGGCGAGCATCCCACCACTTACCTTGCAATTGACACCAACGGCGACTTTGTCGGCGACGAAGGCGAAGCAATCAAGGACGGCATATTCTATGAGTCCACGCTCCGCAGCGCACCGTATTTCGGTCTCCGCATAGACGGCATCACGGAGCTTACAAAGTAATCCTGTCAGCTTCAGATAACGGGAAAAAGCCGTCTCGCCAGAGCGGCTTTTTCCTTCAAATAAATATCTTTTCAAGGGGGTAATCCGTCATGGAAGGCGCCAAAGCTACTGTTTGCATGCGCGAAATAATCAAGACATTTGGTTCGACCGTTGCAAACGACCGTGTCTGTCTCGACATTAACAGGGGTGAAATTCTTTCGCTGCTTGGTGAAAACGGCAGCGGAAAGACAACATTGATGAATATGCTCTCCGGCATATACTTTCCCGACGCCGGTCAGATTTTTGTCGATGGCAAAGAGGTATCCATCCGGAGCCCCAAGGATGCTTTTGCGCTTGGCATCGGTATGATTCACCAGCACTTCAAGCTGGTGGATGTGCTCTCCGCCGCGGAAAACATTATTCTCGGCATGCCTGGAAAAGGCCGTCTTGACATGAAAGCCGTGGATGAAAAAATCCGTAATATCAGCTCGCTCTATGGCTTTGATGTCGATCCCAAACAGAAGATTTATGATATGTCCGTCTCTCAGAAACAAACGGTGGAAATCGTCAAAGTTCTCTACCGCGGCGCTGACATACTCATTCTGGACGAGCCGACCGCGGTTCTAACCCCTCAGGAAACGGACAAGCTATTTGCCGTTCTGCGCAACATGCGCAACGACGGCAAAGCTGTTGTCATCATTACACACAAGCTTCACGAAGTCGAAGAGCTCTCCGACAGGGTTGCCGTTTTACGGCATGGCCAGTATATCGGAGATATGATTACAAAAGACACGAATGCCGCCGAAATGACCAACATGATGGTCGGGCGCACCGTCTCGCTCAACATAGAGCGTCCCGAACCTAAGGATCCTAAGCCCCGCCTTGTTGTGGACGGGCTTACGGTCAGGGATATTGACGGAGTCAAGAAGCTTTCTAACGTATCTTTTACCGCAAATTCCGGCGAAATACTTGGCATAGCGGGAATTTCCGGCTGCGGGCAGCGTGAGCTTCTGGAATCTATCGCCGGTCTTCAAACCGTAGAATCCGGCAGCGTCACCTATCTTGATTCCGAAAGCGGTAAAAAGGTCGAGCTTTTGGGCAAGGACCCGTGCACGATAAGCTCGCTTGGCGTCGCTCTGTCCTTCGTTCCCGAAGACAGGCTCGGCATGGGTCTTGTCGGAAACATGGACCTTACAGACAATATGATGCTTCGCTCCTTCCGCTGCGGCAAGTCCATATTTGCGGACAGAAAATCACCCCGAAGCCTTGCGGAGCGCGTGGTTTCGGAACTGGAGGTTGTGACTCCCGGCGTTACGACTCCTGTTCGTAAGCTCTCCGGCGGCAACGTTCAGAAGGTGCTGGTCGGGCGTGAGATTGCCTCCGCTCCGTCCGTACTTATGACGGCCTACGCCGTCCGCGGTCTTGATATCAACTCTTCCTATACGATTTACGATCTTCTCAACCGGCAGAAGGAAAAGGGCGTCGCCGTCATTTACGTCGGCGAGGATCTTGACGTGCTTCTGGAGCTTTGCGACCGTATACTCGTCCTTTGCGGCGGGGAGGTCAGCGGAATAGTTCCCGGAAAGGGCGCCGACAAACGAGAGGTCGGCATGCTTATGACTAAGCTCGGAGGGGAGGCCGGAAAATGAATTCAAAAGTAAGAGAACCTTTTGTCCGTATCACGAAACGTGACGGACTGGCCGTCTGGCGCGGATGGCTAATAAGGCTTATAAGCCTTGTTCTAGCTCTTGCTGTTTGTGCAGTAGTAATTTACGCTATGGTTAAGCTTAACCCTATTAAGGTATACGCGGCTATGTGGGAGGGCGCTTTCGGCTCCGAGAAACGCAGCTGGGTCACGCTTCGTGACACAATGATGATGCTCTGCATCGGTGTCGGTCTGGCACCGGCTTTCAAAATGCGTTTCTGGAACATCGGCGCAGAGGGTCAAATCCTTGTCGGAGGTATCGCAACCGCAGCCGTTTTGATTTATTGCGGCCATTCAATGCCTACCTGGGCGCTGCTCCTCATATCACTTGTCGTCAGCTGTGTTGCGGGCGCAATCTGGGGCGTCGTTCCCGCCTATTTCAAAGCCCGCTTCGGAACGAACGAAACTCTCTTCACTCTTATGATGAACTATGTGGCTATCCAGCTCACCTCGTACTGTGTGGCTTTGTGGGAAAACCCCTTCGGTTCAAACACTGTCGGCGTTATCAACCAGCAGACCAGAGCCGGCTGGTTCCCGTCCCTGCTTAATCAGCAGTACCTCCTGAACGTCATACTCGTTATGGTTCTGGCGGTTTCCATGTTTATTTATCTCCGCTATTCCAAGCACGGCTATGAAATCTCTGTAGTCGGCGAATCCGAGCGCACCGCGCGCTATATAGGCATCTCTGTGCGTCGTGTCATCGTCCGCACAATGATGATTTCCGGCGCCATCTGCGGACTTGCGGGCTTTCTCGCCGTTTCGGGCGCGTCCCATACGATAAGCACAAGCACAGCCGACGGGCGCGGCTTCACGGCGATAATCGTCGCGTGGCTTGCAAAGTTCAACACCTTTGTTATGATACTTATCGCGGCACTGCTGGTTTTCCTTGAAAAGGGCGCCATGCAGATAGCCTCGCAATATAACCTGAACGATTACGCCTCCCAGATGATTACGGGCATTATCCTGTTCTTCATCCTCGGCAGCGAATTCTTCATAAACTACAGGCTCGTGTTCCGCGGAAAAAAGGAGGCGAATTAATATGACGCAAGTTCTCTCACTCCTGCAGGCGGCAATGATTTTCGGCACCGTCATACTCTTCGGCGCTATAGGCGAGATTATGACTGAAAAGTCCGGCAACCTGAACCTCGGTGTTCCGGGCGTCATGTATCTCGGCGGCATCGCGGGACTTGCCGGCGCGTTCTGGTATCAAAACAACTTTGCGTCGCAGAGCGCGATTGTAGGCCTTCTCATCGCTCTCGTCTGCGCTCTCGCGGCAGCAGCCCTCGGCGGCCTTATTTATAGCTTTCTTACCATCACACTCCGTGCGAACCAGAATGTCACAGGTCTTACGCTCACGATATTCGGCTCGGGCGTAGCCAATCTCTTCGGCGGTGCCATGAACAAGATGGCCGGCGGTGTCGGTCAGATATCCGTTGCTACCACCAGCGGCGCATACCGCGCGACGCTTCCTTTCCTTCACGATGTCGGAGTGCTTTCCGGACTTGGCTTTATGGTCTATCTCGCAATAATTCTCGCTCTTCTGGCCAGTTACTTCCTGAACAGGACGCGGAAAGGCTTAAACCTCCGCTCTGTGGGTGAAAATCCCGCTACGGCTGACGCCGCGGGTATCAGCGTTACGAGATATAAATACCTCTCCACCTGCATAGGTGCCGCAATCTCCGGTCTTGGCGGTCTTTACTACGTCATGGACTACATTAAGGGCACCTGGTCCACCGACGGCGGCATTGAGAAGCTCGGCTGGCTCGCCGTGGCGCTCGTTATCTTCGCCCGCTGGAAACCGACTCAGGCCATCTGGGGTTCCTATCTCTTCGGCGCTCTCTTCTGGCTCTTCCTCTATATCCCCGGACTAACCCGTTCTTCTCAGGAGATTTTTAAGATGCTCCCCTACGTCGTCACAATAATCGTTTTGATTGTTGTCTCGCTCCGTAAAAAGCGCGAAAATCAGCCGCCTGCAAGTCTAGGCTTGGCTTATTTCCGCGAGGAAAGATAGAATTTCTTGCATAAAATTACCCCCTCAGGTATAATTTCCTTAGAGAGATTATATTGAGGGGGTAAAGTTATGAAATACGAAATGATGCAGTTCATTATCGGCTTTGCGGTTTTCTTCTGGGTAATCGGTCTTGGAGTCGCAGTTCTTGTAATAATCGCGACATGGAAGGTCTATGAAAAGGCCGGTGAACCGGGGTGGGCGTCTCTTATTCCGTTTTACCGCGATTATGTCATGTTTAAAATTTCCTGGGGTAATGGGTGGTACTTCCTGTTGGCTCAGATTCCCAGCGTGCTTTACCTGATATTCTATATACCCTTCTGCGTAGGGCTGATGAACGGCCTTCGCTCCGGTTATCTCAGCAATGGGGGTTATCCTTTCGGCAGTTTTGATATGATGTCGAACGTCGCTGGGTTTTCCGTTCTTATATTTCTGTTTTCGACTGCTATGCTGGTCATCAGCATCATCACCTATGTCAAGCTCTCCAAAGCCTTCGGACAGGGCGGCGGTTTCGCCTGCGGGCTCATATTCCTTGCTCCGGTTTTTCTCTGCATAATGGCCTTCAGCAAAAACATTTATTATGTCGGTATCCCCGGCAAAATGCCGCCTTACGGTCAGCCGGGCGGCGGCAATCCGGCAGGCGGTCAATCGCCCAACTGGCAGAATCCCTATTATCAGCCGAACGGCTATCAGCAGCCCTATAGCGGAGCTTCGCCTAACCAATACGGTCCAACTCAGGGCTGGGGCTGGCAGGCGTCGGAACCGCCGCGTGACGCTGCTTCTCAGCAGCCAAGCGATTTTGTTAAATTCTGTCCCGACTGCGGCTCACCGATGAAGAAGGACGACATGTTTTGTCCCCGCTGCGGCAAGCCTCAGTAAGAAAGAAATAAGTCATAATCTGGATGAATAATGAATTTCCTCTTGTGAAAGTATAAACTTTATTGTAAAATGAACGCGACACAGAGTATTTTCTGCGTTTTGAGAGAGAATTATATTATTACGGGGAGGTTTTCTATGTATTACAACTACGACTATGATTATGGCATGATGGACAGAATGTTCCATATGTCCGCAGGCTCGACATTTTTCAGCCTTCTTCTTTCTGCGTTGCTGATTGTGTCACTCTGGTTCCTTTTCCAGAAGGCAAATGAACCGGGCTGGGCAGCTATCGTTCCCTTCTATAATCTTTACGTGCTTTTCAAAATCACCTGGGGCAACGGCTGGATGTTCCTGCTCCTGCTCATTCCGATTGCCAACTTTGTGATTATGATAATAACCTATGTTAAGCTTGCGAAGGCTTTCGGAAAGGGCGGTGGCTGGGCCTGCGGTCTTATATTCCTTGGTATAGTCTTCATGCCTATTATGGCTTTCAGCAAGGACATCGTCTATGTCGGCGTTCCGGGCAAAGAGGGGCAGTATAGCGCGGGCTACGGCCAGCAGGGCTATCAGCAGCCCGGATACCAGCAGCCGGGCTACCAGAATCCCTATTCTCAGGGTTATCAGGCTCCCCAACAGCCATACCAGGCTCCCGACGCTCAACAGGGCACCTATCAGCAGCCGAGCTCGCAGAACCCCGAATACTTCTATCAGCAGGCCTCCGCACCGGCAGGCCCCAAATTCTGCCCAGGCTGCGGCGCTCCCATCGAGGGCAACGTCAAATACTGCCCCAAATGCGGCAAAGCTCTGTAAACCTCTTGATAAAAAAGGCGCTTCTGAAAAAGAAGCGCCTTTTTCTACTCGGGAAGGTCGGCCGACCATGACGGAGTTTTATCGCCGTAAATCCTGCAGGCTTTTTTGATATCGTTTACAAGCGCGTCCACAGTTTCGGGTCTCGTTGCCCAGCTTGTCGCGAAACGGACAGCCGTTTTGTCGCCGGGCAGCTCCTGCCATATTGAGAAGGAATAGTATTTTTTGAGTTCCTCCAGCACCGCACCGTTCAAAATCGGAAACTGCTGGTTTGTCGGTGAATCATACAGGAAATCGCAGCCGGCACTTCTGAAAGCGTCCTTGATGCGCATAGCCTCTCTTACGGCGTTCTTTCCAAGCTCAAGGTAGAGTCCGTCCTTAAAAAGGGTCTCAAACTGAATGCCCAGAAACCTGCCCTTCGCGAGCAGTCCGCCGTGCTGCTTGATATGATATCTGAAATCGCGGTTCAGCTCCTCGTTGCAGATGCAGACAGCTTCGCCGAACATCGCGCCGACCTTGGTTCCGCCGATATAGAACACGTCGCAGAGCTTTGCGAGATCCGCCATGAATACGTCGTTTTCCTCCGAGCCCAGAGCATAGCCGAGTCTGGCTCCGTCAAGGTAGAGCGGAATATGCTTTTCGTCGCAGACGCGGCGCAGCTCCCTAAGCTCCTGTTTTGTGTAGATAAGCCCCGTTTCAGTCGGGTGTGAAATATATACCATTGCGGGCTGCGGACAGTGCTCGTGCGTCGGATCGCTCCAGTGTCCGTCCACGCATTTTCTCACCTGAGCCGCCGTTATTTTCCCGTTTTCGGAGGGCAGTGTGATGACCTTATGCCCTGTCGCCTCTATCGAGCCGGATTCATGGACCGCAATGTGTCCCTGCTCCGCGCATATGGCCGCCTGATGCGGGCGAAGAATCGAAGCTATTACTGTGGTATTCGCCTGTGTCCCGCCCATCAGGAAGTGAACGTGCATCTCCTCTTTCCCGCAAGCAAGGCAAATGATTTTTCTCGCTGTCTCGCAGAACTCATCCTCGCCGTAGCCCGGGGTCTGTTCCCTGTTGGTTTTCACCAGCGCGTCCAGAA
The DNA here is from genome assembly GCA_963667545.2 of Oscillospiraceae bacterium. GTDB lineage: Bacteria > Bacillota > Clostridia > Oscillospirales > Oscillospiraceae > UBA2658. The sequence goes on from OY763424.2 coordinate 2,936,554, forward strand.
TTCGCGGGTGTGCCCCCTCGGTGTAATCGCATTCAAATCTGTACATATCTTCACCCTCCGCTTTCTCTATGCCATACCAGATTATTATATTTTCCGACGCCGCTAATGTCAATTGCCGTGAAGTCTCCTCAAATCGATTTATTGCACAATAATCAATTTACATTTTCGTGTATTTGTGTTAGAATACATTTTACCGTATCGATGTCCGCATATTGCGGATTTATTACAGGGGGAGGCGTAAGTCTTATGAAACACAGCTTTTTCGCGCTGATCTCGCGTATGCGTTATATTGGGCGCTGGGGACTTATGCGCAACAGCCTGCCCGAGAACATTCAGGAGCACAGTCACATGGTTGCCGTCATCGCCCACAGCCTCGCCGTTATCGGACGCGACATCTACGGGAAGAGCACGAGTCCCGATAAGTGCGCCTCCGCCGCGCTCTACCATGACGCTTCCGAAATACTGACTGGGGATTTGCCGACTCCTATCAAATACCATGACGAGGCTATTAGGACATCCTATAAGGAAATCGAGAAAAACGCGTGCAAACAGCTTTTGAGCTTCCTGCCTGACGAGCTTAGACCTTCTTTTGAACCTCTGCTCGTCGAAGAAGACCCTGAAATTAACGCCTATGTCAAGGCAGCGGACAAGCTCTCGGCCTATATCAAGTGCATTGAGGAGCGCAAGGCGGGCAACAACGAATTTCTTTCCGCCGAAGCGCAGATTCTGGACATACTCAAAAAGAATCCTCTTCCGGAGGTAAATTACTTCATGCAAAACTTCATTTCCTCCTTTGAGCTGACGCTCGACGAGCTGGGCGCAATGAACTAATCTCTCGGGATTAAATCTGGCATCACCTTTGGAATTATCCTCCGCGCGCGGAGATATAAAATATGTGCTTAAATCGCACTGGAGGTTACTGTTTTATGCGTGCTTTTGTAACTGTCGTCGGAAAAGACAAGGTCGGCATCATCGCCGCCATCTGCATCCTCTTAGCCGAAAAAAACGTCAACATTCTTGACATCAGCCAAACCATACTGCAGGACTCCTTTACGATGATAATGCTTGTGGACGCCTCCAAATGCTCAGTCGATTTTGCGGAGCTTTCCGAGGATCTTGCGGAGCTGGGCAGAAAAATGGATCTCAATATCCGCATACAGCGTGAAGAGATTTTCAACGCGATGCACAAAATATAGGTTGGGCTTGATATGATTAATCAGGGCGAAATACTTCAGACCATAAGAATGATAGATCAGCAGCACCTTGACGTCCGTACGATAACAATGGGCATTTCCCTGCGCGATTGCTCGCATTCGGACATTAAAATAAGCTGCGACAAGATATACGACAAAATTTGCCGTTATGCAGGCAAGCTCGTACGAACAGGAGAGCAAATCGAGGCCGAATTCGGCATTCCGATTGTCAATAAGCGCATTTCGGTCACTCCGATTGCGCTTGTCGCCGAAAGCTGCGACGCCTTGGATTACGTTCCCTTCGCGAAGGCTCTGGACAGGGCGGCAAAGGAAGTCGGAGTAAATTTCCTCGGCGGCTTTTCCGCGCTCGTGCACAAGGGCTGCACAAAGGGCGACGAAATTCTTCTTCGCAGCATTCCCGAAGCGCTTGCAGAAACGAGCTTCGTCTGTTCAAGCGTCAATGTTGGGACTACCCGCGCCGGCATCAACATGAACGCCGTGCGCACCATGGGCGAAATCATCAAAAAAACCGCATATCTGACTCGTGACACCAGCAGCTTCGGCTGTGCAAAGCTCGTGGTTTTTTGCAACGCCGTTGAGGACAATCCCTTTATGGCGGGAGCTTTCCACGGCATCGGCGAGCCGGAATGTGAGATTAACGTCGGCGTTTCCGGCCCCGGCGTCGTACATGAAGCGCTCAAGACAGCAAAGGGTCAGCCTCTGGACGTTGTTGCCGAAACCATAAAAAAGACCGCCTTCCACATTACCCGAATAGGTCAGCTCGTCGCACAGGAGGCTTCCTCCCGTCTGGGTGTCCCCTTTGGGGTAGTTGACCTCTCGCTGGCTCCCACTCCGGCAATCGGCGACAGCGTTGCGGACATACTCGAGGAAATGGGGCTCTCTTCCGTCGGCGCGCCCGGCACCACGGCGGCGCTCGCGCTATTGAACGACGCGGTCAAAAAGGGCGGCGTCATGGCGTCAAGCAATGTCGGCGGACTTTCGGGCGCCTTTATCCCCGTCAGCGAGGATGCCGGCATGATAGCCGCCGCAAAAGCGGGTTACCTCACCCTTGAAAAGCTCGAGGCGATGACCTGTGTCTGCTCCGTCGGACTTGATATGATTGCCATTCCGGGCGACACCTCAGCCGAAACCATCTCCGCTATTATTGCGGACGAGGCGGCAATCGGCATGGTCAATAACAAAACCACGGCTGTGCGCCTTATTCCTGTGGTCGGCAAAAAGGTCGGCGACATGGTCGAATTCGGCGGTCTTTTCGGAAGTGCCCCGATTATGCCCGTAAACACCTGCGACCCCACGGAGTTCATTCTTCGCGGAGGACGCATACCGGCTCCCTTGCACAGCCTCAAAAACTAAGAAATCGGTGTAATTCATGGAACAGTGCAAAATGGACCGTATAAGCGAGCTCACCCGTATCTCACGCGAGCGTGAACTGACACAGGAGGAAACAAGCGAGCGCAAGGCTCTCCGTGAGGAATATCTTGCCGAGTGGAGAAATGGCGCGAAGCAAACACTGGACTCGGTGTACATCGTCGACGAAAGAGGGCATAAGCGCAAGCTTACAAAGTAAATAAAGCGGGTCACCGCTTATTAAATTATACCCATGGCAGCCAGCCACGGGACAAGGAGAAAGAAAGTAATGCTTAAAAACACAGAAAAATCAATGGACAAGCTCGTAGCCCTCTGCAAAAACCGCGGCATAGTTTACGCCGGAAGCGAAATCTACGGCGGACTTGCAAACAGCTGGGACTTCGGTCCTCTCGGCGTTGAGCTAAAAAACAACATCAAGCGCGCATGGTGGAAGAAATTCGTGCAGGAGAGTCCCTATAACGTGGGCCTTGACTCCGCGATTCTTATGAATCCGCAGGTCTGGGTAGCCTCCGGCCATGTCACTACCTTTAATGACCCGCTCATCGACTGCAAAGCCTGCAAAATGCGTCACCGCGCGGACAAGCTCATCGAGGATTGGCTCAAGGAGAATCCGCGGGGCGTCAATGTCGAAGCCATGACAAACGACCAGATGATCGCTTTTATCCGCGATAACGGTATCACCTGCCCGGGCTGCGGAAAGTCCGATTTTACCGATATACGCAAGTTTAACCTCATGTTCAAGACCCATCAGGGCGTGACCGAGGACAATTCCACAGAAGTCTACCTCCGTCCCGAAACGGCTCAGGGCATATTTGTCAACTTCAAAAACATTCAGCGCACCACGCGCCGTAAGATTCCCTTCGGCGTGGCACAGGTCGGCAAGAGCTTCCGCAACGAAATAACCCCGGGCAACTTCATTTTCCGTATCCGTGAGTTTGAGCAGATGGAGCTTGAATTCTTCTGTGAGCCCGGCACCGATCTCAAGTGGTTCGAATATTGGCGTTCCTACTGCCACGAATGGCTATTAAACCTCGGCATGACCGACGGCAACCTCCGTCTGCGTGACCATGACAAAGAAGAGCTCTGCTTCTATTCAAAGGCCACGACAGACTTCGAATATCTCTTCCCCTTCGGCTGGGGCGAGCTTTGGGGCGTCGCAGACCGCACGGACTATGACCTGACTCAGCATCAGAAAACCTCCGGTCAGGATTTGGACTACTTTGATCAAGAAAAAAACGAGCACTACGTCCCCTATGTCATCGAGCCTTCCCTCGGCGCGGACCGTGCAACGCTCGCTTTCCTTGTCGACGCCTATGATGAAGAGGTCGTCGACGCTGAGAAGGATGACACCCGTGTCGTTCTGCATCTGCACCCCGCTCTCGCGCCCATTAAGTGCGCTATTTTGCCCCTTTCAAAGAAGCTCGGCGAGCCGGCGGAGGCACTTTTCCGCTCACTGCAGAAGCACTTTATGGTCGAATACGACGAGTCAGGCTCAATCGGAAAGCGCTATCGCCGTCAGGACGAAATAGGCACGCCCTTCTGCGTAACCTACGACTTTGATTCCGAAACGGACGGCTGCGTCACCGTTCGTGAGCGCGACTCTATGGAGCAGGTACGCATAAGCATCGGCGAGCTTGCCGCTTATATTGAAAAGAAACTTGAATTCTAAAGGATTTGCGCAGCAATAGCTGCGCAAATCTCCGTTTATGATTGAACCATTTGGAGGATAAGATGACGACAGGTCAGGATTTTGTTAAAAAAATACGCCCCATCGGCGCGGCAATGTTTCTAATGTTGTTCGTCCTCTTTCTCATTATTTGCTTTACCGCGCGTCCCGATCCGCTCTCAGGTTATGAAGCCCCGCATGACTCGACTTACTACACACAGAACGATACAACTCTCGGCGAGCTGAAAACCGAGCTGGAGACAAACGTATTTCCGAAGCTGATCGGAGTGGAAAGCTGTACGGTCAGCGAAGGAAGACTCGAGATCGTTATTGACAGCGCGACCTTTAAGGACTGCCGTTATGCGCTGCTGAAACATTTCGACAAAAGCCTCTTTGAGCTTGTCAGCAACTCGAACTGAAATGCCGAGCACAGGAGATAAGCTATGAAAGACGGATTTATAAAGGTCGCGGCCGGAACGCCGGAAATCCGCGTGGCGGACTGCGATTACAACAGAACCTCGATTTTGAACATTATCAGGGAAGCGGATATGCAGGGTGTTAAACTTCTTGCCCTGCCCGAAATGTGCGTCACCGGCTACACCTGCGGTGATCTGTTTTTGCAGCGCGCGCTTACAAAAGCTGCGGAGTATGCTCTGGAGCAAATTCTCGCCGGTACCTCGAAAACCGACCTGCTTTTTACCGTCGGTCTGCCGGTGCTCTTCGCGGGCAAGCTCTATAACTGCGCCGCGGTCTGCTGCCACGGGGAGCTGCTTGCGCTTGTCCCGAAAATGTTCCTCCCGAACTACGGCGAGTTTTACGAAAAGCGCTGGTTCTTTGAGGGTGAAAGCGAGGGCCACCCGCTGGCCTTCGCGGGACACAACACCTATTTCGGTTCCGATGTTCTGTTTCCGTGTGAAACCGTACCGGGGCTCTGTGTTGGGGTCGAAATCTGTGAGGACTTATGGACGCCAATCCCCCCCTCCTCGCATCTAGCTCAGGCGGGAGCTACTGTCATACTGAACCTTTCCGCAAGCAACGAGGTAGCCTCGAAGGATATTTACCGGCGCGGACTTGTCACCGGACAGTCCGGTAGCCTCATGTGCGGCTATATCTACGCCGACGCGGGAGAGGGCGAAAGCACAACCGACCTTGTGTTCGCGGGACATAATCTCATAGCCGAAAACGGAAGCCTTATCGCTGAACGCCGCTTCGGAACTGGGCTTATCGTCACAGAGCTCGATATCGAATATTTATGTTTTGAGCGCATGAGGATAGGCAGCTTCCGTCCGATTGACGATTCAAAGCTTGTAAAAATCGGCTTCTGCCTGCATGAGGAAGAAACAAAGCTCACACGCCGCTATTCTCCCACGCCTTTTGTCCCGCACGATGTGTCGGAGCGTACGGCGCGCTGTGAGGAGATTTTCCGTCTTGCCGCGCTGGGACTGAAAAAGCGCATTGAGCACACAAATGCGAAAAGCCTTGTCATCGGTATCTCAGGCGGACTCGACTCGACGCTCGCGATGCTCATTGCCGCAAAGGCCGTCGATATGCTGGGTCTCCCGCGCGATAGCATCATAGCTGTGAATATGCCCTGCTTCGGCACGACCGAGCGCACAAAAAGCAATTCCGAGATTCTCGCCGACGAACTGAGCGTAACGCGCAGGACGATTGATATTACTAAAGCCGTGAGGCAGCATTTTGAAGACATAGGCCATGACGAGAACGTGCTTAATGTCGTCTATGAGAACTCTCAGGCGCGTGAGCGCACCCAGGTGCTCATGGATATAGCAAACGGCTCAGGCGGCCTTGTAGTCGGTACAGGCGATATGTCCGAGCTTGCGCTGGGCTGGGCGACCTATAACGGCGACCATATGTCGATGTACGGCGTGAACTGCGGTATTCCGAAAACGCTTGTGCGCTATCTTGTCGGCTACTGTGCCGATATCGCGGAGACAGAGGCGCTCGCCGATGTTCTGCGCGACATTCTCGCAACACCTGTCTCGCCCGAGCTTCTGCCCGCCGAAAACGGCGACATCAGCCAGAAGACGGAGGAGCTTGTCGGGCCTTACGAGCTGCACGACTTTTTCCTCTATCACATGATACGCCGCGGCTGCGAGCCGAAAAAAATTCTGCGGCTCGCGGAGCTTGCCTTCGACGGCGTTTATGACCGTGAAACGGTTCTCAAGTGGCTGCGAACCTTTATCCGCCGCTTTTTCGCCCAGCAGTTCAAGCGCAGCTGCCTGCCGGATGGGCCGAAGGTCGGCACGCTGTCACTAAGTCCGCGCGGAGACCTTCGTATGCCCTCGGACGCCCGGTGTGACCTGTGGCTGAAGCAACTTGAAGACCTGTAACGGCTATTAATAAAACAAGAACGCTTTCAATTTTTGAAAGCGTTCTTGTTTTATTAAATAAACGATGCAGCGATGAGCTTCTTGGCATAGTCCGTCTTCGGAAAGTTGAAAACCTCCTCTGGCGTTCCCTCCTCCACGATGCGTCCTTCGTCCATGACTATTACGCGGTCGCTCATCTGGCGTATCACGTTCAAGTCGTGCGAAATGAAAAGATAGCTCAGGTTGAATTCATGGTGCAACTGCAAAAGAAGCTCCAGAATCTGCGCCTGAATCGTTACGTCAAGGGCCGAAACAGGCTCGTCCGCTATTATAAACCGCGGTCTTTGTATCAGCGCAACCGCAATGCCTACGCGCTGGCGCTGCCCTCCGGAGAGCTCTCTGGGCTTTCTGTCCGCGTATTCGGGACCCAGCCCGACCCGTTTGAGCATATCCATAACACGTTCACGGCGCTCGGCCTTGTCGTACTTTCCATAGACACGAAGCGGCTCCTCAACTATCCATTCGATAGTCTTCGCGGGGTTTAAAGAGCCCTTTGGGTCCTGAAAAACCATCTGCGGCCTTTCAGTATAGTGGATTATTTCGCCGTCATAGTCCGTATGGAGCCCCAGAATAGTCTTTGAAAGCGTCGATTTCCCGCAGCCGGACTCACCCACAAGCCCTAAAATTTCTCCTTCGCTAACAGAAAAACTCACATCGAAAAGCACCTGCTTGACCGTTCTTTTATCGAGAAATCCGTGATTGACATAGAAAGCGTTCAGGTTTTTTACCTCAAGTACGGGCTCAGACATTGACTCGTCTCCTCATCGTCACGGCTGAAACCAGTTCCTTGGTGTATTCATTCTGCGGGTCACTGAAAACCTGCTCCGTATCGCCCTGCTCCACAATCTCGCCGTTATACATAACGGCGACTTTTTTGCACACGCGCCTGATTACGCGCAAATCGTGCGAAATGAACAGCAGGCTCACGCCGCATTTTTCGTTCAGGCGTTTCAGCAGCTCGATAATCTGCGCCTGCACGGTCACATCCAGCGCGGTCGTCGGTTCGTCAAGTATTAAAAGCTTCGGGTGCGTGATGAAAGCTGCCGCAATCATCGCTCTCTGCCTTTGTCCGCCGGAGAGCTGATGTGGGTATTTTTTATAGGTGAGGTCGGGGTTTGGGAGTCCTACAAGCTTCATGACCTCAAACACCATGTTGCGCCTTTCCTCGGCAGTGAACTTACAGTGGAGCTTAAGGGTTTCTTCAATCTGGCGCCCGATCTTCATTAGAGGGTCAAGGCTCGTCATAGGCTCCTGAAAAATCATGCCTATATCCTTACCCTGTAAAAGCCGCATTTCCTCATCGTTGCAGTTGAGAAGATCGTGGCCGTCAAAATTTACTTCGCCCTCAATGGTTGCCGTATCTCTCTCGATAAGTCCCGCAATCGTGTGCGCGGTAACGGTTTTTCCTGAACCGGATTCGCCAACTAGTCCGAGGGTGTCGCCTGCCTCCATATGCAGATCGATGCCCCGAACGGCCATACCGGGACGTCCGTCATTGAATGTCACAGTCAGATTCTTTATATCAAGCATATGCTTTTCGCCTCCGTTTACCGGCCGTCCGCCATACTCTTCGGTACCCCAGTCCTTCCGATATAAGCGCAAAACCCAGAATAAGTATCGATATGGCGCAGCCGGCGGAAAGAGCCTGCCAGGGCGCCGAGAACAAATATGACTGTGAGTCCAGCAGCATACGGCCGAGACTCGCGCTTTCCGTCGGCTTAATACCGACGCCCAGATAACTCATGCTCGCTTCCGCAAGCACGGCGTTGTTGAAGCCGATAGCAATCGAGCTCAAAAGTACGGGCGCTATGTTCGGCAGAATGTGCACGAACATGATTCTTGAATGTCTTACGCCCATAAGCTTCGCGTTTCGGACATAGTCCATTTGCCGCTGTTTTGCGAATTCGCCGCGAACGACCCTCGCAAAGCTCGGTATGAAAAGTATGCCCAGAACGATTATGATGATTTCTTTGCCCGAGCCGGTGATACTTACCACGACAAGCGCGAGCAGTATACTCGGAAAAGCCGTAACAGCGTCGTTTATTCTCATCACTATCTCGTCCGCGATGCCTCCGAAATAGCCTGTGAGCCCGCCTATCAGAGTTCCGAAGGTCGCTCCGATTGAAACAGCAAAAAACGCGATTGAAAGCGTCGTTCCCGCGCCCTCCATGACCCTGCTCAGTATGTCGCGCCCGAAATTGTCCGTTCCGAGAAGATGCGTGAGGCTGGGTCCTATGCTCTTTTCAAGCGGGGACATCGTGTCGGGATCAAACGGCGTCCAGAAAAAGCCCAGAACAATAACCGAAACGGTTACAGCCGTGAGAGTGCAGCCGGCTATTAAGTTGTAATTCGGTGATTTTCTCACTTTTTCCTCCGCAGCGTTCAGAAGGCGATGCCTTGCCGAACAGTTAACGTTTGACTTTATCTAAGATAGATTAATATTATACTCTTTCTTTACGTAATTGGGTTAAAAAAATTCAGCGAAATCTGATTCTCGGATCGATGTACTTATAGGATATGTCGGCAATATAATTAACGGTTATAACCGTTAATGAAATTATCATGATGATAGTCTGGACAACAGGAAGGTCACGCCCGATTATTGACGAAAGGAGCAGTCTTCCCATACCCGGTATAGCAAACACCTGTTCTATTATAATACTTCCCGCGATAATGTCCACAAGCGTAACCGCAAGGAAAGTAATCACCGGAATTATCGCATTTCGCATGACGTGCCTTGATAAGACCTGCCAGCGGCTGTTGCCCCGACTGTAGGCTGTACGGACATAGTCCTCGCTCATTTCCTTGACCATGCTGCTCCGCAGGAGCTTCACGACCATCGCGCTCTTGGGCAGGGCTATTGCGAGGGCGGGGAAAACAAGAAAGCTCCAGAATTTCGATGGGTCTTCTGAATGCGGAATGAACTCACCCGGCGTAAACAGCTTTAGGACAAGTCCGAACACATAGGTAAAAATGATACCGATAAAAAATGGTGGTATCGACATAATGATTTGGTTTATGACCGAGAATATTCTGTCAGGTATGCTGTGGGCAAAGCGAGCCAGCAGAATGCCCAGCGGCAGTGAAATTGCGAGCACCATCGCAAAACTCATGCCGGAAAGTGCGGCTGTTATGGCAATTTTTCCGGAAAGCAGCTGACTCACGGGAATATTGTAGCTGTACGATGTGCCGAAGGCACCCTTAACAAAGCCCGAGAGCCACTTGAAATAGCGAAGCATCGCGGGCTCGTTCAGTCCGAGCTGCTCACGGAGCGCCGCAACCTTTTCGGGAGTCGACTGTGTGCCCAGCATTCTTGTTGTCGGGTCGCCGGGGATTATCTGGAACGCCAGAAACACAAGTACGGATATGCCTAGCAGAGTGAGAAGAAAAATACCTACTTTTTTTAAAATGTATTTCATTTACTCCCCTCCCTTCGGCAAAAAGCGCAAAATTTGCAATTCTCAAGGTCGAAACAATTCCGATTTTCGACAACAAAAAGTGTGCTTTAATGCAGGGCGGCCTTTCATCCTTGAACAAAGACCGCCCTGTTAAATCAAATTCAGAGTTTGTCTTTTCTCTGAGCCGTTTTATTTTGTGAAATAGACCTTGGAAAGGTCCATAACGTATATTGGATAGAACTCATAGCCCTGCAAGCCGTTGCCCATCGCAACAAGGTCGCACATATCCTGAATGTAAAGATTCGCCGCGTTCTTCGTGAGGATGGTCTGAAGCTCGCCGTAGAGCTCAACCTGTTTTGCGTCGTCCGTGCAGGCTATAGCCTCTTTGAACACCTTGTCATATTCGGGGTCTGAGAAATTCGTAAAGTTCGAGTCGGAGTCGGACGAAAAACGTTCAAGCATTGCGCGCGCCGTCATCATGGAAGCATCTACGCCGATGACGGTTGACTGATAATCGCGGCCCTGATAGACCTTGCTCAGCCAGGTTCCCCAATCGACAAGGTCGATGTTCACGGTTACGCCGATTGCCTTGAGCTGCTCGGCAATAACCTCGGCGGTATCGACGTGCGGCTGATAGTTGGAGGGAACGGTTATCGTCATTTCAAAGCCGTCCGGATATCCCGCATCGGTGAGAAGCTGCTTTGCTTTTTCGACATCGTACTTGTAATAGTCGACAAGCTCCGGTCTGAAATACTTCTGAAACGCGGGGTACATGCTGCTGCCGACCGCGGCACCTCTTCCGTCCGCCAGATAGTTCATAATTGCCGTTCTGTCAATGGCGTAGCTCAAAGCCTGCCGAACCTTGATATTATTGAAGGGTTCCTTGGAGTTATTGAGGTAAACGGCCTGTACGAGGTTCATTGTGCCCTCCTTGACCGTGAAGCCTTCGCCGAGCTCCTTAACCTGTGCGCTGGTGAGATGCGCGACTAAGTCAACAGCTCCGCTCTTGAGCGACATGACGAGAGTTTCCGCATTATCAATAATCTTATAGGTAACTTTATCGACATAAGCGGGGGTACCCCAGTAGCCGCCGAATTTCTCGAGAATTATGCTTTCCTGCGGTGTGCGGGAAACGAACTTGAACGGGCCTGTGCCTATCATCTCTTTGGTGGGGTCATTCCCGTCCGGAATTATAGCGGCCGTCAGAAGCGCCAGAAATTCGATATTGGGCTCCTTGAGCGTTACGACTACGGTTTTGTCGTCCGGTGACTCAACAGACTTGAGGGCGTCGAAGCCATCTATAAGCGGTGTTCCGGTATCGAGTCCGGCTGCGCGTTTTATTGAATAGACAACGTCTTTCACGGTAACGGTATTGCCGTTGTGGAACTTAACGCCGCCGCGAAGTGTAAATGTAAAGGTGTCGCCGGTTTCACTGATTTTGTAGTCGCTGGCGACCGCGGGGACAAGGTTTCCTTTGGTATCGGGTTTAACAAGTCCTTCAAAAACGTTGAAAAGCACTTCTCTGGTTCCTGCCGAGACCATTTTCTGAGGGTCGAGCGTATCATCCAGATCCTGTGCGATTCCGACTGTGAGCTCTCCGCCCATTACGGGTGCTGCTGAAGCTGTGGGGTTAGTTTCTTCTGCGTTGGGCTGCTGTGATGCCTCATTAGTCTTGCCGCCGGAGCATGCGCTCAGTGTAGCAGACAGCATGAGGGTTGCCAAAGAAAGCGCAAGAATTTTTCTTAAGTGTCTCATTGCGTTGTACTCCTTATCAGTTCATATATAACTTCCCCAGCACAGTTCTGTCAGCGCCTTATCGTTTATTATTCTTCGGGTCGCGGCACAAATAGCTGAAGAAATATTTACAATTACCCAAAGCAGTATATACAATTATTCGGTCGATTGCAATAGCTTATTGCCCAAACGGCGGGGGAAACACCCGAATATGAAACGATTTGGGGCAATTGTAAATTTCTGTGCTTTCTAATTTGTTAAAGCGACGAAAAAAGCGCGTTCATATAAGCCAAAAGCTTTATGAACGCGCTTTTTATTCATTTTACTTGATTAAATGCCGGATTATTTTGCGTACTCCACCGCTTTTGTTTCGCGGAGGACATGGACCTTGATCTGTCCCGGATAGGTCAGTTCGCTTTCAATCTTCTTTGCAATCTCGCGCGCGAGAAGAATCATTTCGTCCTCGGAAACCTCCTCGGGCTTGACCATGATGCGTATCTCGCGTCCTGCCTGAATGGCGTAGCAGCTTTCGACTCCGCTGAAGCTCTTGGTAACTTCCTCAAGCTTTTCAAGACGTTTAACGTAGTTTTCGATGTTCTCTCTGCGTGCGCCAGGGCGAGCCGCGGAAATCGTGTCCGCTGCCTGAACGATGCAGGCGATGACTGTATGGGGCTCAACGTCACCGTGGTGCGCCTCGATAGCGTGGACTACTTCCTCGCTCTCCTTGTACTTGCGTGCAAGGTCGACGCCGATGGTAACGTGGCTTCCCTCGACCTCGTGGTCGATTGCCTTGCCGATATCATGCAGAAGTCCCGCTCTTTTTGCAACCGCGACATTGACGCCCAGCTCGGATGCGATAAGCCCCGAAATGTGGGAAACCTCTATCGAATGGCTCAGAACGTTCTGCCCGTAGCTTGTCCGGTATTTCATGCGACCCAGAAGCTTGATGATGTCCGGATGCAGGCCGTGAACGTTCGTCTCAAATACGGCTCTCTCGCCCTCAGCCTTGATGGTAGCGTTGACTTCCTTCTGGGATTTTGCAACCATTTCCTCGATTCTCGCGGGATGGATGCGTCCGTCCTGAATGAGCTTTTCAAGCGAAAGACGCGCAACCTCACGTCTTACGGGGTCAAAGCTCGAAAGCGTGATTGCTTCTGGGGTATCATCGATAATAAGGTCGACTCCAGTCAGAGTCTCAATAGCGCGGATGTTGCGGCCTTCGCGGCCTATGATACGGCCTTTCATTTCGTCGTTGGGGAGAGGTACGACAGAAACTGTGACCTCGGAAGCGTGATCAGCTGCACAACGCTGAATCGCAAGCGTAATAATTTCTCTTGCGCGGGCGTCGGCTTCCTCTTTGTACTTTGCTTCGGCTTCCTTGATTTTAAGGGCCATTTCGTGAGTGACCTCAGTTTTGAGATCCTCGATAATATGCTGTTTTGCCTCTTCGACAGTATAGCCGGAAATTTTTTCCAGCGTCTCGAGTTGGCTACGCTTCAGCAATGCAATTTCTTCATGTTGCTCTTCAGCCTGCGCAATTTTTCTGTTCAGCTGTTCCGTTTTGCTTTCAATTTGGTCTGTTTTTTTGTCCAGAACTTCTTCTTTTTGCTGGAGTCTGCGCTCCTGCTTTTGCAGTTCAGCCCTGCGTTCTTTTACCTCGCGTTCAGATTCCGCGCGGCTCTTGTGTATTTCTTCCTTTGCCTCTAAGAGAGCCTCTCTCCGCTTGTTCTCAGCGGTTTTGATGGACTCGTTTATTATCCTCTTGGCTTCCTCCTCGGCGCTCTGTATCTCACGTTCCGAAACGCGTTTGCGATAGAGTATTCCGAGTGAAAAAGCTAGTATCGAAACCAGCACCAATAAAACAATGATGCCAATTAACCATGGCGTAGGAATAGGCATAGTAAGTTATACACCTCCTTTTCATTTAATGAATTAGGTGGCAAGCATAACTAAAATACGGATAAACACTCGTTTTGGTCGTTATCCGGTGAATCGTAATGAAAGTTAAAGGATTTCCCCTATCCTAATAAATATCATCAGTTTATTCTAACTTGTATTGGATATTATGTCAAGCGCAAATATTGTCCCGATGATAATAACAAGTTGGATTGCAGGCCAGTTTCTTACATATTTTACCCATAAAAAAGCGTCCCGTGAATAATTTTTACTCACGGGACGAAATATCTGGTTTATATCCGGTTTTTTGGGGGTTTAATACATACCGCCCATGCCGCCCATACCGCCCATGCCGCCGACATCAGCGCCCATAGCGGGCATCGGAGGTTCGGGTATGTTTGCGACGAGGCTCTCTGTGGTGAGAACCAGAGCGGAAACGGAAGCCGCGTTCTGAATCGCACTGCGGCAGACCTTTGTCGGGTCAACTATGCCGGCTTCAAGCATATCTACATACTCTTCGGTAGCCGCGTTAAAGCCGTAGTTAATGCTGCCGCTCTTCTTGACCTGCTCAAGCACGACCGCGCCTTCGACGCCGGCATTCTCGGCTATCTGGCGGATGGGGGCCTGCAGAGCCTTGATTACGAGGGCTGCACCTGTTCTCTCGTCTCCCTCAAGCTCGTCGAGAAGCTTGGAAGCCGCCAGCGCCGCTCTTACATATGCTGTGCCGCCGCCTGCAACAATACCTTCCTCAACTGCCGCGCGTGTCGCGTTGAGAGCGTCCTCAATGCGGAGCTTCTTTTCCTTCATCTCGGTCTCGGTCTCGGCTCCGACCTTAATGACTGCAACGCCGCCCGCAAGCTTTGCGATACGCTCGTTGTATTTATCCTTATCGTAATCGGAGGTGGAGTCCTGCATCTGACGGTTGATTGCGTCAACTCTGTCCTTGATCTTCTGGGAGTCGCCTGCGCCGTCGATGATGATAGTGTTGTCCTTTGTGACCTTGACCTGACGTGCGGTACCGAAGTTTGCGACGTCGAAATCGTCAAGCTGCATGCCGAGCTCGGAGCTTACGACCTGTCCGCCCGTGAGGATGGCGATATCTTCAAGCATTTCCTTGCGTCTGTCGCCGAAGCCGGGGGCCTTGACGCATACGCAGGTGAAGGTGCCGCGGAGCTTATTTACAATAATGCCTGTAAGCGCATCGCCCTCAATTTCCTCGGCGATGATGAGCAGCTTTCTGCCAGCCTTCATCGTCGCTTCGAGAACGGAGATAATCTCCTGAAGGTTCGAGATTTTCTTATCGGTTATAAGAATGTAGGGATCGTCGAGAACGGCTTCCATCTTCTCGGTGTTGGTTACCATGTAGGGAGTGAGGTAGCCGCGGTCAAACTGCATGCCTTCAACGATTTCGGAAAATGTTTCGGCGGTCTTTGATTCTTCAATCGTGATAACGCCGTTCTGCGAGACCTTCTCCATTGCATCTGCAATGAGGTTTCCGATATAAGGATCATCGGAGGAGACTGTGCCGACTCTTGCGATGTCCTTTGTGCCGTTGACCGGCTTGGAGTTCACGCGCAGAGCCTCAACAGCGGCGTCCGCTGCCTTTTTGATGCCGCGGCGCATAATCATGGGGTTCGCGCCCGCCGCGACGTTCTTGAGTCCTTCGGTAATCATTGCCTGTGCGAGGATGGTTGCGGTGGTGGTGCCGTCGCCCGCGATGTCGTTGGTCTTTGTGGAAACTTCCTTGATGAGCTGTGCGCCCATATCCTCAAACGGGTCCTTGAGTTCGATTTCTTTTGCAATCGTAACGCCGTCGTTGGTGATGAGGGGGGTGCCGTACTTCTTCTCGAGAACTACGTTACGGCCCTTGGGTCCGAGTGTTATTCTGACTGTATTCGCGAGCTGATCTACGCCGCTCTTAAGCGATGCGCGTGCTTCCTCGCCGTAAATTATCTGTTTAGCCATGTAATGTTAACCTCCAAATGTTATTAATGTAAAGACCGTTTAGCCTTCAACGATTGCTACGACGTCGGACTGCTTCACGATTACGAACTCATCCTCTTCAAGCTTTGCGGTCATTCCTGCAAATCTGTTGGCGATGACTTTATCGCCGACCTTGAGAATCATTTTAACTTCGGTATCGTCCGCCTGCTTGCCGTCGCCCACCACAATGACTTCGAAAATCGAGGGCTTCTCTTTTGCGTTGGTCGTGAGGATGATGCCGCTCTTTGTCTTTTCCTCTGCCTCTATCTGCTTCAATACAACTCTGTCACCTAAAGGCTTAATGTTCATTTTTTATATACCTCCTAAAAGTTTATGAAGTTATGGTCGTTAGCACTCGTTTGCTCTGAGTGCTAACGACTATTATAATAATCCATGCAGGAATATTCTGCAAGCTGTATTTTGACGAAATTATAGCTGAATTAGGCTGATTTTTTCATCAATATGCATCTGCGCCCGAATAACAACTTCAAACACGGATTTACTGCGTTTTTCTTCCGATATTAACCATGCCCGAATAAAATTTGACTGCCGTTTTTCTATTTCAGGTACATATACAGGTCGCACTTTATCATGCCGTTATACAGCTTGCGCTTTTTATCGGCGTTTTTCCCGAAGGTGCGCTCAAATTCCGTGTGTGAGGACAGCAGATACAGGCTCCAGTTTTCGGAGGCGAAATAGGCCTTGCCGAAGGCAGAATAGAGTCCCTCAGCCTCACGCTTTTCCATAATACGCTCACCGTAGGGCGGGTTCGTGACGATAACTCCCCTCACGGTATTGCGGTCGAACTTCACAGCGTCCGCAACTTCGAAGCGGACGACGTCGTTCACTTTGGCAAGCGTGGCGTTGTTCCTTGCCATTTCCACCGCGTTCGGGTCAATATCAGAGGCGAAAATACGGTAATCGCCCTTATACTCGCGGCTGGGTGCCTCTTCGCGGGCGTCACGCCAGACCTTTCTGTCGATGCAGGACCAATCCTCCGCTGCGAAACTGCGGTTGAGCCCCGGGGCGCGGTTTTTTGCGATGAGCGCCGCCTCAATCGGAAGCGTGCCGCTCCCGCAGAAGGGGTCGAAAAAGTCGTCTCTGCCGCGGTAGCGCGAGAGAATGACCATCGCCGCCGCGAGCGTTTCGCTCAGAGGCGCCGCGACGTGGGCGGGGCGGTAGCCGCGCTTATGCAGGCCTTCTCCGCTGGTATCAAGATATATCGTCGCGATGTCGTTCATAATTGAAAACTGGATTTGTACCTTTTCGGCGTCCTCCGGAAACCACTCGAGTCCGTAAATCGACGAAAGCCTTGTGACCACGGCTTTTTTTATAATGCTCTGGCAGTCCGACACAGAAAACAGCTTTGAATTTACGCTGTATCCCTTGACTGGGAAGGCCGCGTTCTTCGGTATGAAGTTTTCAAAGGGCAGCGCCTTTACGCCCTCGAAAAGCTGGTCGAAGGTCGTTGCCTCAAAGCTGCCGACTTCAACCAAAAGGCGTTCGGCGCAGCGAAGATTGACGCTTGCCTTCGCCATATCCTCCTCCGAGCCGTCAAAACGAACACGTCCGTTCTCGGCGCGGACATTTCTGAAATTCAGACGTCGCATTTCATCGGCGACCAGCCCCTCGAGCCCGAAATGGCAGGGGGCGCAGAAAGTCAGCTCCATCATTTGTCCTCTTGTTTTTCTGTTTTTTCCTCGGAAACAGTTTCCGAGTCGCCGTTATCTTCCGGTTCTTCCTCGTCTTTTATGCATTCCGCGTCGTCTGCGGAAATCTTTTCTTCCGTATTATCTGTAAGCTCTGCCGCTTCCTGCGCGTCATCGCCGCTCTCTTCCTTTTCATCGGGCTCCGAGACATCAGCTCCCGCCATAGCCAATTTCTTTTTCGGCTCCTTGAGATATAAACCGCAAGCCATGAGGATAAGCTCCACAATGATATAGAGTATTAAGAGCGCTGCAAGTCCCGTAAGCGCATAGACAAGCGTCTCGCTCATGTAATTCACGGTGTCAACCGTCAAAACGGCATCGGAGAGATAGGTCGCGGCGTCGCTCGACTGGGGAATTACACCCTTTTCCTGCATCCAAGATTTGTTCGCGTCAAACCAGCTGTAGACCTTTTTTGAAAGGTCTTCGTTCTGCTTTGTAACCGTACCTTCAACCGTCACATACTTGTCGATGGTCGTAATGTCTCCGTCGATATACTTGAGCGTATCGTTCTTGATTTCCGTAGCGGAGGCAAGATAGCGATCCGTAAAGTGGATAACCACGATTTTGTCCACAACTGCCGCCATCATATAGTTACCGGACAGTCCCTGCTCCGAAAGATCTCCCAGCAGCAGATAGACATCTTGCTTAACAAAGCTGCCCATCTGTTCGTTTTGAGCGGCATCCGTCTTCGCTGCTCCCTTTTTAAGGTCAAAAATCGAAAACTTTGACACAGCAAGCAGGATTGCCGCCGCGACTAAGGCGCAGCCGACTCTGATAAGAGCGTTGCGCAGTCTTTTGTTCTTCTTAACCGGCGCTCCGCCCTCTGCTGCTTCCGCTGCGGCAGACTCTTCCGTCGTCTCCAGTTCTTCCGCTAAAGCGGGCTCTTCTGTCGTCTCCGATGCTTCCGTTGTCGCAAGCTCCTCTGTTGTCTCCGGTGCTTCCGTTGCCGGCGCTTCGGTTCCAGTTTCGGCTGCAACTTCTTCGGAAGCCTCATTCACGGAGTCAACGGAGTTTTCCTGTTCGGTTTCTTTTTTCTTTTCGTCCATAGTTAAATCTCTTTTCTCACGGCACCGCCGTAATTTTCTTATGTAGTTTCCATATGAAAAGTGTTCGGTATTCCGAACGCTTATCTCCTAGTCGCCGCAGATAGCGTCCATTATGCAAAGCGCCACCATGCTCTCAACAACTGGCACGGCGCGGGGCACGATACAGGGGTCGTGTCTTCCCGAAATGCGAATCGTCGTGTTTTCCATTTTTGACAAATCGACTGTTTTCTGCTCTCTTGCGATAGAGGGAGTCGGCCGGAACGCACAGCGCACGACGAGCGGCATCCCATTTGCAAGTCCGCCGTTAATGCCGCCGGAATTGTTCGTCTCGGTGAATACTCTCCCCTCTTCAAGCCTGATGGGGTCGTTTGCCTCCGAGCCTCGCATTTTCGCAATTTCAAAGCCCGCTCCGAATTCGACTCCCTTGACTCCGGGTATCGCGAAAAGAGCGGCTGCAAGCCTTGATTCAAGTCCGCCGAACATCAATCCGCCAAGCCCCGCCGGCAGCCCAGTGGCGATGCATTCAATAGTTCCTCCGACGCTGTCTCCGCTCGCGCGTGCGTCGAGGATTTCCTTCCGCATCGCAAAATCAAAATCCGGCTGAGTAACTTCAGCGGGACCTATCCGAACAATTTTTGCCTCGGTGAAAATATTCCTCCGTTCGAGCGCCTGCCTGACAACGGCTCCCGCGAGCACCATCGCCGCGGTCAGTCGGCCGCTGAAGGGACCTCCGCCTCTGTAGTCGGCAAAGCCCCTGTATTTTATCTGTGCGGTCAGGTCCGCATGTCCCGGGCGCGGCTTTTCCGGACGGTAGTCCGAGGACTTCGCGTCCGTATTCTTTATCATCGCACATATCGGCGCGCCGGTGCTGTGTCCGCCCATAAGCCCCGAAACAAACAGCGGCTCGTCCGCCTCAATTCTCGCCGTACTCAGCTCGGAGCTGCCCGGCGCTCTGCGCTTCAGTTCTTCCCTGATAAAGTCAATATCTATACTCTCGCCGGCGGGAAAGCCGTCCAGCACCATGCCGATTGCCTCGCCGTGCGACTCTCCGAATATTGTCAGCTTTAAGTTTTCTCCAAAGGTGTTCATTCGGCATCCTTTCGCTGTTTCGCCTTTGCTATATCTCTGCCACCCTCACATCGGCAACAGCTTTCATAAGCTCTGCTTCCCGTCTGTGACAGGTAAAAAGAATAATCTGCCTGTTCGACGCCAGCTCCCGCAGGAGCTCAAGCGCTCTCTCGCAACGCTCGTCGTCAAAATTCACCAGCGCGTCGTCAAGTATAATCGGGCAGGACTTTTCTTCGGGAAGCGCGAGCTCGGTTATTGCAAGTCTTACAGCTAGATAAAGCTGATCTATCGTTCCGGCGCTTAAAAATGCAGCGTCCCTTGGGATGGAGTCGCCCTCCGGTCTAGCCGCCGCTTTAAGCTCCTTGTCCAGAAGCACCGCGTCGTAGCGCGCGCCTGTGAGCTTCGAAAAAAGCTCGGCTGTCCGGCTGCTCAGCTGCGGAGTTATACGGTGAGATATTTCCTCTCCCGCGTCGCGCAGAGTATCCAGCGCCAGATTGAGCGCTTCCAGCTCCTCCGTCAGCTTTCCCTGCTCCGCCGTCAGCGAGGCAAGCCGCGACTTCAGTTCCTCCGGGTCCTTGAGTGCGCTCTGACGGCCCTCCCAGGCTGCGGACTGTTCGCGTATGTTATGCAGCGCCGTTTCCGCGTCGTCAAGGAGCTTTTTATACTGTGCTGCCTCACTGTCGTTATCCGAAAAGTCAAGGTCCTTCAAAACAGCGGTTTCCAGCTCTGACTGCGTCAGCCTTGCCTCCTCCAGCTTTTCCGAAGCTTCGGCTTTTCCGGCCTCCGCCACCAAAAACTCCGCATAGTCCTTCCCGTGGTTTGTAAGCAGGGTGAGTATCGCGTCTTCCGCCGCGCCGCCGTACTGCGACAGTATTTCATTTTTCTGTAAGAGAAGCTCTTTTCGAGTTTTTCGAAGCATGAGCACTCTTATAAACTGGATTATAGCCAGAACTCCCGCCGCGATACGCGGTATATACACGGCAAAGCCCGTCAGCGTCATCAAATTGAAATCCGCCAGCAGCTCAAAAGCTACGGCTGCCAGCAGCAAAGCCGCAAGCAAAGCATAATTAAATGCCGCGCTTCCGCCCTTTTTTGCATTTTCTTTGATTTCATTCAGCTTGTCCGCATCCGCCTCATAGCGGCTTCTGCACTCCTGCGGGTTCTGCCTGCCGAAGAAGCCCGCGTCCAGCTTTCTCTCCGCCGCTAGCAGCTTTTCGAATTTCTCATTGTAGCCGTTTTCAAGCTCCTTCACATTGTTTCTGGAGCCTGTCAGTTTTTCCAAGGTCTCGTGTCTGGTTGTCTTTCTGGAATCCGCAACCTTTGTTTGAAGCGAGTCTCTTCTTTCGAGTGCAGCCTGTTTGGCTCTGCGAAGCTCATCGCCCTTCAGGGCTTCATGCACGCTCTCCGCAAGCTCGCCGTTTATCTCGTCAAGTTCACGTTCAATCTCGGGCAGCCGCCCGCTTTTGTTATAGCGCCGCCTGCGTATAGCCGCCTTCAGGCGCTCCTCCGCTTCGGTTGCGGACGAATTTTCATCACCGGTCTGGACGATGGACGATATTCTTTTTTCAAGCTCGGGGCTTCCGCCGGCTGCGACCTTGCCCTGTCCGATAAAGGCGGAGCGCTCAAAAACGTCCTTGGAAACACCTAACAGCGTTTCGCCGACCGCGCTTGCGTCAATGCTTTTTACAGAGCTTGAAGTTCCTGTGAGTACCGCAGAAAAATCGCGCATCGGCGCACTCTCGCGTCCTTTTCTTATGAGGGTTATCTCAGCGCCCTCATATTCGATATCCATTGAGCCCACCATAGGAGCACCGCTCCACGGGGCAAATCTGACCTTATCGGGCTTTACACCCGCCTTTTCCCGTGCCGACGACTCTATTCCGAAAAGCATGGCCTTTATGAAGCCACACCAAGTTGATTTGCCGCTCTCATTCGGGGCATATACGATGTTAAATCCGTTGTTAAGTTCGAGAGTTTCATTTTGGAGTCTGCCGAAGGAAGCGGTCATTTTATGTATTTTCATATCAGCTCGCCTCCGTTTTCGATTGCGGAAAGGCCGTATTTCGCGGCGAGCTCGACTTTTCCGCGCTCCCTTTCGCTTTTTTCGGCCTCATACATTATATACAGTCTGTCAAGAAATACACCCGTAAGCGTGTTCTGTCCCCTTTGCGCCCAGATATCGCGCTTAATACACGTTTCGTCCCTGAGCTGGAGCTCGCGGAATTTTCCCTCAAGGCTTTTTCGAAGCTCGTTTACGTCAGGCGGCGTTTCACATTCTCCTGTGAGAATAAGCCTGACACAGTCGTTTGAGCTTAGTCCGTCCGTCGCGTCCAAAGCAGCGGCAGACGCGTCTTTTCCGCCTATGTCGACCGAAATTATCTCATAGCGAACTCCGCCTAAGGGTACAAATTCCGCTTTTACTCCGTTATCCGAAATTGTAACCAGCAAAGCTCCCTTTTCGCCTAATTCATCAAAGCCGCGCCCCTCGGCACAGCCGGGATAGGCATAGGCTGTTTTTCCTGCCCTCAAAATCGGTGTACGCGCATGGATATGTCCGAGCGCCACATAGTCCATGCCGCTTTTTATCAGGTCATCTCGGCTAATAGGGTTATAGTCCGACGCACCGACTCCGGTATCGCCATGGATAACCATGATATCCGGTATTTCATCGCTCTTTTCCGGAACAGAGAAATCACGCAGCAGCGGAGGGCTGAATGTATTCTGAAAGCCCGCTCCCCAGAAACGCGCGGGGATTCCTTTAAGCTCAACGTACTCAAGCTCCTCGTTTTTAAAAATATAGACATTTTCCGGCAAACGCAAAGTCTCCCACACTGAATGGGCAGAATAAGGGTCGTGGTTTCCAGGCGCAATAAGCACAGGGCAGGAAAGCGCGCCCAGTGAGCTTCCGATATCGCGCTGCGTTTCGCTTTTTGCGCTGTTTCCTTCAAAGACATCGCCGCTGAGCAAAACCGCGTCGACTCCGCGCTTGTCGGCGATTTCCTCGAGGCTGAAAAGAAGCTCTCTCTGGCCCTGACGTCTATCTGCCGCCTGTTCGGGCGAGAGGGATTCAAACGCGGAATCCAGATGAAGGTCGGCGGCATGCAGAAGCTTTAACTCTCTCATGTTATTCTAAGCGCCTCCACTTTCAAACATTTTCCTGTATCGGTATCAAGCGTGAATATAGCTGCTTCCATTTTTCCAGGGCCTTCGGCCGATTCGTAGCGTCTCGGCGGTTCGCCGAGAAATTTTCCTATGCTCTGCTGCGGGTCAATGCCCAGAACCGAAACGGCGGGTCCGGTCATTCCAAGATCGGTTATAAAGCCGGTGCTCTTCGGCAGCAATCCCCCGTCCGAGGTCTGAACATGGGTATGGGTTCCCCAAACGGCAGAGACTCTTCCGTCAAGATAGAAGCCTATGGCGGCCTTTTCGCTGGTTGCCTCCGCGTGCACATCGACAAGTATCAGCTTCGTGTCGAGTGACGAAATGATTTCGTCCGCCACAAAAAACGGGTTATCCGTGTTTGCGTCCAGCGTGAAGCGCCCCATGAGGCTGATGACCGCAAGCTCACCGAACGGCGTTTTATATACACCGTGCCCGAAACCGGGGCAGCAAAGCGCAAAATTGGCCGGACGCAGAATGCGGTTATTCGCGTCAAGATATTCCTTTATCTCATATCGCGCCCAGGTGTGGTTTCCAAGCGTTACCACATCCGCGCCCGCGGAAAAAATATTTTCAGCCTGAGCCGGCGTTATGCCGACGACATTGGCGTTTTCACCGTTTACCACCGTAAACGCTATATTATACATTTTTTTAACCGCTGAGAGATTATTGGTCAGGAAATCAATTCCCGTCTTTCCGCAGACATCTCCGACAGCGAGGATATTGACAGTCATCGGTCATTTCCTTTCGGGGTATTTTTCAGGATTCCTTAAGTAATATTGTCTGTATATATAAACTTATAATCCGTCATTTCTATACATGCTATATTTTAGCATATACTGTCTTCTTTGTGCAAATCAATTCATATAAATTTACAATTTGCACATACTATTTTCGCACCCGGCGAGCAGAGCCGCTTTGAGCGCGGGTTTGCAGCCGACAAATTTCTTTCCTCCGATTTTATCCCGTTTTTGCGGACATAATGCTCTTAAAAGCTCGGAGGAAGAAAAAACCAATATTGCGCATCTAGCGTATGGGAGGAAGTTATTATGAACGCTAAAAACTTTGCAAGAGGCATGGGTATCGGAATGGTAGTTGGCTCCGCAATCGGTATGACGGTCAGCGTTGTGTCCAAAAGAGGCGGAAAGCAGACCGGCCGCAAGGTCAGCAGAGCCATGAAAACCGTTGGCGATATCATGGAAAACATCGGCAGCGCACTAAGTATGTAGCGTGTTTTAGCCGGCTGAGTGAGACCGTCGTTTTTTAATAAAAGGGGCTTGCATTTCACGGCAGCTTGTGGTATTATACTCAAGCGCTGTGCGAATGCGCGCCTTTAGCTCAGCTGGATAGAGCGTCTGGCTACGGACCAGAAGGTCGGGGGTTCGAATCCCTCAAGGCGTACCAAGCACCTCCGGTTATAAATAACCGGAGGTGCTTTTTTATTATTTTTCTTTAAGTCCTGATTATACAAAGAAGAATCAGCGGAGCGAAAGAATATGCTCTACCGCCTCAGCAAAGCCCTCTCCGCCCTCGTAAGAGGCAACATAGGAAGGCAGATGGCGAAGCATTTTTTCAAACGGCAGTATATTTGCGACAGCGCAGCTCAGCGGAAAATACTCAAACATCGGCTCGTCGTTCGGAGAATCTCCAAAAAATATGACTTTTTCCTTGATGTTATCTTCCTTCATTATTTCCGTCATAAAAAGCTCGGTCATTGAAAGCTTGTTGTAGTCACCGAACCATGCGTTTACATGTATCGAGCTTATCTTCGCCTCGGCTCCAATTGAAACACAAATATCACGAATTTTCTCGGCGGCCTCAAGGCCCAAGTACGGCGGGTCCTCGTTAAAATCAATTGCAAGATCATAGATTCTCGCGAACTGGTCCCTTGCCACCCTGCAGCCGGGAACTCCTTCAAGGCAAGCCTTCTTTACGCCCTCAAGCTTTTTAATTACATCGGCACCGGCGACCGAAGGGTGCGTAAAGGTTTTTATGCGCGAGCCCTCGTTATAGTATACAAACGCGCCGTTTTCGCCGACCACCGCCGTCACCGGCCATTCCCTGATTATCATATCACACCAGCCGGCGGGCCGCCCGGTAACAGGAATAACGCTGTATCCTTTTTCGGCAAGCTCCCACATAGCGTTGTATGCGGTTCTGGTCAGCTTTCCCCCTGTCGTAATGGTGTCGTCGATATCGCACAGTATAAACTTAAGCGAAGAGCAAGCCTCCTTATCAAGTTCTCTGATAGGTTTCATTGTATATCTCTTTCCTGTGTAAATTATTAGTTAGTACCTGCAGAATAAAGCATTCGGGGCACAATTGTCAACCTTACCGAAAAATTTACAGAATAACGCAGTCATGTTCCGCGCTTGGAAAGCATAAAGTGCTTGCAAATTTCTGTAATGGAATTAGAATAGCCTATGGGATTTCATAGTGCCATAATTTCATAGAAATCCGCAAGAAAGAAAGAGAGTGATTTATTATGATTGATGTCACACAGCTTTGCGAAATTGCCATGCTCTGCATTTTCGGGGCGTCCTGGCCCTTTAATATTGCAAAGTCCATCCGTTCCAGAACGGCAAAAGGCAAGAGCGTTATATTTGAGCTGCTGGTAATTCTGGGCTATTGCTTCGGCCTTTTTGGTAAGCTTTGGGCCTATAAGCAAACCGGAGTATTGGCCTATTCGACATGGTTCTATGTCGCCGATATCACAATGGTCGCAGTTGATGTAGTGCTATATACACGCAATGTCAAGCTTGACCGGATTCGTGACGCAAAAGGCAATGTTGAAGTGTAAATATAGCTCAGAAGAACTTCTGTCCGCGCCAAGGTTTACACAGCGGTCATTACATACCTTAGTCTGAGGAACCTGCCCAAGAAAAGAGCAAGCATTGAATCACCCGGTGTGCGTGTTCAATGCTTGCTCTCTTTTTAAATCAGTCCAGCGTAAACGTAAGCAGCACAGGGTTGTGGTCGCTGTATTCAAAATTCGTGTCAATATTTTGAGCTGTGGCCGTAACATTGTCCGACACTATGAAGCCGTCGATAACCACCGTATAGTTGACGCCCTTTTCATAAGGCATGTCCGTACTGCGGCAAGTCGGTACTTCACTCAGATTGTCGGCCTTCACAACGCCGAAACCCTTGGCGATATCCGATTCCTCAAGAGGAAACACCCACTCGGGTACAAGCTGCTGCGACGCAAAAGTCGAAATTGTGTCGCATAGCGCGTGGTTAAAGTCGCCGCCGACAATGACATAGTTTCCTTTGGCGTACTCCTCCGCCATAACGTCGTTAAGCAGTTTGAGCTGTTCTGCGCGTATCGTCCCGCCCTTGTCATAGGCCGACATATGGCTGTTTATCAGAACAAGCTCTTTCCCGTTGTCCACCGGCAGACGGAGAAACGTAAAGCAGCGATCCAAATCAAAGAACTTTGTGAAAAAGCTCTTATCTACGGGATAGCTCCTGCGCACGGCTTCATCAACCGAATAACGGCTCATGGTTAATAAGCCCGAAAGCACGCTGCCATGCGGCTCGCTGAAGGGGTACATCATATATGAGCTGTGGAAATTCACCGCGTAAACGCTGCAGAAGTCCGGGTATCCCTGCTCAAGAATTGACCTCTGGTTTACCTTGAAGCTGCGCGTTGACTTGGTGTCCACTTCCTGCATCAGATAGAAATCCGCGTTTTGCGACTGGGTAACCTGAAGCGCTCCGTTTGTATTGGTCGTTTCAATGTCTTTGCTCTGAGCGCGGGACATGGTTCCCTGAACCTTAGTGCCGTCAGCCATTGTGCCGCTGTCCATGAAGAAGGAAAAATCGTGGTTGTAGGCACCGAAGCCGATGTTATATGTAAGCGCCTTGTAGCTGACGCCGCTCTGCAGCACTTCCTTTGATGGATTGGTCATCTCCAGTGAAGTGTTGTCATCAATTCTGTAATAATTAAACTGCATATACAGGACATATCCGACAACGACGAGGACGAACAGCAGAATAATACTTCCCACGGCTATAGCAACTCCTTTAAGTTTGCGTTTCATATAAGCTCTCCCTTCAAATATTGGACGTTAATCTATTTGTATGATATTTTACCATGGTTTTCATAAAATGTAAAATGCATATATGCTGCGTATGCTTATTGTAAAGCCGCATCCGGCTTCTTTTGCGTGATGTTTTTAAAGTTCTGCACCACGCACTGTCAAAAGAATGAAGAACGCAACGTGATTTTCGTTAGCTTGATTCATTGACCGCAAGGCTCATTTGTAGTATCCTAAATATTGGCTGATGTCCTGTCATTTTTCTCGCACAACGTAAAAACAAACGCAAGTTCTTCTGATTTTGAATTGAGGGCATAGACATGGATTATCTTTCCGAATACAAATCGAAGCTCCGTACGCCCGAAGAAGCTGTAAAAGTCGTCAAAAGTGGGGATTGGATTGACTATGTCACCGCGCTTGGCATGCCCGTCCTGCTGGACGAGGCTCTCGCCGCGCGCAAAGACGAGCTGACGGACGTAAAAATCCGCGGCAACCTGCTTTTTGGCCCTATACAGTGCGTGGAGTGCGACACGGAGCAGGCCCATTTTACCTATCACAGCTGGCATTGCTCCGCTTACGAGCGCAAGCTCGCCGACCGTGGGCTCTGCTACTATATTCCCATGATTTTCCGCAACGTTGTGCCGTATTACCGCCACTTTCTTGACGTCAACGTAGCTATGATCAGCGTTGCGCCCATGGATAAGCACGGCTTTTTTAACCTCTCGACCTCCACCGGAATTGCACGCGGAATTCTTGACAAGGCGGACATTATTATACTGGAAGTAAATGATAAGCTTCCAAGAGTACACGGCTTTGACGAGGTCATCCACATTTCCGAGGTCGACATGGTCGTTGAGGGCGAGCACGGGCCGCTTCCTGAGCTTAAAATGGTGGAGCCCAAGCCGGAGGATACGAAAATCGCCGAGAATATTGTCCCGTTTATCAAGAACGGCTCCGCTCTTCAGCTGGGCATAGGCGGCACCCCAAACGCAGTGGGCAAGCTGATTTGCGACAGCGGAATAAAAGACCTGGGTATGCATACGGAGCTTTGCTGTGAGGCATATCTGGATCTGTATAATGCGGGCGTTCTCACGAACCGTAAGAGCAGCCTTCAGCGTGACAAGGGCGTTTTCGGCATTGCCCTCGGAAGTCAGGCCCTTTACGATTGGCTGAATGAAAATCCCAGCCTACATGCCTGTCCGCTTGAATATGTAAATTCTCCTGAGATTATCGGCAGCATCGACGACATGATATCCATAAACAGCTGCATTTCCGCTGATTTATATGGTCAGGTATGTGCGGAGAGCGACGGAACGCGCCACATCAGCGGCACAGGCGGTCAGCTCGATTACCTGACGGGCGCCGCGATGAGCAAGGGCGGAAAAGCCTTTATCTGCATGAAGTCGACCTATACAAATCATGACGGCGTCCGCAAATCCCGTATCGTGCCCACCTTCAACGGGGATATCGTCACTTCTCCGCGCAGCCAAACCTACTTTATGGTTACGGAGTACGGCGCCGTGAACCTCGTCGGACGTTCAACCTGGGAGAGAGCGGAGCTTCTCATCTCGATTGCACATCCGGATTACCGTGAAGAGCTCATTCGTGCGGCAGAAGCGCAGCACATCTGGCGCAGGTCTAACAAATAGAGTTAATACAAAGCAATACTCAAACACGCCGAGAACGGAAGCCCCGTCCTCGGCGTGTTTAAACTTTTCCTCCAATCTTTACCCCACAATCTTGGCGTTTCCACATCTTGACATTAAAAGTACAATATTTTATACTTTTAATATGCTTACACTAGTCAGCTTGAGAGGATGTGTTATATTTTGGTGAAACAGAATAAATACAATGAGAAAGAACTAACTTTGCCCGTCAATCTTTGCACCGACAAAGGCGAACTGAACAGGGAAAGCATCGGCTGGGCAAGAAAGCCGCTTTTTAACTGCAATCTTTCGGGAAGATGGCCGAGGAAAAAGCGCTGGAACTACTGGTACACCATGAACGCTGAGTGCCTGTTTTCCGCGACAATTTCCAGTCTCGACTATGCGGGAATGGTATTTGTCTACTTCCTTGATTTTAAAACCATGAAGTTCATTGAGAAAAACATAACCGTTCCCTTTGCAAAGGGCTGCAATATTCCCGTAAACGTCGGCGAGACAGTCATATTCAAAAATGCCGACATGGAAGTGAGTTTCCTTGAAGAAAACGGCAGCACTCATATGCTGGTGAAAAGCGCGGACTTCGGCGGCTACCCTCTTGATGCCGATATACTCGTTACTCCGCCAGCGGGGAACGAGACGCTCAACGTAGTCATCCCGTGGAACGACAAGACCTTTCAATTCACTTCAAAGCAGGCGGCTCTGCCCACAAGCGGCACGCTCCGCGTGGGCGACTTCAAATATAGCTTTAAGCCTGACAGCACCTTTTCAGGTCTGGATTTCGGGCGCGGTATATGGCCGCGCAAGGTCTCATGGAACTGGGGCACAGCGTCCGGCATGGTAAACGGCAGGCGCATCGGGCTCAATCTCGGTGCCAAGTGGACGGACGGAACCGGTATGACCGAAAACGCCCTCTATGTCGACGGAAAACTGACCAAATTAAGCGAGGACATCATTTACGAATATGATCTCAAAAACATAATGAATCCGTGGAAGCTCAAGAGCTCTGACTCTGACAGAGTTGATTTGATTTTTACTCCGCTTTACGAGAGAGTTGCCGCCACAAACCTTGTGCTTGTCAAATCCGATATGCACCAGATGATTGGCTATTTCTCCGGACACATAACAACTGCGGACGGCGAAAGAATTGATTTTGACCGTCTCAACGGCTGTGCGGAGGAGCACAATACGCTCTGGTGATATTAAACTAGGCTCACGAAATAAGCACGGGGACGGCTTTTTCCGTTCCCGTGCTCTTATAATAAAGCTCCGGTCTTATAATACCTTTCTGACCTTGAACATCGAATCGAGTACGGTCCAGTTCGGAGCGAAGTAATTATTCGTCGTCCAGTAGCTGACTCCGCCCAGATTGTATTCATCTATTAGTCCCAGTCTGGCATAATAGCTTCTGGCGTCGTCGAACCAGACCTCGTGTCTCCTTCGCTCGCTGTCGTAATAATTAAAATACGGAGCCTGTGAGGTGTAATTATACTGAATTCTCGCGCCGACTCTCTGCGCCAGCATAACCGCGCCGTAATTTGTGAGTATTCTAGCCACCGAACCTTTGACAAATGGGAGTGTCCAGTCATAGCCGTAGTTCGGCATACCCATGAGTATTTTTTCGCTTGGAATCACACTGACAGCATAGTCGAGCACCTGCCGCACCTTATTAATGGGAGCCACAGCCTCCGCGGGGCCCCGCAAATACCCCCACTCATATGTCATCGGTATTACAAAATCGGCAAGCGCGCCGATTGCGGGATAGTCGTGGGCCTCATATAAAAGCCCCTTTTGGTCGGCACTGGTTTTCGGAGCCAGTGCCACCATCACCTTATAGCCCATAGGCCGCAGCCTGTTTACGACTCTGCTGACAAAATCGTTATAGTTCTGTCTGTCCTCGGGGAAGATGTATTCAAAATCAATGATCAATCCGTAATAATTGTTTCCTCCCAGAACCCCTATAGTGTTTCCTATCAGAGCTTCCTGCGTCTGTGCATTCGTCAGAATTTCGTGCGCGATTTCGCTGCTGAAGCCGGAACCCTCTTCGATATTTGTTATCACCATAAGCGGCGCCGTACCGGCCGCCCTCGCAGTCCTTATCGGGCCCGCGTCATCTATGCCCTTGAGGGTTCCGTCCGGCCTGACCTGATAGCTGAAAATGCTGAGATACGTTAAATATGGCAGAGTGCTTTGCAGCACATCATTTGTAACGCTGGGGAATACAAAGCCATTAACATAAATTGCCTTCCCCTTTTGCGGCGGTAAAGGAATAACGATGGTTTGCCCGACCTGCATTCCATTCGGATTTATCCCGGGATTTGCCTCAAGTAAGTCCCGCACAGGTATTCCGAAGCTCCGTGCTATAGAGTACATCGACTGCCCGCGCGAAACAGTATAGTTAAAGAAATTGCCCGG
This sequence comes from Oscillospiraceae bacterium, assembly GCA_963667545.2. Lineage (GTDB taxonomy): Bacteria > Bacillota > Clostridia > Oscillospirales > Oscillospiraceae > UBA2658. Next base: position 2,967,301 of record OY763424.2, read on the forward strand.
TATTACAAGGGCCTGCCCGACCACGAGATTGCTGGGATTCGGAAGTCCGTTCGCGGCAATAATGGTATCCACCGACACCCCGTATTCCCGGGATATTTTATATATACTGTCGCCGGGTTTCACGACATAAATAATCAAATGATATCACGCTCCTTAATAAGCCTTTCACTCGCATAACTCATTGTATGCAAAAGTGAGGCTGATTGGGAATATGCTGGTGTTCATATAAGGATTGTGCTATAATAATTAAAAGCCCCAGTCCGAAAGAAGGTATGGAATTGTCCGATTTAAGCGACATTTTAATAGAAAACCCCGTTATTGCGGCGGTCAGGAACGACGATGAGCTGGAAAACTCAGCCAAGAGCCATGTCAAAATCGTTTTTGTGCTCTATGGCAGCATCCTGACTCTGCCAAGAATCTGCGATAAACTCCATGAAGCCCAAAAAACGGTCTTCGTCCACGCGGACATGATTGAGGGTCTTCGCGGCGACATGGCCGGTATTGAGTTTTTAAACCGCTTTGCCGTTCCCGCCGGCATAGTCTCCACAAGACCAAATATCATCAAATTTGCAAAGCAGCTGCATTTGCAGACCATACTCCGCGTTTTCCTGCTGGACTCTCTTTCGCTTCAAACCGGCATTAAAAATATTCTCGAAACTAACCCCGACGCGGTTGAAATTATGCCCGGCATAGCCTGCCGTCTGATTAACGAGATGGAACGGAAAATTTCGGTTCCCGTGATTGCCGGAGGGCTCATTATCAATAAGGAGCAGGTGATGGAATCGCTGTCCTACGGCGCTCTCGCAATATCTACGAGCAAGGAAGCGCTCTGGGATTTATAAACGAATTACGGCTTGCCATCGGCGCTAAGCTGTGGTATACTAAGTACAATAAATAATACAGTCGCGGCAGAGATTTGAGAGCCAGACTTGCTTTAGTCCTTTAGGGCTTTTGCGGTCGTGGCTTTTTTCGCGTCTTCAGGCGGTTTCTATCGGCGTAATACTGCTTCCGCATCGGGAGCGATATGTAAAGGTGGGCATAAAATGACAGATGTAGTTATAATCGGAGCCGGCGTAATCGGCTGCGCAATCGCGCGGGAGCTTTCCCGCTGCAAGCTCGATGTCTGCGTACTTGAAAAGGAAGCGGATGTAGCCGAGGGCACCTCAAAGGCAAACAGCGGCATAGTCCACGCGGGCTACGACGCGGAGCCCGGCTCGCAGAAGGCAAAATTCAACGCGAAAGGCAGCGCGATGTTCCCGGAGCTTGTCAGGGAGCTCGACGTTCCCTATCGGCAGGACGGTTCGCTGGTCGTTTGCTTTTCGGACGCGGAACGCTCTCACCTTGAAAAGCTGCTTGATTACGGCAGACAAAACGGCATAAAGGATTTGGCTTTGCTGACGCGCGAGCAGGCGCTCGAAAAATGCCCTACTCTTTCCGAAAAAGTCGTCGCCGCGCTTTACGCGGGCACGGCGGGCATCGTGTGTCCCTATGAGCTGACGCTCGCCTTCGCTGAAAACGCCTGCAATAACGGCGTTAAATTCCGCTTCAATTCAGCAGTTTCGCGTATCGAGCGCATTTCCGGCGGCTTCAGACTGACGCTCCTTTCTGGCGATACGCTTGAGACGAGAACGGTCGTCAACGCCGCAGGGCTCTACTCCGACGTGATAAACAACATGGTGAGCTCCCGCAAGCTCCATATCATACCGAGAAAGGGCGAGTACTGCCTTTTTGACCGCGCCGCGCCCGAGCTTGCGCCGCTCACGATTTTCCAGACGCCCACTGCGATGGGAAAGGGCGTGCTCGTAACCAAAACGGCGGACGGAAATCTGCTTGTCGGGCCGAGCGCGATAGATGTCGATGAAAAAGACGAAACGGAAACTTCGCGCGACGGTCTCAGCTATGTTCTGAAAATGGCGGCCCTGTCCGTCGGCCCTCTGCCCGAGAGACAGATAATTACCTCCTTTGCGGGACTGCGCGCGCATCTCGAATCCGGCGATTTTGAAATCGGGGAAGCGCCGGACGCGGAGGGCTTTATAAACGCCGCGGGCATCGAGTCCCCGGGACTCTCCTCCGCTCCCGCAATCGGCGTTTGGGTAGCGGAGCTTCTGGCAAATAAGCTGTCAGCGAAACCGAATACTTCCTTTGACCCGATACGGCGCGGCATTCCGAAATTCAGGGAAATGGACACCGAAGAACGTGCCCGTTACATTGCTCAGAATCCCGCCTATGGAAAAGTTATATGCCGCTGTGAGACCGTTACGGAGGCGGAAATAGTCGACGCTATACGCCGTCCGCTCGGCGCGACAACGCTCGATGGAATCAAGCGCCGCACGCGCGCGGGAATGGGCCGCTGCCAGTCCGGTTTCTGCACGACCCGCGTTCTGGAGATACTCGAGAGAGAACTCAGGGTTCCAAGAGAAACAGTTACCAAATTCGGCAAGGGCTCCGAGCTTCTGACCGGCAGAAGATGAAAGAGAAAGAGGATTATTTATGCTTAAAAAAGAGCTTGTGATAATCGGCGCCGGTCCGGCGGGTCTTGCCGCGGCGGTTCGTGCCTTTGAAAACGGCGTTACCGATATACTCATACTCGAGCGCGACACCGCGCCCGGAGGAATACTCAACCAATGCATACACAACGGCTTTGGACTGCACACCTTTAAGGAGGAGCTTACAGGGCCTGAGTACGCACAGAGATTTATCGACAGGGTAAATAAACTTGGAATCGAAATTAAACTGAACACAATGGTGCTGGATATAAGCTCCGATAAGCTCATTACGGCAGTAAATCCCGACGACGGAATACTGGAGATTCAGGCGGGAGCGGTCATTCTGGCAATGGGCTGCAGGGAGCGTCCCCGCGGCGCGCTGAACATTCCGGGGAGCCGCTGCGCGGGCATCTTCACCGCCGGAACGGCGCAGCGCCTTGTCAACATCGACGGCTATATGCCCGGCAAAGAAGTCGTTATCCTCGGTTCGGGCGATATCGGGCTCATAATGGCTCGCCGTATGACGCTTGAGGGCGCAAAGGTCAAAGCGGTTGTCGAGCTTATGCCCTATTCCACAGGACTTAAAAGAAACATCGTCCAGTGCCTCGACGATTACGGCATTCCCCTCCTGCTCTCGCACACTATTACGAAAATCAGCGGAAAGAAGCGCCTTGAGAGCGTGACCGTTTCCGAGGTGGACAGCTCTCGCCGCCCGATAGCGGGCACAGAGGAGACTTTTTCCTGTGACACGCTGCTGCTGTCGGTGGGGCTTCTGCCCGAAAACGAGCTCTCACGCGTATGCGGAGTTGAGCTGTCGCCTGTGACGGGCGGCGCTGTCGTGAACGAGAGCCTGCAAACCAGCGTCCCCGGCGTATTTGCCTGCGGAAACGTCCTGCATGTTCACGATCTGGTCGACAATGTCTCCAGCGAAAGCTATCTTGCGGGAGAAAATGCCGCCGCCTATCTGAAAGGTGAAACCTCAGACAGAGGAATTCTGATAAAAGCCTCCGGCGGAGTGCGCTATACCGTTCCCTCCTATGTCACTCCGTCTCGTGTGACACAGCCGCTGGAAGTGCGCTTCCGTGTCGGCGAAGTGTATAAGGACAGCTATGTTTCAGTGTATTTCGACGGGCAGCGGGAAACGCATCTGAAAAAGCGCATCCTTACGCCCGGTGAAATGGAAAAGGTGCTGCTGCGCCCCGAACATTTCATAAAATACCCCGACTGCCGCGAAATAAGCGTCAGAGTGGAAGCCGAATAAAGAAGGAGGTCGTCTCATTGAAAACGAAAAAAGAACTCACCTGTATTGGCTGTCCAATGGGCTGCCTCGTTTCTGTCGAGCTTGAGGACGAAGCAATAGGCGAAATTTCCGGCAACAGCTGCCCGCACGGCAAGGAATATGCCGTGAAGGAACTCACGCATCCCGAGCGCACGGTCACATCAACCATCCCTGTCGACGGCGGAGATTTGCGCATGGTTCCTGTCAAGACCGCGCACGATATCCCCAAAGACAAAATATTTGAAGCGATGGCTCAGGTCCGTAAAACAAGGCTCAGAGCTCCCATTAAGGCGGGCGAAGCCGTTATTGAAAACATTGCGGGAACCGGAATCGATATAATTGCGACAAGAACGGTCAATATCGGCGCGACGGCGTGAAATTTCCCGATAATTATTTTGCTATTCAGTGTTGAAATTTGACCCGATAAACAATAAAATAGACGGCAGTGGAATATCGGCTTCATCTGCCGCAGTGAAATTTGAGAAAAGGTAGTGAACTTCGATGAAAGCAGTTCTGGCTCTCGATCAGGGCACAACGAGCTCACGTGCAATATTGTTTGACGTCGCAGGAAACATTCTTGCAAAGGCTCAGCATGAATACCCGAGAACTTTTCCGCAGCCCGGCTGGGTGGAGCAGGATCCTATGGAGCTTTTCCACAGCCAATGCCGCGCCGCGTCCGAAGCCGTGGAGCAAAGCGGACTTTCGGCGAAGGACATCGCCGCGGTGGGCATTACAAACCAGCGGGAAACGACCATAGTCTGGGACGCGAAAACGGGCAAGCCTGTATCCAACGCCATAGTCTGGCAGTGCAGGCGCACAGCCGCGATTTGCGATGATTTGAAGGCCTGCAGGCTCGACGAGACGGTGCGGGACAAGACGGGCCTGTTGATTGACGCGTACTTTTCCGGTACAAAAATCAAATGGATACTCGACAATGTGCCCGGTGCGCGCGAGAGAGCCGAAAACGGTGAGCTCAAGTTCGGGAATGTGGACAGCTGGCTGATCTGGAACCTTACAAAGGGTGCCGCCCATGTCACCGACTACTCCAACGCCTCCCGTACAATGCTGTTTAATATCCATACTCTCGAATGGGACAGGGAGCTTTGCGCTAAGCTCGGCATACCCCTTGCCATGCTGCCGACGCCCCTGCCTTCAAGCTTTGTCTACGGAGCGGTTGCACATGGGATACCGGGACTCGAAAAGCTTGCGGGCGTGCCGATTGCCGGCGCCGTGGGCGACCAGACCGGCGCTCTGTTCGGTCAGGGCTGCTTTGATGCGGGCATGATGAAAAACACATATGGCACCGGCTGCTTCTTCCTTATGAATACCGGTGATAAGCCCATACGTTCGCACTGCAATCTCGTTTCCTCCGTTGCCTGGGGCTATGGCGGCAAGGTCGAATATGCCCTCGAGGGCAGCGTCTTTAACGCCGGCAGCGTAATTAACTGGCTGCGCGACGGACTCGGGCTTATTAAAGCTCCGCATGAGTGCGACTTGCTCGCCGAAAAAGTTCCGGATTCCGAGGGCGTTTATTTCGTTCCGGCGTTCACCGGTCTCGGAGCTCCTTACTGGGACATGTATGCGCGCGGAACCTTAGTCGGTCTTACGGCAGCAGTCGGCAAGGCACATATTGCCCGTGCGGTACTCGAAAGCATCGCGTTCCAGGTCAAGGACCTTATTGAAGCGGCGAGCGGAGACGCTTCTCTTCCCTGCGGGAGTCTTAGGGTTGACGGCGGTGCCTGTGTAAGTGATATAATGATGCAGTTCCAGGCGGACATACTCGGTATGGAAGTCGACAGGCCCGTAAACGTTGAAACCACCGCTCTGGGCGCCGCCTATTTTGCGGGGCTTGCGGTCGGTTTCTGGAAAAACACCGACGAAATCCGCAGTTACCGTAAGACAGAGCGGCTTTTCGAGCCCCAAATGGACAACTCCCGCCGAGACGAGCTTTACCGCAGCTGGAAACGCGCGGTCGAGCGCTCTAAGGGCTGGATAGAACACTAAAATTCAATAAACGCGTATTATCGGAGGAACGGCAATGAAGAAAAGCATCGACGGAAAAACAATTGAAATGGATTATGTTGAAGGCAAAACACTTTCAACCGTTGGTTATGATGAGGAAGCTCAGGTCCTGGCGATAGAATTTGCAAGAGGTCCCGTGCATGTCTACAACGGTGTTCCGAAGGACGTCTATGACGAGCTTCTCAAGGCTTCGTCGCCTGATGTCTACTTCGATGAAAAAATCAGAAACAGCTACAAAAACAGAAGAGTCTGGTAGCATACTCCAACAAAAATGTCCGTCGGGGAAACCCGACGGACATTTTTATTGTTTTTGACACGATTAGTGACAGCATTTGTCATTGACAAATGCTGCTGAGCTATGCGGAATGGGCGTGTTTTGAATTATAATGAATTTAAAAGCACATCAGTTCATTGCAGTTTCGACGCTTTTTTTAGGACAAGCTACTGAATTGAGTCAGTCTTCGAGCCGTTTCGGCAATTAATGGAGGTTTAATAAATGCATACCAAAAAAAGCTTTTTTCGCACCGCCGCAGTCGTACTCAGCGCAGCTGTCTTAGTGTCGGTAACCGCGGCCTGTGGAAGCGGTACGGTCGTAAAGCCCGAAAAAGCGTCCAAGGCTTCGCCTTCGCCAACGCCCAAGACCGTGAGTGAAATTTTTACGGACGGCGCTAAGCAGGCTTTTCTTAACGCGGTTAAGAAAAGCGAACGTTTGAGCTCCGCACAGCTCAATATTCTTTTAAACCCGAGTACGCAGGTCGACGAAGCGCAGTCGAACTATATGAAATCGTCGATTACGCTGACCGACCCCAACGATCAGCAGAACGATTTGTCACTTTCGTTCGAGTCCTCTCTCGACGCTTCGACCGGTGACGCTTCTGTTTTGACAAATGTAGTGGCCGGAGGAGAGACCGCTAAAAGCGGCGGCATCTATTTTACGGGCAGCACTATGCTGATAAGAAAATCTAACGCCAATCAGCCGATGATTCAGCATACCCTTGATCCGGCGGTTGCGGCCTCGTTCAAGGACGTATCCGCGCTTGAGCGCTTTCTTCGAGTGCTTTCAAACACCGCGCAGGCAAAAATGACCGACGATCAGTGGGGCGCGTCCGTTGACGCCTACCTCCAGACTGTTGCCGCGAGCGCTCAGGAGGCAAGCTATGTCTCCGAGCAGCAGCCCGTAACTCTGGCCGGTACCACGCAGGACTGTACCTCAACGACGCTGACACTTTCGGGTGAGAGCGCGGTCGCGGCGGCGCGTGGACTCGTCACCCTCATCGCCCAGGACTCCTCCTTCAAATCGCTTTTTACTCCTCAGTATATGATAAACAATGACACTTACGGAGTCACTGGTCTTGACGGGACTCTTGCCGCGCTCGACGCGCTCACTCCCGATGAGAAAGCCGCTATGGCCGTGACCTTCAAAACTCTGAGCAACGATAAAAGCTCTGCCGTTTATTTGAGCGCTGCCACCGGACAAAAGTCCATGAGTCTCCTGTTCAAGTTCTTTAAGGACGGCTATGTCAGTGAGAACGATATTGTTTATATGGGTTTAGACGGCGGAGGGGTCAAGCTGACAGAGCAGAACATCTCCGCGGGCGGCGACAATTACACCGGCCAGTTCGTTTATGAGCAGACGGCTCCCGGCGGCGCCGTTCAGGAGCACACCGAGGTAACCACCAGCAGTACCATAACCAAAACAAGCCTGACAACGCAGGCGCAGTTCAAGGACAGCCGCGCCGCCGCCGGAGGCATGAACGCCGCAGACTACAGCGGAAATCTCACCTATACACAGCAGACCAGCGACGTCGGCTCATCCGGACAGTCTACCGGAACCTTTACCGTCACAAGCGGCAGCGATACGACAAATCTCAACATGACTATGACGCTCGAGCAGTCTAAAACCGCCGTACCCGCCGCCGTTCCCCAGTTTCTACCCGCAGCGGGAGTGAGCACCACGGACGAACAGAGCCTTTACGGCGCCCTCGGTGATAATTTCACGGCCGACGACTTCAATCTCGCACCCGTGACTACAAAAACTCTCGCCGCGCTTCTGCTGGTATTCTTCTGATTATGGAAAAAGAATTCATTCGAGCGGAAGGCCTTTCCAAAAAATACGGCGAATCCTACGCGCTCAAAGATGTATCCTTTACTCTCGAGCATGGAGAGATTATGGGGCTTTTCGGGCTCAACGGCTCCGGCAAATCGACGCTTCTGGACATACTGGCGCTCGCGGCGCGGCCCGACTCGGGCCACATCTATATGGGCGGCGCGGAGGTCTCCTTTAACATGTCCGCCGCAAGACGGCGTATAGGCTATGTTCCGCAGGAAATTGCTTTGTTCGAGGAGCTTACGGTGCGCGAAAATTTACTCTGCTGGTCAAGATTGCCGGGTAAAAAAGCAAGGCAGCGAGCAAGCGAAACAGCTATGCGGCTTAATCTTACGGATTTTTACAGCAAAAAGGTCTCAGCGCTCTCCGGCGGCATGAAAAGGCGGGTAAATCTCGCTGTTGCCCTGCTCGGAGAGCCGGAGCTTCTGGTTCTGGATGAGCCCTTTGCCGGTGTCGATACAGACAATACGCACTGGATTGAGCAACTTCTGATGGAAATGGCGGATGCCGGCGCTTCGATTATAGTATCGGGTCACTCTCCCGAACAGATGATGCCGCTCCTCGACCGTATACTCGTGCTTTCTGACGCAGAAACTGTATGGCACGGAGATAAGCGGAGCTTTCTTAATGAAGCGGAAACTGCCGGCGTTAACAGGACGCTGCAAAACATCATACGCGGTGAAGCCCTATGAGATTTCTTGTTTATGATCTGAAACGGATGTTTTCCGGCAGAGCGCTTGTCCTGTTATGTCTTTTATCGCCGATTATCGTGGTGTTTATCTTTTCAACAGTCATCTCCCCCATGCTGTTTACAGCCAAGGGACTGCATTATAACCTTGCCATCTGCGACGAGGACGGCAGCGAGGCGGTCGTTGAGTTTATTACGCAAATGCTGAACTCGCAGGCGCTAAAGGAGATTGTGACCTCCTATCCGGTTAAAACGGTGGACGACGGCATAGCGCTTGTCGAAAGCGGGGATATTTCAGTGTTTGTTCATATCCCGCAGGGCCTTTTTTCGGATCTGAGCGAGGGGCGGGAGGTTAAGGTCGAGCTTATCAGCACGAAAGCTCACGCTCTGGAAACAAACATCACCTCAATGGCGCTCAAAAGCTCGCTTGAGATAGTAGGCAAAAGCCAGAATGTAATGGAAGCGGCGAAAACCGTCCTACTGGATAAAGGCGTGCCCAAAAAAGACGCCAACGATTATCTATCGGAATCAACCAACGACGCAATTGAGAAATACATGTCCAGGCGCGAGGCGCTGGGAAAAAACAGCCCAGTCTCGCTCGCGGGAGAATTTCTTCCGGTCGAATACTACATCAGCGCAATTTTTGCAATTTTCGCCGCTCTGTCGATGCTTCCGGTCATACATTTCAGTGCCGTGGATGCCTCCGGCGCCATTTTGCGGCGCGGTCTGCTCTGCGGAATCGGAACGACGCGCTTTTTTACGGCGCGGATAATCTCCGGTGCCGTGTTTATCCTTCTTGTGCTTACGATGCTCTTTCCCGCTTCCCAGCTTCTCAGGCTTGCGGGTAATATTCTGGGCGGAGCATACGCGAACAATTTAGCCGCTCTTTCCGTATCGCTCCTGCTCTCCGCGCTATGCTTTTCGGCGCTTGCGCTGGCCGTCGCGGTTTGGCTCCCGAATGAAAGCACTGCCCTTTGGACGGGTTTTTTCCTTGTTATCGGGATGTCCGCCTTCTGCGGGGCACTTGTACCGGAAGGGGCTTTGCCTGCCTGGGCAGCGCTCATCGGACGCTGGCTCCCTCTTCGCTCCGTACTGAGGCTGCTTTCAGGCTCGCTGTTCCATTTTGATAAGGACATTTTTACGCAGGACATACTGAAAATGCTCGGCTTCTCAGCGTTTCTGCTTCCGCTCGGCTATTATGGCCTCAGAAGAAGGGGGCGCGGTCTATGAGACTTGACTATATGCTCAAGGCCCGCCTTTCGGGCAGCTTCCGTGAACCGTTTTCGCTTGTTTTTGTACTGCTAGCTATCATAATATCCGTTTCCGCCGCCGTTATTGCACAGGAAAAAACTACTTCGGGGCTTGTGGTCGCAATTGTCTCCGAGGATGAAGGCGAGTTTTCTCGGAAGTTCATAGACTATCTCTCCGATTATGAGAGCTTTTCGGTACGCGAGATGTCATATGACGAGGCGGTACGGCTGCTCAGGCAGGACAGGCTCGAGGCGGCAGTCGTAATCAAAAACGGGTTTTCCGAAAAGATTGCCAAGGGCGAGTTTCAGGATACTCTGGAGCTTATGACCTCCCCCTCCTCTCAGGCTCCCGCAACCATAAGCGAGCCCGTGGTCAACAATGTAATGATGCTCTGGATGGAGGAGCTTTCAATAATTACGACGAAGGCTTGCCTGCTTGAACACGGCAAAACCTATGACGCTCTCGACGAGGCGCAGCAGCGCGATAAAATCAGAAAGCTCTGGGAATCGGGCGCGATGGTGAACGTCGTTAGAACCGAGCTTGACGACGGCGTTAACAACTATACAGCAGACGGCCCGTTTGAAACCTGCGTCAAGTGGTATGGCGTGCTATGCATGTTTTATCTCATTGTAGGGGCTTCATGGGTGTTGGAGATAAACAAAAAAGCACTCCGCGTAAGGATGCGGCAGATGGGCACAAGCCAGTGGCAGGTCGTTATTGTAAACAGCCTCGCTCCGCTTGTCATCTGTGTGTCGGGCTATATCATTGCCGGAGCCGCCTGCGTTGCATTAACCGGCGCGGGTGCCGAAAAACTCGCGGCGAGCTTCGCACCCATGTGCCTTTATCTCATCGGGCTTCTGGGCGTTACCCTGCTTACGGCGTCGCTTCTGAAAAACGTTCTTTCCCTCATGTTTCTCGCGCCCATTCTGACTTTTTTGAACGGCGTTCTTTCAGGGCTTCTCTTTGAAACGCCGAGCTGGGCCTATGTTCTCAAATGGCTCTCCGGCGCGCTTCCCGGGAGGTGGTTGTGCGGTGCTCTTTCCTCTCCTCTCAAGTATCTGCCTTGGGCGCTTTTATGCGCTCTTGTCTGGATGGGTGCCGGCATCGGAGTTTCATCACTCCTCGCGAGACGGCAGCAGCTACAGTGAACCTCAGTAAAAGGCGGGCTCCCGTATCCACAGATACAGGAGCCCGCCTTTGTTTTTTCCGCCTATCCCTCTTTTCGCCGCTGATAATAAACTTGTTTAGCATCGGCAAAAAGTGTATTATAATATTATAAGAATCTCTACCCGGAAGAAAGGGGGAAATTTCGATGACGGATAAATTTTCTGAAATATATCTTGCCGGAGGGTGCTTCTGGGGAACCGAACACTTTCTTAAGCAAATTGACGGTATTCGTGAAACACAGGTCGGCTTCGCAAACGGAAACACGGAGAATCCGACTTATGAGGACGTGTGCAGGCGCGGCACCGGTCACGCGGAAACCGTCCGCGTCCTATATGACAAAGCTCTCGCGCCCCTTGAATTCGTTCTTGGACTATATTACAAAACCATAGATCCGACAAGTCTAAACCGTCAGGGCAACGACAGGGGCACCCAATACCGCACGGGAATTTATTACACGGACGAAACGGACCTGCCTGTTATCAAAAAATCCCTTGCGGAGCTCGAAAATTCTCTTGGTAAGCCGGTATCTATCGAAGTTGCTCGGCTAGAGAACTTTTTCCCCGCCGAGGAGTATCATCAGAAATACCTCGATAAGAATCCGGGCGGCTACTGCCACATTGAACCCGAACTTTTTGAGCTTGCTAAAAGTGCAAAACCCGCTTCGCGCTTTTCAAAGCCCGATGACGCGGCACTTAAAAAACATCTGTCACCCCTTCAATATGAGGTCACCCAAAACGCCGCTACAGAACGTCCGTTTGCAAACGAATATTTCGATAAGTTTGAAGACGGAATTTATGTTGACATTACAACCGGAGAGCCGCTTTTTATATCCGCTGACAAATTCGAGTCCGGCTGCGGCTGGCCCAGTTTTTCAAGGCCAATCAAAAGCGAGCTTCTCGACGAGCGCTCCGATAAAAGCCGCGGCATGCTCAGAACCGAGGTTCGCAGCAAGAATGGAAACGCGCATCTCGGACATGTGTTCGAGGACGGACCGCGTGAAAATGGCGGTCTGCGTTACTGCATAAACAGCGCTTCACTAAGATTTATTCCAAAATATCTAATGGAAAAAGAAGGCTATGGAGACTGGCTGAATCTTTTCGCGCGCTAAGCCTGTAAACGAATTCGGAGGTAAAAGCAAATGATGATTGCAGAAGTCAGCAAAAAATATGGCCTTTCGGCGGATACTCTGCGCTACTATGAACGTGTCGGGCTTCTGCCCAATATAAACCGAAACCAAAGCGGTATACGCGACTATACCGAGGAGGACTGCCGCTGGATTGAGTTTATCAAATGTATGCGCAGTGCCGGACTGCCGATTGAAGTGCTCATTGAATACGTCTCACTTTTCCAGCAGGGCGACGCGACGATTGAGAAGCGCAAGCAGCTTCTAATCGAACAGCGGGTACAGCTTCTCAAAAAAATGGAGGACATGCGGGAAACGCTGGAACGGCTGGATTTCAAAATTGAAAGCTATGAAAAAGCCGGCCTCCCCTGCGAGAAAAATCTGAAAAAAGCCGGAAACTGAAAATAAAAAGCCGTTCCGTATGCTCTTGTGCAGACGAAACGGTTTTTTTATTTATGTTTCATCGATATGCCGGCAAAAATCAGGAACTCGGAACAGCAATTTCCTTGATGAGAAATTCCTGACCGCAAAGCAAATCCTTGTCGAAGCTCCGGCACTTGGGGCAATAGCCCTTGTTTTCGACTATGTTGAACACGGTCTCACACTTTTGGCACCTTGCCATGCCCGGAAGTATTTCAATTTCGAGCTTCGTATCCTTGAATCTCGGCTTATCGTCAATAACATAAGGGAAATAATCCTCCATAAACTTGGGCACGACAGAGGAAAGCTCGCCGATTTGCAGGACTATGGCTCCGACCTTCTCAATATCCTGCTGTTCGGCCAGTTCTTCGACAATCCTTACAACCTCAATTAAAACGCTCAGCTCGTGCATATTGACCTCCGCGCGAAAATGATATTTGCAAACTGCACACCAAATAAGGCTGAGAACTTCACGCCAGAGCCGATGAAGAAACCCTCACCGGCCCCTTGTGTTTTCTCCTCCGAAACAGGCACTGACAATCAGTCCCGTTTTAATCAGATTTCTACGTATTCCACGTCGCTTCTGCCCGAAGCTTCTCTTGCCGCCGTTGCTTCCTCGCGCTCAACAAAGCGCTGAGCGTATTCCATTGGAGCTTCTTCAAACAACGCGCCGGGTACATCGGCGATTTTTTCAAGGTGAATCGCGTCAAACTTGCACTTTGTTGTGCAAAGTCCGCAGCCAAGGCACTTGTCTGAATTGACAACGGTTGCGCCGCAACCGAGGCAGCGTGAGGTTTCCTTCTTAAGCTGCTCCTCCGTGAAGGTAACGCGGGTATCCTTGAAGGTCTTTTCGTTTTTCGCGTCATGTGCGGGCTTCTGGCGCTGGGTATTATCATAGCCTGCAATAACCGCGTCTTTGTCAATATTATTCTTATCAAGAGATTTGTACACTCTTCTGTCGCGACCTATAGTCAGGCTCTGTCCGGGCTGTACAAAACGGTGCAGTGAAATGGCTGCCTGCTTGCCTGCTGCAATAGCGTCGATAGCGAATTTCGGGCCCGTATAGACATCGCCGCCGACAAAGATGTCAGACTTGGCGGTCTGATAGGTCAGTTCATCCGCAACAGCTGTAGCGCCGCGTCCAAGCTCGATTTCTTCATACTTGAGCATATCGCCCCAGACTATGGACTGTCCGACAGACATGAGAACATAGTCCGCAGGGACATTCATGATTTCGCAAACATCATACTTCGGAGCGAATTTGCCGTCCTCAAATACGGAGACACATTTTTTGAATTCTACTCCGGTCACTTTGCCGTCCTTAACGATGATGCGGTTCGGGCCCCAGCCGTTATTGATGGCAATATTCTCGGTCGCGGCCTCCTCAAGCTCCTCTGGAAGAGCGGGCATTTCGGTTGTGCTCTCAAGGCAGAACATTGCGACATTGCCCGCGCCCTCGCGCACAGCGGTGCGCGCGACATCGATTGCGACATTGCCGCCGCCGATTACAACGACGTTGCCTGATAGCTTTGCTTCCTTGCCGAGATTGATGCTGCGCAGGAAATCAACACCCGCGATAACGCCCTCGGCGTCCTCTCCCTCGATACCGAGCTTGCGTCCGGCCTGTGCGCCGATTGCCAGATAGAAGGCCTTGTAACCCTCATAGCGAAGCTTCTTGATGGTAACGTCGCGTCCGACCTCAACGCCTGTTTTGAACTCAACGCCCATCGCGCGGAGGACTTCGATTTCGGCCTCGACGACTTCCTTGTCAAGTCGGAAGGAGGGGATGCCGAGAGTCAGCATGCCGCCGAGCTTATTTTCTTTTTCGAAAACAGTAATTTTGTAGCCATACAGAGCAAGGTAATATGCGCAGGACAGACCAGCGGGGCCTGAGCCGATAATTGCAATCTTTTTATCATCGTAATTCTGGAGCTTTTTCGGAATAAAGCGGCTTCCGGCTTTTAGCTCCTGATCAGCGATAAACTTTTTGATTTCGTCAATCGCGATTGGCGCATCAAAATCACCGCGTGTGCACTCGTCCTCGCAGTTGTGGGGGCAGATGCGTCCGCAGACTGCTGGAAGAGGATTTTCCTTTTTGATAAGCTCGAGCGCTTCAAGGTACTTGCCCTGAGCGGCGAGCTTTATGTATCCCTGAACGGCGATATGTGCGGGGCAGGCGGTCTTGCATGGCGCCGTGCCGCTGTCGAGAATCGTATGTCTGTTGTCACGGTAATCGGGGCTCCACTTGTCGCGTCCCCATTCATGGTCATCGGGAAGAATCGTCTGCAGTCTAGTAATGGGAGTCTTCGAGCATATCTTTTGTCCGAGCATCAAAGCGTCTCCCGGGCAGGTCTCAACGCACTGACCGCAGGCGACGCAGTTTTCCTTATCGATTTTTGCAACGTAGTTGCAGTTCGACATGTTGGGAGTGTTGAAATACTGCGAAGTACGAAGAGCAAAGCAAGAGCATCTGCAGCAGTTGCAGATGGCGAATATTTTGTCGGCGCCATCGATGTTGGTCACTTGATGCATAAGACCGTTTTCTTCTGCCTTCTTGAAAATATCAAGCGCTTCCTGTTTGGTGATTCTTCTGGTCTTGCCTGTGCGGATGGTGGACTCAGCTGTATGACCGACGATAACGCACATATCCTTCTCAAGATGGCCGCAGCCCTCGCCCGCAAGACGCCTTGAGATACGGCACTCGCAATCTCCGACGGAAATGCTGGGGTCATACTTGTCGAGCCAATATGTAATTTCCTCGTATGAGGCCACTCTTGTCTGTCCGTCAAGCGCGGTCTGAACGGGAATTACGCGCATGGGTCCAAACCCGCGGGGGACGTTGGGGACAAGCTTGCCCATTCTAATTCTGGTGTATTCCTCAAACGCCTGTGCGATTTGGGGATGCGCCTCGACCTGCGGCAGATCGGCGACCATAAGCTCGAAAACGCCGGGAACAAAGATAAGAAGGATGAACTCTTCCTTGCCGTCTTCCACCTTCGATTCGACAATACCGATATCCTCAAGCGCAAGCATCAGCTTGTGGGTTTCTTCCACAGATTTTCCGCATCTTTCGGCGATTTCGTCTGTGCCCATATATCTGCGCAAATCCATTCCAAGGGCGGCTTCCGCCATTTCGTCAGTTACGACGCATTCAAGACCATAGTATTCAGGAGCCGTTTCCTTGAGAGGCTCATCCGGCATGCTGCGGATGAGGTTAACTAATTCAACTATTTTTTCTCGCATATTTTCTACCTCGCT
Source organism: Oscillospiraceae bacterium (assembly GCA_963667545.2). GTDB lineage: Bacteria > Bacillota > Clostridia > Oscillospirales > Oscillospiraceae > UBA2658. The sequence goes on from OY763424.2 coordinate 2,983,102, forward strand.
TTATAAAAAATGTAATTTTATTTTCACGGTGTACAATGGCAGGGATGTCAATTGGTGAAGAGCATCCTTATCCGTTTTATTGGGTAATCACAGACACAATAATCGCATAATAAAAATAGCATCCCCGCCCCCGGGTGTCAATAAATATAAACGGTTCACAATTATTTTCAGCATTTTTGTGAATTTTATATAACTATATTACTGTATTATATACATCTGGTTCTTGGTTGTACCAGTCTTTATATAAAGCCCGCCATCTGCATCCGTTGTTGCAGATGGCGGGCTTTATATATTTCGAGCTAATTTTTCGCTGAACTGTCTTTGCTCTTATCGGAGCTCTCGCTTGGACTCGGACTCCCGCTCGGGCTGGGATTTTCACTCGGACTTGAGCTTTCGCCGGGATTCTGACTTGCGTTAGGGCTTGCCTGACTGTCGTCCTTAGGTAAATTATTTGCCACAAGATCGGTACTCGCGGTAAATGGCATTTTTAGTATGGATATTACAACTCTCCGGTTTTTTGACTTGTTCTCCAATGTGTCGTTCGGAGCCACTGGTCTATATTCCCCGTATCCTATAGAAGCCATGTCTTTCGGCGGTATTCCGCATTTGACAAGCTCTCTCCATACGTTTCCGGCTCGCGCACTGCTCAAATCCATATTGTCCTGATAGCGTCCCCCGCCAATTATGGGATCAGAATCAGTATGTCCTTCGACAAGTATAAAAGAATAGGTCAGGTTTGAAAGCAAAGAGCCAATCTGGGATATCATGACTTTAGCCTCATCGCTCAAATCCGCGCTGCCTGAAATGAAAAGGGCGCTGTCCTTGAACGAAATGATAATTCCGGTATCGTCAACCTTGGCGTCAATCTTGTCCTGCAGACCGCTGTTTTGTATCAGAAGGCTTATTTCATTGTAGAATTGGCCGTACTCATCTTCCACCCAATAGGTATTGGCGTCCTGACCTGTGCCTCCCGCGCCGCCATTCCCTCCGGCCGCCGCGATTGCCGCCGCGCCGACCATATTGCTGAAGCCGGTTCCCAAAGATTGCTGCACCTGCTGGGATTTCTCAGCGTCCAGCTTTGACATGCTGTATAGGATGATAAACAGTATCAGCAAAAGATTCATAAGGTCCGCGTATGTGACGGTCCATCTTTCGCTGGTATCTTTTTCAACTTGCGGTTTTGCCATGATTAAGCCATCCTTCTCTACTCCGCGATCTCTTTTCCGCCCTTCATTTTTTTGCTGTTTGAAGGTCCGCTCAAAGCCACAAGATATTCCTTAATACGGGCCGGATATTCTCCCGCCTGAATTGAGACGAGTCCTTCAATCATTATCTTGTAATATCCGCTTTCTCTTTCCGCCGCGGCTTTTATATGGTTGCCAAGCGGAAGGTATATAAGGTTTGCAAAGCCGACGCCGTACATTGTGGCTATGAATGCGGACGCAATCTTAGCTCCCAGAGTATCCATTCCGCCGTCTCCGCCCAGGTCCTTCAAAATACTTACCATGCCCATAACGGTTCCGAGTACGCCCATGGTCGGCGAGGTTCCGCCCAGAGCCTCAAAAACTTTGGCGGCTTCCTCATATTCTTCATACATTGAGTCGCTCTCGGCCTCAAGGTTCATTTTCAATCTGTCCGGCGGAACACCGTCGGCAAGATAGTTCAGTCCCTTCTTCAATACGGGGTTGTCATATTTTGCGGCCTCCGCTTCCAGGGCCAGCAGTCCGCTTTTTCGAGCTATAACCGATATTTCGACTATCGTATCTATTAGCTTGCCGATATCCTGCTTTTTGCCTAAGAACACAAGCTTTAGTGCCGCCGGTATTTTTTTAAGCCTGCTCATAGGGTTGGCTACAAGTCCTATTCCTAGTGTTCCGACAATAACAGTACATATTGCGGGCAGTTTTATCAAAGCACTTAGGACGCCCTCGTCCAACATATAGCCGGCAATTACACCTCCGAAGCCAATCAGCAAGCCAATCAGCGCAACTATATTCATTGCCATACCCCCAATACCCAAGCTGTAAACGAGAATTGAATTAGTTGATTAATATATTTCTAGTCAACCGCTTCTATTGCATTTATTCGCCTGTTGGGATTATTCACAAGCAAGGCCACTATAATTTGTCAGCAGTTTTTTGTTCGAGCTTTGGAAAAATAAACGCACCGGAAGCTCGAGAGTTTCCGGTGCGTTTATTAATCATTTCAATTATTCGGAGAGTGCCTTGACCTTTCTGTATGCTTCGAGATCCGTATAAAGCTCCCCGGAATAGGGCTTGCGCTTGGTTTTCACTATCTTTAATACCATGTAAATGAACACAGCGGCATTCGCAGCGAGAGCGGCCGCTCCGATAATTGTGTAATACGTTGGATTATATGCCGACTCCACAGTGTAGACACTGCTGTCAAGCAGCTGCGGGAAGGTCTGGGCAGCCATGCAAAACAGTGCCAGCGTCTGTGCGCGGTGCTGCAGCCAAGCTCCCTTTCCGACGGTGAACGCGCAGAGCGTCGGAGCTATCAGCAGAGCGATTCCGCAATAGAATGAGTGTCTCGGCAGGCAGTTATAGGTATAGGCGAAGTTCCAGATATCATAAGCGATTATCCAGAACCATAGCATGTCCGGCCAGAGCATGTCGCGGCTTCCGTCCTTTTTCGACTTCTTGCGAACGCAGATTCCGAACCAGCCGGTGATGGTGACGATGTTCAGTATGCCGGCTATTCCGTTAAAGTAGTTCCAGATGCCTCCGATTACCGGCATGTTTTCATCCGGCAGAAGCGCCTTGACTCCAAAGAACATATGCCCGATTTGGAAATCGCGGGCGCAGGCCTCGGCGATGTTGATTGCAAGGATTAGCGCGGGAAAGCAGAGCGCCCACTTTTTTTCTGAAAGCTTCCATTCCTTGCCTGTAAGCTTGTTCTTTCCGTGAACAAATCTGATACACCAGAAACCGATGCAGCCGGCAGTTGAGGAATAGACCTTTGCCAAATGGAACCAATCCGTATAGGTTACAGCCTTGAGTGTGGTGAACCACAGAACCGAGAGTCCGGCAGGCAGAACGACAAAGCAGAAAAAGCCTATCCATTTCCATCTGCGGGACACTTCGTTCAGTACGAAAAGTGCAGCCAGACAAACCAGCAGATACCACCATGTGGTTATTGCGCCTTGTGTAAAAATGTACATAAAATAATCCTCCATACTCTCAAAAGTATGGATATATTATATATCTTTGCAAAAAGAGCATTCTATGGACACATCGGCATGAATGTCCAAACTTTAACGAGCCGGTTCGCCATTGCCTTTATTGGCAAACAGCGCAACCGCGCAGGACATGTCCGTAACCATCATAAGAAGCTTCTTTAAAATCTCGTCCGGCTCCTCCTCCATGCCCTTCTGAACCCAGTCCAGCATCCAGCCGTTGAATACATACCTGTAAAAGTCGATTATGAAGTTTCTGTCCTTTGCTGAAAGTGTCGTTTTCATTCTCTGTATGCATTCCCTCACAACTCCGCCTACGAGCTTATTCGACATTTCCGACAGATAGACATTGGCCTCGGGCCAGAAGGAGGAATGATAAATATTCAGAATAATCTTCGAATTCCGCTTGAGATAATTCATCGTTGCGAGAAATCCCGCTTCCCATGTATCAAAGGTTTTGTTGTGCGCGATTTCCTCAGACAATTCTTCATAAATAATGACCTTGAATATGTCCATAAGATCTGTGAAGTAATAATAGAAGGTATGCCTGTTTACATAGCTGAGGTCGCAGACTTCCTTGACGGTTATCTTGTCGATAGGCTGTCTGGTCATCAGATCTTTGTATGTGCTGATAATCGCGGCTCTGGCAGTCCTCGCCATTGATTTTTTCCTCAATTCCTATTAATTATCTGATTCACTTTGCGCTGTCCTTCAGCAGTCCAAGCCCTTTGTCGGTTATCTGTTCAATAAAGCTGGCAATTTCTTTGGGGCTCTCCTCCATCCCGTTTCTCACCCAGGATAAAATGATTGCGGCGCTCCCGTTAGAAAAAAACGTGTAAGTTTTTTCAAGCGTTTCCGTATCCGCCTTCGGGGCAGCCATCTTCCAGTCTGAAATACATTTATCCTGCGCAACAAACAAAGCTCTGTTCAAAAAATCCTTATCCCCGTTCTCACTTAGTATAGCTTTACAGACATCCTCGTTCAGCTTGAGGTCAGTACATATGACCGTAAGAAGCTCTGTGAGGCTGTTAGCTCTCCAGCCCTTATCCAGGGTGTGTCTGATTGTCTCATAAAGCTCATTTTCAATCTGGCCGAGCATATCGTATACGTCGTTAAAATGAGAATAAAATGTAGCGCGGTTAATATCCGCCCTCTCGCATATTTCCTTCACGGTTATCTTGCTCACAGGTTTTTCGTTAATAAGCTCGAGAAGGCTCTTTTTAAGGACCATCTTGGTATAGGTCACTCTGCGATCCGATTTCATAGCTCTCACCACCCTCCAAATTGTAAACTATTTTAATATTGCCAACACTATTCCGAACTTTGTATTATATCTTTCTTATTCGGTCGAGGTGTTTATTGAAGATTATACACAAAGTTATTATAATAACATCATATAAGATAATCAACACTATGTTGATATTTATTTTAATTTTGAAAGGAACCAGATTTTGTATGGGTACTTTATATCTTGTTACGGGTGCGACAGGCCATCTCGGCAATACGCTCATACAAAAGCTAACTTCCGAAGGCGCTCGGGTAAGAGCTTTGGTACTTCCCGGAGATAAGCTGCTCGAATACCTGCCCTCCGGACCGGAGCTTTTCTTCGGCGATGTTTCCGACATCGCCACACTGTACCCTTTTTTCGAAGCCGACGGAAATGATATAGTTGTCATCCACTGTGCGGCGATTGTCTCCATAACCGCCGGACAGCAGCAAAAATTATACAACATCAACGTTCAGGGAACAAAGAATGTCGTTGACCTCTGTGTTAAGAACAAGGTGAAAAAGCTTGTTTACGTTAGCTCGGTGCACGCCCTGCCCCTGCTGCCGAAGGGCGAAACTATGACCGAGATAGGCGACTTTTCCCCCCTGCGCGTTCACGGTGTTTACGCGAAAACCAAGGCGGAAGCTTCCTCCTATGTAATGAAAGCGGCATCAAACGGACTAAACGTTTCAATAGTGCATCCCTCCGGAATCATCGGCCCTTTCGACAACGGATGCTCGCCTATGACTGAACTCTTTTTAAATCTTGACGCCGAGAAGCTTCCCGCCTGCGTTACCGGAGGATATGATTTTGTCGACGTCCGCGACGTAGCCGACGGAATACTTTCCTGTTGTGAAAACGGCAGAAACGGAGAGTGCTATATACTTTCGGGAAGCTATATACCTGTTCCTGAAATAATCAGAACCATGAGCAGGGCGCTGGGTGCCAGAATTCCGGTAACGCTGCCGATATGGCTTGCCAAAGCGGCAGCCCCGTTTGCAGAGCTTCATTCAATATTAAGCAAAAAAACAGCTCTGTTTACCTCGTACTCTCTCTTCACGCTTTCGTCAAACTCGCTCTTTTCAAATAAAAAGGCTGAAAAGGAGCTTGGCTTCAGGCCCCGCCCCTTCGGTGAAACGGTAACGGATACGGTAGCATGGCTGCGCTCACGAAAGCGTCTGAAAAACGCGGACGCATAAAATTAATCTCATAATAAGACAGCGCGGAATAAATCATCATTCCGCGCTGTCTTATTTCAGTTTTTCTTTTCCTTTGAACGCTTGTCGTTAATAATTTTCATCTCGGCTTCATCAATCAAGCTTACGCCGTTTTCCTTTGCCCAGTCCACGCAGCCCTGCAAAGCCAGCTTCAAAAACACGCGCGGAACCTTGAGCATCATCGCGCAGGCGGCGTCGGTAAACTTGATATCCGGATCAATGCGGTTCGCCGCGTATTTGACAGAGCTTATGTCGATTCCCTTGTCCTTGGGGATAGGCTCCGAAATCGGCTTGCGGAAACGGGTATACCAAAAGCTCTTTGAGTCCCGGTAACCGTAATCCACCGGCACATGCGGGAATGCGGAAGCTTTAACACCGTTAATTATGGCATTGTACTGCTTTTCTTTCATGAGTATCTTGTCAATCTTAAGTATGAAATGGCAGCCGAATTTACTGGTTACGCCGTTAAAATCCCTGTATGGCGGCTCCATGCCCTCAAGCTGACCAATACGGGATTTGTCCTCAAAAGCATTTTCAAGCTCGGAGGCCCAGGTGCACTCAAACACCTGATAGGCGCTTGAAATAACGAGCGGACGTTCACCGTCGCACTGTCCCTTTTCGAGCTTAAAATTGCAGTTTGCCATTTTCTCTTTGGGTGTTTCACCCGGATATCCGAGCCTGACCGCTTCTTTGAAGTCGGCACGCGAATCCTCGATAAAGTTCAGCGCGCATACTCCTGCGCGCAGGAGGTTTTGAGCCGTGTTCGAGCTGTTGCGGCATTCCAGCAGCATGGCGTAGCGGTCCTTGCCGGCTATATAGTACGGAAAGCACAGCGAATAGGCGCCGATTGAGGTGCTGCCGTCCTCCGCGAGCGTTGATATGAGAACTGTCGGCATCGGGAAGAATGCCGAGGTCTGGTAAAAGTTATCGACTATGCGCAAGTCCTTAAAGCTGCTCATGTTTGCCCTCCCTGGATATTAATAGCATTTTCCGATATGCGTTCAATAGCTATTCATTCTTAATACTTCAAGTGCTATTCTACTCTTTCAGCTATACAAGTCAAGAAGAAGGTGCCGCTCTGAAAGCTCGCCGTACTTACGCGGATTTAATTCAGAAACGTGTGCAAAATTGGCCCAATATAATATAACAGCTGCGGTTTTTACTAAAACCAGTTACAACAGAGTTTTGCAGAGCGTGCTTTCCTGCAAAACTTTTTTTAAAAATAAGCGGGCACGCAAAAGTTATGGCATGACTGCTTCACCCGTGGAAGACGGACTCATAAGTATAGCAAGGATATTATCCCAAGATTTTAATCATATTATAAACAACGCGGACTCTGCGGGTCCTTTTTCTTATATCGTTCGTGCCAATCTTTCATATGCAGACTGTGCCCTAATCGCTTTTGCGCTGTGCGCTGAAAGACGCCTGTTAAGCCGAAACAGCTTCTGAGAGGAAAATGATACCTTCCGGCTGAGCAAAGAATTTTCTCTTTTGCGAGTCCGCCTGATAAACCACCAATGCCATTCGATTTTCACTGCCAGAAAACGAAGCTTGAGTTTTTTCATGGTGTTTCCATCCTTTGCATCATACTAGGACAAATTAGTCCCGTAATATACATATATCGCACTATATGAGCGAAATATGTCGATAGATGCAGGAATGTAAAAATACATGCGTTTTAAACGCAAAAAGCCAATAACAGGTAATAATCCAGCTATATTTCCAGCTATTAGATGTAAAACATAGCCGAACCGGACATGGAATATTGCTGTGTTTCGGTCACTAAATCTTCAAGCGTCACCTTCGTGAGAGCGTCCCTGACAGAGCTGTCCAACTCATCGAATACGCGCTTGCGCATAGCCGTTTCGATTTCCGGTGCCTTATCCGCAACTGTATCCTCCGTCTTCTCAAAAAGCGAGCCCTCGACCGCTGAAAGCACATCAAAGGCGCTTATCTTATCAGGCGACCGCGAAAGCAGATATCCTCCCTGCGCGCCCTTGATTGAAATAACAAGCCCTCCTCGTTTAAGCAGGGAGAAAACCTGTTCGAGATATATCTTGGATATTCCGAGCTTTTCGGAAATACTGACCGCGGTGATATATTCCCCGCTGCCATGCTGCTGTGCCATTGAGACAACCGCGGCCAGCGCGTAGCGTCCTTTTGTTGAAATCCTCATAGTTCCTCCGTTTGAATATATTAAATCCGGCTTTTCATACAGCATTAGTATGTAATAAATGATATAATATATGTGTCTCTTTGTCAATAGTATATAAATCATATAGTATTTATACTTTTTCCCCGAGAACAGTATTGACAAATCCGGACTGCGAGCATATTATGTATATAACATATCAAGTATATATGAATTGTATGCTATTAAAACTACAGGAGGTATCATTATGGCAAAGGTTTATAAGAGCCTTACGGAACTGATAGGAAAAACTCCGCTGTTGGAGCTCTCTAATTACGAAAAAAAGCATGGTCTTAAAGCGACTATAGTCGCGAAGCTAGAATACTTCAATCCCGCCGGAAGCGTCAAGGACAGGATTGCAAAGGCGATAATAGACGATGCTGAGGAAAAGGGAATTTTAAAAGCCGACTCCGTAATTATTGAGCCGACAAGCGGCAACACAGGCATCGGGCTTGCCTCCGTCGCCGCGGCGCGCGGCTACCGCATCATCCTCACGATGCCCGAAACGATGAGCGTGGAGCGCAGAACGCTTCTAAAGGCATACGGTGCGGAGCTTGTTTTGACCGAGGGCGCAAAGGGCATGCCCGGAGCTATCGCAAGGGCAAAGGAGCTTGCCGATGAAATTCCCAATTCCTTTATCGCAGGACAGTTCACGAACCCTGCAAACCCCGCGATTCACAAAGCAACGACAGGCCCCGAAATCTGGGAGGATACCGACGGCAAAGTAGATTTTCTTGTCGCAGGCTACGGCACCGGCGGAACTATTACCGGCGCCGGTGAGTATTTGAAATCGAAAAATCCAAGCATTAAAGTAGCTGCGGTTGAGCCCGCGGCTTCTCCAGTCCTATCCGGAGGACAGCCGGCTCCGCATAAGCTTCAGGGCCTCGCGCCCGGCTTCATCCCCGAAGTCTTTAATACCAAGGTTTTTGACGAGGTCATCGGCGTAGCTAACGAGGACGCTTTTGCGAAGAGCCGCGAGATTGCCAAGACCGAGGGGCTGCTTGTCGGCATCTCCTCCGGCGCAGCGCTGTGGGCTGCAACAGAGCTCGCGAAGCGGCCCGAAAACGCGGGCAAAACCATTGTCGTCATTCTCCCCGATACAGGCGAGCGCTATCTTTCAACACCTCTCTTCTCCGAATAATTTCTTATATTAAGTCTCTCCGATAAGGGGCAGCTCAACAGGGCTGCCTCTTGTTGGTATTCCGAAGAACCCGAAGACTTAAAATAATGAGCGGCGCTGCTTGAACTAAAATAATTCATATGCTATTATGAATAATACGATTTAGGACAATATTCGTCCGGCGGGAGATTTATGCCTGCGGGACAGCGGGAGAACAGCAAATGTCGGAAAAAGTATTGGTTGCAATGAGCGGCGGGGTAGATAGCTCCGTAGCCGCCGCACTTTTAATAGAACAGGGCTTCGATGTGACGGGAGTCACCATGAAGTTGTTTTCAAACGAGGACATCGGTCTTGAACGCTCAAAGACCTGCTGTTCTCTTTCAGACGTTGAGGACGCCCGCAGCGTGGCTTATAAGCTTGGCTTCAGTCACCACGTTTTCAATTTCGGCGAGCAATTCAAGGAAAATGTCATTGACCGCTTTGCCTCCGCGTATGCGAGGGGCGATACGCCCAATCCCTGCATAGACTGTAACCGTTACATCAAGTTCAGCGAACTTCTGGACCGTGCCCTACTGCTCGATATGGATTACATCGCGACGGGGCATTATGCGCGCGTCGAGTTTGACAATACTACCGGACGGTATCTTTTAAAGAAAGCTACCGATTCCTCAAAGGATCAGAGCTACGTCCTCTTCGGGTTGACGCAGGAGCAGCTCAAAAGGACGCTCTTGCCTCTCGGAGGCCTTAGTAAAAGCGAGGTGCGCCGGCTTGCCGAGGAGCAGGGACTTGTAAACGCCAGAAAGCCGGACAGTCAGGACATCTGCTTCGTTAAGGATGGGGACTATGCCGCTTTCCTTGAAACCCAGATGAAGATTATATCGCCTCCCGGGAACTTCACTGACAGCTCGGGAAAAATTCTTGGAACGCACAAGGGGCTTATACACTATACAATCGGTCAGCGAAAGGGTCTGGGGCTCAGCTTTGAAAAGCCGAAGTATGTCATCAGAAAAGATTCGGAGCTGAACACCGTTGTTTTGGGCGACGAGTCAGAGCTATTTCGCGACAGTATGACGGTTAAGGACTTAAATCTCATATCCGTTGAAGCAATAACTGAGCCGATGGCGGCTTTTGTCAAAACACGTTACAGCCAAACGGAAGCTCCCGCCGTCCTTTACCCTGTTGATGGCGGCAAATTACAGGTCAGATTCCATAAACCCCAGCGTGCCATAACGTCGGGTCAGGCAGCCGTGTTTTATGACGGGGATACTGTTATCGGCGGGGGAACAATTGAATAATATAAAACGCCAAGTAGCCGCAACCGGCTATTTGGCGTTTTCCGTACACAGCCACTTTTGCTGAGCACCGCTCCATCGTTTATAAATAATTGCGGCAATTACCGAGCGCGGCAGGAGCTTTCCGAGGAAGGACAGCGTTCTGTTTACGGCTCCGGGAATATAGAGTCCCGCTCGCTTCTGCACCTTCTCAACCGTTTCAAACGCAACCTGCTCGAGTCTGTTCGTCGTGACGCTGCCCCAAAAGCCCTGGGCGTTTATTCCATTAATCGCCTCTTCCGTTGTGGGCAGTCCCCCCGGGCAAAGCGTAAGCACTCTGACGTTCTGAGACTTAAGTTCCTGTCTGAGCGCCTCCGCGAAGTCTGTTAAAAAGCTCTTGGAGGCGGCGTAGGTTGCCTTAAGCGGCATCGGATACAGTGACGCGAGACTTGAAACGAAGACCAGTGAAAAGTCTTTACCCTCTCTGCGCCGGGACAAAATGGCGTGTGTTATTCTGAGCGTAGCCTCAACATTCAGCGATACTATTTTTACGACGCTGCCGCGCTCGCGTTCCAGGAAGCTTCCTTCATAATCGATACCCGCAATGTTGAATAGCATATCGAAACGTATGCCGCTCGCGTCAATAAGCGCAAGCATCTCGTCTACGCTCTCGTCCTTTGTAATGTCGCAGGCACGCGTCGTGACACAGGCGCCGTACTGACGTTCAAGCCCCGTCTGGATGGAGCGCAGTCCCGCTTCGTTTATATCCGTAAGAAACAGCTTATAGCCGCGTGAGGCGCATTCCGCGGCGATAGCCCGTCCGAGTCCGCCGCTGGCACCCGTAATAAATACGTTCATGCTGTTTTCGCCTGCCTTTCGTAAGAAACTCCGCAGAGCTTTTCGCTCAGCGCAAAAAGCCTGTCGGCGTTTTCGGAAGTCACTTCCCGGCTGAATTTCCGCTCACGGCAGAGATAATAATAAAGTCCTTCCGGCGCTTTTTCCTGCTCGCATAGAAATACGTAGGTTTCCGCCGGTGTTTCGGGAGCAACGCCATGCTTTTTGCGTAGTGACCAGATGAAGTTTACAAGACTGCCCGTTTGCTTGTTGCCGATATCGGTGTTGACAAGCCCCGGGTCGACTGTGTACGCGCGCACGCCTCTGTCGTTAAGCCCCTTGGCGAAAAGAATGTTGCAGAGCTTCGCCTGCTTATATGCGGTCAGCGGATTGTAGCCTTTTTTCAGCATTGGGTCATCCCAGTGCATTTTTATGCCCTTGTGTGAGTTGCTCCCCGTCATGATGACGCGGCCATGTGCTTTTTCGATATACGGCAGAAGCCTGTTTGTGAGCATAAAGCCCGCGAGATGATTGAGCGCGAACTGCTGCTCGTAGCCCTCCTCCGTCGTCGTGTATAGACTCCTCACACCGCCGACGTTGTTTATAAGCGCATAAAGCTCTCCGTCGCAGACTCCTTCTATATACGATAACAGTAAGTCAGCTACACGGTTCACTTCACGCTGCTGCATCAAATCGGCTACAAAATACTTTACTTTACCATTCGGATTGTGAGCCTTAATGTACTTTTTTGCTTTGTCGCAGTTTTCTATACTGTGACCTATGCCTATGACGAAATACCCGTTCTTAACCAGCTTATTTGCAGCCGCCAAGCCGATGCCTGAGGTTGCGCCGGTAATAACTACAGTTTTCATTTTCCCTCCATTTCAGATAGCTTAAAAATCACAAATCAACAGCCCCGGTTACAGGAGCCCATATATTATACAAACCAGTGCCAGTGATGCCAGAAGCCCAAGGCTCCGGCCTGCAGTGCCATCACCGTGAAAGCTATGACAAACATAATGCCAAAAACAAGCACCGACCAGAGCAGGACATTACGGAGGGTCCTTTTGGTTTTCGGCTCAAACTGAGGGCTGAACGGAAGCGGCGGAAGCGCATTGCCTGAAAGCATGTTCTTGTGCCACCTCGCGCTTGCCTTAATCATTTGCATCAAGAACGCGAAGCAATAGATTGTTGCGGTTCCGAAAACGCCCGCGAGCCCAAGCACGGAAAGGCCGAGCAGCAGCGAGCCGAGGTATGGCATTAAGGGTATAAGTCCCGAAATGTTCATTGCGAACACCAGACAGATGCCAAGCACAGCAAACGCAACGGTCGCGCCTACCATAACAAGGTCCCACGCGAAAAACAGGATATAGAACATAGCTTCAAAAAGCGCCGTGCAGCCCAGCCCGAGCCTTATGAAAAAGCCTGCTCCTTTACTTGCCTCACTTTTCGTACTGTCAAACTGCTTTGCAATTGACTCTGGTGCACCGAGCTTTGCCGCAATCTCCTCCTCCGAATAGCCGTCCGCAAGCTTGAAGGCAAAGTGCTGTTCATATTCGGAAACGATGTCGCACATATCGGCGACGTTATTTTTTTTCAGTTCCTGTCTGAGCTTATCGAGATATTCATTCTTTGTCATCATTATTCTCCTTTAATAGCATTTCAACTGTTTTTGCGAATTCCAGATAGTCTGCCCTGTCGGCTTCATATGTTTGCCGCCCAAGCTCCGTCAGCGAGTAATATTTTCTGGGAGGCCCGCCGCTCTCCTCCGAAAGATAAGTTGTCACTAGTCCGTCGCTTTTGAGCTTTCGCAGTATCGGATATACGGTGCCGTCCGCGATATCGATGTGTTTTGCAAGTGTTTCCGCAATTTCGTAGCCGTATCTGTCCTCACGCTTGAGCATGGCAAAAACGCAAAGCTCAAGTACGCCTTTTTTGTATTGAGTGTTCACTAAAGCCCTCCTATTAGCGAGTATTGCAATAGTATTGTTTATCTACTATTGCACATTATATACTAGTTTGTATTTTTGTCAAGAGCTGAAAAGAAAAATCTTTGAGTTATACCCAAAGTAATCATTTTTACTGAAAGCGCATAAAATACAGAAGGACATCGGGGATGACAGGCAAGGTAAAAAAACGGCCTGCGGCAGTCCCATTTCACTATGAGCAAGGAGAATATCTATGTGCGGAATAGCAGGCTTCTGCGGCTTTCGTCAAAACTTCACCGATAATTATAAATACTGGACAAAGGTGCTCATTGATATGAGAACCTCAATCGCACATCGCGGCAGCGACAATACGGGAGAATATCTGGCGCCGCATCTGGGTTTCAGCCACACAAGGCTCTCTATAAGAGACCTCTCAAACGGCGCACAGCCGATTATAAGGGAGCATAACGGCAGCAAGTATGCGATAATCTATAATGGTGAAATTTACAATACGAATGAGCTTAAGCGGGAGCTTGAAGAGGCAGGCTACGTTTTTGAAACGACGACGGATACGGAGGTAATACTCTACGCCTACATGCACTGGGGTATAGGCTCCTTCGAAATGCTCAACGGAATATACGCCTTTGCAATATGGGACGAAACCTTTGAACGGCTCATACTCTGCCGCGACAGATTCGGTATAAAGCCCCTGTTTTATACGATTAAAAACAATATTCTGATCTTCGGTTCTGAGCCGAAAGCGCTTTTCCGACATCCCTATGTTGTGCCTTCGGTCGATACAGACAGCTTCCGGGAGATTTTCGGTATCGGCCCCGCCCGAACCTCCGGAAACGGAGTTTTTAAAAATGTTTTTGAAATTAAGCCCGCGCACTACGCTGTTTTCAGTAAGGACAGCTTTTCGGAAGTGCGGTACTGGGAGCTCATTAGCCGCGAGCACACGGACAGCTATGAGGAAACGGTTGAAACCGTGTCCTATCTTGTTCGGGACGCGATTACGAGACAGATGGTATCGGACGTTCCCGTGTGCTGCTTTCTTTCCGGCGGGCTTGATTCCAGCATCGTAACCGCCGTCGCCTCCAAAATGCTCGCTGAAAGCGGCTCGACTCTCAACACCTTTTCCTTTGATTTCAGACAAAACGACCTTTATTTCAAATCCAACTCCTTTCAGCCGGAGCGCGACAGGCCCTATGTCGACGAAATGCTCTCGAATTATAGAACAAACCATACCTACCTCGAGTGCAACGAAGCCGAGCTTGTCTCTCTTCTCAAAACCGCCGTGGATGCCAAGGATATGCCCGGCATGGCGGACGTTGACGCTTCCCTTCTCTACTTCTGCCGTCTCGTAAAAAGGCACAACAAGGTCGTGCTGACGGGCGAATGCGCCGACGAGATTTTCGGCGGCTATCCGTGGTTCTACAGGGAGGAGCTAATAAACACAGACGGTTTCCCGTGGTCACGCGACCTTGAAACAAGAACCCTGCTGTTAAACGACAGTTTTAAAAAGAAGCTGGAACTGCCCGAATACGTCCGCGCGCGGTACGAAGACTCAATAAAGGCAGTGCCTGTCCTTTACGGCGAGAATGAGGAGGAGCGCAGGCGCAGGGAAATCTCATATCTCAATATCAAATGGTTCATGCAGACGCTGCTTGACCGCATGGACAGAACGAGTATGTATTCGGGTCTCGAGGCGCGCGTACCCTTTGCCGACCATCGCATTGTCGAATATCTTTTCAACGTTCCGTGGGACATGAAATACCGTGAAGGACATGAAAAATCCCTCCTGCGCGACGCCTGCCGCGACCTTCTGCCCGAAAGGATACTCTATCGCAAAAAGAGTCCGTATCCGAAAACCTACAACCCGAATTATGAGCGCCTGCTTTCCGAAAAGCTCCTGAGCATCGTCTTCGACCCCAACGCGCCGCTCACCGCCATAGCAGACAGGAAAAAGGTGCTGGAATTCACAAAAGCCCCCTCCGAATACGGAAAACCGTGGTTCGGGCAACTTATGGCGGGGCCTCAGCTCATGGCGTATATGATTCAGGTAAACTACTGGCTCACAAAATACAAACTCGCATGATACTTGTAAATGCATTCATAATTATTAGACACAAGCCACCTGCTAATTGTGAGTTTTACCGAAAAACACAAAAATTCTTGACAAGCAAAAAGACGTGTGCTTATAATCACAGCATAAACCGAAACCATTGATGAAGAGTAGTAACCGGCACAAGTCAGACCAAAGAGAGCCCCCGGCGGTGTGAAAGGGGTGTCTGTCCGTTCGGCGAATGGACTTCAGAGGGCGAACCGAAAGAGCGCGTTGCTTAAGTAGGCTTCGACGGGTATCCCTCCCGTTATCAGTTGGGGACACGCATGGTGGTGCGTGAAGCGAGTGGGCGCGTTTGCGTCAATTTGGGTGGTATCGCAGGAGTTTTGCTCTTGTCCCTTGTGGGGCAGGAGCTTTTTTGTTGGCCCCGCAAAAAGGATTGCAGGCTTTGAGAATCGGTCTTTGGCAGGATCGTCCATCACACCCGATAAACACTTTTTGGAGGTATTATCATGAAAAAGTCAAGTAAAATCATCGCGTCTGCTCTCTCGTTAGTTTTGGCCCTCAGTCTTGGGGCCTGCGCAAAAACCGCGCCCGCGGCATCGACCTCCCCCTCAGCTTCCGCGGAAGCCTCCCCTGCCGCATCCGACGTTAAAATCGGCATTCTTCAGTACGCAACTCACGCCAGCCTACATGACTGCTACACAGGTATCCTCGAAGGCCTTAAAAACGAGGGCTATGAGGACGGCAAAACCTGCACCATTGAGTATGTGGACGGTCAGGGCGAAACCGAGACGAACACTCTCGCGGCTTCAAACTTTGTCACAAAGGGCTATGACATCATCATCGCAATCGCCACACCCGCCGCCACGACCTGCTACGCCGCCGCAAAGGACGCGGGTATTCCCGTTGTATTCTCCGCCTGCTCCGACCCGGTTGCCGCGGGACTTGTCGAGTCTCTTGAGGCTCCGAACACCGGTGCTACCGGAACAAGCGACAGTCTGAACTTTGACGCCCAGCTCAAGATGATACGCGTCTTTATGCCGGACGCTAAAAAAATCGGAGTTCTCTACACCACCAGCGAAGCAAACTCTGTCTCACAGCTCAAGAAGCTGACCGAGCTTGCTCCGACCTACGGCTTTGAAATTGCTTCTGTCGGCGTTACCGACGCTTCCGAGGTCGCGGCAGGCGCGGCTTCCCTGCTTGCTCAGGGTGTTGACTGCATTAATAACCTCACCGACAACAATGTTGTGAACAACCTCTCAGTCGTGACGAACGCGGCTGACGCCGCCAAGATTCCTATTTTCGGTTCTGAAAAAGAACAGGTCGCAAAATACGGCTGCATCGCCTCCGAATCTTTAGACTATGTCGCTCTCGGCGTAACAACCGGCGAAATGGCGGGTAAAATACTCAAGGGCGCAGACTCAAAAACTATGCCTGTCTCAGTCGTAACCGATTCAAAGCCTGTCTATTCGGCAAGCAACCTCAAAAAGTTCGGCATGACGCTTCCGACTGACTACTCCTCTGCCGCCAACATGGACGGACAATAAGACATCCGGCAGATAGGCCGCATACGCGGTCTATCTGCCTCACGAAATTTTTATGAGACTGGTGGTTATTAAATGGTTCTGGGCCTTATCGAAACAGTTTTCCGGGAGGGCTTCATCTATTCTCTCATGGCGATGGGTGTCCTCATAACTTACAAAATACTGGACTTCCCCGACCTCTCTGTGGACGGCACCTTCCCTCTCGGAGCCTGCGTTGCGGCGGCTCTGATAACGCTGGGCGTAAACCCGTGGCTCGCGTGTATCGCGGCGTTCCTTGCTGGCGCACTGATGGGAAGCATCACAGGCATACTCCATGTCAAGCTCGGCATAACCGACCTGCTTTCCGGAATTCTGGTTATGACAGCTTCATGGTCCGTGAACCTTATCATAACCGGCGGCTCGGCAATTTCCCAATTTTTCAACCTGCCGACTATATTCAATTCCGGACTGGCTAAGGCACTTCCCGATGCGCTATACGCACACCGCCAGCTAATCCTTGTTTTCCTGCTCGCCGTTATAGTGAAGCTCGCTCTGGACTATTTTCTTGAAACAAAGTCCGGTCTCCTGCTCCGCGCGGGCGGAGACAACAGCCGCTTCGTCACGGGTCTCGCCCACAATCCGGGGCATGTGAAGATTCTTGGCCTCGCTATCGGGAACGGCTGTACGGCGCTCGCGGGCTGCGTTCTCGCCCAACTGAATGAAAACGCGGACGTGAACTCCGGCAAGGGCATGGTTGTTATGGCTCTGGCGGCGGTCATCATAGGAACCGGAGTTTTCCGCCGCGTCAGCTTTTTGAAGCTCACCACAATGGCTGTTTTCGGCGCTATTCTTTACAAGGCCTGTCTTCAGCTCGCTCTCCTGCTCGGGCTTCCCTCCACCTACCTCAAGCTCCTTATGGCGGTGCTTCTGACTCTATCCATCGTTTCGCAAAAAATCGGCAGGAAAGGCGGTGCCGCTCATGCATGAAATGCAAAGCCGTCCGCTCGTCGAGCTGAGCCATATTAAAAAGACCTTCAACGCGGGCTCCGTAAACGAAGCTTTGCTCTTTGAGGACTTCAATTTCACGGCTGACAAAAGCCAGTTCATCTCGGTAGTCGGTTCAAACGGCAGCGGGAAAACCACGCTTTTAAACCTTATCTGCGGCAGTCTTATGCCGGATGGCGGCTCCATCATTCTTGACGGACGCGATATAACCAAAATGCCCGAATATAAACGCTCGGCACATATCGGGCGCGTGTTTCAGGATCCTTCAATGGGCGCCTGTCCGAGCCTTACAATACTCGAAAACATGGCGCTTGCCGATAATAAAGGCAAAAGCTATAACCTAACCCGGGGCGTTTCGAAAAAGCGTATTGACTATTATAAGCAGCAGCTTGAGTTGCTTCACCTCGGTCTTGAGGATAAAATCAGCATGCCGGTGGGTCTGTTATCCGGTGGGCAGCGTCAGGCGCTTGCGCTCCTCATATCGACTCTCACGCCTATCGAGCTTCTCATTCTTGACGAGCACACTGCGGCTCTAGACCCCAAATCCTCGGAGAACGTCATGGAGCTTACGGATAGATTCGTTAGAGAGAAAAAGTTGACCGCCGTTATGGTAACGCACAATCTCCGCTATGCGGTCGAATACGGCAACAGGCTCGTTATGATGCATAAGGGCGCGGTTGTGAAGGATGTCGCCTACCATGAAAAGGACGGCTGTACAGTCGATGACCTGCTAAAAGTCTTCAACGAAATCTCCGTGGAGTGCGGAAATTAACATAAAAACGCTTCCCCAAAACGGGGAAGCGTTTTTATGTTAATTAATTGTTCCTATAGCCTGAATCTCAATATTCGCTGAAATTGTATTGATAGCCGATGGTGAGGTTTGGTCCATCAAAGGTACCGTCAATTTTTGAAAGCGTGCGTTTATACTGTTCAGAGTCCTTTTCATAGGGCACAGGCTGATAGTTGTTTCCGCCGACAACGCCCGTGCAGGCACAGGGTATCTGCTCGCAGTCAGCAACGCTTATCTTTCCGTCAACGTCGCGCTCGACCTTGATTTTTAGTATAAAGGTGTCGGGGTCGCGCGGGGCCGTGTTGCCCCCAAAGGACCAGTTGCCCATACTGTAGTATATGTATTTTCCGTTGTACTCCTCCACCGGCTGGAGCGTATGCGGATGACTTCCGATAACGATATCCGCGCCGGCATCGATTGCCGCGTGTCCCTGCTCTCTTTGCAGTTCGTTTATATCGTAGCTGCCCTCGTCCCCCCAGTGTATCGCGGCTATTACGAACTCCGCTCCAGCCGCTCTGAGCGACGTGACACCATCCTTTATCTGCTGTGTCTTTCCGAAGCTCAGCGCGTAAACGCCGATTTTCAGTCCGGATTTTGTCTCATATATTTTCCCCTCGTCCCTCCCCGCGTAGCTTATGCCCGCCGCATCAAGTGCCGCCTTCGTGTCTGAGTAGCCCTGCTCGCCATAATCCAGAACGTGGTTATTTCCAAGCGTCACGAACTCCACGGAGCCGCCGGTCAATATCTGCGCATAAGCGGGGTCGGCTCTGAAACAAAAATTTTTATCGTCCGAAGCGGTTGAAGCCGTCAGCGCACATTCCAAGTTTGCGAAAGTGAAATCGTCGTCCTTGAAATACTGTACCGTCTTTTCGAAGGGATAGGCGTAATTATCCCCGACGACATTTCCATAGGAAATTGCAAGCTTTTTGTTGTAAGTCGTGCTGGCAAGCGTACAGTCGCCGACAAAGCTCAGCTCAAAATACTGCTGCGTTGGCATGGGCGTGGGTACGGCTGAAACAGCTGGCGTAGGTGCCGCTGTCTCCCGAGCCTCGGCGGTAACGACCTGTGGAAGTCTGGAGGCTGTAGAAAGCATCAGACACAGGGAAACAGTTGCCGCAATCGCGACGAGCCTTGAAACAACGGTTAATGCTTTACTTCGATTTTTTCTCATAAAAGAGCACCTGCAAAAATAAAGTATTATATAGCGCGCCGAAAGGTAGTGTCGTGAGCATAGTATTCAAAGCATGGTACAATGCGTTAAAAATCAGGTATAATTACCGCTTGCGGTTATTATACCTTCGGCGAGTACCTTTTGCAATGCAATTAATTTCTCGGACGCCGTATTATTGCTCAAAAAGGCGGGTATTTGTTTTATTAAGTTTGAAAAGTCTTGACGGTTTACATAAAAACGAATATAATGTATGAAGCAAAATAATGCGAAATATAATTTTGCAAAGAGGGATTGAAGATGAACAGACAACAGTTCCTTGCGGAACTCTACCAATACCTTACGTTTTTCTCTCCCGAAGAGAAGGCCAGAATTATCTCTGCCTACGATGAGAAATTCGAGGCTGCGGGCCCGGGGCTTGAATCCGCCCTTCTGGCAACGCTCGGTACTCCGATGATGACCGCCATCGATCTAAAAAGGCGTATGGAGTCCGGCGAAAAAATCACTTTCGGAGAAGAAACGTCCTGTGAAGAAAAGCCGGACGAAGAGCTATCCGAGTACAGCGTTGAGACAGAAACCGAGGAAACGCTTAATATTGAAAATTCAGAAACAGCCGAAGCGCCCGCGGAGGACGCGATAGCAGAAGAGCCTCTCTCTGAACCGGAGAAAAGCCTGCCCGCTGAAAGGCCAAAACCGAAAGGCGCGAAATTTGTTTTCGCAATCCTCGGTGCCTCGCTTATAAGCCTTTTAATCGCCGCGTTTTTCCTTGTTATTGCCGCAATCGGCGCGGGCCTGCTCGTCGCGATGTGCTACCTGCTTATAGCCGGTCTCAAGAGCCTTGTTTATCTCACGGACGCGCTACTGCTCTTCGGCGGCGGACTTGTCTGCGCGGGACTTGGCCTTATTATCATATGGTTTGCGGTCTGGTCGGCGATAAACCTTATTTCAAAACTCTTCCGAAGCGCCTGCGGAGCCGGATATTCCGACTCGGACAAGGAGTGATACATTATGAAAAAGATTTGGAAAGCAGTTACTCTCATTACCTTGATACTCATAGCAGCGGGAGCGGTCTGCATCGTCGCTTCGTTTTTACTCGGAGGCAGTGTGGGCAACCTTTACCAGAACAAGGCCGCTCTTCCAGTGCTTGGAATGCTCTCGCCCGAAAACATATTGAACAGCATTACCGCGTTTTTTGGCGCATAACCCGCGCTGTTTTTCAGGAATTATAAAAATCGGGTGTTCCGTTATTGCTGCGGAATACCCGATTTTCTGTATTTTTTACAATTTTGACATGGTTTTCTGATATATGCGCTAAAAAACTGTGTCATTTTTTGTAAACAAACAGTTGCGATTTTTTTCGTGTCGTGTTATTATTCAATACACACCTGAAAAACATTTGACTTTCATAGGGGGACATTAATTATGACAGCCGGATATGAACCGAAGTACTTTTTGGTCGAAGCCGAAATGCTGCCCGAGATATATGTAAAAGTCGCCAAGGCAAAGGAGCTTTTGGAAACCGGCGAGGCCCAGACTGTCGCGGAGGCCGCGAACGCAGTCGGAATAAGCCGGAGTGCTTTTTATAAATACAAGGATTCCATCACACCGTTTCAGGACCTGAAGCGCGGGAGGATTATCACCTTCCATATAACGCTCCGCGACAAGATGGGAGTTCTGTCCTCTGTGCTCAATGTTTTCGCATCGAGCGGAGCTAATATTCTTACAATAAATCAGAGCATCCCGATAAACGGCATAGCGCTCGTCACAATTTCCGCCGAAACTACCGGCATGGTCATCACGAGCGAGGAGCTTCTTAATCAGCTGCATGAAACGGGCGGCGTCAAGAAAGTTGACGTTATCGCGGGCTAAAAAATCAGTAATCATTATTCTCAAAGGAGAGCTAGCATCATGGCAAAGATTGCAATATGCGGATACGGAATAGTCGGCAGCGGCGTCGCGGAGGTCATTGAGGAAAACGCTGACAGCATCGCGAGAAACGCGGCCGAGGACGTTTCAATTAAATATATACTGGATACCAGAGAGTACCCGGGGGATCCCTTCGAAAAATACATTATACACGACTTTTCTATAATAGAAAATGACCCCGAGGTCTCCGTTGTCATCGAGACCATAGGCGGAGTCAAGGTTGCCTACGAATTCACAAAAAGAGCCCTGCTCGCGGGCAAAAGCGTCGTAACCTCTAACAAGGAGCTGGTCGCCACGAAGGGGCATGAACTGATTGCGATTGCAAAGAAAAACAACCTTAACTACCTTTTTGAGGCGAGCGTCGGCGGCGGCATCCCGATAATCCGCCCCATTACCCAATGCCTTGCCGCGAACAAAATCGATGAGGTTTACGGAATCCTCAACGGCACGACAAATTACATTCTCACAGAAATGATAAAAAATAACGCCAGCTTTGACGACGCCCTGCATCAGGCGCAGGCAAACGGCTTTGCGGAGCAGGACCCCACGGCCGACATTGAGGGCATCGACGCCGCGAGAAAAATCTGCATACTCACTGACCTGTGCTTCGGGAAGCATGTGAATCCGTCGGACGTTAAGGCTGTGGGCATTAAAGGCGTTACCAGTGCCGACGTTGAATACGCAAAGCGTCTCAACTGCAAAATAAAGCTTCTGGGCCGCGCCCTGCGGACAGGGCACGACACCGCTACAGCCTATGTTGCGCCCCATCTTGTCAGCAAATCGAGCCTTTTGTCCAATGTGGACGGGGTTATGAACGGCATTGTCGTTCACGGCAACGCTCTGGGCGATACGATGTTCTATGGCGCGGGCGCGGGCAAACGTCCCACCGCCAGCGCGGTTGTTGCGGATGTCATCGATGCCGTCAAGCATGTTAAGGCAAGAAAATACCTTGACTGGGACGACGCCCCCGCCGGTTATTTCACCGACAGCGCCTATGTCGCCACCCGCTGGTATGTCAGAGCCGCAACCTCACTCCAGCAGATTGGCTGGGCCTTTGACAAGGTCAATTTTGTCACCTACACGGGTGCCGCTGCTGACGAGTATGCCTTTGCGACCGACGTTTTGGACGAGAGCACCATGCTAAAGCTGACAAGTGGCATGTCTGTGCGGACAATGTTCCGAATTCTTGATTGACGGCGTAGGCTTTAGCGTCATAATATGGAGAAGCAGGCTTCTCCGCTCTTAAGATTTTTCAATCCCTAACTGGAGGAATTTTCTATATGCTTATCGTACAAAAATTCGGCGGGAGCTCCGTTGCGGATGCCACTAAGATCATGCGCGTCGCGGGGATAATCGCCGATTCATTCTGCGAAGGGAACGACGTGGTTGCGGTTCTCTCGGCGCAGGGTGACACCACCGACGACCTTCTCGAAAAAGCGGCTGAGATTAACCCGAATCCCTCGAAGCGAGAGCTCGATGTGCTCCTCTCAACCGGAGAACAAATTTCCGTTGCTCTGATGAGCATGGCGCTTGAGAAAATGGGGCTGCCCGTCGTATCTCTAACCGGCTGGCAGGTTCAAGTCAGTACAAACTTCGATTACGGAAACGCTAGGATACGTTCTGTCTCAACCGAAAGAATACGTCAGGAGCTGGATAAGCGCCGTATAGTCATCGTAACCGGCTTTCAGGGCGTCAACGGTACTGGCGACATTACAACTCTCGGCAGAGGCGGCTCGGATACCTCCGCGGTAGCGGTTGCCGCCGCGCTCCACGCGGACAAGTGCCAGATATTCACGGATGTCGAAGGCGTTTTCACGGCGGATCCCCGCAAGGTTCAGGGCGCGCGGAAACTGGATGAAATCACATACGACGAGATGATGGAGCTTGCCTCGCTGGGCGCGCAGGTTCTGCACAATCGCAGCGTTGAAATGGCAAAGCGCTACGGAGTTAATCTTGAGGTTCTCTCCAGCTATGAGAGAAAGCCCGGCACAAAAGTTAAGGAGGTCGTGAAGAACGTGGAACAGATGAAAATCAGCGGCATCGCAAAGGATACAAACGTAGCTCGCATTGCGGTTGTGGGAGTACCTGACGAGCCCGGTGTCGCTTTCAGGCTTTTCAGAGAGCTTGCAAGCGCTAAGATAAATGTTGACGTCATACTTCAGTCAATAGACAGAAACGGCTCGAACGATATCAGCTTTACCGTTTCCGAATCGGATTTTGAAAAAGCATTGAAAATTGTTGAGGAGCGCAAGGATACACTACGGTACACAGAGCTTTTCGGTGACAAGAGCGTTGCCAAGGTCAGCATCGTCGGGGCCGGAATGCTCTCCTCCTCCGGAGTCGCGGCAACCATGTTCGAAGCGCTGAGCGAAGCAAAGATTAACATTCAGATGATTTCCACCAGCGAAATCAAGGTATCCGTACTTATCGATGAGGGCAGCGCGGACAGGGCTGTTCAGGTCATCCACAACAAATTCTTTAACTGATACTGTTTCTTTCCTACAAAAATAAAAAACCTTGCCCGAAGCATAATGCCTCGGGCAAGGTTTTTTATTTAAAATCAGAACTTCGGCACGGTGGGAAGCGTGGCGTTGCCGCCATTAGAATTATCGCTGCTCTGGCCTCCGCCGTTCTGCGAGTTTTCGCCATTCTGGGCGTTTCCGCTGTTCTTTGCGCTCTGCTGAGATTCCTTTGTGGCCTCATCGAGCGTCACCTTGATTTCGATATACTGACCCTGACGGTAAACCTTCAGCGTAACCGTATCGCCCGCTTTATAGTCCTTCTTGGCGTTGGTCAGCTCGGAGGAGCTCTTGACTTCGGTCTTGTCGATCGCCGTGATAATATCGCCGACCTTGAGTCCCGCCTTATCGCTGCAGCTGCCCGAAACGACGGAGTAGACATAGGCGCCTTCGACCATGTTGTAATACTGAGCGACGGCACTGTCCACGCTGGTCACGGTGATGCCGAAGTTTGCCTTGCCGGTGACATAACCGTTTTTAATGAGCTGGTCAACGGTATCGGCCACATCTTTAATCGGAATCGCAAAGCCTAAGCCCTCGACGCCTGTGTCGGAGTACTTCGCCGTTACAATGCCCACGACCTCGCCCTTGTCGTTATATACGGGACCGCCTGAGTTGCCCTCATTGACGGCGGCGTCGATCTGAAACATGTTGTTGGTAACAGTTTCACCGGTATTTGAATCCTGAGTCGTAATGTCCCTGTCAAGGGCGCTGACCATTCCGCTCGTCATGGAAAAGCTAAGCTCCCCAAGAGGATTGCCAATTGCATACACCGTTTCACCGACCTGCAGATTGTCGCTGTTGCCGAGAGTCGCTGATGAAAGACCCTTTACGTCGATTTTGAGAACCGCAATATCGCTTGCCTCTTCGACACCTACAATCTTCGCGTTGTACTTATCTCCGTTATATAGCATCACCGAAACCTTGTAGCCGCCGGTATAGGCATCCGCGATGACGTGGTAATTGGTAACGATATACCCGTCGCTCGTAACTATGAAGCCTGAGCCTGAAACTGCGGACTTTGACTGCATTCCGAAATAATTAGTGTATGTTATATCTGTCGAAATGCCGACCGCTTGCGCGCAGCCAAGACTGTAAATCTGTGCGCCGGTCAAAGTCGCGCCTGACGATACGGGGCTTGCGGTCTGCTTCGTGGTTTCGTTAGGTGTGGCAACATTCAGTCCGCTGTAATCCGTCGCTGCCGATTTGGGAAGCTGCGCTGCAACGATTGCTCCGCCGCCGACTCCGCCGAGTATTGCGCAAACAAGGCAGGCCGCTATGAATTTGACAATACCGCCGTGCTTCTTTTCCTTTACTTTCTTGGGCGGCTTCACGGGAGGTGTGTAATAGGTTCTGGGCGAGGGTTGTTCCTCGCTCTGCGGCACAAAGTTTGCGTCCATATAAGAGTGATGGGGCAAGTTCTCTTTTGTGTAGCTATACTCGGAATTTTGTACGTCAGAAGGCGGGTTCGTATTCTCTCCGCCGAAATTGTTGTCGTTTTCCTGCTCGTACATGGCTTGGACCTCCTTAGTTACTTTTGGGTTTCGTATAGACTTATTTTGTACTATGGCAATACTAGTATTCATTTGTTAAGAACGCATGAACAAATGAGAAAAAAATTATAAACAATTCTTGCACAATTCTTGAATTAGCAGAGCCTTCGCGGTCTTAGATTTTTGTTTACAAATCGTGGCCTTCACCTTATAATACAGAAAGTAATCACGCACGGGGAGGCAAACGCATGGAGCGCAGTTTTGGAAGCACATTATCGGAGCTAAGGCACTCCAGAGACCTGAACCAGCGCGCGCTCGCCGCGGAACTGCACATCAGTCAGGCGCTGCTGTCTCATTATGAAAACGGAACTCGTGAGCCCGGGCTACCCTTCGTCTGCCGCGTGTGCGACTATTTCGGCGTATCGGCGGATTTCATTCTCGGCAGAAGCGATGATGAAAGCTCAGGTCTGTGCGCTACCGGCGCTATAACTGAGCTGAATAGGGCGCTTAATGAAACGGGAGACGCCGCCATTCACAAAGCTGCCCTCGATTACGTGGACTGCGCGGCGCGAAAAATGACCGCTCATCTGACCTATCACGACGAGCTGTTTCTGGCCGAGCAAACAGCGGCTATGGCCGAAGCTGAGCTTCTAATAGTCAGGCTTTGCCCGAAAAGAAACGATTGATAACAGCATACAGCGCAAAGCCTTTCGTGTAAATATATTTCCGGCATAAATTTCCGTCCTTGGAGGGACAATATGACAGACCAGAACAAAATCAGAAACTTTTCCATAATCGCCCACATCGACCACGGTAAATCGACACTCGCGGACCGTCTCCTTGAAAAATGCGGGGCGGTGGACAGCCGCGACGTGACTCCGCAGATGCTGGATAATATGGAGCTTGAGCGGGAGCGCGGCATTACCATCAAGGCTCGCGCAGTCGGACTTTCCTATAAGGCCGCAGACGGCGACACCTATACGCTCAACCTCATCGACACTCCGGGACACGTGGACTTCAACTACGAGGTCTCACGCTCTCTTGCCGCCTGCGAGGGTGCACTGCTCGTAGTGGACGCATCTCAGGGCATTGAGGCTCAGACTCTCGCGAACACCTATCTTGCCCTTGAGCATAATCTTGAAGTCCTGCCTGTCATAAACAAAATCGACCTGCCGAGTGCGGACCCTCTGCGCACCAAAACCGAGATCGAGGATATTATCGGCATCCCTGCACTCGACGCGCCGGAAATCAGCGCGAAAAACGGCATTAACATCGACGCCGTGCTGGAGCTTGTGGTCAACAAGGTTCCGCCCCCAAAGGGTGACCCCAATGCTCCCCTGCGCGCGCTCGTTTTTGACAGCCAATATGACACCTATCGCGGCGTCATCGTCCTTATGCGCGTAATGGACGGCGAAATCAAAAAGGACATGAACGTTCAAATGATGGCGTCCGGCGCTAAATACAAGATTGTCGAAATCGGGCACATGCGTCCGTTCGGGCTTGAAGCCTGCGAGGGGCTCTCGGCGGGCGACGTCGGTTATTTCACCGCGAGCATCAAGAACGTAGCCGACACTCAGGTTGGCGACACCGTTACGGGTTCCGAAAATCCCGCGGCGACTGCCGTTCCCGGCTACAGGGAAGCGCAGCCTATGGTTTTTTCGGGCATCTACCCCGCGGACGGTGCGGAATATCCTGACCTGCGCGACGCGCTTGAAAAGCTGAAGCTCAACGACGCGGCTCTCCATTTTGAGCCGGAATCCTCGGCAGCTTTAGGTTTCGGCTTCCGCTGCGGTTTTCTGGGTCTGCTCCATATGGAAATCATTCAGGAGCGCTTAGAGCGTGAATACGACTTAGACCTTATCACGACCGCTCCGAGCGTCATTTACCATGTTATCAAAACCGACGGGGAAATGCTTGTTATCGATAACCCTCTGAACTATCCCGATCCCTCCCACATTCAAAGCGCGGAGGAGCCCTTCGTAAAGGCTTCTATAATCACTCCGTCTGAGTATGTCGGCAACATTATGGATCTTTGTCAGGACAGGCGCGGCGAGTACAAAAACATGACCTATCTTGACGAAACACGAGTTGAGCTGCACTACGATTTGCCGCTTAACGAAATCATCTATGACTTTTTTGACGCGCTCAAGGCCCGCACCCGCGGCTACGGCTCACTGGATTATGAACTCACGGGTTATCGCGAAAGCAACCTTGTGAAGCTGGACATTCTCCTGAACGGGGACATTGTGGACGCGCTGAGCTTCATCGTACACAGGGACAAGGCTTACGCCAGAGCAAGGAAAATTGTCGAGAAGCTCAAGGACAATATCCCCCGCCAGCTTTTCGAAATTCCCGTGCAGGCGGCGATAGGCGGCAAAATCATCGCGCGCGAAACCATAAAGGCAGTCCGCAAGGACGTGCTTGCAAAGTGCTACGGCGGTGACATCACAAGGAAAAAGAAGCTCCTTGAAAAACAGAAGGAGGGCAAAAAGCGCATGCGCAGCTTTGGCTCTGTTTCCGTTCCGCAGGAAGCCTTCATGGCAGTATTGAAGCTGGACGAATAACAAAACAAAGCGAGTAATTATACTCTCCTCGTTGATTGCATATAAAATCCTTCCCCCGGGGGAAGCCTTTAAAACGATTCTTTGTCTTTATTTCAGAACAGCGCCCTCAATAAGCAGCTTAATGCCGATTCCGATAAGCACGGCTCCGCCGACTATACCCGCGGCCTTGCCCGAGCTCTTCGGGAGCTTATAGCAGAGCAGACCGCCGAGTGCGCAAATAATAAAGGTCGTAACACCGATTATTGAACAGGGCAGAAACACCTTCGTTTCGGTGAAAGCAAAGCTCACGCCGACCGCGAGCGCGTCAATGCTTGTAGCGAACGCAAGCACTATGGCCTTCGGGTGACTGAAATCTCCCGATGTATTGCAGTCCTTCTCGCTCTCCGCCTTTCCTTTCAGCGCGTCAATAAGCATTTTACCGCCGACAAATACCAGCATAAAAAAGCTGATATACGGGCCAAGCGACATTATTCTTCCGCTGACCGTACCTGCAAGGTAAAAGCCGACAAGCGGCATCAGGGCCTGAAAAAAGCCGAAATAAAGCGAGTGCTTAAGCGCGTTTTTCAATCCGCCCTGCGGGCAGGCAAGCCCCTCTCCGACGGTCACGGCAAAAGCGTCCATCGAAAGGCTTGCTCCAATAAGTACATATGTCAGTAATTGTTCGAGCATGCTTTCCTCCAAATTTTCTATATAGTAAGGCTGGTCCAAATGGAACACGAAAAATATATGCGTCTTGCGCTTGAGCTGGCACGGGAAGCTTTTCAGGCCGGCGAAATTCCCGTGGGCTGTGTTGTCGCAAACGAAAACGGCGATGTTATCGGGCGAGGGGCGAACACACGTGAGCGCACGCACTCCGCTCTCGGTCACGCGGAGCTTGCGGCAATTGACGAGGCCTGCCGGAGCACCGGCGACTGGCGGCTCTCTGGCTGCACTATCTATGTGACGCTGGAGCCCTGCCCCATGTGCGCGGGCGCGATAATCAATTCCCGCATCCCCTGCGTTGTCTACGGTGCGAGGGAGGACAACTTCGGCTCCTGCGGCAGCGTAATAGATCTTTTTTCCGAACGTTACGGGCATCGCCCTGCTGTGTATCCGCATGTTCTTGAAGAGGATTGTATTATACTATTATCAGAGTTTTTTAAAAAAATGCGTAAACAGGAGTTTTAAACCAATATGCCATCTTCCATATTGATTGTATGAAATAATTATATTGACAGATGTCCGGTTCGCATATATCTTAATATTATAGAGTGAAAATTGAATATACAGGTCGATAATAGCAAACCTGCCGAAAGACAGGGACGCAAAGCCAAGGGTCTAAGGTCATGAAGACTACGACAGCCGGTTACCGAAAATGTTACTCTGTCTATTTGTACCGAGTGTCGTTCAGGTAACCTGAACGACTTTTTTTATTTCTGTTTTCCGGGCAAAAATCAAAATAGCCGACGTTTGAAATTAATCAATGTTGTTTACCGGAGGTTTTCATATGGCATCGAAATTTAAGTTTTTAAAAAACGAATCCGGTCAGTCCATGGTGATATTTGTATTAGTTTTTGTTATATTGTGCGCGGGGGCAGCTTTCGCGATTGACTTAGGGCGGATTTCTCTGGAAAAAAGTCAATTACAGACCGCAGCCGACGCGGCAGCTCTGGGCGGAGCGCAGGATTTGCCAAAAAGCGCCACAGCAAAAAGCACCGCAGTAAAGCTCGCCGAACAAAACGGAATTCTGGCCTCAGAAATAACGGCCTTCGCTCCTTATAACGGCGATTCCACCAAGATTGAGGTTGTGTGCTCCAGAACTGTCAGCTATACAATCGCAAATGTTTTAGGCTTACACAGCAAAACTATATCCGCAAGCTCGGTTGCGGAAAAAACGGGCATGAACACAGGCCCTTTCAGCTACGCGGCCTTCTCCGGCAGCAGCTCCGATATTCTTGCCATAAACGGCAGCAGCCAATATATAAGCGGCAGCGTTCATGCAAACTATAAATTCAATATGTACGGCTCTTCTCAGATTATTACCGGTTCGGCCGAAGCTGTATCCGGAATAACCATATATGGCTCATTAATAAACGTCGGCGGAACATGCCAGGCCTCTGCGATTACTGTGAGCGGAAGCAGTATTAATATAGGAAACAAGGTGTTCAGTGCGGCGCCCACGATTGATATGCCGGACTTTTCCGATATTATACAGGCCGAGGCTCAGGCTGCGGGACAGGCATATAACGGGAACAAGACCTTCAGCGGCAGCAGGGTAAGCGTCGATTCTCCCATATATGTAAAGGGCAATCTGACCGTAAACGGAAGCGATTTTACAGGAAAAGGCGTGGTTCTGGTATCGGGAAATATCACGTTTAACGGAAGCAATTTAATGTATTCCTCAAACGACTCGATATGCTTCTATTCGGAGAGCGGAAATATAACTATTAACGGCTCAAACATCCAGCTTGAGGGGCTCGTTTACGCTCCAAACGGTACAATTATGATGAACGGCTCAAGCCAGACAATAAACGGAAGAGTAATCGGCAAAGTTCTGCTTTTTAACGGCAGCTTGATAAGAATCGTCTCCGGCGATGACGATCTTACCTGTCTTCCCAAGATGACCGTTAAGCTTGTGGAATAGGAAACGACCCGTTTCAGATAAATAAACAGCAAGGTAAATTATATTTTATAACTTACCTTGCTGTGTTAATTTATCTTTGGACAGCTATTCGGCAAAAGGTATTTCGTCGTATTTTTCGGGTTTACTTTTTCTGGGTTCCGTCCGCATTGAAAAGCGGCAGCGGCGCAAGGAAAATAACATCGTCCCGCTCACAGGCGTCGCCCTCGGCAAGGATAAACGCGCGTCCCGCGATGATTCCTCCGGCCTTCTCAACCAGTTCCTCAACAGCCTTGAGCGATTCACCGGTTGAAATAACGTCGTCAACAATGAGGATGCGCTTGCCGTGCATAAACTCTGCGTCCGCCTTGTCCAAAACAAGCTTCTGCACCTTCTCGGTGGTAATGGATTTAACCTCCACTTCGAACACATCCGTCATGTAGAGTTTGGCGGACTTGCGGGCGAGAAAATACTTGTTATTCCCGCTCTGACGTGCCATTTCGTAGAGAAGCGGTATACTTTTTGCCTCGGGTGCGATTATGTAGTCGTATTCCGGGACTCTTTTTAAAAGCTCTTTTGCGCTGTGGACAGTCAGCTCCACATCTCCGAATATAACGAATGCGCCGATGTATAAATCATCGGAAACCTTGCAGATTGGCAGTTCACGCTTGAGTCCGGCAATGTCTATCTCATAGGTAAGCATTAGGCATCCTCCTAAATCTGTTTTGTTGTTTTACAGGGCTCTCCCTATTCGGAGCGTCCTGTTTTTATTTACGAACAACGTTTTATATTATACAGGTATTTTCGAAAAAATCAACACTATCAAGTCAATCCGCGTCCTTTTTTCCGATTATCTTCTGTGATAGTCGACTATGACCGGAAGGTCTGTCAGGTATCTTCTCACCATGTCCAGCGCACAGTTTGATGCGAGCGTTCTCACTCTCGTCCTGCCGATACCGGAATTGAGCTGATTTACAACCACTCCGTTTTCGGCTGCAAGCGCGACAAACACCGTTCCTACGGGATTAATCCCGTCTCCCTCTGGGCCTGCAAGCCCTGTTGTCGCAACCGCAAGGGAGGATTTGAAGAGCTCTCTCGCCCTTTTTGCCATTTCGGACGCTACCGCGGCGCTGATTACGCCATGTTTCTCTATGAGTTCCCTAGGAACTCCAAGAACGTTTATCTTGCTCTCTGTGGCATAGGTAACGACGCCTCCGGCAAAGACCTTGGACGAGCCGGAAAGGTCGGTTATACGCTTTGCAATTAAGCCTCCGGTGCAGCTCTCCGCTGTGCTGAGCGTTAGGTTTTTTTCACTCAGAAGCTCGAAAGCTACCTGCTCCAGACTCCCCGCGTCTATCCCGTAGATAATATCGCCCAGAACCTCGCGGACACGCTCAATGACAGGCTTTGTCATCGATTCCGCTTCCTCCACAGTCTTGGCCTTCGCGGTTACGCGGAGCTGAACCTCGCCCTCCTTGGCATAGGGCGCAAGCGTGGGGTTCGTAAGCTCGTTCATCATATCGACGAGCTTCGCCTCGACCGCGCTCTCCCCGCTTCCGACGATATTGAGGTTGTGGGAAAATATAACCTCGTCCGAAAGCGCTCTGAGATATGGCATAGCGCAGGCCTTGAACATTGCGTTGCACTCGCGCGGAGGCCCCGGCAGCATTACGACGCGCACACCCTTCGCTTCAAAGGCGCAACCGGGGGCGGTTCCCCATTCGTTGCGAAAAATCGTGCATCCAGCCGGCAGATATGCCTGCTGAAAATTGTTTTCGGTTATATAATCGACACCTATAACTTCCTTGAAATAGCGCTTCATCTCCTCGGCAAGCTCCTCATGGAAGACCATTTCAAGGTCAAAGGCCTTTGCCAGCACCTGCTTGGTGAGGTCGTCACAGGTAGGGCCCAGTCCGCCGGTGGTGATGATGATATCTGCTCGCCCGCGTGCGATTTTCACCGCTTCGGTGAGTCTTTCGGGGTTATCGCCCACGACGGTGTGATAAAAGACGTTGATGCCGATTTCCGAAAGATAAATTGAAATGTCCCTCGCGTCGGTATTCGTTGTTCCGCCCAGAAGAAGCTCTGTCCCGACGGACAAGATTTCGGCATTCAGAGTGTTGCTCATAAGACCCTTCCTTTCATATGCAAGGCACGGAAAGCGTGTCTTAACTTTATATATCGAATTTTACTGTATATTTATTTTGCATTGCCTCATTTACAAGGGCTTCAACGTCCAACGCACTTTCCACGTCCAGCACATCCTGCAGCTTCGGCTTTGTCCTCGGGTGGCGCGGTGTAAACACCGTGCAGCAGTCCTCATAGGGCAGAATTGAAGTCTCAAAGGTGCCGATTTTTCTCGCAATCTGCACTATATCCGTCTTATCCATGCCGATGAGCGGACGCAGTACGGGAAGTGAAACGCACTCCTCCGTTACTCTGAGAGCCTCCATCGTCTGGCTTGCTACCTGACCAAGATTTTCCCCCGTGACAAGCGCCTTGCAGTTATTCTGATACGCAATTTTATCCGAAATACGCATCATGAAGCGTCGCATTATGAGCGTAAAATACTCCTCGGGGCATTTTGCGCGGATTTCCTCCTGAATATGCGTGAACGGTACAATCTCAACTGCGAGCCTACCGCAGCTTTTTGTAAGAATTTTCGCAAGCTCCAGCACCTTTTCCTTGGCCTGCTCGGAGGTATAGGGGAAGGAGAAAAAGTGCACCGGCACAAGATGGATGCCGCGGCGCGCTATCATATAGCTCGAAACCGGGCTGTCTATCCCGCCGGAAAGCAGCGTCACCGCACTCCCGTTAGAACCCACCGGCATACCGCCCGCTCCGGGAAGTGCTTTTGCGTGGACGTAGGCTGAGGTTTCGCGTACTTCGACGCGAATCATAAGCTCCGGGTTATGCATGTCAACCGCTATGTCGGGATAGTCGTCGCTTAAAAGTCCGCCGACATATTGGGAAACCTCGATGCTCGACATCGGAAAGCGCTTATCCGAGCGCTTTGTCTCGACCTTGAAGCTCTTTGCGTTTTCCAGCGCCTCACCCAAGTATTTTTTACAGGCTTCATAAATAGCGTCCTTATCCTTTTCACAGGCCAGAGCGCGTGTTACGCTCACAAAACCGAAAACCGTGAGCATGGCTTCAAACGCGCCGTCCATGTCGCAATTATCATTCTTTGGCACGACATATACGGTGGACTGTGTTGAGGCCACATCGAAATCACCGAAGGGCTTTAGTCTGCGCCTCACGTTTGAAAGCAGCTTCGCCTCAAAAAAGCGCCGGTTTTGTCCTTTCAGGATAATTTCACCCTGTTTCAGGAGTATCATATCGTTCATTTAATCTGTTCCTTAATATAGTATTTGCGTTAGCACCCAATTATCTATCACGAATATGTATTGTATACGAAAATCAAAAATAAAGCTTTATTCTCACGCCTGTACCGCGCCGCCGGCTTCGCGGAAATCGTAGGTACGGTATTGTATCGCCTCGGCAAGATGCACTGGCGCAATGTCCTCCGCCCCGTCGAGATCTGCAATCGTTCTTGCAACGCGAAGAATACGGTCGTAGCTTCTCGCTGTGAGCCCCATCCTCTCAAACGCCATTTTCATAAGCTGTTCGCACTCGCTTGACAGCTCACAGTTTTCGCGGAGCTGTTTCTGTTCCATCCTCGCGTTGCAGCCAAAGCCCGCGGATTCAAAACGTTTACGCTGTATGAGCCGTGCTGAGTTGACGCGCTTTTTAATATCCTCGCTCTTTTCAGCCGGCCTTCTCGCGCGGAGCTCATCGAATTCGAGCGCCGGCACCTCGACAACGATGTCAATACGGTCGATAAGCGGGCCTGAGAGCTTGCTGTGATACTTTTTCACGCTGCTCTCCGAGCATTTGCAGCGTCCTGAGGGATGCCCGTACCAGCCGCACTTACAGGGGTTCATCGCGCAGACGAGCATGAAGCTCGCGGGATATGTGGCGGAACCTGTCGAACGAGAAATCGTGACACATCCATCCTCGAGCGGCTGGCGCATGACCTCCAGCACATCGCGGTGGAACTCCGGCAGCTCGTCCAGGAACAGGACTCCGTTGTGTGCAAGTGAAATTTCGCCCGGCTGTAGCTGCGCCCCGCCAGCCATCGCGGAGGAAGACAGCGTATGGTGCGGAGCCCGAAAGGGCCTTTGAGTTACAAGCGGGTTTTCGCGGCTTGTAAGTCCCATGACAGAGTGTATTTCTGTGGTTTCGAGTGCCTCGGCGCTGCTCATATCGGGTAAAATCGACGGCAGCCGTTTAGCGAGCATTGATTTTCCCGCTCCGGGAGGTCCGACAAGCAGGATGTTGTGTCCGCCGGCCGCTGCGACTTCGAGTGCCCTTTTGACGTTTTCCTGACCCTTGACCTCGGAAAAATCCGCAGTGTGCGCGGCTGTGTCATTGAGGTTCGGAGTCTCAGTCGGCGTTATCGGCGCCTCATTCGAAAAGTGGCGCAGCAGAGCGGGCACATTTTTCACTGGGTAGACCTCAACGCCCTCCGCAAAAGAGGCCTCCGGTGCGTTGTCCTCGGGAACATAGAGCTTTTTTATACCCGCGCGCCTTGCGGCAAGAGCCATAGGCAGAGCGCCGCGCACAGGACGCACCTCGCCCGTCAGCCCCAGCTCTCCGAAAAAAGCGCAGGTTTCGTCGGGAGCTTTTATCGCTCCGTTTGCGGTAAGTACAGCAAGGAGCATCGGCAGGTCATAGGTCGTGCCGCCCTTTTTGGTGTCCGCCGGCGCAAGGTTAATTGTCAGTCTCGAAACGGGAAAGCTAAGTCCCGCGTTTTTGATGGCGGCTCGGACACGGTCTCGCGCCTCCTTGACCGCCGTATCCGGCAGCCCGACGATATCAAAGGCAGGAAGCCCAGAGGACAAAAAGCACTCGACGGACACTTCATATCCCCCGATACCCTTTATGCCTAAGGAGCGTATTTTCGAAACCATACCGCGTACCGCCTTTCAGTTTTTCAACCAAACGTTACTTTGTAATCAGAAACGCGTTCATCCGCGAAATAGATTTTCAGCCATTCGCTGTCACTCGAAAGCCCTCGCTCGACTCCGAGATAATAGATCAGAGTATCTTCCGTGCCTTTGCTGTTTCTGTCGCTTTCTTTCCCGAGAAGGTCAATGACCTCCGCTTTAGTCATTCCTTTCAGCTCGTTCTCGGACAGCATATCGTTCACTATTTCCACCCTGTCAGACGGATTTTTCGCCCATTTTAAAGGCGAATATTCGTGCTGAATTTTATATCTGATTACGCTTATGCCAATCAATACGGCAATTATCATGAAAATGGCAAAGACCGTGTAATTAAACCTCTTCGCTCTTATTATCTGCTTTCTTATCTCTTCCTCTGTCATATTTCACCCTCACACGGATAGAGCGCACTCTGAACTGACCGCGGTTTAGTTTTATATACTCACGCATCAAATTCACGTCTGCTTTGACTTCTTAAAATATCCTTATAATCCTCGAACCTGCCGCTGCTTATGGCAAGCCTCCCATCCTCAACTATTTTCTCCAGTTCAGGGAAAGTCACCAGTTTTGCCTCGGTGACTTCTTCTTCCTGCAATCTTAACTCCTGCAAATCAATGTTTTTTATAAGTAAATAGGTGTCGACAAATTTATTGGGGCGACGGCAAGTGTGGATGAGGCGAAGCTCCGATTTTTCGGTCTCTATGCCCAGCTCCTCTTTAAGCTCCCTCATGGCGCACGAGAGAGAGTCCTCCCCCGCCTGCACCGCTCCGCCGGTACATTCCCACATTCCTCCAAAGGACTTATCCGGGTGCCTCTTATCAATCAGAATATGACCGCTGGGCGTAAGCGTCCAGATATCGGCGACAAGATAGAATTCTCCTTCTTTGAACGGGTTACCCCGAACATGCGTCTTACGAGTCAGTTTTCTGTCTTCGTTATATAAGTCCAATATTTCAGGCATAGTCACTCCTAAAAAACACTTTCGGAAAAGTGCAGTGCAACCGCAAACACTTCACGACCAGCTTTGCAGTTCAATAATATTTCCTTCAATATCAGTCGCATAAACGAACTGAGCTTTTCTGCCGTTCTCATACTCGGCATTCACCAGCTCGCCGAGCTGTCCGCCTCCGGCTTTCAAGACTTTTTTCAGTGTTTCAGCCACATCTTCGACCTCAAACGCCAAATGCGCTATTCCGCACTGGTTTATCTTGTGGTTTTCCGTTTTGACCATATCATCATATGAGAATATTTCGAGCGTCGGATGCTTATCGTCATAGCCCGGCAAACACAGATGCTCGCCGACGATGTGGGCATCTTTAACGCCGGTCATAGCATTAAGCCACTCTCCGCGAATATCCCTTGTCTCGCCAATGCTTCTGCAATCGAGAACTTTCTTGTAAAAATTGATTAGTTTTGCACTGTCCTGCGCAATAATATTCGTATGTGCGTATCTCATAAAGTCTACCTTCTACAGCTTCTTTTCCATCAGAATGAATCTGCCTTTACGCCAGTCAACATAGCCGACCTTTGCGTAACCAAGCTTGTCATATAACCGCAGCGCAAAGGGATTCAGTGTGAAAGCGTCGAAGCGAATGGATTCAATGCCCTCTTTTTTCAGTTCCGCCTCAATGTGCCGCATTGTTTCTAGGCCGATGCCCCGGTTCTGGAACTTTGGGTTCACGCACAGACGGTGTATGATACAAAACGACGCGTCCGGATACTGCCACGCCCCTATTTCGTACTCCTCGTCGCACTCTGAATTCAAAACAAAAACGCAGGCAATTTCGCCGCCTATAGTTCCGACAAAAAGCTCGTCTTTCGAAATATCTTCCGCAAGAATCGCCCTGTCGGGGTATAGCTCGTCCCACTGCGGAATGCCGTTCCTGTCCATCTCAGCTATTGCGTCCCTGAATACGCCGAAAACAGCGTCAAGCTCGCCTTCGGACGCCTTACGAAATTCAAGTGTAATAAAGTCTTGCATTGTGCTTACTAATCCTTTTCAACAAGTGCTATGTGAAGCTCTTTAAGCTGCTTCGGCTCAACGACGGACGGAGCGCCCATCATGAGATCCTGAGCGTTTTTGTTCATCGGGAACGGAATTATTTCGCGGATGCTGTCCTCGCCGGCGAGGAGCATCACCATGCGGTCGACTCCCGGCGCAATGCCCGCGTGAGGGGGCGCACCGTAGCAGAAAGCGTTATACATCGCGGGGAACTTTGCTTTGACGTCGTCCTCGCCCATGCGAACAAGCTCGAAGGCCTTTATCATTATTTCCGGGTCGTGGTTACGCACCGCGCCCGAGGACAGCTCCACGCCGTTGCAGACAAGGTCATATTGATACGCCGTAATGGTCAGCGGGTCGACTTCGCCTTTTTCGGCTTTATTGAGTGTATCGAGTCCGCCGTTCGGCATGGAGAACGGGTTGTGGCAGAACTCGAGCTCACCCGATTCCTCGCCTATTTCGTACATCGGGAAATCGATTATCCAGCAAAATTCATAGCGCTCCGTGTCCATATGTCCCGGTATGGAAGCTCCCAGCATCTTACGCAATACACCCGCGGTTTTCTGCGCGGCGAGCTTTTTGCCCGTTGTGAGGCCGACAAAACTGTTCGGCTTAAGTCCGAGCGTTTTTACGACGGCATCTTTCTTCTCGGCAAGGAACTTCGAAATACCGCCGACCAGCTCACCGTTCTCGTCAAGGCGGAACCAGAATGCCTTGTTGCCGGACTGCACCTCGACATCGGCGCATAGCTGGTCGATGAATTTACGTGTCTGTGTAAAATCCGGCACGACAACGGCCTTCACTGTGTTGCCCGCAAAGGGCTCAAAGCCGCAGTCCGAAAGAAGCTCCGTAGCGTCCTGCAAAGTAAGGTCAATGCGCAGGTCAGGCTTGTCCGAGCCATAAGTCTCCATTGCGTCATTGAAGGAAATTCTTTTGAAAGGCGCTGTCGACGCTATGTTATATTTGCCGTATTTTGCGAAAATCGGGGGCAAAACGTCCTCCAAAACCGCGAAAACGTCCTCCTGATTTGCGAAGGCCATCTCCATATCGAGCTGATAGAACTCGCCCGGAGAGCGGTCAGCTCGCGCGTCCTCGTCGCGGAAGCAGGGGGCAATCTGGAAATAGCGGTCAAAGCCGCTTGTCATCAGAAGCTGCTTGAACTGCTGAGGAGCCTGCGGCAGGGCGTAAAACTTGCCCGGGTGATTGCGTGCCGGAACGAGATAGTCCCTCGCGCCTTCGGGGGAGGACGCCGTGAGTATTGGCGTTGTTATTTCAAGAAAGCCGTGCTCCGTCATGCTCTGACGCAAGGCAGAAACTACGTTGCAGCGCAGAATGATATTATTTTTAACCTCAGGGTTTCTGAGGTCAAGATAGCGATATTTGAGACGCACAGTCTCGTCCGCCTCGCGGCTGTGGTTTATCTGGAAGGGCAGTTCGTTATAACGGCAGCGCCCTAAAACCTCGATTTTCTCAGGGACGATTTCGATATCGCCGGTGGGCAGCTTTGGGTTCTTCGACGCGCGCTCGCGCACGATGCCTTCGACGCTTATTGTGGATTCGCGGGTGATATCCCGAACGAGCTTTATCATATCCTCAGTTTCGATGACAATTTGAGTCGTGCCGTAAAAATCGCGAACGACGACAAACGCCAGCGCTGCGCTGACCTCACGTACATTCTCCATCCAGCCGACTATTTTAACTTTCTTCCCCGCGTCTTCAATGCGAAGCTCATTGCAGGTGTGAGTACGGGATTGCATCATAATGTATTTAACCCTCTCTTTTATCATAGCTTGCGACAAATTGTCGCCAAATTTTCAGTCTTTTATCACGCGACCTGTGCCGCGCTTATCGATCTCCGCTTTGATACGAAAAGCCGCAATCTCCGGTTTTTCGGAGACCTGATCGCCTGTTTTCATATCCTTAACCTTGATGACGCCCTGTCCTATCTCATCGTCGCCTATGAAAACGACAAACGGCACATTGATTTTATCCGCATAGCTCATCTTAGCCTTGAACTTTTTATCCTCGCTGTAGAGCATGGTGCGGATGCCATTTTCACGCAAAAGCGTGGCGGTTTCAACGGCTTTTGAAAAATCCTCGGTCATGGGGATAATAAGCACATCCGAAGGAGACGTTATGACCTCGTCAGAGAGCATGCCCTGCTCCTCAAGCACGAAAAACAGGCGCGTAAGCCCGATTGAAATACCGACGCCCGGAAGCTTTTTATCGGTATAGTATTCCGCGAGATTGTCATAGCGCCCGCCTGAGCAAACGGAGCCGATTTCGGGGTGCTCGGTGAGTGTCGTTTCATACACGGTACCCGTGTAGTAATCGAGTCCCCGCGCGATTGTGAGGTCGATTTCGAAGTTTTCCTCCGGAACGCCGAAAGCGGGCAAATAGTCCGCGACCGCCTTGAGCTCACCAAGTCCGAGGTCAAAAACATCGTTTTTCCCGATGTATTTCTTAAGCGCCTCGAGCTTATCGGAGCTTGTACCCGAGATTGCAATAAAGCTCATTATCTCGTTTGCTTTGGCTTCCGGAACACCGATCTCCAGTAAGAGGGTACGGCACTTTTCCGCTCCAATCTTGTCGAGCTTGTCTATAGTGTGCATTATATCCGCGGCTTTTTCGGAAAGCCCGAGAGATGCAAAAAAGCCGTTTAGTACCTTACGGTTGTTGACGCGGATTTTAAACTTTTTGAGTCCAAGCGCTGCAAAGGTTTGGTAGATGATGGCGGGAATCTCCGCTTCGTTCATAATGTCAAGCTCTCCGTCGCCTATGACGTCGATGTCCGCCTGATAGAACTCGCGAAAGCGCCCGCGCTGGGCCCGCTCTCCCCTGTAGACCTTGCCTATCTGGTAACGTCTAAAAGGAAACGCGAGCTGCCCGTAATTAATTGCAACGTATTTAGCAAGCGGAACAGTCAGGTCGAAGCGCAGCGACAGGTCGCTGTCGCCCTTTTCAAAGCGGTAAATCTGCTTTTCCGTCTCTCCTCCGCCCTTGGCAAGCAAAACCTCCGACGCCTCGATTATAGGGGTGTCGAGCGGCGCAAAGCCGTAGAGCGAAAAGGTTTTCCGTAGGGTTTCCATGATGCGCTCCATCTGCGCCTGTTTATCGGGCAGAAGCTCCATAAAACCCGAAAGAGTACGAGGTTTGATCCTCTCCATATATCAAAATCCTTTCGATTCGTAATTTCTCCGTAACAGTCAATAACGCCCTCTCCCGCAAAGGGACGAGAGCGTTACGCAATTTAACACAAAGTGTTATTATTTTTTGGGATTCACAATGTCGCGCCAGCCAAGATCGCCGCGCTTAAGTCCCTGAATAAGGACTTCCGCCGTAGCTACGTTCGAGGCAAACGGGATGCTGTGCTGATCACAGGCACGGGAAATCGCAACAACTTCCTTATCGTCGTCTGTGCTAGAGGAATCCCAGAAGAACAGCACAAGGTCGATTTCGTTATATGCAATGCGCGACTTAATCTGCTGTGAGCCGCCTTGAGCGGCACTTAGATACATAGATATCGGAAGACCGGTCGCTTCCGCAACCAGCCGACCGGTGGTAGCCGTGGCACAGATTGAGTGCTCAGAAAGTATCCCGCAGTATGCGATACAGAACTGCACCATCAGTTCCTTCTTATTATCATGCGCCATTATAGCGATATTCATGGCCTTCATCCTTTCAGTGAGCTGCGGCAGTTTACGATAGCGCCGCTTTGCTGATATTTCATTATACATTAGACTTCCAGAAAACGCAATATCAAGAAGCTTTATTTCATCAAAGAGATTCTCACAAAAAGCTCATTTAAGCAGAGAATTTTCGGTTTCCAGCGATACGGAGCTGTTCTTGAAGCTGAAATAGTAGTCTAAAACGTCTCTTGCGATATATCCGATTGCGCTGCCCGCGCCGCCCTTTTCGACGACTACGGCAACGGCGATCTGCGGATCATCGTAAGGAGCGTAGCACACAAATATTCCGTTGTTTGTCGTACCCTCGCCGAGCTGGGCAGTACCGGTCTTTGCTGCGACCTTATAAGGGTAGTTTCCGAAAATAGCATAAGCCGTACCGTCGACGGAGTTCGCGACGTTGTAAAGGCCCTGATGCACCGCGTCGTAATAAGACTGGTCCACATTCACGGTGTCGGCAATAACGGGCTTGCGCTCAAACACGCTCTTTGAATAGTCGTAGCTTCTCGCCGATTTCAGTATTGAGGCTTCATAGCGCGTACCGTTGTTCGCAAGCGCCGCGAAATAGTTTGCAATCTGCAGCGGCGTAAATATGCTGTAGGACTGGCCGATAGCCGCCTGAAGCGTATCGCCTATATACCACGGCGTATCGGTGGTTTCTTCCTTATACTTCTGCGTTGCCATGAAGCCGGTGCTCTCGGTCAGTTCAATACCGGTAGGTTTACCGAGTCCGAAACGAAACGCGTAGCTTGAAAGCTTGTCGATACCCAGCTGGTCGCCGATGGTATAGAAGTAATAGTTGCAGGAAACCTCAATAGCCTTCGTGGTGTTCACATTTCCGTGCGAGCCGTGAGGATAAAGCCAGCACTTAGGAGCATAGCCGCCTTTGTCCGGAGCCGCGTATTTTTCGAAAATACCCTTGTCATAAATAGTGGTAGACGTTGCGACAACCTTCTGATCGAGCGCCGCAATCGCGGTGACGGGCTTAAAGGTTGAGCCCGGAGCATAAGCGCCCATCAGCGCCCGGTTAAAAAGCGGTCCTGATTTGTCCTCAAGCAGTTTCGAATAGTTTTCCATCAACGTTGACAGGTCAAAGGTCGGGTAGCTCGCTATGCAGAGCGGCTCGCCGGTCTTGATATTAATCGCGACGACGGCTCCGCCCGTAATCTGCTGCTTGATTTTATCGAGCTGTCCCTGCGCCTCGAAGGTTGCGTTGTCAACGAGGCGCTGCTTGTTTGTTTCCGTTATAAAATTTCCAAGCGAGATTTCCGCCGCTTCCTGCAGGCCGAGGTCAATAGTCAGGTAGACTTGATCGCCGGGCTCCGGTTCCTTGGTATAGTTTGTGCTTATTACTGTGCCGCCCTTGGTTGTGGTTACAAGCGCGGTGCCGTCCGTCCCGTGCAGATAGCTTTCAAAGGCTTTCTCCGTTCCGTCCTTGCCTACCATCGCGTTGAGCGGATAGCCGTTGTTCTTGTATTCCTTGTACTCGTCTTCATCCATCATTCCCACGTAGCCCAAAAGATGCGCCGCGTAGTCTGTGTTGTATTCTCGGACATAAGATGATTGGACTGAAAAACCGGGCACATTGTTTTCCATCAGCTTAGTAATGAGGTCAATGCTCACATTCTCCGCGAAAACATAGTCGGAGGTATTGATGACATAGCGTATTTTGATTTCATAACGCACGCCCGCAACCGCTCTCATTTGTTCGGAGGTGTAGTTATTGTCAATATCAAAGGCGTCCCTGAAAAAGGCCATCAGTTCAACGGCAGTAGTCGACGCCGGCAGATCGTTCGCCTTAAGATAGGCGTCAAGCCTTGTTTTCTGAAGGTCCGTCATATT
This sequence comes from Oscillospiraceae bacterium, assembly GCA_963667545.2. GTDB lineage: Bacteria > Bacillota > Clostridia > Oscillospirales > Oscillospiraceae > UBA2658. The sequence continues at coordinate 3,026,317 of OY763424.2, forward strand.
CGGAACGTATTCGAAGGGTGCCTCTTTCGTTATCGGCAGCGTATCAATGTATGTGTTGCCGGAATCCTTGACCGCCTGTGTAAGCTCCAGAATTATAGCATTCGGGTCGGGCTGCTCAAAGAGCTCATCCGCGTTAATGTAGATGTTGTTGCAGGTCTTATTCGAAACCAGCACTCTGCCGTAGCGATCAAGGATGTTCCCTCGCGCAGCAATGACTGTATTCGTTGTAACTATGCTGTTCTGGGACTGCGCATAGTATTCGGCACCCTTAACTATCTGCAATCGATAGAGGTTCACTGCATAAACGACCGTCAGCGATAAAACGAGGATTATCGTTGCCGCAAGCCGCCAGGGTTTTATTGTTCTATCCATTTTCTTTCCTTCCGCAAGGAACTACTTGCTCAGATCCACGCCCGAAAGTTTGCGGCACGGATAATAAATTGCGAGTGTAAAGGGCAGCGACCACAGCGTCTGAAGCCCCGCGGTTAAAAGCACGGGCAGAATGTTTGCGTTCGCGAGCGCTACAAATCTGAACATCTGGCATATGGCCGTCAGTACCAGCGCCGCAAGACAGACGAAAAAGAAAGAGAAGAAGCGTTTATTTACAAAATTCATTACCAGCGCTCCGGACAAAAAACCGATTACGGGAAGAACGACGGTTAAAAGCACCGGAGCGTCATTAAAATACATATCGCAAAAAAGGCCCATAAAAAGGCCGAACACTCCGCCCCAGACGCCGCCTTCAAAAAAGCCTACGGCGACGACGGCAATCGGTGCTATTAGTGCATGCACTCCGAAAACTGCAAAATTCGAAAGAATATTGTTTTGAACCAGAAGCACGAGCAGCATAACTCCGAAGTAAACAATTGCTCTTCGTACCTTCTCAATATTGACCATGTCGAGAAACATACCGTGCCTCCAATCTTCGATAATGAGGGTTTAACCCGCAATTCCTTGTCCTAAATTATTCGATGATGTTGAAATCCTTTATAACGAACACCTCGGACAGCGCGCCAAGCTCGCTCGCGGGTTTTACTACCGCGTATTCAACCTGTCCGCCGGCCTCGGTCTGGACAGAGCTTACAGTGCCTATATCAAGGCCCTTGGGGAAGGCTCCTCCCTTGCCGGAGGTGATGAGCACTTCGCCTTCGAGAACCTGAGTTTCCTCAGTCAGGTAAGAAAGCTTGGTCTCGCCCTTCTGCATAAGCGTAAAGTCCCCGACTATCATAGCCGCGTTTCCGCCCTCGCCGACAAGTGCGCCGACCCGCATATCGGCGTCTATCACCGAGCGAACCGTGGACCAGCCGGAGCCGGCCTCCGTCACCTGCCCCACAAGATTATACTTGCTGTCAATTACGCAGTTACCGACCTTGATTCCGCTTTCGGTACCCTTGCTCAGGGTATAGGTCACGCTCCAGTTTGAGGCCGGCCGGTCGATGATGTTTGCAGATTCAAAAACAAAGTCCTCATGCTTTTCACGCAGATTGAGCAGCTCGCGCAGGCGCGCGTTCTCGCTCTCGGCGTCCCCTGCCTCGCGGAGTTTTTTATCAGATTCCGCAAGCTGAACCTTTAGCTGCTCGTTTTCCGAGGCTAAATTGTCATAGCGGAACATGTAGCCGTAAATGCCCTCAAGCCAGCCTTTGATTCCGGTTGACCCCTCTTTGACGGGCGTTGTTATTGAAGCCGCGGCATTTTCGAGACCGCTTGTGCCCTCCGGAGAGCGGCTTGCGGAAAACCCGAAAATGACAGCGACGATAACCACGACCAGCCCGAGTCTGAACCCGTTTTTTTTCATGTAATCCTTAAAACTGTTCAAAGTAAATAAACTCCCAATTGTTCAAGCATTTTTGAAAGTCTGCACAGAGGCAGACCCATCACGTTAAAGAAATCGCCCTCAATGCCTTCGATAAACAGGGCGCCTATGCCCTGTGCGCCGTAGGAACCGGCCTTGTCCATCGGTTCGCCCGTTTTGATATATGCGTCAATCTCCCGCTCCGTAATATCGCGGAAGCGGACGAGCGTCCGCTCGAATTCGGAGAGAACCTCATTGCCCTGCATGACCGTCACGCCGGTAAATACAGTGTGCGCTCTTCCGGAGAGCAGCGTGAGCATACGGAATGCGTCGCTTTTGTCGGAGGGCTTTCCCAGGATATCTCCGTCGAGCACGACTATCGTATCCGCCGCAATAATGACGTCGGAAGAAAGGCACTTTCTTGATACTTCATCCGCCTTGGCGCGGGAAAGAGCACACACCGCTTCGGCAGGCGTCATTCCTTCTTCGATTATCTCGTCGCCCTCAGCCGGTATGATTTTGAAGTCCTTCACTCCGAGCATTGTAAGAAGCTCGCGTCTTCGCGGCGAGGCGGACGCAAGAACGATGTCCATAAGCATTCCTCTGCTTTGTATAAAATAGCGTTATTCAACGCCGCGGTAATAAAGCCCTCTTGTCAGGCCGTTCGGAGTGTAATCCGTTTTGCCTAAGAAGCTGTCCGCAACGCGCACACATTCCTCGGGGCCTTCATTGGTAAACAGGAGTCTGATGCCCCAGAGTCCGCAGCTTTCCAGGTCGCGCTTTCTGTCACCCAGAAACAGCTTGTGTGCGTTAAGAATGACATTGCGGCAGCCGAACTCCTTAACTACGGGAAATAGCTGTCCCGTGCGGTCGGAAAGCGAAACCGCGTTCTGGCAGTTGCACTGTCCCGCGCTGTTTTTTATAATACACTGGTCGCTCACCATCAAGGGCAGACGTCCGTAGGCAATAACCTCTGTATTAATCGGCTTGTGCATATCCCTTATCTGGCTGAGACGAAGCTCGAAGGAGGCCGTAGCGGACAGAAGTCCTGCCGCGCTTAGCACCTGAAGCGTATCCGAATTGTACGCATTCAATCCAAAATCGCCTCTTGCGTCCAGTGACGCAAGTCTGACGTACTTTATGTGCCCCATGTTCCCTATTAGCGCCTGTGTTACACCCATGAGCTTAACCCGGCGCAGCTGCTCCATAATTTCAGGTGCTTCCGTATCGGTTATGATGCGCGGCAGCACGGCAACGGGCACAGCTCCGTTTTCGGCAAAGGGTATGACCGCTGTGGGATTCTCCGCAAGTACCGCAAGCGGTACATAGATAAAGTCCGGTTTCTCCTCGGCGAGCTTTTCTGTGAGCTGCTCCGCGTTTCCAACCTGAAAAATCATTTTCGGCCCGCCGAGAATCTTTACATCGGAGGGAGTTTTCGGAGTTTTCCCCACTTTTCTCATGGGAGGCTTCTTTCTCTGTTCGGTAAGCTCGTCCAGAAGAAAGCGGCGGGTTTCGTTGAGCATTGACACAGAGAGGAACAGGCCCTCGTCCAGCACCGTCTCAACATCGTAGCAATAATATGGCGTGCCGCCCGTTTTGTAGAACTGGTCATGGATAGTCTGTTTGGAAACAGCCTGATTTTCGGCTTGCTGCGGAACCGGCCCGTCCCTTAAAACCTTGTGGCCGTCCTTGTCCTCAACCGCGAATTTGGTTGTTTTCCCCTGCTTGACAAGAGCGAAAAACTTCACAGGCACACGGCGGGCTTCAGAAGCGCCGTATTCCTTTCGGGCGGCGGAAAAGAGCTTATTTGCATCCCTGTCCATCTCCTCGCGGACGCCGAACATATAAGCATCCTTCTGTCCCTTAAGGTACCCGTCCGTAAAGCCCTGACGCGAAAACGCAAGCTCAAGCTGCTGCATCTCGGTTTCCGACGGCTCAAGTCCCTCGCGTATCGCGCGTGAATATATTCCCGTCACTATTGCGGAATATTCGGGGCGCTTCATGCGGCCTTCGATTTTTACGCAGGCTACGCCCGCTTTTTCGAGTTCCTTGAGATAGGACACAAGGCAATTGTCCTTGAGGCTCAGGGGGTAGTTGTCCATTCTCCCGCCGAGACTGTATTGAAGCCTGCACGGCTGGGCGCAGGCTCCGCGGTTCCCACTGCGCCTGCCGATGAGTGCGCTCATATAGCACTGTCCGGAGTGGCAGAAGCACAGCGCGCCGTGCGCGAAAACCTCCACCTCAATAGGCGCCTTTTCGGCAATAATCGAAATCTGTTCAAGTGTCAGTTCCCTTGCAAGGACAGCGCGGGTAACGCCCATTTCGGTGGCCGCCTCTACTCCCGCAAGGTTATGGATACTCATCTGTGTGCTCGCGTGAAGCGGCAGCTCGGGAAGCGCGCATTTTAAAACGCGCGCAAGCCCCAAATCCTGAACCAGTATTGCGTCGACTCCGAGCTCGCAGGCTTTCTCGGCGAGTTTCAGGACTTCGGGTATTTCCCTGTCGCTCACGAGGGTATTCAGCGTGACGTAGACCTTGCAGCCCCGGATACGACAATAGCGGACGGCGGATTCAAACTCCTCGTCCGTAAAATTCTTTGCGCTCCGGCGCGCGTTGAATCCGCCGAAGCCCATATAGATAGCATCTGCTCCGCTCTGAACCGCGGCGACGACCGCCTCGGGAGAACCGGCAGGTGATAGAAGTTCCAACATAGCTGTGCCTTTCGGGTGACGCGATTATAGAAGTGTCGTCGGCTCTGTATCCGCCTGTTCGGGCGATTTCTTTTTCGAAACCTGCTTTTTCTTCTGTTCCTTAAGGTAGCGGTCGCCCAGATCCATTGCCGCCATAGTCGCGCAGTCCACAGCGGAGGCGCCGGAGTCCCGCTTAATTTCCAGAATTTTCACAGTCACAAGATTTGCAAGCTCACGGACGTAATCCGGATCCTCATCGGTTTTGAGCGTATACTCGCGTCCCGCGATATCGACAGTAACATCTTTCATCATCTCGGCATTCACCTCTTCCAATTATGAGAGTAATTTGCTTGCGGTATATGCGTTTAAATCAATTCAACATTCGTATAAGGTTATTATAACATAAATAGATATATTGCTACAAGTTAAAATTAATGTTATAATGTCTGCACCCGCAATCATTATAATAAAAACTGTACGGAGGGGCTTATGGAAGATAAAAAATACAGACTTTCCGGCGAACCGAATCTATCCCTCCCGGCAGTTGACGCGGACAAGCTTATAAGTCTTGGCGACGGAACAGCTACTCTTGTTTACCTTTACGCTCTAAGAAGCGGCGGTGCGGTGAATTTGGCGAGCGCGGCTTCTTCCCTCAGACGTACAAAAACAGAGATTGAAAACGCGATGGCAAGGCTCTGCGAGACGGGCCTTTTTAAGACGGGAGAGGTAAGCGCTTCTCTTCCGCTGCCGGCGGACGAGCTTCCCGAATACACGGCGGAGGACATTGCCTCGCGCACCGCCGAAAACGGTGAGTTCAGGGCAATAGTCGACGAGACTCAGCGCATAATGGGACACATGCTGACAGGGGCGGATTTGAAAATCCTGTTTGGAATTTACGACTATCTCCGGCTGCCGACGGAGGTCATCTTCCTTCTTATAAACCACTGTGTAGAAGAAGCGCACGAGCATCAGGGCCCGGGAAAATTTCCTTCCATGCGCGCCATCGAAAAGGAAGCCTACGCCTGGTACAACCGCGAAATACTGACTCTTGAGCTTGCGGAGGAACACCTTCTTCGCATCAGGGCACGCAGCGGAATTGTTAATGATATCAAGCGTCTTTTACAGATAAACGGAAGAAATTTCAGCGCCACAGAGCGTAAATATGTCGAAAGCTGGCTGGACAAGGGCTTCGACCTTGAAGCTATCGCTCTCGCCTATGACAAGACCGTTGTCAAAACAGGCGGTCTCACATGGAAGTACATGGACTCAATTTTAACTAGCTGGCATTCAAAAAACCTACATACGGCGGAGGCTGTCATGAAGGGCGACAACCCCGCAAAAAACGGCAGGTCGCCTATTCAAAAGGATGTAGCATCACCGACAAATGTAAGAAATGACGGAGAGTCGGAATCAGAGCGAATTAAGAAAATCTGGGACAAAGTCAAAAACGGCTGATTTTGAGGTAATTATATGGGCTATGACGGAAAGATACTGGCGCGGGTCAGAGACATTATCGCAAGCAGAAAACAGGTCAATGAAGCTGAGCTGAAGCGCAGAAAATCGGTAGTTTACAACAGCATCCCCGCTATCATCGAAGCAGAAGCAGAAATTACGCGTCTTATGGTATCCGTCTCCGCCGAAGCTCTGAAAAGCGGCTCAGACGCGGGCAAAGCCGTTGAAAACGCAAGAATAAGCTGTGAAAAACTGCTCGATAGGCGCTCGGCTCTTCTCAAATCCGGCGGCTATCCCACAAACTATATAGACGAGATTTATGACTGCCCTATCTGCCGGGACACCGGCTATGTTCTAGGCGAGCCCTGCACATGCCTGAAAAAGCTTTATTCGGCCGAAGCCGTCAAAGAGCTGAGCAGCACACTCAATATAAACGGGCAATGCTTTGATAAATTTGACCTCAGCTATTATGACGATGTATTTGACACTGAGTTAAACGACACGCCCAGAGCGGTTTTATCGGCTACATTTAGTATTTGCCGTGAATATGCCACGGATTTCGGCAGCAAGTCCGTGAATCTTCTTTTCCGCGGAGGCACAGGACTCGGCAAAACCTTTCTTGCCGCCTCGGTTGCAAAGGTCGTTTCGGAAAAAGGTTTTTCAGTCGTTTATGACACCGCTATATCCGTAATGGAAGCCTTTGAGCTTCAAAAGTTTGACCGCGGTGGAGAGGGTACAGAGGAAACGGCCTCCCGAGTCCGCCGCTATACGGAATGTGACCTGCTTATAATTGACGACCTCGGTACCGAAATGACGACGACTTTTACGCAGAGCGCCCTCTATTCACTCGTAAACGGGCGGCTTTTAAAGGGCGGAAAAACCATTATTACGACAAATCTTTCGGAGGACGAGCTGCGCAGGCGCTATTCCCCGCAGATTGTGTCCCGGCTTGAGGGTGAGTATCTCCCTTTAAAATTCGCGGGACGGGATATTCGAACGATAAAGCGTGCTAAATAGGCAAAAAGGGCGGGAGGTTAGACCTACCGCCCTTTTTTACACGCCGAAAAACTCACACCGTAATCTCCAGCTCGCGGAGCTTCAGGCTGTCCTTATAGACCTTTATGAGATAAAGCTTACCCGCGTCGAGAGGTCCGAAAGCGAATTGACCGTCCTCATCCGTCACATTTGACGCGAGAAGCCGTCCAGCCTCCTGTCCCTCGGTTTCAAAGAGAAACACGAGCGCTCCTTTTATGCCTTTTTCTCCCTCGGACACCTTTCCGCATATACCGCAGCTCTCGTCCTCCTTTGGTGTTACAACCGTGTGTATTTTTTCGCCCTCGGCGGGCCGAAAATAAAACTTAGCAAAAGCGCTCACAGGCTCCCGCCTCCGATATTATGAAAGTCACTCCATAATACGGCATCAAATCGACTATTGTTCTTGACAAGCCCTGGTTTATTTTATAGAATTACAGGATGACGCAGAAGGCGCCAGCCGTCTGCTCCGTCAGCTTGCGAAAGTTTTTGTGGGCTGAGACCAACAAAGTCGAAAGGATTGATCACAAATCATGGCAACGGACAAAAAAGTCGAACAGATAACCGATATGGAGGTCGATTTTGCTAAATGGTACACAGACGTGTGCAAAAAAGCCGAGCTGATTGAATATACCAGCGTAAAAGGTATGTTCATTCTTCGACCTTACGGTTATGCCATTTGGGAAAATATCCAGTCGGAGCTTGATAGGCGTTTCAAGGAAACAGGGCATCAGAATGTGTCTATGCCGCTGCTGATTCCGGAATCCCTTTTACAAAAAGAAAAGGATCACGTTGTGGGCTTTGCGCCCGAATGTGCCTGGGTGACGTACGGCGGTTCCGAAAAGCTGGAGGAAAAGCTCTGCATCCGCCCCACCTCCGAAACGCTTTTCTGTGACCATTGGCACAATATTGTTCATTCGTGGCGCGACCTGCCGCTTCTATACAACCAGTGGTGCAGCGTTCTCCGCTGGGAAAAAACCTCCCGTCCCTTCCTCCGCCACCGCGAGTTCCTCTGGCAGGAGGGTCACACTCTCCACGCAACCGCCGAGGAAGCGATTGCCGAAACCGAGCAGCAACTCGAGGCCTATGCCGACCTCTGCGAGAACATCCTTGCTATGCCCGTAGTACGAGGCTGTAAAACCGACAAGGAAAAATTCGCCGGAGCGGAGCGCACCTATACCATCGAATGCATGATGCATGACCACAAGGCTCTGCAGAGCGGAACCAGCCACTATTTCGGCACGGGTTTCGCAACGGCCTTTGATATTTCCTTTACCGATAAGGAGAACAAACCCGCAACCCCTCACCAGACCTCATGGGGGCTCTCCACCCGCACAATCGGCGGCATAATTATGACGCACGGCGACAATAACGGACTAGTTCTTCCTCCGAGAATTGCCCCCATTCAGGCCGTTGTTCTGCCCATCGCCCAGCATAAGGAGGGCGTCGTCGAAAAGGCTCAGGAGCTTATCGGAAGACTCAAGGCCGCGGGGTTGCGCGTCAAGGGAGATTTTTCGGATAACTCTCCCGGCTGGAAATTTGCCGAGTACGAAATGAAGGGCGTTCCCCTCCGCATCGAAATCGGGCCCAAGGATATCGAAGCGGGTCAATGCGTATGCGCCCGCCGTGACAGCGGCGAAAAAACGACCGTTTTGCTGAGTGAGCTTGAAACAAAGGTTCCGGAACTGCTCGACGCAATTCAGGCGGGACTTTTCGCGAAGGCAAAAAAGAATCTGGATGAGCACACCTTTACAGCCTCAAGCCCCGAGGAAGTCAAAGAGATAGTCGACACCAAGGGCGGTTTTGTGAAAACCATGTGGTGCGGCGACGTCGAGTGTGAGCTCGCAATGAAGGAAAGAGCCGGTGTAACAAGCCGCTGCATACCCCTTGTTCAGGAAAACCTCGGTGATGTCTGCCCCGTCTGCGGAAAGCCCGCGAAGAAAATGATTATATGGGGCGTCGCCTATTAATAACAAATTATAAAGAAGAAATCCCGAAAACGCTTCAGCTGCGTTTTCGGGATTTTCCCTTAATCTTAATTTGATGCGACAGCGTATTTCTCGTTCTTAATCGAACGCTTGAATTCGTACAGCGCCTTGTCGGCGTCAAAATACAGCTCCATATAGCCTATCGTACCGCTCGTTTTTTCCGAAATACCCATGCTCATTGTAACGTTTATCCGAAGCTCCTTCATCGCGCGCTCCATGACCTCCGTCATAACGTTCTCCGCCCGTCTTTTGAAGAGCTCGCTGCTCTTGCGGGAGCAGGTGAAAGCGCTGAATTCGTCCCCGCCTATACGTCCGACAAAACAGTCGGCCTGGAAGCTCTCCGAAAGCGTTTGTCCGACTATTTCGAGCACCCTGTCACCCATTATATGTCCGTAGGTGTCGTTGATCTGCTTAAAGTTGTCCAGATCAAATATAACCAGCGAACAGGGCATTCCGTTCTCGCACTCATCGATAAGCCTCTGGCACCAGAGTTCATAGCTTTTCTTGTTGAGAAGCTCAGTCAGAAGATCCATTCGGCTGAGCGTTTTATATTTTTCCTTGACTAAAAAACCGTTTGCGCGAATCCTCGCGTGGTATCCCAGCACCAGCAGGGAAAGCACGACGCCCAGACTGACCGAGAAAATATCGTGCTGTATGACCTCCGGAGCCTTGAAATAATACGCAAGTATACAGTATAAAAGTCCGCCCCAAAAGGCAATCGACGCGACTACCCAGGTTTCAATCGCGAAAAACAGCGGCAATAGCACTATTACGAATATGAACAGCTCGTCCGGCTTGCTCGGGTAACAAAAGACTTCAACAACAGTCAGAAGAACAACCAGTGCGATGGAAAACAGAGTGCCCGCCCACTGGACAACAATATAGTCTTTGTTTTTCTTCTTTCCGTAAATTACAGAAAAAGCAAGAAATACCGTATACATCGGAATCAGTATCCAGTAGTGCCACATGAAGGCCCAGTTTTCGAGCCCGAGACGCGACAGCGCAAAGACGAGCAGCGTAATAGCGAGCCCGACAAAACTGATCAGCTTCAGCGCAACCATGTTTCTCGCAACCATATCGCGTTTCCCGTAGCGGTTATATTGTCGTATTTCAAAGACTTGCGCCTGTATCGCTTCTTTCAGCCAGCCTTTTCGCAGCATTTGACATCTCCCCAAGCGTTGCAATAAATCATTATTCACATAATATCACTATAATAAGCGAAATTCAAAGAATTTTAAGGTTTTTTAAATATTTTGTCTTTAATGCGTGTTCAGATGTCATCCCACTATAATCAGCATCGAAAGAATGTTAATAAACATGTGCAGGAAGATCGGAATCCATATGCAGTTTGTCTTTTCATAAGTCCACGCGAGGGCATAGCCCGCGGGAATATATTCGATTACGTACAAAAGCGTCGTCAGGTCCATCGAGACAAGCGCGTATTGCCATACATGGTAGAGCGCAAAAAGGCTAATAGACACAATGAAAGCCCATACGCGGTGCTTCACTCGCAGCGAGCCGAAAACGACCCCGCGGAACAGGACCTCTTCCACTATAGGCGCAATGAATACCGCAAGTCCCAGCACCGCACGCGGACTGTCGTTTGCAAGACTCTGCACCGCTTCATTGTTGGGGTTAGAAAGCTTGTCTCCGACTATCATCAGAAGAACACCAATTGAAAGATAGCTGAGCAGAAGGTACATAAAATAGCCGAAAATTAAAACAGCAACACTCATTACAGGGTTATCGAGCATGATGTCAAAAGCGCTTCTGAGGTATTTCCACATAACAATGAGGCAAAACAAAAAGCCGAGCGCATAGTAGATAATGTGTTGTGTCAGCTCATCCAGTCCGCCCGGCAGCCAGGTTGCCGCCATTGCAAGAAAAATCGGAAAAATCACAACATGGAACGGAAGATAAACAATACCCGCGATTGTTCGGGACTTTGGCATGGTGTTGAAAAAACCGGTAATCACAACTTTCATCAGGCGTCCACCTTTTTTTTGAGCTCATACAGGAGATTCATCGCCTCAATCGGCGTAAGTGTGTCGAGATTAACATTTTTCAGCTTTCCGATTATCTCGTTTGAACCAAAATCCGAAAAGCTGAGCTGAGAATCGCCGCTCGGATGCAAAGCCGCGGCGGGAGCCGCGTGTGTTCCGCTCTCAAGCTCCGCAAGATAGCTCTTAGCCTTTGAAATGACCGAATCCTGCACTCCCGCGAGCTTTGCGACCTCGATGCCGTAGCTGTCGTCCGCCGCTCCGCGCACTATCTTGCGCAGGAAGATGAGGTCGTTTCCGCGTTTTTTAGCGGTGATACTGTAGTTGCGCACGCCCTCAAGCGTTCCCTCAAGCGCGGAAAGCTCGTGGTAGTGAGTCGCGAAAAGAGTTTTAGCTCCGAGCTTTTTCTTGTCGGCACAGAACTCCAGAACAGCTCTGGCTATTGCCATGCCGTCATAGGTGGAGGTACCGCGCCCAATTTCGTCGAGAATTATAAGGCTTGCGCTTGTGGCGTATTTCAGAATGTCCGCGACCTCAATCATTTCAACCATGAAGGTACTGCGTCCTCCCGCCAGGTCGTCGGACGCGCCGATGCGCGTGAAAACTCTGTCGACTATCCCGATGAGCGCGCTTTTCGCGGGAACGAAGCTGCCAATCTGCGCCATAAGCACGATGAGCGCGTTCTGACGCATATATGTGGATTTACCCGCCATGTTCGGGCCGGTTATGATCGCCGTTCTCTCGTCCGACAGGTTCATAAAGGTATCATTCGGTACAAAGAGCGTGTCGCGCTGGGTCTGCTCGACAACAGGGTGGCGGCCCGCCGTAATGGACAGTGTTCCCGAAAGGTCGACCTCCGGCATCGTATAGCCGTTTTTAACCGAAACTTCCGCGAGGGAACAGATAACGTCAAGCTCCGCTATTGCGTCCGCGATTGCCTGAATCCTTGTGACCTCGGAGGCAACGCGCAGGCGCACTTCCTCGAAAAACCGGAATTCCAGCTCGCCAAGCCTGTCCTTCGCGGTTAACAGCGTGTTTTCAAGCTCCTTGAGCTCCTGCGTCAGGAAGCGCTCGCTCGTTGAGAGTGTCTGTCTTCTGATATATTCCTCCGGCACATTTTCTGAAAACGCGCGCGGTATGTCTATGTAATAGCCGAAAACGCGGTTGTAGCCGACCTTGAGCTTCTTTATGCCCGTGCGTTCCCGCTCGCGCTGCTCCAGTTCGGATACCATCTGGGCTCCGTTATCGCGGACATTCCGGAGATTATCCACTTCCTCGCTGAAGCCCTCGCGCAAAATCCCGCCCTCGCGTACGGAAAACGGCGGTTCATCGCAGATAGCCCTCGAAATCAGCTCCGGTATATGCGAAATCGGGTCGGTTTCCGCAATTTTGCGCAGCAAAAGGCTCTGCTTGCCCGAAAGGAGCTTATCAAGCTCCGGCAGTGCCGCGCAGTAGGACCCGAGTGCAAGCAGGTCGCGCCCGTTCGCCGTGCCGTAGACCGCTCTGCCGACAAGACGCTGAATATCGCCGATATCGCGGAGAATTTCAATTATTTCGCCGCGTGTGACATTGTCGGAATAAAGCTCCTGCACCGCCGTCAAACGTCGTTTTATTGCAACCGGCGAAAGCAGCGGGCGCTCCGTCCAAGCCCTTAGGAGTCTTCCGCCCATCGGTGTTTTCGTCTTGTCGAGCACCCAGAGCAGGCTGCCCTTTTTCTCGCCCGTGCGGAGGTTTTCGGTAATTTCAAGGTTGCGGCGTGTGGTATAGTCGAGCTCCATAAAGCGGCCCGCTGAAAAAACATCCAGACTGCTTATGTGGCTGATATTAAACTTTTGCGTTTCGATTATGTAGCTTAACAGTCCTCCCGCCGCGCAAACGGCGGCGCTGTCGCCCGCAAGTCCGAGACTGTCGACGTCCGGCGCGTTAAACTGCTCGCAGATTCTCGCCGCGCCCAGCAGATAGTCAAAGCGCTCGTCCCCGTTTTCAACAAGGCAGTCGAGCTTTTTTGTAAGGAATGTCCTAAGCTCTTCATTTTCCGCAGCGCCCGTGCTCAGAACCGCCTCGCGCGGCAAAAAACGCCCCAGCTCGTTTTGTATGTGCGTTACCGGAGCCTTATCAAAGCCTGCGACGCAGAATTCTCCTGTTGAAACATCGCAGAAGGCGACGGCTCCGGCGGTGCTGTCCAGAAAAATCGCGCAGACATAGTTCGATTTTCCCTCTTCAAGCATGGAGCTTTCGGTCACCGTACCTGGGGTTATTATCCTTATTACGTCGCGGCTTACAAGCCCCTTTGCAAGTGCGGGGTCTTCGGTCTGCTCGCAGATTGCGACCTTGTAGCCCTTCGCGATAAGCCGCGCGATATAGGCTTCACAGCTGTGATACGGCACTCCGCACATGGGAGTGCGCTCGTCTGGATTTTCAACGTTTCGGTCGCGCGTCGTGAGCGCGAGCTCCAGCTCGCGGGAAGCCACAACGGCATCCTCGTCAAACATCTCGTAAAAATCGCCCAGCCTGAAAAACAGCAGACAGTCCGAATACTGCGCTTTAATTTCGTTATATTGTCTTTTCATCGGCGTAAGCTCCGCCATGGTTCCGCCTCCCGACAGTTTTTGTGTATAGCTATATGATTTCGCCCTTCAGCGCCCAGGTGTTGCAGCCGGTAATTTTAACATTTGCGAAAGAGCCTATCAGACTCTCGTCGCCCAAAACGCGCACAAGTCTTCCGCCCGAGCTGCGTCCCGTAAGAATGCCTTCATCCTTATCTTTGCCGTCCAGCAGTACACGGAGCGTTTTTTCGATATGCTCTCTGTGCTTTTCTTCGGAAATTCGGTTCTGGGTTTCAACCAGCCTGTCAAAATGCACCTGCTTATCTTCGCGCGTATAGGGGTCCGGCATTTCGGCGGCGGGTGTGCCCACGCGCTTTGAATAGATGAAGGTAAACATCGCGTCAAAGCGCACCTTTTCGATTACCCGCATCGTGTCTTCAAAGTCCTCGTCTGTCTCGCCCGGAAAGCCGACGATGATATCGGTCGTCAGAACTATATCGGGGACGTATTCCCGCACTCTGTCGACAAGCGCAAGATATTTTTCAGAGTCGTAGTGTCTGTTCATCGCCTTGAGTATCCTGTCGCTCCCCGACTGAAGCGGCAGATGCAGGTGCTTTTCGCATTTTTCACAGTCGCGCATCGCGGCAAAAAGCTCGTCATTTGCGTCCTTCGGATGGCTGGTCATAAAGCGTATTACAAAGTCGCCCTCGATGGAGTTTACCATTCGGATAAGCTGCGCGAAGGAGACGCCGTTTTCAAGGTCCTTTCCGTAGGAATTGACGTTCTGTCCCAGAAGCGTAATCTCTTTGTAGCCCTGCGCGACAAGCTCCCGCGCTTCTTTCAAAATCTCCTCCGGCTGTCTTGAGCGCTCACGGAAGCGCGTGTATGGCACGATGCAGTAGGTGCAGAAATTGTTGCAGCCGTTCATTATCGATAGCCACGCTTTCACCTTGTCAGAGCGCAGGTGCGGAACACCCTCCGCAACGCAGCCATCCCCGCTTCCCGGCGCGAAAACTCTTTTCCGCTTTGTCAGTACCGAGTAAATAAGCTCCGGAAAACGCCAGAGTTCGTCCGGTCCGAAGACTAAGTCAACATGGCGAAAGGATTTTTTTATTTTGTCAACCACGTGCTCCTGCTGAACCATACAGCCGCACACGGCAATTATCTGATTCGGGTTTTCCTTTTTCGGATGTGTCAGAGAGCCTAGGTTTCCGAAAACACGCATTTCCGCGTGCTCGCGCACGGCGCAGGTGTTAAGAACGATGATATCGGCTTTAAACTCGTCCTGTGTCATCTCAAAGCCCATCTCGGCAAGGTAGCCTCTTATTTTTTCGCTGTCTTCCTCATTCTGCTGGCAGCCGAAGGTGTCAACGAGCGCAAGAGGCGTTTTCCCCTCATATCTCTGTCTCACATCGGCGCAGATAGCCAGTTGTTTTTGGATTTCTTCAGCGGGTATATTTGTCCGTTTAATGCTCATGCTCCAAGTCCCGTCATTATATTTGCATTTTGTGCCCTGAATCGTCAGAAACAAAGCATTTCTATTGATAATACCATTTTAGTGTGGCATTTTCAATCATTTTAAGTTATAATGTCCGCAAGCGGACATTATAACGCGCATGCGTCGGCTGAGTCGGCGCGCGCCTCTGATTAAATGCTTATAACATAGCCGCAGAGCGGCTATGTTATAAGCACCGAATAACGATAGCCCGCCCTGCTGTTCGCCTTTTTTGGAAAGGATACTCTCCATGTCTGAAATAAACCTTCTCTCTCCGCACGTTGCGGATCTTATCGCGGCAGGCGAGGTCGTAGAACGTCCCGCCTCCGTTATAAAAGAGCTGATTGAAAACTCCTTTGACGCTCTCGCGCAAAACATAACAATTGAGGTTCGCGGCGGCGGAATGACCTATATCCGTGTAACCGACGACGGTAGCGGCATGCTGCCCGAGGATGCGGGGCTCTGCTTCATGCGTCACGCGACAAGCAAGCTGCGTGACGAGCGCGGACTTGAGGCCATCGGTACTATGGGCTTTCGCGGCGAGGCGCTGGCGGCAATTGCCGCTGTTTCACGAATAGAACTTCTGACACGCAAAAAAGGCACAAACGAAGGCACGCGTGTCGTGCTCGAAGCCGGGGACATTATCGAAATGTCGCCGCACGGCTGCCCGGAGGGTACTACCCTCATCGTGCGCGACCTGTTTTACAACACCCCCGCGAGACTGAAATTCATGAAAGCCGACCGTTCCGAGGGCTCCGCCTGCTCTTTGATTGCTCTGCGCTGCGCTCTGGGACGTCCGGAGGTTTCCGTCCGTCTTCTCAAGGACGGAGAAGAGGAATTTTTCTCCCCCGGCGACGGCAAGCTTTCCTCCTGCGCATACAGCCTTCTTGGGCGCGACACGGCAAAAGAACTGCTTGAGTGTTCCTCGGACGACGAGGGGCTTTCGGTTTCGGGCTTTATCTCATCGCCTATGGCAGGTCACGGCAACAGAGCAAAGCAGTTTTTCTTTGTGAACGGGCGCGCCATCAAGTCCCAGCTCCTTCAGGCGGCGCTCGAACAGGCATACAAAAACACCCTGCTTACGGGGCGCTACCCCGCCTGCGTCATCTATCTTTCTTTAAGCTTTGGTTCCGTGGACGTAAACGTGCATCCCGCCAAAACGGAGGTCAAGTTCCGCGACGAGAAAAAGGTTTTTGACGCCGTCTATTACGCAGCCCTCTCCGCTCTCGGCGGAGAAAACCGGACTGCTGAAATAACGCTTTCACCTTCGACAAGAGCCGCAGCGTCCCCAAAAAAGGACTTTTACAAATCCATGAACAGCAACGAGTACCGCGAGAAATATTCGGACACGCCCAAAGCCGCCTCAGCCGCTTCTTCCCGACCGAATATTCCCGCAAATCCGATTTCCGCGCCTGACCGCGGAACGATAGTCTGGAATCGAACACCCTCTTCGGTTTCTAACGGAACATCTGTGCATGAAAGCGAAACGCCTTACCGGACTGCGAAAACAGCGCCTGTTTACAACGACCTTCCGCTTGCGGCTCCAAACCCGCCCTCTGTTACGGCTCCTGTCACAGCAACAGCCGACAAACCGGAAATAGCGGAAACGGAGGTCATAAGCGGAGTACATGAGGACTTCCGCCTTGTGGGCGAGGCTATGAAAACCTACATAATTGTCGAAAAGGGCTCGGAGCTTCTGCTCATTGACAAGCATGCGGCGCATGAGCGTATGATTTTCGACAGACTTAAAACACGAAAACGCGGGATTATGTCCCAGTCTCTGCTCGTACCCGTTACGGTAAAGCTATCTGACGGCGAAATGGAACTGATTGAAAAAAACGGCGAAACGCTTGACAGTCTAGGTTTTGAGATTGAGCCCTTTGGCGCTGACAGCGTCATCGTGCGCAGTGTTCCCGCGGATACGGACGCATCGGATATTGCCCCTATGGTCGAGGAAATCTGCGACAAGCTCAAAAAAGGCTCCTCCCTTTCAAAAGAGGATGTTCTTGACGAAATACTGCACACAGTTGCCTGCAAGGCCGCTGTCAAGGCCGGTTGGAACACCGAGCCCGACGAGCTTCTTGAAATCGTTAAAGCTGTCGTATCCGGCGAGGTAAAGTATTGCCCGCACGGCAGACCGGTAGCCGTTACGCTTACAAAAAAACAGCTCGACAAGGAATTTTCCCGTATAGTCTAGGTCGTTTGGCCGATAATCTCTTAATGCAGAATCTATTTCGCGGCGGTGAGCAAATGAGCACAGCACCCAAGATTGCAGTCATAACAGGTCCTACCGCAACAGGCAAAACCGCTTTGGGCGTACTCCTCGCCAAGGACTTCGGCGGCGAGATTGTTTCGGCGGATTCCATGCAGGTCTACAGGCATATGGATATCGGTACTGCTAAGGTTACAGCGCAGGAAATGCAGGGCGTTCCCCACCACATGATAGACATAGCCGAACCTTATGAGAGCTTCAGTGTTGCCCGTTATGTCAAAGAGGCCGACTCCTGTGTGCAGGACATTTTGAAAAGAGGGCTTCTTCCGATTATTGTAGGCGGGACAGGACTTTATATTGATTCTCTCGTCGCTGGACGGGACTTTGGCGAAGACTCGTCTGACACGGCCATACGGAGCGAGCTTGATTCAAAATATACCGAGCTTGGCGGAGCAAAGCTGCTGGAGGAGCTCGCTTTTGTCGACCCAAAACGTGCTTCAAAGCTCTATCCGTCGGATAAAAACCGAATTCTGCGAGCGCTGGAGGTCTACTACACCACGGGCAAAACAATATCAGAGCACGACGAGGAGACGCGGAAAATACCGAATCGCTATGACGCGGCCGTTATTGCGCTCTCGTTCAAGGATCGCGGCGAGCTTTACGAAAGAATCAACCGACGTGCCGAAGGCATGGCGAAGGCCGGACTTTTCGATGAGGTGCGTACGCTTTTGTCGCGCGGCGTACCCGAAAAATGCACAGCTATGCAGGCAATCGGCTATAAGGAAGCGGCGCAGGCAATCCGCGGTGAAATTACAGAGGAAGAAGCAATTGAGAACATAAAACGTGAAAGCCGGCGTTACGCAAAGCGTCAGCTCACATGGCTCCGCCGAAAGGCGGGCATTGAGTGGATACTCTGGGAAAACGCTCCGGATTTTAATTTTGGTCGACAGATTTCGACAATATTTTTGCACTCGTACGGATTAGAATAGCCTATGAACGATTCGCTTTACTTAAGTTTTGCGATTTGTTTAAAATAACTATTTTATGGAGCGGCAAACCGTGATAAAATGACTGTCGGAAGGTTCTTTCATCCCTGCCACACATTTGCTTTCACGATGGAATTTTACCCGCTCCGAGGGGGAGTTGGCAAAAATGCAAAAGACACAGAATATTCAGGACACATTGCTTAATCAGATCCGGCGGGAAAAACAGACGGTAACTTTTTTTCTGATGAACGGTTTTCAGTTGAAGGGCATTGTAAAGAGCTTTGACAGCTTTGTTGTCATTCTGGAAACAGACGGACGGCAGCAAATGATTTACAAGCATGCAATTTCAACCATCGTACCCTCGAATTCGGTGGATCTCAGGGAACCGAGAGCTGCCGAGGATAAGGATCATACATAGAAAACCATCGCTTCGGAAACTCCCGTTTTTAAAGCGGGATGATATACCGTTAATATCCAAAGGGTCTCCCTTTGGATATTTTCATAAGACGAAAACCGCGCTGACAGTCCCGTCAGCTAAGGAGCCGCACGAATGAAACGAACGGACACTTTAACAAAAATAATATCGCTCCTTCTTTTTGGGGCTCTTCTTGCGTATCTTGGAGTCTATATAGTCCGAAGCGCATCGAATAATATCAGAACCGCTCCCGCAGTTTTCGTATCGCTTTCGGATAACGCCGCTGCCTCCGGCATCGTTGTCCGGCAGGAGAGCCTCATTCAAAGCAACGAAAAATACCTCAGCGTAGTGTCAGAAAACGGCAAGGAGGTCGCGGTGGGTGAAGCTGTTGCCGTCATTTATTCGGGTCAGGAATCTCTTGCCCGGGCTGCAAAAATACGTGAGCTGGAGCTGAAAAAGCAGTATATCAGTTCGGTGCTTTCGGGAAAAAGCTCCGCCGAAAGCCTCGCCGACAGAGACAGCTCAATCAAGGAAGCTCTTTTGAACGTTGCCGCCTCCGCCGCGAGGCACGACACCGAAAGCCTCGCCTCCGCTTCTGTCAGTCTCAGTTCTCTTGTAATCTCAAGCGCCTCCATAAAAACAACCGATGTGGACCTGAATCTTGTCGACACGGAGCTTGCAAGTCTCAAGCAAAGCGCTCTTTCGGACACCTCAGTGATAACCGCAAAAGCCCCCGGGCTTTTTTCCGCCTCACCGGACGGTTATGAGTATATTACTCCAGACATGCTTACCGGGCTGACAGTTTCTAAGCTCACCTCGCTTGAGGCTTCTCCGCAGGACTTGTCCTCCGATGTCCGCGGCAAAATTGCCTCCGCCTTTGAATGGTACTTTGCCGCCGAGGTAAAGAAGGAGGACGCTGACAGGCTTAAAATCGGAAAGTCGGCCACTCTGGATTTTGGCCGCTACTGCTCATATCCGCTCACCGCCAAGGTCATGTCAATAAGCTCTCCGGAGGGCGACGAGTGCGTGGTGGTCTTTCGGTGTACCGAGGCAACTTCGGAGCTGCTGTTTGTGAGACGTGCGTCAGCGGAAATTGTTTTTGATGCACGCGAAGGTCTGAGAGTTCCGAAGCAGGCTGTTGCGTCGGATGAAAAGGGCTCATATGTCTACACTCTGACCGGAATGCAGGCCGAAAAAAAGTATATAAACATTGTCTGGGAAACGGACGAATATTTTCTTGCCGAGGTCTCGCAGGACGCGGCAGCCCTGAGGGAGGGCAATGATATTATCCTCACCACAAAGGGCCTGACAGACGGCAAGGTATTGAAGGATTAGCAAAAGGTGATGATTCAATTGGGAATTTCAGAAAACGTAGAGTCTGTTAAGGAGCGCGTTGAGCGGGCGGCCCGCGTCGCCGGACGGTCTCCGGACGAAATTACGCTGGTCGCCGCGACGAAAACAAACTCCGCCGAAGCGGTACAGGAGGCCATCAAAGCCGGTATAGGCGTTTGCGGAGAAAACAGAGTGCAGGAGCTTGTCGAAAAAAACTTTCATGGGGCGTATGCGGGAGCAAAATTGCACTTTATAGGACACCTTCAAAAAAACAAGGTCAGACAGCTTGTAGGCGTTTGCGACCTCATACAGTCCGTTGATTCTCTCGAGCTGCTTGAGGAGATTGACAGCCGCGCGAAAGCTCTTGGGATGAGGCAGGACGTTCTCATCGAGATAAACATCGGCGGCGAGGCTTCAAAATCCGGAATTGATGAATCAGCGCTTAACGAGATATTGGAAAAAGCGGAAAACTTCTCCTCCGTTTTTATCAGAGGTCTCATGGCAATTCCCCCCATTTCGAGTCAGGAAGCCGAGTTAAGGGCCTATTTTGCCCGTATGCGTCAGCTTTTTATTGACAATTCAGCAAAAAAATACGATAATATCAGCATGGATTTTTTATCAATGGGCATGAGCGGAGATTTTGAGGATGCCATTGCGGAGGGCTCGAACATGGTACGGGTCGGCTCTGCGATTTTCGGTGCCCGGGCATATCCTCAAAAAGCCGATTAGGCAATACCGCTCCTGAATCCATCCTGATTACTATAAATTTCACCTTCACGGGATATATCGGCCGCAGTAACTGCCGCTGATGCACGTAAGCGTCTCGTTTCGTTTCCGCGTTCGGAACCGTGAAAGAAAGGTTATATTACTATGGGTCTTTTTGACGAGCTTAAAAAGCTCACGCGTCCATACAGCAACGATGAATATGACGATTTTGGCGAAGAGTATCCCGAAACTCCGGCAGAAACGCGTGTCCCCGCTGCGGACAGCCAGAAAAGGTATGCCGCTCCCGCTGAGCGACGCAATCCTTTTTCTGATATTGACACTCACCCGATTGCTCCCGCGAGAAGGGACAAGGTTGTAAATCTGGGCGGAGGAGCTTCATCACAGGTCGTTCTTGTTAAGCCGGAGCGCTTTGAAACGGCTGCTGAGATTGCTGATCATCTTCGTGAAAGACGCTGCGTTGTTATGAACCTTGAACAGACAGGCAAGGATACCGCCCGCCGACTAATCGACTTTTTAAGCGGCGTAGCCTATGCGCTTGACGGTAAAATCAAGAAGGTCGCCGCAAACACCTACATCATCACTCCCTATAACGTGGACGTAATGGGAGATCTCATTGACGAGATCGAAAACACCAATCTTTATATGTAGGTTTTTCTCAGTAAAACGCGGAACGCTGGAAAACGTCTCAGGTATTTTGACTTTCGTTTTTGTTCCGTGCATTTATATCGGCTAAAACTCAGTTCGGCAACCGTTTTAGATTATTGCGCTTCGCAATACAGAAAGGGATTTTGATATGTTGACACCTCAGAATTTTAGAGAAAAAACCTTTGAAAAAGCGATTTTCGGCGGCTACGACATGGGTGCCGTGGATGATTTTCTGGACGAGGCCGCAAACGACTATGCGGCGGTCGCAAAGGAAAACATGGTTTTGAAAAGTAAAATGAAGGTTCTCGTGGAAAAGATTGAGGAATACAGAGCCACAGAGGACTCTATGCGTCTTACCCTGCTCTCCGCTCAGAAGCTGAGCATGCAGATTGAGGAGGACGCCCGCAAGAAGGCTGAGGAATCGCTTTCCAATGCCCGCGCCGAAGCCGAGCGAATTACGCGCGACGCCTATAATCAGCGCACCTCCGAGGAAAACCTGCTTCTTGAAGCCAAACGTGAGAGCACAAAATACATAGAAAACATGCGCACCATCTGCTCAAAGCAGCTTGATTTTCTCGACAACCTCAAGGGCCTGAAGCTTGAGGAGATTTCCCGTCCCGCAACCCCCGCTGAGAGCGTCGAGGAAACCGTCCGCAGTATTGAAAGCTCCGTTGAGCGGCTCGCGGATTCCGGTGTTGCCGACGAGGAAATACGCAGAGTCGTAACCGGCAAGACCGAATCCTCCTCCAGCAGCATAGAAGAGCCGACCCGCCAGTTTGCCGGTACCTCCGCGCAGAACAGCCAGTTCTCCTTTGATAATCTCCGCTTCGGTAAATAAGCACACCAGCAACGGCGGCAGGCTGCCCTTAAACGGACGGAGCTTGCCTACAATTTAGATTAACATTCATTGCGGTTCGGCGCACTGAATATCGTCGGGGCGGGGCATAATACGCTACAGTGCTGTGCCGCGTCCCGCAGCTATTATACAAACATTTTTCTTCTTTCAGATTGGAGCCAACACCAAATGCCACAGGATTACAACAAAACCGTCAATCTTCCGCAGACCGAGTTCCCGATGCGCGCGTCGCTCAACACACGCGAGCCGGATATGCTTAAAAGCTGGTATGAACAGGATATATACCATAAAATGATTGCCCGCAATGAGGGGAAGCCGCGCTTCATCCTTCATGACGGGCCTCCGTTCTCCAACGGATACATCCATATGGGCACCGCCATGAACAAGTGCCTCAAGGATTTTATTGTTCGCTATAAAAATATGTCGGGCTTCCAGGCCCCGTATGTTCCCGGCTGGGACAATCACGGTATGCCTATCGAAAGTGCTATAATCAAGCAGAACAAGCTGGACAGAAAAAAGATGTCCATTCCTGAGTTCCGCAACGCCTGCCGCGATTTTGCCGCGAAATTCGTCGATATCCAGCGCGAGCAGTTTAAGCGTCTGGGCGTCATGGCTGAATGGGACAAGCCCTACCTTACGATGGACCCCGCTTTTGAGGCTGAAGAAGTCAAGGTATTC
The DNA here is from genome assembly GCA_963667545.2 of Oscillospiraceae bacterium. GTDB lineage: Bacteria > Bacillota > Clostridia > Oscillospirales > Oscillospiraceae > UBA2658. Next base: position 3,049,162 of record OY763424.2, read on the forward strand.
GGCAGGATGTTTGAAAAAGGCTACATCTACCGCGGCAAAAAGCCCGTCTACTGGTGCAGTCACGATGAAACGGCACTGGCAGAAGCTGAAATCGAGTATGCAGACGATACCTGCAAATCCATCTATGTAAAATTCAAGGTAACCGACGACCTCGTCAAGCTCTCGAAGTACACCGAACTCGATAATATTTATTTTGTAATTTGGACTACAACGACCTGGACGATTCCCGGAAACCTTGCAATCTGCCTCAACGCCGAGCTTGACTATGTTCTCGCAAAGGCTCCGAACGGCGAAGTCTACGTTCTCGCGAAGGAGCTTCTCGGAAGCGTCGCAAAGGCCGCAGGCATAGAGAGCTTTGAAATACTTCACGAAATGAAGGGCTCCGAATTCGAGTTCATGCGGGCAAAACACCCGCTCTATGACCGCGAGAGCCTTGTTATAAACGGCGACCACGTCACGCTTGACGCCGGCACCGGCTGCGTCCACACCGCTCCCGGACATGGTATGGAAGACTATATGGTCTGTCAGAAATACGATTACAGCGGTAAGACGAAAATCGGTATTGTCGTACCGGTGGATGATCGCGGATATATGACCAATGACTCCGGAAAATATGAGGGAATGTTCTATTCGAAGGCCAACGACGCTATCTGGCAGGACTTAAACGACTGCGGTGCGCTTTTGGCATCTCAGACAATAAGCCACCCCTATCCCCACTGCTGGCGCTGCAAGAACCCCGTCATTTACCGCGCAACGGATCAGTGGTTCTGCTCCGTGGACGCTTTCAAGGACGAGGCTGTCAAAACCTGCGACGGCGTAACCTGGCTGCCGGACTGGGGTCACGACCGCATGGTCTCCATGATACGCGAACGCGCCGACTGGTGCATCTCCCGTCAGCGTCAGTGGGGTCTGCCGATACCCGTCCTATATTGTGAGGACTGCGGCGAGCCCATCTGCACCCCCGAAACTATTGTAAAAATATCAAAGGTGTTCGGCGATAAGGGTTCAAACGCCTGGTTCTCGACTGAATCCTCCGATTTCCTGCCCGAAGGCTTCGTCTGCCCTAAGTGCGGTGGACATCACTTCACCAAGGGCACTGACACTCTGGACGGCTGGTTTGATTCCGGCTCGACTCATTTTGCGTCTCTCGAACATGACAACGCCTCAGACTGGCCGGCGGACCTCTACCTTGAGGGCGCGGATCAGTACCGCGGCTGGTTCCAGTCCTCCCTGCTCACATCGGTCGCGACAAAGGGCACAGCCCCCTATAAAGCTGTCCTCACGCACGGCTGGACTGTCGACGGCGAGGGCAAGGCGATGCACAAGAGCCTCGGTAACAGTGTTCTGCCCGACGACCTGATTCCGAAATACGGTGCCGACCTCATGCGTCTGTGGGCATCTTCCGCCGATTATCGTGTTGATATGCGCTGCTCTGAGGGAATTTTCAAGCAGCTTTCGGACACCTACCTTAAAATCCGTAACACTGCCCGCTTCATGCTCGGCAACCTCGACGGCTTTGATCCCGATGCGCGCGTTTCTTTCGCGGACATGGAGGAGCTGGACAAGTGGGCGCTCTCCCGCACAAACAAGCTTGTTGAAAAATGCCTCGCGTCCTACGAGAATTATGAATTCTATAACGTCATCCATGCTGTACACAAATTCTGCGTCGTGGATATGTCGAACTTCTATCTGGATATAATTAAGGACAGGCTCTACTGCGAAAAGCGCGACAGCCTCCTGCGCAGAAGTGCCCAGTCCGCCATGTACGGAATACTTGACGCGATGGTTCGTCTTATCGCGCCGCTGCTCGCTTTCACTTCGAATGAAATCTGGCTTTCAATGAAGCATGACAGCAGTGCGAACCCCGAGCATGTCATGTTAAACGATATGCCGAAGGTTAATTCCGAATACGCATTCGATTCCGCCGCCGAGGAGCACTTTGACCTCATAATCGCCCTGCGCGACGACGTAAACAAGGCTCTTGAGCTTGCGCGCGGCGAGAAAATTATCGGCAAGCCGCTTGAGGCAAGGGTGACGCTCTATGTCTCCGATGCCGCCAAAGCCGAATTTTCCAAAATCGCCGGAATGCCGCTTTCCATGTTCTTCATTGTTTCCGAAACGAAGGTGGTGTACGGCAATGGTGAGGGTTATGAGGGCGACGAGTTTAAGGGTATAGCCATTAAAATTGAGCCCTGCACAGCGCCGAAGTGCGTGCGCTGCTGGATGCACAATGAGCATGTCGGAGAAAATCATGAGCATCCCGAGCTTTGCCCCCGCTGCGCCGCGGCTGTTTCCGACTGACAACTTAAAAATCCTCTGTACAAATAAACAGCGCCGCTCTTCTTCGCGTGCGGCGTCAAAACAACTCACAGGAGGTACCTGCTATGCTCTATGCAATCGTTGCGGTAATCATCCTAATACTAGACCAGGCAACAAAATACTGGACTAATCTTCACCTTGCCGAAAAGGCGACTTCTCCCTTTATTCCGGGCTTTATACAGCTCACGAATTGGCACAATAAGGGCGCAGCCTTTAGCTCTCTGGAAGGCGGCCGTTGGTTCTTCGTGGCACTGACGCTTGTGGTTGCTGTCGGCGTTATAATCCTGCTGTCGAAAAACATCGTCAAGGGCAAGCTTGGCCGCTGGATGCTAGTTATGGTCGTGGCCGGTGGACTGGGCAACTGCATTGACCGTGCGCTATATGGCTATGTGGTGGATATGTTCCAGTTCCAGTTCAAGGTTTTCGGCGGAGATTTCGCAATCTTCAACGTGTCGGACATTTTCATTACTGTCTGCGGTGTAATCTTCTGCATATATCTCATTTTCCACAAGGAGCCGGAAAAAGCTCCTGCCCCCGTCAGAGCTCCTTCGCGTCCCATGCCGACAGAGCGTCCCATCAGAACGGACTATATCACTCAGCTCAAGAAGCCAACAGTCGAAGGACGCAGAAACATCGAAGCGGAGATAGCCGCCAAGGCCGCTGAAGCCTCCATTGCCCGTAGCCCCGAGGGCGTTATCACCGACTGGAACATGCCCGAGAAATTTGCCTCAGAAAAAGCTTACGCTGAAAAGCCGGCTACGCGTCCGAAACCAATCGAAACCGATTTCACCACGCTTTTCAGCGGCGACACACAGCAGCCCGTTCCGGAACCGAAGCCCGTGTTTAAGTCAGAACCGATTGCCGAAGCTCCGGAAACCCCCGTTATTAAAGAGGCGACGAAGCCCGCAAAGAAAGACGACGATTTCAGCATTGAGGATATAATCGCGGAGTTCAAGGATAAATGACAAACACCTATACGATAAAAGCACAGGAGAGCGGCGAGCGTATCGACGCTCTCCTTGCGCAAGAAATAGATGATATGACCCGTTCTCAGGCGGCCCGGCTCATTGAGCAGGGCGCAGTGACCCTGCGCTGTGCTCCGATAAAAAAGAACCACCGTGTCGCAGCCGGAGAGGTATTTGTCGTCGAGGTTCCGGAGGCCGAGGACACCGAAATCACGGCTGAGGACCTTCCTCTCGATATTGCCTTTGAGGACGACGACCTGATTGTCGTGAACAAAGCCCGTGGTATGGTGGTTCACCCCGCCCCCGGTCATTCGGGCGGAACTCTTGTGAATGCCCTTCTCTGGCATTGCGGAGGCAGTCTTTCCGGCATAGGCGGCGAAAAGCGCCCGGGAATCGTCCACAGAATCGATATGGATACCTCCGGCCTCATTATCGCCGCGAAAAACGACTACTCGCACCGCTTCCTTTCCGCTCAGCTTGCCGACCACAGCCTTTCCCGAACATATGAAGCCGTGGTTATAGGCAGAATGAAGGACGATACCGGCACGATAGACGCGCCGATAGGCCGTCACCAGACAGACAGAAAGCGTATGGCAGTGACAGACAGGAACTCCAGAAACGCCGTCACGCACTATGAGGTCATCGCGCGCTACAACGGCTACACGCACATCAGATGCAGACTTGAAACAGGCCGTACGCACCAGATAAGAGTGCATATGGCTTACATCGGGCATCCCCTGCTCGGCGATGAGGTCTATGGCAGAGGCAAGGATAAGGGACTTGAGGGACAGTGCCTGCACGCACGCACCCTGCGTTTTATACATCCGCGCACCAATGAGGCGATGGAGGTCACAACTGAGCTGCCCACCTATTTCACAGATGTTCTCTCCCGTCTCGGAGACCCGGTCGGATAGATACTGAATCCCCTCGGAATCGGATTCCGAGGGGATTTTGCTATGCGTAATTATGAATGCTGGGGTACAATTTCGAAGCCCTGTTCCCTGAGCGAAGCTCTTATCGCTTCCACCTGCGCGTTGTCGCGGGTCTCAAGCTGAAGCGTCAGGAAGCAGGAATTAATAGCCATGTTTTCCTCACTGCGGTTGTAGTGAACTGAGACTACGTTGCCGCCCTGCTCCGCTATAAGTCTTGAAACCAGCTCGAGCTGACCGGGCTTGTCGGTAAGCGCGACGCAGAGATTGACAAAGCGCCCCGCGCGCAGGAGTCCGCGGGTTATGACGCGGCTGAGGATATTCACGTCGATATTTCCGCCGCTGACCAGACATACGGCCTTTTTGCCTTTAATGTCCACCTTGTCGAACATCGCCGCCGCAACCGCAACCGCGCCCGCTCCTTCGGCAATAAGTTTTTGCTGTTCGATGAGCGCAAGCACCGCCGTTGCGACCTCGTCGTCCGTAACCGTCACGACCTCGTCAACGTACTTCGAAACAAGCTCAAAGGTCAAATCTCCCGGACGTTTTACCGCGATGCCGTCGGCAAACGTGGCGACACGCGGTAGCTCTTCAATTTTTCCGCAGCACACGGAATTCGCCATTGAAGCCGCGCCGGAAACCTGGACGCCGTAGACCTTGCATTTTGGATTCAGGGACTTAACGGCAAAGGCAACGCCCGAAATAAGCCCACCGCCGCCGATTGGAACTATAACAGCGTCCAAATCTGGAAGCTGTTCCAGAAGCTCAAGCCCGATAGTTCCCTGCCCCGCGATAACATCCTCATCGTCAAAGGGATGTATGAAAACGCGGCCCTCGTTTTTTTCGAGCTCTCGCGCCTTTGCATAAGCGTCGTCATAGACGCCGTTTACCAGAACGACCTCCGCGCCGTAGCTCTTTGTCGCCTCGATTTTGCTGATAGGAGCAGAGTCCGGCAGGCAGATTTTTGAAGAAATACCCTCCATTGACGCGGCGCGCGCAACGCCCTGAGCGTGGTTGCCAGCGCTGCAGGCTATGACCCCGTGCGCTTTTTCCTCAGCCGACAGCTGGCTGATCTTATAGTAAGCACCGCGCACCTTAAAAGAGCCCGTAACCTGCAGGTTCTCGGTCTTGAGGTAAACCTCTCCCGCTGACGGAATATTAGGCGCGTATATTAGGTCGGTCCGGCGGATTACGTTTTTCATCGTAAACGCGGCATGGTAAACTTTATCAAGTGTCAGCATTTTCTCATTCCTTCTTCAAAAAATCCCTTAATAACAAAAAACTCCGTCTCTATAATAAGAGACGGAGGTAATCCGCGGTACCACTCTTGTTACTCTAAAAAGAGCCACTCATAGACGCCTTCTAGCGTCCGCTTCTATAACGGGAAGACCCGGTATTGCTTACTTCTAGTTCGGCAAACGACTTGGGGGTGATTTGGAATCAGCAGCAGCTGCCGTATTGCACCATACTACGGCTCTCTAAAAACTGCGGGCGCTTTTCCCCGTCCCCTTCAACGTCTTTTGATATATTCATCATATGACTTATGAAAGTATGGGCTAAATATACCGATTTTTTATGCGCTTGTCAATAGGCAGTTTAAATCTTCTTTTCCTGAAACAAAAGCTCCGTTTCCGTCAAAGTCATGCAGAACCTAGATTCTTTCATATACGCAGAAGCGATATCTAAGTCCCTCAAACTCTTTTTCCTCGCTCTCCTCAACGAGCGCCCACTCCGGCAGGCAGTCCAGATTCGGAAAAAACCTGTCCGCTTCCGCACCCTTCCTGACTTTTGTGACAAAAGCCTTTTCGCAGAACGGAAGCATGGCCCTGTATACCTCGCTGCCTCCGACGACGTAAATCTCATCTTCCGGCACTTCGGAAAGCAGCTCCAGTGCCTGCGCGGGCGAATGAACGACCTCCGCGCCCTCGACCTTATACCCCTCGTTTGTTGAAATAATGACGTTTCTTCTGTTTTTGAGCGGAGCTCCGTTCGGGAAGGATTCCAGCGTGTTCCGGCCCATGATGATTGTTTTTCCAGCCGTCTTTTCACGGAAATATTTCATGTCCTCGGGAATTGAGAAGAGCAGGGCATTGTCCTTGCCTATACCCCAGTTTTTGCTGACTGCGACTATTGCGTACATAAGGTCCTCCAGTATGCCTTTAAATGCTTTAGTATTATTATAATTTATACGGCGACCGGAATCTTATCGCCGAATTCACTGTATTCGTAGTTTTCGAGAGAAAAGCTGTCGCGTGTGAATTTATAAAAATCGTTGACGCTCTCATCGAGCCTGAAGGCCGGCGCCTTTTTTGGCTCGGACGCAAGCATTTTCTCTATCAGCGGGATGTGACGGTCATAAATGTGCGCGTCCGCGATGACATGAACCATCTCACCCGCTTTAAGCCCGGACACCTGCGCAAACATATGAGTCAGTACGGCGTACTGGCAGACGTTCCAGTTGTTCGCGGCAAGCATGTCCTGTGAGCGCTGGTTCAGAATACTGTTCAGGGTGTTTCCCGAAACATTGAAGGTCATCGAATAGGCACAGGGATAGAGCGCCATCTCTGAAAGGTCGGCAAAGTTATAAATATTAGTCATTATCCTGCGGCTGGCGGGGTTGTGCTTCAGGTCATAGAGCACTCTGTCGACCTGATCCATATCGCCCTCCGGATAGTGGTGCTTCACACTGAGCTGATAACCGTAGGCCTTGCCGATGCTTCCCTTTTTGTCTGCCCACTGATCCCATACCCTTGTGCGCAGCTCGTTCACGTTATTAGATTTCGCCTGCCATATCCATAAAAGCTCGTCGACAGCGGATTTCAGAAAGGTGCGTCTGAGCGTGAGTATCGGAAATTCCTTCGACAAATCGTAGCGGTTCACTACGCCGAATTTCTTTACGGTATGGGCGGGCGAGCCGTCCTCCCAGCGTGGACGAACTTCTCTGTCGGTATCCCAGACGCCGTTTTGCAGTATGTCTTTACAGTTATTTATGAATATCTCGTCCGCCATGCTCATGCGCAGGTACCTCCGAAGTTAAATCAATGTCTTTCTTTCATCACATAGATTATACCGCCAATTGCCCTGTGTTTCAATATGGAGTTTGGCTATATCCTCAGTACAGTCATTATTCACTATTGCTGAAAATAAAAATTCCCGCACTCCCCTAAAGGAGTGCGGGAACTCTTTATCAATACCGAAATTTACTGTTTATAGTCAGTCACACATCTCGTACACGCCGGCTGCGCCCATGCCGCCGCCGATGCACATGGAGACAACGCCGTACTTCTTGCCGGTGCGCTTGAGCTCCGAAAGGAGCTTGCAGGTCAGCATAGCGCCTGTGCAGCCGAGGGGGTGGCCCAGAGCCACGCCGCCGCCGTTGGGGTTGACATTCGCGTTCTCAAGGCCAAGCAGCTTGATGCAGCCGAGAGCCTGAGCCGCGAAAGCTTCGTTGAGTTCCCATACGTTGATGTCTTCCTGCTTGAGTCCGGCCTTTTTAAGAGCCTTCGGAATAGCTTCGACAGGGCCGATGCCCATATAAGCGGGGTCTACGCCTGCAACTGCGAAGCTTACGAACTTTGCGATGGGCTTGAGGCCGAGCTCTTCAGCCTTCTCCTTGGACATAAGGAGAACAACGGAAGCCGCATCGTTCATCTGGGAAGCGTTACCTGCGGTTACTGTACCGTCCTTCTGGAAAACGGGTTTCAGCTTTGTGAGAGCTGCCATGTCAAGACCGCGGCGTACACCTTCGTCCTTGTTGAAGGGTTCGGTGTACTTAACGACTTTGCCGTCCTCTTCCGTCTTGTACTTGACGGCGTCAACAGTGATGATCTCATCGTCGAACTTTCCTGCATCCTGTGCCGCGATTGCCTTGAGGTGGCTGTTGAGCGCGAACTCATCCTGCATTTCGCGGGTGATGCCGTACTTTGCGGCAACGTTTTCGGCGGTGTTGCCCATAGCCGTCATAGCGTCGGGCATCGCGGTCGCGAGGGATACGACGGGGCAGTTGAGGTTGCCGCCCATGGGGATCATGGACATGGTCTCAACGCCACCTGCGAGGATAACGTCGGCCTCTCCGGCCTTGATCGCGTTTGCGCCCATATCGATGGCCTGCAGACCGGACGAGCAGAAACGGTTGATGGTGATTGCGGGAACGCTGTCGGGGATGCCGGAAAGCAGAACGATATTACGGGCAACGTTCGTGCCGGTTTCGGCTTCCTGGAAAGCGCAGCCGAGGATAACGTCGTCTATAAGCGCGGGATCAAAGGTCGGAACCTTTGCAAAAACGCCCTTAATGACCTGTGCTGCAAAATCTTCAGGTCTTGTGTCTTTCAGTGTGCCCTTGGGAGATTTTCCGATGGCACTGCGTCCATATGCTACTATTACTGCTTCTCTCATTGATTCTTCCCCCTTAATTGCGGACGGGCTTGCCGTTCATCAGCATGCCTACGATACGGTCCTGCGTCTTTTCTTCGCCGGCGAGGGACAGGAAAGCTTCGCGCTCGAGATCACGGATCTGCTGAGCGGGTACTTCCGCGCCGTAAGGCAGATCGCCGCCGGTGATAACATGAGCTATCTTCTCGCCGATGTGGATGTCATATTCGGAGCCGAAGTGACCGTTCTTCATCATCAGCATATCGTATGCGATTGCGCCATAGCCGTAGTCGCCTGAAACTTTGATGGTGGGATCGGCTGCCGGACGATAGTTGTGCGCTGCCATCCAGAGAACCATTTCCTTAGCGGACTGGATCTGCTTTGCCTTGTTGCGCTCAACATAGGTTCCCTTGGAGAGGTAGCCGGCTTCGATAGAAGCGTCAGCGCCGACATTGACCTTACCGGTCATGATGTACTGCCACAGTGCCTTGACAGCATCGTAGCGGGACTTCTTCTGGTCGTTATAGCAGCGATCCATCATACGGATGAGCATTTCAGTGCAGCCGCCGCCCGCCGGAATAAGGCCGACGCCGACTTCTACAAGGCCCAGGAAGGTATCGGTTACCGGTACGCAGGCCGGGCAATGGATGGTGACTTCGCAGCCGCCGCCGAGAGTCTGACCGAACGGAGCGGATACGACGGGACGATTGGCAAACTTAAGAGCCTTGGTGCCGGCCTGAAGTCCCTGAATCAAGGTATCGAGCTTGTCGAATTCCTTGTCCTGAGCAAGGTTTACGATTGTAACAAGGTCTGCGCCAACGCAGAAGTTCTTGCCCTCGTTGCCGACAACCATACCCATCCAGTCATCGCCATTGAGCATATCGGAGGCTTTGAGAATCATATCACCGACAGCTTCACTGATCGCGTTGGCCTGGGAATGGAACTCGAGGCAGAGAACACCGTCACCGATGTCACGGATGGAAGCTGCATCGTTGCCGGCAACTTCGTTGGTTCCCTTAAGGGTCAGATACTTGCTGGTGGAAACAGCGCCGTCATAGAACTTCTCTTTGCCGGAAGCGAGCATATCGAGAACCCACTTCGGGATTACTTCGCCGTCAGCCTGCCATGCTTCAACAGACTTTCTGACACCGATCTTATCCCACAGCTGGAACACGCCGTAGGTCCAGTTGAAGCCTGCGGTCAGCGCCTTGTCGATTTCTCTGAAATCGTCAGCAATTTCGGGAACAAGACGTGCGGAATAAAGAAGAAGGCCCTTGTTGAAGTCATATGTAAACTTCTGCTCTTTGGCATCGCCAAAGGTCATATAAGCATACTTGTTGTCGGAATCCTTGGCAGCCTCGACTGCGGGCAGCTCATCAGCCTTCTTGTTAATGTAAGTCTTGGTGGCTTTGTCGTAGCAAAGAACGACTTTTTTGCCATCGATGACATCCTTCTTGTAGAAGCCCTTCTTAACCTTGTCACCGAGCAGACCTTCCGCAACCATGTCCTTGAGGTATTTGGGAGGATCGTATTCGACTTTCTCGCGTGGGTCGGTCGTAACTTCAAGAACGTTGTCAGCAACATGGCACAGAATATCCAGACCGACCATATCGGAGGTCTTGCAGGTCGCGGTCTTAGTATGAGCCATGATGGGTCCGGTCAGCGCGTCAAGTGTCGGGATGTCATATTCGTACTTCTCTGCCAGGTTCAAAGCAAGAACCGCAGCGAAAACACCGATACGGTTGCCGACGAAGTTCGGGGTGTCCTTCGCGTTGACAACGACCTTGCCGAGGGTGTTCTCAGCAAACTCCTGCATACGTGCATAAGCATCCTTATCGGTCCACTTGGTGGCTATCATCTCAAACAGAGCCATCCAGCGGGGAGGATTGAAGAAGTGAGTGCCCATAAAATACTTCTTCAGATCATCGCTCAGACCATCAATGATCTTGTGAACGCTGACGCCGGAGGTGTTGGAGGAAACGATAGCATCCGCTTTGCGATACGGCTCAATCTGCTTAAACACGCTCTGCTTGACAGCGATGTTTTCGGAAGCCGCTTCGACGATCCAGTCAGCGTCTCTGATGTAGTCAAGATTGTCTGTCGTGTTGCCGATTCTGATATTCTGAATGGCATCCTTGCGGTAGAGCATATTGTTTCTGGGGTTCTTGACATTTGCAAGTCCGTTAAGGCCGAAGCGGTTGCGGAATTCCTTGCTCTGCTCGGTGAGACCCTTTGCAATTTCCTCTTCGGTGAGGCCCTTGGGAGGAACGATGTCCAGCATCGTTACCTGCACGCCGACGCTTGCCAGCAGGCCGGCGATTGATGCACCCATGACACCGGCGCCAATAACGACGGCTTTGTTAATGTTCTTACTCATGAGATAGCTTCTCTCCTTTTGCTTTCTATTAAACTCAGCACGGGACGCACAGGTCCGTGCGGGATTTACTTAGTGACTGTTTTCTTGTAAACGAGTGCCAAGGCGCAGTAGCCCCGCGAAGTATCAGCGGGGCCTGTACCACGTGCCGAAGCGGCAAAACCGCTGGCCGGCAGCATCTGCTTATTTCAAATCTTATTTGAAGCTTGCTCTTCTCTTCTCTACGAAACCGCCAACGCCTTCCTTGAAGTCGTCAGTTGCGCCGCAAGCCATCTGAGCGTCAACTTCTCTTTTGACGTATGCGTCAAAGCCGTTGAACTCGGATTCCCAAACCAGTTCCTTTATGTATTTATAAGAAGCAGAGGGGCCATAGGTAAACTTCTTTGCCTTCTTCAAAACTGCTTCTGCGAATGCGTCGTCGTCTTCGATTACTTCGTTGATCATGCCAAGAGCCTTTGCATCGTCTGCAAATACCATCTGGCCGCCGTCCATAGCAAGCTCAGTAGCCTTCTTAACGCCTACAGCGCGTGTGAGAAGATAAATTCCGCCCGCATCGGGAACAAGGCCAAGCTTGGAGAACGCGGTCATGAAAACGGATGCCTGGGTAGCCATGGTGTAGTCACAAGCCAGAGCAACACCGATGCCGGCGCCGGCGCAAGCACCCTGAACAGCGCCTACAACGGGCTTGGGGCTCGTGAGGATAGCCTTGGTGACATTTGCCATCTTTGCAATGGATTTGCCGAACTCAGCAATGAACACTTCCTTGGAGTTGTTCATGATGCCGTCATACATAGCCTTTACATCGCCGCCAGCAGAGAAAGCGTTGGTGTTGGTGCTGTTGATAAGAATAGCCTTGACGTTTGCGTCTTTGTCTGCCATGCCGATAGCGGCAACCAGATCGTCGATCATAACCTCATCAAATGCGTTCATGTTTGCGGCGTTGTCCATGGAGATGATTGCGACTCTCTCGTCTACTGCATACTTAACCTTAGTAAATTCCATAATTCTTGTCCTTTCCGATTGTTAGATAAAGTAGTATAACGCTCACTCATCCGCAGACGGTGAACCCACTATCACATTATACAAGCAAACACTGTGCCAATGCAATATGCCAGCTTCGCTTTTGTTAAATCTCTATAATAAATTCTGGATATTATTTGCATTATTTACAAGTGATTAGCTCCCATATTTAGACTACATTTGTCATTCCGGGGAATACACCTGTATTGTCGGAAAATGTTTGAAATCATTTGAGACATTTTCCACACGTTTTGTGTCTTCACTGTCTCACTTTGTTTCACTCTGGAGTCAGGTCAACTGCGCTCTTCCGACACCATTTAAATTGAAAGTTTAGTGCTTGCTTTTTATATTGCTGTGATTTATAATTATTTGCATGCAATATAGTACAAAAATTGAATTTTGACTTGTACGAAATGACTGTACTAAGTTTGTAAATTTATGGGAGTTAAATAGTACTCCCAAACAGCATAGATATAGGAGAATTTTAAGGAGTTTGAATTATGTACAACAAAGATCCCGAAGCCAGAAAGCAGTCACAGCGAGCCCTCGCGAAGGTATTCCCTCGCACCGATGAGGGCCTTGCGCACCTGATGCACGCCCAGCTCTATTTCGGATACATACCTCTTTACATTTACTACATGCGTTCTTCGTTTAACAACTATCTGCCCGAGCCCGACGACCTTGTAAAGCCCGAGGGTATCGAGTTCGACATAGTCGACGAACTTGTAAAGACCGCCGTCAACGACTGCAACAGCAAGGTCGGTTCCCTCAAGACAAACTCATATCACGCTAAGGTGCTCCGTCTTGAAGACGCTGAGCAGGTTGTCACCCTCACAGAGGATTTAAACCTCGGCGAGCTGCCCAAGACCATCATGCCCTATGAGATTGCACGTGACCTCATCATCGACAGCCCCGACCGTCTAGCCGTCATCGACTGCGTATGCCGAAAAGTCAGAGGCGACAAGGGCTGCAAGCCCGTCGACGTTTGCCTTGTCATCGGTGAGCCCTGGGTTTCGTGGGCACTTGACCGCGACAGATACATGAACGGCCGCCTCATCACCCAAGAGGAAGCGCTTCAGATTCTCCGCGAGTGCCATGAGAGAGGCAATGTCCACGCCGGCTTCTTTAAAGATTCCGCCGCCGGTCGTCTGTACAGCATCTGCAACTGCTGTCCCTGCTGCTGCACTGCTCTCCTTTCACAGAACTACCTCACCGCTCCGATGATGGCAGGAAGCGGCTACATAGCAAAAATCGACATGGACAAATGCGTCAACTGCGGTCTCTGCGAGAAGAAGTGCAACTTCCTTGCAATATACAGGGATGCCAATAACCACGTTCAGGTCAACGAGGATCTCTGCCGCGGCTGCGAGGGCTGCCTTGCCGCCTGCAAGAAGGACGCCATTTCTCTTGAGCTCGTTGATGCCAGCGTTCTGGCTCCTATGGATATCAAGGCTCTGAAGGCGCAGCTTAACGGCTGAGATGCATGAGCTTGGCATAATGGTCGACGTGCTGGACACCGCGCTCCGTGTTGCGGAGCAAAACGGCGGCAGGAAAGTAACTAAAATCACTTTGAAAATCGGTTTGATGTCCGGTATCATGCCCGAATATGTTCAGTCGTTTTTCGATGTAATATCGAAGGATACGATAGCAAAAGGCGCACAGATTATAATAGAGCCGGACCCCGCGGTTTTCGTCTGCCGCAAATGCGGAGAAGAAACCGTGTACGATGCACTCGGCCCCGAATATGTCTGCAAAGACTGCGGGAGTGCGGCACTCCGCATGACCTCAGGTTACGGCTTTCAGATCGTGAACGTCGGGATAGTTTAAGAAAACAAAACAATATAAAGGTACGGTGCGGGTTTTTCCCGCGCCGTACCTTTATTTCATAAGGGCTTATTGCATCGCTTTGATTTGCTCGGCCTCGCCCACTCCGCGAAGTATCGGATATGCCGCCGCGTCCTTGTTCCAGACAGTTGTGAAATCCCAGCCGCATTTGTTATAGATAGCGGTCTTTTTCGCGGCGCTGAGTCCTGTAAAGTCATAGCAGGAGCTTGTGGTGCCGTCAACGATTCTAAACGCTGAGCCTATTTCCTTAATATCAAAGGTTTTCACATTGCAGACAAAGCAGTTCTCCAGAAGCCCATGATTGCTTCCTACCAGGCCGCTGCAGACAGCGTTATTGCCTGTGGCGCTTATACTTTTTGCAGACGCCCAGCAATTTCTGATAGTACCCGCATATCCGCACTCACCCGAAAGACCTGCCGCTTCAGTAATTGTATAGGAATTACCTGACGCTGTTACAGTTGCATCTGCCCAGCAACTACTCATAATGCCATAATCCATAGAGCCGGCAACCCCACCTGCGGTATTTGACCCAGAAGCGTCCTGTGCTGTTACAGTTCCTGTTGCATAGCAGTTGGTAATCGTGACTTCAATTCTCTCATCATCCGCTGAGCCTAAAATATATCCTGCAATACCGCCGGATTCTGTCGATACTCCGCCCTTGCTCAGCACCGCGGCAGACGAGTAGCAGTATTCAATGCTTCCGTAACCGTTTCCTCCCACAATGCCGCCTGCATATGAACCTGTATCTTTTGCGCTGCCGTTGACAACTGTAATCAAGCCTGCCACACTGCAATTTTCTATGCTTCCATAGTTGATTCCCGCTATGCCGCCAGCTTTTGTGTCTCCTCCATTTTTTACATATATGGTAGCTTCTACATTACAGTTTTCTACCGAGCCTGTTAGTACTCCAGTAATTCCCCCAACCTTAGCACCGTAGCCCTCTGAAATTGAGCTCATATCCGCGTCTACCAAACTAATTATCTTGAGATTTTTAACCGTTCCCAGCAGCGAGCAAAATAATCCGGCATAATACGGCGCGGCTCCGGTAATCTTTGTGCTGTAAGTTATTGTATGACCTGCTCCGTCAAGCTCTCCAGAAAAGCCATAATCTCCACCGCTAATGGGAATCCAGTTGCCGGTAATTGAAATGTCATTAACCAGCTTAAAATAAGTATAGATATTGGGGTCGCAGAAGCCGTTCAAATATGCAAGCTGAGTCTGCGATTCTATAAGGTACGGGTGCGAAGGTGAACCGTTTCCACCAGAAAAACGTTTGTCAGCAACAACGTCGGAAATATCCGTAAAGACCAATGATTTTGCATAAGCACTTGTAGCTATATCCGTCTCTGAGGCTTCATTTATCTCGGCAATTTTAACTGCATCCTTTGCCAGCCCTACAACATACTCGTCAATGCTTAACTTTGAGCCGGAATAAAAAATGACTTTTAGCTTTTCTGTACCGATTCCAGGAGATACAAACAACGAATTATTTGCAATATTGGCATAGTTAAGAATCACTCCTGCGCAATTAACCAATGTCCCGCTATTTCCTGTCTTGATGCTATAGGTTCCGGCTTGATAAATATAATTATCAACCATATTGTTAAGAATTGTTACGACCTGAGCGCGGGTTATTTTATTTTTAGGACTGAAGCTGCCGTCAGGCATACCGCTGATAAAGCCCTGTTTCTTCATTGAAATTACATATAGCTTCGCCCACGGAGAAATCTTGACGAGGTCTGTGAACCCCGAATCACCGGAATATTCCGTCGGCACGCCGAACGCTTTGCCGACCATATAAGCTGCTTCCTCTCTGGTCAGCGCCTCGTTCGGCTTGATGACATTGTTTTCACTGCGCACGATGTCATATTTGGCAAGTGCCAACACATCGCTATAAAACCAGTCCGTTGCTTTGATTCCCGTATATGGGTTTTCCGTCTGCGCCGGATACTTAAGCATGCGGTTCAGCACCGCGGCGAGCTCCGCACGCGTGACCGTATCGTTCGGCCTGAATTTACCGTCGCTGCCCTTCAGCACTCCGTAATCCGACCAGCGCACTATAGCGTCGTGCGCCCAGTGACCGGAAATGTCAGAATATTCAGCGGCGGCCGCGGAAACAGGAATTAGGGAAATTACAAAAATGACCGAAATCAACAGGGAAACAAGTTTGTTTTTCCGATTCTTGCTTTTCATCAGGAATCCTCCTCCGACAGTAAGGCAAACAGTTTGTATCAAGTCTTTTTTGCATAACCGTCAAGCATAAAATTGCATTTTTGTATACTTAATACTAACATCTTTTCCTTTTTCTCACAAGGAGGGATAGCTGACAAGGTTTTCTCTGGACTTTTGTAAATGCTCACATAATTTGTTCGAGCATCTTCACGGCTATTGTCGTATTATCGGTGATCTTAACGCCTTCGTCCGGCTCACGGCTCTTGACGCGAGAGAAGACCTGCACTCTGATTAAACAGACAGCAGGCCTTCTTTACGTTCTCTTATATCACACCCTTATCGCGGTGTTCCATATCATATTCGGTTAATTCTTCAGTTCTCCTCAAGAACAAATTTTGAAACAAGGGTACGGAGCATATTTGCCTGTGCGGAAAGCTCCTCACTGGCAGCGGCGCTTTCCTCCGCTGTCGCGGAATTCAGCTGTACTACATTCGAGATTTGCTCAACACCGATAAGAATCTGATTTATGCTTTCGGACTGGGCCACCGTGGCAGTCGAGATTTCCGTTACCAAGCCCCTCATGCGCGAAGCTTTTTCACTTACGTCTTCAAACGCGGTGTTTGCGTTATTGGCGAGGACTACGCCCTTTTCAACAGCGGCGACGGCGTTTTCAATCAGAGCTGTGGTGTTCTTCGCGGATTGCGAGGATTTCTGTGCCAGATTCCTGACCTCATCGGCAACCACTGCAAAACCCTTCCCCGCAGCGCCCGCTCTCGCCGCCTCAACCGCGGCATTTAGTGCCAGAATATTTGTCTGGAAGGCAATATCGTCTATATCCTTGATTACCTTACCGATATTTTTCGAGGCGCTGGCTATATCCGACATCGCGTCCAGAAGCTGATGCATTTCTGACAGACTGGTATCCATCACATGGCTGACCTGATTTGTAATCTCGGTTGCGTTGGTTGCGTTTATTGCGGATTCGTCAAGCTGTGAGGATACCTGACTGATGCTTGCCGACAGCTCCTCAATTGATGCCGCCTGCTCTGTTGCGCCCTGCGCGAGAGACTGTGCGCCTGAGGAAACCTGATCCGAGCCCGCCGAAACCTGTTCCGCCGTTTCCTTAATTCTTAGCAGTGTCGTATTTAGCGTTGACTTTATATGCCTCAGAGAGTTTAAAATTGCCTCGTAATCTCCGACATATTTATCACTGTTTTGGGATTTGACACTGAAATTATTGTCTGCCATTTCAGTCAGGAGATAATTAATATCACTGATTATCAGACGCAGCCTTTCGCCCATGTTTTTAAACGTAGAAGCAAGCTGTCCGATTTCATTTTCAGATTTAATATCAAGATCTATATTGAGATCGCCGCCCTCAATTTTCTTCGCCGAACCGACAATATGTAATACGGGTTTTATTTCTTTTTTAATGATTACATATGTATACCCTATTATTATTAAAACGGCAATAACCGCCACAACAATCAGCCAAATACCGAGAGTTTGCTTTGCGGAGTTGAAATCGCTCTTGCTGATAACGGTTTGCGACCACCATGTCGCTCCGCTGAGCTGTATGGGCTCAAAGTAGCGGATTTCAGCTTTGCCGTCGCTGTTGGCAGTTTCAATTTTAAATGCATTTCCTGCTTTGAACTCGTTGACAATTTCATTGTATTCATCCGAATTTGCGAATTCCGACTCAAAGGGACTGCCTATTTTTGTGGCGTCCTTGCTGTCATACATGACGGTGCCGCTTTCCGAAACAATCCCGGCATACATTGAGGAGTGCTCTTCATCCGTAACCTTGATTGAGCTGAAGCTGTCCATGCTGATATCGGAAATCACTGCGCCTACAACGCGGCCATTCACATCTATAGGGTATGCGATGGAAACCATATATATCCCGTTCCACGTAAACGGTTCGGTTATAACCGGCTTATTGTTCTTTACTGCGTCCATATAATAAGCCTGAGCCGTGTAATCTTCGGTGTACATGGACACCGTATGGTTTTCAGCCATAGACTCGTCTATGTATATACTGTAGCGCTCAATATTGCTGTCAAAAGCGTAGGGCTCGAAAAATACGCCCAGTCCGATAAGGCTTTCGCTGGCTTTTACTTGCCGCCAGCCTGTTTCAACAGCATATGACTCAATTGACTTGCAGGAGCTTGACAGGCTCGTATTGTAAATTTGGCTTGTTTGAGTTTTCGCTTCATCTGGGGAGACGCTCTGATAATTCGACACAACAAAAGATTTCAAGCCGTCCGCGGCATCGGCTGCTTCATTCAGCATTGACTGAATTTGTATGGAATTTTGCTTTGCAAAGGCGCTCATTTCGCCGTTCGTACCCTTGGAAACGGATTGTGAAGACAGCAGTACTGCGACTGCAATCAAGGCTGTCATAGTGATAAGAACAGCGGCGGCCGTGGTAACTGCCAGTTTGGTCGAAAGCTTCTTTTTCATGTGGTAGCCCTCCATCTTTCTCTTTACTAGTAATGCGTGGTTATATAGTTTTCAATATATGTATTATACGAATTAACCAAAATACAATTAATATTTTAGTACTTTCCAACAATTGCCACAATTGTCAGACTGCTACTATTTATATTTTTCGCACTCTTGCCGAAGCTTGGTCTGTTTCTCATCCGGTGATTTTCTTGCTGTATATAAGAAGACCGCGGCGAAAAACGCCGCGGTCTCTCCTTGGGAGGACATAGACTAAACTGTAGCCGAAGCAGTGGCCACAGATTACTCTCCTATAGAAGCGGTCTTAATAATAAATTTCACGCTGCCGTTTTCCCCGTCCGCTATTCCGGAGTAGTTATTATAGGACTTTGCCGCGTCGAGCATGGTGTTGATGCGAGGCAGTATGGACGTCAGCTCGGAACTCGAAAGGCTTCCAAGCTTGGCGCTCAGCTTGCTGGCGAATTCGCTCATGCCGTCGGAGAGCTGCATAGCGCCGTCGCGAAGCTGTGTTACGCCGCTGACGAGGCTGGAGCTGCCTGTTTGGAGCTGTGACAGCCCGCCTGCAACTTTGGCCGCTCCGCCTGCCGCAGAGGATACGCCCTTTGTATAGGCGCTGAGGCCCGAATAGAACGCAGCGTAGCTGTCAAGTGATGTCTTCAAAGACTTAATGGCCGTATAGGAGGCATTGCCTGCAAGTCCGTTGTCGACCGCGGCTGTAATCTGCGCCTGCACTTCGCTGGATGCGATTTTTGCTGCGACGGCGGAGTCGATAGTGCCTTTTATCTCGTCAGAAGCCATTTTCGCTTGAACGTAGCCGTCTACGGTAGTCTGCCCCTCGCTCGTTGCGAGATATGCGTTTGCCTGATCTTCCGTGTAGCCTTTTTCAATCGCAGCCGCTTTTACGGTCTGCTTAACTCCGTCTGTGACCTGCGAAAGCACCGCCGCCTGTACAAAAGGCGTTATCTGGGCTTTTGCCGCAGCTTCTGCCTGTGTGTAAGCTCCGCCTGAGAATTTATCAAGAAGCCCTCCGAGTACGGCACTGTAGTTATCGGGTGTCAGCGTTACCGCGCTCATACCGTTTGCTGTAAGTCCGGCGTTGAGCTGAGTCTGTGCCTGCGAGGTAAGCGTTGCAAAAACCTGATACGCACCTGAATTTAGCTTCGCGCTGTTTGAATCCAGGGCAGCAAGCCCTGTCGAAAGCTCTGTCGCTCCGCTGTAAAGGGTTTCGATTCCGTTTGACATCTCACTGGACTTCTCAAGGAGCGTGCAAAGTCCGTCATAAAGCGTTGATGAACCGTTCGTAAGCTGGGACACTGCCGCAGACACCTGGCTCAGACCGCCTGTTAAGTCTTCCACGCTGCTGATTTTGTCCGTACCAAGCTCGTTTACGAAATCGCAGGAGGCATATGTAAGGGTTGAACCGAGCTTGAAGTTCTTGACGTCCGCCGATATTTCAACGTAATCGGCAATTTCACTCATGTCTCCGCTCAGATTAAGGCACTCCTTGACCCCCGGAAGGGCGAAGCCGATGACCACACTGCTGTCTCCGTCATCAACAATTTTGCCGTTTGATACCGTAATATTTGAGAAGCTGCCGTTGTCGAGCATCAACCCTGTCATGGCAAGAAACGGAACGCTTGTATTGCCTGTGACGCTGTCATCATTCTTGTAATCATAACGGATAACAACCTTGCCGCTCTTGCCGGCGAGGTCCTCCGGAGAAACTTCTTTTCCGTCGAGCGTATAGCTTACCTTAAGTTGCACCGGCACTGTTTTGTCTGTCGTGCCCTGATAGTAGATGTCGTTGCCCTGAGAATTCCACGTCATTGTCCCGTCAGAGTTTTGAGTGTAATTTTCCGTACCCTTGAGATTCGTAATGTTGCTCAGGCTCGACTTATCTTTAAGACTTTCTGCCTTCGAGGTGTTTTTAAGCTCATCACTCACGATAACCTTTTGAACTCCGCCCTGCGCGTTAGCGATTACATAGACTGTTTCGTCCTTGCCGGGAGCATCCGGACTGACGGCAGCTGCCACAGGCTCACTTGTGGTTTTAGTAGTTGTGGAAACGCCCT
Organism: Oscillospiraceae bacterium; assembly: GCA_963667545.2. GTDB lineage: Bacteria > Bacillota > Clostridia > Oscillospirales > Oscillospiraceae > UBA2658. The sequence continues at coordinate 3,069,695 of OY763424.2, forward strand.
GCATTATTGCCAGAGCTTTCTCTGCCGATGCTTTTCCTGCAACCGCTCCGGCTGCCGCATCATCATAGACGTTGGCGTAAGCGACGCCTACGGCACTGAAGCCAAGACACACGGACAGCGCTATGGCTGCTGTTTTGGTTGTTTTATTTATTGGATGTTTCAATTAAATTCCCTCCGTTATTTCGATATTTGATTTCTGCGTGCTTTTTTGCGGTTTAAGCCAGTGAAATGTGGTTTTTTCTATTAACCCCGAGAAAATGATAAGCAATGAGGGGAAGACAAAAAGGATAACAAACATACTGATTATGGCGCCTCTGGAAACGAGCAGGCACAGGCTTTGAATCAGCTTGACGTCGGATATGAGCGAAACTCCGATTGTTGCCGCGAAGAAGGCGAGTCCGCTCGAAAAGATGGAGCGTGAGCTGTTTTCAATTGCCAGACGAACCGCTTCCTTGGTGTCATATCCGTTGCTGCGTCCCTCTCGGAACCTATTTGTAAGTAAAATAGCGTAGTTGATTGTGGAACCAAGCTGTATTGTTCCGATTACGATGCTTGCGATAAACGGAAGCACGGTGCCGGTATAATACGGAATACCCATATTTATCATTACCGCCGCTTCGATGCCCGCAACGAGAATTATTGGAATGGAAGCAGATTTGAAGATAACCGCGATAATTATAAATACCGCAATTATAGATGCGTAGTTTACGCTTTTGAAATCTCTGTCGGCAACCGTTACCAAATCCTTAGTCATTGGGGCTTCGCCCGTTATCAGGGCGTTTTCGTCATAAGACTTCACGATGTCGCCCATTTTATCAAGCTGGCTGTCCTGCTCTTTACTTGCCGTTTCATATGTAGAATTGGCAATTATCAGCTGCCTGCCATTGTTTACAAGCAAGCTTTTTACATCGTCCGGCAGTACCTCGCCAGGAATTCTGTCTCCGACATAATCCTTGTAGGAAGCCGCAAGCGTTATGCCGTCGAGCGCTTTAATTTTATCCGTCATTTCCCGAACTTCGGTGCTTGACAGCTTATCGTTCACAAGGATGAAATCCGTTGCCGTCATGTTGTAATCTTCCTTGAGTCTGTCCGCGCCCTTGACGGAAATCAGGTTATCCGGCAGGGATTTTATAAGATTGTAGTATTGCTGTGTATGGAAGTTTCCGTAGACAAACGGAATCAGCACCACAATGAAAACGAGCAGTATCGGAACATGATACTTGACGATAAAATGCGAAGACTTCCTGAGCTTGGGAATAATTGTCTTATGTCTGTACTTCTGAACCTGCTTGTCGAAGACAAGTATCAGCGCCGGAAGAATCGTAAATGTGCTAACGACTCCAAGGAACACACCCTTCGCCATAACGATTCCGATGTCATAGCCCAGCGTGAAGCTCATTGTGCAAAGGGCTAAGAAACCCGCAATCGCCGTCAGAGAGCTGCCGAATATTGAGTGGAAAGCCATAGTAAGCGCTGTAATCATGGCCTTATCCTTGTCAGGTTCTTTTGCCTTTTCTTCCTCATATCTGTGTATCAGAAAAATTGAAAAGTCCATCGTGACACCTAGCTGCAGAACCGAGGCAAGCGCCTGAGTAATAAAGGATATTTCGCCCATGAAGAAGTTCGTTCCGAAATTGTAAACTATCGCGAAGCCGATTCCGGTAATAACGAGGAACGGAACAACTGTTGATTCCATGCCCATGAACAGAACTATGAGTACCAGCGCAACCGCTATCAGTACGTAAAGCGGGACTTCACGCTCTGTCAGTTCCTTGTTGTCCTCCGACACCGCCGACAGGCCGCCGATGAGGCCGTCCTTTGGCAGAATCTCTTTAATTTGCTTAATCGCGCTCATCGACGCGTCGGAGTCGGAGAAGGTTACAAGCAGCATCGTTCCGCTGCCGTCACTGCTGTAAAAAACGTTTTTTAAATCCGGCGGAAGAACATCCTTGGGTATACTTAGGTCGGCGACATTATCAATCCAATACACCTTTTCGACGCCGTCGATTTTGCTTATATCGCTTTTCAGGTCAAGAACATCGCTGTTATCCATGTTTTTGACCGTTACCATTGCCGTACTCGCAATATTAAAGTCTTTGTCCAGGCAGTGTTCTCCGATAACCGATTCGAGGTTACCCGGCAGATACGACAGAATGTCATAATTAATTCCGGTGTGTAGAACGCCTATCACGGACACGGCTGCCAGAAGGAGCGCGGCTATTAATACGAGCCATTTTTTCTTTACTACAAACTTTGCAAATTGTTTCAAATGACAAATCCTCTTTTCGAGATTTTTATATTATTGATGCTGCTATCGTAATAAAGCACTTATGCCGCCGTCCCACCTTCCGGATGATTTCAGTTGACAAATTCTTAGCTTGACGTTTAGTGCGCTCAGCATAGTGCACAGTTTTAAAAAAGAAAATGGGCAAAAAAACTTCCGTGGCGAAAAGTACGCCACGGAATGATTATTGATGCGATATTGGCCATTTTTGAAAAAATGTGTATTTCACTGTTCCGAAAACTTTTGCAGGGTGTGCTTCATGCTGCCGTCAAGCAGCTTCACGAAGAAATCCATTGACTCGTCATAGCGCATTGCCATATTATTCGCAATCCAGTCCATAGAAATGCTGACGATGCCGTATGTATATGTATCCGCAATGAATTCGAGCTTTTCGTTTGAAATCTTAATTCCTTCCCTTTGAATATTAAGAAACTCCATTATATAGGGACGAACCAGACTTCTTATGTATTTTTCAAGATAATTCCGATATCCGGAGTTGTAGACATTCATAACAATGGCTTTATTATCGTGCAGGTAGCCATATAAGTCCAAAAAGCCTTTTTTCCAGTTATCATATGACTTATGGGTTCCAAGAACGCTGTCCGCCTCATCGGTGCAAAACCACTCAATCAGTTCAAATATGTCCTGAAAGTGGTAATAAAACGTGTGCCTGTTGACTCCGCAGTCTTCGGTTATGTCTTTTACCGTGATTTTATCTATAGGCTTTTCAGCCAAAAGTTTTTTCAGGGATGCTGCCAGCGCGTGTTTTGTAATATCAGACATTCAATTACCACTCATTCATTAATTATGAGCCGCTTGATTTTTTATTAGTCCTCGAAATCTTCGGCTTGGCTATTCTAGCACAGCGCAAAATAAAAAGCAACGTACAAAAATGCGCCTTATTTTTCTGCCTTATTTTAGTTAAAGCCATACTTTCAGCGTGCTGCAGGCCCTTCTCTTGACTCGCAAACAGCAGCACCGGCCGGATAAACTCCTGCCGGTGCTGCTGTTTGTTTGTTCTCCAGTTGCTCTTACACCTTAGATAAGTCCGGATTTTTGCAGCAGTCTCTGAACCATAACCGCGACTTCTGCGCGTGTAACATAAGACTTTGGAGATAGCGTCGTCGTGCTTGAGCCTGTCACGATTCCCGCCTTGAGGCAGGCCGCAGCGCCTGCCCTCGCGTAGCTTGAGACGCTTGCTCCGTCCGTGTAATTGGCAAGAAGTGAGCTTACTTCGCTGTCCGTCAGGCTCACGCTTAGACCGGTTATCTTCATCGCTCTCGCAATTATCGCCATCGCCTGCTCGCGGGTTATTGTGTCGTTCGGGCCATAGGATGTGCTGTCGTAGCCTGTGATTAGCCCGTATTCCGTCGCTTTGTCGACATAACCGTTGAACCAGTCGGAAGCCGAAACATCGCCAAAAGCGCTCTCCGTCGTCCCCTGTCTCAGACCCATCGCGCGGACTGCGATAGCCGCGAACTCCGCGCGTGTAATGCTCCTGTCAGGCTGGTAGCTTCCGTCTCCCATTCCGGTAACGACCATTCTTGAGCCCATGTCGTTGATTGCTGCCTTAGCCCAATGATTCGCAGCGTCTGTGAAGGTTACGGGGTTATAGATGACCGAATATGTGCTGTTCGTAAGGCTGTTTATCTTCGCATAGTACTTCCCGTCTATTTTTACTACCACTGTCGGCACATGACTGAAGCTTCCGTCCGCGTTGAGCACTATGCCTGTGGTTATCTTGCTTGGGTCAACGCCGTCAGGAATCGCAACCGTTCTCTCAACATAGCCGTTAAACTTTGGTACTTCAACTGTCTTAGTACCGCTTGTGCAGGTGATTTCGAACTCAACAGGCTTTACAACAACCTGATAGTTGCCCTTGCTTGCTGTGTCAGCAACGATTTTCGCCGTATCTGCGGAAGGCTCAGCTATCTTTACACTCACCTTGATGTCCTTAAGCTCGACCTGTGAGCCGATTTGCGACGATACGCTGTCAATGTCGATTTGTGCAGCCGGGAGCGTGTAGGTGACAGTTTCAGTTTTGATCTCCAGAACCGCTTCCTTCTTCTCCATGTTCTTGACGGTCTGCCCGTTAAGCTCTCCTACAGTTACATTGGAACCCGCAGTCGACGGCAGCGTGACAGTCGGCTTATTGCCGCTGCTTTCAAGCAGCTTATCCAGCTTCGTGTCGTCGACCTTAATGGTCGTTACCGTCTTTCCTCCGGATGTCGCAGAGCTTGACGTTCCTGCATCCTGTTTCTTTCCGTCTACCTCGACAATAGTGTTGACGGGTGCAGGCGCTACATATATTACACTATCCCCAGAAGTTTTGAAAGTCACCTCTTCACCATAGGCGGTACCCTTGGAATTTGTGGCATACGCTCTCACGTAATAGGTCGTGTCAGCGCTCAGCCCCTTGATTTCGGAGGAAAACTCTCCCTGTGTGCTTCTTTCTCCCTGCTCGGTTTTTGTTGTTAGACCCACCTCGGGATTCGTATTTGTGCTCCACACCACGCCATACTGCGTCGGATTCGTCGTTCCCAAATCAGTAATGCTGCCGTGGCCTACAGCCGAGGTTTTATCAATCGTTGTCACAGCCTGAGTTGTCACAGTGGGAGTACCGACCTTTGCCCCGAGCGAAACCGCAAGGCACGAGACGCTCTCGCCGTAAATGCCATAGCTGTAAATCAGCAAGTACTTCGCGCCATTGGGTATTTTTGTATTCTGTGGAATATCTTGCTGCAAATTACTGCTGTTGCCGCTTTCGACCGTGTATATCGCGCTGCTTTGCCCCGACAGTTTTTTTGTTGAGCTTGAGCCCCAATAGATTTTGTAGCCGCTGACAGTCTCTGTTTGTTCGACCCGCGCCCACCGCAGTGTACCGCCGATTTCATCTGCATCCTCTTCAGTATCTTCGAATTTGCTCTTTCCGGACGGTATCGGTACATAGAGCACATAAATATCCGTGTTGTCAAGTGTTGAAAGCGCAGCTCCGTTTGTTGAGCCCAGCACATTTTTACGCGAGGCATCGCTTGTCCACGCGCCAAAGTCCAGGGCATGCGGAGCCTTAAATAATACAGCGTCTGCGGCAATCAGCTTGGCGTTTGTATAGTTTGCGGAAGTAATCTTATACACGCCCTGACTTAGCTCACCCGAAGCCGCAACCATCATATAATTCCGAACATCATTATGGATTTTTTTCGTACCAAAAAGGTTGACAGTCGCAGCCGCACCAGTTGTAAAAGAAAAATAAGTGTACGGAGATGCCGATGTAATCTCGGCCTTGCCGCTAATATTTAATACACCGGAAATTTCGTCGGCTTTCGCGCCGACGGCGAAGCCCTGCGCGTTTGTATTCGAAATTTTTCCGCCGGAGATGTTTATCGTTCCGCCTTGAAGCACGACGCCGCACATGCCGGTGCACGTAATGTCTCCGCCTGTGATGTCAATTGTGCCATCAGTATCGTTTATAACCGAAGCAAATGAGCTGCTTATTGTTCCGCCGCTGATTGTCATCAGTCCCGAACCTCTGTTTTCAACTCCATAGTTGCCTGAAATCGTTCCGCCGCTGATTTTGGCAACCTCAACTCCTTGAGAATATTGGGTATTGCAATAAATTGCCAAATAAGCAGCACTGATGATTGCCTTGTCCGAAATTGTCACAGTGCCATGATTACCTGTACTGTCGCTGTAATAAATCGCCTCCGAAGCGCCTGCTTCGCTCGCTGCGCTTACGGTGCCCCCGCTGATATTGATTTTTGATGAATCGTAGGCGAGTATTCCATAGCTTCTATTCTCCCCTTTGTTGGTCGACTTAACTGTTCCTCCGGTCATTGTAACGGTTGCCTTGCCCGAGCACAGCAGCGCCGAGCCTCCCCCTCCGGGACACTCAATTGACCCGCCGCTGATTGTCACGCTGCCGTTATCAAATACGCCTACTCCGGTGCTGTTTCCGGTAATTTCAGCCGTGCCCTTAATCGTAAGTCTGCCAAAATTTCTAATTCCGGCCGAGCCGCTGTTGCTATTGCTGCTAACTGTTCCCGAATTAATTGTGGCCGAGCCGACGTTCGATACATCAATGCAGCTGGAATTGTTTCCACTCACCTCAATGCTGCCGTCCGTCATACTGAAGGTTCCTGAAACATATAAAGCCTTCGAGGTATTCGCGGTATTGGTGAGCTCAACGCCGCTAAACGCAACCGTCGCCCCGCTTGGCACGGTAAGCTCATAGTAGTCATCCGAACCGCTGAAATCCACCTTCCCTGTATATGTTCCGCTAATCAGCTCGCAGTCAGTTGAATAAGCTGTCGCTGCCAGCTTCGCCGCGCTGCCGTCTATCCCGCCGAAATGTATCTTCGGCGAGGCGGTGTTAATGGATGCCAGCGCAAGTGTCAGTGTATTGTATGCGGTTCCGTTGAGCGATACCTTGCCGTCGCTTGCCGCCGATATGAAATAGTCTGGTGACGATGTGAGCTTCGTCGGTGCAATGTTTTGAGTTACATTTGCGTCCGTCACCGTAAGCTCGCAGCTTGTGGCGTCAAAATAGCCCGAGGCCGCCGCGACGGAAACCGTGTAAGCACCTTTTACGACATTGGAAAAGGAATAGGCGCCGGAGCTATCCGTCGTATCCGTTGTTTCGGCTTCGGTCGTCGTATTCGTCAGTGTAACGGTTTTCCCCGACAGCGGCACTCCGCAGAACGTCAGCGCTCCGCTAACGGTGTATGCGGTGGGAGCCACATACGAATAGGTGGCTTCTAATGGCTTCAGGTATATGTATTTGTGGTTATACGCGTCATCCTGCGCCCAAACCGCAGCGCTTCCAATTAAATTTTCGGTGTTCAGGCTTGTGAGCACAGCTCCGGAGCCGTTGCAGGTAAGCGCCGTTGAAGCGCAGCCGTTAAGACCGCTTGCAGTCGTTGCCTCCCCTTCGGCTTTTGCATTATCTGTGTTGTTATAATAAAGATAATTTGTGTTTAAGGCTGAACCTCCGGCATAATAGCCGGCAAAGCCGCCGGCGCCGCCTGTAAGCCCTGAGCCGACGCTTGCTGTCCCCGAGGCATAGCAGTACGTAACGCCTGTGCCGTTAAGTCTGCCGATTAATCCTCCGGCATAGCTGACCGTGAACGATCTCGACCAATCACAGTTCACATATCCGTATGCGTGGCAGTTTTTAACGGTCGCGCCTGCCGACAGGGCGCCGACGAGCCCTCCGCCGTTTATAAAGTACCGTACGACACTTCCCAAAGCGTAGCAGACCGAGATTGAAGGCGCGCCCAAGGTCTCCCCGACAAGTCCTCCGGAATTTTCAGCGGGCTTGGCCGAATCGTTTGAAGATACAATGCCTGTTGCATAGGAAGATGTCAGAGAGCCTCCGTCCATGGTTCCGACTAAACCGCCGCAGTTCCCCTCTTTAATAGCGCTTTTTACGTCTATAGAGGAGGAGCAGGAAGCTATCGTTGAAGTTTCCGCATAGCCTACAAGTCCTCCGAGGCTTCCTTTGCCGTCAAGGCTCTCGAGATATGGGTTATCCGACTCATCATCTACTGCGCTGCAATTTGTAATCGTAGTGCTTTTAGTCCATCCGGCAAGTGCTCCCGTATATGTATATCCATTATCCGCCGAATTTACATGGGCGCAGGATATGTTTGGGTTTTTTAATGTAACATTTTGAATAACAGCTCCGTTTGTATATCCGAACAAACCGTTATAAACAGTGCTAAGAACACCGGATTGAATCGTGACGTTAATCCGCATCCCCGAGATATCGCCGCCGGCGCCGTTTAATTTTCCTATGAAAGGATGCGCCTCGGTTCCGATCGGCACCCAGTAGTAGTCGGACAGGCTAATAGCCGCGGTAACGGCTCCCTCGATATCGGTATCCGCACCGCTGTTTACCTGATTTGCGAACCACGCGAGATCCGCGCCGGAATCGAGCTCATAGACGCCGCTTCCGTTCGCCTTCGGAATATCAGCTCCGGTGCTGGCATTATCCGCCCAAGACGTCGACATCGCCTGCGCGGGAATCGCGAGCGACGGCATTAAGGACATGAGCATCGCAAGTGCCAATAGAATGCTTAGTATTTTTCTTTTTTTCATATGACGGCCTCCAAGCACAAAATTACCTAATATTCAACTGTATCTTATATAATTATACATAATTATATCTTATTCCACAATCTAGGCAGATTAACGATTTATTCCACCTTTATTCGTCATTATCACACACTATGCATAGCATTATGCATTAATTTTGTCGATATTTAATACTTTTTGTCGTCATTTAGCGGATGTTAATGTATCTGTTCGTCATACTGACTGAGTTTATCATGTTTATTTATGATAGTATCAGCTGCAGCTGTTATCCTTGTGCCCTTCATGCATTTTAACATTCTGTAGAAATAAAGAATAATGCGCCGAAATTGGCAAATAATATGTTTGCATGGAATATGTGACAGTAGCATCAAGTCTGCCGGCGCGGTCACTCAAACGGTTACGCTCTGTTTCCCCCCGACTTGCGTATACCGAAGAAACAAGCATTGGCTCCGCCGGAAATTACAATTTGCGCTTAAGCCGCATGGGAGGTTTTTATGAAAGCAACAGGAATTGTACGCCGGATCGACGATCTCGGCAGAGTTGTCATACCGAAAGAAATTCGCCGCACGCTTCGAATTCGTGATGGCGACCCGTCGCTGACAACATTGACAGTGTTCAACAGGTTCTATATTGCGATGGATGAGCTTGAAAAACGAGCAGTCAACGGCTCTACATAATCGCTCAAAGCATTGATATAACGTAAGCGTCAAAGAGGAGAGCACGTATGTGCTGCGGAGCGTATATAGGCTGGGACAGAGCTTGGCATAAGGAACTCAAGCGCGTCCGGGTTGTTGCGAATATTCCAGTTCGGTGCGTTTTTGAAAACATAGACCAGATACTCAAATGGATTAAGACCATTCTCCTTAGCGGTCTCAATTATACTGAACATAACGGCACTGGCCTTCGCTCCGCGAGGAGTGTTTGCAAAAAGGAAGTTTTTGCGGTCAATAACAAAGGGCTTAATGCTCCGTTCGGCTCTGTTATTGCTTATTTCAAGCCGTCCGTCAAGCAGATAGCGTTCGAGATATTTACGCTGAGAAAGTGCGTAATGTACCGCAATTCCGATTCCGGTTTTAGGCGCGGCGTTAAGCGCCACAGCCCAAGCGTAAAATTCATCAAGTACAGGCTTCGACTGCTCCATGCGTTTCAGATAACGTTCCTCCGGCGTGAGTGACGCGAACTCGCGCTCTAGCTCGAACAAACGGTCACAGTACCGCTTTCCGCGCATGGCATTGCTACCCTCCCGGTCACGCTCCGGCAGAGCTTTCAAAGCCTCATCAAATTTTCGCCGAACATGTGCCCAGCAACCTACAACAGTTATCTCACTTCGGAGTGAATGGTACCCATCGTACCCGTCGGTATGCAAATAGCCCTTGAAATCCTTCAAGAACTCGGCTGGTCGTTTTGACCTGCGGTCCAGCTGGTAATCATACAGAACTATTCGATGCACAGCATCGCCGCTCGTCCTGTACAGCCACATATAGCTCTTGCTCTGCGCCGTTTTTCCCGGTTCCCGCAGCACCTGAAGCGTCGTTTCGTCAGCGTGAAGGACACCGTGAGTGCAGAGAATTTCATGCAGCTCATCGTAAATAGGCTCCAGCCAGTCTTCCGTTGCCCGTATCAGCCAGTTGGACATCGTCTGCCGTGAAAGCTGAATTCCGTTCTGCTGCAATTCCTTTTCCTGACGGTAAAGCGGGGAACCCATTATGAATTTCTGGGTCATGATGTGCGCTATAGCCTCCGGCGACGCAAAGCTGCCTTTTATTACCGGCTCGTTTATCGGGGATTTGAGTATAGGAACTCCACATTCGTCCTTTTCGCAGTTGCGGCAGGCGTAAATCATTCGAACGTGCTTACGTATTTTTACCTGCGCCGGCACTATTATAAGCTCGTCCCAGCTATCCCGCCCCATAACATGAAGCGGTCCGCCGCATTCTGGACAGATACGTTCGGATTCCGGCAGGTCATGCTCAACAACTTCGACCGGCAGATTCTCCGGCAGCTTGTCCGTTGTGAGGCGAGTACGTTTACGGTAGTGCTTTTCTACCTCGACGAGTTCCGGCTCCGGTATGTTTGCGTCGGCAAAAAGCTCAGCTTCGTTAAAAATTGAAAGCTGAGCTAAGTCATATTCGCTTTTTTCGCTGGAAGCCCCGTACTGACGATGTTTTGAGATGCGAAATTGCTCCTCGTAGTATTTTACGAGGGTTTCAAGCTCTGAAACACGGGCTTTTAATGCGGCGATTTCAGTCTGGTTTTCAGTCGCAGAAGCTGCGGTCAAATCACTCTTTTTCATGCCTTTATTATAGCATAAAAGCACCAGAAACACAATCAATTTCAATGCTTTGCAGCACATTTTAGCCTATTTATTTCTCACATTGCGCGACGCTCCGTAACCTCATTCCGACGCAGCTTCAGCTCAACTTTTGCTCCGCCGAGAAGAATCGCAAGCTCCTCTCCGGAAAGGTTCATTGTCATCGTTTCCCCCTCGCCCGGCCACTTGAAATGTCCCTTCTCAAGCCGTTTGAAGTACAGCCAGAAACCATCACCGTCCCATTCGAGTATTTTCAATCTGTCCCAGCTTCGGTTGCAGAAAACAAACAGCGATCCACCGAAAGGGTCAAGCTTAAAGCTTCCCTCCACAATTGAGGCTAGTCCGTTTATGGATTTCCTCATATCTGTTGCTCCGCAGGCGAGATAGCAGAACTTTCCGCTGAGACCTATCATAGTGCTTTCAGTGTCCGGCAGACTTTTGTGAGAAGCTCCGGGTCCGTGTCTTTATTGACCGCTATACGGTATCCGTTGACTTCAACGGTCAGCTCCTGTGCCTGTGATGGTTCGCCTTTAACGCAAAGTGCCCAGCCGTTCGGCATAATGGATTTTTCTCCGGTCACCTGTATTTCTGAACATGCCGCCTCACGCAATTTTCGCTGCCAGTAAAAGTATGTGTTCTCGTGTATTCCGGTTTCGGCGCAGTACGCTCTGACTGAAAGACCTCGGTCAGCTCGCTCTCGCGTCGCTTGTGCCCAATGCGCCAGCCGATACTCGCTTGCTATATCTCTCGTGTTCATACAATTGCTCCGTTTCGTCGTGAAAATCCACATGTGGTTTTTCATGTTCTTTTGGAGTCAATTGTAGCATCCTTGTTGACGCCATGACAGGTGACCACCTATTTGACGGTTACGATATAACTAGCCTTTTTATACAGAAGCAGACGGCAAATTACTGCCGTCTGTTTTTGCGTCTATTCAATTTAGGCAATCTTATTAATGGCTAAGTTGTTTTACAAGCTTGGACTGCGTCGAAAAAGTGAGAGTGGGTATGGTAGAGTATATGCGTTCCCGAATCTCCGTGGTGTACTTCGTGTTATTACTTGGCATTTTTTCTTCCTGCCTTTCCTACCCATATGATGGTATCAGAAACCACTGTCAATTTTCCACGTCCTCTTCACAGAAAATAATGCTTAGATAATTCCTGAAATCGGCTTAGACAGCGGGGCAAATTGTGAAACATTATTCACAATGTACATCTTATAATCGAAGCCCATATAACTGGAAAATTCCGTTATTGTGACCGTTCCAGTTCCATTTGTAATGTCCATATGGCGGCTTGTTAAATCTTTAATCCTGCCGTTTTCATTGACCGTTGAAAAAACAGTAACCGAAATATCGGTTAGCGTTGATGAGACTGCCAGAATTGTGAGTGTTCCGCCAGAGCTCTCGCACCACCCTCCAACATCACCTTTCCCAAAGGCCGTTGCGCCGAGATTTGTTAGTAAGGCATTCTCCTGACCGTTTTGAGTTGCAAACCACCCAAATTTCAGACTCGGCGACGTTTCAGAAAAGGCCCAGTCTCCGAGATTTGTAAGTCCTCCACCAAGAAACAAAACGTAGTTCATCTCTATGCAGCCGGCAAAAGCCTTCTCTCCAATCGCTGTTACAGTTGCAGGTATTCTTATATCTGTTAGCGCGCTACAGCTGTAAAATGCGCTGTCTCCGATTGATAGAAGGCCATCAGGCAACGAAATGCTTTTCAGTTTTTCACAGCTTGCAAAGGACATCTTTCCGATTGTTTTGATATTTTCCGGAACAAGAATGCTAGTCAGATTGTTGCAGTCTTTAAACGCCACATCTTGTATTTCAGTCATGGATACCGGCAAGGTTACGCTTGTAAAGTTTGTATCGGAAAGTGACAAATTCTTTAAATGAGAGAATCCCGAAAGATCAAGCGATCCGGTCAGATTTGAGCAGGAGTCAAGATCAAGGCCTTCTGCATAATAGGTTCCATTTATAAGCGTCCATGTCACCTCCGGCCAATCGCCGGGAGCGTTTGTGTCCCAGCTCATTGAAGTTGATAAAGCAGACAGTGCATCGTATTCCTGAATGCAAAAACTCGAAACCGGAGCAGCGATGTTTTGATGACCTGTCACGGCAAGCCCATCTCTCTCACTCTCAACGGAAGCGACGATGCCGCTGAGTGCTGAGGTCGCGAGATAATTGTTTCCGCACAGAAAGGTTTTTACATGAGCCATATTGCTTATTTCGATGGACGTCAGACTGTTATCGGAACAATTTAGCCAAGAAAGCTCAGCGCAAGCGGAGGCATCAAGCCCCGAAAGAAGATTTCCGGAGCAGTTTAATGTCGTAAGAGCCGTTAATCCGGAAACATCCAGCTCTCCACTGAATCCGGATTCTGAAATGTCAAGTCCTGTTGCCCTATAGACAGCTTCCTGCTTTTCCCATGTGATGCCGGACCATGAAGCCGGAGCTGCTGTCAAATCCCAACGGCTGTTTGCACCGAGAATTGTTCTTAGCGCGGCAACATCCGATGCGTCGAACACGGCATCCTGAGCGATTATTTGAGGTGAATAATTTAAGAGTGCACCGCCTGTCTCAAGAGTGGCTAAGTCTGTCGTCATCTGCGAAATATCCAGATAGTTTTCGGTGCAGTCAAGAGCCGTTAGGCTTGACTGACCCGACACATCAAGCGTAGTCAACAGATTGTTTCCGCAGTACAGCTCACTGAGGACTCCGTTTACAGGAAGTGTCATCGATGTTATGTTATTGCCACACACGTCTACTGTTTTTAATTCCGTAAAGCTTGAAAGATTAAGTGAACCTGTAAGAGCCTTATAATAGAAATCCAGCGACGTGATATGCCCTGTGTCCTGTGACCATGTAACACCTTCCCATGTCGACATGTCGTCAAGGTTCCATCCAAGAAGGGTCAGGTTTTCACCTGTATTGGCAAGAGCTTTCAGCGCGGCAACTTCCGTTTCATCCGGCGAGTCAGGTACCGTAGCGGACATTAGTGAAGCGGACTCCAAAGACCCACCGCCACCGCTGCCACTCCCGCTCCCGCCGCCACTCCCGCTGCCACCCCCGCCGGTATAGTCAAAGTATCCGGTTTTTAAGGCTGCGTAATAAGTATACATTTGATGGTTGTCATTTAAGTATGCGCTAATTGTATTTCCGCTCAATAAGTATGCTGTTATAGGTGCGTATTTGTAGTCATACGCAGTTGATACCAGCCCGGCTATTCTCATGTTTTTATCCGGGCTGTTGGCCATTATTGCAGCCAAATAATCATGAAGGTATATATACAATGTCGGGGCGACAGCATTATAGATATACGTATTTGTATAGTAAGCATGAACATTATTCCATAACAAATCTACATACTGATATACTTTTTCAGTCCCGAACAAAAAATAAGAAGGTTCTAGCAAATTCCCATTTAGTAGATTGATGCGCTTCACATCGCTTTTGAATGATGTATTCGAACCCAAACTATATAATTGCTGCGCTGAAATTTTAATAGTCTGCCCATTTCTTCCAAATCCCCACGCACTTGGCGGAAACTGAGGAACAAAATCATCTGCAAAGCAGAAATTATATATGTTGGTAAGTGACGTATCCGGGTCTGTGGTGCAGTTGGGCCCAGCGAAGAGATACGCATATACTCCGTTGGAATCGACCCCGCTTACCGCTTTTGTTGCTAGGTCATAGGCGAGCAGGTTGCCGACCGCACCGCCGCGGCTGTGGCCTGTTATCAGAACAAGCGAGTTGCTTATTGCATCGCTCGTTTTTCCGTCCCCATTTCCGTCCCCCTTTGGATCTTTGAGATACTCTTGAATTTCAATATTTATTAAATTAGCAGCGTTAGCGAAACTCGCATGCTCTGTCAGCGCCGTCGCCTCACTATCTCCGCCGATGTCCATATTCCCGTACCATTCCTCGCCATCTGTTCCGCGGATAACGATGACTGTCAGGTTCCTTATTTTCCCGTTGTAATTGACCTTTTGGTGCCCGATTGCAAAATTAGCACCGTTCTTTTTGTCATTTCCGGCATAGTGTTCTTCGACGTTTTCATATCCATAATCACTCCGTAAAACATAACTGAGGTCCGTATTTGATCCGTCATTATACTTGCAGAACAGGCTTCTGTAGTAATCATAATTATAATCACTATAAGCATATGCCGCATATTGTGCGCATTCTATGGCCAGATCATGGCTGAATACATTATTGTCATAGTCGAACGACCAATAAATAGCAGGGTCTGGGGTAATTACCTCTCCTTTGGAATTAGTATTGGAAATAGTACTAGTGGCAACAAACGGAATATTGTTTTCTGCTGCGTACGTCTGTGCATATGAACCGGAAGAACCATAGATAGTTAGGCTGGTATTACAGCCATAAAACACGAAACTGCCAATAGAAGTTACGCTGTTCGGAATTGTTATTGACGTCAGGCTACTGCAATATTCAAATGCGGAATTACCAATCACTGTAACGCCACTTGGAATTGTTATTGACGTCAGACTACTGCACCACTTAAATGCGTTATCGCCAATTGAGGTAACGTTGTTCGGGATCGTTATTGACGTTATGTTAGGACAATATTCAAACGCATAATCGCTAATAAAAGTAACGCTATTCGGCACGACAAAATCCCCTGTCTTACCACTTGGGCAAACGATGATCTTGGTAACATCTTTGCTATACAAAGAGCCTTCATTTGAAGAATAATATTCGTTTTTCTCTGATACTGTTATAGACTTTAGGCTATCGCACATAAGAAACGTTTCTCTGCCTATAGAAGTAACGCCGTTTGGTATGGCTATTGATGTCAGGCTGTCACAATTACCAAATGCATAATCGCAAATCGAAGTTACGCTGTTTGGTATCGTTATTGACGTTAGGCTACTGCAACCTCCAAATGCTGAATTGCCAATAGATGTTACGCTGTTTGGTATCGTTATTGACGTTAGGCTGCTACACATAAGAAACGTTTGTCTGCCTATAGAAGTAACGCCGTTTGGTATAGCTATTGATGTTAACCTTATACAATTATAAAACGCGCCATCTCCAATCGAAGTGACTCCATCTGGAATTGTTATCGATGTCAGGCTGCTACACTCAGTAAACGCACATTCATCAATCGAAGTTACACTATTTGGTATCGTTATTGACTTCAGATTTCTGCAACCATTAAACGCCTCACGACCAATTGTGGTTACTCCGTTAGGTATTATTATTGTCATAAGTCCATAACAAAAGCAAAACGCCTCACGACCAATTGTGGTTACACTATCTGGGATTGTTATTGACGTCAAGTTGTAACAACTTTCAAATGCACAATCGCCAATAGACGTTACTCCTCTTGGTATTGTAATTGATGTCAGTCCACAATACTCAAATGCTTGATTGCCAATCGCAGTTATCCCCAGATTGTCCGGTATAACGACAGCTCCGCCGCTGCCGTTGTATTTGGTTAAAACACCATTATCAACGGTGAAATCGCTTGAACCGGCGGCAAATGAGGTAACCGGCATTATCGATAGCAAAACTGCCAGTATTATCATTACGCTGAGCATTTTATTGACGTTTTTCATTTCATCGCGCTCCTATGTATTAAGTTGCGTTTTCCTGTTCTTGCAAGTGAAAAATTGTTTAGCACGTAAGTATTACAAAGCGGCGCAATCTTCCATGCACAGCTCACATAAAATATTTTAGACGATACTTTGCTGGAAGTAACCGCTAACGCAGGACTTCTTATCACTGGCATTAATGCGATTGCCAGTATCAAATTAGGTATTTTGCTTTCTATTTATTCCACTCATCCGTCATTAAAAGCATTCTCCCTGCTGATTACAGTGCCGTGTTTCCCGTTCCGTCAATTTTAATTTTGTACTTCTCGGAATCAATACTGTAATAAACCCAGTCGTCTTTGAAACTCGTAATGTTGATTAAGCTTCCCGTTGATGCTGTGAATATAACCTGCCAATTGGCGGCTGTAGTGTCTGATTTATAGATTTTCTCGTCAATAGCCACATAGAAACACCCGTTATAGAAGTTTACGTCGCAAACATGCCCAACCTTCGCGCCGGGAATACCATCTACCGCTATTGATTTCTCTGAGCCATCCAACTTCATTTTCCAGATTACATACGATCCCCCGTTCCCGCCTTGGCTACCTAGCGCGCAATAAATCCAATCGCCGTCGCAGCAGAAAGATTCGGGTATAAACGGAGCGCGATAAACAGCCTCTTTTTGGGGATTACTATCGATTTTAGTTCTATATAACACAAACGGATCCTGTGCCACGTCGCTTTCAATTGCAAAAGTATAGACATATCCGCCAGCTATAAAAAGACTGTTCTCAAACGCGTCGCTTAGACCGTTTTTGGTTGTACATGCGGGATAGTCCTTTCTGTACCATTCGTGATCAATTGACAGTTTTTCATCCGTGACATTGAAGTAGTTATAACCCCAGGTGGCGTCCACATGATAATAATTCCCGTCAATTTTCACGATGTTCCAGGCATGGTTTCCCCATTCGTTTCGCCAGTCGGCGCTGCCGTCATCAGCGTTTCCGCTAACTATTCTGCACTCTATTCCGACTTTTTTCATTAGGAGCTTTACAGCCTCGGCATATCCTTCGCAAACACCTAGTTTGTTCACTAATACGCCGTATGCTGAACCGTCTACCAGCGGTACGGTTCCTTTTTTGTAATTTTTATAATCATAAGCGGTATTTTTGACTATGTAGTCGAAAATTGCATACTCTTTTTGAACATCAGACATGTCCGGCTTGATGTTATTCGCAAGAATTTCCGCGACCTTTTCATCAAGAGCCGATGTGTCGGTGATAATAGCCGTGCAGGCATTGGCATTCCAACTGACAGTGCCTCCGAAGGCCTCGCACACGAAGCGAAGCGGGGCAAGAGTTCTTCCGCTGACGATTTTTCCCGGAACGTCAATAGACTTGGTAATTCCATTGATAGTCGGCGAAGGTGACCCGATTTTAAGGACAACCGTGGTGCTTCCTCTGACGGCGGTGGCGGTAGAGGTGCCGGCGTCCCAGCTCACAGTTGCACCCATAGCCTCAAATATTGCTCGTAAAGGCACCAATACCCTGCCGTTTTCAATTACCGGAGGCACCTCAAATGTAAGCGTACTCCCGTTCAGGACTACCGTTGGGACTTTGGCATTCGCCGCGAAGGATGTGATGCTGAGAGTCGAAACCAGAATTGCGAGGATCAGGATAATGCTGACGCCGTGTTTGAGTCTTTTCATGAGCTTAACCCCTCTTAATAAATTGATTTGTTTTCTAGAACAGTAATTAATCAACATTTTAATCACAGCCCACGCTTTGCTCCCCAAACGGCAAGCTCCTTGCTGTTTCGCACCTTAACTTTTCGGAAAATCTCCGCCAGCGTGTTCCGCACATAGCCCTCACTAAGAAAAAGCTCTGACGCTATTTCCGAGTTTTTTCTTCCCGCGGTAATGAGGCGGGCAATATCGATTTCTCTTTCCGTAAGCTTTTTTAGGTCGGATATATCTCCTCTGTTTTGTCCCTGTTTTTCGTGCTGCTCAGACATATGCTCGCTGATAATATTCTGGGCTTCTTTATCATAGGTGTTCATGCCGTTGCAGGTGTTCCGGATAATCGATATGATTTCCTCACTTCTATGGCCCTTGAAAATGTACCCGTCGCAACAGTTCGGGAATGCCTTTATCACATTGTCCTTATCGGTAAATAGCGTCATAATCAGAATTTTAATACTATCGGACGATTGCTTGATTAAACGCCCCGCCTCGACGCCATCCATAACCGGCATTCTCACGTCCATAAGCACAATATCCGGACGCAGCTCAAGGCAGCGGTCGACCGCGGCTCTCCCGTTTTCGCATATTTCGACTATCCGAATGTCATCCTGCATTTCAATATTGCGTTTAAGGGCAAGCGCGGCGTCTCTGTCGTCATCGGCAATGATTACCCTAATCATATGCTTACCTCCGTGTCTTCCCTAAGCAGGCAGTCAATCGGAATAACCACCCGCAGATTAAACCCGCCGTCGCTGGGTGACCCGTATTCGATTTCACCGTTCAGCGCGGCAACTCGTCTTTCCATGCTTGTCAAACCGGTGCTTTTAACGATTTTTTCACAACCGTTTCCGTCATCAGCAATATATAGATAAAGCTCATTGCTTTTCTGAATCAGAGTAACGATGATTTCTTTTGCCTTTCCGTGAATGAGAGAATTGGTTATAGCTTCCTGACAAATGAAATAGATTGTCTCCCCGTGCATATGTCCGCTCATCTGCTTGTCATCAATATTCTGATGGTTAAATTCAATTTTGACATTCTTCATACGGAGCTTTTCAAACAGCGACTCCAGCGCCCATATAAAGCCGTTGTTTTCAATGTCTATAGGCTTGAGCTCGTTTACGATTCTCCTGAGATGCAGAAAAGCCGTAGTGGTTTTATCATAAGATTTTTCTATGCAGGCCTTGATTTCCGGTGTGTTGTCAAAATTATTCATTGCATATTCAAGATTGGAGCTGATAACGTTTATGCAGTTTCCCAGGCCGTCGTGCAGATCGTAAGAAAGCCTGTCCCGCTCGGTTTTAAGCGTTGAGCTGCGGTATTCGGTGACATCCTTGATTTTGAGGATTTTTCCGATTGGCTTCCCACCGGATTTTTTAATCGGCATAATGCAAAAAGAATACTGCTTCATAGCCGGCACAATTGCATTGATTCTAATCGTATCTTCATATATAGCGTCTTCCGCGTTTGAAGCGGCTCTCTGCATTTTTTCCAGTGTAACAACATCGTCGGTATGCTCGCTCAGTAATGAAAAAAATGAGCCGATGTCCCTGCACCGCCCGGAGCCGAAGGCCGTGATGAAGTACTCCGAGCAGGCGTCGTTATATTCCATTATGTTTCCGCGTTGATTGACAATCATCACCGCTTCGTTCAGCGTTGAAAAGAGTTCATATGCCGCCATTGGAACTATTTCAATAAAATTGTATTTCAATATGTAAATTGTCATCATTATGTTGAAAAAGAAAAAGCTGAGCGGAGTCAGGTTGAAACCGGGGGACTCCAGTATTTTTGTTCCTGTAAGGAAGCTCACAATAATCGGAAACAGAATTGCCAGCATCAAGGGCCAGCCCTTTTTCCCGGGGCCTTTTCCCTTTGCGGACTTCTTGAATATTATTACAGCGCTCGCCATTATATTTAAATATGAAATAACTAGACTAACCATAAACAGCGTTCCCCATTTAGTCACACCGTTAAATCCAAACGCTTTGCTTACGATTAGAAGATAAAAATACTTAGTTGTTACAAGCGGCCACGCGCATAGAATCGGCGGCAGAAGTATGAGCAGAATAATCTTTTTTTTGTTCTTTGGTGTCAGCAGTTCGGCATAAAACAGCGAAAAAATAAGCCAGAGGGAGCTTATGAACATTATTGGCAACAAGGTCAGTCTGACGGTGAAGAGCATTTCAGCAGCATTTGTCGACATGTACTCTGTCATCGAAAAGAACAGCCAAAGCATAATAGCGGCCTGACAGACAATCAAGCTGGAACGCTCGTCTGTCTTTTTGGCCTTAATGTAAATTATCGTTGCCGTAATAGCGCATTGTATCATTAATACCGAATATACAATAACGCTCATCTTCATGTACCATGTCATAACAGCTCAACCTCATCTCAATCATTTCTAGCTGTAATGTGGGGGCTTTTATTTTATCTTACCATTTATTAGTAAAAATACCAGATGACAAATGTAATGACTTTTAGGGTATTTATTATGAATACTGCCGTTCTAATGGTCTTTTTACCGTCAGCTCGTTTTCAAACCACTTCAAATCAAGCCCTACAACAAATTAGCGTTTCGTAACCTTGCTTCGCAGTTTATATTAGCCCAAAATCATATACTTGGCTGTGTCACCCTCCCTAGTATATTAAAAAAACTGGTCGCGCTTTCTGAATAAGGTGTGTTTTCTTTATATATGTAGAAATTTGACACAATAAAGAATAACGCGCCGAAATTGGCAAAGAATATGGATGCTTGGAATATGTATCAGAAGCAACAAGTCCGATGGCGCGGTCACTCAAACGGTTACGCTCTGTTTCCCCCCGACTTGCGTATACCGAAGAAACAAGCATTGGCTCCGCCGGAAATTACAATTTGCGCTTAAGCCGCATGGGAGGTTTTTATGAAAGCAACAGGAATTGTACGCCGGATCGATGATCTCGGCAGAGTTGTCATACCGAAAGAAATTCGCCGCACGCTTCGAATTCGTGACGGCGACCCGTTGGAGATTTACACGGAAAAAGACGGAGAGGTCATTTTCAAAAAGTATTCTCCCGTTGGCGAACTGTCCGATTTCGCGGCTCAAATCTGCGAGGCGCTCTATAAATCGGGCGACTGCGTCGCAGCGGTCTGCGACAGGGACACAGTCATAGCCTGCGCGGGAGTGCCGAAAAAGGAGCTCGTCGATAAGCGGATAAGCGGCGGGCTGACGGACATCATGGATTCGCGCAAGATTTACGCGGCGTCTCAGAAGATCGACATTCCGTTTGCCGAGGGCGAGGAAATACTCTTTGTCTCCGTTGCCGCGCCGATAGTCGCGGAGGGTGACATTATGGGCTGCGTGGTCTTTGCCGCAAAACAGGGGTCCCCCGAGCCGACCGAGGTACAGGTCAAGCTGGCCGTTACGGTAGCAAGCTTTCTCGGTAAGCAAATGGAGGGCTAGTCTCTCGCCTAATAAAAAATGGAACAAAGCACTGCCGCGGTTTTTCGTAAATCCGGCAGTGCTTTGTTTCATGCTTTTCAATATGATATAATCAAAAAATAAATTTCCTCAACCGAAATAAATTCTCCGCGCTATTTTGTCTAATACATGTAAGCATAAAAAATCTCAGGAAGGGGCAATTCTTTGAACGAAAACGAATTCGCCGCGCAAATCCAGACTCTGAGGGGCAGCCTTTACCGAACGGCTTTTATGTATCTCGGAAGCGAAGCCGCCGCGCTGGATGCCGTTGACGAGGCGGTGTACAAGGGGCTCCTATCCTTTAAAAAGCTCCGTGAGCCGGAATACTTCACGACATGGATGACACGTATACTCATTAACGAGTGCAAAACCGAGCTGAAGCGCCAAAAGCGCACAATCTCCTTGCCGGAGCTGCCGGAAACAGCCGTTGAAGAATATGACACTCTTCCGATAAAAGACGCTGTCACGAGACTTCCGAAAGAGCTGAAGGAGCCAATAATACTGCGCTATTTCTCGGGACTGTCTACAAAGGAAACCGCCTCTGCCCTTCAAATACCGCAGGGCACTGCGGCAACGCGTCTGCGACGCGCGCTGAAGCTTTTAAGACTCGATTTTTCGGAGGAGGAAATTTATGATGAATCGAAATGAAGAATATAATAGCCTTCTCGAAGAGCTCGACGAGGCTCCGCTGAAGCTGGACTTTGCATTGGACAGGGCTCTTTTGAAACGCAGAGAGCATACGCGCCGCGTGCATAGGGCGGCATTTGCCCCGCTTGGTACCATCGCCGCAATATTTGCTGTTTTCGTACTGCTTGTCAATGTCTCACCGACCTTTGCCTACGCCGCGGGACGCCTTCCGGTTCTGCGTGATTTGGCGAAGTTCGTTGCGATGTCGCCGTCACTTTCAGCGGCTGTTGAAAACGAATATGTCCAGCCGATGGGACTGGAGCAGTCAGCGGACGGCATTACGGCAAAAATCGAATACGTCATTGTCGACCAGAAGCAGCTGAACATTTTTTACACGCTTAGTTCCGACAGCTATAAAAACCTGATGGCAGATCCCGACATAAGCGGCGCAGACGAATCCAAGCTTGATGGTTTCAGTGTGATATTCGGCGATCCGGGTGAAACAAACGACAATCTGCGTAGAATCACCGTCGATTTTCCGCAGGGAACCATGCCTGACGCTTTGGATCTGAAGCTCAGAATTAAAAAATCAGATGTGGCTGAATACAACGCTACAGCTGCTCCCGCTAAGGAAAGTACTCTCGAGAGCTCGTATTTCTCCGATAACAGCGTAGAATCGGAACAATTGACCGAAATCAGCTTTACTTTGAGATTTGACCCGACTTATACGGCGACCGGAGAAAATATTCTGCTTGATTCTCCGTTTGTACTGGACGGCCAGCGAATAATTCTCAGCTCAGTCGGTATCTACCCGACTCATATGCGCTTTAAGCTTAACGACGACGAAAATAATACAGCTTGGATAACAGGTCTGAGTTACTATGTTGAAAACGAAAAAGGCGAACGTTTTGAAGGCATTTCAAACGGTATTTCCGCATATGGCAAGGAAAGCAGCCCCATGTTGCAGCAATTCATGCTTGAAAGCCCGTTCTTCTCAAAAAGCAAGCACCTTACTCTTTATATAACAGGCGTATCGTGGCTCGACAAGAGCATGGAAAAGGTTCATGTCAATCTGAAAACCAAAACAGCCGATGCTCTTCCTGAGGGTGTTGAATTCGTTTCTTCGGACAAATATTACAGCGGTTGGCTGCTTAAATTTACGGCTACCTCGCTGAAAAAAGACTGTGCTCAGCAAATCTGGAGCACTGAATATTATGACTCACAGGGCAATAAATACGATATCAATAATTACTCATTCACCTCGGTAGGCTCGTCATATCAGGAAGGGAGCACAAATGAGGCTGCTAAAAACCAATATAGCGTCTGGCTGCCGCTCAAGGATTATCCCTATGATGAGGTCTGGCTCTGCCCCGCATACTCCCGCCACATAACACTGGATACGCCGGTCAGTATAGAAATCAAATAGAAAAACAGCCGTTTCTCTAAACAGGGAAACGGCTGTTCGCTATTTTCAGAACAAGCTCATCTGGCTCGTGTCGGGCATATCTCCCAGCGCGCCCAGTTCCTTGAGCTGCTGCATATGCGTCTGGCTGACCTTGGGGCAGGCGCCCATGACTTCCTCGACAGAAATGAATTTCCTTCCGCTTTCTCGGCACTTCACAAGGTCGTTTGCCGCGGCCTCACCGAGTCCCGCAATTGCGATAAAAGGCGGTATTAGAGAGTTTCCGTCGATGGCAAACCTAGTTGCCTCGGACTTGTAGAGGTCGATGCGGGCAAAATCGAAGCCCCTGAGATAAAATTCATAGACCGCTTCGAGCGTTGTCAGCATATCCTCGTTCTTTTTGCTCGCGGCGGGATCGTTTCGTATCTCTTTAATCTTCTTGCGTACTGTTTCAATGCCCTTGGTCATCAGCACAGCGTCAAAGCTGTCGCTCCGGCGATAGAAATAGCAGCTGTAATAGGCCAGCGGATAATGCACCTTGAAATACGCTATGCGGAACGCCATCATGACATAGGCAACCGCGTGCGCTTTCGGGAAAAGATACTGTATCTTGCGGCAGGACTCAATATACCATTCAGGAACGCCGAGCTGCTGCATTTCCTCGACTATTCCTTCCGGCCATTGCTTACCCTTGTGAATTGCACCCTTGCGGACGACCTCCATAAACTTAAACGCCTTTTTTGGCTCCATACCCTTTGACATGAGGTAGAGCATAATATCGTCGCGGCAGCCGATGGTTTCTTTGACCGTAGCCGTTTTTGACAGGATCAGATCCTTTGAGTTTCCGACCCAGACGTCGGTGCCGTGAGAAAAACCCGAAAGCCGCACAAGTATATCAAATTCCGTCGGATGCGTATCGGAGAGCATGCCGCGAGTGAAGTCCGTGCCGAACTCAGGTATGCCTATCGTGCCCGTTTTGCCGATTATGGGGTCGTTCTCCGGAAGCCCGAGAGGCTTGGGTGAGCAGAAAATTCCCATAGTATCGTGGTCGTCCAGCGGAATATGCCTTGCATTGACTCCCGTCAAATCCTCGAGCATCTTTATCATTGTAGGGTCATCGTGCCCAAGCTCATCGAGCTTCAGGAGATTTGCCTCCATGCTGTGATATTCAAAGTGTGTTGTGATTATATCGCTTTCGGGGTCATCCGCCGGGTGCTGTACGGGACAGAAATCCGTGACGTCCATGTCCTGCGGAACAATGACAAGCCCACCCGGATGCTGGCCCGTCGTGCGCTTAACGCCGACGCAGCCCTGCGCCAGCCTGTTTTCTTCGGCCTTTGTGACCTTCCTGCCCTGCTCGTTCAGATAGTTTTTGACGTAGCCAAAAGCCGTCTTTTCAGCGAGTGTACTGATGGTTCCCGCTTTAAAAACGTGGTCACGTCCGAAAAGCTCCTCGGTGTATTTATGCGCGCGTGACTGGTATTCTCCTGAAAAGTTTAGGTCGATATCAGGCACCTTGTCTCCGCCAAAGCCCAAAAAAGTCTCGAACGGGATATCAAAGCCATCCTTCCTGAGCTTTTCACCGCAGACGGGACATACTTTATCGGGCATATCCGCGCCGCAGCCGAAACCCTTTCCGCTTTCGAAATCGGTGTGTTTGCACTTGGGGCAGCGGTAATGCGCGGGCAGGGAGTTAACCTCCGTTATGCCCGACATGAAGGCGACGAGCGAGGAACCGACGCTTCCTCTCGAACCGACAAGATAACCCGCCTCGAGGGAATTTGCAACCAGCTTCTGCGCCGACATATAGATAACGTCGTACTGGCAGCTTATTATGTCGTGAAGTTCCGTTTCGACACGCTCTTTCACGATATCGGGCGGGTCCTCACCGTATAGCTCATGCATACGGTCATAAACCAGCTTCTGAAGCTCCTCCGCTGAGTTCTCAATTTTCGGAGCGAAAAGCTCCTTTGGCAGAAGCTCGATTTCGTCGCACATATCGGCAATCGACTGCGGATTCAAAACGACCACCTCGCGGCACTTTTCCTCGCCGAGATAGGAAAACTCCTCCAGCATTTCGTCCGTTGTCTTGAAATACAGCGGCAGGCTCTTGTCCGCGTCCGAAAAGCTCCTTCCGGCAAGCAGGATATGTCTGAAAATCTCCTGTTCGGGGTCGAGAAAATGCACGTCTCCCGTTGCGACAACAGGTTTTCCGAACTTCTCACCAAGCTCGATGACGCGTCGGTTGAAATCCCGCAGCTCCTCCTCGTTTTTAGCCGTGCCGTTTTCAAGCATGAACATATTGTTGCACAGCGGCTGAATTTCAAGGTAATCATAAAGCGTGCAGAGCCTCTTTAGCTCCTCGTCGCTTCTGTGGTGGCTGACGGCTTCAAAAACCTCGCCCGCCTCGCAGGCTGAGCCGACGATAAGCCCCTCTCTGTATTTCAAAAGCAGGCTTTTAGGAATTATAGGATTCTTTTTAAAGTGTTCAAGATGCGATTTTGAGATTATCTCATAGAGGTTTTTAAGTCCCTTTTTGTTTTTAACCAATATAATAATATGCTTAGTACGGACTTGGCGCCCATGCGCTCCTCTTTCCGTCCGGGCGTAGCCCTCCAGCTCATCGAGCCTTGTGACCCCACGCTCCGCAAGCATATTTACAAATTTCGCCATTATTCGTCCGCAGGTCAGCGCGTCGTCGTCCGCCCTGTGGTGGTTGAAATCCGGCAGCCCGAGACGTCCGGAAACGATGTCGAGCTTAAAGCGCTTGAGGTCGGGCAGAAGAGTCTGCGCGAGCGTCAGCGTATCAATATAGGTTGGTTCAAAGGCCGTCCCGACTCGCCTTGCGGCGGCTTTCATAAAGCCGATATCAAATTCCGCATTGTGCGCAATCAGCGTACGTCCTCCGGCAAATTCAATAAAGCTCCTTAGTGCATCAGCTTCCTCGGGTGCGTCGAAAACATCCCTGTCCGTTATACCGGTAAGCTCCGTTATTTCTCGCGGTATGGGCTTATTGGGGTTCACAAAGCTCTGAAAGCGCGATAACACCTCGCCGTCCTTCATAATAACTGCGCCGATTTCGGTCATGCGCTCGGTATTCGCGTTAAGCCCCGTCGTTTCGATATCAAAGGCGCAGTATTCGTCTGAGAGCTCACCCTCACTTTCGCCCGTTATGGCAAGTTTATCGTCTACGTCGTTAATGAAATAGCCCTCGACGCCGTAGACTATCTTAATACCGTATTTCTTTCCGGCGTGCCAGACCTCAGGAAAGGCCTGCGCGACACCGTGATCAGTGAACGCTATTGCAGGGTGTCCCCATTCGGCTGCGCGCTTAACTGCCTCCTCGGGGTCTGTCAGCGCATCCAGAGTCGAATAGCGCGTATGCAGATGCAGCTCAACGCGTTTTTCCTCTGCTTTATCCTCACGTTTAGCTTTTGAACCGACAACTATACTCCTGGGTTCGAGCGCAATGTCCTCGTCGTAGCGGTTATAGGCCACATTCCCCGAAACCGTAACGTACATTCCTTTTTTCAGGCTCTCAAGGCCTTCCTTGTCATCCCCGGGCTTAAAATACTTGGAAACTCTGATGGAGCCGGTGTTATCGGTCATTTCAAAGCAGAGCACCCAGGCCTTTGTCTTCGCGATTTCCCTGTTTTCAATGAAAAAAATCTCGCCGCGGACAACGACAGATCCGGATTCCACGTTAAGCATTTCCATGGGAACAGGCTCGCCCTTTATAGGTCTGCCGAAAATAACCTTGCCCGGAACCGGCTCGCTTTTTTTCTTTTTTTCGCCGGGCTTTGCCGGCTTTTTTTCGGGAGGTGCCGAGCTTTGCGAGCTCAGGGCAACCGACAGTAAGCCGTACTCCGCCGCTATGCGCCCCTCAATCGTATGTATCTCCGCGGGAGCTGCACTGCGCCGGAAAACGGCTGTTACTGTCATATGTAATTTGTCTTTGTTTACGGTCGCTCCTTTTACGAGCGCCCCGTCAAGCCCGCCGCACATATCCGTAAAATCTGCGCAGAACGGGAACATTTCAAGAAAGGGTATCTGATTGTCTTCGCTCATTTTAAGAAACTAAACTCCTTTTTCCTCCTGTATGATAAGCTCATAAAGCGCCTCGGCGAGATTTGCTTCCGGTACCTTTCTGACGATCTCTCCGTTCTTGAAAAGAACGCCCTCACCCGCGCCTCCGGCAAGTCCGTAATCGGCTTCTCTGGCCTCGCCCGGTCCGTTGACGGCACAGCCCATAACCGCGACTGTCAGTGGCTTTTTGAAGTCCTTCAACAGCTCCTCGACTTTTTTTGCGGTACCTATAAGGTCGATATTGGTTCTCCCGCAGGTAGGGCACGAAATAATATCGACTCCGTCTCGCCGGAGTCCGACTGCCTTCAATATCGCAATGCCGGCCTTGACCTCTTCCACCGGGTCAGCGGTGAGCGAAACGCGTATGGTTGAGCCAATGCCGTCCATAAGCAGGGAGCCGATACCCGCGGCGGATTTTATAAGACCCATATAGGATGTGCCCGTTTCGGTTACACCGAGGTGCAGTGGGTATTCCGTCCTTTCCGACATGAGCCGGTATGCCGTAACCGTATCAGCGACATTCGAGGATTTAATTGAAACGCAAATATTATCAAAATTGAGGTCCTCAAGCATATGTATGTGGCGCATCGCGCTCTCGCATAGGGCGTCTGGCGTGCGTCCGTACTGCTCCAGCAGGTCTTTTTCGAGACTCCCGCTGTTCACGCCGATGCGTATCGGAATTCCGTTTGCCCTGCACGCGTCCGCCACGAGCTTGACCTTGTCAATCGAACCGATATTTCCCGGATTTATACGTATCTTGTCAAAGCCCGCCTCGACCGCGGCAAGCGCGAGTTTATAGTCGAAATGAATGTCCGCGACAAGCGGCATTTTGCAGTTCTTTCTGATAATCGGCAGGGCGCGCGCGGCCTTTTCATCAGGCACGGCAAGGCGCACTATCTCGCAGCCCGCGTTTTTGAGTGCCTCAATCTGTTCAAGCGTCGCGTCTATATCGTCGGTTTTCGTGTTGCACATCGACTGCACGGAAACCGGAAAGCTGTCCCCGATATATTTATCTCTTACCCTTATTACTTTAGTTTTTTTCCTGTTCATGTCATCGCTCCTTCGTACGGTCGCTACTTAATCAGCTTCCATATGTCATTGAACATAACGACCGCCATAAGTCCGAAAAGCAGAACCAAGCCCGTCGCGTGGACATAGCCTTCGTATTTCGGATTCAGCTTTTTTCTGAATATTCCTTCAATTGCCGCTGTGAATGCAAGGAAGAAAAGCCGGCCGCCGTCGAGTGCCGGAAGCGGAAGAAGGTTCATAACAGCAAGGTTTACGGCAATAAAGGCCGCAAGATACGCAATATTCAGCGTTGCGTCAACGGCTGTAGCTGATTTTTCACCCACATCGTTTATAATCCCGACTATACCGACAGGTCCCGAAAGGTCCTTCAGTCCTACAGTTCCCGTGACCAGATCGGACAGTCCCATCCAAACCATGCGTACATAATCGAGAGCGCCGTTCCAGGTGTATTTCAGATTTGAAAGAATACCGGTCTGTTTATCGGTGAAATAAAAACCGTATTTCATCTCTTTCTGTCCGTCTATCTTGTACTCCGTGAGCGCGAGCTTAAAATTATCAAGCTTTACTTTCTCGCCGTCGCGAATGACGACGATGTCATGCTCGTCGCTCCCGCTGCGGCTCAAAAGCAAGGTGAGGTTTGACGGGAAAAACACGGTGTGCCCGTCGATTTTATAAAATGTGTCGCCGGTCTGAAGCCCCTGTGCGCTTTCATACGGGCAGTTTTCGAAAAAGCCCGTAATTTTCGGAGTGGCAAAATAGCCAGAATTGGGGACTATGAACATCAAAACTATAAGTCCCGTGAGAAAGTTCATCAAAGCGCCCGAAGCCAGAATTATAAAGCGTTTCCACCATGTCTGATTCGTAAAGGCGCGGACGTCCTCCGATTTCTCGTCCTCCTCCATCGCGCAAAAACCGCCGATGGGGAAGGCTCGGAGAGAGTATCTTGTTTCGCCTTTTTGTTTTTTCAGCAGGATAGGTCCCATTCCGACCGCGAACTCCGAAACGCGGACGTTGAAGAGCTTTGCCGCCGAAAAATGGCCCAGCTCATGTGTGACTATAAGAAAACCGAAAATAAGGATTGCAATGACAATATACATGTTTAAACCTCTAATACCTGTGGTAGTTTTCCTTTACAAAGCGTCTTGCCTCATCGTCGGCATCCCGAAGCGCCCCAAGTGTCGGCGTTCCGTTGACCGCCATTCTATTTACAGCGTCCGCGACGACTTCGCTGATTGCGCCGAAGCAGAGCTTTTCTTTCAAAAACAGGGCGACAGCCTCCTCGTTGGCGGCGCTCATAACGGCGGCAGCCGTGCCGCCGCGCCTTGCGCAGTCCATCGCCAGAGCGAGACAGGGAGTTTTTTCAAGCTCCGGCTCGAAGAAGCTGAGCTTTCCCAAAGCCGTAAAATCCGGCGCGGAATAGGGCGAAGCCGTCCTCTCCGGATAGGTCAGCGCATACTGGATTGGAAGCGCCATGTCGGGTATGCCGAGCTGCGCGAGCACACAGCCGTCAGCATACTCCACCATTGAGTGTATTATGCTCTCAGGGTGGATTATAACCTTTATCTCGTCGGGCGTAACGGAAAACAGATGCATGGCCTCAATGAATTCGAGCCCCTTGTTCATCAGCGTCGCGCTGTCAACGCTGATTTTAGCGCCCATGCTCCACTTTGGGTGAGCGACCGCCATTGCAGGCGTCGCGTTTCGCGTTTCCTCAAGCGTTTTTCCGCGAAAAGGGCCGCCGGAGCCGGTCAGCAGAATGCGCCTAAGCGCTCTTTCGCTCCCCTGCGCCTCAAGACATTGAAATATCGCAGAGTGCTCGCTGTCCACGGGAACTATCTGCGCGCCCTTTTCTCTCGCCCGCCGCATAACGATTTCGCCGCCGCAGACCAGAGTTTCCTTGTTCGCCAGCGCGATGCGGTGCCCCTCGTCGATTGCGGCAAGCGTCGGTATAAGTCCGACAGAACCGGAAACGGCTGTAACGACGCAGGAGGCATAGCAGCAGGCACAGTCGGTCAGTGCCGCCATGCCGCTTCCGACCTTGATGTCGGTATCGGCAAGAGCGATTTCAAGCTGCTTTGCGGCGTCCTCGTCATAAACGCAGACGAATTCCGGCTTGAATCTGCGCGCCAGCTGTTCGAGCAGGTCTATATTTCTGTTGCCGGACATCGCCTTGACGGTAATGCCCAGTCTCTCGGCGACATCCAGAGTCTGAACCCCGACACTGCCTGTCGCGCCGAGGACGGAAATAGAATTTACCATAAATAATTATTACCTCATAAGTATGCCCGATAAAACGAATAACACCCGCTTATCTGATAGCCGGAAGCAGTACGACCAGAATTTCGATCATCGGCGCCGTGAAGTGCATGCTGTCGAATCTGTCCAGCATTCCGCCGTGGCCGGGAATGAGATTGCCGTAATCCTTGATGCCGTACTGGCGCTTGATTGCCGAAAAAACAAGGTCTCCGAACTGGCAGGCAAGGCTCCCGAAAAGGCCGTAAACTGCGAGCAGCAGATAATTCACTTCATGCCCGAAGCGGGTAATTACAAAGCCGTAAAGTATCATCAGTAGAACAGCCGAAACAAGACCGCCGATACAGCCCTCAACCGTTTTTTTCGGTGAAAGGTGCGGAAAAGCCTTCTTTTTTCCCCAGAAGTATCCCGCAAAGTACGCGCCGCTGTCACTTGAAAAAGCTGCAACAAAGGGTAAAAACACATAAGCCTGGGAAGCCTCGCGCATGCCTATACGCACAAGAGAAATGAGGAGCATGGGCATGATTCCGCCCGCAAATATGACATATAAGACGGTTTCGAGCTTTAGGTGTTCTTCTTTTTTAAAAGAAAGCAGAAGCTCAGCGAACATAAGTACCGTAAGGCAGAATATCGCGATTGAAATAACCGCGTCCGTGCACACATAGGCGTAGACAACGGGCATTGCAAATGCGATTCCGGAAGCGTATATGCGAAAGCGAAGCGGCAGGTTCGCATCAACACAGCGCAGAAGCTCCCACGCGGAGCCTAAGGAAATCAGTCCCACCAAAATCGAGAACGCCCACAGAGGAGCGAAAAATATCAGAAGAATAAATAGAGGGATTGCTGTCAGTCCTACAATCGTTCTGGTTTTCATTATCTATAAATCCTTTCAGGTACGGAAATCAGCGAGGAAGAGTTATCAGACGCCTCCATAGCGTCTGTCACGCTGCTGGAACCAGGCTATGGCCCTGTTCATCTCGTCTTTTGAAAAGTCGGGCCAAAGCGTGTCGGTAAAGTATAGCTCCGCGTATGCCGCCTGCCACAAAAGAAAGTTGGAAAGGCGCTTCTCTCCGCCGGGTCTGATAAGTAAATCGGGATCGGGGATGCCCGCCGACCAGAGCTTATTTGAAAACGCTTCTTCAGAAAAAGCCGTTTGGCTGCCGTTAATATACTCTTCGGCACAGCTTTTTGCGGCTCTTAATATCTCGTCCCTGCCGCCGTAATTCAGGCATACGTTGACCTGACAGCCGTCGTAGTGGGTGCTGATATCGCTGGTGCGCTCAATGAGCGCTTTGAGCTTCGGCGGAAGCGGCTCGGGGTCACCGAAGAACTTCATCTTGACTCTGTCACGCTCCATGCGGTCAATGGCCTCATACAGATATTTCTCCAGAAGCCCCATGATTGCAGAGACTTCGCCCTCCGGACGCTTCCAGTTCTCGGTTGAGAACGCGTACACGGTCAGGTATTCTATGCCGATATCCTTGCAGTAGGTCGCGATAGTACGGAAATTTTCGGCTCCCTGCGCATGCCCAGCGTTTCGCGGAAGCCCGCGCTTTCTTGCCCAGCGTCCGTTTCCGTCCATAATAATGGCAATATGGCGGGGGAGATTATTGAAATCCACTTCCCCCGCCTCTTTTTTACTTTTGGCGAACAGCCCCATCAGATAGCCATTAGCTCCTTTTCCTTCTTCGCGGCTATACTGTCAATTTCCTTAATATAGTCGTCCGTAAGCTTCTGCATATCCTTTTCGATGTCCTTGAGGTCGTCCTCTGTAATTTCGGACTTCTTTTTCTGCTCCTTAAAGTCCTCCATCGAGTCACGGCGGATGTTGCGGATTGCAACCTTTGCCTCCTCGGCGTATTTCTTGACTTGCTTAATAAGGTCTTTTCTGCGCTCCTCGGTGAGCTGGGGGAACCCGAGACGTATCATTTTACCGTCGTTAGTGGGATTAATGCCGAGATCGGATTCGAGTATCGCTTTTTCAATGAGCTTCAGGCTGCTTGCGTCCCACGGCTGAATGATGAGTGAGCGCGGGTCTGGCGTCGCAATCGCGGCAATCTGGTTAATTGGCGTAGGCGTTCCGTAATATTCGACTCTGAGCTTGTCGAGAACCGCGGGGTTCGCGCGCCCCGCGCGGACGGAATCGAACTGCTGGCTCAGAACCTCGCATGTTTTCTTCATTTTCGCGGTGATTTCCTGATAATTATTTGCCATTTTCTGTCCCTCCGATATTGTTGTGAAATACAATAATGTCGTTTTAGCTTCTACTGTACGGTTGTTCCGATTTTTTCGCCCATGACTACTCGGACAATATTGTCGGGGTCCTTGAGAGCAAAGAGAATAACGGGGATTTTATTATCCATTGAAAGAGAGGTCGCTGTTGAGTCCATAACGGCAAGGTGCTGAGCCAGAACCTCGTCATAGGTGATAAACTCGTATTTTATCGCGTCCGGGTCCTTCTTCGGGTCGGCGGAATAAACGCCGTCCACATTCTTGGCGAGAAGTATCGCGTCTGCCTCAATCTCCGCCGCGCGGAGAACCGCCGCCGTATCGGTTGAGAAGAAGGGACTGCCCGTGCCGCAGCCGAAAATTACGACTCTGGACTTGGATAGATGTCGCATAGCGCGCCCGCGTATGTAGGGCTCGGCTATCGCGCGCATTTCAATCGCTGTCTGAACCCTGACATCGACATTCATCTGCTCGAAAACGTCAGCAAGGGCAAGGCAGTTCATGACAGTTGCCAGCATGCCCATATGGTCGGCGCGGGTGCGCTCCATTTTTCCGCCGCCGTCCTTGACGCCGCGCCAGAAGTTGCCGCCGCCGACGACTATGCCGACCTCGACGCCGAGGTCAACGCATCTTTTAACTGACGCGCAGACGCTGCGAATAACATCGAAATCAAGCCCTCTGCCCTGTTCTCCGGCAAGAGCCTCGCCGCTTATTTTAAGAAGCACGCGTTTATATACAGGTTTTCCGTCTTCCATAAATGCACTCCGATCTTTCGGTAAAAATCATTCTAAGGTATTTTAATATAAATGCTCACATATTAAAAGCGTTTTTGAGCAAAAAGCGAAAATTTTACCTTTAGGTCACAATTGTCAGTCGGCAATGCAAAGACCGGAAAACACCTTGTCTGAATAATCGTATCCGTTTACGGTTTCTACCATCTGGCCATATTCGGAGTCAAGGCGTATCCAGCACTGCTTTCCGTCCGAGGTTTCCGCCAGCACCCATTGTTTGTTGTCCGTAGCAAGCAGTGTAAGGGTAGCTCCTGCTTTCAGCACAGTTTTTTCCGATGAGTCGCTGCTGTCCGCATAAAGGTAAACGTCATAAATGGCAGTTACATTGCAGCCCGAATCGGACGTGGGATAATACAGGTCAGCTGGTATTACTTCGAAGCCTCCGCTCTGCGAGAGCCGCCAATCGGCCTTGGCAAACCAAGTCTGCATGACAGACAGACGAACATAGGAGCTTACCGTGCCGTCCCCATAAAAAGTAAGGTCTGATTTATCTGAATTGGCGCTCCATATAAGGCCGCTGATATTCCCGAGATATTTAAGATTCGTTCCGTCATATCTGAAAAAGTCGGTTATGCAGTCATCGCTGGGGCCATAGTCCATAATCGCGATTTCAAGCATATTATCGGTTTTGTCAATGTCAGTAATACAGTATGCATCCTCAAGATTGTCGCTATAGAAACCCTGATCAGCTACGGAGGAGGCGTAGTCCGTTCCGTTGACGCTTAAATGCAAAATAGAATATTTATCTTCAGTGGGTTCAAAATTGACCTCATCTTCTTTTCCGTCTCCGTTCAGGTCAGCTTTGACCGATTCACCGGTCTTTACAACAAGCGGGTATTTAACTGTCTCGGCGCTCGGTGTTGGGCTTGCGGTCACTGGCGAGGGTGAAGCGCTCGGCGCAGTGCTCTCGGTTGTCGGTTTTGCCCCGCAGGAGGACAGCAGCAAAGCAGCCGTCAGAACAAAAAATATCGTAAGTATCGTGTTATCTCGTTTCATTGTCTTCTCCAATCCAATTTATAGTTTTCAGTGCTATTCCCCCGCTCCCTGAAATTCCCTGCACACATGACGGATGCAGCACTTTTCACACAGGGGCTTTCTCGCGGGACAGACCGCTCTGCCGTGCAGGACGAGTCTGTGGCAGAAGTCCGAGGATTTTTCGGGCGGAAGCATTTTCCGAAGCTCCGTCTCAATCTTCGTGGGGTCTTTAAGATTGTCGACAAGTCCGACGCGGTTTGTAAGCCTTATGCAGTGCGTGTCTACGACCACGGCTGGCTTTCCGAAAACGTCACCCAGCACCAGATTCGCCGTCTTGCGTCCAACTCCGGGCAGAGAGGTCAAATCCTCCATATTGTCCGGCACTTTACCTCCGAATCGGTCTACGAGCGCGTTTGCGCAGTCGATGATGTCGCGCGCCTTCGTGTGGAAAAACCCGCAGGAGCGGATTATGTCCTCAAGCTCGAGGATGTCCGCCTCCGCAATCGCTTTCAGCGTCGGGTATCTCGCGTAGAGAACGGGCGTTATCTTGTTGACTCGCTCATCCGTACACTGGGCGGCGAGGCGAGTCGCAAAAAGCAGTTCATAGTCCTTTTCATAATCGAGTGAGCACTGAGCAAGCGGATATTCCTCCTCAAGCCTTGATATTATCTCAATTATCTGTTCTTTAGTTCTCATAACAGTCTCCTTCGCCGCGCCGGGATTTTCTTATACAAAAGTATAACATTTCTCGACGGAAAATCAAAGAATTTTCATATTTAGCCAGTTGTCAAGGTAAGCCCATACGGTTATAATTATTATAGTATTGGTCAATTGCATTTTTGACTGTGCCTTGCATCGAAGGGCGCTTTTTACCGTTCGTCAATAAAAATATATAAAAATTTCGGAGGACACACAAATGTCAGTGGAAAGTCAGCTGGAAATCATCTCACAACAGGACAAGGAAGTAGCGGACGCAATGGCTCTTGAGCTCAAACGCCAGAGAGACAACATTGAGCTTATTGCTTCGGAAAATATTGTCAGCGAAGCCGTGCTTGCGGCTGTCGGCAGTGTGCTCACGAATAAATATGCCGAGGGTTATCCCGGCAGGCGCTATTACGGCGGCTGCCAGTATGTGGACATCGTCGAAAACATCGCTATCGAGCGCTGCAAAAAGCTCTTCGGCTGCGAATTCGCAAATGTCCAGCCCCACAGCGGCTCACAGGCAAACTATGCCGCGTATCTTGCTCTCTGCTCTCAGGGCGACACGGTGCTTGGCATGGATCTTGACGCGGGCGGCCACCTCACCCACGGCTACAAGGTCAATTTCTCCGGTAAAAACTATCACGCCGTTTCTTACGGTGTAAACCCCGAAACGGGTTATATCGATTACGACGAGGTACGCAGGATAGCCCTTGAAGCAAAGCCCAAGATGATAATTGCGGGAGCCTCCGCCTATCCGCGTATTCTTGAATTTGATAAATTCGCCGCAATCGCAAAGGAAGTCGGCGCCTATCTGCTGGTCGATATGGCGCATATAGCGGGGCTTGTCGCGGCGGGACTTCACCCCTCCCCCTTCGGCTATGCAGATGTTGTAACTACAACGACGCACAAGACCCTGCGCGGGCCTCGCGGCGGCGCTATAATGACGAACGACCCTGAGCTTGCAAAGAAAATCAACAGCGCCGTCTTCCCCGGCTGTCAGGGCGGGCCTTTGATGCACGTCATCGCGGGCAAGGCCGTTGCCTTCGGCGAGGCGCTGAAGCCCGAATTTGCGGCTTATCAGGCACAGCTCCACGAAAACTGCGCGATACTCGCTTCCGAGCTTCTCAAACGTGGGCTTAACCTTGTTTCCGGCGGAACGGACAATCATCTCGTTTTGCTCGACCTCCGCGGCACGGGCATTTCGGGACGTGAGCTCGAGACACGTCTGGACGGGGTTCACATCACCACCAACAAAAACAAGATACCATGCGACCCGCTCACCGCAAAGGAAACGAGCGGCCTGCGTCTCGGTACGGCGGCAGTTACGGCGCGCGGCTTTGTAGGCGAGGATATAGTCGAAATCGCTGAGCTTTTAAGCCTTGCCGTCCGCGACTTCGATAACCAGAAGGAAAACATCACGAAGCGTGTTTCCGTTCTCTGCAAAAAATACCCCCTGTACGAATAAGGAATTTCGTGATATACTAATTTAAATATCGGCTGCATATCAGCAAACATCAGAGCCGACGGGGATACACCCTCTCGGCTCTTTGAATTAACTTTTACTCTATCAACAAGGAGGTGCGCTATGTACAGACCGCTTGCCGATGAGCTTCGCCCGACTTCACTGGACGATGTTGTGGGGCAATCTGAAATTTTAGGCGGAAACTCTATGCTGCGCCGCATCATCGAATCAAAGCAAATACCGAACATGATATTTTACGGCCCGTCGGGGACAGGTAAAACTACTGTCGCGTCGATAATCGCGGAAAAAACGAACCGTGCTCTGCGAAAGCTCAACGCTACGACGGCGGGCATTGCGGACATCAAGGCGATAATCGACGAGCTTGACACATTCATGGCGCCGGAGGGCGTTCTGCTTTACCTTGATGAGATTCAGTACTTCAACAAGAAACAGCAGCAGTCTCTTCTTGAATTCATCGAAAACGGGAAAATCACGCTCATTGCCTCAACGACAGAGAATCCGTATTTCTATGTTTTCAACGCAATTCTGAGCCGCTCAACCATTTTCGAGTTCAAGCAGCTTTCCGCAGCCGACTGCGAAAAGGCCGTAGTTCGTGCCCTAAGGTTTCTGGAGAAGCGTGACGGCGTCAAAATCACCTGTGAGGACGGCGTCAGCTTATATCTCGCACAGGGCTGCGGCGGCGATGTTCGCAAGGCGATAAACGCGATTGAGCTGCTTTACAGCGCGTGCAGGGGCGCATCCGACAAAGTCACTCTCACGCTCAGGGACGCGGAACAAGTTTCTCAGAAGAGCGCTCTGCGCTACGACCGCGAGGGCGACGCGCACTTTGATATACTCTCGGCGCTGATGAAATCTCTGCGCGGCTCCGACCCCGATGCCGCTCTGCATTATCTTGCAAGACTCCTTGAGGCAGGCGACCTTCCCGGCGCGTGTCGGCGCATACTCTGCTCCGCGAGCGAGGATATCGGGCTTGCCTATCCGATGGCGGTACCGATAGTCAAAGCCTGCGTCGATTCCGCCCTGCAGCTCGGCTTGCCGGAGGCTCGGCTCCCGCTCGCGGAGGCCTGTATTCTGCTTGCAACCGCGCCAAAATCTAACAGCGGCGTCACGGCAATCGACAAAGCTTTCGCGGATATCCGCGCTGGCAAAACCGGCAATATACCGCGAGAAATGCAGAATGTCCACGCGGATTCTACCGAGTTTAAGCGCGAGCAAAACTATAAATACCCGCACAGCTTCCCAAACCACTGGGTAAAACAGCAGTACCTGCCCGATGAGCTTATAGGCGCGACCTACTACGATTACGGTGACAACAAGACAGAGCAGGCCGCGAAAACCTATTGGGATAATATCAAGAAAAAGTGAGGGCTTTATAGTGGATATAAAGGTAGGCGACATTCTGACAATGAAAAAAGTTCATCCCTGCGGCGAAAAGCGTTGGCTGGTTCTGCGCACGGGCATGGATTTTAAGCTCCGCTGCATGGGCTGCGGTCATGAGGTCATGGGCGCAAGAAGCAAATTCGAGCGGAATATCAAAGCCGTGGAACGTAAGGAAGAATCGGAAAGCAACTGAAAGCTGTTATAAATAATAAGAGCGCACCTTTCGGTGCGCTCTTTCTATTTATGATTTTAACTCCACCCACAGCTTATCGTAGTAATCCAACGTGTCCTGCGGAAGATTGATATACCGCTCGCACTTTGCAAGGGCTGTTTCGTCTGGATACATTATCGACCTGGTAAAGGCGTCGATGTCAATTTTGCTTTCGACCTCCTTGTTCGGGCTGGTGTAGCCGATGAACTTGGAGTTTGCCATGCTCTGCTCGGTGCCTGACATGAAGTTAATAAACGCCTCGGCGTTCTCCTTGTTCTCCGCGTTTTTAAGAACGCACATCGCGTCGCCGAACAGATTCGAGCCTTCCTTTGGAAGACAGAACTTGAGATTGGGATTCTCCTGATGCATTGTGAGATAGTCGCCCGCGTAGTAAACGCCGATTGGCGCTTCGCCGCTTTCGAGCTTGTCGAAAACCTGATCCATTACATAACCCTGCAAAAGCGGCTTCTGCTCCTTGAGCAGTGCGTACGCCTTGTCAAGCTCCGTCTTGTCCGTTGTATTCATCGAATAGCCCAGATACTTGAGCGCAATCCCCATCGCGTCGCGCGAGTTGTCGATCATCAATATTTTACCTGAATTCTTCGCATCAAAAAGGGCTCCCCAACTGTCTATCTCTCCGACGACAGTGGAGTCATAGATAATTCCCAGCGTTCCCCACATATAAGGTACACTGTATTTGTTATCCGGATCATAGTTTCGCTTTTTCATGCTGTCGCTGATAAGCGAAAAGTTTGGAATTTTGGAATAATCCAGAGGAGCAAGCATATCCTCCTGAATCATTCTTGAAACCATGTAGTCCGAGGGAACTACAACATCATAGCTTACGCCGCCCTGCTTCAGGACCGAATACATTTGTTCGTTTGATTCGTAGGTCTTGTAGTTTACTTTTATTCCGGTCTCCTGCTCAAACTGTGTGATAAGGTCCGTATCTATATACTCGCCCCAGTTATAGACGTTCACAACGCCCTTTGAAGCCGTTTTGCTGCCGCAGCCTGAAAACAGGCAGACGAGCATAACGGCGCAGATAACTATTGATACTGTTTTTTTCATTCTATTGCTCCTTTCAGCATGGCCTCTTTTTTGATTTCCTGTTTGTGCTGGCGTGCCTCACGCACGTTTACAATCACAAGGAGAATCAAAACGACGGCAAAAAGCAGTGTTGAAATGGCGTTTATCTTCGGACTTATGCGGCGGCGGGTCATGGCATAGATTGTCATGGACAGCGTTTGAACGCTGCTTCCAGCCGTAAAATAGCTGATTACGAAGTCGTCAACAGACATTGTGAAGGCTATCAGCAGTCCGTTTATTATACCCGGCATTATCTCCGGTATAATGGCCTTATAGATCGTCTGGAACCAGGTACAGCCGAGATCCTGTGCCGCTTCAAAAAGGTTGCGGTCGAGCTGATAGAGCTTCGGCATGACCGAAAGTATGACATAGGGTATATCGAAGCTGATGTGCGCGATGAGAAGTGTTCCGAGTCCCAACTCAAAATGCAGCATGGCGCCCGCCGAAACAAAAAGCAGCGAGAGCGATACGCCCGTAATGATATCCGCGTTGACGACGGGAATGTTATTAACCAGAAGCAGCGGACTTCGCCAGTTTTTCTTCATGTTGAAAAATCCGATGGCGGCAAAGGTACCTATCACCGCGGCGATGACAGACGCGATGACGGACACAGTTAGCGTCGTCTGAAGTGACGACATTATGAGGCTGTCATGGAACAGCTCCTTATACCAGTTGAGCGTGAAGCCCGACCATATTGTCCTGCTCTTTGTCGTGTTGAACGAAAAAACAATGAGAACTATGATAGGCGCGTAAAGGAACACATAGGTGAGCGCGGCAAATATCTTTCCGCCCGTATACTTCTTTTTCACATCACCACCGCCTGTTCCTCGCCCTCACCGAACTTATTCATGACGCTCATGCAGATAACGACAATGACCATCATAATAAGTGAGATAGCGGAGCCGAGATGCGGATTATACGCGGCGCCGGTGAACTGCATCTCAATTAAGTCGCCAAGCAGCATTACCGTTCCGTTTGATAAAAGCTTTGAAATGACGAAGGTCGAAACAGCCGGAACAAAGACCATGGTTACGCCGCTTATGACACCCGAAAGACTCAGCGGAAAGATGACCTTCCTGAAAACCTTTCTGCTGTTCGCGCCGAGGTCCTGTGCCGCCTCGATTACAAAGGGATCGATTTTGACTATAACGCTTTCAATCGGCAGTATCATAAACGGAAGGTAGTTATATACCATACCGAGTATTACGGCTCCGTTCGTATTGATAAGCTGAAAATGCGTTATCGGAGTGTAACCAAGCTCGCCCGCGTGGAGGGAGTTTATAAGGTCAAAAACTCCGATGGAGGCAAGAAGGCGGTTAATGAGCCCTGTGTTTTCAAGCAGAGACATCCATGCGTAGGTGCGCAGAAGAAAGTTTATCCACATGGGGAGCATAATAAGCATGAGCAGTATGCGCTGGGTCTTCGGCGGCATACGGCTTATCGTGAGCGCCACTGGATAGCCAATCAGAATACATACTACAGTTGCGGCGAAAGCAAGCCACAGGCTTCGCCCGAAGACCGGAGCATAGTCTATCATTCCGGAAAAATTCTCAAACGTAAATGAGCCCTTCGCGCTGGTGAATGCGTAGACGCCGATGAGGATAATCGGTATAACTACAAAAAGCGCCATCCAGAGGACATAGGGATAGGCGAAGGACTGTCTGCGGTAGCGGTCGAAAAAGCCGCCCACGGCACCGAATGCGCCGGAGAACCTGCCTTTACTCATCTTCCTGCCCTCCGTCATCCGGAGCGGCCGAAAGCTCGTCGTATTCCGCGCTGTAGGAGCTGTAGTCTCCGTAAAGCCCGGAGTATTCGCTCTTTTTCATGATGTGGAAACCGTCAGGGTCAATCTTCACCCCGATCCTTGTCCCGACAGGCGAATGGTCCGTGGTCTGGATGAGCCATTTAAAGCCCTGAAAATCGACGATTATGTCGTACTGCATGCCCTTGAAGGTGACCTCTGTAACGGTGCCGGTCATCTGTCCCTGCGAAACGGGCACTATGTCTATGTCCTCAGGACGCACGACAACGTCGACAGGTTCATTCGGTGAAAAGCCCTTGTCAAGGCACTGAAAGTTCCTGCCGTACATGCGGACGGTATTGTCCGATACCATTACGCCGTCTATGATATTGCTCTCGCCGATAAAATCTGCGACGAAAGCGTTTTGGGGTTCGTTGTATATATCCAAAGGAGTGCCAATCTGCTGTATCTTGCCGTTATTCATAACAACAACGGTATCGGACATAGTCAGGGCTTCCTCCTGATCATGTGTCACATAAATAAAAGTGATGCCCACCTGCTGCTGAATCTGCTTAAGCTCGCGCTGCATGTCCTTGCGGAGCTTCAGATCCAAAGCGCCAAGCGGTTCGTCCAGAAGCAGCACCTGCGGCCTGTTAATTACAGCTCTGGCTATGGCGACACGCTGCTGCTGTCCACCGGACAGCTGGCTTACTGAGCGCTTTTCATAGCCCTTGAGCGCAACAAGCTCCAGAGACTCATGTACTCTCCGTTCAATCTCCTGCTCCGACAGCCTCGGCCTCTGAACTCTCAGGCCGAAGGCAATGTTTTCGAACACATTTAGATGTGTGAACAGAGCGTACTTCTGAAAAACCGTGTTGATCTTGCGCTTATGAGGCGGAACATCATTGATCTTCACACCGTCGAAAAGCACCGCGCCGGAATCGGGTCTCAAAAAGCCTCCGATAATGCGCAGCGTGGTTGTTTTTCCGCAGCCCGAAGGGCCGAGCAGTGTGAGAAATTCTTTGTCCTTAATAGCTAAATTAATTGAGTCAAGTACGACCTCGCCGTCAAATTCCTTACGGCAGTTCTCAAGTCGTATGAGTTCTTTGGCCATTGGCGTCCCCCTTCTGTTTGGTACCGGCACGTGTGCGTAAGCCAAATTACGCATATCGTTTATAGCCGATATTTCCCGATTTTTTCTAGTTTTCCGCTGTGACCGCAGGGAAGATTCCGCTTGCGTCGTTTTTAAGCGCAAAACTCAATATATATATAAAAATGTCAGTTGTCAACGGAAAATTGGAAATCAAAATATTTTTTGGCGAAATCTACATTGTCAACCGAAAAGCTTTGTCCTCTAAGGTAATTCAGCGCTCCCGCGTCGGTTCCGAAGATGAATTTCAGGCGGTAGGAATACAGGGCCTGCGCCTTCTCTCCGAATTCTTTATTTTTGCGCTCCTCACCGTATTTCCCGTCGCCGAGAAGCGGATTTCCCAGTTCCGCCATCTGCGCGCGTATCTGGTGTGTACGTCCCGTCAGCAGACGGCATTCGACAAGTGAGAGCCCGTTTTTCGTCTGCAAAGTGTGATATTCCGTAACGGCTTCCTTAGCACCCGGGCAACTGCGCTTTCTTACAAAAACCTGATTTTTTGAGGCATCCTTGAATATCCAGTCGCGGAGCACGCCTTCTTTAGGGTTAGGTTTGCCGTGAACCGCGCAAAGATAAAACTTATCTATTTCCCTGTCCCGAATCTTTTCATTCATAATCCTAAGGGCCTCAGCGTTTTTCGCCGCGATAACAATGCCGCCCGTATTTCGGTCAATACGGTTGCAGAGCGCAGGCGCGAAGGCATTCTCGGTTTTCGGGTTCCACTCGCCCTTCTGGGCAAGATAGGCCTGAATATTCGCAATCAGCGTGTCGTATGTCCACTCGCCCGCACTGTGGCAAAGCATACCCGGCTTTTTGTCCGCCAAAAGGATGTTTTCGTCCTCATAAACTATTGTTATCTTCGGCTTGGACACCTTCAGGTAGGCGTTTTCCTCCGTGGGTACATCGAAAAACTCGTCATTTATATAGAGCTGGATTACATCGCCAAGCTTGACCTTTTCATCGCGCTTCGAG
Source organism: Oscillospiraceae bacterium (assembly GCA_963667545.2). Taxonomy (GTDB): domain Bacteria; phylum Bacillota; class Clostridia; order Oscillospirales; family Oscillospiraceae; genus UBA2658. The sequence continues at coordinate 3,113,258 of OY763424.2, forward strand.
CCCTTGCCGTTCAGCTTGATGCGCTTCAGGCGGATGTATTTTTGCAGGAGCGACTCCGGCAGGAGCGGAACAGCCTTGCCCAGAAAGCGGTCCAGCCGCTGATCCGCGTCATTTTTTGTTACCGTCAGTTCTCTCATGTTTTTCTCCGTTTATGTTTAAAAATACTTTGAAAGGTATTATAATAGCGGTACCGTGCTGCGGTCTTAATACACAGCCGTGAAACGGCGGCATACCGTTATTTAAAACTATATAATATCCGCATTGCGGTCATTATAGCATTGATTTATCTAATAGTATATATCAATTTTTTGTTGACAAGCCGCAATATATAAATTATAATGCTTAAGCGACTATGTGAGGTGCTCCATGAGGCTTAATCTCTGCGAAATCATCGAAATGCCCGGCAGCAGTCTGCCATTCAAGTGCGAGCTTGAAACAGAAAGGCTGGTTGCTCCTGCAATTAAGAGTTTTATTTTGTCTCCCTCTGCGGAAGGAATAATCCGCAATTCCGCTGGCGCTTTGATGCTGACGGGAACGATTAAAGCCGATATGTTCTGCATCTGTGACAGGTGTTCCTCCGAATTTCGCTGCAGCAAAGAGATACCTCTTGAAGCAAAAATCGGTGTGGATTTGTCGGATGAAGACGATCCGGAAGTGTTCCCGCTTGACGGGGACTGGCTGGATTTGAGTGATTTACTCGAGACCTGCTTCATTCTCGGCACAGAGTCAAAATTTCTTTGCAGAGAGGACTGCCCAGGGCTTTGTCCCGTCTGCGGCAAAAACCTTAGCGATGGCCCTTGCGGCTGCAAGAAGGAAATTGATCCAAGATTAGCTGTATTAGGTCAGCTTTTGGACAAAAATAACTAATAAAAGCTGTCAAACCAGCTAACAACAGGAGGTGTCAATATGGCGGTTCCAAAAAGAAAAACATCGAAAGCAAGAAGAGACAAGAGACGCAGCTCTCATTGGAAGCTCGAAGCTCCCGGAATCGTTGCGTGCCCCAACTGCGGCGCGTATCATCTGCCCCACCGCGTGTGTAAGGCCTGCGGCTACTACAACGGTCGCAAGGTTCTCGACGTAAAAGGGTAAACTTGAAGCTTGAGGAGAGGAGGCACACGCCCCCTCTCTTTTTGCTTTGCCTTCCAACGGTCAAATAATCGGCTAATTGGCGCTTTCTTGTCTGGGGGGCTCTGGTAGTCTCTAAACGCTTTGAAAGGATGCATCATGGGTTCTGTCATTACGAAAATCGAAAAGTACAGTCCCCTGCTGCACAAGGCAACGCTTGGGGACATTCTCGTCTCCATTAACGGCAAAGAGCTTCTTGACGTGCTGGATTATAAGTTCTTTTCATACGATTCAAGACTTGAGGTCGTTTTAGAATCCGAAAACGGTCAAAGGCGAACAATAAAGGTCAAAAAAGAAGCCGGAGGGGATTTGGGCCTTGAATTTGAGACCTACCTTATGGACAAGGCTCGTGCCTGCCATAACCGCTGTGTGTTCTGCTTTGTCGACCAGCTTCCCCGAGGAATGCGCAAAACGCTTTATTTCAAGGACGACGACGCGCGGCTAAGCTTTTTAACGGGCAACTATATCACACTCACAAACCTTTCCGAGCGTGAGCTTCAGCGCATTATCGACCTGCGAATAAGTCCCATAAACGTTTCTGTTCACGCGACGAATCCCGAACTCCGCGCGAAGCTTCTGGGCAATCCCGAAGGCGCAAACGGCTATGAGCTTCTTAAACGGCTGTCTGCAGGCGGAATAACGATGAACTGCCAAATCGTCTGCTGTCCCGGGCTTAACGATGGAGAGGCGCTTTCACGGAGTATGACAGACCTTGCCGAGCTATATCCGCAGGTAAATTCCGTTTCTATTGTCCCCGTTGGACTTACAAAGCACAGAGAACACCTGTTTGCCTTAAAGCCCTTTGACAGGGACGGCGCTGCCGAGACTCTTGACAGAGTTAACGCTTTCGGCGACGTCTGCCTCAAAAAATACGGCAGCCGTATCTTCTTCCCTTCGGATGAGCTTTTTTTGAAAGCAGAGCGTCCGATACCGGAGGACGAATACTACGAAGACTATACCCAGCTTGAAAACGGCGTCGGGCTTCTGCGGCTTTTGCAGGAGGAATTCCGGTCGGCTCTGGAAAACGAGGACGTCAAAAGCGACGGTATACCGTTTTCGATTGCAACTGGCGTTTCTGCCGCGCCTTTTCTTACAAAGCTGTTAGTGACAGCGAAGGAAAAGCATGATAACATAAACGGAAGGGTATTTCCGGTAATTAATGACTTTTTCGGGCACACTATAGATGTGGCGGGGCTCGTCACAGGGCGGGACCTAATCGCCCAGCTCACTGGCAAGGATTTGGGAGCACGTCTGCTTATACCTCAGGTCATGCTGCGCGACGGCGAGGGAGTTTTCCTTGACGATGTCACAGTAACCGAAGTAGAAAAAGAGCTCCAAATTGAGGTCATCCCCATCGGCCAGGACGGCGGCGACCTGTTTCTTGCCATGACAGGCAATTTTTCCGAACGCGAGCTGAAATACCCCAAAAAATAAAAACATAGAATAAAGGAGGGCAACGTATGAAACCGCTTGTTGCCATCGTAGGGCGGCCAAACGTGGGCAAGTCCCTGCTTTTTAATAGGATAGTCGGTCAGCGTCTCTCCATAGTCGAGGACACGCCCGGCGTCACACGCGACAGGCTCTACGCGCCCTGTGAGTGGAACGGTGTCGGCTTCGACGTGGTCGACACCGGCGGCATAGAGCCGAGAACAGACGACGAGATCCTGCTCTTCATCCGCGAACAGGCGCAGATTGCAATCGACACCGCCGACGTAATAATATTTGTAACCGAGATTGGAACAGGCGTTACCGCCGCCGACTCGGATGTCGCAAGTATTCTTCAGCGCTCACGCAAGCCTGTTGTGCTTGCGGTGAACAAGATGGACAAAACAGGCAGCATTGACCCCTCATTCTATGAATTCTATTCTCTCGGGCTCGGAGATCCGATAGCCGTCTCCGCCGTGCACGGACACGGAACCGGCGATATGCTCGACGCCTGCGTTAAGGCTTTTCCGAAATTTGAAGTTTCGGAAGAGGACGAGGATCGCATCAAGGTCGCCGTTATCGGCAAACCGAATGTCGGAAAGTCTTCACTGATAAATCTCATTTTGGGCGAGAACCGCTGCATTGTCTCAAATATTGCCGGCACGACTCGCGACGCGGTTGACAGCCGTGTGGACAATGAGTTCGGCAAATACATCTTCATCGACACCGCGGGCATCCGCCGCAAATCGAGAGTTGATGACCGTATTGAGAAATTTTCCGTTATGCGCGCCCAGCTTGCTATTGAGCGCGCGGATGTCTGCCTGATTATGATTGACGCGCGCGAGGGAGTAACCGAGCAGGACACAAAGATTGCGGGTCTCGCACATGAGGCTGGCAAGGCAAGTATCATTGTTGTCAATAAATGGGACCTTATCGAGAAGGACTCGAAAACCATGGACAAGATGCGCGCCGACATTATGAAGGACCTTATCTTCATGACCTATGCGCCTGTCCTTTTCATATCCGCTGTTACGGGTCAGCGCACAAACCGCATTTTCGAGCTTGTGAACTACGTCAACGACCAAAGCGCAATGCGTATCACGACGGGAATGCTCAACAACGTGCTTGCTGACGCGCAGGCTAGGGTTCAGCCTCCTTCCGACAAGGGTAAGCGCCTGAAAATATACTACATCACGCAGACTGGCATCCGTCCCCCGACTTTCGTTCTGTTCGCAAACAGCCGCGAGCTTTTCCACTTTTCTTATCAGAGATACATTGAAAATCAAATCAGAAGTGTTTTTGGATTGGAGGGTACGCCCATACGCATGGTCATCAAGCAGAAGGGCGATAGTGAAGGATGACAAAGCTGACTATCTTTCTAATAATCACCGGTATTGTCTCCTATTTTCTGGGTGGTATGAACGGGTCTATCATCGCCTCCATGAATATTTTCAACAGGGATGTGCGCAATTACGGCAGCGGTAACGCGGGGCTTACAAACTTCACTCGCACTTTCGGCAGTAAGGGCGTCGTGCTTGTACTGATCGTCGACATTTTGAAAACCATAGCAGCCGTTATGCTTGGTCACTGGCTGCTCGGTATGGTCGGCTTTCCGGTAATCGGCAAGCTGTTCGCGGGCTTTTGCGCTATGCTCGGCCATGTCTACCCAGTCTATTATCGTTTCCACGGCGGTAAGGCCGTACTTTGTGCCGGAACTCTTGTCTGGCTTATAGACTGGCGTGTGGCACTCATCTGCTGGATCATTTTTATCGTTGTCGTCGTGTTCACGAAGTATGTTTCGCTCGGCGCGATATCGGGAACCATTTTCTTCCCTATCGGACTATGGGTCTTCGATTATTCGGGTCTTGAAGGCTTGATCGGTCTGTTGTGCGCTTTTCTTCTGGTGTTCGCGCACCGCGAAAATATTAAGCGGCTGCGCAGCGGCACCGAGAGCAAGCTAAACCTTGGAGGCAAACCGAAAAGCCATTAATGAAAAAACAAAACTAGTTTCGGGACGTGAGCTTAGCATCCGTCTCCGGTCCCGAATAAATTACGTCTCCTTTTTGGGCCTAAAGATTATTGACAATATTAATAAAATCTGTTACTATACCTCTTGCGGTGGATTTCACCGCAGAACACTCGGGGGCGTAGCTCAGCTGGGAGAGCGTCTGACTGGCAGTCAGAAGGTCAACGGTTCGATCCCGTCCGTCTCCACCACAAAAAAGCTTGGAAAATCATTGATTTTCCAAGCTTTTTTGTGGTGGAGACGGACCTGCCCCCAAAGTTCGACCAGGTGAAATGTTAGTAACTTCCTGCCAGCTTTGCTGCATATTCCTCTGGGGTAAGGTTGCCGAGTGACGAATGGGGACGCAGATGATTGTACTCCATCCTCCACTGCTCGATAATATCTCTCGCTTCGTATAGATTGGAAAACCAGTTTTGATTTAAACACTCATCTCGCAGTTTCCCGTTAAAACTCTCTATGTAACCGTTTTGTGTAGGGCAGCCCGGGTCGGTGAAGACGTGTTCTACCCCTCTGTCGTGTGCCCATGCGTTTAAAACATTTCCCGTGAACTCAGAGCCGTTATCCGTCAGCATTTCTTTCGGCAGGCCACGGAACAGAGCGGTCCTATTAAGTATGGCGGCTACTTTTCGTCCAGTCAGAGATGTATCTACTTCCAAGGCCAGACACTCTCTGGTTGCTTCATCAATCAGTGTTAATATGCGTAGGTTTCCGCCGTTGCGGGTACGGTCGCTGACAAAATCCATGGACCAGCGGTGGTTCGGCGCAGATATTGTTCTGTCCGGCATTCCGCGCTTTTCGTATCTTTTCTTCTTGCTGCGTTTCTTGAGGCTTAAACCAGCTTCTCTATAAAGCCGATAGGTTCTTTTGTGATTTATATGAATATCTTCCCGTTCAAGCATAACATTCAGTCGACGATAGCCAAATCGCTTCCACCTTGCGGACAAGGCCATAAGGCGCTCCGTTATAAGAGCATCCTCGGTCTTTTCAACGGGTACATATCTTTTACTGCTTCGGCTTAATTCCATAAGCCTGCACGCCCGGCGCTCACTGATTTGGTATTCTTCCTGTATTCTACAGGAGATTTCACGCTTGTCGGCAGGCTTTATCCGTTTTTTGAGAGCACATCCTTCAAAATGCGGTTGTCCAGAGACAAGTCCGCAACCAGCTCTTTAAGCCGGCGGTTTTCTTCTTCAAGCTGCTTAAGGCGCTTTGCCTCATTGACTTCCATGCCGCCGTACTTGCTCTTCCAGCGGTAGAACGTCTGTTCGGTAATGTTGTGCTCGCGTACAATATCTGCTGCTCGTTTTCCGCCTTCGTGCTCTTTCAAAACCTTGATAATTTGCTCTTCTGTGAATCTCGTTTTCATGTCAATCACGTCCTTGTTTTTTATTATATCATTTCGTGACTAACATTCCTATTGGTTTAGTTTTTCGGGTTCAGGCCATACAGTCAAACATTCTTTTTTCTGCGTAAGCGTCAAAGAGGAGAGCACGCATCTACTGCGGAGCGTATATAGGCTGGGACAGAGCTGGGCATAAGGAGCTCAAGCGCGTCCGGGTTGTTGCGAATATTCCAGTTCGGTGCGTTTTTGAAAACATAGACCAGATACTCAAATGGATTAAGACCATTCTCCTTAGCGGTCTCAATTATACTGAACATAACGGCACTGGCCTTCGCTCCGCGAGGAGTGTTTGCAAAAAGGAAGTTTTTGCGGTCAATAACAAAGGGCTTAATGCTCCGTTCGGCTCTGTTATTGCTTATTTCAAGCCGTCCGTCAAGCAGATAGCGTTCGAGATATTTACGCTGAGAAAGTGCGTAATGTACCGCAATTCCGATTCCGGTTTTAGGCGCGGCGTTAAGCGCCACAGCCCAAGCGTAAAATTCATCAAGTACAGGCTTCGACTGCTCCATGCGTTTCAGATAACGTTCCTCCGGCGTGAGTGACGCGAACTCGCGCTCTAGCTCGAACAAACGGTCACAGTACCGCTTTCCGCGCATGGCATTGCTACCCTCCCGGTCACGCTCCGGCAGAGCTTTCAAAGCCTCATCAAATTTTCGCCGAACATGTGCCCAGCAACCTACAACAGTTATCTCACTTCGGAGTGAATGGTACCCATCGTACCCGTCGGTATGCAAATAGCCCTTGAAATCCTTCAAGAACTCGGCTGGTCGTTTTGACCTGCGGTCCAGCTGGTAATCATACAGAACTATTCGATGCACAGCATCGCCGCTCGTCCTGTACAGCCACATATAGCTCTTGCTCTGCGCCGTTTTTCCCGGTTCCCGCAGCACCTGAAGCGTCGTTTCGTCAGCGTGAAGGACACCGTGAGTGCAGAGAATTTCATGCAGCTCATCGTAAATAGGCTCCAGCCAGTCTTCCGTTGCCCGTATCAGCCAGTTGGACATCGTCTGCCGTGAAAGCTGAATTCCGTTCTGCTGCAATTCCTTTTCCTGACGGTAAAGCGGGGAACCCATTATGAATTTCTGGGTCATGATGTGCGCTATAGCCTCCAGCGACGCAAAGCTGCCTTTTATTACCGGCTCGTTTATCGGGGATTTGAGTATAGGAACTCCACATTCGTCCTTTTCGCAGTTGCGGCAGGCGTAAATCATTCGAACGTGCTTACGTATTTTTACCTGCGCCGGCACTATTATAAGCTCGTCCCAGCTATCCCGCCCCATAACATGAAGCGGTCCGCCGCATTCTGGACAGATACGTTCGGATTCCGGCAGGTCATGCTCAACAACTTCGACCGGCAGATTCTCCGGCAGCTTGTCCGTTGTGAGGCGAGTACGTTTACGGTAGTGCTTTTCTACCTCGACGAGTTCCGGCTCCGGTATGTTTGCGTCGGCAAAAAGCTCAGCTTCGTTAAAAATTGAAAGCTGAGCTAAGTCATATTCGCTTTTTTCGCTGGAAGCCCCGTACTGACGATGTTTTGAGATGCGAAATTGCTCCTCGTAGTATTTTACGAGGGTTTCAAGCTCTGAAACACGGGCTTTTAATGCGGCGATTTCAGTCTGGTTTTCAGTCGCAGAAGCTGCGGTCAAATCACTCTTTTTCATGCCTTTATTATAGCATAAAAGCACCAGAAACACAATCAATTTCAATGCTTTGCAGCACATTTTAGCCTATTTATTTCTCACATTGCGCGACGCTCCGTAACCTCATTCCGACGCAGCTTCAGCTCAACTTTTGCTCCGCCGAGAAGAATCGCAAGCTCCTCTCCGGAAAGGTTCATTGTCATCGTTTCCCCCTCGCCCGGCCACTTGAAATGTCCCTTCTCAAGCCGTTTGAAGTACAGCCAGAAACCATCACCGTCCCATTCGAGTATTTTCAATCTGTCCCAGCTTCGGTTGCAGAAAACAAACAGCGATCCACCGAAAGGGTCAAGCTTAAAGCTTCCCTCCACAATTGAGGCTAGTCCGTTTATGGATTTCCTCATATCTGTTGCTCCGCAGGCGAGATAGCAGAACTTTCCGCTGAGACCTATCATAGTGCTTTCAGTGTCCGGCAGACTTTTGTGAGAAGCTCCGGGTCCGTGTCTTTATTGACCGCTATACGGTATCCGTTGACTTCAACGGTCAGCTCCTGTGCCTGTGATGGTTCGCCTTTAACGCAAAGTGCCCAGCCGTTCGGCATAATGGATTTTTCTCCGGTCACCTGTATTTCTGAACATGCCGCCTCACGCAATTTTCGCTGCCAGTAAAAGTATGTGTTCTCGTGTATTCCGGTTTCGGCGCAGTACGCTCTGACTGAAAGACCTCGGTCAGCTCGCTCTCGCGTCGCTTGTGCCCAATGCGCCAGCCGATACTCGCTTGCTATATCTCTCGTGTTCATACAATTGCTCCGTTTCGTCGTGAAAATCCACATGTGGTTTTTCATGTTCTTTTGGAGTCAATTGTAGCATCCTTGTTGACGCCATGACAGGTGACCACCTATTTGACGGTTACTTTTCTGCCGTTCAATACATTCGTTTCCGGTTATTGCTATCCGACTCTTCCCTGCAATAGCAGGGCTATCATCTTCGCGGCCTCGGCGCGGGTGGCGTTTGCTGTTGGGGCAAAGCTGCCGTCGCTGTTGCCTGAGATGATGCCCGCCTGCTGCATGGCGGTAACAGCTGCAGAGGCATAGGAGGAAATATTCGCACTGTCGGTGAAGCTAACCGCGCTGTTTGTTTTCGGCAAGATATAGCTTGCAACCTTGTCCGCGTATCGCACAAGTATCGTTGCGATATCCTGACGGGTGATAGGCGCGTTTGGATCGAATTTGCCGTCCGAACCGGCAGCGACGCCGTTTTTATATGCCCACTGTACCGCTGCGAAATACCAGTCGGTTGTCGCGACATCGGAGAAGGAAGAGAACGTGTAGCCGCTTAGCTCATCGCCGGACATTCTGGCGATGAGCGTCACAAACTGAGCCCTTGTGATATTCGCGTCGGGGCTGAACTTACCGCCGCCGGTGCCGCCTATAATCCCTCTCGCGGCAAGGTAACTCACATAGTCTGTATACCAGCCGGATACATCCGTGAAGCTCACGTCATTGTAGCCGACGGCATAATTTGAAAAGTGTGTCGTCGCAAAGGTTACAGTTCCGGTTGCGGCGTCATAGACGCAGTTTGGTACCGGAATAAGCTCGCCGCTGCCTGAAATGCAGTAAATAACAATTTTATTAGCGTCCTCTCCGGAAGCAAGGGTATACGGAATGCTGATCGTCGCTTTTCCGCCGCCAAAGTCGGAAATCGCTGTGCCACCGCTGACCACCGATATATTGTAGACCGGTCTTGTGCCGATCTGCTTTTTTGCCGTATCTGAAAGCAATAAATCAGAGGCTTTCACTACTTTAACTTCATAACTACCGTTTGCTATTTTTTCTATTGCTGCCAGCGCTTCACTGTCAAAGGCTACCTTTACCTTTGAAGTCTCTGTTGTGTGACTGCCGCCGGAGAACCCATAGGTAGCTGTCAGCGTTACAGTATAGGTATCTGTGGAATCCACTTTACCGTCGTTGGCTATGAATACCAGAATGGTTTGACCTTCTGAAGTCGGAATATAAGAGTAATTCGCAGCCGCAGAAATATAGTCCGAACTGTTTACAGACACTTTGAAATTCAAAGTATCGCTGTCGGTATCCTCAAAAATGGCTGCAAGGCCTAATGTGTATGGGGTATTTACCGTTGCGCTGGCTGTTGTCGTAGCGAGAACACCGGCCTTACGGTTGGGCAGGGTGTTCGCAATAGTGAAGTTTGCTACCAGAGCTCTGTCGGACGTGCCCATTGAAAAAGAATAAGATGAATCTTTGCTGACTTCGTTCACCCCTTCCGTCCAATTGACGAAAGTATAGCCGCCACTTGGAGTGGCCGTTACTGTTACGGATACGCTTTCGCCGTATGTACCGCCGCCGGAAACGCTTCCGCCCACGGCTGGGTCGGCTGACACCGCTACAGTGTGGAGAGCCACGAACTCTGCCTTAATCGTCACATTTACCTTTGGCATGACGAAGCTTGTACCGGTAATACCGTGGTCGATGGTGCCGTCGTTGTACACAAGCGATTTTTCTTTCAACTGCATTCCCGCAGCCGGCACAACGGTTAGCTTAATTGTCTCGCCGGTAGCCGCCGAGGTCTGACTCGGCGTAACGCTGCCCCCCGACAGAGTTTTCACCACCTTTACGGTATAGGTGGCGGCTTTTGTTACACCGCTAAAAACGGTAAGGCCTGCCGCAGATATTACAAAATCGAAACCAGTATCTTTCGAAGTTTTCTGCTGCAACTGGTTCGACGCTTTTAATCGATATGTCCCCACGGGAACGGTGAACGCGACACTCTGATACTTTGCGGTTGGGGTGACGCTTGCATATGCTGAAGAATCATCTTTGACAAAGATTGAGGTGTTGGCTTTTGCAGCTTTCTGAGACGCAAAGTTAATCATCATCACTCTTGCCGTGCCAGCGGATTCAAGAGAACCGCTTGCGGTGTGAATAGCGGGTGTTGTTATTCCGCTGGAAACAGCCGTTATGACCGCCTTATTATCAACAGTGACAGTTCCGCCTGCGCCGCTATATCCGCCGCCGATGCCTGCTCCGCCACTGTTACCGGGTCTGTCGTGGCCGCCTTGTGCGATAACCGTGCCGCCCTTTATGTCGATTGTGCCGCCCGCACCGCTATCTCCGCCGCCGATACCGCCGCCGCCGCCACCGCTATCGGATTCGCTGTTGCCGCCTTGTGCAGTAACCGTTCCATCCTCTATCGTGATGGTTCCTCCCGCTTCGTTAAAGCCGCCGCCGATGCCCGCGCCGCCGCCCGTGTCGCCTGTTAAGGAAGTTGCGGTTACCGAGCCTCCTTTAATATTGATTGTGCCGCCCGCGCCAAATTTACCGCCGCCGATGCCCGCGCCACTCTCGCCGCCGGTCGCGATGACCGTTCCATTTTCAATGGTAATCTCGCCGCCAGAGACATTCATACCGCCTCCAATACCGGCTCCAAAATTCTCACTGCTTGCCGTGACAGACCCGCCGCTTATTCTAATTATGGTTCCGCCCGTGCCGTAATTACCGCTGCCTATACCGGCTCCGCCGCCGCCGCCGCTGGCGGCTGCCACAACTGTTCCGCCGCTTATTACAATGGTTCCGCCAGCTCCTTCATAGCCTCCGCCTATGCCGGCCCCGCTCATACCGCCGGTAGCGGTAACCGTTCCATCCTCAATCGAGATGGTTCCGCCGGTTTCTCCGGAGGCACCGCCAATGCCGGCGGCTTCACTGCCGCCGGTTGCCGAAAGGCTGCCGGTACTGCTTTTTATTACGGTCATCGCCGCGCCTGCCGGAACATGAAGCCCCGCACTTTTATAGCCGCTTTCCAGCGTATTCGTGCCGGTCAGCGTCAGGTTTGCGGTTGTTCCGGAACCTATTGAAAAGGCACAGCCACTTGCGCTGATGTTCACGCCAGAGAGCGTGATGCTGACCGCGTCTGTAATGCTTCCGCTGACCGCAATGGTATTGCCGGTCGATGTATTGCTGTCCGTCTGGATGATAACAATATTTTCGGTCGCCGGAATTGTGACCGGTGTTGATGCCGCCCCTGAGGTGGCGGAATAGGTTACATCCAGTTTTGAGGAATCGTTGGTGTTCTGCGCGATGGCTATGCTGCCATAGTCAATGTGATACGTGTTGTCTGCCGCAAGTGCCATAAGCGTTACACCCGGCAGCAGCGAGCAGATCATCGCCGCCGTGAGCAGCAGAGATAGGATTTTCTTTTTCGTCTTCTTCATGAAGTAAATCTCCTTGCAATTATATTAAGTGATACTTGTTCAAAGACTGCCTGAGAACGAACAGAAGGAGCTGCCGTTTGTTCGCAGCTCCTTCTGTGTTTATTAAACCGACATTCTGATTAGTAGGGCTATCATTTTCGCGGCCTCGGCGCGGGTGGCGTTTGCTGTTGGGGCAAAGCTGCCGTCGCTGTTGCCTGAGATGATGCCCGCCTGCTGCATGGCGGTAACAGCTGCGGAGGCATAAGAAGAAATATTCGCACTGTCGGTGAAGCTAACCGCGCTGTTTGTTTTCGGCAAGATATAGCTTGCAACCTTGTCCGCGTATCGCACAAGTATCGTTGCGATATCCTGACGGGTGATAGGCGCGTTTGGATCGAATTTGCCGTCCGAACCGGCAGCGATGCCGTTTTTATATGCCCACTGTACCGCTGCGAAATACCAGTCGGTCGTACTTACGTCGCTGAACTCCGAAGAGGCATAGCCGCTTAGCTCATCGCCGGACATTCTGGCGATGAGCGTCACAAACTGAGCCCTTGTGATATTCGCGTCGGGGCTGAACTTACCGCCGCCGGTGCCGCCTATAATCCCTCTCGCGGCAAGGTAACTTACATAGTCTGTATACCAGCCGGATACATCGGTGAAGCCTACGTCATTGTAGCCGACGGCATAATTTGAAAAGTGTGTCGTCGCAAAGGTTACAGTTCCGGTTGCGGCGTCATAGACGCAGTTTGGTACCGGAATAAGCTCGCCGCTGCCTGAAATGCAGTAAATAACAATTTTATTAGCGTCCTCTCCGGAAGCAAGGGTATACGGAATGCTGATCGTCGCTTTTCCGCCGCCAAAGTCGGGAATCGCTGTGCCACCGGAGCTTAGGCTCAGCGAGTAAACCGGCCTTGTACCGATTATTGCTTTGTCGCTTTCCGACAGCGTTGTGCTGTCCGTCTGCGTTACCTTCAAAGTGAGGTCTCCTGACGCGCTCGCGCTGATTGCGTCCAGCGCAGTACCGTCAAAGGCGACAGAGACTACGGACGAGGAGATTTTCAGCGCGTCGATGCTGCTGTTTGCCGCCGCCTGAACAGAATTTCGCGGAATGGTCACAGTAATGCCCTCAGAGCCGGTGCCTGTCGCCACGCTGATTTCCACAGCCGCCTTTGTGCCCTGTTTTGCTGCCGCCTCAGTTGCCGCCTTGACCGCATCGACAATCTGTTTTTCGGTCACCGACGCTGTTGCCGTTTTATCCGTGCCGGTGCTTGATTTAAGCTCGGTTTTCGCGGTGGTCGTACCCTCTGCCGTGCTTGTCGTCGCGGTACTAGCCGTATCAGTTGTCGAACCGCTGTAGCTGACCACCGTCCACTTGGCGAAAAGTTTTGTGTCCCCCGTTATCGTCGCTTTTGCAAAATCAAACGCCGTGCCATAGCTGTCATCGGTGTACCAGCCGCCGAAGGTATAGCCGGAGCAACTAGGGTCGCTTGGCTTGGTTAGATATTCGCCCTTGGCATGCGACTGGCTGGAAACAGCGCTGCCGGAGCCGGTATCAAAGCTGACGTCGTAATATATCGCCACCTTGCGGATTCTGTTGTTCTGGGAATCCGCAATATAGATGTTGCCGTTCGCGTCGAGAGCTATCCCTCTAGGATAAGCTATCATGGCAGAGGCGGCCGCACCGCCATCGCCCGAATAGCCGCTTTCTCCCGTCCCAGCCACCGTGGTGATGTTTCCGCTTGTGGCATCGACCTTGCGTATCCTTCTGTTTTCGGTATCCGCAATATAGATATTGCCCCTGGCATCGACCGCAACTCCGGAAGGATTATATAGCTGGGCGGAGGTCGCCGCGCCGCCGTTGCCGGAATAGCCGTCTGTACCCGTGCCTGCCACCGTTCTGATTTTTCCGTTCTCGCCGATCTCGCGTATCCTGTTGTTTCCGGAATCTGCGATATAGATATCGCCACTGCTGTCGACTGCAACTCCATTAGGATTACATAGCTGGGCGGACGTTGCCAATCCGCTATCGCCCGAATAACCGTTTGTTCCCGTGCCTGCCAACGTGCTGATATTTCCGTCTGCGTCGACCTTGCGTATCCTGTGGTTTTGTGAATCCGCTATAAAAATATTACCGCTGGCATCGACCGCAACTCCATTAGGATAATATAGCTGGGCGGACGTTGCCGCGCCGCCGTCGCCAAAATAGCCGCCTTCGCCGGTGCCCGCCACAGTGCTGATAATTCCGTTTGCGTCGACCTTGCGTATCCTGTTGTTTCCGGTATCCGCTATATAGATGTTGTTTTTAGAATCTATTGCCACTCCGGTAGGATAGCCGAGCTGGGCGGAGGTCGCCGCGCCGCCGTCGCCCGAATAGCCGCCTTCGTCACCCGAACCTGTTCCGGTACCCGCCACAGTGGTGATGACTCCGCTTTTAGCGTCGACCCTGCGTATTCTGTTGTTGTTGGAATCGGCGATATAGAGATTTCCGCTTGAGTCAACAGCGACACCGAAAGGATTATATAGCTGGGAAGAAATCGCCGCGCCGCCGTCACCCGAATAGCTGGCGTACCCGTTACCGGCCACGGTGCTGATGTTTCCGTCAGTGCCTATCCTGCGTATCCTGCAATTTTCGCAATCCGCGATAAGGATATTGCCGCTTGAGTCGACTGCAACGCCGCTTGGCCATCCTAGCTGGGCGGAAGTCGCCTTGCCGCCGTCGCCAGAATAGCCGTATACACCCGTACCCGCCACGGTGCTGATGTTTCCGTCGGTACCGACCTTTCGAATGCGATTGTTACCGCTGTCAGTAAAAAGAATGTTTCCGTCGGCGTCGACCGCCAAGGCGAAGGGGGAGGATATTTTGGCTTCAGTTGCCTTGCCGCCGTCACCCGAATAACCGCCGTCGTTGCCCGAACCTGTTCCGGTACCCGCCACAGTGGTGATAATTCCGAGAGTATCGACCTTGCGGATTCTGTTGTTATTGGTGTCCGCAATATAGAGATTTCCGCTTGAGTCGACTGCAACGCCGGTAGGATTATATAGCTGGGCGGAGGTCGCCGCACCGTCATCGCCTGAATAGCCTTGTGCTCCCGTGCCGGCCACGGTGCTGATGTTTCCGTCGGTGTCGACCTTTCTGATGCGACTGTTACTGTTGTCCGCGATAAAAATGTTGCCGCTTGCGTCCACCGTCACTCCGCAAGGATTGCTGAGCAGAGCAGAGGTCGCTTTGCCGCTGTCGCCGGAATAGCCGCCGTCGCCGCTGCCCGCTACGGTACTGATTATTCCGCTTGTGTCAACCTTTCGGATTCTGCTGTTATTGGTGTCCGCGATAAAAACATTACCGCTTTTATCGACCGCAACTCCATTAGGATAACATAGCTGGGCGGAGGTTGCAGCGCCGCCGTCACCGGAAAAACCAGCGATTCCGGTGCCTGCCACCGTGCTGATTTTTCCGTCAGTACCGACCTTGCGTATCCTGTGGTTCTGGGAATCCACGATATAGAGATTTCCGCTTGAGTCGACTGCAACTCCTAAAGCGTAATTTACCCTCGCTTCCGCAGCCAAACCACCGTCTCCGATATTATCGCTTCCCGCAACCGTGTTGATTTTCAAAACAGGCTCGGCCTCGTCCGCCTGAGCAGACAGCCCAAATCCGGGCATAATTGATAAAACTAATGCCGCTATGAGAGTGAAGGCAAATACTCTCTTCTTACTTTTTTCACTCTTTGTCCTCTTCATAATTTGCTCCTCCTCAAAATTCTGTTATGTAAAATTTTGTGTGCCATAAAACGCTTCTCCGCCCGGGACCGGGCGGAGAAGCGTTTGGTTCTTACCTGTTCACTTAAGGTATATTAAACAACAAAAAACGACAAAAAGAACGCCGATTGCATGATCGGCGTTTGAAATGACATGATCCGCATTTTTTCACGGATATTTTGCCGTTTTAAGCTATATGGTAGCGATATTTCTTCCGCTTTACAAAGAGGCGGAGGTGCTGTCAGTGGACGCCTCGGGCTCGGTCAGGAGGGCAACGTCTATTTTGAAATTTTTCCGTTGGACGTAGTTAACTCGGGTGCGTTAAAATTTAATTTGAAACGGTTCCAGCATTAATAAGAACATCCGCATGAATGGCACTCAATTTTAATAAGATGTATCTCTTATAATTGGACATCACATGGTCGTTAAACAATAGCATCATGTACTAACCAATATCGTGAACAGCCAAACTGTTTGCGATATTGGTTATTCCTTTAAAGTATAGGACCCTTAGATAATCTCATGATCAGTATCCAACACCATAATAAAGGAAATCCGAATATAGCTGCAGTGCCCTCCGACTGTTTTTCACCACGGTCCAGTTATCCCATCTCCAAATGGAAACAAAAAGCTGATTCAGTATTTTATTGTTTTCCCTTCTTTACAATTCGGAAATAAATATATGCAATAATCAATGCGGCGCATAAAAGTATTGCGGCAGTTATTGCTTTCGAATTTGAGACCACGTCGTGAACTGTATTGCCTTTTTTAATTATTTCCATAGACGCCGCATGGATATCCACGTCTCCGCCGTGTTCCTTACAGTCACTCGAAAAGATGCCTGTTATTCTAAGAGTGTCGCCGACATGCTTATAATCGCCGAAATACTCTATTGTTTTAGCGTCAGCCTCAGTCATCCATATGCCGATAGCGTTTGTGCCATCGTTTATATTGACCCATGCGTAGTCTCCGCGCTCCAGTACCTCTCCAATAGCTTCGCCCTCGACTATAACAGTTTTATTGTTGTAATCTTTTTCGTTATTTATCAGGCTGTCAATATCTATCGATTTTTGCGCATAAGCCGAAATCACAAAGCAAACGGAGAGTAATACAATGAGCAGCGCCGGTTTTAATGCTTTGCACATAACTTTTTTACCCCCCCTATCGCAAATCCGAACAGTGCGAAAACCGAAATGAATTCAAGCCTTCCGAGGTACATCGCAAGAATATACTGCACCTTCAAAAGCGCCGGCGTTGCTGCGGTAGTAACGCCAATGCTCAGGCCGACATTGCCGGATACCGATGCGGCTTCAAACGCTGAATCCGCAAATGAGTATCCATAATATGTTCCGAGGAGAGTGGTTATTCCGAAGAGGACCATGTAACACACTATTATCAGAGCAGAAGCTTTTACGGTGCTGTCATCCAGCACATAATCTTTAATGTGGTGATACTTTTCGACTTTAATGTTTCTTTCCGGAGCAAGAATTTTCTTTATGTCCGATATTATGCCTTTGAAAACTATACCGACCCTAAGGCCCTTGAACCCACCCGCAGTCGAGCAGGCGGAGCCGCCTATCAGCATTGCAATAACCATAATAAGGATGCCGAAGTCTCCCCAATCGTTTGCAAACTGCTTCGCGTATATGCTTCCGAAACCGGTAGTCGTATGGGCAGACAGCACGTTATATACAACACGTCTGAAGCTTGAGACGGCATCTGTGTACACGCCCGATTGTGACAGCTTCATAACTGCGAAGGCCGTCAGCAGAAACGAAGTGATAAAAAAGCTCTGGACCTCAATGTTTCTGAGCATCTCCTTCTTCTTTCCCTGCCAGATTGCGTAATGAAGCCCGAAATTCAAAGAGCCGAGGACAAAGAAAATAATTGTTATGATTTCATATGCAAAGCTGTGGTAATACATCATGTTCTGCGTGTTCGGCGCAAATCCGCCCGTACTCCAGGCAGATTCAAAAATGTATAGTCCGTGCAGAAAAGCCGGTAACGGAGAAAGGCCAATACACATGCCGCATATCCAGAGTGCCAGCGTACCTGTCAGAAGATATATCATGCTGATTTTCCATATAATGCGCGTGGTGTCCTTAACATTAGGGACGAGCTTGATGTCTTTTCCTTCTCCGCAGTACATTTTATAAGCCCCGCCGATATGCTTCCCAAGAAAGCTCAGAGCCAGAACCACCATGCCCTGACCGCCGATAAAGGTAAGCATGTGTCTCCACATATTCAGTCCGGTAGACAGATGATCCAAATCCTGCGTCAAAACCAAACCGGTGGTCGTAAAGCCGCTCATAACATCAAAGCAGCCGTCAAGAAGGCTCTTCGTATGACCGCTCAGAAGATAGGGTATAGAGCACAGGAACATAAGCATTATCCACGACAGTGCCGCAATAATAAAGCCGTATTTCCAGTCCACCTGCAAGCCGTCTGTGCGCGTTCTTCTGCCGAGTGTCATGAGCAGGTAGCCTATAATAACGGATATTGACATGCTAATCAAAAAATCAAGCGCGGGATTCCATTCCGACATCAAAAGCGATGTCAGAAGCGGTATTCCCATCAGAACGGCTGTGCCCAGAATAACATATCCGGTATAATAGCTAATAATATGAAAACTAGGATAACGTACTTGAATATTCATCAAGCTTTTACCTCACAATCAGAAATACCAGCGCAATAAAAACGCCGCAGTATAAAGCAGCGTAAAGCAGTTCTGTAATTAGACCGGCAGCCTCATTTTTTCTGTTTTGCATACTGAGCTCCTCCGTTTTGAAAAAGCTTTTTGATTTCGGGGAAGGTTGAACGGTTTGTGATGATATGTACGTTGTCATTCAGCAGTATCTGTGTATCACCTCTCGGGAATATGACCTTCTCGTCGCGTAAAATTGAGGCAAGAACGCATTCCGAAGGCGTGGTAATATCTTTGACGAGGCAGTTGAGCCAGCAGTTGCGCTCATTCACGGCAACTTCAACAAGTATCATCGTGCCTCTGTCAAAGGTCTGGACTATTTTGCAAATATCTCTGTCAAATTCGTATTCGACGAGATTTGCAATTACCTCGGTGCTGCATACCGTCTGATCCACTCCCAGCGCCTTGAAAACCGCGATGTTTTTAGGGTTGTTGATCCTTGCTATCGACTTATTTATGTTAAATCCTTTTTTAGCAATTCTGCAGACAACAAGGTTTTCTTCGTCATTGCCAGTAACCGCGGCTATTATGTCCGCCCTTTGTATTCCGGCATCTTTTAAAACATCAATATCCGTTCCGTCACCGCAGATAACATCTGTGTTTATATCATCGGCAATTCTTTTGCAGACATCCTCGTTTCTCTCAACAAGCGTGACGTCATAACCGCGTTCTTTAAGCGTTTTTAAAAGGTTATATCCAACCTTTCCTCCGCCAATAATAATTGATCTCATTTTCGACTCCCCTCAATTTTGCTTCTGATAATATATGAGGTCAACTCCGTAGGATTGATCATATCGATATCCAGCAGCTCATACGCACTTTTCTTCGAAGGCTCATTCACTCTTGCGATAACCCGCGGAACCTTAAAACACTCTTTGGCTATCAGCGAAACCATGATATTGAGGTTGTCGTCGCTGGTAAGCGAAAGCAGGTAATCCGCATGGCTGACACCCGCCTCCTTAAGTACGTTGCTGTCGTATTCGACTCCTTTGATGCTCAGCCCATTGAATCCGCTCCCCAGAGCATCAAGCCTTTTTGAATCACTATCTATCACGGATATGTTGTGTCCCGCATCCGACAGTTCCTTTGAGAGCACACTCCCAAGCCTTCCGCAGCCAACGATAATGATATACATATGCCTCTCCTTATTTATGTCCGTCTATAATTGAACTGTTTAGTTTCGTTATGAGCATCCGGTTCTTCCGACGGCACATCGCCAAAATCGTAGGTTGTGGGCCTGTTGCCGAAATCCATGCAGATTCTTTCAAGGTTAATGCATGCCGGTTTAAATGTCGGGTCAAGCGAATAAGCCGCTCTGTAATGGCGGCGCGCCAAATTACCATTTTCCGAAAGTTCATAGTATATGCCAAGCAGATTGTGCGGATGCGGCGCGTCTGGGTCTAAACATATGGCCTCGACTATCTGTTTGAATGCGTTTTCGAGTTCTTTATTTCGGAGGCTGTCTGCTGCCTGTAGAATTTTTTGCCAAAACACATCGTTTTTGACTTCTGAATTGTTCATCTCTGCTCAACTCCTTGTATTCTTATCATAGAGCAGAGATGATAATTTTTGTGTATTGCTTTTAATCTCCAGTGTAAGTTTTCTGTGATGAAAAAGGGAACCCGTTAGGTTCCCTTTCAATAGTCCGATATTTTATTCATCAGCAAGCCGGTAACCGACGCCGATTTCAGTAATTATATATCTCGGCTGTGCTGGCTCCTCGTTCAGCTTTCGGCGCAGATTACCCATACACACCCTGAGGGACTGTGTATCATCGGACGAGAGCGAGCCCCAGACATTTTCTATGATAAATCTGTGCGTTAAGACCTTTCCCTGATGCTTGATAAAAAGTGCCAGAACTTTATATTCATTCGGCGTCAGGTGAATTTCAGCACCGTCAAGCCAGACTCTGCGTTTTTCCTCGTCAACGGTCAAGCCTCCTATTATAAAAAGCTTATCCTGATTGTCCGAGGCTTTTGAAAAGCTATAATGCCGCAGGATAACGCGAATTCTTGCAAGCAGCTCGGAAACACTGAAGGGCTTTGTAAGATAGTCATCGGCTCCTGCGTCAAGAGCCTCAACCTTTTCGCGGTCATGGCCGCGGGCGGACACAATGATAATTGGTATCTGCGACATCTCCCGAAGCTTTTTTATAACATCCACCCCGTCAATATCCGGAAGGCCAAGATCCAAGACAAGCACATCGGGATTGTGGGATGCCGCCAGCATAAGAGCGCTTGCTCCGCAATCAGCCTCAATACATTTATAACCCTGCGTTTCAAGCGATACCTTTAGAAAGCTTCGTATTGTCTTTTCATCATCTGCGATTAAAATCAGAGGCTGCATTTCCTTTATCCTCCTTTGCCGGAATGCTGAATATAACCGAGGTACCGTGCGGCTCGGTGTTTTTTATAGATATCTTCCCGCCATGCGCTTCAACGATAGACTTGCAAAGTGACAGGCCGAGACCAAATCCTCGGCGAGTTCCATATGCTCTGCTGTGCCGTGAATACATACGTTCAAACATATGGGGGAGATCCTCCTCTAAAATTCCCGGTCCGTTGTCGCTGACCTCAAACACGACATCGGCTTCCTCTCGCCACACCGAAACAGTAATTTCACTGCCTTCGGGTGTGTAGTTTACAGCGTTATCAAGAAGATTTATCAAAACCTGAGTTATTAATACGCCGTCAACCTCAAGCAGAACGAGCTCCGACGGAATTTTTGTAAGAATGTAATGCCCCGGAGTACGCTTTTTTACATGGCTGATAGCTTCGGCCACAATTTCCTCTGCCGCTTCCTGCCCAATGTTGAGCTTAATTTTTCCTTCCTCGAAGCGAGTCATGTTGAGAATGTTTTCAACAAAATCGTTCAGCCAGCTTGCATCATCAAAAATATTCTGTAAAAAATCCTTTTTGATTTCATCGCTTACCGAATTATAATTATCTATTACCGTGCTCGCAGACCCCATAATTCCTGTAAGCGGGGTTCGAAGATCATGTGAAATTGTCCTGAGCATATCTGCGCGAAGTCGCTCACGCTGAATCTGAATCTGTGTCTCTTCCTGCTTCTGATACAGTAGCTCTCGTTCCAATACAACGGCTACCTGTGTTGAAATAGTGTCGAGAAATTCCATCTGCGCACCTGATAAAAATGATGCTTTGGTCAGAGCGATACCTATTATCCCTAAAACTCCGCTCTGGCTGATGATTGGCAAGTAAAAAGCTCTTGCGGTTGGAAAAAGCTTCGTCCCGCAGCCGCAGGGATTTCCCGACTGAACCGCTTCAAGGCAAACAATACGCTCCTTGTCTTCAGAAAACATATCATTGCCCTTTACATACCGGTTTTTAATACTCCCCGATGCGTCGAAAAGCTGAACAAGTACATCAGCCGTAAACAGTGAGGCAAGTTCCTCTGCCGAAACTTCAGCAAGATTTGTACTGCTTTTTACGCCGAGAAGTCGTCTTCCAATTTGGTACAGCGCTTTTATGCGCTCTTCCCTTTCTTCCGCCAATAGTGTCTCCCTACGTATTCTGATTGTAAGCATACTTGTAAAAGAGCCGACCAGAAACATAATAAGGAAAGTCATCGGATAATCGGGGCTATATGCCTGGAAAGTATAATATGGCTCGGTAAAAAAGAAGTTATAAAACATGACCCCTAACAGAGATGCCGCAAGACTGTAAAGATAGCTGCCGGTCAAATATGAAAATCCCAGAATTCCCAGCAGATAAACCATGACAAAGTTCATTTCATGGATACCTAAATATCTGAAAAGCATAGAAACTAACGTACACACTGCCATTACAGCAATAAGAGTAGCAAAGTTTTTTATAATACGCAGAAGTTTTTGTTTTTTTGTCCGGGTATAGGGCTCCAACTCGCGAAGCGTGCTTTGTTCATTTTCCAGCATATCTTGCTATCCCCCCTTTCATAAAGGGCTTTCTTATTAGTGTAAATTAAAACATCGCAAATATCAAGGTCAAGTAAGCGCTGACTTCTCGGTACTCTCGAACTAATAGAAAAAGTCTGTTAGATATATTTTAACGGGCATAAACAATAAAACGCCTCAAACGCCTAATATAATAATTGGCTTTGAGGCTTTTTATTTTACAGTAGAAGGCTATCAGCTCTTGGCTTCCTGCCCTATAAATAATTATAGGATTTAGAAGTTCAGTCCCTCATATGGAAGCAAAACAACACTCAGTATTTAAAGTTATGCGCCTTTTCGAGCACCATGTCCTTAACCTTCATAAGCCGAACCTTTGAGGAGCGGTCATTCTCTTCCAGCTTCATGGAGATATACTTGATGTTTTCCTGACATTCCGGAATCATGACATATTCGAGAGCGTTGACGCGTCGGCGCGTCTTTTCAATCTCCTCGGCCATTAGCTGCATGGTTTTTTCGACCTGCGCAAGCTCAAGCATATCCTTGAACACGCGCGAAAGTATCGTGAGCGCGTCATCAAGCTCGCCGGAGGTCTGCGCGAAGCCGTAGGGGTATATATCGCCGACATCCGCCGTCTTGGTTTTGAAATCGTAGACGGGGACATTTACGCTCATGACGTTCTTATACTGCAGTGAGAGCTCGACGCTCTGGCGCGGATATAGGATAGCTTGTTCCAGCATATCGGGCGACATGACGGCAGAGGCAACGGTCAGCGCGGCAAAGGCCTCTGTCAGCCCTTCCTCAACGCGGTTGCGAAGCTCGCGGTTCCGGCGCACGACATCCATAAACTGACGCATAAGCTCATCGCGCTTGTCTTTGAGGAGCTTGTGACCGCGCAGCGCTGTTTTGAGCCTTACTTTTTGCTGGTTAAGAACCATTCTGGTCGGGGTTATCGCTGTCTTCGGCATATTTTATGATCATCCCTTTCGCCGGGCTTTAAGCAAAAACGCCTTACTGTTCTTTGTGCAGATACTTCTCTATATGCTCGGTCTTTACGCGCTTTAGCTCGGAGATTGGCAATATTGAGAGAAGCTCCCAGCCAAGATCGAGTGTCTCTTCAATTGAGCGGTTGACGTTGAAGCCCTGGCTGACATAGCGCTTTTCAAACTCGTCCGCAAACTTCGCATAGAGCTTGTCAACATCCGTCAGTGCGGCCTCGCCCAGAATCGTCATGAGTTCCTTGGATTCCTTGCCCTTCGCGTAAGCGGCGAAAAGCTGATTCATTGTTCCGGAGTGATCCTCACGCGTTTTACCTGCGCCGACTCCCTTGTCCTTAAGGCGGCTCAGGGAAGGCAGAACATCCACGGGCGGAACGATGCCCTTTCTGTAGAGCTCGCGGGAAAGGATTATCTGACCCTCGGTTATATAGCCCGTAAGGTCAGGTATCGGGTGAGTCTTATCGTCCTCGGGCATGGTCAAAATCGGAATCATCGTAATCGATCCCTTTTTCCCGATACGGCGGCCGGCGCGCTCATATATGGTTGCAAGGTCGGTATAGAGGTAGCCCGGATAGCCGCGGCGTCCGGGGACTTCCTTTTTCGCGGCGGAAACCTCACGCAATGCCTCGGCATAGTTTGTTATGTCGGTCAGTATGACAAGCACATGCATATCTTTTTCAAAGGCAAGATATTCAGCCGCCGTCAGAGCCATGCGGGGGGTCGCAATACGCTCAATTGCGGGGTCGTTTGCAAGATTCGTGAAAACCACCGTACGGTCAATTGCGCCCGTTCTGCGGAATTCCTGGACGAAATATTCAGCTTCCTCAAAGGTTATACCAATTGCGGCAAAAACCACGGCGAAGTTCGTGCTCTCATCAAGCACCTTGGCCTGACGGGCAATCTGGGCGGCAAGAGCCGCGTGCGGCAGGCCGGAGCCTGAGAAAATCGGCAGCTTCTGTCCGCGGACCAGCGTGTTAAGTCCGTCAATGGACGAAACGCCGGTTTGTATAAATTCATTTGGGTAGTCACGAGCCGCTGGATTCATCGGTAGACCATTTACATCCAGGTGCGCCTCCGCAAGAATTTCGGGGCCTCCGTCTATAGGCCTGCCCATGCCGTCGAACACGCGCCCGAGCATATCCTCGGAAACGGCAAGCTCGAGCGTGTGGCCCAAGAAGCGGACCTTGCTTTCCTTGAGGTTAATGCCAGCCGCACTTTCGAACAGCTGGACGACTGCTGTGTCGCCGTCAATTTCAAGCACTTTGCAGCGGCGTGTTTCTCCATTCGGCAACTCTATTTCAGCAAGCTCGTTATAGGTAACGCCTTCCACCTGAGAGACCATCATAAGCGGGCTGGCTATTTCCCGGATCGTTTTGTATTCTCTGATCACTTTTAGTCGCCTCCCACCGTAATTTCATTTATCTGAGACTTCAGATTTTCGGCAATCTCTCCGAACACCTTCTTAAATTCGTCTTCGGGAACCATTTTCGCTCTGCCGATTTGAACGCGTGCCGGAATATTTATTATTCTGTTCAACTCAGCGCCATGCTGCATGGCAGCGCGGCCCAGGGCATCAAAATCGAGAATTATCTGCAAAAGTGTCGCCTGCTTTTCATATGACGAATAGCTATCGACATCAACGAAGGCATTCTGCTGTAAAAAGTCCTCACGAATCATCTTTGCCGTTTCAAGCGTGAGCCTGTCACCTGATGAAAGAGCGTCCTGCCCGACGAGCTTCACTATCTCCTGAAGGCTTGCCTCCTCCTGAAGGATGCTCATCGTCTTATCGCGATTCTGCATGAATTTAGGGGTTAGCTCGCTGTCATACCATTTTTTTAGACCGTCCACATAAAGCGAGTAGCTGGTGAGCCAGTTGATAGCCGGGAAGTGACGGGCATACGCAAGGCTGGAGTCCAGTCCCCAGAAGACCTTAACAATACGCATGGTTGCCTGCGAAACCGGCTCGGAGGTGTCGCCGCCCGGAGGCGAGACAGCGCCGATTGCCGTCAGACTGCCCATTCTGTTGCCGGAGCCGAGGCATTCAACAACGCCCGCACGCTCATAGAACTGTGCAAGGCGGGATGCTAGATAAGCGGGATAGCCTTCTTCGCCGGGCATTTCTTCAAGCCGGCCTGACATTTCGCGAAGCGCCTCCGCCCAGCGTGAGGTGGAGTCCGCGATGACCGCCACGTCATAGCCCATGTCGCGGAAATACTCCGCAATTGTAATCCCCGTATATATCGAAGCCTCGCGCGCCGCAACCGGCATATCTGAGGTGTTCGCTATCAACACGGTGCGCTTCATCAGCGGCTCGCCGTTGCGCGGGTCTTTGAGCTCGGGGAATTCCATCAGAACATCCGTCATCTCATTTCCGCGTTCGCCGCAGCCGATGTATACGACGACGTCAACGTCCGACCATTTTGCAAGCTGGTGCTGAACAACGGTTTTTCCGCTGCCGAAGGGGCCGGGAACCGCTGCGGTGCCGCCCTTTGCTATCGGAAACAGAGTATCGATAACCCGCTGTCCGCTGTTGAGCGGACGCGTGGGAACATGCTTTTTTACATACGGACGGTTTTTACGTACAGGCCACTTCTGCATAAGAGTGAGCTTGTGGCTTGCGCCGTCATCGCCCTTAACCAGACAAACAGTGTCCGTTACTGTAAAGGAACCCGCCTGTATTGAAATAACAGTGCCGGAAACGCCGATGGGAACCATAATTTTATGGAGTATCGCGCTTGTCTCCTGAACTGTTCCGATGATATCTCCGGCGGAGACCTTATCGCCCTCCGAACTGGTCGGGACGAAGCTCCAAAGCTTTTCACGGTTCAGTGCGGGTACGTCGATACCTCTTGTAATCGTTGCGCCCGTCAGCTTGCGAATCTCCGTCAGAGGGCGCTGAATTCCGTCAAATATACCGTCAAGCATACCGGGGCCAAGCTCAACCGAAAGCGGGTAGCCCGTTGTCTCGACCTCCGCTCCGGGTCCGAGACCGCTGGTCTCCTCATAGACCTGAATTGAAGCGCTGTCGCCCGTCATATTGAGTATCTCGCCGATAAGCCTCTGCTTTCCGACGCGCACAACATCAGAGACATTAGCGTCCTCAAGCCCTTCGGCGACGACCAGAGGTCCGGAGACTTTGATTACTTTTCCGCTCATAATGTTTCTCCTTTTCTTAAAGGATGTCACTTCCTACGGCGCGCAAAACGGCGCTCTGCAGGGCTGACTGTCCGAGTCCGAGGGAGCCTTCCCTGCCGGGAATGAGGATTACCGCCGGTGTCGGACTGTCCTTAAATCTATCAATTTCCGCCGAGAGCGCTTTGAAATAGTTTTCCTCGACATAGATGATAGCATAGCTTTCGTTTTCTTTTGTCAGTTTCTTGAAAACGGCAAGAGCTTCATTATTGTCAAGGACCGGGAACACATCGAGTCCCAGCGCCTTGAAGCCCATTACGGTCTCTCTTCCGCCTATGACTGCAATCTTAAGCATTAATATCACGCAGCCTTTCCCTTATAAGCGAGGTGTCAACTCCCGTGAGCTTGCCCGTCAAAATCATTCTGGCGGCTGTAATCTCGTTTTCCAGCGCCGCAAGAAAAGCAATGACCGGCGCTGCGCCGAAGGTCGTGTCTCCTGCCGTTCCGAAAAATCTTGTCAGTACGTTGTCGCACTCCTTTTCGAAATCCGTCAGTTTCCCGCCCTTGATTGCTTCCGTTCCCAGAAAAGCCGCTTCCCTGTATACAGACGACTCATAAAGCGGCGCAAAGCCCAAATCCGTATAGGCTGCCTGCGCAAGCTCCTTCACGCCAATATTTCCGCCTTCAAGCAGTGCATTTTTCAGGAAGTCCGAGTCTCTGCCGATTCTGAGAGTTCGGACTGTCGCTCTGAGATTAGCTCCATCGACAGCAAGTCTGACGTAGTTTGTCAGAAACGGGGTATAGAGCTTTTTCGAGCGCGCAATAAGCTCCGCAAAGTATGCCCTGTCCAGAATAAAATCGGCGAGCTGAGAATTCTCGGTACGCTTTATGACGCTGCCTGCCTCTTCCAGTGCTTTGGCAAGCTTATCAGGAAGGCTTGAATAATCTCCTGAGTAATAGGCGTCGGAAAAGGCTTCCGCGGTAATTGTTCCGGAATCGGACAGCAGATACTTCCCGTCAATATTGGCGCTTTCCGCCTTAATCAGTACCTTAGCGTTATGATAATCGTATTTGAGACTGAACACATCCAGAATCTCAGACTCCGGAATGAGTGCCCGAATTTCGTTAAAAAGCTCCGTTCTGTGCGCGGAAAGCGCTTTTTCAATTCTTGAGGCATCCATACCTGACATATCGGCATAGCCGCAGTCCGCAAGCATTTTTGCTGCGTCGTAAAAGCTCTGTGTGTCCAGCATACGATCCATTTTCCCCTTCGTCAGCATTCTGGGTACCTTGGCTCGCAGCGCGGACGTCAGAAACACATAATTATAATCGGTTATTCTTTTTTCTGACAAGTGCTTCCCTCCTTTCAGCGGAGTAATAACATTGGACTAATTAATCAGTCCGCAAACAGTATTTCGGCGATAGGAGTTGTAAGCTCGCTTTTCGAAAGCTCGACAAGCTTTTCAATAGTGCAGTTGACCTCTATATCTCCCTGCTTGACCATAAGGCCGCCCTTGAAGCTCCCCGTTTTTTCGCTGATGGTGAGCTTTGGCAGGAGTCCTCTTTTTTTAAGAAGCTCGTTCGCCGCTTTTACGACCGACTTTGCGCAAGAAGCCTTATCTCGCGCGTTAAAAACAAGCTCTTCAAGCCCGGTACTCGCGGCAGCCGCCGCCTGTTTTGATAAAAAGTCTACATACTGATTTTCCGGCAGACTGCAAAGCGCTGAAACGGCCCTGTCAAAGGTACGTGAAACGGTATCCTGCTTCATGGCAAGAACACTCTTTTTTGCCTCCATCGCCGCGGTTCCCGCAAGGCGTGAAACCTGCGTTTCGCAGTCCTTCGTTCCCTCACGGATAAGCTTCCAGTATTCTTCCTGCGCTGCATTACTATACGATTCCTTGATGATACGGCATTTATCAGCCGTTTCCGTCTGGATTGCGGCAATTTCATTGCGTGCTTCGGCGGCTATGCGCTCGGTAATTTTGTCTATTCCATCCATAGAGTATTTCCCCGCGCCTATTTAACAGCGCCGGTGATGCCGATGAGCATTATAAAGGACGCAAGGAAGGACAAAATCGCGTAGAACTCGACTATAACGCAGAGCATAACGCCCTTGCCCATACTGTCGGGTTGCTTAGCCAGAAGCTGAATCGAACTGACGGCAACGCGTCCCTGATATACGGCGGAAATACTTCCGCCGATGGCAATCGGCAGGCACGCAGCCGCGTATAACAGACCTACATAAATGGGCATATTTACAGCTGTTCCCGCCATAACACCCATCTGGATGATGCAGATGAACCAGATAACAAAACCGTAAAGGCCCTGCGTACCCGGAATGACCTGCAGGATCAGTGCCTTCGAGAACAGCTCTGGCTTCTCTCTCAGAAGTCCCGCTCCGGCTTCGCCCGCAATTCCCGTTCCCTTTGCGCTTCCTACGCAGCAGAGAACCGCCGCGAGGCCGCTGCCCAGAATACCTATGAGCATTCCGGCGTACTTTGCGATTAAATCTTCCATTTGTATTAGTCCTCCTCTATGATATTATAGAAATTCGTTTTTATTGCCAACGGTTGATAAGGCTTTCCGCCCTCACGATAGAATTTTCCAAAGAATTCAAGATATTGCAAACGAAGCGAATGAACGAAGGCTCCAATCAGGCTGAGCGCAAGGTTCAGCGAATGCCCAATCAGGAAAAGCGCCGTAAAGCCTATTATATTGCCTGTCATCGTACCAAGCGTATTAAATACGCTCCCGATAACGGCTCCCGCCAGCATCAGCGCCATCAAGCGGCAATACGAAAGCACGTCGCCGAACCAGCCGCTTGCAATACTGTACAGGCTGAAAATTCCGTTGCCTATCTTTCCGCCGATTGAGGGACTAGACCTTCCCTGTGTCAGAACTATCATCGCGACTCCCGCGTATGCGACATACCATGTGACGCCCAGAACACCGAGAGCTATTCCCGCGAAGAAGAGCCAAATCGAGCCCACATCAAATATTGCGTCGAGCCATTTACCGTCTCGAATCAGCATATACCCGTTGATAGCTGTTCCGACAATAAGCTGGATAAATCCGAGTACCAGGGCGCCTATCAGCACCTGAAGCGGATTATTCAGAGGGTCTATGAGCGCGGGTATAGTTATTGCGTGTCCGTACATACCGCCGATCTTTGTGATTGCGTCTCCGAAAAACGAGCCGGAAAGCACTCCGAATATCGCTGTGGATATTCCGCATATCATGAGAAGCCCCACTGCTCTCGCTTGAGTTCCCTTAGGCTTTGCCTTGAGCTTATAAAGCAGTCCGCCGAGAAACAGAAGCATTCCGTAGCCGAGATCGGCAATTATTATCCCGAAAAACATCGAGAAAAACAGCATTAAAAACGGGTTCGGGTCTATGCCGTTGTAGGCCGGTAAGCTGTACATTTCCGTAAGCATCGAGTATGGAGAGGTTAAAGCGTTATTACACAGCTTTACGGGGACCTCCGGCGTGTCCTCCTCGGCAGGTTCTGTCGTTTCCCATGCGCAGTGTAAGCATGACAGGACATTGCCAAGTTCTCTTTCCTTACGAACGGGAACCCATCCCTCGAAATTGATTGTCCTTTCGGTATAGAGTAGTCTTTCCTGATTCTCCGCCCGGTAAATTATAGTGGACAGCCTGTCCGCACTCAGCTTCAGGTCATCCCTTAGCGCAGCCATATTTTCAAGCTGAGAGGTAAACTCCGCTTTCTCGGCTTCAAGCTCTTTCAGTTTATTCTTAAGACTTAAAATATTTTCGGCTGCCGTACCCTTAAGTTCCGATACCGAGGACGGCGAAAACCCGAATTTTCGGACTATATCCAAAACCGCGCCTTTGTTCTCCTTCATAGCGATCAGAAGCATGTAATGCTGCTCTCTGTCGGAAGACACCTCAATCAGCTGGCTTTCCTCAACCGCGGCATAGAGTTCATCCTCCAGCGACTTCGGTCTGACGGAAGCCGGTAAAGCCCCCGGAATTATAAAGCAGGTTCTGGTTTCGGAAAGTTCAAGCAGAATATCGAGCGTTTCCCATGGTTTAAGATTTTCAATCTGCCCTCTGAGCCTGCTTTCTTCCGCCGTGATACGCTTAGTTTGGTCATCCGTTTCAATTATTTCTTTTGCGCGCATGAGCTTCTCATTCAAAGAAGTATCATCCATAACCGACTGAGCCGAGACTTCAGGCTTTACGAAAAACATACCGGTTTTCGCGGGGGCATATATATTTAGAATGTCCAGAGCAGTAATCAGCTTATCATAATCGGCCTTGTGCTCGCTCAGCTCCGAAACTTCTTTTGAAAAAAAATGTGCTTTTTCGGAATCCTGATCAAGCTCACATGGTTCAGTTATTTGAACGCAGCCCATAATCGTCAGTTCACGCAGCAAAGTCTCCCGCTCTGATTTGACGGCAATAAGCTTCAGGCGCTTCATTTTTTCAATGGCCATCAGCTGTTCACTATCCTTTCGATAACGAGCGAGACCGCCTTATCCATACGGCTTTCCGCCTTGACAAGCATTGATGCCTTTCGATTTTCGGTTTTTCTTAATAGCTCCTTCGCGTCCTCTCCGGCCTTTTCTTCGGCTCTGTGCCTAAGGTCGCATATCTCTTCCTCCGCTTTTTTTATGGCGTCATTGACAGACGAGCTTCCGTTTTCCTCGGCCTCGGCAATGAGTTTTTTTGAAAGAGCTGCCGCTTCTGCCTTAGCAGTCCTGGCTTTTTCCTCAGCCTCACTGATTTCCCTGATAGCTGCAAGTGACATTCCTATTCCCCCATAAAACCGGATTAAAATTAACACTATTATGTTATATAATAGTTATTGCTATGTCAATAGCTATTTATTCGCAGCTCACTTCTTCTATGCAGTACAATCCTCTGCAGTAATAAAAAGTTCAATCCCGTCCGTCTACACCATAATTAAAAAACAGCCTAGAACAAAAGTTTCAGGCTGTTTTTCGTATTATTCATAAATTTTGAATGGGACGTAGTTGAGCCATGAGCCACGGTGCAGCTTCACAAATTGAATTTCCCGATATATAAAAATCGGGCTCTAACGTTTGTCGCCGTAAAATCCATTTTTTTACAAACACATTTTGTTTAGAACGACCGCGTAATCTAAGAAGCTCTAGCGCAGAACACGGCCTGAGCCATCGCCGCCGGCAAGAGTCTCAACATCCTTTACAGACATTCTGTTGAAATCTCCGGAGATGGAGTGCTTGAGGCAGGAGGCCGCAGCTGCAAACTCCAGCGCCTTAAGTCTGCTCTCATAGCTGTTCAGTCCGTAGATAAGCCCGCCCGCAAAGGCATCACCGCCGCCTACGCGGTCAATTATGTCGTTTATCTCATAGCGGCGGCTTACATAGAAATTCTCCCTGTCGTTGAGGCAGGCAGCCCAGCCGTTTGAGTCGGCGCTTCTGCTCTCCCTGAGAGTGATGGCGATCATCTTCATTTCAGGGTATTCCTTCAGCACCGCGTCGGATAGGAGCCTGTACTTCTCGCGGTCAAGCTCTCCTTCTTCCACGCACACATTGACAGTGATACCCAGAGACTTCTGGACGTCCTCCTCATTGGCTATGGCAATGTCGACATAGCTTACCAGCTCGCGCATCACCTCGGGGGCCGTTTTGCCGTATTTCCAGAGATTTTTGCGGAAGTTCAGATCGCAGGAGACAGTAATGCCTCGCGCCTTGGCGATCTTAACGCTTTCCAAACTTAGATGCATTGCGCTCTCGCTGATAGCTGGAGTTATACCTGTGATATGGAACCAGCTTACGCCCTCGAAAGCCCTGTCCCAGTCGATATCGCCCGGTTTTGCGAGAGCCACAGAGCTGTATTCACGATCATAAATCACCTTGCTTGGGAGCTGGTTTGCTCCGCCCTCAAGATAATAAATGCCCATACGGCCCGGACCGCGCTGTATAAGCGCGGTGCTCACGCCGAAGCGTCGCAGCTCTTTCACACACTCGTCACCGATAGCGTTGTCGGGCAGAACCGTTATAAAAGCGGCGTCACAGCCGTAATTCGCAAGACTCACCGCAACATTTGCCTCACCGCCGCCAAAAGTGGCCTCCAGAACGGGACTTTGAAAAAGCCTCTCGACTCCGGGTGTTTTGAGTCTCAGCATTATCTCTCCAAAAGTAAGATATTTCATAGCTGTCCCTCCGATTTTCTTCTCAGGGCATGGTTTATTTTATCTGTTGACGATGTATTTGCAGTCAGTACCTGTCAGAGCCGCAATAAGGTTATCCGCCGCCATATCGGCCATTTTGGTCGAGGATTCCTCCGTATGAGCGCCCGTATGCGGCGTGGCGACCACGTTGCTGAAGGACAGCAGCGGCGAGCCGACAGGCGGCTCAATCTCGAAAGCGTCCAGTCCCATGCCGCCAAGCCTCCCATTTCTAAGCGCGTCCAGCGCCGCTTCCTCGTCGATGATTCCGCCGCGGGACGCATTGATAAGAATGACGCCTTGCTTCATCCTCGCGATGGACTCGGCGTTTATCATGTGCTTTGTGTCCTCGTTCAGGGGCAGATGCAGGCTTATCACATCGGCGCGCTCGATTATTTCATCCAGCGTGCCGCTTTTTATCTCTTGCTCAGCGCAATACTCCAAATCAAGGTATGGGTCGTAGGCTATGACCTTCATTTCAAAGCCCTTCGCGCATCTCGCAACCACCTTGCCTATGGCTCCAAGCCCCAGGATGCCGATTGTTTTGCCCTTGAGCTCCATGCCTGTCGAGCGAACCCACTGGCCTTCTTTGGTTTTCTGATCCAAGGTCGGGATATTCCGCGCCACGGACAGCAGCAGGGCAAAGGTCAACTCTCCGACGGCTTCGGAGTTGGCTCCGGGGGTGTTGGTGACGATTATCCCCTTTTCGGTTGCCGCTTTGATGTCCACACGGTCGTAGCCCACGCCGTAGCGTGAAATAACTTTCAATTTGGGACACTCGTCCAGCACTCGCTTTGTTATGAAATCCAGCCCCGCCAGATATCCGTCGCAGTCCCGGAGCAGAGGTATAAGCTCATCCTCCGTCAGCGGTTTACCCGTAGGGTTAAAGACAAGGTCATTGCTGAAGGCTCTCAGCTTTTCCAACGCACCGGAGCTTTTCCCCGGCTGAAGAGACGTCGGGGTAACAAGGATTTTCAAGCTCATCCCCCCTATCTCTTAATATTTGCTATGACCTCGACCGCCTGTCTGGTCAATTCGGTAATCTTTCCGAAATTACCCTCGTCTATGTAGGAATCCTTGACCATCCAGCTCCCGCCGACAGCAATGACCGCGGGGTGAACCAGATATTCCGCCAGATTGTCAGCGCCAACGCCGCCGGTCGGCATAAATCGAATGGACGGGAACACCGAAGCATAGGTTTTTATCGTATTCAGCCCGCCAAACACATTTGCCGGAAAGAACTTCACGACCTTGAGACCCATCTCCATGGCGGAAAGAATTTCTGTTGGTGTGCAGCAGCCGGGCAGTACAGGGATGCCCGCTTCTATCGCATACTCCACGACCTTCTGATTATATCCCGGGGATACCAGAAACCTCGCCCCGGCACCGACCGCGCGCTTTGCCTGTTCCAAATTGACGACTGTGCCCGCGCCGACCAGCATTTCGCCGTATTCCCTGCTTATGAGGCGAATTGACTCTTCCGCCGCATCGGTGCGGAAGGTAATCTCCGCGACTGGCAGCCCGCCTGCGAGCAAAGCCTCCGCCAAAGGCAGCGCAGAGTTCGCGCTGTTCAGTTTGACAACGGGAGCAAGCCCGCGGCTTTCTAGTTTTTCAAAAAATTCCATAGTATTTTCCTTCTTTAATTACCAGCTTAGTATTCTCTTTGGATTTTCCACCATGAGCTTTCGGATTTGAGAATCGGTTATACCCGCTTTTCGCAGTATTGGTAGAAAGGTGGTCAAAATGTAATCCAACCCAATTGCGCTTTCGTTATACGTCTTCAGCCTGTCGCGGGTCGTATCAAGCGAAATCAGCAGCTTATCCTCATATCCGTTATCCAAAAGCTGCTTTATCAACGCACATTCGTATTCGTCACTGTGGTATTTGAACCTGCCGATCGTATCGAATTCGAGGGTCACTCCGGCTCTCAGTACATTATAAAAAACGTCTATTCTATTGCACGCCCTGTCCATATGGCAAAAGTACAGCTTCTCAGTACTCACGCCCAAATCTATGAGAACGCGCAGCAGCAGCTCCGGGTCGCTCCCCTTTTCTATGTGTACCATCATCGGCGCTCCGGTCGCAATCTGGGCTTCCGCCGCCGCTCGGAAAAGGCGGTCGTATGGCTCATCCAGATTGCAGGCATTCAGCGCGGTTTTGATAATTCCGGCCTGAGCGGCATATTGTACCGAGGAAAATTTGGCATCGGTGCCCGTGAACATGCCGTCGGTGAGTTCGGATGTGAACAGCTCCGCGAGCCCGTTCTCGCTCATGCTCCTTATCCAGTGTTCCTCCGGATAGAATTCCAGCTTGTGAAAGCCGGTGGAGGCTATGATGCTTACTCCCGTTTCTTCCATCAGCGCCGCAAGGGCCTCCGAATCGCGCCCGCAGCCCACAGGCTGCGCATCCACAAGGGAGCGTCCTCCGTTTTGGAGGTATCTTAGCAGTTCCTCGCGTGTTTTCGCCGGATCGTCAATGCAAAGAGCCGGATTGCGGAGAAAGGACTGACCCTTCGTGAGCATCAAATGCTCATGGCACTGCGTGTAACCAAGAGAGTCTGGGTCGATGTCGCGCAGCACTGTGCGAATCTTTTTCTTTGTCATGTTAATTCCACTTAGGGTTATCGATGATAATGGGTTTGCCGTCCTTTTCTACAGCCATTTTACGAAAGCCCTTGGTTTCAATTGTTCCGTAATCGTGTCCGGCGTCCGCCGCAAAGGTGAAAAACAGTACAAGAGGACACTTTCCTGTATTCACGGTTCTGTGCGCATAGCGTTTGGGCACATAGACGGCCTCGCCCTTTTTCAGCGGCATCTCAATCGTGTCGCCTTCGGGGTTTTCCATGACCATATAGCCCTCGCCGCTGAGCGTATAATAGACCTCCGCGGTGTCGAGCTGATTATGAAAGTGTCCCTTTGTCATGTAATACTCGTTTCCGACGGTGCCCGGATATAAAATCGTAGTACCAAAGGCCAAATCACCCTTGCGCTCGGGAAAACCCAGCTCATGGAACTCATAAATCAGCGGGTCTTCCGTCTCCAGTATTTTCTTTACCGCCGCGCTGTCACAGTACATTTCGCTCATCTGTGAAAGGCGGCGCTTTGTGGTTTCGGCCTTTTTTGAAAATCCGTTTTCGAGGTCGAAATCCACCAAAAAGCTCTTTTCGCAATCAAAGCTGTTCATATAAGCCTCCTCTACGCGTTTCTTGCTATTTGACTCAGCTCGTCCACTTTGCCGGCAATGTCGTCAATGTGAAAGACTTCGGCAACGACCTGCGTCCAGCCGTGAATGAAGTAGACCCAGCCGTCCTCGACTATAAGCTCACGCTCCGCCTGCTGAGCCTTTGCCTGATCCATGAAAACAAGATTTCCGCGGTAATTTATCTCCCACACAAGGCTTCCCTTGGGGAAGCTCGCGGCGTTGGTTATAGGCGAACCGGGAGCGTCCTTGCCAAGCCCAGTTCCGTTCACTATGAGAGAATAGCCGCTCATAGCATTGAGGGTTTTATCGTTATCCTCGGCTGACGGATTGAGCAAGAACTCCATTTCGATTTTGTCGTTAAGTCCGGAAAGTATCTGACGGGCTGAGTCAAGCCGTGCCTTGCTTCTGTTTGCGATTGTAATTTTTCTCGGGATGTCCTCTCCGGCGTTCCTGCAGAAATACAGGGTCATAGCAAGGCTGGCGCCGCCCGCTCCGAGCAGAAGAACCTCGCCGTTGTGCTCCGACCAGAAATTTTCCGGCACAAAGCGCTGGAGGGCGAGTCCGCTGGATATTGGGTCCTTCGCATGTCCGCAGAGCTTTACGCCCTGCTTGGAGATGCAGGAAATCTCGCCCAACTGGGTGGCATAAGGATCGAGAAATTCAAATAGTTCCCTGCACGCGTTATAGAGGTCTATCTTATGCGTGGTGACAAGCGCGCCCATGGATAACGGATCGTTCTTAATGAATTCAACAGCTTCGCGGTACTCCTCCGCGGAGGAGTGCGGTACAAGGTCAATGCCCTTGATTACGGCGTCCAGTCCAAGCGCTTCCGCCCACTTGGGAAAAACACGCATGATGGAGGAGCTTCCGGTGGTTACACCGATAAAATATATTGTTGGCCGTGTTGCCGGCTGTAAGGTCAGCATATTCTGTTTCCTTTCATATATCCCAAAAGTCTGTTTTCAGCGGGAACGGCGCTTTTTAAGCTGATCAACTATAATTGCAATGACGATGACGCAGCCTGTAATGACCTGCATTACGAAAGTGTCTATGCCAAATTGAGTTCCCACGTTGTCAATGAGAATTATAAGTATGGTGCCAAGCACCGTGCCCATAATGGAGCCGCTGCCGCCAGCGAGCGACGCGCCGCCAAGCACGCTTGCCGCAATCGCGTTTGTCTCATAGCCCTCGCCGGCAGTCGGGATGGCGGAATTGATTCTGGCTGCAAGCATAATGCCCGCGATTCCATAAAGCAGCCCCGCAAAAGCATAAGCCATGTATCTTGTTTTTCTAATAGATATGCCGTTAAGCTTTGCTACCTCCTGCCCGCTGCCCAGCACGAACAGGTTACGTCCGAACACCGCGTATCGCAGTATAAGGAAACAAATAACTGCAATTCCAAGCCAGATAATCGCTAAATTGGGTATAAACAGAGTTGAACCGCTGGCAAAGGCAGTGAATGATTTGTGAAGGCCGCTGACTGTGCCGCCGTTGGAGATGACCTTAATAAGACCTCGCAGAATAGTCTGTGTGCCCAGCGTTGCAACGAACGCGGTGACGTTAAACTCGTGAACCAGTACCGCGTTGAAGATTCCGCAGATAACCGCCACAACAACGGCTATACACATTGACGGGAGAGTGCTCATCCCCGACGCCTGACAGGTGGCAACCATCAGGGTACTCATGCCCACGATGGCGCCACAGCTAATGTCGATTCCTCCGGTGATGATAATGTAGGTTTCCGCCACAGAGATGACACCTATTATTGCGCACTGCTTAAGGATGTTTGTCAGGTTATATGCGGTCAGGAAGTTCTTCGTACCGAATGTAGCCGCCAAAAACAGCACCCCAATAATCAGAACCATTGAAATCTCTGTGCGCATCAGAAGCGTTTTCATATTGGCGCGTCTTCTCTGCTCCGCCAAATTCACAGTATTGCTTGCCATCATACTACCTCCAGAATAGGGTTGTTTTCTGAATAGACTGCGGACGCGATACGCAGGACGTCTTCTTCGTTCACCTTTTTCAGCTGTTCGCTGTCCAGAATACCGGCCACGTGACCTTCCGCCATAACGACCAGACGATCCGCCATGCCCATGGCCTCCGGCAGATAGGACGAGATAATGATTACGCTCTTGCCCTGAGCTATCAGACTTTCAATTATTTTATATATCTCATCCTTGGCGCCTACATCCACGCCGACGGTCGGCTCGTCAAAGATGAGTATCTCGGGATTGCGGCAGAGCAGCTTTGAGATAACAACCTTCTGCTGGTTGCCGCCGGAGAGATTGTTTACGCACTGCTTGATGCTCGGTGTCTTAATACCGATTTTTTCCCTGTAATCCTCGGCGCGCGCTCGTTCCTTTTTAAGACTGATGATACTCGCATGGCTTATCATGTCGTAAGAATAGATGTTGACGTTCAGCTCCACCGACTGCGGCAGCGCCAGCCCGTCCGTACGGCGATCCTCTGTCAGAAAGCCGAAACCGCTGAGCATAGCGTCCTTCGGGCTTTTGAAAC
The DNA here is from genome assembly GCA_963667545.2 of Oscillospiraceae bacterium. Lineage (GTDB taxonomy): Bacteria > Bacillota > Clostridia > Oscillospirales > Oscillospiraceae > UBA2658. The sequence goes on from OY763424.2 coordinate 3,151,454, forward strand.
AGACCTTTTTGCCCTTGAGGTAAACACTGCCTCCCTTGAGCTTGTCTACGCCGAAAATTGCGCGCATCACCTCGCTGCGTCCTGAGCCAACCAGACCGAAAAAGCCCAGAATTTCACCCTTTCGCAAATTGAAACTCACATCGACAAATCTGTTGCCGCAGAGCTTTTCCACACGGAGCAGCTCCTCGCCAGGCTCCTGATGCTTTATATTATAAATATCAGCCACGTCGCGCCCTACCATTTTTGATATTAGGTAGTCCTTATCGACCTCGGTGACATTTTTTGTCTCTACGTAGGCACCGTCCTTCATAATGGTAACCGTATCGCAGATTTCCATAATTTCTTCAAGCCGGTGAGATATATAGATAACGCTAACGCCCTTAGCTTTCAGCTCCTTGATAAAGTTAAACAGAGTTACGACTTTTTCGTTTTCCAGCAAAGCTGTCGGTTCGTCGAAAATCACCAGTCGAACATTCTCACTTACCGAAATCTTGCTTATGTTAATCATCGCCTGCAAGGCGATTGGAAGCGATTCGATTGTCGCTCTCGGGTCCACTTTCAGTTGGAATTTGTCTATAATTTTCTGGCTGGAGTCGTACATCTGATTCCAGTCCACAGTGCCGAGCTTCGTTTTCGGCAGGCAGCCTAGAAAGTAGTTTTCCGCCACGCTCAAGTTCTTGGCAATATTCACGTTCTGGTAATTTGCCTGCATTCCGAAGCTCTTGGCTTCGATGGCGTTTTTTGGAGATTCCCATTTCCCGTCGCAGTTGATTTCGATTTTGCCTTCCGTAGGCGTCTCGACGCCCATGATGCATTTGATCAAAGTCGATTTGCCAGCGCCGTTTTCGCCGACAAGCGCACGAACCTCTCCCTTTTCTATCGTGGTAGTAATACCCTTCAGAGCCTGTACGCCCGGATAGGTTTTTACTATGCCGTCAATTTTCAGCAAAACATTGTCATCCATCAGTGTACACTTTCCTTTCTATGTACCTATCGATGTGCCGCGGATTTTTTCAGTATATTCCGGTGGACGCTGAGCCCACCGGAATATACTTGTGATTACTGAATATTATTTCTTCTTGAGTATTGTGGGATCCAAAAGTGCTGCGTATTTATCCTCGGTCATGTTCTGAGTCGTAACAGAGACCGGCGCGACAGCGACCTGCTGCTCACTCTCGGGGTTTTTGCCGTTTATTAAAGTCTCGATGGCGTTCTTAACGGAATTATAACCCTGACCATAAGCGTCCTGTACTATGATGCTGTCGAGAGTGCCGGCTTTAAGTGCCGCAATTTCGGTCGAGTCGGAGTCAACACCGATGGTTATAACCTTGTCTTTGATTCCTGCGTTTTCAACAGCCAGCGCGATGCCGTCTCCGGAGACATTGTTTGCGCCGTAAATGCCGATGAGCTCATCGCCGTAAGTTGCAATTTCATTCTCTATGTCTGCCTGAGCCGCTTCCATATCGTTGTTGTTGTACAGAGTGTCAAGAACCTTGATGTCGGGAGCGTTCGCATTAAGATAAGCTTTGAATTCGTCCATGCGGGGCTGCAGAGAAGCGTTCACGTTGGAGAACTCCATTGCGATGTAGCCCTTAAGCGGACTGTTGGCTGCTTTCAGCATATCGAGCATCTGCTTGCCGGCAAGCTTGCCGACGTCCGCACTGGAGGTTGTATAAAACTGGTTGTAGCTGTCGGCGTACTTGGTGGAGCCGACGGGCTCAAGGCCGCAGTTGGTGAAGTTGACTACTATTCCCTGATCCATTGCTTCCTTGGCTACTGCGATGGTGGAATCAGGGACCTGTGTGGCGCTGATAATGGCGTTGGGCTTGGAGGCGATAGCGTTTTCAAAGGCTCTGATATAGCCCTCCGTCTCCGCTTCGGTAGCCGGGCCCACGGTCGAGAAGTTGATGGTTACGCCATGCTGTTCTTCCATGTCGGCTACAGCGTTTTCCATACCGATCTGCTGATACTGCCAAAACTGCGACTCGGTGGAGCAGGTTACCCAAACGACGTTATATGTGCCGCCGGTTTTGCCGGCATCCGCGGTGGCTGCGCTTGCGCTGGGGCTGGGTTCGCTGGTGGCCTTATCGCCGCCCGCTCCGCAGGCTGCCAGTGATAACGCCATTGCGAGGACAAGTAAGAGCACGAGTACTTTTTTCATTGTCTTTTCTCCTTTTATTTTTATTCTTAAGCTCTTTCCGAGCATAAGCTTCTTTATCTGCACCGTTCGTTCAGTTCGATGCGCTCGTTGTCGGGGCCGCACAGAAACACCCAGCGCGAGCCCTTTTCAAAAACCTGCGGCGCCTCCTCGTAGCTTCCCTCTTCAAATTCGATACTTTGCTGAGAAAGATGCCTCATCGCTGCGTCCAGATTGTCCACCCGGAGTGCTGCGTGATCAAAGCAGCCCGCGCCGCGTTTTTCCGGCTTTGGAAAACGAATCAGCTCCAGAACGCAGTCCGCGTTTTGAACAAATGCGACCTCTATATTTCCCTCCGGCGACGGATTTACATTATTCCAGATTACCCTGAAGCCCAGAACCTCGGTGTAGAACCTTACAGAACGCGCAAGATCTGAAACGAAAAGTCCGATGTGCGCAAGCCCTTTTACCTGCTTCGTCTCTCCTTCAAACTTATCGCGCAGAAACCGTACAGAGTCGGCGGCGTCGCGGTCGAGCCGCTCCTCCGAGGCGTCCTCAATTAGGTCGCGCCATATGCGTATATCCTGCCCGACCTGTCCTCCATGTATCACAAAGGGCTCCATCACGACATCGCCTTTATAATCTATTTCACGAAGCGCCGAGCCGATTTCCTGCCAGGGTACAATGTTCCCCTGACCGGGCAGGCGGCGGTTGTTCTCACCCGCATGAAAATGTCCCAGAAGCGGGCCCGCGGTGAGAATCGCCTCACGGAAGCTGTCCTCCTCCATATTCATGTGGTAGGTATCCAGCATAACTTTGACGTTTGGCGCGTCCACCGCCTTGACATAGTCGACGCATTCCCGCGCTGTGTTTATTAGGTATCCCTCGTGGCGGTTGAGTGACTCCATGCAAAGAGTAACGCCATAGTCCTGCGCCATAGCTGCCAGTATCCGCATGTTGCGGATGCTCCGCTCAAGGTCTCCCCGCTTATCCACGCCATTACTGTAGTCCGCGGGCCAATAGGAATATAGCCCGCCGCCAACGGAAACGACGTCCAGTTTTTTCAGCGCACCGAATGTCTGCTTCCAGAAATCGAAAGCGTTTTTTACGACGGTGGAATCTATTGACGCGAGGTTTTCGCAGGCTCTCGGGCCATAGCCGCCCGTAAGCCTTATCCCCTTATCGTCTTTGCAGCTCCGCAGCGTCTCGAGCTGTGCATCTGTCATATCCTTGAGCCCCGCGCATGAGATTTCGAGAATATCAAAACCTAGGCGCGCCGCTTTTTCTATATATTTAAGATAGTCCGCACCCCACTGTTTTTCCCAGTAGGCGTAGTATATTCCGTATTTCACACTGGCTCCTTACCGTCGCGCAGAGGCAATATCCATGCTGCTTTGATGTCATGCCCTGCGCCGGATTGATATTTAAGTAAAATCTTATCTTAGTGCCACTGAGCCAGATGCTTATAGGTATCCAGCAGCGCATAGTAGCTTTCGTCAAACAGGTTTTTGAGTTCACCGTACTTTTTATGGTTTTCCTCATCCGACTGCACTGTTTCGTCGACTCTAATAAAGCGGTCGATAGCGGTGAAGTCCTCCAGAACGCCCACACCCACACCGGCGGCTACCGCCGCGCCCATGGATGTGGCTTCGTCCAGCCAGTTCAGGCGCTTCGCGCGCACACCGTACACATCCGCCAAAATACGGAGAATGACTTCCCCGTTTGCCATGCCGCCGATCACGTTGATGTCGGTGATATCCAGCTCCTTGCGGAACACATCCAGAATGATGCAGAGATTCATCATGACGCCTTCCACACAGGCTCGGAGCATATCTCCGCGCGTGTGTTCCATCTTCAGCCCTATGAACGCTCCGCGGGCCTCGGAATTCCAGCGTGGGCTGCGCTCGCCCAAAATGTACGGCAGGTACAGCAAACCGTTTGCGCCCACCGGCGATTTTTCGATTTCCTTGTTCATCAGGCCGTAGCTGCTGACGCCCTGTTCCTCCGCCAGCCGTTCCAAATCCTTGCACAGATTCTTTCTGACGAATTGATAGGAGTTTCCGGCTGCCTGCATGGTGCCGTTAGGTGAGTATTTCCCCGGCACCATGTGCGCCCAGTTGTAGGTTCGCATCTGCGGATCATAAATCGGCTCGTCGCTGGTTAGTGCTATCCAGGAGGAGGATCCCAGATAGTTGAACGTATCGCCGCTGCGCACGCTGCCGGCCCCAACGGCCGCGCATACGCCGTCGCCGCCGCCTATAACGATTGGCGTGCCTGGCGCAAGGCCGCATTCTTCCGCGACGGAGCCTGTTATCTGTCCGGCTACATGCGTAGAGGGATATACGTCTGCGAGAAGCTCCCTGGCGACGCCGGCCATATCGAGTATCTGATTCGACCATTCCAACCGGTTCAAATCAAGACAGTTAGTGCCGGATGCGTCGGAAAAATCGGTCACGAACTCTCCTGTAAGCCGATAAATTATGTAGTCCTTCGGCTGTAGCATCTTGTAAGTCCTGCGAAAAATGTCCGGCTCATTGTCCCTGATCCACATCAGTTTTTCGAGACTATAAGATGCGCTGATTTTATGTCCGGTAATGCGGTAAAACTTTTCTTCATCAATTTTTGCGCGGATGAAGGCCTCCTGCGCCTGACTGCGCTGATCTGCCCAGATAATTGCCGGACGAAGCGGTTTGCCGTTTCTGTCCACAGCCACACAGCCCATCATCTGTCCACTGAACGCCATTCCGGCCACCTGATGGGGGTCATAGCCCTTGAGCAGCAACTTGTTGTTGGTGCAGATTGCGCTCCACCAGTCATCCGGATTCTGTTCGGCCCAGGTACTGTTGAAATAGTCCGTGCCGTATGTATAAGTCACGCTGCGCACCAGTTCGCCGTCCGTTGTGAACAGTGTCGCCTTGTCGCCGGTCGTCCCAATATCGTGCGCAATCAGGTATTTTGCCATTCGGTTTATCTCCCTGCCTCAGAATTCTCAAAAGGCTCCAGAATTTTGTCTATCTTCTTCATTTCCTCGTCGCTTATATCCCATGTGACGCAATGAACGTTCTCCTCGAGCTGTGCTGTCGACGAAGCGCCGCCGATTATCGAAGTTACCTCCGGCTTCTGTCTGAGCCAGTTGAGCGCAACCTCATTCATGGGACGTCCCATTTCGTCTGCCAGAACCTTAATTTCACGGGCTGCCCTTACATAGATTTCAAAATCCTTGCCGGAGAGTTTCGGGTTGGCATTGCGGATATCGTGCGATGAGAAATCTACGCCGTTAAGAAACCTGCCCGCGAGAAGCCCCTGAAACAGTGGGCTGTACGGCAGAAATGCCTGACCGTATCTGCGCACTGTCGGCAGCACCTCCTCCTCTGTTCGATAATCCAGCGGGATACCGTGATAGCTGGCCGGGTTGCGTTCGAGCATATTGTAAAGACTCTGCTGACAGTCGACGCCAATCAGCGCCATCATTTTTTCCACATCGCCCTGAGCGAAATTACTAAGGCCGACATATCGGATTTTTCCGGCGGTCTTCATAAGTGCAAGCGCCTCGGCTGTCTCCTCGAGCGGAGTTTCGGGGTCTGGCCAGTGAAGCTGGTAAATATCTATATGATCAGTTTGAAGACGGCGCAGGCTGTCATCGATTTCCTTCAGCAGGCTGACCTTTGAAAGGTCATTGGCGGTTTCGTGCTTTTCGTTCCATAATAACCCGCCCTTGGAGGCGATGAGAACTCTATCGCGGCGTCCGCCTTCTTTCAGAGCCTTACCCAGAACGGTTTCAGATACGCCCCAGCCATAAACAGGAGCTACATCATAAAGGTTAACGCCCATTTCGATTGCCTCATGAATAATACGGATCGACTTTTTTTCCTCTGAGGAATCCCAGTCTCCGCCCATGTTCCAGCAACCGATTCCAATTGCCGATATCTCTTCTTTGATTTTGGATACCTTTTTGTAAATCATTTGCCACGTCTTCTTTCAATATTTTATATAGACAGCAAAATGTACTGTTTTTTATTGTATTCGAAATATGTAACCGGTTCCATCTGCCTCAAAAAAAGTTGGCTGACGCCACTTTGTATTGCCAACTTTTTATCTAAGACTAGGCTTGTTCAGCTCTTCTGCTTTCTCAGTATCCGGGGTAAACGGCAGGTGCGGTTTGCTATGTGCAAACGGTTTACTTTGCACAGTTCACTTCTTTATTTTTTCGGAGCCTGAAAGCTGTACGCTATAGGGTATCATGCGGATATTACGGGGGCGATCCGGGTTCTCAAAGCGTTCCAGCAGCATCTGCAGGGCAACTCGGCCCATTTCATGGTTGTCACGATAAACGCAGCTGAAAGGGATTCCCAGCATGTCAAGAATGCTTATCCGATCGTTTCCGAACACAGCAATATCCTTGCCGATTTCGATTCCACACTCATGAGCAGCTTTCAAAAAGCCCATACTTGTGCTGTTGTTGCTTGTGTAGATTGCCTGCGGCCAGTCGCCGGAACGAAACATGGCCTTGGATAGCTCGTAGGCTCGGGGCGTAAGAAAATCCCCCTCAAAAATATCTTCGTCCCGCAGCTTCAGTCCGCAGTCCAGCACGCCCTGCCGGAAGCCCTCCAAACGGTCACGTCCGATTTTGAGCTTCAAATCGCCTGTAATTACGCCCAGACGACGATTTCCGGCTTTGTAGAGCTCGATTGCGGCCTGATATGAGCTCTGATAGTTTTCATAAAAGACGCCATCCCACGGCATATTATCTGAATCACGGTCTACTATAACGACAGGGATATTCAACGCGTTCAGCTGATTGCGCAGATTCGAGGCCATCGCGTCGTTGGAATAGTCCACGGCCGGCGAGAGAATCAATCCCCGAACGCGCTGCTGGCTCAGCGTGCGCAGCGCCCGCGCTTCTTTCACGCCGTCGTCCTGAGTATCAAAGAAAATCAGAGATAATTCTTTCTGATCAGCGATCTCTGTTATCCCGTGGAGCACATCGCCATAGAACATATTGTCAATTTCCGGAACCAGCACGCCGATTGTTGAGGTTTCCTGTCTTGAAAGGCTCACCGCGCTTGCGGACGGTATGTACTGATGCTCTTTCATGACCACTTCAACCTTTTGCCGGGTTGCCTCATTGACATACCCGCTGTTGTTCAGTACGCGGGAAACGGTTGCCTTTGACACGCCCGCCAGTTGAGCAACATCTTTAATGGTAATCAGGGTAATCCACCTCCGGGTATGTAACTGGTTCCACATTTAACTTAGCTGCATTATATCCATCTTAATTAATTACGTCAATATCTACAGCATCATTTCTATTATTTGCTTACATAATGCCTTATTTATTTGTGAAATATGCTCAAGTAATTCTATCTGTAACCGCTTTCTTGTCTTCCAAAAAGTCTTGAAGCTTCATAGTGTCCCAAAATTGCAACATCACTGTCCAACGTAATATAATCACATTCTTTGCTGATTCAATTGGTCTATATATGCGGATAGCTTGATGGAGGTCTCCCGATTATCCTTATGCTCATAAGTACTTGCGCTGACCATTGTTTTCAGAAAATCCCAAAAGGCGGCAGTCATGTTGCTCTCGCTCATAGCCAGCACTACCGGCGGCTGCGAGGTCTTTGCCACAATAACGCCAAGTTCCTCCTTGACATAGACGGCATATCGCTCGTCAGTCTGTCCGTCTATAAGCTGGACGTGGTAATTCTTATCGGAATTTAGTAGCGAAACTATGTTTTCAATATGCTGCCGGTACTCCTCGGGAGTATAGTATACCGCGCCCCCGTCCAGCATGTCTGACAGGGCGAGCTTGATCTGCCCGCCTATTACGGCCTGCGGGTCGGGCAGGGTGATAATCTCGGTAAAAGAATTTGTGTCGATTGACTGGCAGAAACGCCGGACGCGAAGGCGGTAATGCTCCACGAACTTTGTATCCTCCAGCCCGTTTCGGCGCAGAATTTGGGAAAGCAGCTCTTCCGGCATAGTCATGAGCGAAAGCGACTCCGTCTTGATGAGCGTACTGCAACGTTCTTTTTCAAACTCAGCAAGAGTTGAAAAACAGGCATCTGTATCCTTAGCATTGAAAATGCGCATCAGCGGCCGGCACAAATGCAGATACTGCTCAAATTCTTCCTCATAGGATGCCACTGCCGCCGGATTACGGAATAGCACGTTCGCGTTGTTGGCAGTCTGCTCTCCGATTGAGCTTGACACCACCGCCGCCGTCCCCGGCGATATAAACAGCGTGCGTTTAAATATGCCGTCCCTCTTTTTTGGGTAAAAAAACGGCTCTATGTTCCCGGCCATATAAAGCGGCATCCACTGGCCGATGGCGCTGAGCATCTCGTCCAGGTCGCGGCTGATGGTGTGAATGATTTTAATCCGATGCCCACGTGCAAGCGTTTTAAACATCAAGGCAGCCCATTGCCCCGCGAAAGTCGGGTCGCCTGACATCCAGGAGGTCTCCTCGTCGCTGAATAGCAGCAGCGTCTGTGGCTTTTCAAGCGTTATGACCTCGGATAGAAAATATTGAACAGCCTGCCGTTTCCCTTCCACACCGTAATAAACTGCAGTATCCTCACGGGAAAAGGGCGTTTCCATGCTGTGTGGAGAGACTTCAAGAACGCCCCTGCCCTTCATCTCTGAAAAGCTGTCGAGAAACTGCCCAATACTCTCCCGGCCTCCGTCCTTATCGTTAAGCAGCCATCGGTCAATGGCCTTTGTAAGCAGCTGTATATCATTCGGAAATGGATTTACGCCAAGAATGTCCCCAATAGCTTTTTTCTGATAGCCCTCTCTGCAGTTTTGAGCGAAGTAGGCGGCCATGCCGTTGACGCTGTTCACATCGCGGGGAAGCAGCCGTTTACCGCTGCGCAGACGGCTTATATACGATGCGTCCAGAGAAACGTAGTCTGACAGCGCTCTGTTTGTGGTTTTGGTGATGTCCATTAGAAAGGCCAGCTTCTCATTAAATTGCATGTTATCCCCTCCCTTTTCGTCCATTATACCAAAAGGTTCCATAACACACAACAGCAAGTGGCATGTTTCGTGCCACTTGTTTGTCATTGACAAATAACGCAAAGCTATACAACTGTTTAGATTTTACAGCTATACTCGACATGAGGTGATGATTATGGGAATTGAGGTTCGGTTAAAAACCGGCTTTTTTGAGACGACAGCTTACCGGCTGGAGATTGGCGGGAAGCAGCTGCGCTTTTTACCTTCACTTCTGGAAAGCGGAACGGAAATTTCGCTTCATGAGGCGGAAATCTCGTCCGTGACACTACTTGACAGAGAGCCGATTCAATTCGAAATACAAACCGAAAGCATGTCTTATATAGGATCCTTTGTGTCAAACGGCGATTTGGAAAGTACCCTTCGTCAGTTCAAAGCAGGTCTTAACATAAAAATCATTTGTGAGTATGGGGGGAAAATGTAACATGAGAAGAAAATTGATATCTTGGCTGCTGAGCATTTTCATGGTTATAGGAATGTTGGCTACAGTACCGTTGACTGTGCTGGCCGACACATCGCCATCTGCGACGAGTGTCACTGTGAGCGGAGATACGTATCCCGGCAGCACCCTAACAGGCTCGTATACCTACAACGCCGGCACGGGCGGTGCTTCTGAGAGCGGCACGGCGTTCCGCTGGCTGCGCACGGGCGATGCTTATGTTGTGGATAGCCTTTCTAATTTCAACGCCTCTGTTGTTTCAGATAACCCCGGTACGCCTACAGCGATCACTCTGGCAGGGGAGCGATTCATTTCAAGTCTCGTTACATATCACTTGAACAGCGGCGTAGGAGCTGCGCCCGGAACAATAGCCTTACGGGACAGCAGCGGGATCATTTACGGCCCGTATGCGGCGACAGCTTACAACAACAATACTTACTGGACGGCAAAGGTTAATGTTCTTATTCCCGCCGGGACTTATACAGTGATCGATTCCGATAATGCTACATGGTCATACAATGCAACCAGCGGCAATGCCGGCTTTGTCCGCGTATACGCAATGGATTTTTCAGCTGTCAGCGGGGCGACAGCTTCAACTTACGCGGTCACCGACAGTGATCTCGGAAAGTATCTGGCCTTTGAGGTCACAGTCAAGGACAGCAGCGGCACAGTGGGAGTTCCAGTGATGAGCGTATCGTCCGGCATTGTGCTTCCAAACCCGTCCTCAGGTCTGGTTGCCTGTTACTCTTTTAATGGCACTGCAAACGACATCAGCGGAAACGGCAATAACGCAACCATATATGGTCCGGTACTGACAAACGACCGATTCGGTAACGCCAACAGTGCCTATTTGTTTAGCGGTACCAACAATTACATCTACGTAGAGTCGCCGGTGGGACTGCCGAATGGAAATTCACCGAGAACAATAGCGGCGTGGATTAATTGTTACGGTGATACCGCGGGGGACAAATATCAGTCTATCGCAGGATACGGATCAGCATTGAACGGCCAGTCATTTTCCCTTGAGAGGGGCGGCAATTCAGGCAGTGAAAATGATAAAAAATTGTTTGTCTTGGGCTGGAATAACGATTACAGAGGAACAACAACATTAGCTGATAACCAGTGGAAGCATGTAGCTGTTACTTTCGACGGTACCAACACAAAATTGTATGTTGACGGAGTTTTAGACGGCACTAACCCTAAGGTATATAACACCGTACTCAATGCGGAAGGTTTAAGAATCGGCTTTATGATCTCAAATGACGGCTGGCACAGTTATTTTAACGGCGCTATCGACGACGTGTACATTTATAACCGTGCGCTTACCCAAAACGAAATCACAGCGCTGGCAAATGTCGTCTCCCCCACAGTTGTCTCCATCACAGCCGTTTCCGGCGTGACAGCTCCGGCGAGAGGCGGGACTCCGGTGTCGGCAATTACCGAGACCGCGCAGTATACCGGTTCTGTGTCCTGGAGTCCCGCGCACAGCACATTCGCGGCTAGCACAGCCTATACGGCGACCATCACCCTGACTCCGAAAACCGGATATACCCTGACCGGCGTAGCCGCAAATTCCTTTACCGTGACGGGCGCAAGCTCTGTGAGCAACAGCGCCGATTCCGGCGTCATAACCGCTGTATTCCCCGCAACGGCGGCAGCGCCGGATACGATCATCAGTCTCACAACCGTTTCCGGCGTGACAGCTCCGGCGAGAGGCGGGACTCCGGTGTCGGCAATTACCGAGACCGCGCAGTATACCGGTTCTGTGTCCTGGAGTCCCGCGCACAGCACATTCGCGGCTAGCACAGCCTATACGGCGACCATCACCCTGACTCCGAAAACCGGATATACTCTGACCGGCGTAGCCGCAAATTCCTTTACCGTGACTGGCGCAAGCTCTGTGAGCAACAGCGCCGATTCCGGCGTCATAACCGCTGTATTCCCCGCAACAGCGGCAGCGCCGGATACGATCATCAGTCTCACAGCCGTTTCCGGCGTGACAGCTCCGGCGAGAGGCGGGACTCCGGTGTCGGCAATTACCGAGACCGCGCAGTATACCGGTTCTGTGTCCTGGAGTCCCGCGCACAGCACATTCGCGGCTAGCACAGCCTATACGGCGACCATCACCCTGACTCCGAAAACCGGATATACTCTGACCGGCGTAGCCGCAAATTCCTTTACCGTGACTGGCGCAAGCTCTGTGAGCAACAGCGCCGATTCCGGCGTCATAACCGCTGTATTCCCCGCAACAGCGGCAGCGCCGGATAATTATGACGGCGGCATAAGCTTTGTAACCGCTCCCGAAACAATCTATAACGCAGAAGTGAAGGAAGGAGCCGCGCGGACAGAAATTTTAAGGATAACGGTGAATAAAACCTTAGGTACCGGCACCGCGAGCCTAAGCACGGCAACAGCGGCGGCGCTTTTCAAGGAAAATGCGGACTCCGCCGTCGTCATGCCGACGATTACAGGCGTTAGCGCTTACACGCTGGAGCTCCCCATGTCCTCGTTATCCGGCAATCAGGAAAACGGCGCTTTGACCTTATCAACAAGCGTAGGCAGCGTGACAATCCCTGAAAATATGCTCTCGACCATCTCGGGAACGGGCAAAAAAACAGCGGACATCACCATAGCCTCCGGTTATAAAACCGGCTTGTCGGACGAGGCTAAAGCTGACATTGGAAGCAGGCCGGTAATTCAACTTTCCTTGTCCATGGACGGAGTTCTGACCGAATGGAGCAATTCCGGCGCGCCTGTGAGGGTTTCAATACCGTACACTCCAACGGCGAAAGAGTTGGATAATCCTGAGAGCATTATCATCTGGTATTTGGACGGCGGCGGAAATCCCGTCTGCATCCCCAATGGGCACTACGACCCCATCACCGGTACGGTGACTTTTACGACGACACATTTTAGCAATTATGCCGTGGGCTATAACAAGGAGAGCTTTTTTGATGTAGCCGACACCGCTTGGTACGGCGGCGCGGTGAGCTTCATCGCGGCTCGCGGAATCACAAAGGGCTGTGGAAACGGTAATTTCGATCCCTACGCAAAGCTGACCCGTGGGCAGTTTATTGTAATGCTGCTGAAAGCCTACGGCATTTCAGCGGACGCGAATCCTAACGATAATTTCTCCGATGCAGGTAATACCTATTATACTAATTATCTGGCGGCAGCCAAACGGCTGGGCATCTCTAACGGCGTTGGCGGCAACGTATTCGCGCCCGAACAGGGAATCACCAGGCAGGAGATGTTTACTCTGCTGTATAACGCGCTGAAGACTATGAATGCACTGCCGGAAGGTACAAGCGGCAAGACTTTGTCCGACTTTACCGATTATGGAAATGTCTCCTCCTGGGCAAAGGACGCCTTGACGCTGTTTGTCGGCAAAGGGACAATCACCGGCAGCGGCGGCAATCTAAACCCGACAAGCATCGCTACACGCGCCGAAATGGCACAGGTGATGTATAGCCTGTTGGGAAAATAGCGTTCCGGCTGGCGCGAATGCCTGAAAACAAACTAAACATGGCGACGGCGGGCATCCGTACGGCACTTTGCCGGTATTATGGATAACCGCCGCTTTTTTATGGCCGCCGAAGCCCTACTATGCAGCAAAAAGCCCTGTGGCTGCGAGCGCGATTTGTTTGGTCCCACCTGCTTTATCCAAAGATTTTAAACGTCGCTCGTTTTCCACATTTACGCTGGCTAAAAGCAAAAAGGAGGGCTGCAGCTCAACTTTCAATTTTGCAGTAGCCCTTAAAGAGTATGCTAATTTTCCCAATTTCGAAAGCAGTTATTCGCTTATCTGTCTTTACAACTTATATGCAACGTGCTATAATACGAAATTGTTTTATATACAACAGTTCTATATATAACAACATTGTTCCAAAGGAGGCGAAGCATGGAAAGCATAAGAATCGGCTTGGAGATTAAGACGCTTAACAACATGATTAAGCGCTATTTCGAATTTTCTTCTCACAGAAGAGAAGTCGAAACGATAACAGGAAATAACGGATGGATTATCGCTTTTCTTGGCAAGAACGCCAGAGACGGAAAAGACGTCCATCAAAGGGACATCGAAGATCATTTCAACATAACCCGGTCCACGGTATCGAACGTGCTCAGCCTGATGGAGCAAAAAGGACTCATACAAAGGCTGCCTGATGATAAGGACGCGCGTCTGAAGAAAATCGTCCTGACGGAAAAAGCGGAGGGCGTACGTGAAATTCTGAAGGCTGACGCCGACAGAATGGAGAGTGCGCTGACGGCAGGTTTTACGGCGAAAGAGCTTGAAGCCCTGGGCTTTTATATCAGAAGGATGAAGGAAAATATATCGAGCAATTAAGCTGTTAATTCAGTGGGAAACTTTTCAAGGAGAATATCTATGGTAAAGAAGCTTTTAAGAAGCGTGCGGGAGTATAAAAAGGATTCGCTTTTAGCGCCCGCGTTTGTAATATTCGAGTCTATTCTGGAAATTGCGATTCCGACCATAATGGCATATTTAATTGATTACGGCGTCAATAAGAAAAATATGACGTACATACTGGAAATCGGTCTTGCGCTTATTCTGTGCGCCGTATTGTCCCTGATTACAGGTGCTCTGGCGGGACGCAGCTCGGCGATTGCTTCAGCGGGCTTCGCAAAAAATCTTCGGCACGACATATTTTACAGTATTCAGAAATTTTCATTTTCCAATATTGATAAGTTTTCGACCGCAAGCATCGTCACCCGCCTGACCACCGATGTCACGAACGTACAGAACGCGTACATGATGGTAATCCGCATGGCTGTCCGCAGTCCGGTCATGATGATATGCGCTCTTATTATGGCTTTTCGTATCAACATAAAAATATCTCTGATTTTTCTGGTCATTATTCCCGTACTCGGATTCGGGCTGTGGTTCATCACCATCTACGTGCACCCCATTTTCGAGCGCGTCTTCAGGACCTACGACAAGCTCAACAATGTCGTGCAGGAAAATCTCCACGGGATAAGGGTCGTAAAATCCTTTACCAGGGAGGACCACGAGGAGAGCAAATTCGGCAGAATTTCGCAGACGATTTTCAAAAATTTCACATCGGCAGAGAAAATACTGGCCTTCAATATGCCGCTCATGCAGGTATGCATTTATACGGCCATGATTTTGATTTCATGGCTCAGCGCCAAAGCCATCGTCGCCAGCGGCAACAATCCCGCGCTCGGCCTGTCCACCGGCGATCTGACAAGCCTTTTCACTTATACCATGCAGATTCTGATGAGCCTTATGATGCTCTCCATGGTCTTCGTCATGATAATAATCTCCCGTGCCTCCGCGGAGCGCATTGTAGAGGTTTTGGATGAGGAGAGCGACCTGAAAAATTGCGAAAACCCCGTATTCGATATGAAGGACGGCTCAATCTCATTTGAAAACGTCACCTTTTCCTATGCGAGAAAAACCGATAAGCCGGTCATTGATAATGTAAGCATATCCATCGCCTCCGGCGAGACAGTCGGTATCCTGGGCGGCACCGGCTCGTCAAAATCGAGCTTCGTGCAGCTTATTCCCCGCCTTTATGATGTGATAAGCGGAAGCGTTTCGGTCGGCGGAGTTGATGTCCGCAGTTACGACATTGAAGCTCTGCGCAATCAGGTCGCGATGGTGCTTCAGAAAAACATTCTGTTTTCCGGCACTATCAGGGACAATCTTCTTTGGGGAAACGAAAACGCCACCGATAAGGATGTAAAAAGAGCCTGCGAGCTCGCGCAGGCGGACGGCTTCATTCAGGAGTTTCCAAATAAGTATGATACTTATATCGAGCAGGGCGGAGCCAATGTCTCGGGCGGACAAAAGCAGCGTCTTTGTATCGCAAGAGCTCTTCTTAAAAAGCCGAAAATACTGATACTCGACGACTCCACCAGCGCGGTCGATGTAAAAACCGACGCGCTGATAAGGCAGGCGTTCAAAGAACAGATTCCCGATACGACCAAGATAATTATTGCTCAGCGCGTAAGCTCCGTTCAGGACGCTGACAAAATCATTGTGCTTGACGACGGCAGTATAAACGCGGTCGGCACACATGACGAGCTGCTGAAAACCTGTGAAATTTATAGAGAGGTCTATGAGTCCCAGGTAAAAGGAGGCGCTATCGATGAGTAAGAATACGATGAAGCCCCAGAATGTCGCTCCGATGAGACCTCCCATTAAACGCTTCAAGCCCGGCACAATCAAAAGACTGTTTTCGTACATGGCGCGATATAAGCTGCAGCTTGTGCTGGTCGTCATATGTATACTTCTGAGCGCGGCCGCAAGCGCGGCGTCGTCGCTGTTCATTCGCACACTTATCGACAAATACATCATCCCCCTGCTCGGCAGCGCAAGCCCCGATTTTTCAAACCTCCTGAAAACGCTGGTAATCATGGGCTGCATTTATCTTGTTGGCGCGCTCTGCACCCTGTTATATAATCGAATGATGGTTGTAATCTCCCAGGGTACTTTGAAACGCATACGCGACGAAATGTTCGCCCACATGCAGACCCTGCCGGTGAAATATTTCGATACTCACACTCACGGCGACGTCATGAGTCATTACACTAACGACACGGATACGCTCCGCCAGGTGATTTCCCAGAGCCTGCCGCAAATGTTTTCCTCGGTTGTCACAATGGTGGCTGTGTTTTTCGCTATGCTGTTTCTAAGCGTGGAGCTTGCGGTCTTTGTGATGCTGTTTACTTTTATCCTGCTGAAAACGATAAGGTTCATCGTCGGAAAGAGCAGCGTTCACTTCATGAAGCAGCAGCAATCCATAGGCGATGTGAACGGCTATATCGAAGAGATGATTAACGGTCAGAAGGTAATCAAGGTATTCTGTCACGAGGGCAAGACCGAAGAGGGTTTTGATAAAAAGAACTCGGAGCTTTGCAGTAGCGCCACCAAAGCCAATATCTACGGCAATATCACAATGCCGGTTGTAGGCAACATGGGCTACATGCTTTATGTGCTGATTGCTGTGGCCGGCGGCGCGATGGCTATATTCGGACTGAAAAATCTCAGTCTGACGGGTATAAATGTTCTGACAATCGGCGCTATTGTCTCCTTTCTTACCATGTCACGCAGCTTCATAATGCCCATCGGACAGGTCTCGATGCAGTTTAACATGGTAATTATGGCTCTTGCCGGAGCGTCACGAATTTTTGACTTTCTGGACGAAGAGAGCGAAAAGGACGAAGGCTACGTCACTCTTGTCAACGCCAGAGAGGAAAACGGAGAAATCAGGGAATGCGCGGAGCGCACCGACATGTGGGCCTGGAAGCACCCGCACGGCGACGGCTCTCTTACCTATACAAAAATGGAGGGCACAATCGTCTTTGACGATGTCGACTTCGGATATGAAACCGATAAGCTCGTCCTCCACAACATAAGCCTGTATGCTCAGCCCGGACAGAAAGTAGCTCTTGTCGGAGCTACAGGCGCTGGTAAAACCACAATTACAAATCTCATAAACCGTTTCTACGATTTAGCGGACGGAAAAATCCGCTATGACGATATCAACATCAACAAAATCAGAAAGGCCGACCTGCGCCGTTCTCTGGGCATCGTCTTGCAGGACGTCAATCTTTTCACCGGCACCGTAATGGACAACATCAGGTATGGCAAGCTGGATGCTACGGATGAGGAATGCATTGCCGCCGCGAAGCTCGCAAACGCCGATAATTTCATACGCATGCTGCCGAACGGCTATAATACCGTTCTCGAAGGCGACGGCAGCGGGCTTTCGCAGGGACAGCGCCAGCTTGTATCCATAGCCCGTGCGGCTGTCGCCGATCCTCCTGTCATGATACTGGACGAGGCCACCTCCTCCATCGACACGAGAACCGAAGCCATCGTGCAGAAGGGCATGGACGCGCTGATGAACGGCCGCACCGTGTTTGTAATTGCCCACCGCCTGTCCACTGTGCGCAATGCCGATGTAATAATGGTTCTGGAGCACGGCAGAATCATTGAGCGAGGGAGTCACGACCAGCTCATTGAAGCGAGAGGCAGCTATTATCAATTGTATACAGGCGCCTTTGAACTGGAATAATTCGCGCAAATTAAAGAGATGGCCACCCTTAAGGGAGGCGTTTAGCGGCAGTCGGAAGCGGGGCGGTTCGATCCCGTCCATTTACACGAAAATCAGCCTGAAACTTTCGTTTCAGGCTGATTTTTATGCTTATGTCAGCTTTTCTATGTAATCAAGAAATGCTCGCTTCTATTGTTTCAACACAGTCCGTATATTCCACGCTTTTCGCTGCTTTATGCTCATATCAGCACTTCGGAATATACTTCAGCCTTGAGATTCCGTATTCGGTTATTGAATATCGCGCCTGTACATCTCCGTCCGCAAGGGACTCGACGCCGTTCAATTTGATTATTCCCACGGCTTTCATGGTCTGGAGCATGTTTTCGATGCTTTTTCTGCGAAACTGACGCTCGGAGCCATATTCGTCGCCGAGGCTTCTGATAATATCGTCAATAGAAGCGTCCGTTTCGGTGCTTATCCAGCGCATGACGCTCATTTTAAGAGGCAGCTTTCTCATAATCCGCGCCTTTCTCTAGTTGTTTCTCAGCTTGAGCAACTCTTTGGGGTTTGCAACCACCAGTACGATACCCAGTATCATTACGGCGACGCCCGCGATGAGATTTCCGGTAAGCGAAAACTCCACTATTCCCGCGAGGCTCAGCGCCAGCGTAAAAACCACACCCCAGAGCGAATATGTGGAGTTAATCGCCATAGCGCGGCTTACGCCCGTCATCCCGAAGGCAACATACCAGTACCATAGGGATGTCGAACCTGCCAGTGCCGCGAGCGCGACCATTCCGGCTGCTTGGGGATGGACGAAGATTGCGTCCGCGAATATCCCCGCTCCGCCGAAAATCGGCAGCAGGACAATGTAGCCGAGAGTAGACGCGCAGTTGCGAAGGCCGACGGACACATTCGGGTCGAGAGTATCTGTTCCGAAGGCTCCGATGGTACCCTCAGCACCCCAACCCAGGGCTGCAAGCAGAGAAAACAGAATCCCGAGATAGAAATGGGGGTAGTTGCCGGATGGCTTTGAAAAGCCCAGAACGACGCCGCCGATTACACAGCAGCTTATTCCGGCCCAGAAGCGCGCGTTTGTCTTTTCCTTGAGGAATACGACCGCGAGCACCGCGCCGATTACGGGATAAAGGCTCGTTATCGCGAGCGAATAGGCGGGGCCTGCGAAGAGTATTCCCGCCATTGAGCAGGTCAGAGCAAACGGGCCGCCGACTACGCCTCCGAGACAGGCCATCTTACCCGGAAAGGTGCGAAAGGATCGCGCGTACTCCGGCAGCTTCCCGTCTATGCCGTTTCTGACGATATAGATTACAAAGGCCGAGGTTTCGTGCAGCGCTCCGACTGTAACGGGTATTGTCAGAAGTGCAAGATTAGTGGCGTTGAGAGGCGCAAAATTATAAGCCAGCGAGATTATAACGGCGTAAGCGCCCCACATGGCGGCTGAAAACAGTGCCAGCACTATGCCTTTTTTTGCAAAGCCGAGTTCCCTATTCGCCATAAGCTCCGCCGTTTTTTCTGAAACCGAATTCATTTGAGTTTCTCCTTTATTTATCCCCGGAGTCAGCGGCTGACAATCAGAGCGTCCACGGCGCAGACACCCTTTTCATAGACGAAAACAGGGTTTATATCAAGCTCCCTAATCGTATTGCGATTCTCGCAGGCAAAGTTCGATACACAAACTATTGCGTCCGCCAGAGCCTCAGTATCAGCCGGTGCTGAGCCTCTGTAGCCTTTAAGCAGCTTGCTGCCGCGGAGAGAGTTTATCATTTCAAGAGCCTCTGTCCGGGAGGCCGGTGCGAGACACAAGGATGTGTCCTTGAACACCTCCACGAACACACCTCCGAGCCCCGTCATAACGCAGGGACCGAACTGCGGATCGCTCACAACGCCGATTATCATTTCAGTGCCCTGCTTTGCCATTTCGCATATCTGTACGCCGTCGAGTCTGGCATTAGGGCAGTTACTTGCCGCGTTTTTCATTATTTCATCAAACGCAGCACTCACCTGAGTAGCGTTTTCCAGCTTAAGCTTTACACAGCCGACGTCGGATTTGTGCAGTATATCCGGACTTTCAATTTTGGCTACAACGGGGAAACCGATTTCCAGCGCCGCGCGAACAGCGTCTTCCCTTGTTTTAGCTATGATACATTTCGGGAAGGGTATGCCGTATCCTGCGAGCAGTTTTTTGCTTTCCGATTCGCTGAGAGCTTGGGCGCAGCCCTCCGGCCTATTATTAGGTATGGCGACATCCAGCTCATGCGCCGAAGGGTCATATGAGATAAAGCGGGAGAGATTCTTTAGTATTTTAAAGGCATAGGTTGAGGTTGGAAGCACCGGCACGCCGATTTTCTCAAGTATTTCGGAATACTCAGCGTTTCTCGTATTTTCGGCAAAGGGTATCATAACAACGGGCTTCGCGTCCGGTTTCGAGCAGACGAGCTCCAGGCTTTTCGCCATATAGCGTATTGCGGGGTCTGCTATCTCCTGCAAAAGCGTGTAGCCCACGGCGACAAGCCCGACCGAGGGGTCGCTCATTACAATTTCGAGCGCCTGCGCGTATTTTTCCACGTCGTAGGAAAGGGTCGCCGTCATATCCAGCGGGTTATTTGGAGTCGCGTAAGACGGCAGGAGTATCTTAAGTCTGCTGAGAGTATCAGCCGAAAAGTCCGCATAGCACAGACCGCAGAGCTCGCCTAAGTCGGCACAGATGCCGGTCTCTCCGCCCGAGAGGTTCATCGAGGCGAAAACCGGCTTATCCGGCAGCTTTTTGAGCGTCGCCAGTGTGCCGGCGGTGGACATTAGTTCCTCTAGGTCATCCACTCTGATGACGCCGAACTTTTTAAACAGGGCGTCGTAGACCTCGTCTGCACCCGCGAGGCTGCCCGTATGGGATGCAGCGATGGCCTTTCCCTTTTGCGAACGGCCCGTTTTCAAAACAACGACGGGTTTTCTTCTGAGCGCGGCCTTTTTCAGCGCCGACGCGAAGTGCGCTGGATCCGTTACACCCTCCATGTACATTGCGACGACCTTTGTGTCTTCGTCGTCGATTAGGAAATCGAGGTAGTCCTCGATTTTGCAGACGCTGCTGTTTCCGGCTGAAATGGCGTATGAAAACTTCATTTTAGGGCTGTCCATCATAGATAGAGCGAGTTGTCCGCTCTGCGAAACCACCCCAACAGCGCCCTGACGCTCTCTTCTTTCCGATATGAACGCAAAGGGCGAAACTCTGTCTATGTAGTTCACAAATCCCGCACAGTTAGGGCCCATGAGCGCGATGTCGAGCTCTTGGCACAGCCTTTTGAGCGAAGCTTCCGCCGCCCTGCCCTCCTCGGTTCCGACCTCTGAATAGCCGCTGGCATAGACCACGGCGGCCTTTGCGCCCTTGACGGCGGCCTCACGAAGGAGGCTTTCAACGGTTTTGGCCGGAGTGCAGATTACGGCAAGGTCGATGTTTTCGGGCAGCTCGCTAATTGATGTGTAGCACTTAGTACCGAAAGCTGTTCCGCCCTTGATATTCACAAAATAGTAGCTGCCGTCCGGCATGAGCTCTTTGACGTTTCGGCAGGTGTCCCCGCCGAAGCCCTCACGCTCGCTTGCGCCGACTATGACTATTTTGCTGGGTTTCAGCAGTTTGTTCACATCCATGATGTATCCTCCCTTGTTGATTACTTGGACGCGGCCTCATAGCCGCCGAGGAAGCACTCCCTGTTAAGGGGGTTATTCTTGCCCTTTGAAGCGAAGAAGCTCTCTATACCGTTTCCCATTACGTCCTTTGAGAAGTAGCTGTCCGCCGCGGCAAGCGCGCCCAGCATGACGATGTTCGCGCCGCGGGCGTTCTGAAGTTTGTCCGCAATGTCGGTCGCCTCGACCTCGATTACACGCACATCATCCCGAAACTCCATGTCCCTGATTATGGAGCTGTTTGAGACGATAAGCCCGCCGGGGACAACCTGACTCTGAAACTTTTGCATAGAGGGAACGTTCATTGCAATCAGCACGTCGATATTCTTTACGAAGGGGCTTGCAATCTTTTTATCTGAGATGATGACTCCGCAGTTGGCCGTTCCGCCGCGCATTTCGGAGCCGTAGGACGGAATCCATGTGACCTGACTGCCGTTTTCCATGCCGGTTCTCGCGATTATTAGGCCGGCCGTAAGCACGCCCTGACCGCCGAAGCCGGCGCATACTATGCTTTTCATTTCTTTTCGCCCCCGCTCTTATCCACAAATTCACCGAGCGCGTACACCCCTGTTACGGTTTCGTCAATGCGCTCAAGCGCCTTGACGGGCGAAAGCCCCCAGTTTGTCGGACAGGGAGATAGAATTTCCACAAAGGAGTAGCCCTGGCCCTTCTGCTGAATTTCGAGCGCTTTGCGTATGTACTGCTTGGTCTTGGCAATATTAATGCTGCTTGTAACAGAGCCTCTTGCGAGATACGTTACGTCCAGTGTTTTCATCATTTCGATGACATTCAGAGGATCACCGGTCTCCTCACGTTTTCTGCCCTTGGGAGAGGTTGTGGTTTTCTGACCCTCCAGCGTCGTCGGAGCCATCTGTCCGCCCGTCATGCCGAAATTGCCGTTATTAACAAAGATGACTGTTATATTCTCGTTTCTGATAGCCGCATACATAGTTTCGGAAAAACCTATGGCTAGCGCGTCGCCGTCACCCTGATAGGCAAAAACCATCTTGTCGGGACGGCATCTTTTTACGCCCGTCGCGATTGCCGCAGCGCGCCCATGCTGAGCCTGTATACAGTCGATATCGAAGGTATCCGGCATGAGGGAGGCGCAGCCGACGGCAATTACGCCGATGGTATCTCCGTCAATTCCCATTTCCTCCAGCACCTCGGCAAGTATTCGGTTTATAATGCCGTGCCCGCAGCCGGGGCAGTATTTGTTTTCAAGAAAACAGGCTTTCGGTTTTGTCTTTATCATAGTCCAAACACCGCCCTTTCTTTGCCGCTCAGTGCGGAAGATATTCTGTCCAATATATCCTCGGGCTCATATATCGACATGCCGCCGTCCATGGCGTAAATCGGGCAGCGCATACGGCTCGCGAGAGCGACGTCCTCCGCCATCTGGCAAAGCGCGGTCATCTCGACGGATATGTAAGCCTTAACGTCATTTCTTTTGTTCAGAGCCTCAAATGCCTTATTCGGGAACGGATAGAGCGATATAGGTCTTATAAGGCCCAGCTTGAGTCCTTTTTCCCTTCCCAGCGTAAGAGCCTCTTCGCAGATTCTTGCGGAAATGCCGTATGCCACCATGATGACCTCGGCGTCCTCGGTGCTGAAGGCCTCCCAGCGCTGTTCGTTCTCCTCGATTTTTCTGTACTTCGCGGAAATATAGTGGTCGAAATCGGGAATGTCGTACATTGCGGAGGTAAGGCGTTTATAGTGTCCCGAACCCTTGCCCTTTAAAGCCCAGTCGAATTTATTGGGGTCGTGCTCGTGCATTTCCGGGAGCGTTACAGGCTCCATCATGTGGCATATGGAGGCGTCGGAGAGTATGGTAACTGGGTTGCGGTACTCCTCCGCCTTGTCAAAGCCCAGAGCCATTAAATCCGCCGTTTCCTGTACGGAGGAGGGGGCGTAGACTATCGTACGGTAATCGCCGTGTCCGCCGTTTTTGACAACCTGCCAGTAGTCGCTCTGGCCGACGTATATATCGCCGAGACCGGAGCCGTAGCGCTGGACGTCTACGATAACGCATGGCAGCTCCGCGGAGGCAATATAGGATATGCCCTCCTGCAAAAGGCTGTAGCCGGGGCCGGAGGAGCTTGTGAAGGTCCGAAAACCTACAGACGCGGCGCCGTAGACCATGGAGATGCCGGAGAGCTCGGACTCGCTCTGGATGAAGGTTCCGCCGACCTCAGGCATACGGCGGGAGAGATATTCCAATATCTCGCTCTGAGGCGTTATGGGGTAGCCCGCGAAAAACCTGCAGCCCGCTCTGACCGCGCCCTCCGCTATGGCCTCGTTGCCCGTTAAAAGCTTCTTCTCCATTATTGCGCCTCCTTTTCAATAATTTCAAACACATAATCAGGGCAAACTGTGTAGCAGATGCCGCAGCGTATGCATTTGTCGCGGTCAACCTCGACCGTCACATAACCCTTGTCGTTGAGCTTGCCCGTAGCCGAAAGCGCGCCCTTCGGGCAGCTTTTTACGCAATACAGGCAGTTTTTGCAGCTCTCCGCATGAATAACTAAGGTTTCCATATATGTATCCTCGCTATTTTCAAATAATATACCGGACGCGGGCGGCGGCATAAAGCCTCAGGCGCGCCCTCTTTCCCTACGTCTTTAAATGTCGGGTGTATCGAACACCTTGGGTGCGAAAATCTCCTTGGCGACCTGACGCTGAGTCCTGCCCTGCTTTTTTGCCTCTTCAAATATGCGTCTGGTCTGCTTTCTGACTATCGCTTCGGTGTCGTCGGCTATCTGATTTGCGTCGACGCCCACGAGCCCGAACACAAGAGCCTCATAAATTCTGATACCGCCGAGATTCGCTACGAAATCCACGCACACGTCGATGCCCTTCTGCGCAAGCACCTCGTCAGCCTCCGCGGTGACCGGAATATTGGCGGCTTCTACGATAAGTGAAGCCTTGACCTTATGCACATTGTCCTTATTAATAACGTCCTCGAGCGCCGCGGGCACAAGAATATCGCAGGGCTCGTCGAGCCAAGCGGTGTTGGGCCTGTAGACATAGCTCCTCTCAAAGCTTGCGGTGTCGAGCTCGCCCTTCGGCTTTCTCGCTGCGACAAGCTTTTTTACGTCGAGCCCGTCCTGACAGCTTACAAAACCGTTCGCGTCCGCTATGCCAACAACCTTGTAGCCCATTTTGTCGAGGCAGAACGCCATGCTCGCGCCAACGCAGCCGAAGCCCTGAATAACAACCTTCGCGCCGGGTTTTCCGTTTTTGAATTTCCATGCCTCGTCAAGAGAATAAGCGCAGCCGTAGCCGGTTATCATGTCGTACATCTTGAAGCCGTCGTATGTAAGAATCTCGCAGGCCTCGTCATGGTTTTTGATGTTCTGCTGAATCTGCGGGTCGGCCTTCATGGCCTTGGTCTGCGGCAGCCCTATGCCGAGTTCGCCAAGAATTTCGAGCACGTCGCCGTAGTCTACACCGAGGTCGCCGCCTATGGACACGCCGGCCTTTATATAGGGTGCCATCGCGGTGAGGTATCTTCTCAGCACGGCCTTCGCGTCCGGTGCCTTGTAGTCATAGGAGATGCCGCCCTTGCAGCCTCCGGTTGTTTCGGATTCGATAGCGTTGTATTTATAGCCCATCATGGTGGCGAGCCTGATGACCTCTTCCTTTGTCACGGTGGGATGCATTCTTGTGCCTCCGCCGCAGTAGTTGTTTACAAAATTGTATGCGCAGAGCCAGCCTTTCGCGGAGCTCTCTGTATCGTTCCATTCAACAACAATGTAAGGTTTCTTATCCATTTTCTTTTTCTCCTTGTAATCTACATTTTAAGAAATAAAAGTGAAGCCCTGACGCACAAAATCTGTTGTGATCGGGGCTTCACATTTGCTTTTTTGCAATACTGCCCCGCCGGAGCAGAAAAGAGCCTAACTCTCTTTGCTTCGGTAAATTATATACCTATCAAATACATTGCGTTTGCCATAAGACGGTAGGTCGCGTCGACATATCGCCTGTAGCACGGGTCTATGCCCATAAGTATTTTTGTTCCTTCTTCATCCTTTTTATATAGCAGCGCGGGCTTTCCGTTCAGGTTTTCCCGCTCCTTGCACCAGCCGTTGATAAATGTGCTGTCGGCAAAATATCCGGCTGTTTTGGCGTCCTTGGAAATGGCAAGCGGAACAGGCCCGACGAGATAAACGCTTTCCTCATCGCTAAAGCCGTAGCAGAGCGGATCATTTTTGTCCAGACGGAGCCTGAAGGAGCCGTTTCCCGTATTGAGATGCCAGTCGGTAAGATTTTCCTCCGCAGTGCCGCCCTCGGCTTTCGCGGCGCTCTGGTCTATAAGGCCCAAAGCCTCGTTGAGCATTTGTCCGGCGTAACCGAACATGACGATGTTTTTAAACTCTCTTGCGGCACGGATAAGCTCCGTTCGTCCTCTTTCCCTCAGCGCCCAGGTAGTTCCGTAGCCGACGCCCATGTCCTCGTCGTAGGGGTCGCTCCAGATGCCCATTCTTGTTCCGCCGAAAATCAACACATCGTAAGCCTCCGGATGTATCTCATAGCCGCGGTTCAGATCGGAGAACGGGAGGAGCGTTACATCGAAACCCCAATCGGAGAGCGCCTCATAGGCTCCGGCGCTGTCGGCTACGATAAGAGCCGCTTGCTTTCGCAATCTGTGCGCTTTTATTGGAAGCTCCGCAGGCTCAACTGTGAGGTCATGATTTTTCAGGAAGTCTTCAATCAGCTTGTAATCGCCGCTGTTTCTGAAAAAGAAGTCGCCGGCACAATCTTCCTCCGCACGGAGCAGCTCCGCGCCGCTGTCCATAATAAGGTTTGCAAGTCCTACTGAAGAGTTTTTACATGACGAGAAACGCAGATACGGTTTCTCAGCGCTTTTTGTGAGAGTTCCGCTCGGGGCCTCGGCCTTATCGATTTCGACCAGCTCTTCCCCGGCTTTGAGCTCGTCGCAGGAGCTTATATCAAAGCCGCGCATGACAGGCTCCGAGTGGAAGGATACATCGTACATGTTCTTAATTCTGTCCGTAATGTCCTCACCCTGCCAGAGAAAGCCGTTAATGAGTCCTCTGAGCGCCTGTTCGGTGGGAATGACGTAATCTCCGGATTTTGATCCCTTATAAACCCTGATACCGCAGCGCAGCAGCTTAGTAACCGTGTCGGAGGCTGTTTCCCTGTCTTTTTGTGTCTCTCGGGCGAAGGGTATCACATAATACTTCGGCGCTTTAATAGCCTTTGAGGTGTTTTCTATACCCCGCGCTAAATATGTACACTGATTTTTTAAAAGCAGCTTCTTGTTTTCAAGCGCGTAATTCAGGGCGCCGACAGCCGCGCAGGTGACAACGGTCAGCCCTTCGTCGTTGGGGTAGGTGGTTTCGAGCGTATGTGCTATGCAGCCATAGTTCTGGCAAAAGGTCGGCGTGTAAACCGGTGAATAGTCCTCCCAGCCGTCCTCCCAGATGAGCGCGGGAATGTCAGTGTTCAGCCTGAGCCTGTCATATATGACACCCGCCATTTTCTGCGCGTTTTTATGCAGATGCTCTTCCAATAGGTCATATTCTGTATTTGGATTGTGAGGAGGAGTGCATGTGTCAATCAGCACATTGCCACTCGCCATAAAGCCGTGGAAATCGACCATTACGGACGGTACGAAGCGCACAATCGCGCGGCTGACCAGCGCCCGTGTCTCTGGCTGAGACTGCGCGCCGAAATCTCTGTTGAGGTCGGCGCCGTTGCCGTTTAAAATATCGTAGCCCTTGCTTCGTCCGTCGGGATTCTCGCAGACAGAGATTGCGATGAAAGCGTCTTTGAGCGCCTCTGCTTTTCCCTCACCCAGCACCTCTTCGATAAAATTAATTAAACCGTCTGTGCCGGTGGTTTCCGTGCCATGCAGGTTTCCGTTGAAAAACAGGGGTATTTTGTAGTCCGCTCCGCTTTCAAGGCTCTCAAGCACCTGTCTTGGCTCACGCAAAACCTTTTTTCTGAAGTCCTCGTAGGCCCTTATGCCTTCGTCTGTCACATCCTCGGCCAGTATTACAAGAAATAAATCTCTGCCCTTGTGTGACTTGCCCATCTTTTCAACGCGCATGTTTGAGGGATATTTCTCCGTCAGAGCTTTAAGCTTATCCTCAAGCTCGGAGTACAGCACGGCATTTCTGAAAAGGGGATATTCCTTCCCCTCCTTCATGTCGATTACCATTGAAACGCCACCTTCTTTTAATGATGCCGATATATTTTGCGCAGCTCAAAAGCGTCAGCCCTGTTCGGGCAGAGCTTCGGCCGGAGTTTTTGCTTTTCTCTTTTTTGACGTGTTATACAAAACCGTGCCGAGAACCACCGCAATCGCAGCCAACACAGCCATATAGACGAATATCATATTGTAGCCGTCGTTGCCGTGCTTATCCAGCCAGTTGCCGAACAGGACATACATGAACGCGTCGGGCGAATAGGCGATGATTGTTGCAACGCCTATGCAGGTTCCCGCATAACGTCTGTCAATGCCGGTTTCCTCAATGGAAGCAAACATAATGTTATAAGCTCCGCCGCCGGTCAACGCGACGAGAACATCGATTATAATTGCCATTGTAAGGGTAATTCCGCCGCCGAGGAGCAGCATCACGCAGAGAAGGCAGAGGGTCAAGGCCATCAGAATGGTAATAAGCTTGACGGTGGAACGCATCCAGTCGCTCACAGTGCCGAAAATCGGTCCGAAGAGTATGCTCAGCGGTCCGGTCATAACATAGATGAGGCCTGCCGAGGCGACATTCAGACCCATTACGTCTCCAAAATAGGGCGTAAAATAGGTTGCGACGCCCATGATGCTGTAGATGCAGAAAGCAAGAATTGAAAACATCCATACTTCCTTTTGTTTGAGGACAAAAAGTACATCGCGGAAATTGGCCTTTCTGGACTCGCTTTTCTCTTCAGCACTTTTTGCGTCCTTAAACGAAATCGTCGGTTTAATTGAAGGGACAAAGCGCCATACCAGCACAAGCGCTATGATGCACAAAAGGCTGAAGAACAGGAAAACAAATTTCACGCCGATTACCAGTGTCGCCGCGAAAGCCGCTATGATTGCAAGTCCCGCCGCGTTAAGCAGGGAGTTTGAACCGAAATTGAAAGCGCTGTAGTAGCCGTAGGCCTTGCCCTGTTCCTCCTCGGAACCGGTAAAGCGGATGGTCTTCATGCCGGCTGACCAGAACAGTGTGTTGCCGACTACCGCGAACAGGAACCAGAGAACGCAGTAAACGGCATAATTCATGAAGAATGCCGCGATTATGCCCATTGCGCCGGTAGATATAAGGCAGAGCATTATAAGCTTCTTCGTATCTATCCTGTCTGCGAGCCAGCCGCCCGGCAGAGCCGCGAAAATCGTGACCGTACCGTAGATTGACATCAGAACGCCGAGCTGGGTGTTGTTGATATTCAGTGCCTGACAAATCGGGTCGTAAAACGCGCTCGTCATATAGGGCATCAGGAAAAGTGAGCAGTTAGTAAAACCTATGATTGCCAGAGTGGCTATCTGGCGCCAACTCAGAACCGCCTTTGCTTTTTTCTCCATTTGTTTATCCTCCTGTTTTTTCTGTCCCACCAGCCGAAAAGCAGGATTTACGGGTATTATACGCCTTTGTACCAAATCCGCAAACACTGAATTTTGAAAGCTGATTGCATTAGGACTTCAAATCTGGTATTATCTGATTGTGATTTTAAACTGTCCTTATAGGGGAGAGTCAATAGCTGAGGAGGTATTTATGAAAAAATATTTTTCAATCGGAGAAACCGCAAGACTCAGCGGAGCCACAATTAAAGCGCTGAGGTTTTACGACTCTATAGGGCTTCTCAGACCTCGTTGGACAGATCCTGAAACAGGCTACAGATATTATTCTATCGATCAGTTTTTTACAATCGAGATGATAGGCTACTGCAAAAATCTCGGTGTTCCGATCAAGGTGATGAAGAAGCTATTCGATAAAAATGACGCAGACCTGTTCCTTGACTTTTTCGCGGAACAGCGGAGAGAGGCCGCAAAGCAGATACTCCATCTGAACAAGGCGATAATGAAAATGGAGAAGCTGGAAAAGGAAATCGGCGGCGCTAAGGAGATAAGCCGTGAAGAGAACGTTTACCGGAGCGAGTTTCCGGAGAGGACAGTTCTTACACGGGAGTGCGAAACGCAGCATGACGATGAGGACACCCACCTCAAATATTTGGACATATACAAGGAAATTGTTCGGAACGGGCTCGTAACGATCTATCAGACCGGCTCGGTAGCAGACATTGACATTGAAAAAGGTACGCTTGAATACCGTAAGATATTCGCGGAGGTCCATTTTTCAGAGGATTCGATTCCGATACCGACCGAGCGTCTTCCCGGTGGCAGCTATATATGCGTGAACTACTTTGCCGGAAACCGCGAGAAGCAGATTGGCAAGCTGACTCGCTATTTAAAGGAAAACAAGCTGAGCCCGAAGCTCGTTGTTGAAGCGGAAACCTTTTTGGACGTTCTGGGCTGCAGCAACCCGCTGATGGAGCTGCAGGTATTGTTGTAGTATTTTTAACTAAAGTATTTGTTTGAACAGAAATAAGGCGCTCATAATTTTGTAAATTTGCTTATGCGGCGCTCTCGCAGCAATTGGTTTAAAAAGTGAATGTTTGATATTTTTGTAGACTGTCCGGCCGATAGCCGGAATTTGAGCGGTTCTGTTCCGGCCTTTTCTCCATTAAAAAAGTCTTGTGGTTATTTAAAACTACAAGACTTTTTCTGTTTAAGCAACTTATTCTCACAAAAAAGCGTTTTACGTGCAGAGCTGGAGGTTCACCTCTTAAGCATCCGCCCCATAAGCTGTTGTGTAGAATTATGGGAGGCGGTTATGATATGGTTTCAATCTTATCTATCGACGGCGGGGGCATCCGGGGTATTATTCCGGCTACATTTTTAGCTGAATTTGAAAAAAGAACAGGCCAGTCCACCTGTGAGCTTTTCAACCTCATCGCGGGTACTTCAACAGGCGGAATTCTGGCCGCAACGCTTACAGTTCCGAACTGGCAGGGAAAGCCTAAATATTCGGCGGAACAGATTTGCTCAGCGTATTTTGAAAACGGTCGAACGATTTTTCATCGGAGCTTTCTGCGTTCGGTAACAACGCTCGGAGGCTTTGTAAGACCCAAATACTCGCCGCGCGGGCTGGACGCTATGCTTGAGAAATATCTCGGCAGCGTTCGCCTGCATACTACGCTTACGGAAATTCTTGTTACCGCCTACGACATGGCAAGCAGCACGCCTTGGTTTTTCAAGACTTCATATGCCAAGGCTCACCGCGCGCCGGCTGATGACCCTCTGCTGACTCAGGTTGCCCGTGCTACTGCCGCCGCTCCGACATATTTTCCTCCGCTCGTGATGGAAGAACACTGCATGATTGACGGCGGCGTATTTGCCAGTAATCCGGCGCTGTGCGCATATGCGCAGGCTCGCAACCTGTATCCTGAAGAAAGGGAGTTTTTAGTCGTATCGCTCGGCACCGGACTGCAGGTGCACAATCGTCCCTGTTCGGAAGTCAGCAGTTGGGGCATCGCCGACTGGGCCGTGCCTATAATCGCAGTTACGCTGAACTCCTCGAGCGCGTCGGTCGATTACCAGATGCGTGCTCTTGTCGGCAGGGAAAACTATGCGCGCTTTCAGGTGCAGCTGGATGACGATACAGCGGAAATGGACAACGCGAGCGACAAGAACATGATGAAGCTCAAGGCACTTGCGCAGCAGGCCGTCAGGCAGAAATCAGCGGAAATTGACCGTCTTTGCCGCGCTCTGAAGGCGAAAGAGCAAAAGACTTACTCCTACAAGTCTTACAACTCCGGCAAAGCGAATCCGGCGTGAAAAGGCACCGTTTCACGGTTCCGCACAAGTAAAAATCATATTATGAACATAACTTGAAATTTGCATATTGCCTGTACAGCTTAGCTTGTTCTATACTCTATTACGTTTTACACCGTTAAATCAAGAAAAGCCGCAGTTTATTTTAAACTGCGACTTATTAGCCAAAACTCAGGTAAATAGCTTGTCAGACAGATATATTGACGGGCAAGACGACGGCGAATGAAGCTATTGCCATATTATTCAAGTACATATCATTGAGCTTGTCTATGGCAAGCTTTTTTTGTTCAAACAGCGAGTGGGCGTATGTGTTAAGTGTCATCGACACCGTAGAATGCCCAAGGATTTCACTCAAGGTTTTTATATCAACACCAAGTTCCAGCGCTCTGGTCGCAAATGTGTGCCTGATCGCGTGGAACTTTCTTGCCTTTACCCCCGCTTTTTGAAGGACCTGTTTATAGAGCTTCTGATATGTCCGCGGGTCAAACGGAGTCTCCGTCCCTGTAAGGATATAAAGATTTTCATATTTGGGAATCAGTTTTCTGTCCTTAACCAATTTAAGTAAAAAATCAGGCACCGGAATTTTCCGCAGAGACTTTTGACTTTTGGGGGACCCGACCAGAAGGGAGGTCTTTTCCTCTCTGCTCCCAAAGCTTTCTGTCCTGCTGACGGTTCTGGAAACCGACATCGTACCGGCTTCAAAATCAATATCTCCCCATTTTAGTGAGCATAGCTCCCCGAGCCTGATGCCCGTATAGAAGCTGAGCATTATACCGAGCAATCTGTTGTCTTCTGAATTCAGTATAGCGCTTTCAATAAGCCGTTGATCTTTGACAGAAAAAACCTCCACCTCAGTGTTTTCCTTCTTGGGCAGCTTGATTTTCTCAATTATTAAGCCGTAGTCAGGTTTGTCTTTTAAAATATCTTTCAGTGCAGTTTTAAAAATAGAAAGAAGCTTTCTCTTATAGG
This sequence comes from Oscillospiraceae bacterium, assembly GCA_963667545.2. Classification (GTDB taxonomy): domain Bacteria; phylum Bacillota; class Clostridia; order Oscillospirales; family Oscillospiraceae; genus UBA2658. Next base: position 3,183,610 of record OY763424.2, read on the forward strand.
CTTTCGATATGCATTGGTCGGCCATCACAAATTTCACAAATTGTTCGACTCTCGTCTCCGTAATTAGGTCAATTCCGGTGTTTGTGAAAAAAGGAGCTACATATTTTTTTATACAATAGTAGTAGTTTTCATAGGTCGACGGCTTCACCCTTCCCGAGGCGTCTTTTGTCAGCCAAGATTCGAATAATTCGCTTGCTTTTTTCATCTCCGAGCCGGAGCTTATACTTGTAATTTCAATGTCTTTTTCTTTGAAGTTCAGTTTTTTATCTTTAACCTCCCTATATGTTCTGGCGTAGACATACTGATAGTTGCCGTCGGTTTTTTTTATACGGCCTTCCCAACGTCCGTCCTTTCGTTTATAAATGTTTTCTCCTCTGCGCGGCATTTTGTATTCTCCCTTCTTAATAATGACTACATAATTGACGGCTAAAAAGCCGGCAACTGTATCTCAATTGTGAAATATCAGCTGTTATTCTATATGAAATAAAGATTGGATAACTATTATTAATTATACAATTAATAAAATTTGGTATTTTTACCTTTAATTTAGAAAATACTGTGTAATAAATACAAATATCGGCAATAAATAGCAGTCGCAGTTTAAAATAAACTGCGAATAAAAAAGCGCCTACACATTATGACACAAATCGTACCGACTCTCTTTTTCTACATATTTGGCAAACAGGGTATCTGCAGAAGCTCTTAAAAAGTCACCTGGCCGCTTGCTTAAAGCGACCACTATACTGATTTTACACCAAGAAACAGGAAAACATGGTCGAAATATTGGATGAAAAAAAGAATATTACCGATTTCATTAAATTGCTTCCTTTGACTGTGGTCGATCATATGTATCATGTCGGCTTGCTCACAAGCATATTAGCCGGAAAAATTTGTGAATCAGATTCATTCCGTCTTGGATATCACGCTGACGAGAAGTCATTTTACGGAAAAGCCGCTTTTTTACATGATATTGGGAAGGCTTTCATTCCTATGCGCCTGCTTCTTAAGTCGGACAGGTTTACAGCGGGAGAAATGGAAGTCATGAAAAATCACCCACTCTGCGCGCAAGCCCTGTTTGACGATTTTAACCGCGGCCTAATCAACGGTATGCCGGGGCGGTTTGTCGCCTTAGCCCGAGCCGCGGCGGTGTATCACCATGAATGGTGGAACGGCAAAGGTTATCCGTATGGCATCGGTCATGAGGAAATACCTCTTATTGCGAGAGTAGTGTCAGTGTGCGATGCCTACGACGCCATGACAAGCAACAGATACTACACAATTGCACGCACTCACCTCTGCGCGTGCAGAGAGCTAAAGAATTGTTCCGGAACTCAATTCGATCCTATGATTGTGCGGATTTTTTTGGATGAAGAAGCCGAATTTTCCGACCTTATACGAATCAATAGGGGTTATGGCCAAAACCTCTGATAGATAAATCAAATACATTAGGGAGTGGTAAAATGAACGATTCTTTGGAATCTCCAGAGAACTGCAGTGAGGAAACACTGCACGGAAGGTACCTGACGTTTCAGGTTGGTAAAGAGATGTACGGCATTCAAATCAGGTATGTTATCGAGATAGTCGGTCTGCAGCCGGTTACGGTAATGCCCGAAATGCCTGAGTACATCAAAGGTGTTATAAATCTGAGGGGCAAAATCATCTCAATTATGGATATTCGTCTTCGATTTAGCCTGCCTTGCAAAGAGTACGACGATAGGACATGCATAATTGTCATTGATATGAACGGCGTCTCTGTCGGCCTTGTAATTGACAGCGTCTCAGATGTCCTGACTATCGGCGACAACGAAATAATGAAAAAGCCGGAAATGAGCACGAAGGTCGAATGTGACTATATCAGCAACCTGGGCAAAAAAGACGATCAGGTCATTTTGCTGATTGATTGCGAAAAGCTCCTGAATAACAGCGAAATCAATCGGGTATCGGAGAACACATAAGCTGCATCTAATCTATAAAGAAAGAAGAATAATATCATGAAAAAATGGTTCGAAAATGTAAAAGTCAGCAAAAAACTTTCCACAGGCTTTCTTGCCGTCGCGATGGTGGGAATTATAACGGGTCTCGTCGGGATAATCAGCCTTGTCATTTTATTGAATGCGCAGCAGCAATCCTACAATAACTGTACTTTGGGGATTGAATACGCCGCCGCGGCAAAATCGTCTTTTCAGGATCTGAGAGCTTCTGTCAGAGACCTTGTCATTTACTATGATACAAATAAAAGCACTTACTGCGACAAGCTTTCCACCGGCCTGACCGATGTTCAGGACCAGATAGACAAATACGGTCAAACAGTCTCGGACGCTACGGATAAGGCAAACTACGACGCAATGAGTTCGGCATTTACGGAATACGAAAATGATATTAATGATATACTTAAGGCTGCCGGCAGCGGAAAAACTTCAGAAATGATTCTCGCGACAATCAAGGATGGGGCTACCGACGCCCAGAATGCCGATCAGGCGTTCGATGCGGTTGTCGAATATAACGACTCCCTTGCCGCAAATACTATTTCGAGCAATAAGGCCACCGCGATGACTGCAATAATTATTATGATAGTCCTCGTGGTCACAAGCTTAGTTTTCTCCCTCTCCTTAAGCAAATTTATTTCCGGCATAATCAGCAATCCTCTGCATGAACTGGCTGTTATAGGCGAGCTGCTTGCGGATGGGGATATTGACGTTGAAAAGGCAGTAACCGAAGAGTCAAAGCAGATAAAATACAGAGATGATGAGCTTGGCAGCGTCGCCAAATCATACAACAAAATGATATCCGGTACCCTGGCTCTTTCAAAAGAAACCGCCGCAATAGCGGAAGGTGACCTGACAACTGTCGTATCGGTGCGTTCGGAAAAGGATGTTCTGGGAAAATCTCTGGAAAAACTTGTGAATGAATTCACTGTCCTTGCCGCAACAATAATCTCATCCGCGGATCAGGTCGATTCCGGCGCAAAGCAGGTGGCTAATTCGAGCATGTCACTGTCACAGGGCGCAACCGAACAGGCAAGCAGCGTTGAAGAGCTTTCGGCTTCAATCGCGGATGTTACCCACCGTATAAAAGAAAACGCGGATGAAGCCGAAAAAGCAAAGGTACTGTCGGCGAAATCTGGAGAAATAATGCGGAACAGCGTAGGCGATATGGAACTTACCCGTAAGGCCATGGAAGAGATTACATCCACCTCCAAGAATATCAGTAAAGTTATCAAGGCTATCGACGATATAGCGTTCCAGACAAACATCCTCGCACTCAACGCCGCTGTAGAGGCCGCAAGAGCAGGCGCCGCAGGAAAGGGTTTTGCCGTTGTTGCGGACGAAGTACGCAACCTGTCGCAGAAATCAGCGGAGGCGGCAAAGAATACAACTACACTTATTGAAAGCTCAATAAGTGCGGTGGAAAAAGGGACCGAGCTTGTAAATAAGGCAAATTCAAGCTTTACAGAGCTGGCCTCTCAAGCTACCGAGGTGAACAGACTGGTCGAGCAGATATCCGTGCAGGCGCAGGAGCAGGCCGCTGCGATATCTCAGATTTCAATCGGCGTCGAGCAGGTTTCCTCCGTTATACAGATGAACTCTGCCACCTCTGAGGAGAGTGCCGCCGCAAGTGAAGAGCTTTCCAGCCAGGCGAATTACCTGAAAGAAAGCGCCGGCAGATTTAAAATCAAACAATAGCGGCTGACTCGAGTTTCGAAAGGCCCGGTAATCGCCAAGAAAGCCCTGTAATCTCAGTGATTACAGGGCTTTCTTGTTCTATCCGAGCTTCTCGCTTCAGGCTTTTTTCCAACACCTTGTACTGTTATCTCCAATGCAGTTTCCAAAATTAAATGTACAATAAGCAATTTTCTTCATCAGCTTCAAGCCGCTCCGCGGAAATTTACGATGCTGTCGCCCTTTTCGCTGAGATTTCCAGGCGATTTCTAGTAATAGGTTCAAGCAAAAAGTCAGTTGCTTCAAGCGTAAAGGCCTTAACAGCCTCAACTCGATTGTCACCAATCAGCACAATCTTTGTTTCCCTGTCAATCGTTCTGATTATTTCAAATTGCCCTTCCCAGTAATCTTCCTTCCCACTGATTCTCAAAAAAACCATTTCTACAAAATTCATTTCAAGAAATGAGACGGCCTCTGAAAAGCTTCCAAAAAACTTGGCTTCAACGCCTTTATGGAAAGCTAAGGTCTTTGAAATAATCTCTTGTTCATAATTATTTGCTTCTATCACTGCGCAAATCATAATACAAAGCTCCACCCTTAATAAATCAGGAGTATTCAGTAGCAAAAAAATTGTTGTTACTATAGTAATTTATCCGATTATTGTCGAATAATGAAATAAAATATTTTAATAAAAGCAAAAAAGCACCCGGACAACCGAATGCAAAAATGTGCATAAAAAAAATATTGCACTTCTCACGGTAACCGGCTGTCATATTGATACCTGTTGAGATGGCACAACTTAGATCCCTGGCTTTGCGTCCCGGTCTTTCGGCCGGTTTGCTATTGGCGTGGTCTTATATTCAGTTTCGAAGAGCATTCAACTTGATATATATTTTAACCTGTTATAGGTATAACACAATTATTTATAAAAATCTACTGCTTATTCTTACAATATTTCCAGGTCGTAATTGTTTGCTTCGTAGTGCAATAGACCTTCAAAATGAAGCTCAAATAACAATGCAGTACGGCAATCGTTTAATTGCCGTACTGCCTCGTACATAACTCAAACCTCTTTTCCGACAACTTTTACTTTGCTTTTGAGTAGTTGATTTTGTAATTCAGCCGCATCAAATAACACTCAAACCGATTAAGAGGCTTTATATGACCAAAAAGTGCAGCTCCGATAAGCGTCTTGCAGGTTTTCTCCAAAATCATGGCTGTCGCCTGAGCGTCGTCTTTCGTTTTTCCGACGCAAAGCGCGCCCTCGTTCCTGATAAAAACAGCGGATTGCTTTTTTAATCCGGCGGCAGTCTGCTTAGGTTCTATGCCCGCAGTTTTAATACGAGTCCCGACAATCTGAGCAAAATCGTCGAGAAGCGGTCTGAGAGTAATACCTAGTCCTGATACCGCGCGGGTATTCGGTTCGTCCGAATATTTGATATAGCCTATATCTTTATGCATTTTATAAATGTCGTTATGTGTTTTCGCGTCTTCAGGCATGCCCTCGCAGAGCCTGTCAAATTCGACTTCGATTGCATCGCTTTCTTTTTTTAACAACCGAAAACCTGTTCCGGTACGTTCGCTGTCATATTCAAGCTCTTTTATGCGGCTAAGCTTCTGATAATTGCCGAACGCTTTGGTCAGCGCAAATCGTCTCATTTTATATTCGTCGAAACCTGCTTCACCGCTGATATTCATGTATTGCCGCCGTACAAATTCTTCACAGGCATTTTCAAGCTGTGAAGCCGTGCTGAATGCCTCTTCCCGATCTTTTCCAAAGCACAGGGCTCCATGATATACCATTATAACCGCATGTCCCTTTGCCTGCTTAACGCTTTCGGCAACATGTCTGCAGAGCGTTTTTGTCCCTGGAATCCCATATTTTGCGCAGAGCACTTCTCCGCTGAGAAGAGGATAATCTCCATGGATTGCCACGGACTTCAGTCCGAGCGCGCCGGCTACGGAAGCGTTTACCTGATGAGTATGAATAACGAAATTTACATCCGGATATAGCTTATAGACAGAAGCATGAATGCCCTTTTCAACCGAAGGCTTTCTTTTTCCGCTGTAGCCACAGTCGGAAAGCCTGACCTCAACTATATCATCTGGCGTAATCAAGCTATAATCCATACCGCTTGGAGTTATGGCCATTGTATTTTCGTCAATCCGGCAGCTGATGTTCCCCCAGGTACGAGAAATCAGTCCGGATTCCACCAGCCTTTTTCCGGCTTCAACTATGCTTTCCTTTATTTCGTCAACGGTCATTTATCTACCTTCTGTTTTAAGAATTCCGCTTGTAGCAATAACGTCGGCGCCCAACCCTAGAACATTCGGAATTACCACATCTCCGCACCCTATCGACTCCGTAATCAAAATCTTATTGATTTCGCCCATTACATCAAAGATGCGGCTCTTTGGAATTTCCGAGGAAACCCTAACGGGTAAAACCGGTACGCCCGAAAAGGCCGTCTTTACAGTGGAGCAGACTGTGCGAACAGGGTTAGTTTCCTCGGTAATCGCGAACTGCTCGCCTTTGGGGCATTTATTTCCTGAAACGGCAAGGCTGTTTCCGTCAGCGTAGATTTGCAGTTTGCACCCGTTGGGGCAGACTATACAGGTCAGTTCCTTCATGTATGTCAAGCCTCCTCAATTTTTAAATACACCTGAGACCTGGCGGAGAGTCCCAGTCCGCCGAAATCCACTTCTATTCGTTCCATTTCTGGCGGACGCAAAACCGAGTATCGTTTGCGGAAAACCTCCGCTCCGTCCACGGTCATAACGAGCGCACATTTGCCGAGAACCTCTCGGCTTCGAAAATAGAGAACCGTTTTCAGATTGGTATCGTTCAGATTCAGTCGCTGAGGAACCACGTACTGTATGTTTTCATCTACTTGCAGGCTCAGCTCCGAACGTTCCTCTTTCGAGAAGCCGGCCGCGGCTTTGCCGGCGCATTCTCCGGATTCCGAAACATAATCAACAAGGTCGTTTACATGCAGAGCGTTTCCGCAGGAAAACACTCCCTCCACCGAGGTCATCAGGCTTTCATCGCAGAGCGGCCCTTTTGTGCGAGGGTCGAGCTGTATGCCGAGGCTCTCCGCAAGCTCATTTTCCGGAATAAGCCCGACCGACAAAATGAGTGCGTCGCACTCCACAATTTCATTTGTCCCTTCAATGGGCTGCATTTTGTCGTCAACCGAACAGATTTCGACGGCCGTCAGACGGTCCGTTCCAAAAACTCTGGTAACGGTTTTGGAAAGGTGCAGCGGAATGCCAAAATCGTTCAGGCACTGATAGATATTTCTGCTCAGACCGGACGGAGCGGGCTTTGCCTCGTAAACTCCGAGTACCTTGGCCCCTTCGAGTGTAAGTCTGCGCGCCATAATAAGGCCTATGTCCCCGCTGCCCAGAATTACGCACTTTTTTGCAGGTATCTGCCCCAAAATATTAACAAGATGCTGGGCCGTGCCGGCTGTGAATATGCCGGAGGGCCGTGTACCGTGAATAAACACCTGCTTTGCTGTTCGCTCCCTGCAGCCTGTGGCAAGCACCAGCGCCTTGGCAAACAGATGCAGCACCCCGCTGCCGCTTACGGCACTCAGATAAAAGCCGTCGTCTTTCTTGTCAATTTTGGTTACAAACGTGAGCGTCAGCGCTTCAATACTATTCTCCCGAAATTCGCTGATAAAACGCTCCGCATACTCGGGACCTGAAAGCTTTTCCCCGAAACGTACCAACCCGAAGCCATCGTGAATACACTGTTTGAGGATTCCGCCCAGGCGCGCTTCTCTCTCTATAAGGAGAGTTTCCGCTCCGGCACGTTTGGCCGCAACAGCAGCCGCAAGACCGGCGGGGCCGCCGCCGATTACGATTACGTCGGTTTTAATCATTCTGCCGCCCCTTTCGTTTCACCGAAGGTGATAACCGACTCCGCCGAATTTTTCTTCACCTCGGAGAGCCGTATGCCCTGATGCTCGGCAATTATCTGCAAGACTAAAGGCAAGCAGAAGCCTCCCTGACACCTGCCCATACCCGGGCGCAGTCTCCGCTTAATGCCGTCCAGAGTTGGAACACAAACCGGCGAATTCAAAGCATCGAGTATTTCACCCTTGCTAATCTCTTCACAGCGGCAGATTATAACTCCGTAATCGGGATTTTTCTTAATGTACGCATTCCTATCTTCCTCGCTCATATGTGCAAGGCGGGGCGGAGCGTGCCGCACAGGGTCGAAGGAGTCTTTTTTCTTTACCGTCATAGTTTTTTCAAGGCATTCAAGCGCCCATTTTGAAATATCCTCGGCAATGGCAGGGGCAGCCGTCACTCCGGGTGACTGTATCCCTGCGGCTTCGATAATATTATCCGTGAATATTCCTTTGCGCACCACGAAGTCCTCTTCATAAGTAGCCGCACGCACTCCCGTGAAATAGGCTATGATGTCGCTGAATTTCAAATCTGTTGCAATGTGCTGCTGTAGCTTAATAATCGCGTCCACTTCTTCTCTGTGCGTCGCAGTGTCTTCCCTGTCGGGTGTCTCAACGGCGTTCGGGCCTATCAGCATGTTGCCGTGTATCGAATGAATCAGTCCTATGCCCTTTGTGTTGCTATGTAAAGCGCCGATAAGAAACTTTATTCGCGCAGCCGGACCCTTGGGCAGCTGTGCGCTCTGGTACGGCAAAATGCTGAACGGAGATTTTTCCATGCTTGTGCTGACCATATAGCCCGCCTTTTTATCCGTGATAATGTCCGTGCCGCGGCGGGGATGAATCGTAAATGTCCGATCACCCGCCATTTCGGAGATTTCATCGGCATACACTCCCGCGGCGTTTATGACCAGTTTGGGAAAAAGCCTGCCTCTATTGGTGTCCACGCTGATTATATGCCCGTTTTGCGTCTCCATGCTAAGTACGGCGGTGTTCAGACAAAGCCTGACACCGTTTTTCACGGCATTTTCGGCAAGGGCTACCGTCATCTCCATAGGGCTTGTAATACCGCCTATTGGCATATACATGCCGCCGATTACGAAATCGGGAATACAATGCTCGTGCTTTATAAGCTCTTCGCGGTTCAGGTAGCGCACGCCCTCGATTCCCATTGATTTTCCGTGAAGCTTCAGCAGCTCCACTAAAACTCTTTCCCATCGCCTGCAGCAAAGCAAAACCTGCCCTTTCTGTTCAAACGGCACGTCTAGCTGACGGGACAGCTCGGCATACATTCGGTTGCCCCTGAGGTTATAGTAATGCTTTTGAGAGTGCTTTGAAAAGTTGATACCCACATGGATAACCCCGCCGTTTGCGCGGGATGCGCCGTATGCCACATCAGGACCTTTTTCCGCAAGAATCGTATTCAGGCTGAATTTGGAAAGCTCGCGGGCGATGGCGCAGCCGGTTATGCCTCCGCCGATAATGAGCACGTCCGGCTTTTCACCGTCCAGACTTTTATCCGTTTCGGAGGGCAGCCGGGGCTTAGAAACAAAGCCCTTCAGTCGGATGTCGTTTATAACGCCGAGATAGCGTTTTTTGTCAACGGCAAGCTGACCGGCTTTGACCACCGTTTCCCAGTCGTCCGCTTCACCACGCAGCACGATGCAGCCCTTTTCCTCGCTAGCCTTGATATCGGGGGATAAGTTCGCGATAGCCTTGCAGATTTTTTTGTATTTACTCATTGCTTATTTGCCCCTATTTATGAAGCTCTCCTCTAATTTTTTCCTGTAGGACACTGACCTCGCTGTCAATATTCCAGACGCTCAGGCGGAATATCAGGAAAGGCAGCCTCCATGGCGCGACCTCGTCATCTGTCATGCCGGTTTTCTTTTTATATGCGGTATAATATTTTTTACAGATTGTTTTTCTAATTGTTTCAAGCACAGCGGCAGCCGCTTTATTGAGTCCGGGAATCATCTCCCCCTCGTTCAGCAGATAGAGCGTTGCCGCGACATCCGCCGCAGGTACGCCTCTTGCTGCCGTCATCCAGTCTATTATTGTCGCCGTTTTGCCGTCCGACATAATGTTGTCTGGATGATAATCGAAATGCAGAATGGAATTTCCGTCGGGCAGAGCACTGAGCTTCGCTTCGGCAATTTTCTTTTCCTCCGCTGTCAGGAAGCCAAGCGGAGCCGAGTTCAGCGCGCCGAGGACAAATTCTTTATAGCCGCGAATCTTATCGGTGTGTGTATTGTGCATATTCGTCTGCAGCTCAACCATCAGGGCCGGGACCTTAAATACCGTGAGCGGCTTTGAGCCGGCAAGGCTTATCAGCGTTTTCCCTTCAACGCGTTCGATTATAATGCCCCTGCGTTCACCAATTTGTATATGACCGTAGCATTTCACCTTGGATACACCCTTATCGAAGGTTTCAATTGTATTTATCTCTTCATTTTCAATGAGCAAGGTATCCGTGCCGGAGCGAAACAGCTTAAGCAGCGTATTGTCCTTCCAGCTGTAAATCTCCGAAGATCGACTCGAGAAAAGTGGGTTGCCCAGACTTTCAAGCGTGATTGTTCCTGTGGCTCTGCTGTTCGTCTCGTCAGACATTTTTCATCTTCTCCTCATAAATAACTTCCTGCTTATTCTCCCGTGTAGTTTATCGCTTTGCTATTAATCACATTTGTGATTCACACATGCTTTTATGCGAATGTTATATATCCTTTTTAGGTACAAGTCAATGTAAACGGGCAATACTGCACAAATGTGATTCATTTTCGTTTGTTTGAACAGTAAACGAGCTCTCAGATTTTTCAATTTGCCGGTCACATTGACAAATCACAAATGTGAATATAAAATCATCATATCCGCAAAACTCGAAAGGATTATTACATGGCCATTCCAAACTACGATAAACTGACCATACTGCGAATCGCAAAATACTACTATCTTGACGGTTTCAGCCAGCAGGAAATATCGGTAAAGGAAAACATCCACCGTTCGCAGATTTCCCGCATTTTGAAACTTGCCCGCGAGCTGGGCTATGTCCAAATTCGCATCTGCAGTCCGGAAAGCTATCCCACAGAGACGCTTGCCCAGCAGGTAAAGCTTAAGACAGGGTTAACGGAAGTGTATGTCGCTCCCTCTCTCACTCCTCAGCCGGATCAGGAGGAGTCGCTCTATTTTTTCGCTGCGCGGTATCTGGAGGAACTTCTTTCCCACAGCAAAAAAATCGGCGTCGGTCAGGGTAAGACGCTGTACCATGTGGCATCTCAGCTTTCCGCCCAAAAGCTTGATGACAGGCCGGACTTTTACTCCGTCGCGGGCTCTTCAGGCACCGACAACCCTTATTTACAAGCCAGCGTCATTCTGGATAATTTTTCCCGTCCTTTTAGCGGGCGCTGCCACTACAACAATTTTCCCATCTGTCTGGAGCGCGGAAGAATGTCGCCGCTGGAAATGACCCGCTTTCGCGAACTGCAGGAAGGATACCAGTGTCTTGATACAGTCGTTTTGTCAATCGGCGGCCCGTTCAATATTGAATACCCTTACCTTGAGGAGCTTTCTCTCATGGAAAGAGGGATTGATGTCGCTCAGGCCTTGAAGCGTCCTCACGGCAACCTCCTCGGGCATGTGTTTTATGATAATAACGAATGCCTGACTCTGCCCGATGACTACCTGCTTACCAGTATGAGTCTGCCTCTTCTCGCAAAGACACCCAATGTGATATGCGTTGCCTGCGGCAAAGAAAAGGTCAATTCTATTATAAGTGCCGCGAAGCAGCACTATATCAAAACTCTTATTACAGATGAATTCACGGCCCGGAGTATTCTGCAGGCAATTCAATAAGCACGCCATATTTTAAAAACCATAAAAAATGAGGGGCAGGTGCCCCTCATTTTTTATGGTTCCTAACTCATTCCGTGATTAAAGCCACGGTAAATGTAAGTTTGTATTTTTATATTTCGAAATAGCGCTTCAGGTCCATAGGCGGGAAGATGCCCTTTTCCGTGACGACTCCGTCGCAAAGCTTGGGCGGCGTGACGTCAAACGCGGGATAATAGCCCTTTACGCCCTCCATGGTGGTTCTTGTTCCCATTGCGTCCATAACAAGGTTAGGGTCGCGTTCTTCTATGACGACGGAGCTCATGTCCGGATGGCTCTGATTCGGCGTGCCTGTCACAAGATACGGAATACCCCAATAGCTTGCCGCCAACGCAATCTGGAAGGTTCCGACCTTGTTCACTATATGGCCGTCCATTGTGATGACGTCAGCGGCTGAGGTGAAAAGGTCAACCTTCTTTTGATTCATAGTATATGCCGGCATATTGTCGGAAATAACCGTCACGTCAAAGCCCATATCGCAGGCAACGGAAGCTGTCAGGCGCGCGCCCTGAAAATACGGGCGTGTTTCCGCGCAGATGACCTTCACAGCGTTTCCGCGATCTCTGCATTCACGCAGCATGGTGCCTATCACCGTTTCCGCGAAGCATTGGGTCATAATGGTGCCGTTCATGGGAATCTTATCCGCCAGAAGACTTCCGATAACGGCGTATTTCCGGTAGTTTTCCTCAATCTGGTCAAGGGCGTTCTGCTGCAGCGCATCTACGAGTGCCGTACCGGTATGTCCGGCGGCGATTTCCTGCCTGGCAACTCCCATTGCACGCTCAGTCACACGCTCCATTTTGGCGGCTGTGGTAGGACGGGCATGCGAAAGCGTATAGGCCGCTTTTTCAAGATAGGCGATAAGCTCCTGCTCCCTGAGGTCTTTGGCCTCGAACGCAGCGAGTGCCATTCCCATCGCGGCGGCAAGATAGGGTCCTCCGCTCTGAGTAACCATGTCGGCTATCGCCTTGGCAACCTCTTCGTGGCTGCGGCAGATCACATATTCCTTGCGTATCGGATAAATGCGGCGATCCAAAATACGCACAACGCCGTCCTCATACCACGCCACATTTTCGTAGCGCAGGAGGAAACCGACACCGTCATCAGCTCTTTTCATCTTTGTCCTCCTGTTTCATCTGCCGCGCATGGCGGATATGTGTTCTTCGGATATTGTCACGATGTCCCCGTGGCCCATCGCAATCGAGCAGATTTTCGCGGCGTCCTCCACATATACCGCGCGTATATGCGCCTTTGCCAACGTGTCGCCCACGGTCAAAACTCCGTGGTTTGCAAGAAGACAGCCCGTGCGTTCTGCAAGGACCTTGACGGCCTCAAGTCCCACTTCCTTCGTTCCGGGAACCGCGAACTCCGCGAGCGGTACATCACCGCCTAAAAACGGTACCATCTCAATCAGTATTGTGGGTATATTCATGTGGTTCACGGCAAAAGCTGTGGCATAGGGCGAATGGGTATGGATTATGGCGCGTACCTCCGGCTTTTCCTCGTAGACTGCGGCGTGCATGCGCCACTCCGATGAAGGATTATACTTTCCTTCCAGCACCGTGCCGTCCGGCTTCATAACCACCATATCATCTGCTGTAATGCTCTCATATGCAACAGAGGTAGGAGTTATCACCATGGTCTCACCGTCAAAAAGGCTGAGGTTCCCGCTTGTACCGGCAAATAGCTTCTCAGAATACGACTGCTTTGCGTAGTCGCATACCTCCTGTTTCATCATTTCAATCGTCATGTTCGTTCCTTTCCGGCATTCTCTGTCATGCCGTCCTTTATTTAAGAAAGCCAGTAAAGCGGCTTAGTATCAAATGATAATTTCAGTTTTTTCTGCAGGGCTATCGATGCTGTATTGTTCGTCATCACATGGCAGTACGGGAGCCTTGAGTTCTCGATGCACCAGTTTATAACCTGCGACTCTATGAATTCGGCAATGCCGCGCCGGCGGTATTCCGGCAGTACCTCAAGCAAACCTATGGCTCCCTCCTCGTGGATACCTGCGAAGCCAGCGCACTTGCCGTCCGCAAACGCGCCCACCATATAGTCGTTCAAACGCTCCCTGATATGCTCCTCTTTGGCTCCGGGATGATGGTAATTTTCCAGAACGAACGGCATATCCGAAAGCTCCAGCCGTCTTGCGGTGATATCCTTACGTTCAATCGGAATCGGGTCTCCTGTATAAACCGCCTGCAGACACTCAAAGCATTCTCTGAAAACTCCTTCGTCCAGCAATCGGTCACGAACGGAGCTTTCACTGACGAGCGCCACAAATGTATCTGAAAACAGTGAGCTGTCCGCGACCTCGCCCGCCGCATAAATTATGCGCCGCCGCTTGAGCACCACGCCGTCTTCCGCCTCATAGCGGACCAAGGCTCCGAGATTTAAAAAATCCTGCAAAAATCCATATCTAAAAGGGTCCTTTCCGACCCACCGCAATTTATCCATATTTCCTTGAGCGAGAGACGCTCTATCCTCTTTTCATTGGTCTGCCTGTCCATGTGTTTACCACTAATAAAATAGTTTCAGCCACATTGGTCAGATGTTGTTGTTTTGATATTGTTTTGTCCAGTGTGAGGTGGTTCAAACGTCTTAACAAGACAAATATAACACATGTCACTGCGTTCTGTCCAGTATTTTCCCTGTTTTTTTGTAGCATTGTAAATCTAGCAGGAACGTTTGCCGCTGATATATGCGGCTATTTGTTTATTGTTGATTATTCTTGTCCAATTGACATACACTATCTTCCGTGATACAATAAGAAAAAACATCCAGCACCCCGCCTGCGTCCGTGCGACACAGACATAATAACCGGGAGGTCAAATATGGAATACACCTATGAATACTTTCAGAAAATCGCCGATTTCCTTAAAACAAAAGTAGATTACACGCCAGAGATTGCCATTATACTCGGCTCCTGCCTCGGTCCGTTCGCGGAACAGATTGTAGATCCGGTAGTCGTTGACTATAAGGATATACCTGATTTTCTTGTTTCCACAGCCCCGTCTCACGCCGGCAAAATGATTTTCGGTACGGTCTGCGGACGTAAGGTTGTCTGCATGTCCGGCCGTTTCCACACGTATGAGGGTTATTCCTACGAACAGCTCGTTCTTCCAATCCGGGTGTTCAAGCTTTTGGGCGTCAAGGCGGCCATTTTAACCAACGCGGCAGGCGCCGTCAACACTTCATACCGCCCGGGAGATGTAATGGTTATTTCCGACCACATCAAGCTCAACGGCGACAGCCCTCTTCGCGGTAAAAATATACCCGAATTCGGCCCCCGCTTTTTTAATACTACCCTGATGTACACTCCCGAGCTGCGTAAGCTTGCGCTGGAGTGCGCCGAAGGCTCCGGCCTCACCGTCCACGAGGGCGTATATTTCTTTTTCAACGGCCCCCAGTTTGAGACTCCCGCCGAGATACGCGCCGCGAGAATTCTTGGAGCCGATGCCGTGGGAATGTCCACCGTAACGGAGGCGCTGACCGCCGCGCACTGCGATATGCCTCTTCTCGGGCTCTCGGTAATGACAAATATGGCGGCGGGCATACTCGACCAGCCTCTCACCAGCGAGGAAGTGGACGAAACCGCCAAAATAATCTCCGGCAAGTTCAGCGATTACGTAAAAAGCATTATTCGGCAAATGTGAGGTAAAGCTATGAAGCTGCTGTTAAAAAACTGCGATATACTGGCCAGTGAGGGCGGTTCTTACCGCTGGGTAAAAAACGGCTTTCTCGGTATAGACGGCTCTGTTATCGACTATATAGGCGAAGAGGTGCCCGCGTCCGCCTACGAGCTTGAAAAGGACATGAGCGGCAAGCTGCTCGTCCCGGGCCTCATAAACTGCCACGGTCACACTCCAATGGTGCTGCTTCGCGGTATTGGCAGCGACCTTCCGCTGCATGAGTGGCTTTTTGAGAAGATGATACCGGTGGAGGACCGTTTTACCGCCGAGGATATCCGCGTTGGCAACCTGCTTGCTCTGCTTGAGATGATAGCCTGCGGCACCACAAGCTATTCCGATATGTATTTCGAGACTCAGACCGCCGTCGAGAACGCTGTCGCGTCGGGTATCCGTGCCAATCTCTGCCGTCCGGTTCAGAGCTTCGATGTCAATGAGAAATACTCCGACAACTTCAGGGCAAAACAGTCTATCGAGCTGTTCCGCGAATATCACGGGGCCGCGGACGGACGCATACGCATAGATTTTGCCATCCACGCGGAATATACCAGCTTTCCCCATATTATAGAGGCATACTCGGCGGACTGCAAGGCTTTAGGCGGCAGAATGCATCTGCA
This sequence comes from Oscillospiraceae bacterium, assembly GCA_963667545.2. Lineage (GTDB taxonomy): Bacteria > Bacillota > Clostridia > Oscillospirales > Oscillospiraceae > UBA2658. The sequence continues at coordinate 3,199,377 of OY763424.2, forward strand.
TCTCTCCGAAACCAGCAGGGAACACGAGGAGTGTATAAAAAAATACAACAAGACTCCCGCGGAATGGTTCCTCGCTCTCGGCACCTTCGACTCGCCGACTGCCGCGGCGCACTGCGTCGCCGTTTCGGATTCGGATCTGGAAATACTGATGTCTAAAAACGTCAGCGTAATCCACAACCCTACAAGCAATCTGAAGCTAGGCAGCGGTTTTGCTCCCATTCCGAAAATGCTGGATATGGGCATCAATGTAACGCTCGGCACCGACGGAGCCGCGAGCAACAACAATCTGAACATGCTTGAGGAAATGCATCTTGCCTCCATTATGCACAACGGCTACACGCACGACCCCGTTCTGATGAAGCCCGCCGAGATTCTGAAAATGGCAACTGCGAACGGCGCCAGACTTCAGGGCCGTGACAACACGGGTTCGCTTGAAGTCGGCAAAAAGGCGGATATCATCGCTTTCGATTTGGATAAGCCCCACCTGATACCAAACTTTGACCCGTTGGCACTGATGACCTATGCCATTCAGGGCAGCGATGTCTGCATGACCATGGTGGACGGGAAAATCCTGTATGAAAACGGCGAGTACCTCACTCTGGATGAAGAAAAGATACGTTATGAGGTCAAGGCGGCGTTAAAACGCATTTACGGCTAAACGCACCGATACTTTTAGATTAAAAACAGCGTCTGCTGAACAAACACAATTTGTAATTTGTTCAGCAGGCATCAAATGCAGTCCAAAGAAGAAGCGGAGCCTTTACTCCGCTTCCGGCAGTTTTCATTTTCCTTCCAAAAGCCCGACCTTTTTCTTCTCGAAGAGCTTGCGCCACGCGTCGTCCACAGGCTCGTCTGTGATGACGTAATCGAGCTTATCGACTTCGCAGGTGGCGATAAAGCCGGATTTTCCGAACTTGGTGTGGTCGGCAAGAAGATAAACGCTGTCCGAGTTTTCAATGACGTTGCGGCGGACATCGGCGGTTTTCTCATCGGAATCGTTCAGCCCGCGGGTCAAGTCGATTGCGCGGCAGGAGAGAAACGCCTTGTCCACGCAGTGCTGCTGAAGATACTTCACGGTTTCAAGTCCGAAGAAGCCCTCCAGAGAATTATTGAATATTCCGCCTGTTGAAATCAGCTGGATATTGGGGCAGCCGGACAGCCGTCCGACAACGCGGAAGGAATTGGTCACGACCGTAAGCGGTATCTGGGCAATTTCATCGCAAAGCGCGAGAACCGTAGTTGAATGGTCAAGAAAGATACAGTCGTTGGGAGAGATGAACCGAACCGCCTGCTTGCAAATTATCCGCTTCGCGTCCACCAGCAGTTCGTTTTTCACCGTGTTAGGCACATTGACCGCCTTGCGATCCTTCACCACCGCGCCTCCGTACGACCGCAGAAGAAAGCCCTCCTGCTCCAGTTCCTTAAAATCTCTGCGTATGGTCTGGCCGCTCACGCCGAACTTCTCCGCCATGGTGCCAACCGTGGCATTCTTATACTCCAGCATATAGTGCTTGAGTTCTTCTCTTCTCTGCGCTGTCATCATAGCTGTAAAGCCCTTTCCAATATTGCCCTGAGGCATTAATGGTATATACGTCCGTTGTACTGTTCGTGCTTGTCCATTTCTGTGGAAATCAGATTATTTTTTGGAGTATGTTGTTTTCGGATCTTACTTAATTTCCGGTTATCGCCGTAATTATGGCACGAATCGCCGGAATAGTCAATCATTGCTTTTCATTTCACGTTTTTATCGCGTTCACAATCTTTGTTGAATGCTGGAGAATCACATTACTATTTCTTTAAAACACAACCGCAGGCTTTGTGCCCGTCCGATATGACAGGAGGTCTTTTAATGACTAATTTTGACTATTTCATACCTACTATCGTCCACTTCGGCAGCGGACAGATTGAAAAGCTTGGCTCCGAGATAGTTTCCCGCGCCCGACGTGTACTTATCGTTTATGGCGGCGGCTCGGTAAAGCGTAACGGAGTCTACGATGCCGCAGCCGCGCAGCTTACGAAACATGGCATTTATTATACCGACCTTTCCGGCGTGGAGCCAAACCCGAAAATCGGAACGGTGCGTGAGGGTGTCCGCCTTTGCCGTGAGCAGAAGCTGGACGGCGTTCTGGCGCTTGGCGGCGGCTCGGCCATCGACTGTGCCAAGGCTGTCGCGGCCGGAGCGCTTTATGACGGCGACCCCTGGGACTTTTTAACCGGAAAGCACACTCCCACGGAGGCGCTGCCCATTTTCACGGTACTGACTATCGCGGCCACCGGCTCCGAAATGGACTCTATCGCGGTCATTTCCGATATGAACAGCAACGATAAGCTGGTTTTTGAGGCCGACTGCTGTCTTCCGGTTTGCTCAATTCTCGACCCGACCTATACATTTTCGGTCCCTGCCGGTCAGACTGCTGCCGGCACGGCTGATATCATGTCTCACACGCTGGAAAACTACTTCAGCCGTGTTGAGAGCGCTTATTTGCAGGACCGCTTCGCTGAATCCATCCTTCAGACCTGTATCCGCTATGGCCCTATAGCCTTACGCGAGCCCACCAATTATGAGGCGCGGGCAAATCTGATGTGGGCGTCCTCCTGGGCAATCAACGGTTTTCTTTCAATGGGAAAGCCTGTCGCGTGGAGCGTTCACAGTATTGAGCACCAGCTGTCCGCCTACTATGACATTACTCACGGCGTCGGACTTGCGATATTGACTCCGAACTGGATGCGTTACGTCCTTAGCAGCGCAACCGAGCGTCGTTTCGCTGAATACGGCGTCCGCGTTTGGGGTCTGGATTCCTCCCTGCCTGCCCGTGAACTCGCAGAAGCGGCGATTAAAAAGACGGGGGAATTCTTTACTTCTCTCGGTCTGCCCTCAACGCTCACGGAGATAGGTATTGACGACAGGTATTTTGACGAAATGTCGCTTAAAGCGCGTACCGCTTCCTTTGACAGGACTTTTGTCTCTCTTTCGGCTCAGGACATAAAAAAATTATACGAAATGAGTCTTTAACATTTTAGGTCGGCTGCTCAGTGAGGGCTGCCGGCCTTTCTTTTAATCCCGTCCGCTGCCGACGAAGGCATGAGGCATAAGCTCCCGTGCCGTCATGGTCAAAGTTTCACTGCCGTCTGGGTTTGCCATGACAACTTCCATATCCGGATTGAAGTCTATGAGATACTGCCGGCAGAAGCCGCAAGGGGATACCGGATGCTCAGCATCGGAAACCACGACAATTGCGGTAAAATCCTCGCAGCCCTCGGAAACCGCTTTAGCAAGGGCACAGCGCTCGGCGCAGATACTGGACAGGGTGGATTTGATTTCAACATTGCAGCCTGTAAATACTCTTCCGTCCGTTGTTAAAAGCGCCGCTCCCACATGAAAGCCGCTGAACGCCCGGGCCTTCAGCCTCGCTTCCGCCGCTTCGTTGATGAGCTTCTTTTGCAGCATACTTTCCATTACAAACATTCCCCTTTCAAAAGGCCCACAGAGAAGCACTTTTTTCCGGAAGCGGCCTTCAAAGCGTCCCATTCTGTCAGAATACGCAGAGCCTCCGCTCCCGCAAGGCACGCTTTTTTCTCGGCTTCCGGGTCCTCATTCCATTCGCCCGTGATTCGATGTGCAACCACCGTAGCGCACATTCCGGCGCGCTTTCCGAAAATGCGGGACAGTGTCGTAACCGTGGCGCCCTCCATCTCGAAGTTCAGAACTCCCGCCTGCCGCAAATCTGCAAAGATATCGTCCAGACCGGAAGGGCGATAGCCACTAAAAGTCGTGCGGCACTGACCTGTATAGAAGGAACCGCAGGTGCAGCCCGTTCCCACGTGATATCGAAAGCCCAGATTCTCGCAGGCCTGTATCAGCGCCAAAACCACCTCATAGGACGCGGCAGCCGGATATTCCGGCCGGACATAGAACTGGGAGGTACCGTCCAGGCGCACATTGGAATCGTTTATAATGATGTCGCCAATGCTTATATCCTCCTGAATGGTACCGGTTGTTCCTACGCGTATGAAGGTATGCGCGCCGCGCGAGCAAAGGTCCGTCAGCGTGCATTCGGTGCTGGGGCCGCCGATACCCGTTGAATAAGCGCCGATATCCGCTCCGCAATAGACGCCGTGAGCGGCCTTCTGTCCGCGCGACAGAGTATATTCCTCCGCTTTATCCCACTGTGCCGCCATCACCGCAATTCTGTTCGGGTCACCGGGCAGCAGGACATAGGCCGGAGCCTGTTCGGGTGCGCCCTTGTCCTGATGTCCCAGTTCGGAAGCGGACAGCTTGCCGCGCTTAATCTCAACCTGTTTCATATGAGCTCTCCTTTTTGCCGATAGAGTCTGATTTTGCTTCTTTTCTGTATCGGCTGGTCGTATTTTCCTTATTCTGATTATATTTAATCGTTGCATGATTGTCAATTCTTATATATTATGTTGCTTGTGTTTAATTTTTGTGTGGATTTGTTTAATTGTTTCTGGCGATTTGCTTTTATGTTGTTTGTTTTTGTAAATTTCGAATTGACAAGAGGCTTTGCCTTGATATATAATGAAACAAATTAAAGCTCCACATTTGCCGCCGTTTAATCAATCGGAAACCGATTTATTATAAAAAGATGCAAAAGGAGAAATTAAGCATGAAAAAGACTCTTGCCCTCGTCCTGTCCCTTGTGATGGTGCTTGCGCTGCTCGCCGGCTGCGGCGCCAAAACCACCGAACCCGCATCCGCATCCGCCTCTCCGGCAGCTTCGACAGCAGCGCTCCCCGGCGCCGGTATGAAGATTGCACTTGTATGCGACAAAGTCGGAACCCAGGTTTTCCTGCTCCAGATGGTCAACGGTTTGAAGGAAGCCGCCACAAAGTACGGTTTTGACTACACCGTTGCCGAATGTGCCGACAGCGCGGCCTATGAAGACAACATGCGCGCCCTTGTCGCCGAGAACTATAACCTGATTATCGGCGGCGGCTGGCAGGCCGGAGACGCAATCAACAAGGTAGCCACCGAGTTCCCCGACGCCTGCGACTATGCTCTCATTGACTCCTCGGTCGACGCCGAGAATGTCAAGTGCATTTCCTATCGTGAGCAGGAAGGCGCATACCTTATCGGCGTCCTCGCCGCTCTTACCACCGACGGCGAATCCCATGTTTACGGCGCGGTTCACGTCAATGAAGGCCCCGGCTCCTGGAAATGGCGCTACGGCTACATGGAAGGCGTTCTGTCTCAGGATCCCGACGCAACCTTCGTTTTCAACTATGTCGGCTCCTACAGCGATCCCGCGAAGGCAAAGGAACTTGCGATTCAGCAGTATGAACAGGGCTGCGTTTTCATTAACTCCGCTGCAGCAGGCGGCGACTCCGGTACCTTTGAGGCCGCTAAGGAAAAGGGCTTCTACACCTCCGGTCAGGACGTCGATCTGACCGATCCCAGCAACCCCTACATAGTGACCTCTCAGATCAAGGATACCTATGCGACAATGAAGAACCTCATAGACCTCTATTTCTCCGGCTGGAACACCGATGACGAGGTCTGGGGCCTTTCCGACGGCACTATCGGCGCCGTATATGTTACACATGACAGCAAAAATCCACGCAGCGAGCGTCTGAGCGATGCCGATATCGCTATTGCCAAGCAGGCGGCGGAAGATATCCGCAGCGGCAAGCTCGACCTCACCAAAATGCCCACCGAAGAAGAATATAACGCGAGCAAGGGTAAATAAGCCTCTGCTCACAGATATTCTGGGGAAGTATGTCTAACCGACGAGTCAGACGGGAATAAACCGCTCCCCGTCTGACTCGTTTTTATTTACGCGCGGGATAGGCCCTTTTTCGGCATGGAAAGGATGGGTGTGAAAATTTGCTGCTCGAAATGAAACACATAACCAAAGAATACGGTACATTACGCGCCAACGACGATGTGGATCTGTCTCTTCAGGAGGGAGAGATTCTTGCCGTTGTCGGCGAAAACGGCGCCGGTAAATCGACGCTTATGAAAATTCTCTACGGTTTGGAAAACCCGACAGAGGGCGAAATATATATTGACGGAGCGCTGCAGAGGTTTCGCAGTCCACACGACGCCATGACCAAAAAAATCGGCATGGTTCAGCAGCACTTCATGCTGCTGCAGCCCTGTACTGTTGCAGAGAATATCGTTTACGGACACGAGCCGAAGAAAAACGGTATTTTTTTTGACCGCAGGCGCGCGGTGGAAATAACCAATGAGCTTTGCGAAAAATATGGGCTTAATATCGATCCGAACCTTATTGTCTCAAACTGCCCCGTGGGTTTGCAGCAGCGAGTGGAAATTCTGAAGGTTCTGTATCAGGACGCCAGAATCATTATTTTCGACGAGCCCTCCGCGGTACTGACTCCTCAGGAGGTCGCGGAGCTTCTGAAAACCATTAAAAAGCTCGCCGCTATGGGAAAAAGCATCATAATCATCACGCACAAGCTCAATGAGGTCATGGAGGTCGCCGACCGTGTTATGGTCATGCGTCAGGGAAAACGCATTAAGGAAATGGCAAAGTCCGAAACCTCAATCGAGGAGATGTCCTTCCTGATGGTTGGCCGTCATATAGTTGAGCGCGAAATCCTTCCGCAGGAAACTACCGGAACCGTTCTGGAGGTACATGACCTTGTGCTGTCCGGCTCCGACAAGAAGAATATCCTGAATCATTTCAGTATACACGTGGACGCCGGCGAAATTGTCGGCATCGCGGGCGTGTCCGGCAACGGTCAGTCAGAGCTTATAGCGTGCATCACCGGACTGACGCCCGTCACCTCCGGAGACCTGCGTATTTGTGATAAAAGCGTCGTCGGCAGAACTGTCGGCGAAATCCGCAGGGCCGGCTGCGCCTGCATACCCGAGGACCGCTATCTCTGGGGCTGCGCCAAGCAGGCAACGCTCACGGAAACCTCCATTATGGCGCATCAGCGTGAGCCTGAGATATCCAGCCACGGAATCCTGAAAGAAAAGGGAATAAAAAAGTTTACCTCGGGGCTGCTGAAAAGCTACGATGTCCGCAGCGGCAGCTTGTCCCAAAAGGCCGGTGAACTTTCCGGCGGCAACCTTCAGAAGATGATTGTTGCCCGCGAAATTGAACTAAACTCCCGTCTGCTTATAGCTGCGGAACCTACCCGCGGTGTGGACATAGGCGCGATGGAATTTATCCACAGCCGTCTGCTTGACAAGCGGGCGAAGGGTGACGCTGTCCTGCTTATTTCGTCCGAACTTACGGAGATAATGACACTGTCCGACCGCATATATGTAATCTTTGACGGCAAGGTAGCCGGAGAATTCCGGAAGCAGGACGCCACGGAAGAAAATCTTGGTATTCTGATGATGGGAGGCGAAAACCATGAGCAAAAAGCTGTCTGACCGCGGTCTCGCATCAGGCGCGCGCGGAGTATGGAACGCCTTGCGGCAGCCCCTGATAGCCACGATTCTGGGCCTTATTGTCGGTGCTGTCGTTATTCTTGCCTGCGGCAAAAATCCTCTGACGGTATATGCCGAAATGTTCGATAAGTCCTTCATCAAATCTTATTATCTGTTTACAACTCTGACACGCGCAACTCCGATTATTCTCTGTGCCATGGCGACAGCGATGGCGTGGCGGGCAGGCTACATAAACATAGGTGTCGAAGGTCAGATGATAATCGGCGCGTTTGTTGCGACGGTGTGCGCTCTGTTCATCCCCGGCCCACCGGTGCTGGTAGCCGTCATCTCCTTCATTCTCGGCATGGCGGCGGGCGCGCTTTATGCTCTGCTTCCGGCCGTCCTAACATGGAAATTCAGAGTCAGCATGGTAATCTGCACACTCATGCTCGACTATGTTGCAAGTTATATAACCAGCTATTTTGTCACCTATCCTCTTAAGGACACAGCCGGCGACGGGCTGGCGCTTCAGACTCCCCAGATAGACCCGGGTATGTGGCTGCCGCGCCTTACACCCAAGAACACGCTTCATTTCGGCTTCATCATTGCCATACTGGTAGTCGTGTTTATGGTATTCATTACGAAAAAGACCGTCTTTGGCTACGAATCCAAAATGAGCGGTTTCAACCCGTCCTTTGCCCGCTACGGCGGAACAAAACAGGTCAAGGTCATGATGATAACCATGGCGCTCTCCGGCGCAATCGCCTCTCTTGCAGGCACTGTGGAAATCTTCGGTCTCAAATACCGCTATGCCGATACCATGTTCACCTCAACAAGCTACGCTTGGACGGGTCTTATGGCGGCTTTAATAGCCAATCTCAACCCCGTGGGTATGTTTTTTGTGTCTATCTTTCTTGCCGGTCTTCAAATCGGCGGCAGCGCTATTCAGCGTTCTCTGGGAATTCCTCTGGAGATTTCAACAATAATTCAGTGCTGTATAACCCTGTTCGTATCCGTTAAACTGGTTTTCAATTTTATCAAGAAGCGAAAAGCTAAAGTCGCTCTTGCCGAAAAAGGCGGTGAGCAGGGATGAACTGGGAATATATCGCCTCCATTGTCAATTCCACTCTCCGCATGACAACGCCCATACTTCTGGCAGCGCTGGGCAGCGCAATCTGCAGCAAGGTCGGCGTATTCAACATCGCGCTTGAGGCTCAGATGCTGATTGCCACCTTTTTCTCCATTGTCGTCAATTACTTTACGAGAAACGTTTACCTCTCCGTTCTGGCGGGCATTTTCTCCGGAATGCTGATTGGTTACATAGTCGCGGTTCTGCAGGTAAAATACCGCGCCGCCGACATGGTAATCGGTACCTCGCTGAACCTGCTTGTCAGCGGCGCTACCAGCTTCCTGCTCTACCTGATTTTTGGTCTGCGCGGCAAGCTGGTGGATAACAAGCTGGTATCGCTTCCAAAAATCAATTTGCCCGTTATTCGCGACATACCCATTTTAGGGCGCATTCTCGAGAATCTGACTGCTGTTGACTACCTCGCATATCTGATTGCGATACTCATTTTCATCTATTTATATAAGACGGTTTCCGGCTTCCGCACGCTGTCGGTCGGCATAAACAAGGAAGCGTCGGAGAGTCTCGGCACCAAGGCGCTTCGAATCCAGATGATTGTCGTTACCCTTTCCGGTGCCTTGTGCGGTTTGGGCGGCGTTGTGCTAAGTATGGGTCAGGTCACGATGTTTACGGAAAACATGACCTCGGGCCGCGGCTTCATTGCAATGGCAGCGGCAAGCCTTGGTGTCAATCATCCGCTGCTGACCATAGTTTCCAGCCTGTTTTTCGGTCTGTGTCAGTCCATCGGCTCGGCGCTGCAAAACGTTATCAAGAGTCAGCTTACAATGACTTTGCCGTATATCGCAACCATTCTAGCTTTGATGCTGTCTGGCTGGAGAAGCATCAAAAGCAAAAACGGGAGGAGCATCTAAATGTCCGAAAAAATACTGTTTCCCTGCATCCATGTCGGTGAGGGGGATATCGCGCCTAGGGTTATAACCTGCGGAGATCCCGCCCGAGCCGAAATTATTTCGCGGCGGCTGACGAATTCTGTATGTCTGGCAAAAAACCGTGAGTTCTGGACCTTCTCCGGAGAATATCAGGGCGTTCCCGTCACCGTCAGCTCTCACGGCGTGGGCGCCGGAGGTGCTACAATTGCTTTCGAGAGTCTTTGGCGCGCCGGTGCGAAGATAATTATTCGTGTAGGTACCTGCGGCGGAATGCAAGACGGCATCGATGCCGGAAGCATAGTAATTCCCACCGCCTCCTGCCGTGAAGAAGGCGTTACCGAGAAGATGATACCTCTCTCCTATCCCGCTGTCTGCGACGGAGAAGTGGTTTCCGCCCTTTCCGCCGCGGCGCGCGGGCGCAGTATTTCCGCGCATAAAGGCATAATGCTGACTCAGGCGCTGTTTTATCCGGGCATTCTTGAATCCAAGGTCAGGCTTTACGCAAAGGCCGGCGTTGTCGCTATGGACAACGAGGTTTCCGCTCTGCTTGTTGTAGCCTCAATGCACGGAGTAAAGGCCGGAGCGATACTCGCCGCCGACGCCAAAGCCTTCGAGCTTGTGGGTGTGGAGGATTATCATCCCGACCAGAGTGCCGTGGACCGCGCTGTCGAGGATGAAATTGATATCGCCCTGGACGCAATCATAAAGGTTCCGCTGGATTAAGCCTTATTCCGGGCGGGGGTGGAATGGTCCGCCCCCGCTATTTTTTACGCTGTTGCGGCTTCATGCCTCCTGAAATAATAACAGAGGGAAAGAGAAAAAACTCAGAATGAAAAAAACAAGATTAACATATCACTGGGCAATTATTTTGGCGTGTTTTTTAATAATGGCGGCTTCAATCGGCGTCACAGTCAATTGCTTCAACCTTTTTTCGATAGAGCTCATGAAAGAATTCGGCTATTCAGCAAGCAGCGTTCAGCTTATCAGTACAATTACAACCATCACGAGCTTCATAGGCGCAATCTTTACAGGCAAGGTAATAGCCAAAGTCGGTATGCGCGTTGCCATGCCGATATACGCTTTGCTGATGTCCGGCGGCTTTATGCTGTATTCAGCGTGCAAAGGCCTTGTTATGTTCTATATGCTTTCAGCAATAGTCGGACTTGGAGTCAGCGGTGTGTCGCTTGTACCCTGCGGAATGCTCATAAACAACTGGTTTTCCGAAAAAAAAGGCCTCGCCACGGGAATCGCCTTCACCGGCAGCGTCGCTGGCGGACTCATACTGGTTCAAGTGACAAAGCTTATTATTGCGGCCTCCGGATGGAGGAGTGCATTTTTGATAATGGGCATCGTTTCGGCCGTCATTCTGCTTCCGACCTTACTTTTTGTGGTTCGTGAAAAGCCGGAGGATATGGGTCTGCTGCCCCTCGGAGCGAAACCGGAGAGCGATGGCACGCAGGCCGAAATTACTGGAATTTCAATGAAGAGCTTTATAAAAACCGGTTCCTTCCGGCTGCTTGGCTTAAGCTTCTTTATAATCGGCTTTATCGGTTTGGGCATGCAGAACAACGTGAGCATTTACCTGACAAGAAACCTCGGTTACAGCGCGGGCTTCGCGGCAAATCTGTTTACCTTTATTATGGGCGTAGAGATTTTCGGAAAAATCCTTCTCGGAGCGATATATGACAAGAAAGGCGTCAGATTCGGTACGATTTACCTGTCTGTTCTATACATTCTCGCCGCCGCTGCGTTCATGAACTCCGGAAACATATACATTGCGATACTTTTCGGGACCTTTTTCGGGCTTGTCTGCTCGATGCTGACCGTCGCTACGCCCTATCTTACGGCACTTATATGCGGCAGGCGTGACTACCCGGGCATCTACGGTCTGCTCGGACTCTTCTATGGCTCCGGAGCGGCCATCGGACCTGTCGCCGCAAGCAGGGTATTCGACGTTTTCGGCTCGTATAATCCCGTCTGGATAGCGTTCGGTGTGCTTTCGCTGATAATGGCCGCGGCGACTATCCTAGCGGTGAAAAAAGGATCCGGTTTTAGCATGATAACAGACTAATTGTTATACCGCTTACTGCATCTGTCCCTGAAAGTTCTGTTGCTGCTGCTGAATAATTGCCTGCTTTCCCTTTTCCATGTTTTCAGCTTCCTTGGGACACAGGAAAACGAGCAGCTGCTGGAGTTCGCCTACATGCTGCCTTTCCTCGTCCGCGATATGGCTGAGCACCTTTTTTACGCGCTCGTCATTAGTAGCCGCGGCATGTGCCTCATATCCGATGATAGCCTCAATTTCTCCTGCAAGGTCGACACGCAAAGCCTGAATTGTTTCTTCCTCGGTCATTTGTTTTGTCACATTTGCGACAAAAGGATTTCCTAAAAGTGCCATAACACATATCCTCCTTGTTTTATTGGTTATATTCTCTACAAAAAAGAAGTTGTTATGCGGATTTTTCGATATTTCTCCTTTCCTCCGGTATGTCTGCTTTATTGTTGTCGGAATCATGAGCGCTTTCGGCATCCTATAGCATGAAAACAGCCCCGAAAGTTAAGCCTTTCGGGGCTGAAGCCTTGTACTCGGTTATCTGATCGCGGCCTCGCCGCGCTCCTTTGTTCTGACGCGAACGGCATCGTTCACATCATAAATAAATATCTTGCCGTCGCCGAATTCTCCTGTAGAGCTTATATTGACTATGCCCTGAACAATGTCATCGACCTGGTCGTCCATGACTATCATCTCAAGCTTGATTTTTTGCAGGAAGTTATAGTCGACCTCTGTGCCACGGATAAACTTTTTCCAGCCCTTCTGATTGCCGCAGCCCATAACCTGCATGATACTCAGACCGTTAATTCCGAATTTGCTCAGTATTTCCTTGACGTCTTCAAGTTTTTCCGGTCTGATATACGCTTCGATTTTTTTCATGGTAACTCCTCCTTAAATATCAGTCCATGCCGTTGAACGCGGGATAAGCGGCCTCGCCGTGCAGTGAGCAGTCAAGCCCCAGATCCTCGTCCTTCTTCGAGACCTTAATACCGTTTGTAATAAGCGCGGTCACGCCATATGCCGCAACTGTGCCTACAATGGCAATTGCAATAGTAATAAAAATTGCGGCAAGCTGACGCAGAAACAGTCCCGCGCCGCCGAAAACGAGACCGTCCCACGCGGCTGCGGGGTTAATGGAGCTCTTTGCGAAAAGTCCCGTAGCAATACCGCCCCAGATTCCGCCTATACCGTGACAGCCGAACACGTCCAGCGCATCGTCATAACCGAATTTCGGTTTTATTACGCTGATGAAGAAATAGCAAATCGGGCTCACCATAGCTCCTATAACCAGCGAGGCCCAGACAGGGACAAAGCCCGCGCCAGGTGTTATCGCGACAAGGCCGATGACAAGTCCCGTCGAGGCTCCGACAAGTGTCGGCTTATCATTTCTGATTTTTTCGATCATCAACCACGAAAGCATAGCGGCGGCAGCCGAGGTGTTTGTGGTCATGAAAGCGTGTATCGCGAGCTCATTCGATGAAAGCGCGCTGCCGGCGTTGAAGCCGAACCAGCCGAACCAGAGCAGCGAAGCTCCAAGAATAACGAACGGCACATTGTGAGGGTGATATGTAGCTCTTGCGATGTGCTTGCGCTTGCCGAGAAGTATCGACAGGACAAGCGCGCTGACGCCGGAGCTTATGTGGACAACGTCACCGCCGGCAAAGTCCACGGCGCCCAATTTAAATATGAGCCCCCCGCCCCAGACCATGTGCGCAAGCGGGTAATAGACGAGTATTGACCATATTGTTGTGAACACAACAAGCGATGAAAATTTCATTCTTTCCGCAATCGCGCCCGTTATAAGCGCCGGAGTGATGATTGCGAACATCATCTGAAAAATTGCAAAAGCAAGCGTATTGGGGTAAGGCAGAGTCATATCGGTAAGCGTGTTGAAATTCATACCGGCCCATTTCAGGTCGCCGATTATTCCACCGAAGTCGCCGTGAAACGATAGCGAGAAACCGATCAGAACCCAGAGCACCGAACCCAGCCCCATTAGAATAACCGACGATAGTATAGTGTTGATTATGTTCTTTCTTTTAACCAGACCGCCGTAAAAGAATGCCAGACCGGGGGTCATGATGAGCACCAAAGCCGACGATGTCAGCATCCATGCTACGTCTCCGTGATCCATAAATCTTCTCCTTAAACAAAAAAATAAGGCGCAATAATACACAGTGTATTATTGGCCTCTTTGCCAAAGCCCAAAATGGGCATATTCGATTGGCTTTACTTCTTTAAAGCATGCTTATTATAATTGATGCCCGAAAATTTGTCAATCGTGATTTTTTTGTCGGAAATAAGAACTTTTTCGGCACAAGCACCCGCAGGGCACTGCCCCGCGGGTGCTTCGCGCCTTAAGCTAAAGCTTTTCGGCTTCGCCGTTCATGATGAAACTGAGATTTTCCCTTATCTTTTCAGCGGGCCAGTCCCACCACTTAAGCTGAGTGAGCTTTTCGATTTTTTCATCGTCGTAACGCATTCTGATTTTTTTCGCCGGTACTCCTCCGACTATCGTATATGGCGGGACATCTTTAGTAACAACCGCCCTTGTTCCGATGATTGCTCCGTCTCCGATGCTAACGCCGGACATAATTACGGCCTCATATCCTATCCAGACATCGTTTCCGATAAGTATGTCGCCCCTGTTGTCCCAAGCCGTACTCACATTCTTTTTCTCCAGTCCCCATTCCTCGAAGAATATCGGGAAGGGATAGGTCGAAAGCGATTTAAGCGTGTGATTCGCGCTTGTGAATATAAACTTTGCTCCGCAGGCTATCGAACAGAATTTGCCGATAATCAGCCTGTCGTTATTGACAGGGTAGTGATACAAAACATTATTCTTCTCAAAATTCGCGGGGTCGGAGACAAAGTCGTTGTACATGGTATATTCTCCGACTGTTATATTCGGGTCTGAAATCACATTTTTAAGATATACGGTTTGATAGTCTCCCGTACGCGGATATATGCTTTTATCCTGAACAGTCATTTATTTTCCTCCTGATTATATTAAATAAGCTGACTGTTCCTGACTGCAATGCACCTCTTCACTCCATCACCTTCCCTGTAATCGGTTTGTTTTCATGGCTTCCACGGACGCTTTTTGTCCATCCAGCCCTTATCTCTCCAGTATGACGCGTCCACAGGGTTCCATGCCTTTTTCTGCATCATCCGCATAACAATAAAGATAATTCTTGTTTTAAGTGAGGGGCGAACCTTCCCCTCATGTCTTTTAATCGTCTGCGCCAGACTGTCAACCTTTTCGCTGATGACGGTCTTTTTCTTTTCCGACACGGTGTCCCAGGATATCGCCGCAACTCCGACTCCATAGCTATAGATACGGCCTACACCCCAAAAAGATAGGCTGTCCCGCATATCCTTAATAGTGGATTTCATGCCCGCTCCTGCGGCTGTAGCTACGCATACGCCCTGCTTGCGAAACATTTTTCCCTCGGGGCGGTGAGACATCCAGCGGTATGCATAGTGGTCAAGCAGCGCTTTCATCGAGCCTGACGCGTGAAACACGTAAACAGGCGATGTGAATATCAGCACGTCAGCCGAATCAAGCTTTTCCGTTATAGGGGCTATGGCATTAAAATGCGGACAAACGTTTTCGTTCACCGTTATGCACTTGGCGCAGCCGAGACAGAAGCTCGGCATATCGCGCGGCAGAAACACCTCGGCAATGCTGCTCTCGTCCGTCAGTTTTTCGGCGAGCATCCTGCCGATGTGATACGTAGAGCCCTTGTGGTTTTGCCCGTTAATCAGCGCGACTTTCATAATTTCTTCCCTCTTCAGTAAACTTTCCGGTGCAATGCCATATAAAATATACTGCAATTTGACGATACACGTGTATTGTTTTTATCGATTGTTACAATGTTATCAATTTGTCTCCAGATACTAGGCCCGGCGCTTTGACAAGCGGTTGCATATGTTGTAAAATACGGTTTGTGCTTTGGCGGCATTTAAGGGCAGAGCGCTTCACGCAGACAGGTAAAGCTCGGCTCTCTGAGTTCAAGGAAATGCTCCCTCTCCGAAATGTCTTGAAGACAGTGCGCGTCGGACGACGTAATAATCGTATAGCCGTCCCTATAGCGTAAATTTTCGGTCTTTCCGAAAAAGCTTTGCGGATTATGCACCTCAAGCGCGGTAAATTTCGGCATTTCCGGCACCTCACCGAAAACGGCGATGATGCTGTTTGAGGCACGGTCGATATGCGCGGGATAGCAGAAGCCTCCGAAACGCCCGACAAACTCCGGCAGAGCGTCGATTGATATGTCCAGCGCGTTCGGGAGGAGCAGCGGAAAAGTCCCCGAAACAGCTTCGTTTTCGTCCATTATCACCTGTTCTCCGAAGTATTCGGGACGATTTTGAATAGGCGGAAGATGTCCTTCAAGCTCCGCACCGGCTCTTTCCGCGCTGTCGGCATCGGGAAAAAGGCAGACGACGTGGATTTCTTCCGAGGTCGTGACTTCAATTCCGGCTATCACCGTCAAAGGCAGGTCCTGTGCCGCACACATTACGGCGCGGACATTTTTGGCACTGTTATGGTCGGTTATCGCGATAATATCCAGCCCCTTGACATAGGCCATGTTGGCAATGTTCGGCGGAGTCATCAGCGCATCGCCGCAGGGCGATAGGCAGGTGTGTATATGCAGGTCATACGCATAAAGCGGCACAGCTTATCCGCCCCCTTTGTTCTGTTAATTCAGCTAATCCAGCTTCAATGCTTTTGCGGCGGAACGTGCCGCCTCATAGACCGGTTTTACAGTTCTAAGTACCGTAACTCCGCCTTTCTTTGCTCCCTCGAGTGCTTCAGTGTCAAGCGGCATGTTTTCTGCGACAACGACGCAGGCGGTATCGGCAAGCGTTGCCACAGCCATCGAGTTCACGTTTCCCATCACGGTAATCCAGAGACTGTCCGTGGGCGCTCTTCCCATCACAAGCGACAGAAGGTCGCAGCAGTAGATACCTCCGGTGATTTCGCGCTCACCGTCGCCTATAGCCAGCTCCCAACCCAGTATCTCGCCTAGTTCCTTAACTTTCATTAATGGCCGTTCCTTTCGCCAAATTCAAGGCACGAAATAACCACTATTGGGAATGGCCATTTTGTGCATGTGTTGCGGCTGCACGCAGGGTGAGCAGCACGCACTTGAGTTAAATGAAAAGAATTGAAATATATTTCAATTCTTTTCCCCGCTTTTGTCTCTGCTGTCGAGCTTGAGGGACAGCATACTGGATCTTACGGCGTCCACCTTGTCCTTGAGAAGGTATATGCAAGCGTCTTCTGTCGAAAAGCCAAGTACGATGTCCTCCGCCAGCGCGCGGCAGCTCGGCGCTCCGCAGGAGCCGCAGTCAAGCCCGTACAGACTCTTCTCGATTTTCTCAATTTCACGCATCATTTCCAGAGAACGTTCCGGCAGCGGATCAAGCCGCAGCGCATCTACTGGCGCGACTTCCGTGTCCCAGAGCAGCTCTTCCGGTATCTGATTGCCCGACAGGTTGTTGCAGGCAACGGGACGGTAATTTCGCAGCTGCTTCATTCTGGTAGCCGCGACATACGGATTTTCTATGTTGAGCACTCCGCCCACACAGCCCGCCGGACAGGCGTTTAATTCGACAAAATCCTGGTCTGACAGGCGGTCGTCCTCCATCTCCTCAAGTACCTTGATAACGTTTTCGATTCCGTCCGCCGCAAGGTAGCGCACCGTGAAGGTCGCTGCGGCTTCTCCGCCGCTGTTGCCCCAGCTCAGACCTGTACGTCCCGACTGAGAGGTATCTGGTCCGGTGCCCTCCGTCGCGCATTTGTTCATGGCGGCGAGCAGCGCGGGATATATTTCGCTGACGGAAACCGCCAGATCAACATCGCTTTTTTCGGTTCCCATCGGGTTTTTGATAGCAGTCGCCTTAGCGGGGCACGGAGTAATAAACACGATTCCGATTTCTTCGGGTTTAAGTCCCGTGAGCGCAACCGCTTTTTCGCGCGCAAGGCGTGCCGCAACCTCCATCGGAGCGGAAAGCGGCAGCACATTTTCCAAAAGATGCGGAAAGCGTATTCTGATAAGTCTTAAAACAGCCGGGCAGGCCGATGAAATGACAGGCTTTTTAAGCTCGCCCTTTTCGAGCATCCTGCGCGTTGCGTCCGAAACGAGCTCCGCAGCCGCCGCGACCTCGTAGACCGCGTCGAAGCCGAGCCTGCAAAGCGCCGCCCGTATAAGCTCCAAATCCTCCTGTCTCTTGTACTGTCCGAAAAGAGACGGCGGTGGGAGCACTACCTTATATTTATATTTCTCGATCTCACTGAGTGGGTCGGTCACCGCGTGCTTGGCATGATGAGGGCAGACTCTTATACATTCGCCGCAGTCGATGCAGCGCTCCTTGATGATTTGCGCCTTTCCGTTACGAACACGAATCGCTTCCGTAGGACAGCGTTTAACGCAGGTTATGCACCCGTGGCAGGCATCCTTATCCAGTGTAACGGAGTGAAAATACTCAGCCATTATGAGCCTCCAAAGAGTATGTTATTTGATAATGTTCACTATGAGCGTCACCTTTGTTCCCACGCCCACGGTGCTGTCTATTATAAGTTTATCGGAATATTTTTTCATGTTTGGTAATCCCATTCCGGCGCCGAAGCCCAGGCCTCTCACCTGCTCTGAGGCTGTAGACCAGCCCTCCTGCATGGCAAGCTCAATGTTTTCGATTCCCGGCCCCTTGTCAACAAGCTCCGCGACGATTTTCTCGTCGTCGATCCAGACGTCGATCTCGCCGCCTCCGGCATGGATTACCATGTTTATTTCACCCTCGAAAAGCGAAATCGAGAGTTTTCTGACTGTTTCAGGGTCTATTCCAAGCTGCTTAAGAGTTTTCTTCACAGCACTGGACGCCATTCCTGCCCTGGTAAAATCGTCTCCGGGCACGACATAATGGTAATGCAGGCTGTTCTCGCTCATTTTATGGTGCATCCTCCGTTCAGGCCGGCCTCATAAAGGAGTCCGCAGGCGGTAAACATACGGTGCGTAGTAGTCATAACGGCGATACCATTTTCCTTTGCGGCTTCGAGAATATCCTCCCCCGGCACCTTTCCGCGGACGAAAACGACGCACACCATGTCCATCATCGCAGCGGTACGGATTGCCTGCTGGTTTAAAAGCCCTGTTATCAGAACCGCCTGATCCTTGACGAAGGCAAGCACATCGCTCATCATGTCGCTTCCGCAGGCTGTGCGGACCTCAGTGTCCAGAAGCTCTTCTCCGACAAGGAGCTGAGCGTCCAAAATCCTCTGGATATCTTTTATTAACATAGATATTCCCCCTGTACCTCAATTGTTGATTTGTTTGGGCTATAGGTATTTGTTAAATAAGTCACATTTGAAACACGGTTTTTATTGCAACATTTCAGCTACGGCGTCTGCGCTTTTCTATTACCGTAATTATAGCACAAAGGTGCGGGCAAAAACAATGTTACATAAAGCTATATGTCGAAAAATCCGCAAATCATGCTGGTAAAACATATTGCATTATGCTATAATTATCGGACGGGAGTTAAGCTGCTGTCCGACAGAAAACTGTCACAGCAAACATTTTTATAAAACTGGAGGAACACAAAAATGTCATGCAAAACGTGCACGGCTGCTATTGTCGGAACGCCTGAACAAGACAAGAAGCTGCGGGAAAGCATTGCGTCCCTGCAAGGTGACCATTCGCTGGTCCAGGTATTGCAGGTAGCGCAGGAAATCTATGGTTATCTGCCAGAAGAGGTGATTGACGTAATCGCCGCTGGGCTGGGCATCTCCACGGAAAGCGTTTACAGCGTCGCAACCTTCTATTCGCAGTTCAATTTCAGCCCAAAGGGTAAATACGCCGTTTCTGTCTGCCTCGGAACCGCATGCTACGTCAAAGGCTCGGGCGAAATCTATCAGAAGATTAAGGATAAAATCAAGGTCGAGGACGGCGGTACTACCCCTGACGGCAAATTTTCTCTGGACGCCTGCCGCTGCCTCGGTGCCTGCGGTCTGGCGCCGGTTCTCACGGTCAACGACGAGGTTTACGGTAAGGTAACCCCTGACCAGATAGACGGCATCCTGAAAAAGTGTGAATAAGAGTTAAATCAAACTTGCGGAGGAAGCGCAATGATGCAGGAGCTTTCCATGAACATACTGGATGTGGCGGAAAACTCCGTCCGTGCCGGTGCCTCACTCGTTGAGATTACGGTTGATGAAAAGCCGAGTGCCGACCTTCTCTCGGTCACTGTTTCCGATAACGGCTGTGGCATGTCACCCGAACAGCTGAGGAACGTCATCGATCCGTTCTATACCACCCGCTCGACTAGAAAGGTCGGTCTGGGCGTGCCGTTTTTCAAAATGGCGGCCGAACTCACCGGCGGAAAGTTTGTCATAGAGAGCGAGGTCGGGAAGGGTTCCACTGTCAGGGCGGACTTTGTCCTGTCAAGCATTGACCTAATGCCGCTTGGAAATATAAACGAGACGATATGCTCGCTTATCTACTGCAATCCGCAAATTGATTTTTTATACACGCGCCGATTTGAAGAAAACGAGATGGCTCTGGATACGCGGGAATTCCGCTGTATTCTGGGCGGAATTGATTTGAATGACCCCATCGTTTCCAAATTCATTCGTGAATTTTTAACGGAAAACACCTCCGACCTGCTCTTAGGCCCGGAGTCCTAACAAAAATATGGGATGCGTCTCAGGCGCGTCCACTAAACAGGAGGTAGTCCAAAGATGAAGAGTTTAGCAGAACTTCAGGCTTTGCGCGACGAGATGAAAGCAAAAGTCGGCGTCCGCAAAGACGGTGAACACCGCATCAGAATAGTCGTCGGCATGGCAACCTGCGGAATCGCTGCGGGTGCGCGCCCTGTCCTTGCCGCCTGCATCAAGGAAGTTGAAACCCGCAAGCTTACCGACGTTGTTGTAGCTCAGACAGGCTGCATCGGCATCTGCCAGTTCGAGCCCGTGGTTGAAATCTATGACGCCGACGGCTCAAAGACCACCTATGTACACGTAACCCCTGAAAAGGTTCCAAAAATTATCGCCCAGCATGTGGTAAACGGCAGCCCCGTGGTCGAATACACCATCGGCGCGAGCGCAAATTAAGGAGGTAGTCAAATGGTACGTTCACATATCCTCGTTTGCGGCGGTACAGGCTGTCATTCCTCGGGAAGCGATACATTATTTGATAACTTCGAATCCGAGCTTAAAGCCGCTGGTCTCGCAGACGAAGTCAAAGTCATTAAAACCGGCTGCTTCGGCCTGTGCGCCCTCGGTCCCGTCGTAGTTGTCTATCCCGAAGGCGCCTTCTATTCTCAGGTCAAGCCTGAGGACGTGAAGGAAATCGTAACCGAGCATCTTCTCAAGGGCAGACTTGTAAAGCGTCTGCTTTACACCGAAACAATTGCGGAGGACACAATACTCAGCCTCGACAACACCGATTTTTACCGCAAGCAAAAGCGCGTCGCTCTCCAGAACTGCGGCGTTATAGACCCAGAAAACATCAACGAATACATAGCCTATGACGGCTATATGGCTCTGGCGAAGGTTCTCACCGAGATGACTCCGCAGGACGTCGTCAAGGAAATCAGCGCCTCCGGCCTTCGTGGTCGCGGCGGCGGTGGCTTCCCCACCGGAAAGAAGTGGGAATTTGCCGCAAATCAGCCGGCCGGCGAAAAATACGTCTGCTGCAACGCCGACGAGGGCGACCCCGGCGCGTTCATGGACAGAAGCGTGCTTGAGGGCGATCCCCACTGCGTGCTCGAGGCCATGGCAATAGCGGGCTACGCAATCGGTTCCAACCACGGCTATATATATGTCCGTGCGGAATACCCCATTGCGGTCAAGCGTCTGAAAATAGCTATCGCGCAGGCGCGTGAAGCGGGACTTCTGGGAAATAATATTCTTGGAACCGGCTTCAACTTCGATATCGACATCCGTCTCGGCGCAGGCGCTTTCGTCTGCGGTGAGGAAACCGCTCTCATGAACTCCATTGAGGGCAAGCGCGGCGACCCGCGTCCCCGTCCTCCGTTCCCCGCTGTCAAGGGCCTGTTCGGTAAGCCCACTATACTCAATAACGTTGAGACCTATGCGAATATAACCCGCATTATAAATAACGGCGCAGCGTGGTTTTCCTCCATGGGCACGGAGAAATCCAAGGGCACCAAGGTCTTTGCTCTGGGCGGCAAGATTAACCACACCGGACTTGTTGAAATACCCATGGGCACAACGCTCCGCGAAATCATAGAGGAAATCGGCGGTGGCTGCCCGAACGGTAAGAAGTTCAAGGCCGTTCAGACCGGCGGTCCCTCCGGTGGCTGCATTCCGGCCAGTCTCATGGACATTCCCGTCGACTATGACAATCTGATTTCTATCGGCTCCATGATTGGCTCCGGCGGAATGATAGTCATGGACGAAGACAACTGCATGGTCGATATCGCGAAATTCTTCCTTGAATTTACGGTCGACGAAAGCTGCGGCAAGTGCACACCATGCCGCGTCGGCGTCCGCCGCCTATATGAGATTCTTGACAAAATTACCTCAGGCAACGGCGAGATGGAGGATATCGACAAGCTCGAAGAGCTCTGCTACTTCATCAAGGAAAACGCCCTCTGCGGTCTTGGACAGACTGCTCCGAACCCCGTTCTCTCGACAATTAAGTATTTCCGTGAAGAATACGAGGCCCACATCAGGGATAAGCGCTGTCCGGCAGGCGTCTGCAAGAAGCTGCTGAACTACACAATAGACCCCGAGCTTTGCAAGGGCTGCACGCTCTGCGCGCGCAACTGCCCGGCAAGTGCCATTACGGGCGAAGTCAAAAAGACTCACGTTATAGACAATGCAAAGTGCATCAAGTGCGGTGCCTGCATGGATAGCTGCAAGTTCAAAGCTATTTCCAAGAAATAAGGAGAGGAGGATATGGAAATGAAAATGATAAATCTCAAAATCAATGGCGTGCCTGTAACTGTCCCCGAAGGAACGACCATTTTGAACGCCGCCCGCGAGGCGCATATCGACATCCCCACTCTCTGCTACCTCAAGGACATCAATGAAATCGGTGCCTGCCGCATGTGCGTTGTCGAAATCAAGGGTTCCCCGAAGCTGAACGCCTCCTGCGTCTTCCCTGTTACGGAGGGCATGGAGGTCGTTACAAACAGCAAAAAGGTTTTTAATGCGCGCAAAATGAACCTCCAGCTCCTGCTTTCGAACCACAAGCGCGAATGCCTTACCTGCATCCGTTCCGGCAGCTGTGAGCTCCAGAAGCTCTGCCATGACTACGGTGTGGATGACGAGAGCAAATATGACGGCTCCAAGACTCCCTCGACAGTCGACGAGTCCGCGACTCACATGGTTCGCGACAATTCCAAATGCATACTCTGCCGCCGCTGCACAGCGGTCTGCGAGCACCTTCAGGACGCCGCGGTCATCGGCGTAAATAAGCGCGGCTTCAACACCCATATCGGCTCGGCTTTCGACGCTCCGCTGAACACCGTCGCCTGCGTCTCCTGCGGACAGTGCATCGTTGCCTGCCCCACCGGCGCTCTCCACGAAAAGGATCAGACGGACGAAGTATGGGCAGCTTTGGCCGATCCCACAAAGCGCGTCGTCGTTCAGACGGCTCCCGCAGTCCGCGCCGCCCTCGGTGAAGCATTCGGTATGCCCATCGGCACCAATGTTGAGGGCAAGATGGTCGCGTCTCTGCGCCGTCTCGGCTTTGACGATGTGTTCGACACCAACTTCTCCGCCGACCTTACGATACTTGAAGAAGCCACCGAGCTCGTCGGGCGCATCCAGAACGGCGGCGCTCTCCCGCTCATTACCTCCTGCTCACCCGGCTGGATCAACTACTGCGAGCATTATTATCCCGAATTTATTCCGAACCTCTCCTCCTGCAAATCCCCCCAGCAGATGTTCGGCGCAGTGGTCAAGAGCTGGTACGCACAAAAACTCGGCATTGACCCGAAGAACATCTTCGTCGTCAGCATTATGCCCTGCACCGCCAAAAAATACGAGTGCAAGCGTCCCGAGCAGGGAGCAAACGGCATTGCAGACGTCGATGTTGCTCTCACAAGCCGCGAGCTTGCCCGCATGATTGAGCGCGCAGGTATCGACTTTGTGAACCTGCCTGACGAAAAATACGACGATCCCATGGGTGTTTCCACCGGCGCGGCCGTCATATTCGGCGCGACCGGCGGCGTTATGGAGGCAGCTCTCCGCACAGCAGCCGAATGGCTCACCGGCGACCCTGCCGCTCCCATCGAATTCTGCGATGTACGCGGAACGGATGCCATCAAGGAAGCAACCTACACTGTCGGCGGTCTGACACTGAATGTAGCGGTAACCTCCGGTCTCAAGAACGCGAAAGAGCTCCTCGAAGCCGTCAAGCGTGGCGAAAAGAACTATCACTTCATCGAAGTTATGGCCTGCCCCGGTGGCTGTGTCAACGGCGGCGGTCAGATAATTCAGCCCGCAAGCGTGCGCAACAATGTAGACCTCAAGAAGCTCCGCGCTAAGGCTCTCTATTCCGAGGACTCAGGAAAGACTCTGCGCAAGTCTCACGACAACCCCGCCATCAAGGCTCTGTATGATGAGTATCTTGAGAAGCCCGGCAGCCACAAGGCTCATGAGCTCCTGCACACGACCTACACTGCAAAGAGCCGTTTCCACGGCGAATAAACCTATAATAGCAAGCACCCGTCCGAAATTTCGGACGGGTGCTTTTATTTTATAAGATTTAAAGCAGTTTCTTTATCTTCTCAATCAATTTTTCGGAAAACTCCGATTTTTCAAAGTTTCCGGCTATCTTTGCGGGAGAACCGGAAAGCACGATTATCCTGTCCGCAAGGCGCAGCGCCTCAGGTATGTCGTGCGTAACGAAGAGCACCGTCCGGCGAGAGGCGTCATTTTCGTAGGCGCGGAAAAAAGTCTCGTACAGCTCATCCTTGAGCTTCGGGTCTTGTTCCTTAAAGGGTTCGTCGAGAAACAGCACCTCCGACGGGTAGAGAAACGCTCTACACAGAGCGACGCGCTGCGCCATTCCGCCGGAAAGCTCGTCAATGTCCGCAAGCTCGCATTCTTCCAGTCCCACCAGCTTCAGCTGCTTTCTGATAAGCTCCAGCCGCGCCTCTTTGCTCAGCGGCTTACCGTCGTCCCCGCGTACGTTTTTTAGCACAAGGTCGAGATTATCCTGCACGTTCAGCCACGGCAGCAGCCTGTGTTCCTGAAAGACATAGGAGCAGTGAGCAGCCCTTCCCCCGCCGTCATTACCGAAGCTCACCCATCCGTCATCGGGCAGAACAAGCCCCGCCGCGATATTTATGAGCGTCGTTTTGCCTACGCCAGATGCGCCGAGAATGCAGGTGACCTCATGCTCTTTAAACTCGGCGGAAAAACGGGAAAATATCGTCTTTCCGCCGTATTTTTTACTTATGTCCTGTAGTTTTATCATAGCCCGACACCTTTGCATAAATGGTTTCGAAAACGTAGCTCAGCAGAATGATTATTGTCGTCCACGCGAAAAGCAGTGCCGGATCGAGCGAGGTCTTTGCAAAATAGAGATTTGCGCCGATTGAAAGGCGCGGCATGCTCAGAACCTCCGCCGCGGCGACGGCTTTCCAGCAAATGCCGATTTCCGATATCACCGAAGAGTTTATATAGGGCTTAGCCGCGGGAAAATAAAGCTTTTTCAGCATATCCCAGCGACCGACTTTATAGAAAGAGCACATTTCGACAAGCTTCGGGTCGGTTTCGCGGACACCGGCTACAGTTCCGGTAAACACAATCGGAAAGCACATCAAAAAACCTGAAAAAATCGGCACGTCCGTCGAACGGAACCATATTATCGAGATAATGATGACTGAAACTACAGGTGTTGATTTCAAAATCACCATAAGCGGATTTACAAAATCGTACATTGAACGGTTAAGGCCGCAGGCCATTCCGAAGATAATGCCCAGCACAGCGGACGCTATAATTGCGAAAAGCGTCCGGTAAAGGCTGAAGCCTACAATTACCCAGGTCTTTTGCTCAATCAGCAGGTGGAAAAAGGTCGTGACTACCGAGGCCGGTGAAGGAAAGTAGATATCCCTGCCGATGAGCAGATAGGCTCCCTCCCAGATTGCCAGCCAGAGCAATATTACAAGCACTCGCCTGCGCCAGACGGCAAAGGCGCTTTGGGACAAATCGGCCTTCACATTAAGCCCTCACTGTATCAATTAGTTTTTACGCCCGGCATATAGTAGAAACCGTCGTCAGGCAGCTTGCCGCCCACAGACGCTGGATCGAAGCCGTAAAGCACCTGCAGAAATCCGTTTATTTCCGTTTTCGCGTCCTGTGCATTTTTATATACGATATTGCAGAAGGGTATGGCCTTTTCCGCTATCTCAGCAGAGGGGACTATTCCGGCGCCGGCTATGAGCTTTGCAGCGTCCGCAGGATTATCGTTTACATATTTTACGGAGGCTTCGTACTGCTTCAAAAAATCCGCAATGAAGTCGGGGTGTGCGTCCGCAAAAGTCTTATTTACTGCAAGGCAGCCCATGGAAAGCACGCTGCTGCCGCCGGAGGCCGCGTCCCATTCCTTGTTCAAGTCAAGCAGTATCTTCATGCCCGGGTCCTTGGCAAGTACCTGTGTGACAAAGGGCTGCGGAAGGATTGCAAGCTTCGCGTCTCCCGCGAGCAGAGCCTGCGCAACTGAAGCGTGGTCGGTGAGATAGTTGAGCGTAACCTTGTCCTTAATGCCAGCTTTATCGAGTATATATTCAGTCGCATACTGCGGCACTCCGCCGCTGCCGCTGAGGGCAACCGTTTTTCCCTCTAAATCGGCTACAGTGCTTATTTCTGCGCCGTCCTTCCCGACTACATACAATACGCCGAGAGTATTCTGCGCCAGAAACTGTACCTGTCCCTGAGTCTTGTTATAAAGAACAGCGGCTGAGTTCGTCGGAAGAGCCGCTATCTGGACTTCGCCGGTTATGAGCTTCGCAGTAAGCTGATCGGGCGCCGATGCGATTTCATAATCAACGGCATAGGCGTCGGAATTGAGTGCCTTGTCGGAAATCATTTTTATCATGCCCATCGAGGTGGGGCCGGCGAGTCCCGCAACGGTCACCTTCACCTGTTCGACAGGTGAGGCGGCGGGCGTCTGCTTTGGAACGTCCGTGCTCGTCGACGCATTCTTTTTGCCGCAGCCCGCAAGCAGGGCAAACGCCAGAATGAGGCATAGGAGGATAGTAAACGTGTTCTTTTTCATAAAAATCTCCCTTTCAGTGTGTGGATTTTCAGAAGGCGGTCAGAGCTGTGCTGCCTGAGCTTTCGCATAGACCGTCTTTGCGCTGACACCGGGGAGCATTCCCAGCTTTCCGGACAGGGAGCTGATAACGTCGGAGGGGGCGTCGAGCGCAATACTAATCAGGGACACGCCTCTTTCACGGCAGGGCAGACCCATACGTCCGATGATATACTGTCCGTTTTCGTGCATGAGCTTGTTCAGCTTCTCGACCGAGTCGAAATCTTCGACGATAATCGCAACCATCGCAAGCCTTTTTTCCTGATTTGCTGCGTCCATAAAAAACCTCCAAAACAAAAAATGCGCCTTGGCAGGCGCAATAAGCGTAAACGCTACTCGGCTGCCTTCCATCTCAGAAATTCATCTTCGATGTCAGTACGGTTTGTTATTTACAATTAAAATATACCACATTGTTAATAAAGAGTCAATACTAATAAGAATAAGGAGTTGGCCCGCAGTGCCGCATAACGCTGCGGGCCTTATGGAGGAGAGATTATCATATACTATGGCATAGATAGTTATCAGATAAAGAGATTAACATTCGATTCCTCAGCGTCGCCGAGATAGGCTCCGACGCCGCCTAGCTCGACTCCGTCGATAAGCTCTTCTTCCTTGATGCCCATGACGTCCATGCTCATCGTGCAGGCAACAATCTTCACGCCCGACTTCATGGCCTTTTTAATCAGTTCTTCAAGTGAATCGACATTTTTGTCCTGCATGATTCTTTTCATCATGGCTGTGCCCATGCCGCCCATGTTCATGTTGGAAAGCTTGAGCTTGCCCGCGCCTCTTGGCATCATGGTTCCGAACATGTTTTCCATAAAGGTCTTTTGAACCTTCTGTTTGTCGGGCTTGCGGAGAACGTTCAGCCCCCAGAAGGTAAAGAACATTGTGACGGGTCTGCCCATCGCAGCAGCTCCGTTTGCAATGATGAAGCTTGCGAGGACCTTATCAAGGTCTCCGGAGAAGACGATTATCGTCTTGCCCTCATTTGAAGCGGTAATAGATGCGGCACTCTTCTCAACGCCGCCCTTTTTAACGAGCGCAACATAGTCGCCGCCGCGTTTTTCGTTTTCCACCAGCGTGTTGCCTGTTCTGCGGCACCATGCGCCGATGTCCTTCGCAAAGCCAGGGTCTGAGGCGGAGACCTCCATAACGTCGCCGTCTTTCATGTCCTTCATGGTCTCAAAAACCTTCATAATGGGGCCTGGGCACTGCATTCCGCTACAGTCAAGTCTCATTGACGCAATGGGTACATTCTTTGTGTCCACGTGTCCGCTGTCGGCAACAGGCGCGTCATAAGCCATCGTTTTTTCCTCCTCATAGTGCGTCGCGCGGTAGAAGCGCATTCCGCCCGGATAGATTTTTACGTTTTCAAAGCCGTTATTCATGAGTATGCGCGCCGCGTTATAGGCTCTCACGCCGATTGCACAGAAAACAACGATTTCTTTCGATTTATCAAGCTCACCAAGGCGCGACCGGAGCTGACCGAGAGGAATGTGCTTGGCCCTTTCAATCGAGAAGGCCATAAGCTCTGCGTCCTCGCGCACATCGAGAAGTGTCACATCTGCGTTTTTCTCGGCAACGTCCCACACGGCAATCTTTACGTCTCCCGCAAGTACGTTTCCCGCAACGAAGCCCGCCATGTTTACGGGATCCTTTGCGGAGGAATAGGGCGGGGCGTAGGCAAGCTCAAGGGATTTCAGCTCATCAATGCCGCCTCCCAGACGAATTGTGACGGCAATTGTGTCAATTCTCTTATCGACGCCGTCAGTCCCTACAATCTGCGCACCGAAGATTTTTTTGCCGTCCTTTGAGAACAGCAGCTTGAGCGTGAGCGGCACCGCGCCTGGGTAATAGCCCGCGTGCGAGTTCTGGACTATAGTTACAGTCTCAAAGTCCTCACCCTTTTTGAGTCCGCGCTTGACGAGCGTCTTTTCATTTGCGCCCGTGCTTGCCGCCGTGAGCTCGAAGACCTTTGCGACGGCTGTTCCGAGAGTTCCGTTATATATTTCGCGAGCACCCGCTATATTGTTTGCCGCTATGCGCCCCTGCTTGTTCGCAGGCCCCGCGAGCGGTATCATAGTGCGGCTCTTGTCTATGAAATCCTCAACCTCTATAACGTCGCCCACGGCATAGATATCGGGGTCGGAGGTTTTAAGGTATTCATCGACAACAATGCCACCGCGCGCGTTCATCTCAAGTCCCGCGCTCTTGGCAAGCTCACCGTTCGAACGAACGCCGATTGCAAGTATTACAATCTCCGCGGAAACGGTCTTTCCGCTTTTAAGCGTAATATCAACTGTGTCGCCGGTGTCGTTGAAAGAGGACACGCCATCGCCCAAATTCAACTCAACGCCGTTTTTGGAGATGTTTTCGTGCAGAAGCTGTGCCATTTCGAAGTCCAGAGGTGCCATGACCTGATCGAGCATTTCTATAATCGAGACACTAAGTCCGAGCTCACGCAGGTTTTCGGCCATTTCGAGTCCTATGAAGCCGCCGCCTATGACCGCCGCCGACTTAACGCCAGATTCTTTGATAAAGGAACGTATCCTATCCGTGTCAGGCACCGTCCAGAGCGTCTGGATACGCGGCGAGTCTATGCCCGGAATCGGCGGGCGAAGCGGTGAGGAGCCGGTTGAAATTACAAGCGTGTCATAGCTCTCGGAGTAGGTTTCGCCTGTTTCCGATTTTCTGACGGTAATCGTTTTATTTGCGCGGTCTATGGACATGACCTCGTTTTTGACTCTTACGTCAATATTAAACTTTGCCTTCATGGCTGCGGGCGTCTGTAAAAGCAGGGCATCGCGTGATTTTATTACGTCGCCCACATGATATGGAAGCCCGCAGTTCGCGTAGGAAATGTACTCTCCGCGCTCAAACAGAACTATTTCCGCGTTTTCATCCAATCTGCGAAGGCGAGCCGCGCAGCTTGCTCCGCCTGCGACACCGCCGATTATGAGAACCTTACCCATGCTGTTTTCCTCCCGATTGTTTGTTAATAGAGTGACAATTAACTGCATACGAATTATATCCGGGGAACTTTCGTCCCTTATAACGCTTACAACTGAAGCTTACAACACAATTTGCTCAACTTCCGTAACTTTGTCACACTTGAGTGCTAATTATTCACATGAAAATAGACCGCTCTGAGCGCGGTCTATTTTTCAGTTGCTTAAGCCGGGGTCGGTATCCTGATTTGTGGATGGAGGAAGCGTCACTCCCTCGCGGTAAAAGCTCTTCCAGCTCACTATGGATGCGGTCATCACAAGCAGCCCTATGCCGGAGCCTATCATGAGCCACTGTATAGGCACGGCATCCGCGAGCGGGCCGAATACTGCTATCCCTATCTGCATGACAAGTATCGTTACAATCTGCAAAAGCGAAAACACTCTGCCCTGCTTTTCGGGCTCGACCTTTTCCTGAAGCATAACCATGAGCGGAGAGTTGTTGAACGGCATTCCAACTCCCGCGAGGAAAATTACTACGATATATACCCAGAACGAGTGAACAATACCTATTCCAATAGTCGTTATTCCGAAGACGACTCCGCCCAGCGCGAGTGTTTTGAGTCTGTTCGGAAAGCCGCCCCAAGTGCTCAGAACCATTCCTCCGATAATAGCTCCCGCGAAAAACGCCATCCCGTTAAGGGTAAGTGCCATATAGCTATCCTTAGGAAAAACGTCTCCGAATACACGGACGACAAATAGGTCGCTCAGCAGGGCGGCGGGTACTATCAGAAAGCAGAAAATTCCGCATACCATGAGAGTTCTGCGCAGGAAGCGATGACCAAGCGCGTAGCCGACGCCTTCCTTCAGGTCGTCGAAATATCCGGGCAGCTCCTGCCCTGTCTGTCTTTCGAGCTTCGGCAGGGGTACGAAAAATCCAAAAATCGAAATACCTATTATGGCGGTAGCAATGTCGATGAACATGACGTGATAGAAAGCTCCCATCGACAGCACGGCTCCGCCGACAGCGGGCGCGACAAGGTTTATAACCGACTGCACACTGCTGTTTATGCCGCCGACCTTCATGAGCTTATCCATCGGCACAAGCTGCGGAATTGCCGCGTTGACCGCCGGAGTCTGGATTCCAGCGCCGACCGAGCGTATCGCCGAGATAACAATCAGTGCCCAGAAAAAGTCCTTGGAACTCATAATTATAAGCGCAAGTATCAAAGTCGATACGGCGATACCCGCGTCGGCAAATATAATCAGCTTCTTGCGGCTGAACCTGTCAGCCCAGACGCCGGCAAATATTGAAATCAGCACCTGCGGCAGAAAGCCGCATATGGTTATCAGCGTCATCATAACGCCCGACTTCGTTTCTTTCGCGACATACCAGATTATCGCGTACTGTACGAGCGACGAGCCTAAAAGTGAAATTGCCTGACTAGTCAGGAACAGCGCCGTGTTTTTCTTCCAGTTTTCCATATTTCCTCTTTTTTTACTGTTGCTAGCAATCGAAATAGCTTTAATTGTTGAATTCAGCTAAAAAACAGTGTGGCATAATATAAATTTTATGTCAACAACAAATATAAATTCTTGTATATATGTTAAAAACAGGACTTCCCTTTTCGGAGAAGCCCTGTAAATTTTGTACAGCTTTAGGTTGTCTTTGTTGTCGTTGCGGAGGAGGTCGCGTCACCCTGTGCCGTCCCTGAGGGGGCCTGCCCTCCGCCGGGGCCGCCACCCTTACCGCCGCCCTGTGGCTGACCGCCGTCCTGTCCGCTGCCCTGTGGTCTTTGTCCGCCGCCGCCAGTCCCACCTTGACCACCGCCCATACCGCCTCCGCCGTTGGAGAAGCTTGTCGAAGTCAGCTCAATCGAGTATTCCTCTGTGCCCACTGCAAGAGTGTAGGTGCTGCCGGATTTGAGAGCCGGAACGCTGACGTTCACGGACTGGAACTGCTTTGCCGGTGTGAGCTCTGCAAGTACATTGCCGCTTTCGTCCTTGAGCGTC
Source organism: Oscillospiraceae bacterium (assembly GCA_963667545.2). Lineage (GTDB taxonomy): Bacteria > Bacillota > Clostridia > Oscillospirales > Oscillospiraceae > UBA2658. The sequence goes on from OY763424.2 coordinate 3,231,063, forward strand.
ACAGTAGTTCCTGCATTTTGTGAGCTTGAGAGGTTATAGAGAATCGAGCACTGGGTTGAGCTGTCGGAGAAGCCCTCTGCCATACCGCTGCTGCCCGCGCCGAGAAGCTTTCCTCCCGTAATTTCGCCCGTTCCGTTATAGTCTATCGTGCCGTTGCCGCTGTCTGTCGGGCCGCTCACCGTTATCGTGCCGCCGGAGATTTTTAGATTGCCGTTTGAGTCGATTCCGTCTCCAGAAGCGTTTATATCCAGCGTACCTCCGGAAATCGTGATGGCACAGCCCTCGGTTGCTTCCATTCCTCCGCCGCCCATATTACCGCCTCCCTGCGGGGCGCCATTTTGCTGAGTGCCGTTACTTTGCTCGTTATTTCCACTCTTGTCGGCTCCACCCGCTGCGTTCAGTCCGTCGTCGCTGGAGACTATACTGATGTCGCCGCCGGATATATCGATGGTGAGACCTTCGATGCCTTCGTAGCTCTTTGTGATATCAATTTTTCCGCCTATAACGGTAACACTTGCGGTTCCCTGTATTCCCTGTTTGCCCGCGTTGACGCTGATCGTGCCGCCCGCGATGTACACAAAGCCTAAGGTCGTATCGTCCTCGTTTTCCGAGTGGATACCGTCGGTTCCCGCCTCAATGGTGAAGGTGCCGTCCGCTATGCGCACACTGTTCTTACCCGAAAGCCCCTGCTTTGCCGCGGCGATAGTGTAAGTCCCGCTGGTGATGATGAGGTCATCCTTTGAAACGACGCCGTGTCCGTATTCGTCGCTTACCGTGAGCGCACCCGTGCCATTAAGCGTCAGGTCAGCCTTTGAAAAGATTGCGCCGTCCACCTTGTTGTCGTCTGTCTGAACAAATTCTCCCGTCACGGTGAGTGAGTTTTGAGTGCCGGACGCCGTAGTAATAAACACCTTGTCGGCGTTCTTGACATAGATTACAGCGCTCGATTCGTTTGTGATATCCACGCCGTTCAGGACTATCTGTATCTTCGCGTCGTCAGCTGCGTCCACGATTATCTGCCCGCTTGAAAGGCTGCCAGAAAGGATATAGGTGCCCTCCTTTGTTATCGTGACAGTGTCGTTTTTGACCTCCGCGCCGTCGCCGTTTGTGGAGCTTGCGTTGTCAGCGAGAGTAATTATCGTGCTTTCGGACTCGCTATAGCCGATTTCCTTGTCTCTGTTAGAAAACATTTCATCACCGGACGTGTTTGAAACTGTCGTTGAGGCCCTGGTACCTGTGTTATCCGCCGTACTCTGCGCCGCTGTTCCTGACTGGCTTGCGCAGCCTGCGAAAAGAGCTATTATGATTAAAAATGCCGTCAAACCCGAAAGAATGCGTTTCATTCTGATACCTCCTTATTTATTATAGTTCCCCGAGTTTCATTTCCTGCAGAGAAGAAGAAATTTCAAGATTTCCGTTTCTGCACCGCAGCTTGTCTATGAATTCCTTCTCCGTTTGAGTATCTTTCAGGGTGATGTTGTATGTGAGTTTAAAAAGACTGCCCATGTTGGTCGTCTTCACGGTTACAAGCGCATGTTTTTCCGTATACTCGCTGAAAAGGTCGTCGAAAACACCGGCGTAATCAAGGTCTTCCGGTATTGTTATACGCAGTGTCTTATCGCAGATTGGCTTATTGGTTTCGCCCAGCTTCAGTTTTGCGAGAAGCATTCCTGCAAGCCCGATTATGAGAACGAATATTGATGCGTAGCCGAGATAGCCCATGCCGGTTACAAGTCCCGCCGCCATTGCAAGGAAAATCGATGCGATTTCCTTCGCTGTACCGGGTACGGAGCGGAAGCGTATCAGACTGAACGCGCCCGCGACAGCCACACCCGCTCCGATGTTGCCATTTACCATCATTATCACGACGCAGACTATCGCCGGAAGGAGCACAAGCGTCGCTAGGAAGCTTTTTGTTGCGCTGTTTTTATAGGTATAGAAGAACGCAATGACCAGTCCCAGAACCAGCGCTGTGCCCAGGCAGGCGAGAAAATGCCCAATGGCGAGACTGCTCACAGCAGCTGTTGAATCGAAAATTCCCGTAAACAAGTTATCAAGCACAGATTATCACTCCTTCCTGATGCATGCCCATCATGGCTTTATAGGCGTTGCCGTATTTTGAAAAGTTTACTTTGAATACTTTAAGCTCGCTGAGCTTATTCGTAAGCCAGAGCGGAAAAGCTGTTGAAACCTTGATTTCCATCAGGCTCTGATTGGGCATTAGGAGAGGCTTTCCGCAAAATCCCCTGCAAAGGCTGATATCATAATCGCGCCAGACGATGTTGTCGTCAAAGGTGATACGGAGGTTCGGATCGTCCTTTGCGAAATACGCTTCCCTTTCATAGCCGATGAAAGCGGCCGGAATAAGGTTTTTATATTCCGAAAGGAAATAATCGATTTCACTGACAATCTGGTTCTGCTTCGGACAATCGCCCTTTCCGGCGATATATTTTTCTGCCTGCTCCGTACTCATCGAAACGCGGCGCTTATAGACCACTTCGTCGTATTTCTTCTTGAGTTCGACGAAAACTCTGTCTCCCTCCGGAAGCGAGCCGTAACAGCGAACTCTCAGTTTTTCCTTGTAAACGGGCTTTTCGATGGAGCGGCGCACAAGGCGCATATCGGGTGTATCGTAATATACATTGCATATTGTGCTTCTGCCGTACTCATCATCAGTCATGTATTTCTCCATGAGCTCCATAAGCTCCCCGCGTTGTTCGGCAGAGACAAGATATTTCATTTCATATCTCATAAAAGTGTTCTGGACGATTTTCATTGCCAAGACCTCCTAAAGAATCAGAGCGTGAAAACGCTCGTTCATCTCTGTTTATGTAAGGAGAATATCATCAAAACCTAAACTGAACTTAAAATCGAACATAAGCTTAACTTAAAATTGTAAGGTGTTTGTAAACCTCTTCGAAAATATGTAAAGCCCCGAACCAGCTCGGTTCGGGGCTTATTGAATCTATCTGTGAGCTAAAGCTGTATACTGATCGTGAGCGATTTTCCGTCCTCACTCCGTGCCGTTATCTTTCCCTTGTGGGTGTTGACTATCGCTCTCGCAATTGAAAGACCGATACCGAAGCCGCCGATTTCGGAGCTGTGCGAGGCGTCTCCGCGATAAAATCGCTCAAACATCTCGTCGTGATTTCCCTTTTCGATTCCGTCGGCGTTATTTCGCACGATAAACATCGGGCCCTTGGAAGAGGCTTTCAGCGTACACGAAATCTCGCCCTTTTCACCCGAATATTTAATGGCATTGTCGCAGAGCACACCGACGAGCTTTCTTATCTCTTCCTCATTGCCTTTAAATGTGATGTTTTTCTGGATATTTGTTTCAAAGGTCTTTCCTTTTTGAACGGCAAGAACCGCAAACGGCTCAAGGCTTTCGGAAACAGCGTCACTCAGCGAGAAGTCCGTCATTATTAGCTTTGAATCATGCTCGTCCATTCTTGCCAGAGAAACAAGGCTGTTCGTAAGCTCCACGAGCCGCGCCACCTGATTTCTTATGCTTTGTGTCCATTCGCTTTCGCCCTGAGTCATTTCAAGGACCTCCGTACTTGCGTTAATAACAGTCAGAGGCGTTTTGAGCTCATGCGAGGCGTCGGTAATAAAATGCTTTTGCTTTTCATAGCTGTCCGCAATTGGCTTAATTGCCCGTTTCGACAGCAGCAGCACAATAATGAAAACGCCGAATATTCCGACTAACGAAACGGCCAGACTGGTTTCAAAAAACTTGTAAAACAGGTTCAGGCCGCGGCTGCAGTCAAGGAAAATCACCATCGCGCCGGAGTCTGTCGTGCTGACACTGTAGCGGTAAACGCCGATAAAGCCCTTGTCTTTTCCGCTCTCAACAGCTTCATTTGCATAGTTGATTGCTTGGCTCGTCGCCACAGCCGCTATGCTGCCGGTGTTCACGCTGGAAATCTCGTTGTTTTTGTCCAGATATACCACAAAAAAGCGTGTCTCGAAGGGCGCTTCGGGCGACATCTCCTGTCTCGGTTTGCCGCTGATGAAGCCAGGGTTCCCGCCTCCCCCGCCGTCTTTATTGTCCTTTTTATCGCCGTTATTGTCAAACTTTGGGTAATTACCGTTGTTTTCCGCAAGCATTGAGAGAGTTGAGTCCGCCTCCGATATAATTTCCAAATAATTTGAGATACAGATACTGCCCAGAATTACAAGCAGGACAGCGGCCACGGCACAGACAGCGATAATTACAAATCTTCTCTGCAGCCTTTTTATCATGGTTTTTCCTCCAGAGAATATCCCGCGCCCCGTGACGCCCTGATGACGGCGTTCGCGTTTATCGCGGAAAGTTTCTTCCGCAGATACGAAATGTAAACCCAGACGACGTTTATTTCGGCTTCGCTGTCATAGCCCCATATTTTCTCCATAAACCTGTCGGTAGAAATCAAAATTTTCGGGTTTGCCATCAGCATCTCCATCATCTGGAACTCCTTGTTTGCAAGTCGGAAACCGCCTCCCTCGGCTGAAAGTTCATAGGTCGAGCGGTCGAGCCTGATGTTTCCGTAGCGCAGGATATTATCTGTAACCTCGGCTTGCCGTCTTGTCATTGAGCGGATGCGGGCCAGCAGTTCCTTCGTCGCAAAGGGCTTTGTCAGATAGTCGTCCGCGCCGCTGTCAAGGCCCATAACCCGGTCGTCTATTTCCGACTTTGCCGTAAGCATGAGCACCGGCAGGTCGCTGCCCTTTTCGCGCAGCTTTTTAAGTACGGTCAGTCCGTCCATTTTCGGCATCATAATATCCAGAATCGCGCCGTCATAGTTCTCGGCCTGAAGATAGTCCAGCGCCTCCAGTCCGTCATAGACCGCGTCGACGGAGTAATTATTGTGTTTCAAAATTGTAACAAGAGCATTTGAAAGCTCTTTTTCGTCCTCGGCAAGAAGTAAACGCATACAGACCCCTCCATTCCTATGTATTATAAAACTAATCCGGAAACCTTAAATCTAGCTTAAAAAAGCTCATTTTACCTATTTCTTACTTTATCCGATATCCTGCTGTTTCGCAATAGTATACTTTCTTTATCGGAGCGGGCTCCACTCCCCGGGCTTGAACTCTCTCGCGCATTGTTGTAGAATAGCAGGGCAACAATTGTGTGCCGATAAAGGAGAAAAAATGAAAAACGAAAAATATAAAGTGCTGATCTCCTATTATAAGCCTCACAGGAAGCTGTTTTTTTCGGATCTTTTCTTCGCGGTGCTGGGAGCCGCAGTTTCGGTCACGCTGCCGCTGCTCATTCGCTATATAACAAGCACTGTCGCCTACTGGAACAGCAGCGAAGCGATAAGGACTGTACTCATGATAATCGGCGTCATGCTTGCAATGCTTTTTATCGAAATGTATTGCAATTATTTCATATCTTATTTCGGTCATGTTATGGGTGCCAGAATCGAATACCGCATGAGAAACGCGATTTTTACGCACTATCAAAAGCTGTCCTTCAGCTTTTTCGACGACCAGAAGGTCGGTCAGCTGATGAGCCGCGTTACAAACGATCTGTTCGATATCAGCGAAATGCTTCATCACGGCCCTGAAGAGATTACTGTCGCGTCGATCAAGCTTCTCGGCTCTCTTGTCGTTCTGCTTACTATTAACTGGCGTTTGGCTCTGATTGCTTTCTTTCCCGTTCCCTTCATGGTTTTGTTCCTTGTGAAATACAACATGAAAATGAAGAGGGCTTTTGTCCGCAACAGAGAGCGCATCGGTGAGATAAACGCCTCGATGGAGGACAGTCTCTCCGGCATCAGAGTCGTCAAATCCTTCGCCAACGAGGATATGGAGATAAGAAAATTCAAGGCCGGGAACGCACGCTTTGTTGAGAGCAAAAAGATAAGCTACCGCTACATGGCGACCTATTACACAGTTTTGAACGCAATGACGACCTTTATCACCATTGCCGTAGCCGGCGGCGGTGTCCTGCTTTCGGTTTATAAGCTTGTCGATATAGGCGACCTGCTTGTTTTTCTCCTTTATATAAACAACTTCATCGCGTCCATCAGGCAGATGGTGATGATAAGCGAGACCTTCCAGAACGGGATTTCCGGCTACGACCGCTTCTATGAAATGATAAGCATTTCGCCTGATATCGCGGACGCTCCCGACGCAAATGAGCTGGGAAATATAAGGGGCGATATCCGCTTTGACAACGTATCCTTCAGCTACAGTACAGGCGAGCCTGTTTTCGAGCATCTTGACCTCACTGTGCCCGCCGGGGACTATGTCGCGCTTGTCGGCTCCTCCGGCGTAGGTAAAACGACGCTTTGCAGTCTGATACCGCGTTTTTATGAGGTTTCGGACGGCAGCATTCGGATTGACGGAACGGATATCCGCTCTGTAACAATGAAGAGTCTGCGCGACCATATCGGCATAGTTCAGCAGGACGTATACCTCTTTGCGGAAACCGTAATGGACAACATCCGCTACGGCAAGCCGGACGCGGCCGACGAGGAGGTCATTGAGGCCGCTAAAAAGGCCGACGCGCATGAATTTATACTCTCCCTGCCGGAAGGCTATAATACGAACATCGGTCAGCGCGGACTGAAACTCTCCGGCGGACAGAAGCAGCGACTTTCCATTGCAAGAGTCTTCCTCAAAAATCCGCCCATACTCATCTTTGACGAGGCGACAAGCGCGCTCGACAACGAGAGCGAAAAGGTCGTTCAGGACTCTCTGGAAAAGCTCGCTTCTAACAGGACTACCTTCGTAATCGCTCACAGGCTCTCAACTATACACAACGCAAAGCGTATACTCGTCCTCACGCAGGCCGGAATTGCGGAGGAGGGAACGCATTCGGAGCTGATGGCGCGCGGCGGCATTTATGCCTCGCTCTACAAAGCGGCTCTGATATGATGCCGTAATAAGTATATAAATTCAAAAACAGCACGGGCAACGCCTGTGCTGTTTTACTTTTTAAACGCCTACGTCGTTTATGGTATCGATACAGGGGCGCGTTTCCCAGTTGGTATAGTGTTTTTGAAGATTTTCAAGGAATTCGAGTACGAAATCCCTGAAGTGTCTGGCGTTCCTGTTTTCCACCGTTAGCTTGTTATAGGTCAGCCCGTATTCGCCCACGACCTCCGGATTATCTATATCGACGCAGTATTTGCGCAGCTCAGGATAGTCCTCCATAATAAGCGGCGTTACTATTGCGTACCCGAACCCGCCCTGCACGGCCTGCGTAATCATATTTAGATTGTTCGATTCAAAAACGATTTGAGGATGAAAATCATACTTTTCAAAGATGGGGTCGATTTTATTTCGCATACCGCTGTTTCTCGGCATTGTGACCAGCCGTTCGCCGCGAAGGTCCTCCAGAACAATCGGGTTTTTGGCGAGAAGTCTGTGTCCGGGCGGAAGCAGAATAATGCCTTTTGCGCTGAAGGCCTGCTTTGTAATTAGATTAAGCCCCTCGTTTTCCTTTATTGGAGGAGAAGACAGCGCAAACTGTGCCTCACCCGTTGTCAGCGCTTCTATCATCTCCTGCTTTGTAACGTTTAACACGGAAAGCGCGTAGTCCGGATTCTTATCCCTAAAGGCGATTATCAGGCGGGTAGCAAAGGATTCCGTGTTGCATAAAAGCGTTATTGTCTGCTCCTTGCGGTCGAAAACGTAGTCCATTTCGGAATAAAGGCTTTCCATATCCGCAAGAACCTGCTTTGCGTACTTGTAGAAAACCTCACCGTTCGAATTGAGCCTGATGCGCCGTCCGGCTTTTTCAAAAAGCTCTCCGCCTATCTCCTCTTCGATTTGCTTAATAATCCTGGTCAGAAACGGCTGAGCGACTCCAAGCCTGTCGGCCGCCTTTGTAACGTGCTCAATCTCTGCGGTAAGACAAAAAAAACGCAAGTCTCTAAGCTCCATTTGAGTTCCCCCATCGATTTAATCTATAATCGTACAGTTATTATAACATTCATTATTAATATATTAAAGCATAAGTTGGGCAGTAATATAAACAAAACGAATTATATATTATACTTTCCTCTGTTTGATTGCTAAAATTATGTTGAAATTCGGCTAAATAATAACAATAGCTTCTGATATTATAAAATTTAAAGGAGTCGTTACTATGACAGACTGGAAAAAGTATTACGAAGAACATCTCATAACCATGGCGGAAGCCGCGGGTAAAATCAAGTCCGGCGATACAATCTGGATGGGCAGCTCACTCTGCATTCCATATGACTTTATGGAGTTGCTGGCAGACAGGTACGAAGAGCTCAGCAATGTAACCTTACTGGGCAATATGTATCTTTCTCCGGTAAAGGTGTTGTTTGATCCAACCTATAAAAAAACTTTCCATACAATTTCCTTCTTCCCGAATGTATTCGAGCGCATGTCCGCGGATATGGGAATAGTCGACATTCATTCCGCGCCCTACGGCAGTCTCTTTGAGACCGTGACCAAGGTTTACAAAGCAAACGTAGTCGCTGTCGAGGTCTGCCCTTCCGATGAGGACGGCTATTTTAACGTCGGTCTTCTGGGAACAAACTTTACGCCCAACATTATGCACAACGGCGGCCTCTCGACCAGGATTGCCGTGGTCAACAGCTATCAGCCGATTGCGCACGGCTCCGATGCGGTGACAAAACTTCCCGTTTCGATGTTTGACTACATTGTTGAAAACCACCATGACATTCCCGCCCTGCCTGTCACAGCTCCCACTGAGTTTGACAAAATCATCGCAAGTCAGATTATGCCCTATATCAGCGACGGCGACACCATTCAAATTGGCATGGGCGGACTTGGAAACCAAATCGCCTATGACCTTATGAACAAGAAGGATCTGCACATTTTTACCGAAATCGGAACCGACGCCATGATTGATCTTGTCGAGGCGGGCGTTGTTAAGGATATAAGAATGGGCGGTGCCTTCGGCTCCAAGGAGCTTTATGAGTGGCTTGGAAAACACGGTGACGTTGTTACGCTTCTCGATGTTTTTGATGTTATTACACCCGAGGCCGTTGCAAAGGTCGATAATATTGTTGCGATAAATTCAACCTTCATGGTTGACATCACAGGTCAGGCCTGCTCCGAAGCTCAGGGTCACAAGCAGTACAGCGCCGTTGGCGGCTCGCTGGCCTTTATTTCAGGTGCGCCGAAGGCAAAGAACGGGCGCAGTTTTCTGTGCCTGCGCTCCACATATACCGACAAAGCGGGCGTTGCGCACTCAAATATTGTTGCAAAGCTTCCCTCTGGTTCAATCGTTACGACTCCCCGTTACCTTCCCCAGTACATTGTAACGGAATACGGTGTCGCCGATGTCTACCTCAGGACAAACAAAGACCGCATCAAGGCGCTGATTGCAATTTCACATCCGGACTTCAGGGATCAGGTTAAGCAGGAAGCCATTGACTTGGGTATGGTTTTCGAGGACGATTTTTAATCACGTATTTAATAACATATCAGCCCCTGAAAGCACTGTGTTTTCAGGGGCTGATACTTTTTTATACGTTTTCTTTTTCTTAACTTTATGCGTTTATTTTGCTTCGTTCTTCTTTCGGCAGATATGGATAATAATCTCGCCCAGAATAAGGAAGATTACAGAGCCAATTGTAATCGGAAGCTTTGCCGAAAGCGTGTCTGCATCGAATGCGAGGGGCACCGCCGTGAAGATAACCGACATGACAATAAGAACCATCGGGACTATCGCCATTATCTTCTGCACAACCTTGCCGCCGGGAGCTCTGAAGGGACGCTCGCGGTCGGGGTCGGTCTTACGCAGTTTGAGGAAGGAGGGAAAAACCGGCAGATAAGACAGCAGGAACATGACGAGATTCAGCGCAAAGAAGCTCCAGAACAGATTGGAGTCTGGAAGGAATGCGCCGATAATTACGACTATCGAAGCGACTATGCCGTTCATAACAGCCGCGCCGGTGGGCATATCGTTCTTTTCGCTGTGCTTTGCGAAGACCTGCGGCAGGTCATGGTTCTCCGCTGCGTAGCGAGCGACGCTGTTGACGCCGAAGGACCATGAAATCATGTTGCCGAACAGAGTGAGCATAAACAGCACTGCCATAATTGCTATGAACACGCCGCCAGTCTGGCCTGTGAGCAGCATAATTGCATCTAAAAATTTAGTATTGGGAGTGACTTGATCAGCGGGAATTGCAACACCAATACCGAATGCGCAGAAAAGGTAAATGGCCGCGATGACAATACCGCCGATAATGATGGATTGAGGTATTTGCTTTTTGGGGTTTTCCATATCACTGGTTAATGTGCATATAACTTCAAATCCGAGGCAATTGAAGATTATGACAGAGATAAAGGACAGGCTATTGGAATCAAAAGACGGCAGCATTGACGCCGCTGTGAATTCGGTGGCCATTCCATGGGTTACCGCACCGTATATACCCAGTCCGCCCATGATGAGTGCAAGAAGCACCTTGATAACAGCCCCGCCGTTTACTATCCATGTGTTGTTGCTTGCCGGATAGAAGCTAATAAATACAACAATCCAAACAAACGCCAGCTGAATCAGCAGCGAGGGAATGGCTCCGATTGTAACGCCGGAAATGACTGTTATTAGGTTTGGAATCAGCACCGCCAGAGACGCCATCCAGAGTGGAAAGTTGATCCAGTAGTACCATGCGGCTCGACCGGCAGTTTTACTCTTCGGAAAAGCCGTACGAATCCAGTCGTACATGCCGCCGTCTCCGTTGTAGGTTGTGCCCAGCTCCGAGGATATGAGCCCATATGGTACCAGGAACGCAATGATCATGAATATCCACCAAAAGTACTGTGAATTTCCAATTGATGCAACGGGAGCGGCCGCTTCCGCCACGAAGACGACGCAAATAACTGTTAGAATCGCGTCCATGAGCTTAAATTTTTTCTTTGCTGTCATTCTCTTCTCCTCTACTTTCATTTTTGTATTCACCGCAGCCCCGGTTTTAATACCGAGGCTGTTGCTTGAAAACTGCTATGCGAAGGTAACGACTGTGCCCGTCTCTCCGGCAAGGGCGCTGACCGCGTTGTCGAGAGATGTGATTATGGCCTTTTTGTCCGGGTTTGCCCGAACGAACTTCATTGCCGCCTGAACCTTAGGCAGCATGCTGCCCGGGGCAAAGTGACCTTCGTTCACATACTGCGCTGCCTGCGAAAGCGACATGTGCGAGAGATTTTCCTGATTAGGTTTTCCGAAATTTATCGCAACCTTTTCAACCTCCGTGAGTATCATCAGAATATCTGCATCGACCTGCTCCGCTAACAGCTCCGCCGCGTAGTCCTTGTCAATTACGGCGGCAACACCCTCGAGCGTACCGTTCGCGTTCTCAATGACCGGAATTCCGCCTCCGCCGCAGGTAATTACTATTGTCGAATCCCAGAGCTTTCTGACAGAATCAATTTCGACTATCCTTCTCGGCAGCGGACTCGCCACTACCCTGCGCCAGCCGCGTCCTGCGTCCTCCTTCATGGTATAGCCCTTTTCGGAGGCGATTGTTTTCGCTTCGTCCTCGTTGAAGAACGGACCGATAGGCTTTGTCGGATTTTTAAAGGCCGGATCATCCTTTTCTACAACGACTTGCGTTGCGAGCGTTACTACAGGGTAATTATTTCCACGTTTGTTGATTGCGAATTTCAGTGCCTGCTGTATATGATAACCGATATAGCCCTGGCTCATCGCACCGCAGACATCGAAGGGCATGGGCGGAACAACATCCTTGGCTGCTTCAAAGGCGAGCACCATTCTGCCGACCTGTGGGCCGTTGCCGTGAACGACGGCCATTTCATAGCCGAGGTTAGAAATTTCTGCTATGTGCTCGCAGGTGTTCTTTACGACCTCGAGCTGAGCTTCGGCAGTCGGCGCACTGTTTTTGGTCTGGAGCGCGTTGCCCCCGAGGGCAATTACAAGTTTCTGTGCCATTGGAGTGCTTCCTTTCTAGCTTACAGGAGGTTCTTTTCGGACATAAAGCTCTCAAGCTCTTCTTTTGCCGCCTGCTTTGAGGCTTCGGAGCCGTCCTGCTGATAACGGGTGAAGTAAACGAGAAGTCCTCGCATGGCGGTTAAACGGTTTCCGGCCTCGTCCCAGCACAGGGACACAGCGGAGTCGGCGACTTCGTCCGTCACGTCCTCACCGCGCGTTGCCGGCAGGCAGTGCATGAACTTGCAGCCGAGGTTTCCGAGCTGCATTAGCTCACGGTTGACCTGATAGTCGTGGAAAACTTTTACGCGCTCGTCCTTAGGCATCTCACTTTCATAAAGACCGTACCATACGTCGGTATAGATGAAGTCTGCACCCTTTACGGCTTCACGGTCGTCGGTTACATCCCATGTACCGCCGGATTCCTTGCAGTTAGCCTCCATAATGGCCTTGTGTTCATCGCCGAGCTGATGGGACTTGGGTCCGTAGTGAACAAAGTGCATACCGAGATGGGTTGTAATCATACCGAGTGATGCGCAAACCTGCGTGCCGTCGCCGACAAACACGACCTTGCAGTCCTCAAGCTTCTTGCCCCAGGGGATGTTCTCGACTATCGTGCACATATCGCCGATTTCCTGAGTTGGGTGGTTATAGTCGCTCATGCCGTTCATGACGGGGATGGAGCAGGCGTTCGCGAGCTCGACGATTGTCTTGTGGTCGATTACGCGGGACATGACCACGTCGACGAGCTTTGACAGCACCTTTCCGGTGTCGCTGATGGTCTCGTGTCCGCCGAGCTGAATCATGCCGGGTCCAAGATACTGGGCGTGTCCGCCGAGCTGTTCCATAGCGGTTTCAAAGGAAACGCGGGTTCTTGTCGAAGACTGCTGGAATATCATGCCGAGCGTCTTGCGGCGCATGAGGGGTGGATAGTATCCGACCTTAATGCAGTTCTTGATTTTGAGAGAGAGATCAATGATGTCCAGAAGCTCCTGCTTCGTGAAATCCTGAGTATCGATGAAGTGTCTGAGCTGCGCCATATGGCACCTCCATATAATTTTTAATTATTTGCACTGATGCTGAGTGATGCAGTGGATATTTCCGCCGCCGTAAACGACTTCCCATGTTTCCACTCCGACGGCTTTGCGTTCGGGGAACATTGCCTGAATCTGCTCGAGAGCCAGAGCGTCGTTCTCGTCGCCGTACTGCGGAACGATAACTCCGCCGTTTACGATGAGGAAGTTCATATAGGACGCGATGCAGATATCTCCGTCCTCGCGGGGCATTGTGCCCTCAACGGCGTCTATAGCAAAATCGGCACCAATGGTGACATTATTCTTGGGCATGCAGAGCTTGTGTACCTTGAGCTTGCGGCCCTTCGCGTCGGTAGCCTCAGAAAGCGTCTTGTAGGCCGCCTGACAGGCGTCATAGAAATAGTTGTCCTTGTCATCCGTCCAGATACAGGCGACCTCGCCGGGGCGGACGAAGCAGGCAACGTCATCGACGTGTCCGTTAGTCTCGTCGGGGTCAATGCCGTCCTTTATCCATATAATCTTTTCAAGATTGAGGTATTCCTTCAGCATGTCCTCAATTTCTTCCTTGCTTTTGTCGGGGTTGCGGCCTTCGCTTAAAAGGCACATTTCGGTGGTGAGAAGTGTGCCTTCGCCGTCCGAATGGATGGAGCCGCCCTCGAGCACAAAACCGGGAGTGCGGTAGGTGTCGATACCCTCAAGCTCACAGACCTTCTGTGCGACCATCTGGTCCATATCCCAGGGGAAATACAGGCCGTCCACAAGTCCGCCCCAGGCGTTGAAGTCCCAGTCGACCGCGCGGACTCCGCCCTTGTCGTTCGTTAAGAAGGTCGGGCCGCAGTCGCGTATCCATGAGTCGTTCGACGCCATTTCGACTACGCGGATTTCCGCCGGAAGAGCGGCACGGCAGTTTGCGTACTGTTCCTTGGAAACACACATTGTAACAGGCTCAAACCGGCTGATGGCTTTTGCAACATTCGCAAAGGCCTTCTGTGCGGGCTTTGCACCGTCTCTCCAGTTATCGGGACGTTCAGGCCAGAGCATCCATGCCTGCTTCTGCGGCTCAAATTCGCCGGGCATACGATATCCGTCTTTTTTAGGTGTACTGTCAATTCTTCTTGCCATAATGACACTATCCTTTCGTTTCTTTAAGGGTGATTTTCGGCGAAACTCCAGTCAGCACTGCGCAGTTGTTAACATTTGTGTAACGCCGCCTAATATAAGCTTGTTTCGAAAGCCGTCGTTTTCGAAAGCAAGGGAATATATTGTACTTTTGCACAGGTATTATATGTGCCAATACTGTAAAACATCTATTTCAAACAAATATTATCCCCTTGGCGGGTTTGTGTCAATAATTCGGCACCAACATGAAACAGTTTACAAGCAGTTGGCGCGGTGTTACTTTTTCAGTAACACCGCGCCAACTCATTACATTTCGCTCTTGTTATTATTTTTCGTAATACGCTTATACATTAGGGTTTCCATTATCGCGATCATGCCGCATCTCGAAGTTACATCTATGCCCTCATAATCAATTTCGTCCGCAAAAACATAGAAGTTCAGGTCGCTCATGTTCTGGATGATGTTGTTATCCGCCCGTGTGAACGAGATTATTGTGGGCGTCGCGATTGCGAATATCCGCTCCACATGATTAATTATGCTTTGGTTGTTCCCTGTATAGGAGAGGATAAGCAGCACATCGTCTCTTTTGGCGCGGCGCAGCAGCGACGAAAATTCATATTCTTCCGTGGGTATTTCCACATTATAGCCCATTATGATGAGAAGGCGCGAAAAGTACCTCGCGACCTCGCTGCTCAGGCCTTCGGAGAGGATGTAAATGTGAGGGTAGCGCCCCATTATCTTGTGGAAAGCCTCGATTTTCTCGTCCGTAATGACCTTGACGGCCTCGACCACGTTCTTAAGGTAGCTGTCCCTGTAATTGTCGTCGTGTACTATGCTCGGAATGTGTATCTTGCGCGACTCCCGTTCCGTCTCCCTGACCGCCGCAACAAATTCCCCAAAGCCTTCGTAGCCGAGTTTCTTTACAAAGCGGAAGAGAGTAGTCGTGGAAACGTAGGTCTCCTTCGCAAGCTCCCTGATGCTCATATCCTTGACCAGGTGCATGTTTTTCACGACATAATTCAAAATGTTCCGTTCTGTCGGCGACAGCTTGGAGGCGTTACTGCTGGTTTGTGAATAGAAATCCATTGCTCCTCCTCATTCCTTTTCGGGACCGCCTTTATTTATGTACAAAAAAACACCTTTTTCGAAATTATATCCATTCATTCAATCAATGTCAATCATTCCGGTCGATTCCTCAAAAAAGACCTGACAGGCTTTTCGCGAGTCAGGTCTTGGTTGTTATATAAATTTTCTTGCACTCAATTTATTTTGGCTTTGCGTCCATCGCGCTTCTTTTCAGTACGTCATAGATGCTGCCGTTGAGCATTCTCCCCATAAGCTCTATGAATTTCTCCGGCTCCTGCTTCATACCGCCGCGAATCCAATCCAGAAATATTCCGACAAACGCGTGAGAATAGAAATCGGCTATGAAATTAATGTCTTCCTCCGGAACGTTTTTCCCTTCCGTTACATTGTTTGAGAGTGTAATGAGCAGACCGTGAGCCGTCTTGAACAGGTACCTCTTGATTGTCTCGATGTTGATGGAGTTGAAAACGTTATGTATGACCATGGAGTGTTCAACAAGGTAGTGCATGGACTGAAGGCAGCCCTCCTGCCAGTGCCCGTGCACAGGGTTCTGCGAGGTAACCTTATAGGTTTCTATGTTGAAGATATCATCCACAAGGTCATATATGTCCTTGTAGTAATAATAAAATGTGTTTCTGTTTATCCCGCACGCCTCGACTATATTCTTGACGGTGATTTTTGAAAGGGGTTTTTGCTCCAGCAGACGAAAGAAGGTCGCAATTATTTCTTTCTTCGTAAAACTTGACATGGTTCTGCGCCGCCTTTCATCTGGATACACAATGTTTTTTTATCTGAGCAGATATATAAGGGCTCTGTTATCAGCGGAAGTTAATTAAAAAGCAGCAAGCACGGATTTTGGGCGCTTATACGCACAAATATATAATAGCACAGAGAATTTGTATAAAGCAATAATAATTATTCTCGGCAATTTGCAAAATTTTACTTAAATGTGCATAATTTTTTTGCAAGGCCTGCAATCTATACCCCCCCGGTACTTTGCCTCAGGACGGCTCGATTGTCTGCAGCGAGCAGCTCACGGCTGCCGGAGAATGCGGATTATCGTGACGGTATTTTTTTATTACCCGCTCCAGCACCTTTTCACTGTCCTTATAGCTTGCGAGCGGCAGCAGGAGTATGAACTGCGAGACGCTGTAGCGCGAGAAGATATCGCCTTCGCGCAGATTCTTTTTAATGCAGGAGCAGAGTCTTCGCATGACGGTGTCCTGTTTTTGCGGTGAAAGCGCTTCTCCTTCTTTCCCGTCGGCGTTGATAAGACAAATATGTATCGGCTTGCCGTCTCTTCTTGCCGCGGAGAACTCCTTTCTGAACACATCCTCAAATATTTCATATTCGCAGAAAAACGCTCCGCTGTCTGCTTTGCTTTGGCAGAGCTCCGCGCTCACGACCTTCATATCCTTCTCGACACCTTTTTCTGACTTGACGAGCTTTTTATATAGCGCCTGAAGCTCCTTTGACGGCGCAATGCCGAACTCGCCGTAAAAAAGCCTTTTCATTCTTTCGTACTGCTCGCGGGCGGCCTGCATCCGATTCGTATTCATAAGCGCAAGTATGAGATTGTAGTAGAGAGACTCGGCATAGGGATCGATTGCAATCGCCTTTTCTGCCAGTCCGACCACTTCGTCAAAGTTTCCACGCCCGACAAGCGCCTCAAGCACCTCGTTTACGGCGCTCATGTACCGGAAATGAAAATATGTATTAATGGACATCGCCCAGATATCCGCCGCCGCATCGGGCAAAAAATCACCTTTGTACAGCTCCAGAGCTTTGAGTCTCAGCCTTAGCCTGTTTTCTCCGTCCTCCGAGCAAAGTGACGCCTCTCTTAATAGGCTTTCAAAGCGCTCAGTGTCGAGTTCTATGGGCAAGTCCGGATTCCACCTGTATCCGTCCGCGCATTTGAGGATTATGTCTTTCCCATCCGCAAGGTCCAGAGCCGTCAGCGCCTCCCGAGCGCGGTGGATTAGCGTTTTTAGTGCGCCCGACGGGAGGCCGCTCTTATCCTCCTGATACAAAAGATCGATGAGCTCGTCCTGCGGAATACATCTGAAACGGTAAGTTA
>CAXXEM010000001.1:0-336192 GCA_963667545.2 Oscillospiraceae bacterium
TCGTGAGCCACCACATATCGGGCCAGCTCAAGGTCGCGCCGGAACATGTTTCCGACAAGGTGCTCGCCCTCATGGGCAAGCCGCCCCGCCGCGTCTACGACGCGTTCGCCGCCCGCTACGCCGACCTGAACCGCGAAAAAGGCCTCAAACAGTACCTTATCCCTTATTTCATTTCGGCCCACCCGGGATCGGGTTTGCCTGAGGCGATCGAACTCGCCGAATATCTGCGCGACACGGGCTTCGTGCCCGATCAGGCCCAGGACTTCTATCCCACGCCGGGAACCCTTGCCACCGCCATGTACTGGTGCGGGACCAATCCTCTCGACGGCCAGCCTGTCTATGTGGCGAGAGGAGCCCATGAACGCGCCCTGCAGCGCGCCCTGCTCCAGTACAATGCGCCGGCCAACGCCGATCTCGTGCGCGAAGCCCTGACCATCGCCGGGAGGGGCGACCTTATCGGAACGGGCCCCCCGCTGTCTCGTGAAGAAACGATAACCTTTCCCCCTTGTGCCTTTTTCGAAATGGACATATACTATCTATGACTATTTAATCTATTTTAGTCATAGAGGTTATATGCCAAAAGCCTTCAACCCGCAGGAACGCGAAAGGATAGAATCCAGGCTCATCGCGGTCGGGAAACGCCTCATCAACAAGGTGGGGATCCGCTTTCTCGTCGTGGACGACATCGCGAGGGAAGCGGGCATTTCCAAGGGCAGCTTCTATTCCTTCCACCCCTCCCGCGAGGAATTCATCCTCGCCGTATTCGAATCCTGGGAAAAGGAACACCGCGGCGCCCTCATCCGCGAAGTGGTGGAGGGCAAAGGCAGTTTCCGCGAAAGGTTGGAGCGCTTCTTCATCGGAGCCTTCCGGATCCTCGAAAAGGAGCCGGGACTGGCGACGCTCGGCGTGAAGGACATACAGATGATCATGGAGCGTCTCCCGCCCGAGCGGATCGAAGCCCACAAGGCCGCGGACGACAGGGCGCTCGCGGAGGCTTTCGGAGGAGGGGCGGGCATGGATCGCTTCCCGCCGCCCCTTCTCACTGCTTTGCAGGGACTGGCTCCCGCCCTCTTCGCCATAGCCCTCCACAGGGAGGATTTCCCTCCCGAGAGCTACCAGGCGATGGTAAGGCTTCTCGCCGAGGCCCTGGCCGCGCGGATCGCGGCCGATGTCGAAGGTTTCACCGCCACCGGCAAGGGAGATAACGCATGACCAAGAAAAATGACATGAAGAATCGCCCGTCTGCCGACGCGGCCTCAGCCGTGGCTGTCGCGATCCGCGCCCGCAGCCTTTCGAAGAATTTCGGCGAGGTGCGGGCGGTAGCGGGCATCGACCTCGAAGTGCGCCGCGGCGAGATCTACGGCTTCCTCGGCAGGAACGGCGCCGGCAAGACGACCACCATCCGCATGCTCCTCGGTCTTGTCCGCCCGAGCGCCGGCGAAATCTCGATCCTGGGCTCATCGCTCAATGAAGATCGTGAGAATATCCTCTCGCGAGTCGGCTATTTCGTCGAATCCCCGGCCGCCTATCCCAACCTCACGGTCAGGGAAAACCTGGACATCCAGCGCCGCCTGACCGGCGCCCCTCCCGGCGCGGCCGATAAGGTGATCGAGCTCCTCAAGCTCGGGGAATACTCAGGCAGGCGCGCCGGGCGGCTCTCCCTGGGCAACAAGCAGCGGCTCTCCCTCGCCCGCGCCCTCATACATTCCCCGGAACTGCTCATCCTCGACGAGCCCGCCAACGGCCTTGACCCGGCCGGCATCATCGAGATCAGATCCCTCCTGCGCCGCCTCGCAGCGGAACAGGGCGTGACCATCTTCATGTCGAGCCATCTTCTGGACGAGGTCGCCCAGCTGGCCGACAGGGTCGGGATCATCCACGAAGGAAAGCTGGTCGAGGAAATCGACTATCGCGAGCTGCGCGAGCTGGGAAAGATCTCCATCGTCATCACGGTGGACGACTCAGGCAAGGCCGAAAAGATTCTGAGGGAAAGCCTGGGCTTCCTCGAAGTGTCGCGCCCGGACGCGAAGACTCTCCGCGTGGCGGACCAGAGCGCCGAGCCGGCAGCCATCGCCCGAGCCATCGTCGGGGCTGGCATAGGCCTCGAGCGGCTCGCCGCCGAGGAAGAGGATCTGGAGCGCCACTTCATGCGCCTGACGGGAGGTGCGGTATGAGATTCGCGGCAGTCGTATACACGGAATTCCTGAAACTCCGCAGGAGCAAGGCTCCCTGGATCACCCTCGCCGTCTACACCTTCATGGTGGGGATAGGCGGGTTCTTCATGTGGCTCATGAAGAATCCAGGGCTCGCCGAGAGCCTCGGCCTTTTCGGCAAGAAGGCGCAATTCGCCTTCGGCGGCGAGCCTATCGACTGGGCCACCTTCCTGGGCTTCATCGCGCAGATGGGCGGAATCGGCGGACTCATCATGTCCTCCGTCATCGTGACCTATGTCTTCGGCAGGGAATATGCCGAGGGCACGGCGAAGAACCTCCTGGCCCTGCCGGTGGCGCGGCGCAGTTTCGTATTCGCCAAGATCCTCGTCTCCGCCGCCTGGTTCGGCTGCCTGACGCTCTATATGCTCCCGGGAACCTTCATCGTCGGGAGCCTGGTAGGCCTCGGGACTCTGCAGGCTTCCCTGTTTTCGGCCGCCGCCGGCCGCCTTCTCGCCCTAGCCCTCATGTCCCTCTGCTGTTCCTTCCTCACGGCCTGGGTCGCGGTGGAAACAAGGGGATATTTCGCGCCCCTGGGCTATTCCATCTTCACCCTCCTCCTCGCCGTGATTTTCGCCGCCACGGGCTGGGGACCCTGGGTGCCCTGGTCGATCGTGGGCATCTACAGCGGCGCGGCAGGCCCCGAGGCCTCCCTCGGAGGGGGCAGCTTCCTCGTCATCGCGGCGACTGCCGCGGCGGGCATCGTGCTCACCCTCCGCCACGAGGTCGGCGCCGACAACCTGCAGTGAGCTGAAGGACCCTTAGGCGAGAGGGATTCTTGTCGTTTTGACGCCGAGCTGGAGGAGGCTGAACTCTCCCCTGCCCAGGTCGGCGAAACGCGACCTGAACAGATCCAGCGCGGCGCTGGGTACTTCCACCTCCATCCGGACAAGCTCGGCGAATTCGGCGGGGAGCAGCTTCGCCCGGCAGGCCTCGGCCATTCTCCCGAAGGATTCGTAGAGGCTGTAGGGCAGAGCGACGGAAAAAAGGACAACTTCGACGAGCTCGCCCCGACGGGCGGCCTCCAGCACCTTCTTGCCCGCCTCGGAATATGCCTTGACGAGGCCGCCCGTCCCGAGGAGGGTCCCGCCGAAATACCGCGTCACCACCACCGCCACGTTGCCCAGGCCCGAGCCGCGAAGCACCGAGAGAAGCGGGCGGCCGGAAGTGCCCGAGGGCTCCCCGTCGTCGGAGCAGAATTCAGTGCTGGATTTGCCGCCTCCGACGATGAAGGCGGGAACGTTGTGCGACGCATCAGGGAATTCCTTTCGTATGGAGGCCATGAAGTTGCGCGCTTCCTCCACCGTCTCGACGTAGTCGAGGCTCGCTATGAAGCGCGAATTGACGACGACGATCTCCGCCCTGGCGGGACCGAGGGGAACAGGGAATGTTTCATTGATCATAGGAATCGAATCAGGCCAACGCGATGACCGTTTCGCTGTACCCCTTCTTTTTCGCCGATTTGAGGGCATCGGCGCAGGTTGCGTAAATCATGGGAAAATGTATGTCGCGGCCGGCCGGATTGTCAAAGGCCACGGCGCCGATCGAGACGCTGCAGGCTATCCCGTCGGGGGATTTGCGCGAAACGGAGGCGCGGAAGGCTGAAACGACGCCATCCAGGTGTTCGCGATCCACCCTGTTCAGGAAGACCATGAACTCATCGCCGCTCAAGCGTCCGACGAAGCCGCGCTCACCCGCTTCGTCGCGGAGGCGTTCGGCTATGCTCAGGATGATGCCGTCGCCGATCACGTAGCCATGCAGCTCATTGATTTCATTGAGTCCGTCGATATCCAGATGCAGCATGGAAAACGCGGCATTGTCGTAGGAGGCCTTGTCGATCGCCGTCATCATCGCGTCGATGAAACCATCGCGATTGTAGACGCCGGTCACTCCGTCGTAATGAGCGAGGCGGATCAGGCGGGCATCGGTTTTCTCCTTCGCGAAAAGGATCATGCCCATTCCGCCCAGGATCATGTAGAGATAAAGCCCCACGATCGTGACTTCCTCGCCCAGGGAAGGCCCGAAAATGACGAGGGCCGGGCCGAGGCGGAGAGCGTCGGCGATGCGGATTCCCAAAGAGATCATCATCAACACGAACAGGACACCCATGATTATGCGAAGGGAAGAACCATCCTTCATGAAGAGCGCGCGCAGGACGGCGGGAAGGATGATCACCATGTCGAAGACCGTGATGACGATGATTCGGATATAGGGATCCACGCCGGCTATGACGGATAGACAGTAAAGGGCGAGGCCGACGAAAAGAGGGATGCGCAGCTTATTCTTGACGTTCGCCGTCAACGCGTCGGAAAGTCCGAGCAGGGCGAGCGATTCGAAATAGACGCTGACCATGGTCGGCATGGTGTTCAGGATCGCGAATATTTCGAGGGGACGCCAGAGCCTCAACAGGACAAAGACATAGGACAGGGTCATCATCAGCTGGGCGAAAAAATGATAGCGGATCGCTTCTTCGGTATATTTCTTGCGATAGGCGCAGAGCATAATGAGAATCAGGAAGTTTCCGCTGATCAGAAAAATGAACGACGTTTTTGAATCCATACACAATTTTCGGCGGGAAACTCCCTAATTGTCAATACACAAGTTATTTATTATCGTCGTGGTCAAGTTTCAGGAAATGCCCGAACCGCTCCTTTTTCGTTTCTAAATAGGCCTTGTCCTGTTCGTGGGCGGGCAGCTCGTGCTGGACCCTTTCCAGCACCGCGATGCCGTGCTTTTCCAGCTCCGCTACCTTCTCGGGATTGTTCGTCATGAGGCGGACGCTTTTGATGCCGATCTTTTTCAGCATGGCCGCGGGGATGGCGTAATCGCGCTCGTCGGCCTTGAAACCGAGGGCGATATTGGCGTCGTAGGTGTCGTAGCCCCCGTCCTGGAGGGCGTAAGCCCTGAGCTTGTTGACGAGGCCGATGCCGCGGCCTTCGGCCTGATGGTAGAGGACGGCGCCGCGCCCCTCGGCCTCGATCAGGGCGAGCGCTCGGTGGAGCTGGGGTCCGCAGTCGCAGCGCCGGCTGCCGAAGGCGTCGCCGGTGAGACAGGCCGAATGGATCCGGAGGAGGAGGTTCTCCCCGTCGCCGATATCGCCTTTGATGATCATGACATGGTCTTTGCCATCTTTGTTGTTGACGAAGCCGACGATGGAAAAATGGCCGTATTCGCTGGGAAAATCGGCGACCGAGGCCACCATGACGCAGACTTCCTCGGCGCAGCCGGCGCAGTTGTCGGCGCCGGGGCAATCGCGGAGCGCCCGCATGTCCTGTCGTATCACTTGTTCGATGGAAGGAATTATCATTGAATCGTCTCCACGCGTATCATATTCGTTGATCCTTGCTGCGAGAGGGGAAGGCCGGCGACGATGACGACTTTGTCGCCTTCGCTCAGGAGCTTTTCCTTTTTGCAGATGGCGATGGCTTCGTCGACGACGGCATCGAGCCTCGTGCCCGTGCCGCTGTGCAGGAAGGGGCGGACGCCCCAGTTGAGCGCGAGCTGGTTGAAGAGTTTCTTGTCGCTCAGGAAGGCGTAGATCGGCATGCGGGGGCGGAGGCGCGAGAGGAGCCGCGCGGCGTGCCCCGTTTCGGTGAGGACGACGAGCGCCTTGGCGTTGCAGAGATAGGCGACCGAAACCGCGTTGTACGACATTATCGCGGGGATGTCGCCCGTCTTCACTTCGGGCGGAACGTCATGGTGGAAATCGACATAGTCGAACTGCTTCTCTACGGCGTCGATGATCGAATGCATGGTTCGCACCACCTGGACGGGATACTTGCCCATGGCCGTTTCGCCCGAAAGCATCACGGCGCTCGTGGAGTCGAAACAGGCGTTGGCCACGTCCGATGCCTCGGCCCTCGTGGGCATCGGGTTTTCAATCATGGATTCGAGCATCTGCGTCGCCGTGATCACGGGCTTGGCGGCCAGATAGCCTTTTCGGATCATGCTCTTCTGGGCGATCGGGACTATTTCTATGGGCATCTCGACGCCGAGGTCTCCCCTCGCGACCATGATGCCGTCGGACTCGCGGATTATCTCGTCGACGTTGGATAGGCCGCGCGCCGTTTCGATCTTCGCTATGAGCTTGATGGCGGAGCGTTTGCCGGAAGAGACCGCCGCGCGCTGGATAAGCCTGCGGACTTCCTCTATGTCGGTGGCGCAGCGGACAAAGGAAAGGGCGATGTAATCGATGTCGTGCCCCACGGCCCAGAGTATGTCGGCTATGTCTTTTTCCGAAAGGAAGGGAATGGGATAGTCGGCTCCGGGGATCGTCAGGTGCGCCTTGGGACGAAGCTCGCCCTCGTTGTCGATGCGCACGGTCACGGATTTCGTCCCGCGCTGGACGACGCTTCCGGCGAAATAGCCATCCATGAGAATGACCTTCTGGCCCGGAGCGCAGATCCTGTCGATATCGGGCAGATTGGTATACACGAGGTTCGGTTGGCCGGCGACGAGCGCCTCTATGCCGACAGGGTCGCGGCTTTCGATGGCGATCTGGTCACCGGCTTTTATCGAGATATTCTGCTTGTAGCCGTACAGCCTGATGGCCGGCCCTTTTATATCGGCCATGATGGCGATCGGCTTGCCCGTCTCTTTCTGTTCTTCCCTGATCATGCGGATGGCCGACTCCGCTTCTTCATAAGTCTTGTGTGAAAAATTAAGCCGAAAGACATCCACGCCCTCGCGTATCATATCGCGGATGATTTCGGGCTTTTCCGAAGCCGGACCTGTCGTCGCGACTATCTTCGTTCTTTTATCCATGTTTCTTCCTCCCGTATCGCTTCCGTTTCATATCGAACGTATCTGACGGCCCAGACTTAAGCCATTTCCCCTCGCCTGAACATACGCGCGCAACGCCGACCGCGCCGAATCGAAGGCTATCTCGTTCCATGGAATCGTCTCGGCAGGGAAGCTGGCGACCTCCGCCACCTCTCCGATATCGGCGACGAAACTGGCGACGTCGACGGCGCTAGCCCACGTGTAAAAATACAGATCGCAGGTCGCATAGGGAATATCCTTATAGCGATATGTATTGGGAAAAGTCACAACAAATTCCATCCACGTCGGCGCCCAGCCCAATTCTTCCCGACACTCGCGCATAGCGGCATCCTCGGCGCGCTCCGCCGGCTCGACGAAGCCGCCAGGTAGGGTCCAAAAGCCCCGTCGAGGATCCCTGGCTCTTTTTAAAAGCACGATGGACCCTTCCACGTCGATGATGACTGTCGCCGAAGTCGCCACATTGTGAAAATACTCGAAGCCGCAGTCGGGACAAACCCACTTCTTTCCTTCGAGAAAAGAAATGCGTGGGCTCGCACAGGAAGGACAGAATTTGAAAACCATCCCGGCATCCGCGGCTCCCGCGGCATCGCCGGCTTCCCTGACGCTCGAAAATTCCATACTATCAGTATAGGTATGAACGACAAAGAATACGAGACGCCCGGCCTCCCCGAAAAACAGGACAAATCGCCGCGGCTCTCTCCCGCGGCCGAAAAGAACGCCCGCTTCCGCGCCCTGGTGCGGCAGGCTCCCGATTCGCCCGGCGTCTACATAATGCGCGATCTCGAAGGCCATATCATCTACGTGGGCAAAGCCAAGGTACTGAAAAACCGTCTGCTTTCCTATTTTTCTGGAAAGAAAGACATAAAGACGCGGCATCTCGTCTCGCGCGTGGAAAATATCGAATGGATCCTGGCGGGGAGCGAATACGACGCCCTCCTCATCGAAAACAACCTGATAAAGGAACATACTCCCAAATACAATATCAACCTGAAGGACGGGAAAACCTACCCGTCCATCCGGATCACGAACGAGGAATTCCCGCGCATTTTCAAGACCCGCAGGATCATCAACGACGGTTCCGAGTATTTCGGCCCATTTCCCAGCTCCGAGACGATAGACACCTATCTCGAACTCATAAAAAGGCTCTTTCCGCTGCGTCGCTGCGTAACCATGCGCAAGCGCGAGACGCCCTGTATGTACTACCATATCGGCCGCTGCTCCGGCCCCTGCGCCGGGAAGATTACCCGGGAAGCTTACCTGGAGCGGGTCGGGCAGATACGCAAGCTGCTTTCGGGCGAAACCGCCGAACTTCTCGCCGACCTCAAGACGCGGATGAGTAAGGCATCCGAGGAATTCTGCTTCGAGGAAGCGGCCCGCCTCCGCGACGCCCTCAAGGCCGTGGACCTCTTCGTGGGCAGAAGCAACGTGCAGGACTTCGACCCGGCGGCCAGGGATTATCTCGCGTGGCACTGCGACGGCGATCTGGTCTCCTTCATCGTGTTCACGATGCGGGACGGCAGGCTGAAAGGGCGCGACAGCTTCATCTCGCCGCTCTACGACACCGAGGAGGAAGCCATACAGGCCTTCCTCACCAGCTATTACGGCGCCGAACGCCTCCCCCCTCCTTTCATTTACCTGATGAAGGCTATAGGCACCAAGCCGGTCGCCGAATATTTCAAGAAACAGCTTGGCGTCAAGACGCGCTTCCTTGTGCCGAAGGAACAGCGCCACAGCGCTTCCATGAACCTCGCGGCCCAAAACGCCAAGGAAGAGCTCATCAAGAAGCGCAGGGAGATAGGCGACACGCAGGCGCTCCTGGAACTGAAATCGGCGCTGGGTCTCTCCTCGGTCCCGACGCGGATCGAGGGCTTCGACATAGCCCACCTGGCGGGCAAAAACACGGTCGCTTCGCTCATCAGCTTCAAGAACGGCGTCCCCGACAAGAAAAACTACCGGTATTTCCGCATACGGAGCCTCGGGGGCGCCATCGATGACTTCGCCTCCATCCGCGAGGCCGTCGCGAGGCGCTATACCCGCCTCATCAACGAGGAAGCCGACCTGCCCGACCTCATCCTCATCGATGGCGGCGCCGGCCAGGTTTCCGCCGCCAAGGAAATCCTCGACCAGCTCGGCCTCGACTGCGACCTCGCCGGGCTGGCCAAGAAGAACGAGGAAATCTACCTGCCGGACAGGCTCGGCCCCGTCGTACTGCCCAAGGATTCGCCGGCGCTCCGCGTCCTCGTCGCCATCCGCGACGAAACCCACCGCTTCGCGACCGGTCTTTCCAAGAAGCTTCGAACGAAGGACCTGCGTTTCACCGTGCTGAAGTCGGTGGAGGGCATCGGCGAGGCGAGGGCGAAGCGTCTGATGAAGAGCTTCGGGTCGCTGGGCGCCATCGCGGTGGCCGAACCCGAGGCCATAGCCAAGGCGGCGGGCATTTCCCTGGAAAAGGCCCTCGCCGTCAGGGAAAAGGCCGCCCTGTCCTATGGCGCGAACTAGGGCCGCCGGAGCCCTGCCGCCCAAGATAGGCGGCAAAGAAAGGCGGCCAGCGGCCGGCCGCCGACAATATGAAATTCGCGCGTTTCCTCGAGATTACGAGAGCCTCCCCGGCTGCCAAAAACCATGGAAGCAGGGTATTATAGATCATTATTTCCCGAAGGAGTGACCCAATGGATATTGCTTCGCTTGGAAAAATCGCCAATTCCGTCCGCAGCCTGACTATCGACGCCGTGCAGAAAGCCAACTCAGGCCATCCCGGCCTCCCCATGGGAGCGGCCGAACTCGGCGCTTACCTCTATGGCGCCGCGATGAACTACGACGCCGAGGATCCCTCATGGATCAATCGCGATCGATTCATTTTGTCGGCCGGACACGGCTCCATGCTGCTTTATTCGATCCTCCACATGGCGGGATTCGCCCTCTCGCTCGACGACATCAAGAGCTTCCGCCAGGTCGGCTCCAAATGCCCCGGCCATCCCGAATATGGCGTCACTCCCGGCGTGGAGACCACGACAGGCCCGCTCGGACAGGGCATAGCCAACGCGGTGGGCATGGCCATCGGCGAGCGCATGATGGCGGCGAAGTTCAATACGCCCGACGCGAAAATTTTCGATCATTACACCTACACGCTTGTGGGCGACGGCTGCCTCCAGGAGGGCGTGGCTTCCGAAGCCTGTTCCCTCGCCGGCCACCTCGGCCTCGGCAAGCTCATCGCCTACTACGATTCCAATTCGATCACCATCGACGGCTCTACGGCTATGGCTTTCACTGAGGATGTCGGAAAACGTTTCGAAGCCTATGGTTGGCAAGTGCTGCGCGGCGACATGTACGATTTCGAAGGGCTGGCGGCGCTGACGGCAAAAGCCAAAGCCGAAACCGCCAAGCCCAGCCTCATCATCCTCAAGAGCGTCATAGGCAAGGGCGCGCCGACAAAACAGGGCACCGCGGGCGTGCACGGCGCCGCCCTCGGCGACGAGGAAGTGGCCAAGACTAAGGCGGCCCTCGGCCTCCCGGCCGACGCGTCGTTCTTCGTGGCGCCAGAGGCCTACGCCTTTTTCGAGAAACACAGGAAGGAACTCAAGACGACCAAGGCAATCTGGCAGAAAGCCTTCGAGGCCTGGGGAAAGGCCAACCCCGCCCTTTCCGAAGAGTTGAGCGCATGGTATTTCAACCGCCCGATCCATCAGCTCGAAATGCCGGCCTTTGCCCAGGGCGAGAAGCTCGCCACGCGCGCCGCGTCGGGCAAATGCCTGACGGCCATAGCCAAGGCATGGCCCAACCTTATCGGCGGCTCCGCGGATCTCACCAGCCCGAACGTCACCCAGCTTCCCGCCAACCCCTCCGGCCTGCCTCTCGATTTCGCGGTGGACAACCCCGGCGGCCGCTACATCCGCTTCGGCGTGCGCGAACACGGCATGGCGGCCATCGCCAACGGCCTCGCCCTCTACGGCGGCCTGCGTCCCTTCGTCGCCACCTTCCTCGTCTTCGCCGATTATCTGCGGCCAGCGCTGCGCCTCGCCGCGCTGATGAAGCTGCCGGTCATCTATATTTTAACCCACGATTCCATCTTCGTGGGCGAGGACGGCCCGACCCACGAACCCATCGAGACCCTCGCCTCCCTCAGGGCGATACCCGGCCTCAAAGTCCTCCGCCCCGCGGACGCCGAAGAGACGGTGGTGGCCTGGAAAATGGCCATGGAAAGAACCGACGGCCCGACGGCCCTCCTTTTGAGCAGGCAGAATCTCCCCGTATTCGCCAAGGAAGATCCTCTCTGGCAGGAGGGCATGGCGGTCGGCGCCTACGTGGCGCGCAACGCGCCGAAAGAGCCCGACATCGTCCTCGCGGCTTCCGGCTCCGAAGTTTCGCTTGCCATGAAAGCCGCCGAACTCGTGAGCGTCCAGAAGCCCGGTCTCTCCATACGCGTCGTATCGGTCCCCGACAGGAACGCCTTCTTCAGGGCTCCGGCGCCGATTCGGGACGTCATTCTCTCCCCACCGGCCAAGGTTTTCGTCGCGGAAGCGGGCATAGCGATGGGCTGGGAGAGAATAGCTCCCGTCGAGCGCATTCTGTCCATCGAGCGTTTCGGCGAATCGGGCCCCGCCGAGAAAGTCGCGGTTCACCTCGGTTTCACGCCCGAAGCATTCGCCGAGCTGATACTCGCTTCACTCTGACCTCGCCGTCGCCCGCCCATGGCCATGAGCTTGGCCACGGGCGGCGACGAGAGCAGCCTCGGAGCGTCTCGGGGCCTCCTATGGAAGCGGCATGCCTCCAGGAGCCTCTTTCCACTCTCCTTGGCCCGAAGCAGAATCTGATATAATAGATAATAGATACCAGCGGCTGATATTATTGTCTTCAAAATGGAACTATGATATCCTTCAAAAATGATGGCAGAGTTATCTGCCGATCATGAAGTACTCGCCACGGCCTGGTCATTGGCTTGAAAGGGCAATCATTTGGACGAAAAGGACAATTTCGCCATAGAAAAGCGGAGTCTGGCGGAACAGGTGTATCTGTACCTCTGCAATTCCATAAGCAGCGGCAGATTCAAATACGGCGAGACCATCAGCACGAAGCGTCTGGCCGAAGAGCTGCAGGTGAGCATGATGCCCATCAGGGAAGCCCTCAAGCGCCTGGAGATGGACGGGCTCATAGAGATACGTCCCCGCAGCATGTGCCTGTTCCGGACGCCCACCAAAAAGACGATTCTGTCGGCCATAGCGGTGCGCGAACTGCTGGAAGTGTACTGCGTGAAGCTGGCCTATCCTTCCGTCGACGGCGAGCGGCTGGCCCGCCTGCGCGAACTGATCGGCGCGATGTCGGCGGCCTTGGCTGAAGATCCCATCAACCTCAAGAAGTACATAAAGTACGACTGGCAATTCCATATGGGATTGTGCGATCTGGCCGACAACGAGTTCATAAGCAAATCCTATAAAGAACTGAACCTCCATATGAACATGAATTACATGTACGATATAGGGATAAAGCCGAATGTCTCCCAGACCTTCAAGGACCACATCGACCTCGTCGACGCCTTGGCGAGCCATTCGCCGACGGCCGTGGCCATCATTGAAAAGCATCTGAGGATCAGCAGGCAAAATATCCTGAGCGGCGAGTTCTTTGCCGCCCAAGAAGAGGTTCAGCCGTAAATCCCGGAGATCAGTCCATCAGATAGCCGCCGTTGACGTTCAGCGTCTCGCCGGTTATGAAGGCCGCTCCCTCCGATACGAGAAACAGCGCCGCCTCGGCCACGTCGCCGGCGGTACCCATGCGCTTCAGCGGTATGGATTCCACGACGGAACGCCGCTTTTCCTCCGACCACTCGGCGCTCATGTCGGTTTCGATCGCGTGGGGCGCCACGGCGTTCACTCTGATGCCGTATTCCGCCAGCTGGCGCGCCAGCGATCTCGTCAGCGCGTTGAGCGCTCCCTTGGACGCGCCATATACGGGAGCGGCCGTTATATCGCCCATCTTCCCCGCCACGGACGTGATGTTGAGTATGCTGCCGCCATTCTGCTCGATCATCTGGGGGATTACCGCCCTGCACCAGTAAAAATTGCCGTTGACGTTGACATCCATCACCTGGAGCCACTGGTCCCGGCTCAGGTCCATGATGCCTCCCCTCGCGATGATGCCGGCGTTGTTCACCAGGATATCGATCGATCCCTTTACGCCGACGATGGTCCGCGCGGCTTTTTCCACCGCGGCGATGTCGGTGATATCCACGGAAAGCGACATCGCGTCGAATCCGCGCTGCCTGAGTTGGGTCACCGCGTCGACGGCTTCCCTGAGATCTATTATCACGACGCTGGCGCCTTCGGCCGCGAACCTGTAAGCGATTTCCTTGCCTATCCCGCGCGCGGCGCCCGTTATGACGGCGACTTTCCCTTTCAGTTTCATAAGGCTTGGCCTCCTCATCCGAAGAGCAGATTGGGCAGGAACAGGGTAATCTGCGGAAAGAAAACCAGGATGGCGATCATGACTACCGTAGTGAGCAGCCATGGCCACATATTGGCGATGTACTCCGACATAGGCACCTCCATCACCGAGCAGACGGCGTACATCGCCATGCCTACAGGCGGCGTCATATTGCCCATGGTGATGATCGTGCAGAATAGGATGCCGAAATGGACCGGGTCCCAGCCCAGCTTGAGCGCCAGGGGCAGGAAGATCGGCGTAAAGAGGAGGATTATCACCGACCCGTCCATGAACATCCCGAGGATGATCATGATGATGATGATGAGGAACATCACGACGAATTTGTTGACCGATATCCCCAGGAAGAGGCTCGTGATGAGATCGGGAATCCTTTCAAAGGGAATGCCGTAGCCGAAAATCCCCGAGAGGGCGATGATGAACATGATGCCGCCCATGTCGAGCACCGAGGCGCCCAGGGTCTGGACTAAATTCGCCAGCGTCAGCTCCTTATAGGCGAAGAAGCCTACCAGGATGGCGTATACGCACGCGAAAGCCCCTATCTCGGAAGCGGTGAAGATTCCCGCCCTCAGCCCGACGAGGAGGAGGACGGGAAAAAGAAGCGCCCAGATGTTTTCCTTCAGCGACGCGAATATTTCCCTCACCGACGAAGCTTTTTCCCGCTCGGGCTTATAGCCTTGGCGTTTGGATACCACCCATACGGTCAGCATGTAGGCGGCCGTCATGATCACGCCGACCATGAGTCCTGAGCTGAAGAGGCGGCCGATGGATACGTCGCCCGTCGTTCCGTAGAGGATGATTCCCACGCCTGGCGGAATGGTGGCGGTGATCAGCCCCGTCCAGGCCGTGCAGTTGGCGGTGAAGCCCCGGGAATAACCCTGCTTGATCATGGCGGGAGCCAGGATGCGGGCTTCCATGGCTGCGTCGGCGATGGCCGAACCCGAAACGCCGCCCATGAGTGTGGAAAGCAGGACATTCACCTGAGCGAGTCCCCCTCTCATGTGACCCACCAGCACCGATGAAAGCCGCAGGAGCCGGTTGGTGATGCCTGATGTGTTCATGAGGTTGCCGGCGAGGATGAAGAGCGGAACGGCCAGAAGAGTGAAGTTCTGTGTCTGCGCCACGGGCAGCTGGATGATCATGGTGAAGGGCAGCTCCGGATGCTGGAGGAAGAAGGCGACCCCCGAAATTCCGATGGCGAAGGCCACCGGCATGCCCAAAGCCAGGAAAACCAGGAAAAGAACGCTTGTTATGAGCATGTCAGGCCTCGCTCTTTTCGATTTCTGGCTTGTTCCGGGAAAGCATCTTTTTCAATTTTAAAATCACCGTGGCCATCTGCAGCAGGCTGCCGACCACCACGCTCAAGGTTACCCAGCTGTAGCTGAAGCCTGGTATGCCCTGAAACACCCTTCGCCGGGAAAACAGGCTCAGCTTGATGCCATAAAAGAAGAGGGCGGCCAGAAAGGCGAAGATTATGATGTAGGTGACGACGGCTATGATCTTTTTAGTCCGCGCGGAAAAGCTTTTCACCAGCAGGTCGATACTCACCAGCTTGTCGGCGCGCAAGGCTACATCAGCGCTGAGAAAGACGCTCCAGGTGAAAAGAAAGAGAGAAAGGTCCTGGGACCAATTGATAGGCTGTCTCAGCGTCCTGGCGATCGCGGCCACAAAGATGACGAGACAGGACGAGGCGAAGCAAAAGGCCGAAACTGATACTTCGGCCTTGCCTATAAAGTCGTAGAGCTTTTTCATTGCGGTTCCTGCTATGCGGGGGTGTGGAATGGCGGAAGCCTCCAGGATGGAAGTCTCCGCCAGCCTTCTATTTTGTCTTGCCCAATTCCTTGTATACCTGGTCCCTCACGGCGAGGATGCCCAGCTTCTGGTAAGCCTTTTCGCCGGCGGCCCTGAAGGCAGCCATGTCAATCTCGGACTCGGGGATGAAGGTCATGCCCGCGGCCTTGAGCACTGCGAGGCTTTTGGGGTCGATGTCGTTGAGATAGCTGCGCGAAACCTCGAGACCGGCCTTGTCGCACTCCTCTTCCAGGATTTTCTGGTATTCCGCCGGAAGGGAGTTGAACCACTTGATGCTGATCACTTCGAAATTGATGAGGAGGATGTGCTTGGTTTCGCAGGCGTACTTCGTCACTTCCTGGAATTTTCCGCTGGCCGAGGCGGTAAAGGAGAGTTCGACGCCGTCGATAGCCTTGGTCTGCAATCCCGAATACATGTCGCCGTAGGCCATGGCCACTGGGGTGGCGCCTATGGCGCGGATCGATTCCTGCCAGATCGGGGCGGGCGGCGTCCTGATCCTGAGACCTGCCAAGTCCGAAGGTTTCCTGATGGGCTTGTTGGTGACCATCTGCCTGAAGCCCTGGACCCACATGAAGGAGAGGATCTTGAAGCCCTGGGTCTTCTCGAGTTCGGCCTTCCAGCCGAGGACGGAGGGCAGCGAGTTCAGCTTCTGGACTTCCTCAAGGCTCTCCACGAAATACGGACCGTTCATGACCGCGATTCCTGGCACATACTGTCCGAGGCGGGCGGCGTCGGTGTTCTGCCCCACGTTCGCCCCCTGGCGGATCTGCTCGAGAATGTCCTCCTCCACGCCCAGCTGGGCACTCGGGAACACTTCGATCTTGAGGTTGCCGTTGGTTCTCGCCGACACGGCTTCGGCCCATTTGAGGAATGCCTTGTGGTAGGGATCCTGGGTCGTCAGGACGTGGTTGAACTTAAGCACATACTTTTTGCCGGTGGCCTGCGCGGCGGCGAACGACAGGCCCAGTACCAGGATGAGGGCTACTAGTAGTGTCACTTTTCTCTTCACGATAGACCTCCTTTTCGATCTTGCGGATTCAATCTTGCTGATATCTTAGATAGATGATATCTTGATACCAAGGATCTGTCAAAAGAAAAATGAAAACCGATATATCGTCTTTAAATCGTTTCCATGTACCGGGACGCATCTGGGTCGAGAACGGCAATGGCAGCCTTCCGCTCCTGCGTC
Organism: Oscillospiraceae bacterium; assembly: GCA_963667545.2. Lineage (GTDB taxonomy): Bacteria > Bacillota > Clostridia > Oscillospirales > Oscillospiraceae > UBA2658. Next base: position 16,426 of record CAXXEM010000001.1, read on the forward strand.
TTCACGGCGACGCGGGGGACTGCTCGGTCTATCCCTATGGGGCGCATGTGGCGAGTTTCCGCCCCGTGGGCGGCGAGGAGCTGCTATGGATGAGCCCATACAGCGCTTTTGAAGAGGGAAAACCCATCCGCGGAGGAATTCCCCTCTGTTTTCCCTGGTTCGGGAAGCACGGTTCGCGGAGTGATCTCCCCCTTCACGGCTTTGCGCGCACTCGCGTCTGGGATCTCGCGTCGGCGGCGCTTCTCCCGGACGGAAGGACCAGCGCCGTCTTTACTCTCGGCGACGCTGAGAGCACCCGCACGCAATGGCCGTTCAGGTTCAGCCTCGCGCTGGCCGTCACCGTCGGCGAGAGGCTGGAAATGGAGCTCGAGGTGAGGAACAGCGGAGAATCCGCTTTTCGGTACGAGGAAGTCTTCCACACCTATTTCCGCGTCGGCGCCCCTTCGGCCTGCGAGGTCCACGGCCTGGATGGCCTCGGGTACATCGACCGCGTAAGGGGCGACGTCCGCGCGCTGCAGTCAGGTCCGGCGAAATTCGTCGGGGAGACGGTGAACGCCTACATGGGCGCCCCTGCCATGTGCGAGCTCGTCGACCATTCCGCCGGCCGGATGGTGCGGGTGGAGCAGGAGGGCATGGACGCGACGGTGATATGGAATCCGGGCGCCGCCGCAGGCGGCGCCAATCCGGAAATCCGCGAAGCGTGGAAACGTTTCGTCTGCGTGGAATCGGCCAATTGTCTCGACTACCCTGTTACACTCTCGCCAGGCGAATCCCATCGCGCTATTGTAAGGCTGAGCGCCGAGAATATTTAAGCAAGGACCCGAGAGGAGCGTGACATGAGCGGAGAAATTAGGATAAAACGCGAAGATTTGGAACGATTCTGCGCCGATGTCTTCATGAAGCTGGGGCTGTCCCGCGGCGAGGCTGTCGATTCGGCCGAAATCCTGGTGGCGGCCGACGCCCGCGGCATCGGAAGCCATGGAGTCGGCCGCCTCTGGCGTTACGAAAACGGCATCAAGAAAGGCATCATGTCGGGAGGCGTACAGTCGAAAGTCCTGCGCGAAACGCCCATGTCCCTCGTCCTCGACGCCCAGGGGGCCATGGGCCTCTCCTTGAGCAAACACACAATGGAGCGGGTCATCGGAAAAGCTGAAGCCGTCGGCGCGGCCTTCGCCTCCATCCGCAACTCCAACCATTTCGGCATAGCGGGCTTTTATACGGAAATGGCCGCGCGACGCGACATGATAGGCATCTGCATGACCAATACGGCTGCGCTGGGAGTCCCCACTTTCGGACGCAGCGCCATGTTCGGCACCAATCCCATCGCCGTGTCCGTCCCCGCGCTGAAGGGCCGGATGTTCACTCTCGACATGGCCACCACCTGCGTGACGCGCGGCAAGGTCGAAGTCTACGACCGCGAAAACAAGGCCCTCCCTCTCGGCTGGGCCGTGGACACGAAGGGAAAGGAGACAGCCGACGCCCATAGCCTCCTGGAGGACATGCTTTTCCAGCGCGGCGGCGGTCTCCTCCCCCTGGGCGGCGAAGGCGAGCTGTTCAGCGGTTATAAGGGCTATGGCCTCGCCGTCCTCGTCGACATCATGACGGCTATCGCTTCGGGGGGAGTTTTCGGCAAATCGGTTATGGACAGCGAGGCCACATCGGCGCGCGTATGCCATTTCTTCGGCGCGATCCGCCTGGATCTGTTCCGCGATCCCGAGGAATTCAAGACCGATATGGATCGTATGCTCGCCGAGCTTACCGGCGCCGAGCCGGCCGAAGGCTGCAGCCGCGTCTATTACGCGGGACTCAAGGAACACGAATCGGAAGTCATTAGCGATGGGATCGGAGTTCCCCTCACCGCGAAGGTAGCGGAGCGGCTGAAACGCATCGGCGACGATCTGGGGGTGGCCTTTCCGTCTCAGCCCTGAATTATCCTGATATAGTTGGTGATTCCGCCGAGAAGCATATCCACGGATATGGCCGTCAGCACGAGTCCCATCAATTTCTCGATGGCGCTCAGGAAACGATCGCCAAGCCAATTCTCCAGCCTGGAAGAGCCCAGGAACACGATTGTCGTCACCGCGATGGCTATAAAAATGGAGCCTATCCATTCGAAGGTTCTATTGGGCGATGATTTGGCGAGAAGCATGACCGTCGTCATGGCCGAAGGTCCCGCGATGAGGGGTATGGCCAGGGGCACGATGAAAGGTTCGGCTCCCGCCTCGTCCTCGACCAGCTGGCCGCCCGACTTCGGGAATACCATATTGATGGCGATGAGAAAGAGAATGACGCCGCCCGCAATCCTCAAAGATTCATCGGAGATGTTCACCGCGTCGAGGAAAGCGGACCCGAAGAAGAGAAAGATCGCGAGCGCGAGAAAAGCGATGGCGCATTCGCGCAGTATCACGTGCCTTCTGCGCGACGGATCCACATGCTTGAGCGCCGCCAGCAGAAGTGGCACGTTTCCCAGCGGATCGGTGATGAGTATGAGAAGAATCGTGGCCGACAAAAAACTTTGTTTCATGGTTCCCTTCCTCTTCCGCCCTATCGTATCGCTTTCGCCGTCCGCCGCACAGACACGAACGAGGAAGCCAGCACCGCGGCGATTATGATGAGACCGCCCAGAATGGAACGGAAACCGGGCGCTTCGCGCGTCGCCAAAAACACCCAGACCGGATTGAAGAGCGGTTCGATGACGGCGATGAGGATGCTTTCCAGTGCCGTTATGCGCTTTATGCCATAGGAGAACAGCACGGCCGCCAGCCCGATCTGAACGACGCCGAGCGCCGTGATCGCGAAAAGCGACCCGGCGGTGATCGTCGGCGCCGGCATGAAGAGGGAAATGACACCCGCGATGACGGCGGTGAATATATGTCCGAGGAGGAGGGAGTCCAGGGGCGAGGCGTCTTTCTGTTTGCGCATGAGCACGATGTTCAGGGCGAAGGTCATGCCCGAGAGCGTTGCCGCGATGTCGCCGATCAAGTTCCCCTTGCCCAGGGAGTCCATGAAGAACAGCACCATGCCGCCGCATATCGCGACGAGGGCGAGCCAATGCTCTATCTTGGGCCTTTCCCTGAGAACGACCGCGCTTATGAGCGCCACATAGATGGGGGCTCCGTACTGAATGAGAATAGCGTTGGCTGATGTCGTATTCTTGTTGGCGAAAACGAAGAGGAGCATGGTAGAGGAATAGGCGATGGCCGATCCCACCTGCAGCGCCGAGAAGCTGAACTTCGGGCGGCGTATCACGGCAAGGAGGAAGAGCGCGGCTATGGCGCTGCGTCCTCCCGCTATGGCGAAAGGCTGCCAATCGATGAGCTTGATGAAGATGCCGGCCAGGCTCCAGAGAAAGGCGCATCCGGCCATGGCCGCTATTCCCGCCGTTTGCCGGGACATGTACCGATCCATCATCGATCAGCGCTCCAGCTTCCTGTACACGATGCGGTGCGGCCTCTCGGCGTCGATGCCCAGGGTCGAGCGGCGCCATTCGGCGTATTCCGTCCAGTTGCCGTCGAACCAGGTGGCCTTGGAGTCGCCTTCGAAGGCGAGGATGTGGGTGCAGACGCGGTCCAGGAACCAGCGGTCGTGGCTGACGACGAGGGCGACGCCGGCGAAGCTGTCGAGGGCTTCCTCGAGGGCGCGCATCGTGTTGACGTCGAGGTCGTTGGTGGGTTCGTCGAGGAGCAGGACGTTCGCGCCTTCCTTGACGATCATGGCGAGGTTGAGCCTGTTTCGTTCGCCGCCCGAGAGAACGCCCACCTTGCGCTGCTGGTCCTGCCCTGAGAAATTGAACCAGGAGCAGTAGGCGCGCGAGTTGATCTCGCGATTGCCGCCGAGCATGATGAGGTCCAGACCGCCCGAAAGCTGTTCCCATACCGACTTGTCCGGATCGAGGTTGGCGCGCATCTGGTCGGCGTAGGCGAGCTTTACGGTATCGCCCAACGTTATCGTCCCCGCATCGGCCTTTTCCCGTCCGGTTATGATATTGAGCAGGGTGGTCTTTCCCGCGCCGTTCGGGCCTACGATGCCGACGACGGCGCCGGGCGGCACCTCGAAATTGAGATTGTCGAAGAGGAGTTTGGAATCGAAGCCTTTCGCGAGGCTGTCGGCGCGGATGACCATCTTGCCGAGCCGCGGACCGGCCGGGATCACGATCTTGGTCTCGCGTATCTTCTCCCTGCCGTCTTCGGCGAGAAGCTTTTCGTAGCGCTCGATGCGCGCCTTGCTCTTGGCGTGCCGGCCTTTCGCGCTCATGCCTATCCATTCGAGCTCGCGGGCCAGGGTGCGGGCGCGTTCGGAATCGCCCTTCTCTTCCTGCTCGAGACGCTTCTTTTTCTGGTCGAGCCAGCTCGAGTAGTTGCCCTTCCAGGGGATGCCCTCGCCGCGGTCCAGCTCGAGGATCCAGCCGGCCACGTTGTCGAGGAAGTATCTATCGTGCGTCACGGCTATGACAGTACCCTGGTAGTCGCGTAGGTGCCGCTCCAGCCAGGCTATGGTCTCGGCGTCGAGATGGTTGGTGGGCTCGTCGAGGAGGAGGATGTCGGGTTTCTTGAGGAGAAGGCGGCAGAGGGCCACGCGTCGGCGCTCGCCGCCGGAAAGCTGATCCACGATCTGGTCGGCCGGGGGACAGCGGAGCGCTTCCATGGCGAAATCGAGCCGCGAGTCGAGATCCCAGGCGTTCTGGGCGTCCAGTTTTTCCTGGAGGGCGGCCTGTTTCGTTGCGAGTTTGTCGAAATCGGCGTCGGGATCGCCGTAGGCTTCGTTCACCGCGTCGAATTCGGCAAGCGTATCCACGATTTCCTGGACACCCTCGCTCACGATCTCGCGCACGGTTTTCCCCGCCTCGAGATGGGGTTCCTGCTCGAGGAATCCGATCGTGTAGCCAGGGGAGAGGCTGATGTCGCCCGCGAAATCGCCGTCCGTACCCGCCATTATCCGCAAAAGGCTCGACTTTCCCGAGCCGTTCAATCCTATGACGCCGATTTTCGCGCCATAGTAATACGATATGCTGATATCCTTGAGAACTTGCTTCACGCCGTGCCGCCTGGAAACGCGGTACATGGAGTAAATGATCTTCTTGTCGTCAGTTGTAGCCATAGCGGTACTATATCGAAAATCGCTTTTCTCGTCGCCCCCTGAAACATCCCAACAGGATCTTCAGGCAAAGACCAGAGAGTGTTTCAAGAATGTCTTTCTATTCAATTATTATTATATTTCAGGAATGAAATATGGCACTCAAATGTTGTTACTGATTCTCGGTCTCGGCGCCGCCCTCGGACTCGGTTCCTGCGCGGGGAAACTCGACGCCCAGACAGTCCAACCTTCACCCTCGGAAATGCTGCCATCTCCATCCCGAACTCTTCCCAAGGAGAATACAATGACAAAGACTCCAGCTCCTCCTCCCCCCTGGTCGGCCTCCCCTCCCTTCGCAAGCCATGATTTCGCGAAACCCCTTCCCCTCGCCGGCGATGGCGGTCTCGAATACGCCGTGCTCGCCGGCGGCTGCTTCTGGTGTCTCGAAGCCGTCTACGAGAACCTCCCCGGCGTCGTCGACGTCGTTTCGGGCTACATCGGCGGATCCGCGCCCCGCCCTACCTACGAATACGTATCTACGGGCGCCAGCGGCCACACCGAAGCGGTGCGGATCGCCTTCGATCCCGCTCGCGTCAGCTATGATGAGCTTCTGAAGTATTTCTGGAAGATACACAATCCCACGACGAAGGATCGTCAGGGCGCCGATGTCGGCTCCCAGTACCGATCGGCAATCTTTTATACCAGCGAAAGCCAGAAAGCGGCGGCCCTCGCTTCGATCGAAAAACAGAAACCCTGGTGGCCCGCTCCCATCGTCACTGAACTTCTGCCGGCCGGCGACTTCTGGATAGCCGAGGAATACCACCAGGACTTCTACCGTCGCAATCCCAACTACGGCTACTGCGCCGTCGTCATAGCCCCAAAATTGAAAAAAGCCGGATTCGGGGACTGAGCCCGGCCGGCTTTATCGATTGCGTAGGAGAGGCGGTCCGTGACCGTCAGTACTTCCCGACCTGCCGCTGGAAAGCGTTCAGGTGGTTCACGGAACCGTTTTTCAGGTTGGTGAAAAGGGTCCTCAGGTCCGCGTACTGGCTCCCCTGGATAAGCGGGCTTGCCAGGAATTTGTCATACATGGCGATATTGTCGATTTCCGCCTGTACCCCGGCCTTGTAGGCATCGAGGAGGGTAGTTGGCGCCTGAACGTAATTGGCTGCCTCGTCCCTGGGAAACTGCAATTTGTAGGCGGCGAAGGCGTCCTTGAGCCAGGCGAGGTGGTTCTCTTCGGCGTTCTTTATGTTGCTGAAGGGCCTGGCCGTGCCGAACTTGGCTATTATGGCGACATATTCGGCGCGGGCGAAGTATTCGTCCTGGGCGGCATAGAGGAGCATATCCTCTATGGTGAGGGAGTCGTCGGCCTTCGCGGCGGCATTGCCGTAAACCGTAAGGGTTCCGGCCGCTCCGGCCGTCGCGAGAGAAAGGGAAACCATCAGCGCGATGGCGATGGCGCGTACTGTTCTTTTCATTTCGATGCTCCTGTTCTACATTTTCGCCACAGGGTCTTTTTCGATCTCCTGGTGGCGTATAAATATATAAGCAGGATTCATGCCAACAATAATATAATTATCTATTCATTATGTAATATATATTTACATAAGACTACAGAGAACCCCGAAATCAGCGCGTATGCAAAAACGGGCAATATTTGCCCATTCTCTAGAGGTTGGAGACTTCTATATCCTTGAAATAGCGGACGGTGCCGACCTTGAGCTCGAGGGTCGCGTCCTCGTCGCAGACGATGATGCCCTTCCGGTGGAGCTGGAGGCAGCTGATCGTCCACATGTGGTTGACGCCTTCCTCGATGGCATGCCGCAAAGCCCTGGCCTTGTTCTGGCCGTTGGCCAGCACCATGACTTCCCTTGCGTCCATGACGGTGCCGACGCCCACGGTGAGAGCTGTGGATGGCACCTTGGCGGGATCGTTGTCGAAAAATCGTCCGTTGGCGATTTTCGTATCCATGGTGAGCGTCTTTATGCGGGTGCGGGAGGAGAGGGAGGAACCGGGCTCGTTGAAGGCGATATGGCCGTCGGGACCTATGCCACCCACGAAGAGATCGATGCCGTCCGCTTTCTGGATTTTATCCTCGTAGGCGGCGCATTCGGCTACAAGATCGGGAGCCATCCCGTCGAGTATATGAACGTTCTTGGCGGGAATATCTATATGCGAGAAGAAGTTATCCCACATGAATCGGTAATAGCTCTGCTGATGTTCCTTCGGCAGACCGACGTACTCATCCATATTGAACGTGACGACATTCGCGAAGGAAACCAGTTTCGCGCGGTTCATTTCGATGAGTCGGCGATACATGCCAAGGGGAGAAGATCCCGTGGGCAGCCCCAGCACGAATGGACGACCGGCGGGAGCTCCGTTTATCTTGGCCGCGACGTAATCCGCCGCCCATTTGGCCACACCGGCGCTGTTCCGCTGAATGATGACTCTCATCGTTGTCTCCTTTCACCTCTGGCGCAAAAATAAGCAGCCTTCATGCCGGCTGCCCCGTCAAGCGGTATGGACGAACTTGCCCTTGACCATGTTTATTATGACAGAGAAATCTCGCGAAAGGATAGCCAAATCGGCAAAAAATCCGGGGCTTATCTCGCCGCGCTTGGGCAGCTTGAGGATGCGGGCCGGGTTGGAGGAAGCCATCTTCACGGCTACCTCGAGAGGAATGCCGAACTGGACGAGGTTGCTGAGCCCGCTCAGCATGGTGAGCGAGCTGCCCGCGATGACATCGTCGCATTTTCTATAGAAAAGCTTGTCGCTCAGGTACACGATCTCATGGTTCGCCATGAAAGGCCCCTCTGCCTGCTCGGTCGGCTTGAGCGCGTCGGTGACGAGGACGATATTGGTATCGGGCTTGTCCCGTACGAGAAGGCGGATGAGATCGGGGTGGACGTGCTTGCCGTCGGCGATGATCTCGCAGGAAAGGTCGGGTTGGATGAGTATGGCGCCCACGGCGTTGGGGTTGCGGTGGTCGAGCCTGCTCATGGCATTGAAAAAGTGCGTCGAATGGCGGATGCCGGCCTGCATGCCTTCCAGCATGTTTTCATAGCTGGCATCGGTGTGGCCGGCCTGGAGGACAATGCCGACCTTGTTGCAGTAGAGGGCCAGCTCGCGCATGCCTTTCAGCTCGGGGGCCACGGTCATGTTGATGATGTGCCCCTCGCTAGCGCCATACAGCCTGTGCATGAGGTCGAGATCGACGGAACGCACGAATTCCGGGCGCTGGACGCCCAGTCTCGCCGAGGAAATGAAAGGGCCTTCCATATGGACGCCCAGGATGGTGGCGCCTTTTTCGAGCCCCATCGCGGCCACGATGGAACGTATGCCTTTCGTCATGTCCTCTTCCGACATGGGATAGAGAGTGGGACAGAAGGCGGTGACGCCGAACGCCGCCAGTTTCTCTGACATCATGAGAATGGAATCGGTGGAAAGGTCTTCGGTGCCGTATCCGGCAAAACCGTGGATATGCGAATCGATAAGCCCCGGCACGAGATAGGCGCCATCGGCGTCAATGATGGTATCCTGCGCGGAAAAATGTTTCTGGAGAAAACGGCGTTCCGAAAAAACATCGACGATGATCTCGTCTTCGATGAGAACGGCACTCTCGGGCATCTGGGCGTAGCCGGCGACTACGGTGGCATTGTGGATGCAGATAGATGGCATATTACTCCCCGCGTTTTTCGCTTAGCATATAATAAGCATAAATGAGGATATAAAAAAAGCGCCGGAGCTCAATGCCCCGGCGCTTCAGCGATTTTGGGAACGTATGGAACGTTATTCCGTGGCGCCCGATGTTGCGTCAGCCTCGGTGGTTCCGCCCTCGGCCGGCGCGACGGTGGTGGTCGTCGTGGCCGCGGCATCGGCAGGGGCGACGGTCGCATCGGCTGGCACGGTCGTCGCGGTTGCCGTGGCCTCGGTCGCCGGAGCCGCGGTCGCGGGAGCCGCGCTCTGCTGGGCCTGGGCGGCCTTGAGCGCCTCGGTCCACTGCGTCTTCAGCTCCGCGATCATTCCGAAGACTTCATTGCCTTCCGGATAGGATTTCTTGAAATATTCCTCGGCTTTTTCCAGATCGGTGAGCGCCAAGGTTATGGATTCCGGGGTCTGCGCCGTCTCGCCGGAAAGCAGGGCCTTGTAGAAATGGAGCGCGGCCAAGGCTTCATCGCCCTCCGCCTTCGCTATCGAGCGCTCCAGATACTTGAAACCGGACTCGGAATCATTGACGGAGAGCCAGGTCGAAAGAACGGAGCGAATGACATCGGGATTGCCGGGGAAAGCCGCGGTCACGGCATCGGCCGCGGCATCGGCCGCCACGGCGTCTCCAAGCTGCACCGCCACGACATGACGGATCAGGCCCGGAATGTACTCCGAAGGGAAACTCAGTTCGAAACCAGTCACATACTTTTCGAGCGTCACCTTATCCGACGATGCCAGCCCCGCCTTGATGGCTTGGACATAGGCATTGTTCAGCTCGGTGGGGTCTACGGCCACGGCTATCACCTTGTCCACCAGGGGATATATCTCGGCGTAACGTCCCGTGGAGAAGTAAATCTCGGCCAGCCTAAGGCTGAGGAGATGGTTATCCGGCTCGATGGCCAGAAGCTTGCCGAGCACCGACTCGGCCGCCTCGAAGCGCTGAAGAGCCACAAGTATCGCGGAATGCCTGTCCAGGCTCTGGACCGTGAAGGTGTCGTAGGCCAGGGCGCGTTCGTAATTCTCGGCGCACTTGGCGAGTATCTCCTCGTCGGGCTGAAGCCACTGGCCTTGATAATTAGTCCAGACCGTGTGATAGAAATCGCCCAGCATCATCGAAAGGACGGGGGGAATCGCTTCGCCCTTGTCCTCGATGGCCTTGGCCAGGTCTCCGGGGTTGAATTCGACGGGATCGCTTATATCCACGCCGCCGGAGCGGGCAAATTCGAGGTCCTGGCCTTCGGCGAGATCGACGAATCCGAATACAAGGTGAAGCGTGTTCTGGGCATAGCCGTCGAGAGCGAGCCGGATCTTTTCGGCCAGGATAAAGGCATTGGCGTTCGCCGTGTCGTATTCCGACAGCAGCGCCCAAGCGGAATGCCATTTCCCCTGGGTAGCCAGTTCTTCGGCCTTGGCGATGATCTCGCGATCGGCCGCTACGGCGTCAGCGAAGAAACTGGCGGCCGGGGTCGAAGCCGGGGCGACGGGCTCCGCAGCCGGAACGACGGGGATTGAAGCCTGGGCGGCCGGTTCCGAAGCCGGGGCTACGGGTTCCTGCGTCTGCGCAAAAAGAAGGCCGGAAGCGGCGAACAGCAGGATCAGCGCCGCGGCCACTCTGGCCGCAGGCTTTATTTTTCGTATAGAGGATGATTTCATTCTCTCTCCTTGAAATACGCTCGACCGCCTGATCCGGCGGCGCTGAGGACAATATCGGACAAATATACCATGGCGGGCAGGCTTTGGCATACTGTCTATTGAACAAACCCAGACTAGTTTTGTATCATGCGTCAGCGCGATTTAAGCAATATTTTCTGCGCGAAAGAAGCAGCATGAGCACACCTATCTGGGATACTACCCTGATGCGCCGCATCAGCGCGCTGGACATGATATACGCGCGCGTCGAACGCGCCCAATCCGAATTCAGAAAAACCGCCGAGGACAAGGGCTCGCCGATCTCCTGCCCCAGTCTCTGCGGAACATGCTGCCTCCATTTCGTCCCCGACGTGACGCCTATCGAGGCGGATCGGCTCGCCTATTACCTTCTTACCGAAAAACAAGAAATGATCGACCATTTCATGGCACACAGAAAGGAAGCCGCGGTTATGGACGCGGCCTGCCCCTTCTGGGACGCCGACAAGCCCGGGCACAACTGCATGATCTACCCGGCCAGACCCCTCATCTGCCGCCTCTTCGGATTCTGCTCGGTGCTGGACAAATGCGGAGAACCCGCCTTCGCGCTGTGTCGGCAGATGCCCGACATCGCCGGCAACGATAAAAGGCGATTTGTCGGAGTGACGATGATGGAGCAGGAATTCGGCGCCATCCCTCCCCTCATGGTCGATTTTTCGCGGGCCATCGCCGCGCTCGACCCCAGCGACGCGGGAGAAAGGACGACGATCGACGAAGCCCTCCTGCCGGCGTTCTCAAGGGTTTCCCTCGTGCTGCGGCTCGCGGCGGACTCCTCCGAAGATCTGTCGGCATTGCCTGCTTGAAAAAATGGCGGGCAGGTTATACGGTATAGCTGGCCCAAAGCCGAAGAACAATGAAGAAATACATCGTCCTGGCCGGCAATATCGGAGCCGGCAAATCCACCCTCGTCAGCCTTCTGGCCGACAAGCTCGACTTCATGCCCTATTTCGAACCCGTCGCGGAGAATCCCTTCCTGAAGGACTTCTATGGCGACATGAAGCGCTGGGCTTTCCATTCGCAGATCTTTTTCCTCACGAGCAGGGCCAAGGGGCACAGGGAACTCGTCAGCGACCCGCGCTCGGTGGTGCAGGACAGATCCCTCTACGAGGACGCCGAAGTCTTCGCGAAAAACCTCTTTCTGCAGGGAGCCCTCAGCGACCAGGAGTGGGCGACCTATCGCGAACTCTACCGCACGCTGGCCGCCATCCTTCCGCCCCCCGACCTCGTCATCTACATCAGGGCATCGGTCAAGACGCTGAAATCCAGGATAGCCAAGCGCGGCAGGGATTTCGAAGCCAAAATACCGGATTCCTACCTGCAGGGACTCAATACGCTCTACGAAGAATGGATACAGTCGTTCACCCTCGCTCCCGTTCTCTCCGTGCCGGGCGACAGGCTCGATTTCGTGGAGGATTCCCATGATCTCGAGGCCATCGTCTCCACGGTGAGAAGGCGCCTCCAGGACAAGCAGACCATGCTCTTTCCCTACGAAATGTAGGGAAGGAGAGGAAGGATTTGCCGCCGCGAAAATTCAGCGCTATGTTATAGGAAGAAAAATTAAATCCAATATCAGGAGGACCATCCATGGCCAAAATAACGCATAAAGGCAACCCGATTTCCACGATTGGAGCCCTGCCCGCCCTTGGGAGCAAGGCGCCCGACTTTCTTCTCACGAAAAGAGACCTGAGCGACGCGACTCTCGCGGATTTCGCGGGAATGGTAAAAATACTGAATATAGTGCCCAGCCTCGACACCGGCGTCTGCGCCGCGAGCGCCAGGGCTTTTAACAAAGCCGCCGATGGCCTGGGCGGCGCCGTCGTGCTCACCATCAGCCGCGACCTGCCCTTCGCGCAGAGCAGGTTCTGCGAAGCCGAAGGCATCAAGGCCGTCGTGCCCCTCTCGGAACTCCGGAATCGGAATTTCGGAAAGGACTATGGCGTCGCCATCCTCGATGGATTGCTGGCCGGCCTCCTATCCCGCGCCGTCGTCGTCCTCGATAAGGACGATAAAGTCGTCTACACCCAGCAGGTACCGGAAATCGGCCAGGAGCCGGACTACAAGAGCGCTCTCGAAGCGGCGAAAAAGCTACTTGCCGCGAATAAAGGGAATATTTGATGAACTATGATGCCATCATCGTCGGCGCGGGCCTGAGCGGCTCGACAGCCGCCCGCATACTGGCGGACAAGGGCAAAAAGGTACTCGTGGTGGAAAAGCACCGCCACATAGCGGGACATTGTCATGATTACCGCAACGAACATGGCATCACGGTTCACACCTACGGGCCGCATATCTTCCATACGAACAACGAGGAAGTGTGGAAATTCGTGAACCGTTTCACCGATTTCCACTATCTCCAGCACAGAGTCCTCTCCTACGCCGACGGGCAGACCATCCCCTTCCCCATCAACGCCGATACCATCAATCAGGTCTTCGGGATCTCCATCGGCGTGGACGAGGTGCCGGCATTCCTGGCCGCCCAGGTAGCCCAGGCGACCTTCAACGACCCTCCGCGGAATTTCAGGGATGCCGTCGTTTCCCAGGTGGGCGAGCGCCTCTACTCCCTCTTCTTCGAGAAATATACCTGGAAGCAGTGGGGACGGGACCCCGCTCTCCTCTCCGCCGACATCGCCAAGCGTATACCCGTCCGGTCCAACCGGGACGGGCGCTATTTTTCAGACCGTTATCAGGGCATTCCCTCCAGGGGATACACCGCCATGGTGGACGCCATACTCGACCATCCGAACATTTCCCTTCTTCTCGGAGCGGATTGGTTCGAGATCAAGGACGACTACGCCACAAACCTGACGATATTCACGGGAGAGCTGGACCAATTCTTCGGGTACAAATACGGCAAGCTCGAATACCGGTCCCTGGACCTCGTCCTCAAGACCTTCGACGTGGAAAGCTATCAGGAAGCGCCCGTCGTGAACTATCCCAACGATTACGACTGGACGAGAATCACCGAATACAAGAAACTTCTGGATGAAAAATCGCCCCGGACGACCGTGTGCTTCGAGTATTCCAAGGCCGAGGGCGAACCCTTCTATATCGTCATGACCGATGAAAACATGGCCAAACGGGAACGCTACATAGGCGAAGTGGAAAAGCTGGAGGCGTCCGGCACCCATCTCTTCATCGGAAGGCTCGCCCAGTACAAATACTACAATATGGACCAGGTGATCGCCGCCACCATCGAAAAGGTAAAGGGACTATGAAGAAGGAAATAATCAGCGGGATATTCAACGACTCCTACCCGCCCATCACCGACGGCGTCGCGATGGTCACCAAAAGCTATGCCTTCTGGCTGAACCGCATCGCCGGACCTTCCTGCGTGGTGACGCCCGATATGCCCGACTATTTTGACCAGGAAGAGTTCCCCGTCTACCGATTTCCATCCATGCCGCTGTCGGTGAGACCCCCCTACAGATTCGGCGTCAGCCTCATCGGGGAAGCCAAGGAACGTCGCCTTCGGGGCAATTCCATCAAGGAAACCCTCCACACAAACATCTTCGGCATCCCCTTCGATATCGTCCACACCCACAGTCCTTTTTCCTCGGGTATGCTCGCCTACCGCGTCGCTCAGAAATGGAACATCCCCCTCGTCACGACCTTCCACACCAAGTACCGCGAGGATTTCATGCTTGCCATGAAGAGCAAGCTCCTGACGGACATAGCCGTGCGACAGCTCGTGGAATTCTACAAAAAAGTCGACTATGTGTGGGTACCCAGCGAGGAAACGATCGAGACGCTGAGATCCTATGGGTTCAAGGGCGATATCGAAGTCATGCCCAACGGGACCGACCTCATCGTGACCGACGAGGAACTTCCCGGCCTGCGTTCCTCGGGCGAAAAACTCTACGGAATACCCGCCGGAATTCCGATGCTGCTCTACATCGGCCAGCACATCAAGGAAAAAAACCTAGAGATCCTGATGGACTCACTGGGAGTCCTGCACGCCAGGGGCGTCGATTTCAGGATGGTCTTCATCGGCGGCGGCTATCACGCCGACGCGCTCAAGGAAAAGGCGAAAAACCTCGGGCTCGGCGAGAAAGTGACCTTCAAGGGCATCATCCGCGACAGGGAACAGATCAAGCAGGCCTACGCACGCGCCGACCTCCTCTACTTCCCTTCGCTCTACGACACGTCCAGCCTCATCGTCAAGGAATCGGCGGGCATGCGCCGGCCTTCCCTTCTCGTTCGGGGATCGTCGACAGCCGCCGGCGTGCGCGACGGCGAAAACGGCTTCCTAGCGGGGAATTCGGCCGAAAGCATGGCCGACAAGCTGCAGGTCCTTCTCGCCGACAAGGCCCTGATGGACAAAGCCGGCCAGGGCGCTTACAAGACGCTTTACAGATCCTGGGAGAGCGTGATCGGCATGGTGGCGGAGCGCTACGAGCGGATACTCGGGGACTGGAAGGGACGCTGAATCTTCGTTACCTAGGGGCGCCGCCAGAGCGGCAGCGCCTCTAGGCTGCGCTCCTACATTGAAGTTCCTAAACCGTGCCTCTAGCCCGTGACGCTGCAGGCCGCTCCGCCCGCGATGGACAGAAGCTGGGCGAAGGTCATCGGCACGCCCGTGGAATTCGTGCCCGCCGCGGGGTAGATGGTTTCCCATCGCGAGAGGCTTTCATCAATATATATTGGAATATTCTCGACGCCGAAAGGGCAGACGCCGCCAGGCCAGAAGCCGGTGAGGGCGAAGGTCTCTTCAGCGCTGGTCATCGACATTTTCTCGCCGCAAAGCCGCTTGACTTTGCCGGATGAAATCTTCTTGTCCCCTGCGCAGACGATCATGGCCGCGCGGCCGGAAGCTCCCTGAAAGAGCAGACTTTTCGCGATTTGCCCGACTTCCACCCCGATCTTCGCCGCGGCCGATTCGGCCGTGGGCGTCGATCCCTCTTCAAACTCTAGCGCCGCGAGACCGTTGGCGTCCAAAATTGCCTTAACCTTGTCTGGTATCATGGCTGCACATCATGCCACGACCCCGCGCGCCGGTCAATGAATAGACCTAGCTTTCGGCGGACGCGGCGCCTGGGCGGTCAGGACAGACCGGTGATCTTGCCGGTTTCCGTATCGATATCCATTCCCATATAGCCGGGCTTGGAAGGCAGGCCGGGCATGGTGGTTATCTCCCCCGAAAGAGGATAGATGAAACCGGCGCCCGCGGCCAGACGGAGATCGTTGACCGGGAAGACATAGCCTTTGGGGACGCCCTTGAGGGCGGGATCGTGCGAGAGGGAATACTGCGTCTTGGCCATGCAGATAGGAAGATTCCCGTAGCCGAGCTCGCTGAACTTCTCCATCTCGGATTCGGCCTCCGGCGAATAGCTCACCCTGTCGGCGCCATAGACCTCCCTCGCGAGGGTGTCAATCTTGTCGCGGATCGGCATCTCGAGGGGATAGAGGAACTTCACCGAAGAGGGCTGGGAGGCGGCCTTTTCCACGGCGCGAGCCAGATCGGCCGCGCCCTCGCCGCCGAGTTCCCAGTTCCTCGCAAGGCAGGCGTCGGAGGCGCCGGCGGCGAGGGCGGCTTCGCGGATGAGCCCATGCTCGGCTTCCGTATCGCTCGGGAAGGCATTGATGGCGACAACGACGGGCAGACCGAAGCTCCTGATGATGCCGATATGCGCCCTGAGATTGTCGAGACCCTTGCCGAGCAGCGCGAGATCCTCATGCGTGTAGGCCGAGGCCAGAGGTTTCCCCGGGGTGACCTTGGGACCGCCGCCATGCATTTTCAGGGCTCTCACCGTGGCCACGAGGACAACGGCGTCGGGCATCATCCCGGAAGTCCTGCATTTGATGTCGATGAATTTCTCGAAGCCCATGTCGGCGCCGAAACCAGATTCGGTGACGACATAGTCGGCCGCCCGCGCCGCCATTTGGTCGGCCAGGACGGAAGAGTTGCCATGCGCGATATTGGCGAAGGGGCCGGCGTGCACGAAGGCTAACTGTTCCTCGAGGGTCTGGAGAATGTTCGGCTTGAGGGCGTCCTTCATGAGGATGGTCATGGCGCCGGCCACCTTCAAGTCCTCGGTGGTGACGGCCTTGCCCGACCTGTCCAAGGCCACGACGATCCTACCCATGCGCTCGCGGAGATCGGCGAGGCTCGTGGAAAGGGCGAGAATGGCCATCACCTCGCTCGATACGGCGATGTCGAACCCGGTTTCGCGCAAGGGCCCGTTTTCCAGACCGCCAATGCCAACGATGATCTTCCGAAGCGTCCTGTCGTTCATGTCCATGACGCGGCGCCACAGCACGTTGAAGGGGTCGATGTTGAGCTTGCCGAACCCCAGCTTCTCATAATAGGCGTCCGACCAGCGGCTCTCGTGATACATGCGCGCGTCGAGGGCCGTGGAACAGAGATTGTGCGCGGCGCTCACGGCGTGGATATCGCCGGTGAGATGGAGGTTGAAATCGGCCATAGGCACGATCTGGCTGTAGCCGCCGCCGGCGGCGCCGCCCTTTATGCCGAACGTGGGTCCCTGCGAGGGTTGGCGTATAGTCGCTATCGCTTTTTTCCCTATCCAGCCGAGCCCCTGGGCGAGGCCCACGGTGACGGTAGTCTTGCCCTCGCCGAGGGGAGTCGGGGTTATGGCCGTAACATCGATATATTTCGTGCGCTTGGCGGCGGCCGACCTGTCGCGGAGAAATTCCAGGCTCACCTTGGCCTTGTCGACGCTGTAATGCTCCAGGTAACGCTCATCGATGCCGTAACGCCCGGCGATCTCGGAAATAGGCTTTATGGTCGCGGCCTGGGCGATATCGATATCGCTCGGCACGGGATTGCTGCGGACTACGGACATTTTTCACCTCCAGAAGCGGATTTCCCCGAAGCATCGGCTCTTCTGCCTCATCATCGATTAGATATTACGATAAATTAATATAAGCGCCGGAAAGGGTCAACAACGACTATAGAAAGCGGGTAAAGCCTCTCGCGACAACGTCCCCGCCCCTCGTCAGGAGGGAAAGCTTGCCGCCGGAAGCCTCGTCGTCGGTCCAGAACGCCGCGACTTCCTCGCCCAGCTTCACTTCGGACACGAAATCGACCTTCAGTCTGGCAAGGCGTCCGGAACCGCGCTCCTCCATGGGTATGGCGTCGCAGAGCCAGTTGATGAAATGGGCATTGTTGACATGACCGTTATAGTCTATATGGCGATTCCCCACGTTCAGCCTGAAAGACTCGGCCCAGCCGTCGGAGAGGCCTCCGGAAAAACCGGCAAAGCCCTCCATATGCTGTATTCCCGTCGAAAGATCGGGATAGGGCGCGGGAAGGTCCGCCTTCATGGCGGGATCGAGGAGGCGTTCGGGCCGCAGCAGCCTGCGCTTTTCCATGTCGACGATCATGTAATCGTAGAGGGCGCCCGCCAGGCGCCTGCCCGGCGCCGAATACATTTCGATATAGCGGAGCGCGAAAATGCGATCGGTGCCAGCCGGCCAGGTGCGCAGGAGGATCTCGTCGCCCTCGCGCGGAAGGTCTTCGATTTCGATATCGATGCGGGAGAGCATCCAGGTCTGGCCCTTGGCGAACATGGCTCCCATGCCGACCCCGAGCTCATAGGCGTGGTTGCCCGCGATTTCCTGAAAGTAATTGGCCAGCGCCAGCGGGCTGAAAGGCCCGCCATAGCCGCAGTCGTATCCCCATATTTTGTGTTTCGTCTCGTAAGGTTGAACTGACATGATCAGACACTATATCAATATCCCACAACATGTGAAAGTCGCGTTATACTGTGGGCAGAGGTGACAGATGTGTGGAATAGTGTCTTTGATCTATAAGACAGAAAATCCGGACATGGGCAAGGAAGCGGAAGCCCTTCTGAGACGCCTCGAGTACAGGGGCTACGATTCGACGGGCGCTTCCTTCATAGACGACAAGCGAGAAATCGTCCTGCTCAAGAAAACGGGCGCGCCTTCCAAGGTCTGCCCGGCCCTCTCCATAGGCAAGCATTCCGGCCAGCGTTTCATCGGGCAGGTCCGATGGGCCACCTATGGCGCCGTGACCGACGTCAACAGCCAGCCCCATCATGTCAGGTGCAAGATCGAGATGGTGGGCGCGCATAACGGCAATATATCCAATACAGACTCGCTCAAGGCATGGCTTTCCTCCCGCGGCCATGCCGTCATTTCGGACAACGACGGCGAGATCATCGTCCATCTTGTGGAAGAACATTACGCGTCCAATCAGAGGCTCTCGAGCGCCGACCTGGCCGGCATGCGCCAAGCCTACGCGGCCTCGGGACTGCGCGACGGCGTCCCCGACGGCGTCCTTCGCATGATCGATGCCATCAGAAAGACTGAGGCCCTCGCGGAAGGCTCCTACGCGGCCGCCGTGGCCGACCCCAAACTCCCGGGCGTATTCGCCATCAAATCGGGATCCTCGCTCTACGCCGGCGTAGGCAGCGACGCCCGCGGCAACTTCATCGTCGTCTCGTCGGATCTCACTTCGGTGCTGTCCAAGACGCGAGCCCTCATTCCCCTTTCCGAGGGAGAAGGGCTTTGGTTCACCGAAAACAGCTATCTGCTCTTCAACCTCAAGGGGACGCCCGCCTTCTCCAGACCCAAGCTCAGGCGCTCGAAATTGTCGGTCAGGGATACCCAGCTCAATCCCCGCTTCAAGCATTATATGGAGCAGGAAATAATGGGAAGCTCGGCCAACATGGATCAGATTCTCCGTTACTATTTCAGGAATCCCAAGGAGGAGACGCTCGGCGCCATATTCGAGGAGAGGAAGGACGAGTGCAAGGAATCAGCCGACGCGCTCGCCGGCCTGTCGGAAAAATTCGGCGACGAACTGCTCAGGAACGAGATGGAAGCGATATTTACATCGCCTTCCTGGGCCGACGTGAGCGCGCGCGTCGCGGCCGCCGGAAAGTTCCCCGAGGAAAAGCAAGCCTTTGTCTCGGATGAGGCGGAGCTTCTCGACGAGCTGGAACGATTGAGGCCGCGACGCGCCGGCGACCTCGCGCTTATGGATTCGGTGTTCGTGTGGCGGAAGCGCCGCGCCGTGCTGCGCTACCTCAGCGAACTGAAGTCGGCGCTCGCCGAGACGAACAATTCCGGGGGCAGAATCTATCTCGTGGCCTCGGGCACCTCGTACCACGCGGCCCTCACCGCCGCCTATTTCTTCAACGGAATCGCGCATCTTCCTATCTATCCCTGCAATCCAGGCATTTTCCGTTCCATGTATTTCTCGTGCATGCGCGGCGACGACTTCATCCTGGGCATCACGCAGTCCGGGGAGACGAAAGACCTGGTCGACATATTCCAGGACGCCAAGGAAAAGTATCCGGGAATCCGGCGCGCCTGTCTCGTCAACAACGAGAATTCGAGAATTCCCCAGGAACTTTCCGACTTCTATCTGCCCATCCTCTGCGGACCTGAAATCGCCGTTGCGGCGACAAAGTCCTTTATAAATCAGCTGGCCATCCTGTACCTCGTGGCATCAAGTCTCGTTCTATCCGAGAGGGAAGTGAAGGAAAAGCTCGTCGCGGCGAAAGCGCTGATGGAAGACAGCATGGAAACGACGATGGGCGATATCGAAACCGCCGCCACGCGCCTTTTCGCCAAACCTTCGATCCATATCCTCGGAACGAGCCTTATTGGCCTGGCTCGCGAAGGCGCGCTGAAAATAAGAGAGGTGGTGCTCAATCACACCGAAGGGTACGATGCCGCGGAATTCAAGCATGGTCCCAATACCATCCTGGGACGGAACACGCTTTTTTCGCTTTCGGACATGGAACTCCTGCTGGATGAATACAGGACGATGGTGATGAGCGACGGGACGATGGCCAAAGGAAGCGCGAAGGAGATCTTCATTCGGAATCCGGCCCTCATCGAAAGACTATTCAGCGCTTATCCCCTCGTCTTCGTATGCCCGCCGGATGACCGCGACGCGCGGATCACCATCAGCCAGATCCACACGCACAAAATCAGGGGTGCCGACATCATCCTCATAGCCGAGCGCCGGCAGGATCTCGCCCTCGCCGTCGAGGGCAAGCCGATGGGGAGCGATGGATATTGGTCCAAATATATCGAGATTCCCCACACGGACGATCCGTTCGTATTCGTGTTCGGCGCGGCGATCGTCCTCCAATACCTTGCCTACAGGATGTCGGTGCGAAAAATGGAGTGGCTCAATGAATTGGGGGTCGCCGACCACGGCGTCCATCCCGACGCGCCGAAAAACGTCTCCAAGTCCATAACCGTCGACTGAACGGCGGGGAGGGATGCTTTGCCTTACTCGCTTAAATACAGCGCCGCGCCGAGCGCGGTCGCGTACTGGGCGAGTTCGGGGACGATGAAGCGTATGCCATAGATGGGGTAGAGCTTTTCCAGCACGGTGACCGCCGCCGGAATCTGCATCGTGTTGCCCACGACGACAATCGTCGAGTCGCGCTCGGCGCGTGAAGCGAAGAGCGCCAGCATGCCCACGGTCTGGAACACCATATTGACAATGCCCGCCGCGAAATCCTCGACGCTTGGTCGATCGGCCATCTTGCCGAAATTGGACGCGGTGGCTTCGCGCGGCAGCGTACCCACTTCTTTGGAAGAAATATCGCCGACGGTCAGATCGACGCCCTTCACGTCGCCCCGCGAAGCCGCGAGGGCAAGAGTGTCGAAATCCGTGATCCCGGCCAGGGCCTTGCCGAGCCCCAGGATCGTGCCTCCACCGATGCCCGAGCCGCCCACATGGCGCGCCTGCCTGCCTTCGGCGTGGACGATGGCCGTTCCCGTCCCCACGGAGACGACCAGGGCCCGCTCGGCGCCGGAAAGCTCCAATCCGCCAAGGCCAACGGCCTGGAATTCCTCCACGTGCTCGACCTTTATGCCGAGAACGTCCTCCCCGATGGCGCTGGAGCCGACGCCGGTCACCGCGAGCCTCGTGATGTCGCCCATCTTCTTTCCGGCCACGGAAAGAAATTTCCCGATGGCCCCCGCGGCCGAAGTGACGGGATCGCTCGCCTTGACCGTGGCGCAGATTCTTTCCTTATTGGGTCCGAGGCCGACGATCTTGGTCGTCGTGCCGCCGATATCTATGCCGACTATCATTATTTCCTCGCTTCTTGGTGTCTGCCCGCGCCGTAAGACGACAGAAAAGCGTCCAACGTCGGCCGCAGCGACGGATCATTCGCGGCGTTGAACAGGATCGCTTCCAGATAGCCGGCCGGATCGCCCGTGTCGAGTCTCGTTCCGGCGACGCGCGTGAAGGCCATCTTGCCCGCCTCGATCATGCGGTCCAAGGCGTACGTATGATAATACTCGCCCTTGCCATGTTTCGCCCAACCTTCCTCGAGCCTGTCGAAAAATTCCGGAGTATACAGATATCGGCCGATGGACACTTCGTGGCTGGGTTCGCTGCCGCGAGCCGGCTTTTCCACGAAGCCTTTCACGCCGACGCCGTCTTTTTCCGGATCGACGATACCGTAGCGGGACACGTCGCCGGGTTCGAATATCGTGGCCAGGATGCACTTGCCCGTTTTATGGTACACGTCGATGAGCTGGCGCGCGAGGGGGATATCGCCCAGGACCAGATCGTCAGGATAAGCCACGACGCAGGGTTCGCCGCCGATGAGGTTTTTCACCTGCAGCAGCGCGTGTCCGGTGCCCATCATCTCCGTCTGGCGCACGAAGGAAATGCGCGCCGGCGGCGGGCTTATCAAGGCAAGCTTGTCGGCTTTACCTTCCCTCGCAAAAAGGCCTTCCAGCTCTATCTCGCGGTCGAAATAGTCCTCGAGGGCTTTCTTCCTCCGCGATGAGATGATGATGATATCCTTGATGCCCGAGGCGATGAACTCATCGACGATATAGGCGATGCTCGGCTTCACGCCGACGGGCAGGAGTTCCTTGGGAACGGTCTTGGTGACGGGCAGAAAACGCGTGCCATAACCGGCTGCGACGATGATCCCTTTCATGGCGTCGATTCTAGCCCCCCGGCAGCTATTAGGCAAGGCTGAGCGAAGGACAATGAAGCGTGGCGGAGATAGCGTCCATATTGATCGGCGAATCCGAGCGCTGCCGATAAACAACAGGATATCCCCGCGAAATACGCGGAGATATCCTGTTGTTATAATTTAAATGGATCGTGCGAGTGTTATCTATTTCTTGAGGGCGTATTGGGCAGCGCTTTCTCCCGCGATTTTTCCCCATACTATGCAGCTTGTATTCGCCAAGCCGCCGATGGATGCGCCGCCGCCGATATTGGCTCCGCCCGCCAGCTCTCCGCATTCGAACAGGCCGGGAATGGGTTTGTCTTTCGCGTCAAGCACTTGCGCAAGCGGATTCATCTTAGGACCGCCCTTCGTGAGCATGACGTAAGGGACTGTCTTGACGGCATAGAAGGGACCTTCCGTCAGGGGAATCAGGGAGCCGGTCCTGCCGAATTCTTCATCCTTGCCGGACGCGCATGAGGCGTTGTACGCCTTGACGGTGGCTTTCAGGGCCTCTCCATCAATGCCAGCAGCCTTTGCCAAAGCTTCGAGGGAATCCGCTTTTAAAACGACTTCGCCCTTGACGGCTTCCGCGTCAAAGCGCGCCCAATTTTGATCCGGTTTGTTGTTCACGACGAAGAGAGGGGTTTGGGATTCCTTCATTTTCTGGGTGAGGATCATGTAGACGATATTCTCAGACGCGGTTGCCCAAGCTTGCTTTTTCTTTCCGTCCGTGCACCCGAATTCGTCGATGAAGCGTTCCCCGTCTTTGGCAACCCAAATAACTCCCGGGTATTTCGTATTCAAGGCGGTCACGGTGTGCTTAAATCCGCTGTCAGAGACGGGAACTCCTCCGGCATAGGCGGGCAGATAACTCATGTTGGAGAAGACAGCGCCGGCTTTTTCCGCAAATACATATCCGTCGCCCGTCACGAAATCCGGTGAATCCGTCAGGACGTTCTTGAAATTGTATCGATGTATCCACTCCTCATTGTGACCATACCCGCCCGTAGCCAGAATGATCGATGCGGCCTTGTAAGTGGTCTTTGCTGCGTCGGCAATCACGACACCGGTTACGGCTCCTGATTCGATTATGATGTCTTGGACCCGAGTATTCAGGAGAAGAACGATTTTTCCATTCTTGATATGCTTGTAAAGAAGCGGCTTGATCGTCTCCAGGATGGCTACTCCGTTCCCCTTGACCCTGTGTTCCCGGGGCGTTCCGAACGCATCGTAGGTAGCGGGCTGGGTCGGGATCCTGTCGCCGAAATCGGCGCCCAGCGAATCCATCCAGTCCACGGCCGCCGCGGAGTTGTCGACATGTTTCTTGGTAAGCTCAGGAATATTGAGGCCACCACCCATCGATTTGATGTCGGCCATGAATTTTTCCGGCGTATCCTCGATCCCCGCGGCTTTCTGCATCTTCGTACCGGCTCCGCTCAGGGTACCTCCCGCGTAACGTCCCGATCCGCCTATGTCTCCATTTTTCTCGATGAGATATACCTTGGCGCCTCGATCAGCCGCTTCGATCGCAGCGTTTATTCCTGCCGATCCCGCGCCTATGACGATAACGTCAGGATTCATGAAGGCAAGAGGTATGTCCTTTTTCTCGTCAACAATACCTTGAGCTTTTTCGAGGGCCTTCTTCACGGCTGCCTTGATGGCTGCCGAAGTGACGCTGGCTCCAGCGACTGAATCTACGTCAACGCTTCCCGCCTTGACGATGGCCGCGGGGATCTTCTCCAGAGCTGCGTCCGCGATGCCCTTTGTCTCGCTCTGGGAGACGATGCCGACTTTCACTATGCTGTTCGAATTAACGGTTACGGAAACGATCACATCCCCATGCATGCCAGGCGCCGCCGCTTCATAGGTCCCGGCTTTGTATTTGACTGAACTATCGCCCGTGCTCGCACAAGAAACGAATAGTATCAAGAAAACGGCGAGAAGCGTGAGGAGTCCAAAAACTCGTGACTTTGTTTTCATCCTTGTTCAACCTTTGTTGTAGAATTCTTGAGCTGGAATAATTCCTTTTTGCTCTATTCGCTCTATTATTCATTTAAATCCAGTTTTAAACAATATGATTGCATAAATATCGATAAAGAAAGACCATATTTGCTTCATTTTCTTCAGGACGATCCTTTCTCACAACGTCAACACGTCAATTGGCGCGTTCAGCCTACGCACCACCCGCCCTTCCCTTCGTTCTTCGCCTTGTAGAGCCCGCGATCGGCCATTTGCAGGGTCGCCGTCAGCTCCTCGAAGCTGGGCTCGCCGCCGCAGCAGAATGCCACCCCGGCCGAAACGGTGTATCCGACGACTCTCGGCGCTCCATTTACCGCCGACGCGTCCTGGACCGCGGCGACGCCGGATTGCCTGCAATCCGAAACGAGGTGATCGGCGATCGTGTTGGCTACCTCGAGAGGACAACCGCGCAGGACGAGGAGAAACTCGTCGCCTCCGGTTCTCACCACGCAATCGTCGGCGCGGATGTTCCTCTGGGCGACCCTTACCAGATCGACGAGAATGGCGTCGCCCGTCGCGTGGCCGAAGCTGTCGTTGATGGATTTGAAGTTGTCGATATCGAAGGCCAATACGGAAAAGGGCTTCTTGAGATCGTCAGCGAGAATCGGCAGTATTTTCCGGTTGTAGCATCCCGTGAGTTCGTCGTGGAGCGCTTCTTCACGGAACGAGGCCGCCCGTCGCCGCTCCACGATGAGCGCTCTGTAATGACCCAAGGCATCGTAAACCACGAAGCCGCAGGAAGCCAATGCCAGCACGATAAAACCGTAATGGGAGACCATGATGGCCCCGGGATCGTCCACCAGGACGAGAAGGATGATGTCGCGCGTCGCGCTGAGGAAGGCCACGACGACGCCGAAGACGATGATCCGCAGGGAACCCGCCTTCCGGGCCTGGCCGGCCACGATCACCAAAAGATAGGTCTGCAGCGGCAGAAAAGCGAGATAGGTATAGCCGTAGAGGCGTTTTATGGCGACGATGTCGCCCGGGTAGACGAGAACTAGGGCGAAGCAGGCCAGCTGCATGGCGGTGAAGATGATGGCGAAAATATCCGGTTTTCTGTCGAGAAGCTTCAGGTAGGCTATCACGAAAAGCGCGGCGCTCAGGTGGCGCAGCGATACGACGATTTTCTTGAAAGCCACGAGCGAGATCGGGAGACGCTCCAGATAGACGAAATCGGCGAGGAAAACGGCGACGGCGATACCGGCGATGCCCAGAAGGATGTTGGATAGCCTGCTCAGGTCGTTGAAGATCCCCATGCTCAGGACGATGATCGAAAACGCCAGGATCGCGCCCATCGAGAGCCAGATCGCGCCGTTGGAAAAGAGCATTAAGAGAAAGAGCCGCGGTCCGTGGCGGTTCGCGTCGATCAGATACGGCAATACGGTGATTCCCGCCTCATAGGTGCCCGCTATGCGGGCGTCGATGGTGTTTTCGATCGAAAGCAGGCCGGCGGGAACGGGAAAGACATGCACCGCGTTCCATATGCTGGATCGCCCATCCTTTGGATCGCCGCGTACGCCTATAGGCAGGCCGTTGAGGGTCACCGCCAGCGAGCTTCCCGCCATCTGCGGAAACACGATGGCCCAGTTTTCGCCGCCCGCGATCGCGCCAGGAACGCGAAGCTTCATATGGAATACATAGCCGCCGGACTGGAAGGAGGCATCGCCTGTGCAGGAAATGAGGATCGGCAGCGCTTTTGTCCCGAGAGAGACTCCATCCCTCTCGATCGCCGCCGAGGGTTCCGCAAGCAGCGCGTCGCGTGGCGCCTTGTAGGCGGACAGGAAGGCCTGGAGCGCGAAGACTACTAAAAACACCGCGGCGATGTACGCCGCGCTTCTCATGTTCGCTCGAGGGGAAGGTTTGGGCATGCCCGCCTCGTTTTCCTTCATCGGAAAAGCGATCCCTCGGGAAAATGCCTCGCGGCCAAGCCCTTCAGGCCCAGCTTATCGAGGGTTTCCGCCGTCGGCACTCCCGTTTCCCCATCCCAGCCCATAGCCGCCCAGTGCAGGCCGACCTTTTCGGCCAGGGGCAGAGTCTTGCCTTTCAAGGGGCCGTTGGAAAGCGGAGGCGCGCCGCGCATGCGTTCGGTGACGAAACAGTCGCGCGGATGGATTCCCTGCTTGATATTGAAGAGCTGGCGCAGGGTCTGCGCTCGCCTGCCCATTTCCATATACTCGTCGGGCGACAGTTCCATGCCCGTCGCCGCGTTGAAAAAGGCGAAAAGATCCCAGTGCTGTACGCCCGTGATCATGGCGAAGAGACAGCCTCCCGCCATGTCGGCCACTTGTTTGTAGAGCGTGCCGGCCACTCCCTTCATCGCTTCTTCCTCGGTGGCGCCGTACTCGCGCGACTTCAGGTATACGAGCGGCACCTTCGGCGCCCAGGACACCCTCGTCCAGAGCCGCATAACGTTGTAATAGACGCCGGAGGCGATCGTGTGGCGTCCCGGCGTTGGGTCGGCCGAGTAGGACACTCCCATCTGCGGATCGGCCCGCGAATCGTGCATGCCGGGCTC
Organism: Oscillospiraceae bacterium; assembly: GCA_963667545.2. Taxonomy (GTDB): domain Bacteria; phylum Bacillota; class Clostridia; order Oscillospirales; family Oscillospiraceae; genus UBA2658. Next base: position 43,357 of record CAXXEM010000001.1, read on the forward strand.
CTGTCCTCCCGCCTGCGCCGCGAAAGATTCAGAGGAACGCCCCAGTTTCTTCGCTGCCGCGGCGGCGCCGTCGGCGAAGAGCTCGCCTATGCCCTGGCGCCTCGCCATGAGCTCGAGGAACTCCACGATGGCTTCGCTGCCGCCCCACTTCAGGTCAATGCCGCCCAACGCGGCTTCGCTCAGGATTCCGCGTTCCCGGCACTCGATGGCGAAGGCCACGGTCGATCCCGCGGAAATTGTGTCGAGGCCGCTCCTGTTGCATATGTCGTTGCACCTGAAGATGGACGCATGGTCGTCGTTGAGCAGGAGCGGGCCGAAAGCGGCGTGCGTCTCGTACTCCGGTTTGTGCATATGGCCGCCGCCGGCGATGATGCCGCTCACGTCGCAGATGCCGCCGCAGCCGATAACGCAGGAATAGCAATGGTATTTCTTCGTTTCGAGGTCCGTGACCTTCTGGGCGTTGAGCTTTTCGTATTGCGCCTTCGGGAACTCGGCCGGGCCGTCCTTCCAGTTACCCACCGGCGTATCGCCGTTCACCACGCCCCCGGTATTGTTGTAGATCGTGCCCCAGCGCTTGAAAAACGCCGCGCTCAGGATGCCGTCCATGCGGAAGACGAGGGGCAGTCCCATCATTTTTCCCACGAAGGCCAGGTGTTTGCCCTTCACGAAGGCCGGGATGTTGGTATTCTTCACCGATTCGGTGAATCGCTTGGAGAGTTCCATCACCTTCTGCGGATTGGCGCAGGGTATTTTGGCGCTTCCGGATAGAACGATGGCCTTGAGGCGCTTCGAACCCATGACGGCGCCCACACCCGAGCGCGCGGCGTAGCGGCCGCCGTCGTTGGAGATACCGGAGATGAGCGACAGGTTCTCGGCGGCGTAGCCTATGGCGGCCATCGCCGGTTTTTTGGCGCCTTTCCACGAGGCGAAAATCGCTTCCTCGGTTTCGACGGCGTCCTTGCCCCAGAGATCCCCGGCCGGTTCCAGCCGGGGGCCTTCGTCATCGCAGAAAAAAACGACGGGTTGGGCCGAGATTCCCTTGAAGAAGATGCCGTCGTAGCCGCAGCGTTTTATCGCCGGGGACAGGGTGCCGCCGCAGTTGGCGTCTCCCCAGCCGCCGGTGAGGGGCGACTTGCAGGCCACCATCCAGCGGCCGGTCATCACCGACCCGGTCCCGGTCAGCGCCCCCGACATGAAGGCGAGCAGGTTTTCGGGACCGAGCGGGTCAGCGCCGGCGGGAATTTCGTCGATGAGAATTCGCGCCGCGAGGCCGATCCCGCCGGCGCACTCGCGGTACATTTCTTCTGGCGGTGTCCGCGTCTCGAAGGCGCCGCTCCCCAGATCGACGAAGAGCAGCTTGCCCATGCAGCCTTTCATGATTGCCTCCAGACGCGGTCAGCGCGCAAGGAAATCTTCGCGGGGAGGAGAAAAAACATCGAGGAGCCGCCCCTTGGCGAGACATTTGGTTCCATGCCGCGCGCCGCCGGGAACAAGGACGCAATCCCCTTGCTCCAGCCTGTAGGTCGTCGCGCCCACGAAATAATCGAAGCTTCCGTCGAGACAATAGGAGATCTGCTCATGGGGATGCTGATGCTCGGCTCCCACGACCCCGGTTTCGAAAATCACCTCGACGACCATCGATTTCTCGCCGTAGGCCCTCACCTTGCGCGACAGAAGACCGGGATCGAGAATTTCGAGCTTGGCCGCTATGTCCGGGAAAAACGTTCCTTCCATGAAAGTCCTCCGCCCAACGCCGGATTTCACCGACGTCAAATTCCGTCTTGACTATATCATGAAATTCTGCGACGATACACGAAATCTTCAAGAAAGGAGCCGAAGCAGTGTTTGTAAACGTAACGTCATCGTACCGAAACGTACGCGCAGCTGCTTAAGGCTCGAGTACAGAAAGAACACCCCCTTTCTCACATCCTTAAGCATCTCCGCGCCACCAGTCAGCTGCGCTGAAAGCGAAAGCGCAATCGCCATGCCGGCAGGGATTATTCCCTCCGGAACGGTACCGCACCACGTGCGGGAGCATTAAAATCATGGGCACGCAAGCCGCAAAAAAAAGCATCGACAATCTTCTTCCAGCCCTGCGCCGCAAGGCGGTGGGACTATTCGGCGTGTACAGAGGGCTTCCAAAACCCCTCTACATGCTGTGCATCGCCACCATCATCAACTCGATGGGCATTTTCGTGTTTCCCTTTCTCACCCTCTATCTCACCGGCAGGTCCGGAATGAGCCAGGGTGAAGCGGGCAACTTCATGTTTTTCATCTCGATCGTCTACATACCGGGCAACTTCATAGGCGGGAAACTGGCCGACCGATGGGGACGCAAGCGGCTCATGGTCGTCACGCAGATAATCTCGGCGGCCCTGTACATCCCCTGCGGCTTCCCTATGTTCTCGAAGTATGTTCCCTGGCTCATTCTCCTGAGCGTGTTCTTCGACGGAATCACCGATCCCGCCCGGTCGGCGATGATGACGGATCTCACCACGCCGGAGAACAGGCGCACCGCCTTCTCGCTCCAGTACCTCGTCCACAATCTCGGCTTCGCGGTGGGATCGCTCATCGCTGGCTTCCTCTTCGAGCACGCATCGTCATGGCTCTTCTGGGGAAACGCGCTGGCCGTCTTCGCCGCCACCGCCATCGTGGGCGCCAAGGTGGGCGAAACGAAGCCTACCCAGCAGCAGATCGACGCGACCATCGGCACGGGAAGCACAGAGGAGGCCCACAAGGGCTCGCTGGTCCAAGCCCTGATGTCGCGGCCCTTCCTCATCGTTTTCACGATGATCGTGACCTGGTACGGCTTCGTCTACAACCAGCACCGCTTCGCCCTGCCTCTCCAGACGAAAGCGCTGTTCGGCGAATCAGGAGCGGCCATCTTCGGAACCTTCATGACGCTGAACGCCGTCCTCGTCATCTTCCTCTCGACGCCCGTGATGGCCCTTTCGAAAAAATGGAAGCCCATCAATTCGGTGGCGCTGGCCGGAGTCTTCTACGCGGTGGGATTCGGCATGATAGGACTGTCTCGCAATATCTGGCTTCTTTACCTGTCCACGATCCTGTGGACGCTGGGAGAAATCGTGAACGCCACGAACGAAGGCGCCTATGTGGCGAACCACACGCCCATCTCGCACCGTGGAAGATTCCAGGCGGTGCTGCCCTTCATCGGGGGAATAGGCTGGACCATAAGCCCTCCCGTCATCGGCAGGCTCATAGACGCCACCAGCCTCGACGCCGCCTGGCCTCTGGTGGGCGCCATAGCCGCCGTCGCCGCGGGCCTGCTCTGGCTCCTGGGCAAGATCGAGGATCGAACGCTGGCCAGGCGGCCAAAAATCGCCCCGGAAAGCGCTCCAGGAATCGACCAGAAAGGCGCCGGGGAGGCTTCTGTGGAAATTCGGGATTAATGGAGGTATACTGTAGTGGGTGGCGGAGCGGTTTACCGGTCTTCCACCCAGCCAAGCCACAGGGAAACAAGACCGAATGGACATAAAAAGAGAGCGTTCGGTGGGCGATATTGGGATTGAACCAATGACTTCTACCGTGTGAAGGTAGCACTCTCCCGCTGAGTTAATCGCCCACCCAACGCTCTCGACTGGTGGCCATCCTACCAAAGCCCCGACAGCGTGTCAAGAAGCGGCTTGCGGAGAAACGATGAGACAGGAAAACGTGAGCATACCCGCAGGATATCCTTCCGGGATAAAAACGCGAAAAAGAGCCACGCGTCAGGAAGTCGTCATAGAACTCACGCGCAAATCCATCCATCTTCTGATAGCCTTCGTTCCCCTTCTCCTGTCGATCTCGAAGACGCTGACTATCGCTCTCCTGGCGGTCGGCACCTGCGGTTACGCCGTCTTCGAGACCTTGCGCATGAAAGGGATCCATATCCCGCTGATCTCCGCCATAACCGCGCAGGCGGCCCGGCTCCGCGACGCGGGCCGCTTCGTCAAAGGGCCGGTGACGCTTGGACTCGGGGCGCTCGCGTCGGTACTGCTCTTCAGCCCAACCTCGGCCTCGATAGCCATCTATATTCTGGCCTTCGGCGACAGCTTTTCCAGCATCGTCGGCAAAACCATAGGAAAAGTAAAAATGCCTTTCACGAGGGGCAAATCGCTCGAGGGAAGCCTTACCTGTTTTTTGGTTTCCCTGCTTTCCGCCTTCGCCATATCGCGCAAATTCGGCCCGTCCCTGATCATCGCCGGCGTTTCCACCTTCGTCGAAGCGCTGCCGGCCAAGGATTGGGACAATATTCTCCTCCCCCTCGCGGCTGGCCTGACCGCGACGCTCATGGGGTTTTAGCGGGGAGCCGTTTCAGGAGAGCTTCCGCCGGAAAACCTACTGCCAGAGGTAGAATGAATGCAGTTTGTAGATATAGAGGACGCTTCCCAGCGCCATGGTCACTAACGACACGAGACTGAGCGCCGGCGATCCATCGCGGCTCAGATAATGCGTGCCGGCCGTCAAGGCGGCGATGCCGAGCGCTATCAGATAATATGCCTTATCGCCTCTCACCCTCACCGCTATAAGATAATTCGCTATCGTTATGAGAATGATCGCGAGCGAAAACCCTTCGATGAGGCGTCCATAGCCCACCTTGAATATGATGTTCCGCGTCCATATGCCCGTGTTGACAGGCAGAATTGAGACGAGGGCTATGCTGATGCCTACGCAGGCGGCCATTATGGAAAACTGTCTGTCGTTCCGCATTCCCGACGCGTAAAGACCGGAGATGAATATGGCGATGTAGCCCAGGAATCTCGTGCCGATGTAAAGCTTGTCGATGACGGCCAGCAGCGAATCAGAGCCGCCGTTCAATCCCACGAACAGATGGACGAGCCTTAGGGAATCGAAGGATACCGTGGCGAGCCAGAAGGCGAAAAAGAAGATCTCGGCCGAAACGGTCTTCCTGAAGGTCCTCAGAATGAAGGCACCGACCAAAGAAGCGAAGAAAGCGGCCGAAAGCGCGTCGGCCAGGGAAAGCGCGAAGGAAGAAATTCGCCATCCTAGAATGGTATGGACCTTGTAGATTTTGCGTTCGATGAGGAAAATCGGGACATCCCTGCGCAGGATGAGAAGAATCGAGAAGGCCAGGGCGAGCAGGAACATGGCGCCGCTCACGCCAAAGAGAATCCAATAGGTGCGTCGTCGGTTCTGAAGGGTCACAGTCGATAAGATAGCGCGAAAAGAAGCCCGCTTGAAGCCCCCGGAGGCGCGATTCGCTTTCCGCGAAGCAGGATGCGCAGCCCATCCGATTGAAAGAGCCTTCGTTTTTATATATAGTTCCTTATCTTTTTCCATGGTGAGGTGACCTATGGCCGAAAAAATCACGCCCCGCGAAGTCGACTACTCCCAGTGGTACATCGACATCGTCCTCAACGCGAAACTGGCGGACTATTCGCCGGTGAAAGGGTGCATGGTGATTAGGCCTCGCGGTTACGCCATATGGGAGCGCATCCGCGACGAGTTCGACAGGCGCTTCAAGGAAACCGGGCATCAGAACGCCTATTTCCCCCTCCTCATCCCCATGAGCTTCCTCAAGAAGGAAGCCGATCACGTCAAGGGCTTCGCCCCCGAGCTGGCCGTCGTCACCCACGGAGGCGGCGAGGAACTCGAGGAGCCCTACTGCATCCGTCCCACGAGCGAGACCATCATCTGGGCGAAGTACAAGGACTGGATCCAGTCCTGGCGCGATCTCCCCCTCCTCATAAATCAGTGGTCGAACGTCGTCCGCTGGGAAAAGCGCACGCGTCTCTTCCTCAGGACGAGCGAATTCCTCTGGCAGGAAGGCCACACCGCCCATGAAACCGAAAAGGAAGCGGTCGAGGAAACCCTGCGCATGATCGAAGTCTACCGCGACGTCGTGGAGCGCTATCTCTGCGTGCCCGTGGTCGTCGGCGTGAAGAGCGAGACGGAAAAGTTCGCCGGCGCCGTCAACACCTACACCATCGAGGCGATGATGCAGGACAAGAAGGCCCTCCAGGCGGGGACGAGCCACTTCCTGGGACAGAATTTCGCCAAGGCTTTCGACGTGAAGTATCAGACCCGCGAAGGCGGTCTCGACTATGTCTGGGCGACGAGCTGGGGCGTTTCGACGCGACTCGTCGGCGCCGTCATCATGACGCATTCGGACGACAAGGGACTCGTGCTGCCCCCCACCCTCGCGCCCGAGGAAGCCGTCATCGTCCCGATCTACAAGAACGACAACAAGGCGGCCATCCTCGCCTACGCGGAGAAGACCCTGGCCGCGCTGAAGGCGGCGGGCATCCGCGCCCTCCTAGACGGCGACGATTCATCGAGCCCCGGCTGGAAATTCGCCGAGTGGGAGATGAGGGGAACCCCGGTGAGGATCGAAATCGGCCCCCGCGACATGGCTTCGGAAAAACTCGTCCTGGTCCGCAGGGATACGGGCGAAAAATCCTTCGTGGCCGCGGCCGACGCGGCCGACGCCGTCAGGAAGCTCCTCGACGGAATCCAGACCTCGCTCTACGAGCGCGCCGTGGCTTTCCGCGACGCCAATACCGTGAAAATAGGCTCCAACAAAGAGCTGATGGATTTCTTCGGCGCCGAAGGCATGGGTACCGCCGACGCCCACGGCGGCTTCGCCGAAGCGCTCTGGTGCGGTTCCGCCGAGTGCGAGGCCGGGCTCAAGGCCAAGGTCAAGGCCACCCTGCGCTGCCTGCCCCTCGGCCATCAGGAGGGCGTGGACGGAGTCTGCGCTCTCTGCGGAGCTCCCGCCAAGCACAGGGCCATCTTCGCGAGAAGTTACTGATTTGATTGTATAACGAAGTTTTAAAACCCGGAGACATCTCCGGGTTTTTTCATCGCTTCGCGCCTTCCTCTATGACTTCTCTCCGGAACAGACCCGATCGCGGCCTTCCTTCTTGGCCCTGTAGAGGGCCAAGTCGGCTTCCATAAGCAGCTTTTCCAGCGTCGCGGTCCTGTCGCCCTCATCGGATACCGCCACCCCGATGCTGATCGTCGTCGCGATACTCTCATCCCTATAGGAAACGCGAAGCGCCGCGATACTCTCCCGCATGTCTTCGGCCACGGCCAGAACCTTTTCGGGATCGATGGCTGTAAGCACGACGATGAATTCCTCGCCGCCATACCTGCCGAGTATGTCGGAAGCGCGAATCCTTTCCTTCAATGTCCGGGCGACGGCGACGAGAACCGCGTCGCCGGCCTGATGCCCGTACCTGTCGTTGACGACCTTGAAAAAATCGAGGTCGATCATGAGAAGCCCTATTCGGCCGCCATAGCGCTGGATACGGGATACTTCCTTTTCCGCGTCGTCGAAAAACCTGTGTCGGTTGAATGTTTTCGTGAGCATGTCGTAGTTGGCGAGACGGTAAAGCTTCCTCAGCAGACGGTGAAGCCCCGTGACGTCCTTGAACAGGAATACCCGGCCGACATTCTTCTTCCGGTCGATGAGCTTCGTCATCTTGGCTTCGAAGTAGCGCGTCCGGCCGTTCCGGACGATCTTCAGTTCCTTGTTCCGTGAAGCGGCGCCGTCCAGCGCGACCCCTTCGGGAAAATCGCCAAGCTTCTTCCCGATCGCGTCGGCGCTGAGCCAGGAGAATACGGAGCCCGCCGCCTTGTTGTAGTCCGAAATCTTGTCCATGGAATCCAGGATGAGGATGCCCTCGCTGATGCCCGAGAACACGATGTCCTTGACGAGCTGGTCGGACTGCAAAAAATCGTGGCGCACGATGGCTACCGAAAAAAAGAAAGCCGCCCCCAGGAACCCGAAAGGGGCAAGATCGATGCCGTAGGGAGACAGGCCGAACAGATAACAGGTTTCGAAGAGCCCTACCCAGGCGGATCCCAGCATCATCCAGAACGAAGTGCTGGCCGTCCCCAGCTTCGAAGTCCTCCATTGCATGAAAAAAGCCGCGAGACTCAACAGCATCATGGCGTTCGAATAGATGACGAACACGGTGTACCAGGGTCCCTTGTCCAGCCTTGCGAGGAGCTGCCCGCCCACGACGATGGCCGACACTTCGCGGTAATGGAGATGAAGGAAATCGTTGGTCGCGGAAAAGAAAATGGTGAGGGTGGGTATCAGGAGGAGGGCGAGATAGATGCCGAAAGATGGCTCGCGCTTGACCCTGGATTTATGGGCGATGAAAAACCATACCGTGGAAATGAAGGACAGGCCAAAGTATTCGAACTTCAGCCAGAATTTGATCTCCTCCAGGCTTTGGGCCCCCAGCTCGAAGGCATAGCCGGCGACATAGATCATGACCGCTATGGACATGATGGCGAAGAGAGAGGAAAGCTGATTGTGCCGGTGCGCGATGCTGTAGCAGAAAATGCAGAAAAATACGACCGCAGTCAGGTAGAGAATTCCGCGGAGAAAAAACAGCACTGAAATCCTCCATCATCCCTGATCGGGGCGATATGCTATTTTTTTGCACAGCAATTTCCGCTTATGATAAAGATTTCCCGGAGAAATGGGTAGTACCGGGGGAGAGTATCAGGACACTCTCCCCCTCCAGGGTCAGCGCAGCAACTGCCTTACTTCGCCCGATCCAAAATCGGTTACGGAAATGCTGGGGTAGCCGCGGTAATACACGGACCCCGAACCGTAAATCCTGGCGTCGAGGGAGTCCAGAACCCGAAGAGTACAGGATCCGGAACCGTTTATCGCCACGACAGCCTCGCCGGCGGTGAAACCCGTGGCCTGAATGTTCCCCGATCCGTAGATTCTGGCGTCCAGTCGATCGGAACTGCCCGATAGCTTCATATTTCCAGAACCTAGAATGGTCGCGGTGACGTGATCGTATTCGAAATCGCCGGAAATGACGCCCGAACCCTGGTCGGTCATGACGATCGATTGCCCGCTGAAACGGTTGAGAACGGAAATATTGCCCGAGCCGTAGACGCCGATTTCATTCAGCGTGGGAAGCGTGACATCAACCGTGAATTCCGTATAGCGGTAGAGACTTTTACCCGGCTGCAGGGCGATGACGAGCGCGTCGTTCTCGGTATGGATATCCAGGTACTCGACGAGGTTCTCGTCGATGGTCACGCTGACCGACCTGGAGGATCCCATGCGCAGGCGAACCTGTCCCGAGGTCATGTTCTTCACCGCGCCGTACCCAGAAACGGGCAACGAAGCGGTGACAACCTTCCCGTTTCCGACAAAGTCGCCCGGAGTGACCGCGATGACGCAGGATGAGGAAAGAAGAGCCAAAAAAAGAAGTGAGAAGATGGCGCGTTTCATGGAAGTCTCCTGAACGCTGGATATGTCCCTCATGCGAGGCGACTGGCTGAGCGACGGAGTGCTCGCCCCTTGCGGGCGCGAGGATGTTCGGGTCGCTCGAGAAGAAATATACCACTGTGGGAAAGGTCCGTCCATAAAAACCGATAATTTTTTATCTTTTAAAACATTTTTAGTCATTCAAATTCCTTCGATATTTCTTGATGGATCGCCCCGCGGGAAGTAGTATAGAGGACGATGCAGCCAGAAGACTTATTGCTTTTCGCGGCCGACGCGGCGCGACTCATGCTTGAAAGCGGCGGGGAAACCTACCGCGCCGAAGAAACCGCGATGAACATCATAACCAGCCAGGGCGGCGTCGAAGCCGAATGCTTCGCCACGAGCACGGGGCTCATGCTCTCCTTCACCGGCGAGGACGGCAAGGTCCACGCGGTAGTCAGGCGGGTCAAGCACCGCGAGATGAGCCTGGAAAAAGCGTCGCGGATCCACACGATGGTGAGCGGACTCCAGACCGACAGGATCGACATTCTGGAAGCGACCCGCGAACTCGATGTCATCGAAAGACTGCGCGAACGCCCCTTTGCCATAAGGATGGGAGCGAGCGCCGTCGGCGCCGCCTTCTTCACCCTTCTTTTCGGCGGAAAACCGGCGGATGCCTTCGCCGCCGCGGCCATCGGCGCCACCCTTTACCTTCTCATACGGGGATTCCAGCGCCTGAAGCTGCCCGAATTCCTCACCAGCCTCGCCGGCGGAGGGTACGCGGCCATCGCCTCGCTGGGCATTCAAGCGCTCATCGCCCCGATCAACCCCGACATGACCATCATCGGCGTCATCATGCTCCTCGTCCCCGGCGTGGCCATCACCAACGCGATACGCGACATCATCGCGGGGGACCTGGTCGCAGGCATCGCCCGCGGCGTGGACGCCTTCATCACCGCGGCGGCGATTTCGGCCGGAGCCGGCGGGGCTTTCGCGATATGGAAGCTTCTCGAACTCGGAGGCCTCCGATGAGCCCTGAACTGCTCTCCATAGTCGGCTGGCTCAAGGGTCCGGCATTCGCGGCCATAGCCACCTCGGCGTTTTCGCTCCTGTTCGGTCTTCACTCGATCGACATCCTGCTGGCCTCGGGCGGAGCGGCGGTAGGTTGGGCGATATTCCTCGTCGTGCCTCACGCGGGCTCGCCCGCCTTCGCGGTTTTCCTGGCAGCCCTCGCGGCGGGACTCTACAGCGAAATAATCGGATGGCTGCGATTCAGGCCGGCCACCGTCTACGCGATAGCGGCCATCTTACCGCTCGTGCCCGGAGGCGGCATGTACTACACGATGCTTTCCACCCTCGAGGGCAATTCGACGAAAACGGTCGAACTCGTCATGACTACGCTCATGACCGCTTTTGCCATCGCCGCCGGACTTGCAATTGCCAACGCAGTTGGTAGAATGATCTACCTCGCCTACTCCCATTGGCTCATGAAAGGAAACAGAAAACCATAAGATGTCGCTGGAAACCTTGTTACGCGTACAAATCGACCTTTTCGCGCTCGCCATCCTGGCCATCATGGGCGGCTCCATCATCATCAGGAACAGGGATCACCAATTCATGGATTCCAGACTCTTTCTCCGGCTGATCGTAAGCATAAGCCTTGTGATCATCTTCGAGGGGCTGAGTTGGATCTTCGACGGAAAGCCCGGCGCCGCCATGAGGATAGCGAGCTATGTCGTCAACGTCATTTTCTATGCCCTCATCTTCACGCCGATGGGTGTCTATCTTATTTATGTCGATCACTTCACCGCGCCGAACCGGCCCCTCGTCCTGTCCTTCTATTTCTGGACCGCCATAGCGGTCGCCGTGATGGGCGCCCTCTTCGCCATTCTAGGTCCTATCAAAGGCCTGCTATTCTACCTCGACGAAAACAACACCTATTTCAGGGGCCCGCTCAATGGTTTCTTCAACCTACTCATGACCGTCATGGGACTCCTCCCGGCCTATGTACTCGTGAAGCGGCGCAGAACCATACCCAGCCCTTCATTTTACAACCTCATCCTCTACCCGGTGATGCCGACCATTGGGGGAATACTCCAGCAGTTCGTCTACGGCACCAATCTGTTTTGGGCGGCCACCGTCATCGCCGTCTTTCTCACCTTCATCAATGTCCAGAACAGGCAAATCGACAGCGACTACCTCACGGGCGCCTTCAACCGTTCGAGCCTCCAGGAATACCTGGGCACCTTGGTGCGGAAGGCATGCAGAAACAGAACCTTTGCCGGAATTATGCTCGATCTGGATAATTTCAAGCAGATCAACGACCGCTGCGGTCACGGGACCGGCGACCAGGCCCTCATCGAAATGGCAAGAATCCTTCATGCCTCGGTGCGTAAAACCGATTTCGTGGCGCGCTACGGCGGCGACGAGTTCATCGTGATCCTCGATACTGGCGACGGCGCCGTCGTGGATGAGGTCATCGAAAGGATACGCGCCAACATGAAGGCCGCCAACGGCGCCGAAAAGACCTATACGCTCTCCGCGAGCATGGGCAAAGCGATATTCGATTTGGAAAGAGACAGGAATATCGATACCTTCATCCAGAGGCTGGATGGGCTCATGTACGAAGACAAGACCCGTCTGGCGGTTACCATATGAATAAACGCAGGAGTACTTATGTCATTTACGCTTATAGAGGAACGCCCGGTTCCGGAAATTGATTCCATAGCCAGACTCTATCGACATGACGCCACCGGCGCCCGCCTGCTTTCCATCGCCAACAAGGACGAAAACAAGGCCTTCGGCATCACCTTCAGGACCCCGCCTTCGCGCTCTGACGGCGTCGCCCATATCATGGAACACTCGGTGCTCTGCGGCTCGGAAAAATATCCCGTCAAGGAACCCTTTGTCGAACTGATGAAAGGCTCGCTCAACACCTTCCTCAACGCATTCACCTATCCCGATAAAACCGTCTATCCCGTGGCTTCGACCAACAAGAAGGACTTCTATAATCTCGTCGACATCTACATGGACGCCGTACTCAAGCCGCGCATCACCGAGGACACCTTCCGCCAGGAAGGCTGGCACTACGAGGTCGACGCCGAAACGGGAGCCCTCGCCTACAAAGGCGTGGTCTTCAACGAGATGAAGGGAGCGTATTCCGACCCCGACGACTTCCACGATGACCAGTGCCGCCGCTCGCTCTTTCCGGACACGGCATACGGTCTCGATTCCGGAGGCGATCCCGCCGTCATACCCCGGCTGGATTATGCCGCTTTCCTGGCATTCCATGAAAAGTATTACCATCCCTCGAACTCCTTCATCTACTTTTACGGGGACGACGATCCGGACGAGAGGCTGGCATTCATCGACAAGTGGCTCGCGCCCTATTCGCGCATCGAAGTGGATTCGCTGCCTGGGCTGCAGGCGCCTTTCGCGGCGCCCATCACTCGCACGGCCGTCTACGAAGGCAAGGAACCCAAGGCCTGGACAGCCGTCAACTGGGCGCTGGCCGAACATGGGGACCAGAAGACAACACTGGGCCTCTCGATTCTCTCGCACATTCTCACCACCACGCCCGCATCTCCCCTTCGCAAGGCCCTCATCGATTCTGGGCTGGGTGAGGATCTGGCAGGATTCGGCCTCGAGGACTCGATGAGGCTCGGCGCCTGGTCGGTAGGGCTCAAGGGCGTGCGGCCCGACAAGGTGGCCGAGGTCGAGGATCTAATCCTTTCGGAACTTTCGCGGCTGGCCGAGGAAGGCATCGATCCTGATACGGTGGAAGCATCCATCAACACAGTGGAGTTCGCCCTGCGCGAGAAGAATTCGGGGCGATTCCCCCGCGGGCTCGCGGTGATGCTGGAGGCGCTCAACGAGTGGCTCTACGACAAGGACCCGATAAGGGCGCTATCCTTCGGTGCATCCCTCGCCGAAATCAAGAAAGAGGCGACGGATGGCGGCGTCTACTTCGAAAGGCTCATCCGCGCATGGCTGCTCGACAATCCGCACCGGAGCACCGTGACGATACTGCCCGATCCGGAAGCCGGCGCGCGCCGGGAAGCGGAGGAGAGGGCGGCACTGGAGGCCGCGCGCGCCGCTATGTCCGAGACAGACTTGAAGTCGGCGGCGACCGCCGCGGAGCAGCTTCAGCTGCGACAGAACGCTCCCGACAGTCCCGAGGCCCTCGCCACCATTCCCTCGCTGGAACTGGCCGACCTGCCGAAAAACGCGTCGAGAATACCCTCCGAAACGGGAACGATCGCTTCCTCCACCCTGCTCTTCCACGATCTTCCGACCAGTTCCATCCTCTACCTGGATCTGGCCTTCCCCTTGAATGGGCTGGGCGAAAGGCTCCTCCCCTATATGGGGCTTCTCGGCCGGGCTCTCCTGGAAATGGGAACGGAAGACGCCGACTATGTGACGATGAGCCAGGAAATCGGCAAGCATACCGGCGGCATCGGTACGACAAGCGTGCTCACCACGAAGTGGAACCGTCCCGAGGCCGCGGCTTATTTCGTGTTCAGGTCCAAGGCTATCGTGGAGAAGGTCCCGCAACTTCTGGCCCTTCTCGAATCCATTCTCCTCGGCGCGAAACTGGACAACAGGGAACGGTTCAAGCAGATCGTTCTCGAGGAAAAGGCCCAATCCGAGGCCTCGCTCATTCCTTCGGGCCACCGTCTCGTCGGGCTGAGGCTCCTTTCGAGACTCACCGAGGCGGACCGGATGTCCGAATCCATCAATGGCCTGGAACAGCTTTTCTTCCTCCGCGCGCTCGCCGAGAGGATCGATTCCGACTGGACAGGCGTGCTCGCCGACCTGAGGGCGGCGCGGGACGCGGTGGTGAGCGCCGCGGGCGCGATCGTGAACGTCACCATCGACAGGAATGATTTCGAAAGGCTGAGGCCGCGGCTGGAAGGTTTCGTCGCGGCGCTCCCGCAGGGGCAGGCTGGAACGGCAACCCCGCGGGAACTGGCTGGAACGGCCGGCGCGCCCGCCATGGAACTGCTGACCGCCCCCACCCAGGTGAATTTCGTGGGCAAGGCATATCCGATGGCCGCCGCGGGCGGCAAACCCTCGGGAGCCTTTCTCGTCGCGAAAAAATATCTCGACACCACCTTCCTCTGGGAAAAGGTGCGCGTGCAGGGAGGCGCCTACGGCGGCTTCTCCATGTATGACCTCAACTCGGGCGTTTTCGTTTTCCTCTCCTACAGGGACCCGAACCTCGAAAAAACCCTCGACATCTTCGCGCAGGCTTCCGAATATCTCGATAAACTCGAAATCTCGGAGGAGGAACTCACCCGCGCCATCATCGGGACCATCGGCGGCGTCGACAGTTATCTCCTTCCCGACGCCAAGGGCTTCACCTCCCTTGTCCACTACATGACAGGGTACCGCTACGAGGACAGGCAAGTCATGCGTGCCCAGATCCTGGCGGCCTCGCCCGCCGACTTCAAGGCGCTCGCGGCCTCCATCGCGGCCGCGGCTCCCTACTCCATAGCCGGCGCCCTGAGCTCAACGCAGAAAATAGACGCGCTCCCGGAATCGATGCGCGGCGGAGCGAAGATCACCGCAGTCATGTGACAGCGCCGTTTTTCCGTGTTATAATCCTTCCCATATGAAAGATGCCGCCCTGGAATTGCTTTCAGGACAACATCTTTCATTGTCTTTTCACCAATCTGGAAAGGAGACAAAATGCAGAAAAAAATAAGCGCGGCTTTGCTCATTTTCGCTTGCGTCGCGACATTCGCCGGATTTGCCGAAGGAACAGGGCCTACTATGGAGGCCGGATTCTTCTTCAATCTTTTCCCTATGTTCGAGTACACGACCCAGGCACAGGTCACGACCGGCTCCGACATCTCAGACCGGGCCTTCGGCGAGTTCTACAACAAGCCCGCTTTCGGCTCGGGCGGCTTTTATTTCAAGACGGGACCGATCACCGCCATCGGCATCATGGAGTTCCAGCAAGATATCTGGTCCAAGCTCTATAAACAGTCCATTTTCAACATGCCGGATTCCAGGACAGGCTGGGCTCCCGACATCATCGACCTCGGCACCTTCTATCCCAACGTCGGCTATGTGGATTACGATTCCAACGGCATAAGGCTTTCTTTGGGACGCAGGAAGATAAAGGACGGTCCCGGCACCTACGGCCTCGGAATCTCCTCCGGCAACCCTTTCTACGACCATGTCGCGGCATCGCTGGCCGTGCCGATCGGCAGCGGGAAACTGGGCTATGACTATGTCGCGGTGGGCTTGCAGCGCTGGTCCAACGACGCTTTCACGGGAACCGGAACCCAACCCAAATACTACTTCTTCCACCGGGCTTCCTGGACGGGCAAATACTTTACGATTGGAATCAACGAATACACGCTCATAGCGGACGCGAATCCCGACTTCCAGGACTGGGGCCCCTTCCTCTTCTACCACAACCTTTTCAACAACCACCAGAACGTCATGGCAGGCCTGGACTTCAATTGGACCCCCAAGGATACCTTCGCCTTCTACGGCCAGTTCATCCTGGACGATTTTATGCTCGGCACGGAAACCGGCACCAACCCGACGGCCATCGGTCTCTCGGTCGGCACGGACCTGAACCTCATTCCGGGTTCCCAGACGACGGGGGCCAAGTATTACGATTCCGATTACACATACTATGTAGGCAGGAGCCAGGTGCCCAAGGGCGGTCTCAATGTCCGCGCCGAGGGCTATCTGCTCTCCAGGTATCTCTACCGCAGACAAAGCGGCGCTCCAAACGAAGCCTTTACCGCACAGTACGAAGTCATGTCCAACTGGCCGCAGGGCTATGTCGATGGAAGACCCTTCCTCGCCACTCCCCTGGCCCCCGACACGGCCCTGGGGAGACTGGCTCTTACTTGGGTCGCCATGCCCTGGGAGGCTTCCTTCGCCTTCGAGTACAGGCTCGTCGGTTCCGAGAGCGGCTTGAAGACCTACGATTACAGCACCGTCGACTACACATGGAGCGTTCTCTGGCCCAGCTCTCCGACTACCGAGCTGAGCTTCAAGCTCGACGGAAAATATCGCCTCGGCGCCGCGTCCATGGCCACGGCGGGCGTCATCCTCGTCCTGGACGAGGGCAGTCCGGCGGTGACCCTGAACGCCGGTTTCGCCCATCAGTTCGCCGCCGGCAAAGGTCCTTCCATCAAATAAGAAAAGCGGATCCAGTCAAGAACGAAAATAAAGCGGCGGCCCACGAAGGCCGCCGCCGCTTTTTCCCGAAACGTCCATCTAGAGCCCTACGACCGCGCTCGTTTTTTCCCACAAAGTCTTCCGCATGTCCATATATTTCCACCCGATGTCAGGGGCTTTCTCCGCGCAATCGACAAAATAGCCGCCAGAAATCCCGTCCAGTTCCCTGGATGAGGCAAGATAGACGCTCGTTGCGGCGCCCTCCTCCACGTCCTTCGATTTCCAACGCATGTAAAGCCTGATGATGGAATCGTACCATTTGTCCAGGGACATTATTTTCGTATCGACGAGACCTGGATGAAGGGCATTGGCGGTGATCCGCGTTCCGGCAAGTCGTTCGGCCAGCTCCAAAGTGAAGAGAAGCATCGCGAGCTTGGATGCGGCGTAGGCCGAAAAGCCGTTTTTATGCGTCAGGAACCCGGGCCGCTCAAGATCAAGCCTGCCGATTCGGTACATGGCCGAGGTCACGTTGACGATCCTGCCGGAGCCGGAAGCTGTAATTATAGGAAGGAGGAGGTTCGTCAGGAGGAAGGGACCGAAATAGTTGGTCTGCATTGTGGGATGGATGCCGTCTTCTGTAAGTGTATCGCCCTGGGTATAGGTGCCCGCGTTGTTTACGAGGACATCGATGCGGTCGTGCCGTGCGGTGAGTTCAGCGACGCAGGCGCGCACGGAAGCGAAGGACGCGAGATCGAGGCGAACGGTAGTGACGTTGTCGTTGCCGGTCGCGCGCCTGATCTCCGCGGCAGCGGCGCCGGCGGCCCCTTCATTGCGGCAGGCCATAACGACGCCGGCGCCGCCGCGAGCGAGTTCCCTAGCCGTCACCTTGCCGATGCCCGCGTTGGCGCCGGTTATGACGATAGTCTTCCTCAGGAGGGCCGGTGTCTCCCGGCTATACTTCGGCGAAGACGACAATGTAGTTGTGCCCGTATTTCTTGGCGCATTTCGGGCACGTCGTATAATAGAAGTAATAGTCCTTGGCGATTTTCGCCCTCATGGCGAGATAATCGTCCACGGCCCGGATATATTTGGGAACGTCGTTGTAGGGACCGTCGTAGACCTTGCTGATGAAGGTGCCGCTCAACGTCACCGTTCCCGGGCCTTCCTTCGCGACGGAGAGGAAAAGTTCCGATTTCCACGGCGAAGGATCGTGCATCAGGAGAAGGAAATCCTCCGTCGCGGACGCGATGCCCAGATCCTGCGCCTGTTTCCAGAGTCTGCCTATGCCGGGTCCCAGGAAGCCCGGAATGGGCATATGGAAAAGCTGCGGAATCGAGCCTTTCAGGAAAGGCTTATCCTTCCATACGTGTTCGACGCCGTCCCAGGGTTTAGGGTCGAAAACCGGGCAGCATTCTTTCTCTTCGCCCATAATCCACCTCCACTTCCCAGTTTAAAGCACGAAAAAGAGGAATACGAGGGCCTCTCGCCACGAAGCCGCGCTGTACGCCACTTCGTGCGTGCCTATCTTCTGGGCTCCCGGGAAAAAGGAGCCCCGGTGTGCGAGATGATGTTCCTTGAAACGAATCTCGACGTCGAAGCGTCTCGGTATGTACTGTTTCTCGATCGCGGGAGGATTCGCGATGGCTTCCGCCACCGTATCCCGGATCATGCGTTGGGCGACATTCGGATGAATCGATATCGATCCATTGCCAATGCCCCTGCTCACGGGAGCTGTCCTTATTCCCCAATCCAATCCGTCAGCGAAAGCGCACAACGCCTCGTCGCCGGCCAGGAAGAGGACGGGCACGCGGAGGGAAACCGCCGTATAGGCGTTCATGAGAAACTCGCTCGCCTGTATGCCGTTGACCTTCACCCAGACGTTGCCGCCGTTCATCGTGTGGGCCAGAGGATTGCCGTCCGAGCCGGCCGGCGAATGATAGCCAGTGAAGAGGACGCCTTCGAAGGTCGAGTCGAGACCCGCCATCATGACCTGAGGATCCCGCGTCCAGGAACGCAGTATCCTCACCTTTTCGGGCAGGGCCGATGGGTCTATATTCCTGCCGGTGCTGTGGGCATCTTTGACGAGGATGTCATCCACGCCGGAAAAGACGGCTGCCTCGCAGGCAGCCGCCACTTCCTTCGTCATCTGCGACCTGAAATACGCGCTCTGCGCGTCGCCGAGATCGGTTTCCTTCCAGTCCACGATGCCGCAGGTGCCTTCGATATCGGCGCTCAAATACAGTTTTTTCAAGATCAGCCTCCGGATGCTAGAATTTTGCCGCTCGCGTGGCGATGAACGTATTGATATAGGGATCGAGAAGGTCTCCCCAGCCCGACGAATCCTCGAAAAATCCCGTCACGGCGAATCCGGCGGCGATCTGGCCGCCTATCTGGTCTTCGAGGGAGTGGCCGAATTCCAGCGCTTCCTTGGCCGCCATTCTTTTGGCCAGCAGCTCTTCGGGAAGTTGCGCGATATCGGAATAGGGAATTTTGTAGCGCACGTTCAGCTTCTGGTTCGTGTCCCATTCCTCCAGGTCGAATATGTAGAGAATAGGGTTGACGAAGCCGGCGAGGAGGACGCCGCCTTTTTTCAGGACTCTGTGGCATTCCTTCCATACCGGCCGCACATCGTCGACGAAGATGTTCGACACCGGATGGAATATTAAATCGAAACTGCCGTCGGCGAAGCGCGAAAGATTCCTCATATCGCCCTGTTCCTGGCATATGTCGAGCCCTTCGCGTCGGGCTACCATGTCGTCATGCGCGAGCTGGGCGGGGCAGTTGTCGAACACGGTAACCTTCGCTCCCGCGGCGGCGAGAATCGGAGCCTGCTGGCCTCCGCCGGAAGCGAGGCAAAGAATATCCTTCCCGTTCACTTCGCCGAACCATTCCCGCGGAACGGGTTTTGTCGGCGTAAGGAGCAGCGACCATTGACCTTTTCTGGCCTCCGCGATTTCCTCAGGCGATACGGGAACGGTCCACTTGTTGCCTTCGGCCACTTCCTTGGTCCAGGCTTCCCTGTTATAGCTGACAATATCCACGTCGTTCTCCTTCAGAATCCTGGCCGCGCCGATTGGGGCATCCAAGCGTCGCCGCGGCGCTCAGAGCGTCTTTTCCAGATAGACCGCCCCTTCCAGAGGATTGTACACATAGGCGCCCGTTTCGCGGAAGCCCAAAGATCCGTACAGCGAAAGGGCGGGCCGCATGGATTTGAGCGTGTCCAGGCGCATAAGCCGATAGCCCTTCGCGCGAGCCTCCTCGATTATCATCAGCGCGAGTTTCTTACCCACGCCCCTGCCCTTGTAGGCGTCCCTCACGAAGAGGCGTTTCATCTCGCAGATGCCGTCGCCGATTTTCTTCAGGGCGACGCAGCCGCACAACGCGCCGCCGGCTTTGGCGACGAGAAGCGCTCCGTCGGGTTCGGAATATTTTCCCGGCAAGGTCTTCAACTCCTCATCAATACCCTGGAAACAAAGGTCCAAAGCCATGGAAGCCATATACTCCTCGATGAGTCCGCGTATGGCTCCCATGTCGGCGGGTTTGGCTTTGCGATACGTTATGCGCGCGATCTTCGTGGTACCGGAACCGGAGGGCATTTCGGCGAGCTTGATGGAAAGCAGCGCGAAAAAAGAGTCCACATCATCCGCGGCGCCGATATTGAGGGATATGCCGTGATACTTCTTCCCCTTCGATTCCGCGTACTGCGTCTTGGCCGCTTCGGGCAAGGGCGCGGCGTTCACCGCGTCTCCCTCGTCGGGCTTGAGATAGAACGTCGTCCGGAAATATCCGTCATAGACGCCGAGCCAGAACACGGTCTTCTCTTTCGCGGAGACCTTGAGAAGCCAACATTTGGTGTCACGGTAATAGGACCAGTTCTCGACCATTCCGGGGTGGTTTTTGCGCAGCCTTTCGAAGAGCGTCTCGTAGGCGCCGAAGGCTGTCTCGCCGAGCGCTTCTCTCAGGGATCCTTCCAGAGGATGCGCGGCGGCGCTGAACAATGCCGATTTTTCCATATCGATTATCATCCGCTATTGTGGCCGATAAATCAACGAACCTCGCGGCTTGTCGCGAGGTTCGTTATTCTGCGGGGCATCGCGCTACAGCAATGGATCGGGCGCGAATCGCGGCGAAAAAGCCGGCTTACTCGACCTTCCAGTACTCCAGGTGGATGGTGTAGCCGTTCGAGGATTTCTCGATGACGCCGGTGGGTTCGCCGAGAGCTTCCCTATTTACCACCGAAGAGGGCGCCGTCACCGCCATTGTTTTGGCTGTCTTTCCATCAACGCTCTTCGCGCCGCTGTCGAGACCCCGGTATATGGGATCGTAGATGACAGGACCGGCACTGTCCAGGTAGATATAGAAATACGAATCATAAGGGCCATAAGGATCGCCCAAAGTCGAGTAGTCCGCGGCAAGGTAGTACTTGAAAACATACCTGGCGCTGGTCAGGTAATTGGTCCAGGTATAGTCGGTCCAATATTCGCCGGTACGCGACTGGTAGTAATTGTCTTCAACGATATAATCAGCCGGTATATATGGATTCGTATCGGAAAAACTGAAAAGAACGTCATCCCAACCGTAACCGATATAGACATCACCCTTGACCGTTATGCCGCAGGATGTAAACAGCACGGCGACAAGGACCGCCGCCGCCAGCAGAAAACGTTTGCCTTTCATGTTCCTCTCTCCTCGATCAGGGCGTCGATTCATGGTTGCGTCGCCCATACTTTACTAACATATCGTTTAATCGATCGTTATATCCACTTTTTGGAGAAAATATCGTTCATTGCGCCGCTGCGGCCGGTCCCGGCATACCCTCCCCGTTCGCCGCGGTCGACTTCCCGGCCGCGGCTTGGCCGCAGCCTGGCCGCGGCGCGGCGACTCAAGCCCGCGTAGAAGCCCCGCCCGGAATCATGGTATAGTGGGCGCCGCATGAACATTCTTTCGATATCCGGCGCCGCCGTCGCGCTGAAAGACGGGTTTCTCTTCGAAGGGCTCGACCTGGGCATCGAATCGGGCGAGCGAATCGGCCTCGTGGGGCTCAATGGCTCGGGAAAAACGACCCTGCTCCGCATCCTCGCGGGCACGCTGCAGGCCGACAAAGGCGAATTCGCCCGCCGAAGGGGCCTCGCCGTATCCATTCTGGAGCAGATGCCCACCTTCGGTCCGGAAACGACGATCGCCGACTTTCTCTACGGGGGAAAGTCCCCTGAAATACATCTCAACAAGCGGCGGCGCCACGCCGAAGGCCAGGAACTCGCGCATATAGAGAAGGAACTCGAGGCCCTGGGACCCGTCCCCCTCGAGAACCGCTACGCCTCGCTCTGCGCCGAACTGGGCCTCACCGACCTCGACCGGCTGATGTCAACCATGTCGGGCGGCGAAGTGAAAAAGGCAGCCCTGGCGCGGACGTTGGCGCCCAAATCGGATCTCGTCCTCCTCGACGAACCCACCAACCATCTCGACCTCGATTCGATCGAATGGCTCGAGACGAGGCTTCTCGCCTCCAAGTTCGCCTTCGTCCTCGTGACGCACGACCGCTGGTTCCTGGACACGGTAGCCGACTCGATTCTCGAGATAGACCGGCGCCGGGTGCACCGCCACCCCGGCAATTATTCGGAATATCTCCAGCGCAAGGCTGAGCGCTGGGCCGCCCTCGAGGCTGCCGAAAACCGCCGCCTGGCCAACCTCAAGGTGGAGCTTGCCTGGCTCATGCGCGGGGCGCGGGCAAGGGCGACGAAAAGCGAACGCCGGAAGGACGATATCAAGGCGATGCAGGCCGCCGCGCTGGAGCGTCCCGCGTCGAACTTCGTCTTCTCGTCTGCCGAAAGCCGCCTGGGGAAAAAGGCCGTCATTCTGAAGGGCGCCTCGCTATCCTATGGCGGCAAAAAGGTGCTGGACCCCGTCGACTACGAGATCGAACCTGGCGCCCGACTCGGCATCGTCGGACCCAATGGTTCGGGCAAGACGAGCCTCCTCAACCTCATCACGGGAAAAATCGAGCCGACCTCTGGCAGCGTCGTGCGCGGCGACACGGTGCGGATTTCCTGTTTCGAGCAGACGGCCGATTCGGTCGACCCGGCTATTTCGGTGCTGGATTACATCCGCGGCCATGCCGAGCGCCTGAGGCTTTCCGACGGCGCCGCCCAGGACGCGACGATCCTCCTCGAGCGTTTCGGTTTCAGCAGGGATTTCCAGGCCATGCCCGTGGGGAAGCTTTCGGGCGGCGAGCGCAGGAGGCTGCAGCTGGTGCGCGTCCTGGTCGAGGCGCCGAACATCCTGCTCCTGGACGAGCCGACCAACGATCTCGACATCGACACGATCGAGGCGCTCGAGGATTTCCTCGAAGGATTCCAGGGCTGCGTCGTGGCGGTGTCCCACGACCGCGCCTTCCTGGACCGCATAGCGCGCTTCCTCATCGTGATGGACGGCAACGGCAACGCGAGGCCTTTCAACGGCTCATACCTGGAATGGAAGGCGGAGCTCGACGAGGCGAAGGCGCAGGCCGCGGCGGCCAGGAAAGGGGCGGGGGAGCGGGACGACGCGGCCGGCGGCGCAGCGGCGAAGCCGGGCGCGGCGCGCGGCAAAAAAAAGAAGTTCAGCTTCGCCGAGCGGCGCGAATTCGACGGCCTCATGCCCGAAATCGACGCGCTCGAGGCGGAAAAGGCCGGTATCGAGACGCTCTTCGGGACGGCGGGCGCCGCGCCCGCGGAGATCCGGAAAGCCCATGAGCGCTACGACGAAGTGATCCGCCTCATAGAGAAGAAAACCCTGCGCTGGGAAGAACTCGCCCA
Organism: Oscillospiraceae bacterium; assembly: GCA_963667545.2. Taxonomy (GTDB): domain Bacteria; phylum Bacillota; class Clostridia; order Oscillospirales; family Oscillospiraceae; genus UBA2658. Next base: position 66,502 of record CAXXEM010000001.1, read on the forward strand.
GCGGGAGGCGGAACTGTGAACATGGATGTCATCAGACCCGACGCGGAAGAGCTAACGGCGAAAGGTGCCTTCGACGCCCTCTCCCCTTCCCTCATCCTCGAGGCGGTGGAAGCCGCTTTCGGCATCGTGCCCGATGGCAGCCTGACTCCCTATTCCAGCTACGTGAACCGGGTCTATGGCCTTCGCACCGAAGATGGTCCGGAATATGTCGTGAAGTTTTACCGCCCGGGCCGCTGGACCGAGGAAGCCATCCTTGAAGAGCATCTCTTCCTCGACGACTGCGCGAAGGCCGAACTGCCTGTCGTGGCCCCCATGGAAGATTCTTCCGGCTCGACCCTGCCCGCCGTCGAAATTGAAGGCGAAGCCGAAGCCTTCTTCTTCGCGCTTTTTCCCAAGCGTGGCGGCCGAAGCTTCGATGCCGAATCGGAATCCGACTGGCTGAGGCTCGGCAGCCTCGCCGGCAGGCTTCACTTGGTCGGCGCCAAGCGCCAGGCGCCTTCGCGCGCGCGGCTGGGACCGGAACTCGCCTTCGCCAACCTCGCCCTCGTCGAGCCTCTCGTCCATCCCGAGTTCAGGGCCGAATTCTCCGACGCCTGCCGTGAAACGCTGGACCGGACGGCGGAACGGGTACGCGCCATCGCGCCCCGCAGGATCCACGGCGACCTCCACCGCGGCAACATCCTGGAGCGTCCGGGCGAAGGCCTCCTCCTCCTCGATTTTGACGATATGATGACGGGGCCGCCCATCCAGGACCTCTGGCTTCTCCTCCCTGGACGCGCCTCGGACTGCGCCCGCGAACTTTCACTTCTCGTGGAGGGTTATTCGGAGTTTTCAGAGCTGGAATCGGGAAGCGTCGCCCTCATCGAGACCCTGCGTTTCTACAGGATGCTCCACTTCCTCGCGTGGCGATCCCTCCAACGCGACGACAACTGGTTCAAGCGGGACTTCCCCGACTGGGGCAGCCGCTCGTTCTGGATAAGGGAGCTGGAGGATTTCCGCGACCAGTCGCGGATCGTGGCGGATTTGGCCTGAGAGAGCGGGCGGTGCCAAGCCCGCGCATCAACGTCCGGCCCGGCGCCCCGCCGCCGCTCGATTTGGCGCCGCCGCGCCGTTATTTCAACGGAACCCAGTATTCGCACCAATAGTCATCGGCTTCCATGTCGGGAAGATCGGGGTAGAACTCGATCTCCGGCGTCCCCGCGTGTTCGCGTCCCGAAGAGGGGAACCATTCCGTATATATTCGCTTGATCACATCCTGGAAATTCTTGCTCAAGGGACCGCGCGAGGTGAACTTGGCCCATGTCGATGCCGGCACGACGATTTCCTCGCAGCCGGCGGGCAGCCGGGAAGGGTCAGCGGGCGTCTCCACCGCGATGCTGTAGGAGAAATCGCCGGTTTTATCGTCGCAGGAGTGACAGACGCCGCATACCCCTACCCGGCTTTTCGCGGCGCTTCCGCAGAGCTTCTCGAACCGGCCATCCTTCATGGTTTCGGTCCAGAAGGCCGGTATGACCTTGAAGTTCGTTCCGTCGCCGCCGTTGGTCCGTATGCTGAGGCCGCTCAGCCTGTACTCGGGGCCCTTTTCGATCCTGTATTCCATGGCTTTATCTCCTTTGAGAGCGACCGTGAAAGAGATTCTGGAAAAGGTATGGAGTCTGGTTCCCGGTATCCTGGCTTCGCTCGGAAGGCAGCCGAATTCGCGCTTGAACGCTCTCGCGAAAGCGTCCGGCGAGTCATAGCCGAATTCCATGGCGATGTCGATTATCCGGTCGGATCCGCGGGCCTCGCTTCCGGATGCCAGCTCGAGGGCGGCCATCGAAAGCCGCCTTCGCCTCAGGTATTCGGCCGATCCCAGCCCGGTCACCACCTCGAACATCCTCATGAAATGAAAGGTCGAGCAGTTGGCCTGCGCGGCCACGGCGCTCATATCGATCTCATCCCTTAAGTGATCCTCGAGGTAGTCGAGCGCCCTTTCCATCCGCGTCTGCCAGTCCACCCTGATCTCCTCTTGTCGTCTCGAGGCAACTATATCGACGTATCGGGGGCTATTCCCGACTTTTCCTGCGGAGTACGGCCGGGTTCGTCGGTTCCGATGACGGAGACCCATTTCACGCGCGCTATGAGAATGACGGCCAGGATCGCGGCCGCGTAGTTCGAAAAGAGATTTCCCCAGAAAACCGAATAGTAGCTGAGAGAACTCTCGGTCAGGAGAATGAAGACGTAACGCAGGAGCCAGATGCGCAGGAATCCCAGTACGAGCGGCACCTTGGTGCGTCCGAGCCCTATGAAGGCGCCCTGTATCGTCATGCAGAGGCCGAATCCGACGACCGAATAGGTATAGATGTGAAGCGCCCTGTTCGCTATCTCGAGCACGTCGGCCTGCCGCGTGAAGAGGATGGTGAGGCGGGAGGAGAGGGGGACGATGATGGCGATGACGACGACCGCCGTCGCCGCGCTGATGACGCAGCCGGCGAGGCAGGAGCGCTTGGCCTTTTCCGGTTTTCCGGCGCCGATATTCATGCTCACCATCGTGGTCACCGCCGCGCTGAAGGCTCCCGGCAGGTTGAAGCAGACAGCGGAGATATTGCTCGCTATCCCCTGGCCGTTCAGGACGACGGGACCGTATTTCTGGGTTTCGCTGTTTATAAGGTAGAATCCGAGATTGAGAAGGAAGGAATTGAGCATCGCCGGAAATCCTATCCGCGCGAGCCGCTTCAATATCGTCATCTCAAAGCGGAAGCCCTTTATTTCGAGGCGGTCCGTGCTTTTCTTCACGAAGAGCTCATGGAACATCCACGCCGTTATGGCGACATTCGCGAGGAGGGACGAAAGGGCGCAGCCGACGATACCGAGCCGGAACAGGTAGATGAAGAGGAAATTGAAGACGATCTTGAGGACGAGCATGAGGATCATGCGGACGAAGGGGGCTTCCGGACGGCCGTTCGCGTTCTTTATTCCGTTGTATATCGATTCCATGAAGGAAAAGGGCAGCACGAGGGCGTAAAGGGAGAGATACAGGAATACGTTGCGGGATATCTGCGCGTCCACCGTGCGCGAAATGACGGCGCCGAGCCCGACCAGGACTGGCGCCGAGAGGAGGCCCAGCACCGAGCCGGCGACCACGATCTGCGAGGAGGTGCGTTTCGATTCGGCGAAATTGCCCTTGCCGTTGAGCTGGCCGATGATGGCCATCGCGGCCACGCTCAGTCCTTGGGCGAGGGCCGTCATCATGTTGATCACCGGCTCGGAGAAGGTAACCGCGCTGGCGACCAACGTCCCCGAGACATTGTTGATGAACAGTCCATCCATCAGGGGCATGAGCGACTGCACAAGTCCGAGCATGAGGCTGGGCACGGCTAGGAATAATACAGTGCGGGAGATCGGGCCATTCAGTATGAGATCACGGCGCTGGGCTGTGGACTGTTCGAAGAACTTCAGATGCATCGTTGTAATGATAATAGCGCGGAGCGCCGCCATAAAGCTAGGCGGAAGGCATGGCGAATGCCCATAAAAAAGCCCTTCCGGCGCGAACCGGAAGGGCTTCGGGGAATGCGGACCGGCTCGAATCAGCCGATTGGCAAGACCTTCACTATTTTCATGAAAATTGTGGAAGAGGAAGCTTTCTTGGCCTTGTTTTCCTCTATGAGCCTGGCGATGGTCGCCGGGTCTGAGACGTATTCCACGATGATTCTCGCGCCGACGCTGAGCATTTTCTTGTCCGCCGATTTGGAGGGCGAGGTGTAGCTGTAGGCGGTGACCACGGCGAACTTGCGTTCTTTCATGTTGATGCCGGTCTGATTGGGCGCCAGGCCAAAGTAAAGGTAGGCCCTGTCCGCCGTGACGCCGGGAATCACCACCGAGGCGTTCGGCGTATCGTCCGCGTTGACCGTAGCCACCGAGATGGCGCATTCATAGGTTTCCAGAGCTTTCCATAGATCCTCGCCGGCGATGGTACATCGATCCTTTTCTCTACAATGATGTGTACCTTCTTGTCTATAATAATTTACCCGCTATGTCAAGATAAATTTACACTATAAATTATCCCATTTCACCGATGGAAATTCACGACAGGGAGAAGAAGGCGCGAGGGATGGAGGCTGCCCAGGTGAAGCGTGTTCGTCGCGACGCGGAAGCCGCGGCCCATTCCCTCGCCTTCCCCCGTATTCGGATTCGCGTCGAAATGGGGGAAATTGGAGCTCGAGATGTCGAGCCGGATCCTATGGCCCTTCGCGAAGAGGTTGCTCGTAGGAAAGGCTTCCACCTTGATCTTGTAGACCTTCCCCGCTTCCATGAGCGAGGGATGCTGCCAGGAATCACGGTAGCGCGCGCGAAGGATGCCGTCGGTGACGTTCATCGCGAATCCGCGAGGATAGTCTTCGTTGGGCGGATACTCGTCGATGAGCTTTATCGTGAAATCAGTGTCGGGACAGTCCGAGGATACCCAGAGTTCGGCCTCTACAGGGCCCGTCACTTCACAGTCGGCTTCCAGCGGTTCCGTCTCGAAGACGAGGACGTCGGGGCGGGACGAGAGTGGGAGGAATGGCGGCTTGCAGCCGAAAATCCGTTCGTTCTCCACTTGGTCGTAGGCGCCGCCGCGCATCACGGGTTCGCCGGAGGTAATCGTGCCGCCGATCGAAGGCACGGGGTTGGATGGATCGTAGCGGTAGCTGATCGAGGCGGGCGCCGTGTTGGAACCCGTGTTGGAACCCGCGTCAGGGAGCGCGCCGGGCGCCGCTTCGCTCAGGAAGCCGCCGACCTCCAGATAGAAACTGCGCGTCCGCATCTCCGGCAATGGCCAGTCCGACGCTTCCATCCACTTTCCGCCATGCTCGAGCCTCCCCTGCGGATTCTTTCGTCCCGAACCGCCGCCCATGCGGAAGTAGCGCACGCGCGGATCGGCCTCCGCGCCATTGTCCGCGCCCTTGAGCCAGCGGTCGAACCACCTGAGGCGCAGTTCCAGGAAGTTCTCGGCCACATTACCCTCAAGCGTGGCAGCGGTTCCGAAATCGACGTCCCCCGCGTAGGTAAGGCAGCGGTCTCCATGCGTCCAGGGCCCCAGGATGAGGGCGAGCGGACCTTTGCCGCTTTTTTTCAGGTCGAGATAATTGTTCGTCGCCGTCCGCGGATAGGGGTCGAACCAGCTCGACATATGGACCATCGGGATATCGGCGAACCCCTCCATGAAAGCCTTGGAGCAGATGCCCAGCTTTTTCCAGAATCCATCGTAGTCGCCGTGTGTCCACTGTTCGAGAAGGTAATCCTCGAATTCGGGGACCCAACGGAGCGGCGACTGGCCCTTGCGCCAGGGAAGGCGCGAAAACCAGGCGGCGATATTTTTCATCTCGGCGTCGAGGGCCGAGCGGACGAGAGGATTGTCCGCGGCCTCGGGACTTTGCTGCGCCTGGCGGATCGCCCAGGTGGCCTGTTTCAGCTCGAAAGCGCCGCCCTGCCTGATGCCGCCCTGGTAGGCGTCGTAGAATCCACCGGAGTCCACGAACATCGCCGCGAGAGCGGGCGGCGCTAGGCAGGCAGCCGCCACCTGCGTATGGGCGGCATAGGAAAGTCCCATCGTCCCCACCTTGCCGCCGCACCAGGGTTGGGCGGCGATCCACGCTATGGTATCGAAACCATCTTCGCCCTCTGACAAATATTTCGTGAAGCGGCCTTCGGAACGGTGGGTGCCGCGGCAGTCCTGGTAGACGAAGGCGTAGCCCCGCGCGGTGAAGAATGCCGCGACCTCGGCCCTCCCGAGGGGTACCGGATCGGCCACGCTGCGCTCGGACCGGGAGGGCGCCGTCTTGTCGTAGGGCGTTCGCTCGAGGATGACGGGATACCTGCCAGCCGGCCGCTGCCCCTCCGAAGCCGGCAGGTAGATGTCGGTGGCGAGGCGGACGCCGTCGCGCATCGGGACCATGACGTCGGAATGGAGCGAATAGGGCTTCGCGTTTTCCATGAAAATCGCCTCCGCGCTCAGGATCGGCTGAGCGAATTGTTCAAATGACAGGCGGAACGCCGCCCCGGCGCTATCTCGACTAGTTTCGGCACGGTATCCCTGCACTGCGGCATGGCGAAGGGACAGCGCGGGTGGAAATGGCAGCCCGTGGGAGGATCCAGCGGTGAAGGGATCTCTCCCTGAACGGGATTGTAGGTCGCCTTTCTGTCTTCCAGGCGGGGCACTTCGCGCAGCAGGGCCTTCGTGTAGGGATGGTTGGGCGTCGCGAATATTTCCTCGGTCTTGCCCTCTTCGACGAGCCTGCCCAGGTACATGACGAGGACCCTGTCGGATATGTGCTTTACCACGCCGATGGAATGGCTCACGAAGAGGTAGCTCAAGGAAAGTTCCTCGCGCAGCTTCATGAAGAGGTTGAGGATCTGCGCCTGGATGGAGACGTCGAGGGAGGCCACGGCCTCGTCGGCAACGATGAATTCGGGCCGCACGGCGAGGGCGCGGGCTATCCCTACCCTCTGGCGCTGGCCGCCCGAGAACTGGTGGGGATAACGGTCCATGTAGACGGGGTCGAGGCCACAGCGCAGGAGGGTCGATGCCACCCAGTCGTTGAGTTCCCCCTTGCCCACGAGGCCGTGCACGAGGGGAGCCTCGCCCACGATGTCCCGCACCTTCATGCGTGGGTTGAGGGAAGCGTAGGGGTCCTGAAAGATCATCTGAACCTTCAGGGCGGCCAGCCGCTCTTCCTTCGTCCTGGCGATGGCGGGATTGGTGCCCTGAAAAAGCACCTGGCCCGAAGTGGGGGGAATCAGCCCCGCGACCATCCTGCCGAGGGTGGACTTGCCGCAGCCGGACTCGCCCACGAGCCCCACGACTTCGCCGCGGGAAACGGTAAAATTCACATCGTCGACGGCGTGGACTATCCGCTCATCCACCTTGACGCCCAGTTTCCGCGCGATCTTCTCCGAGAGGTCGAGCCCCTTGGAGAAGCTCCTGGAAAGATTTTCCGCCGTGAGGATGGGGGAAGATCCGGATACATAGGATGCGCTCATACCGGCTCCTCCTCGGGATGCGGATGGAAGCAGCGGCAGCGATGTCCCTCGCCCAGGACGGTTTCGCCGGGATCCCGGGCGCATTCTCCGTCGGCGCGGGGACAGCGGGCCTGGAAGGCGCAACCCTCTCCCAGGGAGAGCGGCGAAGGCATCATGCCGGGAATCTGATAGAGTTCGCTGCCTTTCTGCGTGCGGGACGGCACGGAGCGGATGAGGCCGCGGGTGTAGGGATGCCTGGGATGGTCGAGGATCTCGTCCACGCTTCCGCTTTCGACGATTTTGCCCGCGTACATGACGCAGATCTTGTCGGCGAGCCCCGCGACCACGGAAAGGTCGTGGGTGATCCAGATCAGCGAGGTGCCCGAATCGACGCAGAGCCCGCGCATTTCATGGAGAATCTGCGCCTGTATCGTGACGTCCAGGGCCGTGGTCGGCTCGTCCGCTATGATGAGGGCGGGATGGTTCAGGAGGGCTATGGCGATGCAGACGCGCTGGCGCATGCCGCCCGAAAACTGATGGGGATAGGCCACGAGCCTTTCCGCCGCCGCGGGAATGCCCACTTTCTCGAGCGCCTCGATGCTGCGCCGTCTCGCTTCCGCCTTGTCCACTTTATTGTGGGCCAGGACGGCTTCGACCATCTGCGTCTCTATGCGCAGGACGGGATTGAGGGTCATCAGCGGGTCCTGGAATATCGCGGCGATCGCCGAGCCGCGAAGCGATCTGCGGCGTTCCTCGGTACAGGTGCGCAGGTCCTCGCCCTTGAAGGCGATGCGTCCGTCCACTACTTTTCCGGGGTTGTCCACGAGGCCGAGGATGGAGAAGCCGGTCACGCTCTTGCCCGATCCGGATTCGCCCACGAGGCCCATTATTTCGCCGGGCATCAGCGAGAACGAGACATCGTCCACCGCTTTCACGATCCCGGCCTTGGTGAAGAAGTGGGTCTTGAGGCCTTCCACTTCGAGCGTCATCGTATCGTTCATCGTTTCAACCTCGGATTGAGTACGTCGCGCAGGCGGTCGCCCATCATGTTGAGCGCGACGATCACCACGACAAGGGCTATGCCGGGGTAGAAGCTTATCCAGTATTTGCCGGAGAGGAGGTAGCGGAATCCATTGGAGATGAGAAGCCCGAGCGAGGGTTCCGTTATGGGGAGGCCTATGCCGAGGAAGCTCAGGGTCGCTTCCGTGGAGATGGCCCTGGCCACCATCGTCGTCGCGATGACGATGATCGAGGGCATGACGTTGGGCATGAGGTGGCGGAATATGATGCGCAGGTCGCCGAGGCGCAGCGCCCGCGCCGCCTCGATGTACTCTCTGTTGCGCTCGGCCATCGCGCTTCCGCGCGCGGCGCGGGCGAAATAGGCCCAGTGCACGATCACGAGGGCGAGCGTGATCTTGTCCACGCCCTGTCCGAGCACGACGAGAAGCACGAGGGCGATGAGCAGGGCAGGAAAGCTCAGCTGGAGGTCGACCACGCGCATCAGCAGGGTTTCGAAGCGGCCGCCTTTATAGGCCGCGATGAGCCCCAGCGAAGTGCCGAAGACGAAGGCGATGATCGTGCTGATGACGCCAACCGACAAGCTAATCCGCAAGCCATAAAGAATGGCCGAGAGCATGTCCCTGCCCTGCTCGTCCGTGCCGAGCAGATAGGTGGAGCCCGAAAAGCTTTTCGAAAGCGGCGGCAGGGTGCCGTCTAAAAGATCGAGCGTCGCGAGGTCGTAGGGGTTCTGGGGAGAGATGAGGCTCGCGAAGAGCGCCGCGAGGACGAATACGAGCACGACGAAGAAAGCGATCACGGCCGATTTGCTCTCGCAGTATTCGGCGATCGCCTTGCCGAAAGGCCGGTCCTTGAAAGGTACCGGCGAAGAAGCCTTGCCCATCTTTTTCATCGGCGTTCCTCCAGACGTACTCTGGGATCGAGCACCGAATAGATGATGTCGACGATAAGGTTGATGATGATGAACATCACCACGATCATCATGAGGTAAGCCACGATTACCGGCCTGTCGAGGATAGAAATGCTGTCTATGATCAGCTTGCCCATTCCCGGCCAGGCGAAAATGGTTTCGGTGACCGTCGCGAAGGCTATGGTCCTTCCGAATTCGAGTCCCAGCACCGTGGTTATGGGAATGAGGGTATTCTTGAGCACGTGGACGAAGATGATTCTGGCTGGCTTGAGTCCCTTTGCCTTGGCGTATTTCACGTAGTCGCTGCGTATGACTTCCTGCGTACCGGCGCGCGTGAGCCTGATGATGAGGGAAAGCTTGAAGCAGGCGAGGTTGAACGCGGGCAATATCATGTGCTTAAGGCCATCCCAGGTGAGAAAACTCACTTGGATGCCCAGGAAATTCACGGTCTCCCCCCGCCCCGAAGCGGGGAGCCATCCGAGGAATACGGCGAAAACGAGCACCATCATGAGTCCGAGCCAGAAGGCCGGCACTGAGAAGCCGAATGCCGAAAATCCCATGATGAGCTTGCTCGAAAGGGCGTTCGGCTTGAAGCCGGAATAGAGCCCGAGTGGCACGCCGACAAAAATCGTTAGAAGTAGAGCCGCGAAGGCGAGTTCCAGAGTCGCGGGAACCCTTTCCGAAATCAGCTTGAGCGCTGGTTCGCTGAATTTGAAAGATCGGCCCAGGTCTCCATGGAGAGCGTTGAGCAGAAACCTTCCGTATTGAACATAAAGCGGTTTGTCGAGACCGAATGACTGTATGACCTCTACGCGCTCGGCTTCGGTCGCATCCGGCGAAATGAGGACGTCGGCCGGGTTTCCTATGGCATAGACGCCGAGGAATACCAGCAGCGACATCGCTAAAACGAGGAGAATGCTCTGCAGGAGTCTCCTGATGATGAAAACGGCCACGGTATCTTATTCCTTTCCGCGACAAACGGCAGGATGCCACGAGGCATCCCGCCGCTCGAACGGACTTGAGGTTATTTTATCGGAGCGACATAGTTGGCGAGCGTGTACTCGTCCATTCTCGGCTCGTAGGTGATGCCCTTGCGAACCGCCCATGTGGTGGTCTGGTAATAGAGGGGAAGAATCGCGTGATCCTTGGCAAACGCGATGCGCGCCGCGTCCTGGAGATAGCCTTCGCGCTTGGCGTCGTCGTCGGTGGCGGCAGCCGCCTTGATGAGGCGATCGAACTCGGGGTTGGAATAGCGGCCGCGATTGTTGGCGCCCAAACCCGAAGCCGCGTCGAAGGTGGCGAGAACGGCCGTCATGCCGCGAGCCGCGTCGCCCGTCGTGTTTCCGAATCCCATGAGGAAGATGCTGTACTCGAGCTTGGTGGCAGCCGTGCCGAAAACGCTGTAGGGCAGCGCCTGAACCTTGATGTCGATGCCGATCCTCGCGAAGAACTGGCCGATGGTCTGGGCTACTTGCTCGTCATTGAGATAGCGGTCGTTGGGGGAATGGAGGGTGAGCGAGAATCCGTTGGGATAGCCCGCTTCGGCGAGAAGTCTCTTGGCTTTCTCGACGTCGTAGGGATCGGGAAGGAGGTCGGGAGCGTAGCCGATCATGCCTTCCGGCACAAACTGCCCGGCAACCACGGCAGCGCCATTCAGGACTCTTTCGACGAGGGCCTCGCGGTTGATGGCGAGGGAAAGGGCTTCGCGTACTTTCGGATCCTTGAGGGGGTTCCTGTCGAGAGGCTTGCCGTCCTTGCCCGTTACGAAGGGGGATTTGTCCCTATCGGAATCCATGTGGATGTACATCATGGTAGCGGCTGGCTTGGAGAGGAGGCTTACGCGGGCATCCTTTCTCAGCCTGTCCTGATCCACCGGCGAAACTTGGTCGATAATGTCGACGTCCCCGGCGAGAAGAGCTGCGACGCGCGAAGGGTCATTGGTGATCGGGCGGAAGATGACGCGGTCGTAGGAGGATTTCCTTCCCCAATAGTTCGGGTTCTTCTCGAGCACGAGCTTGTCGCCTCTGACCCATTCCACGAATTTGAAAGGTCCCGTTCCCACGACGTATTTGCCCTTGTTGAAATCCTCGATGCTCGCATCGAGGGCTGTGGTCGAAGGAAGAACATAGACGAAGGAAAGATCCAGGGGAAGCTGGGGCTGGGCGGTCTTGAGGAGGATATGGACAGTGTAGTTGTTCACGGCCACCACATCCTTGATAGCCGCCACGTTTCGCTTGTAGCTGGAAGGGGAATCGGCCACGCGCGGTATGCGCTTAATGCTGAAAACTATGTCTTCGGCTCCGAAATCCTTGCCGTCATGGAACTTCACGCCCTGGCGCAGCTTCAGTTCCCAGGTAAGAGGATCCACGGCCTTCCACGATACTGCGAGACTCGGCGCAAGCTGGAGATTCTTGTCGCGCCCGACGATGGTTTCGAAAATTTGCTGGGATGCCTGCTGCGTCGCTCCCGTGGTGGAATACTGCGGGTCCAGGGATGCGGGTTCGGTGGCAATGCCAATCTTCAAGACGGATTGCGCCCAGATGTTGCCTGTCACGCACGCGAACATGACGAAAACGGCCATCGAAACGATCATGCGCCGTTTCGATGCGATCTTTCCTTTCATTGTCGATCCTCCTGAGTCGGCGGAATTTCGGTTCTCGCCGAGATTATTGAAAATTCTAGGGTAGGTCGATCGGCAAGTATGTAGGTGCATGACAGAATATTCTGTAGGATAAAATCTTACACGCGAAGGTCTTTTTTCCCGTCGAAACTGGCAAGACCATGGTGGTACGCGTAGCGCATCAGCTGGGCGTTGTTGTCGAAGTTCATTTTCTCGAAAAGCCTGCTGCGATACGTGCTCACGGTCTTGACGCTGAGGGATAGAATCTCGGCGATATCGCCCACGCTTTTACCGACAGCGAGAAAGGAGAAAATCTGGTATTCCCTGTCCGATAGCCGCTTGTGGGGCTCATCGCTTCCCTTCGCCACATCCTCGAGCAGAAGTTCGCTTGCCTTCGGGCTGAGATAGCGGTGCCCCGACACGACTGCTTTCACGGCCTCGACGAGTTCCCCCGGATCGATGGCTTTGTTGGCGCAGCCCGAAGCCCCCAGCTTGAAAGCCCGCAGCGCGTACTGTTCTTCAGGCAGAATGGTCAGAATGAGGATATGGGTCGAAGGATCGATGTCCTTGAGATCGCGGATGAGATCGAGGCCATCCCTTCCCGGCATCGAGAAATCCAGAATGACGAGATTGTAATGCCTGCCCCTGGCGAGCTCAAGGGCGGCAAAGCCGTCCTCGGCCTCATCGAAATGAGTGACGGCAAGGTTCTCCTCCAGAAGCTGACGCAGCCCCTTGCGCACGAGAAAATGATCGTCGGCAATCAGTATGCTCAACACCTTCGTCCACCTCGCTGGTTCTCAGCTATCCTTTTCTTCGCTTGTCCCGCCGCTTTTCCCCGGCTTCCGGTTTTCTGGGAAGACGAGCCGTAACGGTGCAGCCTTGGCCCGGCGCCCCGGAGATCGCGAGGGTGCCGCCCAGGGAGGCGCAGCCTTCCCTCATCCCTATTATGCCGAAAGAATCCTGCGCGTCCACCTTGTCCGCCTCGATCCCGATGCCGTCATCCTTCGATTCGAGCGTAAAATCATCTTTCCCCGCCGTAAAGCGCAGAGAGACATGCTTTGCCTGTGAATGCCTCGACACATTGCTCAGCATTTCCTGGAGAAGCCGGAAAAAAGTCTTGGCGGCTTCCGGGGAGAGCTCCTTCCAGCCTTCGCCGATTTCCAGCTTGGTCTTGATGCCACTCATCCTGCCGAAGCTTCTGACATACCACCGCAGCGCGTCGGGAAAGTCCAGCGTCTCGAGCCCGACAGGACGGAGACGGGTGGCCACCGCCTTTACCGAGGCCATGGCGTCAAGAATGGCGCTCTGCATGCCTTGCACGACGGGCCTTCGCTTTTCGGGATCGGCGTCGGGATGGGCGGCGAGCCAGTAGGCGTGAAGATTGAGCACCATCAGGTGCTGGCCGATCTCGTCATGCACGTCGCGGGCGACGATGGTACGCTCCTCTTCCCTCGCTTCCTCTATGTGCCGGGCAAATTTCACGAGGAGGGCATTCCGGCGCCGCAGGCTTTCCAGCCGTACCGCTATGGCACCCGCCATAGCGGCCGCGGCCCCACCGACAACCGTCATGCGGAACCACCAGGTTCCCCACCAGGGAGATCGTACCAATATCGAGAGCGATGCCCCGTCATCGTTCCAGATGCCGTTGCCGTTGGCCGCCTTGACTCTGAGCATATAGCGCCCGGGCGCAAGCGGGGCGATATAGCCTGTATTCACATTCCCCATGGAAGTCCATACGGCCTGTCGGCCCTCGAGGCGCATGGCGTAGCGGCTGCGGCCGGGAGCCGCGAAATCGATCGCCGCGATCGAATACCTGAGACCCATATTGTCGTAGTCCAGGGTTATTTCAGATCCGCCCGGCGAATGAACGACTTGAGTCATTTCGCCCAACAGCTCGATATCGGAAATGACGACGTCAGGAGCGGGCGCGTAACGGGCAATTCGCGCCGGATCGAATCTCGTAAAACCCTCGCCGCTTCCAACCCAGACCTCCCCGCTCCCGGATACGAGTATCGCTCCGGAATTCAACCCTCCCCCGCTCAACCCGTCTTCCGCGCCGAAAAGGAAAACGTCATTCCTTTCCGGATCCAGGCTGAATAAACCGTCCGGACTGAGAATCCAGAGAATTCCCGACTTGTCTTCGGCTATTCCATAGATGGTATCGGCAAAAAGTCCCATATTCGCGCCGCGCCGAATGACGATGCCTGTCCCTGGATCGAGCGCGGCAATCCCCCCGCCGCCGCTCCCCACCCATACCATCCCCCTCGAGTCCTCAAAAACGCTCTCGATCCTCAGGTCGCCAATCCCTCCGCCCTGGCGTTGGTCACGGCCAATGGCGCGAAAACGGGAGCCTCCTGAGTCCAGGACGAAAAGACCGGCGTCGGCCGAGCCCACCCAGGTTCTTCCTTTGGAATCCCTCATGAGACAGGTGATGATGGAGGCGGGCGGAGGTTCCGGCGCCCCGCCCTGAATGGAATGACGCAAGACTATTCCGGTGACTGGATCGAAGAGTTGAAGCCCCTTCCCATCCGTCCCCACCCAGAGTTTTCCGTCATCGGTCTCGAGAATGCTTAATATGAAAGAAGAAGATAGGCTGTCGATATCGCCATCTTTATGGAGAAAGCGCTTCGAAGCTCCGTTGGGTAAAATATGCAGAAGCCCCGCGCCGGCCGAACCCGCCCAAAGCGAGCCGTCGCGGGCGACGAGAAGCGCCTTCACGTTGCCAGGTCCAGCTTCGTCCAGCTGGACCTTCATGCGAGACAATGAACCGGAGAGCGGATTGAAGGAGAATAGCCCTCCGCTTCGCGACGCCGCGACCATGGAACCGGAGGACAATTCGGCGATTGCCTGTATCGATCCCAAGCCGGAAGAATCGGGAGCGGCTACGAAACGGGAAAAAGCCGTCGATCGAAAATCTCCGGTGAGAAGACCTCCCTTGGTCAGGCCAGTCCACATGAGCCCCCTGCGATCGCGCATCAGAGCCCTGACTTCCACTTCATTCGCGAAGGGAAAGACCGCGATTTCCATGCTCGAAGGATCGAGGATACCCAAGCCCCCCTCGCGAAATCCCGCCCATATCTGTCCCCTGCTATCCTCGCCGAGCGCTATGACGGGAGGAAGCCCCTCATCATCGGCGTTTCCTTCGGAGTCTTCCCTCTTCGCGTGCCTGAAACGTCCATCCTCAAAAAGATCGATCCCCCCATCGGCAAAACCGATCCAGATAAAACCAAGCGAATCCTCGATGACGGCGCTGACTCTATCGGATGCGATGCTGTCCCCCCTAAGCGAATCGTGCGCGTAGAAGGCGACTGGAATTCCTTCACGGTCATACAGATAAAGCCCCGCGCCCTCGGTTCCTACCCAGATTCTGTCCCTGGAATCGACGAACAGCGTGGAGATGGCTTCCCCAAGTTTTCCGGGATGAAGGAAGGCCTGAGCTTCCATTTTTTCGACATCCACAAGCCGGACCTCACCGTCAGCGGCGCCGGCGAGAATTCGTCCCGAGCTATCGATGGCGAGCGCGGAAATTCTGGAAGCTTTCTCCTCCCCATAAGGACCGTCGGAAAGCAGCAGCTTATCGAATCTGCCTGAAAGCGCCTCGTAGCGCGCAAGTCCTCCGCCGTCGGAACCCACCCAGAAATCCCCGCGCCGGTCTTCGAGTATCGCGCTAATAGAGGAAGACGTGAGTGAGTTGACGCCGGAATCAGGCTTGAAAATCTTGAAGCCATGCCCATCGTATCGATAAAGGCCTCCGGCCGCCCCGATCCAGACAAGTCCCCGCTGGTCCTGCATGATGCAGGATACCGAGCCTCCCGCGAATCCCTGCTCCTGCCCGATGGAACTCCAGGCTATCGTTCTCGGATCGAAAGCAAAAACCCTGCCCAATCCTAAAAGCCAAAGGCATAGGAATACAAGCGAGGAAAGATGACGGCGGGCTTCGCCCAATCTCAGCGCTTTAGCCATTCAGTTACCGCCCTCCCCTTTTTCCCCATCCGCCCCGAAAACGCAGGTCCCGATTTTCCGCAGCGACGCTTTTCTATTATACCAGTCATGCTCGACAAGCTCGGCAGCGCCATATGCCGAGGCACCGAAGCTGACCTTTTCTCGGGTCCCGAGCGTCTCGAGAAAACGCCGCGGCATGCGGAGCCTCGCGGCAAACCGCATGAAGCAGCAGTGAGCCGAGCGGGAATTATACCGCTCGTCATTTTTCAGCCCTGCTTCGGCAAGCTCCTGCCGTATCCTGGACCTGAGCTCGATCAGGGCGTTTCCGTCGTAGCCCGCGATCAAGCCTGCCTCGCGGCTACATACCACTCCCTCGAAACGCAGCTCGAAAGGGTTCATGGCCGAACAGGCGCGTTTGGCGATATCGAGAAACGCCAGGTCGAGGTCGGGATTGGACGCGAAGCCCGCCCGAGCGCTCACGAAATCGAATATGGTCGTGTGGAGATCGCCTGCGGGGTAATAGTACTGGTCAGGCTCGATCAGCGACATCGATTGGATCAGGTCCCGGTAAATCGCTCCGTCCAAACGGACCGGAAGGATGAGGCTAATGCCCATGCGGGAATCTCGCGTCGGATCGAGGACGAGGTCGTCAACGAGCGGCTCGTTCGCCTCCAGGAAAGGACGATTCTTCTCGCCTATGGCGAGATAGAGTTCATGGGAGCTCAAACCACCGCCCCTCTGCGAATGGCGGAGCCACCGTCCCGATAAAATGCGATGCTCATGATATTGTTGGTATCCCTTTTCCGCCGGCGAGACAAGTCCTTCAACGGGATTCAGGAAGAGCGCAGCCTCTGCGCCATGAAACTCCCCGCGACGATCAGCGCCATGCCGGCGATCTGGTTCGCCGTTATCCTCTCGCCGAGAAAAAGAATTCCCAGAAGGACCCCGAACGGCACTTCGCTGTACGAAAGCGCGCTGTATTGGAACATGGGCAGCCGCTTCATGCCCACGAAGAATAGGCCAAAACCGATCAGCCCTACGACGAGGCCGTAAAATATGCCGATGCCCAGATCGGCGAGGGGCGCGCCCGGAATCTCGGCGATCAGAAAGGGAAGGAAAACGAGGGCGCCGACGCCGTTCTGGAAATACAGCGTGTCCACTTCGCTCATCACCGAAAGCGCCTGCTTGAAGATGATGTTCGTGCCGGCGAAAACAAAAGCCGATACGATCATGCATAGACTTCCGAGGATGAAGGGGCCATCCAGCGAAAAATCACGGTGGAGGTTCATGACGACCACGCCCCCAGTGGCGAGCAGAAGAACGCCCAGTCTTTGCGGGTTCATCGGTTTTTTCTGTCTGATGCTGTCGATCAGGAGGGCGAAGACAGGCCAGAGATAAAGAAGCGCGACGGCATTCCCCATCGCGGTGAGTTTATAGGCCAGGACGAAGAGATAAAGCCGGCCGGCGTTCAGAGCGCTCGCGAGAAACAAGCGGCCGCGCATTCCCGGCTTGCCGAAAAGAAGGCCATGCCTGGCGACGAAGGGCAGAACGAAGATAAACGGCACCGTCATGCGGAGCGAACTCATCGCGAGGCTCGAAAAAGCCAGCCCCTTGATGTACAGGCCGCTCGAGGCGCCAAGCGCCGCCGCCGCGAGTACGGCAAAAATGGGTAAGGCCCTTATCCAGGCTTTGGATGGCATAGGAGTATCTTTCATCGATCAGGCATCCTACTCCCCTGGCGGGTTTATCGCAAGAATCGGGTGGATGAAAATACCTGGCGATCGTATTGTAGGGTGAGGGAATTCAGATGGCGCTTGCTCCGCGCGAAGCGTACCATTAAGATTCAGGGAGGGGCCAGAGTATGAACGCATGCGATTCGGATTACGCTCGTGTCGAAGCGGCGATCAAGTACATAGAAGAGCGGGCCGCCGCCCAACCTTCGCTGGAGGAAGTGGCCGGCAGTATTGGTCTCAGCCCCTACCATTTTCAGAGACTCTTCACGCGCTGGGCCGGAGTCAGTCCCAAGCGTTTTCTCCAATACATAACGGTGGAAGCGGCAAAACGGCTTCTGGATGAGTCCGCCTCGGTGCTGGACGCGGCTCTCGACGTCGGCTTGAGCGGTCCTTCGAGGCTTCATGATCTTTTTATAAGCGCAGAAGCCGTGACGCCCGGCGAATTCAAGCGCTCGGGGGAAGGCCTCGAAATCCGCTATTGCATCCGTCCGACAATTTTCGGCGATTGCCTCGTCGCCGCCAGTCCCCGAGGACTCTGCGCCTTGGAATTCCTGGACGCGACCGACCCGCGCGCCGCGCCGGCCGCCCTCGAAACCCTCAAGCATCGCTGGAACAAAGCCAGCTTCGTGGAAGATCCCGCCGCCGGTAAGGCGGCGCTGGACCTCCTGACCCCCGGCGCGGCGCTTCCATCCATCCAGCCGCTCGCGCTTCACCTGAAAGGAAGCAATTTCCAGCTCAAGGTCTGGCAGGCCCTCCTCGCCATCCCGGACGGCCATCTCGTTTCCTATGGCCAGCTTGCCGAGAAGATCGGCGCCCCCGGCGCGGCGCGAGCGGTAGGCACAGCCCTCGGCCAGAACCCCATCGCCTTCATCATACCCTGCCACAGGGTGCTGCGCGCTTCAGGCGAGATCGGCGGCTACAAGTGGGGCATCGAGAGGAAAAAAGCCATCATCGCCTATGAGGCCACCGCCTTCCCCCTCACGCGTAGCGCGCTAAATGACGCCTAAAGGGAATCCTCGAAGCCTGGCTTACCCTCCACCAATTTCACAGCGAGAAAAACGGAAAATGATAAAAGCCCGGCCGCGGCCGCGAGCGACGCGGTAAAAGATCCCGTCGCCGCGTTGAGCGCTTCCATCGCGTAAACGAGCAGAACCGAAGCCTGCCCCGCCAATGAAACAAGACCGTTGGAGCTGCCTTCGGGAGTGGGCCTCGCCACTTCGGCGGCATACTGCATGCCTACCGGATTCACCGCTATCAGGAAAAACCCCAGAACGAAGCACGAGACGGCAATGAGCGCATAACCTTGAGCGAAGGCAAGCCCGAGAAGACCCGGCACCGCCCCGATCAAACCGATCACTATAAAAGGCTTTCTTTTTCCTGAACGATCCGATAAGGCCGGAATAATCACCGCGCCGACAAGCCCGCCGGCCAGCATTATGGCGCCCAAAATGCCGGCGGCCGTCGATTCTATGCCACGCGGCCTCACGATCGCCTCTACCCAGGTCGTCACGCCGTTGAAAATTCCCATGCCGATGAAGGAGATGGCGAGAAACCGAAGAAACGATCCGTTCCGCAGGGCATGCCTGAGTCCCTCCACCATGAAGGCGCGCTCGCGGGAAGCCGATTCATCCGGAGGCAGAGCCGGCTTTTCCCTCGCCACCAGGATATAAATCGCCGCCGCCGCTGCCGCCGCCCCTCCATACACCAGCTGAACGCTCGCGATATCCATCGCCTCGGCCAGAATGGGTGTGACCACCAAACCCACCGCCGTACCCGCGATGCTCGCTATGGTGATAAGCCCCACAGCCGTCGCCCGCTCGCGCGCGGGGAACCACGCGGCCGGCATCTTTGTCCACGCGTTGAGAAGAAGAGGCTGGGCCGCGGCTATTCCGCAGGTCGCCGCGAGCGCTGCCGCATAACTCTGCCCCGCGCTTCCGCGCAGCAGTCCGAAGACCCCCACCGCTACGGATCCCGCTCCAACGACGCGCGCGAATCCGAATCGGTCGATGAGCCAGGAAGCGGGAATGGAAAGCGGCAGAAAAGCCAGCATGAAGGACATCGCGAAGAAGCCGACGGCGAGTTCTGATACGCCGTAGTAGGAGGCCGAAGCGCTCGCGATGGGCGAATAGGCTATCCATAGCGCCTGTATGGTCACATTCACGAGCATTGTCGCCCCAAGTATCGCCCACCGATAAGGGTAAACCGAATATTTTTCTTCGCTCACGTTATGCGCTCCTTATATCTTCAGCAATATTCGCTACAGTATTTTCATGAGATCCTTAAGGCGCCTAACTTCGTACGTTGGCGCGATGTTCGTATTGTTGACTGCTTCCGAAAGGTTCACCCAGCAAGTATCCATCCCGTAGTTCGCGCCGCCCGCGATGTCCGAACTCAGCGAATCGCCCACCATGATCATTCTGTTTTTATCGTGGAAGCCGAGCGACCGGCAGGCATAATCGAAAATGCCGGCGCTGGGTTTGCTGCTGCCGGCCTCCTCGGAGATGACGATGCTTTCAAAGTAGCGCCGTATCGGCGAATTGTCGAACCTGGATCGCTGCACTCTCTTTATGCCATTCGTGACAATAGCCAGCCGGTACTTTCCCGCCAGATATTCGCACAGCTCCTCAGCGCCATCCAGGAGAAAACCGCCCTTTCCCAGCCAGTCGAGATAAGCGTCGGAAAAAAGCCCTGCGTCGAGATTAACCCCGACCTTCTGAAACAGAAGCCTGAAGCGCTCAATCTTGAGCGTCGCCTGATCCGTCTCCCCTCGCTCAAACTTCTTCCATAGACCTTTGTTTATTTCGTCGTAATCGTCGACGATATCGTCCGTCGCCTCCAGCCCGTACTGCTCGAAGGCGCCGGCTAGGGCAAAAGCCTCGGCCTTCCCGAAATCGAAAATGGTTTCGTCCGCATCCATGAATACAAGTTCGTACCGTTTCAAAACGCCTTCCTTTTTCTGAAGCTCATTCTACTTTAGAAAACAATGAATACAAATCCCCTTATTTGTTGACTTGCAAAGAATACAATTCTAGTATGGATTTCACGGTGATCCGTATCGATCACTGGAATAATTCAATAATAGGAGCGCAATCGATGAGCCTCAAACGTTCTCTCCCGATTTTCATTGTCCTGGTCAGCCTTCTGGCCGCCCCGGCCTTTGCCCAAGGCAAAGCAGGAATCGACGCGACGATAGCCGCCATAAGGCCGCAAGTGATTCAAATCGCCGATTATATCCATGAAAACCCCGAATCGGGCAACAAGGAATTCAAGGCAGTGGCGCTGCTTACGAAAACCCTGGCCGAAAACGGCTTCGTCATCGAAATGCCGGTAGCCGGCCTCGAGACCGCTTTCGTCGCCACCTATAAGAACGCTGGCGGCGGCCCCGCCATTTCCTTCATGGCCGAATACGACGCCCTCGACGGTCTCGGCCACGGCTGCGGCCACAACCTCATCGCGGCATCCTGCGCGGGCGCCGCGATCGCGCTCTCCAAAAACCTAGGCGACATACCAGCCACGGTTATCGTCTTCGGCTGCCCAGCCGAGGAAACCACCAGCGGAAAGATCGCCATGGCCAACGCGGGGCTCTTCGAGAGAGCCGATGTCGGCCTCCAGATGCACCCCGGTTCCAACACGGCAAACGTTGGAGCCTACACCCTGGCGCTCAACCTCGTCGATTTCACCTTCGACGGCAAGGCGAGCCATGCGGCCACCAGTCCCGAACTCGGCCGAAGCGCGCTGGACGGCGTCATGATGCTGTTCAACGGCATCGAATATCTCCGCGAACACGTCAGGCAGGACATCCGCATCCAAGGCATCGTGACCAACGGCGGCCAGGCGGCCAACATCGTTCCTGAAAAAGCAGCCGCCCGCTACTATGTCCGCGGCCTCCAGCGCCCCTATCTCGACAGCGTCGTCGAGAGAGTCTACGCGGTAGCCAAAGGCGCCGCTATGGCGACCGGCACCACCGTCACGATCTCCCCGATCAAACAGTACGACAATGTCGTCAACGTCTCTTCTTTCATGGACCTTATCCAGAATGAGAGTAAAGCCGCGGGCTTCGCCGAAATGCCGAAACCCGATTTCAGCGGCGGCGCGGGCGGTTCGACCGATTTCGGCACAGCCTCGTCGCGCATCCCCAGCGTCATGTTCTCGCTTCCCGTCTCCACAGAGCCGACAGCCGGACATTCAAGGGACATGGTCGCGGCGACCTTCTCCCCGATAGGCAGGGAATCGGCCGTCAAGGCAGCCGACATCATGGCCAAGGCCGGCTATGAACTCATCGTCAATCCCGCCCTTCTCGCCAAGATCAAGGCCGAATGGAAAATAGCCGCCGGTAAATGACGGATCGATAGCGAAGAATCCGCCCGCGAACGTCCGTGAACATCCGTTAAGCGGATTCAGAAAAAGAAAAGGGACCGTTCCGGAATCACTTCCGGGACGGTCCCTTTTTGTATCGCGGTTATTCGACTCGGCGCCCCGCACTCTCGCTACATCTTCAAACCAGCCGAAAGATTCGCGTCCTTCGATTTGTTCGTCATGTAGACGATGGCGAAGACGACGAGGAGCAGCATGACCGACAAGGCGCTGGCCTCGCCGAGCTGGCCGTCGGCCACCGCGCCGTAGATCTGTATGGGCACCGTTCTCGTCCTCGCCCCGTACAGGAGGATCGTCGTGCTCAATTCCTGCAGTAGCGTGGAAAAGGTCAAAATCGATCCCGAGATGATGCCGGGAAGAATTAATGGAACGCTCACCCGGCGGAAAGTATAGATCCAATGGGCGCCGGCTATCGTGGAAGCCTCCTCGAGCGAGGGATTGAGCTGGGTCAGGCTCGCCGCCACCGAGCGGTAGACGTAGGGCGTCCGCCGCACCATGTAAGCGATGATGATGATCGTGTACGTCCCGCCGAGCGGTATGACGCTCTTGCCGCTGAACGCCGAAAGCAGGGCTACCGAAACAACCGTCCCCGGCAGTATGAAAGGCGCCATGACGGCCATGTCCAGGATGCCCGCTCCCATTGGTTTGCGCCTTTCGGTAATGTAGGCGACGATGCTACCCAGGATCGCCGTCAACAAAGTCGCGACAATGGAAAGATACAGCGAATTTAGCAGCTCCTTCGGCGAATTTTTCGGGATTCTGCTGTAGTTGGCAAGCGTGATGCCCTCAGGGAGGAGCCCCTGCCATTTTTCGAAGAAGGACATGATGATGATGACGATCTGCGGCGCCAGGGACACCAGAAGGACGATGAAGCAGTAAAGGGCCGCGAACGCGCGCACCACGGGATGCTCATTCTGCTTGATGTCCACCCGCGAGGCGGAAATCGTCTCGTACTCATGCCGACTCACCACATATTTCTGGAACCAAAGCACGAGACCCGTGATGAGGACGTTCACTACCGCTATCGACGACGCCCCGTTGAGATCCCAGAAGCCGTTCACCCTGAAATAGATAAGCGTCGGCAGGACATACTGGTCGCCGCCGATGATGGCCGGTATTCCGAAATTGCCGATGGACCTGATGAATACCAGAAGAGCGGCGGCCCCGATGCTGGGCAGCACGAGGGGAAAGGTGATTGTCCTCAGAATGCGCCACCGGCTCGCGCCCATCAGCATCCCCGCGTCCTCCAGGAGAGCATTGGCCGAGGAAAAAGCGCCGTGGCTGAGAAGAAACACGAAAGGATAGTAGGTCAGAGTCATGCAGAAAATCATGCCGAACATGCCGTAGATCGGCGGCATCTCGATGCCCAGGGGAGAGAGCAGGATATTGATGTAATGTCTCACGAATCCCTGCCTTCCCAGGAGGATGATCCAGCTGAAGGCGCCGATAAACGAAGGCATTATCACCGGAAGAATGCCCAGCGAGAGCATGAGACGCTTCCCGGGAATCTTGACCCTCGCCACGAAATACCCCATCGGCACGCCGACGAGCAGCGAAAGCACCGTCACCGATATCCCCACGATAAACGAGTTCCGCAGACTTTTCTGGTAGAGGGCGCTGGTGAAGAATTTCTCGAAACCGGAAAAGCCCAAGGCGCTCAGGTTGAACTTGTTGCCCGAACGCATGAAGGCACGCAGCAGGGTGGTCACGAGAGGCCAGAAGAGAAAGACGCAGAGGAAAGCCATGGGGATGAGGAAGACCAGGTAGGGCGTCAGATCCTTCTGAAGAAATTTCTTCAGTCCCTTCGCCTCGCCTAGGGATATCGCTTTATCCAGTTTTTGCCCTTTCATTCGCTCTTTCCTTCCTCGGGCAGATAGAGGGAGGCCAGCCCATCCTTGATGGTCACGAAAACATGGTCGCCCTCGGCGATCCCCTGCACCAGGCCGGGCATATCCACCTCAAATGACTGCGCCGAAATCGCGCCGTCGACACTCACCTCGTAGCGGACAAACTGACCAAGATGCTGGATGATATTTACCTTTCCGTCGACGGCGCCTTCGCTCCTTGTCACGCTTATGGACAATTGCTCGGGCCGCGCCCCCAGAAGGACCGGAGTCCCGATGGCGACATCGGCGGGCAGATGGTTGCGGGGCTCGGAAATCTCAATCTCTCCGCCGCCGCATACAAGCCTCGCCCTCGCCGTTCCCCCCTCCCGCGTGGTCAAGCTGGCGTTGAGGAAGTTCATCTTGCCGATGAAATTCGCCACGAAGGCGCTGTTCGGCCTGTTGTAGAGCTCGTCTGACGTGCCGATCTGCTCGACGATGCCCTTGCGCATGACCGCAAGCCTGTCCCCGACGGCCATCGCCTCTTCCTGGTCGTGCGTCACGAAAATCGTGGTGATGTGCGTGGCCTTCTGGATGCGCCGAATCTCCGCGCGCATGTAGCGGCGGAGCTTGGCGTCCAGATTGGCGAGCGGCTCGTCCAGGAGGAGGAGGTCCGGATCGTAGACGAGGGCGCGGGCTATCGCCACGCGCTGCTGCTGTCCGCCCGAGAGGCCGGAAGGGCTCGGATTCCTTCTCAGCTCGTCCATCAGTCCCACGAGTTCCATCACCTCGGTCACCTTCCGCTTCACTTCGGCTTCGGGCGTCTTGCGGACGCGCAGGCCATAGGCGACATTCTCGAAAATATTCATGTGCGGATAGAGCGCGAAACTCTGGAACACCATGCCGATATTCCGCCTGAAGGGCGGTATCGTGGTCATGTCCTTCCCGCCGTAAAAAATATGCCCGCTTGAGATCGACTCAAGCCCGGCGGTGCTCCTGAGCAATGTAGTCTTTCCGCAGCCGGAAGGCCCGAGAAGGCAGAACAGTTCGCCAGGCTGGATCGTGAAGGAAACCTCGCGCAGCGCTTTGACGGGATTTTTCCCCTTCGCGCCAAAAATCTTGGTGACATCGCGGTAATTAAGATCGAGACTCATACATTTCCTCTTGGGAGTGGTGTCGTATATACAGGCAATGGGATTTTACGATATGCGGGCGCTGTATCCCCAGTCAGGAGAATCCATGCCGTCCAAGCGGGACGGCACGGATACTCCTCATTCGGAACAAATTCGAACCGTTCAATTCATCCAATCGGAGAATTTGCCGCTGAGCTCATCACGGATTTTAGCCGCTTCGATCGCATCGTAAGGAATGAGCTTGATGTCGCCGAGGGCGGGAAGATACTTGGGACCGGGCAGGTCGGTGACGACGACGCGGCGGTTCCTCGTATTCAGGATAAGCTTATAGGCATCCTTGGAAGTGATGAAGTCCATCCACAGCTCGGCGTTTTTCGGATTCGGGCCGTTGGCGATGATGCCGGACGCGTCGAAACGGGCGCCGGTTCCGTCCTTCGGATATATGCAGACGACGGGAGCTCCCTCGCCGATATACTTGGCGACGTTGCCTTCGCCGGTTGCCGTGATGGCGTACTCGCCTCTCGCTACGGACTCGGGACCGACCGTGGAGCTGGAGGTGAAGGTGCATGCCTTGGCGAGTTTCTTCACGAAATCGTCGCCATATAGCTTATACATCATATAGAGCTGGGCATAGGCCGAACCGGAGAGCGCAGGGTTAGCCATGATGATCTCGCCCTTGTATTTCGGATTTACCAGATCGGACCAGGACTGGGGATAATCGGCCGGCTTCAGGAGCTTGGTGTTGACGATGAAGGCCTGGAGGGGCATGGAGAATCCATAGTACTTGGGAACGGCGGCGATGTCTTTCACGTCGGCGCCCAAATAATTGTGGTTTACGGATTTGTAGGCGCGGAAGAGATCGTAGGCGCCGTCGAAGGATTCCTTCGCGATGCCGAGGAGAATATCGCCCTGCGGCTTCGGCTGCTCGGCGTTGAGGCGGGTAAGAAGCTCGCCGGAACCTGCCCTGATCACGCTTACCTTTATTTCCGGATATTTCTCATTGAACTTGGCGACGAGAGCCTGAGCTTCATCCTCGGCAGCGGCGCTCCAAATGATGAGTCCCTTCGTCTCCTTGGACGCCTGAGCGAATGCGGCGCCGGACACCAATGCGACGATCAAAAGTGCCATGATAAACTTTTTCAAAAATTGCCTCCTTTTGGATCGGCGGTTACATAATCCTAACCGTCCAATGTCCGCAAATTGTACCATGGGTCCTATCATAAGGCAATAAAAAATAAAAAAAGGAAAAGAAAAACAAAGATACTTTCCCTTTCCCGTAATCAACTCCGCCCTCAGCGCCCCGCCATCATCTGCCGCAGCAAACGATCGTTTCGAAGCGGTTCTTCCAGCAATTCCAGCACCATATTGGCCCCGGATCCGGCGAGAATGTCCAGAACCGCCCCAATGGGGAATCCATTCTTGTCAATGCTCTGATGATCGTCCTTGAAACGTCCTGGCCCCGAGGAGTTGCTGTGCAGATGGCAGGTGAACACCTTCCCCGTCGAGACAATCTCCCTGATCCCATCCAGGTAATCGAATCCGTACACGAAGGAACAGATATAGAGATGTCCAACATCCAGACAGACGCCCAGATTGGGATGAAGCTTCGTGAGCGCCACCATCTCGTCGGGCGTATGGAAAAGATACCCCACGCGCGGATTGAGATTCTCGGCCGCCACGCGGATCCCGAACTCATCGTATATGCCGGCCAGTTCGATCAGGTTTTCCTTAGTCCTGGCCGCGAAGCGCAGATAGGACTCCTTGCGGTTGTAATCGGGACCGCAGATGGAGCCGTCTTTGAAGCGAACATCGGCGCGGAACTCCTCCCTGCCGAGAAGCTCGCTTCGGAGCCTGAAGGCGCTGGGCATCCCGCTGTCCGTGGCGTATCCGGCGTGAAGCACCACGACCGAAGCGCCGAAACGACGCGCCGTCTCCAGCGTATCCCGCATATCCTGGAAACTTCTCGCGATCACCCGGGGATCGGCGCTCGCGAAGTTGGGGAAAAACTCGGTAGCCGGGCAGCAGGCATGGATTGAAATCACCTTCCCAGCTATGAGCGGTTCGAGCTCGTCCAGGAACTCGGCCGACATCGTATAACCCAGCTCGAACCTTCCCTCATCGCCCACCTGGTCAAGATACGCGCCCACCTCGCCGACGTTTTTCATGTCGACCAAAGAAAGCGCCATGGCGGCCTTCCCGTCTGGATGCATCATCATTCTCCCATCACTCAGTCATCACCTGAACGCCCCGGTCTTCCAATGCCACCCTTGTGGCTGGATCTATCGCGTCCGTGATCAGAATATCTATCGAATCCCATCCGCAGACCTTCGCCAGCGCCATCTTGCCGAATTTAGTCGAATCGACGAGAAGACAGACCTTCGAGACGGCGCGGATCATCGCCTGCTTCGTGTCCGCCTCTATCAAATTGGTACAGGTTATCCCATGCTCGAGCGACACGCCGGCCGCCCCGAGAAAAAGAATGTCGGCGTGGATCTGCTCGAAACTGTGCCGCGCGTGCGCGCCTATGAAGGACATGGACGGCCTTCTGAGGACGCCGCCGGAGACGATGAGTTCCACCTGTTCAACGCCCATCAGTTCCTGAACGACTAAGGCCGAGTTGGTGATGACGGTCAGGGGCCGCTCCGCCACATAGTGGGCAAGATGCACGGTTGTGCTTCCGCTATCGATGATGACGCTGTGGCTCGATCCCGTCAGTCTGGAAGCTATCATGCAGATTTTCTTTTTTTTGTCGCTGTTCTCGTTTATCGTAGTGCGGATCTGCCTTACAAAATCGTGCTTTTCGGCCAGCATGGCCCCGCCGTGAGTGCGAACGAGCAGGCCCTTCGACTCCAGATCGTCCAGATCGTTCCGGGCAGTCACCTTTGAAATCGAAAAAAGCCGGGTAAGCTCGACCACTTCGATAGATTCCTTGGCATTGAGAAGTTCCAAGATTCGCCGCTTGCGTTCTATGGAATTCATCTGGCTCATCTCCCGCGAAGGTTTTCCTTTTCTTTCCTTTCCCTTCTTTTTGACTATATCATGGGGAGAATGAGTCGGATATATAGGAAGCGCCATTTATCGTGCTATCGAGTCCAGCTCCGTGAACACCTTTCTGAAGGCATCGATATAGGGATCGATCAGCCCATGGTCGTCATGCTTGAACCAAGGCACGCTGAAAGAACGATCGGCCACCCTCTCGGCCTTCGGACAGGAACCGCGCCCCTGCCTCACGTCCCGATCCGTAAAACTGATCATCGTAGGCTTGCCCAGTCCGAAAAAATCCAGGTCGTTGAATACGGGATGCAGGTGCAGCGGGCCGTTCTTGATGGTAGCGCAGACCTTCACCCCTTCGGCGCGCAAAGCCTGACAGACCTTGCCCAGGAACTTCTCGGGGAAGCTCGAATAATCGAAGAGCCCCTGCGGATAATACCAGCCTCCCATATATGAGCCATCGGCGCGCGAAACCCTGTGCGCGGCGAGGTGAGGGACGCCAACGAGCGAATCCCAGAAATATTCCATGGCTTTGTTGATCTCGGCTATGCGCTGATCGTAATACTTGAGCTGAACCCTGCCCACGGCGCTGCTCATCTGGTGCATACGCTGCTTGCACCCGCCGGCGGGGATGCCGGCGAACTTCTGCAGCGCGGGATCGGTGAGCTGGTTGTCCGGGTTGAAGAATTCGGAGCCGCCGCCCGTCCTTTCATAGAAACCGAAGGAGATGCAGCGCTCGTAGATGACTCTGTCGTTCGTGAATACCATGCCGGCTTCGCCGATCGCGAAACTTTTCGCCGTCATCAGGCTCATTATAGACACATCGCCCAAGGTACCGCATTTGCGACCCTTGTAGAGACTGCCCTGCGCGTGCGACGCGTCCTCGATCACCTTCAGCCCGTGCTTTCGCGCTATCGGCAGGATCCTGTCCATGTCGCAGGGATGCGCCGCGTAATGCACGACGACGATGGCCTTCGTCCGCGGCCCTATCCTGCGCTCGATGTCGTCGGGATTTATGCAGAGCGTCGTCTCGTCGATGTCCGCGAAATTTACCGCCGCTCCGAAAGTCAGCGCCGGCGCGGCGCTCGCCCAATACGTCATGGCGGGACAAATCACCTCGTCGCCGGCGCCTATGCCGCATGCCCACATCGCTGCCTGTATTCCCGCCGTTCCGTTGCAGTAGCCCAGGGCATATTTCATTCCGAGCCAGTCGGCCATTTCCTTCTCGAACTTCTTCGTGATCTCGGTGCCGCTCATGCTGCGCTCGTGGAGCACGGAGAGGACTGCCTGCTCGTCCTCTTCGGTGATTATCGGCCAGAGAAACAGATCCTTGGATTCTTCCTGGATAGTCGGTTTCCCGCCGTTCAATGCTAATGTTGACATGAACCTACCTCCTCCCGCATAGAGACAAATAATCGATAAATCATATCTTCGGTATCGGCAGACAGCGGCGCCGGAAATCCGTAGAACTTGAAAGCCGACTCCACTTCATAGCCGCCCTCGGCGAACGCGTCCCTCGTGGGAATATAGCCGACCGAGCCTCCGCTGTAACCGCATACTATCATGGAAGCGGGGCGCGCGTGACGCTTCAGCGTCTTTCCAATCCGGCAAAACGCTTCCCCCGGGAGGGAGAAGAATAAAAGCGAATCTCCCAGCGAGCAGAGCGAAAACCGCGCCAGCGCCGTCGTCCTGCCCACAAAGGCCCGGCTGGCGTCGAAAGCGTTCGCGAGCAGGTCGCGAGCCCACGCGAGATAGGTTTGCGCCGTCAGGAGCGGGTTTTCATGGCTTCCCGCGAAGCCCCCTTCCTTTTCCGTCGCCGCCTTCAGCACTTCGATTTCCGCCTCCAGCCGCTTCGCCAAGCCTTCCAGTTCCCCGTAGGCGGGCGGGGACGCCAGCGGCAGCTCGACTTCCCTCGTCGTAACCGTCAGTCGTCCTCCGTCGATCCATTTCTTTTCGCCGGCCTTAAGCTCGCTGAAAATGGCCGATACGCGCTCCGCGATTTTCAGGCCCATGCGGTCGATGTCGGCGGCCGAGCCTTCCGCGAACTCGGTGCCTTCCTCATTCAGGATCATGGGGCGGATATCGCCGCACGCGCCCTGGATCGGGACTACCACGACATTCTGGCCAAATATCCCGCGGATCCGCGCGGCCGCCCTACCCGGATAGTCCGCTGAAATCTCATGCAGGGCGACGCTCAACGTCGTGGGGTGAATCGCCAGGTTCACGAGGAGCTCCTTCAGCCTTCCCTCTCTATCGAAAAGGAAAAGTCCGACGAGCTCCTTGTCGTTTTCGCCCCCGTAATTGGGCCTCATGCTCACTTTTCCGGTCTCGGGATCGCGGAATCTTCTATTTATGCCGACACCTTCGAGCGTGGAGGAGCCCGAAAGGCCGACCACCGGTTCCATATTCTCTCGAGCCGAGATTATGGTCTCATGCATGGACTTTCCGAGCGATTCCAGGAAAACCCCGTCGCTTTTGAGCAGCCCCAAGTCGATCGCGGCGGGCGCCGTATGCGTGTGTATGGCCAGAAGGAAAATATTCTTTTTCGGT
Organism: Oscillospiraceae bacterium; assembly: GCA_963667545.2. GTDB lineage: Bacteria > Bacillota > Clostridia > Oscillospirales > Oscillospiraceae > UBA2658. The sequence goes on from CAXXEM010000001.1 coordinate 96,573, forward strand.
ATGCCATACCTGGTCTCGACTTCGCCATAAAAACTTCCCGACCATTCGGGAGAGAATTCCAGAATATCGGCGGACAAAAGCAGCGCCTGCGCGCCGGCTGAAGAGAACCAGCAGCATCTGACGCGAAGGGGATCCATCTCCTTATCCGCGAGCTCCGTTCTCGCGATATGTCCCTGCAGCCTGACCCCCAGCCGCGGCGGAACCATCGCCTCCGCCGATCCGCAGAGCATGGTGCCGACAATCCCTATTATCTCGTATACATCGAGGAGAGGCATTCCCGTGTGGTAACCTGCATCGATATCGGGCGTCGCCGGTATTATCGGCACAACCTCCCCTGAAAAGGAGACCGTCTGCACGGGAATGCCGATGGCGGAGGGCTTTCGGTAAACTCGCTCGATGCAGTCCAGGTACGACTTGATCTGGTCCACGCAATATCGCTTCTTCACTTCATCCCGCGTCACCATGTACAGCTCGGCGAAGGTCCTCGCCGCTTCGAAGCTCGACCACCAGGGGCAATTTCCGCTCAGGATTTCGCCAGTCTGCGCATCGACGCTCCTGACAATCCCCCCATGAGGAGCGCGTCCCATCTCGTTGTAACGGATCGCGAGGGAACAAAGCGTTTCGATAGTCTCGTCTCTCCCTGTCCCGCCCGCCGCGTACCTGAAAAACTGCAGCGCAAGCCCAACGAATTCTATGGCATGTCCGGGATTCGTCGTCAGATGCCCCCTGTCCCGTATGGGCAGGCCATCGCCGTCGAACGCGTCAATCATCAGCAGTTCCGGAAGAGAGTCCTTATGAATATGCCTGGAAAGCGCCGAACCTATGGCATCGACGCCCCTGGCTAAATCTTCCTCCTCCCCTGTCTGGGCGAAGAGAAGTTCGCAGGCGCCTATGGATATCATCTGCCCTTCGTAGCCCTTTCTCGTCACGGAAAAATTCTCGCCGCCGTTCTTGCCGAACTCTATCTGATCGTCGAGGCATTCCCCTCGTATCGAGGCGTCCACCGCGTTCCTTAGCAGCGGCACGATCCGCTCAATGTCGGCCTTGTAATCCCTGTATCCCGCATAGGCCATGAGCCCGCGCAGCACGAAAAGCTGGGCCAGTGTTGTCTGGTCTTTCCCGAAATCCCGGCCCATGGAATTTCCCGCCGGATCCATGACGAAATACGCCTTTATGCCGGAAGGAGGAAGACAGACATCCATCATCTTTCTGTACAGCGATTCCGCGGTTCCTGCCAGTTCTACCCTGTCCAGCACCGCAAATCCCGGCATTGTCTCGAGCCAGCGCAGATGAGCCGTCAGGGATTCCAGTCCTCTCCCCTGAATCCATCCATACACCCTGTCTTTTCTGTAGAAATCCCGCGAACCATCCCTCTCTCGCCCATCCACGGGATCGAATTTCATGTCGATCCAGCCCGGGGCGACTTTATTCCCCCTATAGCGGCTAACCAACATTTCCATCGTGGGGAGGGGAATGCCCCTTATCAGCGGGAGCAGTCCCGTCAATTCCATTCTCTGCCGAAGCTCCTCGGGCAGCGCTATCGATGCATCGAGATTATTCAAGGTGCGCCTCTATGTAGTTATGCTTTCATACCCGTCAACGTTATTCCCTTCACTATATGCTTCCGCAGAATCATGAACACGATCATCACCGGCAATATGGAGAGCACTGAACCCGCGTTGATCGGCCCCAGATCCACCGAAAACCTGTACTGGAACATGCCCAGGCCCAGTTCCATCGTCCACAGCTCCCTGCTGCTGGTTATGATCAAAGGCCATATGAAGGCCGCCCAGGTCTGCATGAAGGAGAATATCGCGAGCGCGTTGGCCGATCCTGAAAGCAGAGGCAGCACGATCCGCCAATAAATGCCGAATTCCGACAGTCCGTCGATCCGCGCCGCGTCGATCAACTCGTCGGGTATCGTCGTGTGCACGTTCTGCCTCATGAAGAAAATGCCGTAGCTCATGACGAGGTAAGGCGCCACCAGGCCCATGAACTTGTTCACCCAGCCGAACTGCACCATCCGCAGGTAAAGAGGGATCATATAGGTTTCAAAGGGAACCATGGCGGTGGCGAGTATCAGCATGAAAAGGAAATTCTTCATCGGAAAGGAGAACTTGCCGAACACATAGCCCGCCAGCGTCGAAGTCAGAAGAACGCATATCGTCGAGAAAACCGACAACGCGACGCTGTTGAGGAAAAAGCGGACGAAAGGCGCGGTCTTGAACACCGTCGCATAATTATCGAGCGTCCAGGTATCGGGGATGAACTTGGGCGGCCAGCTAAGCACTTCCGAAGCCGGCTTGAACGATGTCGAAAGCATCCAGACGAAAGGAAGCACCATTATGACAGTGCCGCCGAAGAGAGCTAGATGCTTCGCGATGGATAGGGCCGATAATTTTTTTATCTTCATGATGCCGCGTGCCTTCTTTTCTTGGGTTCCTTTCCGCCCAGCCCGAACTGGAGAAAAGTGAGTACAAGGATGATGAGGAGAAGCATCACGGCTTCCGCCGCGGCATACCCTGTCTTGAAATAGCGGAAGGCGTTCTCGTAAATGTCGAAAACAAGCGTCCGCACGGCCCCTCCCGGAGCTCCCTGGGCGCCCGAAGTCATGATGTAGACCTGCGTGAAGACATTGTAGGAATTGATTGTCGTGATGACGGTCACGAGAAGGATGATCGGCCTGAGCAGCGGAAGTATGATCTTCCCGAATATCTGCCCCCTGGAAGCGCCGTCGATCATGGCCGCCTCGATGTAGGTTTCGGGTATGTCCCTGATGCCCACCAGGAAGATGATCATGTTGTACCCGATTATCTTCCATACGCTCATGATGATAATGGCGAGCAACGCTGTCTGGGGGTAGATGAGCCAGCCTATGGGCTCTATCCCGAACCAGGACAATATGTAATTCAGCAAACCGTAGGTGGGATCGTAGATCCATTTCCAGACCACGGCAACAGGCACCATGGGCGTGATCACGGGCAGGAAAAACGCGGTTTCGTAGAGAAGGCTCATTTTAGAGGGCGTGGCAAGCATGAGCGCGACGAGCAGCGCGATGGCGACGCCGAAAAAAGTCACGAAGACGGCGAAAATAGTCGTGTTTTTGATGGATATTGCGAAGAGGTTATCCGAAAAAAGTTCCTTGTAGTTGCTGAAGCCTACAAACTCAGCCATCGGATTCCCGATTGATGAATTGAAGAAACTATAGAGTACATTCTGGGCGATGGGCACGATTCTCAGAATGGCGTACATCGCGATTATCGGGATCAGCGCCCCGTAGGCGAAGAGATATCTTTGCCTTTTCGTCTTGTCGATCTGGCGAAGTCTTCCTGGCTGTTTCATTTTCTTTTCCATGGAATTAGCTGCATCGTGTTGCGCCATATTTCCGGTATCGCATCTCCACCTAAGCGAAATGTCTTCGGAGGAAAGATCCTCCGAAGACATCCATTGAAATCATTGATTCGGATGACGATCACTCGCTGAAGAGCTTCGCCTTCTTGAGAATGGTATTGGTTTCTTCGGCCGCGTCCGCGATGACTTTCGCGATCGCCGCGTCGTTGCCGGCAAGGCCTTCGTTCAGATAGGCCATCGCGAGTCTCTCGGCGAACTTCGTGAGGAGTTCGTCAAAAGCGGCGATGGGAATGTAGCCATATTCCTGGTATCCGGCCGGCATCTCCACGAAGCCCTTGAGCTGAGGTTTTCTGGCCAGAATGGCGGAGAAATCCACATCCTGGCGGGAGGGCAGCCAGCCTACGTTGTCCAACATCCACTGCTGATTCTCGTCATTGACGAGGAACTCGATGAAATCCCAGGCCACTTCCTGGTTCTTGCTGGACTTGGTCACGTAGAGATTCTGGAGGTTCGTGATCCTTCCGCCGCGCATATCGGTCGGAACCGGCGCCGTGGCGTAGTTCAGCTTGGGAGCCTTGGCCGCGATGTCGCCGATGACCCAGGACTCTCGAAGGAACATGGCCGTCTGCTCGAGCTCGAAGGCTTCCGCGTCATGCTTGATCTTCAGCGAATCCCATTTGTCGGTGTATACGGCGTCAAGGTAGTATTTAAGCGCTTTTCTTCCGGCGTCGTTGTTGTAGCCGGCATGGTACTTTCCCTCTTCCTTTCCGGGTTCCAGAATGCTTCCGCCCATCGGGAACAGCACGAACCAGAATTTTTCGGCGATGCCCGAACCCTGGCCCGAAAGCCTCAGGCTGTGACCGCTGCGCACGAGGTTGCCGTTCTTGTCGAAAACGGCCAACTTCTTCGCGTATTCGTACATCTCTTCATAAGTCTTGGGCGCCCTGGAAAGGCCGGCCGCCTTGAACATGTCCACGTTCCAGTAGAGAGCCGTCTTGCCCTGGAAAAAGGGAACGCCGTACAAGGTCTTTTTGTAGGTCAGACTTTCTTTGGTGAACGAAGTATAGCGTCCGGCTTTATTGACATAACTCACGAGATTCGCGGGAGTCTTGGGAATGAATCCGGCTTCGACGAACTTCTGGAGCGCATAACCCGATACATCCAGGATATCGGCCGCCGTGTTGGAAGGAATGGTGGCCGAAAGTTTCTGCTCATATTCGCGCAGCGGATGCGTCAAAATATCGAAGCTGACGTTCGGATGCAGCTTCTGATATCCTTCCGCAGCGTGCTTGAAAAGCGGTTCCATTTCCGGATAGCCGGACCACACGGAAAGTTTGATCGGTTTATCGGCCGCGAAGGCGAGGCTGCCGGCGAGCAGCATGATAAACAGAATAGCGAACGTTCTTTTCATTCTTTTCCCCCTCTTTAAATTTTTTGTTGAATTACTCAACAATTTTCAAAAAACGAATGCCGTTCACGCCAGAGCGACGCCAAGGCATCGCCCGCGCCGCTCTGTCATTGCCGCCAGCCCGGCTAGAACAGATGCTTTATCCTGCCGATGTATTCGTCCTGGTATTTGACGTTCGCCTGCTCCCCGCCCGGAACATTCGCGCTCTGCCAGAGAGGCGGCGCGAATCCGTGATCCAACAGGTATCGCACCGTCTCGACCACGAGGAGATTCACGGTAAAACAGTTCGCCAGGGTAGAACTCGGCGCCACTTTCTGCTCCAGCCCTTCGAATTCGACGACGGCGTCGCCATAGGGCATGCAGGAATTCACGAATACGTCGACGATTTCATGGAGGTTCTTACCGCTCGCATGTCGAGCCGGGTGCCCCTTCGGCACTTTCTCGCCGAATGACGGCGATGTCACGCCAATGGACTTCACGCCCCGCTTTTTCGCCTCGAGCGCCACTTCGATGGTCATGCTGTTGATGCCGTACGCGTTTACGATGATGATCAAGCCATCCACGATGCCGTAGGCGTCCAGAACCGCTTTCGCGTACCCGCTCGATCTTTCCACGAAATTCGAGCGCAGGGCTCCATGGATGAGGGCTGTGCCGGGGTCGAGAATCGCGTTTATGGGGACGAGACCGCCCGCCCGCCAGAACATCTCCTCCGCTCCGAGGTTTGAATGTCCCCCGGTGCCTATCACATGTATCAGTTTACCTTCCATTATCGTCGAACCCATCAGCTCGGCCGCTTTTCCGATCGCTCCCGACGGATCGGCGAGAATCGTTTTGTACATTGAAACGATTTTTTGATAATATTGTTCCGAATAAACCGACATATGACTCCTGAAGGAAACCATTAGTTGTATTACAACACAATTATAATATGCTTTCTCCGGCTGTCAATAAAAAACTTCGGTATTGTGCGAACAATAATGGAATATAGCTTTAATATATTATGTTATAGTATTTTACACAAAGTTTATCTCACCGGCCACGAAAATTATTCAAAAATTGACAATTAAAAGTATATGGATTACGATTATATCGATGTCATACAACCAGGAAGGATGGAAGCAGTGCAACGATTGAACAGTACCAATCTTCTGGAAGTCGCGCGAACTTATATAAAAGACTACATCGTCGGCAATAATCTCAAAAGCGGCGATCCGCTTCCGACGGAGAAAGAGCTTTCGTCCACGCTGGGATTGAGCAGAACCGTCATAAGGGAAGCGCTGAAGGGCTTGCAGGAATTGGGAATAACCGAGTCCATACAGGGAAAAGGCCATTTCCTGCGCGAATTCAACTTCGACGCGGCGCTCACCAGTTTCGATTTCATCATCAAACCCAGCCTGCGAAGTTTTAAAGATCTCCTCGAAGTAAGGATGTACCTGGAGTCCGTCTTTCTTACGCGGGATGTATTCCTGTTCACCAAGGACGATTTCGACGAACTGGCCGCTTTAATCGACGACATGAAGGCGCAGATCGACAAAGGCGTTGAGGAAGACGAGCTCATCAACATCCATTCGCTGTTCCATCAGAAACTGTACAAGCATTCGGGCAATATCTTTCTCAGCGAGCTGATAAACATGTTCTCCAGCATGCAGCATAAGCTGATAGTCATCCACGGGTATCATACCTCGGACCGTAGGGAATTCGTGCAGGGACACAGGGATATTCTGGATTCACTGAAAAGGCGGGAGCCAGAGATGGTGCGCGGCGTGCTTATACGTCATTTTTCCGAACCTCTGACCTGGGTGCAGCAGAGAATGCGCGAAAAGAGCGAGCAGAATACATCAATTAAGAGGTAATGTATGAAGTACAGCGGCATCGATCCCGAATCGGGAAAATCCATCGAGCTCATTGTCGAAAACGGCAGAATCGTCGCCATCGAAGTAATAGTCTCTCGATCGCAAGACCTGCCCTTCATCAGCCACGGCTTCCTGGATATGCAGGTAAATGGCTACAACGGCAGCGATTACAGTCTGGAAGATCTCGATCGCCGCCATATCGATCGCATCATAAAAAGCCTGGCGGCCTCGGGCACCACCCAGCATGTCCCAACCATAGTAACCCGCGCCAAGGAACAGATCCTGAAGAACCTTCGCATGATCACGCGTTCGAGGCACGAATCCCCTCTCATCGATTCGGCGATCGCCGGAATCCATATCGAAGGCCCTTTTATCTCCGGAGAGGATGGACCGAGGGGAGCGCACGATCTCAGATATGTCAGGGATCCCGATTTCGAGGAATTTCTGGAGTGGCAGGAGGCCGCGGAAGGTCTCGTCAAGATCGTCACCATAGCCCCGGAACGGGAGGGCGCCCTGGAATTCATCGAAAAAATCGTGAAAACCGGCGTCATCGCCGCCATCGGCCACTCGGCGGCCAGCCCGGAGCGAATCAGGGAAGCCATAGCGGCGGGCAGTACCCTTTCCACCCATCTGGGCAACGGAAGCCATGCCAGCGTCCCCCGTCTCAGGAATTATATCTGGGAACAGATGGCGGCCGATGGCCTCGCGGCCGGCATCATCGCCGATGGATTTCATCTGCCTGAATCGGTCGTAAAAGTGATGGCCAGGGCGAAGGGTCTGAATAACCTCATTCTCGTCAGCGATGTTGCCCTCATAGGCGGATATCCTCAGGGAATCTACAGGTGGGGGAATCTGGACGTCGAAGTCTTCGAGGATGGACATATCGGGCTTCCGGGCACAACCTTTCTCGCCGGGGCAGCCCATCTTCTCGATTGGGACATTCCAACCTTCATGCGCTTTACCGGCGCGACCCTCGGAGACACTATCCGCCTATGTACGGTCAACCCCGCCCGTCTTCTCTCACGCATCCCTTCGGCCGGCCGACTCGCTCCGAATTCCCCGGCGGACATCGTCCTGTTCCGTTTCGAAAAAGGCGATAAACGGCTCAAGGTGGAAAAAACGCTGATCAACGGCGAAGAAATAGAGTAAGCAAGCCGCGGCGAATCGGTCAGCGATTTTTCAAACCGAGTCTCTCAATTTGCCGTCATAGCTGCATTATAAGTATAATATAGAGAATTCTTTATATCCTACTTTAAGGAGCGGCCTATATGAAATTTATCCCTTACCTGGTTTTTCAGGGCAAGTCCGAAGAAGCCATGAAATTCTACGAAATAGCTCTTGGCGGAAAAATCACCAGTCTGCAGCGTTTCGGCGACATTCCGGGCGAATCCTCCGGCGCGGCATTCAAGAACTATGTCCTTCATGGGGAATTGGCAGCCGGCGACATCAAAATCTATTTTTCAGACTCGTCTGAAGCGGTCGCGGAAGGAGAAAACGTAACCCTTCTCATCGACTGCTCATCCGAATCCGAGGTGGATCGGCTCTACGAATCCCTTTCCCAGGGCGGCAAGGTTCAAATGTCCCTGCAAAAGACATTCTGGAACGCGAAATACGCGAACGTAAAGGATAAGTATGGCATCACCTGGCAGTTGAACTATCAGTTCGCCTGAAGCGTCCAATCGCTGAAGCGCAAAGGAAGATCAGCTGCTGGTCTTCCTTTTTCTATATTTCATGAGAAGCTTTTTTGCCCTTTCATAATCTCGTTCATCGACGGATATCGTCACCTCATTGCCGGAAATGCCCTGCTTGCCTTTCGCGTTCGTCTCATAAGCGATATCCGCTTCCTGCAGAACGGCGGCGAACAAGTCCACCTTCGCCTTGCTCTCAAAAGTCCAAAGAATCGTCAATACAATATCCTCCCCTATGCGAGAATCCCTTCCCCGCCGGCGTTCGAATCGCCTTATCCAATCTTTTTCTTCCCGCGTTTCTTCTTTCTTCTTCGATTTTCATGTTTTCATCCTTCCTGAATCTCACGATTCTTCGAATCAATTGCTCAGGCAAAGATGCATCTATCGGGAACTGAATCGCTCCCTTGGAATTCTTGTACCCCTCGATTTCTTTTTTGAAATTTTCCACTCCGCTCGATGTGGGATAAAATCCTATATGGTTCGCGTATCCGGCGAAATGAACCAGATTGCCAAACAGATCATAGGTCGGCATTCCGTAAGAAATCTTCTCCCTTGCCTCGGGTACTTCCTCTCTTATTATCTTCCTGATCTCATCCAGCCTTTCCTTCGCTTTACCGGAAAATGTCCCTATATAGCTGTCTATAGGAGATTCGCTTCCTTCATTTTCCATCATTTCGATAGTCCGATTTTTCTTCACGGCAGACTTCTCCATGATTTACAATTTACTCTTGAGCATCGGTGAAAGCAATTCAATTGCTCAGGATTTGCTTGCATGAAGGATGAATGAAAGCGGGACCCCTTTGTTGTCCAAGGCCGAAAACATCCCATCCGCTATATCGTAGTCGAACTCCCTTATCTTCCTGATCGACAATCCGCTTTCGATAATGGCATTCAGTATGTTTTCGAAGGAATGCGAAAAACTCGTGAAAGTCTTCGACTTGTAGGACTTCCCCGTGATGTAGTGAATTCCGTTGTTTTCCTTCCAAACCTTGCTGAAATACGAATTCGCGAGCTTGTCAGGCGCTGTTTCGTCATAGCCGTCCTCGCCCGGGGCACCGAGCATATTGGCCACTGGATGAACATCATGGATAAAGACGGAACCATTGGCTTTCAGGCACTTCGCCACCATTTTGAAGAATGGTCCCAAATCCCGGAACCAGCAGAGCGCGCCGATGGTGATGACTATAACATCGAAGCTGTCCTGATAGGCGGCGTCTATCCTCAGAATATCGGTGGCGATGAATCTGCAATTAATTTTTGTCCTCTTCGCGATATCATTGGCGAATGAAACCTGGTTTTCGGCGATATCGAATCCAATGCCTGATTTGAAGCCGAACTTCATGAGCGACAACAGCTCTCTGCCGTTGTTGCAGCAAAACTGAGCAATAGTTTTTCCCTTCATCTCCAAATCCGACATAGTCTCGATAAAATTTTTATCCATGAAGGGGAATTTTTCGGCACTCAAACGGGTTATGATATCGGCACCCCAATCGTTGCTTCTTTCCTCGAAAGCCTCTTCCCATGCCTCTTTATTGGACTGAATGTAATCCATGCGCGTCTCCTGCTTTATCCTGTCATCGACCGGCGACTATCGTGAAAGTCTTCGGAATTCCCCTGTCGAATACTTCGCTCGATTGATTGGGCTCTTCCTTCAGGCTGCGGATAATCAATCCTTCATCCGCCATGGACGTCACTATTTCCCCAAGCGTCCATTTTCGAATATAGACAAATTGCCTGACATCCATTGAATCCAGGTGCTTGCCGTAGGCGACTTCTACCTTTTCGATGCTTTTGTCAAAATAGTCGCCGGTGACTTTATACTTTCTGACCTTTGCGGTGGATCCGCGATAGCTTATAAGCTTTGTGGAGACTGGATGGAAATCTTTCAGGATGAATGTTCCCTCATTATTCAGCATATCGTATGCGATTTTCATGAAAGGATTCAGATCGGTGAAATAATGAATAATCCCCATTTCTGCCAAGACTATATCGAAAGTACGGCTTTCGATATAGTCCCTTATTTTCAGGATGTCCGACTGTATGTAGCTGATTTCCACGCCTGCCGATGCGGCCACATCGAGCGCGTACCGTCTATTTTCCTCGGAGAAATCAACTATCGTCACATCGGCTCCTAAAACGGCGAGAGCTACCGCCTTGGTGCCATTCGAGCCCATGATATTCAATATTTTTTTGCCCTTTGCCTCGGCGAATAAATATTTCAGCGACGACAACATTTTCATCGGATCGGCCAATATTTTCACCGCGATTTCATCAGGCTTGCCAAAACGCTCTACCCAGGCGGCGTAGCTGTCTGAATTCCAGGAATTCATGTTTATCGCGTTGATATCCAGGCCGGAGCCCATTTCATTATCCATTACGATGCGCTCTCCAATATAATCGGTGACATTCCTTCTCCAGGGCGTTATTATTCTATCGGGTAAGTTCTTCAAGGTTTTTCAGATACCGTACGGCATGGTCCTTATCCTCTCCGCACATTTCATGAGATGGCTGGAAATTGCGGCACACGGCGGGATACCGCTCCGTACCATGTAATGCGCAATGCTTGTCTTTCCTGAGATTTATGCATCTTGTCCCGGCGGCTTTGCCCTTTTCCATTCCGGGAATGCTTGAGCTGATGGAGATGTGGATGCAGCATGCTGCGCATCCTGGTCTGCATTTCATTGGCCCTCCCGAATCGCGCGGGGCGGCAGAGCAAAATCCATGTGCTTCATCCTGCTTTCCCTGAACTTTCGTCTTTGGCGTGTATGTCGATTTCAATCTTCTTTATTACTTTATATGCCTCTGCCAATAGGGAATCCCCATCCGCGGTTTTTTCTTTAGGCAATATCTCCAGATTCAGGATTCCCCCATATTCTTTCGGAAATCGATGGATGAATGCTTCCCAATCTATTTTGCCTTGATACGGAATCCAATGATCGTCGATACGACCGTCATTATCAGATATATGCAGACATAACAGCCTCTCCCGATACTTCTCCATTATTCCGAATTTTAAATCGCTATAGAGGTTGTCATGCGACGTATCGAAGCATAGGCCCAATACAGGATCCTCAATCTCATGAAAAACCTTCTCAAGGACATTGTTCTGCTTAGTGTTTTCCGCCGCGATACGTACTTTTCTGTCTTTGGCGTATTCTATAAGTCTTCTAAGCACGATTAGTCCATATTCATTAGCTTCCTTGATCCTATAGCCTTTGGTCAAATGTATCACAAGTATCGGGATTTCATTTTTCGAGCAATAATCTATATGTCTTTTAGTCTCCAGTTCCGTCTCCCGAGACTTATGCTTATCCCATAGATTATTGATATTTCTATATGGAGCATGGGCATACTCAAGAATCAAACCGCAATCCTTAATGATGCTCGGCTTATCCTCCAGATCCATCTCCCGACGATTATCTTCGCCTATCCATATAGAGGTTGAATCGAATCCGGCATTCTTGATGGATTTGATCCTTTGAATAAATGTTTGGGGGACGCCATACCAGGAAAATATGCCTACCATCAGCTTATTATATACCTTTTGAGGCTTTCAGGTAATTATCTGTTTCTCGATCTTTTTGATCGAAGTGCTTTACATGGAGTTCTTAACGGCAATCCATGCTATAAATATTTCTTCTCAAATCTATGAAGCGTTTCATGAAGTTTTTCATGCGTTCCTTTCCCCATTACCTCCTCTTCATAATCCTCGAAGCTCTCCAGTAGTTCAGCCTGTTTTTCTATTGGTATCATCTTATCCGCTAAAGGAAACAAGACAGTATTCTCTTTTACGATATGATTTCTCAAAAGTTCGATATATCCCGCAGCGCTTGCGATATATCTTTTATAATCAACGTTATCCTTATCTATAGCCAATCCCATCTTTTTTATAAATTCTCTACCTTGGGCATGCTCAATCAACATTTGTCCTATCGGACCGTTCTCTTTCCTTATCCCGACTTTCTCCATCGCTGGAAACAAGTATCCTTCTTCTTTCCCATGATGACATTTATCGGCGAAAAGCTTCAAAAAATTGAGCATCTCAAGTAATTCGGCTTTATCTATTTTATTGCCTGCATCCATAATGCTGACCATCTTTTCCAGGATTTTTAATCCAAATAAAATACCTTCATGTTCATTAACGAGATCTTCGCTTGCGTACTTCATAAAAATCCTCCTTATTAATGGATCTGATCCGCATTCTCAACATCTAGCCTTATGTAGATTTTCCTTTGTGGCGAGGAGCCTCCATTTCCAGCCACTTTATTACTGTTTTTCTAAATAATGGAATCAGCGGAAAAAGCCATCCGTATTTTTTCTTGATCAGCGCGTGCCAATCCTCGATGGAATGACGTTGATAGCCTAAAAAGTCCTGCGTATTCTTAGTATCATACCAATCCAGGTAGTACGAATTATTGTCTGTTGGGAAAAGCGACTCGTCCGGGATCTGCAGCCCTATAGGCTCAAAAACGCTTTTTATGAATTCTTTCACGATAGTCTGGCATCCTTTCAGTTTTCCTCCAGCAATAAAGCCTTTTACCCCCACCATTTCTTTGGATTTTGACATCTTTTCCGCTGTCGAAACAAGCGCGAACGCGACATCTATATCGAAGACAATTTCGCAGCGTGCGTTTAGAGGCATATCAAATAAGATTTTAACCATGGATAAAAGACTAGATATGTTAATAACGGTAGGTATCACTGCCGAAAGCCTTAGAATGCAGAAGGGAAGGCCCGATTCCGCAATCAATTTTTCCGCTTCGATTTTGGTGCTCGAATAGACATCAGACGCCATAAGGCAGTCATCGGGCAATATCGGAGGATTCCTATCCTGTGTATGTCCCATGACGCTTGCAGAAGATATTTCGATAATTGCGGATTTATGTATTTCTTCTCTTAAAGCTTTTATTACATTTTTTGTTCCGTCAATATTTACTTCTTTACATAATCCTGGTTTTTCCTCGCTAACTGGAGGAAGAATTGCGGCCATGTGGATTACTATATCTTGATCGGTTACAGCCCTTCGTATTTCTTCGTAATTGAGAATGTTTCCCAAAAATATCTTTACGCCCTTGGCGGTATACTTTTTTGAATTCTTTATATTTTTTTTGCTCGGCACATCGAAGACGGTGGCATCGTAACCGCGTTTTAGACATTCCTCTACCACCAAAAGGCCAATATTCCCGAATCCACCGGTAATAAGTATTTTCATTCTGGTATTTTAGGTCTCCCTCATTTAAAGATCCACAATCTCCAATTTCATGTATTTCTTCTTAAGATAATTGGTTATGACTCTTCTATGACATTCACTCGCTTTTTCTTCGCTGCATAATAAACACGCTCTATTCAGTTCGGATTCTGTAAATATGTTTTCAGCTTTTCTTTGCTCGAGAATCTTTGAAAATTCACTTTCAAATTCGCCCATGGTTATGCTCTTCTCTCTTTTTGCTGCCATTAGTTCTTTGGTCGGCGCAAAATCCTTTTCATAGATGTACTTTATGCCCGCGATTTCCTTCAAAAAATATTCAAGATCATTTTTCTTCGTAAATCCAGCTAATTGATTAGTATTGCTTAATCTTATGTCAATTATTTTCTCAATATGATTTTTTTTCAGCAAATCAAATAATTCTCTCGCGCTTTTTCTATTGGATCCGATGGTATACAGTATATTCGTCATAAAACTATATCCTCCATACAGCCTGAAAATGATCTTACGCTAGGAATCCGCTCATCCATTTTTTATGGCAAGCTTTAGTTCTTTATAACTATCGTAGATCGTTGAATGGACTATCTTTGTCGGATCGAATTTCAATATGCTAAATGTACTTTGTATGCAAAAGCCAATCGCAAAACCAGATATTACTGTCCCAATCCCCACCATACCGCCCAAAAGCCACCCTAGTATTGTGGCAGTCAGCTCAATTATACTGCGAATGATTCCTATCGGAAGCTTGATCTTTCGTGCTAATGCAACCATTAAGCCGTCACGAGGCCCTGCTCCAAAGCCAGATCCAATATAAAAATAGGATCCTAATGAAATTATATATAATCCCGCTATTAATACCAAAACTCCAAAATACGTATTTTCAATTATTGGCACAATATCACTCAATAGTATAATATCAAGAAATAATCCTATTAAAATCATGTTGAGTATTGTTCCGACGCCTATTTTTTCACCCATAAATAGCGTAATGGCAATGATAATGATCCCAATAATTATACTCGCTTCACCTATGCTGATTCCAACTGACACACCTAACCCAACATGAAAAACTTCCCAAGGACCATATCCAATATTTGCTTTTATCGTAAATACTATTCCTAAAGCGTAAAGGAAAAGCCCGCATATCAATTTGCAGAATCTCAGTAAAATTTTTTGCATTATGACGGATTCTCCTTGTCGACTATCGTGAAAATTTGCCTCAATGCGTTTGCCTTATGTCGCTATAGGTTGGAAACAGATTCAAGAGTCCTTATTTCTTCTTTAACCTTTTCACTTTCAATACTATCGATAAACCACTTTTTCTCATACTCATTCATTTTTTCCAATGCTTTTGAAATGTCGTCCTTATCCTCGTTTCTCAATTCCTCGGCTTTATACAGCAAGGCTATTTCCGGACACAAATAGGGAATTCTATTATCGGTAAATCTAATTACATTGCTTCTTTCATGTTTTATTTTATTATTTCTTCCATAAATCCAATCGACATCATCTTTTTCATTCAGCAATATTTTTATCTCGGAACCTTCATATTCAATACATAACTCACGTATTGGCAATCTTAAATATTCTTTTTTCCATTCTTTCTTTTCATATTTTCCTATACGGCTTCTATTATCAATATAGTATTTTTTATATTTTCCTAAATATCTGAATAACTGCATTTGCTGCTCTCTATAGATCCCAATCTCAATATCATCATGTATCCTGGTTTCTTTATCAAGAAAAAGTTTAATCGCCCAGTCGCCCGCAATAAACCACGGATATCCAAATTTGTTCATCATATTTTTTACTTTAATACATAGTTCAAACATACAATCTCCAATACGCCGGGTTATATTTCTTTCTTCTTTGTAGATTTTTCTATTACAGGCGTATTTGCCCACTTCACTAAGGGATGATTCCGATATTTTTTATCGCGCTTTAAAAATTCCACCAAATCCACCAACTCTTTTTCTTTATTTGAATAATAGTATGAATTCCCCAACAAATGGTACACCATACTTTTTAATCGTATATTGACATTTGCCCAATCAAGTATGTCCAAAGAAATGACGACTACTTTTTTATAGTTCTTATCTTTCTCATACTTTGCGAGTATTCCCTTGATATACAGCTCTATATCCTTCTCTAGCAATGCATTCTCTTTATCCGCGTTCTTTAGTGTTTCAAGGCAGGCATCATACTTTTGAAGAGCGATGTCTTTTTCAAACTCAAGATGATACTTTGTCTCCATATCATCTTCACTCTTTATCGCTTCTTCAAGTTTTTTGAAGTTTTTACGAAGAAGTAAATACTTGTATTTAAAGCTTTTAAATACTTTATCAATCATGTTTGAGCTCATATACAACCTCTCCAATGTTCAAGTTAAGCTCTGAAGGAAATTGACTACTCTTCTTTATCAATCTGCAATTCCCAATATCCTACATCTATCCATTCATTGTTCTTATAACCGACTTTCGAAAAATGCGCCGCTTTCTTAAACCCAAAACTTTCATGAAGCTTAACGCTGTTTTCGTTTGGCAATGCTATCACAGCCATAAGCACATGTATATCTTTCTTATATGTCTTTTCTATAAGGTTTTTTAGCAATGCTTTACCTATACCTTTTCTTAATGCATCATTTTTTACATATACCGTATCTTCCGCCGTAAATCTATAAGCTGATCTTTCTTTCCATTTGCTGATATACGCATAGCCTAATACTTTTTCATCTTGTTCATACACGATCCAGGGATATAATTGGCTAACTCCATGTATTCTCCGCTCCATTTCATTTTCGGATATTCTTTTCTCTTCAAATGAAACATTAGTATTCTCCACATAATAGTTATAAATTTCGCAAATAGACAAAATATCTTTTTTTTGTACGTACCGTATATGTTCATCGATCATTCTACTTCTCCTATACTACTGGAGGCGGCTGTTATAAGGCATCAATGTTCTTCAATATTTCGATATATCTCTTAGTAGCGAGTTCGCTTATTCTCATCTTCCTGCACATATTATAGGATTCCAGCTTTTTATTCGGATTCTCAACTTTAATTTCATTCTCTATCGCTTTTTTCCTTAGCACTTCAAATGCTTCTCTAAACCTTGGATCCTTTTTTGCCTTATCATAAAATGATAATACATATACATAATAAAATATATTGTACCTGAACATTGGATACTCAATCTGCATAAATAGCTTTCCTATCCCATAATGACATGGTCCTAATGGCGCTCTTGTTTCCCAGTGCCGCAATAAAAACTCAACCGCTTTATCCAAGTTTTCTTCTTTATTTACGTAAGGGGTAAACCTGAATACATCAAGTACAGTCAATGTCGGCCCTGGGTTGGAAAATGCCGTCTCGGGTCCTTTCCCAAATTTACATGAATTGCATCGCCATCCACCATCGGTATGTTGAGTAGCTAATAGATGAGAATACGTCTTTTCTAGCTTTTTATCTTCGGAATATCCCAGGTAGCATAGCGTCTTTACGGCATTTGCCGTATGACAAGGGTAGATCGCGCCAGATTTGAATACCTTAAATCTTCCATCATCTCTCATATTCTTAAAGATAAGATCTACTATTCCCTTTACTTCCTTGCTTTGAGGATCATATTGAAGCTCATAGAGCATAATTCCGCATTCAAGCGTAGAAAAAGGACTGCCTTTTTCAATGATGCCTTCAGGAGTTGCCCAATACTCCCCGCCATTTACATGTTGCTTAGCTAAAATTCTTTGGATGTCTTCAGCTCGCGATTCCATACTCCATTCCCAATCCTACTAATAAAGGTTAAAACTCGCGAGATTAGTATCTATCCCGCACGTTATTCCATCGTCAATCATTCAATATTTTTTCCGTTAATGATTCTATCATACTTCATGTTTTCTGCCTCAAGCATCCTTACATTCATTCTTTCTTTTTCGATTTCAAGCTCGAGCATCTCTTTCTTAATTCGCATCATCTCAATCGCTCGCTTGCTCTTTATATTTAGGTATATAAAGCCAAATACGATAACTGGTATTCCAATCAATGATGACAATATTGCTATTATGCCTGCATAATCCATAATAACAAACACTCCTTATATACATAACGTTTTTGACGCCGAGGACGTCAACCCAACAACGGTCGCCAGATACTTCCTTTTTACATGATGATTTCTGTTTTAAATACTATTCTTGCCTCTCCACTTATCTTTACTCTTTCCGGTATTCCTTTGTTTACGGTGACTTCTACCGTTATGCTTCCTGGCCGTTGGATCTTTTCACCTTGAAAACCAACAAACTCCAGCTTGCCATTTTTTTCCTGCATAATTTTATTATGAATCAAATATGCGCCTAACGGTCCATTTGCATTTCCCGTTACAGGATCTTCATTAATGCCGATTGCGGGAGCGAACATTCTTCCTTCTGTCAATACATTTGGTTTATTCGTATCAAGAGTAAAGACAAAGTATCCATTGCACTTGATCTTTTCGCTTAAGTCGACAAGCTTTCCGTTATCTGGATTCATCTCATTCAATGTATTTCTACTCTTTATTCCTATCATTACTTTAGAATGTCCTGTCGACGCGATTTGCACAGGGCACCTCGCGTCAAGATCGGTCTCATTAATCTTCAATGCTATCAATAATTGCTTTACTAAAGGACCATGTAGCGACTCGGAAATATCGATATTTCCCTGTGTCATTGAAATGTAGTAGCCGTTTCCTTTCTTGGCTATTTCCATAGGCAGGATGCCAACTTTTGTCTTTATGCTTAATCTGCAGTTGCCCAACTTTTCTTCAACTGCTTTTGCGTAAAGCGCCGCTATTGTTGCGTGCCCACAAGTAGGAACTTCAATTTTTGGCGTAAAATACCGTAATTCACCATCATACGTATCGTCTTTAGGCGAAAAGAAAAATGATGTTTCCGAGTTATTTAGCTCTCTGGCAATACTTTGCATGTCATAATCGGTCAGTCCGTCCGCATTGAGCACAACTCCTGCAGGATTCCCCGAGAACAAAGTATTAGTGAATGAATCAACTTGATATACCGTATATGATTTCATACTGTCTCCTAATATGTCCAACAGAAGTAAACGTTATATTTTTGCTTTTTCCTCAATTTCCAATTTATAATGAACGGTCCATTGAACTTTTCTCAATACTTCAATTTTTGAGAATAACATCATTATTCCCAATTTTTTTTCATTATCGTCAAAATAGGTCCAATCATCGACCAACTTGTAATGTTTATCCCAATTTTCAAAATAATCACTGCTGGGTATGCCAAATGTAAATACTGCTCCGCCTGTCATGCCTAATTGATGCTTGAATTTCCATTGCATATATCTATTTTTCATTTTCTTGACCCAAAAGCTATTAGTAACTTCACAGACTAGATCAACGCTTTCAAGCTCTCGCAAAATCATTGCTAACAGTTCTTTAATATCATCTTCTTCAAGATACATGAAGACACCCTCGGCTAAAATTAAGTAAGGACCTCCTGTTTTGACTTTGTTGATCCAAAAAGCATCTAAAATTGATCCTGCCAAAAATATATGCCGATCATTTTCTCTGAAGAATCTACGCCTAAGGTCTATTACTTCAGGGAAGTCTATATCAAACCATTTAATAGTGCCATTATCAATTCGATCAAATCTAGTATCCAATCCGCACCCAAAATTTATAACCGTACCATTTGGATTGATTCTCATAAAATCAAGAACATATCGATCAAACCTTCGACTCCTAAGCGCCATCGTTACAGCGAGCTTTGAGTTATACGTTCCGTTGACAATCTTCTTATGAATAGGATTGTCTGATCCAATTATTTCTTTCTTCACGATGTCAATAATTTCTATTGCTTTCTCATCTTGAATAATTGGATTGGCATTCCTACTTTCCTTGGCTCTTGCGTAAAGCGTGATCAACATAGTACTTGAAACATCAAGCATATCTTTGAGTGATTTATCCATATAACAATTCCTATATTGTTGAAGCTGGTGTAAGTATATTCTATTATTCCACATTAAACCGCAATACAGTCCTCATTTTTTCTTCAGCTACTCTTCCGGGATCACTTATGTATATTTCTTTATGTATATGCCCTACTCTCTTTAGGTTGATCTCTTTAGCATATGCTTCCATAGCTTGAAAGCTTGCCGACTCCGCGTCATAGCTACCGATATGCATCATCTGAATACACTTGCCTTCTTCTATCCTTTCAAACCTTACTTCGTCCAATAGTTTATTAGGTTTCTTAATCTTAATTCTTTCTATTGTGTCTTTTGCGTATAAATCTGTAACGAAATCAGGCTGTCGTATCATCAAGGTAAATGAAAGCTGATTCTTATCGAGTATACCATTATAATTTCGTATTCCATCTTCGGTCAGGCTCCATACGCCCTCTAATGGATACACGGTGTAATCAATGTAGTTGGCAGGTTCGCGTTTTTGTTTAGGACTCATCTTGATCGCATATGATAATGAATAAAGAGCGGAAATATATTCTCCAAAGAATGGGTCATTTGGATTGCCTGATCCTTGAATTGTATAGTATTGGAAAGAAGGTACTTCAATTAGCTCAGGCCTATTCTTAGGAAGATAGTAAGCCTTGTCTTCTTTTTTCCACTCTATTTTCATGAAATCCCCTTACCTGAGCGAGGCGAATGATTGAAGCAGTCGCTGGCGCTTTCAGATTTCAATACTTGTTCCTGATCCTAGCTCACCAATATGTATTATTTTTGCGATTTCAATTTTGCTCAACAGATTAGTGCAATGACAAGGATATACTATTCCTAAATCTTCTTTACTTAAAAATTCTTTCGTTCTTATTAATATTTCATCCTGATTATCTTCTGATTGAAGGTGGAATCCACCTATTATCATACGTACCTTGTTATTTTTGCTTACCCTTTTTGCCTGTTCGATAATATTGCATATTCCGCTATGTGAGCATCCAGTGAGAATGACGATACCGTCATCTGTATCTATTGCCAATGCGGAATCATCGAGAAGAAAATCATCAATATATTTTTCGTTGATTTTCGTTTTGCCCAATGGTTTCATGTTTTCAAAAGTAGTGTTTCGTTCAATTTCTCCAAGAAACACTATCTTGCTATTCAGCCAATATGGCTCTTTTGTCCTTATTACTTCGAAATTCTTCTCAATATCCGCCTCAGTGCCTTTGATCCCAATGTTTTCACGCTTGTCTTTTTTTGGTTTCAACGCATATGGATGACAAACAAGCTTTCTCTGATCGCTTTTCCCAAATTTACGTATGTAGGGTCCAAGCCCCCAAGTATGATCTAAATGTCCATGCGATAACACGATATAATCAATTTTTGACAAGTCGATTTTAAGTCTTTTTGCATTTTTTAGTGGAGTATCGCTGATGCCTATGTCGAAAAGTATTTTAAGATTCTCATCTTCAAGATAGCAGGAAAAGCTTGGCTCTCCATATAGATCGTACTTATTTGGTACATAATTATCAACCAAGACGGTTATTTTCATAGTTACCTCAGTTTCAAGAGTATTCTTTTTTCAACTTTCTTCCTCAACAACTTTTGAAGCTTTATGTAGGAGGGAGGCGGCCCGGTATTTATTTGTTTATCGTTTATAAATATCGCATCCGATATTCCCCACTCTTCAAGATTGTGTTTATCGTCAGTATCTACTTCAATGTATTCAATTTTATCTCCATACTCATTTACGGCACGTTTCATTCTCTCGCACGCGAGGTTCTGTCCAGGACACCATCCGTTTCTAAAGCATGTCACTTTTACCTTATCTTTTCTCACGTCTGGCTTCTTTTGAATTTTCATCAGTTTTGGAGGTTCCGCGTTTTCCTTGAATGCTTTCCAGACTAACTCAGTCATACCATCTTTATCAGCCCGCACATATCCGTTTTTCTTGAACCATTTTGATCTCATAAAGAACGGTAATGTAATTCCCCACGCAACAATGCCATTTGCGCCCAATTCCTTAACATCTTCTTCAGCTGCTTTCAATAGTAGCTTCCCGATTCCTTTTTTTCGATTATCACCAACGCCTTGCTTGTACCCATGTACCCAAATACAGTATATATAGTAAAGATCTTTCCCATGCACAGGAGCCTTTTCAATGGGCACATAATGAATCATACCGACAATCTCATTATGCTCATTCCTTGCCAGCTTTACTCTTAATCCTTGTTGCTTTTTCTTTTGATACCACTCGCTCTTCAGCGTGCCAGATTCCTTCATTTCTTCTGACCAATCTTCCAGACATTTACAGTAGCTGTCTACATATTCTTCAGTAATATTGATGATTTCCATATTACCTCCAATCAATCGGTCGTTTCAAAACCTATGACTGTTCCCAGTGATCCGTCTATATATTTCGCTTCTTTACATCCTTCTTCTATTTTATAATTCCTATCTTTAGCGATTTCCACAACCACTCTCGTCCAAAACTCGATCGATCCTCCATTCTTTGGATGCATCTTTATTTCCCACTTACCCTTATGCCTTTTAAACACTTCTATTGCTGCTTGTTTTCCTATGCCCAGATTCCTATATTTATTTAAGACGAAAAATTCCGAGACCGCATAATTACTTTCTTTATAGTAATCGATATCTGTATCAACAAGCACAAAACCAACTACATTATCTTCAAAGCATATAAAATAAGCGTAGTGATTCTCATTAATGAAGAATCTTTCAAGATCATGTTCGAAAGCGTAATCGCCATTCTGATCGATATCAATTCCATTATACTGGGACCATTCATAGCAATACATCTTTACTAAATTTCTTAATACAGATTTTTTGCTTTCTTCTACCGATGTTAACTTTACATTCAACATAGAGCCTCGTTTTATCAGATCATATTATTACTTTTTATGATTATAATAAAAATGTGGAGAATCTAGCGGACTGTTTGGCAGCCGAAACATGCTCAAACGGTCAAAACATGGTTATTATGTTATAATGATATGACTTAGAAAGCAAGAAAATTGTATGATTCATGTTTATGAACAAATTTTATTACAGATTAAATTTTAAGCAATTCAATATACTATTAGACATTATTCGAAGTATTATATTATATACTGTTTTCTATATATTTGCATAATAATAAAAAAGCCTGTGGACTCCTTATGGAATACACAGGCATGATACTCATTTTGGCTGATAGAGGTCGTTATAGAATCGCGGCAAATGTTGGGCACCTCGACTATTCTAGATCAAGCCCCCAAATATCGAGCGGTATTTACATTTCTTACCGTCATTTCTTTATATATCTTGTGCCCTATAATTTTATTCAATTGACTCTTATTATAATCCTTTCTTTTGACATTCCAGATAAGAGCCCCATCTAGATATAGTATTCTAATATATTCTTTCTTTATTGGCAGTTCATCAGCGATTTCTTTTCTGTTTATGTTTTTAAATAAGTAAGCAACATCGGTTTTTTGCTCTTCATCATTCTTCCACTCTTCGGGTATTGTTTTTGCAATTTCTCTCATTTGTTCTTTAGTCTTTAAAAGCACTTTTATCCCTTCTCCCAGATTTTTGAAGAGAATCTCCTGAATAGCCTCTTCAACCTTATCATACGTTTCATCTGCGCAAAATAGAATATTCCCTGAGTTAATGTAAGTAAGCACCTCGGTATAGCCTATGTTTTCAAATAATTTTTTGAGTGTTTTCATATCAATACGTTTTGAAGTGCCGACATTTACGCCACGGAGCAATGCCACATATTGCATATCGTTTCCCTATTCTATCTGATGTGACTAACCTTCGCTAAACTCACGAGGCGCATTTAAAATCAGGTCAGCGTTCATAAGTCCAGCCTTTAATGCGCCGAATCAATTAAAGCGATTGCCAGGCTGAACATCTAGATTCCATTCATGACTTTATAATGAAGCATCACAACACTTTTTGAAAACTCTCTGCTTTCGACAATCTGGTAATGTATGGGACTCGTATTTGTAAGCCATTTTTTCCCTGAGCCAATCATGATCGGATAAATGAACTGGTAAACTTCGTCAATCAAGCCATATGATAGTGCTTGTGACGCGACATTCGCGCCGCCGATGCCGATATTCTTTGGCTCACGTTTTTTGATATTTTCTATCTCTACCTTATTGAACTCTCGTTTTAAAATCGTGTTGGTTGTTGTCACTTCTTTGAGTGAAGAACTAAATACGATCTTCATCGCTTTCTTCCATGCGGATTGATATTCTTTTATGTACTTAGGTTGATTGTCAATTCCTGGTAGATCTTCCCAAACGGAAAGAACTGCATACATTTCTTTACCTAATATTATAGTCCCGTTCGCTAGCTCAAGCTTATTGACGAAAGTATGAACATCCTCTTCTGGTTCAGCCCAATCAAAATTGCCCTTGCCGTCAGATATATAACCATCTAGGGATGTTAGCGCCGCATAGATTAATTTCCCCATGTCCAGCTCCTCCACCACCATAAAACACTATCATCATAGCCATAATAGTAAAGCATTATCCTGGCTAGAATTAGTTCAAGCTATATCGTAACAATACAACACCGCTAGGAAATACTTTATTTTCCTGTAATTTGAGATTTGCATGATAGCCAGCAGGGAATAATCTTTTCCCTTCTCCCAACACTATTGGATATACTAAAATGGTGACTTCATCGACCAAATTATTCTCGAATAGCGCATGCGCTAATACGCTGCTTCCATCAAGATAAATATTTTTCCCCGATGATTTCTTCATCTTTGTTACTTCATCGACTAGATTATTTTTAATGATCTTTGAATTACGCCACAGTTCGGATGAATTAAGAGTTGTAGAGACTACATACTTCTGCATGTTATTCATAACGTCACCAAAGGGATCGCCAGCCGGTAGATTGTTGAATGCTCTGCCATGTGTTTCCCATGTTTTTCTTCCCAAAAGGAAGGCATCACAACCTTTTACGACTTCCATAAAATGGTATCCGATATCATCATGCCAATACGGAATTGTCCAAGCACCAAGCTTAAAATCACCATCAGTATCTTCATCAATACCACCAGGCGCTTGAATAACACCATCAAGAGAATAAAACTCACTTACAATAAGTTTTCTCATATAAACACCTCACTATATATAATTATATTAATATTTTAAATGAAGTGCAATACATTTTTGGTTTTTTTAATATTTAATATGTACATTTTAATTAATATTAGCCTCATTGTCATACCCTCTCTGCTCCCAATACCCCTCATAGGGTTTATCAGAAAACTCAATTCTCGTTACCCATTTCACCCATTTATACCCAAACTTGGATTCTGCTACGACCTGGAAGGGAAATCCTCTTTTTTCGTCAAGCTTTTTCCCATTGATCTCGTAAGCGAGCATAATGTCGTTTTCAAGAACATATTTATAGCTTAGTGATGATGAATATCCATCGATTGCGTAGAATATTACCGTTTGCACATCTTTGTTGATAATTGTTGATTTTACGATATCTGCTATTCGTACCCCCTTAAACAGTAAGTGCTCACTCCAACCTTCAATACAATTCAGTGTTATTGCCCGTGTCGCTGAAGGAAGAGCCAGTACTTGTGCATAAGTAAATAGCAATGCCTTTTGTATTTTCCCATTTACTATTAATCGGTATTTATTGATATCAACTTTTTGCGGACCTTTTATTGAATTATCATATGATCGATCGAAAGGAGAAAGTTTTTCCCCTTGATACTCCTTGATTTCAACCTGGGAATATGAATTTATGCCCACTGCTAGAAAAGCCATGATCAAGAAGGGAATCTTTATGCTCTTTTTCATCAAGTTCTCCTTTTCGCCAAAGACATATGCACTGCGCAAACCATGCCAAAGACTTAATAAGGTTAGAACATGTTTACGATATCTCTATCTTATTCTAAATATGCCCTGCACGCAATTGAAAACTCCTCATGTGAGTATTTATAGCTCTTATCTTTATTCGTAAACAACTTATCAAACTCTTCTACTTTCTTTTCGTCCATTATGTAGGCGTCACTATCATAATACTTCCATGAATGATCTTTAAACACGTCTTTCTCCAGCTCAAGTACTAATAGACTAAAGGGGTACTTCCCTTCTTTATTACTAATATTGAAATCTTTTGAACTCTTAAATCCATGTTTACAGTAATTATGCGGATAGCCATAAATAATAATTGCTTTATACTTATTTTCCTTTGCTTTTTCAATAGATTTCTTTATCAGTGTTGACCCTATTCCCTGCTTCTGATAACTGGGATGCACGCTTACTGGACCAAAAGTTATTGTTTCAATAATTTCATCTTTTTCGTTTTTAACATAAGATTTCATGTACATAATGTTGCCAACTACTTTTTCATTAATGGTAACGACTAATGCCAATTCTTTTATAAAATCCTTATGGTTTCTCATGATATAAACAAGGTAATGCTCGTTACATCCAGGAAAATATAAATTCCAAAAGGCCTTTCGAGTAATATCTTCTACTTTTCTATAATCAGCTTCAGTCTCATTTCGAACTATAATATTCATACAATTTTACTCCTTTGTTAGACTTCAAATATTCTTCTAATCTCAAGTATAGATTTCATTATTTTCTTAGTATTTTCTCCATAGATCTACCTTTAGCCAATTCATCTACTAACTTATCTAAATACCTTACTTTTTGAATGACTTTATCTTCAATCTCCTCAACACGATATCCACAAATAACACCGGTAATTTTTGAAACATTATCATTTATAGTTGGCGCTTGAACAAAAAATGTCTCAATATCAATCCCTTTATCTATTTGATTTTGTAGTGCTTTCCTATCATATCCTGTTAACCAAAATATGATTTCATCTACCTCTTCCTTAGTTCTTCCTTTTTTCTCGGCTTTTTGAATATACAATGGATAAACTTTTCCAAAAGCCATTTTATATACTCTATCTGCGTTCATACTGCTTTTCAATGATTCAGTCATAATGTTTACTCCTTGGAAATATAGCAACATTCAAATTAAAATTCATATTCTAACATGAATTTCTTTTTTTTCCCAAACGGACAGAATCATAATCGTTCACATGTGTTATATGCTCTTTTAATCCAAATTTTTCCCGCAATGTGGGCATTTATTATTATTTTTTTCAACCTGTTCAATAAAGCCAGAACTTAAAACGCTAATAGGTAAGGTAAGCCAACCTAATCCCAATACGACAATTATCATACCTAAAACATTTCCTATTGGTGATAACGGTTTAATATCATCATAACCAAGGAATACCATTGTTTGAACTGCCCATTTTACAGAATCTATAATGTTTGGAAATTCTTCTGGTTGAGTACTGTTTTCTGCATAATACATTAATGATCCAGCAAAAAAAATCAAGATCATCAGTATAAATGAAGATAAGAGTAGCTCTGCCTTCTTCTTTTTGAAAACACGTATGATAAGATCCAATGCTTTTGAATATCTTGTTATCTTTAATACACGTAGTAATCTAAATATCCTAAAAAATCTAAATATCCTAAAATCATATTTAATTACATATGGTAGGTAAAATGGTAAAATCGCTAATAGATCAATGATAGCCATTGGTGAAATGATGTATCGAAATATATTTATGACTTTATAATCGTTTGAGTATCTATATGGACTACAAAATAGCCTTAGCAAGTATTCCATAGAAAACACGATGACTGATATAGTCTCAAAAATATCTATGTAAGTATAATACCTAGTTCTAAATGTTCCGTACGAATCAAGTATTACAAGCAAAATATTAGTCGATATCAGGAATAGCAATACAGTATCTATCGCTTTGCTTAACCTAGTATCACTATTTTCCATTATTTCATATAGCTTCTTCATATAATGCCTTTCATAATAAGCTGAGTAGACTCTTTACTGCCAGAAAAGTCTATATAACATTAGCTTTACTTTTAAAGCCTGGCCTGAGCGAAGCGAAGGATTGGCATAGTAATTCTACTTTTCTTTTCCTTTGGATTTTCCATAAAGAAATGGTTCAGCAATCTTTTGATTAAATACAGTTATTAATGGACCCATAAAAAATGCGGTTATTATTGTTCCAATTCCAGGAATCTTTCCAAATAAAGTTCCCAATGCTACACAAATCAGGTCATTAGTCACCCTAATCCATTTAAAAGGAATAACATGATTTTTTATATTTAGTTTTTTCTTTGTTAATATAAGCGAAACAGCATCGTAAACAGAAACTCCAAGATCCGCTGTATAATATAAAGCAGAACCAAAACACATTATGACCAATGCTCCTAAAAGCATCAAAAACCTCTGAAATAATGTAACTGAAGGAAGCACTGAAATAAGGAATCTATATGAGAGATCAACAATATAGCCTGTAAAAAACATATTAATGAAGGTTGCTATACCGATAAAGTGTTTATCCCATACAAATATTCCAACAAGCATTATTAAGCTTATTATTAAATAGTAAGTTCCATAACCTAGATATTTCAAAAACAAGAGATATGATCCTTGGGCAAAGCACTGAAACGGATCAACGCCAAAGGCTGATATATTAAATAGCCCAACACTGAATGAACAGACAATAACGCCGATGACGGTCATTAATAAACGTTTTAGTAAATCCTTACCGTCCGCTTTCCCAGGAGCTCTTTTTATTGATGCAATAAATCTTATTTCTTTCAAGATGATTCCTTTACTCTCTAATCCCGCGCCGGAGACGCTTACCTAACGCCGCAATCAAGAGGAGCTAAAAGCGTCGGCATTTTTAGAACAAGAATCGTGACAGCGCCTAGACATCCCCTGCGCTACTTTGTTAAGCATTTTAGATGATTGCTATCAGAATGTACAGCAATACTCCGATCTCACGACTCTGGATCAAGCCCGAATACTCGAAGCTCCCGATCACAGCGACACGCTTTCGCGATACGTGCGGCCCATGCGATGGCTTCCTTACTTGAAGGCAGCTCAAGTACAGTGAATCCACCATTGAGCGGAGGCGCCCACGGATAGCTTTCCTCAGCGACCGAGCCATTAGCCGAAACAAAAACGAGCGGTATTGTTTCATCAATACCACTATGACGCACCTTCATCCCGCTTTTGGACACTAAATTCAAAAAAATCAATTAAACTCTCGTTTAGTCTCAGACTTAGCGTACTTTTCCCCCGCGCAAAGCATTTGCTTAACATTCACATATTACTTTTCATGAAATTTAAGTTTAATGAATTATGCCATTATAAAGATATATACTATTTTCAACTGATAAATTGATCTTCTAACTTATAAATAGTAACGCAGTATCTAGAATGACACGGCGTTACTATTCATTTTGATATTTTTATCTATATATATTTCCAATAACTTTCAAATCTTTTCGTAAACCATTTGGAACAACATTAATAAGCAGGAATTGTTGTGCTACCTTATAACTTATAGGGAGAATAATAGCTTTACTATATTCCATTACATCGCCTGTTATAAGATCTATAATCCACCCTCCAATTAATAAGACATCAGCTATAAACCATCCACTTATCTTTTTTTGAAGTTGCAGTGTACGTGAACTTCCATCTTTATCTTTATACTGAACTGTATAGTTATTATTACCATTTACATTAATTGTTGCAGGAAGTGATCCTTGATAAACCACAGAACCATTTTCTAAAATTGTTACTTCACTAGCAACCTTTGAAGATGATGATACAGTGGTTTGTTTATTATTAAATATTGTCGCACAGCTACCGAGTACCAGCAACGACGTGATCAGTCCGAAGAAAATCAGCGATTTAAAAATTGTACGCTTCATGCAAGTTCTCCTTCTTTTAAGAAAACAAATTATAACATATAATACTTTTGCATCTGATATTGAATTATGTCAATCTTTTTTTAAGTATTTTTACCATTGGCTTAACCATTAACGCTCGTTCCTGAGCGAAACGAATGATTAGCTTGGTATTTACCGTATCTCCTCGCAAAAACCAAGACCAA
The DNA here is from genome assembly GCA_963667545.2 of Oscillospiraceae bacterium. Classification (GTDB taxonomy): domain Bacteria; phylum Bacillota; class Clostridia; order Oscillospirales; family Oscillospiraceae; genus UBA2658. Next base: position 126,044 of record CAXXEM010000001.1, read on the forward strand.
GAGCGTAATAGGATCTACGCAGTTGTTGGCCGAAAATTAATACAACATTCCTTTGTAATTATTCTTTATGGCTTCGATTATTTTTTCTTTTCTTTTTCTTCGTGTCTCTTCAGTTTTTGCATCACAATAGAATCCCGCAAGTTGCTTCTGTCTAGAAGGTGTAGTACTTTCAAGTAGTTTCAATGTATCATTTTCCATGCACAATACATCTTTTAACTTTTTAATATTGGCAGCATGTACACTAATCTTATCTATGGCCTCATTATTCTTATCATTATATTGATATGCTTCTATTCCGAACTCTGTAATTAATCCTTTTTCTTTAAGTCCTTTATAGATTGCCTTATTCTTTTCAGACCACTTCTTTTTATCAATCCTTCTTGAGAAGTACTTTTTATACTTTGTTTCATCTATTGACTTCATTAGCCCATCAATCCAACCAAAACAGATTGCTTCTTCCAAGGCATCATTTGAGGTAAAATCTTTGTTTCCTTTGATAATAACAATCCAAATGCCATATGAAGAACTATGGTTGATTTCAAGCCATATTCTAAATGCTTTTCTATTTTCGAATTGAAGAATTAATCCAGTACTACTCACCATAATTATCACCAATACTTAAAATATTTTATATGCTTTTAAAAAGCAAAAAGCTTTATAAGGTTGAAGCAGTTGTTAGGTTTTGTTTTTTATTTGAATCCATTCAGAGATTAGGCTTTTCATTTCATTCTCATAATCATCATCAGAGTATTTTAATGCTTTCATAGATACACTAGGATCAATAAATGCATTTTTGTATTGTAAAGCAGCATAATTTCTAATTGATAATCCTCATTCTTTATTGCGAAATAATAATATGATTGAATCTATTACTCCATATATTGTGAATATAAACTTTGGTATACCTATTACATTCTTTTGTTTCTCTGATACGTCAAAATATATCTTTGCGAAATCTCTCCATGCATAATTGCTGCCAACAATTGGATATGCCTTACAACCAATTCCTTGTTCTAGAGCTCCAATCGTTGCCTGTGCCACTTGATGAGCGGTTACAACTGCTGTTCCTCCTTTATTAAAAAAGAATACAGTCTTTTTTCCCTTTTCTAGCAACGAAAATATGAATGTCCAAGGAGGTACTTTCCCAGGTAAATATCCAATTATGTATGGCAACTCAAAAACATATGTTTCAAATGCATCGCTTGATTCAGCTAACACCACTTCTTTCTGTTCACATCTAGTATGTATATAAACATTCTTCTTTGCAAGCTTTAACTCAGGGTATTCTTAATCTAAGTAGGTAAAGTAACTTCCATAGACGACAAGCTTTTTAACTCCACATTCCTTAGCAATCTTTACTATCTTCATACATACAGTAACATGGTCATAGTGAAAAGCTTTATATGCTGGTCTTTTATGTAACTCTCTATCATCGATACCAAGAGAATATACAACCGCATCTTGTCCTAGCATTAAGCTTTTTACAGCATCATCGTTCATATCATAAACGTTACCTATACTGTTTGTAACACTATTTTCAAGTTCTTTTGGAATATGGTTATTACCTCTCGATAGAATCGTTACTATATGCCCATGTTTTATAGCTTCACGTACAGCATGGGTACCCAATAGACCGTTTCCACCGATAATAAGTATTTTCATATGAGTACCTTATTCCTTTGAAGCATTACTTTATGTAATTTGCCTATTCACTTCAGTTGATTCTTTACTACGCCGAAAGCACCAACCTAACTAGACACATAATAGTAATTCCAATGCACGTTATCTATTTTCAACCTAATTAATAAACCTAACATTCATTTAACCTTTAAATCCTGGCCTGAGCGAAGCGAGGGTTTGGCGCGTTTTTTGCATGGGATTTCTGCACAAAACGTGCCAAAGGATTTATAAGGTTGAAACGGTTGTTCGGTTTCTTCTTATTATATTTCTATCCAATACCTTCTTACTCTCTTTTCTTTATCTTCTATCGTATTCTCTAGTTTCCCTTTACACTTTTCTATTGTCTTTATTGATCCAATATTGCTTTCATCGCACGTTAGTAATACTCTTTCAATGTTTTTATCATTGATCATTTTTATAAATGTTTTCAACATTAATGTACAATTACCTTCTCTTCTTTTTGAAGGGCGTACTCCATATCCTATATGGCCCCCATGAACAAGTAGTTGCTCATTAAGTTCATACCTAAAATCCAAAGCTCCTATAATTATTCTATCTTCATCAGTCAAATAGTACAAAGTTGAAGGTACTTTCCCTTCAAGATACATACGTCTACTTTCATTAGATTTCCATTTTTCAATCATCTCACTAAATGATCGCCCTTTTCTATCACTTGCTCCCGGGATAATTGTCTCATTTGCATTTTCCCATTCCAATATATACTCTAAATACTCATTCTCATTGATTTCATCAAATCGAACTAATTTCAATTTTATCCTCCGCGTCGAAGGCGTAAACCGAACATTGGCTTGACCTTTAACGCTCGTTCCCGAGCGTAGCGAGGGATTGGCGTGGTTTGTGCATTGTTGTTCTGCACAAACCATGACAAAGAGCGTTATAAGGTTGAAGCGTTTGTTAGATTTCAGCACTTCCCATTTTGAGCAACATATAACAAATGTTCTGCGCAACCTATGCAATGAGGATCTTCTACAAACTCCATTGCTAAGGTAATACACTCAGAAATCACTTCCTTTGGATACTTCTTTAAAACCTCTTCATAAGGACCAAGGATACTCTCAACAGCATAACAACCAATTTTCTTAATCGAAAAAGAGCTCATTAATTCTTCTACTTCTTCTATCCTTGAGAAGTAAGCTGCGGTAAAGCCATCATCGCTCACAATATTAGTACCATTACTAAAGTACCCTAACAATGTTCTAATATTTCCAACTGTTTTATCGGGATATTTCTTTAATATGTCAATAATAGGTGCATATGCTGATATGAATGTAGAAGCTATTATTCCATTAGGTTTTAATACTCTTAATGCATTTTTTATGACTTTTTCTCTATCAGCTTTGTCCGTAAGGTGATAAAGAGGTCCCATGATGAGGACTGCATCATACTCATTTTCATTAAGATTATTAAGATCAAGAGCATTCCCAACAACAAACGAATCTATATGCTCATCGTTATGTGTATCTTTTTCTCGTGCAAACGTAATATTTTCTTCCGATAGATCAAATAGCGTAACAGAATACCCTAATCTTGCTAGCCAAAATGAATAATGTCCTGGGCCTCCCCCAAGATCCAATATTTTCCCTGATGGCTTTGGTAGATGCCTTAGCACCAAACGTTTGGTTATTTCAAATTCTACTGGATGCCTTTCTGCACGAGTCCATTCATGTTCTACCTGTCTATTGTAAAACTTTTTTACGATATCGCTATCATGCATTACTGTCTCCGATTTATTCTGTAAATCTAACATTGGCTTAACCTTTAACGCCTGTTCCTGAGCGAAGCGAAGGATTGGCGTGGTTTTTGCGTCATCTTCTCGCAAAAACCATGACAAAAGGCGTTATAGGGTTGAAGCATTTGTTAGATTTCGTATTCCAACATGTCATATGCTATTTTAATATTCTTCCCTGTAATCTCTGAACAATATATGCTCAATCTCTCACCCATTTCAAAGGTAATACCATCTGGTTCTTCAACGTGGCCGAGTATGAATTGTTTACTTTTTAATGCTTTTATATACTCAAGGGTCTCTAGTATTGTTTGTTCGTCTTCTAGTACTGGATGATCTGGATCAATATTTCGCTCTTTAGTTATTGGATTTACATCAACAACACCTAGCGGCAAATATATCAGATCATAAATAGTGTCATATATCTCTTGCTTAGGAATCCAAAACTTTAGTTCGTCCATTATTACCAATATTCTCTTTCCAAAACCAGTAATATCATAGCCAAATGAATAATCCTGACCTAACTGAATAGGTGTTACTCTATAGCCATCAAATTCATAGCTTTTTGAATTAGGAATTACTTCTAACTTTATTAAGCCTGTGTATGCTAAAAAATCAAGATGACTTTTTATACCCAAGCATTTAGAAAATGTATCGGCTATCTTCTCAGTTAAGACAACATTAGTAGTTTTATTTTTTGCTGGATAATTTATCCAATCTTTATTCATCTCAAATATTCTCTTCCCGGAAGTATGATCAGGATGCCAATGAGAATAAAAACACACGGCTATATGGCTCACCTTTGATCGGTTCAGTTGGATAAATATTTCTTCAGGTGTATCAATAAGAATGTCAGGACCATGTATAAACACACTAGGCCCGAAGCGTGAGTTCTTTGGATCTCCTAATCGAGCTTCGGTGCATGATTTGCATGTACAAAAAGGTTTGGGTGTGGTTACAGCGCCGCCAGATCCCAAGACTTCAAATCTCATATATTCCTCAGTAATTCCGTAAATCTAACATTGGCTTAACCCTTAACGCCTGCTCCTGAGCGAAGCGAAGGCTTGGCGTGGTTTGTGCATTGTTGTTCTTGCACAAACCATGACAAAGGATTTATAAGGTTGAAGCATTTGTTAGGCAATTTCGCTTTTACTTATATGCATCTTTACGATTTTCTATATCAATGATGAATATTATTACCGTCTCTTCTGATACTTTATAAAATAACCTGTAATCTCCTATACGATATCTATATACTTCTTTATACTCGCCTTTAAGCTTTTTTATATTCGATCCAAAATATGGATTCTCTCGCAATATCGGATATATGTATTCTTTAATCTTTTTATATAAGAATTTATACTTCGGAGTACTGATCTTCTTTTCAAAAGTTTCAGTCTCCGCAATTTTATAGTTAAGCAATTACTTTATACCTTCCCGCTGAAATATCCTTAAGTCCTTTCTTAAGATCCTTTTCAAAGGTAAGTATTTCCTTCATTTCTTCATCATCAACAATCGATTCATTGACCGTAAAGTTTAACGCAGCATATTCAAGATAGTTTGATATAGTCCTCTTTTGTCCTTCTGCTGCCTTTTTAAATATATCATAGCTTGTCTCATCAAGCCGTACAGTAATTGTCTTTGCCATATAAATACCTCTTGCTTCAATAGTATTCATATTGCATCTATTTGTCAAGTGATTAAAATAATCTATTAATTTAACATATTTATTTAAATTATAATGATTTATCTTGCGCGCGCGTAAGCGCGTCTGCCTAACATTGGCTTAACCTTTAAATCCGCGCCTGAGCTACTGCGAAGGCTTGGCGTGGTTTTTGCTTGATCTTCTAGCAAAAACCATGACAAAGGATTTATAAGGTTGAAGCATGTGTTAGGTGTCTACCCTATTTACTGATTAGCTTCTATTACTTTCTTAAGTATATCTTTATCTTTATATGCTTTACTTAATTCTTTTATTCTCTCTTTAACCATTCCATCTTTATCTTCATACTCTATAAAACTATATACTTTATTCCCCTTAGAAAACAAAGAAAATATATCTTCCGTTTCTTCTATAACTTTTATAAAGTTCAAGTATTTCCTTCGTTTCAAGTAATGATAGAGTAAATGCCCATTTGGGTGTGTTGATCCATCCATTATCATATATCGCCAAAGATCTATTTTAAAACCTAATGGTAGATCATTCTTAATAAGGTCTTCTTTACTATAGGTTGCTATTACTGCTTTATACTTCTCAATTGCATTTTCAAATTTTAACTCTACTATCTTGAGTTCTTTATCATGATCAACCGCATACCATTCTCTATTTACTTTTCGAAAGTCATCTACATCTTTAAAAGGAATCCGATTTTTAATACTTTCAAGCTTATCTGCAGAGAATGATATCCAACGTGTCAGATGTGCAATAACATCTTTATAGCTCCAATCTTCATATGAGCTACTCTGTAAGTTTTCAGATTTGCATATTGTCATGAAGTCAAGGACATTTTTTTGCGTTCTATCAATTTCGATGTTAATCCTTGCTAGATCAGGGATCATCTTTTTCTCCTAATATCTGCGCGATAGCCTCCACCTAACATTGGCTTAACCCTTAATGCCTGCTCCTGAGCGGAGCGAAGGATTGGCGTGGTTTTTGCGTCATCTTCTAGCAAAAACCATGACAAAAGACGTTATAGGGTTGAAGCAGGTGTTGGGTGTCTTATCCTATATACTTTTTCCCTATGACTGATTCTATCTCCAATCGTAATATTGTTACTTTTCTATATGATTCATCATTCTCTATATTTCTTTCAAATATTGGTTTGGGTTCCTCTTCCAAATGATTTAGTAAGATTTGAAGCCCATATTTTTTCTCATCTAAACTCTCTACTATAAATATCTTTCCCCTTATGATTAATGATTCATAATCATGATCACATTTTGTTTTCAAGTATCCATTATCTTTTATTATTGTTCCTATAACATTGCTATTTTTCTTTATATAATCAAGTTTATCTCCCTTATTAGCACAATGAAAATACAGATACTTTTTATTAATATCGTATCCATAACTCATAGTTACTATATAAGGGATATTATTATCACATAAGGCAAGTGTAATATGGTTACTTTTCTTTATAAGATTTTTTATTTCATTCGTATCGATAATTTCATTTCGCACACGCTTTGGATGATATAACATTGATTTCCCCCAGCATTCTTTTCATACAAATAGTTTTTGCGCGCGCAAGCGCGTCCACCCAACATTGGCTTAACCCTTAACGCCTGTTCCTGAGCGAAGCGAAGGATTGGCGTGGTTTTTGCGTTATCTTCTCGCAAAAACCATGACAAAAGGCGTTATAGGGTTGAAGCATTTGTTAGGTTATTCTTTCTTCATTATTGTTCTTTGTACCCATGTGATATTATTCTTTGAATAATCATCTTCAGCATAGATATGCCATTCTCTCCATTCTTTTATCTCTTCATAATCATTCTCTTTAATGAATCTTGATAATGGCTTATATGATTTAGGTACAGACCAATTCGTACCCCATACTAAGATTCCTGCTACTATCGTTGATTTTACTTTTTCTATCTTTGCATTTGTCTCTACTTTTAAACCTTTCTCAATTTTGAATCCTACTTGAACAGTATACTTTTTTTGTTCAGGTAAATCTAAGAACCTTATTAATAATGCTGGTGTGTTTTCTGTATTAAGGATTCTTATATACTCTTCATATATTTTGGGATGACCCATACTGACTCCCATGGACACGAGCGCATTGTCAGGGGAGACTGGAAGGATGAAAGAACGAAGGACCTACAGCGACGAATTAAAAGCCGAAGCAGTGAGGATGATAACTCGAGAGGGGCTGACCCAGTCCGAGGTCGGGGAAAAACTTGGAATCCCCAAGGGGACAGTCGGGAACTGGCTTTCGAAATTCGAGAACGAAGACGAAGCAACAATGCCAGGTTCGCCGTCAGTGAGGGAGTTACTGGCTGAGAACGCAAAGCTCCGCAAGGAGCTGGCTGAAGCAAAAATGAAGGAAGAAATCTTAAAAAAAGCGACCGCATACTTCGCCAAGGAGTCGTTTCCAAGTATGCGGTCATGAATATGTTGCGACTCCAGTACCCCGTCAAGATTCTTAGCCGAACGCTCGGTGTGTCCAGGAGTGGCTTCTACGCCCAAAGAAACCGCCCTTTGTCGCTGCGAGCCAAGGGCGACGCCGTATTGAAGCCGATGATTCTGAAAGCCCATAAAGAAGGGCGAAGTACCTATGGGTCCACGAGGATCCAGCAGGAACTGGCCGAGCAGGAAGTCTACGTTGGCCGGAATCGTATACATCGACTCAGGAAAGAATTGGGTCTTCGTTGCATTCAGAACAGGAAATTCAAGGCTACGACAAATTCAGATCACGATCTACCAGTAGCTCCAAATCTCCTTGACCAGAAGTTCGAAGTCGACGGACCTGGGAAAGTCTATGGGACCGATATCACCTACATCTCCACCGATGAGGGGTGGCTCTACTTGGCCGGCGTCAAGGACTTCGGCTCAATGGAAATCATCGGGTATTCCATGGGCCCTCGCATGACCAAGGAACTTGTCCAGGGTGCCTTGGAGAAGGCCCTCCGCTACCGACAGCCAGAACCAGGGTGTATCCATCATTCCGATCGTGGGAGTCAGTATTGTGCCCATAGCTACCAGGATCTGGTCAGGAAGTCTGGAATGCGCGCCTCGATGTCCCGCAAGGGTAATTGCTATGATAATGCTCCGACAGAAAGCTTCTGGGGAACATTGAAACAGGAAATGGTATATCACAGGAAATTCCGGACAAGACTCGAGGCTCATGCAGCAATTCAGGAGTGGATAGAAATTTTCTACAATCGAATACGGAGACATACGAGTATTGGAGGAATTCCACCGGCCCGTTGGGCTGGCACCTATTACGCTACGAGGAAATCGGCATAAGGCGACCGTGTCCACGATTGACAGTAGGGGTCAGGAGTAATTCGCCGTACTGATCGTAGAGCATCATCTTCAAATATATTAGTTTCTTCATAATAAAAGTAATTGAATCCAATAACTCTTTGAAGTTTTGGCTCACTAATAACACATTCAGGAATGGATATTCCAGTTTTAATATTTCTCATTTCCATAGCAGCCTCTCAATTGATATTCAATAATTTGTTTTTAAATCTTACATTTTGGCGCGAAGCGTCAACCTAACATTCGTTTAACCTTTAAATCCGGGCCCGAAGGGCTTGGCGTGGTTTGTGCATTGTTGTTCCGCACAAACCATGCCAAAGGATTTATAAGGTTGAAACGGTTGTTATGTTTCTTTTTGTTTTTTGAAAATATTCTTTATTATTTTACCAATTTTATTTAGATTTAAACCTACTCCATAAATATTAGGCTTTACCTCAAAGATAGGCTCTTTATCACTAAGAATTTCTGATGTCTTCTTTGCGCTTTCCAAAAAATCAATTACTTTTCTTCTTGTTGGAGATAGGGACAATAATATTCGGCCATACATATCGCCTTTTGACGCTTCAATAATCCATTCTGGTATATCTTTATGATGATTTGGTAAAAGCTGAATATAATCGTTTGAGTCTCTTGATTGGGGATGCCGATAAAAGTACATTTCAGTAGTTTTCATCTCTATTTCATTTTCAGTCAGCATTTTAGACAATTCTTTCTTTATACCTATTCCGTATTGGAAGAATAAATAGTACTTATCATCAGGAAACCAATATAAATCATGAGTTAAATCGTCTACATCATTTTTATTATGCAATTCATCTTGATTGAGATAATGATGTACTGGGCCTTCTTCAATAATTATCGGAGGTGGTAATGATTCAGGCCATGTTGGCAGTTTATTACTCATTTGCTTTTTCCATTGATAACCTATAAATTACAAACAATATTTATATGTAACCATTTTTCAGATACACCTAGTTAGGTAATAATTTATCAGCTTATCAACAAATCGCTCTTTATAATATTTTTGCGCGAAGCGTCAACATAACATTGGCTTAACCTTTAAATCCGCGCCTGAGCGTAGCGAAGGCTTGGCGTGGTTTGTGCATGGGATTTCTGCACAAACCATGCCAAAGGATTTATAAGGTTGAAGCATGTGTTAGGTTTCTTTTCTATTTATATTTTGTCTCTAATAGTCTTAATTCTATTTTTGATCTCATTTTTATCACTTTCAGATATTCTTATTATTGTTTGCACTGGACCATACTTAATAAATTCTTTATTTCTATCTCGGAATTCTTTAGAGAATATTTTTAAATCATCAAATTCATTTTTACATAAGGGGAATGTTTTTATTAGTAATTTATAAAACCTCTCTAAAGTATCATACTCATATATTATTTTATATGTAAAAACATCATCTGATTTTAATATGTTATATAATCTATATTTAAACAGTTGATTAAAAACTTTCTGACTTAATGTATTTTTCTCAATCATTATTTCACATACTTCAAATAATCCGATATAGTCGTCCAAATCTTGCCAATTTTCAATACTTTTCCCTTCACGTAAAGCAATATGAATTCTATATCTTCTATCTTCTGCAAATGCACCTTTTAATTCGAGTAAAAAATTTGTTTGAGATATTTTAGAATTTTTGATACCTTCTAATACACTAATCATCAAGGCAATTATTGCAGCTATTCCAGTTATAATTTGCATTATATCAATAATTGAAATACACATATATTTTCTACCTTTGCGCGAAGCGTCAACCTAACATTGGCTTAACCTTTAAAGCCTGGCCCGAGCTGCGTTGCGTAGCAACGATGCGAGGGATTGGCGTGGTTTTTGCGTAATCTTCTCGCAAAAACCATGACAAAAGGCTTTATAAGGTTGAAGTACTTGTTAGGATAATTTTTTTTACGATCTTTACCCAACTCTTCCTTATCTTTAATTCCCAAATATCTTTAATATCTCTTCTATAGTCTCTTTAAATATTACCTGCTTAGTCTTATTACTCTCATATATAAAGTCCCTTAGGCTCTTACTCTTAATAGATGTAAAGTCTCCTATAATCCCTATCTTTAATCCGTAGTTACTTGCTTTTTGCAGTATCTCGCCTGCCACTTTAGTCTTTAAATCAAAGAACTCTGGTATGATATTTTCTTTCTTTAATATGATAGTTCTTACTGAGTATGATCCAATAATATCTAATAGATCCTGCGCATCCTTTAAAATGTAGCCATCGTCTTCAAGCTCAAGTATTCTTTCATCGTTAATGGTATGTAATGTAGTATTCATAAATTTATTATCTCTCATATGCTAAATTTTTCAAATAGCCGTAAAAGTATTATTAATAGGTGATAAATAGCAAAGCTGTGCATTTATCTTAGTACTTTTGCTATAAACTATTATTATCACATACTTATTACGAGGAGTACCTGCGCGCGTTTAGCGCGTCATCCTAACATTGGCTTAACCTTTAAAGCCTGGCCTGAGCGTAGCGAAGGATTGGCGTGGTTTGTGCATTGTTGTTCTGCACAAACCATGACAAAAGGCTTTATAAGGTTGAAGCATGTGTTAGGCTCCTTTTCTTTATCCAATCGCCCTTTCTTATTTTAACCACTATCTCCTCATTATTCCTTCTTGTCTCTATAAATCCGTAGGCAACCAAACTTTTATAACCATTAATATTCTCAATCCTTAACCTATCTTCCATTATTTCACCACACCACTCAGAAAAATAGTATTTTAAAAGTATATCTAGTGCTTTAGTACCTATTCCTTTATTTCTATACTCTTTCTTAACCTTTATATTTAATTCTGCTTTTTTGTTTTCTTTATCATACCTATGAAAACTTACTTCTCCATAACAAATATTATTTTCACTATTAAATATTAAATAATACTTATGTATTGTCTTTTCTATTTCAAATATTTTTTTATACCAATTATTATAACGTTCTTTAGATAATAATATTATTCCTCCAACATCCTCCATAGTATTTTCATCTTCCCATATATTTTTAACATAAAGCCAATCTTTTAAAGATGGCTGGACTAATTTAATATTCATTACATTTCACCAAAAGTAGATCTCTTTCTATTATGAAAAAATATATATGCTTCATCTTTAACCTCAGACACGGACAGTATCAATATTTACATAACATATTCTACACTTACAAAAGCCATTAGTGAGCCTAACATTGGCTTAACCCTTAACGCCTGCTCCTGAGCGAAGCGAAGGATTGGCGTGGTTTTTGCATTGTTGTTCTGCAAAAACCATGACAAAAGGCGTTATAGGGTTGAAGCTTTTGTTGGACGTCTTTACTTATTCTCTTTAGCTATCTTTTCTTCCAATATCCTATATAGCTCTTCATTCTTCTCTTTACCTAATCCTAATACTATCTTTTCATTCTTTCCAATGATCAAGATATATGGTTTTTCTTTCTTGATTTCAAATAATCTTACTTTGCCTAATTCTTTATAAGCAAATATTCCTATATTCATGAATCCAAGGTTAATTCCGTTTGTCTTTATTCCCCAAAATGGTATTGAATCTAGTTCTTTAACTTCTTCTATATCTTCATATGATATTTCAATTCCATACAAGCCATTAACCTTAAGTGATTTCTCTAATACTTCTACAGATATACTTTTAATAAAAAAGACTGATACAGCTATTATTAGTATTGTGATGAGAATCGCAAGAGTTGTTGTCTGTTTATTTGAGGTTTTCATAGTATTGGCTAATTAGAAATATCGAAAATAGCACATTTATATCAACCAATTAACATTACCTTTCACTGTAAATCATCTCTTTTGCGCGCGCGTAAGCGCGTCCGTCCAACATTTTCGCTTAACCTTTAAATCCGTCCTGAGCTACTGCGAAGGCTTGGCATGGTTTGTGCATTAGATTTCTGCACAAACCATGCCAAAGGATTTATAAGGTTGAAGCATGTGTTATGTGAAATTTCTTTTATTTGATCTCATATCTAATAATATCTTGTACTTTTGGTACAGATTTATAGACTTTTACCCATTTACTATCAACTTTTACTTCATATGACTCAAATACAAATGGCAATCCCTCTGCAACTTTATAATCCTTACTATTCATAAATTGCATATGTAAATGCGGCATTGTAGAATTACCTGAATGACCCAACTGCCCTATCACATCATAAACGCTTATTTCTTGCCCAACTACTACATTAATAGAACCTTTTCTTAGGTGTGCTAATAATGCAAATGTGTTTTCGTTAACTTTTATCATTACATAGTTTCCAGTGATTATTTTCGGCGATGCTCCATTCTTTATATACTCATTGGTAACGTTGATTGTATTTTTATAATCTTGAACTATGTTTACAGGATTTCGCTCACTAACACTATTTTCTAATTCAATAACCTCACCGCTTACAGGTGAGTAAACAGTTTGTCCCCATCCATAAAAGTCACTTAATTGTAGACCTTTGAAAAGGTACTCGAAGAAGCTTTTACGATATGGTTTCTTGAGCTTATCATTATCTTGTATCATCACAAAATCAATTGCGTAGGCCTCTCCGAAATCTGCGGTTCCATGGCTTGGAACCTTAGTGCCGGGTGTATTTGGTGATATATATATCCCTTGTAATGGGAAAGAAACTATCATTATAGTATCGTCCATAGTATTTATCTCTGGCATTACGCAATTTGAAATGATGAATAAAAATAATAACACACTAAGATATTTCAGCTTTATGTTTACTTTTTCCATAGAATCTTTTGTTTGCGCGCGATAGCGCGTCCACATAACATTGGCTTAACCTTTAAATCCGCGCCTGAGCTACTGCGAAGGCTTGGCGTGGTTTTTGCGTAATCTTTGAGCAAAAACCATGACAAAGGATTTATAAGGTTGAAGCAGTTGTTAGGCATTTTTCTCTATATCTGATTTTAAAACATGCATTGTCATTGTATCATTAATTCTATCGATATTTTTCTGAATTGCATTATCAACTTGTTCTTGTTGCCGTGATGTTTTTGCTCTACGCTTATCAATTTCATTAGGCCGATCAATAAAAAGATATCGATTCAATTCACCATTACTCCATATTTGTTGGACTTTTATTTTTCCACTCTTTTTAACTATTGAATCAGGATATCCAACTATTTTACTAGGGTGAATCGCAGTTAGTGTCATAATTGGCCCAAGTTTATTCATATCAATAATTGTATTATCATCATAAATTAAAGCACCATCAATTGTTCTCATTAAATAATGAATTATTTTAGGGCTTATATCTTCAGGTAGATCACCTTTGCCTTCATGAATGTTCCTAAGAAATAGTATATAATTATTTATGTCCCCATAAGATTCTGATTCACCAAGAAGATATTTTCTCCAGGTTTCTAATAAACATCTTATTTTGCCAAATATATCTTTTGATATCTCTCCAGGATATGATGTATAAAAATCACTTACAAACGATCTCCATACTATTGATAGGATAAACTGGTTAAGCCATTTTTCATAAGAAATGTATCCATCATTACAAATTTTCCCATTAAGATCTAAATACTTTTCAGTAAATACTTTGAATACATTTAAATTGAATTTTGTTTCATAGTTTGATAATATTTCTTCACAACCATGACATAATAGTTTAAGTTTATAGCCATCTTGTATTCTTCTATTGCTATTATTAATATCACGAACAAAACCTGTAAGTGATGCATTTTTAAGCCATCTAATAATAAAACTTGGAATAATATGGCTATCTACTAGCTCTTTGTCTTTTAAACATAACGAACAAATTGACATATACTTCTCTTTTTGCGCCCGCAGGGTCTGCCTAACATTGGCTTAACCTTTAAAGCCTGGCCCGAGCTATTGCGAGGGATTGGCGTGGTTTTTGCGTGATCTTCTCGCAAAAACCATGACAAAAGGCTTTATAAGGTTGAAGCAGTTGTTAGGTGAGAATTCCTTCAGCAATTATTCTATAGTAATCTTCAAAATCATAAGGGAAATAGTGCCCTACATCTTTCATCACGACTAGTTGTATATCGCACTTTTGTTTTTCAAGTAATTGAACCAATTCATTAGTATAACGAGTATAATAATCTTCACTTCCAACAATAAACCGGTATTTTACTTTTGCAAATTCGCTAGATTGGGTAAATAATTGATCAGAAAAAGCAGGAATAATTCCAAGATAGTTTTTTTTATACTTCTGAGAAAGTATAAATGCAATTTTTGCTCCTTGTGATGTACCACAAATGAGCCTGCAATTATCTAGATATGTTTTTGCATTATCTTCAATTTCATAAATTGCTTTTTCTTTATCATCCCAACCAAAACCTATACTACTAACAACTTGCGATGATTGAATATATAAACAACTACAATCAAAATTTTTATAAATTGGATCAAAATACTTTCTATAGTGATCAACAGTATCATCCTTCCAATGAATATTGAGTATCGAAACTTTACTATTATTTTCTGGAAAGAAAAAAAATTGTTGTTGCGACTTAAGTTGTTTTTCTTTTGCCAGTATATTGATACGATCTAATACTGCAATGAATTTAGGGCTGTTTCTAATATTTTCAAAATCAGGTTCAGAGCTAATACTATTTATAGGCCACCAAATTCCATTATTTACAAATTGTTCAAATAATGAAATTGCATCTTCTATTTTTCCACTTACTGATAAAATACAACATTTCCAATATCCAATATGTTCAGAAAATTGTGGTAAGCTTTTCTCTGCTTCTAGTATTAAGTCTAATGCTGCTTTATAATTCTTTGTTTTATAAAATGGTATAAGTTTTTCGTAGTATTTCACTAATGCTATATCATTCATGATTATATTCCTATTCCTGCCCGTAGGGTCCACCTAACATTGGCTTAACCCTTAACGCCTGTTCCTGAGCGAAGCGAAGGATTGGCGTGGTTTTTGCGTTATCTTCTCGCAAAAATCATGACAAAAGGCGTTATAGGGTTGAAGCATTTGTTATATGTCTCCATTTATTTTCAATCTATGAGCACAATCAAAATCAATATGATACTTTTTATAATTGTAATCTATATAATCTAATTTATTCTCTCCAATATTTATCCCACATATATATAATAAATATTTATGTGCGATACTATGATCAACTTTTGCATCAATGGAAAGAGATATATGCAATAAAGGCAAATAGAATCTGTTTTGTTGAAATATTTTTTCTTTACAAATAAGCTTTCTATTTTTATATATTTCAATATTAAAATATTTTAGCACAGTATTATATTTTATCCATATTCCATTTGCTAGTGTATTTTTTTCAAAAAGCTTTTCTTCATTATATCCAAAGCTATACTCAACTGCAAAACCATTAAATACATAATCAGTTGCATTTAAAAATAAATGTGTAATTTCTAAGGATTGTTCAGCAACTTTTTTTTCTGCTTTTTTATATTCATGTTCAATTGTATTCCTATACTTTCTTATGTCAGATATTAGCTTAATTGGTATTACATCCAAAACATTAAGCAGGTTTAATTTCAGTCCACTATCTACAATTTTATGACAATTTTCTTCAAAATACTTTATATACTCCTTTATATATATAATATCATTAGACTTACTTTCGATATTTATCTTGAAGTATTTATAAAATGAATCAATTTGACAATCAATTGCTCGCTTACAATTTGCTATTACCTCATTAAATCTATCATTACCAACAGAATAGTAATACTTATTTGCAATAGAAAAATATTCCCGTGGCGTACTTTCAAATGGTTCTGAAATACACATAGAGCAAAATGGATCATAAACAACAATCTTAGTATCAAAATATATACTATTTATGCTATCATATATATTCATGTTTTTTGCCCGTAGGGTCCATATAACATTGGCTTAACCCTTAACGCCTGTTCCTGAGCGAAGCGAAGGATTGGCGTAGTTTTTGCGTCATCTTCTCGCAAAAACCATGACAAAAAGCGTTATAAGGTTGAAGCTTTTGTTAGACGTATTTCTTTTCTATAATTGTCTTTATACTCTTTCTTAAACAATTCCACTTCTTCATCTTGACTTTTATATGATAATGTACATACTTTGTACAAATGAAGGATATTTCCTTTATTTGGGATCCAATAAAGAACCTTATCAATCAAACGAAGCATGATATTGGCTTTGAAGAAGCCAAGACTGTCTTCTTTGATGAATATGCTCGCGTAATCTTTGATCCTTTACATTCTACCGAAGAAGATCGCTTCATCATCTTAGGTCTTAGTTCTAAATTACGGCTATTAGTTGTTTGCCATTGCTATCGTGAATCGGATTCTATTATCCGATTGATTTCAGCCAGAAAGGCTACAAAGAAGGAGGAGACCTCCTATGAAAGACACCGACATGCTTGATAACTACGATTTTGATAAATCTATTAAGAACCCCTATATCAACCGCCTCAAGAAATCTATAACTATTAGGCTTGATTCTGATACCATAAACTACTTTAAAGCACTTTCTAAAGACTCAGGGATTCCTTATCAAACGCTAATAAATTATTTTCTTTCTCAATGTGCTAAAGAAAAGAAAAAGCCCGAAGTTGTATGGGAGTAATAGATCATTTTCTATTACCATCTGCCTCTGTATTATAATTCTCTATAATCTTCATCTTGCGCGCGTTAGCGCGTCCGTCTAACATTGGCTTAACCTTTAAATCCGTGCCTGAGCTACTGCGAAGGCTTGGCATGGTTTGTGCATGGGATTTCTGCACAAACCATGCCAAAGGATTTATAAGGTTGAAGCATTTGTTAGGCGAAATCTCTTATCTTTATTGTGATCTTTTCTATTAGTTCTTTAATACATTCTTCTTTACTTTTTCCTGAAGTTTCAATTCTTATTACATCAGTTCCCCATTCTTCATACTCTCGCTTCTCAACCTCCTCCCATGACGGTGTTAAAAATCCTTCTATGTCACTCTTTCGTTTTCCTACTCGATCTTTATGTTCTTCTTTATCTGTACATACAATCTCAATCATAATAATTTCAGCATTACATTCTTTTGCCAAAATCATCCACTCTTTTCGTATAAACTCATAAGGATTACAGCAATCAATTACTACATTATTTTTAATGAGAAGATTATCTTTAGCAATCCTTTCAGTAAGCCGATAACCTTCACCTTGTACAGTAAAGTGGCACAGATCTTTTATACCATGTTCTATAGTATCAAGCCTAAA
Organism: Oscillospiraceae bacterium; assembly: GCA_963667545.2. Classification (GTDB taxonomy): domain Bacteria; phylum Bacillota; class Clostridia; order Oscillospirales; family Oscillospiraceae; genus UBA2658. The sequence goes on from CAXXEM010000001.1 coordinate 143,684, forward strand.
GAAAACTGCATGAAACTGAACAGAAATCTCTTTTGAAAGCGTAGTCTTGCCTACTCCAGGTAATCCAGAAAAAATGAAGAGTATAGGATTTTTATTCATTAATATGATTTATTATCGGAAGTGATATACCCTTTTCTTTCATAAGATTAACAACTCTTTCAGGGATTCCTCTACATGAACAATTTTGTGAATGTGTTAAATGCCAAGCAATTCTTTGATCATCAGATGCATTTTTTGGCATTTTATTTTTCGTATGCCATTCTTTATTAATTTGGCCCATGTACGATCTCCTAATATTGCCCTGCGTTAGCAGGGTCCGCCTAACATTGGCTTAACCTTTAAAGCCTGGCCCGAGCTGCGTTGCGTAGCAACGATGCGAGGGATTGGCGTGGTTTTTGCGTAATCTTCGAGCAAAAACCATGACAAAAGGCTTTATAAGGTTGAAGCGGTTGTTGGATGCTTCTTCCTCTCTTCTTTACTCTTTTCTATTATATCTTCAAAGAACCATTTGTATTCATTTTCTTTTACCTCAACATACTTCTCTCTATTATTTTCTCCATATCTTCTTATAATATCATTTTTTATACTGTTGTATTGATCTACTGCTTCTTTATGATTTCGTAAGTAATCTCTAAACAAAATATGCTTTCGAAACTCTAAATTATCTGAAGCACAGACATATAAATGATGTTGTATTGTATCTAAAGCTCCCAATTTATTTTTTCTGTCCCTTTTAAATGCTTCTCTCCCTGGTATACCTTGGTCTCCACAATAGACGTATCCAATATTCTCTAGTTCTGTTTTTATCTGTAATAAATAATTCTTATTATTTATCTCTATATCTATATCAATAATTGGCTTAGCAAACATTCCATTTATTGATGTACTACCGACATGTTCAATTCCGACATATGACTTTAAGCTCTTTTCTAATATGTCTTTTATTTTTTCAAATTGTTTTGGCCATTGAACATTATATTCTTCAATGAGCATCTATCACCTTCTCTATGTTTTTGGCGCCGAAAGCGTCCATCCAACATTTTCGCTTAACCTTTAAATCCTTGCCTGAGCCGAAGGCGAAGGATTGGCGTGATTTGTGCATGGGATTTCTGCACAAATCATGCCAAAGGATTTATAAGGTTGAAGCGAGTGTTAGGTTTCTTCTATTTCTAATTATAAACAATATTTCCTTGATTCATAAGCTGTTGGATAAATCCTAAATAGCCATTTCTTTCAGATGCTTTATGCATCTTATACAAAAGTCCACCTATACCATCTACAGAACAGTTAAATATATCAATAATGTTTTTGAACTCATACCCAAATCCTATACTCTTTGGATGAACAAAGTCATTTCTCGCTTTCTTTATTTTTATAAATGCATTCCACTCTTTATTTCCTTTAATAGATTCTTTTTCATTGCTAAATAGCTTTATCCAAGAGTTCAATCTATCATCCATATTTTTCTGAGAATCAAGGATTTCAAATTCTTTAGTTTTTATCTCTGGTAGTTCTTTATTACGAGCATAAGTAACGAAACGATTCATATAAAGATCTACAAGAGTAATTGAAGAAAATAGAAAAGAACGATAAGCCCTAAAGCAATCGTCGTATGATTTATCTAAGAACGATTGATAAAAAATATCTTTAAAAACACAAATATCATTTGATAATGAATCTTCAGGTTTTTCAATAAAACCATTTGCTTTTATTTTTTTATTTTGGCCGAGGAAAGATGATGATATTTCCACAGATATTCCTTGAATATCTGAAACTACCCCAATTGAAGGTAAACTACCAAATAATGCATCATTTTGATCATATAACATCTGCAGTTTATTAGCTTTTCCGTTTTTTAAAAGCTCTTTGATTTCTTCTTCTATCGTAAAGCTAATTCCAGGCAATACATAATCAGTAAAATCCAAGAAATTGATATGTTTGCTTGATGGATATAAATCAGATAGCATGTCTTGAATTCTCACTTTAGCAGATTCTGATGTCAAAGCCACGCGTTCATATTTAAGATATGCCATATTGCCTCATTTTATTATTGCGCGAAGCGTCAACCTAACATTGGCTTAACCCTTAACGCCTGTTCCTGAGCGAAGCGAAGGATTGGCGTGGTTTTTGCGTTATCTTCTAGCAAAAACCATGACAAAAGGCGCTATAGGGTTGAAGCTTTTGTTGGATTTCTTCCTTTATGTCTTTACTGAATGATTACTATTCCTAATATACAAAGTACTATTCCCAATACAATATAGAATACTCTTGCGCCATTTCTCTTAAATAGCTTTACAAATACTTTTGCCCTATGATTGTTGATAAACCAATTGAAATCAAAAATAGCACACACAATTGAAAATATTCCAGCAAATATTATTACTATTCCATATAACAACATATTTATTTCCTATTACTATTTATCTATTACATTCTCTATTGTTTCAAGTTCTAAATTAAGCCCAGCTATTGATATTAATACTTCTACTAAAGAGATAGTTAATGATGCTGCTAATGTTAGCAGGCTCAGTATAAATAGTATTTCAGCTAACTCAATCGTATGTATCATTATCAGGAACATGCTTATGGTACATAATAAGAAACTTACCACTCCAAATACTTGTGTATATTTTATAAGCCGTAATCTTACTTTGAAGTGTTTAATTTGCTTTAAGGTGTTAAGATTCTTATTATCATTATAGACTTTAACAGATTCTCGTGTAAGGTTCGCTATTGCAAGAAATCTATTAGTATATGCTAACATAAGGAGACTAATTGCAGAGAAAAGTAATGCCGGAGTACTCAAAGTGAATTCCATTTCTTCTCCTCTGCGCGAAGCGTCAATCCAACATTGGCTTAACCCTTAACGCCTGTTCCTGAGCGAAGCGAAGGATTGGCGTGGTTTTTGCGTCATTTTCTCGCAAAAACCACGACAAAAGGCGTTATAGGGTTGAAGCTTTTGTTATGCGTATTTTTCTAGCTTAATTCTTATATGCTTTTTATAGAGCTGAAAATCATTATCCAATGTAAATATTGACATATCATTATTTGTGGCAACTGAGCATATTAGGTAATCTATATGAGATCCTTGTATCCCATGTTTTCTACATTCATTAAAGTATTCTGCAGCAAGTTCATAATCATGGGTATGTATTGTATGATCATCGAATATTGATATCTTTTCTTTAAGTACTTCAAATCGTTCTTTCGTTGAGATTCCTGATAGAATCTCTTGCCGTATTGGACCTATAAGAACAACAGTAAGGTTACTTATCAATTTTGATAGATGACTTACTATCTTTTGTTCTTCCTCAGTTCTTTCCTTTTTTCTTAGTGCAAGAGACCATACCGAAGTATCTACTAATACTCGTTTCATCTTGATCTCATTTTCTTGTAATCATAAGAAGCGTCATATTCTATTGTACCAAAAATATCTATTAGCTCTTTTGCTTTTCTTCTTTTGATAAATTCATCAAGTGCAGCATTAACAGTGTCCTTTTTTGATTTATAACCGCCAATTTCAAGTGCTTTGGTGAGCAATCTATCATCTATAGCGAGGTTTGTAGCCATAATGTCCTCCTTATGTCAATATTTTACACATTAGTATGTGTAATGTCAAGGACAACATTATACTTTTTTATATACTTCTATTATAATAACTTAGCTCGCGCGAATGCGCGAGTCCGCATAACATTGGCTTAACCTTTAAATCCGTGCCCGAAGGGCTTGGCGCGGTTTGTGCATAAAGGAGCGAAGCGACTGCACAAACCGTGACAAAGGATTTATAAGGTTGAAGCATTTGTTAGTCGGTTGCATTTAGCATTTCATCTACTATCGCTTGTACATGTATCTCTGATGTATTTATTGCTGGTATTGAAAGATCTTCGTCCGATATCATAAGCGGTAATTCAGTGCACCCAAGTATTACACTATCTATACCTTGTTCCCTTACATATTGTTCTACAATTTTAATATATTTCTCTTTCTTTTCAGGAATTATTATTCCTTCTTCAAGCTCTGGAAAGATAACATCTTGGATACTTAACATTTCATCTTTGCTAGGTACAAGTAACTCAAATTTATGCTTACTTGCATACTTGCTATAGAAGTTCTCTTGCATTGTAAATAGTGTGCCTGTAAGTAGTACTTTTTTATACCCTTTCTGCTTGATGAATTTGCACGCTGAATCAACAATACTAATAAGCTTCACAGATACAGATTTCTCTAGCCTTTCAAATATAACATGTGGTGTATTTGATGCTATTACAACAAATTCTGATGATGCCATCCTTAGATTTTCAACTTTTACGCTGAGCATGTTTAGTAGGTCATTATATTCTTTATTTTTGACATACGTGAGCATTTCCGTCATATCAATGCTGGCAATATTTATATTTGGATAGTGCACGCTTTTAGTTCGCTTTTGATATTCCTTAATGATTCTTTGATAATAGTAAACTGTTGATTCAGGACCAACGCCGCCAATTATTCCTACTGTTTTCATTTCTCTTCCTATTTTAATCCGACTAACATTGGCTTAACCCTTAACGCCTGCTCCTGAGCGAAGCGAAGGATTGGCTTGGTTTTTGCGTCATCTTCAAGCAAAAACCATGACAAAGGGCGTTATAGGGTTGAAGCAGGTGTTGGGTGTCTTATCCTATATACTTTTTCCCTATGACTGATTCTATCTCTAATCTTAATATTGTTACTTTTCTATATGATTCATCATTCTCTATATTTCTTTCAAATATGGGCCTTGGATCTTCTTCTAAATGATTTAGTAGAATTTGAAGCCCATGCTTTTTCTCTTCTAAGCTTTCTACTATAAATATCTTTCCCCTTATGATTACTGACTCATAATCATGATCACATTTTGTTTTCAAGTATCCATTATCTTTGATTATTGTTCCTATAACGTTGCTATTTTTCTTTATATAATCAAGTTTATCTCCCTTATTAGCACAATGAAAATATAGGTATTTTTTATTATCATCATAGCCATAACTCATTGTTACTATGTAAGGGATATTATTATCACATAAGGCAAGTGTAATATGATTTCCTTGCTTTATAAGATTTTCTATTTCATTCGCATCAATAATTTCATTACGCACACGCTTTGGATGATATAACATTGATTTCCCCCAGCATTCTTTTCATACAAATAGTTATTGCGCGCGTAAGCGCGTCCACCCAACATTGGCTTAACCCTTAACGCCTGCTCCTGAGCGAAGCGAAGGATTGGCGTGGTTTTTGCGTAATCTTCTAGCAAAAACCATGACAAAGGGCGTTATAGGGTTGAAGCTTTTGTTATGTAATTTCTTTTTCTAGATTAATATCAAGAAATCCATTCTCATAAGGATAATACCTTACTATCTTCGTGTATCCATTCTTGATCCAAAATATCATTGCTGGAATATTTTTAGTCCCAACATTTAATCGAATACTTTTATACCCACAATTTTTTATCTCTTCTTCAAGCATTGCATAAGCCTTTACCCCATTTCCTTCTCGTTGATACTCTTTCATAATGCCAAAGAAGCCAAGAAATATTTTATCAGGACTAAAAGCGCCTTCATAGAATTTTGTATATCCAATAGTAATATTGTTTTTCTGAATAATATAGACTCTATCTTTTTCTTTTATACCATTCTTAGGTAAATCTTCATGATCTAAAAGGGTTTGAGCCTCATCTACTATGACTTCTTTCCATCCAGTAAAATCAGATACATATTCTAAATCTCTTAAGCATGCTTCTAGGGACTGTTTATCACTCTGTGTAGCTTCATATAATGTAAATTTTCCGTTAACTTTTCTTTTTCTAAGAGAACAGATTATAGTATTGGTATTCATACTCGGAGCCCTCATCAAAAAGTAAGAATCGTATTAAGATCTACATTAAGAAGTACTGTTTGCCGTCAAGATTACTTTGATTTGAATCTTTCATATATCAATGATAATAATCGCGCCGAAGGCGTCGACATAACATTGGCTTGACCCTTAACGCCCGCTCCTGAGCGTAGCGAAGGATTGGCGTGGTTTGTGCATTGTTGTTCTGCACAAACCATGACAAAGGGCGTTATAGGGTCGAAGCAGGTGTTAGGTTACTGCCCTTTTACTTTTGTATTTGATTAAATCTCTTGATCTTCCACTCTTCATTCTCATAGATTACTTCTGTAATCCCACAATAATCATATTTAAACTTATATCTATGATAAACAGGCATCCCTAGAAGATTGCACATTAATATTCTTATATAGCCCTCATGACAGAACAATACATATGTTCCATCTTTCTCCTTAATCTCTTTTAATAAATCATTTTGTCTTTCTTTAACTTCTTCACCCGTCTCTCCACCAGGAAATCTACAGTCATGTTTATGTTCAAAGAAATCTCTCCAAAACTCTGGATACTCCTTTTCTATCTCTTCATCTGACATAGTCTCAATGAGTCCATTATCTATCTCATTAAGCCGTTTATCTATTTTAATAGAAATTTTCTTATCTCTTGATAATGGTTCTGCAGTCTGTTGAACCCGTAAGTACTCGCTAGCGTAAATATGATCTACTTTTTCATATTTAAAGTATTCAACCAAGGCATTTGCCTGCTTAAAACCAACGTCTGTTAATGAAGGATCTGTATGTCCTATTATTGGATTAATCACAGAAGTGGTTTCTTTTTCGCCGTGACGAATGAAGTACAATTTCATCTTACTCTCTTATAAATCTATTCTTTTCTAGCGCCGAAGGCGTCAACCTAACATTGGCTTAACCCTTAACGCCTGTTCCTGAGCGAAGCGAAGGATTGGCGTGGTTTTTGCGTCATCTTCTAGCAAAAACCATGACAAAAGGCGTTATAGGGTTGAAGCATTTGTTAGATTTTATTATTTACTATGCATCTTTAAAACCATCATTTCTTTATAGTAATCTATGAGTACTTCTGGAACTAACCTATATTTCCCCTCAATACATTCTTTTATACTTATCCAAAATGCTTTAAGTCTCTCATTATCTGATTCTATGAGCTCATACTCTTTATGTTCATAAAATGATGTGTCGCAGAAATCTGCTTGATATATAAAATCAATTTCATGACCAGGAAAGCCATCACATACAAAGATATTCTCTACAACCTTCTTAAGCTCTATATTTCTAGTTTCTATATTTTGTTCTTCTTTAATCTCTCTTTTTAAGGTATCAATTGTATATTCTTGTAACCCAGTCGTTCCTCCAATAGGCCTATAGAAATGGTCTTTCTTTACACTATCATATGCTTCAAAAACAAATATATTACCATCATTTTCAAAAAGACATAATGCTTTTACTTTTATCAAATCCTTTCCTTTGAACATTTTATCTGTATCCTTCATATTACGATAAGCAATCCTAAAAACAAGATGTATCAAATAGAGTATAATTCTTATTATGTCTTACTTTATCAAGAATCTTCATTTTTTAGCCAACGCAGCCAAATCTTCACAGAGTTTATTATTCAATAAATCTAACATTGGCTTAACCTTTAAAGCCTAGCCTGAGCGAAGCAAAGGATTGGCGTGGTTTTTGCGTAAAGGAGCGTTAGCGACTCGCAAAAACCATGACAAAAGGCTTTATAAGGTTGAAGCATTTGTTAGAAATCTTCCCTTTGTCTCTTAAGGTCTTTTATTACTATCTTTAGCAAATCTTTTATTCTTTCTTTATGTTTTTGGTTTCTTCTCTTTACTCAATAATATCTTCTTTATTCTCATATTTAATATAGTCTTCTCTTCTTGGACTAAAGACTTCTATAGCTACTGAATCTTCAAGTATTTCTGCTTTATGCTTAACATCTGATAAAATTGTCCAACTATCACCAGTATGTAAAACTTGAGATTTCCCATCAATAAAGAGCCTAATGCTACCTTTTACCAGATATCCAGTTTGTTCATTTAAATGCTTATGTTCTGGAAGTGCAGAACCCTTTTTAAGTAAGAATTCAACAAGTAATGAATTTTCTCCATAGCAAAGTGTTTTAATGCTTATACCTGGGATGATTTCTTTATATCCATTTCTCGATGCAATACCAAACATGAGCCTTTCTCCATTATGTTGACTGATAATGACTTCAATGAACTACAAATACTCTTCCTGCGCGGGAGCGTCTTTCTAACATTGGCTTAACCCTTAACGCCTGTTCCTGAGCGAAGCGAAGGATTGGCGTGGTTTTTGCGTCATCTTCTCGCAAAAACCATGACAAAAGGCGTTATAGGGTTGAAGCGTTTGTTAGAAATCTCCCTTTTGTCTCTCAACGTCTCTTATTACTGTCTTCAAAAAATATCTTACTCTTTCTTTATGTTTTTTATTTTCTTCTCTTTATTCAAAAATATCTTCTTTATTCTCATATTCAATATAGTCTTCTCTTCTTGGGCTAAAGACTTCTATCGCTACTGACTCTTCAAGTATTTCTGCCTTATGCTTTACATTTGATAATATTGTCCAACTATCACCAGGATGTAATACATTAGATTTTCCATTAATAAAGAGCTTAATGCTACCTTTTACGAGATATCCAGTTTGTTCATTTATATGCTTATGTTCAGGAAGTGCAGCATCTTTATTAAGTAAGAACTCAACAAGTATTGAATTTTCTCCATAGCTTAGAGTCTTAATGCTTATACCAGGGATGATTTCTTTGTATCCATTTCTCGATGCAATGCCGAACATATGCTTTTTTCCATTATGTTGATTAATAATTACTGCAATGAACTATATATATTCTTCCTGCGCGGGAGCGTCTTTCTAACATTGGCTTAACCCTTAACGCCTGTTCCTGAGCGAAGCGAAGGATTGGCATGGTTTTTGCGTCATCTTCTAGCAAAAACCATGACAAAGGGCGTTATAGGGTTGAAGCATTTGTTAGATTCCTATATTTTTCTGTTTCATTTTTCTAGATCTTCGAATTTCTTGTAATGCTACATTGCATCTCTTATTCCATAATTCTTTATAATCTTCTGAACTTATTATTCTTCCTTTAAGATCATCGATTGAATAAATGTTTTCTTCTTTACACCAATTAATACATCTTCTATATAAATCCCAATTATATTCTTCTTTTTCCCAATATACCTTTATTGTATATATTCCATGATTTATGAGCCATGACGCTCTAGTATGTCCGTCTATAAATATTACTTTATCATCAAACAGTTTGATTGGAACTGCATCATAAAGTTCATGAGAAAACTGTCTTTAGATATTTTCTTATTTACAATTTGATACTTCAATGCACTAATGTATAATTGTGTCGGTTGAATTGATAATATATCTAGAAATAATGTATCAGACATAATATTTTATTGTATCATATCAATATTTAAAGAAAATTCAAGAAGAATATAAAATGCTATTTAATCGCAATTTTAAGCAGGAAACAAATATTTTGTATAATTAATAGAGAAACATATCATTTGCAGCATATACTCATTACAGATAAATGTATCACTTTTCTTTTTCTTTTAGTGAATCTAACATTGGCTTAACCTTTAAATCCGTGCCTGAGCTACTGCGAAGGCTTGGCGTGGTTTGTGCATTGTTGTTCTGCACAAACCATGACAAAGGATTTATAAGGTTGAAGCACTTGTTAGGTGCTATTTTTCTTACTTTTTTCATCTTTAAATAACGTTCTAATTTCTTTATATAAATCATCTCTTGTATAAACATTCCTAGTAATTCCAGAATTATCATTCTTTTTAATTATCCACTTATCATCTGACTTAATTAGTACGTATCCAATATTTTCTAATAGCTTTTTTGCTTTTTCATCTGTTAATGGTTCTATTTCATGATAAACATTTGTATTATTACTCTTATTTTCAATTTTTGTTTCAGATACTATTTTTTCTTTAACAACATTATTTTTTAATTGTTCATTAATAATAATTCCCAATTTACTATTTATAGATTTTGAATTATTACTAACTTCAATCAAATAGTTTATCATATTATTTTGTAGTTCAATAATTTTATTAATTTTATAATACCAACAAACAACTTCCCTTAATAAAAGTATTAGAACTATTAATACTCCAATTGTTGTCAAAAAAGCTATTATTATTAAGCTTAAATCGTAATTTGAATTATACATATTTTTTCCTTTTGATACATTTTAGATTTTGAGTAATATATTTACCTTCATTATACCAATTGAAATCATCTATATTAATTTTTCCTTGCGCCGAAGGCGTCCACCTAACATTGGCTTAACCCTTAACGCCTGTTCCTGAGCGAAGCGAAGGATTGGCGTGGTTTTTGCGTCATCTTCTAGCAAAAACCATGACAAAAGGCGTTATAGGGTTGAAGCATGTGTTAGATCTTTCTTTTTACAGTTCTTTCCCTAATAATAGATATTCTTCTTTTATTCCATTTTTCTTATAAAACTCAATCGCTTTCTTATTCTCTTTTTCTACACCTAGCTCTATTTCATCCATTCCTCTTTCAACTGCCCTCTTTACTCCATATTCTAATATCACTTTCCCATAGCTTTTATTCCTATATGCTTTATCAATAATAAGCTCATTTATTTGCGCGGTTCCAACTTTATGAAACAAGCTCCTATAGAACAATAAAGATATATATCCAATTACTTTATTATCTTTCTCTAAGACATAATTCTCATAGACATCGTTAAGTTCTTCCATTTTCTTAAAATGAACATTAATGCTTTCTGTATTTATTTCTTGCTGTTCATCAAGAGCCTCATTCATTTGTTGAAGAAGATTCATTATCTCATCTAAATCACTTACTTTCCATTTTCTTATAGTCATTCATCTATCCTAATTGGTTGCCATAAGCGTTACTATCATTTTAAAACTACACTATATTGTGAAGAGTAATTAACTTTTTAAAACAACAAGGGAAGCACTAAAAATATTAACCCACATATTTCTTAATATGTAACGAGAGCTCTTAGCATTTAATAGATCTAACATTGGCTTAACCCTTAACGCCTGCTCCTGAGCGAAGCGAAGGATTGGCGTGGTTTTTGCGTGATCTTCTCGCAAAAACCATGACAAAAGGCGTTATAGGGTTGAAGCAGGTGTTGGAAGTCTTCTCTTCCCTATTTTCTTAATAATGTCTTTTCTTTACTAAATAGATTTTTCTTCTTTAATAGTTTTCTCTTTACTTAAAATCTTATGAGTCTTTCTTTATATGAATAGTCTTTCATAGCCATCATATGCTACCAATTCAACAATTTCATAGGTAATCAATCCCTCTTTAACCAAAGGAAATGTATCAATAATTTCTTTTGTTCTTTTTGAATCTTCTGCTTCAAAAATAAGAATGGCTTTTCTAGAATTCTTCGTGAACCAAATGTTCCTAATAATTCCATTCTTCTGTAAGCCCCAGAGCACTTTTGCTTCTTGCTTAAGTATTTGCTCTTGTTCTTCCCAGTTAACATTAGGTTTATCGTGTGTAATAACAAGATTCACCAAAGCCATTGTCTCCTTTCGAATGTTTGATTTTTCTATGCTTACTCTGCTAATCCCCATATTCTTTAACATGCTGCGCGCTAGCGTCCTTCCAACATTAGCTTAACCTTTAAATTCGTGCCCAAAGGGCTTGGCGTGGTTCTTGCGTTATCTTCTCGCAAGAACCATGACAAAGAATTTATAAGGTTGAAGCATGTGCTAGACCCCACTTTTTACCATATATATGGTACTAATCTATATATTGTCTTTTCAGAATACTCTTTATACCCATCCAATTCTTTCTTCAAATAATCATCTTCTTTCTTTGTCCTCAATATTGTTATATACGTCACAAGTATAGTAGGTATAATCCCTACTATTGAATTCAATATCAATGGTGTTACTAGAATATAGAGTATAGCACTTAAATATCCTGGGTGCCGTATAAATCTATATGGCCCTTCTGTAATTACTTTATGCCTTCTTTCTTTTTGTATTCTCACTACTCCAGAAAAATATCTATTTGTTATAACAGCCCAATCTGTAAATACAAGCGCAGCAATCATTATAACGAATGCTTTTACTTTTATAAAAGCACCATATGGTTGTGTCCAGTGAAATCTAGCATCTAATCCTGATATCACTATTGTTAACAATGGCCCAATTCTACCTACCATAAGTGCATAGAATAGATCACCCTTTTTTATATTTTCAGCTACATTTGCTCTTTCATTTATAAGTTCTGGATCCATTAAAATTGATATTGCTACAGTATTTAAGATAATCATTACAAAGTAGAGAATACTGAATAATGAATCTTTCGTATTTGAACAAAGTCTATAGACTAGCCAAAGCAAAAATATGAATACTAGCGGTTTTACTATGCTTTTGATTTTGACTTTCCCATTTTGGGTAGGAGATAATTCATTATCATTTTTAGTCATTCAGAGACCTCCAGTAATTATATTGAATCTCTGTGGGTCTAACATTTTCGCTTAACCTGCAACGCGTCCATTGGCGCGCTTCTTGCACCACTTTACGTTGTGGCTCCTACTTTACGTTGATCAGCAAGAAGCGTGACAATAGCGTTGTCAGGTTGAAGCGCGTGTTATGCGATTTCTTTTCTCTTATACACTTCTTTTATTTCTTCTACTTTATCTAAAATGTTGTTCAATTTGTCTACATCATTTTTTGGATACATATATGCATCAAGTAGACTATCAAATATGCTTTTATCATCAGGATAATTCTTACAAAGTTCAAAATGAATGCCTTTTACTGTCTTTTCATAGATGTTCTTTTCTACTATCAAGCGATATCGTAATGCTTTCAAAATGTCTTTCCCAATCCAGCGACTGAATTGAATGATTTCATCGTTTGTCTTTACTGTATGTATTCCATTCCTATAGTTAATAAGCAGCTTATCAAGATCCGGTGTATTGTTTTCGGCCAATTGTTTTGCTTCTATCTCATATACACTTTTTGTATACATGTCATTCCCATAGAGCGAAATAGAATCGGTGATAAACACAAACTCTCTTGCCGGATGAATGTCACCGATTGTTTCACACTCTAAATCAACTTTTCTTACTTGTTTGTTCTTACTTGATAACAAAGCGGCATATTGCTGTATTTTTGAATCCTCATCCGCTGACAGCTTGTACTTACAAATAGCAACAAAATCTATATCTGAATGAATTTCTCTAGCATCTCCACGAGGCACAGAGCCCATTAATCTAATGTTTATAATGTTGTTGTTCTGAATTGATTCCAGGTATGCTTTTATAGCTTGATCAATGATGGGTAAAAATGATTCTTTGATCTTAGAAAAAGCACTCTCATTAGCAATAGTAATTTTCATTAGTAACTCTTCACTTTGTGCCCGAAGGGTCCGCATAACATTGGCTTAACCCTTAACGCCTGTTCCTGAGCATAGCGAAGGATTGGCGTGGTTTTTGCGTCATCTTCTAGCAAAAACCATGACAAAAGGCGTTATAGGGTTGAAGCAGTTGTTAGGTATTTCACTTTTCAAAGTAAAGCTATACTTATTCAATTCTTTTACTTATATATACTTCTCTCTTCAATAATAGCGCTTTCATCATTAAGCTTAAGATAATTAGCCATATCATCCAAATGTGCCAATATCTTTTCCTCATCAACATAAAATGGAACATATACGTTATACATAGCAGTATGAGTATTTGATGTTACTTTTGTCCTTTCATCCATTCCATTAAGCACATTTGATATGATGTCTTTTGTATCTCTTATATAAAGATCATCTTTCTTTAATGATTTCTGTTCTCCATTGAAAAGTGTAAAAAGCTCACCACTAATTGTACGATCTAGATATAATGGCTCAACTATCTTTGAGTAATCATGAACTGAGGTTAAGAAATGATTCTTAAGTTCAGCCATGAACATTGATTGTACGATTGGTGATACTAATGGAATTCCTTTCTCTTTATAGATAACTGATTCAAGTTGCAGTAAAACACGATATGTTTTGGTAAAGCTTTTATAATATGAATAGTATCCTTGTAGTACTTCTGTTTGAATAAGCTCTTTTCTAGATAATGAACCATAGCGCTGCTTTAGATCTTCAATCAAAGAATCTTTGGCGATTGCCATATTATCATTCAAATATGCATTCTTAATATTACTAATCAGCAATAGCCCGATTTTCAAATCAGGGAATAGCTCTTTTGCAGCTGGTGAAATGGACAACATGTGTAGTAGTACCTCTCATATTTTATGCAATAATTTATTCTGGTTTCCTAAATATACCTAACATTAGCTTAACCTTTAAATCCGCGCCCGTAGGGCTTGGCGTGGTTTTTGCGTCATCTTCTAGCAAAAACCATGACAAAGAATTTATAAGGTTGAAGCATGTGTTAGATCTTTCTTTTTAAAGTTCTTTCCCTAATAGTAGATATTCTTCTTCTATTCCATTTCTCTTATAAAACTCAATTGCTTTCTTATTCTCTTTTTCTACACCTATCTCTATTTCATCCATTCCTTTATCAACTGCCCGCTCAACTCCATACTCTAATAGCTCTTTACCATAGCTTTTATTCCTATATGCTTTATCAATAATAAGCTCATTCATTTGCGCAGTTCCAACTTTATGAAACAGGCTCCTATAGAACAATAAAGACATATATCCAATTACTTTATTATCTTTCACTAAGACATAGTTTTCATAGACATTTTTAAGTTCTTCCATTTTCTTAAAATGAACATTTATGCTTTCAATATTTATTTCTTGTTGCTCATCAAGAGCCTCATTCATTTGTTGAAGAAGAATCATTATCTCATCTAAATCATTGATATTCCATTTTCTTATGGTCATTTATCTATCCTAATTGGCATCCTTAAGCATTACAATCATTTAAAGCAATACTATATTGTGAGGAGTAATAGACTTTTTAAATTGCATGAAAGATGCCAAATATAATAACCCATACATATTCTTTATATGTAGCGATAGCTCTTAGCATTTAATAGATCTAACATTGGCTTAAGCTGGGAGCTTCGACCGCGAAGCGGTTGGCGCGCTTTTTGCGTGATCTTCAAGCAAAAAGCGTGACAAAGAAGCGACTCAGCTTGAAGCATTTGTTAGAAGATTTTTATTATGTTTATTATTATACTCACTGTTGAAAAGAAATTGCATAAACAATGAAACACTATTGATATATAGATATTTTTTTCTTTCCAGGTAATATAAGCGGCTGGGAAAAAAGCAAATATTCGAAATATATTATTTAATGGTGCCCAAAAATGATAAAGTGAAAATAATACTGTTATTAGTATTGGTGCCCATTTGCCTAGATGCTTTACTTTTGATGTAAGTAACCCTCGAAAATATAATTCTTCAATAATTGGTAAAATGAACACATTCTCAAAGAAATATATAATACAAGATGCAATTAAAATATTTTTAGAATATTTTTTTAAGACTAAGAGATTTGACCAATCAAAATATGGAGATATAACGCTAAACATCTTATCTCTGAGTTCTGATGTCAAATTATTTTCAATACTACCAATAGTAATAGAAAATATTCCTGCAATCAAAAATAATATTGAAGCTATTGTTATGTTTTTCCATACTTTACTTTTCTCATGTAAAACAAAAGAACTTTTAAGCGAAATTTTCCTAAAATCTTTCTTGCTAGTAATCAATATTACACCAAGTTCAAATGGAAAAAGAATAAATAAAGCTAAAATAGCATAATTGATGGTATTACTTGATGAAAATAACCAACTACATAATATAATAGAGAAAGTATAGTTGTTGGAATAAATATTAATAGAGATATTCTCTTTATTGACCAAGTATTTGTCTTTTTGACTTCTAGTGAATTCATATTGCTTCATCCTAATAGTCGTATTTTTTACTTACAATATCACTTAAATGACTTACTTTTCTTTCTTCGGCCCGAAGGGTCCTTCTAACATTGGCTTAACCCTTAACGCCTGCTCCTGAGCGAAGCGAAGGATTGGCGTGGTTTTTGCGTCATCTTCAAGCAAAAACCATGACAAAAAGCGTTATAGGGTTGAAGCATGTGTTAGAACTTCCGTTTTTCAAATAATAGTTTAATTAATTTTATGTTTCTTTAAATGGGTTAGCAATAATACTATTCCAATTGTCTCTATTAGAAATAAACTTCCCCATATCGGTAATTCTCCAGGAAAGTTTTTTACTGCAATTCCTGAAATAACTGAGTTAACAGATAAGATAAACAAATATAAGCTACCTTCTATACCTATAATTACACCTAATAAGTATCCAATTGATCGTTTTTGTAACAAGTAAATGCCAGAAATAATCATCGCAGGTACAATAATCACAAGATCGAGCGATGCAACCAACTTGAATGCTTCTGGCTCTAGCGGTAGTTTTCCATCAAAATAGATATAAGATAGCCACATCCCTATCCATACAATACCAAGGCCAATTCCTATAAATAGGTATAAAATTGATATGATTATAGTGCCTTTTTCAGTATTGAAGTATTCTTTAAAATCGTTAATCTTTATACTACTTAGTTTTATAATAATATTTGCAATAGCACCTATAAATAGAACCACATAGAGTATGAATAATTCATTTAGTGCAGCACCAAATAAGTAATATGCATAATTATATATGAGATATCCAGCAATCCCAAGATTGAGCATTTTGTAGATTGACTGTTTATTCTCATTTTTTATCGATAAAAAGTATAATGGAGAAATAATCAATAATGTTACGAGATCATTACCAAACCATGTCCGCTTGATCCATTCAATATCTCTATAAACATTGAAAAAAAGTCCAATTGCTGATTGCACAACAATTAAGAGAAGAATTACATATTCAAACCAATTTTTCTTCAATGTAGCCTCACATATATAATTTATACTTTTCTTTTATATCCCATTTTCCAGCATTTTGATAGTTCTAACATTGGCTTAACCTTTAAAGCCTGGCCCGAGCTACTGCGAGGGATTGGCGTGGTTTTTGCGTAATCTTCTCGCAAAAACCATGACAAAAGGCTTTATAAGGTTGAAGCATTTGTTAGTCGGTTGCATTTAGCATTTCATCTACTATCGCTTGTACATGTATCTCTGATGTATTTATTGCTGGTATTGAAAGATCTTCGTCCGATATCATAAGCGGTAATTCAGTGCACCCAAGTATTACACTATCTATACCTTGTTCCCTTACATATTGTTCTACAATTTTAATATATTTCTCTTTCTTTTCAGGAATTATTATTCCTTCTTCAAGCTCTGGAAAGATAACATCTTGGATACTTAACATTTCATCTTTGCTAGGTACAAGTAACTCAAATTTATGCTTACTTGCATACTTGCTATAGAAGTTCTCTTGCATTGTAAATAGTGTGCCTGTAAGTAGTACTTTTTTATACCCTTTCTGCTTGATGAATTTGCACGCTGAATCAACAATACTAATAAGCTTCACAGATACAGATTTCTCTAGCCTTTCAAATATAACATGTGGTGTATTTGATGCTATTACAACAAATTCTGATGATGCCATCCTTAGATTTTCAACTTTTACGCTGAGCATGTTTAGTAGATCATTATATTCTTTATTTTTGACATACGTGAGCATTTCAGTCATATCAATACTGGCAATATTTATATTTGGATAGTGCACGCTTTTAGTTCGATTTTGATATTCCTTAATGATTCTTTGATAATAGTAGATTGTTGATTCAGGACCAACGCCGCCAATTATTCCTACTGTTTTCATGTCCCTTCCTATTTAAATCCGACTAACATTCGTTTAACCTTTAAATCCGTGCCCGAAGGGCTTGGCACGTTTTGTGCATTGTTGTTCTGCACAAAACGTGCCAAAGGATTTATAAGGTTGAAACGGTTGTTCGATGTATTCTCTTTATTATATTTGAATTATCCATATTTTAATTAGCTATTATACATCAATTTACTTATTTCTTATTGCGATTGGATGATTTTCATTTAGCTGTAAAAGGTCCCACAAGTTTCCATAAAGATCTTCAAATACAGCTACCATTCCATAATCTGCCTCTTTAGGCTCTCTAATAAATTTAATCCCTTCTTTTATCATATTTTTATAATCTCTCCAAAAATCGTCTGTATTAAGAAATAAAAATACTCTTCCACCGGTTTGATTTCCAATAAATGGTTCTTGTTCTGATTTTGAAGCTTTTGCAAGTAAAAGAGTAGTTCCAGAACCTCCAGGAGGAGCAATAACTACCCATCGTTTATTCTGTTCAGGTTGATACGTGTCTTCAATGAGAACAAATTTTAGTTTCTTTATATAGAAATGAAGCGCCTCATCATAATCTTTTACAACAAGTGCTATATGTACAATAGATTGTTTCATAATCCACCAATGTTAATTGTATATATCAATATCTTCTACAAATAGAACATATGCTTTTTAATATTTTTGCGCCGAAGGCGTCCATCGAACATTGGCTTAACCTTTAAATCCGCGCCTGAGCTACTGCGAAGGCTTGGCGTGGTTTGTGCATTGTTGTTCTGCACAAACCATGACAAAGGATTTATAAGGTTGAAGCTTTTGTTCGATGCTTCTTATCTTATTATTACTTCAATTTTTTCTATTACTTCTTCCATTTTTTTGTCTCCAATTTTTTCTATAAATTCTATATTTCTTTCTCTCCAATCTAGACTCTTAATTTGATCACTTAATACAGAGCCTTTTATCTTTTTTAACTCAAGCTCAACTTCAAATGGATATCCCTTTACCTTACTTGTAATTGGGCAAAATAATGCTAATCCAATTTTCTCATTATATGCTTTAAATGATAATGTGAGTGCTGGCCTTCTTCCCCTTTGTTCATGGCCCAATTGTGGGTTGAAGTCCAGCCAAACAATGTCTCCTCTCTCAGGTATATAGATTTTACTTACCATTCTTCTTTCCCTATTGAAGATCCAGTATCTACATAGGCATGCATATTTTCTTCTTTTACTTGAGAAAGGAGTGATTCAAGCGTCGTTTTCTTTGGAAGAATAACAAGTTTTCCATTATCCTCCATTATTTCTACTGAGCTTCCGCCCTTGAGATCAAATTCTTTCACATACAGCGAAGGAATACGTATACCGAGACTATTGCCCCATTTTTGAACAACTGTTTTCATAAGAACCTCCACAACAATAGTATACACATTGTATATCTATTTGTCAAGTATACATTGTATATACTATTTGGGCGCCGAAGGCGTCCATCGAACATTAGCTTAACCCTTAACGCCTGTTCCTGAGCGAAGCGAAGGATTAGCGTGGTTTTTGCGTTATCTTCTCGCAAAAACCATGACAAAAGGCGTTATAGGGTTGAAGCATTTGTTAGATTTTATTATTTACTATGCATCTTTTGAACTATCATTTCTTTATAGTATTCTATGAGTACTTCTGGAACTAACCTATATTTCTCCTCAATACATTCTTTTATGCTTATCCAAAATGCTTTAAGCTTCTCATTATCTGATTCTATAAGTTCATACTCTTTATGTTCATAAAATGAGATATCACAGAAATCTGCTTGATATATAAAATCAATCTCATGACCAGGAAAGCCATCACATACAAAGATATTCTCTACAACCTTCTTAAGCTCTATATTTTTAATTTCTGTATTTAGTTCTTCTTTAATCTCTCTTTTTAAGGTATCAATTGTATATTCTTGTAACTCAGTCATTCCTCCAATAGGCCTATAGAAATAGTCTTTCTTTACACTATCATAAGCTTCAAAAACAAATATATTGCCATCATTTTCAAAAAGACATAATGCTTTTACCTTTATCAAACCTTTCCCAGTGAACATTTTATCTGTATCCTTTATCTTACGATGAGCCATTCTAGAAACAATATGTATCAAATAGAGCTCAATTCTTATTATGTCATACTATATCAAGAATCTTCATTTTTTAGCCAACGCAATCAAATCTTCTCAGAGTTTATTATTCAATAAATCTAACATTGGCTTAACCTTTAAATCCGCGCCTGAGCTACTGCGAAGGCTTGGCGTGGTTTTTGCGTCATCTTCTAGCAAAAACCATGACAAAGGATTTATAAGGTTGAAGCATGTGTTAGGTTTCTTCTTTAATTTATAATCTTATCAATATATAATCTACAATCTGGTACAAATTTGTTTTCGTTAAGAAGTTCGATTATTTCTTCTCCTGATGCCATTCTCGCTTCTTCTACTTCTGTTTCTTGACATTTTATAGTCTCTTTATCAACTTCTTGATCAAAGACCCATACATCTACAAAATGCGGACTAAAGCCATTATTGCCTTTATATTGATAAACTATCTTACCTTTCGCTTGATTTAAGTCAATTCCTAATTCTTCTTTTACTTCTTTTAAAGCCGTCTTTAGGCTATCATCTCCTGATACAGCAGAACCGCCTGTACATTCCCACAAACCAGGATAAGGATACTTATCTCTCTTCCTTTTTGATATGATAAATTGATTCTTTGAATTCTTTATCCATACATGTACGAGGAGATGATATTCATTCTCGTTGAATGTATCTCCACGAAGAATTACTTTTCCAGTTTTATTTCTATTTGAATCAAGTACATCCGAATATTCCATAATAGTCCCTTACTCTGAGAAGCACACTGTCTTATTATGATGATTCCTATTTTGGCCCGAAGGGTCAACCTAACATTCGTTTAACCTGTAAATCCGGCCCGAAGGGCTTGGCGCGCTTTTTGCATTGTTGTTCCTGCAAAAAGCGTGACAAAGGATTTATCAGGTTGAAACGGGCGTTAGGTTGCACCGTTTTAAACATCTTTCCCACAATATCTACATATTTTTGCTTCTTGTTTTATCAATTCAGCACAATATGGACATTTTTTCATTCCTTCTTCAGTAATTTGTACTTTTTCTAAATATTCTTTGTCTACTTTTAAAAGTATTGAATGTGGTAACGCAACTATAAATAATGCGGCGCCGTATAACCACCATAGAAAAAAGTTTCGACCCTTTCCTTTTGCATTTACTCCAGGAATAATACCAATAATTACTGCAATTATAAAGATTTCCATAAATATCCCCCCCCCCCTAACTGGATTAGTTTTCGAATTCTGCACCTTTTGTAGAAATAAGGTAAAATGATTTCATATATGGCATTTTTAATATTATTTTATTTTTTATTAATGATAGAACTGTACTAATCATTATTGACCGTCCCAAAAGACTTACACCATTTTGTTTTTCCAATAAGAGTCCATCAGCTGATGCAATAAAGGGCAGTTTTAACCCACTTCTGATATACCATACTGTACTACCTTCGGGGAGCATACCTAATGGTTGTATTACAAATATTCCAGTGAACAAATATGCTACTAAGAAAAGCGTTACAAAAACAGATACGACGATTGTTACTATTACACTTTTCTTCATAATATCTCCTTTTAGGAAATGTTAACCTTTATTTGCCTTGTCAACCTAACATTGGCTTAACCGGTAATTCCGTGCCCGAAGGGCTTGGCGCGGTTTGTGCGTAATCGAGCAAAGCGAGATGCACAAACCGTGACAAAGGAATTATCCGGTTGAAGCATGTGTTAGGACTTTCTTTCTTCAATAAATCTCGTTATTGATTCTTTTATCTTCTCTATTGGTAGATATGTTATCTTCTTTATCTCTTCATATGATTTATTCTCAAGAAATAACCTATATGCTACATGCTCTAGACTCTCTCCAATTTCTACAATATTTTTATCATAATCATAAAATCGTAGTACTTTTTGCCGCCAAGGCTGTTCTCTAAGTTCATGTACAAACTCAAATTTGTTCTTAATAAGTACTTTCTCTATAATCTCTAGATCATCATCTTCAAAATATAGCTCAAAACTATTTGATTGTGCCGTAATTGCTTTCTCATCGATTAGTTTTCTATAATGGTCTTTCTTATGGAGCACGAAGCCGCCTTCGAAAGTGATGTCTTCACCATAATCGGCGATGACTTTTTGCTTTAGTATTGTTTCATATAATAATCTTGATCTCGTAATGTCTTCAACAACAACAAGTGAACCTTTATACTTCATCGATATCAACCTTTACTATTTAATTAGCATTTAATAGTCCTAACATTGGCTTAACCTTTAAATCCGTGCCCGAAGGGCTTGGCGCGTTTTGTGCATGAGATTTCTGCACAAAACGTGCCAAAGGATTTATAAGGTTGAAGCAGTTGTTCGATGCTTCTTCTTATTATTATTCTTTATTGTAAAAGTCTATTACTTTATTTATTAATATATCATCAAGATTTCGGCGTGAATCAACAACTGCAAGAATATGTACTCTCATCTCATGAATTGAATATACTATTCTATAGTTTCCTTCAATCAATTCTCGAAATTCATGTATTCCATTCTTATCGAGTTCTGGTACTATGCGGCCTTTGTTTGGTAAATTGTCTAGTTCAAGAATTCTACTCTTAATTCTTTTATAAAGCTCTAATGCAACATCTCTATTTTTTTGAAGGTAGTAAGAAACTATCTCATTAATATCTATCTCTGCTAATTGAGATAGTACTACTTCATATTGTTTCATTTTTTAATGCCCAATCGAGTCTCAATCTCTTTGAACACTTGCTCAGATTTTTTAAAATTTCCTTTTTCGATCTGCTTTTCTGATAATTGAAGTATTTTAAGCAAACTAAAAGCGTTTTGCATATTTTGATATGATTCAATATCAAGCAACACTGCCTTTGCTTCGCCATTTTGTGTTATTACAATAGGATTTTTGACTTCAGTAACATATTTCATCATATCAGCAGCATTTGTCTTAATATATGAGATAGGCCTAATATCTTCTTTCAAATTGATAGCCATAACTGCCCCCAGTGTTTATATAGTACAACATATAGACTGGAATGTCAAATAGGGCGCCGAAGGCGTCCATCGAACATTGGCTTAACCCTTAACGCCTGTTCCTGAGCGAAGCGAAGGATTGGCGTGGTTTTTGCGTGATCTTCAAGCAAAAACCATGACAAAGGGCGTTATAGGGTTGAAGCAGTTGTTGGGCGTCTGTTCTTTTTATACTATCTCTAAATTTTTTATCCCATTTATATCAAATTCTTTTCTATACTTTTCTTCTGCTTCTTCATGCTTAACTTCTAGCTCTTCTTCTGACATCTTTCTATACTCTTTCTCTCCAATCTCTTTAAAAATATCTCTTTGTCCTAACCTAAATAAGAGTTCTTCCCAAAATGTCTCTTCAATAAAATCATCAAACTCTTCATTTAAAGCTTCATATGCTTTTTCTGTTAACTCATATTCATTTGTCTCTTGGTTAAACTCTATTCCTCTATATGCTTTATTTATCTTGGCCGAAAGTAGTACTTTTTGGATAATACTATTAATATTCTTATCTTTTTCTTCATCATCGGCTTCAACTACAAAGGAACCAGAATATAATAATTTTAGCAATAAGCCTAACTCTTCTTTGTTGAATATGATATTGATTTCGCTCATATTGCATAACTCCATCAATCATTATTTTGAAAACACGCGTAAAGCGCGCCAGGTTAACATTTATATAATAACCGATTGCACATGTATATTTTATTGCGCCGAAGGCGTCCGCCCAACATTGGCTTAACCCTTAACGCCTGTTCCTGAGCGAAGCGAAGGATTGGCGTGGTTTTTGCGTCTTCTTCTCGCAAAAACCATGACAAAAGGCGTTATAGGGTTGAAGCATTTGTTAGGATATACTTTTTACCGTAGTATACTAACTTATTCTCTGTGCAATAACATAGAATCTATGATTCATAAAATCTTTATATTTATGTGCTTTTATATACTCATCAAGCAAATATAATCGATCGAAGTACTTTTCAACACTAAAATCATCAATCTGCCAAGGTATACATTTCAAATAGTAAACAATACTTCCAATGTCATAGAACCTTGAATACCCTATCTTTTCATCACTGATTACAATTTTAAATCCAGCATTTGTTAAATCTTCAATTGTCTTTAACAAACACCAATTGTAATAATGTGGCGGATTTGCACCTAATGTTGAATTGATATCTATATTATTCATACCGCCTACTTGTTGCGTTACGAAGTAACCGTTTTCTTTTAAAACCCTTTTTACCTCATCAACAATATACTCCTCGTGGCGGTTTATAACTAAGTCAAAGGACGCATTATCAAAAGGAAGAATATTGGTCTCGTCTATGGCTTTAACTTCAATATTTTTATGCTTTAATCTATTTTGTGCAATAGGAATATTAGGTGCATAACCTTCGGTAGCA
Organism: Oscillospiraceae bacterium; assembly: GCA_963667545.2. Classification (GTDB taxonomy): domain Bacteria; phylum Bacillota; class Clostridia; order Oscillospirales; family Oscillospiraceae; genus UBA2658. The sequence goes on from CAXXEM010000001.1 coordinate 167,917, forward strand.
TATACAAGTTTTGGTAATTCTTCTAATGAATCCAAGAATTCTCCACCGCCAGTTCCCATATCAAGCATACATGATGAAGTCTTCATATACTCAGTGATTATATTTCTATAATTCCATGGTAATGGTGATTCTTCCATTTTTCCATCGAGATAGGAGAAATCCCACCCACTGAACTTAATCTCGTATTGTGAGATCAAGTATTGTTTTAGCTGCAATTGATTTGTTTTCATAGATTCTCGTTGATTTGCGCCGAAGGCGTCATCCTAACATTGGCTTAACCCTTAACGCCTGCTCCTGAGCGAAGCGAAGGATTGGCGTGGTTTTTGCGTCATCTTCTCGCAAAAACCATGACAAAAGGCGTTATAGGGTTGAAGCATTTGTTAGAATTCTTCTATTCTCTTTAATAATGCTTTTGCTTCTTTTGGTTTCTTTAGTACTATGAATTCTCTTATCTTATATGGATTCTCTTTTAACATTAATGAATATTGTTCTCTTCGCTTCTTGTATGTTGTCCATGCCCAAAACACAATTGCATCTTTAACTAAAAAAGAATTTCTAAATGTCTCTTTATTTCCTGACCAAAGTTCTTCTTGTGTGATTATTCTACTAACTGTTCTTTTAAGTACTCTCACCATTACAATCAATCTACTATAATCAAGCCATATTATAGTATCTACGTTTCCCCAGGTTAGATCTTTGACTTTATTGTAGTTCCCATGTATTACATATCCATTCTCATTCTTAATCGCATTTTTAATCTTTTCTCGAAATTCATCTGGTTCTGATTGTACCCAATTCTCTTTCCAGAAAAGTGCATCAAGCTCAATATCTTTAATTTTCAATATCTTGCTTAACTTTCGTGCGAGTGTTGTTTTTCCTGAACCACTTGTACCAATAACAAGTATTTTTGAAGTGCAGTTCAATTTTTTTCTATCCTTATTCTTCCTGCGCGGGAGCGTCATTCTAACATTGGCTTAACCCTTAACACCTGTTCCTGAGCGTAGCGAAGGATTGGCGTGGTTTTTGCGTCATCTTCTAGCAAAAACCATGACAAAAGGCGTTATAGGGTTGAAGCAGGTGTTGGAAGTCTTCTCTTCCTTATTCTCTTCATAATGTCTTTTCTTTATTAAATAGATTTTCTCTTCTTTAATATTCTTCTCTTTACTTAATGTCTTATTATTTTTTCTTTATTTGAATAGTCTTTCATAGCCATCATATGCTACTAATTCAACAATATCATAGGTAATCAAACCTTCTTTTACTAAGGGAAATGTATCAATTATTTCTTTTGTTCTTATTGTATCATCTGCTTCTATAATAAGAATTGCTTCGCTTGTATTCCTTGTGAACCATATATTCCTAATAATGCCATTCTTCTGTAAGTTCCAGAGCACTTTTGCTTCCTGCTTAAGTAATTGCTCTTGTTCTTTCCAGTTAACATTAGGTTTATCGTGAGTAATAACAAGATTCACCAAAGCCTTTGTCTCCTTTCAAATGTTTGATTCTTCTATGCTTACTCTGCTAAGCCCAATATTCTTTAATATGCTGCGCGCTAGCGTCCTTCCAACATTGGCTTAACCTTTAAATCCGCGCCTGAGCGAAGCGAAGGATTGGCGTGGTTTGTGCATTGTTGTTCTGCACAAACCATGACAAAGGATTTATAAGGTTGAAGCAGTTGTTAGCTGCTTGTATTATATTCCTTTAAGCTTTCTTTGGTAGATATAATGGATAGCTCCACTATATCTACTAATCAAATCCTTTTTCCTTTATTAAATATAATTGTTTTTCAGTATCCCACCTATATATATACCAGGGCATCTTGGACTTTATTGTTTCTCTTGAAGTCCATAACCTAATATACTTTCCTTCTGCATCTATTCCAGTTTCCATTTTGCTAACAGAATTCCAATCCGAGCTAGGAGACAAAAGCACTTTTTTAATTTTGTTATTTTTAAATTCACATATAACTGGTTCGAAAGACATACCTGTTTTTTCAAATAGCAGTATTTCATCTAAACCATTACCATTATAATCATTTACGTAGCAATATGCTCTCCATGTGCCAAATTCTAATCTAGGATTGTTGATAATGTCCTTTTCTTTTTTTGAATATGGTAATGTTTGAAGATTACAATCATATTTATAGTTTATTTTACCGTTTTGAACACCTATAATTATAACCATGCTAATTGAATTAATTATTCGACTTTCAATATTATGGTAAAATGCTAAATATTCTTGTCCCCCTTTAGGAGTAAAGTTACCAGTGCAGTATGCAATACATTCTTTATTAGGAAATGCATCAATTAAAATTGTCGGAATTGTAAATTGTGCGACTATTGGTGATAAAGTGATAAATAGTATTAGGCTAAAGTACAATCTTCGTAAGCTTAATCGCATATTTTTATTTACCTTATAATACATTACTAATTACTTATCTTTGCGCCCGCAGGGTCCAGCTAACATTGGCTTAACCTTTAAATCCGCGCCCGAAGGGCTTGGCGTGGTTCTTGCGTAATCTTCTCGCAAGAACCATGACAAAGGATTTATAAGGTTGAAGCAGTTGTTAGAAAGTTCTTTTTAGTAACTCTAATTATATCTAGTACATTGATTTATGATCTATTCTGCATTTCTTTAGAGATTTTTCATGAAAAAAAAGAGTTTTTCATTTGACATTTTGACATATATATATTACATTTTGACATGTATAGTTTGCAATGGAGGCACTATGCCGATAAATCGTATTAAACTAGCTCGAGTGGAAAATAACCTAAGTCAACAAGAGTTAGCAGACAAAGTCGAGGTCGCCAGACAGACCATTGGACTGATTGAATCTGGCAATTACAATCCAACTTTAGCGCTGTGTTTAAGGCTCTGCAGAGTACTAGGAAAATCTCTCGATCAATTATTTTACCTGGAGGAAAGCAATGGAAAACATGAAGAAAAATAAACTTTTCAACCTTATCATGTACAATGGATCTACTGATGAACGTAATCAGCGATTGTATGATCGAGCCGGTTACTATAGCTTCATATTTCTGATAGTCGGTTTCATAGCTGAGATGTTTGTAAAACTATTCATTCTCAGACTTGGCGCCGATCAAATTATCCCAGAGTTAACAATCCTTGTGCTCGGTGGAATATTTCTAACGACTCTTTGTGTTAAGTTTGGAGTGAGCATTTTTGAGAACAAAAAACAAAAGAAATCGTTCAGAATATTTTATGCAATAGTTGGAATTGTCCTCGTATCTGCTACAGGTTATATACCACTTTTACTAAAACTACCTTCAGCACAACGAATACTTAACCTGGGTCCTATTGCTTGGTTTATGCCGATCTTTTTCAGTACTATTGCTGTCTTTGTAATCTGGTTCTTAATTAAGTTAGTGGATACGATGGGAAAACGAAAAAGCAAGTCTCTGGAAGGCGATGAATAGGTTTTGATGACACATTAATTCTTGCATGATCTTTAATGTTACCGTTGGCCTGGACGAGACGACATTTTAGTAAAGAATACTTCCGCTAATATATATCGACCATGGCTTATTATCGGGCAATTATCTGACTTCTTGGCTATTTTTCCAATCTTTCTAACATTGGCTTAACCTTTAAAGCCTGGCCCGAGCTACTGCGAGGGATTGGCGTGGTTTTTGCATTGTTGTTCTGCAAAAACCATGACAAAAGGCTTTATAAGGTTGAAGCAGTTGTTAGGTGTCAACTATGTCCTTATGAACCTCATAGTTAACATTAAGTCATGCTGGCTAATATAGCTTAAAGAGTCATGAATCTTTTACTCTTAAGATCAATGGCTTTTCTAACCCCATTCTTAAGTGCTTTTAGATCTGACCTTATTCCAATCAACTCTTCTCGAGTAACTTTAAAGTCTCCATCTGGATCAATAACTTCTGGTGTCAGACTATTAGTACCTGTACACCAGAGTCCACAAGCACGACCAGTTGATCCACCGCAACCAGCACCGCATAAATCTCCAGTAGCGCTAGCAATTTTTGGATCAAAAGAGACCAATAATGATTCTAGTTTTGCTAAAGGTATTTGCTCAACAAGAATTGTTGCTAACTCCTCTGTCTTGCTCATATAACCTCCTATATACTAGCCAGCATGACTATCTTAAGAATTGTTCGTGCAATTAGCCAATTCCATGAAAGGAATGTTTAATGTTTTTTCTAACACTCTTAATAAACATTGCGTTACTATTTTTTTGATAAAATAACAGTGTTTCTTATTAAAAGAGTCCCCCAAAAGACAATCAGAAGCAGCACAACCAAAACAAAATTTTCTCACCCAGCAGTTTAAGCATTCAGAATGAGTTTTATTAAAATGTAAATTAAAAATAGATTTTCTATGCTCTCGGAGCTCTTTAACTGTTGAGAATTCATATTTCTGATTATTATATAGCATAAAACATGGGAAATATTTTCCATTGATATCTACTGCAATATCATTTTCTATAGCCGGACAAATTGCTTCTATTACCTCATTAAAATATAATACACTTAAAATTCTTTCAAGAAATGAAAATGTCAAATTATCTTTTTCGTTTTTATTAAAACAATAGTCAATTGCTTCAATATAATATTTTACCATTTTTTCCCAATATAAATCATCAGCATCAATCAAATTAATATCAAATGCAATGTGAGTTCTTCTAATACCGTATTCAGAATAGAAATGCTTTAATAAATCAACTATTGATATATTTTCATCTATATGAGCTTTCGTATAGGTACATTCTACAAATATATCTATATTATTCTCGACTATTAGTTTAATATTTCTATTGACAATAGAGTATGAACCTTTCCCGTTTTTAAATATTCTATTCTTATCATTAATGCATTGTGGTCCATCAACACTACATGTTATTTCTAAATTATTCTTTTTTGCAATAGTTATTAGTTTTCTTATAGTCTCTTTAGAGCATACTAAATTAGTTATAATCCCAATTCTTATTTTCTTTTTTAATTTATTAAATACTATATTACAAATCGCTGTTATTATTGTCATATTAAGTGTTGGTTCACCACCAAAAAGCATTATTTTATTTACACTATAATTAGTAAACACTTCTTCAAATATATTTGCTAATATATCTGGATCAATATTTCTTGTTCCTTTTTGACCTTCATAGCAGTATTTACAATATAAATTACACTTATTAGTAATTTGAATTGTCAGTCGATTGATTTGATCACATAAATCTGGCCTTATATTAACTTTTTTATTAGCATCATTATTTTTTTGTTTAACATTTTCTGTTTTTTCTTCTGTAGAAAAGAAAACAAAATTATTGGAGTCAAAATAGTATCTTTTACTGCGATACGTTGCTATGTAGCAAATAATATTTCCTCCTCCTGTCCGAAGGATCCACCTAACATTGGCTTAAGCTGGGAGCTTCGACCGCGAAGCGGTTGGCGCACTTTTTGCGTGATCTTCTCGCAAAAAGTGTGACAAAGAAGCGACTCAGCTTGAAGCAGTTGTTAGACGTATTTCTTATTTCTAATTGTATTTATTCCCATTCTTTAACAATTTTACTTCTTTATCTTGACTTCATAGCTATTATGTACATACTATGTACACATGAAGGAAATTTCCTTCGTTTGGGATCCAAGAAAGAACCTCATCAACCAAACGAAACATGATATTGATTTTGATGAGGCTAAAACTGTCTTCTTTGATGAATATGCTCGTGTAATCTTTGATCCATTACATTCTACCGAAGAAGATCGTTTTATCATCTTAGGTCTTAGTTCTAAATTACGGCTTCTAGTTGTGTGCCATTGTTATCGTGAATCGGATTCTATTATCCGGTAGATTTCAGCCAGAAAGGCTACAAAGAAGGAGGAAACCTCCTATGAAAAACACCGAAATGCTTGATAACTATGATTTTGATAAGTCTGTTAAAAACCCCTATATCAATCACCTTAAGAAATCTATAACTATCAGACTTGATACTGATACTATCAATTACTTCAAGGCACTTTCTAAAGATTCTGGAATACCTTATCAGACGCTAATAAATTATTTTCTTTCTCAATGTGCTAAAGATAAGAAAAAGCCCGAAGTTGTCTGGGGATAATTGTTCTTTTTATCTTTATCTTGCGCGCGAAAGCGCGTCCGTCTAACATTGGCTTAACCCTTAACGCCTATTCCTGAGCGAAGCGAAGGATTGGCGTGGTTTTTGCGTTATCTTCTCGCAAAAACCATGACAAAAGGCGTTATAGGGTTGAAGCATTTGTTAGGTGAAATTAAACTTTGAGTAGTAAATATCTACCATTATTCCACTTTAACTTTTTTACGGAAAACTTTCTTTTATATATTTTAAATGACGGCAAATATGAATCTGGCAAATTATCTCCTAAGATAACTCCTTTTAAACACTTTCTAATATTTATTTCTTTAAACTCATTCGTTTCTTTTTGATCAATTACAACAATTCTAAATTCTGATTCATCTTTATAATCAAAGTTTTTTGTAAAAAATATTTTATCAAAATTTGACTCAATATGCGTCAATGCAGCCTCTGAATAATTACTTGTCAACTTACTGCTATCAAGTGTAATCGCTGCTGGATCAAGTCCATCAAAATAAGAGTAATCCACCATTGAATATTTCGCTCTAGGATATTTTGCTAATACTTCTTTAAGAAGAGACTTTTTTGAAAAAACTAAACATATTCCTTTATGATGATCACCATACTGTGACCACATTCTACTTTTAAAATACCCTAATTGTTTTTTTTCATCTATTTCATCATATTCATCCTCTATTTTTACATCTGCATTAGTACAAAAGCAAATAATAAATGCATTATTTTTAATAATATTATTTACAGCTGTTTTTGTATATGGATAATCGTTATTTACAATAATATCAGGAATTGACCACCCTACTAACCCAATCATCCATGTATTGTATTCTTGTGGATCATCAGTACGGCTTAGAATTGAAAGCTTTAAGATTCCGTTGTACAATATACTTTCTAATCCTTTTTGCATTGTTGTATAATGGTATAATGAATCATCAGAATTTATTAGTGCTTCAAAATCATCATTATTTAACATAAACGTACTCCGCCCGAAGGGTCCACCTAACATTGGCTTAACCTTTAAATCCGTGCCTGAGCTACTGCGAAGGCTTGGCACGTTTTGTGCATGGGATTTCTGCACAAAACGTGCCAAAGGATTTATAAGGTTGAAGCATGTGTTAGGTAGTTCGTATTTATGATTGTTTACTCACTAAATCATGATATGTTTTGTTCAGAGCTTTAAGAATAGAATTCCCATAATTATATGCATAATCAATTTGTATCCAATCAGTATCTACTACATCTTCAAAAAGATATCTTGACTTAACAAATTCATTTGAATATGATTCAAGTGATTCTTCAAATGTAGAATATCTTTTATCAGATAATGTTTTTTGAGGGGTATTTGGCATTTCTTTAGATATCGTTATTGCGATTACACCAATAAAATCTTTATATTCCTTAATATAATCTATATAGTACTTTTCAAATTGATCTTTATACTTTTTTGGAATTTCTTTATATAATTCAATTAAATTATGTCCTTTAGTAATTATACCATCTCTATCAATAATCATAAAAGCTTTAAAAAATAGTTCAATTGCTAAACCAACTAATATATTGTAGGTAATAATACTTCCAATATTTTCTGGGTATAATTCTTTCTTTGTTATACTAATTTTTTCTGCGATATTCATCAATGATACTGCTTCTGAATATGCCACTACATGACTGCTTTTGTTAACAATAACCTTTTCATTTTTCAATTGTGTCTCCTAATCTACCTAACATTGGCTTAACCCTTAACGCCTGTTCCTGAGCGATAGCTCAGGATTGGCGTGGTTTTTGCGTGATCTTCTCGCAAAAACCATGATAAAAGGCGTTATAGGGTTGAAGCATTTGTTAGATTTCTTCTCTTTTATAATATGTCTTTACCATATATTCATTTAGTCTTTCAACTTTCTCAATCTTGAAATGCTTCTCGATTCCTATGTTTCCGAATAATGGTATCCCTTCTCCAAGTATTTTTGCTATTGTTGTTATGATCATTTCATCTATAAGATCTTCTTTAAGGAAAGACTGTATAGTCTTCCCTCCATCAACATAAATATTATTTATTCCTCTTTGGTTTAAATTCTTTATAATCGTCTTAATATCCCCTGATACAATTTCTGCTTTATCTTTTAATACTGCTGGAACAGTCTTTAAGCTATTACTTAATACAAAAACAGGTTTCGGATATGACCACTCCGGAAAGCCTACTACTGTTTCGAATGTATTTCTTCCCATAATGATTCCATCTATTTTTTCAATATATTTTAAAAAGCCATAATCATCATTCGTTGGATTGGGAATATTAATAAGCCAATCTATATCTCCATCAAGTTTTGCGATGAAGCCATCAAGAGAACAAGCAATGTAAACATAATTTGCCATATTTTCTCTTCTATTCAGCTTTAATGATCAACCTAACATTTGCACTAAAAAGTTCAACATGTATATTTTTGCGCCGGAGGCGTCAATCTAACATTCGTTTAACCTTTAAACCCGTCCCGAACTACTGCGAGGGATTGGCGCGATTCTTGCAACACTCTACTGTTAAGTAACATTCTACCGCGATAAGCAAGAAGCGTGACAATAGGGTTTATAAGGTTGAAACAGTTGTTAGAATTTTCACCCCAAAGAGCACTTCTTTCTTCTCTTCTCTTTTACTAATCTACTTTCTTCTCTTCGTCGTTTTTTATATGCACGTAACATGCGAGAATAAGGGAAAGACGCACTGCTTCTCTTCCCTTTTCGAGCAGCTGAACAACTAATAATTCTAACATTGGCTTAACCCTTAACGCCTGTTCCTGAGCGTAGCGAAGGATTGGCGTGGTTTGTGCATTGTTGTTCTGCACAAACCATGACAAAAAGCGTTATAGGGTTGAAGCGTTTGTTAGACGCTTTTTTCTCTATTAAAGATGCTCTTTATATTTATATTTGGTTCTTTCTCTATAATCATTATCATTAATTCTTCAAATGCACTGATTAATGAGATTACTAAGAGAAATAGTATTATGTCTTTCCTCTCGCTTATTATTTCGACTAATATTCCTATAAAAAGCAATAAACCTGTTATCTTATTTGAAATTGTATGTAAAGAATATATTTTTCTATTCTTAATCCAACATATGAGTAATGATGATAACCGAACTATAATTATTATTCCAATAAAAATACTATTATCTTTAATCAAGTCTATATGCCATATAAAAAAGTAGAATACAAGTATTAGAAAGAAAACATAATCTCCCAATGAATCTAATTTCGCTCCTAATTTGCTTTCAAAATGATATTTTCTTGCTATATATCCATCAAGAACATCAGTTACTCCACACAGTAACACAATATAAAATACGAACATATTATTGGCAAAGATAATAATAGACAAAGCGAGTGCAATTCTTATAACGGACAATAGATTAGGAATATGACGTAATAATTTCATTATAAGTATTCTTTCTCTTCGGGCGCGATAGCGTCCGTCTAACATTGGCTTAACCCTTAACGTCTGTTCCTGAGCGAAGCGAAGGATTGGCGTGGTTTTTGCGTTATCTTCTCGCAAAAACCATGACAAAAGGCGTTATAGGGTTGAAGCTTTTGTTAAGCACTTTTCTTTATATAATATTCGTATTTTCATAATACTATTTGCACTTCAATTCTTTATGATATCAATTTTTCTCTGTATGCTTACTATTTCAATCTATTTCTTAACTTTTACTATAGGAGAGTATCTCACCTATCAAATCATTCTTCTCTTTAATGATGTCCATGCCTCGTATAGTCTTTTCGTTACTTTTACTATTTATCCATTTGCATTCCCATCGAATAATACATCGATGACCAAAGCCCAATAATTCTTCTGTTTTATACCTTACTTCTCTTCTTTCTTCAAATAGATTTTCATAGTATTTTCTTATTTGATCTTTCCCAGTATAAATCAATCCACGAGGAACAGGAGATGTACTTTCCAGAATACAATCATCACTTAATAGCCTTATGATATCTTCTACTTTATGATCATTAATGCCATTGTATAATTTTACAACAAGGCGAATACCAGATTCTATTTGATGCATTTTGATTGGACTCATACGATTAGCCCTTTATTGCTAGTAAAATGATCTTTAATCCTCGGCGCGAAGCGTCTGCCTAACATTGGCTTAACCCTTAACGCCTGTTCCTGAGCGAAGCGAAGGATTGGCGTGGTTTGTGCATTGTTGTTCTGCACAAACCGTGACAAAGGGCGTTATAGGGTTGAAGCTTTTGTTATGTAATTTCTTTTTCTAGATTAATATCAAGAAATCCATTCTCATAAGGATAATACCTTACTATCTTCGTGTATCCATTCTTGATCCAAAATATCATTGCTGGAATATTTTTAGTCCCAACATTTAATCGAATACTTTTATACCCACAATTTTTTATCTCTTCTTCAAGCATTGCATAAGCCTTTACCCCATTTCCTTCTCGTTGATACTCTTTCATAATGCCAAAGAAGCCAAGAAATATTTTATCAGGACTAAAAGCGCCTTCATAGAATTTTGTATATCCAATAGTAATATTGTTTTTCTGAATAATATAGACTCTATCTTTTTCTTTTATACCATTCTTAGGTAAATCTTCATGATCTAAAAGGGTTTGAGCCTCATCTACTATGACTTCTTTCCATCCAGTAAAATCAGATACATATTCTAAATCTCTTAAGCATGCTTCTAGGGACTGTTTATCACTCTGTGTAGCTTCATATAATGTAAATTTTCCGTTAACTTTTCTTTTTCTAAGAGAACAGATTATAGTATTGGTATTCATACTCGGAGCCCTCATCAAAAAGTAAGAATCGTATTAAGATCTACATTAAGAAGTACTGTTTGCCGTCAAGATTACTTTGATTTGAATCTTTCATATATCAATGATAATAATCGCGCCGAAGGCGTCGACATAACATTGGCTTGACCCTTAACGCCCGCTCCTGAGCGTAGCGAAGGATTGGCGTGGTTTGTGCATTGTTGTTCTGCACAAACCATGACAAAGGGCGTTATAGGGTCGAAGCAGGTGTTAGATTTTTCGTAAACTATCTCTTTTGTTTATTACAACCTCTAAATATTCATCAATAATAGTCTCAAATTCCTTGATATTCATATATTCTGACAAAGATATCAGCCTTTGAAACTTCAGTACTTCTAAATATATAGTACGTAACTTTTTAATCTTAAATGCTAAATCATCTTGCTTTACTATTTCCATCATTGAAAGGATATCAAGAAATAGTACCTCAAAGATATTTTTCTTAGCTACTTTTTGTTCCTCCTCTGTTCTTTTCTCTACCACTTCATATTCTATAGCTCTTCTATACTTTTCTATTGTCCTAATTGTCTCATCAAAAAGCATTTGTGTATCTTTTTCTATTATTGCCTTTTTAGGTACTATCTTACCAATTATTGTCTTGTCTTCCAATTTTTTGATTAATTCATCTTCTGAAAAGAAAAAATGTTCAGATTCAATACAAGAAGAATGCTTATTATTTAAAAAAACGAATTGTTTAGCTTCTTTTCTCAGAAAAACGACTGCATGTTTATTAACATTTCCATACTTTATTGCCAGCATATATTTTGTAGTAGTATCTGCCAGTGTACTAACAAGATCGTCTTTATTTAACTTTCTCTCAAAAAACTCATAGCCGACTTTGTTTAGGTACAAGTCAAACCACTCTTTGCCCTGCAAAAATGGTCCTGCAATATATCTTTTATCATCAGTATCATATCGAATATGGTAAGGAATCATTGCCTCAATAACTATGTCTCTATCTTCAATAGTAATGCCATAATCTAGTAGGAGATTAGCCAGACCAGCATATGCGCAAGATCGATTGAATGTCTGGTATTGCAAAACATACCCCCATCCAGCTAAATAAATCTAACATTGGCTTAACCCTTAACGCCTGTTCCTGAGCGAAGCGAAGGATTGGCGTGGTTTTTGCGTAATCTTTGAGCAAAAACCATGACAAAAGGCGTTATAGGGTTGAAGCTTTTGTTGGAAGTCTTCTCTTCTCTATTCTCTTCATAATAACTTTATTTTCTATAATATTTTTCTCTTTACTTAATATCTTATTATTCTTTCTTTATATGAATAGTCTTTCATATCCATCATATGCTACCAATTCTACAATATCATATGTAATCAAACCCTCTTTGACTAAGGGGAATGTATCAATAATTTCTTTTGTTCTTATTGTATCTTCTGCTTCTATAATCAAAATGGCTTCTCTTGTATTCTTTGTGAACCAAATGTTTCTAATAATTCCATTCTTCTGTAAGTCCCAGAGCACTTTTGCTTCTTGCTTAAGTAATTGCTCTTGTTCTTTCCAGTTAACATTAGGTTTATCGTGAGTAATAACAAGATTCACCAAAGCCATTGTCTCCTTTCAAATGTTTGATTCTTCTATGCTTACTCTGCTAATCCCTATATTCTTCAATATGCTGCGCGCTAGCGTCCTTCCAACATTGGCTTAACCCTTAACGCCTGTTCCTGAGCGAAGCGAAGGATTGGCGTGGTTTTTGCATTGTTGTTCTGCACAAACCATGACAAAAGGCGTTATAGGGTTGAAGCAGTTGTTAGGCTCTTATTTTCTATCTTATAATAAATTACTTCTTCATATTTTTTGCTTAATAACAAAATGCATACCTTCTTCAAATCCCTTCTTCCTATAAAAATCTTTGGCTTCGGTGTTCTTCGCCCAATATGTTAATTCTAGTTGACTTATTTTATCTGCATTTCCTTTATCTTCAGCTTTTTTCATTAATAAGGATCCAATACCTCTTTTTTGATACTCTATTATCACACTTAACTGATCTATATGGATTCCCTTATATGAATATCTAAAAGGATTCTCTTTATATTCTTTTACATAAAATATGATATATCCAATAGGCTTTTTATCATCATACGCTATATAAGAATACCAATTATCTTGAGCAAGTAGTTCTTCAATTGCTTTTCTTATGTTTTCATAATTATATGCTTTAAAGTATTCTGGATATTTCTCATGATGAAGATTCTGAACAGTATCATTGAGCCTGGTGATTATGTTTAAATCTTTTGATTCAATGACAGTAATACTCATTCTAAAGTCCCTTTCGTAATATTAATGAGCCTAACATTGGCTTAACCCTTAACGCCTGTTCCTGAGCGTAGCGAAGGATTGGCGTGGTTTTTGCGTAAAGGAGCGTAGCGACTCGCAAAAACCATGACAAAAGGCGTTATAGGGTTGAAGCATTTGTTAGGTTTCTATTTTTCTTTTCCAATATCTGATCCAATCATTTTGTCATACTTTTTATTCTCTTCTTCAATCATCTTCAAATGTATCTCATCTTTTCGTATCTCTAGCTCTAATATTTCTTTTTGATACTTTTTCTTTTCTACATCAGCTTTTATCTTTTTCATATATGAAATAAAACTAAACGTTAATGCTGGTGCTACAAAAAAAAACATAATCATGCCAAAGTATGGTATAGGTATAAAGTCCATTTAGTTTTTCCTACTACTATTTTTAGGCTTTGGTACATTTACTAGTGGTTCAACTCTCTTAATTACTTCTGTGCATAGTTCTTTATTATCAATATCCAATATGTAATGTTCTTTCGCCCCAGTATAGGGAATTCCCTTTTCTGATTCTTTCATCAACTCAACGAGACATGCATGTTGTTTTATATATACACTATTATTACAGACTAATAGTATTGGTTTATCATTTACATAAGCCATATATTCGCCAAACATTTTTCTATAACGAATTCGGCCAGTCTCACTAATTTGCTCACATACATATTGTATGAATTCAAGATCTGTTGCCATAGAAACTCCAACTCAGCATCATCTACCTCTTTGATTATTCTAACACAAAGCATCAAGCTATCATTAACAATAAATAGTTTCACATGTATCTTTTTGCGCCGAAGGCGTCAACCTAACATTGGCTTAACCTTTAAAGCCTGGCCCGAGCGGCGTTGCATAGCAACGATGCGAGGGATTGGCGTGGTTTTTGCGTGATCTTCTCGCAAAAACCATGACAAAAGGCTTTATAAGGTTGAAGCATTTGTTAGATTTTATTATTTACTATGCATCTTTTGAACTATCATTTCTTTATAGTATTCTATGAGTACTTCTGGAACTAACCTATATTTTCCCTCACTACATTCTTTTATACTTATCCAAAATGCTTTAAGCCTCTCATTATCTGATTCTATAAGCTCATATTCTTTATGTTCATAAAATGATGTATCACAGAAATCTGCTTGATATATAAAATCAATTTCATGACCAGGAAAGCCATCACATACAAAGATATTCTCTACAACCTTCTTAAGCTCTATATTTTTAATTTCTGTATTTAGTTCTTCTTTAATCTCTCTTTTTAAGGTATCAATTGTATATTCTTGTAACCCAGTCGTTCCTCCAATAGGCCTATAGAAATAGTCTTTCTTTACACTATCATAAGCTTCAAAAACAAATATATTGCCATCATTTTCAAAAAGACATAATGCTTTTACCTTTATCAAACCTTTCCCAGTGAACATTTTATCTGTATCCTTTATCTTACGATGAGCCATTCTAGAAACAATATGTATCAAATAGAGCTCAATTCTTATTATGTCATACTATATCAAGAATCTTCATTTTTTAGCCAACGCAACCAAATCTTCTCAGAGTTTATTATTCAATAAATCTAACATTGGCTTAACCTTTAAAGCCTGGCCCGAGCTACTGCGAGGGATTGGCGTGGTTTTTGCGTAATCTTCTCGCAAAAACCATGACAAAAGGCTTTATAAGGTTGAAGCACTTGTTAGGATAATTTTTTTTACGATCTTTACTCAACTCTTCCTTATCTTCAATTCCCAAATATCTTTAATATCTCTTCTATAGTCTCTTTAAATATTACCTGCTTAGTCTTATTACTCTCATATATAAAGTCCCTTAAGCTCTTACTCTTAATAGATGTAAAGTCTCCTATAATCCCTATCTTTAATCCGTAGTTACTTGCTTTTTGCAGTATCTCGCCTGCCACTTTAGTCTTTAAATCAAAGAACTCTGGTATGATATTTTCTTTCTTTAATATGATAGTTCTTACTGAGTATGATCCAATAATATCTAATAGATCCTGCGCATCCTTAAAAATGTAGCCATCGTCTTCAAGCTCAAGTATTCTTTCATCGTTAATGGTATGTAATGTAGTATTCATAAATTTATTATCTCTCATATGCTAAATTTTTCAAATAGCCGTAAAAGTATTATTAATAGGTAATAAATAGCAAAGCTGTGCATTTAGCTTAGCACTTTTGCTATAAACTATTATTATCAACTTTTTATTACGAGGAGTACTTGCGCGCGTTTAGCGCGTCATCCTAACATTGGCTTAACCCTTAACGCCCACGCCTGAGCGTAGCGAGGGCTTGGCGTGGTTTGTGCATTGTTGTTCTGCACAAACCATGACAAAGGGCGTTATAGGGTTGAAGCATTTGTTAGGCAATTTCGCTTTTACTTATATGCATCTTTACGATTTTCTATATCAATGATGAATATTATTACCGTCTCTTCTGATACTTTATAAAATAACCTGTAATCTCCTATACGATATCTATATACTTCTTTGTATTCGCCTTTAAGCTTTTTTATATTCGATCCAAAATATGGATTCTCTCGCAATATCGGATATATGTATTCTTTTATCTTTTTATATAAGAATTTATACTTCGGAGTACTGATCTTCTTTTCAAAAGTTTCAGTCTCCGCAATTTTATAGTTAAGCAATTACTTTATACCTTCCCGCTGAAATATCCTTAAGTCCTTTCTTAAGATCCTTTTCAAAGGTAAGTATTTCCTTCATTTCTTCATCATCAACAATCGATTCATTGACCGTAAAGTTTAACGCAGCATATTCAAGATAGTTTGATATAGTTCTCTTTTGTCCTTCTGCTGCCTTTTTAAATATATCATAGCTTGTCTCATCAAGCCGTACAGTAATTGTCTTTGCCATATAAATACCTCTTGCTTCAATAGTATTCATATTGCATCTATTTGTCAAGTGCAAATTTTCTTCTATAATTGAAGAATAACTACTTTAATTATATTGATTTATCTTGCGCGCGCGTAAGCGCGTCTGCCTAACATTGGCTTAACCCTTAACGCCTGTTCCTGAGCGAAGCGAAGGATTGGCGTGGTTTTTGCGTCATCTTCGAGCAAAAACCATGACAAAAGGCGTTATAGGGTTGAAGCATGTGTTAGAAATCTTTTTTATGGCTCGAATCTTTTACACTCAATATTTGGAATATATTTATAATGTTTATCATTTGCTGTTAAGAGTGTTTCACTTGTCTGAACAACCGTTGCAGCAATAAGTGCATCAGCTAACATCATTGAATGACTAAGTGAATATTCTTGTATATAAAATATTGCTCTTGATGATACTTCCTTATCTATTTGTATAATATCAATATTCCATTTTTGTATCTGCTTTTGAAAAATCCTAAACTCTTCTTTATTCTTCATCCCTTGGATAAGTTCCATATAGGTTACAGCTGATATTGAAAATGGAATATTTGCTTCAATTACTTTCTTAGCCTTCTCATTTCCACGGAGATACCATATTAGGACATCAGTATCAATAATCAAAATGACCGTCCTTTTCGAAGTTCTCGCACCGCTTCTTCGACAGTCTTTTCATCTTTCCGGTTGTTCCACATACCAAAGAATCCATTATCTTCTTGCATAGAAACACTATCTTTCTTATGAATAGGAATTATTTTTGCTAGCGCTTTCCCTCTAAAAGTAACAGTAACTTCTTGTCCATTAACAACTTGATCTATTATTTTACCAGGCTGAATCCTAAGTTCTTTAGTTGTTATCTTCATGGCTTCCTCCAGTGTACACTTCATAGTATACACTATTAAACACCACTAATCAAGTCATCTTAATATTCTTCCTGCGCGGGAGCGTCTTTCTAACATCGGCTTAACCTTTAACGCTCGCTCCCGAGCGAAGCGAGGGATTGGCGCGCTTCTTGCGTAAAGGAGCGAAGCGACTCGCAAGAAGCGTGACAAAGAGCGTTATAAGGTTGAAGCATGTGTTAGGTGATTATTATTAAAAATCTTCAAGCATATAATTCGAAGAAATGATCTTTGTTTTCAATATCTGAATATCTTTCTGTGTGTATTTATCACTCTTAATTTCGTCAATTATTTGTGACATTAAATAAATATCTTCTTCATCTTTTACAATGATATATTTAATATCTGAAGGCCCATATTTTAATGGAAACCTTTTTAGGTAATTATTTAAATTATCTTTCTTTATTGTGTTAAAATCTTTCTCAAACAATAATGGGATATTTGCATCGATATTATTACTTTCAAAGAAATTCGGGAAATAGCGCCATTCTCTTGTAAGCGTCCAATTCTGCCCATGAGGACAAGTTAAAAAAATCGAATATCCTTCCTGAAATGGAGGGATAAACAATGTACCTAAAAAAGGATCGGACCATTTACCTCGTCGCCGGGATTACCGATATGCGAAAACAAATCAAT
This sequence comes from Oscillospiraceae bacterium, assembly GCA_963667545.2. Taxonomy (GTDB): domain Bacteria; phylum Bacillota; class Clostridia; order Oscillospirales; family Oscillospiraceae; genus UBA2658. The sequence continues at coordinate 185,584 of CAXXEM010000001.1, forward strand.
GGACTTTCGGCAATCGCGCAAGACAAGCAACCAGAAGAAGTCTTCTCAGGGTCGTACTTTGTATTTCTCGGGAAGACTAGAAAAGTCATGAAGATTCTTTACTGGGACAAAAGTGGTTTCTGCATGTGGATCAAAAGACTCGAAGAAGAAACCTTTCCTTGGACGCGAAAACAGAACGGTGTTATAGAAATAGAACGCGATAAATTCAAGCTTCTTATAAAGGGAATTGACATATTCAGAGAGCATCGAAAGCTCGAATATTCCGCGGTAGCATAAGCGATTCAAGGCTGAAAATAGGGCATTTCATGCTATACTGCAGAGCATGGTGAGCGTGTTAGAAAACCTTCCTGACGATGTGGCCAGTCTCAAGAAACTGGTCAGGGAAATGGCGGCCGAACATACGAAGGAAGTCCATGAACTGCAGAGCAGGCTCTCCCTTGAACAGGAAAAGTACGCCGCATTACAGCGCCTGATATTCGGACCAAAGAGCGAGAAACACCAAAAAGAGAATCCTAAACAGGATCTGCTGTTCAACGAAGCCGAAACGTTCTTCAATATCCCCGATCGAAAACCAGCCACGATAATGGTTGGCGCTCATGAGCGGAAGAAATCGGGAAGGAAACATTTTCCGGATACGCTCGAACACAATGAAATCGTGCATGAAATGAGCAGAGAACAACGCACTTGCCCGTCCTGTGGTTCTTTACGGCCAGAAATCGGTGAAGAGCGTACGGAAGAATTAAGGCTTATTCCCGCCAAGGCAGTGGTTGACGTTCATGTCATGAAGAAATACGGACCTTGCCCCTGCAAAGAATGCAAGGGTACCGAAAAGACTCCGATTATTCAGGCTCCAGGACCTGCAAAGATCGTCCCCGGTTCGAGATTCTCGAACGGAACGATCGCCTTCTTCCTGACGAGCAAATTTGTCGACGACCAGCCCTTCTACCGGATGGAAGGAATCCTTTCCCGCTGGGGCATAGACACGGGACGTTCAACCTTGTGTTCCCTTGCCATGAACGCTGGCCGTGCGGTGGGCGATCTTGTCCAGGCGATCAGGGATGACATAAAAGTATCGCCGGTGATCGGGATGGATGAAACGCCATTACAGGTGCTGCACGAAAAGAATCGAAGCGCGACGGCGAAGTCGTATATGTGGGTAGCGTCGGGATTCAAGGATACCAAGCGGCTTTTGTTTTTTCACTACCACCCGACGAGATCGGGCAATGTGGTAACTGAATTCTTAAAGGGCTATTCAGGCTATCTTCAAACGGACGGCTATTCAGGGTATTTGCCGATAGGCGAAGCTCCGGGAATCGTCCATGTGGGCTGCATGGCGCATATCCGACGGAAGTTCTACGACGCGGACAAGATCGCAGGCGGTTCAGGAGACGCTGCTGATATGCTCTCGATGATCGGAGCGTTCTACCATAACGAAGCGCTTCTACGACAACGGTATGAGAGCAAAGCGCTCGATGAAGCCGCATTCCTTTCAGAACGGAAACGACTGCAAGAGCCACAGCTTACGGCGATCCATGAGTGGCTCACCTCACGAAGCCTAAGCGTGGCGCCTTCGAGCAGTCTGGGTAAAGCGATTTCTTATGCACTGGGGCAATGGGAACGCGCGATTCGCTATCTTGATCATGTGCTTTTGACACCTGACAACAATGCCGTCGAGAACGCGATCCGGCCCTTTGTCCTAGGTAGAAAGAATTGGCTTTTTTCAAACACGCCGTCAGGAGCTCATACGAGCGCGGGACTTTACAGCCTGATAGAAACGGCAAAGGCCAATGGGCATGAGCCGTATAAATATCTTTGTTACCTATTCGACATGCTTCCGAGAGCCACGACGCTTGATGAAAAGCTTGCGCTCCTTCCGTACCGGCTTGATCCTATGGCCTACTAAGCTCCCGTCAAGACGGGGAGAATTGGACGCTTACGAGGGATTGGCGTGGTTTGTGCATTGTTGTTCTGCACAAACCATGACAAAGAGCGTTATAAGGTTGAAGCATCTGTTAGGTTGTTTTATTTCTTTTTTGAAGTCACTTTTTTCATATATTGTTTACTATAATCAATAAGCTCACTTATCTTGTGGTCTGTATCATACCTTTTAGAAATATTTACTATTTTGCTTTTCTCATAATACTTCCCAGTGCCAATTCTTTCTGCCGTAGCAAGATAGACATTCCCTTTAGCACCTTCTTCAACAGTAACAAAAAATGGAGCTAGGAGTACCTTAATTACTGCATCATACCATTTATTGGTATACATAATTGATGTTTTTACAATTCCAGGATGAACAGCGTTTACTTTTATCCCTCTATTATGTAGTTGCTTTGATAGCCATAAAGAATACAAAAGTAACATATACTTGGATACAGCATACGCTTTGAACCAATGGTACTTATTTATTTTATCAATAGCAAAATTACCAATTTTAAATATATTCGATGTAACAATGATTATTCTATTATCTGCATTCTTTGGGAATAAGGGTAGCAATAAACTAGTTAACAGATAGGTCCCGAAGTAGTTTGTTCCAACATTTATTTCAAATCCATCTTCTGTTATTTCATGACTGTTTTTAGAGACACCTGCATTATTAATAAGTATATGTATCTCTTTGAACTTTTTAAAATAATCTGACCCCTACTGTCAATCGTGGACACGGTCGCCTTATGCCGATTTCCTCGTAGCGTAATAGGTGCCAGCCCAACGGGCCGGTGGAATTCCTCCAATACTCGTATGTCTCCGTATTCGATTGTAGAAAATTTCTATCCACTCCTGAATTGCTGCATGAGCCTCGAGTCTTGTCCGGAATTTCCTGTGATATACCATTTCCTGTTTCAATGTTCCCCAGAAGCTTTCTGTCGGAGCATTATCATAGCAATTACCCTTGCGGGACATCGAGGCGCGCATTCCAGACTTCCTGACCAGATCCTGGTAGCTATGGGCACAATACTGACTCCCACGATCGGAATGATGGATACACCCTGGTTCTGGCTGTCGGTAGCGGAGGGCCTTCTCCAAGGCACCCTGGACAAGTTCCTTGGTCATGCGAGGGCCCATGGAATACCCGATGATTTCCATTGAGCCGAAGTCCTTGACGCCGGCCAAGTAGAGCCACCCCTCATCGGTGGAGATGTAGGTGATATCGGTCCCATAGACTTTCCCAGGTCCGTCGACTTCGAACTTCTGGTCAAGGAGATTTGGAGCTACTGGTAGATCGTGATCTGAATTTGTCGTAGCCTTGAATTTCCTGTTCTGAATGCAACGAAGACCCAATTCTTTCCTGAGTCGATGTATACGATTCCGGCCAACGTAGACTTCCTGCTCGGCCAGTTCCTGCTGGATCCTCGTGGACCCATAGGTACTTCGCCCTTCTTTATGGGCTTTCAGAATCATCGGCTTCAATACGGCGTCGCCCTTGGCTCGCAGCGACAAAGGGCGGTTTCTTTGGGCGTAGAAGCCACTCCTGGACACACCGAGCGTTCGGCTAAGAATCTTGACGGGGTACTGGAGTCGCAACATATTCATGACCGCATACTTGGAAACGACTCCTTGGCGAAGTATGCGGTCGCTTTTTTTAAGATTTCTTCCTTCATTTTTGCTTCAGCCAGCTCCTTGCGGAGCTTTGCGTTCTCAGCCAGTAACTCCCTCACTGACGGCGAACCTGGCATTGTTGCTTCGTCTTCGTTCTCGAATTTCGAAAGCCAGTTCCCGACTGTCCCCTTGGGGATTCCAAGTTTTTCCCCGACCTCGGACTGGGTCAGCCCCTCTCGAGTTATCATCCTCACTGCTTCGGCTTTTAATTCGTCGCTGTAGGTCCTTCGTTCTTTCATCCTTCCAGTCTCCCCTGACAATGCGCTCGTGTCCATGGGAGTCAGTATGGGTCACCATGACAAAGGGCGTTATAGGGTTGAAGCATTTGTTAGATTCCTCTTACTTACTGTTTATATCAACTTCCCAATATTCTTTTACTTCTATATCATTCTTATGTTTATTAAATAGTCTCTTTAATATTTCTCTATGTTCATACCCACATAATAGAATAGATTGTATATCATCATTTTTATCTTTAAGCGCTTTTAAGACATTTTCTACCATTGCTTCATTTCTAATTTTCCAGAAATGATCTATAAAATGAACATATTCTTTGAATGCATGAAGCTCTTCATATTTTCTTACGATATCTCTATAGAAACTATAAGCAAGCTTTTCTTTATACCGTATTAAGCTATCAGAAATAGTACTATTAATTATCCTGACATGATCATTGCTTAAGCTTTTATCCCTCATTTTATAGATATCATAAAGGTGCTTAAATCTTAATCTATCTTCAGAAGTTGGTATTTCCTCTTTATATAGCTTTTCTAATGCAGCATTGAATTGCTTTTGCATCTCAAAATAATTCTTTTCTTTAAGAGTTCTATTTCTATGCTGAATATCATATTGAATCACTTTACATTCTGGGTGTCTTCTTATATATGTAATAATCGCTTTGCTTTCTACACCAGTTATGTTTTTCTTTCTGAATTCTAAATCTACTTTCCACTCCTCTGGCAACTCTTCAAATATGATTGAAGGTTGAAGCCCCTCCATTATATCAACGATATGCTCTGCCTTATAGTTTTTTGTCTCTTCATGACAAGTTCCCAATATTACGACCGTTTTCATAGCTTTGTTTATTATGTTCCTTTTAGTGAATCTAACATTGGCTTAACCTTTAAATCCGTGCCCGAAGGGCTTGGCGTGGTTCTTGCGTAAAGGAGCGGAGCCACGAAGTGGCGAAGCGACTCGCAAGAACCATGACAAAGGATTTATAAGGTTGAAGCAGTTGTTAGCGGAATCTTTTATTCCTTAATCATAATTAGTTTCTTTCTATTTCTTGATATAAATGATAAATATATTTCTGGTTTCTCGCTAAACTTTTTTATAGTTTCATAATCTATAAAAGCAGATAGCTTTTTTTCTCATTACTCCATGAGGTTCAATATTTAGTATTTCTACAGTATCAGAAACAATAAATACTTTTTCAATTCTTCGAGTTTCCAAATCATGTACTTCTAAACTTTTTTTAACATTCTTTTCTTCAATAATAATTTCTATTTTTCTAATTCCAATATTACTTTGAGATGTATTATGGAAATCTATAGTAATTTCAATTTGGCAACTCTCAACATTTTCATTAAAATCAGCTTTTTCGAAAGATCCACGAGGACTTTTTCCTAAATATTCTACTGAAGAAGACACAATATAATATTTCAATTGACCTATTCTATTTGAAATTATAGTAAGAAAAAAACCAAATATTACACCTGCCAAAGTACTAACAAGATTTTGAATCCAGCTAGCAGTAGATGTATTTTCTATTACCTCATTGATTTTTTGAATAACAACATTTTCAAATTCTGACATATTTTTTCCTATTAGAATTATGCGCGTAGCGTCCCGCTAACATTGGCTTAACCTTTAAATCCGTGCCCGAAGGGCTTGGCACGTTTTGTGCATTGTTATTCTGCACAAAACGTGCCAAAGGATTTATAAGGTTGAAGCATGTGTTAGGCTTCTTTTTTTTCTTCTTTTACTAATCGTTCGAATTCAATGCCTAATATTTTCAACTTGCTTGCATATGGAATTATTATTAACGCAATGGAAGTCCCTATTATTGATAAATCAGTCGCAGAAATATCAAATAATTTGAGTTTTGATAGAAAACCTATTGTGAATACGCATCCAGAAACAATCCAGCAAATAATTTTAAATGTATCAATTACTTTCACCTTCTCCTTTTTTATAATACTTGCTTCTTCATTTATTCTTGCAACTCTTTGCGCAGAATAGTTGAATGTTATTGAATACTGTTCTTCTTCATTCTTATCATCATTTTGTTCATATAGATTAATATTCTCTATTTGAAAATATGGCTCATCTTTCTTAGGGAAAACTAAATATGTAGGAATATTCTTATTATTAAAAACTGATAAATAATTCTTTAATTGCTCTTTACCTCTATTAATCATCTCAGGAGTTTTTCTAGATTTAATTTCAAATAACTGAATGGGAATATTTTTCCTTTGATCTAAAATTGCTATGTCTACTCTATAGTTTTCGCCAATCTTGTATTCAACGGCAATACTATTCTCAGGATATCCATGACTTTTTAAGTATTCTATTAATTTATTACCTGTTTCTATTTCAAGCTGCATTTATATCTTCCTTATAGAAAAATATTCTTTTTAATCTCTGCGCGGAGCGTCAGCCTAACATTGGCTTAACCCTTAACGCCTGTTCCTGAGCGAAGCGAAGGATTGGCGTGGTTTTTGCGTCATCTTCTCGCAAAAACCATGACAAAAGGCGTTATAGGGTTGAAGCATTTGTTAGGATAATTTTTTTACAATCTTAACCAAATTCTTCCTTATCATTCTTTCCCAAATATCTTAAGTATCTCTTCTTTAGTTTCTTTAAATATTACCTGCTTAGTCTTATTACTCTCATATATAAAGTCCCTTAAACTCTTACTCTTAATAGATGTAAAGTCTCCAATAATCCCTATCTTTAATCCGTAGTTACTTGCTTTTTGCAGTATCTCGCCTGCTACTTTTGTCTTTAGATCAAAGAAATCTGGTATGATATTTTCTTTCCTTAATATGATAGTCCTTACTGAGTATGATCCTATAATATCTAATAGATCCTGCGCATCCTTTAAAATATATCCATTATCTTCAAGCTCAAGTATTCTTTCATCTTTAATGGTATGTAATGTTGTTTTCATAAATTTATTATCTCTCATATGCTTAATTTTTCAATTGGCCGTTTAGTTTTATTTACCGGTGATAACTATTTCAACGATGCATTTAATATAATACTTTTGCTATAAACTATTACTATCATTTACTTATTACGAGGAGTACCTGCGCGCGTTTAGCGCGTCATCCTAACATTAGCTTAACCTTTAAAGCCTGGCCTGAGCGGCGTTGCGTAGCAACGATGCGAGGGATTGGCGTGGTTTGTGCATGTGATTTCTGCACAAACCATGACAAAAGGCTTTATAAGGTTGAAGCAGTTGTTGGATGTCTACCTATTGTTTTACTATTTTTTTTTAAACACTATCAAACATATTAATATAACATTCAAATCTATCATGTCCCGATATAATATCAGGAATTCCTTTCCTGTTTTCTATTAAGAATCTTCCAACACTATAGCCTTTTGGTAATTTTGTTATATTCTCTTTTTGTTTTACAATAGTAATAAAATCTTGAATACATTTTTCAGAAGAATGCGCAATTCTATTTCTGATAATATTTCCTTCCTTAATCATTTGCCTTTCAACATCGCTTAATTCTGTAAATGGTTTACCATCATTAAAATATATTTTTGCTCTTCCAATTACTTTCTTATAATCAGTCCAGACTAAATAGCCTTTTTCTATATCAAATTCAGGATCACAAGCAATGATATGATATGCTTCATTAATACTATTTACACCTATTATTTTTCTATTTGGACAGTATCCACTTTTTGCTTTTGCTCCGCATATATACCTTAAAAAGACATCTTCAAGAAAAGATTCCCAAGCAGCATAAATTCTTAAGAAAGACAACCCAACTATCATTTTTGCCTGAGAAGGATGAAGCGGATTTGTATATATAGCATCATAAGAGCTATCCAAATATGGGCTAACTGCTACATAAAGATTAGTTGCACTATCCAATGCTAATTGAAAATCCTTAAACTGCTTATCTACCTTAATCATTATATACTTCCATTATAAGATCAATATTTTTTTGCGCGCATTTGCGCGTCCATCCAACATTGGCTTAACCGGTAATTCCGTGCCCGAAGGGCTTGGCGCGGTTTGTGCATAAAGAGCGAAGCGATTGCACAAACCGTGACAAAGGAATTATCCGGTTGAAGCATTTGTTAGCTATTTCTACTTTCTTCAATTTCTATGAATAAGGGCATATGATCACTTTTACTTATATAATCATCATACTTTCCTATTCTAAACTCTTTAACATTATGAATATGATCTTTTTTACAGAAACAATAGTCTATGTGATATGGTTTTTCTTTCTTCCTTTGCATATACAATGTAGCTTCTTCTTCTACACCGTGATTTTTGCAATTTAACTCATGATAAATACTATAAATATTATAATCTTTTAATATTTTCACCATATCTGAATGGTTATATTCTTTTTTTGACTCATAATCCCATATTGAATTACTATTAAAGTCTCCTACAATGATGATATTAGGATCTTCCAGGTATTTGGAATACTGTTTAAATGCTCTTGCTGCTTGAACAACATAACTATCATAAACACTCTTATTTACAAATTGAGTCCATGTTGCTAATAGAATAAATGACTCTGTATTATGCTTAACTTTTATAGGTATTATATATTCAAATTTTTCATTATGATCTAGAAGCTCAATAGAATATTCTCCAAATGAAAAAACTCCTAAACCTTTATTCTTATTCTTTCCATGCCAAATAAACTTACTATTACCTAAATCTACATTATTCTTATCGAACACATCTTTGCATTCACATTCAGGAATAATAGCAATATCAGGTTTATAGGTATCAATAATATCTGCTTTCTTTCTAAAAGCCATATTACAATTCCAAGAAAGTATTTTCATTTTCTCTCTTTTGGGGCGCCGAAGGCGTCCAGCTAACATTGGCTTAACCCTTAATGCCTGATCCTGAGCGAAGCGAAGGATTGGCGTGGTTTTTGCATTTTTGTTCTGCAAAAACCATGACAAAAGGCGTTATAGGGTTGAAGCATGTGTTAGATCGCCCATTTTCAATTATTCTTACTCATATTCATTAATGATCTTAATAACTTCGATTTCTCCATCAAGTAATACCTCTGATAATCCACAATTATTATTATTTTCCCAATATTCTTTTGCCTGACTTATTTTCGTATCAAATGAAACTCCATCTTCTTTTGGTAGTAATTCTCCATCGCCTTCAAAAGAATTCCCATTGGACCTTAACTTTACTAACTGCAATATTTTTCTATTATAAGATTCAAATATATCTTTCCATTTTAATGAATCTTCATATGTTTTAGATACATACAAGCAATTCAAACGTGATGGATAGTTTGGATAATATTTTAGCCTAACCATTTCAACAATCAACTCTCTAATGCCTCTTATAGTAATATCATTATATTTATGAATTATTCTTGTATCTTCTTCATTTAGTAACAATCCACTAGGTGTTGATCCAGAGTTAATAATATCAAAACAGTCTCTTCCTTCATTATTTCTAAACTCTTTTTTAAAAAAGAAATCATATAGTTTATTATTTGTGTCTTTGTTAAAAAGAATCTTCTGTCCAAGCTCTAGTTTCTTATTTGTTACAAGGTGAAAATATTCTTTTGGCTTATCCATAACAAAAAGATCCTTAAAAATATGAAAATAATTACATTGCATTTGGTCGATCTAACATTGGCTTAACCTTTAAATCCGCGCTTGAGCGCAGCGAAAGCTTGGCGTGGTTTGTGCGAGGACGGAAGAGCACAAACCATGCCAAAGGATTTATAAGGTTGAAGCATGTGTTAGGTTATTGTAGAATTTCTTTAACAAGATCTTTAATATTTTCTAAATCGCTTTCAATATTTTTTTCTATTGGATATATTGTTATTTCTCCTGTTTCAGTATCTGTTTTTAAAATTGTTGGCTTAAATTCTCCAATATTCCTAGCATCAAAAAGAGAACTTGTCCATGTCTTATCCGCATTACATAATTTATTATCTGCTTCTTTATATAATTTTTGTGCATTTTCTGCATCTTTTTTATCAGTTATTATCCTATATGGGATATATAAGGGCAATCGATGTGCAATTGGATCCCTTTTCTTTTTTATTTCAGAAAACCAGTCATCAAATCTCTGAATTCTATCAATATTAAATCCTTTTTCTACAAGTTCTTTCCTAAATATTTTACCCTTAAGGTCAATTTGGTTTTCAGACTTTGTACTAATATTTAGCTCATATTTTAAATACCAAGACAAATTATCAATTATTCCACGAATATTAATATATATAGAATTTATGTATATATTTACTTCCATTAATTTTGTTTCTTCATACTTCAAGTTTTCTATTCCATCTAAAAGTAATCTATATGCTTCTTCAATTAAAGAACATCTAAAACATACTCCATTTCTCAAATGAAGATGTGCTTGTTTGGTTTTAGTGCTTTTTTGCGAAGAGATCAATATAATTTCACCCAGAGGTGATATAACAGAATAACTCATTTATAATTGCCTCTTTTAAAATTCCTAATGGCGCGAAGCGTCAACCTAACATTGGCTTAACCCTTAACGCCTGTTCCTGAGCGAAGCGAAGGATTGGCGTGGTTTTTGCGTCATCTTCTCGCAAAAACCATGACAAAAGGCGTTATAGAGTTGAAGCTTTTGTTAGATTTCTTCTTTTATTCAATTTTATCAATAATACTATTATACCTTTTAAGTATTTTACCTTTGAAGTTTTCATCTGAAAGCCTTAACTTCATTGTCTCTTCACCCTTTCCTTTCATTTCTTCTGGTGTTATAAGTTCTATCGAAATTGCCTCTGCAAATTCTAGCTTCCCAGCCATTAATATTTTTATTTTTTCAAAAATCTTAGTATATCCAAACTTTGTATCTTTATCGTCTTCACCACTTCCACAACAAGTTATAAAATATAACTTGTTTATATCATCTCTATACTTTTTAAGAAAATCACTTAATGGAGATATCAATTGTCCCATCCAAACAGGTCCACATAGTATGACTGCATCATAATTTTTTATGTTTTTATCAGTCTTATGAATTCCAAAGCTTATTTTTAGTAATGATGATATCATTAGTCCAAATGATGATTTCACTCTTGGTGATATTTCATTTAAATCATATTTTTTATCATTAGCTATTTTCTCTGCCAAATATTTGTTATTTCCAGTGTTTGAATAATATACAACAAGATTATTCATCGTTTACTCCTTATTGAATCTGCATTTTTAGTTTTTCTAACTAGTGTTGAATTATAATAATAATTGATTTTCTATGTACTTGAAGGATCGTGCTAACATTTGCACATAATGTTTAAGATGTATCTTTTTGCGCCGAAGGCGTCAATCTAACATTGGCTTAACCTTTAAATCCGCGCCTGAGCTACTGCGAAGGCTTGGCATGGTTTGTGCATTGTTGTTCTGCACAAACCATGCCAAAGGATTTATAAGGTTGAAGCAGTTGTTAGATCCTTCTTTTTATTCAAATAACTCTTTTCTCTTTATCTGTTTGTTTTCTAAATAAAACTTATAATCGTTTATACATTCTTGAATTTCTGGTTTCATCATAGCTTTCGAATTAATAATATTTTCAATCTTTTCTGGTGACGGTACTGTCCAAGTAGGAAAATCTAGCATTTCTTGTATACTATCTGAAACAGCCATTACTTCTTTTGTAGTATCTGGATTCCTTGCTTCTCCAACCTTTCTATTCTCTAATGTAGCACGTATTAAATTTAGATAATGAATACCAATCCCTTTTTGCCACATTTCATCAATTCTATTTATTTCTTCATCATCAATTTCTATTTCTTTTAATGATTTTATAACATCATCATGTAATAATAATTTATTTTTAAAAGGCATATTGCCTAAAAAACTACTTGCCATCATGTTTGTTAACATTGCTTTAGACTGTGCTAATGATACTTTTTTTAATTGACTTATTGTCGCTGTGGCTTCAATTATTTTATCTTTCATCCTAGCACTAATTGGTCCAAATGATATCTCTATTATCTCATCATATTTTGCCATTAGAGATACAAAAGCTACACATAATAAAGCTATCCAAGCCGCAGTTGAATCTTTTATACCAATTTGAATTCCTAATGGAATAAAAAGAGTAAAAAATATACCAAAAACAAATAAGATTTTTTTAATGTTAATATTTTTCTTATTCATAGCCGCTCCATTTACTAATATTTTAATGGATCTAACATTGGCTTAACCTTTAAAGCCTGGCCCGAGCTACTGCGAGGGATTGGCATGGTTTTTGCGTAAAGGAGCGAAGCGACTCGCAAAAACCATGACAAAAGGCTTTATAAGGTTGAAGCATGTGTTAGACATCTTTTTAAATTGAAATCTTCATTTTTTTTACATTATCCTTCATTGATTCATCATCCCATATTAGTTCTATTGTAAAAGATCTTGGATCTGATGCTGCAAGTAAAACAGGTAATTTTATTGATTGTTGAGGTTCTAGTGTTTCATAAGGCATTCCATCTGTTCTAATAAATGGAACTTTCATATCAGGAAATTTTATTCTAACATTATATGCTATTGCTTTCCCAGTATTAATAATTACTAATTTTGATTGTGTTCCTATATTTTGAAACTCTGCTATTATTTTTGCTTTTATTTCATCCTGTAAAATCTTCTTTTCCTTATCTAATTGTATTTCTGCTATCTTCTTTTGAATAGTATCTAAGTCCTCTTTTAATTTATCATATTTTCTTGATTTGTACATTGTTACTATTGAGATACCTAATGCTAAAAAAGCTACAATATCGCCAAAAGTAATTACCATATCTTCTCCCTTTTAATTTTTATATTCTGCTTTTATAACTAGAAGCTGCATTTTCTTTTTGTATAATTTTTGCGCCGAAGGCGTCTGTCTAACATTGGCTTAACCCTTAACGCCTGTTCCTGAGCAAAGCGAAGGATTGGCGTGGTTTTTGCGTCATCTTCATGCAAAAACCATTACAAAGGGCGTTATAGGGTTGAAGCATTTGTTAGGTGCGATATTTTTATATTAAAGAAACAGTAATAACATCTGCAAATGGCATAAAACCAACACTCTTTGCTAGGTTGATCGAAGCATCATTATCATGACCACATGACCATATAGGTGTTATATTATTCTTTATAGAATTTTTTATGAAAGCGCCCACTACAGCTTTTGCATAACCTCTTTTTTTATATCCCTCTAACGTAGTAATCCCTATCTCAACTATTTTGTCTTTTCTATAGGGAACTTCTGGTACATCAGTCACACTAACAAGATGCTTATCTTCATACATGCCCCAACAATTTCCATTCTTTACAAATGACTCATAATATTCTTCTAGCCAATCCGTTTCACACTCTGGATTAGATTTAATAAAGAACTCAAGAAAATCATTATAGTTTTCTTTTCGTAAACAAACTGCATTGGATGTAACTATCTCACTATTAATTCCATTAAAATAAAACTTTTTTGTATAACTAAGTGAACAATCAAAGACGCTTTTCAATTTTTCAGACAGCTCCTCAACAAGCACTTTACTATAAAAAAGAGTATCTAAAACTTTTATATTATTCCCTATTTCTGGACTATATGAAATAATTGCTAATTCTTTTTTTAAAAGAATATAAATATCAATTTGCTTTGAATAGCCTTTTTGAAGAGTAGTACGTTTTTCTGAAGGAATATAATAAGTGCCCTTTTTCTCAAATAGTTCTATTGGAGCATCTGTCCATTCAGAATAGTATTTTATTGTTTCTAATAGGCCATTATTATTATCCATTGAAATAATCCTGATATAGTTGAGTAATAAAGAATGTATGCGCGATAGCGTCCACCTAACATTGGCTTAACCTTTAAATCCGCGCCTGAGCTACTGCGAAGGCTTGGCGTGGTTCTTGCATAAAGGAGCGCCGCCACGAAGTGGCGAAGCGACTTGCAAGAACCATGCCAAAGGATTTATAAGGTTGAAGCAGTTGTTAGGTGAAATCTTTTTTAGTTGCTACTACTTTTGTAAAAGTAAAGTTTCCACCATCCTTCTCAAGCATTTCTACATCACCGGTTCTTTTTAATATTCCAGCTTCCTTTAATGTTCTATCCCAATGAAGCCATACATCAAATCCATTTGGCATATTTTCAGCACAGTCGACTTTAACGCATTCAGATCCTTCCCATAATTCCCGCCACCATTGTGGCGTATGATGTGTAGAATTGTATGGTTCCCAATACTTTCCAATATTTATTTTATCTTCTTTTGTCCATTCATGAACTACACCCGGTACTACTATTCCAATTTGCCCTTTATCTTTTAAATATCTAGTAATATATTCTAGATACATTTCATCAGTTCCAAAGTAATGATACGCATCCAAGCTAATGATCACATCGAAAAAGCCTTTTGCATAGGGTAATGAATGCGCCTCTGCATGTATTGGATATACAAGATTATCAACTTTACTTTCCAATATCCTTTTATAATTATCAGTTGCATTTATCCATAAATCAGTCGCCCACACATCTACATTAAATTCTTTTGCTATAAATATTGAGCTTAATGCTTTACCGCATCCTAAATCTAACACTTTCATTCCAGGCTTAAGATCGATTGTTTCTAATAAGTATTCTGCTAGCCATGTTGAGCATGGGCCCATTTCATTTTCGTTAAGCCATGAAATATCATATTTAGCGGATCTTGGAAACTGACGAAGCTTCATTTTATCGGCTAATGCATTAATGTCCATTTATGCCCCATATTTTGCATCTTATATTATTTGCCCTCTGCGCGTAGCGTCCACCTAACATTGGCTTAACCTTTAAATCCGTGCCTGAGCGAAGCGAAGGCTTGGCATGGTTTGTGCATGGGAGTTTTGCACAAACCATGCCAAAGGATTTATAAGGTTGAAGCATGTGTTAGAAGATTTCATCCCCATACTTTTACTGAATTTGTATCAAACATATTAACCTTACATTTAAACTTTTTCTTTATTAATTCCACATGCTCAATATCAGCTTCAGAATATACTCCAATATAAATGCTCCATAATTTTTCTTTGATATCTTGCATAGCGGCGTCATTAATTGCCTTTATTATATGATCATCATAATCGCCAAAATTAAACCCAAATGTAATAAGAGAACCTTTAATTGAACATAATTTGTCATAACAAAAAGCCAAATAATGATTATGCATTATATGATTAAGCTTTTCATCACCATTCCCTGCTGTAACAAATATTGGATAGTTACCAATATCCATTCTATTTTTAATATTTTTTAATATAAAATTACCATTATATTGTTCTTTAATAATTTCAATTCCATCATCAAATATTTGTAACGCACCATGTAAGTAATGCACATTTTGCCTGTTTTTATGATTACCCCACCTTAATTCAGATAATATTACTTCATCTTCGGGAACATATTCACCTTGATCTTCAACATTTCTTCCGAACCCGTCAACTGCATTCGGTATAGAATTTCTCATTAATACCCAATAAAGAAGCACATCGTAGTTTGTTGAAAATATATTCCCATTATTATCTAGATACTCTCTTAAAATTGTCGAACATGCTATACTTTTATCTTCTGGTATTTTGAATACATGCTCAGGATGTAGCTTTTCTACAGCTTCAATTAACGCACTTTTTAGACTAGTACTTGCTTTTTCTATTTTGCTGATTAATGATTGATCTCCACCAAAAGCTGACACAATCTCTTTGCTAATAGATAATTGCTGCATTATTTGTTCAAAATTTCTGCTTTTTATTACTGAGAATAGTTCTCCTAATAATTTATTCTTACTATCCTCTACAAATCTACTTAAGGCATTGTAGGAAAATATGCTTGGAGCATAAGCCATACTAAATCCATTTCCAATTAACAGATGTTTATCTCTTTTTTGTGATTTTAAATGTTTGACTACTTCTTCGTATGACTGAATATTCATTGTTTATCCTTTCTGCGCGCGATAGCGTCCTTCTAACATTGGCTTAACCATTAACGCCTGTTCCTGAGCGAAGCGAAGGATTGGCGTGGTTTTTGCGTCATCTTCTAGCAAAAACCATGACAAAAGGCGCTATAGGGTTGAAGCATTTGTTAGGTATCTTCTTTTTAACAAAATACTAAGCTGATTACATACTAAAAATACCATGTTCCTAATACTACACCTGAAAAGCGATAATCAACTCTATTATCATATATAGTACAAGTAAGTATCACATCATACATACCAGGTTGTATCTGGACTAACTCTATCTTTGCTCCATTTCTTAATATAATAGAGCCATATGAATAGTCTTGCACCGTTATTTGGCTATTTGAACTTTGTGAAACACTACCAGTCCACATTGTGAAATGATTATTATAATATATTTTCACGGTAATGCTATTATCATCGTTATTTGTTGATATCGCATTTGTATTTGGAGAAAGCCATTTTGATTGTGGTCTTGAAAATTTTAAACTATTATCCTTATTTTCCAGACTGCAGCTATAGAAAAGTATACCAAGTAACATTACTACAACTAAAGGCTTAATAATTCTTTTCATAAATTCCCTCATATAACTAATATTCAATTTATTTTATATTTGCATTTCGAATTGTTAACGCATCTAGTGCAATAAAAATACTCTATTTCTCTTATGAATTGCTTTACTAATTGAATAATTATTAATGATAGCTTCTACAGTAAAACTTTTACTGCAAATCATATTCTATCCGCGCCCGCAGGGTCTACCTAACATTGGCTTAACCCTTAACGCCTGTTCCTGAGCGAAGCGAAGGATTGGCGTGGTTTTTGCGTCATCTTCTCGCAAAAACCATGACAAAAGGCGTTATAGGGTTGAAGCATGTGTTAGGTTTCTTCTTTTAAATATTCTTCAGAACTAATAACTCGTGCAAATGTACCATCTATTGCAGCTAAAAATGATGCTTGAACATCTTTTGAATCTATTATCTTATTCCTATAATTCAAGCTTTTCGTTGCACAGCAATCTCCGAGTACAATACATTTATATCCCAAATCATACGCAGCTCTTGTTGTTGTATCTATACACATATGCGTCATCATTCCAACAATTACTAAGCTATCAATTTTTTTCTCTTTACATAATCTATCTAAATTTGTATCTCTGAAACTATTAGGATAATGCTTCTGAATAATGATTTCCGTATTTATAGGAATTACATTTTCATGAAACTCAATACCTTCAGTATTAGGAAGAAAGAATGAAGCATGTTCTTTTATAGATATATGCTTTATATGAATAATTGGCTTCGAATTATTTCTAAATATTTTAATTACATTTTTAATTTTTTCACTTGCCTCTATGCTTCCAACAAGTTGCATTTTTCCACCAGGAAAGTAATCCCTCTGAACATCTATAATTAGCAGTCCAACACTCATTTTACCTCCAACTTACAAAAGCTCTATTTTTATTACTGCCCGGAGGGTCAACCTAACATTGGCTTAACCTTTAAAGCCTGGCCCGAGCTGCGTTGCGTAGCAACGATGCGAGGGATTGGCGTGGTTTTTGCATTGTTGTTCTGCAAAAACCATGACAAAAGGCTTTATAAGGTTGAAGCATTTGTTAGAATTGCCCTCTTATGTATGGATGAAAATCACTTTGCTTATGTCATCTAGCAAATAATATTGACCATCCAGTAATCCCTAACAAAAGCCTCAAAAAGAGGAAACTCCTATGCTGCTCCTCTTCGCGCGCATAATCTCATTGCCTTCTGCGGCTCTCGGATTCGCTTTTTAGCAGCTCTCCAGCTTTCGATAACTCATTCCGCATTTCTACTACTTGTTAATTGTAACATATGCTTTTTGATAAATCATCGTAGATCTGCGAAAAAGCGAATCTCTTTGCCGCCCTAATCTATCGACACTAACGCGCTCTTGGAGCAGTTCTTTGTTTCCTCTTTTTTGACAGGCGATAATAATTCTTACTTTTCTTATTTCTCATTTAGGATCTTACCTAATTCTTGGAACAAGCTTAAGTAATGATCTTAATATCAATAGGTCATTCTAACATTTGCTTAACCTTTAAATCCGTCCTGAGCGTAGCGAAAGATTGGCGCGCATTTTGCATTGTTGTTCCTGCAAAATGCGTGACAACAGGATTTATAAGGTTGAAGCAGTTGTTCGACGTCTTTTCTTTTTAATAATTCTATATTCTATACAATTTTTCTTTATTCGTAATGAAGCGTTTTTAACCCTATATGCTTTTTCATTAGTTCAAAATGCTTATCAAATGAAAGCAAATGTACTTTATTTTGTACTGCATTCTGTGCAATGATCAAATCAGGAATACCAACTTTATTGATTCCGTTCTTCAAATTGTATATTTGTATATCTATTATTTCAGTCCACTCTATTTCTATTTTTAGCCTTTCAATTGAATTCAATAGCTTTACTAAATCATTTTCTTTTCGATGAATTAATGATGGTACTAATTCTGATAGTATTAGATCGTTTATACAGATTTGATTTGAATCGATTAATGGCAATATTACTTTAGCTTTTTCATCACCTTTAAAAAAGGAAATCCATATCGATGAATCTACAAGTACTTTGCTCATCGATTTCTCACTATATCAAGATCTATCTCCAGATCAATTTTCCCAAAATAATTTTTAAGATCTTTAATATTTTCTTTTTGAATAAGGTTTTGTAAAGCTAACTTAATTACTTCAGTTTTAGTCTTGGTATGAGTAATTGTCATTGCTTCAGAAACAAGATTCTCAGGGAGATCAAGTGTAGTACGCATATTCACCTCTATGCATATAGTATACAATGTTTATATGCATATGTCAAGCCCTAGATATGCATTACATTAATTCCATATAGCATTATACTCTACAAACTTATTCTTATATTGCGCGCGTAAGCGCGTCCGTCGAACATTGGCTTAACCTTTAAATCCGTGCCCGCAGGGCTTGGCGTGGTTCTTGCGTAAAGGAGCGACGCCACGAAGTGGCGAAGCGACTCGCAAGAACCATGCCAAAGGATTTATAAGGTTGAAGCACTTGTTAGGTTTCCATTTTTTCTTCTTTTCCATTATCTGATCCAATCATTTTGTCATACTTTTTATTCTCTTCTTCAATCATCTTCAAATGTATCTCATCTTTTCGTATCTCTAGCTCTAATATTTCTTTTTGATACTTTTTCTTTTCTACATCAGCTTTTATCTTTTTCATATATGAAATAAAACCAAACGTTAATGCTGGTGCTACAAAGAAGCACATAATCATTCCAAAGTATGGTATAGGTATAAATTCCATTTATTGGTTCCTACTATTATTTTTCGACTTAGGTATACTTACTAGTGGTTCTACAAGCTTAATCACTTCTGTACATAGTTCTTTATTATCAATATCCAATATGTAATGTTCTTTTGCTCCAGTATAGGGAATTCCCTTTTCTGATTCTTTCATCAACTCAACGAGACATGCATGTTGTTTTATATATACACTGTTATTACAGACTAATAGTATTGGCTTATCATTTACATATGCCATATATTCACCAAACATTTTTCTATAGCGAATTCTTCCAGTCTCACTAATCTGTTCACATACATACTTTATGAATTCCAGATCTGTTGCCATAGACACTCCAATTCAGCATCATTTGCATAATTGATTATTTTATCGCAAAGCATCGAGCTAACATTAACAACAAATAGTTTCGCATGTATCTTTTTGCGCCGAAGGCGTCAACCTAACATTGGCTTAACCGGTAATTCCGTGCCCGAAGGGCTTGGCGCGGTTTGTGCGTAAAGAGCGTAGCGATCGCACAAACCGTGCCAAAGGAATTATCCGGTTGAAGCAGTTGTTAGGCATCTTCTTTATTTCTATTTTCTATAGTTATATACATTACTTTTTAAAAATATTTTATAATTTTTTCCTAATCATATAATGCTGTTCTTATCTAAATATCATCTTCATCTATTACTTTTATCCCATTCTTTAATAATAATTCTGCTGTTATGCCATTTCCTTCTATCAATGTTCCATTAAAAGTACCATCATAGATTTCACCTTTGCCGCATGATGGAGATCTTGCCTTTAGAATTGCTTTTTTACATTTATAAGTACGAGCAAGATCAAGGACAATTTCAGCTCCTTTTATAAACTCTACGGTTACATCTCTTCCTTCTTTATCTATTACTCTTCCATTGATAATCTCTGAAGGTGGCCTTGGTGTCGTTAATCCGCCCAATTGTTCAGGACATACAAATAGTGCTTCTCCATCTTTTATGAGCTGCTTTACGTCTTTATTAAGCTTACTTTCTCCATTGTATCTACAAGGGACACCAGCTAAACATGCACTAACTAGAATCATATTTATCTCCTATTCTGGAAGATAATTTATGTTATTGATTTGTTTTTGCTCGCGCTTTGCGCGAGTCTGCCTAACATTGGCTTAACCTTTAAATCAGTGCCCGAAGGGCTTGGCGCGTTTTGTGCATTGTTGTTCTGCACAAAACGTGCCAAAGGATTTATAAGGTTGAAGCAGTTGTTAGACATTACTTTTTCATATTTAAACGTTCCCGAAATGTTGTATATGTAACAGTACCATCATCTTCAGGATATCCTATTTTTCTATCAATTAATGACGATACAGCATTTTTAAGATCATAAGTTATTATTGTTTTTTCAGGAATTGTATCAAGTTTTGTATAAAGCGGTGGATTTGACTTCCTAATTAAAATATCCCAACCATTTATATTCATACAGTCAATCTTTGGGTACTTTTCAAACTTGTAATGACATTCTTCAATCATTTCATCAAATATATCTAAAAATATTGTATTACATGATATTACTACAAATATAGATGCATCAAACTTTTGCATAAAATCTATAAACTTAACATTTTTAGGCAGAACGAATATATCAATACAAATCGGTAACATCTCTTCAACGTCATAAGTCTTTCCATACTTATTTGGTATGTACTTTTTTAAACTTCTCCATTCTTCATATAGATTCAATGTTAATACAGGATAAGGAATAATATTATTATAATTTACATAATCTCCAGAATCATATACACGTTTTACTTCTTTCCATTTAAAATGAATTTTTGGAACACTAATCCCATTACCTTTTTCAATTTGAAAAGAATGCCATGAAATTGCATCAACATTAAATCCGATATCTACCAATCGATTATTTGTTGCATATAAAGTTTTTATCGACTTTTCGCCAAATATATCGATTAATATATCAACTTCACCTTCATCAACATTTTTATTAGGTGCCTTAACCTTTAGTCGTAATAAATTTTCTCCTTTATAATTTATGTATAGCTTGTCAATTGGATCATTAACAACTGTCATTTATTTGCACCTTTATATGTCTAACATTGGCTTAACCTTTAAATCCGCGCCTGAGCTACTGCGAAGGCTTGGCGTGGTTTGTGCATTGTTGTTCTGCACAAACCATGACAAAGGATTTATAAGGTTGAAGCATGTGTTAGCTTTCTTTCTTTAGTTCAGGAAATTCATTAAAGCATATTTTATCTATTCTATTATATATATTTTGATCAGATTCTCTTTGGTTTTTACCTTCCTTATGGTTTGCCATTGTTAAAACGTACTTAATCTCTTCTTTTTCGGCATAAATTATCCATTCACCTGTCATTCTACTTTCTGCGCTTCTATTATTAATAGAACCTAATACTAATAACTCGATCAGTTCATTTTTAATTGTTTCTAATGGTTGCCCATTATGCATTTCAAATAATTTATCTATTTCTTTATGTGTAGAAGTTCTATTATCAACTATTTCAGAAATCATATTCATACTTACATTTCTTGATACAAATATATGTTTCTTCCAAAATCCCTTTAATGGCGGCCTTTCAAATTGACTATCTTTCTTTACGCCAGTATTTTCCTTTCTACCAAATGAAATATCAGCTATTGTTTGTCGATATTCAAAATCATAAAATTGATTATTTTTATAAAGTAAATATGCTTCAGTTTTAAATAGGTAGCTAAACTTTAAGTTTGTATAATTTTCATAAAATATTTCATTGAAGAAAATATCAATTTCTTCTTTATCTATTTGCATTTTCATTCGTTTCTCTTTTTCGTAATTGCAATTATTTTCTAATTCTGCGCGAAGCGTCAAGCTAACATTTTCGCTTAACCTTTAAGCCCGACCTGAGCGTAAGCGAAGGTTTGGCGCGATTCTTGCAACACTTTACGCTGCCGCTCCTACTTTACGGGATCTCGCAAGAAGCGTGCCAAAGGGCTTATAAGGTTGAAGCGGGTGTTAGCTTTCTTCTTTTTTAATCAAACTGAATCTCAATGTTTTTATTTGCTTCCATTTCAAAACACATTTTTATCTGTTCTTCCGTTACTCTTCCTGTCGATAATTCAGGAATTCCCTCTACACTAAAGAATTTTGCATCATGTGTTTCTATGTTATCAATCCATTCCCCATTTAAATACAGGCATTCTACAAATATTTTATATGCAGAATAGGGAAATTCATCAGTAACATGCTTATTTCTATCATGAATAGCTAGAACTCTTATTGGCCTAACCTCTATTCCGGCCTCTTCCTTAACTTCTTTTATTATATTCTCTTTAACACTCAAACCAATATCAGCATATCCACCAGGAAGCGACCATTTGCCATCAAGCTTTTCTTTTACAAGCAATATTTTTTCTTGTCTAAAGACTACTGCACGTATATCAATCTTTGGTGTTTGATATCCTGTCTCGTTGGCAAATAAATTTTTTACGATTTCATTCTCAAGCAAGGCATGCTTACTTACTATTTCTACACTAATTTCCCGAATTCTTTTATAGCGTTCTAGATCAAAATCATTTTTAGTAAACTCACGCCCTGCTTGCGATAACGATTGTAGTTCTTTTGCCCAAGTTAACCATTGATTATTCAATTGAATTCCTTTTTATGGTAATATAATCTTTTGCATAACTTACTATATGTTCCCAATAAACCACGAAATTCTCTTTTATCCCCCTGGCGCGGAGCGCTCAAGCTAACATTGGCTTAACCTTTAAAGCCGCGCCTGAGCTGCGTTGCGTAGCAACGATGCGAAGGCTTGGCGTGGTTTGTGCATTGTTGTTCTGCACAAACCATGACAAAGGATTTATAAGGTTGAAGCATGTGTTAGGTTTCTTCTTTAATTAATAATCTTATCAATATATAATCTACAATCTGGTACAAATTTGTTTTCGTTAAGAAGTTTGAGTATTTCTTCTCCTGATGCCATTCTCGCTTCTTCTACTTCTGTTTCTTGACATTTTATAGTCTCTTTATCAACTTCTTGATCAAAGACCCATACATCTACAAAATGCGGACTAAAGCCATTATTGCCTTTATATTGATAAACTATCTTACCTTTCTCTTGATTTAAGTCAATTCCTAATTCTTCTTTTACTTCTTTTAAAGCCGTCTTTAGGCTATCATCTCCTGATACAGCAGAACCGCCTGTACATTCCCACAAACCAGGATAAGGATACTTATCTCTCTTCCTTTTTGATATGATAAATTGATTCTTTGAATTCTTTATCCATACATGTACGAGGAGATGATATTCATTCTCGTTGAATGTATCTCCACAAAGAATTACTTTTCCAGTTTTGTTTCTATTTGAACCAAGTACATCCCAATATTCCATAATAATCCCTTACTCTGAGAAACACAATTTCTTATTATGATGATTCCTATTTTGGCCCGAAGGGTCAACCTAACATTGGCTTAACCTTTAAATCCGCGCCCGAAGGGCTTGGCGCGTTTTGTGCATGAGATTTCTGCACAAAACGTGCCAAAGGATTTATAAGGTTGAAGCAGTTGTTAGATGTCTTCGAGATATTCTTTTACTTTAAATGCAATTATTTCTTTCATATCTTTATAAGTTACTCCAGAACCTGCTTGAGTTATCATTCGGCTAAAATATATACAATTAATCTTATCTATCTTGAATAGGGAAAACCATGTTTTTTTATTAATTTCAATTCTTTCTTTATTTTTTGGAATGTATTTATTTAAAAATGTTATATAACTTGCACCATTAAATATTGCTAATTTACAATCAATTGTAGATAAATACTCAAATATTGATTCAAACCTAGTGTTTAGATAGGTTATTTGACTCTTGTTAAGATTAGCTGGCAAACCAAAACTGCTTGAATGATATGGAACTAGATCGATATTTATTAAATACTTTCGATAATATTCGTATATATCTTTTTGACTCCTCAATACTATGTTGTCAAATCCTTCAAAAAGTTTAGCTATTCGTGTATAGTATTGAGATTTTAAACCATTCCTATAGAATATTTCATAAAAACTAGTAATAAAATTATAATAATTGTTTACTGATCCATTTTTTAAATATTCCTCTATTTTATTTTGCTCTTCCTTAAACCCTGGATTTAAGCTGAATAAAACATATTTCGGATTATTTAATGTGAAATCACCTGTAAAATAAGTAGGCAAATAATCAGCCTGTAATCTTGATTTACCCTTTAGATTTAAAATATCTGAAATATGTTCTACCTTATTCCTATATTCAGTAAAATTTGAATAAAATAAGTTTAAATCATATTGTATTTCATCTAATAGGGTCATATTTAATCCATTAATTCTAATATACTATTTGCGTTGCGATAGCAACGTCCATCTAACATTGGCTTAACCTTTAAATCCGCGCCTGAGCTGCGTTGCGTAGCAACGATGCGAAGGCTTGGCGTGGTTTGTGCATTGTTGTTCTGCACAAACCATGACAAAGGATTTATAAGGTTGAAGCATGTGTTAGGTTTCTTCTTTAATTAATAATCTTATCAATATATAATCTACAATCTGGTACAAATTTGTTTTCGTTAAGAAGTTTGAGTATTTCTTCTCCTGATGCCATTCTCGCTTCTTCTACTTCTGTTTCTTGACATTTTATAGTCTCTTTATCAACTTCTTGATCAAAGACCCATACATCTACAAAATGCGGACTAAAGCCATTATTGCCTTTATATTGATAAACTATCTTACCTTTCTCTTGATTTAAGTCAATTCCTAATTCTTCTTTTACTTCTTTTAAAGCCGTCTTTAGGCTATCATCTCCTGATACAGCAGAACCGCCTGTACATTCCCACAAACCAGGATAAGGATACTTATCTCTCTTCCTTTTTGATATGATAAATTGATTCTTTGAATTCTTTATCCATACATGTACGAGGAGATGATATTCATTCTCGTTGAATGTATCTCCACAAAGAATTACTTTTCCAGTTTTGTTTCTATTTGAACCAAGTACATCCCAATATTCCATAATAATCCCTTACTCTGAGAAACACACTTTCTTATTATGATGATTTCTATTTTGGCCCGAAGGGTCAACCTAACATTGGCTTGACCCTTAACGCCCGCTCCTGAGCGTAGCGAAGGATTGGCGTGGTTTGTGCATTGTTGTTCTGCACAAACCATGACAAAGGGCGTTATAGGGTCGAAGCAGGTGTTAGGTTACTGCCCTTCTACTTTTTTATTTGATTAAATCTCTTGATCTTCCACTCTTCATTCTCATGGATGACTTCTGTAATCCCACAATAATCATATTTAAACCTATATCTATGATAAACAGGCATCCCTAAGAGATTGCACATTAAGATCCTTATATAACCCTCATGACAGAACAATACATATGTTCCATCTTTCTCTTTAATCTCTCTTAATAAATCATTTTGTCTTTCTTTAACTTCTTCTCCTGTCTCTCCACCTGGAAATCTACAATCATGTTTATGTTCAAAGAAATCTCTCCAAAAGTCTGGATATTTTTTCTCTATCTCTTCATCAGACATAGTCTCAATGATTCCATTATCAATCTCATTGAGCCGTTTATCTACTATGATAGATATATTCTTATCTCTTGATAATGGTTCTGCAGTCTGCTTAACCCGTAAGTATTCGCTTGTATAAATATTATCAATTTTTTCAGCTTTAAAATATTCAACCAAGGCATGTGCCTGCTTAAAACCAAATTCCGTTAATAAAGGATCTGTATGGCCTATTAGAGAATTAATCACTGAAGATACTTCTTTTTCACCATGACGAACGAAGTACAATTTCATATTACTCTCTTATAAATCTATTCTTTACGAGCGCCGAAGGCGTCAACCTAACATTGGCTTAACCTTTAAAGCCTGCTCCTGAGCGAAGCGAAGGATTGGCGTGGTTTGTGCATTGTTGTTCTGCACAAACCATGACAAAAGGCTTTATAAGGTTGAAGCATTTGTTAGATGTATCCCATAATTATTTTTCTCTAAATAATTCTTTATGCTTGTTTCTTAATGTATACAATACTTCAAATGCAATCTGCTTCATGCATATCAATTCAATTTTCCCACTAAAAGCTTCAGAATTGCCATTCTGAAAATAATTCCATCCTAGATAATTAGGTCTTCGTAAATTTTTATATTCTTCATCTAATTCTGCATCAACATGGGCACCACCATCTGTATCAGCAACATAGGCAACTATTTCGCTACGAGTAAATATATTTTTATCATCATCAAGAATTACTGGCATACTCCACCAATCTGGAAAAAGCCTATATCGATAATCTTCAATTTTATATTCTGAAAAACAATTCGGTCTATATTCCCCTCCCTTTCCATTAGTAATTCTCATAAGAAGAAGACTACATTCTGAAATATTATTATCAGTATGTAGTCCATGTGAACTATCTATCCAAGATATGTCTCGAATTCCTGCAAGTTTTAAAAGTGACCTTGATCTTCCACTTCCTTCATGAAATAGAGTTCGCAATATTACTGCTATATGCTTACCTACAACATCATTACCACTATCATATGTATTGCAATGCATCTCTAATAATTCGAGCTGATCCATTAAATCTACTTTTATCTCTTCAGGTGTTTTTGAAATTTTCCTTCTATTTTTCAATTTGTGTTTCCTTTATTGATATATATCTGATATTCCGATAATTGATTAAACATGTCTATTTTTGCGCCGAAGGCGTCCATCTAACATTGGCTTAACCCTTAACGCCTGTTCCTGAGCAAAGCGAAGGATTGGCGTGGTTTTTGCGTCATCTTCATGCAAAAACCATTACAAAGGGCGTTATAGGGTTGAAGCATTTGTTAGGTGCGATATTTTTATA
This sequence comes from Oscillospiraceae bacterium, assembly GCA_963667545.2. Classification (GTDB taxonomy): domain Bacteria; phylum Bacillota; class Clostridia; order Oscillospirales; family Oscillospiraceae; genus UBA2658. Next base: position 212,545 of record CAXXEM010000001.1, read on the forward strand.
TTAAAGAAACAGTAATAACATCTGCAAATGGCATAAAACCAACACTCTTTGCTAGGTTGATCGAAGCATCATTATCATGACCACATGACCATATAGGTGTTATATTATTCTTTATAGAATTTTTTATGAAAGCGCCCACTACAGCTTTTGCATAACCTCTTTTTTTATATCCCTCTAACGTAGTAATCCCTATCTCAACTATTTTGTCTTTTCTATAGGGAACTTCTGGTACATCAGTCACACTAACAAGATGCTTATCTTCATACATGCCCCAACAATTTCCATTCTTTACAAATGACTCATAATATTCTTCTAGCCAATCCGTTTCACACTCTGGATTAGATTTAATAAAGAACTCAAGAAAATCATTATAGTTTTCTTTTCGTAAACAAACTGCATTGGATGTAACTATCTCACTATTAATTCCATTAAAATAAAACTTTTTTGTATAACTAAGTGAACAATCAAAGACGCTTTTCAATTTTTCAGACAGCTCCTCAACAAGCACTTTACTATAAAAAAGAGTATCTAAAACTTTTATATTATTCCCTATTTCTGGACTATATGAAATAATTGCTAATTCTTTTTTTAAAAGAATATAAATATCAATTTGCTTTGAATAGCCTTTTTGAAGAGTAGTACGTTTTTCTGAAGGAATATAATAAGTGCCCTTTTTCTCAAATAGTTCTATTGGAGCATCTGTCCATTCAGAATAGTATTTTATTGTTTCTAATAGGCCATTATTATTATCCATTGAAATAATCCTGATATAGTTGAGTAATAAAGAATGTATGCGCGATAGCGTCCACCTAACATTGGCTTAACCTTTAAATCCGTGCCCGAAGGGCTTGGCATGGTTTGTGCATGAGATTTCTGCACAAACCATGCCAAAGGATTTATAAGGTTGAAGCATGTGTTAGATCTTTCTTTTTACAGTTCTTTCCCTAATAGTAGATATTCTTCTTCTATTCCATTTCTCTTATAAAACTCAATTGCTTTCTTATTCTCTTTTTCTACACCTATCTCTATTTCATCCATTCCTTTATCAACTGCCCGCTTAACTCCATACTCTAATAGCTCTTTACCATAGCTTTTATTCCTATATGCTTTATCAATAATAAGCTCATTCATTTGCGCAGTTCCAACTTTATGAAACAGGCTCCTATAGAACAATAAAGACATATATCCAATTACTTTATTATCTTTCACTAAGACATAGTTTTCATAGACATTTTTAAGTTCTTCCATTTTCTTAAAATGAACATTTATGCTTTCAATATTTATTTCTTGTTGCTCATCAAGAGCCTCATTCATTTGTTGAAGAAGAATCATTATCTCATCTAAATCATTGATATTCCATTTTCTTATGGTCATTTATCTATCCTAATTGGCAACCTTAAGCATTACAATCATTTAAAGCAATACTATATTGTGAGGAGTAATAGACTTTTTAAATTGCATGAAAAATGCCAAATATAATAACCCATACATATTCTTTATATGTAGCGATAGCTCTTAGCATTTAATAGATCTAACATTGGCTTAACCTTTAAATCCGCGCCTGAGCTACTGCGAAGGCTTGGCGTGGTTTTTGCGTAATCTTTGAGCAAAAACCATGACAAAGGATTTATAAGGTTGAAGCATGTGTTAGATCTTTCTTTTTACAATTCTTCCCCTAATAAATAATATTCTTCTTCTATTCCATTTCTCTTATAAATTCGATCGCTTTCTTATTCTCCTTTTCTACACCGATCTCTATTTCATCCATTCCTCTTTCAATTGCCCTCTTTATTCCATATTCTAATAGTTCTTTTCCATAGCCTTTATTTCTAAATGCCTTATCAATAATGAGCTCATTTACTTGCGTAGTTCCTACTTTATGAAACAGACTCCTATAGAATAATAAAGACATATATCCAATTACTTTATTCTCTTTATCTATGACATAATTCTCATAGGTATCTTTTTGTTCTTCCATTTTTGTAAAATGAACGCTTACGTTTTCTATGTTGATTTCTTGCTCTTCGTCTAGTGCCTCATTCATCTGTTGAAGAAGATTCATAATCTCATCTACATCATTTACATTCCATTTTCTTATGGTCATTTATCTATCCTAATCTGCATACTTAAATTGTAACCATTATTTCAAACAACACTACATTTTAAATAGTTGCTAGCATTTCTTAATATGTAGCGAAATCAATAAGTACTTAATAGATCTAACATTGGCTTAACCCTTAACGCTCATTCCCGAGCGTAGCGAGGGATTGGCGCACTTCTTGCGTAAAGGAGCGAAGCGACTCGCAAGAAGCGTGACAAAGAGCGTTATAGGGTTGAAGCATTTGTTAGAAATCTTCCATTTGTCTCTAATGTCTGTAATTTTTGTCTTCAAAAATTTACTTAATCTTTCTTTATGCTTTTAGTTTCATCTCTTTAATCAAAAATATCTTCTTTATTCTCATATTTAATATAGTCTTCTCTTCTTGGGCTAAAGACTTCTATAGCTACTGAATCCTCAAGTATCTCAGCCTTATGATTAACATTTGACAAAATTGTCCAACTATCACCAGGATGTAATTCATTAGATTTTCCATCAATAAAGAGCCTAATGCTGCCTTTTACGAGATATCCAGTTTGTTCATTTATATGCTTATGTTCAGGAAGTGCAGCATCTTTTTTAAGTAAGAATTCAACAAGTAATGAATTTTCTCCATAGCTAAGAGTCTTAATGCTTATACCAGGGATGATTTCTTTATATCCATTTCTCGATGCAATGCCGAACATATGCTTTTCTCCATCATGTTGATTATTAATTACTGCAATGAACTATAAATATTCTTCCTGCGCGGGAGCGTCTTTCTAACATTGGCTTAACCTTTAAATCCGCGCCTGAGCTACTGCGAAGGCTTGGCGCGGTTTGTGCATGAAGGAGCGAAGCGACTGCACAAACCGTGACAAAGGATTTATAAGGTTGAAGCGGTTGTTCGATGCTTCTTATCTTATTATTACTTCAATTTTTTCTATTACTTCTTCCATTTTTTTGTCTCCAATTTTTTCTATAAATTCTATATTTCTTTCTCTCCAATCTAAACTCTTTATCTGATCACTTAATACAGAGCCTTTTATGTTTTTTAACTCTAACTCAACTTCAAATGGATATCCCTTTACCTTACTTGTAATTGGGCAAAATAATGCTAATCCAATTTTCTCATTATATGCTTTAAATGATAAGGTGAGTGCTGGTCTTCTTCCCCTTTGTTCATGGCCCAATTGTGGGTTGAAGTCCAGCCAAACAATGTCTCCTCTCTCAGGAATATAGCTTTTACTTACCATTCTTCTTTTCCTATTGAAGATCCAGTATCTACATAGGCATGCAGGTTTTCTACTTTTACTTGAGAAAGGAGTGATTCAAGCGTCGTTTTCTTTGGAAGAATAACAAGTTTTCCATTATCCTCCATTATTTCTACTGAGCTTCCACCCTTAAGATCAAATTCTTTCACATACAGCGAAGGAATACGTATACCAAGGCTATTGCCCCATTTTTGAACAACTGTTTTCATAAGAACCTCCACAACAATAGTATACACATTGTATATCTATTTGTCAAGTATACATTGTATATACTATTTGGGCGCCGAAGGCGTCCATCGAACATTGGCTTAACCTTTAAATCCGTGCCCGCAGGGCTTGGCGTGGTTCTTGCGTAAAGGAGCGACGCCACGAAGTGGCGAAGCGACTCGCAAGAACCATGCCAAAGGATTTATAAGGTTGAAGCACTTGTTAGGTTTCTATTTTTTCTTCTTTTCCAATATCTGATCCAATCATTTTATCATATTTTTTATTCTCTTCTTCAATCATCTTCAAATGTATCTCATCCTTTCGTATCTCTAACTCTAATATTTCTTTTTGATACTTTTTCTTATCTACATCAGCTTTTATCTTTTTCATATATGAAATAAAACTAAACGTTAATGCTGGTGCTACAAAGAAAAACATAATCATTCCAAAGTATGGTATAGGTATTAATTCCATTTACTTTTTCCTACTACTACTTTTCGACTTAGGTATATTTACTAGTGGTTCTACAAGCTTAATCACTTCTATGCATAGCTCTTTATTATCAATATCTAATATATAATGTTCTTTTGCCCCAGTATAAGGAATTCCCTTTTCTGATTCTTTCATCAACTCAACGAGACAATCATGTTGTTTTATATATACACTGTTATTACATACTAATAGTATTGGCTTATCATTTACATATGCCATATATTCACCAAACATTTTTCTATAACGAATTTGACCAGTCTCACTAATCTGCTCACATACATACTGAATGAATTCAAGATCTGTTGCCATAGATACTCCAAATTTGCATCATTTATTTTTTTTGATTATTTTAACGCTAAGCATCAAGCTAACATTAGCAATAAATAGTTTCGCATGTATCTTTTTGCGCCGAAGGCGTCAACCTAACATTGGCTTAACCCTTAACGCCTGTTCCTGAGCGAAGCGAAGGATTGGCGTGGTTTTTGCGTTATCTTCTAGCAAAAACCATGACAAAAGGCGTTATAGGGTTGAAGCAGTTGTTAGGCGCTTTTTTATATAACCATAATTCTTCGTAATAATCTAATTGTAGATTTTGATTTTATTATAGTATTTACAATTTCAACAAGAATATTTTCTTCTTCAGCAATAATATATTCTTTTTCACCAAATACTTTTAGCTCTGGAATATCATCCTTTGAAATATAAACAATTACTGGATAAAATAAAACAGGGAACTTAAACTTAAATATCTCAAATTCATAATTTTCTTTGTTATACGGGTAAAGAAGAAGTCTATACCTAATTTCTTCATTATTAATAGTTTTTCCAGGATCATAACCGTATTCTGGATGATCTACCGTTGATTTCATCTGATCAAATGCACTAACAAATTCAGGGATTTTAATTGTTTGAATTACAGAAACACTTACTTCTTCTGGGAAATAATTTACTTTCTGTAATTTGTATCCAACTCTGTTATCTGTATATTGCATTATAGGTTCGAATAGTTCACTTATTAAATCATGTGGACTTTTAAGATCTGGTGTAATTTTCCCAATTTCATCCCATACTAGACTCATTTTATTCTCCTTTCTCAATACAAATATTAATTGGAAGATGATCACTATATTTTTTATTAGGAAATCCTTCTTTGTTTAACAATTTTATACCGCTAATTTCATTTAATATTTTGCATTTAGTTTTTACTAAATACCTTGCAAGCTTATATGATATTAATGCGTTATCGAATATATGCCATGCTTGCGCTTGGTTTGGTATATTATAATAATAAGTTCCTGGTGGCCCATCACTTAAATCACCATTTAATGCAGAAATAGGATTATAAAATTTCATACGAGTTATTCCATCAAATGTTTTTTTTAATTCTAATCTATCATTATAATATGATGTTGAGTTAAACTTAAAATGATCAAGCATTGTTGAGCTATAATGTGGTAAGTTAAAATCACCGATTACTATAACATACTCTAGCCGTTTTTGCTCTATAAATCCAATAATTTCTTGAGATATATATGAGTTAATTGATTCTGAAGAACTCTCTGAATTATTTTTACCTTTTAGATGCACAATAAATAAATCGATGCTAATTCCTTTATAATTTATACATATATTGCTATAATATTTATAATTTTTCATTGATACTATTACATAGTTTGAATTTATAAATCCAACTCTTTTATAGATGTCATCTATCCAATAATTTATGCCATTTGCAGTCTCATGAATATAATCTGATATTTCCCAATATTCTGCAAATGCAATTAATAAATTATCATCATAGACATCTATTTTTCTAATAATATCAAAAGCTTCCTTATTGTTATTTATATTCCAAAATACTAGATTCATGTATTCCTCATTTTCATGCGCGATAGCGTCCGCCTAACATTGGCTTAACCTGTATTTCCGTGCCCGAAGGGCTTGGCGCGGTTTGTGCGTAAGGAGCGAAGCGACTGCACAAACCGTGACAAAGGAAATATCAGGTTGAAGCGTTTGTTAGGCACTTGTTTTTGTATTTTTTACTTCTTTAATAATGCGTTCTCAATTGCTTTTTGTATTACTCTACTGCTATATGTTGCTCCAGCTATAACATCTACATCTATAGTTTGTTCTTTCATAATATTCTTTAGTATATCTTCTGCTGCTTTTCCTTTTCCATTTACATGCTCTATTATTATAATATCTTCTATTTTTTGGTTTTTTATAATAACATCTAATTGCACTTTAACAGGAAAAACAGCATATGCTCCATGATAAGTTCCATCGTCAATAGTGTTTAAATCTATAGTACTTATTTTTATATCATCTATTGATTGCAAGTTCTTATTTATTTTATTAAAAGCAATACTGCCTGCTATAAATATTGTTAGAATTATTATGATTAAGATTATAAATATCTTCTTCATGTATACTCCAAATAATACAACTTTTGAATTCTATTAAGACTTAAAAACAAGGACAACAAAAATAATCATTCTACGCACGAATAAAAACAAGCAATATATCCTAATTTTGGCGCCGAAGGCGTCTGCCTAACATTGGCTTAACCCTTAACGCCTGCTCCTGAGCGAAGCGAAGGATTGGCGTGGTTTTTGCGTTATCTTCTAGCAAAAACCATGACAAAAGGCGTTATAGGGTTGAAGCTTTTGTTAGGCACTTTTTCTTTATATAATATTCGTACTTTCATAATACTATTTACACTTCATTTCTTTATACTATTAATTTTTCTTCTGTATACTTACTATTTCAATCTATTTCTTAACTTTTGCTATAGGAGAGTATCTCGCTTATTAAATCATTCTTCTCTTTAATAATATCTATTCCACGTATAGTCTCTTCTGTACTATTCTTATTTACCCATATACATTCCCATCGAATAATACATCGATGACCAAAGCCCAATAATTCTTCTGTTTTATACCTTACTTCTCTTCTTTCTTCAAATAGATTTTCATAGTATTTTCTTATTTGATCTTTCCCAGTATAAATCAATCCACGAGGAACAGGAGATGTACTTTCCAGAATACAATCATCACTTAATAGCCTTATGATATCTTCTACTTTATGATCATTAATGCCATTGTATAATTTTACAACAAGGCGAATACCAGATTCTATTTGATGCATTTTGATTGGACTCATACGATTAGCCCTTTATTGCTAGTAAAATGATCTTTAATCCTCGGCGCGAAGCGTCTGCCTAACGTTGGCTTAACCTTTAACGCTCGTTCCCGAGCGAAGCGAGGGATTGGCGTGGTTTGTGCATTGTTGTTCTGCACAAACCATGACAAAGAGCGTTATAAGGTTGAAGCAGGTGTTAGGTTGATACACTTTTAGAGATTCCTATATATACTATTTGTTTATAAAAATATAATTTCCATAAATACATCTTGTTGTTTTCTTTTGGACTAACAAATTGAAATCCAAATACATCTCCATTTCCTATTGTATTGACTGTTTGCTTTTCTACAGCTGGCAATAATTTACTGAACATTAAATTCATACCATATAAATCTGTTGGTTTTATAAACTCTAGTGGAAAAACAACAATATCCTTTTTTTCATCATCTTTAATTACTACTTTAATCAATCCACTTATAATTCTTTTTACTACTTTATTTAATCTATCTTGTTCAACTTCTATCACTTCAGCCGGCGGCAATATAATTCCACTAGGAGTTTTAAAAACCTTTCGCTTAATAGAATTTATTAATGCTTTAGTCATTCCTTCTGCTTCTTTTCTGGATAGCATTCTATTAATTTTCGGTAATAATTTTATTATTTCACCATTTTCTGACAATTCTTCTCTTATTATTGTCATTAGCATAAAATATTCATCATCTTTGGAAAAACTTTTATTGCAATTATTACAACATGGAACTGTAATCATATTTTCTGGGAGTGGTTTTGAAAATAGACATCTTGGAGGTATGTGATCTTTTGTATCTGCAATCTTTCCACAATATATACAATTCATTAAATATCCTTTATTCAACCTAACATTGGCTTAACCTTTAAATCCGCGCCCGAAGGGCTTGGCGTGGTTCTTGCATGAAGGAGCGGCGCCACGAAGTGGCGAAGCGACCCGCAAGAACCATGCCAAAGGATTTATAAGGTTGAAGCAGTTGTTAGGATATGGTTTTTAGTTATTTTCTTGAATAGTGCGTATTTCACTAATACTACTTTTTTCTGCTTCTTTTATTTTACTTTTTTGCTTTTCTATTTTTTTAATTAATTTTAAATATTTTTCATTTGTTTCAATTGCTTCTGGAGTATCAATAATTTCTCTTTTTAAAACATCATTAACAATTATTGCATCAATTTCATCTGCCTCAAATTTTATAGTTGGTTCTACTTTTCTAAACTCTCTTTTTATTGCTTCTATTATGTAATCCGACCTAATAAATGCTCCTATATAATATTTATTTACAATCATTTTATGCTGCGTAAACTCATCTATTGCATTCTTTTTTAGTCCTTCCTTACATAAGATAAATAGTTTATCTATATCATTCTTATTTTTAAGTTTTACATCTAATATATTAAACTCACATACAAAGTCTGTTTTTATAGGTTTCTCGAACTTAACATTGTATACTTTCCAAACCATACCGTTTGTAAGAATAATCCATTCATTGCCATTATTAGCACCATAGTCAAGCGCTTGTTGATAATGTTTGTCAACAAGAGTTGTCCCGATTGCTTTTACTTCTATTAAAAACTTAACATTACCTTCGATTTTTATTGCTAAATCACAAAATGTACTCTTTATGCAATATTCACGTGTAACTTCTGTATATTTATCATAGCCGAATAAAAGTGTTAGAATGTCTGTAACAATTACTACTGTATCAGCTTCGTTAATATCCCTGTTTTTAGCTTGATCTAAGATTTTTTGAATTTTACTCAAATTCTCTTTGAATCTTTCAATGACCTTTTCTGCAATTTGCGCCATACAACACTCCTTTTATAAAATTCTCTAATTGCTCTATTTTAAAATTAGTTTTATCTCGCGCCGAAGGCGTCATCCTAACATTGGCTTAACCTTTAAAGCCTGGCCTGAGCGAAGCGAAGGATTGGCGTGGTTTTTGCGTCATCTTCTCGCAAAAACCATGACAAAAGGCTTTATAAGGTTGAAGCATTTGTTAGATTTTTTATTTTTCGGTTTTTATTTCTGGAAATAGATTTTTGGCAACAATGAGCAAAATTCCAACAAATTGAATTGGTATTTCAATAATTAATGCTGTTATTGCAAATTCTGGAATATTCCATTTTAATATTGCATTAATAATAATTATTGCATAAGAAAATAATGAAAATATTGTTGTCAACGTAAAAAACATCATACCATATTGCTTTTTCATTTTTCTATTTATTTCATTATTTAAATGATTTTCAAAAGTTGCTGCTTCAATTTCATTTTCTTTTAATCTTTTAAATAGCTCTACTTTATCTGCAAAATATTTTTCAGCTCTTTCATCAAGAGTTTTTATTCTTTCATCACGTTTTTTTCTAGAAAATATTTCTGACACAGTATAACTAATTAGAGGATTGGCCAAATCAAATGAACTAATTATTGCAGATCCAGCAGAGGCAACCATTTCTCCAACGATTTCACCACTTTTATTTGGAATATTGCTCATATTTTCCCCCTTAATTAAGTAATGTAAAAGAAATATTAACTAATACAATTTTTATAAATATTTCAATAAATCTAACATTCGTTTAACCTTTAAACCCGTCCCGAGCTACTGCGAGGGATTGGCGCGATTCTTGCAACACTCTAGTAAGCAGTGACAATCTAATATGATATGCAAGAAGCGTGACAATAGGGTTTATAAGGTTGAAACGTTTGTTAGAATTTTCACCCCAAAGAGCACTTCTTTCTTCTCTTCTCTTCAACTTTTAATTTTCTTCTCTTCGTCGTTTTTTATAGGCACGTAACATGCGAGAATAAGGGAAAGACGCATCGCTTCTCTTCCCTTTTCGAGCAGCTGAACAACTAATAATTCTAACATTGGCTTAACCCTTAACGCCTATTCCTGAGCGAAGCGAAGGATTGGCGTGGTTTTTGCGTTATCCTCTCGCAAAAACCATGACAAAAGGCGTTATAGGGTTGAAGCATTTGTTAGAAATTTTATTCTACTACTATACACTAATTTCTAATGTATATAATTTAGTCTTATCTTATTCTCTTTCTCAGGTATATCATTTTCTTTTTTACTTTGATCAATACTCTTCATTAGCCATGCCATATTTTTTCCTAATACTCGCATGGTTTGTACGCCTTCATTATCTTGTAATACTTCCCCTGGCATTGTACCAAATGTAACATTCCAATAATTTGAACTTGGCATGAACATTTCAGCATAATTTATATAGTTGTTTAATTGGCTATATGCTACTACTGCTCCTGCTCTTCGATCTGCTATTACACTAACTCCTACTTTATACCGAAACAGATTATCGTTTGAACCTGCAACATAAAAGGCCCTATCTAAAAATGATTTCATCGTTCCTGTAATTCCAGAAAAGTAAACTGGAGATCCTAATATGATTCCATCTGCAGTCTTCATCTTTTGAATACATTCATTTACTTCATCATTGGAATAGATACACTTTTCATTTTTTTGTTTTGCACATTGGCCACAGCCCATACATCCACGTATTACCTTATTCCCAATATGAATAATCTCTATTTCAATATTTTGTATTTCAAGCTGTTCGGTTACAAGCTTAATGGCATGATATGTATTACCCTCTTTTTTAGGGCTTCCATTTATCGCAACTACTTTCATAGAATCTCCTCATAGTGCAATTTTTTTGCTTAACTCTTTCCAGGATTGCTTAATAATTCTAACATTGGCTTAACCTTTAAATCCGCGCCTAAGCGAAGCGAAGGCTTGGCGCGTTTTGTGCATGGGATTTCTGCACAAAACGTGCCAAAGGATTTATAAGGTTGAAGCTTTTGTTAGATTTTTTTCTTTAATCTTCCATATACCATCTTTCTTGTGATGAATTGCTTTATACAACCTATACATTTCCATATCGTTCATTCCAACTTTCTCTGGTCCAGGATCTATTACACTTACTTTTTCTTCGACTATACTTTTAATTAGAACTACATGGCCAATGTCATTTTTTGTTTTATCATTATAATATATTCCATAAGAAAAACCACAAATAATATGTTCATTATTCTTTAGTCCATTCACTATTTCTGTTTTAAATTCCCACTCTTCAAGTGTGTTTATTGGTATCCACCTTTCTTCTAAAGGAATGCTATATTTATTAAAAAAATTGTTAATTGAGTTTTCATATATATGTATACCTAACATATTGTCATTAAAATTGTTCTCTATATTCATAGGTAATATCTTGATAAAATTTGATGCGATTTCTTCAATAGCCATATTATATCCATATATTGATATAATGGACTTAAGTAATGATGCTACACAATTGAAGTCATCTGCAGGAAAAATAGAATATGAATATTTAGATTCAATTTTCATTTTGATACCTTATTTCTTTTTCTATTAATGGCTTTGGATCAATCCAATTTGGTGGTTTTTTCGTTTTTCCGTCAGGATGGTATTGTAAGTTTCCATCTTTCCATATTTTCGTCATGTTTGCGTTATGTACAATATCAAATATGTTTGTTGGTTTCACTCCCATTTCGACCAGGGTTCCTAAAGCGAAGTAAATCAAATCGATCATTGCGTCCGTTTGATCTTCTAGAGTATTTGCATCTAAAAACTCTTGTATCTCTTCTTCCATCCAATTTTTTCGTTTTAATACCCTTTCTTTACTAATCATTTTTGGTTTTTCAGATGTTGGATGTTTAAATAATATATGAAAGTCTTTAACTTTCCTCCATGCATCGTCTAGACTCATTTGCTTTCCTCCACTTTCATTAGTTGCATACTGTTCATTTTTTCGCTTATCTGTCTGATTATATTTTCATGTTTTTTATCATAACAATCAATATACCCATATCTTTTTTTAATTTCATTCATATTTTCTTTAATCTCTTCTGTTAAATCGAAATATCTATACACGTTTATACCTACACTTTTTGCTTTTTCGTCAATTTTTACCGTAGTATCAGATCTAAATAGAACTACTGCTTCAGATACCGGCTTAATGTTGCTATATGTCTTTAAAGAAGAGAGTAATGAATTGAAATATTTTCCCGCATGAATAATCATACTTCCACCTGAACAATTACAATCAAATACCACAGGAGTATATATTTTTTCGGGGTTTTTATGTGCATGTTCCAGTAATTGGTGAATTCCTTCTATGTTAACACTAATTGATTCCCCTTCTGAGGCTTTAAGATATGAGTGATGATCATCTGATTTTACAAGTAAAATGAAACAATTTGGATTTTGCTTTTTCATTTCAAATGATAAATATGAATTTCCTTCTTTTGGAATTATAAATACATTTGGAAATATTTCTAATTTTAATGATATTATGTTGAATGCTGCTTGTGCCAGATAATCCCTGAAAACTTCGTTATGCACGGCCTCCATAGTGTTTAGGTAGTACTTAGTTGGTTCTGGTGTTCCTTCACCATATGTTTTTATTGTATCGTATTCTTGAATTGTGTTTATTAGAACGGTAATGAGTTTGTTGGTAGAGTTAAGATGTTTAGGAATATGAGCCCTTTTAATGTTTTTTATAACATTATCATGATCAAATCCTAAATCCGCTAAAACTTTTTTTGTTAGGTCATTGTCATATGTATTATAAAAGAGTCTTGCATATTTAGCGTTTCTATCTACTAATCCAAAACTCGCAATGATACTTCTGATAGTCCCTAAACTCAATATTGTTAATGTAACTATATTCAATATATCTAGGAATGTCATATTATCCCTCGATTGCGACATACGTCACATAGATAATCATAATCGCTATTGAATAATTTAAGCTTTTTCTTCATCGTATATTCGTGTATTTTTGCTTTAATTTCGTTGGTTTCTACGACAGACCATATTGGTTTATTTCTGATCCAATTAATTTTTCTTTGACTAATTTGATATTTATCTTTTATATATTTTATGTAAAATGGATCTTTCATTGATATATACAGATCACCTGTAATAATTGTATCAGTATATTTTGAGCAATCATCAATTATTTCATAATATTGTTCAACGGGAATAAACGGCAATATTGGTTTAATTATTATTGCGTTTATAATATTATTATCTCTGAGTCTTTTTAGATTATCGATTCTATCTTCATATTTTGATGTACCGGGTTCTAATTCTAATATCCTTCTTTTATTCGATAAGGAAATACTTACTTTAATGAATGCTTTATTTTCATATTCTTCGTTAATTGCATTCAGTTTTTTAATTGTTGAATCGTAAATGCGTTCTTTCGTTGACAAACTTATTACACAAAATCCTGTTTGCATAGTGATACATTTTCGAACAAATTTTATATACTCAATATCATTGATTGTCTCTGCATCACAACTAGGATAAATAATTATATTCGTTTTAAAATCTTTAAGTTTTTCAAATCCATCTGTATTCCATCCCTCGAAACAATACAGACATGAATTTGAACATTTCTTTGGATAACTTAGAAGCACTCGCTCCATATTTTCCTCCAAGTTCTTATTTGTAGAACTTAAATATTTAATAAATCTAACATTGGCTTAACCCTTAACGCCTGTTCCTGAGCGAAGCGAAGGATTGGCGTGGTTTTTGCGTGATCTTCTCGCAAAAACCATGACAAAAGGCGTTATAGGGTTGAAGCATTTGTTAGAAATCTTCCCCTTATCTCTTTAGGTCTTAATTATTGTCTTTAATAAATCTCTTATTCTTTCTTATTTTTCTTAGTATCTTCTCTTTATTCAAAAATATCTTCTTTATTCTCGTATTTAATATAGTCTTCTCTTCTTGGGCAAAAGACTTCTATAGCTACTGAATCCTCAAGTATTTCAGCTTTATGATTAACATTTGACAAAATTGTCCAACTATCACCAGGATGTAATACTTTAGATTTCCCATCAATAAAGAGCCTAATGCTACCTTTTACAAGATATCCAGTTTGTTCATTTATATGCTTATGTTCAGTAAGTGAAGAACCTTTTTGGAGTAAGAATTCAACAAGTAATGAATTTTCTCCATAGCTAAGAGTCTTAATGCTTATACCATGGATGATTTCTTTGTATCCATTTCTCGATGCAATGCCGAACATATGCTTTTCTCCATCATGTTAATTAATAATTACTGCAATGAACTATAAATATTCTTCCTGCGCGGGAGCGTCTTTCTAACATTGGCTTAAGCTGGGAGCTTCGACCGCGAAGCGGTTGGCGCGCTTTTTGCGTGAAGGAGCGTAGCGACTCGCAAAAAGCGTGACAAAGAAGCGACTCAGCTTGAAGCTTTTGTTAGATGTCTCTTTTCTTATTCCAAATACGCTCTAAAAGCTATAGAAAACTCTTCTTGTGTATATCGATAGCCTTTTTCTTTATTAGTAAAGAGTTTATCAAACTCTTCTACTTTCTTTTCATCCATAATATACGCATCACTGTCATAGTACTTCCATGAATGATCTTTAAATACATCTTTCTCGAGCTCAAGCACTAACATACTATAGGGATACTTTCCTTCTTTATTACTAATATTGAAATCTTTTGAGCTCTTAAATCCATACTTACAGTAATTATGAGGATGTCCATAGATAATGATTGCTTTATAATTATTTTCTTTTGCTTTTTCAATTGATTTCTTTATTAACGTTGATCCAATGCCCTGTTTCTGATAACTAGGATGTACACTTACTGGACCAAACGTAATAGTTTCTACTATTTCATCTTTTTCATTTTTTATATAAGATTTCATGTACATAATATTGCCAACCACTTTTTCATTAATTGTAACAACCAATGCCAATTCTTTTATAAAATCTTTATGATCTCTCATAATATGAACAAGGTAATGCTCATTGCATCCAGGAAAATAAAGATTCCAGAATGCCTTTCGTGTAATATCTTCTACTTTTCTATAATCAGCTTTGGTTTCATTTCGAACAACAATGTTCATAGTATGTATATCCTTTATATTTGCTTACTGAAAGAAGATCTATCATACATCGGGTTAACATAATTGATAATAGCTTCAGCATGTCTACTTTTGCGCCGAAGGCGTCCATCTAACATTGGCTTAACCTTTAAAGCCTGTTCCTGAGCGTAGCGAAGGATTGGCGTGGTTTTTGCGTGATCTTCTCGCAAAAACCATGACAAAAGGCTTTATAAGGTTGAAGCTTTTGTTGGGTGTCTTATACTCCTAATATCCCTTCTATAGAAATGCTATTTTCCTTATTAATTTCATCTCGTATCTTATATGTCTGTTTCCATTTTTCTACTGTATAGTTATTTACACCATATCGTATTGATACATCGATCCATCTGTATTCTAGGTTTACATATTTATCTACAGAACAATATGAATCCATAAGAATTATTAGCTTATCATAATAATCGTAATCACCACTAATTAATTCTTTCTCAAGATAATTCAGTTTATTAGCATCTATATCTACTATACCTTGATATTCTCTAATGTCTTTGTTTGGGAAAGAGTGTGATAAACATATATAGGCAGCTTTTTTATCTTTTTGCTTAAGGTATTCATATCCATCTATAACATGTTTGATATATGAATATCCATTTTTTCTGCCTATATCGTGAAGTAAGCCATAGATAAATGCTTTTTCAGAATCATACTTATTTGTTCTACTAGTAATTAGTTCAGCAGCTTTCGCCACTGTATATGAATGTTGTACCCATGGCCCTGGATTCATTTCTCCCGCTAACTCTATTTCCTTAATTGCATCATCCCTTTCCATCACATCTCCGTTGTATATTCAAATTTTGCTGCGCGCAGCGTCCACCCAACATTGGCTTAACCCTTAACGCCTGTTCCTGAGCGAAGCGAAGGATTGGCGTGGTTTTTGCGTCATCTTCTCGCAAAAACCATGACAAAGGACGTTATAGGGTTGAAGCATTTGTTAGATTCCTCTTACTTACTGTTTACATTAATTTCCCAATACTCTTTTACTTCTATATCATTCTTATGTTTAATAAATAATCTCTTCAATATTTCTCTATGTTCATACCCACATAATAGAATAGATCGTATATCATCATTTTTATCTTTAAGCGCTTTTAATACATTTTCTACCATTGCTTCATTTTTAATTTGCCAGAAGCGATCTATAAAATATACGAATTCTTTGAATGCATGAAGCTCTTTATGTTTTCTAACGATATCTCTATAGAAACTATAAGCAAGCTTTTCTTTATACCGTATTAAGTTATCAGAAATAGTACTATTAATTATCCTTACATGATCATTGCTTAAGCTTTTATCTCTCATTTTATAGATATCATAAAGGTGCTTAAATCTTAATCTATCTTCAGAAGTTAGTATTTCCTCTTTATATAGCTTTTCTAATGCAGCATTAAATTGCTTTTGCATCTCAAAATAATTATTTTCTTTAAGAGTTCTATTTCTATACTGAATATCATATTGAATCACTTTACATTCTGGGTTTCTTTGTATATATGTAATTATTGCTTTGCTTTCTACACCAGTTATATTTTTCTTTCTGAATTCTAAATCTACTTTCCACTCCTCTGGCAACTCTTCAAATATGATTGAAGGTTGAAGCTCCTCCATTATATCAACAATATGCTCTGCCTTATAATTTTTAGTCTCTTCATGACAAGTACCCAATATTACGACGGTTTTCATAGTTTTGTTTATTATTTTCCTTTTAGTGAATCTAACATTGGCTTAACCCTTAACGCCTGTTCCTGAGCGAAGCGAAGGATTGGCGTGGTTTTTGCGTCATCTTCTCGCAAAAACCATGACAAAAGGCGTTATAGGGTTGAAGCTTTTGTTAGAAGCTTCTTTTCTTGTCTTCTTTATAAAAATCTTCTTTTATTATATCCATATAGATATCATTATGCCTTTCATTATTATAGTAATGAGCCTTTCTTCTTTCACCTATTTCTTTAAATCCTACTTTTTCATAGCATTTTTTAGCTCGCACATTATAATCAAATACTTTTAACATTATGTTTTCAATTCCTAATATTCTGAATGAATAGTCTATAAGCAGCTTCAAGGCTTCAGTTCCATACCCTTTTCCCCAGTATTCTTTTCTACCTATGAATATTCCTACTTCTGCTGTCTTATGAATATGATTTACACTTACAAGCCCTACATTACCTATCAGCGTATTATTCTCATTCTCAATGATTCCATATACATGTTCTTTTGATAGCCTTAGTAATATTTCCTTTTCGGATTCATAAGATACTATGCTTGTGCCTACTAAGAGATACTGAAACACTTCTTCTGAGTTGAGCCATTCTGCATATAGATTAGTATCTTCTAAGTCTATAGGAGAAAGATAACATTTTTCACCAATCATCTTTTTAAAGTGCATGGTTGCCTCTAAAGTATTATTTCTTTTCTGGCGCCGAAGGCGTCCTTCTAACATTGGCTTAACCTTTAAATCCGTGCCCGAAGGGTTTGGCGCGGTTTGTGCATTAAGGAGCGAAGCGACTGCACAAACCGTGACAAAGGATTTATAAGGTTGAAGCATTTGTTAGGTTGTTTTTATTTCTTCTAATAAAGTAAAAAGATAATCAAGTTCCACATTTGTATTCACAAATGAATCTCGGCTTTTACATCCAATATCATTTATTATTAAGAACAATCTAATTCCAAATATCAACAGATGTTCAGTATATTGTTTTATATTTGATTTTTCTAGAGAGAAATAGCTGTAAATACTCGACATCCTGATATCAACATCAGGATGGGTTTTACTTTTAATATTTGGCATATATCTTGATGCAAAAAGAAGCCCCAAACCAGCGCAGATAGATCCAATAATAAAGTTCTCTTTATCTTCTTGATTAGCTAATTCGGTAAAAACTAAATTTAAAGAAAAGTTATCGGCTTCAGTTTCTTGTGTTTTTGATAAATACTCGTCAATATATTTTTCATGACCTAATTTAATATGTCCATATTCATGAAAAAATATAAATGCTAAAGAATTCATGAATATTATATTTACTATTGAGGTAATGGTATTGTTATTATTTGGATTTTCAATATTTGATGGCCATTGTGTATTATTTTTTAATAAGCTTAAAGCCCAATAAAAACATTCAGTTCCTTTACCTAACTCTAATTTTAATTCAGGATATGATACTTTACCATTTTTTTCAGAATATAGTTCAGTAAGGTTGAGGAAATAGTAACAAATACACCATTGAAAGTTTAAGAAGATTTCAGGAAGTATAATTTTAGAATCTATTACAAATGGACCTTGAAAACTATTAAATGACGTATCAACAAAAATCGATCTATTGACTATTCCTGAATTTAAATCATTTTGTTGATAGCTTCTAAGTCGCTTAGATATATTGGTGATAAATGTTCCAAATGAAACAATCAACTCTTGGAGCACTTAACACCTCCTAATCAACCTAACATTGGCTTAACCGGTAATTCCGTGCCCGTAGGGCTTGGCGCGGTTTGTGCATAAAGAGCGAAGCGAATGCACAAACCGTGCCAAAGGAATTATCCGGTTGAAGCATTTGTTAGGAATATTTTTTCTATTCTATTTTATGGATTTATTTAATATTTCATTTATACATTCTTCAATATTATTTTCTTCAGTATTTAATTCAATATTATACTTCATGTTTTCATGTACTCTATTAAACTGATACGCTGCTAATCCAATTTTTCTATCTTTTCGTTCTCGTTCTCTTTTTTCCAATTCTCCAATTGAACAATAGATTCCAATTATAAATACATTGTACTGCTTGATCTTACTTAACAGATCATCTTTCCATTCATTTTCTTGTAAAACATGATCAACAATCACTTTCTGATCGTTTATTAAAAACGCATATATTATATCATGAAACGTTAATACTAAATTTGAAATAATAACTGAGAATACTTTCTCATTTTCAAATATTTTTGGATAGTGATTTTCATATGATTCTAATGCTGATCTAATATGATTATCTAGAGATAAGTAAGTATAGCTATTATCTAATCTATCAAGTAATGCTTTAGCTAGCGTAGTTTTTCCAGAACTAGATGTACCATTAAAAATATATATTTGAGGATTATTTAGATGTATTTGAATATCCATAATGATAACGCTTCCTAGAAGTGTGTACAATTCAGTTGATTTTCGCGCGCGTAAGCGCGTCGTCCTAACATTGGCTTAACCCTTAACGCCTGCTCCTGAGCGAAGCGAAGGATTGGCTTGGTTTTTGCGTCATCTTCAAGCAAAAACCATGACAAAGGGCGTTATAGGGTTGAAGCAGGTGTTGGGTGTCTTATCCTATATACTTTTTCCCTATGACTGATTCTATCTCTAATCTTAATATTGTTACTTTTCTATATGATTCATCATTCTCTATATTTCTTTCAAATATGGGCCTTGGATCTTCTTCTAAATGATTTAGTAGAATTTGAAGCCCATGCTTTTTCTCTTCTAAGCTTTCTACTATAAATATCTTTCCCCTTATGATTACTGACTCATAATCATGATCACATTTTGTTTTCAAGTATCCATTATCTTTGATTATTGTTCCTATAACGTTGCTATTTTTCTTTATATAATCAAGTTTATCTCCCTTATTAGCACAATGAAAATATAGGTATTTTTTATTATCATCATAGCCATAACTCATTGTTACTATGTAAGGGATATTATTATCACATAAGGCAAGTGTAATATGATTTCCTTGCATTATAAGATTTTCTATTTCATTCGTATCAATAATTTCATTACGCACACGCTTTGGATGATATAACATTGATTTCCCCCAGCATTCTTTTCATACAAATAGTTATTGCGCGCGTAAGCGCGTCCACCCAACATTTTCGCTTAACCTTTAAGCCCGACCTGAGCGATAGCGAAGGTTTGGCGCGATTCTTGCAACACTTTACGCTGCCGCTCCTACTTTACTGAATCTCGCAAGAAGCGTGCCAAAGGGCTTATAAGGTTGAAGCGTGTGTTAGCTGTCTTCTTTTCTTAAATAATGTCCATTATGTTACTATAATCATTTTCAATATTCATCTCTTCTAAATAGATTGATATCATTCCTCTATGATGCGTCTGATGATTAAATACATGAAGAATGACTAATCCAAACTCCTGATTATGTTCATCTTCATGTGAATCTTTATAAAGTAAATATTTGCCTAAATCTTCTTCCTTTACTTCCTCAACAAATTTCTTTATAAACCCATCAAGCTCTTCTCTCTCCTGTATATACTCTTCTTTATCCCTAAATGCATGAGCATCAAACGTGTATGTCTTTTTGAAGAAATCGTCCTTAATGTAATCAAATGGCCTAAGAAGTGAAAATCTCTTAAGCCAGTTAAAATCACATATATAAAGATGATTACACAATGACTGGATAGAGCTAAAGTATCCTCCGAATTTTCTATTCCATTGTTCTTCTGACAAGTTTCTTATGAGGCCATTCATTTGATTATTTGTTACACTGTTATAATCAGCTAAAAACGTAATAGTCTTAAGATCCATAGTATCTCCTGTTGTACGTTTATCCAGTATAGCGTATGTGTTATGCTATTATGCAAATTCTATAGTAATAGGCTTCTCAGAGCCCATGACAATGCTTGCGAAGTATACTTCTATTTACTATATATATTTCTTCTGCCCGAAGGGTCCAGCTAACATTGGCTTAACCTTTAAAGCCTGGCCTGAGCGAAGCGAAGGATTGGCGTGGTTTTTGCGTAAAGGAGCGTTAGCGACTCGCAAAAACCATGACAAAAGGCTTTATAAGGTTGAAGCTATTGTTCTACGCTTTTACTCTTAAATTATTATTACATCCATAACTTAAACAATTTAAATTTTTTACTTTTAAATATAATTGCTTCAGTATTATAGCATAAATATATCTTTATTGAATTTTTTAGATCAGTAATATTTGTCATAACACGTTTATCTAGTTTAAATTCCAGCTTAAATTCTTTAATACTTTTATCATCAATATTAATTATATTAATCTTTTCTATTCCAATTGCTTTATTGAATACAAAATAGTGATCTATAATTTTCCATTTTTTATAAACAGTTATTTTAATATTTTTAAGAATTTTTCTATTCTTAGAAGTATTATACATAGTAACATCAACATAACATTTTGCATATTCTGGATTTTCATTAATATTTACTTTTATCTCGCTACCTCTTGGACCTTTTTCTTTTTTATAGAATATTTGTTCAGCTCTATTACATTCGATTTTAATTTTTCCAATTCTTTGAAACACTTCATTCATTAATGTACCAACAATTAATCCAGCCAAAGTTGATATTAATGTTTTAATCCAATCAACATTTCCTTGTTCAATTTGATTACTTATCTTTTGCAGCAAACTTATTACCTGATCCATTTTATTTTTCCTTTTTTTATTATGGCCCGAAGGGTCCGTAGAACATTGGCTTAACCTTTAAATCCGCGCCTGAGCGAAGCGAAGGCTTGGCGTGGTTTGTGCATGGGATTTCTGCACAAACCATGACAAAGGATTTATAAGGTTGAAGCATTTGTTAGATTTCTCTTTCTCTTCTCTTTAGCCTTTTCTATTCTTTCTCAAGTTCGATTCCTATTGTGATTTCATTCTTATTGATGAAAAAGTGAGTCTCTAATGTTGCTTTAATGGTTTGATATCCTTCTGCTGAAATCTCTATTGTATGTTCTTCACAATATGTTATATATGAAAATTGTCCCATGGAATCCGTAATCCCCATATTCCCTTTTCCATAGTTTCCATCCGAGACTTTAGCATTTGCAATTGGCATACCATCTTTCTTATCTAGGACAGTCCCACTAAGAGTTATTTCTATATTAATACATGAAATGAATAAAAGGGAGAATATAGCTATTATAGCAATTACATATTTCTTCATATTATTCTCTCCTGTATGTATCTTCATGATTTCTATTCTTTATTATTGCCCGAAGAGTCAATCTAACATTGGCGCTAAATAGATTAACATGTATCTTTTTCTGCCCGCGCAGCGTGAATCTAACATTGGCTTAACCTTTAAAGCCTGGCCCGAGCTACTGCGAGGGATTGGCGCGCTTTTTGCATTGTTGTTCTGCAAAAAGCGTGACAAAAGGCTTTATAAGGTTGAAGCGTTTGTTAGAATTGCCCTCTTATGTATGGATGTAAATCACTTCGCTTACGCCACCTAACAAATAATAATGACGAACCAGTAATCCCTAACATTTGAAGCAAAAAGAGGAAACTCCTATGCTGCTCCTCTTCGCGCGCTTAACCTCGTTGCTTTTTGCCGCTCTTGGATTCGCTTTTTCGCAGCTCTTCAGGTTTCGATTACTCATGCCGCTTTTCTTCTACTTGTCACTTTCAACATATGCTTCTTGATACATCATCGTAAAACTGCGAAAAAGCGAATCTCTTTGCCGCCCTAATCTATAGACACAAACGCGCTCTTGGAGTAGCTCTTTGTTTCCTCTTTTTTAACAGGCTATAATAATTCTTACTTTTCTTATTTCTCATTTAGGATCTTACATAATTCTTGGAACAAGCTTATGTAATGATCTTTCGATACATAGGTCATTCTAACATTCGTTTAACCTTTAAACCCGGCCGAGCGTAGCGAGGCATTGGCGCGATTCTTGCCACACTCTAAAAAGCCCTTTTACTCTAAGTTGTTTCGCAAGAATCGTGACAATAGGGTTTATAAGGTTGAAACGGTTGTTAGAATTTTCACCCCAAAGAGCACTTCTTTCTTCTCTTCTCTTTTACTTATCAATTTTCTTCTCTTCGTCGTTTTTTATATTCACGTAACATGCGAGAATAAGGGAAAGACGCACCGCTTCTCTTCCCTTTTCGAGCAGTATAACATTTAATAATTCTAACATTGGCTTAACCCTTAACGCCTGCTCCCGAGCGTAGCGAGGGATTGGCGTGGTTTGTGCATTGTTGTTCTGCACAAACCATGACAAAAGGCGTTATAGGGTTGAAGCATTTGTTAGAAGTCTTCTTATTACTATTTTATCTCTCTTCTATATAGCTACTTTCTTCTCTTTTATAAATACTTTGTTGCTGTTTCATCCCCTGGAATATTTCTTCTATTCTTTCAGGTCTTAATCTCCCTATATAGTCTCCAATTTGATCTTTGTTTACTACAGAAACTTGAGATACAACAACAATACTCTTTTTCTGAAGATTCGCTTCTCCTTCTTCCAGTATTACGTTTCCTATATCGTATGCTTTCTTCATGTTAGTGCTTATGCCACATACTACCGTAGTATTGATCCTACTATTATTGATTATATCGTCTTGTAATATAATATTCGGATGAATTATTTCTTTGTCATCTTTTTCATTTATCTTTATCCAATAAATATCGCCTTGATGAAATCTCATAGTTGCTATCTTTTCCTCCCCTGCGCGGAGCGACCTTCTAACATTGGCTTAACCCTTAACGCCTGCTCCCGAGCGTAGCGAGGGATTGGCGTGGTTTGTGCATTGTTGTTCTGCACAAACCATGACAAAAGGCGTTATAGGGTTGAAGCATTTGTTAGAAGTCTTCTTATTACTATTTTATCTCTCTTCTATATAGCTACTTTCTTCTCTTTTATAAATACTTTGTTGCTGTTTCATCCCCTGGAATATTTCTTCTATTCTTTCAGGTCTTAATCTCCCTATATAGTCTCCAATTTGATCTTTGTTTACTACAGAAACTTGAGATACAACAACAATACTCTTTTTCTGAAGATTCGCTTCTCCTTCTTCCAGTATTACGTTTCCTATATCGTATGCTTTCTTCATGTTAGTGCTTATGCCACATACTACCGTAGTATTGATCCTACTATTATTGATTATATCGTCTTGTAATATAATATTCGGATGAATTATTTCTTTGTCATCTTTTTCATTTATCTTTATCCAATAAATATCGCCTTGATGAAATCTCATAGTTGCTATCTTTTCCTCCCCTGCGCGGAGCGACCTTCTAACATTGGCTTAACCCTTAACGCCTTCTCCTGAGCGAAGCGAAGGATTGGCGTGGTTTTTGCGTCATCTTCTCGCAAAAACCATGACAAAAGGCGTTATAGGGTTGAAGCTTTTGTTAGATTTCTTCTTTCCTTTACATACTAATTCAATATAGTATCAATTCATATTCGATGCGCAAGTCTTTACTATTTCACTCTCTCAACTTTATTTTTTATCTCTTCATTATTCGTGAAATCTTTATAGTTTTCAATAAAGGCCGCTTTATATATCAAGTCATTCTGATCCATTGATGGATATACCTCAATTATTTTGTACTTATTATTGTCTTTACTATCCTTCTTCAATCTATAATACTGCATAGCTATTTTTTGTTCTTTCAGTAACTCAATAGTTTCATTTTTAAAAATTGCTATTACCACAAAGTCATTTCTAACGAGATAAGAATCGTCATTTTTTAAATATCGTAGATCTTTCCTTGATACTTCTTTATATATTTTCAATCCCTCAAATGAAGTAAACTCTAATTTTTTTTCTTTTATTTGTTTTTCTATTTCACTATAGCTATTTAGATCAGCAAAAAATAAGCTATAAAAATTATCGCTTATCCATGCACTATCATTATACTTATCGCTATATATCCGAATACACTCGCTTACAGTATTTCTAATCTGCCTTACTACTTCTGGATTCTCAGCTTTACCACATGATATACAAATACAGCTAATAATTAAGCCGAATAAAATATTAATGAATCTTTTCATATATTTCCTCCTGCCTTTATTTACACCTCTCGTTATTAACATCAATCTAACATTAATAGTAATTGATTTAGCATGTATCTTTTTGCGCCGAAGGCGTCAATCTAACATTGGCTTAACCCTTAACGCCTGTTCCTGAGCGAAGCGAAGGATTGGCGTGGTTTTTGCGTCATCTTCTCGCAAAAACCATGACAAAAGGCGTTATAGGGTTGAAGCAGTTGTTAGGTATTTCACTTCTCAAAGTAAAGCTATACTTATTCAATTCTTTTACTTATATATACTTCTCTCTTCAATAATAGCGCTTTCATCATTAAGCTTAAGATAATTAGCCATATCATCCAAATGTGCCAATATCTTTTCCTCATCAACATAAAATGGAACATATACATTATACATAGCAATATGTGTGTCTGATGTTACTTTTGTTCTTTCATCCATTCCATTTAGAACATTTGATATGATGTCTTTTGTATCTCTTATATAAAGATCATCTTTCTTTAATGATTTCTGTTCTCCATTGAAAAGTGTAAAAGGCTCACCACTAATTGTACGATCTAGATATAATGGCTCAGCTATCTTTGAGTAATCATGAACTGAGGTTAAGAAATGATTCTTAAGTTCAGCCATGAACATTGATTGCACGATTGGTGATACTAATGGAATTCCTTTCTCTTTATAGATAACTGATTCAAGTTGCAGTAAAACATGATATGTTTTGGTAAAGCTTTTATAATATGAATAGTATCCTTGGAGTACTTCGGTCTTAATAAGGTCTTTTCTAGATAATGATCCATAGCGCAGCTTAAGATCTTCAATTAAAGAATCTTTAGCATGAGCCATTTTATCATTCAAATAGGTATTCTTAATATTGCTAATCAGTAGTAGCCCGATCTTCAAATCAGGGAATAGCTCTTTTGCGGCTGGTGAAATGGACAACATGTGTAGTAGTACCTCTCACGATTAATGCAATAATTTATTCTGGTTTCTTAAATATACCTAACATTGGCTTAACCCTTAACGCCTGCTCCTGAGCGAAGCGAAGGATTGGCGTGGTTTTTGCGTAATCTTCTAGCAAAAACCATGACAAAGGGCGTTATAGGGTTGAAGCAGTTGTTAGGTATTTCACTTTTCAGAGCGAAGTACCACTTATTCAATTTTCTACTTATATATACTTCTCTCTTCAATAATAACGCTATCATCATTAAGCTTAAGATAATTGGCCATATCATCCAAATGTGCCAATATCTTTCCATCATCAACATAAAATGGAACATAAACGTTATACATGGCAGTATGAGTATCTGATGTTACTTTTGTTCTTTCATCCATTCCATTTTGAACATTTGAAATAATGTCTTTTGTATCTCTTATATAGAGATCATCCTTCTTTAATGATTTCTGTTCTCCATTGAAAAGTGTAAAAAGCTCACCACCATTAGTACAATCAAGATATAAAGGCTCAACTATCTTTGAGTAATCATGAACTGATGTCAAGAAATGATTCTTAAGTTCAGCCATGAACATTGATTGTACGATGGGTGATACTAATGGAATTCCTTTCTCTTTATAGATAACTGACTCAAGCTGCAGTAAAACATGATATGTTTTGGTAAAGCTTTTATAATATGAATAGTATCCTTGTAGAACTTCTGTCTTAATAAGGTCTTTTCTATATAATGAGCCATATTGTTTCTTAAGCTCTTCAATCAAAGAATCTTTCGCGATTGCCATTTTATCATTCAAATATGCATTCTTAATATTGCTGATCAGCAATAGCCCAATTTTTAAATCAGGGAAAAGCTCTTTTACGGCTGGTGAAATGGACAACATGTGTAGTATTACCTCTCGCGATTAATGCAATAATTTATTCTAGTTTCTTAATATACCTAACATTGGCTTAACCCTTAACGCCTGTTCCTGAGCGAAGCGAAGGATTGGCGTGGTTTTTGCGTTATCTTCTCGCAAAAACCATGACAAAAGGCGTTATAGGGTTGAAGCATTTGTTAGGCTCTTATTTTCTATCATATAATAAATTAATTCTTCATATTTTTTGCTTAATAATAAAATGCATTCCTTCTTCAAATCTCTTCTTTCTATAAAAATCTTTGGCTTCGGTGTTCTTCTCCCAATATGTTAATTCTAGTTGACTTACTTTATCTGCTTTTCCTTTATCTTCAGCTTTTTTCATTAATAAGGATCCTATACCTCTTTTTTGATACTCTTTTATCACACTTAACTGATCTATATGAATTCCTTTATATGAATATCTAAAAGGATTCTCTTTATACTCTTTTACATAAAATATGATATATCCAACAGGCTTTTTATCATCATACGCTACATAAGAATACCAATTATCTTGGACAAGTAGTTCTTCAATTACTTTTCTTATGTTTTCATAATTATATGCTTTAAAGTATTCTGGATATTTCTCATGATGAAGATTTTGAACAGTTTCATTGAGCATGGTGATTATGTTCACATCTTTTGATTCAACGATTGTAATACTCATACTAAAGTCCCTTTCTTAATATTAATGAGCCTAACATTGGCTTAACCCTTAACGCCTGCTCCTGAGCGAAGCGAAGGATTGGCGTGGTTTTTGCGTTATCTTCTAGCAAAAACCATGACAAAAGGCGTTATAGGGTTGAAGCTTTTGTTAGAAGCTTCTTTTCTTATCTTCTTTATAAAAATC
This sequence comes from Oscillospiraceae bacterium, assembly GCA_963667545.2. Taxonomy (GTDB): domain Bacteria; phylum Bacillota; class Clostridia; order Oscillospirales; family Oscillospiraceae; genus UBA2658. The sequence goes on from CAXXEM010000001.1 coordinate 240,156, forward strand.
TTCTTTTACTATATCCATATAGATTTCATTATGCCGTTCATTATTATAATAATGTGAACTTCGTCTTATACCAATTTTCTTAAAACCTACCTTTTCATAACTTTTTTGTGCTCTTATATTATAATCATACGTTCTTAATATTATATTCTCAATTCCTAATACTCTGAATGAATAATCTATGAGCAGCTTCAAAGCTTCAGTTCCATATCCTTTTCCCCAGTACTCTTTTCTCCCTATAAATATCCCTACTTCTGCTATCTTATGAATATGATTTACACTTACAAGCCCTACGTTACCTATCAGCGTATCATTCTCATTCTCAATGATTCCGTAAACATGCTCTTTTGATAGCTTAAGCAAAGTCTCTTTTTCAGTTTCATAGGAGATTATGCTCGTTCCTACCAAGAGATACTGAAACACTTCTTCTGAGTTGAGCCATTCTGCATAGAGATTAGTATCTTCTAGGTCTATAGGAGAAAGATAGCATTTTTCGCCAATCATCTTTTTAAAGTGCATGGTTGCCTCTAAATATTTATTCTTTTATTTGGCGCCGAAGGCGTCCTTCTAACATTGGCTTAACCTTTAAAGCCTGGCCTGAGCGAAGCGAAGGATTGGCGTGGTTTTTGCGTGATCTTCTCGCAAAAACCATGACAAAAGGCTTTATAAGGTTGAAGCATTTGTTAGATTTTATTATTTACTATGCATCTTTTGAACTATCATTTCTTTATAGTAATCTATTAGTACTTCTGGAACTAACCTATACTTTCCCTCAATACATTCTTTTATACTTATCCAAAATGCTTTAAGCCTCTCATTATCTGATTCTATAAGCTCATATTCTTTATGTTCATAAAATGATTTATCACAGAAATCTGCTTGATATATAAAATCAATTTCATGACCAGGAAAGCCATCACATACAAAGATATTCTCTACAACCTTCTTAAGCTCTATATTTCTAATTTCTGTATTTAGTTCTTCTTTAATCTCTCTTTTTAATGTATCAATTGTATATTCTTGTAACTCAGTCGTTCCTCCGATTGGCCTATAGAAATGGTCTTTCTTTACACTATCATATGCTTCAAAAACAAATATATTACCATCATTTTCAAAAAGACATAATGCTTTTACTTTTATCAAATCCTTTCCTTTGAACATTTTATCTGTATCCTTCATATTAAGATGAGCAATTCTAAAAACAAGATGTATCAAATAGAGTATAATTCTTATTATGCCTTACTTTATCAAGAATCTTCATTTTTTAGCCAACGCAGCCAATTCTTCACAGAGTTAATTATTCAATAAATCTAACATTGGCTTAACCCTTAACGCCTGTTCCCGAGCGAAGCGAAGGATTGGCGTGGTTTTTGCGTCATCTTCTAGCAAAAACCATGACAAAAGGCGTTATAGGGTTGAAGCTTTTGTTAGAAGCTTCTTTTCTTGTCTTCTTTATAAAAATCTTCTTTTATTATATCCATATAGATATCATTATGCCGTTCATTATTATAGTAATGAGCCTTTCGTCTTTCACCTATCTTCTTAAATCCTACTTTCTCATAACATTTTCTGGCTCGCACATTATAATCAAATACTTTTAACATTATGTTTTCAATTCCTAATACTCTGAATGAATAGTCTATAAGCAGCTTCAAGGCTTCAGTTCCATACCCTTTTCCCCAGTATTCTTTTCTACCTATGAATATTCCCACTTCTGCTGTCTTATGAATATGATTCACACTTACAAGCCCTACATTACCTATCAGCGTATTATTCTCATTCTCAATGATTCCATATACATGTTCTTTTGATAGCCTTAGTAATATTTCCTTTTCGGATTCATAAGATACTATGCTTGTGCCTACTAAGAGATACTGAAACACTTCTTCTGAGTTGAGCCATTCTGCATAGAGATAGTATCTTCTAGGTCTATAGGAGAAAGATAACATTTTTCTCCTATCATCTTTTTAAAGTGCATGGTTGCCTCGAAAGTATTTATTTTTTTCTGGCGCCGAAGGCGTCCTTCTAACATTAGCTTAACCCTTAACGCCTGTTCCTGAGCGTAGCGAAGGATTGGCGTGGTTTTTGCGTTATCTTCTCGCAAAAACCATGACAAAGGGCGTTATAGGGTTGAAGCATTTGTTAGAAATCTTTTTTATGGCTCAAATCTTTTACACTCAATATTTGGAATATATTTATAATGTTTGTCATTCGCTGTTAAAAGTGTTTCACTTGTCTGAACAACAGTTGCAGCTATCAGCGCATCTGCTAACATCATTGAATGACTAAGTGAATATTCTTGTATATAGAATATTGCTCTTGATGAAATTTCTTTATCTATTTGTACGATATCGATATTCCATTTTTGTATCTGCTTTTGAAAAATCCTAAACTCTTCTTTATTCTTCATTCCTTGGATAAGTTCCATATAGGTTACAGCTGATATTGTAAATGGAATATTTGCTTCAACGACTTTCTTAGCCTTCTCATTTCCACGGAGATACCATATTAGGACATCAGTATCAATAATCAAAATGACCGTCCTTTTCGAAGTTCTCGCACCGCTTCTTCGACAGTCTTTTCATCTTTCCGGTTGTTCCACATACCAAAGAATCCATTATCTTCTTGCATAGAAACACTATCTTTCTTATGAATAGGAATTATTTTTGCTAGCGCTTTCCCTCTAAAAGTAACAGTAACTTCTTGTCCATTAACAACTTGATCTATTATTTTACCAGGCTGAATCCTAAGTTCTTTAGTTGTTATCTTCATGGCTCCCTCCAGTGTACACTTCATAGTATACACTATTAAACACCACTAATCAAGTCATCTTAATATTCTTCCTGCGCGGGAGCGTCTTTCTAACATTGGCTTAACCTTTAAATCCGCGCCTGAGCTGCGTTGCGTAGCAACGATGCGAAGGCTTGGCGTGGTTTGTGCATTGTTGTTCTGCACAAACCATGCCAAAGGATTTATAAGGTTGAAGCATTTGTTATGTGTCCTATTTCTTTATTCAATATATATATAACAAGTTTAAGCATATAATCTTCTATACACTCAATATAAATATTTAATAGTTCTATTCGATTACAATATTTCATTCCCATTCTAGTTGTTTCACCATTATGGTAGTACATATTCCTTTCTGCATAAATAAGTCCAAGTATTTCATATCCAGTAATATTTTTTCCATTTAAGATATACTGATGTATATTTTCACAAGATTTCTTTAATGTATCCTTAAGATTATTATCAGAATTAATTTTTTCAAAATACTTTTCTATATCATTTCTAAATTCATTCATAGTTTTATATTTTTCAGATATTTTTTCAATACAACTTTTAAGCACTTGCATAGCAGTAGAATCAATCAAAACATTACTATTTACCATTGTATATATACTTTCCTTCTTTTTAACATATCCAGCTAATTCCTTCATATAGTGATTAAGTGCTTCATAAGTATTCCATCTTTCAAGAAGCTTTATCACCTTAATATAGGCTTCTTGTGCTTCTAAAGATTTAGTAATTTCCATTTGTCCATTAAACTTTATTTCTATGTCTAGAGAAATATTTAGCCTTATATTAAAAAGATAAAGTGTTCTTGGTAATTTTTCTTGAATTAATTTCAGATAATCATCAAATGCCTTTTCATATATTGAGAATAGCTTATTCATATTCTATTCCTTTTTGCGCGAAGCGTCCACATAACATTGGCTTAACCCTTAACGCCTGCTCCTGAGCGTAGCGAAGGATTGGCGTGGTTTTTGCGTCATCTTCTAGCAAAAACCATGACAAAAGGCGTTATAGGGTTGAAGCATTTGTTAGGCTATTTCTTTTTATCATTTGCTATTATTATTTTTAGCTCTCATAAATCTTCTAATCTTAATGTTGTATGGTATGTCAATTCTTCTTCTGTATAGTTTTCTTTACTAATACCTTTAAACTCTCCATCACCACACTGAAGTCCTACTCTTCTTGCTACAGCAATCGCAAACTCTCTATATGCAAATCCAATGGCAGTTATTACATTATCATCTTTGCAAATGGGTTTTCTTACGAGATTTTTTCTTGGTATAAATTTATATTTATCTATCACTTCTTCATAAAGCCCAGCACAAAACATATGCGCATCTAAGATCCCAGCCTTTGCAAGCAGTATAGGTGAACTGGATATACTCCCTATAATTATTTTTGAATCATCTTTAAATTGCTTAAGAAACTCAATATTTGCCTCATTTTTAAGTGCACTTCTATAGTCCCATATGCCTGGTAAAATCAAACAATCATATTTTTGATAATCAAACTGAGAAAATTCTTTATCAGGAAGTATGGTAAATCCATCTTCACTTTTTATTGGGTCTATTGTTGAGGCAAAGACAGTTATATCTTTGTCATTGAACTTAAATAGCTCAGTTATGCAACTTATCTCCTGCATGCAAAACTGAGGATAGATCATAATTGCAGCTCTTTTATTAATCATATTAATATCAATTTTTTCAGATTTACTTCTTTGAATGAAATAGTACCATGTTAAGCGCCGCGATATTATGGCGCCGAAGGCGTCAGCCTAACATTGGCTTAACCTTTAAATCCGTGCCCGAAGGGCTTGGCGTGGTTTGTGCATTGGATTTCTGCACAAACCATGACAAAGGATTTATAAGGTTGAAGCACTTGTTAGCCAATTTTTTAATACGAATTAATAGAATAGAAACATCTCTTTAGTATACAAAAGAGACCTAATGATATAATGCTATTAAATTTTTAATTTCTCGAGTATATTCTTCATAGTAAAGTTTAAAATGTTTTTCTCGACATTTAATTATTGTTAATGCAAATGATAATGATGATATTATTGCCTTCTTAAATGTATTACTATCTATAAGCCATTGCTGCACACTAAAATGCACAAATGAATTTCGAACAGATCTCAATACTAGTAATGCTTCTCCAGTTTCAGAATCTATTTCTATAAGTTTATCATCATCAAAAAACAAATAATGTTGCTGATTAAGCGCATTACATAATTCATCAAATGACTTTAAGCTATATGCTCTAATATATGCATTTTTTATTTCATCATATGTTAATTCTTTATGCTGCCTTGATAATTCATCAATTATATGCTCAACGACCTCCTTTTTAAGTTTGTCATTTACTATAATTGTTCCTTCTCTTATTTCGTACTCTTTTTGTTCTGATTGAATCTCAAGATCTAGCCTAAAGCCTTTCCCTTTAATTTTTGATTTTTTTTGTAATAGGTCAATTAATGATCCATTACTATTGGCTTGTATTAGCAAGTTGTAGATAAACATAAATAAATACACAGTATACCATTTATAATAATCTAGATTAAGTTTATCTACCGTTTCTATATGTTGCTTTAATTTTTTGAGAGTATTATATGTATCTGTTTCGAGGTCAACTTTAAACAAGCTAATAATTCCTTGTAATGCAGCCATAAAAACCTCTGCTATTATAATTAAAGTACGCGAGCGAAGCGAGTCGGGCTAACATTGGCTTAACCCTTAACGCCTGTTCCTGAGCGCAGCGAAGGATTGGCGTGGTTTTTGCGTTATCTTCTCGCAAAAACCATGACAAATGGCGTTATAGGGTTGAAGCATTTGTTAGGTTATTCTTTCTTTATTATTGTCCTTTGTACCCATGTGATATTATTCTTCGAATAATCATCTTCAGCATATATATGCCATTCTCTCCATTCTTTTGTCTCTTCATAATCATTCTCTTTAATAAATCTTGATAATGTCTTATATGATTTAGGTACAGACCAATTTGTGCCCCATACTAAGATTCCTGCTACCACGGTTGATTTTACTTTCTCAATCTTTGCAGTTGTCTCTACTTTTAAACCTTTCTCAATTTTGAATCCTACTTGAACAGTATACATTTTATTTTCAGGTAGATCTAAAAACCTTACTAATAATGCTGGTGTGTTTTCTGCATTAAAGATTCTTCTATATTCTTCATATATTTTTGGAGTAATTCGCCGTACTGATCGTAGAGCGTCATCTTCAAATATATTTGTTTCTTCATTATATAAGTAATTAAACCCAATAACTCTTTGAAGTTTTGGTTCACTAATAATACATTCAGGAATAGATATTCCAGTTTTAAGATCTCTCATTTCCATAGCAGCCTCACAATTTGTATTTTATATATTGTTTTTAAATCTTACATTTTGGCGCGAAGCGTCAACCTAACATTGGCTTAACCCTTAACGCCTGCTCCTGAGCGGAGCGAAGGATTGGCGTGGTTTTTGCGTCATCTTCTAGCAAAAACCATGACAAAGGGCGTTATAGGGTTGAAGCTTTTGTTAGGCACTTTTTCTTTCTATAATATTAGTACTTCCGTAATTCTATTTACATTTTATTTCTTTTTAATATTTCTTTTTCTTCTATATGCTTACTATTTCAATCTATTTCTAAACTTTTACTGTAGGAGAGTATCTCGCTTATTAAATCATTCTTCTCTTTAATAATATCTATTCCACGTATAGTCTCTTCTGTACTATTCTTATTTACCCATATACATTCCCATCGAATAATACATCGATGACCAAAGCCCAATAATTCTTCTGTTTTATACCTTACTTCTCTTCTTTCTTCAAATAGATTTTCATAGTATTTTCTTATTTGATCTTTCCCAGTATAAATCAATCCACGAGGAACAGGAGATGTACTTTCCAGAATACAATCATCACTTAATAGCCTTATGATATCTTCTACTTTATGATCATTAATGCCATTGTATAATTTTACAACAAGGCGAATACCAGATTCTATTTGATGCATTTTGATTGGACTCATACGATTAGCCCTTTATTGCTAGTAAAATGATCTTTAATCCTCGGCGCGAAGCGTCTGCCTAACATTGGCTTAACCCTTAACGCCTGTTCCTGAGCGAAGCGAAGAATTGGCGTGGTTTTTGCGTCATCTTCTAGCAAAAACCATGACAAAAGGCGTTATAGGGTTGAAGCATTTGTTAGGTGAAATCTCTTTTTCTTAAAAACATTGAACATATTTACCATTCACATGCTTAATTATTATTTTTTCTTCTAATTTTTTAATTATGTCTTTAATGACGTCAATTTTTCTATCGCACACATACTCTTTTCTATAAGGGCAATTGATATCATTTAGAATACATTCATTTTTATAATAATTAAACTCTTGATAAGTCTTTTTCCCACCCAATAATATATCAATTATTATGCATCTCTCATTATCTTGGATTTTTTCTATTACTTTTGTTGAGTAACCTATAAACCCTAAGAAGTTAGAAGCAATTGGTAATACCAATTGAGAATCAATAAGTAAAGCAAGAATCAAAATAGTAGATATTTTCATATTTATACTATATTTTGATTTCATAACCATCATTCCGATTACACCAGGAGGCATTCTAGGCATTGTTGTGTTCTCATAAAAATATTCTTCGGAAGTAAGTATTTGCTTATGTACATTTATAAAATCGAACACTTTCCTAACTAAATTACCACTAGTAGTTATTTCATTTAATTGACGCATAACTTCTACAAATTCAGCGTTTTTTAATGTTAAATATTCCATATTTACCTCGTACTAAGTATTGGTAAGTCATATACATATTTTATTAGCGCCGCGCTAGCGGCGTCCACCTAACATTGGCTTAACCCTTAACGCCTGCTCCTGAGCGAAGCGAAGGATTGGCGTGGTTTGTGCATTGTTGTTCTGCACAAACCATGACAAAAGGCGTTATAGGGTTGAAGCTTTTGTTAGAAGCTTCTTTTCTTATCTTCTTTATAAAAATCATCTTTAATTATATCCATATAGATATCATTATGCCTTTCATTATTATAGTAATGAGCTTTTCTTCTTTTACCTATTTCTTTAAATCCTACTTTCTCATAACATTTTCTAGCTCGCACATTATAATCAAATACTTTTAACATTATGTTTTCAATTCCTAATACTCTGAATGAATAGTCTATAAGCAGCTTCAAGGCTTCAGTTCCATACCCTTTTCCCCAGTATTCTTTTCTACCTATGAATATTCCCACTTCTGCTGTCTTATGAATATGATTCACACTTACAAGCCCTACATTACCTATCAGCGTATTATTCTCATTCTCAATGATTCCATATACATGTTCTTTTGATAGCCTTAGTAATATTTCTTTTTCGGATTCATAAGATACTATGTTTGTGCCTACTAAGAGATACTGAAACACTTCTTCTGAGTTGAGCCATTCTGTATAGAGATTAGTATCTTCTAGGTCTATAGGAGAAAGATAACATTTTTCGCCAATCATCTTTTTAATGTGCATGGTTGCCTCGAAAGTATTTATTCTTTTCTGGCGCCGAAGGCGTCCTTCTAACATTGGCTTAACCTTTAAAGCCTGGCCCGAGCTACTGCGAGGGATTGGCGTGGTTTTTGCGTAATCTTCAAGCAAAAACCATGACAAAAGGCTTTATAAGGTTGAAGCATTTGTTAGAATTGCCCTCTTATGTATGGATGCAAACCATGATGCATACGCCATGTAACCGCTAATAGTAGCCAAACAATACTACCTTACAAAAGCCTCAAAAAGAGGAAACTCCTATGCTGCTCCTCTTCGCGCGCTTAATCTCATTGCTTTTTGCGGCTCTTGGATTCGCTTTTTCGCAGCTCTTCAGGTTTCGATAGCTCACTCCGCTTTTCTACTACTTGTTACCTTCAACATATGCTTCTTGATAAATCCTCATATATCTGCGAAAAAGCGAATCTCTTTGCCGCCCTAATCCATCGACACAAACGCGCTCTTGGAGCAGCTCTTTGTTTCCTCTTTTTTGAAAGGCGATAATAATTATTACTTTCTTATCTATCATTTAGGATCGTATATAATTCTTGGAATAGGCTTATGTAATATTCTTACGATCAATAGGTCATTCTAACATTGGCTTAACCCTTAACGCCTGTTCCTGAGCGTAGCGAAGGATTGGCGTGGTTTTTGCGTAAAGGAGCGTAAGCGACTCGCAAAAACCATGACAAAAGGCGTTATAGGGTTGAAGCATTTGTTAGGCACTTTTTCTTTCTATAATATTCGTACTTTCATAATACTATTTACACTTCGTTTCTTTATAATATTATTTTTTCTTCTGTATGCTTTACTATTTCAACCGAATTCTGAACTTTTACTATAGGATAGAATTTCCCCTATTAAATCATTCTTCTCTTTAATGATATCTATCCCTCGTATAGTCTCTTCAGTACCAGTCTTATTCACCCATATACATTCCCAGCGAATAATACATCGATGACCAAAACCCAATATCTCTTCTGTTTTAAACCTTACTTCTTTTCTTTCTTCGAATAGATTCTCATAGTATCTTCTTATTTGATCTTTCCCAATATAAATAGTGCCACGAGGAGCAGGATATGTACTTTCTAGAATACAATCATTACTTAACAACCCTATAATATCTTCTATTTTATGATTATTAATGCTATTGTATAATTCTACAACGAGGCGAATACCAGATTCTATTTGATGCATTTTAATTGGACTCATACCATTAGCCCTTTACTGTAAGTAAAATTTATCTTTAATCCTCGGCGCGAAGCGTCTGCCTAACATTGGCTTAACCCTTAACGCCTGTTCCTGAGCGACAGCTCAGGATTGGCGTGGTTTTTGCGTCATCTTCTCGCAAAAACCATGACAAAAGGCGTTATAGGGTTGAAGCAGTTGTTAGGTTTCTATTTTCCTTCTTTTCCAATATCTGATCCAATCATTTTGTCATACTTTTTATTCTCTTCTTCAATCATCTTTAAATGTATCTCATCTTTTCGTATCTCTAACTCTAATATTTCTTTTTGATACTTTTTCTTTTCTACATCAGATTTTATCTTTTTCATATATGAAATAAAACCAAAGGTTAATGCTGGTGCTACAAAGAAGCACATGATCATTCCAAAGTATGGTATAGGTATAAATTCCATTTATTGGTTCCTACTACTATTTTTCGACTTAGGTATACTTACTAGTGGTTCTACAAGCTTAATCACTTCTGTACATAGTTCTTTATTATCAATATCCAATATGTAATGTTCTTTTGCTCCTGTATAGGGAATTCCCTTTTCTGATTCTTTCATCAACTCAACGAGACATGCATGTTGTTTTATATAAACACTATTATTACAGACTAATAATATTGGCTTATCATTTACATATGCCATATATTCACCAAACATTTTTCTATAACGAATTCTACCAGTTTCACTAATCTGTTCACATACATACTGTATGAATTCAAGATCTGTTGCCATAGACACTCCAAATCAGCATCATATATTTCTGTGATTATTTCAGTACGAAGTATCAAGTTAACATTAACAATAAATAGTTTCACATGTATCTTTTTGCGCCGAAGGCGTCAACCTAACATTGGCTTAACCCTTAACGCCTGTTCCTGAGCGAAGCGAAGGATTGGCGTGGTTTTTGCGTCATCTTCTAGCAAAAACCATGACAAAAGGCGTTATAGGGTTGAAGCATTTGTTAGATTCCTATATTTTTTTGTTCTAATTTTCTTGATCTTCGAATTTCTAGTAATGCTATTTTGCATCTCTTATTCCATAATTCTTTATATTTTTCTGAACTTACTATTCTTCCCTTAAGATCATCGATCGAATTAATGTTTTCTTCTTTACACCAATTAATACATCTTCTATATAGATCCCAATTATATTCTTCTTTTTCCCAATATACCTTGATTGTATAGATTCCATGATTTATGAGCCATGCTGCTCTTGTATGCCCATCTAGAAATATTACTTTATCATCAAACTGCTTTATCGGAATTGCATTATAGAGCTCATGAGAAAACTTTTCTCTAGATAATTTTTCATTTACAATTTGATACTTCAATGCACTGATGTATAATTGTGTCGGTTGAATCGATAATATATCTAAAAAGAAAGAATCATACATAATTTTCCATCGAATCATTTTCACATTCATAGCAAATACAAGATACAATCAAAATTGCTCTCGAATCGCAAATTTTCAAGAATAAATTATAAATTTTATATAATAGACAGAGAAACACTTTTCTCATAGCATTTTCTCATTACAAATTAGTGTAAAACTTTTCTCCATTTCTTAGTGAATCTAACATTGGCTTAACCTTTAAAGCCTGGCCCGAGCTATTGCGAGGGATTGGCGTGGTTTTTGCGTCATCTTCTCGCAAAAACCATGACAAAAGGCTTTATAAGGTTGAAGCAGTTGTTAGGTTTTTCTTTCTTTATATTATATCTGCTTTTATTCTTTATTTCTTACCAAACATTCTTATGTATCTTGTTTTCTTTATATTTATCTATAGGTTTCGAATTCTTTTCTAAAGGTATTCCTATTGGAATTACATTTAATGGAATTATATCCTTAGGTATTTTACATTCACTTCTTACAGGTTCAATCCTTGATTCATATTTATAAACCGCCGTCCATACTGCTCCATATCCTAATGCATGTGCTGCTAATAATATATTTTCTGTTGCAGCGGCACAATCTACTACCCAATTATCTTCTTTAGTATCTCCACAGACAATAATTGCAGCACCAGCCTTATCAAGCATTTTAGCATATGGTAATGCTTTACAAAGATTATTTAAGATCACTTTATCAGTAACAACAATAAATGACCAAGGCTGAATGTTCATTGCAGAAGGAGCAGCCATAGCTGCTTTAAGAATTATGTTCAAATCATCTTCTTTTACTGATTCTCCAGTGAACTTACGAACACTATGTCTTGATAGAATTCCATCGATTATGGTTTGCATATATTTCCCTTCTTTTACGAGCCCAAGATCTTTTATGCTTCATGGAGAATGCTACTACTTAACTAATGCACATAATATTTTCTCGGATTAATAAATAAACCTAACATTGGCTTAACCCTTAACGCCTGTTCCTGAGCGAAGCGAAGGATTGGCGTGGTTTTTGCGTGATCTTCTCGCAAAAACCATGACAAAAGGCGTTATAGGGTTGAAGCATTTGTTAGCTGCCAATACTTAATGAAATTATAATAATATTTTTTCATATTATACATTATGCTTTTCATAATCTTCTCGTAATAATGCATAACTACATGAATCTTTCCATACTCCATCTTTATACTCTGTCTGCCTAAAATGTCCCTCTTTAATAAATCCTAGCTTCTTTAATAATCTTCTTGATGCTGCATTATCATAATCAGTTGAGGCTTGTATCCTGTTCCTTTTCATCGTCTCAAACATATACTTTATTATTTCAGATACTGCTTCATAGGCATAACCACTTCTTCGATACATAGGCCCAATTGCATACCCTATTTCATTCTTTTCATTATTATGGTCCCAATACATTATAGCTATTTCGCCAATGACTTTTTCATCTATAAGTATCAAAAATACTGAGTATCCATCTTGCTTATTGAATTCTGTAATATTTTCATTTAAATATGCTTTAAGCTCATCCTTTGAATTTTGTTTCTTTGTATAAGATGAATAAATACTCGGATCAGATCTAAACTCAAATACTTGATCGAGGTACATATCTGAGTATTCACGAATAACAAGTCTTTTAGTTTTTATATCTTGAAATTGCATAATTTCAACTCTAGCGCCTTTATTTTTTTACCTATACCCAAGCGCCGAAGGCGTCCAGCTAACATTGGCGCTTAACCTTTGAGCCGTCGTACGCTACTGCGTATAAGGTTGCCCCATGGTTTCTCATAGCCTTTGATAAACCTATTCGGCGCGAATAAGGTTGAAGCGTGTGTTAGGTATTTCACTTTTCAAAGTAAAGCTATACTTATTCAATTCTTTTACTTATATATACTTCTCTCTTCAATAATAGCGCTTTCATCATTAAGCTTAAGATAATTAGCCATATCATCCAAATGTGCCAATATCTTTTCCTCATCAACATAAAATGGAACATATACATTATACATAGCAATATGTGTGTCTGATGTTACTTTTGTTCTTTCATCCATTCCATTTAGAACATTTGATATGATGTCTTTTGTATCTCTTATATAAAGATCATCTTTCTTTAATGATTTCTGTTCTCCATTGAAAAGTGTAAAAGGCTCACCACTAATTGTACGATCTAGATATAATGGCTCAGCTATCTTTGAGTAATCATGAACTGAGGTTAAGAAATGATTCTTAAGTTCAGCCATGAACATTGATTGCACGATTGGTGATACTAATGGAATTCCTTTCTCTTTATAGATAACTGATTCAAGTTGCAGTAAAACATGATATGTTTTGGTAAAGCTTTTATAATATGAATAGTATCCTTGGAGTACTTCGGTCTTAATAAGGTCTTTTCTAGATAATGATCCATAGCGCAGCTTAAGATCTTCAATTAAAGAATCTTTAGCATGAGCCATTTTATCATTCAAATAGGTATTCTTAATATTGCTAATCAGTAGTAGCCCGATCTTCAAATCAGGGAAGAGCTCTTTTGCGGCTGGTGAAATGGATAACATGTGCAAGAGTACCTCTTATATTTTATGCAATAATCTATTCTGGTTTCCTAAATATACCTAACATTGGCTTAACCTTTAAATCCGTCCTGAGCGTAGCGAAGGATTGGCGCGCATTTTGCATTGTTGTTCCTGCAAAATGCGTGACAACAGGATTTATAAGGTTGAAGCGTGTGTTAGGTTCCACCATTTTTTATAATGCACTTACTTATTTGATCTTTAATCTCTTCTTTAACTTTTACAATCTTTACATATTCTTCAAACTCTTCTACTAACTGTACTCTATAATCATGACTAGGAAAGCTCAATACATCAATAAATGCTTGATAGTACTTCTTATATTCATCAATACCTATCTTTTCAATTAGCCATTCTGTAAATGCTCCTGCTATAGGATATGTATACATACACTTATATTTAAAAAATTCATCATTATCATATAAGCACTCAATATCTTTAATAATTCCTTTTTCTATAATAACTTTAGCCCAATATATATTATCAATACCCCACCATACTTTATCAAAGAAAGTTGCTATACCCTCTTTAACAAAACATGATTTTAAATTTCCATACTGTTCTGCCATCAAAAGATGTACATCTTCATGATAACCAATACATTGTATAGTATCGTTGTAGGTAGCAAATATTTTTTTAGGATATGATGTATACCCATTTACCTCTTCATCTGGATCATTATCTAAATAATCTTCTTTATGTAAAAGCCTATACTGCTTTCCACAATCTAATGCCGTTGTAAACAAATAATATTGTATCGTTAATCTGCTTTCTACTCTAAATACTTCAAGAAAAGTGCTTCTGCACTTTTCTTGTACTTCAGCGATTGATTGAATATTTTTTTCTGCAAGAGAACCTTTAGTGAAGCTAAAGATATAGTGTGTGCTTTCGAAAGAACTGAGGTTCTTTTGATATTCTTCAAGTAAAGGTACTTTCATTTTGTAAACGTATCTATTGAATTTCCAATCAAGTGTGTGAACCTAACATTGGCTTAACCCTTAACGCCTGCTCCTGAGCGAAGCGAAGGATTGGCGTGGTTTTTGCGTTATCTTCTCGCAAAAACCATGACAAAGGGCGTTATAGGGTTGAAGCATTTGTTAGGCATCTTCTTTATTTCTATTCTATATAGTTATATACATTACTATTCAGTATGATACTTTATAGTCTTTCTCCAACAATATAATGTTTTTCTAATCTAAATATCATCTTCATCTATTACTTTTATCCCACTCTTTAATAATAATTCTGCAGTTATTCCATTTCCTTCTATCAATGTTCCAGTAAAAGTACCATCATAGATTTCACCTTTACCGCATGATGGAGATCTTGCCTTTAGAATAGCTCTCTTACATTTATACGTACGAGCAAGTTCAAGTGTAATCTCAGCCCCTTTAATAAACTCTTTAGTTACATCTATTCCTTCTTTATCTACTACTCTTCCATTGATAATTTCAGCAGGTGGCCTTGGTGTCGTTAATCCGCCCAATTGTTCAGGGCATACAAATAGTGCTTCTCCATCTTTTACGAGCTGCTTTACATCTTTATTAAGCTTACTTTCTCCATTGTATCGACAAGGAACACCAGCTAAACATGCACTTACTAGAATCATATTTATCTCCTATCTCTGGAAGATAATGTATGTTTTTAATTTTTTTTTGCTCGCGCTTTGCGCGAGTCTGCCTAACATTGGCTTAACCTTTAAATCCGTGCCCGAAGGGCTTGGCGTGGTTTTTGCGTGATCTTCTCGCAAAAACCATGACAAAGGATTTATAAGGTTGAAGCAGTTGTTAGGTTAATAAGTAATATTTATAATTTCATCTATAATAAATGGGATAAAAGATTCTTCTGGATTCTTTACTATATCATTTACCATATGCATTTTTGCAGCGAAAACAATATCGTTATCAGATAAATCATCTGAATAAAACTTAAATGGTGCATGTGTAAGCTTATATAGAATTCGTTCTTTATATTTTAATTCACAGTTATTAAGTATCTCATTTAAGAATTTATTATTGAAGTCAATTGATTGAGCGAACGGTTTGTTATCAATAAGTATTGATGTTCCACATGTGTAATTTTCATCATCAAGCTTCGCAATAAACTTAGTATGTATTTCAAGAAAAGCATAGGTATTTTCTCTTGTCCCCCCAGTTCTCTTGATATATAAACCGAAATCTGGATAATAATCAACAATAGCTGGCTTTGCTAGGATATCTGGATGCAAAATCCTTGCAAAAGTATTCCAATATTTTGAAATATTAATAAGTTCAAAATGAAATATTGGTTCTATTTGATTAAGAGTAAAAAGTGACAACTCTTTACCATTACATAATCCAAATAATTCGGTTCTTATTTCAGGATGTATAGCATAACTATACGCTTGCTCAACATTTTTACCTGTAATAATATTTTCTGATGGAGCTTTTGCGTCCAGAACAAGTATCTTTTTCCCTGAAACTTCAATAAGGTAGTCAGGAATATAGTTTATCTTTCTTTGTGAACTACCAACTGTCAAATATGGATGAACTAAGTTTTTACTTCGAATTACATTATTTTTTGTCCCAACTTTGTATCCCATCATTTTTAATAATGGTACAATTATTTCTTCACGAACAGAGTCTTCTTTATAATCAGGACTTTTCATCAAATCGTAGTTATACTTAATAAAATACTCAAGATTAATACCATTCATACGTATATCTCCGATGCGCCCGCTTTACGGGCGTCAACCTAACATTGGCTTAACCCTTAACGCCTGTTCCTGAGCGAAGCGAAGGATTGGCGTGGATTTTGCGTCATCTTCTTGCAAAAACCATGACAAAAGGCGTTATAGGGTTGAAGCTTTTGTTATGCGTATTTTTCTAGCTTAATTCTTATATGCTTTTTATAGAGCTGAAAATCATTATCCAATGTAAATATTGACATATCATTATTTGTGGCAACTGAGCATATTAGGTAATCTATATGAGATCCTTGTATCCCATGTTTTCTACATTCATTAAAGTATTCTGCAGCAAGTTCATAATCATGGGTATGTATTGTATGATCATCGAATATTGATATCTTTTCTTTAAGTACTTCAAATCGTTCTTTCGTTGAGATTCCTGATAGAATCTCTTGACGTATTGGACCTATAAGAACAACAGTAAGGTTACTTATCAATTTTGATAGATGACTTACTATCTTTTGTTCTTCCTCAGTTCTTTCCTTTTTTCTTAGTGCAAGAGACCATACCGAAGTATCTACTAATACTCGTTTCATCTATATCTCATTTTCTTATAATCATAAGAAGCGTCATATTCTATTGTACCAAATATATCTATAAGCTCTTTTGCTTTTCTTCTTTTGATAAATTCATCAAGTGCAGCGTTAACAGTGTCCTTTTTTGATTTATAACCACCAATTTCAAGCGCTTTGGTGAGTAATCTATCATCTATAGCGAGGTTTGTAGCCATAATGTCCTCCTTATGTCAATATTTTACACATTAGTATGTGTAATGTCAAGGACAACATTATACTTTTTATATACTTCTATTATAATAACTTAGCTCGCGCGAATGCGCGAGTCCGCATAACATTGGCTTAACCTTTAAAGCCTGGCCCGAGCTACTGCGAGGGATTGGCGTGGTTTTTGTGTAAAGGAGCGTAGCGACTCGCAAAAACCATGACAAAAGGCTTTATAAGGTTGAAGCAGTTGTTAGGCGTTAGTACCTTATTTTTCCCATGCTATCGAAATATCTTTTCCTAAAGTTCGGACCTCGCTTAACTATATATATATAATTTTCTCTCCTTTTTTTTCTATACCACGGTATCAATATTATTTCAAGAATTTTTTTTGATCTTCGAAAATGGAAAAATACATTTTCCCAATCAGGATTATAGATAAGATATAATATCTTATCATTTTCCGCGTAATAATGGGTTCTATATTCTCGTCCATAATCGATAACTCTTTCTTCATAATAGCAGTCGAAGAAGTGATTCTTATCATGCGCGAATATATACATCAACTTAAGCGTATTTATGTATTCTTTTTTTACCCCATTTTTGCTTAACTTGCCTAAATATTCATGCAATTCTTTATATTCATCTATTATTTCTTTTTCTGTTGTTCCATCATCATAGTATGCGATTTCCTCAATTAACCATTTTTCGTTTTCCCTAAAATAAGCTTCAGATTTCTCCTCTTTGATTACTATCATTTTTTTACTAATTGCGTATTCCAATCTGACCATTGTACTTGGATACATTTTAAATAGCTTATATTGCAAAAATTTCTTTTGTTTTCTAGGTATTTCGTCCAAGCTATTTATACTATCTATTACTTCTCTCCAGTTACGGTTATT
Organism: Oscillospiraceae bacterium; assembly: GCA_963667545.2. Lineage (GTDB taxonomy): Bacteria > Bacillota > Clostridia > Oscillospirales > Oscillospiraceae > UBA2658. The sequence goes on from CAXXEM010000001.1 coordinate 258,028, forward strand.
CGGCGTCCATATGCTAGTTAGCTCATCTTTAGTGAATAAATAATTATATGACTCGTTAAATTCTTTTGATCCACATATTACTAAATCAACATTGCTAAGTCTTGCTCCAAATTTTCTTGCTAACTCTTTTTCTCGTTTCGTATATCTAATCCATTCGGTGCTTTCAAATAACAAGAATACGTCTATATCTACTGGTTCCTTTGCTCCCCTAGAGAACGATCCAAAAATAAATACTTGTTTAAGGTCTTCACTTTCGCCTAGTTCCTCTACCTTTTTCATTATTTTTGATAATTGTACTATTGCAGCTTCGCGTTTCACAGATTTTCCTTAATTTTTCGGTTATTGCGCGCGAAGCGCGTCCGTCTAACATTGGCTTAACCTTTAAATCCGTGCCTGAGCTACTGCGAAGGCTTGGCGTGGTTTGTGCATTGTTGTTCTGCACAAACCATGACAAAGGATTTATAAGGTTGAAGCATGTGTTAGAAGATTTTTCTTAGCTTTTTGATCTCTACAACTGTTTGATATTCCTTTAACACTATACCGTTATAATTACTATCTATTAAATACTTTAGCTCTCGAAATAGTCCAATTCTTTTACTACTTTCCAAATTTCGATGATCAGAATATGTTGACAAAAGCATTAAATATTCTTCTGATGTATATGATTTTTTCCATTCTAGTATTTCTTTATGTACGGTTTCAAATATATCAGTATCCTTTATATTCTCATTATTATTATTTTTTTCTATCTTTTCTATAAAATATTTTTCATAAATGCTTTGAGACTTTTTAAAATATCCTTCCTCTTTATTTGAATTAATTGTACTTATTTTTACGAATACTCCATCATTCTTGAGAAGCTCTCTTGTCTTTTTATCTCCTTCAGGTTGCTTTATCCAATGATATGCTGTAGCAGATAAAATCATATCATATTTTTTATTAAAAATATAATCTTCATAAGGAGCAAGAATGAATCTAATATTTTTATGATTTACAAATTTGCTTTTAGCAATTCTTATTAAGTCATCTCCTATATCAATACAATCAATTTCAGAATCAAGATCAATCAAAAGCTCGGTAGCTTGTCCAGTGCCACAACCTATTTCTAGGATATCAGAATCTCTATCAAATTTCTTATACTTCAATATTGTTTCAATTACACTTTTACTATACTTAGGCCTACTTTTGTCATATTGATCTGCAATCTCATTAAATGTTTTCTTTAGGTCCATATTAAATTCCAACTTATGCATTTAAAATCTTAATTTTTGCGCCGCGAAGCGGTCCTTCTAACATTGGCTTAACCGGTAATTCCGTGCCCGAAGGGCATGGCGCGGTTTGTGCATAAAGAGCGAAGCGATTGCACAAACCGTGACAAAGGAATTATCCGGTTGAAGCATTTGTTAGGAATTTTCTTTTTTCTTTCCAAATATCTCTATTATGTCTTCAATATTCTCTTTAAATAATATCTCTTTTGTCTTATTGCTTTCATATATAAAATCTCGTAGGCTTTTACTCTTAATGTTTTTATAATCTCCTACTATTCCTATTCTGATTCTATAGTTACTTGCCTTCTGTAATATATCTCCAGCAATCTTTGCCTTTAGATCAAAGAATTCTGGTATGATATTTTCTTTATGTAGAATTATATTTCTTGATGGACTATTAGCAATAATATCAAGAAAATTCTGTACATTTTTGAGAATAAGCCCATCATCAAGTATTTCCATTATTTGAGTTTCATTTCTTGAATGGATTATTGTATTCATATGATTTCTCTTTTCATTTGCCTTACACTATTTTAAGGTAGTAATGATCCTCCTAATATATTTTCTTTTTTCCTCTGGGCGCCGAAGGCGTCCTCCTAACATTTATTGGACAGATCAAATATTGAAGAAGACTTCAATTATTGCAGAACCATGTAAGATGCTGGATAAAAAGAAAAGATAAGAGCAAATTATATTAGGAAAAGAAGATAGATACACAATTGATAGAAAGAGTCAGGAATTTAGACAGTTTAGTATAATTTAAAGACCGTCTGCGGGGCTGCGGACGCCTCCTGGGCCTCGGTTGAGCACGTGCGTGTAGATCATCGTCGTTTTGACGTCACTATGGCCCAGAAGTTCCTGTACGGTGCGAATGTCATAGCCGCTTTCCAAAAGATGGGTAGCGAAGGAATGACGGAAGGTATGGCAACTGGCGCGTTTGGCGATGCCGGCTTTCACTATGGCTTCGTGAACGGCGCTTTGCAGGATGCTCGGGTCCATGTGATAGCGTCCTTGCTGGCTGGTTGCGGAGTTTTTCCAGCGGCGTTCCTGCGGGAAGACCCATTGCCATGCCCAATCGGCTGACGCGTTTGGGTATTTTTTCTCGAGGGCGTTGGGAATGGGGACTCGGCCCCATCCTTCTTCCAGGTCTTTGTCATGTATCATTTTGACCTGAGCAAGGTGGTCGCTCAGGGCTTTTTTCAATGTTTCGGGCAGCATGGTGACGCGATCTTTTGCGCCTTTTCCGTTGCGGATTAGAATTTCATTGCGGGAAAAATCGATGTCCTGTACGCGGAGTTCGAGGCATTCCATTATCCTGATGCCTGTACCGTACATGAGAGATGCCGCAAGCCATTTGTCGCCTTTGAGGCCGAATAGGACTTCCCTTACTTCCTGTCTGCTCATCACGACGGGGAGGCGTTTGGGTTTCTTGGCCCTGATCACTTCGCCGACGTCTCCGACGGGTATGTTCATTACGTTTCGGAAGAAGAACAACAGGGCGGCAAGCGCTTGGTTTTGCGTGGAGGCGCTTACGTTCTCGGTGACAGCCAGGCGGCTGAGGAAGGTGTTGATTTCGGCGCCGCCGAGGTTTTTGGGGGATTGTTCCTTGTTGGATTCAAGAAAACGTCGAAGCCATTTTTCGTAGGATTCCTTCGTCCGGTCGCTGTAGTGGCGGGCGGAGAGGGCCGCGAGATATCGCTGGAGGTAGGGTGCTTGTGGATCGGGCGCTGCTTGGCGGCAAGGTTCGACAAATAGCTCCTTGAGGTCTATTTTTTTAAGCGGGTCCACTTCGATGGCGCTGAAGAGGCCGGTATCGTAAAGGGCTTTTAGAAGTTGGCGTACATTGCCTTTATTGTCGGGTAGGCGGAATACTTTTCGGATTTTGTCCCAACGGCTGTCAGCGACTTTATGCATGGCGTCGATAAGTTTCGGGTCATAGGGCAAGCTGACGGAGAGGTAACCGTTTTCCAATCCGGTGATTGAAACGATCATGACGATACCTCCCTTGTTCCGAGGAAGTGAAGGGCTGTGATAAAGGCTTCGCAGCACCGAGGCGGGCAACGCAAACGGGTTCCGGGAGGAGGTGCGGGGGATACGCGGCGCTTTCTTCGCCGAAACTGAATAAAAGGCCGGATCGTATCTTTTGTAATCGTTCGAAAAATAAAGTTGCTCATACACATCATACGCCGATAGAGGGCGAAGTCAATTGAAAAAAGGCTCCACTGCTGAAGCCTTTTCATCGAATTTATCAGGGATCCGCGTCTTTGGCTATTTTTTGCCGCGCCGGGTGGCTACGTCGAAGATGACGGCGGCGGCGAGGACGGCTCCGCGGATGACATACTGGAGGGAAATGTCGGTTCCGAGGAGGTTCATGCCGTTCATGAGGGACATGTAGACGAGGGCGCCGATGAGGGAGCCGGTTATTTTACCGACGCCTCCGGCCGCGGAGACGCCGCCTATGTATCCGGCGGCGATGGCGTCCATTTCGAAGAGTTGGCCGGCCTGGGGGGTGGCCGATTGGAGTCGGGAGGTGAAGAGGATGCCCGACACCGCGGTGAGGAATCCCATGGATCCGAAGACGATGAAGGTTATTTTCTTGACGTTGATGCCCGAGAGTTCGGCGGCTTCGGGGTTGCCGCCAACGGCATAGATGTGGCGGCCCAGGATGGTCTGCTGGGTTATGTAATCATAGATGATGGCGATGGCGAGGACGATGACGACGGTCCAGGAGAGTCCGTTGTAGCCGGCGAGAATCCAGGTGATGAAGCCGATGGCGATGGAGATGAGAATGAGTTTGACGATGAAGAGGTCATTGGGTATTACGTCGAATTTATAGGCGATTTTGTTTTTTCGGGTCTGGATTTGTTTGAAGATGAACCAGACGATGGTGAGGGCGCCGAGGATAAGGGTGAGTTTGTGCATTTCGGGGAGGAAGGTTTCGCTCCGGATGATATCGGGGATATAGCCGTTGCCGATGGCGTTGAAGATCGCGTTCGGGATGATGATGGTGCCGGTTTTCGCGGTGACGAGGAGTATGGCTCCTCTATAGATGAGCCAGCCGGCTAGTGAGGCCACGAAGGCGGGAACGCCCAACTTTGCCACGGGGTAGGCGGTGATGAGGCCGGCAAGGGTGCCGAACATCAGGGTCATGGGGAGGACGATGATTACGGGAAGGCCCCAGGTGGTGAGGCCTATCGCGGCGATGGCGCCCAGGAAGCCAGCGAGGAAGCCGACGGAGAGGTCGATGTGTCGTATGACGATGACGAGGGTCATGCCGAAGGCCAGGACGGCTATGTAGCCTGTCTGGTTGAGGAGGTTGGCTATGTTCCTGGATGAAAGGAAGAGGCCTTTGGTGGCTATGGTGAAGATGCCCATGATGACGATCAGGGCGATGTACATGCCGTAATCGCGTAGGTTGCTGCGGATCAGTTTCCGCACGTCGTTGGTTGTCACGTCGTTCCTCCTGCCTTAATAATTGGTCGCCATGCGCATGATTTTTTCCTGCGTCGCTTCGGTTTTGGCGAGTTCTCCCGCGATTTTTCCGGAGGCGACGATGTAGATGCGGTCGCTCATGCCGAGGATCTCGGGTAGTTCGGACGATATCATGATGATGCACATGCCTTTGGCGGCGAGATCGTTCATGATGCAGTAGATTTCGTACTTGGCGCCGACATCGATGCCTCTCGTGGGTTCGTCGAAGATGAGGACGTCGGGTTTGGCGAAGAGCCATTTCGCGACCGACACTTTCTGCTGGTTGCCGCCGCTCAGGTTGACGACTTTCTGTTCGACGTTGGGCGTTTTAATATTGAGCATTTTCCTGTATTTTTCGGCCGCTTCCACTTCCTTGTTCCTGTCGACGGCGACGCCCCGCTTCGCGATCTCGGTGAGGTTGGCGAGGGTTATGTTTCCTTTAATATCCTGTATGAGGATGAGGCCGTTTCCCTTCCTGTCCTCGGAGGCATAGGCGATGCCAACCCTTATGGCCTGTTCGGGATGGCTGAGCTTCACTGGTTTCCCGGCTATGAGAAGTTCGCCCGAAAGGTGGTAGCCGTCGGGGTTGCCGAATACGCTGCGCGCGAATTCCGTTCGGCCCGAACCCATGAGGCCGGCGATGCCGATGATTTCGCTTTTTCGCGCGATGATGGAGATGTCGTCCAGGACTTTGCGGCCGTCCTGCGGCTGGATCGCGCTCCAGTGTCTGGTTTCCAGGGCGATGGCGCTGGTTTCGGCTTTTTCCCGGTTTTCGCGGAGCGGATAGATATTGGTGATTTCACGGCCGACCATATGTTTTATGAGGATGTTTTCGTTCACTTCGCCTTTGTGGGCGTCGAGGGTGACGATGGTTTTGCCGTCGCGCAGGACGGTGACTTTATCGGCGATGCGGATGACTTCCTTCAATTTGTGGCTGATGAGGACGCAGGTGACGCCGCTTTTTTTCAGTCCCTGGATGAGGTCGAGGAGGTTGTCGCAGTCGTCCTCGTTGAGGGCGGCCGTGGGTTCGTCCAGGATGAGAAGGCTGACGTCTCTGCTCAGGGCTTTGGCGATTTCGACGAGCTGCCGCTTGCCGACGCCCAGGTCCTTTACCTTGGTTTCGGGGTTTACCTTGAGGCGAACCTTGGCCAGGAGTTCGTTGGACCGCACGATCATCTTGTTCCAGTCTATGCCTATGCCTTTCCTGATTTCGTGGCCGAGGAGGATGTTTTCGTAGACCGTCATTTCGGGCACGAGGGCGAGTTCCTGGTAGATTATGGAAATGCCCGCTTTTTCGCTGTCGGCGATGTCCCTGAAGCTCTGGATCTTGCCGTTGAAAAGGATTTCCCCTTCATAGTCGCCGTGAGGATATACGCCGCTGAGGACTTTCATGAGGGTGGACTTGCCGGCGCCGTTTTCGCCTACCAGGCAGTGGATTTCGCCTTTCTGCACGCTGAAATTGACGTCGCTCAGGGCTTTGACACCAGGGAAGGATTTGCTGATGTTTTTCATCTGGAGAATCGCGGTTTCCATGCTTTGCGCCTCGTCTCGCTGTATGAACGCAAGGGGAAAGCGGCTGACGAATCGGCCGTCTTCCCCAAGTATCTACTGAAAGTTATGCGAAATCAAATCTTTAGAGACCTTTGAAATTGCTGGCGGGCCAGTAGCCGGAATCGACGATGGTCGCTTTCACGTTCTCCTTGGTCACTGTGGTGATGAGGGTCGGCTTGGCGGGCACGTCGACTTTTCCGTTGTTGTAGGTGGCGGTCTTCGGGGGCACATCGCCCTTGAGATAGGCGACGGCGGCGGAGATGGCATCCTTGACGAGAATGCGGACGTCCTTGAGGACGGTCATGGACTGTTTGCCGTCGATGATGTACTGGATGGACGCGATTTCGGCGTCCTGTCCGGTGATGTAGTATTTCTTGACTGCCTTGTCGGCGGCGAAGGCGTCGGCGATGGCTCTGGCGGTGCCGTCGTTCGGCGCGGCGATGTAGACGGTGCCTTTCTGCGCGTTCGTGGCGACGGTGAGGTTGGCTTCGGCTTTGGCTTTGGCGTCGGCGAAGTTCCAGTTGGTGGTGACTTGTCCGATGATGCTAGCCTGCTCGTCTCTGCTCAGGACCGCTTTTTTGGCGAGTGCGGCCGCTTTTTCGGAGTTGCGGACCGCGAAGGTTCCGTCGGCGATCTTGGGCTGGAGCACTTTCCAGGCGCCTTCGAAGAAGAGGAAGGCGTTGTTGTCGGAAGCGGCTCCCGCGTAGAGGTAGAGGTTGTTGCCTTTGCCTTTGGCGTTCTTGACGAGATAGTCGCCCCAGGCCATGCCGACCTGGACCGAGTCGAAGGTGACATAATAGTCGACCGAGGCGGTTTCGCGGATGAGGCGGTCATAGGATATGACTTTCACGCCGGCCGCGTTGGCCGCGTTGGCTGCGGCAGCCGCCGCCGTGCCGTCCTGCGGGCAGATGATCAGGACTTTGATCCCTTTGGAGATCAAGGACTCGACATTGGATTTTTCCTTGGCGGGGTCTCCCTGGCTGAAGAGGACTTCGGCGCTGACGCCTGCCGTCTTGAGCGCGTCCATGAACCTGGTCTGGTCCTGGATCCAGCGCGGTTCATCCTTTGTAGGCAGGACAATGCCCACCTGAACCTGAGCGAATGCCGAATTTCCGAGTACAAGCAGGAACAGAAGCGATGCCAATACGATTATGGAACGTCGCATGTGTGCCCTCCTTCATGAACTATGGGTCAAGCGCAAAGACCGACCCGTGGCAAGATGCCACTATGTGAAGTATTCGGTCCTTTGGGCAAATCGTCATCAGGAACTTTCGTGCCACAATACGCACAAATGCGTTGACAGGGAGAGCGTTGAAGGGGCTAGCACTTTCATGCGGCGAAATGGGGAAAAGTCCAGAGAGCAGGGAGGAAGGGCTTGGGCTGCGAAGCGGGACGGCTGGATCGGAGGGCGGGCTCCGTCAGCGGCCGAGGTTGCGGTAGATGGCTTCGGCGCTGTGAAAACCGTCCTTGATAACCGTTTCGTCTAGGAGCTCCCTGGTGACGAGGATGGGCTCGAGGCGCACATAGGGCACTTTCTTGCTGCCATCGTCGATCGTGACGTCTCCGGCGATTTTTTCGCCGCGGGCGAGCATGACGGCGAAACCAGCCGCCTTGAGGGCCAGCCTTTCTATGGGCTTGTAGATGGTGGCGTACTGGACTCCTTCGGCGATTCGCTGGCATGCCGAGAGTTCGGCGTCCTGTCCCACTACCTTGACGGATCCAAGAAGCTTGTTCTCGGCGAGGACGTTGATGGCCGCTTCCGCGAGCATGTCGTTGCCGGCGATGACGGCGTCGATTTTCCTGTTGCTGGCGATGACTGCTTCCAGGCCTTTGCGTGCGTCTTCGCTGTCCCAGTTCTCGGGCCATATTTCCCTGATTATCTTGATGTTCCCCGCGGCGACAAGTGGATCGAGGATTTTATGCATGCCCGCGTTCAGCATGATGGCGTTGTTGTCGGTTCTGGCTCCGTTGATTATGACATAGTTGCCTTCGGGAACGGCTCGCGCGAGGCATTCGGCCATGAGGCTGCCGACTTTTTCATTGTCGAAGGATACGTAAAGGTCGACGTTAGCTTTCCTGACGAGGCGGTCGTAGCTCAGGACGGGGATCTTCCGGGATTTCACGTATTTGACGGCCAGCGTGAGCTTGTCGGCGTCGTTGGGGACTATGACGAGGATGTCGATTCCCCTGTCTGCGAGGGCGCGCACTTGCCGGTCCTGCTTGGAGGCGTCCTGGTCGGCCACTTCGAGAATGAATTCGGCGCCCATTTCCTGGACGGCTTTTTCGAAGATGTCGATGTCGCGCTTCCATCGTTCCACGACCAGGGAATCCAAGGCAAAGCCGATCCGGGGGGCTTTATCCCGGGTTTGCTGCTTTTTCGCGGCGTCGCAGCCGGCGAGCGCGAATACGAACGCAAGCGCGAGGACGAGAGCGAAAGCGATTGCCGGCAAGGTTGGTAAAAAGGCGAAGAGCTTGGCCGGGCTTGTTGTCCGGAAGGTTTTCTTAATTTTCATCGTGTTCCTCCGGAAGTTGGGGAATGAAGGAACTGGGGGTGAGTCCGGTGACCTTCTTGAAAAGTCGCGCGAAGTAGTTCTGGTCGGGGTAGCCGCAGGCGACGCTCACTTCCTTGATGCTCGCGCCGGGTTTGGCCAGCATTTCCTTCGCTTTCGCGACGCGGTAAGCGATGAGGTAATGGGAGAAGCCCTTTTCCGTTTCCTCCACGAAGAGGCGGGAGAGTCTTCCGGGCGATATGCCTATGTCGCCGGCCGCGCTTTCCAGATTGATAGAGGCGGCGAAATTCCGGCGCACATAGGCCATGGCCGCCCTGACAGCCGGCGCGTGCCGGGGCGAGGCTTCCTTCAGGAATCTGACGAGGTTCATGACTCTTGCCTTAGACGCGTTGGCGAAGCCGGCGAAATCGGAAGCGGCATAGAGGTCATCCATGGCCATCATGGCCGAGGCTTCCCAGACGTCGATCTGGCCGTCGCGCCGCAGCGCGCGGATGGCAGTTTCGAGGAAGGCGATCATGGAGCAGACTTCGGCGGGGTCGGCAGGATCTCCCGGATAGCGCGACGCGATCCAGGCGTCGAGGCCGAGCTGGATGCCGGACTCCGATCCTTCGAGGAGGGCGTCCTGGAGGATTTCGCCGATGGGCTGGGCTGGCGATGAGGCGATAGCGTCGGAGCCGGGGGCTGAGGGGGTGGCGCGCCGCGCTGGCGCGGCGCGCGTCCGGCGATAGAGGGCGGTGACCGCCTCGTTCCAGGATTGGCCGGCATTGCCGTAGGACTGCGCGCGGCCGAAACCGACGTCGACGAGAGGTTTGTCGCCGGGTTTGGCGCCTCTGAAGGGAGCGATGAGGGTTTCGAGCTTGGCGGCCGCGCTTCGGGCCTCGTCGTCGGCGTTCTGACCGCGCAGGGGCATCAGGACCATGTAGAGCCCTGCGATTGGCGGGCTAAGAAGGAAATCGGTTTTGTACTTAATTGCTTTCCATATTGTTTTATAGAGTTCCGATACTTCGATGTCGCTCTCGCCGCCGAGGGAAGCTCGCGGGAATCTGAGGGCGGCGGCGGTCATGTATGTTCCCTGGATGCCCAGGGCATTTTTATAGGCGGAGATTTCCTCGCCGGGGTTCCCGCCGGAGATTATGCAGTAAAGAAGGGCTTTTTCGGCAAAGCTCCGGGTCTGGTCCAGACTTTCCTTCAATTCGAGTTTGTTGCGCTCGAGGTCGTCCCTTTGGTCCAGGTAGGCCGAGGCTACCGACAGGGATAGGGCGAGAGCTTCGGAGGCAACGGGTTTGAGGAGATAGTCCACCACGCCGAGTTCTATGGCCTCGCGCGCGATCTCGAAGCGTTCGTAGGCGGTGACCATGACGAAGGCGGCCGTCGAGCCGCGCTTCCTGAGTTCTCGGATGGCTTCGAGGCCTGAAAAGCCGGGCATGCGCACGTCCATGAGGATTATGTCTGGCGAGAGCTGGCTGACTTTTTCGACGGCCTCCCTGCCCGAGGAAGCGAGTCCAGCGAGCTCGAAGCGGCTGGAGAAGTCCCGTCTGACGATGTGGGCGATACCCGATGCCACGGGCTGCTCGTCGTCCACGATCAATATTCGTCGCATTGTCTCATACCTTCCTTGGAAGATGGATGGAAACGGTGGTGCCGCGCGAGCTTTCTATGTCGATGCGCCCTTCCCCGTTCGTGGAGAGGATGACGCGTCTTTTCACGTTTTTCAGTCCGATGCCGCGTTTGCTCGTGCCTTCGTCCTCGGGTTCTTCTCCCAACACGCGTTCGATTTCCCTCGCCGACATGCCTTCGCCGTCGTCCTGGACGGAGAGGAGGATTTCGGTCTCGGTGGCGCGTACGGAGACGCGGACTTCTCCTCCTTCCTCTTTTTTGCCTAGCCCGTGGGTTATCGCGTTTTCGATGAGTGGCTGGAGGAGGAGGGCGGGCGTCTGAATTTCGAGGGTCTCATCGTCGACGTCGATCGTGAAGCGGTAGCGTTCGCCGAACCGGGCCTTGATGAGGCTGATGTAGCGGCGCGCGCACTCGATTTCCTCGGCGACGCGCACGGTGCGGAAGGTGGGGCGCAGGGAATAGCGGATGAATCCTGCCAGATTTTCCAGGAAGAGGCTCGTCCTGTCGGCTTTTTCCGACCAGGCTATGCCCATGCCCGCCGAGAGGGTGTTGTAGAGGAAATGAGGATTGATCTGGCTCTGGAGAGCCATGAGTTCGGCGTCTTTCAGTCTGTGCTCCATGTCCAGGACGACCATGCGTTCCTTCATCAGGTTCTTTTCGATCTCGGCTTTGGACTTGAGTTCGTCGAAGGCCTTGCGGATGTTCTCGCGCATGGTGGAAAAGGCGGTGGCCATGACGCCGATCTCGTCCGTCCTGCCGAGGGGCGGCAGGGCGGCGTCGTACTCGCCCCGGCCGACGGCGCGCGCGGCGCTCGCGAGGATGGTGATGGGTTCGGTGAGTGTGTAGGAGTACTGCAGCAGAAGCATGAAGCTGAAGAGGGAGGCCGCGACCACGAGGATGGCGTTCGTGCTGATGGTGGCGGGTATGCCCGAGCGGAATCCAGAGAAGGCGCTGAGCGAATCGGCGATGAAGACTCTTTCGGTCTGCTCTGCGAGATAGCGTATGAGTTCGACGCTTCTTCGGGATTCGTCGTAGGAGTCGGAATAGGTCTGAACGTCGCGGCCGCGTTTGGCGGTCACGCAGGATTCCGTTTCGGTGAGGTAGTGCCCGACGAGCCTCGAAAGGTCGCGCTGAAGGAGGAGGGACTCGTCATTTCGTATTTCGTTGTTCAGTTTCCTGGATATTTCCGCGAGGCGCGTGGAATTCTTTATGTAGTCCTTGAGGGCGTCTGAATTTTTTGACATGAGGTAGTTGGTGAGGTTGGCGTCGGTCTGGACCAGGCTTTCGCGGAGTTCCTTCAGGAGCAGGTTGTTGGAGAAGAGGACGCTCACGGAATCGGTCAAATTGAAGGTGGTGAGCCCGGTGTAGATCGTCGCCAGCATCATGATGGCGAGGATGACGGCGGAATGGGAGATGATCCTGCCTCGGACGGTGTTCAGTTTCATTTATTTTTCTCCGCGGCTTGGTAGATGGTGAATCCGCTTTCCAGAGGCGCGAGGGCCTTTTGGCCCGAGCGCCGGGCGGAGAAGGCTTGTACGGCGGCGCGGCCTATGGCAGCTGAGTCTCTGACGATGCTGGCGGTGACGACGCCGTTGTCGACGTAGCGGCGGATGTCGGGGGATTCGTCGGTGCCGACGATTAGGACGTCGCCGACTTTGTTCATGTCTATTATGACCTGGGCGGCGCCCACGGTGTCTCTCGCGCTGGAGCAGATGATGGCGTTGACCGGCGACGGCCGTCGCAGCATGGACGCGGCGGATTCCTCGCCGGAGAGGGCGCCTGGACGCGAGCGGATCGTCGCCTCGATTTTCGCGCCCGGGTAGACTTTCGTAGCCGAATGGATGCCGTGGTAGAAGGGTTCGTTTTCGGGGTTTTCGGAGCCTGTGGAGGGCAGGATGATGCCGATGCGCGCCGACGAGCCGAGTCTGCCGAGAACGATGGAGGCGCTTTCGAAGCCATGGCGAAGGGAGTCGGTACCGACGAAGAACTGGCCGCTGGCGGTGGGAGGATCGGTGCAGACGGGTATGAAGGTGACGCCGGCTCGCTGGGCCTCGGCGGCGCGCGCCTCGAGGGGGTCGTTGCGCGAGGTATACATGATGAGGCCGTCGACACGCGCGCGCAGGGCGAGGTCGAAACATCGTCCGGCTTCCTGTTCTGAAGAGGCGGCATAGCGAAAAACCTGAACCGCGGCTTCGGCTTCCCTGACTTCCTGCCTGATCCCCTCCAGCAGGCCGCGGAAATAGGAATCGTCGGTGTCGGGGATGGCTACGATGATGTGGAACCGGGCGCCGTAGGCATCGGGATCGGCTCTGAACACGCCTTGCGAAAGAGCCGTCCTGCTCCGCGACACGAGGTTGGCATTGAGGATGGTTGCGCCCAAGAGAACGAGACCGAAGGCGAAGGCAAGTATCCGGGCGGCTTTTTTCATCGCGCCAAACCCTTCACTTTATCGTGAAGGAAACGAAATCTTCCTTCGGCAGCTTGTCGATGAGGGCCGGATCGCCGACGGCCACCCATACGAAGGATCCATCGAGAATATAATCGGAGAAGGCTTTCTCCACGTCGACGGGCTTGATGGCCGCTATCCGGACGACATCGCGCACCCAATCGGAGGGGTCGCCCGTATTTATGGCGGAATTTATCATAAGGCTCGCGATGGCGGCGTTGGTGCGCACGGCTTCGAAGTATTCGTTGGCGAACATCAGTTTGTAGGTTTCCAGGGCATCGGTGATTTTCATGTACTTCGCTTCTTCGCCGGGGCGGCCGGGATCGACCGATACGCAGCGTCCGGAGGCGAATATGGCGGCGGCTTCGTCGATGTATGTCTTGATCTTGTCCGTGGCCGATGTTTTATAGATGGATATCGAGCCGTAATTGGCGCTGAACGTTCTGATGCCCGCGCCGGGCGAGTATACGGCGCCGTACTGGTCGCGCACGACGGTGAAGAGAAGGTCGGAGAACAATTTCATGGCAAGGTTCGCGGCCATGAAGTCGGCCGCCCCGGGGGCAGGCGCCGCGAAGTCGCCGCGAAGGTAGGCGACGCCCTTCGATTGGTTGTGGCCGGCGGTATAGAGTTTGCCAGGCGCGCCGCGCCCGAATGCCGGGGGAAGGGGTATTGCCCCGAGGCCGCGATCGGGTATTTTCCCGATGGAATTCTCAAGGGCGGCGCCAAGGGCGGACGCGTCGAAATCGCCCACAGCGACGACGAATATCCGGTCGGCCGAGACGTTTTCTTCATGCCATTTCTTCATATTCTGCACGGTGGTCGGTCCGATCGTGGCTTCCGTCCCGTCGGCGTTCACCGCATAGGGATGTCCCTCGAAGTATTTTTCGTTCGCCAGCTTGCTCGTCACCGACCAGGGGTTCTGGTCTTTGGATTGAATGGCGAGTTCGATTTCGCTCTTGGCCTGCTCGAAGTCGAGGGGATCGAATCCGGGGGAGACGATCATGTCGCTCCATACGGGGAGAAGTCTGTCGAAGTATTTGTCGAGGACGTTGAGGCTCAACGTTGAATATTCGAACAGACTGGCGGCCGAGATGGAGCTGGAGCTGCTGTCGAGAAGTTCGGTGACGACTTTATAGGAGTAATTGGCCGATGCGCGAGCCATGGTGGCGAAGGCGAGTTTGGACCAGCCGGCTTGTTCGGGCGGGTTGGCGAGGGAGCTGCCGCGCAGGACGAGGCTTATATTGCGGACTCTGTTGGCTTTGTTGTACTTGATGTAGACGGGAATTCCGTTCGAAAGGGTCAGGGAGGCGAAGGTAGGGAGGTTGTCGCGGACGAAGGCCGGTTCGGCTTGAGACGCGGCCAGGCCGGCCTGCGCCGCGAGTCCGATCGGCGCCGCAAGCGCCGCGAACGCCATGAGCGCGATCGCCGGTATGAATTTTAGTTTAGCTGTTTTCATCAGAATCCTCATTTCTGCCACCAGAACGCGTTGTCCGCGCTCACATTCAAATAACCGTATTCATGCATCTTCTCTCCCAGCGCCGCGTCCGTTTCCAGGGTGCTTGCGCGGATTCGCATGAGGGTGGCCGCTTCCGGCGCCTTTCCTCTGCCTACGATGTATCGCGCCGTAAGGTCGGCTATATCGGTCCAGTTTACCTTGCCGCAGTTTTCCTCATAGGCGAAAAAATAATCGGCGGTGGCGGTGGACCACCAGAAGGTAAGCGTGTCGGTGACGAAGCTCTGGGCGCTTTCCATGGCGTAGATATTCTGATCGATGAGTTTTGTCTTCGCTTTCTCGAGTTCGCCGGCGCCGAAGTAGCCTTCGGGATCTTCGGCGATAAGGGCGAATTCTTCGAGGACGGCGGCGCGCAGGGCTTCAGTCCTGTCGAGGATGGCTCCTTCGGCGGCGGGATCCTGGATCACCATATAAGCGGTAAAGATGAAGTTGCCGCCGTCGCGGGCGGTGGGATAGGAGAAATCGATGTATTCGGCATCGTAGAGTCCATCGACTTTCTCCATGACGGAAGTTTTGAAGCGGCCTACTGGCGAGGAGATGAGAAAGAGAAGCACGTCGGATGTGTAGGTATCCTTAGTCTGGCGAAGCACGTCGGGGCCTCTCCATCGGTACTGGATCTGGGCAAGGCCCCTGTAGAAAAGCTCTTCGGCCGACACCAGCTTTATGTCCGCGGGGAACGCGCCATGGGGCGGTTCTCCGATCAGGGGCGCGGGCGCCCCGGCCCAATCGCCGAAAAGTCTCCCGGCAAGGGCGAAGACTTCTTCGGGCACGCAATCGCCGCCAACGATGAGGGTCATGTTGCTCGGTATGTAGAAAAAGCTTTGCATCGTCCTCAATGTGTCAACGTTGGCCGATTCTATATTGCTTTCCGGTCCGTCGACGTTCTTTCTCCAGGGATAATCAGCGAAAATGCGCGACTCGAGAGCGTTGTTGGCTATACGGGCGGGGTCGCTGTGATAGCCCCTTATTTCATTGAACACGACTTGTTTTTCGTTTTCCAAGGTTGCCGGATCGAAGACTGGATAGCGAACCGCCTGAGCCCAGAAGTCCATGCCTTCGGGCAGTCTTTCCGAAGGTACGGTGATGTGGTAGTTGATGAATTCGGTGCCGGTGGCGCCGTTCCATGCCGTTGTGCCCATGTTGTTGAGGGCCGCGTTGAACGCTTCCTTTGTGGGATACTTTTTGTTTCCAGCGAAGAGCATGTGCTCGTAGAGATGGAAGAGTCCGGCGGTTTCCGGCGTCTGGGCGCTGGCCCCTCCCCTGAACGCCATGCATATGGTGACGAGGGGAACCGAGCGGTTTTCCACCGCGAACACTTCCAGGCCGTTGGGCAATACCATATGGGAAATAGCGTCGCCGCTTTGAGCCTGGGCCGACGCCGAAAGCAGAAGAACGGCGAACAGGATTGTCGACGCGACGCGTTTCATCAGGATTCTTGTTCTTCTTAAGTTAGTCACCGGCTTTCTCCTCTTTAAAGCATCGAGCGCAGAATGCCCGTCAATTCGGCCGCGTCCAGGATGACGGGTACGGGATAGGGTGTGCCATGCGCTTCCCTGAAAGCGTCGACGACGATGCCTGCTATATCTTCTTCCTTGAGGAACGCGGCTTTTTCCGGGATGCCTACGTCAGCGTTGAGCGCGCGAACCGCTTCGACGAAGGCGAGCGCGCAGGTCTTGGCGTCTTCGCTATTGCCGCGCCTGCGGATGCCGGCTGCCTCGGCGAGGTCGGCCAGACGTTCGGGGCAGACGCTTCGGTAATAGTCGAGAAAGTACGGAAGCGCTATGGCGTTGGCGAGGCCATGGGGGATGTGGTAGCGCTCGCCGAAGCGATGCGCGACCGCGTGAACGTAGCCGACGAATCCCCTCGTGAATGCGCGGCCCGCCAGATGGGAAGCCCGCAGCATGGCTTCGCGCGCCTCCACCTTGGTTCCATCGGCGCAGGCGATGCGAAGATTCGAGAAGATGAGATGCACCGCTTCTATCGCCTGGACGTCGACATCGGAATAATGGAGGGTATTGGTATAGGCTTCGACGGCGTGCGTGAGCGCATCGAGCCCAGTGGCCGCCGTCATCCCGGGCGGCAGTCCGAGCGTGAGCAGCGGATCGAGTATCGCCGTGTTGGGGGGCAGCCGCGGATCGAGGACAGTCGTCTTCCTCTTTTTCTTCGTGTCCGTGATGACGGCTGCGGCCGTGGCTTCGCTGCCTGTGCCAGCCGTAGTGGGAATGCATATGAAGGGCAGGCCTCCATTGCGGAAGGGCATGAGGCCCGAGAATTTCGCGATGCTCTTCTTGTGCGTGGCCCCCATCCTGATGAGTTTGCCCGCGTCGATCACCGAGCCTCCTCCGATGGCTATCACCATGTCGCAGGCGTTCGCCTTGAGAACGGCAAGGCCTTTTTCGCAGAGTTCGAAGGAGGGATCAGGGAGTATCTCATCGAATATGGCGTAGGGAATTCCCGCGCCGGCAAGAATGTCGGTGAGTTTGCCCACGACGCCCGTCTTGACGAGGGTGGCATCGGTGACGATGAGCGGTTTCCTGGCGTGATGCACGTCGAGTTCGGATGGAACCAGTTTTATGCTTCCAGGCCCCGTCAGAAGCGTCGGGATTTTCTGCGGCAGGATGGTGAGCACTCTCGCAGCCACGTTGAACCAGACCCATTTAACAGCATGTTTCATCATTCCTCCCGACGGCGGTCGGTTCTCCGCCGTCGAGGCGGGCCGACCTCGACTCAGTTTTTCAGGAAACGGAGGAAGCCGCTCCTGTCGATGTAATTGCTTTCGTGGACGAGCGCCCCGTTCCTGTAGTAACGGATATAGGGAACTTGATCGTTGCCGAAGGTTTCTTCCTTGAAGCCGAGGAACTCATCGAAAAAGGGTTCCCTATCGTATTCTATCCAATAGATGTTGCAGCCCGCTTCCTTCGCCAAATCTTCAATATATCGTTTCATCCACGTCCACTGAGGACACCAGCTCTGGGTGAGGATGATGGCGGCGGCCGGGGTGGAGGCTATTATCGAGGAATCGAAATCCCCCAAGGCGATGGCCGCCCGGCATTCTTGCTCCGTAAGTTTCTTAACCATGAATCCATGATATACGCGCAGTTTCGGGCGCGCAAGGGAAGAGTCGCCGGGTCCATCGACGGAACCGCGCCGTCGAGGCCGGAGGCTAAATAGACAAGAGCTTTACGATGAGGTCCCAGAGCCAGCCGGAGGCGAGGGCTGAGGCGATTATGGTGCCAAGATAGAGGGCGAAAACTCTGGGCTTCGCGAGGCTCCAGACGGCGGTCATGGCGGGAAGGGTCGTCGCGGCTCCGCCGAAGAGGAAAGCGAGGGCGGCGCCTTCGGACATGCCCTTGGCGATGAGCCCCGAGACGAGACCGAGGGCGGCGAGGTTCGTGGCGTAGAGAGGCACGCCGATGAGCGTGGCGAGGGGGACGGCGAAGAGAGAGCCTTTGCCCAGGATGGGCGCCACGAGGCTGACGGGGACGAAGCGGATGACAACGGCTTCGAGGGTGAAGGCTAGCAACATGACAGCCGATAGTCTGAGTATTTCGGGCAGGCTTTCGCGCGCCATGGCGGCGAACTTGCTGCCGAAATTGGCCGCGAGGGCTGGGCGTGCCGAGGCGGCGGCCGCATTGACGCGGGCTGGAGCGGCTGGCGTGAAGGCATTGACGGCGCTGGTACGGGCCGGCGCCGCGGCGAAGCTTGGGGCGGCGGAGGGGACGAAGCGTGGCGCCGGCCCGCGGCGGGCGCCGCCTCGCAGGTAGTCATCGCCAAAGAGCCCCGCTTTTTCCATGGCATGGGCGGCAAAGCCGGCGGCTACGCTCGCGAAACCGGTGGCGACAAGCCTGGCGATGGCGAGCGGCAAGCCTAGGTAGGTTGTGGACAGCGCGAATATTTCGGGGTCCATCGAGGGCGAAGCGATCCAGAAGGCCATGACGGGGCCGAGGGGAGTGCCGGCCCGCAGAAGCCCCGCGATGACCGGTATGACGCCGCAGGAACAAAGGGGTGATACGGCGCCGGCGGCCGCGGCCGCGGCCACGAGTATCGCCACTAGGGGTTTAGCCCGCATCGCTGGTATCCAGCGCTTGGCGAGGCCGCTCTTTTTCAGCCACAGCGAAATAGGGACTGTGAGGATCACGAGAGGCATCGCTCGTAAGAAGCCTTTCCCCACGAAGTCTAAAAGGTAAGCCAGAAAGTCCATCATCGAACGCTCCTTTATCGTATATTTACGATATATAGAATACTAGAAACCCTCTCTGTCATTCTCATACTCACAGGATCTGTTTCAGTGTTTCCCCAAACCAGGTTATGTTCTTTTTATTCAGCTGATAACAGACGGCGGGTCCTTCGATTTCGCCTTCGATCCAGCCCGAGTCGCGCAGAACCTTTAGGTGCTGGGAGACGGTAGCCTGAGCCAAGGGAAGAGCCCCGACGATGTCGCCGGTGATGCAGCCGGGATGGGTGACGAGAAACTGTACGATTTCAAAGCGCACGGGGCTTCCAAGTGCCTTGAACATCGCGATGAGGCGAGTCTTCTCCTCTCCTTCGATGGAGAGGTTGCAGCAGGGTTCATAGTCCATGCAGTATATTTATCGTATATTTACGATATAGTCAAGTCAAAGTATGCTTTTTCCAGCTAAAGTTATTTCCGCGAAAACTTCGACAACCCTGGAGCGAGCGCGACGCCGATAATGCTTGTAAGTTTTTCGGCTTTTGGTACAATGGCCGAAGTAGAGCCGAGCCTAATTAGCCGGCGGGAATACTGGAGATTGCGCTATGTCGACGATCGATATCCGAACGGTAAGCATCATGATGGTGCTAACCGATCTGCTGAGTGCCTTCCTCCTCACCCTGCTTTGGCTTCAGGCGCGATCGAGATTCAAGGGTCTCGGCTACTGGACAGTCGACTTTATCCTTCAGGCGGCGGGGATGTTCCTCATCCTTCTGCGCGGCGCCATCCCGGATAGTCTTTCCGTCGTAACGGCGAATGTTTTCGTCGCCGGAGGCTCTCTGCTGGGCCTCCTCGGCTATGGCCGCTTTCTGGGGAAACAGATACGCCTCCCCTTCAATATCCTACTCCTCCTTCTCTTTTCGGCCATCCATTTCTGGTTCGGTTTGGTCAATCCTCATATCGGACCGCGCAACATCAATATAGGAACCTATCTTTTAATCCTGGATGCCGAAGTATTGTGGCTTCTCTTCAGACATACGGAAAAAGCGCAGCGTCGCATCGTCGCGGCTCCCGTTGTCGTCCATATCCTTTTCGCCGTGCTCGGGTTCGCACGTTTCATAGAGTATTTCTCGGGGCCCGGCAATACGCGCGAAGACACTTTCTTCCAGGTGAACGCCTTTTCCTCCTTTGGGTTTCTTATATACCAGCTCCTCCTCATCGCCCTTACCTACAGTTTCGTCATCATGGTAAGTCAACGCCTTCTCGCCGAGGTCTGGGGCGAGCATCAGAAATTTTCGAAGTCTTTCTATGGCGCGCCCTATGCCATGTTGCTCGCCCGGATGCCTTCGGGGGTCATCGTCGAGGTAAACAAGGGGTTCGAGCTTCTCACGGGCTACGATTCAGCCGATGTCATCAACAGGAAGATTCTGGATCTCGGAATATGGGAAGATCTTGAGGAGCGGAAGGCGGTTCTGGCTGAGCTCGAGGCGACAGGGAGAACCGAGGAAAGGGAAGTAACCTTCAGGAGGAAGAATGGTTCCAAGGCCGACGTGCTCCTTTCTTCCGAAACCTTGACGATCGAGGGCGAGGAGATGGCCCTCGCCGCCATTTCCGATATTTCGGACCGAAAGCGCATGGAGGAAAAGATCCGCGACCTTTCGAGGAGGGATCCTCTCACCGGTATCTTCAACAGGCGCCACGCCTTCGAGCTGCTGGAGCGCATGGTCGTCGACGCGAATGTCGGAAAGGAGGATGGAGGTTTTTCCATCGCTCTTCTCGATATGGACTTTTTCAAGGGGATCAATGATCGGTACGGACATCTAGCGGGAGATCTGGCGCTGACAAGACTGACCGAGACGATCCTTTCGCATATTGGCGGCCTTAAAGCTGGAGCGACCGCCGCGAGGTACGGCGGCGAGGAATTCGTCGTTTTCTTCCCCGGTTTGGGGAAAGCCGAGGCCGCGGCGGTGATGACGGATATACTTGAAAAGTATCGCTCTATCGGGATGGAGTGGGCGGGGACGAGGTTTTCCTGTACGTTCTCCTGCGGCATCGCGGACAGCGCCGAGCTGGGGCTTACGGGAGCTCTTACGATCGAATCCATCGTGGCGCTCGTGGACAAGCGCATGTACGAGGCCAAACATGGCGGCCGCAACCGGATCTGCGCGGACTGAGTCCTGGAGCCGGGGTCTGACGCGGTATCGCTTACTGTCCTGCGCCGCGCGGACTGCCTATACTTTTATGTGAACCCACTTCCCTTTTCTGTAGCGTATGGCTATGAAAACAAACCTCGCCATCTGGTCCACGGCCAGGGCCAGCCACGCGCCGAACAATCCCATGGAAAACACGTTTATCAGAATGTAGGCGAGACTGGGCCGTATGCAGAGGATGCCGATGGCCATGGAAATGGCCGGGTAGAGGGAATCGCCAGCTCCCCGGAGGGCGCCCGCGTATATCTGGAATGAAGCCAGGAATGGCTGGACGAAGCCGGAGAGGATCATGACGCCGGCGCCGAGGGCGACAATCTCCGGATCGCTGGTAAAAAGCCGTACGAGCTGTGTTCTGAAAAGGAACATGCAGAGGCCCATGAAGGCGGAGGTCAGGGCCCCCATTTTCTGGCAGGCGGCCGAGGCCGTTTTGGCTCCATCGAGGTCTCCGCGCCCCAGGGCCTGGCCCGCGAGGCTTGTGGAGGCGATTCCGAAGGCTTGTCCGTTGACGAAGGAGAGGTTGAGGATGGCGAGGGCGATCTGATGGGCGGCGAAGACTTTCGTGCCCAGGGCCGTTATCGTGAGGGTGTAGAGGAGAAGCCCGACGCGGAGCGCGAGTTGTTCCGCCGCCGAGGGAAGGCCGATTTTAAGGAGGCGTTTCAGCATCGGAAAATTCGGGACGCAGTTTTCGCGGGTAAAATGCAGTTCGATGAATTCCGAGGCCGCTTTGCCCGGCTTGCGGAAGGGGCTGCCCAGGATTGCCCATATGGCCATCCCGCAGCCGACCGTATTTCCTATGACGGTGGCGATGGCGGCGCCCGCCACTTCCAGCCGGGGGAAGCCGAACTTGCCATAGATCAGGAGGTAGTTGAAGAGAATGTTCACGAGGTTGGCGGTGAGGTTGTACTTCATCGAGATGCGCGTGTCGCCGACGCCGCGCAGGAGCGCGGAAATGGCGATGGGGAGGACGGTGGGCACGAAGCCGAGCATCAGGATCCTGAAATAGCTGGTCGCGAATTCTATGGTATCGGGGCCGGCGCCCATGAATCGCACCATGGGCCGGGCGAAAACCACCCCCAGCACGCCGAGCAATACGGCAATGATTAAGGCAAGCAGAAAAGACTGCGTGGTTACGAGTTCGGCGTCCTTTTTGTTTTTCTGTCCCTTGAAGCGCGCGACGAGGGCCGTGGTTCCAACATTGAGGGCGATGAAGGTGGCGAGCATCACAAAGCGGGGCTGGCTGGTCAGGCCGACCGCCGAAATAGCGTAGGCGCCTAGCTTGCCTACCATGATCGTGTCCGCGAAGGAGGTGGCCGAGGTGAGGACGAGTTCCACGACCGCGGGCGCCGCTATGGTCAGGACGGTTCTATAAAGCGGACTGATTTTCATGTGCTGTCACTATACCGAGTTGCCGGATCTTTGCTCAATCCAGGAAGCCTCCAGGAGAGGCTCAAAATGAAATGAGCCTTTCGGAATAATCCTTATATATGCTTCCGGACAACCTCCAGCACTTCGGGTAAATCCATGCCGATCTCGGCCAGGTGTTCAGGTCTTGGCACGCCGTCGTTCGTCCAGCCGCGGCGTTTGTAGACGGCGTCGACGAGGCTTTCGTACCGCGCTTCGCGGTAAGCGCGTTGGGCGGCGACTTTTTCCGCGAGGGTCATGGCTGCGGGGTCGACGCCGATTTTTTCGCGCAGCTGCTTGTCGTAGCGTTCGGCGCGGGAGAGGTATTCCTTCTCGGTGACGGGACCCATGGCACGGTAGGGCGGGTAATCATCGGGGCGCAGGCCGTGGCCGCAGCGGAGGTTGAAGACGCGCTGGAAGTTGTAGACGCGCTCGGACTGGAGGATGAGTTCGGGCCAGGAGAGGGGCTCGCCCGTGATGGCGGTGTAGAGGTCGCGGTAGTTGCCGACGTGCTCGGGAACCTTGTTGGGTTCGTCCCAGCGCGCGTTGTCGGCGGGTTCGATGTCGTTCCAGGGGAGCTTGCAGATTCCCTGGAGGCCGAACCAGGTGCGGAACATGGGGAAGTAGTGCAGGGCTTCGGCTTTCTGCTCGAAGCTGGGGATGCGGTTGTTCACCATGTCCATGAAGATAAGCCAGGCTTCGTCGTGCTGGGGTCCTTTGTTGGTGAGGTAGTAGCCGCCCTGCTGGGCGAGGGATTCCTTGGAGATGTACTGGCTCTGCTCGAGGCCTTTGCCGTGGAGGGCTATGTCTTTCATGAGCTGGGGGTCCGCGCCGTATTGGTTGGTGAGGTATTCGGCCATGAAACGGACGCCGCGGCCGGCGAGCATGCCGAAGCCTTTGCCCTCGGCCATTTGGTGCATGAGTTCGCAGACGGCGCGCCAGTTGCCCCATTCGAGGTTGACGCCGCCGGTGCGGGCTTCGTTGAGGATGCCGTATTCGCAGCATTCCATGAGGAAGCTGCAGATGGTGCCGATGCTGATGGTGTCAATGCCGTAGGTGTCGCAGTAGAAGTTGATTTCGAGGATGCCTTCGGGCTCCCAGACGGCGAGGTTGGAGCCGACGCCGGCGGCGGTTTCGTATTCGGGGCCGTCGACGCAGACTTTCTGGCCGGCATAGGGGCCTGTCTGGAGCTTGAAGTTGTCCACGGCGTGGGCGCAGGCGAGGGTGCAGCCGTACCAGCAGCCGTCGGGGAGGCCTTGGGAGAAGAGTTTTTCCCAGACCCAGGACGCGACTTCGGGGCCGCGGGGATCCTGGCCGTAGCGGTGGTTCTGGACGGGCAGGAGATCGTAGTCGTTCATCACTTCCATGAGGTGAGCGGTGCCGATCCTGCGCATCTTGCACTGTTTGTCGTCTTCCTTGACGATTTCACGGTGGAGTTTGAGGCCGAGGCGCTGGACGGCGGCCGGGTCGGCGGCGCCGTTCGAGTCCTGGGCGAGGGTGGAATAGCGGCAGACGAGGGCCTTGATGCCCTTGTTCCGGAAGACCGTGCCTATGCCGCCGCGCCCGGCCTGCTTCACGCGACAGCCGCCGCGGCGCCGGTCGTAGAGGCTGAAGTTAAGGAGGCCGAGGACGGTGTGCTCGGCGCCGCGGCCCGCCGACACCACGGACACCGAGGCGAGGTCGGCTTCGGCTTCGGAGGCCGCGAAAGCGTGGGTGAGTTTGTCGGCCAGGATGTGGGTGTCGGATTCGAGGCCTTCGGGGGATTCGAAGATTTCCACGGTGCCTGAGTCGCCGTTGAAAAAGACGATGAGGTCGCGATCGGACTTGCCGGTGAGCTCGAGGGCATCGAAGCCCGAAAACTTGAGGAAGGGGCCAAAATAGCCGCCGACGTTGGAGTCGATGGGGACGCCTGTCATGGGCGAGAGGCTGACGACGAGGCTTTTGCCCGATCCGGGGTAGTTGGTGTTGCCGCAGACGGGGCCCATGGCGATGACGATTTCGTTCTCGGGATCGTCCCACTTGGTCGAGGGTTTTGTGCCGTCCCAGAGCAGCCTGAGCCCGAAGCCCTTCCCGCCCACGAATTTCTTCTTCATCTCGGCGCTGACGGGTTTTTCGGCAAAGCCTGCATTGCCGGGCGCCCCCGGCTTGCCGGCTAAAGCTAACCCCGGCTTGCCGCCCGATATGGCGCCCACGTCGATGGCGAGGGTGCGCATGTTGTAGCCGCGCGCCAGGGGTTTTTTCTCGTAGCGCCATTCGGCGATCTTGCGCAGCGTATTCATGGTAAGGCTCATACGGAGCCCTCCTTCGTCAGGATTTCGAGAGCCCCCTTCGGGCAGGCTTTGGCGCAGGCGCCGCAGGATATGCATTTGAAGGGCACGGGATTGCCTGGGAACCAGCGCATCGCGCCGATCGGGCATACGGCCACGCAGGCCAGGCAGCCGACGCATTTCTTGTTGTCGATGACGATGGCGCCAGCCTTGTTGCGCGAGATAGCCCGCGTCGGGCATTCGCGGACGCAGGCCATGCATTCCTGGTCGCAGACCACGAGGTGATAAGCCATCGCCGGCGCTTCATTCACCTGGATGCGGGATTTGGCGGGATTGTCTTCCTTGAAATAGAGTTTCGAGCAGACCGACGTGCAGGTCATGCAGCCGACGCATTTTTTGTCGTTGGTGGCCAGATATTTGATCACGGTGGCAGGTCCTCCTTGCTTAACGGAACAAGCTCGCCATCAGGTCATTTTGGGTAGAGGACGTTATTATAGTATGGTTTTGACGCGGAGGCAATGAAAAAGAGCAATGTGGTATATCAGATTCCAATAAGAAGACGCAGCTTCGCGTATCCACCGACGGCGCCGAACCGGCTTACAGAATATGTTCCAGAAACCTGCGGGTGCGCTCTTCGCGCGGCGAGGTGAAGAAGGTCTCGGGCGGAGCCTCTTCCACGATCTGCCCCGCGTCCATGAAGATGATGCGGTGGGCGGCCGCCCTGGCGAAGCCCATCTCGTGCGAGACGACCAGCATGGTCATACCCTCTTTGGCGAGGTCAGTCATGACGTCCAGCACTTCCTTGATCATTTCAGGATCGAGGGCGCTCGTCGGCTCGTCGAAGAGCATGACTTTGGGATTCATGGCGAGGGCGCGCGCGATGGCGACGCGTTGCTGCTGGCCGCCTGACAGCTGCTCGGGCCAGGCTTTTTCCTTGTCGGAGAGGCCGACCTTGGCGAGAAGCTTGCGCGCCAGGACGGCCGCTTCTTCCTTGCCCTGTTTCAGCACGATGGTCGGCGACAGCGTGATGTTCTCGATGACGCTCAGGTGGGGGAAGAGGTTGAAGCTCTGGAACACCATGCCCACTTCCTCGCGGATGTGGCGGATATCGGCTTTTTCGTCCGTGACGCTTTCGCCGTCGATGGAAATGGAACCGGAGTCGAGGCGCTCGAGGCGGTTGACGGAACGCAGAAGCGTGCTCTTGCCCGAACCCGAGGGACCGATGATGAGGACGACCTCGCCTTTCTTGACGCTGAGGTCGACGCCCCTGAGGGCCTGGACTGTACCGCCAAAGGTTTTGACGGCGTTCTTTATCTCAATGTACGTTTCCATTATGTCTCAGCCTTTCTTCCATGATCGCGACGAGGCGCGAGAAAAAGAGCGTCATCACCAGATAGATGAGCGCGATGACCGTGTAACTCTCGAAATACCTGAATGACGTGGACGCGTATTCGCGGCCGCGGCGCAGGAGGTCGGAGACGGCCAGTATCGAGACGAGCGAGGAGTCCTTGAGAAGGGCGATGAATTCGTTCCCGATGGGCGGCAGGATCACCCTGATGGTCTGGGGGATGATGACTCTCCGCATGGCGGCCGAGCGGGAAAGTCCGAGGGCGAGCGCTGCTTCCATCTGGCCCTTCGGTATAGCCTGGATTCCGGCGCGGAAGATTTCCGCCATATACGCGCCGTAGCAGATGGACATGGCCAGAATGGCGGCGGGAGGCCCCTGGAGTTTCAGGATGGGACCGAGGGCGTAATATATATAGAAGAGTTGGACGAGCAGCGGTATTCCGCGGATGATTTCCACGTAGATGGTCGAGATGAGGTTGATGGTCTTGTTCGGGGAAATACGCCCGAGGCCTGCAAAGAGCCCAATGATGAGGGCAAAGAAGATGGAGATGATCGTGACGGCGAAGGTAGCCACCAGTCCGTCTGGAACGAAGGACAGGATTCGGAGGTAGGGATCGGGACTGACGAAGGGCAGGAGGATGAGAAGCCCCACCGCGCCGAAAAACGAGATATTCCATGCGGAGATGACATGACCCTCACTCCTGAGAGGAATGAGGGTGCCGTCGGTAACGTTGATGGTCGTCCGGTCGGAGTCTTTTTGGCTCCGGCCGGAAAACGGAGAACCTTTCGTCATGCTATTTGAGCCATTTCGCCGTCAGCTCGTCGAGCTTGCCCGATGACTTGACCTTGGCGAGTCCGTCGTTGAAGAGCTTGAGGGTTTTCGCGTCGCCTTTCTTGAAAGCGAAGCCGAGCCACTCATCGGTGAAGGGAACGCCGACGATCATGAGCTTGTCTTTATAGGTGGGATTCTGGAGGGCGAAGTTGGCGGCGATGGGGGAGTCGGCGACGACGCCATCGATGTTGCCGTTCGCGAGATCCTGGTAGGCGAGTCCGACTTCGTCGTAGGTTTTGAGTTCTACGCCGGCGGCCTTGCCGATTTCCATGACGCCGGTAGTGCCGATCTGTCCGCCCACTTTCTTGCCCACGAGGTCGGCGAGCGTGGTGACGCCGGTGGTTTCCTTGCGCACCACGAGAACCTGGCCCGCGTTGACGTAGGGATCGGAGAAGTCCATGGTGGCTTTGCGTTCGTCGGTGATGGTGACGGAGGAGGCGATGGCCTGATAGTTGCCCGCGGCGAGTCCGGCGAAGATGCCGTCCCAGGCGGTGTTCTTGATTTCGACTTCGAATCCGCCGGCCTTGGCGACTTCGTTGACGAGGTCGATATCGAAACCGACCACGTTTTTATTCTCATCGACGAATTCCATGGGAGGCCATGTGGCATCGGAGGCGACGACGATTTTCGTGGTTTTTTTGGCGCAGGAGGAGAGACCTGCCGAGCCGATGGCGACTACGGAGGCGAGAAGGATGAAGGCAATGAGTTTTGACCAGGATTTCTTCATTACGGCGCTCCTTGGTATCGTTCCGCTTGGTTCTGAATGTACGGAAGATGCTTGGGAGAATACGGTAAATGGCATATAGTGTCAATAATCCTGCATAAATTCTTGCAATATAATGCATAGGCTAAGTATATTTATACATATATTCGTTCCGATCGCCGCTACCCTTCCCGCTTCTCCATCATATGGCTGCCCCGCTTGCACCGTCCAAGCCTCGCTGATACCATCGAATCATGAAAGTCACGATCAACCTCGAAGACCATGAATTCCCCGAAAAGGAACTCAGCGTCTCCGAGATCATGAAACGGATGAAATACACATTCCCCCATATCATAACCAGGCTGAACGGGCATCTGGTGGATCGGGAAAGCCGCGGAGCCACCCTGGCGTCGAACGGCGATGATCTGGAAATCTACCACCTTATAAGCGGAGGCTGAACGGGAACGTTTTATGAATCCACTCGCCGATAATTGCTGATGATCGCGGATAATCGCCAATAATCGCAGGCATTCGCCAGCGGTTGCCGGAATTACGCGATCCCGGTGGGAAAAGTTAAAAGCCGTGTTATAATCATAAAGAAATCTATATAAAAGGATGCTTAGCGATGAGAAAAACCATGCTGCTGATGTTCGCGATTTGCCTTTTGGCCGGCTCGGTATCGGCCGCCGATGGCGCGAAAAATCTTCAGAAAATCTACGCGGTGGATTCGGATGTCTACGAAGCCCTCACCTATCTGTATCTGGATCAAGGGTATTCACTCCCATCCACGACAGGTCCCTGGAGCGCCGACGAGCTCCTGAAAATGCTCGACAAGATCAATCCCGCTGCGCTTAAAAGCGGAGCGGTGACCACCTACGACTTCGTCCTGGGCGAACTGGACCAGAAGCGGAAGGCGGTAAAGTTCGGGCTGACAACTTCGGCAGAGGCCTATTATCACACCAATACCACCGATTTCACCGGCGAGAGCGATTGGATCAGGGGCTTCGACGAACGCAATCCTGTCCTCGATATCGTCCTCGAAACCTGGCCATCGGAACACTTCTATGGGTATAGCTCGCTCTCGGTGGGGAACAGCCGCTACAATAGCTGGAGTACGACCGAGGGCGCGGTTTCAACCCTCTGGGGCGCGAGCGCCTTGACCACGAACATACCATTGGTCGCTCCCGCTGTCCTGACCGATCTCGACTTCAATATTCCCTACAGGGCTTTCGGCTCGATCGGCGGGGATGGATGGAGCGTTCAAGTCGGACGCGACAAGATGTCCTGGGGTCCGGGAGAGACCGGCAACTTCGTTATGAGCGACAATTTGCTGTATCAAAACATGGGAAAGCTGACGACCTATGGCAAAAATTTCAAGTACACATTCGCTACCTCCTTCTTTCCCCATCCAAGCGAGTACTACCCGGTCATAGATGAGACGACCGGTGCTTTCATCAATAATGGAAGCCAGGCTACCCTGGCTTCGGGACTCAACATGTTCATCGGCCATCGTCTCGAAGGAAGGCTCTTCAATAACAAGGTCGGCCTCGTCGTCACGGAAGCGATCATGTACCAGTCGGCCGACAATACGCTCGACCTGCGCGTCCTGAGCCCCACGGCCATATTCCACAACTACTACATCCGGAATAACGCGAACTCCATCATCTCCTTTGAACTCGACTACACTCCCTTCCGGTATGTGAACCTCTACGGTCAAGCTGTCGTCGATGAGTTCGCCCTCCCCGGCGAACCCGTGCCCGGCGTGGACAACGACGCCCTCCCCAACGGCTACGGCTTCATGGCTGGAGCCAAAGGCTCCTATCCGCTCGGCAAGGGCATGCTCTTCGGTTCGGCGGAGTGGGCAAAAACTGATCCTTATCTCTACCTTCGCGACATCGGGACCTGGGCTCATTCCCAGGGCCAGGGCGAATATGGCATCAACTGGGTCGTCGCCCTCCGCGAGTTCTCCCAAGGCACGACGAGCTACACCGAAGATTTCCTCGGCTACCAGTACGGCGGCGACGCCATCGTCTACAATGCCAACATGGGCTACAAGCAGTTCGGGAAATGGTCGTTCGAGGGTAACGTTTTCTTCATGATCCACGGCACCCACGATAAATGGACGACATGGAGCGAAGTGGGCGCGGGCACGGGAGATGTACCGAATGTCGAGACGCCAAGTACCACGCATAGCACCGCCAACAACGGCGACCTGAACGCCCAGACCGAGCGCGACATCGCGAGCCGGACCATGGTGGTCGGCGTGCGCGGCGGCTACACGATCCTGAGGGGGCTCGAAGCCTATGCGCAGGCGGATTATGTCTATATTCAGTATCCGGGCAACATCAGCAGCGCCGCGCCCATCAGCGACATCCAGCTGACGGTGGGCTGCTCCTACTCGTTCTGAAGCTAGGCTCCACGCCTCCATGAAGGGGTGCGATAGAGTTGAACACGATATAGAAAAAGGGCTGTCCTCGGACAGCCCTTTTCATTTCCATAGAACCCCAGGCATCCGTCAGGGAGTGGCGCCCGTGGCGAAGCGCCTTGTGTACCCTAAGGTGAGCGAGAGGATGGCCGCGTCGGCACCGCGCTTGGAGAATCCGGCCTTCACCGTGCCCAGGGAGT
Organism: Oscillospiraceae bacterium; assembly: GCA_963667545.2. Taxonomy (GTDB): domain Bacteria; phylum Bacillota; class Clostridia; order Oscillospirales; family Oscillospiraceae; genus UBA2658. Next base: position 287,960 of record CAXXEM010000001.1, read on the forward strand.
TGTGTCCGAGGACGATCTCAGCGCCGAGCGAGACGTCATAGCCCATCGTGATGGGAGTCTGCGGACCCAGCCAATTCTCCGCATGCGACGATGTATAGGTCGTTTCCCCGGACTGCGAGCCCAGAAAAGCCACGCTGACTTCACCGGCAAGCGACAGGCCGGGAAGCGTATAGTTCAGATTGCCTCTGACCAGGATCCTGTCCGGCCCCAGCGGGTAGGAAAACCATGAGGGAATCGTATTCCAGCTCGAATTGGTCTGCATGAAATAGCGCGTGGAATATGCCTGCCCCGGGTTAGCTTCGTTCCGCCGATAGAGATAGGTGGACGCCCAATACGCGTCCAGCGTCGCCACGAGGCCGCCTTCCAGGGCTTTGCCGTCCACGGCGAGGCTATAGTCTTCATGAAAATAGCGGGGGCGAACTATCACGGCGCCATCCAGAATCTGCCATTGGGCGCCGGCGGAAAATCCGAAGGCGTTGGGATTGGAGCCCGTGCCCTCGGCGCCAAGCTGGAAATCGTCCATGAGAACTTCCGCGTATACCCTCAAGGGCGAAACTGGTCTCCACTCGCCGTCCAGGTGGAACATTACGTTGGAACCATCGGCGAAAAGATGGTGATAGATGAGGAAAGGGGCGAAATCCTGAAGATCGAGATCGACGCCGGTGACGAGATTGTATTCGGCAAAGCCGAAGGAGAGGGTCGGAAAATCGATGCCGACCCGGTGGAAGAAGAGGCTTTTGGCGTCCTCGGCGGCTCCGGACGTGCGGGCCACGCTGATCGCGAGAAAATCGTAGTCCAGAGAGCCTTTGCCGAACGGAGCCGACAGTCCCGCCAGAATATGATCATAGCGGGGATTGCCGCCCGACACGGAGAGCGAGCCGACGCCGCGCCCGATATTGATGGCGCGCCGGCCTAGCGAAAGCCGCCACCAGTCGCCTGAACCCTCGACGAAGCCGACGTTGGGATAGTTGTTGGAAAACATGAAAGTGGAGTAGTCCCGCGATAAAGGCAGATTCGTCAGCTCCCCGCCGCGAAGCATCTCGCCCATATCCTGCTGCAGCTCAACAACCATAGCCGCGCCGAACGGCCCCGCGGAAAGGGAGAATCCTCCCGAAAGAAAGGCCGGCCGGGCCATATAGGCGCTGAGATCGTCGATGGTGGGAACATAGCCGTCGGATTGAGCGGGCCGCCCCGAAAAGTACAGAATGGGCGCTATGTCGGCCCAGAATCCGGTTCCGAACGCGGTATTCTGGGCCGCCAGGGGCGCGGCGGTCGCGATGGCGATCAGGGCAAAAAACGCGAATCGCTTCAATTCAAGATTCCGATCATCGTTTCGCCATGGAATCGTGGAAATCTATATCCTTGGCGTCCCAGGGGTAAACGATCCAGACGTCGCCGAGTTCTTCCCCGACGATATAATGTGAAACCTGCTCTGGAATGGTTCCGCGCTTGGGCTTGTTCTTGTTGTGCAGCACCGACACGGCGATTTCGGCCGGATGATGGCTCAGGAGTTCCTTGATGCAATACTCGAGGGTGGTGCGCGAATCGTCCACCTCGTCGATGAGAAGAATCTTTTTGCCCTTGAGCTTGCGTTCGGCTTCTTCGATCCACTGGACTTTACGCGGGAATTCAGTGGGTTTATCGTTGGCGTCGTAGTAGGCGATGCCGACGGCCAGAATGGGAGCGCCCAGAAAGGTTCTGATGATCCTGGCGGGGATGAAGCCGCCGGTTCCGATGGCTACGATGACGTCGGGGGAAAAGCCGGCCGCGGTGATCCGTTCGGCCATGCTTTTCGCCGTTTTGTGGATTTCCTGATAACTGAAGTAACGCTTTTCCATGGAAAGATTGTAAGGCATGTCGTCATCTTGGGCAATGGTGGGGCTCGTCCTTTCCTTTTCGGATTTTACAGCTTTTTGGCAGGATCTGCTTTAGAATGTAAAACGTGGACAACTTGAGATACGACGGCGTTCGGGATTCAACACCGCGGCTGATTCCAAATCGAGGACGATGATGATCAGATACATGCTTTCAATCGTTATGGCTTTCGGGTTCGCGCTCTTCGCCTTCGCCCTCCCCGGACAGGGAACCCGGCCCGTTTCGCAGGAGATGATTCCGCTCTCATCGTCCATCTACATGGACATGGACGCTCTCTATCTGGCGACCGGGAATGGAACGCCCTCCAACGCCCGCCCCTGGAGCAAGACGGAAGCCAACCTGATTCTTTCCCGTCTGGACAGGGCCAGCCTAAAGCAGACGGGACTCGCGCTGTACGATTCCATCGCGGCCGCGATCGCGCCGGGCCTGAAATTCGCCTTCAGGGACGGCTTCGGGTTCGGCGCTTCTCTGACGGCCAGTTTTGAGGCCTACGCGCACAGCAACACCGACTACGACCTGGAGTCGGACTGGATTTATGGATTCGAGCGGCGCGCGCCCATGGCAAAGCTGTCGCTGGACTTTTCGGTTAAAGATTTCTTCTATGCTTACTGCGACATGCAGTACGGGCGCAACCGCTTCAACATAGCGGACGACCTGTTCGTGGCCACGACGCGCTACAGTGATGGAATCGGCGCCATCATCGACCGCACGGACAGCAACGCGATCCTGGGCGCCCATTCGTCCATTTTCAGCCAGCCCTTCCTTACCAACATCCTCGAACACAGCATCGATTTCGACTTTCAGTGGCCCAAGAGGGCGGTGTCGGCCATCGGTGGGGCGAACTGGAACATTTCCCTCTCCCGCGACAAGCTGAGCTGGGGGAACGGCCACTCAGGCAACTTCGTCGTGGATGACCACGTCGACTATCAGGAATTCGCCAGACTCGTCGCCTTCACCGATGCCTTCAAATACGATTTCCTCAACATCTTTCTCGACACGAACACTTCTCCCGGCGAAAATCCCGACTCCGAATTCAAGCTGCTCATGGCGCATAGGCTGGAATTCAGGATCCTCAAAGGGCTGACCTTCGCGATCTCAGAAAACGTGATGTATCAGAACACAGTCTTCGATTTGAGATATCTCAATCCGGCCTTCATCTACCACAACCTGAACAACAGCGGCATCTTCAACGCTATCGCGCACGCTGAGCTCGATTACAGCTTCGCGAAAGGCTTCAACCTCTACGCGCAGTTCGTGATGGATCAGGCCATGGCTCCGAACGAGGGAACGGCCCAGGCCGACGCCAAGGGCTATATGGGCGGCATCGAATACGCTTCCCTGATAGGACCCGGCGTCTTCACCTCGTCCCTGGAGTTCGTGTCGACCGACCCCCTGCTCTACCGCCGCGAAAAAGTGGATTTCCTGATGTTCCGGAAATACTTCACCAACGGCAACCCCGGCGGCCCGGGCTATGTCCTCAGCCTCGACTACATCGGCTATCAGTACGGCGGAGACGCCCAGGTGCTGCAGTGGGATGCCGCCTATCGCCTTCCCGACAAAGGGACCATAGGTCTGCGGCTGTTCGGGATGCGCCACGGCGAGATGAATTTTTTCAAGTCGCACAACTCAGGCGGCAACAATGCCGGCTATGCCGACTACGCGGGAACCACTCCCTCGGGCGACCTGATCGCCGAGACCGTCGCGGCGAGCCTCATGGGAGAATTCAGGGCGCCCACGCCGTTGTCATGGGTCGAAGCCAGGCTATGGGCCGAACTGGACTGGACCCACCGGAGAACCTGGACGAAATCGACCGACAGCCGCACGGCCTGGAGCTCCGATCTGCAGCTGAGCGCCGGCTGCTCGCTGTCTTTGTAGGCAAACGCCTCAATATCTCCAGAGCACTCCGCCGGAATACAGGAAGAACTGCTGGGAATTGCCAGAAACGTTCCTGTAGTTCCTGTGGTTCCAGTACTGAACGCTGGCGTTCAGCTCGAAGCCCTTGGGAAGCGGCATCATCCCTTTTAGGGTGACGCAGTGGCTCAGCTGGTCGGGAAGCGCCTGGATGGCAGCGAGCGTCGTGGACTGCGTGATGTCCGTCCTCGTGTCGTAGTCGTAATAGATCGGGTTCCCGTTCGCGTCCATCATGCCAAGATAGATGGGACCCTTGATCAGGTACTCATAGCCCAGCTCGACATTCGCGCCCGTGGGCAGGCTCGCGTTCACGAAGACGCCCAGATGCTTGGCGTCGGGTCCATAGGCGAAGCCGAGAGGCCAGTCTGTCGCCCAGCTCGGGCCTTGGATATGGCGATCGTACATGGTGAGATAGGGCTGCCACCGGCAATAGGCCCACTCGTTGGCGAAGGTATATTCGCCTCCCGCGGTCAGAATGAGACCATCCGCCGGCTTGAACGAATAGCGACCTCCGGCCTGCCAGGCATATTGGGCCGGCTTGCCGCCGCTCCCCGCCTCGTCTCCCACGAGGAAGTCGTCCACGGTGAACTCGCCGAAGAGCTGCAGCCCGTCGAGAGGCACGACGGAGGCGCTCAGGGACATCATGACGTTAGTGAAACCGGCCGAGTAGGCGTTGTGGAAGAAGGAGGTCGGGAGGATATCGAGGAGGCCGGGGACCTTGCCGCCGATCATGGCCATCTCGGCCACGCCGAAGCGAAACCTGTCCCAGAACCTCGCCTCCACCTGGTGATAGGCGTACATCTTCACCGCTTCCATTTCGGGGACTATATCGTGGTCGTTGATGGGGTCCCAAGGATTGACGCTGTTGTTCCCCGCGTCGTAGGTATTCCTGAGCCTGTACTGGATATCGGCTTCGGCCTTGCTGAGAAAGGTCGAGGAGGTGCCGATTATGGAGGTGAAGCGGAAATTTTCGCCGCCGACGGCACCCTGCACATGGTCGTAATACTCGGCCTTCGAGTTGAGAAAGGTGTTGCTGAAGTGCCCGTCGCCCAAGCCCGACTTGAAGCGCCCCGCCGCGATCCAGGCATTCTTGCCGCCCGCCGAAACCCAGCCTTCCTGCGGAAATTTCCAGAACATCAGGTACCTAAGCATCGCGTCCAGGTTCCAAGGGGCGATGAGGGAGAGATCGTTGATTCCCACATAGTTCTGCCGCATCGAAAGATCGATCTTCACTTTGCCGGCGAAGGAATCGCCGATCGACATATCCGTTCCAAGCTCGAGGAAGAGGGGCAGACCGTCGAGGAAATACAGGAGGGTGGGATCGGCGCTGGGGGAGAGGCCATAGGTCTGGATGCCGGTGACGCCGGTCACGGCCGTTGGGTCGGCGGAGAAGATGAGGCGGCTCCTGAATTCCGGGGTTTTCGCCTGGCGGCCGTCGTAGCCGAGGATTTCCGCCGCCTCGTTGCCCGAGAAGACGAAACCGTTAGTGACGGGAACCTTCCCCGCCATTATGTATTCGGCGATCGCCCTGGCTATGTCGGGATCGTCGCGAAACGCCAGCTGGGCGCCTTGGGCGCCGAGCCTACAGACCAAACCAAGGAACAGGAAAACGCCATAAATCCAACGTTTCATGATATCCTCCCTCCGACTCGGCGGCTCAGCGGAAAAAGCTTTAGCTAAGTGTCGGCTTTTCTTCCGCATCCGTCAAACCGAATCGATTTCAGGCAGGTTTCCCGGTGCCGGGAAACCGGAGTTTCCCTTGCGCAGAATAGGCCAAATCGCTAGAGTATCGCCCATGAGTATCTTCGAGATCATCATGCTCGTATGTTTCGGCGCGGCGTGGCCTTTTTCGATTTACCGCTCCTACACCTCCGGAAAAACCGGAGGGAAAAGCTTGTTTTTCCTGATCATAGTTCTCGTGGGCTATGTGGCGGGCATCGCCAACAAGCTCTTCTATCGTTTCGACAATGTCGTCTATCTCTATGCTCTCAACTTCGCGATGGTATCCATAGATACCGCCCTCTGGTTCCGCAACAAGAAAAGAGAAAAGAATTTCTGAACGGCGCGTTTAGCGCCCGCTTTGGCTCCCGCTTTAGCGGGCACCCCCTTGACAGCATTATTGATAATGATTATCAATATCAATAAGGAATTACCGATGAACGAAGAACGGGCTCTTTTCGAAGGCTATCTGCGGACCAGGAACCTCAAAATGACATCGCCCAGGGAGATTGTCCTCAAGGCTTTCCTGGAAAACGAGGGACACTTGAGCGCCGACGATATTCTGGCCGCCGCGCGCGCTCTGGATCCGGGCATCGGACAGGCGACGGTCTTCAGGACGGTCAAACTGCTGGCCGATGCCGGTCTCGCGAGGGATGCCTGCCAGGACGATGGTCCCCGACGCTATGAACACGCCTATCACCATTCCCATCATGACCATCTTCTCTGCGTTCGATGCGGGAAAATCATAGAGTTCTGCGACCCGGCCATAGAAAAAGCGCAGGATAAAATATTCCGCGCCAATGGATTCAAGGCGATGGGCCACACGATGGAGCTCAAGGGGCTCTGCGCCGAATGTTCAGGAGAGGCTGGCGTTTCTTCCGGCAAAAAGCCAGCTGGTTTTACGGGCAAGGAGTCTTGATATGCGACTTTCAGATTTGATCCCGGGAACGCCTTTCGTGGTATCGAGGGTGCTCGTGGGCGGAGAGATAGGCAAGAGGCTGGCCGATATGGGATTCACGGATGGAGCCGCCGGAATTCTCGTGCGAGGAGCCTTCTTGCGCGGGCCGATTCAGGTGCGGATCAGGGGCTACGATCTCCTCATAAGGCGGGGGGAGGCGAAGCTCATCGAGGTGGCGATGGAGAGCGGCGTTGGCGCGGCCGAGGACAGCGGGGCTTTGGCCGGGGCCGCCGGCGCCGCCAGGGCAGGTCGCGAAAACGAAGCGGCAGGCAGGCCATACAGGGCGCGCCGAGGCCGCGGCGGTTTGTTTCGGAGCCTCTTCGCCGAACCGGATTGCTGCAGCGGCGCCAGCCATGATCCAAACGACAGGAAGTCAGCATGATGAAAACAATACGCGTCGCCCTGGCCGGCAACCCCAACGCGGGCAAGACGAGCCTGTTCAACGCCATAACGGGCGCCCACCACAAGGTGGGAAACTACCCCGGCGTGACAGTAGAAAAGCGAGAAGGCCTCCACGAATATAAAAACATACAATTTCGGTTTATCGACCTTCCGGGAATCTACAGCCTCACCGCCTACTCCCTCGATGAGGTGGTGACCCGCGATTTCCTCCTGGAAGAAAAGCCCGACATCGTCATCGACGTCCTCGATTCCACGAACCTCGAGAGGAACCTCTATCTCTGCCTCCAGTTCCAGGAACTCGGCATCCCCGTCGTGGGCGCCCTCAACATGACCGACGAGGCCGAGACCAAGGGCCTGCGCATTGACGCGAAGATTCTTTCGGACACCCTGGGCATTCCCCTCGTCAAGACCGTCGGAACGAGCGGCATCGGCATCGAGAAGCTCCTCGACGCCGTGCTCGCCACGCTGGAAACGGCCGAATCGACCCCCGGGAAGGGACAGGACAAGGCACCTAGCTATGGCGACGAAATCGAGTCGCGGCTCGGACCACTCCAGGAAGCGATAGCCTCCGACAAGACCTTCGCGGCACGGTATCCCGCCCGCTGGATAGCCATAAAGCTTCTCGAGAACGACGCCAATGCCCTCAAGAAACTGGAACAGCATGAGCGGGGCGCCGAGGTCGGGGAGAAAGCAGCCGCCGACAGGGCCTGGCTTTCGAAACATTACGGCAAGGATTCGGAAATCGTCGTCACCGAACAGCGCTATGGCTATATCAGGGGCGCCCTTAAAGAAGCCGTCAAAAAGGTGCCGGTGAACCATATCCAGGTGACGGAAATAATCGACAAGTTCCTGATGAGTCCCATCGTCGGCCTCCCCATCTTCTTCCTCATAATCTGGGGCATTTTCAAACTCACCTTCGCCCTGGGCGAATTGCCCGCCCAGATCCTCGAACACTTCTTCGGCCTCCTGACCTCGGCCAGCCAGGCGGTCATCCCGCCCGGGCTCCTGCAGTCCCTCATTGTCGACGGCATCATAGGCGGCGTAGGCGGCGTTTTTTCCTTCGTCCCCCTCATCGTCATTCTCTTCCTCTGCATTTCGATACTCGAGGACACCGGCTACATGTCGCGCGCGGCCTTCCTCACCGACAAGGCACTCCACGCCTTCGGCCTCCATGGCCAATCCTTCATGCCCATGATGCTCGGCTTCGGCTGCACCGTACCCGCCATCATGGCCACGCGAACGCTAAAAAGCCCCCGGGACCGCATCGCGACCATCCTCGCCGTACCCTTCATGAGCTGCGGCGCCAAGCTTCCCGTCTACGTCCTACTGGCAGGCACCTTTTTCCCGAAAAACGCGGACAACGTCGTGATGGGTGTCTATCTGGCCGGCGTCGTCCTATCGATGCTCTCCACCGTTTTTCTGCGCAAGACCGTGCTCAAAGGACAGACGACGCCCTTCGTCATGGAGCTGCCGCCGTACCGCCTGCCCACGTGGCGGGGAATTTTCTGGCATGTCTGGGGAAAAACCTTGAACTACATCAAGAAGGCGGGGACGGTGATTCTCGCCGCCTCGGTGCTGATCTGGGTGATTACCACCTTCCCCCAGCCCAGAGACGCCGACGCGCAGCCGGAAGCGATTCGAAACGAATATCGGCTGGAATACAGCGTGGCGGGACGGATAGGCAAGTTCATAGAGCCGGCCATCAGGCCGCTGGGCTTCAACTGGAAAATCGGCGTGGCCCTCATCCCGGGATTCAGCGCCAAGGAACTCGTCGTGTCGACCCTTGGCATCCTCTATGGCGCACAGACGTCGGACGCGAACGAAACGGAATCGCTCAGGTCAGCCCTGCGCCGCGACCCGGACATGAACCCCCTCACCGCCATCGTCCTCATGATGTTCATCCTGATAATGCCACCCTGTTTTGCGAGCCTCGCGACGATAAAGGCAGAGGCGGGCAACAAATGGCTCATCTTCCAGGTTATCTATTCCTTCACGCTGGCTTGGCTTGTCTCATTTATCGTGAAGGTGGTCGGCGGGTTCCTGACGGGCGCCTGAGGGCTTTTCAATCTCCGGGTCCGAGCCCGCCGCGGTTCAGAGCCCTTCCTTCCCCATGCAGTCGGCGCAAATGCCCGTAGCGTAGAGCATGTGGCTGCGGATCTCGACGCCCGCGTCCTTTTCCATGTCCTTCAGGATAGGTTCCACCCTGCAGGCGCCCAGGTCCACGAAACAATGGCAGCGTTCGCAGTGGAACCAGTGCCTGTGCCGGGCGCTAGATGAAACATAGTAACGCTCGGTGCCATGGACAGCGCAGTGGAGCACGAAGGATTCGGCGAAGCCCTTCTCTTCCAGATAATGGAGCGAACGGTAAATCGTCGCCGTATCGCAGATATTCCCCGTGACGGCCCCCACATCGAGGGCGCAGAGCGGTTTGCCCGCCGCGTCCAGGATATCCTGAACCGCTTTTCTCGCCTTTGTCATGCTGTCGCCTAAGCCTTGCGGCGGATTCTGAGCGCCGATACGACAAGGAAAGTCGCGCCGGCGACAAGGACGACGACGGCGCCCGAAGGCAGATCCAAGCCCCAGCTCACGATGAGACCGGCCGCCGAAAACGCCACCGAGAAGACCGTTCCCAGCACCATCATGCCGGCGAGATTCTTCGAAAAATAACCGGCCGTGCCCGCAGGCAGGGTGAGCATGGCTATCACCATCACGATGCCGACGAAGGTCTGGAGGAGGACGATGGCGACGGCGGTGACGGCGAGAATGACGAAGAATACGATATCAGTATTCACGCCCCGCGTCTTGGCGAACTCCTCGTCGAAGGCGCTCGCCTCGATCTGCGGGTAATAGCGCCAGGCGAGGACGATGACGACGACGTCCAGGACCGCGAGGAGGACGAGATCCCTCGTGGACACGAGGAGAATGTTTCCGAAAAGGTAGCTCATGGGGTCGGCGTAACCCGGTGTCTTGGCGATGAAGACGATGCCGATGCTCATGCCGATGGCCCAGAGCGCGTTGATGACAGTGTCCTCCCGCTGCTTGGCCTTGAGGGAGACGAAGCCGATCAGGGCAGCCGAGATTATGGCGAAGACGAGAGCCCCCACGATGGGAGACAAGCCCGGCACGATGTTCTTCGCCGAGAGGTAGAGGGCGAGCCCGATGCCTCCCAGCACGGCGTGTGATATGGCGCCGGCGAGACCCGCGATGCGTTTCACTGTCACGACGGAGCCGAGGACGCCGAAAAGGACGCTGGACAGAAGGCCCGCGACCAGCGCGTTCCTGACGAAGGGCATGGCGGGATCGAAAAGCGCCGTGAAGAAATTCATGACCGCCCTCCTTTCGTGTTTTCCCGCGCCGCGACGGGATTGCCGCACGATTCCCCGTCATCGGGATCGCAGCAGGCATCGGGCAGCTCGGTGTCATGGAGGACCTGGAGGACCGTGCCTCCATAAAGGCCCGACGAGACATGCTCGGCGGGGCCGGAGGCGTGACGGACGACGCCGAGAGCGTGCTCGTCGCCTTCGCCGACGCAGAGGACCACGTCGGTGAGCGAGGACACGAAGGCGGTGTCATGGGTGGCTATGAGAATTGTCGTTTTGCCTTTCAGGTTCCCGAGGACGGAAAAAAGCCTTTCCTCGCTCTCGCGGTCCATGTTGGCCGTCGGTTCGTCCAGAATGAGTAGGTTGGGCGCGCTCGCGAGCGCCCGCGCCACGAGGACTCTCCGGCGCTGGCCGCCGGACAGCGCCGTATAGGAGCGCTTGCGCAGATCGGCGACGGCGGCCAGCTCCAGGGCCGTGTCTATGTCGGAACAGGAGGCCTCGGCGCCCCTGCAGCCCTTCCCGAAGCCGTCCAGCCGCCCCATCCTCACCACCTCTTCCACCGAAATAGGAAAGGCCGGATCGAAACTCATGTACTGGGGCACATAGCCTATGCCGCCCCTCGCCGCTTCCGGACGCTTGCCGAAGATTTCGATCTTTCCCGCGCCGGGCTTGGCCAGCCCCATGATGAGGCGGAGGATGGTCGTCTTGCCGGAGCCGTTTGGCCCCACGAGGGCGACGAGCTCGCCTGAGTGGACATGGAAGGAACTGCCGCGCAGGACCTCCACCTCGCCATGGGCGAAGTCCACGCCGGCGAATTCTATGGCAATCTTCTTGTGTTCGCTCATGTTTTCTCCACCTCAGCGGGCCGCGGCATGCTTGAGCGCCGCCCGCTTGAGAGCTTCGCCCATGATTCCTATATTCTCGAGCCAGTTCCCGGCGAGGGGATCGATCTGGACGACGACACCACCGATAGCGGCGGCGACCGTCTGCGCCGCGGCCGACGAGAACTGTTTCTGCACGAAAATCACCTTCGCTCCGTCCGCTTTCGCGTTCTTTATGAGGAGAGCGAGCGTTTTCTGCGTCGGCTCCTTGCCGCCGACCTCCACCGCCTCCTGCCTGATCCCGAAGTTGTCCAGAAAGTAGCCGAACGAAGGGTGATACACATAAGCGGTGGCGCCCCTCAGCGGCGCGAGCTGCTTCGAGAGGTCGGCGAAGAGGGCGTCGATCTCCCTGCGGTAAGTGTCGTGATTGGCCCTGAAATAGGCCGCGTTGGCGGGCTTGAACTCGATAAGGGCGTCCCTGATGGTGGCCAGCTGGAGCCTCACGGCATCCAGGCCGAGCCAGACGTGAGGATCGATGCCGCCTTCGCCAGCGTGAGCGTCGGGAGCCGCCGCGTCGGTGTGGGTTTCCAGCGTCCTGAAGGCGACGCCTTTGGCGCTGTTGACGATCCTGAGTTTGGGATAGAGGGATTTGACCTTGGGCAGAAGGGCGTTCTCGAACTCGACGCCTATCGAGAACCAGATCGACGCCCCGCTCAGCTCCGCCATCTGCCGGGGCGTCGGCTCATAGCTGTGGGGCGAGGCGCCCGGCCCCACGAGGGTGAGAATCCTCACTCTGTCGCCGCCTATCCTCGCGACGAATTCGGACTGGGGAAGGATGCTGACCGCGATCGTAGGAACGGCCTGGCCCGCCGCGGAAACGGAAGCGATACAGAGGGCGGCGAATACAGGGAGGAAGACGGCGCGCAATACATGAACGGAAGACGTCGCCTCAGTAAAATATGCGGAGTATTTGCGAATCATTCGCAAAATATAACGTCAAGAACGTGAAAAGGCAAGCGCTCGGCGCATCGGCGCATCGGCGCGCCTTATCGCACTCTAATCGTAAGGCGATCGATAAGGAGAATGGAACAGATGGAAGCCGCATAGGCTAAAAGCGTGCCCAGCCATGGTCCCAAGGCCACGAAAAAGAGGCCGGCGCAGGTCGAGAAGACAATTATATTGCAGGAGGAGAGTATGAGAATCTTGCCGGTGGCCTGGGCGAAATCGGGGCCCTGGCTCATGGTCAGTATCACCATGGTGGAAGTCATGACGGCGGGAAAGGTGGCGAGCACTCCTGTCATGTAGGGAGGGGCCACCTGGGCGATCGCGACAGCGCCAGCCACCACGCTGCCCGCGAAAAACGCCCGGACCAGGGAGACCTTCCAGGAAAATTTCACGGGTTTCTTTTCGACGCGCCTCGCGCCGAGTTTCGCGCTCACCAGAAAGAAAAGCGCGGCCGTGACGACGATATACACGGCTATGGAGGCGAGAAAATTGAGCGGCGGGAGGACGGCAAGCACCAGGATAGCGGCTAAGGCCCAGGCGGCGAATGAGGCCGGCAGGGCGATCCGAAGCCCATATGGTATAACAAAGACAAAAACGGCGAGGAATATCGTATCGATCATCATCCCCATGGGAACGCCCGCCGTGGAAGCCGCGGCATATTCAGGTCCCTTGGTGATTCCCATAAAGAGGAGGGAAATGAGGATATTCGATGGCATATTGCCGAGAAGCCCGGCCTTCCGGCTGCCCAGACGCTCGCCGAAGTACGTGACGGACGCGATCCAGGCGCCGGCAATGACAAAGGAGAGGGCTATGCGTATCAATACCATATTCATACCGTAAATAACCTTTCCGATGCGGGATGTCTAAACATGGAATCGAATCAGTATAGCCCGCTAGGCCACGTGGCGTCACCTCGCCGTCCGGACGGTTTCCGCGGTCCGGGGGCCGTGGTAAGATCAGGACTAAGGAAAAGCCGGAGGTCACAATGGATTATATTCGATGGGGAATTCTCTCTGTTTCCAACCACTATAGGCTGCGGGTACATGACCAGGTAAAGGAATCCTCCCTCACCAGAGTCGTCGGTATAGCGTCGCGGGACGCGGAAAAGGCCTCTCAGGAAGCGCGGAAGCTGGGAATCCCCAAGTCTTATGGTTCATATGAAGCCCTTCTCGCCGATCCCGAAATCGACGCCGTCTATATTCCCTTGCCGAATCATCTTCATGCCGCCTGGGTGAAGGCCGCCGCCGACGCGGGCAAGCATATTCTCTGCGAAAAACCCTTCGCTCTCAACGCCGGGGAAGCCAGGGAGGCGATAGAGTACGCGCGGTCCAAGGGCGTTCGCGTCATGGAAGCCTTCATGTACCGTTATCACCCGCAGTGGGCACGCGCCAAGCAGATCGTGGAATCGGGGGAAATCGGCAAGGTCGTCTTCGTGCAGGCGCATTTCACCTTCAACAACAAGGATCCCAAGAACATACGCAACATGAGGGAAGCCGGCGGCGGCGCCATCATGGATATTGGCTGCTACGCCGTATCCAGCGCGCGTTTCATGCTCGGCGCCGAGCCGAAACGCGTGCTGTCCCTCGTCAACCGTGACAACCAGCTCGGCGTCGACGTCCTCAGCTCCGGACTTCTCGATTTCGGGACGGCCCACGCGCAGTTCTCCGTCAGCATGCAGGCCTTCCCAGCCCAGAAGGTGGAGGTCATCGGCAGCTCGGGTTCACTGTCCATGAAGATTCCCTTCAATATGTACCCTGATGTGCCCGCGGAACTCAGGGTGACGACAAGCGTCGGCAGCCGCGTGGTGCGATGCGGTCCCGCCGGTCAGTACAGGCTCATGTTTGACGCCTATTCCGCGAACCTGCTCGCCGGAAAGCCCGAGCCGACGCCAGCCGAAGACGCGATGGCGAACATGGAGGCGCTGGACGCGCTCTTCCGCTCCGAGGCTTCGGGGGGCTGGGAGGAACTGGACTGAAAAACGCCTGCCCCGGCTGTCCTGGCCGTCCCATCGCCGTCGCCCTAGCCGCCTGGGTCAGGCCGGCCAGGGCGTCCAAGACATCCAGGACGGCGGCCAAACCCCGTTCGTCCTTTTTTTTCACTTTTTTATTGACAGAATCCAAAACCCGATCAAGAATACACTCTGCGAATGTAAACGTATACATTCGCTCATTGAAGCCAGGTAAACGTATACATTAAGTGAAAGATAATTAATAAGGAGCTCGTCCTTGACAGAACCGCTGATTGTTGTCAAGAACCTCAACAAATCCTTTCCCGGCGTGCGCGCGCTGAAGGACGTTCAGTTCGACCTCTATCCTGGCGAGGTCCATACCCTCGTAGGAGAAAACGGCGCGGGAAAATCCACGCTCATGAAGGTACTCTCCGGCGTATACCAGAAAGACTCCGGCGAAATCCTTCTGGACGGAAAGCCCGTCGTCATCCCCAACCCGAAGGCCGCCCAACGCCTGGGCATTTCGATCATCCATCAGGAACTCAACCTGATGAACCACCTGACCGCCGCCCAGAACATTTTCATAGGACGCGAACCGAAGAAAGGACCTTTCCTCGACGAGAAAGCGCTCAACAAAAAAGCCAGCGAACTCTTCGCCATGCTCAGGATGGACATCGATCCGCGCGTGAAGATCGGCGAACTCACCATCGCCAAGCAGCAGATGGTCGAAATAGTGAAAGCCCTCTCTTACGATGCCCGTGTCCTCATCATGGACGAACCTACGGCCGCCCTCAACGAGGCGGAGATCGAAGAGCTCTTCACCATCATCCGCCAGCTGCGGAGCAAGGGCGTCGGGATCATCTACATATCGCACCGCATGGACGAGCTATTCAAGATTTCCGACCGCATCACGGTGATGCGCGACGGCCAGTACGTCGACACCCTGAATATCGCCGACACGAACCTCGACCATATCATCGCCCTCATGGTGGGCCGCAAGATCGACGCGAGCGCTCCCCAGCTCGACCTTTCGGCGGACAGGCCCGTCATGCTCAAGGTGAAGGGACTCTGTCAGGGCAAAGTGCTCAAGGACATCTGCTTCGAGGCGCGAAAGGGCGAGATTCTCGGCTTCGCCGGCCTCATGGGAGCGGGACGTACGGAAGCGGCGCGGGCGATTTTCGGCGCCGATCCCATAGACGCGGGCGAAATCTGGGTGAACGGCGTCAAGACGACCATCCGACGCCCCAGCGACGCCGTGCGCCACGGCATAGGCTACCTTTCGGAGGACAGGAAACGCTTCGGCATCGCCATCGGCATGGATGTGGAGCAGAACTCCGCCATGGCCTCAATGAAGAAATTCACCGGATTCGCCGGTTTCATCAAGAACAAGGAAATCAGGAAGGCGGCGGCCGAGGTGGTGGAGAAGCTCTCGATCAAGACGCCCAGCCTCCAGCAGAAGCTTAAGTTCCTCTCGGGCGGCAACCAGCAGAAGGTAGTCGTCGCGAAATGGCTGATCCGCAACTGCGACGTGCTCTTTTTCGACGAACCGACGCGGGGCATCGACATCGGGGCGAAGCAGGAAATCTACGCCCTCCTCAACGAACTGGCCCGCGCGGGCAAGACCATCATCATGATTTCCTCGGACCTGGCCGAGATCCTGAGACTGAGCCACAGGATCGTCGTGATGTGCGAGGGGCGGGTTACGGGCGAACTCCCGGCCTCCGAGGCGACGCAGGAGAAGATCATGAAACTGGCCACCCAGCGCGAAACCATGGTAAAGGCCGCCGCAAACCAATAAGGCAAGGAAAGAACAATGGCAGAGACAATCACCGCCAAGGCGGAAAAAGCGAAAGACAACGCCACATCATCCCAGGCCAAACAGAAGATTCTGGCCTTCTCCAGCCTCGTGATCCTGATCGTGGGTTTTTCGCTGGCCTCCCCCAACTTTTTCCAGGCGAGCAACCTCGTGGCCATCATGCTGGCGACGGCCGTCAACGGCGTCCTGGCCGTGGGCGTGAGTTTCGTCATCATAACGGGCGGGATAGACCTGTCTATCGGCACCCTGATGACCTTCACCGCCGTCATGGCCGCCCAGGTGGTCGCCAACATGCATCTTCCGGTCTTCATCGGCCTGATCGTGGCCATACTGACCGGCATAACCTGCGGCGGGATCTCGGGTGTCATGGTTGCCAAGCTCAAGCTGCCGCCTTTCATCGCCACCCTGGGCATGAACATGTTCACGAAGGGGCTTTCCCTCATCATCGCCCATTCGAAACCCATCTATTTCACCGAGACCCCGGTCTTCAGCCAGATATCCATGGGCTCCGTCCTCCACTTCGGCGAGGAATTCCAGATACCGAACGCCGTTATAATATTCCTCCTCGTCGCCGTCGCCGCCGCCGTCATCCTGAACAAGACGACCTTCGGGCGCTACACCTTCGCGATCGGATCCAACGAGGAAGCCGTCCGCCTCTCAGGCATCAACACCGACCGCTGGAAGATAGCCGCCTATGCCTTTTCGGGAGCCATCTGCGGCATAGCCGGCATCCTGATAGCCTCCAGGCTCAATTCGGCCCAGCCCGCCCTAGGCCAGGGCTACGAACTCGACGCAATCGCGGCCGTCGTCATCGGCGGCACCTCAATGTCGGGCGGAGAGGGCACCATCATCGGCACGGTGATCGGCGCCTTCATCATCAGCACGCTGACGAACGGGCTGCGCATCCTCTCGGTGCCCCAGGAATGGCAGATCGTGACAACGGGCATCATCATCATATTCGCCGTCTATCTCGACATACTGCGCCGCAGAAAGTAATTGCATTGTGCCAAACCGGGCCCTTCAGGGAACCGGAGAGATTTCATGAGGAGGTTGCTATGAAAATCAGAAAGCTCACCGCGAGCCTGATCGTAGCAATGCTGTTGATCACCGTATCGGGGGTTTTCGCCCAGCAGACGCTGTACATTCCCCTGATTTCCAAAGGTTTCCAGCATCAGTTCTGGGTCGCCGTAAAACAGGGCGCGGAACAGGCTGCCAAGGACTTCAAGGTGAACATCACCTTCGAAGGTCCGGAATCGGAAACCATGGTGGACAAGCAGATCGATATGCTGTCGGCCGCCCTGGCTAAAAAGCCGTCGGCCATCGGGTTCGCCGCCCTCGACAGCAAGGCCGCCCTTCCCTATCTGCAGAGAGCGCAGAAGGCCGGCATTCCCATCATCGCCTTCGACTCGGGCGTCGACAGTGACATCCCCGTCACCACCTGTGCGACCGACAACATCGCCGCGGCAGCCTACGCCGCCGACATGATGGCCAAGCTCATAGGCAACGAGGGCGAAGTGGCAGTCATCGTCCACGACCAGACAAGCCGCACCGGCATCGACCGCCGCGACGGTTTCGTCAACAGGATCAAGGAAAAGTATCCCAAGATCAAGATCGTCAGCGTCCAGTACGGCGAAGGCGATCACCTCAAGTCCACAGACCTCGCCAAAGCCATCATCCAGTCCCACCCGAATCTCAAGGGATTCTTCGGCGCGAATGAAGGCTCGGCCATAGGCGTGATGAACGGCGTCAAGGAAATGAGAAAGATCGGCAAGATCGTGGTGATCGGCTACGACTCCGGCGCCCAGCAGATCGCGGCCATCCGCGCCGGCGAGATGAATGGCGCCATCACCCAGAACCCGGTCGGCATCGGCTACAAGACCGTCGAGAGCGCGATCAAAGCCCTCAAGGGCGAAAAGCTCCCGAAAATCGTCGATACCGGTTTTTATTACTACGACAAGACCAACATCGACGATCCCAAGATCGCCGCCGTTCTCTATCAGTAAGTAGTCTCTTTTCCTGGAATCGGACCATGCTTCCTCTTGCCCTAAGGGCCGGGGAAGCATGGCTTCCCATTTCGCTCTTTTTCCACTACCTTCATTTTTCTGGAGCTGCATCGTGATAATTTGTTGCGGGGAAAATCTGATCGACATGGTGCCCATCGAAGGTGCCGACAATGCCGAACAAGCGCCATACGGCGGCTTCCGCGTCGCTCCGGGCGGTTGTCCCTACAATAGCGCCATCGCGGCGGCTCGACTGGGCGCCGACGTGCAGTTCCTAGGAGCCATGGCTTCGGACTTTCTCGGCGACAAGCTCTATTCCAGGCTCGTCGAGAACAAGGTGGGCACGAAGCTGCTGATCCGTTCGCGGCGCCCCGTCACCCTCGCCTTCGTCGAAAAGAACTCGGGTGGCGAGGCGCGCTACGCTTTTTACGCCGAGGGAGCGGCCGACCGTTCCTTCTCCGCTGCCGACCTGCCGGCCGCGCTGCCGGCGGAAGCGCATTTTCTCCTCGCCGGATCGATCTCCCTCGTTCTGGAGCCTGCGGCCGGCGCCATCGCGGCCCTTATCGAAAGGGAAAGGGACAGACTCCTCGTCAGTCTCGATCCCAACATCAGGCCTTCGCTCATTCCGGACAGAGAGGCCTATCTCGAGAAATTCGAAGCCCTTTGCGGCGCCTGCGCCATCCTCAAGGCTTCGGATTCGGATATCGAATGGCTCTATGGTCCCCTCCCCGAGGAGGAGATCGTTTCGCGCATGCTGGATCTCGGACCTGAGGCAGTCTTCCTCACGAGGGGCGAAAAAGGAAGTCTGGCGGCCACCAGGAGCGCCATAGCTTCGGTCGGGGCTTTTCCCATTTCCGTTGCGGACACGATCGGCGCCGGGGATACCTTTCATGCGGCGCTCCTCGCCGCGCTGGAAAAAATGGGGATCAAGGATCGGACGGGCCTGGCGGGCCTGGAGGAAGGCGATCT
The DNA here is from genome assembly GCA_963667545.2 of Oscillospiraceae bacterium. Taxonomy (GTDB): domain Bacteria; phylum Bacillota; class Clostridia; order Oscillospirales; family Oscillospiraceae; genus UBA2658. The sequence goes on from CAXXEM010000001.1 coordinate 306,704, forward strand.
CAGGGCCTTGCTCCGTTTCGCGTCGGCGGCCGCGGCCATCAACTGCACGAGGGAGGGAGCCAACCCGCCCCGTCTGGAAGAAATCGAAAGCTCGTACCCCGGCTGCGGCATATGAAGCAGGATTACCGGCGGCACGTTTACAGGAGGCCAGCATGCTTATCGGAATAAAACCCTGCATCTCGCCCGATCTCCTTTCCGTTCTTTTCAGGATGGGACACGGCGACGAAATAGTACTGGCCGACGCCTTTTTCACGGGCGACGCGCTCAACGCGAGGGTGATCCGCGCCGACGGCATCAGGATTCCCGACCTGCTGGATGGGATCCTGCGGCTCATCAACCTCGACAGCTACGCGGAATCGCCCATCGTCATGATGCGGCCGGCGGCAGGCGACATCCTCGACGCGAGCGTGGAAAGAAGCTACAGGGAAGTGGTCGATCGTTATTGGCCTGACACGCCCGCCTTCGCCCGCATGGAACGTTTCGCCTTCTACGAGCGGACGAAAAAGGCCTTTGCCGTCGTCATGACGGGGGAAACGGCCACGTACGGCAATATTATCCTGAAGAAAGGGGTTATTCCCCTCCGATGAACTATAGTAGATGAAGATCGATTCAATGAATGGAGAGGTGGTTTCGATGCAGTCTTTCGTCTCGGGGGACAGCGCTATGGGAGGCATCGCCTATGGAGGCAGCGCCTCGGGAGGCGCGGCGTGATTCATAAAAGCATCACGATACGCGACGTCGCGAAGCATGCCATGGTCTCCACGGCCACCGTCTCGCGCGTGCTCAACAACGACGACAAGGTGACCGCCGCCACGAGGGACAAGGTGCACGAGGCGATGGCGGCCTTGGGCTACAAGGTCAATTTCGTGGCGAGGAGCCTCAAGACCTCGAGGACGAAGACGATCGGCATCATGGCGCCAGACCTCTCGGGCGATTTCTTCATGTACATCGCCGAGAGCATGGACAAGGAACTTTCCGCGCACGGCTACTCCCTCGTCGTCAGCCTCTCCCACGATTCAGCCGAAGAGGAAGCCAAGCGGCTGCGCCATTTGGCGGAGCGTCTCGTCGACGGGATCGTCATGATTCCGGCCACCGACAAGGGCGCCCATTTCGCTTTCCTGAAGGACTACGACATTCCGGTGGTCTTCGTCGACCGCACGGTCAACGACATGGACGCCGATTCCGTACTGACGGAGAACGAGGAAGGCGCCTTCGAGGCGACGAAAGCGCTCATCGACGACGGATACGCGCGCATAGGCTTCATCGGCGGCAAGCCGGAAATATCGACGTCGATCGAACGTTATGCGGGATACAAGAGAGCCATGGAGTCGTCGGGGCTCGCCATAGAGCCGGAGTTCGTGCGTTTCGGCCCGCCGACACTACCCTTCGGCTATCATGCCATGGAAGAGATGATGAAAAGAGACGATTCGCCGGACGCGTGGTTTCTCGTCAACGCCTTCACGCATATAGGAGCGACGAATTACCTCATAAGCGAAGGGAAGGCGAAGGCGCAGCGGATCGTCATTTCGGCCTTCGACGAAATGCCATACTCTCCCTTGCTCCGCTACTGTCGTTATGCGATTCAGCAGCCTATCGCCGAGCTGGGTAAAACGGCGGCGAGGCTTATCCTCAAGCGCATAATGGAACCGGAAACGGGGGAGACGCAGGTCGTCAGGCTCAAGACGCGGCTCATACGGCACGCGTATAAACCATAGACAATGAACACGGGGCCATGGCCCCCATAAAACAATAAATCGGGAGGATCTATATGTCGGATTTCAAAACACAGTCGCCAACGACGAGATTGCAGGGCAGCCTGCCCAAGATAGGCATCAGGCCCGTCATCGACGGCCGCCGCCGCGGCGTGCGGGAAAGCCTTGAAGAGGTGACGATGGGCATGGCGGCGGCGGCTTCCAAGCTCATATCCGAAAACCTCAGGCACGCTTCGGGCCAGAGCGTCGAGTGCGTCATCGCCGATACGACGATTGGCGGCGTCGCCGAGGCGGCGGCCTGTCAGGCCAAGTTCGAGCGCGAAGGCGTGGCGGTCACCCTGACCGTGACGCCCTGCTGGTGCTACGGCTCTGAAACGATGGACATGGACGCGACGACCATCAAGGCCGTCTGGGGCTTCAACGGCACCGACAGGCCCGGCGCCGTCTATCTCGCCGCCGTCCTCGCCGCCCACAGCCAGAAAGGCCTCCCGGCCTTCGGCATCTATGGCCACGACGTGAAGGACATGGCCGACATCGCGACGATTCCCGCCGACGTGGCCGAGAAAATCCTTCGCTTCGCGCGCGCCGGCATCGCGGCCGCCACCATGCGCGGCAAGAGCTACCTCTCCGTGGGCTCCGTGTCCATGGGCATAGCAGGTTCGACCGTCGACCCCGACTTCTTCCAGGAATACCTGGGCATGAGGAACGAATTCGTCGACATGAGCGAGATTACGCGCCGGCTCGAGGAGAAGATCTACTCCGAAGCCGAGTACAAACGCGCCCTCGCCTGGACCAGGGAATTCTGCAAGGAAGGCCCCGACAACAATCCACCGGAGCAGCAGCACTCCAGAGCGCGCAAGGACAAGGTCTGGGAGACCTGCGTGAAGATGACGCTCATCATGCGGGACCTCATGGTGGGCAATCCCGACCTCCGCAGGAAAGGCCTTAGCGAGGAAGCGCTGGGACACAACGCCATAGCGGGCGGTTTCCAGGGCCAGCGCCACTGGAACGACCACTCCCCGAACGGCGACTTCCTGGAGACCGTCCTCAATTCCAGCTTCGACTGGAACGGCATCCGCGAACCCTATATCGTCGCCACCGAGAACGATTCGCTCAACGGCGCCGCCATGCTTTTCGGCCACCTTCTGACAGGCGAGGCGCAGATTTTCTCCGACGTGCGCACCTACTGGAGCCCCGAGGCTGTGGAGCGCGTCACGGGCTGGAAGCCCGAAGGCCTCGCCGCCAACGGCTTCATCCACCTCATCAACTCGGGCGCCACGACGATGGACGGCACGGGCGCCCAACGCGACGCCGCGGGCAAGCCCGTGATGAAGCGCTGGTGGGAAGTGACCGACAAGGACGCGAAGGCCTGCCTCAAGGCGACTAGCTGGCGTTACGCGAGCCTCGGCTATTTCCGCGGCGGCGGTTACTCTTCCGACTTCCTCACCGAGGGCGGCATGCCCGTCACCATGATGCGCGTCAACCTGGTGAAGGGCCTCGGCCCCATGCTCCAGATCGCGGAAGGCTTCACGGCCACCCTGCCCGAATCCGTGCATGAAAAGCTGGACCTGAGGACGGATCCGACCTGGCCGACCACCTGGTTCGCTCCCACCCTCACCGGCGAAGGCCCCTTCAAGGACGTCTACTCCGTCATGGCAGCCTGGGGAGCCAACCACGGCGCCATCTCCTACGGACACATAGGCGCCGATCTCATCACCCTCGCCTCGATGCTTCGAATACCCGTCTGCATGCACAATGTGTCCGAGGACAGGATATTCAGGCCGAGCTACTGGAAAGCCTTCGGCATGGACCCGGAAGGCTCGGACTACAGGGCCTGCGCCGCGCTGGGGCCACTGTACAAATAAGGCTTGCCGCGCCGCTTCGGCGGTTGAGGATTAAAAAAGACTGCCGGCACTAGCTGGCAGCCTTTTTTTAACGCGAATTCTAGCGAAGGAGGCGGCGAGCGCCCTTATTCCGCCAGGCGGTAGATCTTCTCGATGTCGACGCTGGTGAGTTTCACGAACTGGCCGGTGGTATGCCTGTCGCCGTTGGTGCATTTTTTCGCCATCTCGGCGGCGCGGTCGACGGCGATGCCGAGGCCGGAGAGGCGGACCGCCTGGCCGATGCCCTTCCAGAATGCTTCGAGGCGGGCAATCCCTTCCCGGGCGACCGCTTCCTCGTCGAGATAGTCCGGTTCGACGCCCCAGACGCGGACGGCGAACTGGGCGAAGCGGGCAGTGTCATGCGAAAGGTTGTACTTCATCCAGGCGGGGAAGATGACGGCGAGCCCCGCCCCGTGGGCTATGTCATAGATACCAGAGAGCTCGTGCTCGATGTCGTGGGAGGCCCAGTCGCCCATGCGCCCGCGGTCGAGAAGATTGTTGTGGGCAATGGATCCGGCCCACATCACTTCGGCCCAGGCGTCGTAGTCCGTCCTGTCCGCCATCACGCGGGGCGCGGCGGCGATCACCGTGCGCAGCGTCGCCTCGATGAGGCGGTCGGAGAACTCGACATGGGTGACGTTGGTGAAGTACCGCTCCATCAGGTGGGCCATGATGTCGGTGACGCCGTGGGCGATCTGGCTGGGCGGCAGGGTGAAGGCGAGTTCGGGATTGAGCACCGAAAAGCGCGGAACGATGCAATCCGCGTTCACCGCCCTTTTAAGGGCGCCTTCTTCGTTGGTTATGACGCTTCCGGTGCTGGACTCGCTTCCGGCCGCGGGGATGGTGAGCACGGTAGCGACGGGGAGGGCTTTTTCCGGATTGGGCGCGGCCCCGGTGTAGAAATCCCAAACGTCGCCCTGATAATGGAAGCCGATGGCTATCGCCTTGGCCGAATCGATGACGGAACCGCCGCCCACGGCCAGGATGATGCCGACATTCTCGGCCCTGCAGAGCGCCACGCCCTTGCGGACGAGACTCACGACGGGGTTGGGCTTGACGCCGCCCAGTTCCACCCATTCGACGCCGGCTTTCTTCAGCGAGGCTCGCACGCGGCCAAGGAGACCGGATTTCTCCGCGCTCGCTCCGCCATAATGGAGAAGAGCCTTGCGGGAATAGAGCGCCGCTTCCGCGCCCACCTCGCTTTCCATCCCTCGCCCGAAAAATATCTTGGTCGGCAGCTGAAATACGAAATTATCCATGATTGATCTCCTACCGCGGTCCATCGAGGCACCTTAACAGTACACGCAAGTATAGCTCAGGAAACCGCCCTTGTCAGCAAACAAGCCTTCTATTGACAGGAGAGGGGGACGGCCCTATTGTTTTTCGGAAAAGGAAGTCCGCATGCCGAAGAAATACCTCACCGTCTGCCTCAATCCCGTGATTCAGAAAACCCTCGTGTTCGATCGACTCGAACTGGACCATGTGAACAGGGCGAACATTGCGCGCACCGACGCGTCGGGCAAGGGAGTGAATGTCGCGCGCGTCCTCTCCCAGCTCGGCGCCCATGCCGTCCACCTCACGCACGCGGGAGGGCCGAACCGCGACTGGTTCCTTTCCCTCTGCGCCGCCGACGGGCTCTCCGTCGAGTGGGCGGATTCGGGTTCGGAAGTGCGCATCTGCACGACGGTGATCGATTCGGGGGCCAAGACGGCCACCGAGCTCGTCGAGGAAGCCGAGCCCGTCCGAGAAGGGACCGAAGCGCGGCTTCTGGCCCTCTTCGACAGTCTGCTTCCCTCCTTCGATGTCCTCGTCATATCGGGGACGAAGGCCGCCGGCTATTCTGACGCCTTGATTCCCGCGATGGCGCGGCGCGCCGCCGGGCGCGGCCTGACCATCTTCCTCGATATCAAGGGCAAAGACCTCGTCACCAGCCTGCCTTCCCGCCCTGCCGTCGTGAAACCCAATCTGAGCGAATTCCTCGCCACCTTTCCCGCGCCGGGCAGGGCCGGCGCGGGCGCCGGCGAGGCCGCCCTGCGAGCCCATGTCCACGACTACGCGAAATCGTGGAAGGAACGATACGGCACCGATCTCATCGTCACGCGCGGCGGCGCGCCTATCTGGTTCGAGGAGGGAGGCCTCGCCGCCGAGGAACCGACCCAAAGCGTCCAGGCAATCAATCCCACCGGTTCGGGCGATGCATTTACGGCAGGCCTCGCCTATGTCCTGTCCGAAGGCGGAAGTCTGCGTGAGGCTATACGCGAAGGCGCGCGGCTGGGAGCGCTCAACGCGGCAAACCTTAAACCCGGTTCAATCAGGAGACAACATGAGCAATGAAGTCATCCACGCGATAGCGGCCTGCGCGGGCCCCGTCGTCGTGGCCACCGTCACGGGGCTAAAGGGCTCCGCCCCCCGACACCTCGGCACGATGATGCTTTTCCGGCCCGACGGAAGCACGGCAGGCAGCGTCGGCGGCGGCATCGTGGAACTCAAGGCCGCGGCGGCCGCCCTGGACGCCTTCGAACAACGCAGGTCTTTCGGGATCGGCGTCGAGATGACCGGAATGGAAGCGGTGGGCAGCGAAGCCATCTGCGGTGGGGAAGTCGAGATCTCCATAGAATACGCGGCCGATACCGGCCTCTATGCCGCGGCGGACAGACAACTCGAAAAAGGTTCGGGAATCATCCTCGTCGGCGAGCCTGTCCCGCCGGGACAATCGATGGACGGCGGCTGCCTCCGCGCCGTGCTCGACCCGTCGGCGAATACGCTTGCGGGAAAAGCGCCTGAGGGCGACAGCGGGGCGGCCGCTGCGATAGCCGCTGCGATGGCCGCCGGGGTGAACGGCTTCGCCTCTTCCTCATCAGGTTGCTTCTACAGCCTCATCCAGCCGGCCGATAAGCTCCTCATTCTCGGAGGTGGCCATGTCGGGCTGGCCATCGCCCGTTTCGCGGCCGAACTGGGCTTCCTCGTGACCGTCGTCGATCATCGCCCAGAATTCGCCGCGCCGGAACGCTTCCCTGAAAAAGTGCGGACGCGCTGCGGCGATTATCTGGAAATCGTCGATCAGTTCCTCTTCGGCGATTCCACCTATGTCGTCATAGCGACGCCGAACCACCTCTTCGACCTTGAATGCGTTCGAGCTGTTTTGGGAAAACGATACCGTTACGCTGGTTTTGTCGGTTCGCGGAGAAAGACGAAAATGGTCCTCGATACCCTCATCGAAGAAGGTTTCGACAGGAACGAAGTCATCTCGCTTCGCGCTCCCATCGGAGCCAACATTGGCGCCGAGACGCCGGCGGAAATCGCCGTCTCGATACTGGCCGAAATCATCGCGGCCCGCCGGGGTTCCCCTGCCCTTGCCGCGATGGACGCGGATCGAATCCGACGGAGAGCGGAGGTCTAGAGGGCCTCACCGGTGCCTGGCGTCCGTAGCCCGCCTCCGCGGCTATCTCTCAGTCGTCCTCCGGTCCCTTGCGCAGAAGAACCCTGGAAGTCTCGCCCGCGCCCGGATTTTTCCCGCTTTTCTCATTCTTCTCCACGATAAAATCGACCTTCTGGAGGAACCTGTCCCTGTAGTCGGTCGGCGAGATGCCCGTCGCCCGCCGGAAAGCCCGCGAGAAGGAAAATTGGCTGTCGAACTCTAGCTTGTCGGCTATCTCCCCCACGTGAAGATTCGTGCTCGAAAGCATGGCTCTCGCCGCCTCGATCTTGAGGCGGGCATAGTAGCGCATCGGCGGCATCCCCATATAGCTGGAGAAGAGCCTGACGAAATGCTCCCTCGAGACATCCAGATAGTCGCAGAGCTCGCTCAGGTCGAGGTGGCGTTCGATTCTCGCCTGCATGATGGCTATGGCCTTCCCGATGTGGGCGTTGTCGGGCGTAGCCCAGCTCGGTCCCTTGCCAGCCGCGATCTGGTACAACATTGAGATGAGCGCGTGGCGCGCGGAAAATTCCAGCTCGGGCTCCCCGGAAAGATGTTTCTCGAGAATGTCGGCAAAGAAAAAGCGGTAGCCGTTGCCCACGATACGCCCTTCGCCCCGCCCCACGAGACGATCGAGGAGCGCGGCCGTTTCTCCGTCCTCCGAGGCGTCGATGAGAAGGGCGTAATAAGTGATGGGTTTTTCGAGGACAGTGGCGAGTATCTGATGCCACATGCCGGGCGCGCTGAAGTAGAGGCTTCCTCGCTCAATCGCATAACGCGTCTTGTCGTTGCGGAAGCTGCCTTCCCCCGAGACGAAGTAGTGGATTTCGTAGAGGTTTTCGCCATGGCAATGATCCCTGCCATGCCAGGCGATCTGCCCCGGGTCGTTCAGATGATAGACGAATACGATATCCTCGAAACGCACCGATTCTCCCCCCTGTAAACGTCAATAGTACCCCAGCCCGGGGCCCGCCGCAACCAATATCACTTTGGGACATTAATTATCAATTCCCGCCATTCCGGTATCATAAAAGTTGAATAAAGATAAAGTGAGGCCGATGGGCTCGGGCTCAAGTCCGCGTCCAAGACCTTTATCGCTGCCAAAAAAAATGGCAAAAGGAGGATTTGCGATGAAAAAAACCCTATTGGTGATTCTGGGCATCGCGATCGTGGTTTCGGGCGTTTGGGCGCAGAAGAGCGCTCTCATCGGCGTCGCCATGCCGACGCAGTCGCTCCAGCGCTGGAATCAGGACGGCGCGAACATGAAGGCCAAGCTCGAGGAAAAGGGCTACAAGGTCGTGCTCCAGTACGCGAACAACGACGTGAACACCCAAGTCCAGCAGCTCGAGAACATGATCGTGCAGGGCTGCAAGGTCCTCGTCATCGCCTCGATCGACGGCTCGGTGTTGAGTGATGTCCTGAAGCAGGCCAAGGAATACGACATCAAGGTCATCGCCTACGACAGGCTGATCATGAATACGCCCGACGTCGACTATTACGCCACTTTCGACAATTTCAAGGTCGGCGTGATCCAGGGCCAGTACATCGAGAAGGCTCTCGGACTCAAGGAAGGCAAGGGCCCCTACAATCTCGAGCTCTTCGCCGGATCCCCCGACGACAACAACGCCGTGTTCTTCTTCAACGGCGCCATGAGCATCCTCAATCCCTACATCGCCGCGAAAAAGTTCGCCATTCCCTCGGGCCAGAAGGAATTCACCGTCATAGCGACCCAGAGCTGGGATTCCGCCAAGGCGCAGGCGAGGATGGACAACCTCATCACCGCCAACTACGCTAAGGGCGCCAAGCTCGACGTCATCCTGTCGCCCAACGACTCGGTGGCCATCGGCGTCATCGCCTCCCTCAAGAACGCGGGATACGGCGCCGGAAAACCCTACCCCGTCCTGACAGGCCAGGACTGCGACAAGGCGAACGTGAAGGCCATGATCGCGGGACAGCAGTCCATGTCGATCTTCAAGGACACCCGCACCCTCGCCGCCCAGGTCGTCGACATGGTCGAGTCCCTGATGGCGGGCAAGTACGCCACGGTGAACGACACCAAGACCTACTTCAACGGCGTGAAGACCGTGCCGTCCTTCCTCTGCGACCCCGTGTACGCGGACAAGAACAACTACAAAGCCCTGCTCGTAGACAGTGGCTATTACAAAGAAGCCGATTTAAAATAGATGATCACAAAATAGCGTTGAGGGCTGGCCCGCGCCGCGGGCCAGCCTTTTGCGCGGGACGGCGTCAGGACGGCGCATTCCGCCGTCATCGTTTTTCGACAAGGAGCAAGCTGCCTTGGCTGACATCATTCTCGAGATGAACGACATCACGAAAACCTTTCCCGGCGTGACCGCGCTGAGCCACGTGAATCTGGCCATACGGCGGGGCGAGATCCACGCCCTGGTCGGCGAGAACGGAGCGGGAAAATCCACCCTCATGAACATCCTCTCGGGCGTCTATCCGCAGGGCACCTATTCCGGCTCCATCATATTCGAGGGGGCCGAGTGCTCCTTCAAGGAAGTGCGCGACAGCGAGAAAAAGGGCATCGGCATCATCCACCAGGAGCTTGCCCTCATCCCATACCTCTCCATCGGCGAGAACATTTTCCTCAGGAACGAGAGAGCCAAGGACAACATCATCGACTGGGACAGGACCTATCAGGACGCCAAGAAATACCTGGACCTCGTAGGCCTCAAGGAAAATCCCCACACCCCCATAAAGGACATCAGCGTGGGGAAACAGCAGCTCGTCGAGATAGCCAAAGCTCTGTCGCGCAACGTCAAGCTCCTCATTCTCGACGAGCCGACGGCTTCGCTCAACGAGGACGACTCCGCGCACCTGCTAGAGCTCCTGCTCGATCTCAAGGCCAAGGGACTCACCTCCATTCTCATCTCTCATAAACTCAACGAGATTGCCCAAGTGGCCGACTCCATCACCATCATCCGCGACGGCCTCACCGTCGAAACCCTGGTGAAGGGCACGGATTCGATGGACGAAGACCGCATCATCAAGGGCATGGTCGGTCGGGAACTCATCGACCGATTCCCCAAGCGTACGCCGAAGTTGGGCGATATCGCTTTCGAAGTCGTGGACTGGAACGTTTTCAGTCCGCTGAATCCCGAGCGGCAGATCATAAAAGGCGCCAATTTCAACGTGCGCAAAGGCGAAGTGATCGGGCTCGCCGGCCTTATGGGCGCGGGACGCACCGAGCTGGCCATGAGCATTTTCGGCCGATCCTACGGGCTCCATATCAGCGGCCAAGCCTTCAAGCACGGTAAGAAAATCGATCTCGGCAATGTCCGGCAGGCTATCGAGCAGGGCATCGCCTACACCACCGAAGACCGCAAGACCGCGGGCTTGAACCTGATCGGCGACATAAAGGAAAACATCACCATCGCGGGGCTCAAGAAACTGTCGAAGCGTTGGGTGATCAACAGGAGCCGGGAAATAGGGGTCGCGGAAGAGTACCGCGCGAAGCTCAACATCCGCTCGTCGAGCATCCTGCAGAAAGCCGGCGACCTGTCGGGGGGAAATCAGCAGAAAGTGGTCCTGAGCAGGTGGATATTCACCGAACCGGACATCCTCATCCTCGACGAACCGACGCGCGGCATCGACGTCGGCGCCAAATTCGAAATCTACACGATCATCAACCAGCTCGCCGACGAGGGCAAATCGGTGATCTTCATATCGTCGGAACTGCCGGAAATCCTAGGCATTTCAGACCGAATCTATGTAATGAACGACGGCCGCATCGTGGGCGAATTCTCTCGCGACGAGGCGACACAGGAAGGCATCATGAAGTGCATCATGCAGAGCGCGGCGGAGGGCGGCAATGGAAAGCATTAAAAGTCTGTTCAAAAAGAACCTGAGTCAATATGCGATGCTCATCGCGCTCGTTTTCATCATGATTTTCTTCCAGATCCTGACGAACGGAATCCTGCTCGTCCCGATGAACGTGACGAACCTCGTGCTCCAGAACGCCTACGTGTTCATCCTCGCGATAGGCATGACGCTCTGCATCTTGACCGGCGGCAACATCGACCTTTCCGCCGGCTCGGTGGTGGCGTTCATAGGCGCGTTGTGCGGCACCTTCATCATAAACCTGAAGATCAACACGGGATTTTCGCTCGTCCTCGCCCTGGCGATCGGCATAGCCATCGGCGTCTGGCAAGGCTTCTGGATCGCCTACGTGCGGATACCGGCTTTCATCGTGACGCTGGCGGGCAGTCTCGTTTTCAGGGGACTCACGCTCTTCATCCTGAAAGGCCTCACCCTGGGACCCTTCCCGGAATCCTTCCAGCGCCTAAGCTCCGGTTTCGTCCCCGACATTCTAGCCAGGCCTAAGGGAGCGCTCAACGGAACGGCCCTCATCGTCGGCATCGCCGCCGCAGCTCTCTACGCGCTCTCCCAGATAAGGCGCCGCGTTTCGCACCGGAAAAGCGGCTTTGAAACAGCCTCATTCCCCATTTTCATCGCGCAGATCGGCTTCATGGCGGCGGCTATCATGGCCATCACCGTATGGTTCGCGCGATACAAGGGTCTGCCCATCATTTTCATCATCATCGGGCTGCTGATACTTGCGTATTCCTTCTTTACGATGCGCACGGTGCCCGGCAGGTACCTTTACGCGATGGGCGGCAACGAGAAGGCCGCCCAACTTTCGGGGATAAACACCAACAAGGTGCTCTTCCTCGCCTACGTCAACATGGGGGCGCTCGCCGCGGTGGCGGGCATCGCCTTCACCTCGCGGCTCAACGCCGCGTCCCCCCAATCGGGCATGAACTTCGAACTGGACGCGATCGCGTCCTGTTTCATCGGAGGCGCCTCGGCATACGGCGGCGTGGGCACCGTCATCGGGGCGATCATCGGAGCCCTCGTGATGGGCGTCCTGAACAACGGTATGTCGATCCTCGGCATAGGCAGCGACGTGCAGCAGATAGTGAAGGGCCTCGTGCTTCTTCTCGCCGTGGCCTTCGACGTCATCTCGAAAAAGAAGGCGCGCTGATCCAAGAAACGCCGAGCTAAGGTACCCCGACCGACGCGTTACGGGCTAAAAATTTAGCCCGTAACGCTGCAGTTCTTGCCGCGATGCTTGGCGTCGTACATGGCGCTGTCCGCGCGCGAGAGCAAAGCGTCGCCTGTCTCATCGCCGTCGAACTCCGCCACGCCGATGCTCACCGTGACTTTCATGTCCTTGCCGTCGATGCAGCGTACGCTGTCTATGGCGAATCGGCTCCTTAAGCATTCGGCGGAGCGGAAGGCATCGTCGCGGGCGGTTTCATGCATGACAATGACGAATTCATCGCCTCCGGATCGGCAGCAGCTGTCCTTTTCCCTCGCGCAGCTTTTCATGAGATGCGCGAGGGAAGCGAGGATGTCGTCGCCGACGCTGTGACCGAAGGTATCGTTCACCGTCTTGAAGTCGTCGATGTCGAGAAGGATGAGCGAAAGCGGGGTCTTCGTTTCCTTGGCTTTGGCGGTGGCGAGCTCCAGCTCGTTGAAGAGGAAGCGCTTGTTGCGCAGTCCGGTGAGTCCATCGGTCAGGCTGAGTTCGCGGTAACTGCCCTCGATTTTTTCCAGCTTTCTCGTTTCCACCTCGAAGCGCTTGACTCTGTCAGCCAACGCTATCGAGAGCAGGACAGCCTCCGCGGCCATGCCTATGGCCACGCCGTTGACCGTAAAGAAGTTGACGGGCAGAACCTTGAGGTCCATGAGGGAAAAGACGAAACCGCCGAGGGCGAGGAAGAACCATGCGATCAGAAAGTAGACGGCCGAGGGAAAACCCTGGATCATGCGGGCTATCGCGGCGCCGATTATGAAAACAGGCAGCGCGAGCCCCACATAATTGGAGAGCGAGAACGCGATATCGTGCCATCCGATGAGGCCGGTCAGCGATACCACGAAGCCGAGGGCGGAAAGGGAAAGGAAGACATGGTAGAGGATGGGCCGGCCTTCCTTGAGCCGCAGGAAAAAGCTCGCGAAATAAGCTCCCCAGGTGAGCATGTTTCCCGCCCAGAACCAGAGCATCGTCTGATCGAAGCCCGGATGCTGGCCGAAGATGAGCTTGGCAAGCCCCTGGACGAAGAAGACCCAGAGCGCGGCGGAAAGGATGTAGAGAATGTAAAAAAGATAGGTCAGATCCTTGAGCGAGAAAAGAAGGAAAAAGCTGTAGAGGACCATAGCGAGTAGAATGCCATAGAGAAATCCGAAGGCCATGTATTCCCGGCCTTCGCGTTGCGCGAAACCGATAGCCGTCTCCATGTCGAAGTTGACTTTGACGTCGGTATTGCCCGAAAGGCGAATATAGCAGGGTTGGCCCTCGAAGGCTCCGGAAGGCAGTTCGAAAGCGAAGAATCTCGAGCGGGGCTCGTCCGGGCGTTTTTCGGCAAGGGCGCCCGATCGGATTTCCTCGAAGGTTCCGTCGCCGCGCGGAACATAGAGGGAAACGTGCTCCAGAATGATGGAAAAGCTGGGCCTTACGACGAGAAGCCACTGGGAAGCGGACGCTCCCTTTCCGGGAACTCTTTGCGCCGAATCAAGCTCGGAGATGGGAATGGTGAAGCGAAGCCATGCGGCGGGCGCTGATTCGCCCACCCAGATCATTCTTCCGTCGACCGGAGTGAAGCGCGGGGCGAGTTCCGGTCCGGTAACATCGGCGATGCCAAGTTCCGGGCCGGCGTTGAAGAAGAAATCGCTCCGCTCGTCGAGCTGGATGATGGACCGCTTGCCCTCGGGCAGAGGAGCGGCGCCGGACTGAAGACCGAGGAAAACCGCGAAAAACAACAATACGACGACGTTTTTCTTCATTTACCCGAAGTATAGCAGGGCGGATGCCGGCGGTGAATCTCCCCGCCGGGGAAAATGTCAGATTCCGGGCGCGTTGGCCAGGAGATAATCCTCGGCCGCCTTGCACCAGAGCCCGTCGTTCGCTTCCGTGATATCGGCGAGCGCCGCGTAGAAGGCGTTCGTCCTCCCCCTTTCGCGGAAATCGGCTATGGCGACGAGATCCAGCTTCTTGTGCGTGTAGATGAGCTTCTTCGCTCCGGGAATCTTGTCGAGACGGATCGTGGTATCGGCCACGGCGTTGAGGCCGCCGATGTGCGTGATCATCACTTCGGGCTTCAGCGTTCGCTTCGCCATCATCGACAGCGATTCCACGATGTCGTCAGTGTTCCCGCCCGAGGTTCCGACGAGATGGTGCGCCGCGTAATGGACATCGTAGAAATTGAAGGTGGCGGAAAACGCGGGATCGGTGGGACCGGCGAAAAAGTTGAGGCAGCCGTCCTGGCCCAGGAGCCTGTCGGCCAATTCCACCACGGGCTTTACGGGAGCGAAGCAGAAGACATCGTCGAATTTCCTTCCGCCGTTGAGCGAGGTCAGATGGGCGACGGGATCGGCCATATCCTTCGTATTGACGTAGTGCAGCGTTATGCCGTTGCGTTTGGCCTCCTCGACGGTGATGAGGGAAGCGGCGCGCTTGAGTCGCGCATCGTCGATATCGGTCGCCACGATGAGGCCGGGCTTGCGGTCGGCGTGGATGGCGTAATCGATAGCTCCCATGCCCATGGGACCGACCGACGCGAGGAGGGCGAGACTGCCGCCCGGCACTATTCCCATCTCATGTTCGTAGGAGCCCGCCTTCGTGTGGTACTGCGCATGATAGGCGCCGACGATGCACGACATCGGCTCGGAGAGGGAGCCCATGAAAAACGCGTCAGCCTCGTAATCGAGGAGGCAGCCCATCTCCATCACTTCGTTCGGGATGATGATGTAGGTGGCGTCGCCGCCGATCCACCGATAGGAATAGCCTGGCGCCCAGAGCGTGCCCTCGTAATTGAGGGCGGGCTGGATGGCGAATTTCTGCCCGGCGGCGAATTGGGAGGCCCATTTGGCGCCGACTTTCACCAGCCTGCCGCAGAATTCGTGCCCAATGACGACGGGATTTGCGGCGAGGGGCGCCCTCACCCGCTTGTGCCCATCGCCCTGCATCGCGAGCTTGTGGCTCGACATGCATATGGAGTCGGATATCACTTCGGCGAGGATTTCGTCGTCGCCCAGTTCCGGCAACTCGAGTTCCTCGAGCCTGAGATCGTCAATACCGTGGAGTCGCACCATTTTCGTTTTCATCACAGTCTCCTTCCGTTCAAAATACTGATTCAATAGGGCTTGCGGCCACCTGGATCGGTGCAGGGCACCTGAATCGGCTCAGGGCGCGCCGCATGACGCCGGGTCAGGGCGCCGGGCTCATCGCTTCTCGGCGATCAGCCTCAGCCATTCTTTTTTATACGCTTCGAAGCCATCGAGGTCTCGCATCGGCGGCGCCGGGATCTGCGCTATGGAGAAAAGCCCGGCCAAATCCGACGGAGTCTTGCCCTCGAGGGCTGCGAGCCCCGTGAGCGCCGTTCCGAACGAGGTCGCCTCGCTCATGTCCGTGAGAAAGAGGGGATTCTCGGGCAGCGCCGCGGCCAGGATGGCGTTGTACTCGGCGTTGTTCCTGAATCCGCCCTCGGTGAAAATTTTCTGTCCCGGCGCGAGCCCCGCCCGCTCGAGGGCGACGATGGTCTGCAGGGCGAGCGACAGGTTGAGAACCGCTTCCGCCTTGACCGGATCGGCGAGGAAGGCCGGCTTCGCCCTGTCCGCCTCGATGTCGGGAAGCCTATAGCGGATTCCGCCCTCGACGGCCTGCGGGATGGATCCGGGAAACTGACCCGAACCGGGCACGATTTCGGGGAGGATGAACGACGAACATTCATCGACGATGCCCGCGTAAACCGACGCGTTGAGCGCCACGGAGCGGGACGCGCCGGGTGCGCTCGGTTCGACCGCGACGTGATTTTCCTGAACGCACTTTTCCTGGGCGCGCTTTTCCTGTGCGCGGAATACGCCCGTCCAGACTTCATATTCCTTGCCGCCGAGAAAAATCGCCGTCTTGACCGGCTTGTTGTAGGCGGAGCGGTTGAAGAAGACGACCTTTCCGATCTCTCCGGGGGCGAAACCGTAGTGTTCCTGCGGATGCATGAGGACGCACCATGTGCCCGTGGAGTTCACGATGAACTCGGTCCCGAAACCCTTGACGAGATAGGGCAGAAGGGAGGCGTTCGAATCGTGGATGCCCATGGTGACGATGGTCGATTCGGAAAGACCCGTCTTCCGCGCGACTTCGGGAAGGATGGTGCCCAGCACTTCCCAGGAATTCCTGAGAGGGGAAGGGAGCTTTCCGTTCAGTCCGAGTCTCTCGGCGACGGAAGAATAGCCGCCCTTGTTCCAGTCGTAGAGGTAGGTATGGCAGCCAATGTACGTGCCTTCGACGCCCGCTTTTCCCGTGAGCCTCATGCCCCAGTACTGAGGGTAGGGCAAGGCGAGTTCGGTCCTTTCGTACGCTTGCGGGTAGAGTTCCCTGGCGAGGAAAAGCCCCTTCGCCGGATTGATGAGGGCGGAGAGGTTGGGCGTTCCCGTGGCTGCCTGCAGCGCTTCAGGATCGCCAGCCATGGCGTAGAAACGGCGCTGGAAGGCTTCGCCAGGCTCGTGCGTATAAAAGAGACAAGGCAGGACGGGCTCGCCTTGAGCGTCGGTACAGACGAAGGTGGCGCCATGCGTGCAGACGGCGATCGCCGCGATATCGAACGTACGAGAAAATGCCTTCAGGACGGAAAAGAACCACGATTCCATGCCTTTGAGATCGTGGGACTCGATGCCGTCGGCGATAAGAGGTTCGAAGCACTTCTTTTCTATGGCCAGGAGCTCGAGGCGGGGGCTGTATATCGCCACTTTCTTGTTCGTCATCCCGATATCGATGACGGCTAACGCTTTTTCCATGATGCCTCCGTTGCCGCGCCGGCCGCGCTTCAGTTGAGCATTACCTGGCCGCCGGTCACCGGTAAAGCCTGACCGGTTTCGTATTCCTGCTCCACGAGATAGTAGATGGCGCGCATAACGTCGGCGCCGGTGGTTCCGCGGCCCATAGGGACCTTGGCTTCGTAGTAGGCTTTGACGTCGGCTATCGTCTTCGCGCCCGGAACCTTGCCCGATTGGAGATACTGGACGAAGAGACCCTTGACCGGATCGGACCAGAGGGGGCCGTCGAAGAAATTGCCGGGGCATATGGCATTCACCTTGATGCCGTATTGGACGAATTCGAGGGCGAAGCTCTGGACGAGTCCTATGGAACCGAATTTTGAGCCCGCGTAGGCGCCGTTCTTGTTGGAGCCCTGGAGACCCGATTTCGAGTTGATCTGGACAATGTCTGTCATCCAGCGGGGAGCCGCGCGCCACTGGCGGCGCAGGAGGCGGCCTCCGTGCTTGGCCATGAAAAAGAAGCCCGTGTAGTTGACGTCCGTGACGAAGCGGAAACTTTTTTCGTCCTGATCGAGGACGGAGGAAGCTTTGAGGACGCCGGCGTTCGAGACGATGAGGTCGAGGCCGCCGGTCGCGGCCGCTACCGCGTCGAACATGGCGGCTACCGAGGCTTCGTCAGTGACGTTGACGCCTACCGCCGAGGTCCTGGCTGAGCCGGCCGCGGCGTTCAGCTCCTCCGAAAGGCTGGCGGCGCCCGAAAGATTGAGGTCGGCGATGAAGACATAGGCGCCGGAAGCCGCGAGGCCGCGCACGATTTCGGCGCCGAAGCCTTGGGCCCCGCCCGTGACGAGAGCGACCTTGCCCGCGACGACGGCGGCGCGGCCGAAGGCGGAATTGGCGACGGCGGCATCAGGAGCGGCGGCTCCGGAGGTCGCGCGGCCCGACGAAGCGGCGCCCGCTC
The DNA here is from genome assembly GCA_963667545.2 of Oscillospiraceae bacterium. GTDB lineage: Bacteria > Bacillota > Clostridia > Oscillospirales > Oscillospiraceae > UBA2658. Next base: position 324,476 of record CAXXEM010000001.1, read on the forward strand.
CCGCGGCGAAATTCGTCGCTTCGAAAGCGAGAACGTCGTCGCCCAACTTTACTTCCACGAGGGCCGGCAAGGATAGGTTCCTGCCTGCCGTTGCCTGGCCGAACGCGCGCGAGAGTTCGGCGGCGGCCTTCGCCTCGTCGAGAGCGCCATCGTCGCCGAGGCTTTCTGGCGAAAGATTCAAGACGATGGGCGATACGCTGTTTTTTAATTTCGTCGATCGGGCGGGCGCGACTACGAGAGGAAGTCCCGTCGCGTCGAGGAAAAGGCCCCTGACGAGGGGCGCGATGATGACATTGTTCAATGCGGTCATGGTTCATACCTTCCTTTGAGGAGGGATTCGGCCACCGAGACGGCGGGGACGCCGGAGCGGCCTATGTCCTGGCCGGCCTTGGCGTAGAGAGCTATTCTTTCATCGAGGCCTGAAGCCGCGTAGGGATTGCCGGCGGCGAAGAGGCCCAGCGAGGGATCGACGGCGGCGAGGGCTTCGTGGGCGACCATGGCCCAGGTCGAGGCATTGAGATGGGCGAATTCGGGCAGCCTCAGCTCGGGGCAGTTGAAGGACTGCCGGGGCTGGTTGATATCCACGCCCGATATTTCCATTAAGCCCAATTCGCGGCAGAGGCTCCGGACGCGGGCCAGCTGCGCGGAACTGTTGCGCGGCGGCATGTAGGTTATGGCCTGGAAACCGATCTTCTTGAGCTCGGCGAAAAGCTCGGGCAGGAAATCGTCCTCGAACTTTTCGGCTTTCTTGTCGCCCGTCGGAGATTCGCCGACATCGCCCAGATAGGCGTAAGCGGGAATGGCTCCTATGGATTTCGCGAACTCGACGGCCGTACGGGCGTCGACGCATTCGTCAGTGGGCTGGATGAAGAAGCTGGGGAGATACTCGGCCTTGAGGATGCCGAGAAGATCGTACATCAGGTAGGGATTTTCCGGGTCAGAGAGGGAAACCGCGAGCTTGGGCTTGAGAGAAAGCCCGAGTTTCGATTGGATGCCCGCCGCGAGGGCCGGGCCGCGGCCCAAACCCGCGATGAGCGCTTCCGCCATGGCGGCGAGGAGATGGCGCTCGGTGACGGTCCCGCCTTCGGCGAACTTGGAGCGTCCCAGCACATCGCGGTCGAAATCGAAGGGATCGAGGCCGGCCGAGACGAGAATGGCGTTGGCGCGCTCAGCCATCGCGGCCGTGCGGGCAAGGCGTCGCTTCCGTATCGGTTCGAGGAATTCGGCGACGCGGTCAGCGGCCTGGGAAGGCACTCCCTGGACGGTCATGTAGATGATGCCGGCGGAATCAGGGTTATTTATCTTCCGGCCCGCGAAGAAATCGGGAGCCCCACCCCGGCCGCGTTCGGATTCGGCATGCATGAAGACGCGAATCTCGAAGCCCGTCACCGAACCCATGCCGAGAATAGCGCAGGCTTCCCGCATTTCCGCGGCGCCCGCGAGGGAGTCGTGATCCACGGAGCCCGCGACGGAAAGCCCGGACTTCCATGCGCCGAAGGCGGCGGCCGTGGGCGTGTAGGGACTGAAGCTGTAGATGGTGTGTATGTGGTTATTCGATTCTTCGGCGACGACGTTGCGCGGCGCGCTTGCCGCCGTCGCCGCGGCTTCTTTCGTGGCGGCCGCGGCAGGAGCCGCAGTGGAAGCCGCGAAGGCCCTCAGCGCCTCGATGCGCCGTCCGGGACTGGCTCCGGAATCGTTGATGACGTCGTTCATCACACGCCGAGGCGCGCCCTGCGCGCGAGTTCGCCGTTCGTCTGCACCGTCGTGACCACATGATCCTTCAGGGGAAGGATTCGCTCGTGGATGGTGTCCAGAATCCATTCCTTCTGCGGGAAGAAAAGCGCTTCCTGTTCGGCCGCGGGCGTGATCCAGTTCCTCGAACCGACGACAGCGACGGGGGCGTCGAGGTAATCGAAGGCGAGAGTCTGCACGTTGGACGCCACCGTGTGGAGGAAAGAGCCCCTCTCTACGGCGTCGGAAGCGAGTACGAGCCTTCCGGTCTTCTTCACCGATTCGACGATGACATTGTAGTTCAAGGGAGCCACGAAGCGAAGGTCGATGACCTCGGCGGAGAGCCCGTATTTTTCCTCGAGCGTCTTCGCGACCTCCATGACGTGGTATAATGTGGCGCCCAACGTCACGATCGTGATGTCTTTGCCCTGCTTTCTGATCGCCGGCTCGCCCTCAGGAATTTCATAGTAGCTTTCCGGCACGCCGTTGGGCTCGAACTGCTCGCCGATATCGTAGAGAAGCTGACTTTCGAAGAAGATGACGGGATCGGTGCCGCGCAACGCGAGGTTCATCATGCCCTTGGCGTCGTAGGGAGTCGAGGGAAAGTAAGCCTTGAGCCCGGGAATGTGGGCCACGAGGGCGGCCCAGTCCTGACTGTGCTGGGCGCCGTACTTGTTGCCGACGGAGACGCGCACAGTGAGGGGCATCTTGAGAATGCCCGCCGACATCGACTGCCACTTGGCGACCTGGTTGAAAATCTCGTCGCCGGCGCGGCCGAGGAAGTCGCAGTACATGAGCTCGACGATGGCGCGTCCGCCCGAAAGCGCGTAACCTACGCCGCTTCCTACGATGGCGCCCTCGGAAATGGAGGAATTGAAGAGCCTGTTGTAGGGAAGCGCCTCGGTGAGGCCGCGGTAGACGGCGAAGGCGCCGCCCCAGTCGCGGTTTTCCTCGCCCCAGGCCGCGAGGGTGGGATCGATGGCGAAGCGATGCGCGATGGCTTCGAAGAGAGCGTCGCGGTACTGGTACATCTTGTTCTTGGATACCGGCTTGCCCTCGGCGTCGGTAGCCTTGCGGATTTTTCCCGCGATGGACTTCACGCGGGCGTTCTCCGAGAGAGGCTGGAGGAACTCGGGCTCCCTTGAGTCGAACTTCTCGACCTTCTGGTTCGAGAACATCACGGATTCGATGAAGGCGCCGTCCACGCGCGGGCACTCGGCCTCGTTCGTGGAGAGCTTCAGGACGGCCGTCAGCTTTTCGTCGACGGCGGCGCGCATCGTCTCCACGTCAGACTTCGACATCACCTTGTTCTTGACGAGGTAAGCGGAGAAGTCCTCGATGGAGTCGTTCTTCTGCCAGAGCTCGACTTCGTCCTTCGTCCTGTAGCTGGAGGCGTCGGAAGGCGAGTGGCCGGAAATACGGTAGGTGATGGTGTCGAGGAGGACGGGGCCGCGCCCCTCGAGGAGAATCTTCTTCTTGCGGGCGACGGCGTCGGCCACCGCGAGCGGATCGTAGCCGTCGACGCGCTCGGAATGCATGGCGTCGGCGTTGACGCCCGCGCCCACCCTCGCGAGGACGCCGTAGCCCATGGTTTCGCCCACCGTCTGGCCGCCCATGCCGTAGAAGTTGTTGAAGAAGTTGAAGAGGATGGGAGGAGCCCCGCCGGCCGATTCGGGCCAGAGGGTCCTGTACTGGTCCATGGAGGCGAGCGTCATGGCTTCCCACACGGGGCCGCAGCCCATGGACGCGTCGCCGATGTTGGAGACGACGATGCCCGGTTTCTTGTTTATGCGCTTGTAGAGCGCGGAACCGGTCGCGATGTCGGCCGAACCGCCGACGATCGCGTTGTTCGGCATCGATCCGAATGGCGCGAAGAAGGCGTGCATCGAGCCGCCAAGGCCTCTCGTAAAACCCGACTTGCGCGCGAAGATTTCGGCCATCGTGCCGAAGAGGATGAAATTTTCGGCGAGGGAGGCGAGATTGCTATAGGAAATGCGTTCCGCGAATCGGAGGGTCTCGCCGTCCAGGAATCCCTTCATGATGGATTCGAGGGATTTGGGATCGAGTTTGCGTGCCGCCGAAAAGCATTTGGCGAGGATTTCGCCATGGCTGCGGTGCGATCCGAAGATGAAGTCGTCCGGGTCGAGGGCGGCGGCCTGGCCTACGGAGGCGGCTTCCTGTCCCAAGGATAGATGGGCGGGACCTTTATGGTTGTACTCGACGCCGTTCCAAGCTCCGGTGGTCTTGATTGAATTGAGCATGGACTCGAACTCCCTGATCGCGATCATGTCGTGGAGCATGGCGACGAGCCCGTCCTTTCCATAGGTCGCGATTTCGGTGGAAAAATTGCGCTTGTACTGGTTCATCGGAATCGAAGGGATTTTAAGGACTCCGCTTTTCCGCAGGTCCGCGGGATCTACTGTCATGGACTTAGGCATGTTTATCTCCTTATATAGCGTTCCGGTTTTCCCGGTTTCATTCTTTCATGGCCCAGGCGGCTTCGCGTATCGCTTCGGAAACCGTGGGATGGGGGAATACGAGCTGGCGCAGATCGCCAGCGGTCAATTCATTTTCTATTACGGCCGAGGCTCCCCAGATCGTCTCCGAGGCGTAGGCGCCTACGATATGGACGCCGAGGATCTTCCCCGTCCGGGCGTCGGCGACGAGCTTGGCGGTACCGGGGGCGGCGAAGCCGTTCTCGGCGGCGAAGCGGCCGGAGACGCGCAGGGGGACGGAGGAAGTGACGACCTCGAGGCCGCGGCGCTCGGCTTCCTGCTGGGTGAGGCCGATGCCGGCCGCTTCGGGCATCGAATAGACGGCCCAGGGCACAGCGTCCCAGCGCATCGTCTCGCCCGAGCGCGCGGCTTCCTCGCCGCGGAGGATGTTGGCGCTGGCGATTTCCGCCATGCGATAGGCCGTGTGCGCGAGGAGGCTGCGGCCGGTGACGTCGCCGACGGCCCAGACCTTCGGCAGGTTGGTGCGCATCCTGTCGTCCACGACGACGCCCTTGGGAGAGACGTCGAGACCGGCTTCCTTGGCCCCCCAGCCCTCGACGCTGGGCTTGCGGCCGACGGCCATGAGGACGAGGTCGGCCTCCACCGTGGCTTCGCTTCCATCTTTCTTTCTATAGAAGACCGTCGCGCCTTCGATTTTTTCGACCTTGCAGCCGAGGTTGAAGGCTACGCTCTTCATGCCGCGGCGGAGGATGGGCGCCGCTTCCCTATCCATGAAGGGAACGATCTCGTCGAGCATTTCGACGACCTCGACCTTCGAGCCAAGGGCGGAGAAGAGGCTGGCGAACTCGACGCCGATGACGCCGCCGCCGATGACGCAGAGGCGCGCGGGCACTTCTGGGACGGAAAGAAGGCCGGTGGAATCCACGACCAGGGGGTTGCCCCGGCAGCCGGGGATGGGCGGCATGACGGGAACCGAGCCCGTCGCGAGGATAATATGTTCAGTTTCGTATATTTTTTCGCCAATCTGGACTTTTCCCGGACTGACGAGGCGGGCTTCAGCCTTCACGATCTCGACGCCGAGCTTCTTCTCGGTGAGGCCGATGGCGCCGACGAGCTTGCCGACGACCTCGGTTTTCCATGCCTGCATGGCCTTCCAGTCGTAGCGGACATTGTCGGCCGAGACGCCGAATTTGGCGCCCTCGAGGGCGTGTACGTAGAGTTTGGCCGAATTGAGGAGGGTCTTCGTGGGGATGCAGCCGACGTTGAGGCAGGTGCCCCCGAGGGCATCTTTCTCCGCGAGGAGAACCTTTTTTCCCTTCGTGTGCCAGGCGTTCCGCGGCGAGGTAGCCGCCGGGTCCGCCGCCGATGACGATGATGTCGAAATCTTTCATTTGTTCCTACCCTTGCTCACATGAGAGCGGCGAGCATGACGATGTCGATGTTCGCGATATAGTCGGCGAGATCCTTCAGGTAGCGCGCGGCGTCGGCGCCGTCCACGATCCTGTGGTCCACGGTGAGCGAGAACCCGATGCGCATTTCGACGCCCGGTTTGCCGTCGGGGCCGATGGTCGCGCGCGGCGCGATGTTGTCCACGCCGAGGATGCCGGTTTCGGGCTCGTTCAGGATGGGGGTGAAGCTCTCGATGCCGAAGGCGCCGAGGTTCGTCACCGTGAAGGTGGAGCCCGAAAGCAGATCGGGGTTAGGCGAACCATCGACGCAGGACTTGGCGAGGAGCTTCGACTGATCGGAGAACTGGCGCAGGGAGAGCGAGCGCGCGTCCCTGACGACGGGCACCATGAGGCCGCGAGGCGTGTCCACGGCGAGGCCGAGATGGACCAGTTCGTAGCTGCGCACGACGCCGTCCACGACGTGGGCGTTGAGTTTGGGATACTTGGCCAGGACGCGCGTGGCGGCGAAGGCCACCATGTCGCCGATGGTTATGCCCGAGAGGCCGAGCGAGGGATCGGAACTCTTGAGGCGGCCGCGCATGGAGAGGAGCTTGTCCGCGGGCGCGCTCGCGTTGAAGGTGCTCGCTGCCTTTCAATGCAGCGGCAATCGAACCGAGGTTGGGCTGCGAGGTGAGGCCGGAAAGGGCATCGAGCGCGCCGTCGACCGCGTCACAACCGGCGTCGATGGCGGCCAGCACGGACGCAGCGGCAATGCCGCTGGTGTCGTGGGTATGGAAGTGCAAAGGCAGGCCGACTTCTTCCTTCAGCGCCTTGACCAGCGTGCTGATGGCGCGCGGTTTGCAGACGCCGGCCATGTCTTTGATGCCGATGATGTGGGCGCCGGCCTTCTCCAGCTGTCTGGCGAGGTCGACGTAGTACTTGAGGTTGAATTTCGGGCGGCCCTGGTCGAACAGGTCGCCGGTGTAGCACAAGGCGCCTTCGCACAGCGCACCGCTCTCGATGACGGCATCCATGGCGACACGCATGTTGTCCACCCAGTTCAGCGAGTCGAAGACACGGAAGACGTCGATGCCGTTCTCAGCCGCCTGCTGCACGAAGTAGCGCACAACGTTGTCGCTGTAGTTGGTATAGCCGACGGCGTTGGAGGCGCGCAGCAGCATCTGGAAAAGGATGTTCGGCACTTGCTGGCGCAGGCGCTGCAGGCGTTCCCAGGGGTCTTCCTTGAGAAAGCGCAGAGCAACGTCGAAGGTGGCGCCGCCCCAGCATTCGAGCGAGAACAGCCCGGGCGCCATCCGTGCGTAGTAGGGCGCGATGGCCTGCATGTCGTAGGAGCGCATGCGGGTGGCGAACAGCGACTGGTGGGCGTCGCGCATCGAGGTATCGGTCAGCAGGACTTGCGGCTGCGCCTTCATCCATTCCGAGAAGCCTTTGGCACCGAGTTCCTTCAGCCTGTCGCGGCTACCGGACGGGATCGGTGCATTCAGGTCGCAATGGGGCCTGATCGGTTTCGGCAGGGGGAGCGGCGGCAGTTTGCGGCCTTTCATCTCCGGATTACCGTTGACGGTCACGTGGCTGAGGAACTTGACCAGGCGGCTGGCGCGGTCGCGTCGCTTGGCAAAATGGAAGAGTTCCGGCGTCTCATCAATGAAGCGTGTCGTGCATTCGCCCGACAGGAACAGGGGGTGCTGGATGACGTTTTCGAGGAACTGCAGGTTGGTGGCCAGGCCGCGTACCCGGAACTCACGCAGCGCGCGGCCCATGCAGCGTGCAGCCTCGGCGCCGCTGTGGCCCCAGGCGGTGACCTTGACGAGCAGTGAATCGTAGAACGGCGTGATCACGGCGCCGGCATAGGCGGTGCCGGCATCGAGGCGAATGCCGAAGCCGGCCGGGCTGCGGTAAACGCCGATCTTGCCGTAATCCGGCGTGAAATTGTTTTCCGGATCTTCAGTGGTCACCCGGCACTGCAGCGCATGGCCGTACATCCGGATCCCGGACTGCTCGGCGACGCAGGATTCCGGCTGGCCGATGCGGTAACCCTCGGTGATGCGGATCTGCGCCTTGACGATGTCGATCCCGGTAATTTGTTCGGTCACCGTATGCTCGACCTGGATGCGCGGATTGACCTCGATGAAATAGAACTTGCCGGTATCGGCGTCCATCAGGAACTCGACGGTACCGGCATGGGTGTAATTGGCGGCGTGAGCCAGTTTTAGTGCAGCATCGCACAGTGCCTGCCGGGTTGCGGCATCGAGGTAGGGCGCCGGTGCGCGTTCGACGACCTTCTGGTTGCGGCGCTGCACCGAGCAGTCGCGCTCGAACAGATGGACCAGTTGGCCATGCTTGTCGCCCAGTACCTGCACCTCGACATGGCGTGCCCGGCGCACCAGTTTTTCCAGGTAAACCTCGTCGTTGCCGAAGGCGGCCAGGGCTTCGCGGCGCGCGACCTCAAGCGCCGGTGCCAGTTCTACTTCATTCTCGATGACGCGCATGCCGCGTCCGCCGCCACCCCAGCTGGCTTTCAGCATCAGCGGGTAGCCAACGGCTGCCGCCATCGCGCTGGCTTGGGCGACATCAAGGGGCAGGGCCGTCGTTGCCGGCACCACCGGCACGCCGGCCGCCTGGGCCAGTTCGCGAGCCGCCACCTTGTTGCCGAGGCGACGCATCACATCGCCATTCGGGCCGATGAAGGCAATGCCGGCCTTGGCGCAGGCGTCAGAGAATTCGGGATTTTCGGACAGGAAGCCGTAGCCCGGATGGATGGCATCGACCTCGGCCTCCTTGGCGATGCGAATGATGTCGTCAATGTCGAGATAAGCCCTGATTGGCTTCTGCCCGGCCCCGACCAGATACGACTCGTCAGCCTTGAAGCGGTGCAGGGCAAAGCGGTCTTCGCTGGAATAGATGGCGACGGTGCGGATGCCGAGTTCGGATGCCGCCCGCAGAACGCGAATGGCGATTTCGCTGCGGTTGGCTACCAGCAGGCTGCGAATGGGTTTCATGAGTGCAACTTTCAAAATTCCAAAGAAATCAGCGGTTGAGTCGGCTACCCGGTTTGGTCATTGCAAGCACAGCCTGTGCCGGGAATGCGCTGGTGACCAACTAAGTGGCCGATTGTATTTTTCTCAATAGCAAGGCCGTTGCGGTAGCCGGGTCGTCCTGCCCGCAGATTGCCGATACGACCGCAATGCCTCGGGCCCCGGCGGCCAAGAGCGGTCCACAGTTATTCGCACCGATACCGCCGATCGCCACCACCGGCCAGCGGCTTGTTGCAACGAGTTTTGAAAACAGCGGCAGACCGGTGGCTGCTGCTGCATCGGGCTTAGTTCCTGTCGGATAGACCGGGCCGATGCCCAGGTAATCGACGCCGGGCGGTACGGCGGCTAGTTCGTCAGCGTTGGAAACCGATAGCCCGAGAATCTTGTCCGGCCCGATCAGGCGGCGTGTTTCGGCCACCGGCAGGTCAGCCTGTCCGATATGGACACCGTCTGCATCGATGGCCAGCGCGACATCGATGTGGTCGTTGATGATCAGCGGCACGCCGAACGGGGCCAGCGCTGCCTTGAGTTCGATGGCCGTGGCCAGCCACTGTCGTTTTTTCCATCCGGGTGCGCGCAACTGGACCACGGTTGCACCATTTTCGGCCGCCAGTCGGGCGGTCCGCACCATTTCGGCCGGGCCGCCGCAGAGCTCGGGGTCGAGCACCAGGTAAAGCGACAGATCGACCGGGTTTGGTGTCATGCCAACCGCTCGCGCAGTTTTTCCGGCGTCATCAGGTAGAGCGCATCAAGAAATTCGGCCTTGAACGAACCTGGCCCGCGGCTGTTTGCCGCCGCCTGTTCGCCGCACAGGCCCGCCACGGCGCACGCCGCCGCGACCGCATTAAGCCGGTTCGGCGCCTGCGCCGTGAAGGCGGCAACCAGCGCCGAAAGGGCGCATCCGGTGCCGACCACCCGTGTCATCACCGGATGCCCCCAGGGCGTTGCCCAGGTCGTCACGCCGTCGGTAATGAAATCAGTCTCGCCGGTCACTGCAACGATGGCACCCGTCGACCGTGCCAACTGCTCCGCCGCTTCCAGCGCCCCGGCTGAACCCGCTGTCGTATCGACGCCGCGACCGCCGCCGGAAAATCCGGCCAGCGCGAGGATTTCCGAGGCATTGCCGCGAATGGCGGCGGGCTTCAGGGCAATGAATTCGCGGCAGGCCTGCGTCCGGTAGTCGAGCACGCCTACCGCCACCGGGTCGAGGGTCCACGGTACGCCGGCCTGGTTGGCCGCCATCACTGCCAGCTTCATTGACGCCCGCCGGGCCGGATAGAGCGTTCCGACATTGACCAGCAGCGCCCCGGAAATCGCAGCAAACGCCGCAGCTTCCTCCTCCGCCACGATCATGGCCGGCGAAGCGCCCGCTGCCAGCAGCACGTTCGCGGTGATTTCCTGCACGACCTCGTTGGTCAGCAGATGCACGAGGGGATTGGCGGCACGCAGTCGCGCCAGTTCGTCGGCGATAATTTCAATGGGGAGTGTGGTCGTCACGATGCGAAGGGTTCTCGAGGAAGAAGTACAGAGGGGAAGTATACGTTTGCGAGGGGCAGAAACAGGATTTTGCGCAAAGACAAACCAAGCTGCGGAGTTCCGTTTCCGGTATTTGCTTGAATCCCCGCAAGGCCTGCCAATACGGCTGTCGCAGCCGGTTAATTGTCGTGCTGACTCCGGCGGATTTGGATCATAATGTGTATGAGTATTCCATCAGGGAGATACCATGCATCGACAGCCTTCTGCGCCAGATGAAGAGACGCTGACCGAAGATTTGGTGCCGTTTCGTGGCCTGATTCGCTACGAGCAGCAGTTGCCGGTTCGTCAGGTGGCTTATTACCTGTGCGGCGAAATCCGCGAGCCGCAATATTACACAGAGTTGTTTTACACCCTGCGCTCAGCCAGCGAGACCGATCTGGTCTATATCCACATCAATTCATCGGGTGGCGATTTCAATACCGGTCTGCAGATCATCAACAACATGTTTTCCTCGAATGCCCGGGTAGTCACCATTCTTGAGGCGCGTGCCTACTCAATGGCGGCGCTGATTTTCCTGAGCGGCGACGAGTTGATCGTGCATGACAATTGCCAGTTGATGTTCCACATTTATTCGGGGATTTTTGCCGGCAAGGGTAACGAACAGCAGGCCGAGGTGGCCGCGGTCGGCAACTGGTTCGAGAAGGTCATGTCCCGATTGTGTTCGCCTTTCCTGACCGATGCGGAGATCGCCAATATTCTGAAGGGCTCGGACGTCTGGATGGATTCCGACGAAATTCGCCGCCGCCTGCAGCGCCTGCAACGGGCCAAGAATGCGGCGCGAAAGAAGAAAACAGGGAAACCTGCTTGATCTCTTCGGGGTGGCCTGGGCTCAGTGACACTTTTGAGTCCCTTGGCTGACGAGGCATCCGATAGCTTGCTGGTTGGTGACTGAATGAAAAATGGCACAGTTACTCTGTGCCATTTTCAATTTGGTGCTGGCTACAGTGACCGGTCGTTGTCATCTGCGTTAGCGCTGTTCCCGCAATTTATCCAGATGGCCGACGAGTTGGTGTGAGGCTTCGTTGAGCTCCGGCAGCAGCAGGTCGGCCGAGTCGCCGAGGCCATTGTTGCTGAGATCGACGATGTCGTTGGCCAGCGCATGGAAACGGTCGTGGATCGCAACGAGTTCCTTGTATTCGGGCGACCCGACATAGGCGCCCTGGGCCTCATCCAGGATTTTGGCGAGGGTGCAGCCGCGGTGTTCGGAGAGCGGCATGTCCGCGTAGGCGCCACCGGCGAAGGCATTGAGGAACTGCCGTCGCCATTGGGTGTGCAAGCGTATGGCGCTGTCGATGTCGATACGCTTCATGAATGAGTTCTCCGGATGATTGATGGCTGGCGGCTTGGCTGCCGCTTCTGGCCGAAAACTGAATTATGCCGCAGGGGCGTATATCGGCAAGGGGGCAGGGGCCGGTTCAGCGTGGAAATTTCTGGTGGGTGATGAAGGTTTCCATCTGTGAAGCATTGAAAAATACCAGTCGAATTTCATCAATCGCGGAAATTCCATCAAGAATTTTGGCCAGCGACTGCGAAACGACGACTGCCGCTTT